>NZ_CYTO01000001.1 GCF_001458335.1 Cognatishimia activa
CCGTTGGTTCCGGTGTTGTGTCTAAAATCACTGAGTAAGATTGTGGCTTGAGCCTGTAAGGGCTCAAACACTATCAGGCGGTAGGGGCTTTTGCTCAAAGCAAAAGCTCCCGAAAGCCACAAGGTGACTATGAATAGAGAAGGCCGCCCAATGGGCGGCCTTTTTCGATTTAATCAGTGTTTGCCGTGGTGATTTGATCAGTTGGGAGTATCTTGATTTTGTTATTTCGAAACAAGTTCAAATGTGTGTTCTGACTTTAACCACTGTGTTTGCATTGGAAGGCCTAAGGGACTCTTGAAAAAAGGAAGTTAAAGTTGTCAAAGTCATCACGGTTAAAAGATCTTAAAAAATACGATGCTTTTCGAAGACTAAATCAGGCTAAATTAAAACAGATCAACGATATTTTTGTTGAGGTTCAGATAGCAAAGACTGCGCTGAGAAGTTTAAGCGATACAATTGACCAGATCGGACGCGCCGAGCCCTACGAGCACGAAGTTCCCTCAACGAAGTCGAGTAAAGTCACTGTTATTAGGCGAAAGCCTTCGTACATCAAAAAACTGATAAGGAGCAGAATTGAAGAGCGCGAGGCTTTGCACTCTTTAGTTTTTGCAATCTCTTTGACCGAAAGTTACTTAACGCAAGCTCTTGAAACAGTTCTGTGCGCGCATCCCCAAAAAATACTAATTTCTGTAAAGGGAAATCAAAGCGGTTCAAATTCTAGTAAGTCGGTTACTCTTGAGCAGGTGATTAAGTCAGCTTCCATTGATGATATTGTTTATTCACAGGCGGAGCAGCGAGTGAAGGATGCAATGTATGCTAGGCCAGCTCAATACATTCAATATGTAGAAAAAGTCCTAGGTTTCGGGCTGCCAGAGGGGGCGGTATTTAAGTTTGTTGAGAGTAAGGCGACGCGAGATCTTTATGTTCATGGAGATGGCACAATAAATGAAGTCTATGTTGGAAAGGTAAATGATTTAGCACGGGGGTCGATAGGCGAGAAAGCAACTCTTGAAGATGAATATTTTGAGGAGTGCATTGCAGCAATGAAACAAATTTTTAGCGCAATCTACCGCGGTCTTCTGGGAAATTTCGGCAATTGTGATCGCGTTTCGAGAGTTCTTGAAAATCAAAATCATTCCTCAATTTAAATTTCTAAACAACTAGACTCGTCGGTAAATTGTTTGCCTTTGCGCACGAACCGAGGGAAGGGCGCAAAGCGCCCGCCCCGTGGGGGCGGTTCGGGCGCTGCAAAATCTTTGATTTTGCAATGTTCGCAATGAGAGCGAATTGGCGATAGCGCCCGACCTCCCCTCAAACCGAAGGTTTGCTTTCACCAAAACGAGGGCGCTTTCGCAACCTCTCGCCATACGCACTGTCCGATCAAAAGCCGAGAGATAAATTGCCTCACGAGAGCGGCTCGATGCCCACCCGAGGTCGGGCGCTGCCCGGCTTTTTGATACGCAAACCGTTACAACTCGGGCTGATTTAAGGCGACTCTCAAAGAAACTGGCGTCGCCACGAAATAATCCAATACACGGCAATCGAAAGATAGGTCTGCATTTGCGACAGCCACCAAAACCGGCATTTTGGTACGAAGTGTGTAATCCTGTCGCAGGCTGCATGTGCAGCAAAATGAATGAAATCGCGGGCGGTGCAGAAAAGCTCTTTGATCTCAAACCCATCGCCGTTTCGTATGCCGTTGTGCCCCGAATAAGTATGCGGCGGTATTCATTTAAGTCATTAAAAACATTTGATTTTCACCCTCTGAATCCCCCACCTCAATGGATGAAATCCGAGGGAGGTGTATGATGGAACAGGTGAATATCCTGTCATTGAAGGGACAGAGTGAGACATCGACTGGCATGGTGTCCGTATTGGATGCTTCCCGCATGCATGCCGCAATTGGAGCGGATGGAACCGATGTTCCAGTGGAGAACGAACTGTTGCCGCCACTTTGGCATTGGGCGGGGTTTCCTCCTCTGACTGGCACCGATCAATTGGGCGACGACGGGCATCCGCCGATGGGCGGTTTGCTTCCGCCTCTGGCCAAGAAGCGCCGCATGTGGGCGGGAGGCGCGCTGCGGTTTCATGCGCCTTTGCTTGTTGGGGAAACGTTAGAGCGACGATCCACTGTGCGAGACATCCAAGTGAAAGAATCCGCAGGCGGCGATATGGTCTTGGTGACGGTAGATCACGTCATCTCTGGGCAAGCTGGGCTGGCCATCGAGGAGCGGCAAGACATCGTCTATCTTGACCTACCAACGTCTTTCGTTGCGCCAAAGAAACGTGCAATGCCGTCTCGCCCCGTGTTCAAGTACGCGCACGCCATGACGCCACCGCTTTTGTTTCGCTATTCAGCGGTGACCTACAACGCGCATCGCATCCATTACGATCTGCCATATGCGCAAGAAGTAGAGCATTACCCCGGGTTGGTTGTGCATGGACCGCTGCAAGCGACTTTGCTGATGCAGGCCGCGACTGCGCATAAAGGCGTGGTTCCCAGCGATTTTCATTACCGCGGCGTGCATCCGATGTTTGGCGGCACTGATCTTGAAATCGCTGCCATCGAAGAAGATGGCGCGCTCAATCTTTGCACCGGCCAAGACGGCCATCAGGGCATGCAAGCCACAGCCATGTGGGAGGCGACGTAATGGGTATCTTGAATGGAATGCGTGTTGTCGAAGGATCGGCTTTTGTCGCGGTCCCGCTGGCGGGAATGACCTTGGCGCAAATGGGCGCAGAGGTGATCCGGTTTGACAGAATTGGAGGGGGGCTCGATGCGGGACGGCTGCCGCTGGCGCCATCCGGGCGCAGTCTTTTCTGGGCCGGTCTCAACAAGGGCAAGAAGTCCATTGCCGTTGATATGAAATCCCCTGAAGGTCGCGAGCTTATCACGCGGATTGTGACGGCTCCGGGTGAAGATGCCGGGCTGTTTCTGACCAATCTCCGTGTCCGGGGCTGGATGGATTACGAAACCCTGTCTCAGCACCGAGAAGATATGATTATGGTGACCCTAACTGGGGACCGGCATGGGCGCCCGCAGGTGGACTACACCGTTAATCCCGCGCTCGGTATTCCGGACATCACTGGGCCAGAAGGGTACGCTGACCCAGTTGCAAATGCCTTACCCGCTTGGGACCTGATTTCTGGCAATCTCGTCGTGGCGAGCTTACTTGCCGCTGAGCGTCACAGGTTGCGCTATGGGACAGGTCAGAATGTCGATCTATCGCTTAAGGATGTGGCCGCTGCGACGTTGGGCCATTTGGGTATGATTGGCGATGCTGTCGTGAATGATGCCCCAAGGCAGAAAAGCGGCAATGCGCTTTATGGCGCTTATGGGCAGGACTTTCTGTGTGCAGATGGTACGCGAGTTATGGTGATTGGCTTAACTGATCGTCAATGGCGAGGACTGGTAAAGGCGACCGGGTCTGAAGACGCGATGTCAGTTCTGGAGCGTCAGTCAGGCAAGTCTCTTGGAGATGAAGCCAACCGATGGGCCCTGAGGGATCAGATTTCCGCCCTCTTGCGCCCATGGTTTGCAGCCCGGTCTCTGGCAGATTTTGCTGATGACTTTGACCGCCAGGGATTAACTTGGTCGGTGTTTCGGACTGTGAAAGAAGCGGTCGCTCAAGACGCTGATCTCTCAGCTCAGAACCCAATGTTCGAGATTTTGGATCAGCCCGGCTTGGGCCGTTTTCCAGTGCCTGCGTGTCCCGCCGAGTTTTCCGAGGCACTCAGAGATGCACCCGTGCGGGCCCCGTCTTTGGGGGAACACACGGAAGAGATCCTTTCGGAAGTCGCGGGTATGGATTTTTCCGAGATTGCACGGCTCTTTGACAAAGGGATTGTTGCGACTGGTGATGCGGCGCTAGGGCAGGCTGCTTAGGCAGTTTTTGTCTTAGTGACGAGCGGGGCTGATCGTGAATGAGTCGTGGCTTTGCGGGGTAATTCGTCGACTGGTCGTTCGGTGAAAGCCAAATTGCGAAAAAGTGCTTCATAAAGACGGAGATTCCGATCAATTTCGGTCCAAAGACTTTGCATAATTCAAAATAAATCGGGGATTTTCGAGATATTCTTTCTGCAACTGCAAAAAAGTCGCAGGCCCCACTAGTATCTGACGGGAATGAGACTAGAAGACTGTCTCAGTAATCTTGGGTATGAGAGCCAGAACGGTCTTACCACAAAGGCCATTCACCAATCATCCGTAAGATTCCTGCAAACAAGCAAACATGAGGTAAATTTCATGGTTTTGACATGCCAGGATGTCATGGTTTCGCCTGATCGTCAGATCACCGTAAAGCCAGACACCAGTGTCCGCGACGCGTTCCAACTGTTTAAACAACACCGCGCCCGATTTCTTCCTGTTGTTGACGACAACGGTATCTACCACGGGGTATTTACTGCTCCGACATTGCTGAAGCTGCTTTTGCCGAAGGCGGCGACAATTGGAATGAATCTGGAAAGCACGCGGGTCCCAATCGGAAGCCTGGGCTTTATGAGCCTGACTAAAGAAGATTTCGCTGAACAGCTCGATGCGCTTCGTGATGAAAATGTGCGGGACAATATGTCGAGCCCGGTTAACATTCCAGTGGTCGCGCCGACGACGCCGATCATGGAAGGCATTTTCCTTTACTACAAATACAAGCGCCACGTTGTGCTGGTCGATCCAGACACGGGCCGTTTTGTCGGTACTCTCAGCAGCAACTCTTTGCTCGAAAAAGCACTCGCGTAACGCTTACGCTTATATCGGACTTATAAAATGTCTCAAAATATACACGCCTCCGGTCACGGAGAGGGGTTCTCTTTGGCTGACATGCTAGGCGTTGATCCACTGTGGATCGCAACTGGTATTTTGATCATGACCTATGCGGTTCTGATCACTGAAAAAGTAAACCGTGCTATTCTGGCGATGCTTGGCGCGTCATTGATGGTGCTGTTTGGTATTCTCAACCAAGAGCAAGCCGTCGCGGGCGTTGATGCAAACACGCTTGCGCTTTTGATTGGTATGATGGTGATCGTAGGGATCACATCAAAAAGTGGCCTTTTCCAATATGTTGCGATTGTGTCCTCAAAATGGGTGAAAGCAAATCCGACGGGCATTTTGATCATGCTGACGTTGATTACAGCGGTATTCTCGGCCCTTTTGGACAACGTGACGACGGTGCTTTTGATCGCTCCGATCACATTGCTGATCACCGACGCTCTTGAAACGAAGGTGTTCCCATTTTTCTTGGCAGAGATTTTGGCCTCGAACGTAGGTGGTACCGCCACGCTGATTGGTGACCCGCCGAACATTATTATTGGGTCCGCGGCAGACCTGTCGTTCATGCAGTTCGTATACAACCTTGCTCCGATCTCCGCGATCTGTCTCGTTGTCCTGACTTTGATCATCTTCCTGATGTACCGGAAACCGCTTTCTGCGATCCCGCAGTCCGCGCGTGACCGGATCATGCAGTTCAATGAAAAAGAAGCAATTACTGACAAAGTGCTACTCGTGAAATCACTTTCGGTTTTGGCGCTGGTTCTGCTTGGCTTCATCGTAGGTCACGGTCATGGCATTCAGCCAGGAACGTCTGCCCTGGCGGGAGCTGGTCTTTTGATGTTGCTTGCTTACGGTCACCAGCACGGCGAAGAGCAATCTGAGTCCGTTCACCACATCTTTGGTGAAGTGGAATGGATCACCATCTTCTTCTTCGGCGGTCTTTTTGTGATTGTTGCGGGTGTGGAGCATGTGGGTCTGCTTGAGTTCTTTGGTAATAAGGTTCTTGAATTCACCGAGGGTGACATGCGCATGACCGCTCTTCTGATCTTCTGGGCTTCGGGCATTTTGTCTGCACTTCTGGACAACATCCCGTTTGTGGCGACCATGATCCCGCTGATTGAATCTACAGCAGACTCTTTTGGTGGCCCTGATGCAATCGAACCACTTTGGTGGTCACTCGCTCTGGGTGCATGTTTGGGTGGCAACGGTACTCTTTTGGGTGCAAGCGCGAACTTGACCGTGGCAGCTTTTGCAGAAAAAGCAAAACAGCCGATCGGCTTTCTGAAGTTCATGATGTACGCGTTCCCAATCATGCTGCTGACGCTTGCGATGGCGCATTTCTATATCGACTGGCGTTACTTCTAAGCTGTCTTAAATCGAAACAATGAAAAGAGCGCCTTGGGCGCTCTTTTCTGTTTTTGGTGCCCTTATTTCTAGGCCGATGAATTATTAGTCGCTCCGGCAGGTTACCGCCACGTCATTTGACCGTTTGATCAATTTCATCAAAATATCATTTGTCATTCACGAAAGATTGCACCGAGACTGCTTCTTTCCAGAACTGAATATTTGAGACTTTATGGAGTTCCCGATGACATCAAAAATGACATCAAATCTATCCCGCCGCGGATTTCTTGGCGCATCAGCCAGCGCAGGTTTTATCGCGTTGCATCCTTTCTCCGCCCATGCGTCTGCCACGCAGGCGCACCTCCGGATTATGGAAACGACGGACCTCCATGTGCATGTGTTCCCATATGACTATTACGCCGACAAAGAGCGCGACACGGTCGGCCTCGCGCGTACCGCTGCGATTGTGAAAGAGATCCGGGCAGAAGCCACAAACTCTCTGCTTGTGGACAATGGTGACTTCCTTCAGGGCAATCCAATGGGCGATTACATCGCTTATGAGAAAGGGTTGAAAGAGGGGGACGTGCATCCGGTCATCAAAGCAATGAACGTTGTCGGATTTGATGCCTCGACCTTGGGCAACCATGAATTCAATTATGGTCTGGATTTCTTGATGAAATCCTTGGCGGGTGCGGACTTCCCCGTCGTTTCTGCGAACGTTGCCTTGGAAACGGGATCCAGCCCCACCAAAGACAAAACGCTGATCAAACCATATGTGATCGTCGAAAAAGAGATCACCGACGGTGCGGGTATGAAGCATAAGATCAAGGTTGGTATGATTGGTTTTGTGCCGCCTCAGATCATGAACTGGGACCGTCGCCATCTGGAAGGCAAGGTGCAAGCGCGCGACATCATCGCAACTGCGCAGGCATATGTCCCACAGATGAAAGAAGAGGGTGCGGATCTGATTATTGCGCTGTCTCACTCTGGTATTGGTGGAACAGATGCTGTCGATGGCATGGAGAACGCCTCTGTACCTTTGGCGCGTATCCCTGGCATTGATGCGATTGTCACGGGTCACCACCACCGGGTCTTCCCATCCAAAGACTATGCGGATGTTGCTGGTGTCGATGTTGAGAAAGGCACGATCGAAGGCGTACCAGCTGCCATGGGTGGCTTCTGGGGCTCTCACCTTGGTCTCATCGACCTGATGATCGAGCGCTCGGGCAACGAGTGGAAGGTTGTGGGCCACACATCTGAAGCACGCCCAATTTCGAAACGGAATGAAGACCGGTCTATCACTGCATTGGTGGATAGCGAGCAATATGTGCTCGATGCGGTTCAGAAAGACCACGACGAGACACTGGCATATGTACGTCGTGCGGTCGGCAAGACTGATGCGCCTTTGCATAGCTATTTTGCGCTGGTTGCGGATGATCCATCCGTTCAGATCGTGTCCATCGCACAAAGCTGGTACATCAAAGAGATGATGAAAGGCACTGAATACGAAGGCCTGCCTATCCTGTCTGCTGCGGCACCGTTCAAAGCGGGCGGCCGTGGTGGCCCAGAGTATTACACCGACGTGGCCAAAGGCGATGTGGCGATCAAAAACGTTTCTGACCTTTATCTCTATCCGAACACCGCCCGTGCGGTTCTGGTGAATGGTCAGCAGGTGAAAGACTGGCTCGAGCGTTCAGCAGGTATCTTTAACCAAGTGGAAGCAGGGAAAGCAGAGCAAGTCCTGCTGAACCCGGCGTTCCCGTCCTACAACTTCGATGTCATCGATGGGGTTACCTACGAGATTGATCTTTCTCAGCCTTCGAAATTTGACCCGAAGGGCAATCTAGTCGATGCGAATGCCAATCGTATCGTGAACCTGATGTATGATGGTAAACCGTTGGACCTTGACCAGAAATTCGTCATCGCCACCAACAACTACCGCGCTTCTGGCGGTGGATCCTTCCCGGGCGCGAAAGGCGATACAATCATCTTTGAAGGTCCTGACACCAACCGCGACGTGATTGTGCGCTATATTGTCGAGCAGGGTACGATTTCCCCGTCTGCGGATGCAAATTGGAAATTCGCGCCGCTGCCAGGTACGTCGGTTTTGTTCGATACTGGACCTAAGGCAAAAGATTATGCCGCTGATGTCGAGGGCGTTCAAATCGCACCGGCTGGCGAAGGTCCTGATGGCTTCGCTCGTTTCCGTATCGACCTTTAAAAATTATGAAAGGCGGCCTCACCGGCCGCCTTTTTCAATCTGACCCGCGCTTTCTTGGGAGAGTAGAAAGCGCGGAGTCTGGGAGGGCCATGAATTAGCCCTTTTCTAGGATTGACTGAACCGTCAGCTGAGTTTGTACGAAGCTGTCATCACCATCGTCGTTGATCGCGTTCAATGCATGATGGATTGCTGCATTCGAAACTTGCGACAAGTCAACATCAGGGGCATAGCGCTTCAAAGTGTTCTCGTATGCAGAGGCTGGGGTCATTGCAGACGCTGCGCCAGTCAGAACAACTAGGGCTGCTGCGGAAGTGGCAAGAATACGTTTCATAGTTTGTTTCCTTTTTTAGCAGAGTTTTAGAGGCGGCGTGGCTTAGCCGTTTTCCAGAATGGATTGTACGATGTGTTGCGTCTGGACGAATGTCGCGTCGCCGTCGTCATTGATTGCGTTCACTGCGTGGTGGATTGCAGCGTTAGAAACTTGAGACAGATCTACGTCAGGTGCGTAGCGTTTCAGAGTGTCTTCGTATGCAGAAGCTGCTGTCATTGCGGACGCTGCGCCAGTCAGAACAACCAGAGCTGCTGCGGAAGTTGCGAGAATACGTTTCATTGTGTGTGTCCTTTCGGGATCGGGTTTTGTTTGTTTCGCCAGCTGTCTTGCTGACACCAATCAAACTAGGAACGCCTCCCGCCGGATGGAATTCACGAAAACGCACACTGCAAATCACGCTTTTCTTCCTTGAAACAGATACGGCGTGACCAGCGCTTGTGCACTGGCGCAGGCGACATGTGGAGTATTTAAAAATCAACGTGTTACGGCGATCACTGGCGTGTCGATCCGCGAGTGTTTCGCGAGCGTCACGTGAGAAATACGGCCAAACTTTCTAAAATAACAAAAACGTGCTGGAAAAAATGGGGCCGTTTGTTTCAACCAATTCACAGAAACGAAAAATCCTGTTTTGGTTCCGGTGATGATCCGTGAGCATTCTGTGAGGGAAATTACAGGCGGTAGCCATTTTTGCCTTGCACCTCAACCGACTCTCTCTTAATCCAAACGTCACCGTAGGGGTATAGCTCAGTTGGTAGAGCGACGGTCTCCAAAACCGTAGGTCCCGGGTTCGAGCCCTGGTGCCCCTGCCATTCTCTCAAGATGGAGTAAGGACGATGATTATCGCGATCTGATTGAATTTACCGAAATTCTGACAGGAGCTTTATCATGCCTTTCCCTTCCCCAAACCAATCGCATCCAATCAAACTGCAAGATGGCACATCCCATCGCGGCACCGTCTTTCTGAAAGCTGTCCTTGATCATCCGAGGATAGAGGTGGGGGACTATACATATATGTCCGCCCATCAACCGCTCGAACAACCCGCCGATATTGCGCAACGCCTCGCACCCTATCTCTGGGACTTTGCGCCAGAGCGGCTCATCATTGGTAAGTTCTGCCAGATCGCCCATGGGGTTCAGTTCATCACTGCATCCGCCAACCATCGAATGGATGGGCTTTCAACCTTTCCATTTCTTGTGTTTGGGGGCGGTTGGGAAGGTCGCGCTAGTCGACCTGAGTCCGGCCCAGATACCGTAGTTGGAAATGACGTCTGGTTTGGGACCGGGGCTATGGTGATGCCGGGTGTGACCATCGGCGATGGAGCTATTATCGGTGCAGGTGCTGTGGTGACTAAAGATGTGGCGCCATACACGGTTGTTGGGGGTAACCCAGCGCAATTTATCAAGCGAAGACTGAGCGACACTGATGCACAGCGCATGCAGTCGCTCGCTTGGTGGGATTGGCCAATAGATCACATAACGGCCCACGAAGCAGAAATTTGCGGAACGGATATGGATCGCTTGGAACAAGTCTCCCCGAAATAAGATGTGATTGGGCTGCGTTGGCGGGATGATTTGACTCCACCATTGTCATTGTCTCCGTTTGGGAAACAGAGACATGCTTTTGCCTTATTTCGGGCGCAAAATCGGCAAACCTACATCCGAAATTCGCCGTAAATAAGCGCAATGCGCGAATCCGGGGGCGGATTGGATGAGCTATGGTAGATCAATTGGCAGAGACCCCACGACCCACTCCGATGCTAGAACAAGAGCTGAGTCAGGAAACTTTGGACGCAATCAAAGCGATTGTAACGGATGGTTCTCCTGAAAAACCTCAAGAAGAGGTCAAGTCGGCCATTTGTGATGCGATGAATGCGGCGCCGCCTCAAAACACGCCGTTGGCCCACTGCGCAGAGGCGCTTCCGGTCAACGTGGTCGACTCGACCGATGTGATCAAAGAGTTGATCGAAGAGAACCGACAGCCTGACGTCGACAGTTCCGAAAGCTCCGCTTTGGCGACAGGAGAGAAAGCGGACGTTATGCTTGAGGTGCGCGACGAGAAGAGTGCCGCTCGCTTCGAGGCGGCGACTTTCTTAGATAACAACGCAGAACCGACGCCCGCAGTCGATGCGTTCAATATAGATTCAGAAAGCCAGCCTGAGCTTCTTAAACCGGACACTGACATCGATTTGATCCGCCAGACTTTGGCCGAAGACATTGGGATTTCTGAGGAGGATCGCGTGGTTGGTACACGTCATCATAGCGACCAATCAGAAGTCGGAGAGGTCCCGCCACCGGGCATCGCGCTGCGCTTAAAGCGTCATCTACGCAATAAGCTACGGATGCACATGTTGATATTAAAGATGAAGATCCGTGATCGCCTGCCTACCAAACGCGAGGTGCTCCGAGGGCTGACGCCGCGGCGACTGGCCATTGCGGTCATCATCATTGCTATCTTGTTGGAGCCTTGGTTCATTCCAACCGTTCTTGTTCTGGCTGTTTTCTTTGGAGCGCTGACCGTTCTTCTTATGGGTCCGGATCGCGTGCGCCATTACGGGGAAATGTTTTGGAAACGCTACCGACGTAAGCAGCCCGTTAAGGCCCGCGCTCTGCAGGATCGGGTGATGTCTCTGATGGAAAAATGGCAGAGCAAAGTCGATAAGCTTCCGTCGAAATGGACAGGGGGTCTGCATATGCCTCAAATCCAAAGCGACGCCGAAAAGTTGGCGGCCGAATCCGCCTATGCCACGCGCATGGCTCGAATTGCGCGGGACGAGGTGCCGAAAAGCCACTCTTGAATTCAAGGCGCAGGGGGCGTATGTCGTCCCCTGATCCTATTAAAGAAGACAGAACATGGCCCGTACGAACCCAGCTCAGTTTATTCAACAAACGCGCGCAGAGATCTCCAAGGTGGTCTGGCCGACCCGTCGTGAGGTCATTCTGACCACGGTTATGGTCTTTGTTATGGCTGCACTCACAGCAGTGTTCTTTGCACTGGTTGATATTGGTATTCGCAGCGCGCTTGAGGCTGTTCTGAACGCATTCTAAGCGTTTTATCGACGGTTTCGTCGCAGACAAAGCTCTTGAATTTGCCGGGCGTCCCCGGTAGTTCACTCATTACTCTTAGACAGGCGCGCGGCGATTCGCATTGCGCGCCGCAATTTTGTTTGGGAGTCTGAAAAAAGGGGCTGCAACGCCTCATTGGTTTAAGAATGTCGGCAGCATGCCGAACGGACGAGAAAGAACGGTCATATGGCAAAGCGTTGGTACTCTGTTAGCGTCCTCTCAAACTTTGAGAAGAAGATCGCCGAGCAGATCCGCCAGTCCGCTGAAGAAAGCGGTCTTCAAGATCAGATCGAAGAAGTACTTGTGCCGACCGAAGAGGTCATCGAAGTACGTCGCGGCAAAAAGGTGACTACCGAGCGCCGCTTCATGCCGGGTTACGTTCTAGTGCGCATGGAGATGAGCGACCAAGGGTACCACCTTATCAGCTCAATCAACCGTGTGACTGGCTTCCTTGGTCCGCAAGGCCGCCCGATGCCTATGCGTGACGCTGAAGTTCAGGCGATCCTTGGCCGTGTTGCTGAGGGTGAAGAAGCACCGAAGCTTATGATCAGCTTCGAAGTCGGCGAGAAAGTCAAAGTCAACGACGGTCCTTTCGAAGGTTTCGATGGTATGGTCGAAGAGGTGGACGAAGAGAACCAGCGTCTGAAAGTGACCGTGTCTATCTTTGGCCGCGAAACGCCGGTCGAGTTGGAATACACACAGGTTTCCAAAGAAGCGTAAGTCGCTCCGTATTGATCGAACGAGCCGCCTTTCCGGGCGGCTTTTTCTTTTCGAAGGCGACTGGCTATAAGAATTACGCCGCGCTCACGCGGCTTGGGGATGAAAATGAAATACATGAAGACATTTTGTTTGGTTGCGCTTGGTTTTGCACCTGGCGCGCTGATCGCGGATACGAGCGTTTTTGAACTGGATCTTGGCGTCGCGCAGGATTGGCGCAGCGGTAATGCGCTGAATTCCAGTGGTACTGGCCGTGAGCTGGACGAGTTTACGTTGGGACGTGTTGGTGGCATGGCTGCGTTCCAGTTTGAAGGTGGCTTTACCCTTCAGGGCGGTTTTGCCTTCGACCACAGTTTTGCAAAAACAACGATCGACGGATTCATCCCGACGAACGACACATATGCCGCGGGCCGCCAGTTTAATTTGCAGGCAGGCCAGCACTTTGATGGCTACTACCTTGGTGCCTTCGTCGCGGCCGGTCGTGTCGCATTCAACCCCTGGGATGATGTCCAGGATGCGGACTTTAAGAGCTACGGCTTGCAGCTGGGCTGGTACGGTGAGGACTGGAGCGTTTCGGGCACGCTTGGCGTGCTGGACTCTGATGCGGATGATCCTGAAACGCTTGCCAACGCCGTTCTGTTTGACGCGCATGCATCTTACGCAGTCGACGACGCAACGAGCTTGAACTTTTTCCTGAGCTTCGCAGATGGGGAACAAGACTTGGACTCTGGCAGCGCACCTGACCCTGTGAAAGTGCTTTCTGTTGGTGCGGAATTTGAGCGGGTTTTGCGTCACACAGCTCGTAGTTCAACTTCCGCCTATGCCGGCATGTCAGTCATCAGCGTTAAAGAGACAAGCAGCAGCTCATTCACGGACCGCGTCGAGGATAGTGTTCTATCTGCAGGTATACGCATTCAATTTGGTGCTGCAGGGGTAGGGCAGGCAGATCGTATTAAGTCGCCGCCATTGCCAGAAATGCTCAGGATTTTAGGGGCTGTCCCTGCTGTGGACTGAAAACTTTACCACCGATTGGGGTCGCGAATTGATTTCGCGGCCCTTTTTTGTTGCAATGGTTCGCTCTTTTGTGCAATTGCCATAATTGGTAATAAGAAATTACCAATGAGGAGTGTTTTGAGATGCGTCTGTCAGACTGTCATAATTTTCAAGATTTCCGCCGGCTTGCAAAAAAACGCCTGCCGTCGCCAATCTTTCACTACATCGACGGTGCGGCCGACGATGAAATCACATATCGCCGCAACACAAGTTCTTTTGATGATGTCGATCTGGTCCCAAGCGTCCTGAATGACGTGTCCGATGTTGACATGAGCGTTGAAGTTATGGGGCAGAAGCTGGATATGCCAATCTACTGCGCGCCGACTGCGCTGCAGCGCCTGTTCCATCACGAAGGGGAGCGTGCCGTTGCAAAGGCAGCAACGAACCATGGCACCATGTTCGGGGTCTCTTCTTTGGCGACCGTAACGGTTGAAGAGATCGAAAAGCTCGCGCCGGGACCTAAGATGTTCCAGTTCTACTTCCATAAAGACCGTGGGTTGAACGATGCGTTGCTTGAACGCGCTCGTGCAGCGAATTTCCAAGTGATGGCGCTGACTGTGGACACCATCACCGGGGGCAACAGGGAGCGTGACCTACGTACGGGTTTCACGTCGCCGCCAAAACTTACACCGTCGTCGGCACTGAGTTTCGCGACCCACCCAGCTTGGGCCTGGAATTTCTTCACCAAAGAAAAGTTCGACATGCCGCACCTGTCCGGACACGTGAGCGCGGGTACCAATCTCGCCGTTTCGGTGGGTGAGTATTTCTCGACCATGTTGGATCAGTCCATGAACTGGAAAGACGCAGAGAAGCTGTGTGCCCAGTGGAATGGTCAGTTCGCGCTAAAAGGCATCATGAGTGTCGAAGACGCCAAGCGTGCTGTGGATATCGGATGTACTGGCATCATGGTTTCAAACCACGGTGGTCGTCAGCTCGATGGCAGCCGCGCGCCGTTTGATCAGTTGGCAGAGATCTGCGACGCCGTGGGCGACAAGATCGACGTGATCTGTGAGGGCGGTATCCAGCGGGGCACACATGTCATGAAAGCACTGTCCGTTGGAGCGAAAGCCTGTTCTGGCGGGCGCATGTATCTCTATGCACTGGCTGCTGCTGGGCAAGCTGGGGTAGATCGCGTTCTGGGCAATTTCAGAACAGAAATTGAGCGGGACATGAAACTGATGGGGATCACCTCATTGGATCAGCTAAACCGCGACAATCTACGTTGGCGTTGATCAAACAACGTTGATCGAAACGCGCCCCTTTCACCGGATCGGGGCGCGTTTCACGTTTTCCATTATGCACCTTCCAGGATTTTTCCGCGGCGAAGCGCATTTCGGTACTTTTCGTCATGCTCCATCAGCATTTTGTGGATCCGACGATGTTGGCTCTCTGGGATGTTGGGAAAGAGATGGTGGATCACGTGATAGGCATCATTTTTTGGATGGATGAGCAACTGGTGTAGCCAGCCATCATTTGTGAATGTGGTTTCAAACTCTGTGCCACCAGCGTCATAATCATGCTCTTCAGATTCAGCGATGGACCGAATGACAGGTAGAAAAACCATCGCAGGCAGCACCCAGAAGAGAACCCAGCCAAAGATCGCCAAAGCAATACCGGTTTGCAAAGAAAAGCCGAGCAGGAGCACAAGTGTGGCCGCTGCTGGTGTCACAATTACACCGGCGTGCCAGGTGATGAAGGTGAACCACTGGATCATAGAATGGCTTCCGATCTCGCGGTAATAGGCGGCATTGTAGCTTGGCAACCAACGGACGACTGCTTTGGTGATCTTCCAATTGGTGGAAAGGTCAATCTCTCCTAACCCCATTTCTGCAAATCGTTGGCGGCACGGATCCTCGTGCGAGCCGTAGTGCCCGTGGTGGATCGCGTGAGATTTCCAGTAGGCGCTCACTGAGCTAAGCACTGGCGCTCCAACAAAGATATCCGCAAGGCGGTTATTGAGCTTTCGGTTCTTGCGGATCCAGGTGAGATGGGAAGCGTCATGGACCATGATTTCTAGACCGCGTAGTTGGCGGGCAATAAAGGTACAGGCCACGAGATAAGCGAAAACAGCCAAACCGATTTGCATGCTGCTTTGAATAGTCGAGTTGAAAATCGTCAAGATAAGCGCAGTCGATGCAATTGCGATGCCCGGAATACTGGCAACGGTCAGGACGGCCTCTCGGATCCGGCCCCAAAGATCGCTGGCCTCCGCGTCTCGTAAAGCTAGTCGTATTTCCCGCGGTAAGTGCCGGGTGTCATATCCGCGTTTATAGCGGCGTTCAAGTTGTGACTTTTCTGCTTTTTCTGCAGTAACATTGGTTTTTTGCGCCGCATCAGCAAACGCAAGTTCATCAGAACTAAAATAGTTCACGGTCTCGTCCTTACATTCGGAAGACCGAGCACATCAGCTAAACCGCCGTTTTGGCGTATGTTTTTTTGTTACGGACTTGGATGTGCTCAATCTGCCCCCAGGTTGAAGAGGCCTGGTCCGTTTTCAGGCCTGACTTGTTTTACGCTTCAACTCTACGATGCGCCAAAGCCTTTTTTGTAATCGGTTTGATTGTGAGACTTGCAGATTCCGAATTTCACCCTTAAAGACCGGCCTCATCGTCTTCGGGCGAGATTCTCTCGTGGGAGATTCCGGGATCGCGATCTTGGGTCGGACCACGCAACATAAACCGGACGGAACGCGTTCCGTCTTCGTTGAAAGGAACAGCAAATGGCTAAGAAGCTTGCTGGTACTATGAAGCTGCAGATCCCTGCGGGCGCAGCGAACCCATCTCCGCCAGTCGGCCCAGCATTGGGTCAGCGCGGCATCAACATCATGGAATTCTGTAAAGCGTTTAACGCGAAAACACAGGAACTGGAAAACGGTGCGCCGTGCCCAACCGTGATCACTTATTATCAGGACAAGTCCTTCACCATGGACATCAAGACGCCTCCTGCGTCTTACTACCTGAAAAAAGCCGCTGGCCTGAAGCCAGTTGGTAAGCGTAACCGTCCTCGTGGTGCGGAAGCACCAGGTCGTGAGGTTGTTGCATCCGTGACCGTTAAGCAGGTTCGTGAAATCGCGGAAGCGAAAATGAAAGACCTGACTGCGAACGACGTAGAAGCAGCAATGCAAATCATCATGGGCTCCGCACGCTCCATGGGTATCGAGGTGAAAGGTTAAGTCATGGCTAAACTCGGTAAACGTACCCGCGCAGCACGTGAAGCATTTGCTGGCAAAGAGAACCTGTCCGTTGAAGAGGCGGTTGCTCTGGTCAAAGGCAATGCAGGCGCGAAATTCGACGAGACTGTAGAAATCGCAGTTTGTCTTGGTGTTGACCCACGTCACGCAGACCAAATGGTTCGCGGCGTTGTTGGTCTGCCAAACGGCACAGGTAAATCTGTTCGCGTAGCGGTATTCGCACGCGGCCCGAAAGCTGAAGAAGCTCAAGCAGCTGGCGCAGACATCGTTGGTGCAGAAGACCTGATGGAATCCATTCAGGGCGGTAACCTGGACTTTGATCGCTGCATCGCGACACCAGACATGATGCCAATCGTTGGTCGTCTGGGTAAAGTTCTGGGCCCGCGCAACCTGATGCCAAACCCAAAAGTTGGCACCGTAACAATGGACGTAAAAGCGGCTGTTGAAGCGGCAAAAGGCGGCGAAGTTCAGTTCAAAGCTGAAAAAGCGGGTGTCGTACACGCGGGCGTTGGCAAAGCGTCCTTCGGTGAAGACAAGCTGGTTGAGAACGTACGTGCCTTCATGGACGCGGTTCTGAAAGCCAAGCCTGCTGGCGCAAAAGGCGCATACGTCAAGAAGATCGCACTGAGCTCCACAATGGGCCCAGGCGTTTCCATCGACGTGGACAACGCAGCAGCGCAATAAGCTTTGCGATAGAATTTAGGAAAGGGCGCTCGTTTGAGCGCCCTTTTTTGTTCTCAGTTCGCTGCGCTTGCGGGCTGTCGTTTCGGCCAGAAGACGGCGATTGCCGCGCCAGCCAATGACACTACTCCGGCAGCGGAAAACAGAAATGGGAAACCAGCAATTTTGATTATCGGTGTGCTGATCAGTGGGGACAGGCTCTGTCCAAAAAAGATCGCGCTTGAAGACAACCCCATGACAAAACCACGGTGTTCTTGGGGGGCAAGTGACAACGCAATACCGGCGTTTGACGCCATTAAGAGCGCATAGCCTGCACTAATCAAAGCTGGGCCGATGAAGACTGGGGCCAATCCCTGAGCAAGAAGGGTTGCGAACCCGGCGGCAAAGCAGGCAAACCCAATGGCGATTGTAAGGATCACTCCAAAACGCGTTACCGTTTTTCCATAGAGTGCGCCGGCTACAGCCCCGGCGATCATTAAAGTGCCGATGGTGTGACCCGTTAGGGTTGGGTCGGTGAATCCACGGTCACGCAAGGCGAAGGGGATTTGTGAAGGCATGATGAAGAAGAGCGCAAGCGTGATGATCTGCAAGATGCACAGCCAATACACCGGGAACAGCCAAGGTGAGCTTAGGCGTGGACGCCGCTGTTTTATTGGTGGAACGAGACTGGACCCTTTGGAGGCGCGCCAGATAAATGGAATGAACAGAAACGTCAGTCCATACACCGCAAAGGGGTAGTGTGGCGATGCCACTGCCAGGTACCCGGCAAACAAAACAAAGAACAGGCCGCTGAAGTTTCGAGCAGACACCTGCCACCCGAGGAACTGTTGCCGTGCGTTTCCTTGGTAATATTGTCCGATCAGAGCGTTTTGGCTTGTCATTGCCATTGCGAGACCAACGCCGACAAAAAAACGGCTGAGCAATATCATGTCTAATCGTTGCAGGAATAGTCCGGCAATGCCTGAAATGCCAAATATCAATACACCAATTCTCAATACGCGACCATGTCCGATGCGATCAGACAAGGCGCCTGCAAATGGCGCAAAAAGTAGAGCCATTAGGGATGGCGCGGCAACGAGATATCGGGTGATTAAGTCAACATAGGGCGTATCTTTAAATTTTTCAGCAAGCCCCGGGAGGGCGGGGCTCACCGTTGGCGCCGCCATTACGAGAAGCGTAGCTGCCAACAGCAGGCCGGGGGCTGGATTGAATGCTTTTGTTGAAAAACCGTCGTTCGTCATGTGTCTGTTTCCGGTTGAAATCGAAGAATGGGAAGTGCAGGCTACAAGCTCAAGTCAACTTGAGGTCAAGCATGAATAACGACATGACAACCTATGACATTGGCGAGCTCTCTAAGATGAGCGGCCTGCCGGTTTCTGCGCTCCGTTATTACGAAGAGGTCGGTTTGGTGGAGTCGATTGGGCGAAACGGCATGCGGCGCCAATTCGGCCCCGAGGCTCCCTTTAAACTTGCGCTGGTTTCATTGGGCAAGCTTGCGGGGTTTTCGCTGCCAGACGTGGCGGAGTTGTTTGGGGGTAAGATTGCCCCTGATATTCCGCGGGAGGACCTGCATGCCCGTGCAGATGCGTTGGATCATCAGATCAAACGCCTGACCAACCTGCGAGATATGCTGCGACACGTGGCGGACTGCCCGGAAAAGTCACAGCTCGATTGTCCAAATTTTCAAAAACTGATGCGGCTTGCGGTGCGCCATCAAAAAATTTCGGGTGCATAAGGCGCAAAGGTGGGGTTTGCCGACGTCCTAAGCCTTGGGTGTCGTTATCGCCTTAGCTTTTCTCTTTTCTTCTTTCTCGCGGTCAAAATGCCATTTGATCGCAAAATACGCGCCGATGCCGAGCACTATGATTTTGAATGGCAAGAAAACGAGTGGGAAAAAATCTGTCATTGCGGTTTCCTTTAAAAACATCCGCGCAAGTGAGCGATATCGATCTTGAACGGGGAGTGAAAGCGGCCAGATCGACGCGGCCCTTGTTATGATTTCTCAAGCTTATTGTGCAGAGTTTCAGCGGTTCATCCTGATCTGCATAACGCGCCTCTATGCAGGCCGCTCGAATTATGTTAGCTTGCTCTCCGCTGAAGTGAGCGAGACAGCTCAAAAAAGGACCGATGAATATCGGCCTTTGCCCTTGCACGATCCCTTAATCCATCCTAAATGAAACGCTCACAACCAGCGTACGATTCGTCGTGCGCTGTTTTGTGTTTCGTCCAAGACGGTGAGTGTGGGCTTCCCACTTAATTTCTTGCCTGAGACGGGAAAGACCAGATTAGCTGAGGATTTCCTCGGGTGATATTGGCTCAGCCCCGTGTTGCGGACCTGAACGCCGGGCTGTTGTCCGGCAAATATGAGCCGGAAGACGGAAGTCTTCCAAATTTGGAGTGAAACTGTGGATAGAGCACAAAAAGAGAAAGTCGTCGAGGAACTCGGCCAAATCTTTGAAAGCTCTGGCGTTGTAGTGGTTGCACACTACGCGGGTCTTACAGTTGCTGACATGCAGAACCTGCGCGCGAAAGCACGCGAAAACGGTGCTGCTGTTCGTGTTGCCAAAAACCGGCTCGCCAAAATCGCCCTGGAAGGAAAGCCTTGCGAAAGCATGGGTGAATACCTCTCAGGTATGACTGTTCTGACCTACTCTGAGGACCCTGTTGCAGCTGCTAAAGTTGCAGAGGATTACTCCAAAGAGAATGACACCTTCGAGATCCTCGGTGGTGCCATGGGTGAGAACGCTCTGGATCGTGCTGGCGTTACAGCAGTGTCCAAGATGCCTTCTCGCGAGGAGCTTATTGCTACTATCGCGGGCATGCTTGGCGCACCTGCTTCCAACATCGCTGGCGCAATTGGCGCACCTGCAAGCAACATCGCATCCATTCTGTCCACTGTCGAAGACAAGGCGGAAGCTGCGTAAGCAACGAATTGAGAACCGCGTGATGGCAATTGCCTGAACGTTGGAACACAAACTTGAGAACGGAAAGAAGCTAAAATGGCTGATCTGAAAGCACTAGCTGAAAGCATCGTTGGTCTGACCCTGCTGGAAGCACAAGAACTGAAAACAATCCTCAAAGACGAGTATGGCATCGAGCCAGCTGCTGGCGGCGCCGTAATGGTTGCTGGTGGCGCAGCAGACGCCGGTGGCGCAGCTGCTGAGGAGAAAACTGAATTTGACGTAATTCTGAAAGCCGCAGGCGACAAGAAAATCAACGTCATCAAAGAAGTCCGCGGCATCACTGGCCTGGGCCTCAAAGAAGCAAAAGAGCTTGTTGAAGCTGGCGGCAAAGCTGTCAAAGAAGGCGTCGACAAAGCAGAAGCAGAAGACATCAAAGCGAAGCTGGAAGCAGCTGGCGCGGAAGTCGAGCTTAAGTAATCATATCCGGGTAATCCCCGGATTTGATGTGAGGCAGGGTGCGGTTTTCCGTTCCCTGCCGAACCTGTCTTAGAAAGACCCTTTTCTAAAGGGGTTTTTCTAAGGCGAGTTTGCGGATCGGGAGGCCTCTGGTGGGACAGGGCCGGGAATTGATCCATTCGTCTGTCTCGAAAGGGAAAGGTGCCGGAGCCCGACGGCATGCTGACCCGATGAGAAATTGAAAGGTGTCATCGAACATGGCTCAAACTTTTCTTGGCCAGAAACGCTTGCGCAAGTATTTCGGCAAAATCCGCGAAGTGCTGGAGATGCCGAATCTGATCGAGGTTCAAAAATCCTCTTACGATCTTTTCCTTCGCTCCGGCGATTCCGATCTGCCGCTGGACGGCGAAGGTATCAAAGGTGTGTTCCAGTCGGTTTTCCCGATTAAGGACTTTAACGAAAACTCCATTCTGGAATTCGTCAACTACGAGCTTGAAAAGCCGAAGTATGACGTTGAAG
Organism: Cognatishimia activa; assembly: GCF_001458335.1. Taxonomy (GTDB): domain Bacteria; phylum Pseudomonadota; class Alphaproteobacteria; order Rhodobacterales; family Rhodobacteraceae; genus Cognatishimia; species Cognatishimia activa. The sequence goes on from NZ_CYTO01000001.1 coordinate 21,241, forward strand.
AATGTATGCAACGCGACATGACTTACAGCGCACCGCTGAAGGTTACTCTGCGTTTGATCGTGTTTGATATCGATGAAGATACAGGCGCGAAATCTGTCAAAGACATCAAAGAACAAGACGTCTTCATGGGCGATATGCCTCTGATGACTCCAAACGGCACATTCGTTGTAAATGGCACCGAGCGTGTGATCGTTTCCCAGATGCACCGCTCTCCTGGCGTGTTCTTTGATCACGACAAAGGCAAAACACACTCGTCTGGTAAACTGCTGTTTGCTTGCCGCATTATCCCATATCGCGGCTCTTGGCTGGACTTCGAGTTTGACGCCAAAGACATCGTGTTTGCGCGTATCGACCGTCGTCGTAAACTGCCTGTGACCACCCTGCTTTATGCACTGGGTCTGGACCAGGAAGGCATCTGTGACGCCTATTACAACACCGTAGACTTCAAGCTGGATAAGAACAAAGGTTGGGTCACCAAGTTCTTCCCAGAGCGTGTGCGCGGCACACGTCCAGCATATGACTTGGTTGATGCAGCGTCTGGCGAAGTGATCGCGGAAGCGGGCAAAAAAGTTACCCCTCGTGCGGTTAAGAAACTGATCGACGCAGGCGAAGTCACTGAACTTCTGCTGCCTTACGATCAAATTTCCGGCAAGTTCGTTGCGAAAGACATCATCAACGAAGAAACCGGCGCGATCTATGTCGAAGCAGGCGACGAGCTGACCTTTGAATATGACAAAGACGGCGACATCATCGGCGGCACAGTCAAAGAACTGTTGGATGCGGGCATCACCGACATTCCAGTTCTGGACATCGACAACGTCAATGTTGGTCCATACATCCGCAACACACTGGCACAAGATAAGAACATGAACCGCGAAACCGCGCTCATGGACATCTACCGTGTGATGCGTCCGGGTGAGCCACCGACCGTTGAAGCGGCGTCTGCACTGTTTGACACTCTGTTCTTTGATTCCGAGCGTTATGATCTCTCCGCTGTTGGCCGCGTGAAGATGAACATGCGTCTGGCTTTGGATGCGGAAGACACTCAGCGTACCCTACGCAAAGAAGACATCGTATCCTGCATCAAAGCGCTGGTTGAACTGCGCGATGGTAAAGGCGACGTGGACGATATCGACCACCTCGGCAACCGTCGTGTGCGTTCCGTTGGCGAGCTGATGGAAAACCAATACCGTGTGGGTCTGCTGCGCATGGAGCGCGCGATCAAAGAGCGTATGTCTTCTGTCGAAATCGACACAGTCATGCCTCAGGATCTGATCAACGCGAAACCAGCAGCGGCGGCTGTTCGTGAATTCTTCGGCTCTTCGCAGCTGTCGCAGTTCATGGACCAAACCAACCCGCTGTCCGAAGTGACACACAAGCGTCGCTTGTCTGCGCTTGGCCCAGGCGGTTTGACCCGCGAACGTGCTGGCTTTGAGGTGCGCGACGTGCACCCAACCCACTACGGTCGTATGTGTCCGATTGAAACGCCGGAAGGTCCAAACATTGGTCTGATCAACTCTTTGGCGACATTTGCACGCGTCAATAAATACGGCTTCATCGAAACACCTTATCGTAAGGTTGTTGACGGTCAGGTCACCGACGAAGTGCACTATATGTCCGCGACTGAAGAGATGCGCCACACAGTCGCTCAGGCGAACGCGCAGCTTGATGCTGAGGGCAAATTCCAGAATGAGATGGTGAACACCCGTCAAGCGGGCGACTACACCATGGCGTCTGTGGGTTCTGTTGACCTGATCGACGTTTCTCCGAAACAGTTGGTCTCTGTTGCGGCATCTTTGATCCCGTTCCTTGAAAACGACGACGCGAACCGCGCCCTGATGGGGTCGAACATGATGCGTCAGGCGGTTCCTCTGCTGCGTGCAGAAGCGCCGTTGGTCGGGACTGGTATCGAAGGCAAAGTTGCGATCGACTCCGGTGCGGCGATCCAGGCGAAACGCGCGGGTATCATCGACCAAGTTGATGCGCAGCGTATCGTTATTCGTGCAACCGAAGACCTCGAGCTGGGCGACGCGGGCGGTGACATCTATCGTCTGCGCAAGTTCCAGCGTTCCAACCAAAACACCTGCATCAACCAGCGTCCGCTGGTGAAAGTAGGCGACACGGTTGGCAAAGGTGAAGTCATTGCTGACGGCCCATCCACTGATCTGGGTGAACTGTCCTTGGGTAAAAACGTGGTTGTCGCGTTTATGCCTTGGAATGGCTACAACTACGAGGACTCCATCCTGATCTCCGAGCGTATCGCGCGCGACGACGTCTTCACTTCGGTTCACATCGAAGAGTTTGAAGTTGCTGCTCGTGACACGAAGCTTGGGCCAGAAGAAATCACTCGCGACATTCCAAACGTCGGTGAAGAAGCGCTGCGCAACCTCGACGAGGCAGGCATCGTTTACATCGGTGCGGATGTAGAACCGGGTGACATTCTGGTCGGTAAGATCACACCGAAGGGCGAAAGCCCAATGACGCCAGAAGAAAAACTTCTGCGCGCTATCTTCGGTGAGAAAGCATCCGACGTACGCGACACATCTTTGCGTGAGAAGCCAGGTGACTTCGGTACCGTTGTGGAAGTTCGCGTCTTTAACCGCCATGGTGTGGAAAAAGACGAGCGTGCGCTTCAGATCGAACGCGAAGAAGTGGAAGCACTGGCGCGTGACCGTGACGACGAGCTGGCGATCTTGGATCGTAACATCTATGCCCGTCTGCGCGATCTGATCATCGGCAAAGTCGCTGTGAAAGGCCCGAAAGGCGTCAAAGCGAACTCCGAGATCACTGAAGACCTGCTGTCCATGCTGACCCGCGGTCAGTGGTGGCAGTTGGCTCTGAAGGACGAGCAAGACGCACAGATCGTTGAAGCCCTGCACGAACAGTATGAAGCACAGAAACGTGCTCTGGACGCGCGCTTTGAAGACAAGGTCGAAAAAGTCCGCCGTGGCGATGATCTGCCACCGGGTGTGATGAAGATGGTCAAAGTCTTTATCGCCGTGAAGCGTAAGCTTCAGCCGGGCGATAAGATGGCGGGTCGTCACGGGAACAAAGGTGTTATTTCCAAGGTTGTACCGATGGAAGACATGCCGTTCCTTGAAGATGGTACACCGGTTGACTTCTGTCTGAACCCACTGGGCGTTCCGTCCCGGATGAACGTTGGTCAGATCCTTGAAACTCACATGGGCTGGGCAGCCCGTGGTCTGGGTATCAAGATTGACGACGCTCTGGGTGACTACCGTCGCACTGGCGATCTGACACCGGTTCGCGAAGCAATGGCCTTGGCCTATGGCGAAGATGTCTATGACGAAGGCATCGCCGGCATGGATGAAGGTCAGCTGATCGAAGCGGCAGGCAACGTGACCCGTGGTGTTCCAATCGCGACACCAGTCTTTGACGGTGCGAAAGAGGGCGACGTGAACGACGCTCTGGTCCGCGCTGGCTTTGACCAATCTGGTCAGTCCATCCTGTTTGACGGTCGTACCGGTGAACAGTTTGCACGTCCTGTGACAGTGGGTGTGAAATACCTGCTGAAACTGCACCACCTTGTGGATGACAAAATCCACGCGCGTTCCACTGGTCCATACTCGCTGGTTACTCAGCAGCCATTGGGCGGTAAAGCGCAGTTTGGTGGTCAGCGTTTCGGAGAAATGGAGGTCTGGGCTCTGGAAGCTTACGGCGCTGCATACACCCTGCAGGAAATGCTTACTGTTAAGTCGGATGACGTTGCAGGCCGGACCAAGGTCTATGAAAGCATCGTTAAGGGCGAAGACAACTTCGAAGCGGGCATCCCAGAGAGCTTTAACGTTCTCGTGAAAGAAGTCCGTGGTCTTGGCCTGAATATGGAACTCCTGGATGCGGAGGTTGAGGAATAAGGGCCTCGGCCCTTCTTCCCTTCCACCCTTCCGCACTAATTTGAGGTATCAAAATGAACCAGGAAATCACCAATAATCCATTCAACCCTCTGACACCGCCAAAGGTCTTTGACGAAATCAAAGTCTCCTTGGCGTCCCCAGAGCGGATCCTGTCTTGGTCTTACGGCGAAATCAAAAAGCCAGAGACCATCAACTACCGTACGTTCAAACCAGAGCGTGACGGCCTGTTCTGCGCGCGTATTTTTGGCCCAATCAAAGACTACGAATGTCTCTGCGGCAAGTATAAGCGCATGAAATACCGCGGCGTTGTCTGCGAAAAATGTGGTGTTGAAGTTACGCTTCAAAAAGTACGTCGCGAGCGTATGGGTCACATCGAGCTGGCCGCACCAGTTGCACACATCTGGTTTCTGAAATCGCTGCCATCCCGCATCGGCCTGATGCTGGACATGACATTGCGTGATCTGGAACGTGTTCTGTACTTTGAAAACTACGTTGTCATCGAGCCGGGTCTGACCGACCTGCAATACGGCCAGATGCTGACCGAAGAAGAGTACATGGATGCCCAAGACGCATACGGCATGGACGCTTTCACCGCCAACATCGGTGCGGAAGCGATCCGTGACATGCTGTCCATGATCGATCTGGAAGCCGAAGCCGAGCACCTGCGTGCGGAACTGGCCGAAGCAACCGGCGAGCTGAAGCCAAAGAAGATCATCAAACGTCTGAAAGTTGTGGAATCCTTCCTGGAATCCGGCAACCGCCCAGAGTGGATGGTTATGACCGTGATCCCAGTGATCCCACCAGAACTGCGCCCACTGGTGCCTCTGGATGGTGGTCGTTTCGCGACATCTGACCTGAACGATCTGTATCGTCGTGTGATCAACCGGAACAACCGTCTGAAGCGTCTGATCGAACTGCGCGCACCTGACATCATCGTCCGCAACGAAAAGCGGATGCTGCAGGAGTCTGTGGACGCGCTGTTTGACAACGGCCGCCGTGGCCGCGTGATCACCGGTGCGAACAAACGTCCTCTGAAATCCCTTTCCGATATGCTGAAAGGTAAGCAGGGTCGTTTCCGTCAGAACCTTTTGGGTAAACGCGTCGACTTCTCTGGTCGTTCCGTGATTGTGACCGGTCCTGAACTGAAACTGCATCAGTGTGGTCTTCCCAAGAAGATGGCGCTCGAGCTGTTCAAGCCGTTCATCTACAGCCGTCTTGAAGCCAAAGGCCTGTCTTCCACTGTGAAGCAAGCCAAGAAACTGGTGGAAAAAGAACGTCCAGAAGTTTGGGATATCCTCGATGAGGTGATCCGCGAACACCCAGTCATGCTGAACCGTGCGCCTACATTGCACCGTCTCGGCATTCAGGCGTTCGAACCGACCTTGATCGAAGGTAAAGCGATCCAGCTGCACCCGCTTGTCTGTTCTGCGTTTAACGCGGACTTCGACGGTGACCAGATGGCGGTTCACGTACCTCTGAGCCTTGAAGCTCAGCTGGAAGCCCGTGTTCTGATGATGTCCACCAACAACGTTCTGTCGCCTGCAAACGGCGCGCCGATCATCGTTCCTTCTCAGGATATGATCTTGGGTCTCTACTATGTGACCATCGCGCGTGACGGCATGAAGGGTGAAGGCATGGTCTTCTCTTCCGTGGAAGAGGTAGAACACGCTTTGGACTCTGGTGAAGTGCATCTGCACGCGAAGATCCAAGCCCGCATCCCTCAGATCGACGAGAACGGTCTGGAGGTCATGAAGCGCTACGAGACCACCCCTGGTCGCGTGAAGCTGGGTGCATTGCTGCCTCAGAACAACAAGGCGCCATTTGACCTGGTGAACGACCTTCTGCGTAAGAAAGACGTTCAGAAAGTCATCGACACTGTCTACCGTTACTGTGGTCAGAAAGAGTCCGTGATCTTCTGTGACCAGATCATGTCTATGGGCTTCAAAGAAGCGTTCAAGGCGGGCATCTCGTTTGGTAAGGACGACATGGTTATCCCTGATGGCAAATGGACCATCGTGGATGACACCCGTGATCAGGTGAAAGACTTCGAACAACAGTACATGGACGGCCTGATCACTCAGGGCGAAAAGTACAACAAAGTTGTCGATGCTTGGTCCAAATGTAACGACAAAGTCACCGACGCAATGATGGGCACCATCTCTGCAGCGAAGACTGACGAGGATGGCTCTGAAGCAGAACCAAACTCTGTTTACATGATGGCTCACTCTGGTGCGCGTGGCTCGGTTACTCAGATGAAACAGCTGGGCGGGATGCGTGGTTTGATGGCGAAGCCGAATGGCGACATCATCGAGACGCCGATCATCTCGAACTTTAAAGAAGGTCTGACCGTTCTTGAGTACTTCAACTCCACCCACGGTGCCCGTAAGGGTCTGTCGGATACGGCGTTGAAAACAGCGAACTCTGGTTACCTGACCCGTCGTCTGGTGGACGTTGCACAAGACTGCATCGTGCGTATGCACGACTGTGGCACCGAAAATGCGATCACTGCGGAAGCAGCGGTTAATGACGGTGAAGTTGTGGCAACTCTGGCAGAACGCGTTCTGGGCCGTGTGTCTGCAGAAGACATCATGCGTCCGGGCACTGATGAGGTTCTGGTCGCCAAAGGTCAGCTGATCGACGAACTTATGTCTGACTCCATCGATGAAGCGGGCGTTGCCTCAGCACGCATCCGTTCGCCGCTGACTTGTGAAGCGGAAGAGGGCGTCTGTGCGATGTGTTACGGTCGTGACCTTGCACGCGGTACATTGGTGAACACTGGCGAAGCCGTGGGCATCATCGCGGCGCAGTCCATCGGTGAACCTGGTACACAGCTGACAATGCGTACATTCCACATTGGTGGTGTTGCGCAAGGTGGTCAGCAGTCCTTCCAGGAAGCCAGCCAAGAGGGCACCATCCGCTTCGAAGGCACAAACGTGCTGGAGAACGCGCAGGGTGAAATCCTGGTTATGGGCCGCAACATGAAGCTCGAGATCATCGACGGCAATGGCGACTCCCGTGTGACTCACAAACTGGGTTACGGTTCCAAACTGTTTGTTAAAGATGGCCAGACCATTGGCCGTGGCGACAAGCTGTTTGAATGGGATCCGTTCACTCTGCCAATCATCGCCGAAAAAGCGGGTAAGACCAAATACGTGGACCTCGTGTCCGGTATTGCTGTCCGTGACGTCACCGATGATGCAACTGGTATGACCCAGAAAATCGTGACCGACTGGCGTTCCGCGCCAAAAGGCAACGAGCTGAAGCCAGAAATTATTCTGGTGGATGCAGATGGTGAGCCAGTACGCAACGATGCGGGCAACCCAGTGCATTACCCAATGTCTGTTGACGCGATCCTGTCCGCAGAAGACGGTCAAGAAGTTCAAGCTGGTGACGTCATCGCGCGTATCCCTCGGGAAGGCACGAAAACAAAAGACATCACCGGTGGTCTTCCACGGGTTGCGGAACTGTTCGAAGCACGTCGTCCAAAAGACCACGCGATCATCGCCGAAATCGATGGTTACGTGCGCTTTGGCCGCGACTACAAGAACAAGCGTCGTATCTCGATCGAGCCAGCGGATGAGTCCATGGAGCCAGTGGAATACATGGTGCCAAAGGGCAAACACATCCCAGTTGGCGAAGGTGACTTCATCCAGAAGGGTGAATACATCATGGACGGCAACCCAGCGCCACACGACATCCTATCTATCATGGGTGTAGAGGCTCTGGCGGACTACATGATCGACGAAGTGCAAGAAGTTTACCGCCTGCAAGGTGTTAAAATTAACGACAAGCACATCGAAGTCATCGTACGTCAGATGCTGCAGAAATGGGAGATCCAGGACTCTGGTGAAACCACACTGCTGAAGGGCGAACATGTCGACAAGCAAGAGTTCGACGCTGCAAACGAGAAAGCAATTTCCCGTGGCAAGCGTCCAGCGAAAGGCGAGCCGATCCTGCTGGGTATCACCAAAGCGTCCCTGCAGACCCGTTCCTTCATCTCTGCGGCGTCCTTCCAGGAAACCACACGCGTTCTGACCGAGGCATCTGTCCAAGGTAAGAAAGACAAGCTGGTTGGTCTGAAAGAAAACGTCATCGTGGGTCGTCTGATCCCAGCCGGTACTGGCGGTGCAACACAGGCGGTTCGCCAAGTTGCGCAGTCTCGTGACAATGTGGTGATTGAAGCCCGTCGCGAAGAAGCAGAAGCAGCGGCAGCCCTGGCGGCGCCATCTGCGGATGAGTTCTCTGCTGCGGACGTGTTTGAGGACGCGCCAATCGAGACACCAGAGAGCCGCGACGAGTAATCGTTTCGACCACAAAGACTTGAAAACCCCGGCCATCGCGCCGGGGTTTTTATTTGGATTAGTGACAATGATGTTGGCCATCACATTTTGTCACTTGCGTCATGGGTTTGCGCGATTAGGGTGGATCAGTCTCGGTCCCACAATGGTCGGTTCCCATGCCAGTTCTAAATGACAATCTGCGCGGCGCGCTCTTCATGATGGGCGCGATGTTTGCCTTTACGGTGAATGACACGATCATCAAATGGGTGGGCGTGAATATGTCCCTGCCGCAGCTTCTGGCGATCCGTGGGACGATCACCACGTTGATTTTGTTTGTGGCCGCCATGTCGGTCGGTGCGTTCAGGCAGCCTATTGAAAGACGAGATGCCTGGCTGATTAGCGCGCGCGCGGCGTGTGAAGTCGCAGCGGCCTATTTCTTTTTGACGGCGCTACTGCGGATGGACTTGGCAATTGCGACAGCGATCCTGCTGGTCTTGCCCCTGTCCGTCGCGCTTTGTGCTGCATTGTTTTTTAAAGAGCCCTTGGGCTGGCGACGCATGCTTGCCATTTTGATCGGTTTCTGCGGTATGCTGCTGATTGTAAAGCCGGGCCCAAACGGGATCACCGTTGAGGCGTGGCTCGCACTTGCTGCCGTTGCGTGTGTCACGGCGCGCGATCTGATCGCGCGGCGCATCACGAAGAAGACTCATTCCCTCGCTCCTGCATTGGCCGGAGCGTTTGGTGTCGGCTTATCGGGCTACGTGGCTATGGCTGGCCAGGACTGGGTGCCAGTGTCATTGCCCGACATGATTGCTTTGACGGGATCAGCTGTGATGGTCGGGATCGCTTATGCCTGTTCCGTTGGTGCGATGCGGGTCGGCGAAGTCGCTTTCGTCGTTCCGTTTCGCTACACCAGTTTGGTCTGGGCGCTGGTGCTTGGCTATGTGGTTTTCGGAGAATGGCCTGATTGGCTCTCCTTGCTGGGCGCTGGTATTTTGGTCGCCACCGGTCTCTTCACGATTTACCGCGAAACCCAGACGCGAAAAGCTCAACCAAAAGCCGCGCGTACCTGATCACTATCGATGGCGAAACGGAGCTTGAAATGCGCTTCGCCTTCTTTGTCGAGAGGCTGAAGGTTCACCCGCTTCACATTGGCTTTTTGCCGAGAGTCGTTGAAGTCATTATGCCCGCGAATGAACATGTCTTCATCAGTATAGGTTACAGTGGGCATAACCTGGTTAATCTTATTGTGCCCGTAGTTCATGATTGTTTGATCCACAAAAGGAGCCACCGCCATGCCAAGGGCTACTCCATAATAAGGCATGAAAGACGGGGCCGATAGCATGCCATGTGTTGTGGGCCGCGCAGAAAATCCTCGGTTGAAATCGATGCCAACCGAGGCTGATTTGGCCAAAAGGCCACTGCAGTCATCCGCAGCTGCTCGGAACCGTTCGATAAAGTTCACCGCCACCGCGTCATCGTCATCATGGCGAAATTGCAGGCTGGGCAATTCTGAGTTTTCACGCAGATGTCGATTTATGACCTTCTTCATCACAGGCCGATGTTTTGCAGGATCCTCCGCGACTATTTTTGCCTGAGGCATATCAGTGATCATTGCTTCGAGCTGCTCGCGGTATCGGGCCGGAAGACAGGTGCCAACAACAATCAGAAATTCAAAATTTTGATCCGTCTGCGCCTTGAGGCCGGGCAGGGCGATGGTCTCAAAAGTCCGCATGCGGTCATCCATACGCTCGGGCGCATAAAGATAAGCGCGGCGCTCTTCTATAGAATCATGTTCCACCTGAAACCCTCCCAAAGCCGGGTAGGAAAAGCGGCAAAGGCCGATGACCTGCATGTCTTGGGAGTTCATACCAAACGTGCTCTCTCTCACCTAATTCATGGTGTTTAATTCATGACAGCGGTGTCAAGGGCTGCCAACTGTCTATCGTCCTCTAAGCTCTCATTTCTTCTAGCAGCCTTAAGTCGATTGGTTTGTATATTTCAAGATCGTCTGGGTTGGCCGCTATCCATTCGCGAAACACGATCACGGGTCGTGCTTCACCTTCTCTTATCCAATCGTGTGTCTGTGGATTTATTATACTTTCAATCAGATCTGAATTTGTAACTGGTGAATAAGAATAGAAACATCCGTATATCCGCTCCGCTCCAATTCCGTCGGCAACAAATTTGGTCGTGAAGTTGTTGTGCAATTCCCGCCCTACGTCTTCCATCCATTGGATGATGGCATAATAAGCCGCCACATCGTTGGTGCCGCCGATTTTGGCGTAGCTCGCGGTTAGAAAACGAAATTCAACCTCATCGCTACATGGCCTCCAGTTCAATTGCGACAGAAAGCTCTTGGCGACGGAATTGAATTCAAATGGATTTAAGTTTGGATTGTCCAGATAGGCGAACTCGTCGGCCCAGTATCCTTTGGACATGAGAACACTAACAAGTTCTGCGAAATCTTTGGGTTTTGGCTCTCTAGTGCAAATACCGGTGTTATCTCTGAAACGCGCCGCCGCTCTGAGAAGCTGAAATTGATAGCTTGAAAAGTAATCTTTAAATTCATTCATGCGTTTATATAAAGGTTAGATTTAACTATGTGGACGTCGCTTTCAGCCTATTGTTTGATCAATTGCTTGAGCGAGTGTTCTTGTTCAATACCTTTCGGCAATGAAAAGTTTGGACAGAACCCGGGTAATTCCAGGCGATATTTAGGCCAGCGACGCAACAGAATATGCCTTTGTGAGATGCAGGCTGTTCCATTCCTATGAAGAAACAACAGCCGGTCATTTGTTCTTAAGACGATATGGCGATGCCCCAAATCTACTAGCACGAGCCGACTGCTCAAATCGTGTCCGGGAACTTTGATAACGTCTACTACCTTGACTCGCTGAAAGTTCACCTCAAGAACAAGCCCATTGTACAAGAGGGCCGCGAGTATAAAAGCAATAGCTATTGAGGATCGCCTGAGGAAACGTTCAGATTGAGTTTCGGACGAAGGCGAAGATGATTTCTGTTCAAACGACATCGCTAACAACCATTAAAAATATACGTCTTTATTCCGTACGAATATGCCGATTTTGGGAGCCGCTCGTGGCAAGTATTTGGTTTGCGCTTGGATCGGGGAATTTGCTAGTGCACGACTGGTTGGTGAAGTCCACTTTAGTGCGAAGGATTGTTCGAGATATGTGTCTGACAATGAATTGCTCAGACATTGTTCACGTTGGCTCCTCTGCGTTGGCAACCTAATGTTGACATGCCCTCCGACTCCCCCTATACGCGCGAACCATACGGCTCAGGGGAGATGTCCCTCACGCCGCAATCAAAATTTCAGTGGCTAAGGTCCACGCTACTTTGAAGCGTGCACCCTCTGGAAACTAACCGCGATGTTCGCCTCGGTACGGGAACATTTGCGGCTTTTGCGCTATGTGGACACATGTGGCGTACAGAATATGAGCGTATGGGGACACCCATGCATAAATGAGTTAGGAACGGGAAACCCCTATGCCAACGATCCAACAGCTGATCCGCAAGCCGCGTCAGCCTAAAATCAAGCGCTCCAAGTCTATGCACCTGGAGCAGTGCCCACAGAAACGCGGCGTTTGCACACGCGTTTACACAACAACTCCTAAGAAACCGAACTCCGCGATGCGTAAAGTTGCGAAGGTTCGTCTGACCAACGGTTTCGAAGTTATCTCTTACATCCCAGGTGAATCCCACAACCTTCAGGAACACTCCGTGGTTCTGATCCGTGGCGGCCGTGTAAAAGACCTTCCGGGTGTCCGTTACCACATCCTCCGCGGTGTTCTGGATACCCAAGGCGTTAAAGATCGTAAGCAACGTCGCTCCAAGTACGGCGCGAAGCGTCCTAAGTAAGAAGGATATTTATAAATGTCTCGTCGTCACGCTGCTGAAAAACGTGAAGTTCTGCCAGACGCAAAGTTTGGTGACCGCGTTCTGTCCAAGTTCATGAACAACCTCATGATCGATGGCAAAAAATCCGTTGCAGAAAAAATCGTTTACAACGCGCTTGATCGTGTTGAAAACAAAGTAAAACGCGCCCCTGTCGAAGTGTTCCACGAAGCACTGGACAACATCAAACCATCCGTCGAGGTTCGTTCCCGTCGTGTTGGTGGTGCGACTTACCAAGTTCCAGTTGAAGTGCGTCCTGAGCGCCGTGAAGCGCTGGCCATCCGTTGGCTGATCACTGCGTCACGCGGTCGTAACGAGAACACAATGGAAGAGCGCCTCGCAGGTGAACTTCTGGATGCTGTGAACTCTCGTGGTAACGCTGTTAAAAAGCGCGAAGATACTCACAAGATGGCCGAGGCGAACAAAGCCTTCAGCCATTATCGCTGGTAATTCCAAAAGGTATTCTGACCAATGGCACGCGAATATACGCTTAACCACTACCGTAACTTCGGTATCATGGCGCACATCGATGCGGGTAAAACAACCTGTTCCGAGCGCATCCTGTACTACACAGGTAAATCCCACAACATCGGCGAAGTGCACGATGGTGCGGCGACCATGGACTGGATGGAGCAGGAACAGGAACGTGGTATCACCATCACATCCGCTGCGACCACCACGTTCTGGGAGCGCACAGAGGACGGCCAAACAGCCGACACTCCTAAGCACCGTCTGAACATCATCGACACTCCGGGCCACGTTGACTTCACCATCGAAGTTGAACGTTCCCTGGCGGTTCTCGATGGCGCGGTTTGTGTTCTTGACGCAAACGCTGGTGTTGAGCCTCAGACTGAAACCGTTTGGCGTCAGGCTGACCGCTACAAAGTTCCACGTATCGTGTTCGTTAACAAAATGGACAAGATCGGCGCGGACTTCTTCAACTGCGTTAACATGATCGAAGACCGTACTGGCGCAAACGCTGTTCCAGTTGGCATTCCTATTGGCGCAGAAACCGAGCTGGAAGGCTTGGTTGACCTCGTGACCATGCAAGAATGGGTCTACGAAGGTGAAGACCTTGGCGCATCTTGGGACAAACGCGACATCCGCCCTGAACTTCAGGACATGGCGGACGAATGGCGCGGTAAGATGATCGAAGCGGCCGTCGAAATGGACGACGACGCGATGGAAGCATACCTGGAAGGCGAAGAGCCATCCGTTGAGAAGCTGCGCGAGCTGCTTCGCAAAGGTACACTGGAAATGGCATTCGTGCCTGTTCTGGGTGGTTCCGCGTTTAAAAACAAAGGTGTTCAGCCGCTGCTGAACGCTGTGATCGACTATCTGCCGTCCCCACTGGACGTTGTTGATTACATGGGCTTCAAACCAGGTGACGAAACAGAAACTCGTGACATCGCACGTCGTGCGGACGATGACATGGCGTTCTCTGGTCTGGCGTTCAAAATCATGAACGACCCGTTCGTTGGCTCCCTGACCTTCACACGTATCTACTCTGGTACGCTGAACAAAGGCGACACCCTGCTGAACTCCACCAAAGGTCGTAAAGAGCGCATCGGTCGTATGATGATGATGCACTCCAACAACCGCGAAGAGATCACCGAAGCATTCGCAGGTGACATCATCGCTCTGGCAGGTCTGAAAGACACAACAACCGGCGACACACTCTGTGCAACCGGCGAACCAGTTGTTCTTGAAACAATGACCTTCCCAGATCCGGTGATCGAGATCGCAGTTGAGCCAAAGACAAAAGCTGACCAAGAGAAAATGTCTCAGGGTCTGCAGCGTCTGGCGGCCGAAGATCCATCCTTCCGCGTGGAAACTGACCTGGAATCCGGTCAGACCATCATGAAAGGCATGGGCGAACTTCACCTAGACATCCTGGTGGACCGTCTGAAGCGCGAATTCAAAGTCGAAGCGAACATTGGTGCGCCACAGGTTGCGTATCGTGAGACCATCGGCCACGAAGTCGAGCACAGCTACACCCACAAGAAACAGTCTGGTGGTTCTGGTCAGTTTGGTGAGGTTAAACTCATCATCACACCGACAGAGCCAGGCGAAGGTTATTCCTTCGAATCCCGCATCGTTGGTGGTTCGGTTCCAAAGGAATACATCCCAGGTGTTGAAAAAGGCATCCAGTCTGTCATGGACAGCGGCCCTCTGGCTGGCTTCCCAGTGATCGACTTTAAGGTTGCTTTGATCGACGGTAAGTTCCACGACGTTGACTCCTCCGTGCTGGCGTTCGAAATCGCATCCCGTATGTGTATGCGTGAAGGTATGCGTCTGGCGGGTGCGAAACTGCTGGAACCAATGATGAAAGTCGAAGTTATCACTCCTGAAGAGTATACCGGCGGCATCATCGGCGACCTGACATCCCGTCGTGGTCAAGTGTCCGGTCAGGAACCACGTGGTAACGCGGTTGCAATCGACGCATTTGTGCCTCTGGCAAACATGTTCGGCTACATCAACACCCTGCGCTCCATGTCTTCTGGCCGCGCGCAGTTCACCATGCAGTTTGACCACTACGACCCAGTGCCAAACAACATCTCTGAAGAAATCCAGGCGAAATACGCCTAAGCGAAATTGGGGCGCGGATCCGTCCGCGTCCCTCCTCAATTGATAGGAGGCCATTATGGCTAAGGAAAAGTTTGAACGTTCCAAACCGCACTG
>NZ_CYTO01000002.1 GCF_001458335.1 Cognatishimia activa
CAGAACAGGGTCAGCCCAATTACGCATGCTTACCGCCCGAAGTGCCGAATGGCCATGTCTGCTTTGGGCTGCCTGCCGTCATCTGTGATGGCGTCAGCTCATAAGAATCTGGCAAAGTCTGGCGCTGCATCGCCGCAAGGCAGCTTTGAGCCCATGACGGTCATCGTGATTTCTCGCTGCGATTGCCCGAAAATTTGTGCCGCGCGGCGATGTGAATAGGAGCCGTTAATGCGCTGCGTCGCAAGCCGAGGGCGTCAATTCACAGATCGCGGGACAAGTTTGCTATCGCTGCGCCTGCAGCAATGTCCACTCCCTCAGAGCGGTTGAGCTGTGTCTAGAACTCCTCGTCGTTCTGATATTTGGAACAGAATTCGTATATGTAGAAAATGTTGACAGACCACCAGCGTTCCGGTAATATGAATGCCATTCTAAATAGTGGAACAGAGACATGGACAAGACCGTTGCCAAAGCCTTTGCCCTCCTTGAGGAACTTGCTCAAAGTGACCGGCCTCTCGGGGTATCAGAACTGTCCGAAAGACTTGGTCTTGGGAAAAGCAACGTTCACAGGCTGCTGCAGACTCTGATTTCACTGAAGTACGCTCGCCAAACCCCGGATTCGTCTTATGTAGCCTCTCTTCGGATGTGGGAGATGGGTCACCAAATTTTCTCAAACTTTTCATTCCGCGACATTGTGAAGCCCTACATGCGGCGACTTGCGGAGCTGACCAACGAAACCGTTCATCTTTCTGAAATGGATGGGTTTGAAGTCGTCTATGTTGACAAGATCGAGAGCAAGGAACCGGTTCGAACCTATACTCAGCTGGGCGGGCGAGCGCCTGCCTACTGCGTTGCAACCGGAAAAATTCAGATGGCATATCTGCCTCAGGAGGATATCCGCCGCTGTTATGAAACGGTCAATCAATTCACGCCGCACACAATAACGGATGTCGAGGCATTCTGCCGCCAAGCCGCGGAAAACCGAGAGCGTGGTTATGCCGTAAACCGGGGCGAATGGCGATCAGACGTCATCGGGTTGGCCGCACCCATTGCTGACAGCTCTGGTGATGTTGTTGCGGCAATTGGTTTGTCAGCACCGGCCAGCCGAGTCGATGTCAAGAAAATGGAACGTTACGCAGAAACCGTCACCGGTTTTGCTCGCGACATTTCACAGGAACTAGGGTGCCCTCGGTCATTTTTTTTGACTCAGCAGGCTCACAATGAAACCGGCGGCGCAAGTCAGAGCCTATAGCTCCTGGCCTCCAAATCTCTGAAAGGAAATCGAATGAGTTCGCTTAGTGGAATAAGAATTATTGAATTCTGCGAAATCGCTGCAGGCCCGTATTGCGGCATGCTTTTGGCGGATATGGGTGCCGACGTGATCAAAGTTGAGCGTGCTTCTGGAGACGCCATGCGCACCTGGCCGCCAGTGAATGATGGCTACAGCGAGAACTTTGCGTCAATCAACCGTGGCAAACGATCAGTCGTGCTGGATCTGAAATCTCCTGAAGGTGTTGCAAATGCACGCCGCCTTATCCTGAGCGCCGATGCTGTCATCGAGAACTTCCGACCGGGTGTGATGAAGCGCAACGGCCTGGATTACCAGAGCTTGAGCGCAGAAAAACCCGATCTGATTTATTGTTCCATTTCGGCCTTCGGGCAAAGCGGCCCAAGAACCAGCGAAGGTGGTTTTGACCTGACAATGCAGGCTATGTCGGGCGTCATGAGTATCACTGGTGAGCCTGGAAGTGCCCCTGTGAAATGTGGCGTTCCATTGTGTGATTTTGTGTCTGGTCTCTACGGTGCCATGGGCGTCGTGTCTGCCTTGGTTCAGAAAAACAACACCGGGAAAGGCCAGCATATCGATGTGTCGATGCTTGGAGCGACACTGGGTGTTGCCGCATTGCAGACCAGCGAATATTTCGGAACAGGAAAAGCGCCTCAGAAACTGGGGTCTGCCCACCCTCGAAACGCTCCTTATCAGGCATTCAAGGCCAAAGATGACTACTTTGGCATGGCGGCTGGCAACAACAGCTTGTGGCACCACGTCTGCGATGTCGTCGGAAAGCCCGATCTCAAAGATGTAGAGCGTTTTTCAACGCCCACTTTGCGTGCTGCCAATCAGGTCGAGTTAAAAGGCATGCTTGAAGAAGTTTTTGCGACGCAACCGGTCTCTCACTGGCTCGACGCCTTCGCCGAAAAAGGCGTGCCTTGCAGCCCAATCAACAGTTTCGCTGATGCACTGAAGGACAAGCAGGTTGAACACATGGGATGGGTGCAGCCAATCACGTTGCCCAATGGCGTCGAGACCCAAACATTTGGGCCGGTTCTTAGGATCAACGATGAGTGCCAGCCAATTCCGAGTGGCCCACCTGCTCTTGGAGAGCACACCGAGGCTGTTTTGGCCAGTTTAGCCGGCGATGCCGTTAAGGCGTAAGGAGGAGGCCCTGTAATGTCATCAGATGAAACAGACCTGATCTGCACCCGAGATGGCGACGTGCTTACCCTGACTTTGAACCGTGGTTCTAAAGCCAATTCTTTAGCGCCTGCATTGGTTGAAGATTTGATCAATGCACTGGAACAAGCTGGTGATGTTCGGATGGCGATCATTCAAGGCGACGGCAAACACTTCTGCGCCGGCTTTGATCTGTCGGATATTGCCGAATTATCTGACGGCGATCTGCTGTGGCGCTTTGTCCGGATTGAACTGTTGTTGCAGAAGATCCATCTGAGCCCATTCCCAATTGTCGCCCTGGCACATGGACAGATCGTAGGCGCTGGCGCGGACCTCTTTGCAGCCTGCTGGCGCCGCGTCGCGGCGCCGGGCTCCAAGCTCAAGATGCCGGGTTGGAATTTCGAACTGGCCCTTGGAACGGGGCGGTTGGCGGCCCTCATTGGGCAAGATGCCGCGCGGGATATGCTGATCGACACCAAAACCATCTCAGCCGAGCAAGCGCTGGAGCTGGGTCTGGCCACCGATCTTGTAGAGAAGGTGGACTGGAGTGATTTTGCCTCAGATCTCGCCGCCCGCGCAGGGGCTATCCCACAGAATGCAACGTCAAGAATGATGGGGCTGACCCGCGCTTCCGACAGCGCTGAATATGATCTGGCAGCCTTGGTTCGGTCCGCCGCTCGGCCGGGCTTGAAGGCTCGAATTGAGAATTATCGGAGCCGCGTTATGCGCTCCCAAAAAGGAGCTTCGACTAACTAACTAAACCAACAGAATCGTGTAAATGGAGGAGACCAACATGAAGAAGTTTAGCAATACTGCACTGGCTGGCCTAATGGCCGCAATTGTGGGCACGGCATCATATGCCGGATCCCATATTCCGGAAAAGCCTGCGGGCTTTGGCAATCGCCCGTTGACCATGATCGTGCCTTACGGCGCGGGTGGCGGTTCAGACCAACTCTCTCGTGCCATGGCCAAGGCAATTGAGGAAGAAACCGGCCTTAGTTTTCAGGTTGTGAACAAGCCAGGTGGCGGTGGCACGGCAGCTATCCCTGATTTCATGATTTCGCCTCCTGACGGATTCACCGTTATGGAGCACATCGACACAGCGGTTGCCGCCTACGCTAAAGGAGATATCCGGGAAAATCCTGCAAAGGACTGGATCCCGATCTGTATTGCGCAGATCACCTTTTCGCAGATTTACATCCGTCCTGATGAAACCCGTTACACGGACTGGGAAAGCCTTGTCGCCTACATTGACGAGCATCCGGACGAGTTGTCGATCGGCATTCTTGGCAAGGTCGGGTCAATGGAACTGGTGACCATGCAACAGATCTCTGACGCGCTGGGACTGAAAGTCCGTCAGGTTACCTATGACAAGCCAGCCGAGACTTACGGTTCACTGATCGGCGGACATGTCGATATTCTCTTTGAGCAGCCTGGCGACGTAAGAAGCTTCCTTGATGGCGGTCAAATGAAACCGATCCTGACGTTCCTGAATGAACGCCCAGGTGTTTTTGCTGACGTGCCAACACACCGCGAAGTCGGCGCGGACTTTGAAGCTCTGACGCGTTTCCGTGGCTTCTTTGTCAAGAAAGGTGTGGCGCCGGATCGCGTCGAGTACTTGGAAGCCGCTTGTGCAGCAGGGTTTGAAAACCCAGGTTTCGCGGAGTTCAACGAGGCCAAGTACATGAACTTGGTTCAAAGCTTCCGGGATCGTGATGGAGCTGTCGAGCTCATCAGCGACACGATCGACGTCTATCGTGACGTCTATGAACAACTAGGCATCGGCAAATAACGCCTGTCGTGACGGGGGCGGTCAGTTGACTGCTCCCGTTTCGGAAATCGGGACTACCCATGTGATTGCGGAGGAGGAATCATGTCAAAGTCAGCATCTACAAGGGGGTCGTCAGCAGACACCACCCTGTTCATCCGCCCGGTCCTAGAGTGGGTGTTCTGGATTGCGCTGGTCGGGCTCTACGTCCAGCAAACATCCTATTTCGACGAGACTCTTCAGAACTATAGACTAGGTGCAACAGGTTGGCCTCGTGCCTTGTGCCTCGTCGCGGTGGTTGGCGCTACCGGACAGCTCATAACCAGATTGTTGGAAATTCATCGTGGCTCTCCGGAGGAGCTTGGCCTCAATGAGGAACCGGTCGAGCGAAACTGGCGACAAATGGCTCTACATCTTTCCATTTTCGGCTTCCCGTTTTGCTTTCTCTATGTAGTGCCTGCGATTGGCTTTTACGTGGCCGCCCCACTGTTTGTTTTGGGATTGCTGCTGCTCTTAGGTGTACGGAAACCGCTGACGATTGCGTTGGTTGTGGCCATTGTCTTCGGCCTCTTCCTCGTTGCTTTTACTCGGTTTTTCTACGTTGCGCTCCCGGTCGGCAGCATACCCTTCTTCTATGATGTGAATGTCGCCGTAATCGAATTCACCAGATATGGAAAGTAGATCCAATGGACCTATTTATTCAAGGCACGCTGAGCCTTTTCAGCGACAGCACTTCGATCATGATTTTCTTTCTCGGCCTCTTCGGAGGGATGCTTTTCGGAGCGATCCCGGGAGTAAACATGCTAACGCTCGGCGCAGTTTTGCTGCCGTTTACGATCACGATGGATCCGAAAAACGCGGTGATGCTGTTTTCTGTGATCTACTGCGCGGGTGTGTTTGGTGGCGCGATCACAGCCATCCTCTTTAACATTCCCGGCGCGCCGGAAAACGCGCCAACCTGTCTCGATGGTTATCCTATGACCTTGAAAGGTGAGGCAGGCAAAGCAATTGGCGCTGCTGTCAGTTGTTCTGCCCTGGGCGGCACAATCTCTACAATCGTTATGATGTCTGCAACAGGAATTGTGGCCAGCTTCGCCGTTCGCGCCTTTGGCCCACCAGAAATATTTGCGCTCATTTTATTCGGGCTTGCGGTGTCAGCCTCGATTGGTGCGTCAACACTTTGGAAGGGGTGGCTATCTGTACTCGTAGGTTTGATGATCGCGACGATCGGCTCTGACCCAGTCGGCGGCATTCCTCGGTTTAGCCAAGGATCGTTTCTTGGCCTAGAATACCAGTCATACTACATGTCAGCCGGCATTCACTTCATTCCGATGATCCTTGGGTTCTTTGCGGTTTCCGAAGTGTTGGCACAGGCTGTCAACATTGCGAAAGGCACACGTAGTCGCCCTCAGGCTTCTATCGAGTTCCCGACGATCGCTGAGTTCATAGCTGTAAGGTGGACAATTGTAAGATCCATTTTCGTTGGCTTCTTTTCCGGTATCCTACCGGGAATTGGCGCAACACTTGCCGCGTTCCTTGGCTATAGTCAGGCAGAGCGTTGGTCCAAAAACCGCGATAACTTCGGCAAAGGCGAGCTCGAAGGCGTTGTGGCTTGCGAAACAGCAAACAATGCCGCAACGGGTGCAGCGATGATCCCGCTTTTGGCGTTGGGTCTGCCTGGTGGCGCATTGACTGCGATGATTATGGGTATTTTCCAAATCCACGGTATGGAACCTGGTCCACTGATCTTTATCAATTCCGGGGATCTGGTTTGGATCACCTTCGCCGCAATGTTCTGGGCTAACCTTCTGATCATTTTCCTCGGCTGGGTACAGACGAAAACTGTGGTTCACATCTTGCGCGTTCCATTTCGCTGGCTCGCACCTGGCATTCTTATCCTGGCGATCGTAGGTGCATTTGCTTTGCGCAACCTGTTCATTGATGTCTGGATCATGTTCATCGCTGGCATCGCAGGCTACCTGCTTCGCTCAACCGGATACTCCGCAGCAGGCGTCGTACTTGGCTTGATCCTTGGCAAACTGGGTGAAGCAGCATTTGCCAAATCAATGCAGCTCATGGATTACAATCTGCTGGGTTTCCTGCAAAGGCCGATCTCTGCAGTTCTGATTATTGTGGCTGCGGTCATCATTATCACGAGCATCATCAGTGAGGTTCGGGGCGGGCATCTGAAAAGAGCCCTGATCGACTAAAACGGCAACCCTTTTGTGAAGCGACGCCGTCCCCTAGCCTTTGGCGTCGCATCATACTTCGGGTGACACTTCTCCCAATCACCCGAACGATCCTTCCGGGCGGTCTTGCGCCCGGAAGCCGCCCCAAAGCTTCAGATGGAGGTTTCCTGCATGGATATTCTTGTTTCAGTATTCGAGGTTGCACACCCATTCTCAACTCAGCTTCTTCTCTCAGAAGGCGAGGAGCTAGCGGTCCCGACGGCGGCCGAATTGGCGGAAAATGACGGGCCAGCACGAATGTTCGACATTGCCAAAGCGTTTTCCAATCCTGTCGAAGGTGCCGATTTAAGTTTGAAACCACAACCGATTGAAGAGGATCTGTTGCGGGGATGCGGTGCTGAGAGCATTTTCCAAGCGATTACGATCACGGCGTCTCAAGCTGCCGTACAAAAAAACTCAGAGGTAGTCGAATATGGCGCATAAACAACCCATTCTAGACACGTCACCGAAGGTATCCGACGAGATCCGCCAGACGACCTGTTACATGTGCGCCTGCCGTTGTGGGATCAACGTGCATCTACGTGATGGTAAGGTGAACTACATCGAGGGGAACCGGGACCATCCCATCAACAAGGGCGTGATTTGCGGCAAGGGTGCATCGGGCATCATGCAGCACTATTCGCCTGCACGGTTGCGCGCGCCGATGAAACGGGTCGGGCCTCGGGGCTCTGGCCAGTTTGAAGAGATTTCCTGGGACGAGGCGCTGGAACTGGCGACCGAATGGCTCGGCAACGTGCGCAAGACTGATCCCAAGAAGCTGGCGTTCTTTACTGGCCGCGACCAAAGCCAGTCTCTGACAGGGCTCTGGGCGATGAAGTACGGGACACCGAACTTTGCCGCGCATGGCGGGTTCTGCTCAGTCAATATGGCCGCTGGCGGGTTGTACACCTTTGGCGGTGGCTTCTGGGAATTTGGTGACCCGGATTGGGACTACACGAAGTACTTTATGCTTTTCGGTGTAGCCGAGGATCACGCCTCAAACCCGATCAAAAAGGGCATTGGCAAGATCAAGAAACGCGGCGCAAAGTTTGTGTCGGTGAACCCGGTACGCACTGGCTACAACGCTGTGGCGGACGAGTGGGTTGGCATTCGCCCGGGTACGGACGCTCTGTTTGTCGGCGCTCTGATCCACGAGTTGTTCCGCGCGCAACAAATCGACCTAGATTACCTGATCCGCTACACGAATTCGCCCTGGCTGGTCATCCAGGACCCCGGCGCCGCCGATCATGGGTTGTTCGCCCGGGACGCAGACGGCAATCCGCTGGTCTGGTCGAACGAGGCTGGCGATTTTGGCAGCGGCAAGGTCAGCGACCTGTCCGCATCCCTCACTGGGACGCGCACGCTGCCGGACGGACGCACGGGACGGACCGTGTTCGAGCTGATGGCGGAACGTTATCTTGATGATGAATATGCCCCCGAAGCTGTGGAAGAGCGTACCGGGGTTCCGGCCACTCAGATCCGCAAGATCGCGGCCGAACTGGCCCATGTCGCCTTCAAGGAAGAGGTCATCATCGAGCGTGAGTGGACCGACGCTTGGGGACGAAAGCACGACAAGCTAATCGGTCGCCCGATCTCGATGCACGCGATGCGCGGGATCTCGGCCCATTCGAACGGGTTCCAGACCTGCCGGATGATACATATTCTGCAGATCCTTCTGGGTTCGATCGATTGCCCCGGTGGCTTCCGCTACAAACCGCCGTACCCCAAGCAGACCCCGCCCAACCTGATACCACATGGCGCAGCGGGCGACATCAAACCTGAGATGCCTCTTGGTGGTCCACATCTGGGCTTCCCTCACGGGCCGCATCATTTGCTGCTCGACGAAGATGGCGGGCCGAACCGACTGGACAAAGGCTTTAGCTGGGACGCGCCGATGTCGGCGCACGGGCTGATGCACATGGTCATCAACAACGCGGCGAACAAAGATCCTTACGGCATCGATGTGCTGTTCATGTACATGGCCAATATGGCCTGGAACAGCTCTATGAACACGCCGGGAACCATCGACGCGCTGACCAAAACCGATGAAAACGGCGACTATGTGATCCCCAAGATCATCTATTCGGACGCCTATTATTCCGAAACGGTTCCCTTTGCGGATCTGATCCTGCCAGACACGACCTATCTGGAGCGGTACGACTGTATCTCGCTGCTGGATCGCCCGATTTCAGAACCAGAGATCCTGGCGGATTCCATCCGTTATCCGGTGGTGGAACCCGATCGCGACGTGCGTGGATTCCAGACAGTGCTGATCGATCTTGGCGCTCGCTTGGGCCTGCCTGGGTTTGTCGATGATGCGGGCGCTCCGCTGTATCCCGGAGGATATCCAGACTACATCGTCAACCACGAGCGCAAACCGGGTATCGGCCCGTTGGCTGGATTCCGCGGCAAGGATGGCAGTGAATATGGCGTGGGTGAGAAGAACCCCGACCAATTGAAACAGTACATTGAGAACGGGTCTTTCTGGCAGCAAAAACTCGACCCGGAACACGCCTATTTCCGCCACGCCAACCGGGGCTATCTGGATTGGGGGATTGAAAAGGGTATTCGCTTGACCCCTGATGCCACGATTTTCCAGCTTTATTCAGAGCCGGTGCAACGGTTCCGACTGGCCGCAGAAGGGCACGGAGACCGTCAGCCGCCTGAACGGGCGCGAGACCGGATCCAGACGTATTTTGACCCGCTGCCGTTCTGGTATGAACCGATGGAAGAGAGCATGGTCGATACCGACAAGTTCTCGCTGCATGCGATCACGCAGAGGCCCATGCATATGTACCACTCGTGGGGTTCGCAGAACGCGTGGCTGCGCCAGATCACGGCGCAGAACCGGCTGTATATTCACACCTCAGTGGGCAAGCAGATTGGAGCCAAGGATGACGACTGGGTCTGGCTTAGCTCACATCAGGGGCGTGTCAAATGTCAGGTCAAGCTGATGGACGGCGTAAACCCGCACACGGTCTGGACTTGGAACGCGATTGGCAAACGTCGCGGCGCGTGGGGACTGAGCGATGACGCTCCTGAAAGCAATCAAGGCTTCTTGTTGAACCACCTGATCTCGGAGCTGCTGCCGTCGGGCGGCGGTGGCTACCGATACTCCAACTCGGACCCGATCACCGGACAGGCCGCTTGGTTTGACCTACGCGTATCGATCGAAAAGGCGGATGGCGACGAGAAAACTGAACCGTTTTTTGAACCGTTGGGCACCGGCAATCAGAAACCCTCGCCCTTGAAAGTCGCTTTCGGCGCTGAGTTCCGGAGGAAAGCTCGATGACCTGCCTACCTAAAAAGACCGACAAAAAACTTGGTCTAGTGATTGATCTAGATATCTGTGTTGGGTGCCAGGCCTGCGCGACCAGCTGCAAAGAATGGAACACCAGCGGATACAGCGCGCCATTGTCGGATCATGACCCGTATGGCGCTGACCCTTCGGGCGCTTGGCTGAACCGGATCCACTCTTTCGAGGCGACCTCAGCCGAAGGCCTGGCCAAAACGGTTCACTTCCCGCGGTCTTGCCTGCATTGCGAAGAGCCCGATTGCGTGACCGTCTGCCCGACCGGCGCGTCCTACAAACGCGAGGAAGACGGGATCGTCCTGGTGAACCCGGACACGTGTATTGGGTGCAAGCTGTGCTCTTGGGCGTGTCCTTATGGCGCACGTGAATACGATTATGATGATGGGGTGATGAAGAAATGCACCCTATGCGTGGACCGGATTTACAACGAAAACATCCCCGAAGAGGACCGCGTCCCTTCCTGCGTCCGCGCCTGCCCAACCGGCGCTCGAGCATTCGGAGACCTTGGAGATCCAAACAGCGAGGTCTCTCAATCCGTGGCCGAGCGGGACGGTTTCAACCTGCTAGATGAATTCGGCTACAAACCTGTCAACAAATATCTACCCCCGCGCATCAACAGTGTTCAGGCCGCCCCGGCGGTTGAAGAGCCCGCCGCCCCGGATGGGTCGCGGCTCGAGAAATTGTTTGCATGGGCTGACAAAGCCCTGTCGCGGTAGGAGGTCCCAAGATGCATCCAGCATATTCCGTTATCGTTTTCACCACGTCCTCTGGCGCAGGTTACGGCCTGCTGTTCTGGCTGTCATTGGCCCACATGGCTGGGCGGTTGCCGGGTGGGGTCATGGCCTTTGTTGCCATCACTTTGGCCTTGGCGCTGATCACAGCGGGGCTCGTGTCATCAACCCTCCACCTAGGCCATCCAGAGCGGGCCATTGGGGCGTTTTCGCAATGGCGCTCTTCCTGGCTGTCGCGCGAGGGCGTGGCCGCTGTCGCGACCTACATTCCTGCCGGGCTTTTGGGGTTGATTTGGCTGGTCGGAGCCGAGGTCGGGTTTACCAATATTTTAGCCATGCTGTCAGCCATAGGGGCGGTTGCGACCGTCTATTGTACAGGCATGATCTATGGCTCTCTGCGGACCATTCGTCAGTGGAACAAGGGGCTCACACCAGTGGTTTATCTGGCTTTGGCGGGGGCGACCGGCTCGCTGTTGCTTGCGCTATTGATGTCGTTCTTTGGCGCAGCCGCTGCTTGGCTCGGGGCTCTCACTTTGGTGTCTTTAGTGGTCGCCGGTGCGATAAAGCTCGCTTATTGGCGTCAGATTGACGCCGACCCAGGGCAATACACCGCCGAAATGGCGACGGGACTTGGGGGGCAGGGTGGCTCTGTCGTGCCGTTGGACCCGCCCCATACGAAGCCAAACTTTGTGATGCGCGAAATGGGCTATCAGGTCGCGCGCAAACATGCAGCGCGTTTGCGCCGTCTGTCGATAATCACCCTTTTTGTAGTCCCAATCGGTGCTGTGACGATGGTCATCCTGGCTCCAGGAGCAGCGTCCATGCTGTATCTCATCGCAACTCTAGCCGCAGCATGGGGTGTGGCCACCGAACGCTGGCTTTTCTTTGCTGACGCCGACCATGTCAGCCAGCTATTTTACGGCGCGACCCGGGCGTAAAGGCAATTAGAAGTCATGGAAGCCTTTGGCCTAACGACCGAAATGGTAATTGTGTTGGCGGTCCTTGCTTTGACCGTTGGGCTGTTCGTGACAGAAATCGTGCGGGTCGATGTCGCGGCCATCGGCATCATGGTGCTATTGGGTTGTATTGCGTCGCTGCCAGGGTTGGAAAGCGTCGTGGATGTCTCCACGCTGTTTTACGGCTTTGGGAGCAACGCGGTGATTTCTATCATCGCTGTGATGATCATCGGCGCGGGTCTGGACAAAACCGGTGTTATGTCGGCGGTTTCGGTTTGGATCACGCGGGTTGGTGGTTCCACGGAATCCCGCATTGTTGTGCTGATTTCGTCAGTCGTGGGAGTCATTTCGTCCTTCATGCAAAATGTCGGAGCGGCAGCCCTTTTCCTTCCTGTTGTCTCAAGGATTTCGGTCCGAACTGGCCTGCCTATGTCGCGGCTGTTGATGCCGATGGGCTTTTGCGCAATTTTGGGTGGCACCATGACAATGGTGGGCTCGTCCCCGCTTATCCTGCTCAACGACCTGATCCTTAGTGTCAATAATTCCCTGCCGGCGGACCAGCAGATGAACGCATTCGGGTTGTTCGATGCAACACCGATTGGCGTCGCTCTGGTCATTACTGGAATCTTGTATTTTGTTGTTCTCGGGCGATTTGTGCTTCCCACCGTCTCGACCAAGGTCGGGGCCAAGTCACAGAGTCTGCTGGATTACTTTAATAAGGTCTACAATCTCGACGGAGAGATTCACGAAATCGACATTCGTGACGGAACGGCTTTGGCGGGAAAGTCGATTGATGAGCTAGAGACCGCTTACAAGATCCTCATTGTCGCAACGCACTACAACAAAAAGACCTTCATGGCGCCGCCACGCGATGTTCTGATTGAAACGCCAGCGCGCCTTGCTGTGATCGGAGCACGCCACGATGTCGAAGCATTCCGCGCTGACTTTGGGCTGGTCGAATTGCCCGAGTTGGAGAAGTTCTCGGAATCTCTCGGTGCATCGAAAGGCGGCATTGCCGAAGTCGTCATTCCACCAAATTCGTCGTTGATCGGAAAGACCGGCCGCGAAATCGTGATGCGTAGGGTCTATGGTTTGTCGCCGCTTGTGCTCTACCGGGCCGGTGACGTGTTCACCCGCGGCAAGGAAAATATGCTGGGCAATATGCCCTATCAGGCGGGTGACACACTGGTTTGCCACACATCGTGGGAGTCGCTGGCGCGGCTTGAGAAAGACCGGGATTTTGTTGTCGTGACAACCGACTACCCCAAAGAAGAGCTGCGCCCCCAGAAAGTCACCCATGCCATGGTGTTCTTTCTTATAGCGCTGGCGCTTATCCTCGGGACAGATCTGCGATTGTCGCTATGTCTGCTGGTCGGGGCACTGGGCATGATTGGCAGCCGCGTTCTGAGCATTCAGGAAGCTTATGACGCGGTGGGCTGGAATACTGTGTTCCTGCTGGCCAGCCTGATCCCCCTGGGTCAGGCGGTTCAGAATACCGGCACAGCACAGTGGATTGCCGATCTCGTGCTCGGAGTTCTCGATGGTATGCCGATCTGGACGATCCAGTCCGCGGTCGCTGTTCTCGCCACTATGTTCACGCTGGTGATGTCGAACGTGGGCGCTACAGTTCTTTTGGTTCCACTAGCGGTGAATATCGCTCTGGGCGTTGGGGCTGATCCGGCACTTTTTGCTCTGACCGTTGCGATTTCCACATCCAATTCATTCCTGATCCCGACACATCAGGTCAATGCGCTGACAATGGGACCCGGGGGGTATTCCGTTGCAGATTTCATGCGGGCGGGCAGCGTGATGACGGTGCTGTTTCTCGTCGTGTCGATCACGATGTTGAACTGGGTTTTCTAGCGGTCTTGGCTGACTGAATTCAGCACCTACCAGGCGAAGACCAGAACCACACAAATAAATAGGGCGATCAGTGCCCTGTATTCTGGAAAGGAATTCTAAGATGACTGCACAGGATGACATTGCCCAGGTCGCTGCAATCGTAGCCCGGGCGCGCGCCGCCCAGAAAGCTTTCGAGGCCGATGCCGATCAAGCCCGCTATGACCGCGCGGCCGATGCTGCTGCTTGGGCGATCATGGAGCCGTCGCGCAACAAGGCCTTGGCCGAGCTTGCGGTCGAGACGACCGGGCTGGGCAATGTGCCTGACAAGATCATCAAGAACCGTCGCAAGACACTTGGCCTGATGCGCGACATCAAGGGTGTTAAAACGCATGGCGTGATCAGCGATGATCCAACCACCGGCATCACTGAAATCGCCCGGCCGATCGGGGTGATTGGTGCCGTGGTGCCTTCGACCAACCCGGCGGCGACGCCTGCCAACAACATTATCAACGCCCTGAAATGCGGCAACGCGGTTGTGGTTGCTCCGTCCCCCAAGGGGGTAGCAAGCTGCGAGCTGCTTTTGTCCTATATTCATGCGGAGTTCGACAAGCTGGGGGTGGATCATGATTTGGTCCAGATGATCCCCGCGCCAGGCTCTAAGGCCAAGACGCAGGCGATGATGGAGTTAAGCGACCGTGTGATCTGCACCGGCAGCCAGAACAACGTCCACCGTGCGCAAACTTGTGGTACGCCTGCTGTGGCGGTTGGTGCGGGCAATGTCACCGTAATCGTAGACGAAACCGCCGACCTGACCGGCGCAGCCGAGAAAATCACCGCGTCCAAGACCTTTGATAACGCGACCTCCTGTTCTTCTGAGAATTCGATCATCGTCGTTGATGCGATCTATGACGCGTTTATCGCCGCATTGGCCCAAGAAGGTGGCGCGCTGGTAAAGGACGAAGCACAAATCGTCGCCAAGCTTTGGCCCGACGGTCATCTGAACCGCGAGGTCATCGCGCAGGATGCTGACAAGATGATCGAGGCGCTGGGGCTTTCCGGTCAAGTGCCGGAAGACACCAAATTCCTTGCCGTCGAAACCCAAGGGATCGGCGCTGACCATCCTTTGTCGGGTGAAAAGCTTAGCCGTGTTGCTGCCCTTTATCGTGCGAAGGATTACGACGACGCGCAAGCCATCGCGACCCGAATTCTGAACTATCAGGGGGCCGGGCACTCTATCGGCATTCATACCGCAGACGATGGGCGCGCCGTGGCGCTGGGCGCATCGCTGCCGACCTGCCGTGTCATCGTAAATCAGGCGCACACCTTTGCCACCGGCGGGTCCTTTAACAACGGTATGCCTTTCTCGCTTTCCATGGGATGCGGCAGCTGGGGAAGGAACGCGATCGACGACAACCTGCATTGGAAGCACTTCATCCAAAGCACCAAGATCGTTCGCGAAATCCCACCCGTCGAGCCAGCGCTCGACGATATTTTTGCAGATTACTGGAAGGAGACAGACCAATGAAAATGAACGATCTTACACCTCCCGAAGGCACCGTTCGCGACTGGTTGGATGACCGGGCTAGTGCTGTTGGGGATCGCGATGCGTACGTGTTCTTCGACGGAGAGCCCGCGCTGACTTGGTCGGATTTACAAAGCAAAGCAATGCAGTTGGCACAGCAGCTTACAGCGCAAGGCGTGGAAAAGGGGGCCAGTGTTGCAATCCTCCAACCAAACGGGCGGAATGCGATCGAGTGCCTTTACGGTGTGCTATATGGCGGATTTCGCGCGACGGTGATCAACCTTGTCGCGGGCGATGAGGCGATTGGCTACGCTCTTGACCATTGTGAGGCGAAAACCGCTCTTGTAGGTGACGCACAGGCAGATATGTTCGAAAGAGTGCGTCCAGCCGGCATATCTAGGTTCTCTGCTTCACACCTTGCCGAAGCCACTGCGCTGCACGCGCTTTCTCCCGATGATGACGCGCTTCTGATGTACACGTCCGGAACGACGGGGCGACCCAAGGGTGTCGTCCACAGCCATGCGAGCTTGCTGGCTGGCGGTTGGACTCCAACCCTGGCCCATAAATTATCGCCAGAAGATCGCGGTCTGTGTGTCCTTCCGATCTATCACATCAACGGGCTGTGTGTGACCGTGCTCAGCACGCTGATTTCTGGCGGGTCGCTGGCCGTTGTAGAAAAATTCTCGGCAAGAAGATTCTGGGGCCAGTGCGAAAGCGCGAATGTAACCTGGTTTTCGGTCGTCCCAACGATCATTTCCCACTTGCTGCATTCGGACATCGAACCAACGGCCGAAACCAAAGCTCGATTGCGCTTCGGTCGTTCAGCCTCATCTCCGCTCGCGCCGGATCTACAGACCGCATTCGAAACACGTTTCGAAGTCCCAATTGTTGAAACAATGGGTTTGACGGAAACGGCAGCACAAATGCTATCCAACCCGTTGCCACCGGGCGTGCGCAAAATCGGGTCGCCGGGCAAGGCATGTGGGAATGAAACCTGTATACTGTCGGCCGATCTCAAACCCTTGCCACCCAATACCAGGGGTGAAATTGCAGTTCGCGGCCCAAATGTAATGCGCGAATACCTGAAAAACGAAGAAGCCACGCGAGAGGCAATCACATCAGATGGCTGGCTGCGGACCGGTGACCTTGGGTATGTCGACGAAGACGGGTATTTCTTTGTGACAGGCCGCCTGAAAGAGCTTATCATCAAAGGTGGTGAAAACATCGCCCCTCGTGAAATCGACGAGGCACTCTATTCGCATCCTGATGTCATTGAAGCAGCTGCGTTTTCGGTTCCGTGCAAGTCCTATGGAGAACGCGTCGAGGCTGCTGTTAAGCTACGTGACGGGTCCAGCTTGTCGTCAGAACGTCTCGCCGAAATCTGTACTGAGAGGCTCGGATCATTTAAATCACCGGATAAGGTGCATATTCTGGATGACCTTCCAAAAGGCCCTTCTGGAAAGATCCAAAGGATCAAAATTCAAGACCTGATCAAGTGAAAATTTCCCGTGACGGTTATGAAAAAAAGTCGTGCTGGTATCATCGCTGATCAGATTGAGAAGCGGAATTTTGATGGAACCTATGTCACCGGAGATCGCCTTGACGAAGTCCGCGTTGCCGAGCATTTCGGAGTCTCCAGGACTCCGTTGAGTGCGGCATTGCAAGTGCTTGCGCGCTCTGGGTTGGTGGCATTGATCGCCTCGGCGAGGAGCTTTTGTTCGTCAGCCCGGTCCGGTAGAACTCATGGAAATGATTGAAGTCATGGCAGAAGTCGAAGCTGTGTGTGGAGGTCTTTCTGCGATGCGCATTTCTGACGAAGCTCTGGAAGATCTGCATGATGCAAATGACAAGTGCCAGGAAGCCATTGAGGCACAAGACCCCGATTCCTACTACAGCGAGAACGAACGATTCCACAAAACCATTTATCGGGAGTCGGGCAACGGAATCCTGGAGGCTGAGACCAGAATACCGTACCGGCGCCTCCAGCCATTCCGACGTCAACAGCTGAGATTTAGAGGTCGCATGGCGCAATACATGAACGAACACAAAACCATCCTGGAGGCCCTCGAACGAGGAGATTCCGAGGCTGCGGCTAACGTTCTACGTGGGCATGTGGCGATTCAGGGAGAAAAGCTCCACAGCCTGATGAGAACCCTCAAGAACATTGCTGAATGAAGGTTTGATTGTTGCAGATACAGAAAAGTCGGCTTGGTCTCGCGTCTGAGTTGTCGGATCAAGCAGCAGCGAAAACACAGAATCGGATTGGACAAAATCTACATCCGTGAATGACCGGATTGGCAACTAGCGCTTCAACGCAGCGATGAACGTGCCGCACATGCAAGCAAATGCTGCGTCTGCAATAGCGGCATGAGCAAAAGGCCGGCTTGTCCGCATTGCAGTCATCCGTTCAGCCCTAAACGCTGCGCCCGGTTCGAACGGTAGCTTTCGGGAAGGCGGATTGTTGAATTTTGCTAAGCTCGAATGTCCGATTGGGGCCGTTCGCCAAACTTTGCAAAGTCCGCTTACCTGCGCTTCGCTGCCGTCGGGGCGGGACGCAGCATCACATCAGGCAGCATGAAACCGCTGAGTGTCTGCTTTCGGGAAACTGACCTTCAAATCTCGCAGATGCAGCGCTGAGCGCGAAGCACGCCATGTGACGGACCGCTTTGGGCTGAGAGCGGCAAACTCCATGGTTTCGGCTGCCATTTCGTATTCGATCAGCATTGCCGCGTTGGCCATGTAGTTGTCACACCACGCGTCCACAGCGTCCAGATAGGCGATATCTTCGACAGCTTTGACCGCCTCCTGTGCGGTGAATTCCTGTGCTGCGAAAGGTGTGGCCGCGATGGTCAGGGCGATTGCGAGTTGTTTAATCATTGCTGTGTCTCTCGTTACATTTCGATCCGAGATTTCTATTAGCGGATTGCGACGGATTTTCCACAGGTTTACCAGAATCGCAGTCTATGAAACGGCTGTCGAAGCTGTGTTCGCAAGTGTTTGTTTTTAAGAGAGGATATTGGAGGCGAGTACCACGGCCATCCGTTGTCATCTTTATTGATCTTAAAGACTTTCTTCGGTTTTGTGACGATTTACCTTTCATCTCTACTCCTCTCAAGTTATCTTTCGAACTGTATAATAGGGGGGTAAATAGGAGTGAATTTTGCCGCGACGTACTCTCAAAGAACTGACTGCCTTTCAAGTCGATAAGCTGAACAAGCCGGGATACCACAGAGTTGGTGGTGTCAGTGGATTGTGCTTGCAAGTAAAGGCCTCAGGCTCTCGTTCTTGGGTACTTCGCATGACATTTGGCGGTAAGCGTCGCGACTTGGGGCTTGGTAGTTACCCCTCTGTGACTTTGAGCATGGCCCGCGAGCGGGCAAGGATTTCACTTGATCGTGCGTGGGCGGGTTTTGATCCGGTCGAGGAGAGGCGGTCGCAGCGTGTACAGGCAAAACCGCCAACCGAAGAAAAAGCTGCAAAGACATTCAAACAATGCGTTTTGGAGTTCTGCCAAGACAAAATTGTGCATCAGAAAAACGCCTACCGTGCACGGCAGCAATTTGAAAACTCTTTGGAAGCTTATGCGTTTCCAATAATGGGCGATTTGCCTGTCAACAAGATTGAACTGGATCACATCCTTCAAATTCTGCGCCCAATCTGGAAAGAAAAGCCAGATACAGCGTCAAGGGTGCGTAGCAGAGTGGAGCGCGTTTTGAATTGGGCCACCGTCAGCGGTCATCGGGCAGGCGAGAATCCAGCTAGATGGCGGGGCCACTTGGATCAGATTCTGGCTCCTCCGAGCAAGCTCCATAAGCAAGCTCACCACCCAGCTTTGCCTGTAAAAGATATTCCAGATTTCATGCGGTCGCTAAAAAAGCGAAAAGTATCCAACTCTGCGCTTGCTCTCGAATTTCTTATTCTTACGGCTAGCCGTTCTGGTGAAGTGCGAAACGCAGAGTGGGAAGAAATCGACTTTGAGCAACAGGTTTGGAACGTACCTGCTGGACGGACGAAAACTGGGAAGAGCCATCGTGTCCCGCTGTCGAAGCAGACTTTTATGGTTTTGGATGCCACGCCGCGTATTGCTGGTGGAAAACTTATCTGGAGTGGAGTTTCTGGCAAGCCAATGAGTGACATGACTATCGCGTCGATTGTTAAAAAGATGAATGCTGCAGAAGAGGCTGCTGAGGGTGACGGTTGGAGGGATGCCGAGTCAAACCGTGTTGCAACGCCGCACGGATTTCGTTCGACCTTTCGCGATTGGGCCGCTGAGGAAACTGAATGGCCCCGAGAAATGGCTGAAATCGCACTTGCACATAATATGGGCTCGGCAGTTGAACGTGCCTATCGCCGCTCAGACATGCTTGAAAGGCGCAGGGAAATGATGCAAGACTGGGCTGATTTTGTTCATAGAAAACAGAATAATAGCTCTCGGATGGTATAGACGATTGACAATTTGAGTTTAAAAATATAGCGCTACAGTAAGGCCGCTAAACTGTTTTGGGGTATAGCGGGGCACCATGTGTCTAATATCGAGAGAAGCATAGGCTTGATACGCCGATGACCACCGGGCCTTTGACAAGGCTGCGACTGACCCAAAACTAGTTCGCGAACCGCGTAGACGTCCCACACAGTTAATCACTGCTGGGAATCCGTGGATCATACAAATCAACCACACGTCTCAGCACCTGAATCAAAATTGAAGGTGTAACTATGAATACTTTCGACCAAACAGTCGGGGCAGGCGCACCGTTGTCACAAATTGACTATGCGACGTTGCCTGATCAAGCCTTATTAAATGCAAAGCAAGTGCGAGCATTATGCTCAATGTCCCCTGCGGTTCTCGACCGCAGAATCGCACAGGATCGCTTCCCATCTCCATGTTTCCATGGCCGCAATCGTGTCTGGCCGTGGGCCAAGATTCGCTTTTGGTTAGAGCTGGCAGCACAACAAGAAACCCCACTGGAAAACTAAAGCGAGCGGCCCGTGCGCCTTTCATGGTTCGTTCGGGCCAATTCGGCTTCACATTACTGCCTGACGCCATCTTTTCAGAACGATTGGATTGGAGCGGAATTGCAGGAATTAGAACGTAAGGAACATAATTTGGATCATCAGGCTCCACTTTCACAGGAAGACTTCAACCTTCTTTCATCGGCTACGTATGGAATCGTACACCATGCCGGACAACCTAAAAGCCGCGCTGAAAGCCACTTCATGATCTCGACTTTGGGCATCGTAGTAATGAAACTCGCAATGGAGATTAATTGCCGCCGCGTTGTTGGTAACTGGCGTATACGCAACAATTTGAGCGGAGGAACTTATGGTATTGGCAGTTTGAAATCGTCCATCGGGAATACAGAGGACGATGATTTTCATACTTGGATTGAAACTGAAACGCATTGCATCGATTTAATGTCGCCGATGTACCCTGATGTGTTTGCGGGCACCGAGCACTCGTCAAAGGTCCCCAGCGCAATGGTTCAAATCCCAAAGGAAATGGACGCCAAGACAATTAAACAATTCGAGCAGGGCGCCGTTTTATTCACAGAGCCCGATCCAAGCTTAACCAAATCTCTAATCGCTCAGTTCGCGGAAAACGATGAATTAGATGATCTGGCTCAGGCCCTGCTGCACTGGTGGCCAAAGTTGAAACAAGATAGCGGATCACAGCTGCGTTTCGTTCATAAGGATGGTCGGGGATTGTTAATTAAGCCAGCGGACTACGAGGCGTCACAATCTTGGGTAAACGAAACAGTTACAGCATAAGTATCTAAATTAAGCACCAAGAGGGTTTATAATCACAGTCCTTTTGGTGAAAATTAACTTTCAGGTAGGTGACCCGCCCCCATGACCGGGAGAGGGTGACACAACGGTTCCCTCGCCACCGGTTCAGATGGAATCCCCGAACACTTTTCGAAACTACATACTCGGAGATCGCCAGATATATTTAACTGATGGTCTCGCGGGCCCTGCTTCGTGCGCGCGCGAAATTTGGTTTAATTAATTGAAAAATATGAAAAAATGCTGATTTGTACTTGAGCGGAAACCGGTGTGTGCTAAACTGACAGTGCCTACAAGAGATTTGTCCCAAGAGCGTAACGACAAGCGCAGGGCCGGTGAGAGGCCGGTAGTAGGACGGCGGGGCCGAGACGGTTGGGAGGCCCCTTAAAGAAACGTATGACCCACGGACCGTAGTCACCCACTCAACACCTTGTTGCAAGTGCAACAGGGTTGTTCAGCTCGGAGATGACTATGGCTGATTGCTATCAAATTAATCCATGTGTTGCATATGCAAACGCTAAGTTCGAAAATGCAAAACTTGCCCACGTGGCGCACACAAATTTACCCTCACATAGTAGGTACACATCGAAGACTAACCCGAAGTTCATTTTTCAGTTCATGAGTAGTCAGCTGGAGGTGCCGTGTCATGCCGGTTAGTTTAATGCCAGACCCGCTGAAGGCTGTTGAATTTGCCAATTGGCTCAATCCTAGTGCTCCGCTTTATTTGGAGCGTATGAACAGCCAGGGCAGTGCCTATCCCAAACATGAGTTGTTCAAAGGGAATGACGGGGTGTCTGCGATCCGCTTCGTCCAAAGCTTTAATGATGACCTCCAGCGCAACAATATCTATTTTGTTTCAAATGCTGAGTTCCTCGATGGCAAACGGAGCAAAGAAAACATAAGCGCGGTGCGATTTCTACATGTCGATCTTGATAGCAAGGACTATCCGGGCACCGAGGTTGAGCAAGAAGACAGAATCCTGTCGATGTTGTTGGATGAGCCAAAGCGCCCCCGAGGGGTTCCTCATCCGACTGCTATTTGGTTCACAGGCGGTGGCTTCCAGGCAGTTTGGCGATTGAATGAGCCAATGGAGCCTTACCAAGCAGAGGATTTGAATTACTCCCTTTTGTTAGCTTTTCAAGGTGGCGCTGGGACACATGATGTTAGTCGTTTGCTGCGCCTGCCATGGACCACAAACTGGCTAAACGACAAAAAGCGTGCGGATGGTCGGGTTCCGAAGCTAGCCCATCCATTGCACCCAGTGAATCTCAAAGAGTCACCCGTTTCGTTTTCGGACGACGAATTTAAAATGCGCCGTGTTAAACACATTTCACAACAAAATACGGCGGCTTTAGAAGCAACTAAGAGTTTGCCAGAATTTGATAAAATCCCGCTGCCTGATGACATTAATTCGATAATTCCACCGGACCATAAATGGGCTGAAGTCATCATGACCGGTAATAACCCAGATGGCGGTAACTACCAATCCCGTTCTGAGTTGGTAATTGCAGCAACAATTTGGATGCTTGGTAACGATGTGGCTCCGGGGCATGTTTTAGCGATCTTAACCGATCCCGCCTTTGGTATCAGCGCCCACGTATTGGAAAACTCAAATCCAGAGAAATATGGCTATCGTCAAATTGAACGCGCTTATGCTTTGCTTGAATTACAACGCGAGGGCTGGCCCGTCAAATCCGATCAGGGCAGCCCAATTTCAAACGCGCCAGACAATATCCGTTTTGCATTTGTACAGTATGGTATCGCTGCCCGTCGCAACTTGTTTAACCAAACAGACGAAGTGACTGGCTATCAACTCGACGGACGTGATCTGAACGATATTGTCGAGATATTATGCAGCACGTTCGCACGGGAGAAGGGCTTTACTGCCACTCCTGCGGCAATACGTAGAGAACTTCTATCGCTAGCACATGAGAATAAATACCACCCGGTTATAAACTATTTCAACGAGCTAGTTTGGGATGGCACACCGCGCATTGATGACTGGTTGGTCCGCTATTGCGGCGCAGAAAACTCAGAGCTTAATCGGGAGTTTGGAAGTAAATTTTTTATCGCCGGTGTTCGTCGTATCAAGCAACCGGGGGTGAAGTTTGACACAATGTTGGTTTTTGAAGGTGCTCAAGGTGCTGGTAAGTCACAAATTGCTGCATTGCTTGCGGTTCAAAGCGAGTGGTTTTGTGCAAGTTTGGACTTGCGGAGCGATGACAAAACTAAGGCAGAATTGTTGTCTCGTGCTTGGATCGTTGAGTGTCAAGAAATGGATGGTTTGAACATGACAACCAGCCAGAATCTTAAAAAGTTTTTGAGCACGTCCGCTGATGCTTATCGACCCGCCTATGCTCGGAATGCCGTATCGTTCAAACGCCATTGTGTAATTATCGGTACGACCAACGAGGAGTCTTATCTGAGAGAC
This sequence comes from Cognatishimia activa, assembly GCF_001458335.1. Taxonomy (GTDB): domain Bacteria; phylum Pseudomonadota; class Alphaproteobacteria; order Rhodobacterales; family Rhodobacteraceae; genus Cognatishimia; species Cognatishimia activa. The sequence goes on from NZ_CYTO01000002.1 coordinate 23,025, forward strand.
CTAACGGGCAACCGGCGCATTTGGCCTGTACGACTTGGTGAGATCGACCTGGCTGGATTTGCATCTGACGTTGATCAGCTTTGGGCAGAAGCCGTGGTTCGAGAGCAGAAAGGTGAGTCTATTTCGCTGTCTGAGCATTTATGGGATAGCGCAGGGGTGCTCCAAAATAAACGTATGGTTGAGGATCAGATTGCAGAGGTTCTAAGCGACCATTTCGCAGAACGTACCGGTTCAGTTTCGATGGATAGCATTAAACTGTTACTCAATCTCCCAACCGCGAAAGTATCATCAAATATCGCTAGTCGCATTCACGCTGCGATGACAGCCTTGGGGTGGCAAGCGCAAAGCTTTCGACTTCACGATCTTTCTGGTGCTGACAAGCGCACAAGAAATGGTTTTACGAATGGAGACTCAGCTGAGAAAAAATCTGAAATTCGGGCTATCCGACTACCAAGCGGGGTAGTTATCCTAGAGCAGCCTATTGGTTCTTATCAGCAGGGTCAAATCACCCCGCAGGACATACCATTCTAGGTACATTGGGGTACGGGAAACGTATTTTGTAACCCGCACCCTTTGTAAAACTTCCTGCCTAGTGGCTTGCTTGCTTGGTACGCACAGCCTTTTCTTTTTACCTATAAATACAGTTATAAGTTACAAATCTCTGGTGGGCTTGGTTAATCTTGCGATATGAAAAATAGAGCGAGTTACTGGAAGACTTCGCCTGAAGTGGCGTCCAGATCTAGCGATGGGTAATAGTCACACCGCCGCAGTACATATAGTAGACGGGGCACGTTTCAAACTTGCGCGATCTGACCCAACCGCCGTTTTTCGATGAAGTCAGTTTCAGTGCATATCCCGTCGTCCATTAGTCTAGTTGCCGCTTGCATGAATGTGTCGCGGTACTGTTCAAGATCTTCAAAGAGGGCCAAAAATCGTTCTGTGTTCGAGGCGGTTCAGGAGAGCCTACAAAATCATTTGGTTCTAACAACTCAAAGGGCTCTGACAAGTTGAGTTCGGCTGCTTCGGACCAGTCCAATCGTCATCGATGAGTACCGCTGGCCCGCGGAATGTGCATCAGCTCGGCTTCCTTTGATTAAATTGATGTCGAGTTGATCTTTGTTCAATGATGTTTTCGCGATGTCGAGACTCATGCCTTGGCCGCCAGACTTCTTAGAATATGGGTGCGGGTGGTGTTACTTGCTATCCGTGCCCAACAACGCAATCATTTTGCCAGTGCAGGCGGGGCATAATTACCCCTATTTTGCTGCTGTTCAACCACGGTTACAGTTACAGGTAATAATTTTTGGCCTACGTTCGATACAGTTTTAAGCCGCGCTGGGCGATGTTGGGTATTAGGTTGGCCAACACAATAGTATGCATCATGGGTGACGCCAGCGGATGCTTGCGGACATGTGGCGGTGCCTTTTGGGTTTACCCCCGCACATCCAAGGTCAGTGTCTGCCAACTACCGCTCTCGGGGAAATACTCAGTCGTGCCGGTGAATGTACCTCGTATTATCGCGCCAAACCCATTCTGGGCATCGAAATGGCCGACAACCTGATAGATGCAATTGCCTAAGTGTCTTGTTCCAATTCCATATCTCCCGGGAAATTCAGCCGTTGATGGTGAGCGCAGCGATCTTCGCACGTCGCTTTGGATCATGACGTAGGCTCGGGAGATTTTCTGATCGGTGCATTCGGCAAGCCGATTGGCTTCGGCGTCAGATATGTGGGTGTTGGGATCCACAGTTTGCGTGACCTCCGTTCCGCGAAAAATCGCGCCGGTTGCAGCGTCCAAATATTGGCGGTTCGCAACAGTCGATCCCCCGCAATACATGAAATAGATTGGCCTTGAGCCAAAAGACGTTGATCTTACCCAGCCGCCATTTTCGATAAATTCCGCGTCGGTGCAGGTGCGATTGTCGACAAGTGTTATCGCTGCGCGCGTAAATGCTGTGCGATGTTGGTCGAGATCGTCGGAACTGGCGATCAAACGCTCCGCTTTCTTCACAGCAAGGGCCTCAGCCGCTCGCAACTCTGCTGCTTCCGCTTTTGCACGTCGCGCGGCTTCCTGCTGTTGCGCTTCCGCTTCTGCCTCGCGCCGTGCGATCTCGTCCTCAAATTCGCTTGGCCGAAGTTCGCGCAGCTCCTCCATCCAGCGGTTTTCGTCTACAGATGCCAGTTCTGCCAAGAACGCATCAGGATCAGTTTGCCGTAGCAACGTCCAGCGGGCTTCTCGCTGCTCGTCAAAAACCACCGCGCCTTGTGCTAAGAAAAAACAAGCTACCATCAGAAACAGAAGGGCTTTGCCGCGATGGCGAAAGTGTGGGAATCCTCTGCCTGTAATCAGAGTGAAGGTGAAAACACCCAGTAATGCCGTTGCAATGAGGATTTGCGCACTGACATTCATCTGCTGGAGCAGATACAGGACAAAACCAAAGGCGATGAGTTCCAAAATCAATATCTGGGAACGCACAAATGCACCGAATACGGTTGTTCCCTGTTTCTTCAAATCTGCGTTGCTCATAATGGCTCCTCAACTAACGAAATCGGCCACCAGAGTTACCTCTGGCAGCCGGGGAGTTAGTAAGTCGCCGCAAGACGACCGCGCTGGCCTTTAGGCCGGAGCCCTGGACATACGCCAGTGCCTCCCCGACCATAGGGTTCGAGGAGGTGTCATTACGGTCGACACCGACCGCTTGCGGTGAGGTTACTACGCCCCGAGATTGGCTCTGTTTGCCAATCCTGAGCGCAACCTAGCCCGGATACTGGGAGATCGAAAGCGTTTAAAGCTACCATGTGTGTTTTCGAAGCTGTTGATTTGACGGGCAGATTCTGTGAAAATGGGGGTAGACAGGCCGAAAATTTTGAACCCCAAATCCTGTTCATTGCATCCGAATGACATTCACAAACGGATCGACCCGAACGGGAGGTTGTGTGATTGAATACAATGGCGATTTGAGCACTTTTGGTGAAAAGAGCGCAATTATTGAAGTTTAGCGGCGCAAAGGCCGTATTGAAGGCGAAAAATGACAAACGAAGAAGAACAACAATTCCTTTCCAGCCTAGAGAAAAAGCTATGGAACGCCGCCGATAAGCTCCGCTCCACCTTGGATGCTGCACAGTACAAGCACACCGTTCTAGGCCTCGTTTTTCTCAAATACGTCTCGGATTCCTTCAAAATTCGCCAAGATGAGCTGATCGCGCAATTTACTGACGCTGAGAATGACTATTACCTAGATCCAGCGGATTATGGTGGAGCTGACTCCGACGAATACGCAACGGAGATTGCAGGAGAGCTCGAACAGCGCGACTACTATGCGGAAGTGAACGTTTTCTGGGTTCCCGCTGCCGCCCGGTGGAAATTCCTACAGGACAACAATAAAGCCGTCATTGGTGGTGCGGAACTTACGCTCCCTGATGGCAATACGAAAAAGTTTAGCTCTGTTGGCCATCTCATCGACAACGCCCTGGAGAAGATCGAAGCGGACACCCCAAAGCTTAAAGGCGTTCTCAATAAGCTCTACACCCGCCTGCAAATCGACCAAGTCAAGCTGGGCGAACTGATCGACCTTGTCGCGACAATCCCCTTCAAACACGCCAGCTTGAATTCGCAGGATATTCTCGGCCATGTCTACGAATATATGCTGGGGCAATTCGCCTTGGCAGAAGGCAAGAAAGGCGGACAGTTCTATACGCCTAAATCCATCGTTACCCTGATCGTGCAAATGTTAGAGCCCTTCAAAGGCCGTGTTTACGATCCCGCCATGGGGTCGGGCGGTTTCTTCGTTCAGTCAGAGCATTTCATTAATGCCCACAAAGGCCGCATTGGTGATGTTTCGATTTACGGGCAGGAATATAACCACACCACATGGCAACTCGCTGCGATGAACATGGCCATTCGCGGGATTGATTTTAACTTCGGTAAAGAACCCGCCAGCACATACACCAACAACCAACACCCCGATCTGCGCGCTGATTACGTTATGGCCAATCCGCCCTTCAACATGAAGGAATGGGACACAGGCGTCAGCGAGAATGACCCGCGTTGGAAATACGGGACGCCGCCCTCAGGCAATGCCAACTTCGCTTGGCTGCAACATATGCTCTACCACCTCGCGCCTAATGGTTCGATGGGCTTGTTGCTGGCCAATGGCTCGATGAGCTCTAACACCAATAATGAAGGGGCCATTCGCAAAAAGCTGATCGAAGAAGACCTGGTCGAATGCATGGTCGCCCTGCCGGGGCAGCTGTTCACCAACACGCAAATTCCAGCCTGCATATGGTTCCTGACCAAGAACAAAGGCACACGCACGACAGCCGCTGGCCGCAAACTGCGGGATCGCAAGGGCGAGGTTCTGTTTATTGATGCGCGAAACCTAGGCTACATGAAAGACCGCGTTCTGCGGGATTTTTCCACGGATGACCTAAGCCAAGTAACCGACGCCTTTCACTATTGGCAAATGGGCGAAGGCTACACTGATGTCGCAGGCCTTGTGAAATCAGTTGAGCTGGCGGAAATCCAAAAACACGATCACGTCCTCACCCCCGGTCGCTATGTCGGCGCGGCAGGCGTTGAAGAAGACAGCGAACCCTTTGCCGAGAAAATGGCGCGGCTGACCGCACAGTTAAAAGGGCAGCTTGAGGAAAGCGACCGCCTGGAAGCGGAGATCAAACAGAATTTGGCGGGGTTGGGTTATGAGTGCTGATTGGCCAGTAAGATCTCTATCAGAAATTGTCGATTTCCAAACTGGTCGGCTAGATTCAAACGCGGCAGAAGAACATGGTAAATACCCCTTTTTTACGTGCTCTCCGACGACTTTAGCTATCAATACATTTGCCTTTGACGATGAAGCTGTCTTATTGGCGGGCAACAACGCAAATGGTGTATTTCCGATCAAGTATTACCAAGGCAAGTTCAATGCATACCAGAGAACGTATGTTCTTACGCCAAAAGATAAAACTAAAGTAAGTGTTCGGTGGCTCTATTTTAGAATTAAACATGTCACCTCTGAGCTTCAACAAATGTCTGTAGGAACAGCTACAAAATTTCTGACAAAGAAAATTTTAGACGCGTACGAGGTGCAGCTTCCATCTTTTCAAGAGCAAGAAAAGTGCGCGCATATCCTTTGGTCGCTGCAGGATAAGATTGAACTCAACCGCCAAACCAACCAAACGTTGGAGGAGATGGCGCAGGCGGTGTTTAAGAGCTGGTTTGTGGATTTTGAACCCACCCGTGCGAAGATCAAAGCCCGCGAGAACGGCCAAGACCCCACCCGCGCCGCCATGGCCGCCATCGCAGGCAAAACTGTCGACCAACTCGACACGCTCTCTCCCGAACAGATCAATTCCCTAACCACAACCGCCGATCTTTTCCCTGATACTCTCGTTGCGGCCGAACTTGGCGAAATACCGGAAGGGTGGCAGTTGAGTGAGATTGGCAACGAAGTCTCGATTGCTGGCGGTGGGACGCCGAGCACCAAGAACGAGGAGTTTTGGGAGGGGGGGCATATTCATTGGACATCTCCCAAGGACATGTCGAATCTTACAGACAAGATTTTGTTAGAGACAGCACGGAAAATCACACAGGCAGGACTTGACAAAATCAGCTCGGGATTATTACCAGCAGACACAGTGCTAATGTCTTCTCGCGCTCCTGTTGGCTATCTGGCAATTTCTAAAATTCCTGTCGCGATCAATCAAGGCTACATCGCGATGACTTGTGAAGGGGCCTTGTCACCTGAATTTGTTGTCCAATGGGCCGAGTCTATAATGGACGATATTAAGCAACGTGCCAGCGGCACCACATTTGCTGAAATCAGCAAGAAGAACTTTAAAATCATCCCAGTGATTGTGCCTGATGCTGACTTGATTAGCGAGTACACGCAGGTAGTCAGATATTTCTACAATCAGATCACCGAAAATTTGCGTGAAACGAAAACGCTGTCTGAAATACGCGATACCTTGCTGCCAAGACTGCTTTCCGGTGAAATTACTTTGAGTGAGGCAGTTTGAGACTATGAGCGATACAGCTTTTATTTTGCAAAATTGCACCAAGGCAATTGGAGGGGCTGAAAACGCAATCCACCTGCTGGAGCAAAAGAGCCGCCTCGAGCAAGCAGTGGGTTCCAATGATCCCGCGCTGACTTTGGATACTGCGAAATCTCTACTAGAGAGCATTTTCAAAACGATTTTGACAGATAGGCAGGCTGAACCAAATTTTTCAGGTACGTTTTCCGCTCTCTATAGTGAAGTGCGTAAAGAAATCACCCTGAACAATGAGGGTGCCGCCAACGAAATCCTCAAGAGGCTCACCAGCTCTATTGTTCACAATGTAGGTGAATTGAGGAACGCTTACGGGGCGGCATCGCACGGGGATGATGGGTACTATGAGAACCCAATACAAATGCCGGAAGCTGAAATGATCGCCCATATTGTTGATGGAATGGGAGGATTCTTGTTCCGGAAACATAAGAACCTTAACGATCCTGAAGTGGCGCATAGAATCTTCTACACCGACTACGCTGTCTTTAACGATTGGTTAGATAGTCAAAACGATCCGATAGAAATTCCCGTGAACCGGGCTGAAGATATACCATTTAGTGTTTTCCTCTTTACCTATGATGTCGATACCTATCGAGCAATGTTGTTGCAGTATGTGCAAACTGAAGAAGAAGACGCTGGCGTAGAAATGGCTTTGGTGGCGGAACAGGAGTCAGAGATTAACGATGCCGAGCTACCGGTAGAGGAATTAGCCGCCGAACCCGTAGTGGATCCAGTTTCGGATATCGCCGCAGCATTGGTCATAAATGAAGAGGTTGGGAATGCGATTTCAGATGATGACAGGATCAAAATTGCTGAGTTCGCTCAAGATTATGCTGTGAACCGAGCGGGGGTAGATTGGCAGAGCCGGGATTCATTGATCGCGAAGTTTAGAATTCAGCTGAAACGCACGCTCATAAAAAAAGCATTTACTGAACATTATATCGATGAAGCAATCGACATAATCATCGGAAAAGCCAGAAAACATTTTCCGAGTGAGGGGGCGTATTAGTGATAACTGAAGATCAACTAGAACAGCTTTGCCTCGATTGGTTCCAATCCATTGGATACGACTATATCTGTGGGTACGACATTGCCCCAGACGGACCTACTCCAGAGCGCACTGACTATCGACAGATAGTCCTGCATGATCGATTGTTGAACCGTCTTGAGGTCATCAATCCGCAAATTCCGCCGGAGACATTGGAGCAAGTCGTGCTACAGGTTGAAAAACCTGAAACGCCGATTTTGATCAAGAACAACAAGGCATTTCATCAGTCGCTGCTCGAAGGGGTAAAGGTCACCTTTAAGGACGCTTCCGGTGACGAGAAAACCGACTATGTGCGTTTGATCGATTTTGACAGGGTGGGGAACAATCAGTTCCTTGTGGTCAATCAGTATACGATCGTGGGCACGAAGGGGAACCGCCGCCCGGATGTGATCGTGTTTATCAATGGTTTGCCGATCTCAGTGTTGGAGTTGAAAAATCCTGCTGACAGCAACGCAGATATTTGGTCTGCATACCAACAACTGAGGACCTACAAAGAAGAAATCCCTGATCTATTCACCTTTAACGAGGCTTTGGTGATTAGCGATGGTTTGCATGCACGTGTTGGGTCGTTGACGGCGAACAAAGAGCGTTTCATGGCGTGGCGCACGGTCGCCCATGAAAAAGATAGACCACCGTTTGAATATGCGTTGGAAACGCTTTTGAAAGGGTTTTTCCAACCTGAATTGCTGCTGGATTACATTCGCCACTTTGTTCTGTTTGAGCAAGACAATGGCGTTACGATCAAGAAAATCGCCGGATATCATCAGTTCCACGCCGTCCGCGCGGCGGTTGATGCCACTGTTTCGGCAACCAAGGCTCAGGGCGAAATGGCTGGTAAGGCCGGGGTGGTTTGGCACACTCAGGGATCGGGTAAATCGATTTCTATGGTGTGCTACGCGGGGAAGCTGCTGGCGCAGCCGAGCATGAATAACCCGACGATTGTCGTGGTGACAGATCGCAATGATCTGGACGGACAGCTTCATGATACTTTTGGCATGGCGGCCGAGACGCTGAAGCAATCTCCCGTGCAAGCTGGTGACCGCGATGAGTTACGAGAAATGCTTGCTTCGCGCCAGTCTGGGGGGATCATTTTTACGACCGTTCAAAAGTTTGCGTTGGAAAACAGCGAAACAGCGCACCCGATATTAAGCGAGCGAAAGAACATTGTCATAGTGAGTGATGAAGCTCACCGTAGTCAATACGGAGATAAAGCCAAGTTTAACCCTAAGACAGGCAAGTATACGTTTGGATATTCGAAGTATATGCGAGACGCATTGCCGAGGGCTTCTTTCATTGGGTTTACAGGGACGCCGATTGACACAGGGGACAAAGACACGCGTGCAGTCTTTGGCGATTATGTCTCCGTTTATGATATTCAGGATGCTGTCGATGATGGCGCAACAGTTCCTATCTTCTATGAATCACGTTTGGCCAAGTTGAATATTAATGAGGCGGAGATTGAGGCACTTAACGATGACGTGGACGAGGTCATCGAAGATGAGGAAGACGTTTCGACGCGTGAAAAGACAAAATCACAGTGGTCTGCTCTGGAAAAACTTGTTGGTAGCGAACCAAGAGTTGCGGAAGTCGGAAAAGACCTAGTCCAACATTTCGAAGAACGCATAGCGAGCATGCCCGGAAAAGGCATGATTGTTTGTATGAGCCGCGAAATTTGCGTGGAGATGTACGATGAAATCGTTGCCCTTAAGCCAGATTGGCATGATGAGGATCCGACAAGGGGAGCCATCAAAATTGTAATGACAGGTTCCGCATCCGACAAAGACAAGCTGCGCCCACATATTTACAGCAAAGAAACAAAGAAGCTGTTTGAGAAACGCTTTAAGGATGTGAATGACCCCCTGCAGCTAGTGATCGTGCGGGATATGTGGTTAACAGGCTTTGACGCGCCAAACTGTCATACGATGTATATTGATAAGCCGATGAAGGGGCATAATTTGATGCAAGCTATTGCTCGCGTCAATCGAGTGTTCAAAGACAAACCCGGCGGGCTCGTAGTCGACTATATTGGCATTGCCAACGAACTAAAGCAGGCTTTGAAAACCTATACTGGGTCAAACGGTAAAGGCAGGCCTACCCATGACACGCACGAAGCCTGTTCTGTTTTGTTAGAGAAGATGGATGTTGTTCGAGGCATTTTGCACGGCTTTGACTACAGCGGGTTTGAACACAACGCCTTGCAATTACTACCCGGAGCGATGAACCATATTTTGGGTGCGCAGGGAGACAATGAGAAACTTGATGGCAAGAAGCGTTTTCTCGATGTCATGGCGGCTATCAGCAAGGCATATACACTGTGTAGTACTATGGATGAGGTTGCCCCGCTCAAGAAGGAGATAGCTTTCCTTGGCGCGGTTAAGAATGCGATTACCAAATTTACGACGGTCGACAAGCGCCGAACAGATGAAGAGAAAAATTCTGCGCTGAAGCAGATAATTGACAACGCAATTGTAGCTGACGGTGTCGATGATGTTTTTAATTTGGTCGGGTTAGATAAGCCAAATATTGGACTGTTGTCTCCTGAGTTCATGGAAGATGTGGCGAATCTTGAGGAAAAGAATCTAGCCATCGACTTGCTGGAGCGTTTGCTGCGAGATGAAGTAAAGGCACGTATGAAAACCGATGTTGTGTCAGAGAAAAAATACTCTGACAGAATTCTGGAAACGCTTCGCAAGTATCACAACCGCGCAATTGAAACGGCCCAAGTGATCGAAGAGTTGATCCAGATGGCGAAAGACATGGCTGCGGATGCCGAATTAGCAGAAAAATCTGGTCTAAACTCTGATGAGGTGGCCTTTTACAGGGCGCTGATTCAAAATGAATCCGCTGTGAAGGAACTTGGAGACAATAGTCTTCGAGAACTGGCAAAGCATGTCACCGCACAACTGAAGAAAAGCACGACGGTAGATTGGCAAGTTAGAGACAGCGTAAGGGCGAAACTTCGAAATCTTGTTCGCCGAGCATTAAGAAAGTGGCGATATCCGCCTGACCGGGCAGATGAAGCAGTTGAGTTGTGTTTGAAGCAGGCAGAGGCATTGAGCGAAAGCTGGAGTAATTGAACGACTTCAGGCCGGTGCCGGTAGAGTCGCGGTGTAAATGTCTAAATACTGCAGCGACGACTTTGACGATTGTACCATTGATTGTTAAGAAATAGCCTCTGCCCCAAACCGGCAAGTCTCAGTAGCGCTTTCGGACTTCGGGAAATTCCTGTTGCTCCTTGTGGGACGAACGGTCCATCACTTTGCGCGCCAGATCGGAGGTCGCTAGCTTCGGCACCATTGTGACAGTTCCACATCAGGACTTAATCGCTCGCCAGCACCCCGCTCATTGCTATTTCCTCTTTAATAACATGAGTAGATTTTCAACTGAGCTGACAGACTTGTTGCTACTTAGTTGTTGAATGGCCGTGTTGCGAAAAAAAGATTCAGCTAGGATTCGATCACAACAACAGTTGGGGGCAATAGGGGTTCTGATCCCTATGCGCCGTTTAACTTGTTGATTTTATTCAGAAAGTGGAGGCGAGTACCGGAATCGAACCGGTGTACACGGATTTGCAATCCGCTGCGTCACCACTCCGCCAACTCGCCGCCGTGGTGGTGAAAGCGGCAATATCGCATCTAATTTGTGCCCGCAAGAGAGAACCGACTGAAATCTTGGCCTTTTCATTGCCGTTCCACTTTTATTGTGGCAAGACAGATTTAGCAGGATCTGAACGAATGAGTTTAGTTATGTCTGATTACGCTTCTCGCCGCACAGCTATGGTGGACACGCAGGTCCGCCCTTCTGACGTGACCAAGTTTCCAATTATCTCCGCAATGCTCTCAGTGCCGCGCGAATCCTTCGTGCCGCTGGACCTTCGCGACGCAGCATATATGGGAGAGAATATAGATTTGGGCGAGGGGCGCGTGGTGCTGGAGCCGCGGACGCTCGCCAAGATGCTGGATGCGTTGGATATTCAAAGGGGCGCATTGGTTCTGGATGTGGGCTGCGGACTTGGATATTCCTCGGCGGTTTTGGCAGAGATGTCTGAAGCGGTGATTGCGGTAGAAGAAGACCCGCAGCTGGCTTCCGAGGCGCAATCTGTTTTGAACGAATTGAACATTGACAATGTCTATGTGCATGAGGGGCCGCTTGCAGCGGGAGCCGTGGAACATGGACCTTATGACGTCATTCTCGTGCAAGGCGGCGTGGAAAATGTGCCGGAAATTTTGACGGACCAATTGAAATTGGGCGGAAGGATCGCATGTTTGTTCATGGACGGAAATCTGGGTGATGTACGCATTGGTCTAAAGACCGAGACGGGTGTCACATGGCGATCGGTTTTCAATGCCGGCGCGCCGGTTTTAGCAGGATTTACACGCGACCACGCGTTTCAACTATAAAACATGCGGTGAAAACACCGCTTTTTGGATGCAAGGGATATAACGATGGGCATTAAACGGGCGGTTCTTACGGCTGTGGTTGCACTTTCGACGAGCGGTTTCATGGCGCAGGCTGAAACACTCGCAGATGCCATGGCTGGAGCCTACGGGCATAGCGGCTTGATAGATCAGAACCGTGCCTTGTTGCGCGCTGCCGACGAGGACGTGGCACAGGCCACAGCAGCCTTGCGGCCGATTTTGAATTGGACCGCGGGCGTTGCCAACAACTTTACGATTGATCCATCAAATTCCTCAACGACGTCAGCTAATGTCGGTTTAGATCTAAGCTGGGTCTTGATCGACAATGGGTCCAGAAAACTCAACAAAGCGCGCCTTGAGCAGACGGTGCTTGCGACACGCCAAGGTCTTGTTTCCGTTGAGCAAAGGGTTCTGTTGTCTGCGGTACAAGCTTTTATGAACGTGCGTCGGGATGCACGCATCGTTTCTCTGCGCCAAAACAACTTGCGTGTTATCACTCGAGAGCTGCGTGCTGCCGAGGATCGGTTTGAAGTTGGTGAAGTGACACGCACAGATGTCGCATTGGCGCAGGCGCGTCTCGCCGGGGCTCGTGCCGAACTCGCGGTCGCGCAGGGCAATTTGATGGCGTCTCAGGCTTCCTATGAAGCAGCGGTCGGGCGGAAGCCTCATGCGCTGTCGCAACCTACGCGTCTGCCACGAGCAGCGAGATCACTGGATGCAGCGCAGGCCATCGCTGTTCGTACCCATCCTGATATGATTGCAGCCCAGTTCCGTGTTGCCGCAGCCGATATCGGAGCAAATGCAGCAGATACTGCGTTGCGCCCTGACGTGAACCTAAATGTCGGGCTGACCCAGTCGCATACATTTGATACAGACGCGAACTCTTTGGGTGGACGCGTCAGCATCACCACAGGCGGCCCAATCTATCAAGGCGGCAGGATTGCGTCCTTGTCTCGCCAAGCGATTGCACGGCGGGATGCCGAGAAAGCCAGCCTGCACGCCACACGCCACAATATTCGCCTCGCCGTAGGTAACGCGTGGTCGCAGTTACTTGCTGCGCGCGCCCAGCGAGAAGCAAGCCGACGTCAGATTGAAGCGGCACAAGTGGCATTTGACGGTGTGCGCGAGGAAGCTAGCCTTGGTTCACGTACAACACTTGACGTTCTCAACGCGGAACAAGAGCTGCTGGACGCAAAAGCGAATGAGATCACGGCTCAAAGTGCCGAGTTCACAGCTGCCTATTCTTTGCTTTCGTCAATGGGCCTACTGACCGTCGACAACTTGAACCTCGCAGTCGAGAAATACGATCCAGAAGCCTATTACAATCAGGTCAAAAATGCTCCTGCCATGAAGAGCAAACAGGGCCAACAGCTCGACAAAATCCTGCGGCGGATTGAAAATCAATAACAATTCACCGTTTCGGTTGTGTGCTACGCCCTTCGCCGCTAAACTTATCGGCGAGGTAGAGTGGTAATCAACAATGTCCGATCCTGTTAAAAATGCTGAAATCGAGGATGTTTTGTCCTCGATTCGTCGTTTGGTTTCTGAAAACCATTCTGAGCCCGCCCAGCCGAAAGCGGATCCGGTTGCTGACGCCACCGATAAAGCTGACCAAAAGCAAGAAAAACGGGCTGCGTCTGAACGTCTTGTACTGACACCTTCTTTGCGAATTGAAGATGTCGAAAAACAAGGACCCCAAACAACGTCTCCTGTTGCCAACACTGCGTTTGCTCAAAGCGTGCAGGAAGACATCATGCCGCTGCGAGAGACGCTGCCAAGCTTTTTGCAAAAGAGCTCCACTGTAGAGCACTCTGATGAGAATTCTGAGGCCGAAGAATTTGAGGCCGTTGACGAAGCCCCGGTAGAGCTCGATGCGGTCGAAGATCCGTCTTTGTCGACGATTGAGAACACGCTGCAGTTCCCGGTACCAGAAGAACTGACCTTTGAGACTGCGCGTTCGGAGCCATCGCAAGAAACGAGTGATTCACCTTCAATCGCCAAGGAAGAACCGCGCCCTTGGGAAATTCAGGGTGAGCGCTTGTCAGAGTGGCATAGCGTTCGCGGTGAAAGTAGTGAAGCCTTTGACCCAGATGGGCCGGAAGACGGTGATAATGCGGGTACTCCGGTCGCTGCATTGAACTGGGAAGATCATGAAGTGACCGACGAGGTCGCGCCTTCTAAGCCGGTCTCTGAACCTGTTGACCCAATCGCCGATCATATTGCTGAGAAAGTTGTCGAAGAGGTCTCTGTTGCTGCTGATGCCGCAGATGAGACAATTGAAGCCCAGCAATATGATGCGGTCTTAGATGAAGAGATGCTGCGAGAGCTTGTGGGTGAGATTGTGCGTCAAGAGCTGCAAGGTCCTTTAGGAGAGCGGATTACGCGCAATGTGCGCAAACTCGTGCGTCGTGAAATCAATCGCGCTTTGACGGCGCGCAGTTTTAACGACGGCTAAGGCGGGGCAGGGTGAACACGCCTGCACATCTCCTTATCGGTTGGGCTGCATTTGCCCGCAACAAACCCAATACAATTGTCGCGGCCGCGTTGGTTGGCGGCTTGCTGCCGGATCTATCGCTCTATGTGATGGCAAGCACGTCTCTGTTCATTCTGGATATTCCGCCGTCAGTGGTGTTTGGGCAGCTCTATTTTTCCGACCTTTGGCAAACGATCTTTTCGGTTGATAACTCTTTCTTTGTTTGGGGCGCTTTGCTAGCGCTCGCGATCTGGAAAAAGAAAGAGTGGGGCATCGCCCTTTGCGGTGCGGCACTGCTGCATCTATTAGGGGATTTGCCGCTGCATCATGATGATGGGCGCGCGCATTTTTGGCCTTTGACCAATTGGATTTTTGAAAGTCCTCTGAGTTATTGGGACACGCGCCATCACGCGGGCATCATTGGCCCGCTTGAGTTCTTATTATGCTTGGGCTGCGCGATAGCCATCCTGTGGCAGAGACTTGTGCAGCGCAAAGCGGTCCTTGTTGTGGTCCTGTTGATTATGGAAGGGGTTGCGATCTTGCCCGGTTTCTTTGGGATGTTCGCATAAAAAAACGCGCGCCGTAGAAGCGCGCGTTTTTTGCTAAATGGCAGCAAATAGTGGCTTACGCCGCTTCGCTTTCTTGCGCAGCGTTGCGACGTTCGCTTTCCTCACGGGAAAGCGCAACAGAGGTACGAACACCTTTGCCGACGAAGTCCATCAGACCGGATACAACCCGCTCGTTTGGGTCGATTCCCGCGCAAGACAACACTTCGCGCCCATCGCGAGAGCGTGCCCAACGGGCGATTTGATCTGGGCCATTGCCGTACTTCTTGTCGTCAGCAATCGCATCGTCCAACGCGGCTAGGACCACCGCAGCAAATAGTTTGCGAGCGCGGTTGCCCTGTTCGTTATTAAAAGCCGTGCCATCAACGAAATCTTTCATCTCGTCGTCCTTTTATTGCTCTTGTGTTTTTGGCGTGAGGGGGCTTATGACCTATTTTTTTCGATTCGGGTACCCTGTTTTCGCATAGCTTTTATGCAAACAGCGCATAACTTGCATCAAAATAGGTCGTCTTGTCTCCTATCAACAGGCGATATATAGGTCTGCAAACACTCCGATCAACCTTATTGTCATGGTTTTGTCACAATGCCAAAAATCAACGGAAACGAAATTCGCCCCGGCAACGTGCTGGAACATAACGACGGTCTGTGGGCCGCGGTAAAGGTCGACCACGTGAAGCCCGGCAAGGGCGGCGCCTTTGCTCAGGTCGAGATGAAGAACCTGCGTAACGGCTCTAAACTGAACGAACGATTCCGTTCTGCAGACAAAGTCGAGCGCGTGCGCCTTGAACAAAAAGACATGCAGTTCCTCTATGAAGATGACGGCATGCTGATCTTCATGGACACCGAGACTTATGACCAGGTTCAGGTGGCGGCAGATCTCTTGGGTGACCGCCGTCCATTCCTGCAAGATGGCATGACCATCGTTGTGGAATTCTACGATGCTGAAGCCCTGAATGCATCTGTGCCTCAGAAGGTCACTTGCAAAATTGTCGAGACAGAGCCTGTTGTAAAGGGCCAGACGGCTGCGAACTCTTTCAAGCCAGCGATCTTGGATAATGGTGTGAAGGTGATGGTGCCGCCTTTTGTGGGCCAAGATGAGATGATCATCGTGGACACAATTGCAATGGAGTATTCTGAGCGGGCGTGAGCCTTCTCTAATACTCTTGCGTTAAGCCGTTCCGTTTGGAGCGGCTTTTCTTTTTGGGTGGGCCGGTTAGGATCAGACTTGCATCACCACAGGTAGAGGGATTTGGGATGTTTCGATTTGTACGCTTTCTGGTGACCCATGGGATCGCTCTGGCAATTGGCTTTGGCCTCGGCATCTACTTCCTTCCGATCCTGACGGCCCCTGCTGATCCTGATGCCGCGACGCTTGAGCAACAAGCGGAGGCCGCCACGTTCACTGGTACATTTACCCGAGATCTGGATGGGTCTGATTTCCTGCATTGGGGCGAGGGCATGATTAGCCTGACCCCGACGATGATTGTCCATGAAGGCGCGTTGGCGCCGGGGCCGGATTACAAGCTCTATCTCACCCAAAGCTTCGTGGAAAATGAAGCACAGTTCAACGCGGTCAAAGCAGAGGCCGCTTTGGTGGGCGATGTGAAGACCTTTGGCGGTATTCTGCTCGACATCCCCTCAGGGATCGATATCCACGCCTATGACACTGTGGTGATCTGGTGCGAGAGTTTTGGTGAGTTCATTACCGCGGCCAAGTACCAATAACGTTATTTGGTTTCACCGTTCCAAGTGATCGTTGCGGCGCCAGCCTTTAGCTCTCCACCGGCTCGGTCAAAACGCAAATAGGCGAGCGCCTGATTGCCCGAGCGGCTGTGCAGCGTGCCCGCCGGCTTACCATCGGCGGTGATTGGCGTGCCGGGCTCGGCGTCGCCGGTAACATGCACGCGCACCAAGCCCTTACGCAGCTCTGTTTTGTGTTTCATACGGGCGGTGACCTCTTGGCCGACATAACAGCCTTTTTTGAAATCCACGCCTTTTAAGCGCTCAAAGCCCATTTCTAGTATGAAGCTGTTATCATCGAGCTCTGCACCGGTTTCTGGCACCAGCGCAGCGATCCTTAGCGCTGTCCAATCAGTTGTGTCGTCTGACTGCGGTGTTTCGCGATAGGCGCGCCACCCAAGGGTTTCTGAACGGGGATCTGCAAATCCATCTGACGGTGTTTCACCAAGCCCGCGATGCACATGTAAGTCCAGCACGTCGATTTGTACGTCGGCGCGCAGCTTATACATGGTCAGGCGCATCTTTAGCATCTCGATTTGATCTGCTGAGGCGTCCAGCAATACGCCGTTGTCATGTTTGCTCAGGAAAAAGTCCGCCATGAATTTGCCTTGGGGCGTCAGGAGCGCTGCATAGACAAGTCCTTTGTCAATGCCATCGACATTGTTGGTGACCAGCCCTTGTAAGAAACCATGGGCGTCGTTTCCGGTGATGATGAGAAGGCCGCGCGCGTCGCTCATGGCTTAATCCTGTTGTTTTCTGAGAACTTAATATAGACAGTCGCAAGCGGTGCAACAGGGGGAAGCGATGCGCGCGCCAATTTCCGTCGTCATACCGACGTTGAATTCTGAGGATGAGCTGTCAGACACATTGATTGCGCTCATGGAAGGCCTGCCTTTGGGGATGATCCGAGAGGTCATTATCAGCGATGGCGGATCAAAAGATGCCACCCAAAGGATTGCTGAAGATGCAGGAGCGACGTTTCTGCAGGGAGAGGCGATCCGTGGCTCTCAGCTGCGACGAGGCGCTGAAGTCGCCAAGGGCAAATGGTTGTTGTTCCTGTTGCCGGGGACTGTGCTTGCACCGGGATGGTCAAAGAGCGTTGAGCTGCATCTAAAGGACAATGAGCCGGGCTATGGTCGTCTGAGCTTTGTGAATGGTGGTTTCGCAGGGAGCCTTGTGTCCGCATGGGCCAATATGCGTTCCCGGCTCTTCGGTTTGCCCTTTGGTGATCAAAGCCTGTTGGTGCCTGCTTCGCTATACAATCAGATCGGCGGTCACCACGACATGAATTCCATGGAAGACGTCGCAATTGCGCGGGCCTTGAAGGGCCGACTAAGGCCGCTGGGTTATACTGCTCAAGTCAGCGCGGTGCATTACAAACGCGATGGCTGGTTCCGTCGCGGGCGGCGCAGCCTATGGTCCTTGTTACGCTTTTTGGTTGGACCAAATCGCGCGAAATCGAACGCAAAACTTCAGCGCTAATTCAAAGCCTTGGTAGGCGTCCAAAGAGCTTGGCCCAAAAGCCTTTCTCTGCTTTTGGCTGCGAGATAGCGGGCAGAGTTGCCGTTTTCGCCGCTTCTTCTGCGGTCGGGCCATCGCTTGCAAATTGCAGGTTATATAACTCGGCGTAAGTTCCTTCTTTCGCCAGAAGCTCATCATGTGTGCCTTGTTCGACCACACGGCCTTTGTCCATCACAACGATCTTATCCGCATCGCGCACGGTGGACAGACGGTGGGCAATCACCAGTGTTGTATGGTCTTTAGAGAGTTTATCCAGCGCTTCTTGGACCAGAACTTCTGATTGGGCATCAAGCGCAGACGTCGCCTCATCTAGCAAGAGAATAGGCGTGTTTCGCAGCAGCGCCCGCGCAATCACAACCCGTTGGCGTTGACCACCCGAAAGACCGCTGCCCCGTGGGCCCACATGGGTATCGAGCCCATCGGGCATTTTCTTCACGAAATCACTGACATGGGCCGCGTCTAATGCAGACATGAGGTTTTTTTCGGTGACGTTATCGCGCCCCAACAGAACGTTCTCCCGCAAGGTCTCGTCAAACAACATGGCGTCCTGAGAGACGACCGAAAACTGGTCGCGTAGATCTTCCAGTGCGAGGTCTTTGATGGCCGTGTCGCCGATCGTGACCGTACCAGATTGAGGATCGACCAACCGTGTAAGCACGTTGAAAATCGTGGATTTGCCCGCGCCTGATGCGCCGACGATGGCCGTGGTCTGACCTGCTTTGGCCGTGAAGCTCGTGCCATTTAGGACGGCCGTCTCGCCGTAGGACAGGGCAACATCCTTGAGTTCGATGTCACCTGTGTCTTTGGGGGCAGGCTTGGGGGTCGGTGGAGATACGAGTTTTGGTTTGGCTTCCAGAAGCTCTTTTAATCTCTCAATACTTGCTGCGGCCACTTGCCATTGACCGCTAACAGCGCCCAGGCGACGTAATGGCTCAAAGGCGAAACCCAAAGCGGTGAAGAAGGTCATAAACTGACCGATCGTTTTTTCACCCGAGATGATCTCTCCACCGCCGTAGATTAGGACGCCTAGGAACCCAAGGCCTGCCATAATGTCGATTAGGCCGGGAATCGCAGCGGTGCCTGCCGCTGCACGCACTTCGGTGCGGACCAGCGTTTGGGTGAGGTCGCCATATTGCTTTGATTGGTAATCTTCCAAGCGATTTAGTTTCACAGCAACGATGCCATGAAAAATCTCGTCCAGCCGGGTCGCGAGGCGCGCGCCTAAATCACGCGCTTCGCGAGCGCGGCTGCGTACGAAACGCTGTACGATTAAGGACGGAAGAACCAAGATTGGCGTGCCAATGCAGGCCACAAGCGTCCATTTCCAATCAACACTAATTGCGACAATCATCAGGACAACGAGGGAGATTACATCGCGTCCCGCGCCAGTGATGATGATGTTCCAGACGCTGTTGATCGACATAACGTCGGCTTGCAATCGCTGGATCAGATAGCCAGGCGGATGTGTTTGGTGGAAACTATTGTCTTGTCGCATTAAGCGATCTAGCAACTGCGTCCTAAGGTCCGCGGCGGTTTTTTGTGAGATATATGTAAGCAGCACGCGCTGCGCCATCGCAGCAACGGCTCGGCTCACAAAGACAAGCATGATAACGACACCGACCCACCACAAGGCGTCCGAATTGCCTTCAACAAACACCCCATCAAACATCGGCTGCATCATGTAGCTGAGCGCGCCCAGCATAGAGCCTTCGATGCTCATAAAGACAAAGGCTGCAATCAGAAAACCGATGTATTTCGATAAGAAATTCCGCCAAAGCCAGGCGATCAGCTTTTGGCTGTCCTCAGGGTTCGGGTTTTCAGTGGAAGGTGTTTCTTGTGACACGGCGGAATAAGAATCCTCTTTGTTGCCCGTGCTGGACATTATGTGACTCTATTCGGTCAGCGATCCGACTTCAAATGCGTTTTCGCGAGGATTTTGCAGGGCTTAATCCAGATCTTTCAAGACTTCAGGTAGTTTCTCAGCCAAAATATCAAGCTCAAGATCTGGACCGCAGCTGACACGGATGCATCGGTTTTGCGGCGCAACAAAAGGCATTCGAATAAAGACGCCTTTGTTCGCAAGCCCTTCTAGGATCGCTTTGGCAAAGGCAGCGTCCCGGCCCGTATCGAGCGCCACAAAATTGGTTGCAGATGGGATTGCGGTCATTCCGTTTTGCGCCGCGATGTCAGCGATGCGTTGCCGTGCTTTGGCGACCCTTTCGCGGGTCAATTCAAGCCAATCTTGATCCCCCAATGCGGCCAATGCCGCCGCTTGGCTCGCGCGGTTCATACCAAAGTGATTGCGGATCTTGTCAAAGCTCTTAATTAGCTCCGCCGCGCCCAACGCATAGCCGACCCGCGCACCCGCAAGACCATAGCCCTTTGATAAGGTGCGCATGCGGATCACTTTTGGATGTTCGACTGGGTATTGGGCAGCAGTGCCATCTGGCGCGAGCTCGACATAGGCTTCATCCAATATCAAAAGGCAGCCGTCAGGGATGTGCTCGAGTTGAGCAGCGATGTCGTCGCCATTATGCCAAGTGCCCATGGGATTATCTGGATTGGCGAAGTAAATCAGCTTTGCATCCGTCTCTTTCGCTTTCGCAATCAACGCTTGTAGGTCTTCGTGATCATCACGATAGGGCACCGTTTCAACAACGCCGCCAAAGCCAGCAACGTGATAGTTGAACGTCGGGTAGGCGCCAGCAGAGGATACAACCGTATCGCCCGGCTCAATAAGCAAGCGCGTCAGGTATCCCAGCAATCCATCGATGCCTTCGCCGACCACCACATTCGCCATTTGAACGCCCATCGCTTCAGCAATTGCTTTGCGAAGGTCATAGCTTTCTGGATCACCGTACATCCATGATTCAGCCGCAGCGGCCTGCATTGCTTGAACAGCCTTCGGGCTCGGGCCAAATCCGTTCTCATTCGCACCGATCCGAGCATCAAACTTGATACCAGTTTCGCGCTCTTGCGTTTCCGGACCAACAAACGGAGTGGAACTTGGCAGGTTTTGAACCAGATGGGTGTAGCGTGGTTTTGACATTGGCAAATTTTGTCGGAATGGACGGGGCGGCGCAAGCGGAATTGGAGCCAATTGGCAGGTGAAATGAGAATTTTGCTGACAGGAATATCAGCGCCGGTTATGTGTTTCATATTTTAGTATTAGGAGCCAATTTATGGCGCGTTTACTGGTGGTTATGGGGGTGTTTCTGACTCTCATTGCGATACTTTTTTATACGTCTCCTTCGCTTAAGCCATGGTCGCCGATTGAGATTGAAACGGAAGCGTTCTCGCAAGTCATTCTTTACCCCGATGAAGAGGCCAAAGACGTTCAGCTTGCGCTGGTCTACCCCAATGGTGAGATGGCAAATCCTTATGATGAAGGCCTTGCGCACTACTTAGAGCATCTGGTGGCGTTGCGCTTCTTAGAGAACTTCAAAACCGAAACATTTCGCCATGGGAATGCGTGGACGAACTCTTACGCGACTGCATATTTTGGAAGCTCAAAAAAAGAACGGCTTACGCCCTTTCTTCAAAAACTTGCTGAGACCGCTGCACCTCTTGAAACAGATCCCGTGTTCGCCGCGGAAGAGCGTGACATCGTGATGCGTGAATACGAGCAGGGCAATGCGCATACGAAAACCGCTCAGCTTTATGTTGGTTTGGTTGTTGATTTACTCGAAGATGCGCCCTTGTCGCGTTCGGTGATCGGAACGCCTGAAGCAATCAACTCCTACGATTTAAATGTCGCGAAGAGATTGCATGCCCGATCACATCGTTTGGCGGATGCGACACTGCTTGTTCATGGAAACTTGGGAAAACGAGAGCTTGAAAAAGTTCTGTCCGCGGTCAGCTATTCACAGCCTTCAACACTCAAGCCTCTTCCGACGCCAAAAGGCCTGCCGGTCACAACCGAACGTCTGACGGCGGCGAAAACAGTCTCTGAAATATCTACGGATCTAGTTTGGCGCAAATTGGTACGCGTTTCAGGCTGTGAAAATCCCGTGGTTTGCAATGCAAAAATTACGACGCTGGAGCGGGTCTTGGACTCTGCAGCGCGCGGCGGAATTGCTGGACCTTTAAGGTATGACGCGTTCTACGCGCGCAATTTCCGCTTTGATATTTTCAATCCGGAAACAGGTGTTATCGAAATCCAGTTTTCTGCTGTGGCGGACAAAGGGGTTTCCCATAAAGACTTATTGGCTGAGTTCGAGCGGGTTCTTCAAGACAAACTGACGTCGACAATCCCGACATCGACCTATGATCGTATCAGGACACGCTTGCTTGACGATTGGGATACGGATGATCCGGATCCGGAAGAAGAATTCGATATGGCTATCGGATGGTTGGGCGATGGTTTGCAGCCGGTAACAGGGCGAGAGCGTAAGTCAGCCTTTGAATCGTTAACAAAAGAAGAGTTAGAGAAATTTTCTGGCGAATTGGCCGCCCCAGGGCGTGTCGTGATCCGGTTCGTTTATTAATTGAGGGAATATATGAAACATTTCATTTGTGGGTGTGCGGTGGTTTTATTGGCGGCTTGCCAGGCTGACCCAGAGAAGAGGGTTGCGGTCGAAACCAGTGCAGCAGGCTATGAGTTTGCGCACCTGCCGATCTTTGAAAAAGACGTGACCGATGTCACGCTCCAGATTGCGTGGCCGACGGATTTCGCATGGCGCTCTGATGTGAATCCGTTTGTGCCCTATGTCGCATCCCAAGCGATCCTTAGCGAAGGCGCTGCTGGGCTGAATGCACAAGAGCTCATGGAAGCTTTTAATGACAAAAACGCGTTTGGCCGCCTTCATATCCAGACCGACCATGTGATTGGCGAGCTGTCGTTTCCGATTGAGCATTTGGACTTTGTCCAATCGGTGGCCAAGGAGGTGCTTGTTGATCCAAAATACACAGAGAACTGGCTAGAGCGCGTAAAAGATCAGGTGGGCAGCAACAATCGGAATGCGGCCAAAAAAGAGCAGTGGAATCTATGGTCTGCCGTTCGGATCGCGGTACTGGGAGATAGCCCGCTTTATAATGCACTTACCTTGCCAGAACCGGATTTAGCGTCTGAAGTGGGCCGCGAAGACGTGCTCGACTGGCACAAAACCTACCTGACCAAAGCACCGGTTGCGATCTCTATCGCCGGGCGCATCAGCGCTGAAGAAGCTGGCGACTTGATCGACGGGCTATTGGTCGACTTGCCCGATGCGCCTGATCTTCAGTCCACGGACACAGAAGTTAATTTCGCGCCGCTTAACGTTTATTTCGAATGGCCCGATGCGGAAAAAACGCAAGTTGGGATGTTGAGCGCGCTCCCTGCGCTGACGGAGCGCAAGGATCATCTGGATCTCATCGCTCTGAACACGCTTTCGCGTGCACAGGGTCCAATGATGGAAGCGATCCGCACTGAATTGCGTGCGGCTTACGGCGTGTTTGCCGGTGCCCAAAACTATCATCGTG
Organism: Cognatishimia activa; assembly: GCF_001458335.1. Taxonomy (GTDB): domain Bacteria; phylum Pseudomonadota; class Alphaproteobacteria; order Rhodobacterales; family Rhodobacteraceae; genus Cognatishimia; species Cognatishimia activa. The sequence goes on from NZ_CYTO01000002.1 coordinate 46,295, forward strand.
ACGGACGGTTTGCCTATATCTACGCAGAAGTGGAGGGCGACAAGCTCGCTCAATCAATTGACGTCATGCGCAGCACTTATGAAGACTTCAGAACAGCAGAGACCATCGAAGCTGTCAGCGAAGTGAGCAGCGATATCGCGGCGCGGGTTAAGGAACGTTCTGAGTTCGTCGATGTGGCCGCCCAGACCATGCTTCAGTCCATGTTGGATGGGTTTGATCCTAATCGCGTGGAAACCCTTGCCGATGAATTCGCTGGGGCGACCGAAGCGGCGGTGCGTGAACAATTGCAGACCGGTTTCGCGGCAGGGGACGACTTGATAGTGATTGCAATTGGCCCGGATCGCTCGGCGTGGCCGGGGGCGTGTGTCATCACTTCGTTAGAAGAGGTGCTGTCCTGTCCGCGTTGAACCACCGCGTCTAAAAACAAAAACGCCCGCCAAATTGGCGGGCGTTTTTTTGGTTCGCTTTGCGCCTAGCTGATTTCAGCAACCCGCCCGAGCGCGGCCTTCAGCTTGGCCTCTTCCTCCTCGCGTGCGGCGAGGGTGGCTTTGGCCTCGGTCACAACCTCTTCCGGGGCGGAGGCCACGAATTTCGGGTTGTTCAAACGGCCACGCAGACCGCCCAGTTCCTTCGCCAGTTTGCCAAGATTCTTTTCAAGGCGGGCTTTCTCGGCTGCGACATCGATCACGCCCGCCAGAGGCAGGCCGAATGTTGCGCCGTCTACAGCGACGGTCGCGCAGCCTTTCGGGAACGCGTCGACCTTCTCTAGGCTTTCCAGACGCGCCAGTTTGAAGATCAAAGCTTGGTTCGCGCTGAAGGCCGCATCATTCAGATCAGTGATCTGGGTGGCAACCATCGGAATCTTGGCGCCGGCCGGGACGTTCATCTGTGCACGGGTCGACCGCACGGCTTCGATGGTCTGGATGACCCAGTTCATCTCGCGGTCGGCATCCGCATTCACCAGCTCTGCGCCATAGGTTGGCCAAGCTTCATGGACTAGCATCCCATCGCGCGTTGCGGTTTGCCCCCAAAGCTCTTCAGTAATGAAGGGCATGATTGGGTGCAGCAGGATCATACATTGATCGAGCACCCAACCCATAGTCGCGCGGGTTTCGGCCTTGATGGCTTCATCTTCCGAGGACAGGAGCGGCTTTGCAAATTCCACATACCAGTCGCAGACCTTGCCCCAAGTGAAGGCATAAAGCGCGTTTGCGGCGTCATTGAAGCGGAAGCTATCCAACGCTGCATCCACGGTTTCGCGGGTCTGAGCAACTTCGCCGATGATCCATTGGTTCACGGTTGCGGTCGCGTTTGGCACCTCGCGAGACGGCGCACCGTTCGCGTAAACGTCATTCATCTCGGCAAAGCGCACGGCGTTCCAGATTTTGGTGCCGAAGTTGCGGTAGCCTTCGATGCGTTTCATGTCGAGTTTCAGCACGCCGCCCAAAGCCGCCATTGCGGCTGAGCTGAAGCGTAGCGCGTCGGCACCGTATTCGTCGATGATGTCCAGCGGGTCCATGACGTTGCCGGTGGACTTTGACATCTTCTTGCCTTTGGCGTCGCGGACGAGGCCGTGCAGATAGACGGTGTCAAACGGGATCTGATCCACGACCGCCAGCTGCATCATCATCATGCGAGCTACCCAGAAGAAGAGGATGTCCTGACCGGTGATCAGCGTGGAAGTTGGGAAATACTTTTGCATTTCCTCGGTGTCTTCAGGCCAGCCGAGAGTGCCGATGGGCCAGAGGCCGGAGGAGAACCAAGTGTCGAGGACGTCTGGATCGCGGTAGAGACCTAGGCGCGTATCGTCACTCTTTGCTTCGAACAGACTTGCGACTTCTTCGAAGTCCCCTGTGTAGAATTGCTCGCCCGAAGCAATATCAAAGTTATTGCCATCTGAACCTGCATAGTATGCGAGGGCTTTTTCTGACACTTCTTCAAAGCTTGAACCGCAGAACGCAACAGGATCGCCAGAGTAATCAAGCTCGACCGCCTTCAAGCCGCCTTTGTCCTTGTCAGACACCCGCTTAAGTTCTGGACCGTACCAAACTGGAATCTGGTGCCCCCACCAAAGCTGACGAGAGATACACCATGGCTCGATGTTCTCCAGCCAGTGGTAATAGGTTTTCTCGCCGCTTTCCGGCAGGATTTTCACATCGCCATTGCGCACTGCGTCCAGCGCCGGACCAACGATCTTGTCGGTTTCCACGAACCACTGGTCCGTCAGCATTGGCTCGATCACCACTTTGGAGCGGTCGCCGAACGGCTGCATGATCGGTTTGTTTTCAACGAACGGCACGGTTTCGGTCACTTCAGACTCGTTGCCGTCTTCATCTTTAACCGTTTTGGTCTCAGAGATCATCACCGCGAGGCCTTCGGATGTGATCTGATCGACCACAAGTTTCCGCGCTTCAAAGCGATCAAGGCCGCGAATGTCGTCCGGCACGAGGTTGATGGCGTCCACTTCGTTTTCAGTGAACTCCGCGCCTTTGGCATGGGCCTGCGCTTTGCCAGCTTCTTCTGCGTATGGCGCGCCATCGGCACGCATCGCGCCTTTGGTGTCCATCAGGCGGTACATCGGAATGCCGCCACGCTTTGCGACTTGATAGTCGTTAAAGTCATGCGCGCCGGTGATCTTCACTGCACCAGAGCCAAAGTCCTTGTCTGGGTATTCATCGGTGATGATCGGGATCAGACGACGGTGCTCTTTCGGACCAACTGGGATTTCACAAAGCTTACCAACGATGGGCGCGTAACGTTCATCAGACGGGTGAACCGCAACAGCGCCATCACCCAGCATGGTTTCTGGGCGGGTGGTTGCGATAGAAATGTAGTCGCGTTCCTCCTCAAGGATCACGTTCCCGTCTTCGTCTTTTTCGATGTAGGTGTAGGGCACACCATCCGCGAGCGGGTATTTGAAGTGCCACATGTGGCCGGGGGTTTCGATGTTTTCCACTTCGAGGTCAGAAATCGCGGTTTCAAAATGTGGGTCCCAGTTCACCAGACGCTTGCCGCGATAGATGAGGCCCTTGTTGTACATCTCAACAAAAACTTTGATGACCGCATCGTGGAAATTGCCGCCTGCTTCATCTTCAGGTGCACCCGGCGCACCAGACATGGTGAAGGCCGTGCGAGAGAAATCAGCAGACGCGCCAAGGCGTTTCAGCTGGTTGATGATGGTACCGCCGGATTTGCCTTTCCACTCCCAGACTTTCTCTAGGAAAGCGTCACGGCCCAGTTCGGCGCGGGATGGCTGTTGGGTCTTAGCCAGCTCGCGCTCGACAACCATCTGCGTTGCGATGCCCGCGTGGTCGGTGCCCGGCTGCCACAGCGTGTCAAACCCCTGCATCCGCTTCCAGCGCATCAGGATGTCTTGCAGCGTGTTGTTAAACGCGTGGCCAATGTGCAAAACACCGGTGACGTTTGGCGGCGGGATCATGATGCAATAGGTGGAGGCACCTGGCTTTGCGTTTGCCCCTGCGGTAAAGCAACCAGCCTGTTCCCAAGCGTCAAAGAGGCGGCTTTCGGCCTCGGCTGCGTTGAATGTCTTTTCCATCGCCATCTGCGTCATCCTGCGTGCGGTCAAATCGAGTTCCAGCGAGGTTTATCGAATGGGGACGGGGAGGGAAAGATGGTGTTTGTGACTTATCGATATTGCTGTCCACTAAAGGCAGGTTCTGTGGCGACCTTGGAGCCTCCGGCGGGAGTATTTTCGCAAAGGTGAATAAAGGGGTCAGACAATCGGGACCAGCGGTACACCGCAAGCGGTCAGGGTTGCGAGCAGGGCAATGAGAACAATGATGCGCGGCATGGAAATCCTTAATTTGTTGTCGGCCGCATCAAGACGACATCGCTCAGAAAAAGCAAGGAAAAGTGGCGGGCCCGCAATCGCAACCGTGGGGTTATCTCATTCCCGAGGACCTGTATGTACAGGTGGGCGCCAGGTAAGTAGACCAGGATCTAAACAGAGCCAGCTCCCTCGGAATTGCTTAAGGCCACCGGAATGCAACCGTATCACGAGAAGGGCAGAACCCGCCACGCTCCTAATTAGGCGCGCAGCGGGTCCAGCGCAAGGGCGCTAAGGCAGCCTTAGTGCGTTTGAGGTGTGGGGGTTTCCCCTGAAAGATGTGATTTCAAGCTGTTTTCAAAATAAAGTTCCCAACCGCGTGTGCACACATCGAGACATTCCATTTTTTCGTTAAGCCCCTCATGGGTAAGGGAAACTTCGCTTCCAGTCGGCGTCGGAGTGATGTCCCAAATCAGGCGACTGTTGTGCCACTCGGTCGTGTCGTCAACGTTCTCAATGATCATATTGGCATCGGTACACCGCCAAACGAGCTGGTTTTCGGAAGCGCAAGATGCTTCAAATTCAAACCTGACATGACTTTTGTTGAAGCGAATGGTGAACCCATTCTCTTCCAGCTCAACGCGGTCGCTCCACCAAAGGTGCATTTCGTTCAAGATTGCGTTTTGGGCGGCCTCAGCGGTTGCCGGGGTTGTTATTGTCGCCGTGTAATCCTTTGGGACCGAGGCCTCATAGAGCGTATTCAAGAAACCGTGCCAGCCCTTATCAAGTGCAAGGATGAGGCCAAAGCCATCCGCCGTTTGCGGCAGACCAGTGTGACGCAGAGTGAGCGTGGTGCCGGACTGCGCATCTGCCAAATGCCATTCCACCCGTGACATATGCCCGTTCGCAGGACCAACGGTGAAATCCCAAGCCATGAAATCGGTCGGCGACATTTCTAATACTTTGCCCCAGCACAATACCTCGCCACTATCGCGTTCAGCTAGCTCGAACTCTTCACCCGGTGCGAGGTCCTTGCTCGGCGCGTTGAACCATTTTGCGATCAAGTCTGCTTTGGTCAGAAATTCCCAAACATGGCTCTTTGGCGCGGTGAGGTGAATGGTTTTTTCGATTTTGATTTCAGTCATTTGAAGGGCTTTCGTTTTGAGAATCGGAGGTTTCAATTGCGGCTTTCAATGCATCCAAACGTGCATCCCAGAAGGTTTCGAAAAAGCTGAGCCAATCAAAGGCAGGGCGGATCGCATCTGGGTTCAGTTGGTTTACCCGCTCGCGTCCTTTGGCAGTGACAGTGATCAGCTGACCTTCCTCCAATATGGTCAGGTGTTTTTTCACTGCGCCACGCGTCATGTCGAATTGCTGCGCGACCTCGGCGATTGTGAGGTCGTCCTGCGAAAGCAATTTCAAAATGTCTCGCCGCGTTGGATCGGCAAGAGCGCGGAAGGTGGGTTGAAGGTCAAAGCTCATCATCGGAACCTAATTGTGATACCATTTGGTGTTATATTGATGATACCTTTTGGTGTTACGTCAAGATTCAATTTCGCGCTTGCGTTTTGTTCATGAAATGTTCACTCTCAGTGCTATGGATCAAGATCTGCAACCCGGACAACTATTGGCGCGCGGTGTCTCTCGGCACTTGCGCAGTCATGGGTTTGTTTCTGTTGAGGAATTTGTGCCGGAGCGGGGCAAGCGCGTGGATGTTATGGCGCTGGGTCCCAAAGGTGAAATCTGGGTGATCGAATGTAAATCAAGCCGTGCGGATTTTCAGTCTGACAACAAATGGGAAGGCTATTTGGAGTGGTGCGATCGCTATTTCTGGGCGGTCGATACTGAGTTTCCCACGGACCTATTGCCAGATGAGACCGGGCTGATCATCGCTGATTCTTATGATGCTGAGATCATTCGTATGGGACCAGAAGACAAGCTGGCAGCAGCGCGGCGCAAAAAGATCATCCAGAAACTCGCGATGGATGCTGCAAGGCGATTGCAACGCTACCGAGATCCAAAGATGGCTGCGTTGCCCGACGAGGCCAGCTTACTTTGACATGTTCCGCGCAGTTGCCGCGGCAGCGCGAATTTCTTCGGCAATCTCTTCCGCTTCATCAGGATCAAAATCCATGGGAATTTCAAGCTCGCCCGCGTCGATGAAAATGCGCACAAACCCCTTATCGGTTGGCCCGATTTGCAAATTGGCTTCGATTTCGCGTTCGGTGTTGATGCCCATTGGTCTGTCTCCTTGCGTGAAATGGGCCTAGCGGTATATGCTTGTTTTGGCAAGATATAGCTCTGCTTGAGGTAAGCCCCTCAAATCGGAAAATTTCGCGATTTAGGTGCTTGCAATTGCTTGGGGGGGGCTGTAAATCGCGCTGCAGTGCCGCCTTAGCTCAGTAGGTTAGAGCGCCTGATTGTGGATCAGGAGGTCCCCCGTTCGAGCCGGGGAGGTGGTACCACCCTTCCTTTATATGTCAGATCCTTTCCTAGCAGCGCTTTGACTTGCCTCGTCTATCCGAACGCTGCAATTTTGCGCTATGCTGTGTTGCCTTAAGGGAAAAATATGCCTGAATTCGTAATTCCTGCACCGAGCGTTGCGACGATTCCGACCTCTAATGGCGGCAATTTCCCGGTTCGTCGGGTCTATTGCATTGGGCGCAACTACGCGGCCCATGCGGTTGAGATGGGGCACGATCCGAGTCGCGAGCCGCCGTTCTTTTTTCAGAAAAATCCTGACAATTTAGATCCGAGCGGGCGGTTTCCTTTTCCAAAACACAGCAATGATGTGCACCATGAGGTCGAAATGCTCATCGCGCTGAAATCTGGCGGCAATGAAATTACCGTTGATGATGCGCTAGATCATGTCTGGGGCTACGCGCCATCTTTGGATATGACACGTCGCGATTTGCAGAGCGTCGCCAAAAAGGCTGGGCGACCCTGGGAGATCGGCAAAGCTTTTGAGCGTTCTGCTCCGGTGGGGGTTTTGCAGTCCGCGTCAGAGGTGGGGCACCTGAGCGAAGGGTCGATTGATTTGCATGTAAACGGCGAGCTGCGCCAAGCCGGCAATCTGAACCAGATGATCTGGAAAACGCCGGAAATGATCGCGTATCTTTCACGGTATTTCGAATTGGCCGCTGGCGACGTGATCATGAGCGGCACCCCTTCTGGCGTCGGTCCTGTTCAACCAGGAGACAAGCTGGAAGCCCGGATTAAGGGCCTTCAGCCCTTGCAGGTGACCGTCACCTAAGGCTCACTCGATCTCAATTGTCTGCTTCAATTGCCCGGTCAAAGCGTCAAAAATCAGGATCTGATTGTCGGCGGTAACCACAGCATACCAAGTGTCGCCCTTCGTGAAGGCAGTGGCCTTGGAGCCATCGGGTAGGTCGACGCTTTCCGGCATCTCAGGGCCGTTCCCATAGAAACGGGTGACAAGCAGGCCGACGACCACTACAAGCCCGCCAATCATCACCACCGTCAAAACAGTGATCAGGTGGCGTAGAAACCGCAGATTGGCCGGTTCCACCGGTTCAGGAGTGTCTTGCATGCCCATGACTCGTGTCGCCTTTGTGATTGCCGAGAACCCGCCTAAGCGCCTTGATAAGGCACTGGCGCGGGATGTGCCAGAAGAAGCCTCATTGTCACGCACCCGATTGGCGAAACTGCTGGAAGGTGGGCATGTGAGTGTTGGTGGTGCCGTGGTGACAGACCCAAAAGCCAAAGTTGCAGAAGGCGCTGAGGTTGTCATTGAGGTGCCTGTGGCGGACGAAAGCCATATTGGGCCGGAAGACATACCGCTTGATGTAATCTTTGAAGACGCCGACCTGATTGTGATCAACAAACCGGCGGGCATGGTGGGGCACCCCGCGCCGGGCACGCCCAATGGCCCACTCGTGAATGCTTTGCTGCATCATTGCGGGGATAGCCTTTCTGGTGTTGGCGGCTCAAAGCGTCCCGGAATTGTGCATCGCATCGATAAGGAAACGTCAGGCCTCTTGGTTGTCGCAAAAAGCGACCGGGCTCACCACGGTTTAGCAGCGCAGTTTGAGAAACATACGGTCGAGCGCTATTACAATGCGGTTGTCTATGGTGTTCCCGATTCCGGTGAACCACGCCTGCGTGGTGTGCGCGGTGTGAGTTTTGAACCCGGCAATATCATGAAGATCACCACCCATCTCGCGCGCCACAAAACTGATCGTCAACGACAGGCGGTGTTGTTCGAAAGGGGCCGCACGCGGTGACACGCGCGCGGATTGTGGAGCGGTTTGGGAACCCCGAAGTGGGCTCCTTGGTAGAATGCTGGCTTGAGACGGGGCGTACGCACCAGATTAGGGTACACATGACACATGCGGGGCATAGTTTGATTGGCGATCCGACCTATGGCGGACGGCGAAAACTCTCTGAAAAAGCGCTTTCAATTGCAGGAATTAACGCAGCAAAGAGCTTCCCGCGTCAGGCTCTGCATGCGGCTGTTTTGGGGTTTGAACATCCGGTGAGCGGCGAGAATCTGCGGTTTGAAGCGCCGATACCCGACGATATGGCGGCGTTGATCTCTGCGTTGCGCAACAAATAAGTAAATTATTACAATGTTTTAATAGGTTCTTCGGGCTTCTGTGAATTTTTGCGTAAGTGATATGCATTTATGCATGCTTATTATTGTTTCCGTGCATCCGCGAATATGTCACATTCTGCACAACCCGGTGAGCGCACAGCTCTGTGACTAGCAAGTCATCGCCAATACGTTCACGGTTATTCAAGAAATTTGGACTAGCCCGCTTGAAAGCCCGTTAGCGCCAACCTATCTGAATGTTAAGCCTTTAAACATTCCTCATAAGAGGGGAAAGGGACACGACATGGGAAACTACGCAAATCTACCGGCCCCAACGCCGGAAGGCGGTTTGAACCGCTATATGCAAGAGATCAGAAAATTTCCTCTGCTAGAGCCAGAGGAAGAATACATGCTGGCGAAAGCTTGGGTGGAGAAAGAAGACACCGAAGCGGCGCATAAAATGGTGACGTCTCACCTGCGACTCGCCGCGAAAATCGCGATGGGCTATCGCGGCTATGGCTTGCCTCAGGCCGAAGTGATTTCTGAAGCAAACGTTGGTCTCATGCAGGCGGTGAAACGCTTTGACCCTGAAAAAGGCTTCCGTCTAGCGACCTATGCGATGTGGTGGATCCGTGCGTCCATCCAGGAATACGTCCTGCGCAGTTGGTCCATGGTGAAACTGGGTACAACCTCTGCTCAGAAGAAGCTGTTCTTCAACCTGCGTAAAGCAAAGGCACGCATCGGTGCTCTGGAAGAGGGCGACATGCGTCCGGAGAACGTGCAGCGGATCGCACATGATTTGGGTGTGACTGAGGCCGAGGTCATCTCGATGAACCGCCGTTTGTCTGGTGGTGACGCTTCTTTGAATGCGCAAGTTGGCTCTGATGGTGAAGGCACCATGCAGTGGCAGGACTGGCTGGAAGATGAAGATGCCGATCAGGCTGCGGATTACGAAGCCAAAGACGAGTTGGAAGCGCGTCGCGAGTTGCTCGCAGAAGCCATGGATGTGCTGAATGACCGTGAAAAAGACATTCTGGTTCAGCGTCGTCTGCAGGATACTGCAGTGACATTGGAAGAGCTGTCTGGCCAGTACGATGTCAGCCGCGAACGGATTCGTCAGATCGAAGTTCGTGCCTTTGAAAAGCTGCAGCTGCGCATGCGTAATCTGGCGAGCGAAAAGGGCATGCTGGCCCAAGCCTAAGATCTCGGGGACACGACCTCCTGAAATCATACCCAATGACTTTCCCTGAGCGGAACAACCCTTCCAGAATTGGAGGGGTTGTTTTGTTTCTGGTGTAGGTATTCGGGGTTGAAAATGACCGACCTTCCGCGAATGATAGCGCAAACAAAAACCTTTCGGAGGAAGGCGTTATGAAACCAGTGCGTTGGGGAATTTTAGGGGCGGCAAAGTTTGCGCGTCAATTCATGGGGCCAGCCATTCATGCGGCACATGGGGCGGAGCTGGTGGCACTTGCGACATCTTCCGAGGAGAAGGCCGCTGACTTTAAGGCATTCTGCCCGACCCTAAAAGTCCATACAGATTATGAAGCCTTGTTGGCTGATCCAAGCATTGACGCCATCTACATCCCACTGCCAAACCATATGCATGTTGACTGGACGATTAAGGCGCTTGAAGCAGGCAAGCACGTACTCTGCGAAAAGCCGATCGCGTTACAAGATAGCGACTTTGACCGGCTGATCACGGCGCGAGACGCAAGCGGTAAACTTGCAGCCGAAGCGTTTATGATTGTGCATCACCCGCAATGGCAGCATGCGCGCGAATTGGTCCAGAGCGGCGAGATCGGTGCGTTGCGCCACATCAGCGGGCGTTTTTCTTTTGATAACCGTGAAGACACAACGAATATCCGCAACCGCCCGGAAACTGGCGGCGGGGGGCTGCGCGATATTGGGGTTTATGTCATGGGATCAACCCGGTTTGTCACCGGGCTCGAAGGCAGCGATGTTTCCGCGCGGGTGCGTTGGGAAAACGGGGTAGACGTGTTTGCGGATATTTCCGCGAAATTCGGGGATGCGACTTATTCGGCGTATGTCAGTACGCGGATGCAGCCTGCCCAAGAAATGGTTTTTCATGGGGAAAAAGGCCTAATCCGTATGCTCACACCGTTTAACGCGCGGGTGTTCGGCGAGGCGGTGGTGGAATTTCACAGGACTGGGCATGTGGGCGGGGGCAGCGTGCACGCGCAGCGGTTCCCGATGGATGATCACTATAAGTCGCAAGTGGAAGCGTTCGGTCGCACAGTTCGGGACGGCGCAGATTATCCATGCCCACTGGAGTTCTCACGCGGCACGAAAGTCATGATGGATGGTGTTTTTGAGGTCGCGACCGATCTTGGGTAGGGGTAGGGGGAGGGGCGCTGCCCCTCTTGGCTTTCAGCCAATTCACCCCGGAGTATTTTTGCAAAGGTGAATGAGGCGGTCAGCCTTCCATGGCTTCCAGCTCGTCAATCATTGATGAGATCATTGAGAGGCCCTTGTCCCAGAATTTAGGGTCCGACGCGTCCAAACCAAATGGCGCAAGAAGTTCCTTATGGTGCTTGGAGCCACCCGCTTTCAACATGTCGAAATACTTCTCCTGGAAGCCCTCATCGCCTTCTGCGTAAACCGCATAGAGTGCGTTTACCAAACCGTCGCCAAACGCATAGGCATAAACATAGAAGGGCGAATGCACGAAGTGCGGGATATAGGCCCAGAAGGTTTCATAACCTTCCATGAACTCAAATGCTGGCCCAAGGCTTTCAGCCTGTACTGACATCCAGAGCGCGTTGATATCTTCGGGGGTGAGTTCGCTTTCGCGCCGTGCGGCGTGGAGTTTGCACTCAAAGTCATAAAACGCGATCTGACGGACCACCGTGTTGATCATGTCTTCGACCTTGCCCGCCAGCAGGACTTTGCGCTGCTCTTGGGTTTCGGCAGCGTCTAGCATTTTGCGGAAAGTGAGCATTTCGCCGAAGACCGATGCGGTTTCAGCCAATGTGAGCGGCGTGGAAGAGAGCATTTCGCCTTGTTCTGCCGCTAGGACCTGGTGGACGCCGTGGCCCAACTCATGGGCCAATGTCATCACGTCGCGTGGTTTGCCCAAGTAGTTCAGCATCACGTAAGGGTGCACATTGGTCACTGTTGGGTGCGCAAACGCACCAGGCGCTTTGCCCGGTTTGACTTCCGCATCAATCCAGCCATCGGTGAAGAAAGGCTTTGCGATGTCCGCCATGCGGGGGTCAAAGGCCGCATAGGCGTCCATGACAGTTTTTTCGGCTTCATCCCAATGGACGGTGCGCGTGTCTTCCATCGGTAAGGGGGCGTTACGGTCCCAGACCTGCATCACATCCAGCCCCAGCCATTTGCGCTTTAGTTCGTAATAGCGATGGCTGAGTTTGGGGTAGGCGGCCACAACGGCGTTGCGCAGGGCTTCTACGACTTCTGCTTCCACATGGTTTGACAGGTGACGGCCATGCTGTGCGGTCGGCATATTGCGCCAGCGATCTAAAACTTCTTTTTCCTTGGCTTGGGTGTTGTGGACCCGTGCAAAGGTTTTGATGTTTGCGCCCAGCACCCGTGCAATTTCGCGAGACGCGGCTTCGCGTTTGCTGCGTTCCTGTTCGGTCAGAAAATTTAGTGTCGCCTCGATGTTGAGGGTCTCACCTTCCATCTCAAACTCAAGACCTGCGATGGTTTCATCAAACATCCGTTCCCATGCGTCGCCAACAACGCCCAGGTCGTGCAGGAACTTTTCCAGCTCGTCAGAAAGCTGGTGCGGTTTCATGGCGCGGATGCGATCAAACACTGGCTTGTAGCGCGCTAGATCTGCGTTCTCTGCGAAAGCTGCTTCCAGCTTGTCGTCTTCAATGCGGTTCAGCTCCAGCGTGAAGAACACAAGCGGTGTAGAGAAATCAGTCAGTTTCTCTTGCATATTTGACATGAACTGCGCGCGTTCTGCATCCACCGTCAGCTGGTAATAGCGCAGGCCCGCGTAAGACATGATGCGGCCAGAAGTCTGGCTGATCTTTTCATTACGCTGAACGCAAGTCAGTAGGTCGGCGGCTGATAGATCCGCCAACTTGCCTTCGTAATCCGCAGCAAAGGCCGCGCATTCTTTTTCCAACCATGCCAGATCCGCTTCCAATTCTGGCGCATCAGAGCTGGTGTAAAGATCGCTGAGGTCCCATTCTGGCAAATTGCCGAGGCCTTCGGTGCCCCCGCTTGTGTTGGCATCTCGGACTGGGAAGGGCAGGTTCAGCATAAAGACCTCTTGGTTCAGAATAAGTTCGTTATCCTGAGATAGGCAGAGGGATAGAGCGGACGCAAGGGGGCGGCTCTAAATTCGCTGTGATTAGCGATGTTGGTCGAAGAAGGAGCCGATCTTTGCCATGATTGGCGCGCGTTTGGCGGGGTCTTCCATCAGGACTTCGTGCTCGCCTGCTTCCACCATTTCTAACGTGCCATCGTTCCAGTCCGCCATGCGCGATTTGATGGCGTCAGGGTCAACGATGGTCTCGTCCGTTCCCAAAAATGTGACGCAAGGCAGCGAAGGCGCTGGTTTTTTCGCCATGTCAGCGCATTCTTTGAGGGCTTCGTTGACCCAGCGGATGGTTGGGCCGCCGATGCAGAGCTCGATATTGGCCCGGGCTTGGGCCTGAAGGCGCGCGTACATACCGCGGTCTTTGGTGAGCTGATTGTCTTCAAAGCCCGTGTCCAAAACATAAGTTTCGTTTTTGGTGCCGGGCGCGAGCCACTTGCTCATGCCCAATGCACGCAAAACGATGCTGAGGATGTATGCGAACGGGCGCATCTTGCCCAATCCGATGTTCCACATTGGGCCGGTGAATGCCGCAGCTTGCACCGGTAGATCATTATATAACGCGCGCAATCCTATCGCGCCGCCCATCGAATGGCCCAGCAGAAAAAACGGCTTTGGAAGGTTAAGCGTTTCGGCCGCTTCCATAAATGCAGCCACATCGCGTTGGTAATCCGAGAATGTCACGACATCGCCGGCGTTCACATTCGCCTGTACGCGGTCAGACAACCCTTGGCCTCGCCAATCGATCGAGAAAGTGCCATAGCCAAGGTGGGCAAACTCGCCCGCGGTTATGGCATATTTTTCAATGTATTCCGTGCGCCCCGGAAACAACAGCACGGTGCCTTTGGCATCCTCTTTTGACCAAGAGGCGACCCTTAGGCGAATGCCGTCATCTGCGCGGGTCCAATAGGCCTGCGCAACTGGCTCGCCTTCTGGCACTGCGTGGTAGGGCGCTTGCTCCATTAAGCGAGAACAGATGCCAGTTTCATGGCCATACCCATATCGCCATCTACTTTGAGCTTGCCGCTCATGAAGGCAGATGTTGGGTTTGCGTCGCCGGATAGGATGTCTTTGAACAAATCTGCATCCGCCGTCAGGGTCACGTCTGCGTCGTCATCACCGGCGCGCACGCCATCCGCGTCAATGATCAACGCGCCTTCGCCTTCGATTTCAAACTTTGCAGAACCATCGATGCCTTCGCCGCCCAGCTTTGCACTCAGCGCGTCTACTGCTGCTGCTACAATATCGCTCATGTCATCACTTTCTATGAATTGCGCTTCGTCACCCTAGTAAATCCCGATGCGCCGGTTACATTCAATACTGTTATGGGCATGTTGCACAATATTCTCAAACCTGCCGTGGCGGCAGCGTCGATCACGTTTTTGGTAAGTTCGCAAGGGTTTGCCGACGAAGCGCGGTTGAGTTTGTTGATGGACCAATTGCGGGTCGCTGAAGTCAACGAGTCGCAACGACTGGCTGCTGATATTCAATTGGAATGGGAAAAGTCTGGTTCCGCCTCTGCGGACTTGCTGTTGTCGCGTGGCAATAAGGCGATGGAAGCCGGGCAGGTGCAGTCAGCCATTGAGCATTTCACCGCCTTGACTGATCACGCGCCGGATTTTGCTGAAGGCTGGGTAAGCCGCGCCAATGCTTTTGCCCATGCCGAGATGTTTGGCCCCGCTCTGGCGGACCTTGAGGTCGCGCTTGAGCTTAACCCTCAGCACTTTGAGGCAATTGCCGGTTTGGGGGCGATTTTGGAAGTCATCGAACGACCCACGGATGCCTACGAGGCCTATCAATTGGTGACGCCTATACATCCGCACCACCCCGCCGTAACAGAGGCGCTGAAGCGACTCGAACCCATTGTGATGGGCCAGAAACTTTAAGAATAGGCGGGAAGATGACCGGACAAGGTCGGATCACGGCGGTCTTAGGGCCGACCAACACGGGCAAGACGCATCTCGCCATTGAAAGGATGCTTGGGCATCGCACCGGTGTGATTGGCCTGCCTTTGCGCCTACTTGCGCGGGAGGTCTACGATAAGATCGTTGCGGCGCGCGGACCCCGGGTGGTGGCACTTGTCACAGGAGAAGAGCGGATTGTGCCGCCCAAAGCGCAATATTGGGTCTGTACGGTCGAAGCGATGCCCGAGGGCATGGGCTGTGACTTTCTCGCCGTAGATGAGATCCAGCTTTGTGCCGATCCCGAACGGGGACATGTCTTTACCGATCGGTTGCTGCGCGCGCGTGGTTTGCATGAAACGATGTTTCTGGGTGCTGATACAATGCGGGGTACGATCTCTGCATTGGTGCCCGGTGTGGAGTTTATGCGCCGCGAACGCATGAGCACGCTGAGTTACGCTGGCAGTCGCAAGATCAGTCGGATGCAGCCGCGATCTGCCATCGTCGGCTTCTCCGTTGATAATGTCTATGCAATTGCGGAACTCATTCGCCGCCAGAAGGGTGGTGCTGCTGTGGTGATGGGCGCATTGAGCCCACGCACGCGGAACGCGCAGGTAGAGCTCTACCAAAATGGAGATGTGGATTACCTGGTCGCCACAGATGCGATTGGCATGGGGCTTAACCTAGACATCGACCATGTCGCCTTTAGTTCGACCACGAAATTTGATGGGCGACGGATGCGAGAGCTGATGCCCAACGAGTTGGCCCAAATTGCGGGGCGCGCTGGGCGAGGGATGAGTCACGGAACCTTCGGGGTGACAGGTGAAGCGCGCGCCTTAGATGACGGTGTTGCGGATGCGATCATGAACCACAGGTTCGCGCCGCAGAAAAAACTGAACTGGCGTAATGCATCGCTGCAATTTGGCAAAGTCGAAGCGCTGATTGCATCGCTTGAGGAAGTACCAAACGACGAACTTCTTATGAAGGCCAGAGAAGCGGATGATCTCTCGGTTCTCAAGACCCTCGCGCAAGACGTTGAAGTCCATGCGCGTGCGTCTGACGCGCCATCCGTACGTTTACTTTGGGATGTCTGCCGTATTCCGGATTTCCGTGGCATTAGTCACAATGAGCACGCGAGTTTGCTTCAGGGTATCTTCGGCTACCTTCATGAGCGCGGCCGAATCCCTCGGGACTGGTTCGCGCGCCAAGTTGCCCGGATCGACAAAATCGACGGAAATATCGATACGCTATCCAAAAGATTGGCATATATCCGCACATGGACCTACGTGGCGCAGCGAAATGGTTGGATTGACGACGAAAATCATTGGCGTGAGGCGACTCGCGCGGTAGAAGATCGCCTGTCAGATGCTTTACATGAAAAACTGACGGAAAAATTTGTGGATCGCCGGACATCGGTTTTGTTGCGGCGGCTCAAGCAGAAGGAGGCCCTTTTGGCCGAAGTAAATGATAAGGGTGAAGTGACCATCGAGGGTGAATTCGTTGGTCGCTTAGAAGGGTTCCGTTTCCAAGCAGACAAAAGCGCTGAAGGGGCAGAGGCGAAGACATTGCGTCAGGCCAGCCTGTCAGCACTTGCACCGCAATTTCATCTGCGGGCGGATCGGTTCTATAACGCGCCCGATACTGAAATTGATTTTACCGAACAAGGCGGCCTGATGTGGGGCGAACACGCGGTTGGCAAATTGGTGGCCGGCAGCGATCCCCTGAAACCATCAATCACCGTTTTCGTTGATGATGAAGCAGGTCCTGATGTCGCTCAAAAAGTAGAGCGCCGCTTGCAGCATTTCATCGACCGCAAGATTGCTGCTCTGTTTGAGCCGCTTTTGAACCTGTCTCGTGACGAGGAGCTCAATGGTCTCGCACGTGGTTTTGCGTTCCGCATGGTTGAAGCGCTGGGCGTGATCCCTCGGGGTGACGTGGCACAGGAAGTAAAAGACCTCGACCAAGACGCACGCGGCACATTGCGCAAGCACGGCATCCGCTTTGGTCAGTTCACAATCTTTATGCCGCTTCTATTGAAGCCAGCGCCAACCCGTTTGCGTTTGGTTCTGTGGTCTCTGTCCAAAGGGTTGGATGTGTTCCCTGAATCTCCACCTCCGGGTCTGGTGACTGTACCAGCGGGCGAAGGTGCGCCTGAAGGTTACCACGCTATGGCGGGCTACCGCGCGGCTGGTGAGCGCGCGATCCGTATCGATATGCTGGAACGCTTGGCAGATATGCTGCGGACTGAAGACAGCCGTGGGGGCTTTGAAGCCAACCCGGATATGCTGTCCATCACCGGCATGACGCTGGAACAGTTTGCAGCACTGATGCAGGGTCTGGGCTATAACGGCGAACGCGGAGAGCGTGCAAAAGTTAAAGCGCCAACTGAAGCACCTGCTGCGGACGCTGAAGCTGCAGATGCGCCAGCTGCCGAAGCTGTTGATGCAGACGTTGTGACTGAAGCACCGGCTGAGACCGAAGCAGAAGCACCTGCGGAGCCTGAGGTAGAGGTGTTCTTTACCTTCACTTGGGGTGGCCGCCGTCAGAACAATAACCGTGGTCGCCAGCAGCAAGGTGGGCGTCGCGAAGGTCAGGGTAAACCGGGTGGCAAGCCGCGCGGTAAGCCGAAGGGCAAAGGCAAGCCACGCAATGAGGGCGCAAAACAGTTCTCGGCACGGCCTCCGAAGAAGGAGAAAGCCATTGACCCGGATAATCCATTCGCAGCCGCGCTGATGGGTCTGAAAACCAAGTAGGGCCTGAACCAATGAATAAGAAAAAGGCGCGGCTTTTTAGACGCGCCTTTTTTAGTTGTTAGGATTTGTATCGTGACTGACCAGCCAGCAAAAATCCGCGTCGACAAATGGCTTTGGTATGCCAGGTTTTTCAAAACCCGGTCTTTGGCTGCTAAGGTCGTCAGTGGCGGACATGTCCGCGTCAACGGACAGAAGATTGCAAAATCAAGCCATGCCGTTGGCCCAGAAGATGTGCTGACCTTCCCGCAAGCCAAAGAAATCCGAGTCGTGCGCATTTCAGCTTTGGGAACCCGACGCGGACCTGCGCCGGAAGCCCAAGCGCTCTACACTGATTTGACAGAACGCAAAGAAAAACAGCCACGTGCCCCCAAATATGAAGGAAAAGGTCGTCCGTCGAAGCGAGATCGTCGCAGTCTGGATAATATGAAAACAAGCCGTCTTGAAGATTAGGTCTTGGTGAATTAGCTAAGCATGCGCGATCTGGGCATAGCCAAAGCGTGATTAAAGACAGTGTTCTAGGAAATCAAAGTACCAATGACTTACGTCGTCACAGATAACTGCATTGCGTGTAAATACACGGATTGTGTGGAAGTGTGCCCTGTGGATTGCTTCTATGAAGGGGAGAACACATTGGTGATCCACCCTGATGAGTGCATTGATTGTGGCGTTTGCGAGCCAGAATGCCCTGCAGATGCGATCCGTCCCGATACCGAGCCGGATATGGAGGACTGGGTTGAATTTAATCGCAAATATTCTGAAATCTGGCCCGTGATCATCAGCAAAAAAGAACCGTTGCCTGGACATGAAGAAAAAGATGGCGAGCCAAACAAGCTCGAGAAGTATTTTTCACCAAATCCAGGTGAGGGTGGTTAAAGCAAGCGATTCGCAATTGTTGCGGTTGATTCTGCATCGCAGAATTAGCTTAAGGCACTGAAAACACTGAGGTAACACTGCGTTTCTGTGTGTTACGCTTCTATTGATGCCATTTTTGTGATATATTTATGTGACATAGATATATGACCAACCGATGCCATCCCGCCGGCTGCCGCCACGGATGGTTTTTTGCGCCAGAGCTTGTCGACCCGGCGGAACATGTTTTCCGCTAGGGAGTTTTTTGCTCTGACGCGCTCTGTAAGGAAGGACTGCATGAGCAAATCCAAGAAGAACGAATTCCGCCCGAACGATTACGTTGTTTACCCTGCACATGGCGTTGGGCAGATCGTCTCGATTGAAGAACAAGAAATTGCCGGCATTGAGCTAGAGCTTTTCGTGATCTCTTTTGAAAAAGACAAAATGACTCTGCGAGTTCCGACCCATAAGGCGACCGAAATCGGTATGCGTGGGCTGAGCTCTCCGGACGTGATCAACCAAGCGATGAAGACCCTGAAGGGTAAAGCGAAGGTGAAGCGCGCGATGTGGTCCCGCCGCGCGCAGGAGTATGAACAAAAGATCAACTCTGGTGATCTGATTGCGATCGCCGAGGTGGTCCGTGATTTGCACCGCACCGATGATCAGCGCGAGCAAAGCTATTCTGAGCGTCAGCTGTATGAAGCGGCGCTTGAGCGTCTGACTCGCGAAGTAGCTGCGGTTGCTGGCGGCGACGAAGTGCTTGCGGCGAAGCAGGTTGACGAGGTGTTGACCGCGCGCGCAGCGTAATTCGGCCCTAAAACTGATTTAGACCGCGTTCCTTAACATGAAGGAGCGCGGTTTTTCTTTTGGCGTGGCGCCTAAGCGGGGCTCTCCATGACAACGACCAGCATGACGGTTTCGGTGTTGGCTTCATAGAAATGGCTAACATCGGCTGGATAGCGGTAATAATCGCCGGGTCTTAGGGTTTCTGCTGCATCATCCGGGCCGATTGAAGCCTCCCCGGAAATCACAAAGACATGTTCGACGGTTCCGGCGGGGTGGGCCTCAGCGCGCCGTGGCTGACCCTTGGTGATTGTTGCGCGATAGAGGTCACGGCACCGATTTGGCGGGCATTTATCTAAAACGATGGTTTCGAAGTCAGCATCCTCGGACGGGACTTGTTCACCCTCTCCGGCACGGACCAGTTTGACCTCATTGCTGGGCAACTCAAAAAGGTGGCTAAAAGGCACGCCCAGCACCTCGGCGATGGCCCATAGCGTTTCAATACTTGGGTTTCCTTGCCCGGATTCCAATTGAGACAACGTGGATTTCGCCAAACCCGCTTGGTTTGCGAGCGCCGTGAGGCTGATGCCAGCTTTGTTGCGCTCTCTTTGAATCGCGCGGGCAATGAGGGTTGATGGGTTCACGTTTGCTCTCGGCGGTTGTTCGTTTTGGCGATCATAGTTCGATTTGACAAACGCAGCAATTGTGTTCAGTTTGGCGAACAGTGTTCGTTTTGGCGGTCAATGATTCCATGATTGAGACGCGAAAAGAGATTAAAGATGCCCTTCGGGATGTGTTTCCCGTTGCGAGTGCAATCGCGCCATACTCGGCCGTGTTTGGCGCTTTGGCGATTGATCAGGGGCTGAGTCTGACCGAGCTACTGGTCACATCCGCAAGCATCTATGCTGTGGCGAGCCAATACGTCATGCTGGATTTGATGTTGGAAGGCGTCGCGCTTTGGTCGATCTTGCTTGCAGTTTTGGCGGTGAACTTTCGCCATGTGCTTTATTCTGCGGCGTCTGTGCGGTGGCTTGATCAGTTTGGGCCAATGCAAAAGGCCTTGGCCTTCTTTTTGTTGGTGGACCCTCAATATGCCACATGCGAGGCGCGCCATACAAAGACGCCAATCACGCCGACCTATTATTTCACCTATGCTGCGTGCGTTTACATCGCTTGGATGATTGCGAACTTGCTGGGAGCGTTGTTTGGGCCCCTATTAGGAGATACGAGCCGTTTTGGTTTGGATTTGATTTTGCCGATGTTCTTTGCAGTATTGGTCTTTGGGTTCCGCCAAAAGCCAAGGTTCTTTGCAATTCTGTCGGTGAGCGTAGCGAGTTCACTCCTTGTTTACTTCGTCTTGGGCAGTCCGTGGCATATCACGCTTGGTGGCGTTTGTGGGATCCTTACGGCTGCCGCCCTGAGTGAAGGCCCGCAAAGCAAAGAGGTGGCCCATGGCTGATCCTTATCTCACAATATTTCTGTGCGCATTGCTGACCTACGGTGTACGCAGCGGAGGACATCTCTTGATGACCTATTTCGGCACGGTGCATCACCGCATCGAGGCGGGGCTGAACGCGGTGCCGATCGCTGTTCTTTCGGCCTTAGTCGCGCCAACCGTGGTGACAGAGGGCTGGCCAGAAGCCGTAGCCATTGTGCTGGTGTGTTTGCTGTCGCTGCGTTTTTCCATGTTGCCATCTCTTGCGCTTGCCGTGCTCGCATTGGCCATGATGCGCCAGATCGCCGGTGTCTAGGCGAGGATCATCAAAGCAATGATCATTGCGAATTGCTGGCTTGCTCCAAGTACATCTCCTGTCTGACCACCGATTTTGATATCGGCCAATTTGGCGGTCGCGGCGGTGGCAACGGCAAGTAAGACAGCGATTTTGAATGCGACCCATCCAAGGCAGAACAGCGCAACCACAAAGCCAATAGCCACCGCGATTGCCGCTGAATTGAGGGGCGGGCGACCTTGCGCGTGGGACAGACCGTCTGATCTCGCGTGAGGCAGGGCATGCATGATTGAAGGCATGACCGCTCGGCTGAGGGTCTCGATGGCCAACAGAGACCAGAACCAGTTGTCGGCTGCAATCAGCGCGGCAATGAGAAGCCAGCGCAAACCGATTGAGAGAACCAAGGCAAGCACGCCATAGGTTCCGATTTGGCTGTCCTTCATGATCTCAAGACGCCGTGGTTTTTCAAAACCGCCCCAGAACCCATCGGCGCAATCAGCTAGTCCGTCCTCATGCATGGCGCCGGTCAGGACGATGGTTGCGCCGATCCAGAGCGCGGCTGCGACGGGTGCTGACAAGCCAACCCAAAGACCAATCATCGTGATCAGCCCTGCAATCAGCGACACGGCTATGCCCGCAAGCGGATATGCCCAGGCCGCTTTGGCGCTGCGATCAAACTCGGCCTTCAAGGGAATACGGCTGAGCAACGCAATCGCGGTGCGAATATCCCCCAACGTCACAACCGACATGTCGTGCTTTTGCATTTGCATGTCCTTTCCGGGCTTGTTCCATGCGTTCTATCAAGTAAACAGCTTGGCAATGCCGACACAACAGGAGCCGATCATGAGTGCCGCTTTTTCTAACTTCGAGGAATTCCGAGCGCTGCTGGATGCGGCCCCATCCGCGGATGAATCTGCGCTAAAAGGCGCACAGGATCGCAATGGTCAATTGACCAAACCGCCGGGCGCTTTGGGGCGACTGGAAGAGTTAGCGATCTGGTATGCGGGTTGGCGTGGCGATGCGCGGCCCAAGATCGAAAACCCACAGGTGATTATTTTTGCGGGCAATCATGGCGTGACGGCACAAGGTGTGTCTGCATTTCCGCCTGAAGTGACCGAACAGATGGTCTTGAACTTTCAGCACGGCGGCGCGGCCATCAATCAATTGTCCAATGCCGCAGGCGCAAAGCTTTCGGTGCATGCTCTGGAATTGGATCTCCCGACGGCTGATTTCACCCAAGGCCCCGCGATGAGCGAGCAAGAGGCCGTCGATGCGCTTCTGACCGGTTGGAACGCGGTTGATGCTGAAACAGACCTGCTTGTGGTTGGTGAGATGGGGATTGGAAACACCACCTCCGGTGCGGCGATCTTGAACGCCCTTTATGGCGGCGAAGCTGAAGACTGGGTTGGTCGTGGGACCGGCGTGGATGATGCAGGACTTGCGACTAAAGCGCGAGTTGTGCGCGCAGGGCTTGCGGCAAATCCGGATCGTGCAGGGCTCGAAGTCTTGCGCGGTGTCGGTGGCCGTGAATTGGCGGCCATGGCTGGCGCGATTGCAAAAGCGCGTGTCGCGCGCATCCCGGTGATCTTGGATGGGTTCATTTGTACGGCAGCTGCGGCGACCCTAGCCGATGAAAACCAAACCGCTCTGGACCATGCAGTTGCGGGCCATGTTTCTGCTGAAAACGCCCATTTCAACGCGCTTAAGAACCTTGGCAAAGAGCCGCTTCTTGCGATGGATATGCGTCTAGGCGAAGGCTCTGGCGGGGCGTTGGCAATCAATATTCTGAAATCCGCAGTGGCCTGCCACTCTGGCATGGCGACCTTCGCAGAAGCTGGGGTGTCTGACGGCTGATCACTCAGCCGCGTTAGACTTTTCCAACTGAGTTGTGAGGAGGGTCTGCAGGTCTTCCTCCAATTCTTGCACTCGCTTTACATAGTCCGGGTTCTGCGAGGATGGTCGCGCCGGATCCCAAAGCAAAGCAAGTTCACGTACGGCGTGCCGGTCGTGGTGGTAGAATGTCTGTTCTGCCTGACTGGCCTCGTATTCCGTGAGACCAATGTTTTCCAACACATATCGGCCTGCACGCAGACTACTGTCAAACATCTCGCGCACGATGTCGTCCGCGCCGGCTTGGAAGAGTTTAAACACTTCGACCCGATCGCGCGCCCGGGCGACGATGTGTAAGTCAGGTCGCTCTCGGCGTGCGTAATCCACAAGCTTTACGCAGGCCGCTGGGTCATCCAAAGCGACAACCAATACACGCGCTTCGCTTATGCCTGCGGCATGAAGCAATTCGGGGCGCGTTGGGTCGCCTAAGAAACCTTTGACGCCGAACTTTCGCATGGCTTGAATGGTTTCCATATTGTGGTCCAATACCACGGTGTCATAGCCGGACCCGCGGACGAGGCGGTTGACGATCTGACCAAATCTCCCAATGCCTGCGATGATTACCTGACCCGTTTCATCAATTTCATCTGCGGCGGTTTCGGATTTCTCTTCATGCATGCGGTTTGACAGCATGTCGTACAAAATGAACAAGAGCGGTGTGATCAGCATGGAAAGTGCGACCACCAACAGAAGTGTCTCGCTAAGGGGTTGCGGAAGCACATGTTGCTGGACTGCGAAGGATAACAGCACAAAGCCAAACTCACCGGCTTGGGCGAGACCCAGTGCAAAGAGCCACCGGTTGCGGCGTCTCAACTTGAAGAGCAAGCCAAGCCCAAACAGGATCAGCATTTTTATGGCTATGACGGCGAATGTCAGGCCGAGGATGTTGAACGGATCGGCGATCAGTTTGTTGAAATCAATCTGAGCACCCACCGTGATGAAAAAGAGCCCCAATAATAGCCCTTTGAAGGGTTCGATGTCGGCTTCTAACTCATGGCGGAACTCTGAGTTCGCCAGCACGACCCCGGCGAGGAAGGTGCCAAGGGCAGGGGACAGGCCCACCAATGTCATCAGCATCGCGATGCCAATTACGATAAGCAATGCGGTGGCGGTGTATATCTCGCGCAGATGAGCGCTTGCGATGAATTTAAACAGCGGGCGGATGAGGTATATCCCCGCCAAAATCACGGCGACAATAGCCGCAAGCGTGACGAGTGTGACGCCCCAAGCGGGCAAGCCTTCGACGAGCGACAGCGAATGATGGCTATCATGGGCTGCATCGGAAGGCCGCGCCACTGATCCATCGGGCGCTAGGGTGACCGTGGCTGGCAAAGCGAGCAGGGGCAAGAATGCGAGCATCGGAATAACTGCGATATCTTGAGTCAACAAGACCGAGAAGGTCGCCCGTCCGCCGGACGTCTGCATCAGACCTTTCTCTGCAAGGGTCTGCAGAACAATGGCGGTTGATGAAAGTGCGAAGATCAAACCGACTGCGAGAGAGACACTCCATTGATAACCCAAGAACAACATGCCGCCAGCAATGGCCAATGTGGTTAGCGTGATCTGCAGCCCACCAAGCCCAAGTAACTTATGGCGCATGTCCCAAAGCGCTCGGGGTTCAAGCTCTAGGCCAATCAAAAACAGCATCATAACCACGCCGAATTCCGCGAAATGCTGAAGATCGGTGGTTTCGCTGCCCCCAATAAACCCAAAGATCGGTCCGATCACGATGCCCGCGATGAGGTAGCCAAGCACTGAGCCCATGCCAAAGCGCACAGCCAAGGGGACTGCCAATACGGCGGCGCAAAGAAACATGGTGGCTTGTATCAGGAAACTTTCCATCGGTGCTCCGGGGGTAAGTCGTTTGGATCAGGTCGGCAGAGGGGCGTCGTGTTTGAATTGATCCATCACGATTTGGCTTTGCACGCGGCTAACTGCAGGATGGGGCAAGAGTACCTCGTGGATCAAGGCGTTAAGCGCTTGAAGGTCTGCACAATAGACCCGCAGCATATAATCTGCCTCTCCTGTCAGCGTCCAAGCACTGATCACTTCAGGCCGGGTATCGATGAGGCGTGCGACGCTGCGAGAATTGTCAGGGGCGTGGGTGCCGAGCTGTATTAACACAAAGGCTTGCACATTTAGCCCCAGCCGATGCGGGTCAAGTTTGGCTGCGTAGCTTTTGATATAGCCTTCCGCCTCTAATCGCTGGCGACGGCGACCCGCTTGGCTCGGGGACAGATGCAGTAGCTCCCCGAGCTGGTTTGCTGTGAGGTGCGCATCTTTTTGCAAAGCTGCAAGCAGTCTTTTGTCCATTTCATCAAGCATTATGCGCAACTTTCGCGTCAAATGTGTCTGTTCGGTAGAAGTTACGCGAAAAATTCACGTACCGCACGTGAATTCGCGGATTTTACGCTCTGCGCGGTCGTTAGGGTCGATTCAGCGAACATGATCACCCAAAATAGGAGCATCTTATGGGCCCGTTTCCACATAACGCACCCCGCGCTGAGATCACCGAAGAAAACCCAGCAGGCACCGATGGCTTCGAATTTGTCGAATTTGCCCACCCGGATCCCGAGGAGCTGCGCGCGTGTTTTACGCGTATGGGCTATACTCACGTGGCCAACCACAAGACCAAAGCGGTGGAGCTTTGGCAGCAGGGCGATATTACTTACATCCTGAACAATGAACCCGGTAGCTTTGGCATGCGCTTTGTGGACGAACACGGCCCTTGCGCGCCGTCGATGGGCTGGCGTGTCGTTGATGCAAAGCATGCATTTGATCACGCGGTGGCGAACGGAGCAGAACCATACGACGGTGACGATAAAACGCTCGATTGGCCTGCAATCAAGGGCATTGGTGGCTCATTGATTTACTTCACCGATCAGTACTTTGACACATCGCCTTTCAATGAAGAGTTTGATTGGATCACGTTGTCCAAGCCTGCCGGCGTTGGGTTTTACTATTTGGATCACCTGACCCACAACGTTTTCAAAGGGAATATGGATACTTGGTTCAAGTTCTACGGGGACCTGTTCAACTTTAAAGAAATCCGCTTCTTTGACATTGAGGGCAAATACACGGGTCTGCTTTCTCGCGCATTGACTAGCCCATGCGGTCGTATTCGCATTCCGATCAACGAAGATCGCGGAGAAACTGGCCAGATCGTTGCTTATCTGAAGAAGTATAACGGAGAGGGCATCCAACACATCGCGGTCGGTTCCGAAGACATTTACCAATCCGTGGATAGCATCGCTGACAAAGGCGTGAAATTCATGCCCGGACCGCCAAAGACCTACTACGATCTCTCTTATGATCGGGTCACCGGTCATGACGAACCCAAAGACAAGATGATGAAACACGGCATCTTGATTGATGGGGAAGGCGTCGTCGATGGCGGTGAAACGAAGATCTTGTTGCAGATTTTCTCAAAGACCGTGATTGGCCCAATCTTTTTTGAATTCATACAACGCAAGGGCGATGACGGGTTTGGAGAAGGGAACTTCAAAGCGCTGTTTGAAAGCATTGAACAGGAGCAAATCGACAATGGCGAGCTCGATGGAGCGGTGAAAGCCGCTGAGTAGGGTTTTCAGATGCTTAACCGAGGAAGTCGGCGGGCTTTTTTGCCCGCCGTTTTCTTTAGCGCAGGACCATGACGTTGCACTTTGCGTGACGCACCACACGCGCTGCTGTCGAGCCGATCAGAAAGTCACTGAATTCTGGCTGATGAGACGTAATGACAATGCATTCACAATTCTTACGGTCAGCATAATCCAGAATGCTGCGATAACTATGACCCGAAACCACGACAGGCGTAACATCCGCCGCATCCCCGATTTCGTTTCTCAGATCATTCTCCGCTTCAATGACACGATTTTTATAGATTTCATGCGGAATCTGCGCGGCGACGAATTCTGGGATTTCATCAAGCACCGTAAGTGCGATGATCTCCGCGTCTTCACTAGCCAATTTCCGAGCCGCCGCTATGGCGGGTTTTTACGAAGTCGCGTGATCTGGCGCGATGGGAACGAGAATAGAGTTGTACATGACTGACCTCCATAGTTTCCGGATACATCTGTGGGCACAAAAAGTGAGAACACGGATGCGGTATGGAGTCAGATTAAGGTCACTGGCCCCAAACGACTTTGATCCAAGTCAGTTTTGCTTTTTTAGGAATTAGGGTGTTTTTGGTGCGTTAGCCCCGAGGCATCTTCAGTACAATCGTCCGTCCGCCTTTGACGTAACGCAGTTCTGAATTGCTGATTGCGGCTACTTTGCCGCCGTCGATCCGGTCTCCGACTTCGACCTTTTTATAGCGGCCACTCGACAACCGAACGAGCGCGCGGCGGTCATTTGATGCGCCATAAACCCCGATGAGATTTACCTTGCGCAGGTTAATCGCGTTCTCTTGGGTCGCGTTGCGCGCCACCGAGGCAGTCGTTGGTATGCTGGGCGCAACCCGTTCGGTTCTTGGCACAGCGATTGAGGCCTGGCGTTCTTGTTGCTGTTTTACGGTCGCAGCAAAATTAGCAGGGCGGCTTTTCGGACGGATCGATGCAAGGACCGCTTGATCTGTCGCAGCCTGAATGTCGCTTGGATCGATCGACGCGACTTGCACAGATGGCTCTGGGCGTTCCGGGCGCAGTTTTGGGCGAATACGTGCGATTTCAGAAAGGGTGCTACCCCCCAATGTTGCGCGCTCGTTTTGTTCGATCAAATCGGTCGGGCGCAGCTTCGGTCGGAACGCTGCCAGTCGAGAGACCTCACTCGGGGTTTCTACAACTTCTGTCTCTTCCTGAACCTCGGTTCTGACGGGGAACGACGCAGGCACCACAGCAGGCTTGCCGAGAAAGACCTTGAAACCTTCAGGTGATAAAGCACCGGCTGCTGTTGCAATCACCAGACCCTGCTCATCGAACTCAAACGTGACACCAGCAGCGACTGGGTCCAGTTGCCGAGCAATTGCTGTGTCCACGCCAAAGCTTTCCGGTGTTGGCAGAGCGATGGCGTCGTGGGTTTGTTGCATCGGCTCAAAGCTGGCCAGATAGATGGCCTCGGAGGTCTCGCTGTTTGGGGATACAGGTTGCGATGGCGCTCGGTCCCAGATTCCCGTGGCGGCGTAAAGCGCGTCCCCGCCTGGTGTGAGGACCGCTGCGTCTAGGACAGGATCGATCAATATGCCTTCATTGTCGTCCATCGCTTCGATTTCGGCGGTGTCGGTAATCGTATCGTTAGAAACCGGTGGGAGCGCGGTCGTTTCAAACTCTTCCGTGGTTTGGCTATCGAGTGGGATCGTGTCGATAGTTTTGCTCGGCGAAAAGAAACCGGTCACGCCATCTGTAGAAGACAACGATGCCCAAATCGCGACGCCGGCCATGAATGCCAGAAGAATGATGACCAACACCGCGCCTAAATAACGCGGTTTTCCCCGAACGGTTGGTTCGCTTTGGACCGTCTTGATTCCTTTCGCAAGGCCATCAATATGTGTGTTGGTTTTGCCGACCGTCGCAGGCCCAGTTGGTGCGACACGGTTGTCAACCTCGGTTGACCGAGCTGCACCACGCGCTCGTGGTTCGCTCGACGGCTCTGGGCGGTTTTTAAGGCCCGCTATGAGCGTCGCTGGGTCAAACCGAGGCTCCTGGGCCGCGAGAGGGTTGTCTGGTTCTGCGGCGGCGTCGAGCGGATCTGGACCATTCGTTTTGGGCCTTTCCGAAACGTCCGCGCCACGCGTCGCTCCGCCAAGTTTCGCTGCCGTCGCGCTCTCCTCGGCGTTTGTCGATGGAGTTGCGATCAGGCGTGAACTTGCGAAAGACGGAGCAGGTTCAGGAGTGGTTTCCGGAAGTGGACCTTCTGACACGACAAAAACGGGTGTATCATCTGGGCTTACGTCATTCGCGTCATCGACGAGAGTTTGAGCATTTGGCGTTGTGCCAAAGAAAGGCTCGGCATCGAACTGATCAGCGCGCGGAATAGATGTGAAGCTAACCGGCTGGAACCCATGTTCCGTTGCAAAATCCAATGCCTCACCCAGGGTTTCTCGTGCCACAGCGGCTATCTGAACACCGCCATTTGTTTCCACGAAATCATAGGCGAGTTCGTCCAAAGCGTATGGCGTAGCCGATTCCAGAGCTTCTGCGATAGCCGCGTCTTGGTCACCAGTCACATCATC
Source organism: Cognatishimia activa (assembly GCF_001458335.1). Taxonomy (GTDB): domain Bacteria; phylum Pseudomonadota; class Alphaproteobacteria; order Rhodobacterales; family Rhodobacteraceae; genus Cognatishimia; species Cognatishimia activa. The sequence continues at coordinate 75,021 of NZ_CYTO01000002.1, forward strand.
GAGCGTTAGGTATTTGATTTGGTCATTCGGAAGGATGATCTTGCACAGCGCATCGCCACCGGCATGATCTTCGCCCAAGCCGCGCAACTCTGATAGAGCGCCATTGAGGTCCGCATGCTCCAAAGGCACATCGCCAAGCTGGTGCCAGCCCCCGTCGACTCGACACAGGAACTTGATGCCGTCAAGCGAGAGGGACAAGGCATAGTCTGGTTTCATAGTTTGGCTCTACCACTCGTGCGCGACAGGCAAAAGAATTCGCCCGCTATGGGCTGGATTTATAGCAGGAAATTGCCGAAGGGGAAGAAAAAGGCCCTTATCCCCAAGCATTTTAGCCGACAAGGTCTTAGTTTGGAGGAAAGTCAAAAGCGGAGGGAGCATTTGATGCAGATCCTGAAGAATTTTGCGGTTGTGGCCGCGCTAAGCGTTCCTGTTATGGGTGAGGCGGGGAGATCGCCGTGCAAGGGCGAGGTGTTGTGGAGCAGGCGCCGGATATGGCGGTGATCACCTTGGGCGCACGCTACCAAGCTTTCACAGCACGTGAGGCCATGGACGAAGTAAACAAACGTACCCAAGCCGCACTGGCAATTATGGAGCGTTTGGGTGTGGAACCGCGCGATATGCAAACCGGCAGCCTCTATCTAAATCCGGTTTGGGAACACGGGAATAACCGTATCGACGTAGCGCGTATCAAAGGGTATGAGGCGGGCAACCAGATGACCGTCCGAATTCGGGACCTCGAAATCCTTGGCAAAGCGCTGGATGAGATGGTCAGCGATGGGGTGAATGCGTTCAATGGTTTGAGCTTTGGTTTGCAGGACCCAAGCGAAGCAATGAACGAAGCCCGCCGTAAAGCGGTGGAAGACGCCGTGGCGAAAGCAACGCTTTACGCCGAAGCAGCTGGTGTCGAGCTTGGCGATATTAAATCTATCAATGAAGGCGGGATTTCGATGCCGCAGCCGCGTTTTATGGCGCGCACTGAGATGGCAATGGATTCTGGAGTGCCCATCGCCTCTGGAGAGCTTTCCACGCAGGCGATAGTTTCAATTGTGTTTGAGATTGCTGAAGATTAACAAAAAAGGGCCGCTTTGATAGCGGCCCTCAGACATTCAAAATTGGGATTAAGCGGTCGCTTTGGTGAGCGCCTGATCCAAGTCTGCAATGATATCATCCGCATCTTCAATGCCGATAGACACGCGTACCACGTTCGGGCTTGCCCCAGCCGCTTCTTGCTGCTCTGGGGTCAGCTGGCGGTGGGTGGTGGACGCAGAGTGGATGATCAAAGAGCGTGTGTCGCCCAAGTTCGCTACATGGCTAAACAGCTCAAGGCTATCCACCAGTTTCACACAGGCGTCATAGCCGCCTTTCACCGCGAAGGTGAACAGTGCGCCAGCCCCTTTCGGGCAGATTTTATCGATGCGACCGAAGTAAGGAGAGCTCTCAAGCCCAGCATAGGTGACATAGTCGATGCGGTCATCATTCTCGAGCCATGTAGCTACTTTCTTGGCATTCGCGACGTGCTTGTCCATGCGCAGAGAAAGCGTCTCAATACCCATCAGAGTATAATGAGCACCCTGCGGGTTCATGGTCATGCCAAGGTCACGCAGACCGACGGCGATTGAGTGGAAAGTGAAGGCCATTGGGCCAAGCGCCTCACCAAAGCAGAGGCCGTGATAGGCAGGCTCTGGTTTAGACAAGGATGGGAATTTGTCGTTCTGCATCCAGTCAAACTTGCCGCTGTCAATGACTGCGCCACCGGTCACGGTACCGTTGCCGGTCAGGTATTTGGTGGTGGAATGCACAACCAATGTCGCGCCCAGCTCGATGGGGTTACAGAGGTAAGGAGTCGCGGATGTGTTATCCACGATCAGCGGGATGCCTGCTTTGTCCGCAATGGCTGCAATCGCTGGAATGTCAGTGATGTAGCCGCCCGGGTTGGCGATGGATTCACAGAAAACTGCACGGGTGTCGTCATCAATCGCTGCGGCCACCGCTGCTTCATCGTCAAAGTCTACGAATTTCGCGGACCAGCCAAAGCGTTTGATGGTTTGGCTCAGCTGAGTAACGGTGCCGCCATAGAGCTTGGTGGACGCAACAACGTTACAGCCCGGACCCATCAGCGGGAAAAGCGCCATAATCTGAGCCGCGTGACCGGAGGAACAGCAAATGCCGCCCGCCCCGCCTTCTAGATGAGTGATGCGTTCCGCCAGTGCTGCAACCGTTGGGTTGGTCAGGCGGGAATAGATGTAACCAACTTCTGCAAGATTAAAGAGGTTGGCCGCGTGTTCAGCATCACGGAACACAAAAGCGGTCGATTGATAAATTGGGGTTTGGCGCGCACCCGTTGCTGGGTCAGGGTTAGCGCCTGCATGAATTTGCAGTGTTTCAAATGCAAGCTTGCGATCTTCAGACATTTATTCCTCCAGAGCAGTATCCTCAGAAGGTGTAGAGTGCGTACAGCGTCCAATCAACGAAAAGATCAATTCAAAGCTTAGCGCATCCAATATCCATTGCGGCGCAACTTATTCCGAATGGCCTGTTCTTTACGCGGAAGCTTCTCGCGATCAAACAATGCGCGCGCTTTTTGCCCGCGTCCGTGGTAAATCATGAACTTAAAGGGGTCATATTGCTTAAGGACCCGTTTGATATCGTTTGCTGCGGTTACTTGTTCTAGTGCTTCCACCACATGATCTGCCTCACGCGCATATAGAAGGGGTAGCAATCGGTAATGGCAGGTGATCGCGCCATCCATCAAACCAGTTGGCAGCGCATCACGCCCGCCGCCAAAGGAATGGATCACAAGGGGCAGGGCGATTTGGTCAAGCCATGGGGTTAGTTTTTGGCTGGCCAGCTCTTCCGGTGTGTCATCACGGATGGACAATGCATATTCCAGATACCTCTCTCCAAAGGCCACCGGGCATTTGTAGAAGAAGAAGCCGGCATTGAAATAGAGATAGCGGCGCCAATACTCGTCTGGTTGTTCCGGGTCGAGCGAGCTTTCAAAGTCCAAGCCAAACCGATCATAGAGTGCTTTCCATATACCAGCGTAGCCTGGACCATAGAGCGGGGGGGTGGGCCAGGTGCCTTCGACCTTCAACGACGCGCCGGGGCGTTCAAAATCAAAGGGCACGCGCGATAGATCGCCGGTGATAAGCGTATCCGTATCTAAGAAAAGAAACGGCTCGCCCTCGGGCAGGGCGAGCAATGCTTCGATCTTATTTCCGTTTGGATAGTCAGCGCCGAAATGGTTGCTCGGAAACGTAATGACTTCGCCGCCTAGTTTTTCAATCAGGTCACGGGCGTTTTTGTTGTGAATTTCCGGGGACTTCTCCCAAAGCGGCCCTTCGCTCGGTTGGGCGACAAAGACCTTGCCTTTGAATTCAGGGGCATTTGCCCGCAAAGAGGCCAGTAGCAAGATTGCTTCATAGGTCAGTCGACCTGCCTGACCGATTAGCAATAGGTTAAAGGTCTGAGGGGCTGCCAACTGGGTCATTTTTTTGATCTTTGCTCGATTGTTTAAAAAAACCTTACAGAAAAAACACCTTTTGCGCCAAGATAGTTTCAGCGTTGATGGACTCATTTGGAGAGGCGGAGGTTTTTTGTGCGTATATTAAGAGTGATTTGTTTGGCATTGGCTGCAGGTCCGGCTTGCGCACAAGATCGTGCTGCGGAAGATCAAACACCAACCGGCAAGTTTTTGAATGCCACAGAAGTGAAGCCGATCCTCGGGGCAACGAAATCAAGTTGGATTGCGGTGCGTGAATGGGAAGGGCAGGACCTGATCTATTTTACGCATCTCTTAAGCTGGCGCTGTGGCCTTTATGAGATCCGGTATTCGGTTAATGGTGGTGCGCAAAAGTCTTGGCCATTCCCGGATTGTGATGCGGCAACCCATGCGGTTGGCGTTATTCCTGACGGGGCAGACATATATACGGTGCTTCCGTTGAAGTCAGTTCAGACGGTGACGATTGAACTGCTCTATGATGACCTTAGCACGGAGAGCGCTGAGTTTCAGCGCAACGCGGTTTTGATTCCTTAGGACTTGCTTAGGGTGAGGGTTGAGCTCGACGCGATTCCGGAGAAATCCGGGCCGATTCCGGGCGAAAAATCAACTTCTAGGCATGCGAGTCTGTGGATAACGCAACAAAAGGCCCAGGAGAGTGGGGGCAGTGCTATTGTTTTCTTACAGATCAAGAGGCTTGATCTCTTTTATTTGCTTTAAAAACAATGATTTATGAGTTTTTTGAAGGAAATGTGATTTTTCCTGAAAAAACCTCTTGCGGCTATGGTGAGTTACTCTTAGAACCCCCTT
>NZ_CYTO01000003.1 GCF_001458335.1 Cognatishimia activa
CCGTTGGTTCCGGTGTTGTGTCTAAAATCACTGAGTAATCTGTGTTCGGTGGGGTGAAACCCCACCCTACGCAAGACTTACGAAAAGGCCGTCCCTAGGGGCGGCCTTTTTCGTTGGTTCGTTTCCTTTGAAACATGTTATTGCTTAGGAAACTGAACTGCTCGGACCGAACCGATGTTGCAACGAATTGTTTTTTTGAGTGTGTTCGTTTTTGGAACACTGCCTGCATTATCAAAGCCTCTCATTACCGACTCTGAAAATACCTATATCTCCGCGTGTTTGGCCCAGAACGTGTCATGGGAAAATCTCGAACAGATTTGTAAGAATGCTCTAGAAGATGGCAATCTTACCAGAGTTGAACGTCGCGAGCTGTTGAATATCCTTGGAGACACGCAAAGGTTTCTGAACGATCACGTGAGCGCAGAAGCAACCTATCGCAGCATATTTGCACTTCAGGTTGGCGATGCTGGAGCCAACGAAGGGTTGGGATGGATCGCATTTGACGAAAAGAATTTTCAACTGGCCGCAGAATTCTTTGAACGCGCGGTATCAGAAGCACCTTCCGCATTTAGGCTGGCCGGTTTGGCCGGGGCATTGTTTCGGGCTGGCGAGATCGAAATATCAGCGGCCAATGAACTACACAATTCAGCGCTTTCGCTCGATCCTGAAAGCAGTTGGGTTCTTCGTGAAAAGGGTTGGAACAACTACGACGCCGGAAATTTCGCAACTGCGAAGAGCGTGTTTGAAGAAGCGCTTGAGCTATGGTCCGAAGACGAGAATGCCCATGCGGGACTCTCCTACAGTCTTTACAATATTGGGGATTATAGGCTTGCCGTTGATCATATCAGCAGGGCGATAGAACTGGCGTCAGAAGAAGAGCCCATTCTGCTTTCTTACAAAGAACACAGGGCATTTGCGCTTTGGTCGCTCTCTCGTTTCCGGCAAGCAATAAAGGATGCAGAGTCTCTGATTGAGGATTTCCCTGACAACAGCGCTGGCTATGTCCTTAAGGCGAGAATTTTACATGATATGGGGGCAACCAACGAAGCAATCGCGCTATTGACGGATCTCGCCCTTGATCCAGAGGGTCAGTATTTTGTTTATTATTGGTTGGCACAGATTCAGAAAACCGATTTGCGATTTGAAGCGGCGCTTTCGACAACAGAGAAGGCCAAACTTTTGCCATCTGCAGACGGCTACATGGATAACATGCGGGCCGAAATTGCGTTGGGTCTTAATGATACGGCGCTGGCACGCGAGATGATCCGACATGCTTTTGTTCCCGGGGAATGGACCATGTGGTCTTACCTTCTTGATGCGCGCATCATGGTAAGAGAAGGAAGGATGGAGGACGCCCAGAAGCGACTGGGCGAAGCCTTGGAGCTTGGTTTGACAGTGTCTGAGATATCAACACTGGCGCGAGAGATGATTAAACAAGGCGATTTCAAAGCCGCGATTGCGCTTTCGCGGGGATCTGAACGCTAAAACGCGTTGTGGTCGCGATTTCAGCTTTTAAAGGGGTTGAACAAGTAGACATTTCTTGGCCGCTGGGTCGAAAGTCTAACGCGTTTATCACCAGATCACATTTACCATTCCTTAACGTGGGCGGCTTACCATGAAATCAATGCGTTTTCGTGCAAGGCAGCCCACCATAGAGGCGGTCTTTTTTGTTTCAGCCGGTCAGCTATGCTTTGAGGCGAGTTTTTTCGAGCAGCATCGCTTCCGGTATAGTGTTGAGAAACAACAAAAATTAACATAAATTTATCTCTTGGTAAAAGCGCGGCGCAAAATTGCCCCAATTTTCGCCCAATTCTACCCTAGTCCGGCAAGTATTCTGCAGATATGCTGCTAAATTTTCTAAATAAAGCCCAGTTTCAACCGAAGGCTCTATCCACTGCGCCTGATATCAGTAGGGCGTCCTGGGTTAAAAATACAAAGCGCCACTTTTGCGCGTTCAAGCGAAACGAAGATGGTGCGATGGCCTACATGAGCCTTACGATTTTTATGATCGTGATGTTGGTCGGAGGGATCGGCATTGATGCCATGCGCTACGAGATGGAGCGCACCAAGGTTCAGGATGCGATGGACAATGCGGTTCTGGCCGCCGCGAGCCTCACCCAAGAAATGCCGGCAAAGCAGGTTCTTGACAGTTATCTGGGGGCCTCAGGTTTAGAAGAGTATATCTCTGCGACAGCTATCTACGAAGATCCTTTCGAACGCTCGGTGTCTGCAAGCGTCTCTACCTATCAACCGACCCTGTTCATGAAAATGAGTGGTATCGAGCAGATGGCTTTGAATGTGACATCAGCGGCGCATGAACGCACACCGAGCACCGAAATTTCGGTTGTGCTGGATATCTCGGGCAGTATGGGCACCAATCAGCGCCTCGAACGGATGCAGGAGGCGGCGAAAAAGTTTGTCACCGCATCTCTTTCTAGAAACACCGATGAAACCGGCTCTCTCATTAACAGCCACCGGACGACGATCAACCTTGTGCCATTCGCAGGGCAGGTGAACCCCGGTACCACCGCTTTTGACGAAATGGATGGTGAGCGTTTTGGCACCACCACCTCAGAGAACTATTTCCCTGAATGGGGACAGGACATTTCAAACATTGTGTTTTGGTTCGACACCACAGGTGACGGTGAAATCGATTACTCTATTAAGATCGAAGGCTACCCCGACAACGATGTGGAGCTGTTCAACAAGGACGATCTGGATACCTATTATCTCTATGTGTTGGACTACGTGGCCGAACAATTCCCCTTCTTGGATGGTAAGCTGAGTTTCCTTGGCGCAACCATCAAAGGCGGTAAAGAGCCCACGTCATATTTCAGCGCGACGGGCGAAGATGTTGATGGCCCAACCAAATTCAACCAGACGGACCAGACGTTGTATTTTAACGACTTCTACCAGCAGGTTGTGCCCAACAATGAATCTTCCTGCATCGAACTGACCTATGACGACTTCCTGACCACCGCCTGGCCGGAAGGGACGACAGAGCAGACCCCTCACTTTGTGCATTGGGATTTTGACGAGGTCACGCAAAACTGGGGCTGGTGCCCTGAGGATGACATGGCGATCCAATATGCTCAGGATGATGAAACGACACTGCACGATTTCATTGACCGCATTCGCCTGTTTGATGGCACTGGCACAAACTACGGAATGAAGTATGGCCTTGCGATGCTTGATCCGAACAGCCAACCTTTGTTTTCCGACCTGAGCCTGTCGGGGGACGTTCCGGCTGATTACGCGAACCGTCCTCTGCAATGGGTGACAGAAAACAACAGCAAGTTCATTGTTTTGCTGACCGATGGCCGCACCGGGTCCCAAGTTCGTCCTGCCGATGAATTGGAAACTGAGAACAAGGATACTGAGCTGAACTCTCGTCCAGCGGATGACAGCACGGTGCAATCTTCGCAGTCTGAAAATATCGAACTCTTTCTGAAGCAATGTGACCTTGCTAAAGCCAAGGGCGTCGTTGTGTTCACGGTTGCGTTGGAAACATCAGACGTGGCCGCAGAAGAAATCAAAACCTGTGCGTCTTCGGTTTCACATTTCTTTGAAGTCTCTGGCACCGAAGTGATTGATGCGTTTGTTTCCATTGCGTCGTCGATCCAGATGCTGCGTTTGGTACACTAAGGGTCCCGTCCTTTGATGCCGCGCAGATCGTGCCAAATCGTGGTGGAAGCCGGTCTGCGCCTCGCGATCCGCGAAGTTGGCCGCACCGTTGGTTCTGGTGTTGTTTCTAAGATGACTGAGTAATTTTAGTCGTGAATGTGAATTGCGAAGGCCGCCCCTTGGGCGGCCTTTTTTTGTTCGGCTGTTTTGCGGACGAAGCTGCCGTTGAATTTTGCGCCACGTCGTGGGATTTCTTAGTGATTTGAGGGTACTAATTTCATGACCGAACAAAAGGGTTTCGACGCTTCAACTCTGGCATACTATGCCGATGTGGCTCCAACGTATAAAGCTTCTGGAGAAGGCGGATTAAACAGATTTTTACCAAAATTTATGCGGCTACTGCCGACCGGCGCTGCTGTCCTTGATCTCGGTTGTGGTGGAGGTAGGGATAGCGAGGCGCTGCTTGCCAATGGATATGAGGTAACCTCTTGGGATGCATGCGAGCGAATTGCGCTTGAGGCACAGAAACGACTAGGGCGCGCTGTATTTGTGAAACGATTTGATGAACTTGAAGTCGAGCGAGAATTTGATGCAGTTTGGGCAAGTGCGAGTCTTTTGCATGTTCCCCTAACAGACCTGCCCAACGTATTGGAGCGTGTTCACACCGCGCTTAGGCCTAGAGGTTTGCATTTTGCGAGTTACAAATCTGGCGGTATCGAAGGTCGCGACGCTGTAGGTAGATACTTCAATTTCATTTCCCGGAAACAGCTAGAGCAGGCCTATTCGCAATCGGTAAACTGGCAAATTCACGAGATACACGAGTATGTCGGAGGGGGTTACGATCACGGCCAAAGCGGACCTTGGATCGCTGTCATTGCATCCAAGCTCTAGCGGTGCGCAACAGCAATAGTGGGCTCAAACCTGCCATTTACTCAGCCCGGAACAAGGCGCGTAGCGCCGCCGGGCAGCGCCCGACTTCCCGCCGGGAGGGCGCTTTCTCAACCTCTCGCCATACGCTTCGTCCGATCAAAAGCGGATAGATAAACTGCCCCGCGAGGGCAGCTCGATGCCCACTCGAGGTCGGGCGCTGCCCGGCTTAACAAACTCTGACGCTAAAGTTCCCTGCCGAAGCAACCGTTTCGCGACAAAACCCCTTGCCAGCAAGGCAATTGGGCCGTATATCGCGCGAGTTCTCTTTAAGAACATTGAGGCGGGGTGATTCCCGCCTTTTGGGTTCGAAGAGGGTTTGCGGTGGTCGCAGGTCCTCCTCTCAACTCAGACGCCAATAAAGGCTGACGAAATGCAAAGTCAAAACATTCGCATTCGGCTGAAGGCATTCGATTACCGCGTGCTGGATGCAAGCACTCAGGAAATCGTAAACACGGCTAAGCGCACCGGCGCTGATGTACGTGGCCCGATCCCACTGCCAAACAAAATCGAGAAGTTCACCGTTCTGCGTGGTCCACACGTTGACAAGAAATCTCGTGACCAGTTCGAAATTCGTACGCACAAGCGTATGCTGGACATCGTTAACCCAACCCCACAAACCGTGGACGCGCTGATGAAGCTCGACCTGGCGGCTGGCGTTGACGTTCAGATTTCTGTTTAAGGGGATCTGATATGCGTTCCGGTATTATCGCCAAAAAAGTGGGCATGACCCGCTTGTTCATGGAAGACGGTAAGCAGATCCCTGTGACTGTTCTTTCCCTTGACGGTCTGCAAGTTGTTGACCAGCGCACCAACGATCGTGACGGCTACACAGCTGTTCAGTTGGGTGCAGGTTCTGCAAAAGCAAAGCGTACATCCAAAGCCATGCGTGGTCACTTCGCGAAAGCGAAGGTTGAACCTAAGCGCAAGGTTGCAGAATTCCGTGTTGACGAAGCCAACCTGATTGAAGTGGGTGCAGAGATTTCTGCAGAGCACTTTGTTGAAGGTCAGAAAGTTGACGTTGCGGGCACATCTATCGGTAAAGGTTTTGCCGGTGCGATGAAACGCCACAACTTCGGCGGTCTGCGTGCGACACACGGTGTTTCCATCTCTCACCGTTCTCACGGTTCCACAGGTCAGTGTCAAAACCCTGGTCGCGTTTTCAAAGGTAAGAAAATGGCGGGTCACATGGGTGCGGTACGCGTGACCACACAAAACCTGGAAGTCGTCAAAACTGACGCGGACCGCGGTCTTGTGTTCATCAAAGGTGCTGTACCTGGCTCCAAAGGTGGCTGGGTCACAGTGAAAGACGCTGTGAAAAAGAAACTGCCTGAGAACGTTCCGTTCCCAGCAGCTCTGAAATCTGCTGCAACTGAAGCACCTGCTGAAGAAGCACCTGCGGAAGGTGGTGAAGCATGAAACTAGACGTCATCAAACTGGACGGCGGCAAAGCGGGTTCCGTTGAGCTGTCAGAAGACCTGTTCGGCCTGGAGCCACGTGCAGACATCCTGCACCGTGTGGTTCGCTGGCAGCGTAACAACGCGCAAGCGGGTACTCACAAAGTTAAGACTCGGTCCGAGACTTCTTACTCCACCAAAAAGATCTATCGCCAAAAAGGCACCGGCGGCGCACGCCACGGTGACCGTAACGCGCCGATCTTCCGCGGTGGTGGTATCTACAAAGGCCCGGTTGTCCGTTCCCACGGTCACGACCTGCCTAAGAAGTTCCGCAAGCTTGGTCTGAAGCACGCTCTGTCCGCGAAAGCGAAAGCAGGCGAGCTGGTTGTGATCGAAGACGCATCCGCAGAAGGCAAAACCGCTGCTCTGGCTAAACAGGTTGCAAACCTGGGCTGGAAGCGCGCGTTGGTCATCGACGGTGCAGAAGCGAACGCAGAGTTCAAGAAAGCAGCTGCAAACATTGAAGGTCTGGATATCCTGCCAACAATGGGCGCAAACGTTTATGATATCCTGAAGCGTGACACTCTGGTGATCACCAAAGCGGGTATCGAAGCACTGGAGGCTCGACTGAAATGAGCGCGAAGGCAGAACACTACGACGTGATCCGCAAGCCGGTCATCACCGAGAAAGCAACTATGGCGTCTGAAGCCAATGCGGTTGTTTTTGAAGTGGCGATCGACAGCAACAAACCTCAGATCAAAGAAGCTGTTGAAGCTCTGTTTGGTGTGAAGGTCAAAGCGGTCAACACAACCATCACCAAGGGTAAAACCAAGCGTTTCCGTGGCACCATGGGTAAACGCAAAGACGTTAAGAAAGCTTACGTCACCTTGGAAGAAGGCAACACAATCGACGTTTCCACTGGTCTCTGATCTGTGAGTCGGTAACGAAATGTGATGAAAGCCCCTGCGAAAGCAGGGGCTTTTGTTTTTCCAACCTCCAGCAACCGAAGCTTCGCTGAGAGTTACGAATAATGTTCGGCAATTCCCGGCGATCAATTGGGTTTTGGTTCAGTTGGCCGCAGACCTACAGATACTGCGCAAAGGCCGCGTCGCTGAATGTTACAATAAGAAATGCGAGCACATGTTTGATCTAACCTCAAAAACATCTTCTGAAGCCGGGCCAAAACCTGCGCGAGAGTGGGTCAAAGTGCTGGCTCAATACCGCAAACCAAATATTTCACGCAGTGTGTTTGAATTGTTGGCGACTCTTGTGCCCTTCTTCGCAATCTGGGCCTTGGCTTGGTGGTCGATGTCGATCAGCTATTGGCTGACAGTTGCAATTGCATTGCTGAATGGCCCCTTTCTTGTGCGGTTATTTGCGATTCAGCATGACTGTGGTCACCGGTCTTTCGTGGAAAACCGTGTGCTGGGTGATTGGATTGGTCGCTGTCTCGGCGTGCTGACTGTGACACCCTATGAGATGTGGCGTTATGCGCATTCGGTGCATCATAATGCTTCGGGCAATTTGGATCGGCGTGGATTGGGCGATATCCACACGATGACGGTGCGCGAATATAACGAAGCAGGTTGGATTGCGCGGCTCTATTACCGTGTCTACCGCAACCCATTTGTGACGTTCCTAATTGCACCGGGGATCTTATTCCTTGTTGTGAATCGATTGCCCTTTGGATTCATGAACCAGCGCAAGTTCTGGATCAGTGCGATGGGCAACAACCTTGGTATTCTGGCTCTGCTCGGTCCAATTTATGTCCTCGGGGGTTGGGCACCGATCCTATTGATCTTCCTGCCATCCACCATTCTGGCGTCTTCCATCGGAGTCTGGTTGTTTTACGTCCAACATCAGTTTGAGCACACCCATTGGGAAGAGGACGCTGACTGGGATCTGCATGAGGCGGCACTCCATGGCAGTTCGCATTATGTGCTGCCTCCACTGTTGCAATGGCTCAGCGCCAATATCGGCATCCACCATGTGCACCACCTCAATAGCCGCATCCCGTTTTATCGGCTGCCAGAGGTTCTTCGTGACCATGAGGATCTGGCCGTGGGTGCCCAATTGACGATCCGCGAAAGCCTGCAAACGGCAAAGCTGCATTTGTGGGATGAGGACGGAAAACGCCTCTTGTCTTACAAAGACGCGCGGGCTTTGGTGCTTGAATAAGCGCAACACAGTAGAAACGATCGCAGTTCTTACGGTAATCCTATGATCCGTTTATTTATGGCAGCATTTTCAGCTCTGGCAGGGAAACCCGCAGTGGGGGCGACCGTTTCCGTGGATGCGGCCGCGGATATGAAGCTGACCGAAGCTTTGGTGGGCCTCAAAAGCGATCCCTATATCAAGCTGGCAGATGCCGAGCTGCGGATCATCTCGGTCTTTGATGAGCTCAGATACGACCGCGCCGATATGGATGTGCTCTCTGGCCCCATGCGGGACCATGCGGTGGAGAAGCTGAAACCGCTGGGGTTCAAACAGGTGACGGGCAGCAGTTTTCTACATGCAGAGACCGGCATTCGGGTCCTGCTGCCAAAGTCCCATGCGTTGGGCGGCTCCCCCTTTGACATCGCGCGCTACACGCCGCGGGGGGAGTTTGACTACTACCTGCTGACCCCAACGCAGGCGGCCTGCATGATGATTGACAGCTATTCCAAGATGAAAGCGCTCGAGCGCATCAAGGGGCTGATCAAAACCCAGCCGATCAATATCCTGCGGATTGCCGATTATCTGGAAAAGAAACCGGTGCATGAGGATTTTGAGGACACGATTGGTCACTTGAAATTCGTGCAGCGGGAAGCGGTGGAGAGTGAGCCGTTGCGCAGGCGCCGCGCGCTGGGGTCGATGCGGCTTTAGTCGTGGTTTTAACCTTTCGCCATGCAATCGGCAGGCAAATGCCCGGTTTCCGCCACATTTCATATGCATCCTGAGACTGGACGCGGGGGTGTCCTATCTGAGGATAGTCATATGTATATGAGTCATATGGAAGACCTAGAGCGTAATCGCCAAATGAAGGCGATCCAACGCATGTTGCTGTCTGTCGTTGTTTTTGGCGCGATGGTCTGTGTTCTGGGCGTGATCGCATGGGTGTCATTGTCCGGTGTGAACACGGATATCAGTCTGTTGCTACCGCCAGCGCCAACACTGATTCAATAACGCAAATTGCGTCGGTCGGACGCGTAACCGGCTGACGGTTTGTGCTTCCGGTAAGGCGCGTGCTTGCACGTGCCGATGTTGCGTTTGGGTGTGCGGGGTGAGTGGGTCTTGTTTGCCGGAATGCGAATGAATTGCGGCCTGAGAGCAGCAGAACCCGCCAAACTCCATCCAATTTTCAAAATGAGCTGTGCCAGCATTGATCCGCATGACGTGGCGAAGGTGGAAAAGAAAGAGCGCAGCGAGGCGCAGCTGGATAAGCTTGCCCGCGGGAAAAGTTTGAGAGTATCTTGCGGAGATAGGGCGCAGATTGTGAGCGTGTAGGCCGGGCTTCAGCCCGGCTTTTTTGTTGGTGGTGTTGGGATTGCCGGTGTTGCCGGGCTGAAGCCCGGCCTACGTTTCTGTTTTCCAGCGGTGCCACCAAGACAGTCGCAGAACAAAGCCGCCGCGCCAAGCTTCATGCCGGAGACATGCCTTCGGCATGAGTCGCCCTCTTGGGGCGGCGCTTTTGAGTGCGGTGTGGTGCCTGGATAGGTCGTGCGGGTTTGGCAGGGTTAAAGAGGGAAATTCAAACGCCTTAGCAATACGCCCAAGAGCTTGTGTTTTGGCCTTCTAGTGAGCGCGTAAAAAGTCTGACTAGTTAATGCGAGATATCCATAATCTATTGTTTGCGGGTCTTTGCCAATTGACTCAAGATTATAATGAGAATCGAAGTTACCACTGCGCAAACAAGAGCATTCAGAAATACAGTCGATCCACCTCCAAAAAGCATAAAGAAAAAAGCCATTGGAAGTGTAATCAAGCTCGCCCCCCACACCAAAGGTACAAAGGCGTCCAGTAGCCAAACAATTAATTTCGTTTTTGAATTTCCGTAATACCTAATGCATTTCGGTATAAATCTGCCGTAGATCATTGGCAAGGTGACCTAGATTTATAATCAATGTTAAGAGAATGGGCGAAGCAAGTTCGCATTGTGCGTCTCCCCCATTGCCACCCAACCCCATCCCTGCTACACGCAGCCATCGCATTCGGCCTCAGATTCGTTCTGGGGCTGATTGCCTTTTCTACCGGGACCTTCGGGGCCCTTCATACGGTCACCCATTCTTCCAAGATGGGGGGCTAACATCGCGGGTACCGGCACCTCATAAGGCCAGCCCGCATTGCTAAACGGAAGACAGTAAACATGGCACTCAAGTCGTATAAACCGACGACGCCGGGCCAGCGTGGGCTGGTTCTGATCGACCGTTCGGAGCTTTGGAAAGGACGTCCAGTCAAGTCCCTCACAGAGGGTTTGACCAAATCGGGCGGCCGGAACAATACCGGACGGATCACTTCTCGTCGTCGTGGCGGTGGCGCAAAGCGTCTGTACCGGATCGTTGATTTCAAACGGAACAAGTTTGATGTCGCGGCAACTGTAGAGCGGATCGAATACGACCCGAACCGGACCGCGTTCATCGCACTCGTAAAATATGAAGATGGCGAGCAAGCTTACATCCTGGCGCCTCAGCGTCTGGCGGTAGGTGATCAGGTCATCGCATCTGCAAAAGCAGACATCAAACCAGGTAACGCAATGCCGTTCTCTGGTCTGCCAATTGGTACCATCGTGCACAACATCGAACTGAAGCCTGGTAAAGGTGGTCAGATCGCTCGTGCAGCGGGCACCTACGCTCAGTTCGTAGGCCGTGACGGTGGCTACGCTCAGATCCGCCTTTCTTCTGGCGAACTGCGCATGGTCCGTCAGGAATGCATGGCAACCGTTGGTGCGGTTTCTAACCCAGACAACTCTAACCAGAACTACGGTAAAGCGGGTCGTATGCGCCACAAAGGCATCCGCCCATCCGTCCGTGGTGTTGTTATGAACCCAATCGACCACCCGCACGGTGGTGGTGAAGGTCGTACCTCTGGTGGTCGTCACCCGGTTACTCCTTGGGGTAAGCCGACAAAGGGTAAGCGCACTCGCAACAAGAACAAAGCGTCGCAAAAGCTTATTATCCGCTCGCGTCACGCCAAGAAGAAGGGACGTTAAGATATGTCTCGTTCAGTATGGAAAGGTCCTTTTGTCGACTCTTATGTCCTCAAAAAGGCAGAAGCAGCTCGCGAGTCGGGCCGCAACGAAGTGATCAAAATCTGGTCCCGTCGTTCCACCATCCTGCCACAGTTCGTTGGCCTGACATTTGGTGTGTACAACGGTCAGAAACATGTTCCTGTCAACGTAACCGAAGAAATGATCGGTCAGAAGTTTGGTGAATATTCCCCAACTCGGACCTACTACGGTCACGCGGCAGACAAAAAAGCGAAACGGAAGTAAGTCATGGGCAAGGCAAAGAATCCCCGCCGCGTGGCAGATAACGAAGCAATGGCAAAACTGCGCATGCTCCGTACTTCCCCGCAAAAACTGAACCTGGTTGCTGGTATGATCCGCGGCAAGAAAGTTGAGAAGGCTCTGACCGACCTGACTTTCTCCAACAAGCGTGTCGCTCAGGACGTGAAGAAATGCCTTCAGTCCGCCATCGCCAATGCTGAAAACAACCACAACCTGGATGTGGACGAGCTGATCGTGGCAGAAGCTTACGTAGGTAAGAACCTGACCATGAAGCGCGGTCGTCCTCGTGCACGTGGCCGTTTCGGCAAAATCATCAAGCCATTTGCTGAGATCACCATCAAGGTGCGTCAAGTAGAGGAGCAAGCCTAATGGGACATAAAGTCAATCCGGTCGGCATGCGCCTGCAGATCAACCGTACTTGGGACAGCCGCTGGTACGCGGACACCAAAGACTACGGTGATCTTCTGCTTGAAGACCTGAAAATCCGTGAGTTCATCAAAACTGAGTGCAAGCAAGCTGGTGTTGCACGTGTGATCATTGAACGTCCGCACAAAAAGTGCCGCGTGACAATCCACACTGCGCGTCCAGGTGTTATCATCGGCAAGAAAGGTGCAGACATCGAAGTTCTGCGCAAGAAAATTGCCGCGATGACTGACTCCGAGCTGCACCTGAACATCGTTGAAGTACGTAAGCCAGAGCTCGACGCTCAGCTGGTTGGCGAGTCCATCGCTCAGCAGCTGGAACGCCGTGTGTCTTTCCGTCGTGCGATGAAACGTGCGGTTCAGAACGCAATGCGTATGGGTGCCCTGGGCATCCGTGTAAACGTTGCGGGTCGTCTGGGCGGCGCGGAAATCGCGCGTACCGAATGGTACCGTGAAGGTCGCGTGCCTTTGCACACTCTGCGTGCGGACATCGATTACGCTCACTCCGAAGCGATGACACCTTACGGTATCATCGGGATCAAAACCTGGATCTTCAAAGGCGAGATCATGGAGCACGATCCAGCGGCACGTGATCGTCGTTCTCAGGAAGTTCAAGACGGTCCAGCACCTCGCGGTGCCGGCGGTCGTCGCTAAGGGAGACATAAGTTATGTTGCAACCAAAGCGTACTAAATTCCGTAAGGCGCACAAAGGCCGGATCAAGGGCGATGCGAAGGGTGGTTCCACTCTGAACTTCGGTTCTTTCGGTCTGAAGGCGACCACTCCAGAGCGTGTCACTGCGCGTCAGATTGAGGCGGCACGTCGTGCGATGACCCGTCACATGAAACGTCAGGGTCGCGTATGGATCCGCATCTTCCCAGATGTGCCTGTAACCGCGAAGCCTATCGAAGTTCGTATGGGTAAAGGTAAAGGCTCTGTTGACCGTTGGGTCTGCAAAGTGAAGCCTGGCCGCGTGATGTTTGAAATCGACGGTGTGTCCGACGAAGTTGCGCGTGAAGCGCTGCGTCTGGCCGCAATGAAGCTGCCGGTGAAAACACGCGTTGTTCTGCGCGAAGACTGGTAAGTGGTTGGTGGGGTGAAACCCCACCCTACGATGAGATTTGGCCCCCGGCGCGTAAGCGGCGGGGGTTTTTGTTTGATGCATTGTCGCGACCGAACCGAGGGGTGGAAGCGAAGCGCCCGCCCCGTGGGGGCGGTTCGGGCGCTGCCAAATCGCAGATTTGGCATGGTGTATCATTGGTGACTTGAGTTTGTCTCTGACCCATGCTTCTGTCCGCCTCTCAACTGAGGACAAACCCAATGGAAACCATCGCCCCATATCTCGCTTACATCGCTGCGCTCGGCATCGCCGCCGTCATTCCCGGTCCGGGTATTGCCGCCCTAGTGGGGCAAGCATTGGGCGGGAACCAAAAAGCGTCTGCCTTGTTTCTTGCAGGCATTGCGCTTGGGGATGTGACCTATCTGACGGTCGCGGTCATCGGCTTGGCAGCCATCGCCAAAACCTTTGCGAGCGCGTTCATTGTGATCAAAGTCCTTGGCGGGGCGTATCTGCTTTATCTCGCCTATATGTTCTGGACCAGCGATGCGGGTCTGACCAAAGTGCAGCGCGCTAAAGAAAAGTCAGGCGCAGGATCTTTCGTTGCTGGCTATTTCGTGACACTTGGAAATCCAAAGACCATTGTGTTCTACCTCGCGCTGCTGCCGACGGTGATGGATCTCAACAATGTGCATTTCACACAATGGGCTGTGCTGGCTGTGCTGACCATTCTGATTATCTTTGGGGCCCTCGCGCCCTATGCCGTCCTTGCGGCCAAGGCGCGCAATATGATGACACAGCCGTCTGCTCTAAAACGCCTGAACCGTTTCGCGGCGGCTTTCATAGGCGGGGCCGGGACCTTGATCTTGTCTGAAGCGGCGACGGCTGCCCTGCGTCGGGCCTAAGTGTATATGTCTTGAAATCTCGCGCGGCATACGTAGTATCCCGCGCACCAAGATCGTGACATCAAGGAACGCCATCCAACGCGATCAGGCAATCCCCGAACCAAATGAAAGCGACGCGAATGCAAGTTCAGTTTTTGCACGGAACCGAAATGGGTAACGCAGAATTCCTGTGTGAAGATCTGGAGAATTCCGTGCCTGAGGGCATCAGTACCAAGTGCAACAGTATGGAAGACGTTGCCCCAACGGACCTGAACGGCGACACGCTTTATGTTTTTGTCGTGTCCACCTACGGCGCAGGGGATGTCCCGAACACGGCTCAGCCTTTCTATGAGGATTTGCAGGCGGCCAAAACCGATCTTTCCCATGTGCGGTTTGCCATGTTCGGATTGGGCGACAGCAACTTCAGCGATACGTTCAACCAAGGGTCCGAAAAAGTCATGGGACTTTTAGAGGAATGTGGCGCGAAGCGGCTTGGCGAGCGCGGGTTGTTTGACGCGTCTGGTCCTGAAATGCCTGAAGACATCGCCGAGCCTTGGCTGCAAGGCATATTGGAAATGGCGTCTCAGTCCACCTGATATCATTTGTTCCCATAGCGGGTCATTTCTGAAACAGTTCTCTCAGCGCGCGACAACAGCGCGGTTTTGAAAAGACTGATCCTTCAGGAGTGACCAAGTGTCTGACGACAAATTCTTCCATGTTGGCGAGCGCAATGACGACTTGCCCCAACCGACCCAATTTGAATCCAAACCCTTTAAAAAGGCCCGCCCGCCGGAGCCTTTGGAGTTTGAAGTGGTGCTGACCGCCGAAGCGACCGAGCGGCAGAAAAAGACCGGGGTTGTTCAGGTCAATATTCCGGGCTTCTCAGCGGTGAAGCTCTACTGCGATGAGCAGACCCCGATTGGCGATGACACTGCGCCGCCGCCGTTGGCGTTTATGTGTGCCGGGATCGGGTTTTGTTTGATGACCCACCTGACGGACATCTACACCGCGCGCAAAATCAACATCAAATCCATGAAGATTGAACAGAAGGTGGGTTTTGAAACCAACCTGTCCAATATGCGAGACCTTGGTCATACGACCACGGGCAAGATGCTGGGGATCGAGACGCATGTGTTGATTGAAAGCGATGAGCCAGAAGAGCGTATTCGTGATCTGATGGAAGAGGCCGAGAACGCCTGTATGGCGCATTTTGCGTTGCGCAATCCGATACCTTGGAGCTCGCGCCTAATGCTGAATGGTGATGAGTTGATGAGCCATTCTGGCTAAATAGAGCTTGATAAAAGAATGCCGGGCAAATTGCCCGGCATGTTTCATTCCCATTTGTAATTGAAGCTGACCGAGATGCGTTCGTCTTCGGCCATGTTCATCGGCACTTCATGGCGCAGCCAACTTTCCCAAAGCAGCACGTCCCCCACATCGGGTTCCATATAGATGAAGTTCTTCATCTCTCGGCGCGCACCTTTTAAACGTGCCGGTGCCCCCATCATCATCGCGTGGCGTGGATCTTCGAGCTTCAGCGCGCTGGTGCCCTCGGGCATCGAGACATAGGTTGTGCCAGAAATCACCGAATGCGGGTGGATATGGCTTCCATGAGAGCCGCCCTCTGGCAGGATGTTGATCCAAAGGTCTTCTAACTTCAATGTGCCTTGGCCCAGATCAAATTCCAGGTCTTTGGCAAATGCGTTCACGTGTTGATCCAGGACTTTCACCAGATCTGCAAAGATCGGGAAGCGCCAAGGCAAATCTGTGAGCGAGGCGTAGGATGTATAGCCCGGATAGCCATTCTCCTCGCACCATTCTTGGCCTGCGTCATCATCTTCTGCGATGACAATGCAGGAATTCTCTAGCTCTTGCGCGTCGATGGCCGGTTGGAATTCGGACAATTGCGCACGGTAGAGGCGGGTGACGAAGAGCGATTCAATCTGTGACATAGGGGTTCTATAGCGCGGGTGAGGGCGGCGGAAAACCTTTGCTTTGCCCCTATCTTTAAAGCTGCTGAAATCGCGGGGCGGTAATCATTGGGCATGTTACGACGCACGATTGATTTGCTTTTGCCCGCGCTGTTCCCGAGTTGGCGGTTTTTTCAACAGGTGGGGCCTTCGCCGAGGGTGGAGTATCGGGTGCTGCGGGACGATCAGAAAACGGATTGGGCGGAGAGCCATCCGATCCCCGATCACGTGGGCCCCTTGCAGATGCTGCGTCGTATGTTCTGGAACCCGGAACGCAATACCCAGCTATATATGGTGGCCTTGGCGGAACGGTTGGTATCGGGATTAGTCGATCATTCGAAAGCAGAGTTGAACAGGCTGATTGCTGAACGGCTAGATGAGCATGACGGGCAATTGCAGTTTCGCCTTGTCTTTATGACGTCAGAGGCGGCAGGGATCACGGGAACGGTGGTCTATGAAAGCGAGCTGCAGGACCTTGCGGAGCTGCGGGCATGAGCTTTGAAGCCATGTTGCGTTTGAGCGAGGTGCTGCTTGCGCTTGTCGTTTTGCAAACAGCGCTAGAGCATTTCTGGCAGGGACGGGATCGTGCGCTTTATGCGGCACGGATCGCTCTTTGTCTTTGGGTTCTAGGCGGCTGGCATGCGGGGATTGCAATCGGTGGACTGTGGATTTCGAGTCTGATCCTGCTGCATCGCTTTGGCGGGCCTTACAATGGCGGGGCGGATAAGATGACGATCTTGATCACGACCTGTCTGAGTGCGGCGCATCTTTTCCCGGATTGGGCCGAACTGGCGATGGCCTATTTGGCGGTGCAGCTGGTGCTGTCCTATTTCGTTTCGGGCTACGTAAAGATCAAAAACCCTGACTGGCGGTCGGGGCAGGCTTTGATCGATGTGTTTCGCTTTTCAGCCTATCCGGTTTCGGAACGGCTGCGGGGCTGGGCGGGTCAG
Source organism: Cognatishimia activa (assembly GCF_001458335.1). Classification (GTDB taxonomy): domain Bacteria; phylum Pseudomonadota; class Alphaproteobacteria; order Rhodobacterales; family Rhodobacteraceae; genus Cognatishimia; species Cognatishimia activa. The sequence goes on from NZ_CYTO01000003.1 coordinate 16,715, forward strand.
CCGAGAGTGCTTTGGTTGATGAGTTGGAGCGTGATTGGCTTTGAGGTGATCTTTCCGTTGACCCTTCTGCATCCGCTCGCGCTCTGGATTGGGATGGCGGTGGCGGCGACTTTTCACTTTGCCAATGCCTGTTTGTTTGGACTCAATCGGTTTTTCTGGATATGGATCTGCGCCTATCCGAGTTTGATTTGGTTCCAGGAGAGAGTGTTGGGCTGAAGTCCAAATTGCTTAAGAAAATATAGAGATTTCTTGAATCTTTCCCTTGCTCTAACCCCGTAACACTCCTATAGAGGCGCATCTCACGATTCCCGGCGACGGGATTCGTGTGTTTTGTTTTGGTCCACCAGATCAAAGGGTCACCCTGAACATATCGTCAGGCGCCCTCTGGTGTAAGAAAGGAATAGGCGAAATGAACGCCAATGAACTTCGCGAGAAGTCCGCAGATCAACTGCGTGAGGAACTCGCAAACCTGAAAAAAGAAAGCTTCAATCTGCGCTTTCAACAGGCAACCGGTCAGCTGGAAAACACTGCAGGCATCAAAGCGGCGCGCCGCAACGCTGCACGCGTGAAAACCATCCTGAACGAAAAAGCCGCGCAAGCCGCAGAATAAGGAGCTTGAGATATGCCTAAACGTATTCTGAACGGCGTTGTCACAAGCAACGCAAACGAACAGACCGTAACTGTATCTGTAGAGCGTCGCTTTACACACCCAGTTCTGAAGAAGACCATCCGTAAGTCCAAGAAATACCGGGCTCACGATGAGAAGAACGCTTTCAACGTTGGTGACAAAGTCAAGATCATTGAGTGCGCACCAAAGTCGAAAACGAAACGTTGGGAAGTTCTGGAAGCTTAAGTTCAACTTAGCTTCCCGGACGACTTAACAAAGTCGAAACCCTGGGAACAAATGGCACGCATCGCCGTTCCCAAAGGTCGGGAGAAACCACATGATCCAGATGCAAACAAACCTGGATGTTGCTGACAACTCTGGCGCTCGCCGAGTTCAGTGCATTAAGGTACTGGGTGGCTCCAAGCGTAAATACGCTTCTGTAGGTGACGTTATCGTCGTCTCAGTTAAGGAAGCCATTCCACGTGGTCGCGTTAAAAAAGGTGACGTCCGTAAGGCCGTTGTCGTACGCACCGCAAAAGAAGTTCGCCGTGAAGACGGTACAGCGATCCGCTTCGATCGCAACGCTGCAGTGATCCTGAACAACTCAGGTGAGCCAGTGGGTACACGTATCTTTGGCCCAGTTGTTCGTGAACTGCGCGCAAAGAACTTCATGAAAATCATCTCACTCGCGCCGGAGGTGCTGTAAGATGGCTGCTAAGCTGAAAAAAGGCGACAAGGTCGTCGTATTGGCCGGCAAGGACAAAGGCAAAGAGGGTACAATCTCTTCCGTTGATCCTAAAGCGGGCAAAGCAGTGGTAGATGGCATCAACATGGCCGTCCGTCACACCAAGCAGACCCAGACATCTCAGGGTGGCCGCCAGCCAAAGGCGATGCCAATCCAACTGAGCAACCTGGCGTTCCTGGACGCAAACGGCAAAGCGACACGCGTTGGCTTCAAAATCGAAGGCGACAAGAAAGTGCGTTACGCCAAGACTACAGGAGACGTGATCGATGCTTGATAACGCTGATTACACACCACGTCTGCAGTCTCTGTACAAAGACAGCATCCGTGCCGCTCTGAAAGAAGAGTTTGGCTACAAGAACGACATGCAAATTCCAAAACTGGAAAAAATCGTTCTGAACATCGGTTGCGGTCGTGCGGCTGTTAAAGACTCCAAAAAAGCCAAGTCCGCGCAAGCAGACCTGACTTTGATCGCTGGTCAAAAAGCACTGACAACCAAGGCAAAGAACTCCATCGCTGGCTTCCGTGTTCGTGAAGACATGCCAATGGGTGCTAAGGTTACTCTGCGCGGCGAACGCATGTACGAATTCCTTGATCGTCTGATCACCATCGCGATGCCACGTATCCGTGACTTCCGTGGTGTAAAGCCATCTTTTGACGGCCGCGGCAACTTTGCCATGGGCCTGAAGGAACACATCGTCTTCCCAGAAATCGATTTCGACAAAGTCGACGAGAACTGGGGCATGGACATCGTAATTGCAACCGACGCAAAAACCGACGCTGAAGCAAAGAGCCTGTTGAAAGCTTTCAACATGCCATTCAACGCTTAAGCGCGGGAGAGGATATCATGGCTAAAAAATCTATGATCGCACGCGAGAAAAAGCGGGAACGCCTGGTTGCTAAATACGCTGCCAAGCGCGCTGAGCTTAAAGAAATCGCAAACGACGAAAGCAAGCCAATGGAAGAGCGCTTTAAAGCGCGTCTGAAACTGGCAAAACTGCCGCGCAACAGCTCGGCTACTCGTCTTCACAACCGTTGCCAACTGACTGGCCGTCCTCACGCTTACTACCGTAAGTTGAAGGTCAGCCGGATCGCGCTTCGGGAACTGGGCTCCAATGGCCAGATCCCAGGCATGGTTAAATCTAGCTGGTAAGGAGAGAACATTATGAACGATCCTATCGGTGATATGCTGACACGCATCCGCAATGGTCAGTTGCGCGGCAAGTCCACAGTGTCTTCGCCTGCGTCTAAACTGCGCGGCTGGGTTCTGGATGTATTGGCTGACGAAGGCTACATCCGCGGCTACGAAAAGACGACTGGTAACGACGGCCACCCGGCTCTCGAAATCAGCCTGAAATACTACGAAGGCACCCCTGTTATTCGTGAAGTGAAGCGGGTTTCTAAACCTGGCCGTCGCGTATACATGGCTGTCAATGACATCCCAACTGTCCGTCAGGGCCTGGGTGTGTCGATTGTCTCCACCTCTAAAGGTGTGATGTCTGATGCAAACGCTCGTGCCAACAATGTTGGTGGCGAAGTGATTTGCACGGTCTTCTAAGGAGAAGCTGAATGTCTCGTATTGGTAAAAAACCGGTCGAGCTGCCAGCAGGCGTTACTGCCTCTGTCTCCGGCCAGACCATCGAAGTGAAAGGTCCAAAAGCGACCCACAGCTTCACCGCAACCGACGACGTGACACTGACTGTCGAAGAGAACACTGTAGTTGTTACTCCTCGCGGTAAGTCCAAGCGTGCGCGTCAACAGTGGGGCATGTCCCGCACTGTTGTGCAAAACCTCGTCACCGGCGTAACCGAAGGCTTCAAGAAAGAGCTGGAGATCGTTGGTGTTGGTTACCGTGCACAAGCACAGGGCAAAGTCCTGAAGCTGTCTTTGGGCCTGTCTCACGACGTTAACTTCGAAGTTCCAGAAGGCGTAACGGTCACTGCACCTAAGCCAACTGAGATCATCATCGAAGGCACCGATTCACAACTCGTTGGTCAAGTCGCGGCAAACATCCGCGAATGGCGTAAGCCAGAGCCTTACAAAGGCAAAGGCATCAAATACAAAGACGAGTATATCTTCCGCAAGGAAGGTAAGAAGAAGTAAGGACCAGCAAAATGGCAAACAGCAAACGGGAACTGTTCCTAAAGCGCCGCCTGCGCGTCCGGAACAAACTTCGCAAGGTCAACGTTGGCAAGCTTCGCTTGTCCGTGAACCGCTCGAACAAGAACATCAGCGCTCAGCTGATCGACGACGTTCAAGGTATCACCCTGGTATCTGCTTCCTCTTTGGAAAAAGATCTGGGCGTTGTTGGCAAAAACAACATCGAAGCAGCGACCAAAGTTGGCGCGGCAATCGCAGAACGTGCAGTCAAAGCTGGCCACACCGAAGCGTACTTCGATCGCGGTGGTCGTCTCTTCCACGGCAAAGTGAAGGCTCTGGCCGACGCTGCGCGTGAAGGTGGCCTGAAAGTCTAAAGACTGTGGAGGACGGTCTCGTCCTCCCGATGATCCGGGTCTGGTTGGCCTCGCTGACCAGACACCAGGATTGGATTTAACGGCGCCTATACGCGCCAGAAATTAAAGGAATGCCAAATGGCAGAACGTGAAAATCGTCGCGGCCGCGGTCGTAAGCGCGAAGAGGAAACTCCAGAATTCGCGGATCGCTTGGTTGCGATCAACCGTGTGTCTAAAACCGTTAAAGGTGGTAAGCGCTTTGGCTTCGCTGCTCTGGTTGTTGTTGGTGACCAAAAAGGTCGCGTAGGCTTCGGCAAAGGTAAAGCGAAAGAAGTACCTGAGGCGATCCGCAAAGCGACTGAGCAAGCAAAACGTCAAATGATCCGCGTCCCTCTGCGTGAAGGCCGTACTCTGCACCACGACATCGAAGGTCGTCACGGCGCAGGTAAAGTCATCATGCGGACAGCACCTGAAGGTACTGGTATCATCGCCGGTGGTCCAATGCGTGCGGTATTTGAGATGCTGGGTGTTAAAGACGTTGTCTCTAAGTCCATCGGTTCTCAGAACCCATACAACATGATCCGCGCAACCATCGACGGTCTGAAAGGCGAAGCAAGCCCTCGCCAAGTGGCTGCTCGTCGTGGCAAAAAAGTTGCTGACATCCTGAAAAAGGAAGAAGCACCTGCGGAAGCAGAAGCGTAAGGAGAGCGGACAATGGCTAAGACTATCGTTGTAAAACAGATCGGTTCTCCGATCCGTCGTCCAGCTGATCAGCGTGCAACTCTGATCGGTCTGGGTCTGAACAAAATGAACAAGACCCGTGAACTGGAAGACACACCATCCGTACGTGGCATGATCAACAAGATCCCACACATGGTAAAAATCATCGAAGAAAAAGACTAAGTCTCTTTTCGCTTAAAGCATTGAAAACGCCTCCGGATTTTCGGGGGCGTTTTTATTTTTATACTTTTTGCATTTTTTCGGGAATAAAACCCGCATTGGCTTCGTAGGTCTCATAGCTGCTTCATGCAGATGACCCATTTTTTAGGAGCTAACACAATGAACCGTTTTTTCACTATGACCGCTGCCGCAACCGCCGCTTTGACGTTGGCTGCATGTGACGCTTATGCCGCTGGCCATGCGTCTTCCGATGTGAAGACCTCTGACGCGGGTTACTTCACCGACGGCCATGACATGACCCTTTATACCTTTGACAAAGACGAAGCCGGAAAATCCAACTGTAATGCGGGCTGCGCCAAAGCTTGGCCTCCGCTGCTGGTAGAAAGCGATAAGCCACTGCCGGAAGGTTTCAGCGTGATCAGCCGCAAAAACGGCGACCAGCAGATCGCTTATAAAGATCAGCCGCTTTACCTTTGGATCCAAGACAAAAAGCCGGGCCAAACCACTGGTGACGGCGTCCAAGGTGTTTGGCACATTGCAAAACCTTAATTGAACTCAAAAAACCGGCTGGTTTCCTTAAGCCAGCCGGTCCATGCTCTTTCCATTGTTTCAGTACGGGTTTTTGCACGTGTCTTTTGATCACCAATTGAAAGAAGCCCTGCCGCATTTGTGGCGTTACGGTTTTTCGCTGACCCGAGATCGGGTGCAGGCTGATGACCTGGTGCAGGACAGTGTGGAGCGTGCGTTACGCAAGCGGAAGCTTTGGGATCAAAGCCAGCCGTTGAAACCTTGGGTGATGAAGATCCTTCTGAACGTCTTTCGGGACCGCTTTCGCGCCCGCAATCGCTTGGCAGAGGTGCCCTTTGAACCCGAATACAGCGGCAGTGTTGAAGATCGCTCCGTTGAGGATAGATCAGAATTGAACGCCGTTGTGGCGCGCATGCAGACCCTGCCCGAAACCCAGTTGCAAGCCTTGCAGCTTGTGGCGTTCGGCGGGCTGACATATGCGGAATGCGCCGAGGTGCTCGGTGTGCCGACTGGTACCATATTGTCGCGTGTGGCTCGCGCCCGTGCGAAACTAAACGAAGATGCCGCTAAAGCCGCCCCAACCTTAAGGAGCGTCACATGACAGACTTCAAAAACGACGAAGAACGTCTTTCCGCCTATTTAGACGGAGAAATGACACCGGAAGAGCGGGCGGAGTTCGAAGAGCGTTTGGAGAATGACCCTGCGCTGGCCGACCGCGCGGCTGGGTGGGGCAATACCGACGAACTGTTGCAATCCCTCGTGCCGATGCCGTCTGAAACTCACATGCAAGGATTGATGGCGGCGAATTCTCCGTCAGAACCGCGCTGGGCCAAGCGCCATATCGCCGCTGCGTTGCTGACTTTTGTGATCGGTGGGGCAGGGGGCTATGGGGCCCATCAAATGGTTGCGCCGGACCCGCAAATCCTTGTTGTGCAAGCCACTATGGACGCAACTGCCGCGCATAGGCTTTTCACCGCAGAGGCACGTCACGCCGTAGAAGTGCGCGCGGAAGAAACAGATCATTTGGAAACGTGGCTTGCCAAGCGCATGGGGCGAGAGATGACCGTGCCGCAGCTTGATGACCACGGTTTCACATTTGTGGGTGGTCGTATGCTGCCCTTTGATGACAAGGCCGCTGCGCAATACATGTATGAGACCCCGGAAGGGGAGCGCCTGACGCTGTTTATGGCGCGTACGGATGAGGATGTGCAGACGTCTTTCCGGTTCTTGAAGGACCAGGATCTCAACACAATTCGTTGGCAGGAAGGTCCTTGGGTCTTTGTGGTGATTGCACCACTTGAGAAAGAAGAGCTCTCGCCGATTGCCACCAAGATGCATGACACGCTGATCTGAATGCGGTTGCAGCATGCGCTATGCTGCACGTGCATAACGGCCAGACCATTTTGTGCGTTGTTTGCGATAACAGCGCGGCCTAGATGTGTTTCACGAGGAGATTGAGAATGAAACCTCGGGGAATAGGCCCCGAACCCTCTATAAGGAAACGAAAAAATGGCAACAGTCGCTAGCACTTCTTACACAGCAATCAGCTTCGCAGATCGCATCCGTGCCGCTTACGCAGACTTCAAAGCCGCACGCGACCTGCGCGCAAAATACGTCGAAACCGTTCGTGAGCTGGAAAGCCTGGACAATCGGGAACTGACCGATTTGGGTATCTCTCGCTACGACATTCGCGGTATCGCACAAAAGCACGTCTACGGCACTTAAGCCACTTACCGACGTCAGAGAATTTCACGCCTCCCAATCCGGGGGGCGTTTTGTTTTTTGGGGCGACTAAGTTGCGTGAAGGGCGGCCCCTGACCCTGTGTGGGGGTGAAGCCCCCTCCCACTTATCAAAGAATGTGGGAGGCTCGGCGGCTAGAGAGCTTAATTCAAATTGAGTTGTTCGGAGTAGTGTACGCCAAAAGGAAGTAAATCCCCGAACCCCCAAATTAGCGTTCCAAGCCATGCCATAACAAGGGAGGAACGGCGGTAATAGGTTTCGGTTTTGTCGAAATCTATATTTGCAATGTGCAAACCAAATCGATTTACCGCGTCACCCAATCGCTCACCGATATTTTGAAGCCTCACTATATCACGTGGCTCCGCGTCACGATAAGATGACGGCAGGTGGGTTGAGAAATTAATGGATTTGTCAACGTAGTCTTCAAAGCGGGCCTTAAGTTTCGCAGGTCTCTCGAGATAATCAATCGAAGCAATTATCACCAATAGACTGCCCGCTCTTGCAAAGTTTGCGCCATCTCCCGACCTTATTGCCCAAATAACACCTGCGCAGACGAGTAGGGCTGCGATTGTCCACACTGCGACTATTCTCAAATTGGGAGTTACAAAGAGCATGTAGACTATAATTTTTCTTCGCTCATGTATCAAAAGGGAAGCGGCGCTTCTTCGAAATGAAATTTTCATATGTGTAGTCTTTCCGGTGCTTGGCGGATAAAATTTCTTGTTACCTCAAATTACAATCAGCTTGATTGCATTGCCCAGAGCTTTTATACGCCCCCAGTGGCCTCAATCGCCACAGAATCACAAACCAAGAAAAGCCGTGTTTGGCCCGCTTACGCTTCAGGGGTCAGTTCCGGCAAGGAGAAGCGATATGAAACTGCATGAATTGCGCGACAACCCAGGCGCCGCTAAGAAACGTACCCGTGTTGCACGTGGTCCGGGTTCCGGCAAAGGTAAAATGGGTGGCCGTGGTATCAAAGGTCAGAAATCCCGTTCCGGTGTTGCGATCAACGGTTACGAAGGCGGCCAAATGCCTTTGTACCAACGTCTGCCTAAGCGTGGCTTCAGCAAGCCAAACCGCAAGGCATTTGCCGTTGTAAACCTGGGTCTGATCCAGAAATTCATCGACGAAAAGAAACTGGACGCATCCGCACCAATCACCGAAGAAGCACTGGTTGCTTCCGGTCTGGTTCGCCGCGTGAAAGATGGCGTGCGTGTTCTGGCAAAAGGCGAAATCACCGCCAAAGCCAACATCGAAGTCACTGGCGCGTCCAAGTCCGCCGTTGAGGCTGTTGAAAAAGCGGGTGGCTCTCTGAAGGTCACATCCGCGGCAGCGGCTGAATAAGAGGTTGTGAGCGGTCGCTGGACCGCTTACATACACTCTGAGTTTTCCAAAAGACGCCGCCAGAGCTGGGAAACGCTCTTGGCGGCGTTGTCATTTGAAGAGAGATCCGAATGGTATCTGCAGCAGAGCAAATGGCGGCCAACACAAGCTGGGCCGCGCTTGGTAAAGCGACCGACCTTCGCAACCGCATCCTGTTCACCATCGCGCTTTTGATCGTTTATCGTTTGGGCACCTTTATTCCGGTGCCAGGTATCGACGCAAACGCGCTGCGTGAGTTCATGGAAGGCGCGGCGCAAGGCATTGGTGGCATCCTGACCATGTTCACCGGTGGCGCATTGGGCCGCATGGGGATCTTTGCTCTGGGTATTATGCCGTATATCTCGGCATCCATTATCGTTCAGCTTCTGACGTCGATGGTTCCAGCTTTGGAACAGTTGAAGAAAGAAGGCGAGCAGGGCCGCAAGAAGATCAACCAATACACACGTTACGGTACGGTGCTTTTGGCGACGCTACAGTCCTATGGCTTGGCTGTATCTCTGCAGTCAGGTGATCTTGTTACCGATCCGGGTCTGTTCTTCATCGTGTCCTGCATGGTGACTTTGGTGGGCGGCACCATGTTCCTGATGTGGCTGGGTGAGCAGATCACCGCACGCGGCATCGGCAACGGTATCTCTTTGATCATCTTCGTGGGCATTATCGCAGAACTTCCAGCGGCGCTGGCACAGTTCTTTGCATCCGGCCGTTCCGGCGCGATCAGCCCTGCGGTGATTGTTGGCGTGATCTTCATGGTCATCGCGACCATCGCATTTGTGGTCTTCATGGAGCGCGCGCTGCGTAAGATCCACATTCAATATCCGCGCCGTCAGGTGGGCATGAAAGTCTATGACGGTGGCTCTAGCCACTTGCCTGTTAAGGTGAACCCAGCGGGTGTTATCCCTGCAATCTTCGCGAGCTCTCTGCTGCTTCTGCCGACGACGATTTCTACGTTCTCTGGCAACCAGACCAGCCCGCTGATGTCGACAATCCTGGCCTATTTCGGACCGGGTCAGCCGCTCTATCTACTGTTTTTCACAGCGATGATCGTGTTCTTTGCGTTCTTCTATACCTTCAACGTGTCTTTCAAAGTCGACGATGTTGCAGACAACTTGAAGAACCAAAACGGCTTTGTACCGGGCATTCGCCCAGGCAAGAAAACCGCAGAATATTTGGAATACGTCGTGAACCGCATCTTGGTTCTGGGTTCCGCCTATCTTGCGGCAGTTTGTCTCTTGCCTGAAATTCTGCGTGGCCAACTGGCAATTCCTTTCTATTTTGGCGGGACATCGGTTCTGATCGTGGTCTCCGTGACCATGGATACGATCCAGCAAGTTCAAAGCCATCTGCTGGCGCACCAGTATGAAGGCCTGATTGAGAAATCGCAGCTTCGTGGCAAAGGCGCCAAGAAGCGCGGGCGGAAGGGAGCCGCACGTCGATGAACATTATTCTGCTTGGCCCACCCGGCGCCGGTAAAGGTACACAGGCTGCCCACTTGGTGGAAAGCCGTGACATGATCCAACTGTCCACCGGAGACATGCTGCGCGCAGCAAAGACCTCTGGCACAGAAATGGGCAAAAAAGTTGCCGCAATCATGGATGCTGGTGAACTTGTCACCGATGAGATCGTCATCGGTCTGATCCGGGAAAAGCTAGAAGGCGACAAAAAGGGCGGTTTCATCTTTGACGGTTTCCCGCGCACGCTGACCCAAGCGGATGCTCTAGAAGACCTGCTTGAAGAAACCGGCGAAAAGCTCGATGCGGTGATCGCTCTTGCAGTAAATGACGAGGTTCTGGTGGACCGTATCGTTGGTCGCGCCGCGGAAGCGGTTGCAGCTGGTGGTACCGCTCGTGCGGATGACAATGAGGAAAGCCTCAAGGTTCGTCTGATGGAGTATTACAAAAAGACCAATGCGCTGATTGGCTATTACCATGCCAAGGGCAATCTGGTCTGGGTCGACGGTCTGGCCGAAATCGACGACGTGAAAGCTGAGATCGCTGAAGCACTGGGTTAAGACCCGATCCGATTAGTCAATTCACAAAGAGCCGGCCCATGGGTCGGCTCTTTGGATTCAGGCGACCTGTGTCCAAAAATTCTCCCAGAAATTCGCGGGGCACACCAGACCTGCGCCGAAGCACACTTTACAACACTGCTTTGGACGTGAATGCTTCGATTCAAGAAGGCCAACAGGGACGCTCCTCATGACAGATTTTCTCTTACTTGCATTCGTATTTCTTGTCGCGGGCGTTTTGGCTGTGCCGATTGCTTCGCGGCTCGGGTTGGGATCGGTGCTGGGTTACTTAATTGCGGGCATCGTGATTAGTCCAATCCTTGCGTGGTTGCATGTAGATGTGATCTCGATCCAACACTTTGCGGAGTTCGGCGTCGTGATGATGCTGTTCCTTGTGGGGCTTGAACTTGAACCGAAGCTCTTATGGTCGATGAGGGCGAAGCTCTTGGGGCTCGGTGGTGGTCAGGTGGGCATTACCGCCTTAGTGGTGATGGGCGTCGCCATGGTGCTGGGACAGCCTTGGACATTGGCTTTGGCCATCGGTCTTGTATTTGCGTTGTCTTCCACTGCGATTGTTCTTCAGACCCTTGGGGAAAAAGGGCTAATGAAAAGCGATGGCGGGCAATCCAGCTTCTCGGTGCTTTTGTTTCAAGACATCGCTGTGATCCCAATGCTGGCTTTGGTGCCTCTGTTGGCATTGCCCGAGTTGGTCGAAGCTATGTCGCACGGTTCCCATGGCGATGACGGCCATCATGGCGCATCATTGAGCTTGGTGGATGGTTTGCCCGGTTGGGGTGCGGCTTTGGTCACGCTAGGCTCTATCGCGGCGGTGATCGGGGGCGGGGCCTTCCTGACAAGCCCGATTTTCCGCTTCATTGCAGGTGCGCAGCTACGTGAGCTCTTTGTTGCGACTGCTTTGATGATGGTGATCGGCATCGCGCTATTGATGTCCTTGGTGGGCCTATCGCCTGCCCTTGGCACCTTCCTTGCAGGTGTCGTGCTGGCCAATAGTGAATACCGTCATGAGCTCGAAAGCGACATTGATCCATTCAAAGGTCTATTGCTTGGGCTGTTCTTCATGACGGTCGGCGCAGGCATCAACTTTGGCCTGCTGTTTGATAACCTTGGGACGATCGTTGGCCTAACACTGCTGTTGATCGTCGTAAAAGTCGCGGTGCTCTTCGTGCTAGCGGTCATTTTCAAGATTAGGGGATCTGACCGTTGGCTCTTTGCCCTTGGCCTCGCGCAAGCCGGTGAATTCGGTTTCGTACTCTTGTCGTTTATGGTCTCCAATGCGGTGATCCCTGCGGAGCTGGCTGACCGTCTCTTGCTTATCGTGGCTCTGTCCATGCTCCTGACACCCGCGCTGTTTATCATATACGATCAGGTCATCGCTCCGCGCTTTTCTGACGCCGAAGAGCGCGAGATGGATGACATTGCGGAACAAAGCGATATCATTATCGCGGGCCATGGCCGTGTCGGTGGGATCGTGAGCCGTATCCTGCGCGGAGCAGGGATGACACCGACGGTGATCGACTTCAGCTCAAAACAGTTGGAAATGCTCAAGGCGTTTAACGTGCAAGCCTATTACGGCGACGCAACCCGACCGGATTTGTTGCATGCGGCTGGCATTCACGATGCGAAGCTCCTGGTGGTCGCGATTGATGACAAAGAACAGATCACAGGACTGGTGCACTACGTAAAGCAGCACTATCCAAATCTACACGTGGTGGCTCGCGCCGTGGATCGTAACCACGTTTATGACCTCTGGCATGCAGGATGCCGCGATATTATTCGTGACACATATGATAGCTCTTTGCGTATGGGTCGATCGGCGATCCAAAGCCTCGGTTATTCCGAAGACCAAGCCCAACGCATGGTGGATACCTTTAACGAGCTGGACCGCAAGTCCATGCTGATTGCAGCAGACCATTACGATCCTGCTGTACCTGCGCTTGAAAATCAGGCTTACATGGGTGTCATTCGCGACAGTATTGACGAGTGGAATGCGGAGCTGGAAACTAAGCTGAAAGCGATTATGGCGGAGCGTTGAACCTTCTGAAAATGTTTGGCCATAAGGTTTTTGACCTGTGGTCCAAACTCCATTGGTTTCTGCCCTTGACCCACCCCTAAATCCCCCTTATTCAGCGCTATCTCTATTAGAGAATCAAATTCTCGTTTTTCGGGTCGCTCCCGGAAAACAGATCACCTGAATCAGCTACGGCCCGATGGCAGAAATGTCTCGGGCTTATGTTGTGAAAAAAGGTTCTGGAGCTACGGAACCGCAACAATGAAGGACTAAGACACTTGGCACGTATCGCCGGCGTTAACATCCCGACCCATAAACGGGTCCCGATCGCCCTGACTTACATCACTGGTATTGGTCACACCTCCGCAAAAGCAATCTGTGAAGCTGTTGGTATTGACGCGACTCGTCGCGTGAACGAACTGTCTGACGCAGAAGTTCTGGCTGTTCGTGAGCACATCGACGCAACCTACACCGTTGAAGGTGACCTGCGCCGTGAAGTTCAAATGAACATCAAACGTCTGATGGACCTGGGCTGCTACCGCGGTCTGCGTCACCGTCGTAACCTTCCGGTTCGCGGTCAGCGTACCCACACTAACGCTCGTACTCGCAAAGGTCCTGCAAAGGCCATTGCTGGTAAGAAGAAATAAGGGGGGCTGATTAGATGGCACGCGATAAGAGAGCGCCTAAGCGCAAGGAACGTAAGAACATCGCCGCTGGTGTTGCTCACGTGAACTCTTCGTTCAACAACACCAAAATCCTGATCTCTGACGTTCAGGGTAACGCGATTTCTTGGTCCTCTGCTGGCACCATGGGTTTCAAAGGCTCTCGTAAGTCTACCCCATACGCTGCTCAGATGGCTGCGGAAGATGCTGGCAAGAAAGCACAGGATCACGGCGTAAAAACTCTGGAAGTTGAAGTTCAAGGTCCAGGTTCCGGTCGTGAATCCGCCCTGCGCGCATTGGCTGCAATTGGTTTCAACATCACATCCATCCGTGACGTGACCCCAATCGCACACAACGGCTGCCGCCCACCAAAGCGCCGCCGCGTATAATTCGATATTTTAGGTCTGGGGCCGCGTGTTTTTTCACGGCCCCAGTTCGTCATTTTGAAACCTCGGGAGTTGGACCCTGATTGATCATGGGGGTTTGACAGGAATGGAGGGACGCATGATCCACAAAAATTGGGCAGAATTGATCAAGCCAACCCAGCTTGAAATCAAGCCGGGCAACGACCCTGCACGCCAAGCAACTGTTATTGCTGAACCGCTGGAACGCGGCTTTGGTCTGACTATGGGTAACGCGCTGCGCCGCGTTCTGATGAGCTCTCTGCAAGGTGCAGCGATCACATCCGTACAGATCGACAACGTTCTGCACGAGTTCTCTTCTGTCGCGGGCGTTCGTGAAGACGTTACCGACATCATCCTGAACCTGAAGCAGGTTGCTCTGCGCATGGAAGTGGAAGGCCCTAAGCGTCTTTCCATCAATGCAAAAGGTCCAGGTGCAGTGACTGCGGGTGATATCTCTGACTCCGCGGGCATCGAAGTTCTGAACAAAGACCATGTCATCTGCCACCTGGACGACGGCGCGGATCTGTTTGTTGAACTGACTGTAAACACTGGCAAAGGCTATGTGTCCGCAGACAAGAACAAGCCAGAAGACGCACCAATCGGCCTGATGCCAATCGATGCGATCTACTCTCCGGTCAAGAAAGTGTCTTATGACGTTCAGCCGACCCGTGAAGGTCAGGTTCTGGACTATGACAAACTGACCATGAAGATCGAAACAGATGGCTCCATCACGCCAGAAGACGCGGTTGCATTCGCAGCACGTATTCTGCAGGACCAGCTGTCTATCTTCGTAAACTTCGACGAACCAGAAGCGGCTGGCCGTCAGGACGAAGACGATGGTCTCGAGTTCAACCCACTTCTGCTGAAGAAAGTGGACGAGCTGGAACTGTCTGTGCGTTCTGCAAACTGCTTGAAGAACGACAACATCGTTTACATCGGCGATCTGATCCAGAAAACCGAAGCAGAAATGCTGCGCACACCGAACTTCGGCCGCAAATCTTTGAACGAAATCAAAGAAGTGCTGTCTGGCATGGGTCTGCACCTAGGCATGGATGTCGAGGACTGGCCACCGGACAACATCGAAGATCTGGCGAAGAAATTCGAAGACGCATTCTAAGAGCGTCTTGAACAATTCTGGCGGGGCATGTAAGTGGCCCGCCAAATGCTCGCAGGTAGCGAGGAAAACAAGGGCAATCCTGCCCCAAGGAGAGCGACCGACACGCATCGGAAGCCAGACAAAGCATCGCCTGACCAAAGGCACAAAGAAGGATTGAAATTATGCGTCACGCAAAAGGCTACCGTCGCCTCAACCGGACACACGAGCACCGCAAAGCGATGTTCGCAAACATGGCTGGTTCCCTGATCGAGCACGAGCAGATCAAAACAACCCTGCCAAAAGCAAAAGAACTGCGCCCGATCGTTGAAAAACTGATCACTCTGGGCAAGCGCGGCGACCTGCACGCGCGCCGTCAGGCCGCAGCTCAACTGAAGCAAGACAAGCACGTTGCAAAACTGTTTGAAGTGCTTGGCCCACGTTTCGCAGAGCGTCAGGGTGGTTACATCCGCGTTCTGAAAGCGGGCTTCCGCTACGGTGACATGGCGCCAATGGCGATCATCGAATTCGTAGAGCGCGACAAAGACGCAAAAGGCGCAGCTGACAAAGCGCGTCTGGTCGAAGAAGAAGCGGCTGCAGAATAATTCTTAAACACTCAGGTGTTTGATGACCCTCGCTCGAAAGAGCGGGGGTTTTTCTTTATGTGGTCCAGTTTGGCGCTCGCTTTTCCAAGAAGGCGCTGGTTCCTTCTTTCGCATCCGTGGATTTGAACCGGTCTTTCAGCAAAGTATCGTTTAATTCCCAAGGAAGTTTCTCGTGATCAAGTGCTGCTGCGTTTGCGATGCGCAATGTGTCTTCGGTGGACTGGGCAGAATTGGCCGCAATTTGTCGAGCGAGATGTTCTGTTGTCTCAGTTAACGCGTCTTTGTGCGCAACCTTGTTGATCAGGCCCCAAGCCAGCATCTGATCGGCGCTAAATTGTCCGCCGGTTAGCAATATTTCATTGGCCAACACTCGTGGAAGCCGCGCGGCAAGGCGTAGCGCGCCACCACCACCGGCAATCAAGCCGAGCTTGGGTTCTGGCAGACCAAAGACAGCACCCGTTTCGGCCACGACCAAATCACAAGCCAACATCAGCTCAAACCCGCCCGCCAATGCGGCCCCCTGAACCGAAGCAATGACTGGTTTGCGGCGAGCACGCCTAACAAACCCCGCAAACCCACCGGGGCCAAACAGAATGCGCTCACCTTCTCCATTCTGAAACGCTGCTAAATCCATTCCAGCGCAGAACACCGGCCCCGCTCCCTTAAGAATAATTACGCGCACATTTGGGTCGTTTTCTAGCTGACCCAGTGCGCTACGCATGGCGTCGCAAAGCGCCGGGTTTACGGCATTGCGTTGTTTGGGACGGTTGAGAGTGAGGGTCCCTATGCCTTGGCTTACCTCGACGAGTACGGGTCCATTATCGTTCTGCATGCGCTTCCGCTTCCGCTAATTTGCGTAACTCCGCGCGGATGATTTTCCCTGTCGTGGTCGTGGGCATTGCGTCAACAAACCGGATTATCCTTGGCGCTTCATAGGCTGCTAGCCTTGATTTAACGTGTAGTTTGATTTCTTCCGCTAAGCTCTCGCCCCTTGTCACACCTGCCGCTAGCTGGACATAGGCCGCGACAATGCTACCGCGGATCGGATCAGGTTTGGCGACGACACCTGCCAAAACCACACTTGGGTGCGTGATCAAGCAATCTTCAATCTCAGCTGGCCCGATACGGTAGCCCGACGAGTTGATGACATCGTCATCGCGCCCCAAAAAGGCAATGCGACCGCTTTCAGTTTTGGTGCCTTTGTCACCCGTCAGTAGCCATTGCACGCCGTCAACGGTGCGATACTTCTGTTGCGTTGCTTCCGGGTTATTCCAGTATCGAAGAAACATCACAGGGTCCGGAGCGCGGACGGCAATATCGCCTGGTGCACCGATGGGAAGTGAAACACCGGTTTGCTCATCAAGGACATCTACAACGTGACCCGGCACAGGGAATCCCATGATGCCCGGTTCCGAGGGCGCCAGTTCAGAACAAGAGGAAACGATCATGTTGCATTCGGTTTGCCCGTAAAACTCATTAATGTCGGCGCCCAACGCTTTGCGTCCCCATTCCAAAAGTGGCGCGCCTAAAGGCTCGCCGCCGCTCGCTACCGAACGTAGTGAAAGCGTTCTTTTTTGAATGCTCTCGTCAGCGCGCATCATTTTCAATGCCGTGGGCGGTAGAAAAGTACTTGTCACATGATGGTTTTCCATCAAATCGAAAGCTGCTTTGGCGGTGAATTTCTTGAAGCGGCACGCGATGACGGTCACCCCATGGTGTAGCGCAGGCATCAGCACATCCAAAAGACCCCCAATCCAAGCCCAATCCGCCGGTGTCCAGATTACGTCTTTTGGTTGCGGGAAGAAGTTGTGGCTCATTTCCACCCCAGGAAGATGGCCCAAAAGCACCCGGTGGGCGTGAAGTGCCCCTTTCGGGTTTCCAGTGGTTCCTGAGGTGTAGATCAAAAGGGCAGGGTCATCAGCTTTGGTTTGGGCCGGTTTGAAATCTGCGCCGCTACCCACCAAGAGATCAGCAAAATCTAGGGCATCCGGGGCCTCTCCATCGACACAATAGACCCGCTCAAGTGCAGGTAATTCGGCGCGGATTTGATTGATCTTCTTCAGGCCTTGCCGGTCCGTTACAATCACCCGGGCACCTGCGTCCTTCAATCGATGCAGCAGGGCGTCTGGGCCAAAGAGGCAAAAGAGCGGCAGTGAGATACAGCCAGATTTGCAGATTGCGATGTGACAAAGGGCGGTTTCGATCGATTGTGGGAGAAAGACTGCAATGCGGTCCCCAACTTTACTCACCGCCTGCAAGCCCTGCGCCAATCGATTTGAATCGCACTTAAGGTCACTAAATGTAATTTTCCGGGTGTCGCCAGTTTCTGCCACATCCACGATGGCGACCCGGTCAGGCCAACGCTCTGCAGGCCGATCACTGATATCGACCCCTAGGTTATAGAGGTCTGGGATTTGCCATCTGAATGCGCTGGCCATTTCCGATACGGTGGACTTACGTTCGAGCATGAATTCCCCCATAAAATGAACGATTGTTCATTTAAGGCAAAGTTGGCGGCAATCCGTGGACCTGTCAAGGATTATGCCCACTTTCTCAGGCGCGAAAAATCTCCTGGTGCACAGGCAAAAGCGATCCAAAACTGAATACAATGTAGGCCAGCAGGTCGTTCCGTAGGGGTTTTTCTTTTGAATCTAGCGGTGTAAAGGCTTGGTATTCCCGACGGAAACTTGGAGAGATGCTTTGGTAAAACCCATGTCTGTTTTTGACCTCCAGGGCTTGGCCTTTGGGGTTGTTATGACAAGCCTTGGCGTGGTTTTTTTGAAAGCCGCAGGTCTTGTGACGGGCCAAACAGCAGGGATCGCGTTGCTGTTGTCCTACGTCCTTTCAATTGGCTTCGGTCCATTGTTTTTCCTAATTGGCATTCCGTTTCTGGTGCTGGCTTGGGTCAAACGCGGTGCGGTCTTTGCCACCCGAACCATTATTGTTGTGGTTGGTATTTCAGTTTTATCTCAGGTTTTGGCCGAACTGGTTCTCTTCGAAAAACTCGACCCTTTGGTGGCCGCGATCGCAGGCGGCGCTTGCAGTGGCGCCGGCCTGATCGCGATCTTCAGGCATAATGCCTCAGCCGGTGGGATGACAATTCTCGGTATTATGCTTGAGCAGCGAACAGGTTTTAAGGCCGGTTGGTTTCAGCTTTCAGTAGATGCTTTGGTCTTCGCCGCATCTGCGCTGGTCCTAAACCCGTCGCAGCTTCTCTATTCCTTTATCGGCGCGTTGATTACCAATATGGCCATCGTCTGGAACTTCGACGTCGCCCAAAGTGGCACTGGCCGCCCCGGTTATGGCCGTGCAGCCACTAAAGACTAAACCCGTCTTCACCTTTGTAAAAATACTCTGGGGTGAAAGCGCAATCGCGCTGAGGGGCAAAGCCCCTTTGCTTACTCCGCGCCAATCAACCCTTGTGCCTTTCGGCGCTGATGACGGTTATAAATCACGCGCGCAACCACGTGGGTATATCCCCATTTTGCAATTTGATAAATGACCGGCCATCCACCGATACGCGCAGCCAATTTATAACGTGGCATCTGAGACCAAAGGGCCAAAAAGGCATCCCAGCCCACGTAAAGCGTCCCTTCATGGATGACGTGAAGCAAACGCGTCGCTTGGTCTTCGGTGACGCCCCATTCTGACAGGTCGATCTTATTTAAATCTTCAAAACCCAGATTTAACGCTTCGGACTCCGAGTATGCCTCGTAGTGGCACATTTCCGCGCTGCAGACCGGACAGTCCCCATTATACAAAGCACGGGTTTTTGGGGCAGAAGCCATCTCTATCTCATCACTTACTTGTGACCCTAAGATAGTGCTGTTTCAAAACGGGTCTAGAGCCCTGTGGCAATCTGACTGTAGGCGAAGGAGGAGAGCAGCCCCTTGCATTGCCGACGGGGGCTAAGCATATCTTTTGGCACGGTGCCAACAAAAGGACTTTCGATGTTTAGAGCCGCATTTACGTGTCTATTGCTTAGCGTCGCAACGCTGGGTTTTGCTGAAACCCGCGTGCCCCAAAACCAGCAAGAAATCCAGCTGGGTTTCGCACCGCTGGTCAAGCAAACCGGACCGGCAGTTGTGAACATCTACGCGAAGCGTGTCGTCGAAGTGCGCGAAAGCCCGTTTAGCGGCGATCCATTCTTTCAAAACCTGTTTCGGGATTTTGGCACTGCAAGGCCACGGGTGCAGAACTCCCTCGGGTCCGGGGTGATCCTTTCCTCAGACGGTATTGTTGTCTCCAACTACCACGTGGTTGGTATGGCGACGGACATTCGTGTTGTGCTGAATGATCGGCGCGAGTTTACGGCTCAGGTTCTTTTGTCTGATGAGGCCAATGACTTGGCAATCTTGCAGTTGGATGACCCAGAAGACATGCCGCATCTGCCATTGCGTGACAGTGATAGCGTCGAGGTGGGGGAGCTTGTGCTGGCCATCGGCAATCCCTTCGGTGTCGGGCAGACCGTTTCGAGCGGCATCGTTTCGGGCCTCGCGCGCACCGGCGCGGCCGCAGGGACCGGGCAGGGCTATTTCATTCAGACCGACGCACCAATCAATCCGGGCAACTCCGGCGGTGCGTTGATCGACGTGAATGGAGACCTGATCGGGATCAATACGCGTATCTTGACCCGTTCTGGCGGCAGTAATGGTATTGGTTTTGCTATCCCCGCCAACCTCGTCGCCGCCTTTGTGGAACAGGCGAAAGCGGGAAATGACCGATTTGAAAAGCCATGGGCTGGTGCATCGGGACAGCCAGTAGATGCTGATATTGCCGAGAGCCTTGGACTGGATCGGCCGGGCGGCATTTTGATTTCCGACCTTCATCCAGCAAGCCCATTTTTGGCGGCCGGGATCAACCCCGGCGACGTCATCCTGGCGGTAGACGGGCAGCCGGTTACCAACGGAGCGGAGATGATTTTCCGCATGTCTGTCGCGGGACTTGGCGGCACAGCTGAAATGGCGGGCATCCTCAGCGGTAAGCCGGGCGCGATTGACGTTGCTCTAATAGCGCCGCCAAACAGTCCTGATCGTGAGACTATTGAGACCTCGGAACAAACGGTTTTGCCGCGCATGACCGTGTCGCGCGTGAACCCGGCTTTGATCGCTGAAATCGGATTGGCGCTCAACGCAGAAGGTGTTGTGGTCGAAAGCCCAGGAGATCTAGGTGCGCGGGTCGGGTTGCGCGCTGGCGACATTATTCTTCAGATCAACGAAGACGTCATCGAGAGAACATCTGACGTCGAAGCTGCGCTTCGCGAGGTGCCACGTCGTGTCAGCATTTTGGTGCAACGGGGATCGCGTCGGGTGAATTTGCGCTTTAGACTGTAAACATGTCTGATTTGTTCGCGGATTCTGCGCCGCTACCCCTTGCACAAAACGCGCCGCGCCCGCTTGCGGATCGGTTGCGGCCTCAGTCTCTTGGCGATGTGATTGGCCAATCCCAAGTTTTGGGACCCGAGGCTCCGTTGGGCGTGATGTTGTCATCCGGTTCTCTGAGCTCGCTCATTTTCTGGGGGCCGCCCGGTGTGGGTAAAACCACCATTGCGCGGCTTTTGGCGCAAGAAACCGATCTGCATTTTGTGCAAATCAGCGCGATTTTCACTGGGATTCCCGACCTGAAGAAGGTTTTTGAAGCAGCAAAAATTCGGCGTCAGAATGGGCAGGGCACATTGCTTTTCGTGGACGAGATCCATCGGTTCAACAAAGCCCAGCAGGATGGTTTTCTGCCCCATATGGAAGACGGCACGATCTTGCTGGTTGGGGCGACAACGGAAAACCCGAGCTTTGAGCTGAATGCCGCTGTCTTGAGCCGCGCGCAGGTTTTGGTGCTAGAGCGTCTTGGTCCCGAAGATCTGGAACGTTTGGCAAAACGGGCAGAAGGTGAACTGGGTGTCTCACTGCCGCTTGATGATGGTGCACGTACGGCGCTGCTTGAGATGGCTGATGGGGATGGCCGAGCGCTGCTCAACCTCATCGAACAAGTGGCTGCTTGGAAAGTCGACGCGCCACTGACTGCGGATCAACTGTCAGGGCGCTTGATGAAGCGGGCGGCGAAATACGACAAATCCGGCGAAGAGCATTACAATCTGATTTCTGCCTTGCATAAGTCTGTGCGCGGGTCTGATCCGGATGCGGCGCTTTATTGGTTTGCGCGTATGTTAGAGGGAGGCGAAGACCCCCGCTTTCTGGCCCGACGTTTGACACGTATGGCGGTGGAAGACATCGGACTAGCCGACCCACAGGCACAGGCGGGTTGTTTGCAAAGCTGGGAAACCTATGAACGGCTTGGCTCGCCAGAAGGCGAACTCGCGCTAGCTCAGGCAGTGGTCTATGTGGCATTGGCTCCGAAATCCAATGCGGTTTACGCAGCCTACAAGGCAGCGCGGCGGGGGGCGAAGAAAACCGGGTCCGAGATGCCTCCGAAACACATCCTAAATGCGCCAACGCGGTTGATGGAGGATCAGGGCTATGGCGCGGGCTATGCCTATGATCATGACGCAGAAGATGGGTTTTCTGGGCAGAATTATTTTCCCGATAGCATGAAGCGTCCAGATTACTACACACCTGTTGAACGCGGGTTTGAGCGGGACCTCAAAAAGCGCGTTGAGTATTTTGCGAAACTGCGCGCGAAAAGGTCGGGTAGTTAGGGGCTTTGCCCCTCAGCGCTGTCGCGCTTTCACCCCAGAGTATTTTAACAAAGGTGAATGGGAGGCTGTTGCGCTTGACAAAGGGGCAGGGGCGGGTGAGAGGCAGCCGATGTTTTTAAACCTGATATATGTGGCCTTTGGCGGCGCTTTGGGCGCGGTTTTGCGGTATCTGACCGGGCTGGGCGTTGTGCGTCTGGTGGGGGCGGGTTTCCCAATGGGCGTGATCACCGTGAATGTTATCGGGTCTTTTTTGATGGGTGTTTTTGTTGTGATGGCCGCCAAACGCGGTTTGACCCATTTGAGTCCCTTGGTGATGACCGGGTTCTTGGGTGGATTTACGACGTTTTCGGCATTCTCGCTTGAGACTGTTACGCTGTTTGAGCGTGGCCAGACTGGAGCAGCGGTGGCATATATTTTGATTTCGGTTATCGGCTCAATTGCAGCTTTGGCGCTGGGCCTTTGGGTTGCACGGGGGATGTTCGCATGAGTGGTGTACAAAATTTGACTGTGTCCGCTGATGACGCAGACATGCGCTTGGACCGTTGGCTGAAGATGACGTTTCCGCAGCTTAATCAAATCCGCATTGAGAAGATGTGCCGCAAAGGCGAGTTGCGCGTTGATGGTGGGCGTGTGAAACCGGCGACGCGACTTTCCGAAGGCCAAAACGTGCGCGTG
This sequence comes from Cognatishimia activa, assembly GCF_001458335.1. Classification (GTDB taxonomy): domain Bacteria; phylum Pseudomonadota; class Alphaproteobacteria; order Rhodobacterales; family Rhodobacteraceae; genus Cognatishimia; species Cognatishimia activa. Next base: position 39,194 of record NZ_CYTO01000003.1, read on the forward strand.
CCACCTTTGCCAGATAAAGCGCCTGAGCCAAAGCCGCGCGGCGCAGTGCACATCTCTGCCGCAGATGAAAAGATGATCCGGTCCTGTGTGATCTACCGGGATGATCACATTATCATTTTGAACAAACCGGGGGGGCTGCCGACCAAAGGGGGCAGTAAACAGACCCGCCACGTGGATGGGCTAAGCGAAGCGCTGAAGTTTGGCTATGAAGAAAAACCACGCCTAGTGCATCGGTTGGACAAAGATACCTCGGGTGTTTTGGTATTGGCCCGCAGCCGCAAGATGGCATCAGAGTTGACCACTGCTTTCCGCCACCATGCGACGCGTAAGATCTATTGGGCAGTCGTGGCCGGCGTTCCCACGCCATATCTTGGTGAGATCAAGTACGGTTTGGTGAAAGCTGCGGGTCACGGGAAGCGCGGTGAAGGCGAAAAGATGCTGGCGGTGCATCCGCGCGACGTGTCGTCTACACCCGGTGCGAAACGGGCGATCACCCAATACGCAACGCTCTACCGGGTCGCGAGCCGCGCTTCTTGGGTGGCGATGGAGCCGATTACGGGCCGCACCCACCAGCTGCGGGCGCATATGGCTGAGATCGGTCACCCGATCATTGGCGATGGCAAATACGGTGGCTCTGGGCAAGAGAACTTGGGTGATGGCTGGGGGGCGCAGCTTGGGGGGATTATCTCCAAGAAGCTGCACCTGCATGCGCGCACCATCAGCTTTGAGCACCCGGTGAGTAAACAAATTCTGACCGTGCATGCGCCATTGCCGGAGCATATTGCGCATACATTTGAGACCTTTGACTGGACCCCGGATATGGCCGCGGAAGATCCGTTTGAGGAGCTGCAATGAGCGATTTGAAGCTCGTTGTCTTTGATGTAGACGGCACGCTTATCGACAGTCAGGGACTGATCATGGCCGCGATGACTCTAGGCTTTGAAACGCAGGGTCTTGCTGCCCCAGCTCGTGAAGACGTGCTACCGTTGGTCGGTCTTTCCCTTGAAATCATCATGCCGCGATTGGCTTCAGCTCAATCGCCAGCAGTCCATGCCGAGCTGGTGGATGGGTACAAAAATGCCTTCATGGAGCTGCGCAAACGCGGCACACCGCAAGATGATATGCCGCTTTTTGATGGCGCTTTGGCTGCCGTTTCAGGGCTGCATGCGCAGCCTGAAACCCTGCTGGGGATCGCGACCGGGAAGTCCCGTCGTGGATTGGACAAAGTGCTTCAAGCCTACGACATGGAACGGTACTTTTTCACGCAGCAAGTGGCAGATCACCATCCGTCGAAACCACATCCCTCAATGCTGTCAGCATGCCTTGCGGATACAGGCGTGTCCGCTGATCAAGCGGTGATGATTGGCGACACCAGCTTTGACATGGACATGGCGAAGGCCGCCGGCTTTAAGGCAATCGGCGTCAGCTGGGGCTATCATGATCGAAATGAGCTGGCGGCAGCGGATATAGTGATCGATCGCTTTACTGACTTAGAAAACGCACTCGAAGAACTTTGGAGGTAGTCCCATGGCGGGCTGGAACACGAAGAAGAAATTCTGGAAAGACGCCACGGTTTCGGAAACTGAGGCTGGTTTTGCCGTTCTGCTAGATGGCCGTGGGTTGAAAACGCCTGCAAAGACACCGGTTGTGGCGCCGACAAAAGCAATTGCAGACGCCATTGCAGCAGAGTGGGATGCGCAAGTCGACGAAATTGATCCTTTGTCTATGCCTGTCACGCGTTGGGTCAATGCGGCCCTTGATAAGGTGGCTTTGCAGCATGCAGAGGTTGCTGACATGTTGGCGGAATATGGCGGTACAGACTTGCTATGCTACCGAGCCGACAACCCTCAGGAACTGGCGCAGCGTCAGGCAGAGTTGTGGGATCCAATTCTAGATTGGGCTGCCGATACGCTTGATGCGCGGCTGATCCCGGTGCAAGGGGTCATGTTCCAGACTCAGGATGCGAACACGTTAGAGCGTTTGCGCCAGCGCACTCATCGCTTTTCTAATTTTGAGTTGGCGGCTTTTCATGACCTTGTGTCGCTTTCTGGTTCGCTGATTCTCGGGTTTGCAGCAGTGGAAAAATTGAGACCAAATGAAGAGCTTTGGTCCCTGTCTCGTTTGGACGAACGCTGGCAAGAAGAACAATGGGGGCGCGATGACGAAGCCCATGAGCTTGCAGAAATAAAGAAAGCGGCGTTCTTACAAGCACAAAAAAACTTTGAATTATGCCGTGTTTAAAGCTGCTTAGATCAATTTGAGAGCTAAAATTTTGGCAAATTAAATTATTGATCAAATTCGGTGATCAAGCCCTTGACCTTTCTAGATGATTCAAACCAAACTTACCTCACCGATCGGTAAAGTTTCCTATCGGCTACAAAAAATGACCGATTGCTTGTGAGATCGGTGCCTTGCCGCAAAAAAGCGGCAACTCAGGAAGAGGTAAAAATGAAAAAATCCGTAATTTTTGGCGCAGCTGCAATCGCATCTGTGTCTGCTATGGCTGCTGCAGCTGGCACGCTGGATGACGTAAAAGCGCGCGGCAAGATCAACTGTGGTGTGACTGAAGGTACGCTGGGGTTCTCCTCTCGTGACTCTACAGGTCGCCACCAAGGTTTCGACGTTGAGTTCTGCCGCGCACTGGGCGCAGCGATCTTTGACGACGCTGATGCCGTTGAATACGTAGAACTGTCCTCCAAGAACCGCTTCACAGCGCTGTCTGCGGGCCAGGTTGACGTTCTGTATCGTACAACCACATGGACTTTCTCTCGTGACGTTGACCTGAAGACATCCTTCGTCGGTATCAACTACTACGACGGTCAGGGCTTCATGGTTCCAAAAGAACTGGGTGTTGCATCCGCGAAAGAACTGGAAGGCGCGACCGTTTGTATCGAAACCGGTACAACAACCGAGCTGAACCTGGCGGACTTCTTCCGTGCAAACAGCATGGAATACACGCCACTTCCAGTGGGCGGCACAACAGAAGCGAAAGCGCTGTTTGAAGAAGGTGCTTGCGACGTTTACACAACTGACGCATCCGCGTTGGCTGGCGTTCGTGCGTCTTTGAAAGACCCATCCGCATATCTCATTCTGCCAGAAATCGTATCTAAAGAGCCGCTTGGCCCAACAGTACGTCACGGCGACAACGAGTGGGAAGACGTGGTTCGTTGGACACAGAACTCTCTGGTTGCAGCGGAAGAGCTGGGTGTGACATCTGCAAACGTTGCTGAGCTGGCAGCGGGTACAGATAACCCATCCATCAACCGTATGCTGGGTGCCGAAGGCAACCTCTGCGAAATGCTGACACTCGCACCTGATTGCTTCGTGAAAGCAATTGCTGCGACAGGCAACTACGGTGAAATCTTCGAGAAAACCATCGGTGAAAGCACCCCAATCGGTCTGGCACGCGGTCTGAACGCGCTGTGGACTGAAGGCGGCCTGCAGTATTCCCCACCGTTCCGGTAAGTTTATCAATACAAAGGGGCGCTTAATGCGCCCCTTTGCTTATCTACTCGTTTGCAAAGAAACGAGTTCATAAAACGTCCCTCAGAAGGACGTTACGGGGATTATCAATGTCAGATACTGTTGCACCAAAAGAGGCTTTCCGCCTCAGTATGCTGCTATATGACTCCCGCTATCGCGGGATCACGATCCAGGTTTTTGTTCTACTCTTAGTTCTGAGTGCTATCTTCTGGCTCGCCAATAACGCAGTTCAAAACCTCGCCGCATTGGGCAAACCTTTGCGCTTCGATTTCCTAGGCCAAACCGCGAGCTACGATATCTCGCAGCGCCTGATCGAATATAAGTCCACCGATACCCACGGCCGTGCGGTTTTGGTTGGCCTACTTAACACGTTGCTTGTGGCCTTTATGGGCTGTGTCGCTGCCACCATCCTTGGTGTGATCGGCGGCGTTTTGCGTCTGTCCAACAACTGGTTGGTGTCGCGCCTTGTGGCCGCCTATGTGGAAATCTTCCGCAACGTGCCGGTGTTGCTGTGGATTTACGTTTGTATGTTCACCCTAACAGCGATTGCGCCGCAGCCGCGTGAGTTCCGGGGCGACAACGCAAACGCGTCCATGTTGCTGAACGACTCTGTCGCGGTCACAAACCGCGGGATCTACTTCCCAGAGCCGCTTTTCAGTCGTCCACTGGGGGATATCGATATCGGTATCTTCAAGATCAGCATCGAGCTGTTGGTGCTTCTGGGTGTGTTGGTTGCAGGTATCTACGCAGGCCGTTGGAACAACAAACGTGCCAACGCCATTCAGGTGCAAACCGGTGACCGTCCTGCAACTGCCATCGTAAACGCACTTATGATCATCGTGCCAATTCTGGCAGTGCTGATCGCGCTTGGCTTCCACGTGGGCAAACCAGAACTCAAAGGCTTTAACTTCAAAGGCGGCATCAACATGAGCGCCCCTCTGATCGGTCTTTGGTTGGGTCTGACCCTTTACACCACCACCTATATTATCGAAGCGGTGCGCTCCGGTATTCAGGCGGTGAGCAAAGGGCAATCTGAAGCGGCGTTTGCTTTGGGTCTGCGTCCAGGTCGGACCATGAGCCTGGTGATCCTACCGCAAGCGATGCGGGTGATCATTCCGCAGCTTATTTCTCAGTACTTGAACCTCACGAAAAACTCCTCGCTTGCGATTGCGATTGGTTACATGGATTTGGTGTCCACTTTGGGCGGCATCACCTTGAACCAGACCGGTCGTGAGATGGAGTCGATCCTGATGCTGATGGCCATCTACCTCGCGATCTCTCTGACGATCTCGACTGCGATGAACTGGTACAACAACAAAGTAAAGCTGACGGAGCGGTAATATGTCTGATCTATCTTACGTCCGCACCGAAATGCTGGAGCAAAAAGCTCCGCCTGCGTCGAGCGTGGGGCTTGTTGGCTGGCTGCGTGCGAACCTTTTCTCCTCCGTTGGGAATTCAATTCTGACGGTTGTCACCCTGTTCTTTTTGCTGAGCCTTTTGGCCAGCATGATGCCATGGATTTTCCTTGGGATCTGGAACGCTGACTCTCTTAGCCATTGCCGAGAGATCTTTGCCGAGCGTTATGGCGACAGCACTGAATACGCGTGCTGGGCCGTGGTTCGGGACCGTTGGGACCAAATCATCTTTGGGTATTCTTTCGGTAACTTGAACGAAGGACTGTACTGGCGTCCGTTGGTTGGCTTGGCGCTGATCATCCTTGCGCTTCTGCCGATCCTTTATCCAAATGTTCCACGGGTTCTTTATGTGGCGACTGCTGCATCCTTGTTCCTGTATCCTTGGTTGATCTGGGGCGGTTCTATTTGGGGTCCATTGACCATCGCGCTTTGCATTATCGCGGGTGTCTTCATCTATCGTTTTGCGTCTCGCTTCATGATCATGGCTTTTGCCATGCCTGTGGCCATCGTGGGTACGGCTTTGCTGATCTACTTCGCAATGGCACCGGTCGCTGGGGCTTTGGGCAGCGCGGTCCCGATTGAACTGCAATCGGTTCCGTCTCGCGAGATCTCTGGCTTCGTGCTGTCGATCACCATCGGTATCGTGGCGATTGTCGCCTCATTGCCGATTGCGGTGCTTCTTGCGCTGGGGCGTCAGTCTGATCTGTTCATTGTGAACAAGCTCTCGACTGGGTTTATTGAGATCATCCGGGGTGTTCCATTGATCACGCTGATCTTCGTGGCGACGGTTCTGATGAAGTACTTCCTGCCAAGTTCTGTGGATCTGGATCCGGTTCTGGCGGTTATGGTTCTCGTGACGCTCTTTACCGCTGCCTATATCGCGGAAGTTATCCGTGGTGGTCTGGCAGCGTTGCCGAAAGGTCAATACGAGGCGGCGGACGCCTTGGGTCTGACCTATTGGCAAGCGCAGCGTCTGATCATTCTGCCACAAGCGTTGAAGATCTCTATCCCGGGTATCGTGTCCAACTTCATCTCGGTCTTCAAAGACACCACGCTGGTGTCCATTGTGGCCCTGAATGACCCGCTGGGGATCTCAGACTCCATTCGTTCAGACAGTGACTGGAACGGCATCGTATGGGAGCTTTATGGCTTCATCGCGATTGTCTTCTGGCTCTTCTGTTTCTCAATGTCCCGCTATTCCCTGTGGTTGGAGCGTCAGCTTCAAACCGGGCACCGCTAAAGGAGGCTATCAATGACTGATACAGCCACTGAAATCGATCGTTCCAAAATGCAGGTCTCTGATGAGGTCGCGATCCAAATCAACAATATGAACAAGTGGTACGGTACGTTCCACGTGCTGCGCGACATCAACCTGACGGTGAACCGCGGCGAACGGATCGTGATTGCAGGCCCTTCTGGGTCCGGTAAATCCACCATGATCCGCTGCATCAACCGTCTGGAAGAGCACCAGCAGGGTGACATTATCGTGGATGGGACCGAGCTGACCTCGGATCTGAAAAACATCGACAAGATCCGCTCTGAAGTTGGCATGTGTTTCCAGCACTTCAACCTGTTCCCACACCTGACCATTCTGGAAAACTGTACGCTGGCTCCGATCTGGGTGCGCAAGACACCTAAGAAAGAAGCAGAAGAAACAGCGATGCATTTCCTTGAAAAGGTGAAGATTCCGGATCAGGCGAATAAGTATCCAGGCCAGCTCTCTGGTGGTCAGCAGCAGCGTGTGGCAATCGCGCGCTCGCTCTGCATGAAGCCACGGATCATGCTGTTTGACGAACCAACATCTGCGCTTGACCCAGAGATGATCAAAGAGGTTCTGGATACCATGATCGAACTGGCGGAAGAGGGCATGACCATGCTCTGCGTGACCCACGAGATGGGCTTTGCCCGTCAGGTCGCGAACCGCGTGATCTTTATGGACCAAGGCCAGATCGTGGAACAGAACGAACCGGAAGAGTTCTTCAACAACCCACAAAGCGAGCGGACAAAACTGTTCCTCAGCCAGATCTTGGGTCACTAAGCACGACCAAAATGATCAAAGAAAAGTCCCGCTGCCTAGCGGGGCTTTTTCTTTTAAGGAAGCTCGCGCGGGATGGCGAAGCCTTGAACCACTCCGCTGCCATATGCCAGCTGTGACCAATCGTTGATGCCAAAATCCATTACGGTTGTGGCGCAGGTCGGATAATCAAAGAACCGTGCATGGTCCGGACGTGTCTTCACGAGCTCATCGGCAAAAACAGCAATCCCCGGGTTATGCCCGAGCATCAAAACGGTGTCCGCGGTTTCAGCCTTAAGCTCGGCAAACATGGTCTCAGGATCAGCCAGATACAGGCTACGCTCGAACCGAGTTGGTACGTCAAAACCGAGCCCCGCGCAGGTCTCGCGCGTGCGTTTGGCGTCGGAACTGAGGATCGCATCCGGTTCAAAGCCCCTAGCGCGAAGCCAAGCCCCCACTTTAGGTGCGGATTCATAACCGCGTTCGTTCAAGGGTCGGCCATGATCAGGACCAGAGTGGTGCCAGCTTGATTTCGCGTGGCGCATGAGGATCAGTCGTTTGGTCAATTGTTCAAAAATTCTCGCATGTGGAACTCGGACTGTTCCACCAGCCTACCGAAGTTTTGTGAGACTGGGCAGGCTAATCTGACTTTGCATCCAGACAAACACGGTTTGCCCGCTTCCGTGCCCAAATAAGTGCGGCAGGCCTCGACGTCGTAACCTTTAGGTGTCAGCGCATTGATCGGGCACGCTGTTTGGCAGGGCTGTGTCGCGCAGGAGCGGCATGGATTGGGTTGGGGTGGTTCGAACGCAACGCGCTCTTTCAATGCCAATATTCCTCGGAAGCTCGCAAACAAGCCCGACGTCCCATGCACCAAGAGATTGACTGGTGAGGAATGGCAGCCCGCCTGAAAGGCCCATTGAATGAACGGAGGGTAGGGCGGTCCATCCGATGGGAAATAGACCTTTGCCTCATGTTCTTGCGCGATCTGATGTAGGGCACGTTTGGAGAAGCGATCCATTGGATCTGGTGCGCCGTCTAAGTATTCAGGTTGTTGTTTGAAGTGGGGCCAAAAGTGAGGCTCGTCAGGCCCAATGAGCAGCGCTGTCTGGCAACCTTCAAGCCAGGTATCGTCTTCTGGCCGAAATCCACCGACCACCGTCAGACCCTCGGATTTCAACCGCGCCGTTATCATTTTTTTCGAAACGGAAGGGCGAGAAGCCAGCTGAGCTTTGCCGGGCGGTCGTCTTGCCAATGTAGGCCAATTGTCATGTCGTCATGACCCGATGCGGGCTGCGCAAGGTAAGTGCCAAATATGCGATCCCAAATAGACAGGGAGAAGCCATAGTTGCTGTCATGCTCATCGCGATGCACCGAATGGTGCACGCGGTGCATATCCGGAGTTACCAGAACACGGCGCACCACTCGGTCGAGCGGTAGCGGCAGTCGCAGGTTGGAATGGTTAAACATGGCGGTCCCGTTCAGCAGAATCTCGAACAGGATGATCGCCAGAACGCTAGGCCCCAAAAGGTAGACCAGCCCAATTTTCAGAAGCATTGAGAGCGCAATTTCTACTGGATGGAACCGGATCGCCGTGGTGACGTCCATATCGCGATCTGCATGGTGCACACGGTGCAGACGCCAGAGCAAAGGGACCTTGTGCGTGATCACGTGTTGTAGCCAGATGGCGAAGTCAAAGATCAGGATCGCCAGGATCAGCTCAAGCCAAAGCGGCGCTGCTATTTGATTAAATAGGCCCCATCCTTGCGTTGAAGCATCCATCGCCGCGCCCGCGGCCAAGGCTGGTAAGGCAAACGCCATTAAGTGAAGCGTTGCAGAATTGAGGATCGACATGCCCCAGTTTGCGGTCCAGCGCGCAGCTCGAGTCTGTATGCGCTCGCGGCGCGGAAACAAGGTTTCCACGCAGGCTAAGGCCACAAACAGTCCGAAGAAAACCGATAGGCGTATGGCGATTTCGTTTTCCATACACTGACATTAGGCGCGCGCAGCGCCGTGTCAATTTACGGCACCGTCACTTTAGTGTCAGTCTGCGTCGCGGATCAAAGAGCCGGCACCGTGTTCCGTGAAAAGCTCAAGCAAACAAGCGTTTGGCGCACGGCCATCTAAGATCACCACCGCACGCACACCACCTTCGATGGCATTTAGTGCCGTCTCAGTTTTGGGGATCATCCCGCCTGCGATGACGCCTTCGGCAGTGAGGTCGCGGATTTGCTGCGTTTTCAACTCGGTGATCACGTCGCCAGCACCGTCTTTTACGCCAGCGACATCGGTCAGAAGCAACAGGCGATCGGCATTGAGTGAGGCCGCGATTGCGCCCGCAGCGGTGTCGCCATTGACGTTGAAGGTCTCGCCATTCTCACCAGCGCCAAGTGGTGCGATCACCGGAATGGTGCCTTTAGAGAAGAGGTCGTGCAGAACTTCTGGGTTCATATTCGTTGGTGTGCCCACAAAGCCCAGATCTGGATTGGTTTGAGTGCAGACCATCAGGTTCGCGTCCTTACCGGACAGGCCGATCGCTTTACCGCCCTGACGGTTCAGCGCTTGAACGATGCGCTTGTTGACGGTGCCAGACAGGACCATCTCAACCACTTCAACTGTTGCCTGATCGGTGACCCGTTTGCCGTTCACGAACTCGGATTTGATCTCGAGTTTGTCCAGCATTGCGTTGATCATCGGACCACCGCCATGCACCACAACCGGGTTGATGCCCACCATTTGCATCAGCACAACATCACGCGCGAACTCTTCCATCGCTTCGTCACTGCCCATGGCGTGACCGCCCAGTTTGATGACAACAACCGCACCGGTATAGCGCTGCAGATAAGGCAGAGCTTGAGACAGGGTACGGGCGGTGGCGATCCAATCGCGGTTCATGTTTTGCTTCTTCATATGATGGGTCCTCTGGCTGACCCTGTTACTGGGTTTGGCCGCATTTGGCTACGGGCTTTGCGGCTTGAGAGAGGGCGGATTTAATCCAAATTCGCGATCAAAGCGCGCAAGGTCGGTAGACCCCAACCTTTTTCACTGGACGTAACCACTAGCTCGGGAAAGGCTGCAGGGTGTTTGGACAGGGCTTCGCGCACCTGATCCAATGTCTTTTCGCGGTCTTTGTCCTTCACCTTATCAGCTTTTGTCATGACCACTTGGAAGGTGACAGCAGAACTGTCCAGCAGCGACATGATCTCATTGTCGACTGCTTTAACACCGTGACGGCTATCAATCAGCACAAAGGCGCGGCGCAGGCTGACGCGACCCGACAGGTACTGTTTCAGCAGCTTTTGCCACTTTTCAATCACCGGCAGCGGTGCATTGGCAAAACCATAGCCGGGAAGGTCGACCAGATAGTGGCTTTCAGCCAGGGTGAAATAATTGATTTCTTGGGTGCGGCCAGGCGTATTTGATGCGCGCGCCAAACCCTTGCGGCCGGTCAGCGCGTTGATCAGGCTGGATTTACCTACGTTAGAGCGGCCTGCAAAGCAGACTTCGACACGGTCGTCACCGGGCAGACCATTCATGGCCACGACGCCTTTGAGGAAGTCGGCGTTGCTGCCGACAAACATCTTACGTCCCTTTTCAAGGCTGATCTGGTCTGGTTCTTCCACCAGCGGGAATGGGAGTTGCATTAGAGCACCTCTACTTGGTCACCACGGGAGATTTGACCCGCTTTGGTGACATAGGCTTTCACGCCAAAATCCTTGTGGCCGAAATGGTCGCGCAGATGTTTTAGCGTGTCCCAATCGTATTCGCCGGTTTCTGGGTCAACAGTTGTTGCCGAGCAGCGTTCAATGCGTTCACGCACCTCGAACTCGACATCGCCGATCCGGATGGACTTACCAACCCAGTCAAATTCCTGCCACGCAGAGAGAACTTCAACGTGGATGTTGCCGCGCCAGCGATCCATTGACAGTTCTGCATTAAAGGTCTCACCAAGCGACGCATTTGAAGACGCGTTGATGATGCTGATGGAGGGCCAGTCAGAATCTGTCATGCCAACTCCAGGCACCTTTACGATGCCTGTTGATTGGCGTTTTTTCGAAGGCATGATTGGGCGGACCCACTCAACAAACTTTTCTGCATCCCGATCGGGATCAAAGGTAAGATCCCACAGATCTGGGTGCGAGAGAGTCACGGTGCCTTCGGCCTCGTTGAACTTTGCCGTCAAAGCCATGAGGTGTGGAGAGCTGGCACCGCGTGAGAAATTGATACAGCGGGCCCATTCAGAGCCATCTGCTTTGGTTGCCTCATGTGTCACAGCCCAATGCCGGTCCCAAGGCATGCACTTGCCAACCTCGAGCGCAACGCGCTCAAGGGGCTCTCGTCCATGTGCTTTGATGGGATGACGCCAAAGGGCGGTGACAGATGTCATTACTTCTCTTCCGCTTTGGATTTGCGGTTGAAGCTGGCTTTGATGTTGCCAAACACGTCCGGCTTATAGCCGTGGATGCGCATGATCGAATACTGCTGGATGAAAGTGATCGTGTTGTTGGCGATCCAGTAAACAACCAGGCCAGATGCAAACGTGCCCAGCATGAACATGAAAATCCAAGGCATCCAAGCAAAGATCATTTGCTGGGTTGGGTCAGTTGGTGCCGGGTTCAGCTTTTGCTGCAGCCACATGGAGACACCCAACAAGATTGGCAGGATACCAAGTGACAGGAAGGCAAAGAGGCCAAGGTCAGGAGCGGCGTAAGGCAAGGCGCCGAACAGGTTGAGGATCGAGCTTGGGTCCGGAGCGGACAGGTCTGTGATCCAACCAACCCAAGGCGCGTGGCGCAGTTCCAGCGTGACGAAGATCACTTTATAGAGCGAGAAGAAGATTGGGATTTGCAGCAGGATTGGCAAACAACCAGCTGCTGGGTTCACTTTCTCTTTCTTATAAAGCTCCATCATCGCTTGCTGCATTTTCTGGCGGTCGTCGCCCGCTTTTTCCTTCAGCTTCTCCATTTCTGGCTGCAGCTCTTTCATCTTCGCCATGGAGGCGTAAGAGCGGTAAGCCAATGGGAACACGATGATTTTGATGATGACGGTCAGAGCAATAATCGCCCAACCCATGTTGCCGATGATAGAGTTCAGCCAATGCAGCAGGGCAAAGATTGGTTTTGTCAGGAAGAAGAACCAACCCCAGTCGATACTGTCTAGGAAGCCTAGAACACCACCTGCGTTTTGGTACTCACGAATGGCAGCCCATTCTTTCGCACCCGCGAATAGTTGAGTTTCAACTGTGGCAGATTGGCCATTGGACAGGCTTTGGGTCGGCAGCACCGCTTCGGTTTGGTAAATGTCGCGACGCTCATCATATTTAGCGACGGACTTAAATGGGCTTGTCTGATTTGGGATCAGAGTCGCCATCCAATAGTGATCCGTAAAGCCAATCCAACCAGCTTCAGACACCTGAGTGACTTCCGCTTTTGCACCTTCGGAGGCGTTGAAGTCATAGTCTGCGAGGTCGCCATAGCTCGCCTCGGTCAGCTCACCGTCAGACATCGCGATCATGCCTTCATGCAAGATGAAGAAGTTCTTTGTGTCCTGTGGTTCGCCATGGCGGGCCAAAATGCCATATGGCGCCAGCGATACGGTGCCAGCACCGTTATTCAGCACGTTTTGTTTGACAGAGAACATGTAGTTCTCATCCACAGAGATTTCGCGCGTGAATACAAGACCGTTGCCATTGTCCCAAGTCAATGTAACGGGGTTGGTTTCTGTCAAAGTTCCGCCGGATGGCGCTGTCCAAATGGTGTTTGCGCCCGGAACTTGATCAAGCGAAAGGCCTGCACCCGGTGCCCAGCCGTAAAGCGCATAGTAGCTGCCTACGGAACCAGTTGGGTTAAACAAGTGAACGATGTCTGAATCCGCATCCAGCGTTTCGCGGTAATTCTTCAAAGACAGGTCGTCGATCCGTCCGCCTTGCAAGGAAATTGAGCCTTTCAAGCGCGCGGTGTCGATCTTAAGACGCGGCGCATCGGTGTTTTCCGCGGTTTCGGTCACCGCCGCGGTGGACGCGTTGGATGTGCCGGTTGCAGTTGCAACAGGAGCAGCGGTTGGTGCTGTTTCTGTCGTCGTGACGGCATTCGGATCTTCGGTGATGACTGGTTCCGGCGGTGGGAAAAAGTAAAACCATCCGATCAGCACAAAGATGCTAAGCACGGTTGCAAGAATGAGGTTCTTGTTATTGTCGTCCATTGCGCAGGGCCACCTGTCTGTCTTGGCGCATGCTGTGTGGGTAGACCCATGTCGGGATCGCCGCAGCACGCTGGCTTTATCTGTTGTCTCACCGGATCCGTTTCAAGCACGAAAGGCCCCCAAAGGGGCCAGTGTTGGATCTGTTCATGGTGGTTCAACAGAGGTAGAGCCCAAAGGTCAAGCGGATTCCTTGTTTCAAAGGGTCTCAGCCCTCTGAAACCGGTCAAAGAGCTACTGAATCCGTAAGACCTGCGGTGCAACCTGTGATGCAGCATGCTCCCGCATCCAAGGAATCGTTTGATCAAACGGCATTGGACGCGCGATGCCGTAGCCCTGAACATGACCGCAACCCAGCTGCGTCAACATGGCGTGTTCGCCTGCGGTCTCGACACCTTCGGCCAGCGTCTCCATCCCAAGCCGTTCCGCCATTGTGACAATGGCCGCCACCAGTTTCTGCTGCTCAGGGTCTTTGTCGACTTTCATCACAAATGAACGGTCTATCTTCAGTCGAGAGACTGCGAAGCGACGAATGGAGCTGATAGAGGCATGGCCCGTGCCAAAGTCATCAAGGTCAATGTAGCAACCGAGATTTGCCAAGCCATTGACGTTGCGCGCAATGGCGCCGTCAGCTGCATCGGCGATCACCGTTTCCAAGACTTCAATGGCGATCCGATTGGGGGCAAGGTCGAAGCGATCTAGCTCCCAGTGTATTTTCTCGACGAGCATCGGGTTTCTTAACTCTTCGCCAGCAAAGTTGACGCCGACATGCGGCACCGAAAACCCGCTTTTCTCCCAGTTCATTTGCGCATGAAGCGCTTGTTTGAGCATGACATCTGCAAGATCTTCTAATTGACCGGTTTCAGTTAGCGTATCCATAAACTCAAAGGGAGACAGGATCCCACGTTCCGGGTGTTTCCAGCGCGCGAGGGCTTCAAATCCGGTGACGGCACCAGTTTCATTTGAGATTTGAGGTTGATACCAAGCAATAATCTGATCCAACTTCAGCGCTTTAGCGGCTTCTGAAGAAAGCTTGTTTCGACTTCTTTCTTTTTCGTCGAGGTCAGGTGCATAGGCGCGAATGGACCCACCGCTCCGCCGAGCGTCTTCCATCGCCAAGGTTGCGGCCTTAGAGAGGATTTCGAATTTTTTGACTGCGATTTGGTCGCTTCGACAGAACCCAATCGAGGCTGTGACTCGTACGGTTGTCGCGTCAATCGGCAATGCCATCTCGATGGCTGCCTTCAAGCGAGACGCGAGCTGTACGCAAATTTCCAGATCCAAATGGCGCACTGGCGTTAGGATAAACATAAACTCGCCATCCCCGATGCGGGTCAACATATCGTCCTCTCGCAGACCGCGTAAGATACGCGACGCAATTGTGCGCTGGGCTTGTTGACCAGCTGTTTCACCGTATTTGGCTTTGAATTCCGCAAAATTGTCCATCACGACAACAAAACATGCGAGTTCGCGCTGTGTTTCTGCACCGTTTGTAAGCCATTTTTCCCCAACTTCGGAAATGACTTCCGGCGGGCGAAGGCCAGTCAAACTATCCGAGGGTGACCGCTTTCTGTTCCTCACAGTGCTTTTTCGCAAAATGAGGCAGCTGATCCCAAAGGTCACCAACAAAGCGGCAAGAACCAATGGATCATCGCCGATGGCATAGGCGCTTAAGCATAGCGCGCTAAAGCCGAACCAGAGGATTTCCGGTCTTTGTTGCAGCCATTTTAAACGCGCAAGCGCAGCGTCTTGGTCCATCCGAAATGGAAACCGCATCGCGAGACCTTTCATGAGTTCTTTCCGGCACTTAGGGCCGGTCCGTTTCTCAATGAATAGCTCAGGAGATTAAGCTATCGCTTAACGCAGTATCGGAATGTTCTCGTTTTTTTCGTCTAATTTTAGAGAGTCCCGCTCAAGCCCCAAAAAGTCGAATATTTTCGGGTCAAGCATATGGCTTGGACGAATATTCGTCAGCGCGCGGAACATCACTTGGCGGCGACCGGGGCTGTTCTTTTCCCATTGGTCCAGAATTTGTTTGACCTGCTGGCGCTGTAGCCCATCTTGGCTGCCGCAAAGGTCGCAGGGGATGATCGGATAATTCATCGCTTTGGCAAATTTTTCGCAATCCTCTTCAGCCACATGGGCGAGGGGGCGATAAACAAACAGGTCCTTGTCTTCATTCACCAATTTTGGCGGCATTGTCGCAAGGCGCCCACCGTGGAAGAGGTTCATGAAGAAAGTCTCAAGGATATCATCCCGGTGATGACCTAGCACAACTGCCGAACAGCCTTCCTCACGCGCGATACGGTAAAGATTTCCGCGGCGTAGTCGCGAACATAGCGCGCAATATGTGCGGCCTGCAGGGACTTTGTCTTTCACAATAGAGTAGGTGTCTTGATATTCGATGCGATGAGGAACGCCCATTTTTTCGAGAAATGCAGGCAGGACGGTGGCCGGAAAATTTGGTTGGCCTTGGTCGAGGTTGCAGGCAAGCAAGTCAACGGGCAGTAGCCCGCGCCACTTGAGCTCGTAGAGCACTGCAAGAAGTGTATAACTGTCTTTGCCGCCTGACAGACAAACAAGCCACCTCGCATCACGCTCGATCATGCCATATTGTTCGATGGCTTCGCGCGTATGACGAACAATCCGTTTGCGCAGTTTTTTGAAACTGGCAGTGGACGGCGCGCCGTGAAAGAGCGGGTGAATATCGTCGAGATCTTCGTCAAGCATAGGGCCCCTATGCCATGTGGGCCGCCATAGGAAAAGAGGCAAAGCGCCCTTTGGCAATTGCCTCTTTTCTCCATTTTAAACCGGGTTCAGACCTTTTCAGTACCGCCCCGGCGTGATTTTGCGACGATTTCAGGCATGCCGATATCTCGCCTCAAATGATTGCTGAGGTGTGAAACGGAGTCCGGTGGCCGGCCTTTGCCTTTGAAGCAGGTCTTAATGATCGCGACCAAAGCCTGCCGACGTCCAAATCTTGCGACAAGGTATGAGATTTCAAAGTTGAGCTCTTTTTGAGCGCTGTGAGATGCGATGTGAGTCATGGGTTTATCCAGCCGATTGCGGTCTGGTCCTATGTTGGGTTGGATGAAGGGATGATCAGAACGAAACGCCATTCCATAGGAATAGTGAGTTGTTTGTTTTTGATCAGGATACGTTCGAAAGAAGAGGCCTAAGCCCCCGGAGCGGGCATCAATAGAGGCGGTGCAGCCAGCCAGCTCGGATGCGCGTCGGTTTAAATGTACAATATGTCATGACACGCCTCCTTTTTAGATGTTGAACGTGCGCGCAATCTAGCAGGAGTTTGTAACAGAAAAAGTACGGAAATCCTGACCCAACAGCTTTGTTGCCCGGGAGGCACAATTTTAGGAAGAAGAGCTGTCTGAATTGCCCTTGGAGTGTGAGCAGTCGCAAGATTTGTCTGGGACTGGGTCATAGCCTTGGCTGCCCAAAGGATGGCATCGCCCGATCCGTTTAAATGTTAGGAAGAGTCCCTTGATCGGCCCGTGCTTTTGCAATGCTTCAAGAGCATATGCGGAGCAGGTAGGTTGGAAACGACAATTGTGGCCTACCCATGGGCTGAATATCAGCCGATATGCGCGGATCGGCAGGGACAATAAGTAGACCAAGGCCGCGGATAAGAAGCTCATCTTTTTTGCCGATCTCTTTTTGAATGTGACCTTTGGTGGGGCGCGTGTACCTTTTTCAATGCAAAGATCAGGTCGCCTTTAAGATCTTCAAAGGGGCGTTCGGCCGTTGTTTCCGCGCGACCAATCAGAACGTAATCCCAACCGGGTTTGCCGCGGGTTGTCAGGATCGCGCGCGCCACTTCGCGCATACGTCGCTTTGCGTGGTTGCGTGCGACGGCATTGCCAACTTTTTTTGAGCAAGTGAAGCCGACGCGAACCGCATCAGGGTCGTCGGTTTCACCGTCCTTGCGCTTGCGCGCTTGTACCATCATGGATCCCACCCCCTGCTTGCGCGCCCGTGCGGCAAGTAGGAAGTCGGATCGTTTCTTAAGTATCTTCAAACACGACGAAGCCGCCGGAGGGTTGTCCCTTCGGTTGGCAGTGCCATCCAATGGGGCCTCCGGCGGCGTCATGTCTTACTCGCAGTGCAGCTGAGGCTTACGCGCTCAGGGACTTACGGCCTTGCGCGCGGCGTGCGTTAATGATCTTGCGACCCGCTTTTGTTGCCATGCGCGCACGGAAGCCGTGGCGGCGTTTGCGAACCAAGTTCGATGGTTGGTAGGTGCGTTTCATCGCTCCGTCTCCGTACTATTGTTAAACGCTCCGCGACTCACATCGGGTGCGTCATCTATTCGAAGCCCGTCTAATAGGGGGGGGATTGGGATAAGTCAAACGCCCAAACCGGGTTTTGCAACAAAAAGTCGAACCAAACTCCGGCTTATGTTTCAAAATGGTCATAAAACGGGTCAGATGATCACGGAAGCCGTGAAGATCATCAACGGGCCGTGAAGTCTATACCGAAAGATTGCAGTCGTTCGCATCTTGGGGGAAACCAAAGTGGACGAGAGACGAGAAATGACTGATATGACCGAAGCGCCAGAGACTGAACAGAAAAGTGGATTTGCGAAAAACTTGCCTTTGATTGCCATCTTATTGGTGGCTGTGATCGGAGCGTTCACATTGCGCGACTACCTCAGTTTTGAGGCTCTGCGGGACAACCGTGAGGCGCTATTGGGCTTTAGGGATGCCAATTATGGTCTGACGGTCGGTCTCTTTATTTTGGCCTATGTCGTTATTGTCGCCTTCAGCCTACCTGGGGCCGCGATTGCAACACTGACGGGTGGCTTTCTCTTTGCGACTTTCCCTGGGGCTCTCTTTAACGTCACCGCGGCCACCATCGGCGCTATCCTGATCTTCCTTGCCGCGAAATGGGGCTTGGGCGAGCGTTTGGCAGCCAAGATGGAAGGCTCTGATGGGGCCGTTAAAAAAATCAAAGACGGTATTGATGAAAACCAGTGGTCGATGCTGTTCCTGATCCGCCTTGTCCCTGCGGTGCCCTTCTTTGTGGCGAACCTGGTGCCTGCGCTGGTGGGCGTGCCGCTGAGCCGTTTTGCGATTTCGACCTTCATTGGGATCATCCCCGGCAGTGTTGTTTACACCTCCGTTGGCGCTGGGCTGGGTGAGGTTTTTGCCCGCGGCGAGACGCCGAACCTTGGCATCATCTTTGAGCCGCAAATCTTGCTTCCAATCCTCGGGCTATGTGCCTTGGCGGCAATGCCAATCGCCATCAAAGCCATTCGCGGCAAGTAAGGAGATCGCGTGATGAATAAGATCAAAACAGATTTGCTGGTGATTGGTGCAGGCTCTGGCGGATTGTCCGTCGCTGCAGGGGCCGTGCAAATGGGCGCTGACGTGACTCTGCTTGAAGGTCACAAAATGGGCGGTGATTGCCTGAACTTCGGTTGTGTGCCCTCCAAGGCGTTGATCGCATCAGGCAAGGCCGCTTGGGGTCAAAGCCATGCACAAAAATACGGTGTGGCCGATGTGACGCCAAAGGTCGATTATGCTGCCGCAAAAGATCATGTGGCGGATGTCATTGCCGAGATTGAACCCAATGACTCTGTGGAACGCTTTGAAAGCCTCGGCGTGCGTGTCATCACCGAGTATGGCGAGTTCATTTCCCCGACCGAGGTAAAAGCCGGTGACAATGTCATCACCGCACGGCGCATTGTGATTTCGACCGGGTCATCGCCATTGGTCCCGCCGATCCCGGGGCTGGACGCTGTTCCCTTTGAAACCAACGAAACCCTGTTTGAATTGCGCGAACAGCCTGATCATTTGTTGATCATTGGTGGTGGTCCCATTGGTCTTGAGATGGCGCAAGCCCATCGCAGACTGGGGATCAAAGTGACGGTGATTGAAGGTCTGAAAGCGCTGGGCAAAGATGACCCGGAAATGGCTGCGGTTGTCTTGGAGAACCTACGCGGAGAAGGCATCGAGATTGAAGAAGATGCTCTGGCGCAGGAAATCCGTGGCAAAGCTGGTGCGATTGAGGTCGAAACCAAAGACGGGCGTGTCTTCAAGGGTACGCATCTGTTGATGGCCGTCGGGCGCAAACCCAATATCGATAAGCTGAACCTTGAAGCCGCGGGTATCGAGCGCTCACGCACTGGTATCAAAGTTGACGCTGGCATGCGCACCACCAACAAAAAAGTCTATGCCATTGGTGATGTGGCCGGTGGTCTGCAGTTCACCCATGTGGCGGGCTACCACGCAGGACTTATCATTCGGAATGCGGTTCTGGGTCTGCCTGCAAAGGAGCGAACCGACCATATCCCTTGGGCCACCTACACGGACCCCGAGCTGGCGCAAGTCGGCCTGACCGAAGCGCAGGCGCGCGAAAAACATGGGGATAAGCTGGAAGTGGCTCGATTTCACTTCAATCACAATGACCGCGCGATTGCCGAACGTAAAACAGCCGGTCTGATTAAGGTGATGGTCGTTAAGGGCCGCCCAGTAGGTGCCTCTATCGCAGGCTACCAGGCGGGTGAGCTGATCAACCTTTGGGCCTTGGTTATTGCCAACAAACTGAAGATGAGTGCTGTCGCCAATATGGTCGCCCCGTACCCAACCGTGGGCGAGCTGAATAAGCGTGCTGCTGGTGCATATTTCTCGCCAAGGCTGTTTGAAAACCCTACAGTCAAACGCGTTGTCAGATTTGTCCAACGCTGGCTGCCGTAACCGGTGAACGACGTAATGATAGGCGAGGGGCCATGTTAAAGACGCTTTCAGGACGGTTCCTGTTTTTGACCATCATCTTTGTGATGCTGGCAGAAATCCTGATCTTCGTCCCCTCGATAGCCCGTTTTCGAGAGGACTATCTGCTCTCGCGACTCGAACGCGCCCAGATCGCGTCTTTGGCGTTGCTGGCAGACGAGATGATCGACGAAAAGCTTGAAGCAGAGCTCTTGGAAAATGCCGAAGTCTACAATGTCGTGCTGCGTCGGGACGAGATCCGTCAATTGATGCTCTCATCTCCGATGCCAGCGCCCATCGATCAAACCTTTGATCTACGCGACCGCAAGGCGATGACCCTGATCATGGATGCCATGGCGCGACTGTTTAATCCGGAACCCGAAGTCATCCGGGTGATCGGCGCGCCTGTGCGCGAAGCAGGCTTGTTGATCGAAGTCACGATCTGGACCAAAGACCTGCGGTCCGCGATGATCGATTATGGGCTGAACATTCTGCTGCTCTCTGCGGTGATTTCGGTTTTCACGGCAACGCTGCTTTTTGTGGCCGTGCGCACGATCCTCGTGAAACCCATCAAAGGTGTGGTCGGCTATATGCAAAGCTACGCTGCCGCTCCCGAAGATGCGCGGCGGATCATTCAACCAAGTGCAGGCGTTGTGGAGCTCCGCGAAGCGGAAGAAGCTCTGCAGTCTCTTCAGACGGAACTGACGTCTGCGCTGCGCCAGAAAGAACGGCTCGCCCAATTGGGTGGTGCGGTCGCCAAGGTCAGCCATGACCTGCGTAACATCCTCACATCGGCGCAACTGTTCACTGACCGGATTGAAATGTCCGAAGACCCGACCGTGAAGCGCATGGCACCCAAACTGGTGAATTCCATCACCCGCGCGGTCAACCTTTGCGAGGGCACGCTGGCCTATGGCAAGGCCGAGGAACCGGCACCGCGTCTTACTCAAGTGAATCTACCTGAGTTGGTCGAAGATGTTCTTGCGTCCGAGCGACTCGCCGTTGGCGACTTCGATCTGAGTCTTGCCGACAACGTGCCCGGGGGCATGGAAGTCCGCGCCGACGCTGAACAGCTCTATCGCGTCATCTCAAACCTTGTTCGCAATGCGCGGCAGGCGATTATCTCAGCCGGTAAACCGGCAGAGATCATGGTATCTGCTGAGGCGCGTGAGGATGATTGGGTGATCCAAGTCGTGGATACGGGGCCTGGCTTGCCATTGAAGGCAAAAGAGCATTTGTTCCAACCATTTCAAGGCGGTGCGCGAAAAGGAGGGACGGGTTTGGGCCTCGCTATATCAGCGGAGTTGATCCGTGGGCACGGTGGTAAGCTTGAGCTTTTGGGCAGCGATGATGCCGGAACCCGTTTTCAGATTTTGCTTCCGAAGGGTGACTTTGCAGAAATCTGAAAATTTTCAGATTTTGCCCTTGCGCCCTCTGAGCGTTGCCATTAAACCGCCCCTCACACCGCGCTCTGGTAGCTCAGCTGGATAGAGTACTTGACTACGAATCAAGGGGTCGGGGGTTCGAATCCTCCCCAGAGCGCCATTAAAAACAAAGCCTTAGCTGGAAACAGCTAAGGCTTTGTTTGTTTTTAGGTGCATGACGGGTACGGAGTTCGCGCTGACATTCCGCGACGTTCTGCGCTCAGACTCCTAAAAAGCGAATCTGGTCTAGAACTGCATTGCCTATGCACCTTCGACACAGGCCACGTATCTCTATTGCGACGCTTAGGGAGTGCTAGCGATTGCCAATTAGGCAAAGGCAGCATCACACAAAATTCGCAGTTGGTTCGCGTATTTCGCAAACTTCTCAGCTGCTTCGTAGTTTCATTGCGCTGATACCAAAGCGTTCACGAAACTTTTTGCTGAAATTCGTTTTCGACCCAAAACCGCTACAGATGGCGACATCCAAAACGTTGAGATTCGTGCTTAATAGTAAATCGCGTGCGTGCTCCAAACGTAAATTTAGAAAGAAACGTTTGGGCGAAAGTTCGAGGTGCTCTTTGAACAAGCGCTCGAGCTGTCGAACCGATATCTGGGCGACCTGCGCAAAATATTCGGTAGGCGGGGCCTCTTCAATTGTGCGCTCCATTTCAGCGACCGCGATGCGCAGCTTTTCGTTGTCGATTTGTGACAGTATCGGGTGCATGTCGCCGCTCATAGTTTGAAGGCGGTGCTGTGCTGAATAGTTTAGCTCATCAGCCGATTTCCGCGCGATATCGTCGCCCAGAACCTCTTGTATTTCGCAGAGGGCCAGGTCGATCCCTGCCGTTGCTCCCGCCCCTGAAAAGACGCGGGTATCATGATGGAAAGAGCGTCGGCTGAAAGTCATTTCTGGGAATTGTTCGCGCATGGCCTCAAATGCATGCCAATGCACCGACCAAGGGACTTCGCACGTTAAGCAGCCTGACTTTGCTAAAGCCACAACTGCCCCATCTAAGGCACCGAACGAGCTGCCGTGCCGGGCTGCAGAGTGAAGCCATGCCTTCGCTTTCGGGCTCAATTGCTGATCGAGGCCCATGTTGACGACGATATAATCAAGGCCTTGCGGAACGGGCAAGTCAGAGCCCACAGGCATTGTCAAACCGCATGAAGATTCAACCGCGTTTCCATGCTCGGACACGATAGTCCATCGGAAACACTCGTTTTGCATAAAATCGTTGGCGATCTTCAAGCCTTGAATAAATCCGCTGAGGTTCAACAAAGAAAAGTCGGGTCCCAGAAAGATGGTATAATGCCGAAGGCAATTTGTGACCCGGGTTCGGGCGACGGGTGCACGTTGGTCGGAGGACAACGATTGATGGAGCATAATAAACCTTAGCTGCGTGCTTTACGGTAGTCGCGTGGGGACTGCCCGTAGGTGGCTTTGAACTGGGTTGAAAAGTACGATCCGGATCGGAATCCCGTCGCAAGGGCCACATCCAGCATGGATATATTGGAATGTCGCAAGAGCCCGCGCGCCTCCTCAAGGCGGCGCGAGAGGTAGAATTCTGAAAAAGAATGCCCGGTAAATTCCAAGAATTTCCGATCCATTGTGCGTCGGGATGTGCCGATTTCGGTGGCCATTTGTTCCGGCGTGAGAGGCGAAGACAGAGTTTGATCGATTAGAGCTATGGCCTTGTGCATCAATTTCGGCGCCGTGACGGGGAGGCGAAAAATGCCAGCATTCTGAACGTCGTTACTGTTTCGCGCGTGACCAATATGGAGCTGGTTCGCGATAGCTTGCACAAGCCAGCTTTCTTGGTCTTGTTTGAGAATTTCAAGGAATAAGTCGAGTGTCGCCAGTCCGCCACAGGATGTCATGATCTTACCGTCGATCTCAAAGAGCCCGTTGCTGATTTCGATTTCAGGGAACTCTTCGGTGAACGCTGCAAGGCCTTCCCAGTGGATCACTGACCGACGGCCATCCAACAGGCCCGCCCGCGCGAGTAGGGTTGGGGCTAAAGAAACAGCCCCGACGACTCCGCCGGCGTTAAAACGGCGATTCAGTGTCGCGCTTAACCTGCCTGGGTCCCGCACCTTGGTATGCATACCTGCACAAACGAACGTGTAGTCTGGGTCGGTGGCGTTGTGGCCCTTTCGGCAATCGTTCAAAGAAAGGCCATTGGAAGCCATTGGTGCATCGCCAGTTTCATAAAGGACACGCCATAAATACCGATCTTCGCCGAGGATGCGATTGGCGACGCGCAAAGGTTCGATGGCAGTCACAACAGACAGCATTGAAAAGTCATCGATTAAGATAAACTCGAATGTAGAGCGCGCAGACACCTGAAGATTCCAATTTGATTGGCAAGTGATTTACGCTGTACAGGTCGCAGAAGGCATCCTAATATAGACATATGATATTCATTGAGGGACGTTTCTCAAATGGAGACCATTCATTTTCTGCTGACCCCAAATTTCGCCATGATGTCCGCGGCCGCTGCGATAGAGCCGCTGCGAGCGGCAAACTACATTGCGGGACAGTCCCTTTATGACGTGCGCTTTGTCTCTGCGCTTGGCGGTTTTGTTCAGTCCTCATCTGGAGGTGGGTTCGACACGAAACCTATGGCGGATATGACGGGGCCGGTTGAAAACGTTTATGTCGTTGCGGGCGCGAACCCCTTCGTTTTGGAAATAGACGCTGAAGCCGCATTACTCAGGCGATTGGATCGACATGGCGTTCGATTGGGGGGGATTTCCGGTGGGGCTGTCGTATTGGCTCGCGCAGGGCTCTTGGGGTCGCGACGTTTCACAGTTCATTGGGAACACATGGAAGCGATGCGCGAGGAATTCCCAGAACTAATCTTTGAACAGCGCCTTTTTGTTCTGGATCGTGATCGTGCGACCTGCGCCGGTGGCGTTGCTCCTTTGGATATGATGCATGCCCTGATCCGCGCAAAGCACGGCGTGGAACTCGCAACTGAAGTGAGCGATTGGTTTATTCACACCCACGTGCGTATGGCGGAAGAGGATCAAAGGGGTATCGATACAGGCGATGCAATGCTTCATCCCCATGTGGTGACCGCCATTCGCTTGATGGAAGATCACATTGCAGAGCCATTGACGTTGGAACAAATCGCCAAACTTTGTGGGATGAGTGCGCGCCAATTACAGCGTCATTTTCAAATGGATTTGGGTCGTTCCGTGGTTCAGCACTACACGCGGGTAAGGTTGCACAAAGCCGAGGAATTGTTGCGGCAATCGCGGCTTTCGATCACGGAAATTGCGTTCGCGTCAGGATTCGCAAGTCAATCCAATTTCGCCCGGGCATTTCGGCATGCTTACGGGGAATCTCCAAGTGACCGTCGCGCAAATCAATAAATATGTCCAGATTTCGAAAGAAAATGACCTTCGGTCAGCCGAAGCCTCGCAAATGCCCGATTAAACCTTGCGTCAGAATTTAGGGGCCTTCCTTCGGCCCGTTCGAAATTGGAGTTTTGACGCAATGGTGAAATCAGCACCTTATCTTATCATCGGCGCCGGCATTCACGGCCTGTCCACAGCCGTTCACTTAGCACGCAAGCTGAAGGCAGCGGGCAAGGGCTCTGGTGAGGACATTCTGATCATCGACAAAGCGGGCATCGCAGCGGGCGCATCCGGCATCGCCTGTGGCGTTGTACGTAACAACTATTATCAGCCTGCCATGCGCGAGCTGATGGCGCATTCGGTGGGCCACTGGGAAGCGAACGCGAAAGAATTCCAATACAACCCTGTGGGCTATATGCAGATCTCTGCGGAATCCATGCGTGAAGACGTGGGTGAAATCTATGAGCAGCAAAAAGCCATCGGGTACGAGTCCGTGTTCATCGAAGGCGCAGCGGATTCCGACGCCTACATGAAAGGCATCTTTGATGACTGGACAGCACAGGGCATCACCTCTGTTCTGCACGAGAAACGTGGTGGTTTTGCCCATAACGCTCCAGCGATGTATGCACTGGCGACTATGGCCGAAGCAGAAGGGGTGCGCATTCAGACTGGCATCACTGTCACTGGCATGAAGTTTGCAAATGGTGCGACCTCTGCTGTGACGGGCGTTGAAACCGACAAAGGTGACATCAACTGTGATACGCTGGTTGTTGCAACCGGTCCTTGGGTGCGTGATTTCTGGCACATGGCGGAACTGCCATCTGCGATTTCCATCAAAGGCAAAGACGGTGTTGTGCACGAAAACCAGCCAATGTGGAAATTCTGGCAGCTGGAAGAGGGCGTTCTGAACGTCGATCCAGAAAGCTTCAAAACCAACGACGGCAAGCTGCCTCCGGTGATCCACGTGGATACCGATGCACCGCTGCTGTCTGACGTTGATGGGTCTGTGATCACCGAAGACGAGATGTGGGGCATCTACTATAAGCCTGACTTCAACTTCGCTGGCATCCAAGGTGGCGCGATGCCATATGCAATCGACAAGCCTGCGGATGAGGTGGCGATTGACCCATATGGTCCATCTTCCCCTGAATTCGTTTCTTCACCAGAGTTCGCGCATATGTGGGTTTCTGCATTGGCGCATTGTAACTCTCGTTTCAAAGGCACCATGCCGAAGTATCACAAAGAGGCCTCTGGTGGCGTAGGCTGCTTTACCGCAGACAGCTTCCCGATCTTTGATACCTTCCGCGAGAACGTTTACATGATTGCCGACAGTAACCACGGTTACAAAATGATCGGTGTGGGTGAACTGGTGGCGCAAGAGATCATGGGCGAAAAGAGCGCATTGCTTGAACCGTTCCGCTTCTCTCGCTTTGCGGAAGGAAAGCTGCACCCAGTGTCCAATAGCCCATATCCTTGGAGCTAATCGTCTCTTATCAAGAGATTTGAATGAAAAAACCCCTGTCCAGATGTCTGGGCAGGGGTTTTCTTTATCTGCTTCATCGTGGGAGAGATTCAGACTTCGGCCCCCGCTTGCCATTGGGCCAGTTTCAGTCGTGAATTGGCCCCAACGGATAGAAACGGATCTGGCGGCAAACGGTTTGGCATGCCGCTGACATCTTGGATGTAGTCCAATTGTTTGCTGTCTTTTCCGTTGGCCAGATCCGCGAGCAACTGCCCAGCGGTCCAGCCGCGTGTCAGACCAACACCGTTGTAGCAGCTGCTGGCATAAAGCCCGTCGGCAACCTCGCCGAAATAGGTTTGGTGGTTGCCTGAGAGGCTGACCACGCCGCCCCATGTGGCTGTGATCGGTAGATTCTCTAGCTCTGGCCAGCGCGTATCGATGCCCTTTCGGTGGGCCTCTCTAGCAAATCCTAAGTCGTGATCAGTCGCTTTGAATTTGGGTGCTGCCGCATAGTGGTTTCGGATCAGTATGCGGCCTTCGGCGGTCATGCGAAGGGTCGTGCCTGCAGCATCTGCTGGTGTCAGCCCCCAGTTCAGCTTTCCGCGATAGCGTGCGCGCTCGTTCTTGGACAATGGCCGAGTAATTGATGCAAAGGTGATTGTTGGCAGGATACGCCCCTTCAGCGCACCAAACTGCGAGGTGTATGGATCGGTGGCCAATATCACTTTTTTGGCGATCACATCGGTTTCACCCTCGGATGGTTTCAGTGTCAGCGCGTAACCGCCGTTGGCACTGTCAAATTTTATGACCGGGCAGTCGTCCGCCAGAGTGACGTTCGCAGGTAGGTTTACCGCGAGGCCGCGTACCATGTTCATCGGGTCCACCAGCACTGATCCAGGTGTGAAAACCGCTGCATGATAGTGGGAAGTGCCCATGAGCGCATCGCATTGGTCGCGGTCATAGACCTCGTGGTCGACGCCGAGCCAGTCGAGCATTTCAATATATCCGCGCATCATGCCAGTGCCGCGCTTTTTCACTGCACCCTGCAATTTGCCCACATCGGACCAGTCGCAATCGATCCCAAGAGCCTCGGTGTGTTCGCGTAGCCCATCAATCGCAAAGCGATTGAGGTGCATGATCTTATTTAGACGCTCCCGATCGCGGGTCTCTAGGTCAAACTTGTGGGGCAGATCCAGCAAAAAACCTGAGTTGCGGCCAGATGCTCCCCAACCAATGGGGCGTGCATCCACAAGCAAAACACTGTCATCCGGCGCGATCTTCCCTAAGCGAGTTGCCGCAGCAATGCCTGTAATGCCGCCACCTATGACGACCCAATCATAAATGCCTTTTAAGGCGCTGATCTCTCCCAATGGCACCAACAGATCTGCGGAATGCCAGCCGCCGGGTACGTCCAATGGCGGGGTCGTTGGATAGGATGCGGTGTCTGACATGTGAGTCTCCGTTTCGTTGTTGATTGCGTAACAGCAGACGGGTGCCGATTTGCTCTTTGAGAGCCAAAAACCATTCCAAAGGAGACATTTGCATAAATTTACGTCGATCTGAGAATGCCTCGGCATGCAGAAATTGACGCGATGACCCAATTTGAATTCTGTATGGCTGTTTGGGAACACTTTGGAGTCGTTTGGCGGATTACCAACGGGGCAAATGTTTGGAGCTTGAGTTATGAAATATTCAGCCGCGCGGCTGCTTTGGGAAGGGCTTACGGGTCACAAGGGATGGGGTCGCACATGGCGTGATCCGGAACCTAAGACCCATTATGATGTGGTGATTATTGGCGGTGGCGGTCACGGCCTGGCGACAGCTCATTATCTGGCCAAGGTCTATGGCATACGCAATGTAGCCGTGCTGGAAAAAGGCTGGATCGGTGGCGGCAACGTGGGCCGGAACACAACCATTGTGCGCTCTAACTACCTGCTGGACGGCAACGAGCCATTCTATGAGTTCTCGATGAAGCTCTGGGAGAACCTAGAGCAGGACCTGAACTATAACGCGATGGTATCGCAGCGCGGGATCATGAACCTCATCCATTCCGACGCGCAACGCGATGCCTTCCGTCGTCGCGGCAATGCGATGATGTTGCATGGCGCAGGGGCCGAGCTTTTGGATGCGGAACAAGTTCGCAAAGAAGTGCCGTTCCTGAACTTTGACAATGCACGTTTCCCGATCAAAGGCGCACTGGTGCAGCGCCGGGGCGGCACTGTGCGTCACGATGCGGTGGCTTGGGGCTATGCGCGCGGTGCGGATCAGAACGGCGTTGATATTATCCAGAACTGCGAAGTCACCGGCTTTAAGATTGAAAACGGCAAGGTGCTGGGGGTTGAGACCTCTCGTGGTTATATCGGAGCGGGCAAAGTTGGCGTTGCCGTTGCCGGGAACTCTTCCAAAGTGATGGCCAAGGCCGGTATGCGTCTGCCCATCGAAAGCCATGTGCTGCAGGCCTTTGTATCAGAGGGTCTGAAGCCAACCATTCCGGGTGTCATCACCTTTGGGGCGGGTCACTTCTATGTCAGCCAGTCTGACAAAGGCGGCCTGGTCTTTGGGGGCGATATTGATGGCTACAACACCTATGCGCAGCGCGGGAATATGCCCGTGGTCGAAGATGTGGCCGAGGGCGGAATGGCGATCATGCCAATGATTGGCCGCGCGCGTCTGCTGCGGATGTGGGGCGGGATCATGGATATGTCCATGGATGGCTCTCCTTACATTGATAAGACCCATATTGATGGGCTCTTCTTCAATGGTGGCTGGTGCTATGGCGGCTTTAAAGCAACGCCGGCGTCGGGCTATGCCTTCGCGCATTTGCTGGCCACGGGCTCACCACATGAAACAGCCACCGCCTATCGTCTGGACCGGTTCAAGACCGGCAAGATGATTGACGAAAAAGGCGTGGGCGCTCAGCCCAACCTGCACTGAGGGCAGTCGCTATGCTGAACAAAGATACAAAAGCGCTGATTGAAACTTGGCGTCTTGGCATTGTGGCTTCGACCCATTCAGATGGAACCCCGAATGTCTGGCCGAAAGATACATTCGTGGTGCATGATCCTAAAACGATCGGCTTTCCTGAAACCCAATCCTTGAACACGCTGAAAAACTTGGCTGCACGGCCAACGGTCGAGGTTCTGTTCGTGGATCAGCTGACGCAAGTTGCGCTGCGCTGTCGCGGTCAAGCTCGGTGCGTAGAGCGTTCTGCGCAGTGTTTCAATTCGTTGTCGGAGCCATACATCGCGCAGCAGCGCGGTCTTAAGAACGACATCAAAGCATTGGTTCTTATCGACCTACAGGACGTCACTTTGACACGCGTTCAAGCCTTTGATGACGAGGCCGCACCAGAAGATCGTCGCCAGTCCGCGATGCAGCGCATGCGGGACATCAATATCAAATATTTTGCATCGGAGAAAAGCGAATGCTGATCCCTCATCCTTTGCTTGGTCTGCGCGACGCGCAAGAGTTCACGTATTTCGGCGATGCAAGCCTTTTGGATCGTCCTGATGGCATGGCCGAAGGTGCATCTGAGCAGTTTCACGACTATCTTTATCTGCGCGACAACCCAGCTGGTGAACACCAAGAACTATGGTTTCATGAACAGGGTGACCGGTCCTGGCTGGTGGTCACACGTAATACGCTGACCCATGAAATCTTTAAAGTTGAATTTGCAACAGACGTGGCGCTTGCGCGTCGGAGCGCGACATGACCCAGATGAACAGATTAAATGGCGGTCTTGTGAACCGCGACAAACCGTTGGAATTCACCTTCGAGGGCCGCACATACAGCGGCTTTGAAGGCGATACCGTCGCCTCGGCTTTGCTGGCAAATGGCGTCCAGCTGATGGGCCGCAGCTTTAAGTACCACCGCCCGCGCGGTGTTCTTTCTGCAGGCTCTGAAGAGCCAAATGGGTTGATGGAAATCGGCACGGGTGCGGACCGCACACCAAACTCGCGCGCGACAGTGGTCGAGCTGTATGACGGATTGACCGCCGCCAGCCAGAACGCATGGCCGTCTCTGGAACGCGACTTTATGGGTGTGAACGATTTGTTTGCGAACTTCCTGACCGCGGGGTTTTACTACAAGACCTTCATGTGGCCGAAAGCGTTCTGGGAAAAGATCTACGAACCGATCATCCGCAACGCAGCCGGTCTTGGCGCGCTGTCGATGGAAGCGGACCCCTCTGTCTATGACAAAGGTTTTCTGCACTGCGATCTGTTGGTGATTGGCGCGGGTCCTTCCGGGTTGATGGCAGCATTGACCGCAGCGCGGGCCGGGGCGCAGGTCATCCTGGCGGATGAAGATTTCCGCATGGGTGGCCGGTTGAACGCTGAATCTTATGAGGTTGGCGGACAGGCAGGCTCTGCTTGGGCGCAGGCAACTCTGCTGGAACTGGCAAGCTTGGACAATGTACGCCTGATGTCTCGGACCACCGTTCTGGGCGCTTTTGATCACGGGATTTTCAGCGCGGTGGAGCGGGTCACAGAGCATTTGCCAACAGCTTCGGTTGGGGCCGCCCCGCGCCAGACGCTGTGGCGGATCTATGCGAAACGCTCTTTGCTCTGCGCGGGTGCGCTGGAACGCACAATCGCGTTTTCCAACAATGACCGTCCGGGCATTCTGCAAGCCGGTGCCATGCGCGCCTATGCGCATCGCTGGGCGGCCACTGTAGGTCAGCGTGTTGCTGTCTTTACCAATAATGACGATGGCCACCGCACCGCAAAAGATCTGGCTGACAAAGGCGTCACTGTTGTAGCTGTGATTGACCCGCGCGAAGTGCCTCCATCCACGGGCGTGCCCGTGATCCGGGGTCAGGTTGTGGACACAAAAGGCCGTCTGGGTCTGAAGTCGGTCCAGGTACGTCGTCA
The DNA here is from genome assembly GCF_001458335.1 of Cognatishimia activa. Classification (GTDB taxonomy): domain Bacteria; phylum Pseudomonadota; class Alphaproteobacteria; order Rhodobacterales; family Rhodobacteraceae; genus Cognatishimia; species Cognatishimia activa. The sequence continues at coordinate 70,152 of NZ_CYTO01000003.1, forward strand.
TGACGGTGGTATGGAAACCCTGAAGGTGGATGCGCTTGGCGTGTCTGGCGGCTGGAACCCGAATGTGTCTTTGACCTGCCACCAACGTGGCCGCCCCAATTGGCGCGAAGACATTGCTGGCTTTGTTCCGGGGGATGTTCTGCCGGTTGGCATGGCTGTGGCTGGCGCTGCCAATGGCGATCTGTCCACCCATGGCGCGCTGAGTTCTGGCGCAAAAGCTGCGGTCGAGAGCCTTGAAGCTCTGGGCATCTCCAGCACCGCGCCGGATGTACCTGACGCTGAAGATGCGCCTGTGAACCTGACGCCGCTTTGGTACGTTGGCGAAGGCAAGGCACGTAAATGGATTGATTTCCAGAACGATGTGACCGTGAAAGACGTGAAGCTGGCGCATCAGGAAGGCTTTGAATCTGTTGAGCACCTGAAACGCTATACCACCTTGGGCATGGCGACCGATCAGGGCAAAAACTCTAACCTTGGCGGTTTGGCTGTGATGGCGGAAATGACCGGCAAACCCGTGCCACAAACCGGCACAACCATCTTCCGCCCGCCATATACACCGGTTGCCATGGGGGCCCTTGCGGGGCGTTCTGTCGGCAAAGAGTTCAAGCCAACCCGCCTGACACCAAGCCACCATTGGGCCGTGCGCCAAGGCGCGGTCTTTGTGGAAGTAGGTCAATGGATGCGGGCGCAGTGGTTCCCACAAGCAGGTGAAACCCATTGGCGTCAGTCTGTGGATCGTGAATCCCTCGCGGTGCGCAAATCCGTAGGCATCTGCGACGTGACCACATTGGGGAAAGTCGATGTGCAAGGCAAAGACGCCGCCCAGTTCCTGAACATGATCTATGCCAATGCATTTGCGAAATTGCCCGTTGGCAAGACCCGCTATGGTCTGATGCTGCGCGAAGACGGTATTGCGATGGACGACGGCACCGCCGCACGTCTGGCCGAAGATCACTTTGTGGTCACGACCACAACCGCCAATGCGGGGCCGGTCTATCGCCACATGGAATTTGTGCGTCAGGGTCTGTGCCCAGATATGGACGTGCAGCTGATCTCAACCACCGACGCCTGGGCGCAATACGCTGTAGCAGGGCCGAATTCTCGCAAACTGCTGCAGAAGATCGTCGATCCAGAGTTTGACATCTCCAATGATGCTTTCCCGTTCATGGCCTGTGGCGAGATCACAGTCTGCGGCGGCATCCGTGCGCGCCTGTTCCGCATCTCTTTCTCGGGCGAGATGGCCTATGAAATCGCGGTGCCAACCCGGTATGGTGAAAGCCTGATCGAAGTCATGATGGAGGCGGGCAAAGAGTTTGACGTGGTGCCATATGGAACCGAAACTCTGTCTGTGTTGCGGATCGAAAAGGGTCACGCAGCGGGCAACGAGCTGAATGGTCAGATCGCTGCAGCGCATCTTGGTATGATCCGCATGGTGTCCACCAAGAAGGACTCCATCGGTGCCGTCATGACCCGCCGCGAAGAGCTGGTGAAAGAGGACGGGCTGCGCTTGATGGGCTTTGAGGCCATCGGTGAAGACATCCTGCCAGCAGGAAGCCATGTCTTTGCGGAAGGGGACAAACAAACCCCAGAAGCGGACCAAGGCTGGCTGACCTCGGCGTGTTATTCCCCGCATTTGGGCAAACATATCGCGCTTGGCTACATCAAAGGTGGCTATGAGCGCAAAGACGAAGTGGTGACAATCGCCAATCCGGTTCAGGGCAAAACCCTGAAAGCGCGCGTTGTCAGCGCCCACTTTGTTGATCCAGAAGGAGCGCGTCTTCGTGACTAATTATCGTCTTTCTCCCCGCACCGCGTTTGGCGCAAGCGAACCGATGCGGGCAACCATCGGCAAAGCAACGTTGACCGAACGGCCTGAGTTTTCCATTGCCTCGGTCGCAGTAAGAGCCGAGCAAGACGGCATCGCAGCAAAGTTGACCGGTGGCGCGGATGTGGCAGTTTCTGAACTCGTTCAGACCGACACGCGGACCGTATTCTGGACCGGACCAAACCAATGGTTTGTGTTGGATGATCACAGCGCAGTTGAAGCACTGGCACAGACTCTGAAAGCCGATCTCGGTGCGTCTGCTTCTGTTACGGAACAGAATGACGGATGGGTTGTTTTCGATCTGACCGGAGAAGATTTGGATGAGGTATTAGAGCGACTGTGTTCTATCAACCTGTCTGAACTCGCTCGCGGCCGCGCTCAGCGGACAGTGATCGAACATGTGGGCAGCTTCGTGCTGTGTCTCGAACAGGGAAGGTCATATCGCCTATTGTGTGGTCGGTCCTTCGCCCCATCCTTCGCCCATGCGATCAAAGAGATTATGGTCTCTGTAAACGCGCAAAAGACCTTGCTTGCGTAGAAAAAGCTCCGCCTGGCAACGGCGGATCTAAATTGAAAAAATGCACCGGGCATCAGAATAGGTTTCCGGCGCATCTTGTTAGAAAAGGTCCTCTTATGATCACTCGTATCGACTCTAATCAACGCATGAGTCAGGTCGTGCGCGCCGGCAATATGGTGTGGCTCGCAGGTCAGATCCCCAATGACCCCTCTGCTGATATTCAAGGTCAAACCACAGAAGTCCTGGAGCGCATTGATCAGATTTTGCAGGAAGAAGGCGGCTCAAAGTCGAACCTTGTCTCGGTGCAAATCTGGCTGCACGATCTGGGCGACTTTGCAGGAATGAATCAGGCTTGGGATGCTTGGGTTGACCAAGAAAACACACCCGCCCGCGCCACCTGTGGGGCCGCGCTGGCGAGCGCAGGTCGTGGCGTTAAGATCGAAGTCATTGCAACAGCTTGGATTTAGGAAACGCAATCTCTGTATGACTTAAAGGCGTTGCAGAGTGTGTCGAAGATATTATGGTTTCTAGAAAATGAGTGATGCAGCCTTCGCTGGAACGCACTGCAATTTAGCCTGAAACTCTCTGCGCAAAGGGCCTGCTGTGAAACATCTAAAGCGAAACCTGCCTCCGATGACGTCGATCATTGCCTTTGAAGCAGCGGCGCGGCATGGGTCTTTTAAGGATGCGGCAAAAGAGCTGAATGTGTCGCGTGTGGCCGTAAGCCGTCAGGTGCGAAACCTCGAAGAATATCTGGGCATATTGCTGTTTGAGCGGGATGCCAATTCTGCCGTATTGATGGAGCTGGGGCGCAGTTTTTATCAAGTGATTTCCGCGAACCTTTGGGCAATTGCTGAAAAATCGTCGGAAATTGCAGGCACTGTGCCGCCAGAAGTGGAAGATCAGCCCCTTGCGGAGGCCGCTGATTTTGACGCTGAACGTGCGCGGGTTTTGCTAGTGGATGACCGAGAAGAGAACTTGGACCACATTTCCGGTCTGTTGGGGTCTCGATACGACATCTTAACTGCTGGAAACGGTGCAGATGCACTGCAAATTATTCACAGCGAACCGCTTGATTTGGTGCTGTTGGATGTTTGTATGCCCGACCTTGATGGCTTTGAAATTTGTCGCCGAATTAAAGCGGTTGGGGCGACTGAAACACTGCCAGTCATGTTCCTGACAGCATTGGACAGCCCTGCTGACGAAACCAAAGGTCTGGAATGTGGGGCGTCGGACTTCATATCTCGTCCGATCGTGCCAGGCGTTTTGCGCGCAAGGATCAAGACGCAGCTAGATCTACGTCAGACCCAGAAGACTTTAGAGAAAGTCCTTAAGCGGCGCGGTGATCGCTTGCAGAGATTAGAAGATATGCTTGATAAAATGGAAGCTCAGATACAGGCTTTTCGATCAGGCTAAGGGGTCCTCAATCGCGTTGAGTTCTGCCATGAGATCGGCGAGAGTTTGATAAAGCGTTGTCCTGTCGCCAGTTTGTTTGGCGTTTGCAAGGGCAGTTCCGACCGGATCGGCGCCGACCGTTGCAGTAACACCTTTGATAACGTGCAATACCTCCGAGGCCTCGCCAGTTTCATTTTCAAGCGTCTCAATGTGTATTGGTAGAGACGCTTGCAGCTTGCTTAACGTTTGCAGATAGAGCCTTGTTGATCCGTCTGAGTAGAGGAGGCCCTTTTCGCGGTCGATAATCGCTGGGCGTCGGCGGGCGACCATTTCTTTTGCAACATCGCGCAGAACGTCTGGTTCTATTGGTTTGGCAAGAAAGCCATCAAAACCCAAGGCTTGACAGAGCTCGCGCGTTTCAGGCATCGCGTCCGCGGTTGCGGCGACAACTGGAGGCATATCTTTTCCAAAATGTGCACGCAGTTTTGCAAGAGTCTGGCGGCCATCCATGCGTGGCATATGTAGATCCAGTAAGATCAAATCGGGTGGTGAACTCGTCGTCAATCCGTCTAGCGCCGCTTGACCTGAGTCATACGGTTCTGCCACCGCACCGGCAGTGGTGAAGATCTGTTGAAAGACGTTACTATTCACTGGATTGTCTTCGACAATTGCCACGCGCATGCCGCGCAAGTCAGCATGGACTTCGGCACGGTCTCTCTCTCTTTCTGAGCATCTACGAACCGCCATTCCGAATTCGGCTATTGTGACTGGCAGAACGTTGGTCAGAGTGGTTTCGGGCCCCGAAAAAGTGACTTCTGCCTTTGTTTCGGAGATATCAACATCTGACGACTCTTTAGGAACGACCTGATGCCCAAGGAGCGCGCTCAAGGATTGTAACTGATCAACTGCGCCATCTGTTCCTGAAATAGACAACCTCAACGGGCTGTCATATTCCGTCGTTCGATGAACAGTCTGGGTGATCGGTAGGGTCAAACTAAATGTGCTGCCTTCGCCTAATGTGCTTTCAACAGAGATCCCAGCGCCTAGGCTCTTTGCCAAGCCGTCCGCAATCGCAAGACCTAACCCGGTGCCGCCATGAATGCGTGTCGAGGACCCGTCTATCTGCCCGAACGGGCGAAAGATCTCGTCAAGTTTGTCTTCGGCAATTCCATCGCCCGTATCGTGAACATGAAAAACCAGCGCAGGGACGTTTGCATCCAAAGCGACTTCAAAGCGGATATGCCCTTCTTCGGTGTATTTCGCCGCATTAGATGCTAGGTTCACGAGGATTTGGCGCAGTCGGATACGGTCTGTCTCGATGTGTTCTGGAAGGTCCGGATCAAAGCGACATGACAGTTTGATGGGACGTCCGATGGTCAGGCTGCGCAGCTGAGAAACCACATCGTCGAGAATTTTGAATAGCGACGCGTCGCTCAGTTCCGGCTGGTCTTCCTGGGCTTCAATCCGAGACAGGTCCAGCACAGAAGAGATGTTGTCGGCCAGTTGACTTGCCGCATTACGCATATCTGAAAGGTACTGTTTTTGCTGCCCAGTCGCATTGCCCTCCATCAAAATATCAGCAATCCCTAGTATCGCGTTCAGTGGCGTGCGCAGTTCGTGGCTGATATTCGCGAGAAAGTCAGACTTTGCTTCAGATGCTCGCACGGCGTCATTTCGCGCGATTTCAAGCTCTTGCGTGCGCAAGGCTACATTCTCTTGAAGCGTATTTCTGCTTTGTTCCAGATCGTCTACAGAACGCTGAAATCCGCGAGCAAGTCGCGAAATTTCATCTCGGTATTTGCGGTCAAGCATGCGGTTCCAAGGTGGTTGGAGCTCAAAGCTTTCACCTTCTCGAACGCGTAAGGCAGCGGTTTGTAACTGGCCCAGAGGGCGAATGACGCGCCATTGCACGACCACAAACACGGCTGCCGCAACGAGTAAACTTTGTAGGATACTGAGCGCTAAAGTCAGCGCACTGCGTGTGCGCATCTCAAGTCGCGCGGCATCGAAATTCATTTGCAGCACCAACTCTCCCAAATTCCGCCCATCGCGGGGAGACGGTAAGATATGTCGGCGCTCCAAAGCTTCGCCGGAGAAACCGAGAATACGATCAAAGGAAGAAAAGCTTGGAGGCACTGCATCTGTCACGGAGTTCAATTCGCCAAAACCCGCGGTTTGGCGCAATTGTTCAGTCATAATGGGATCTTCTATACGCGCACTTTGAATGATGGGATCTTCAAGCAGACCATCTAGCAAGCTGCTTACACGGTCGATATCCACCTCCCAGTATGCCGATGCAATTTGGGGCACAGTCGCAGCGATAAAACGTTCTGAAGTATCTAGGGCTTGGGCGCGGCTTTGAGCTGCATCATTGCGTAAAGACCAACCGCCGAGAACCAGACCCGAGACCAAGCCGAGCAAGGCGGCAGACAAGGCGATTTGGCGGGTGATGCTCATTGATCGAACTGGTCCACATAGCCTGCAATAATTGCTGCAATTCGTCCTTTAAGGCGCAGCTCGTCCAGTGCGGTCTGCATTCTTTTAGCCATGGCACTTCCGCGATCATCTTTGGGGAAAGCGATAAATCGGTCGCGGATCACCAGTGGTGTGGGCAAAATACGGATTTTGTCGCGCGCCTTAAGATCGTCGATCACGCTTAACAAGGTGGTCTGGCCACCAACAATGACATCTACACGCCCTAAGAGAAGTTTGCGCACATTGCCGTAGTCGTCGGTGCTGATCTCTTTGTTAAGGTTTGTATCCTCATCTATCTCATGCCCGTAAGTGTAGCCTGCAACGGTCCCTAAAACGTGCCCATTCAGATCGTTGACGGTTTCAATGTCTTCGATTGACGACCCGACGCGGGTGATGAAGACTGTACGCGTGCTGCGCAAAGGACCCACCATGTTCCACTTTGCGAAACGTTCTGGCGTTGGAGTTAGCTGGAAAACTGCGTCCAATTGGCCCGACTCAAAATCCAACAAGGCACGACGCCAAGGCATCGGTCTATGGGCCAAAGTCACCCCAGCAAGCGCTGCTGCCTCTTCTAAAATGTCGACATCAATGCCCACATAAGTTCCTTGAGCGTCAAAATAGTTAAACGGGGGGACGTCTTTTTGACTGCCGACAACCCAAGTTTCAGCCAGACCGAAACCTGTGGTCACCCAGAGTGAGAGCAGGGAAGTTATTAATAAATAACGTAACTTCATTTTTCCTAACATTGCGCGGTGTCTGATCGGAGTGTGGCACAGCTTTGAACCCTTGCGCCTTACAAAAAAGTTACTCTGAGACGGTGAAATTAAACAATCTGTAAGAGTAACAAAATTTCGCACAACCTCCCTCCACCGAATTTTTTTGACTGGGAGGTCACAATGAAAAAATTTCTCGCAATGACAACAGCGGCGATCGTCGCACTGTCCGGCGCTGCGTCCGCTGACAAGCTGGCAGATATCAAAGAAGCTGGCAAACTGGTTGTTGGCGTTAAGCAAGACTATGCCCCATGGGGTTACCTTGATTCAGATGGCAACTTGGTTGGTCTGGAAATCGATCTGGCGAAAGATGCTGCAGCGCGTCTAGGCGTTGAGGTGGAACTGGTACCAGTTGTTGCGTCCAACCGCATGGAATTCCTGCAGCAGGGTCAGATCGACCTGATCATCGCAACCATGGGTGACAACGACAAGCGCCGCAAAGTTGTTGGTATGATCGAGCCCAACTACTACGCGGGTGGTGCAAACGTGATCGCGCCAGCAGGCACATTGAATGAGTGGGCTGATCTGGATGGTCAAAAAGTATGTGCGGTTCAAGGCGCATATTACAACAAACCAGCTGCACAAGGCTACAATGCTGAAATCGCTGCCTTTGCAGGTGTTCCAGAAGCAACCGCGGCCCTTCAAAACGGCGCATGTGTTGCATTCCTCTATGACAACACTTGGATCGAATCCCAGCTGTCTTCCAACCCACAGTGGGACGGCTACGAGATGCCAATGGAAACCGAAAACCCATCCGTCTGGGCGATCGCAGTTCCGCTGGAGGATCTGGATGCCCCATTCGGTGAAACCATGCGCGAGATCGTTGCGGATTGGCACAAGTCTGGCTTCTTGATCGCCCGCAACATGGCAAACGGAATCGCCAACAGCCCGTTCTTGGTTGAGCAGCACAACGCGCAGCAATAAGCGCCGCGTTTCTAAAGACCAAAGTGTAACCGGGTGAAGGGGTACTGCCTCTTCACCCACTTAACTTTAGGAGGTGTTTCAAGTGACCAGTGTCGAAGCGTTCTTTGAAATGCTCTATGATGTCCATGGGATCAACGTGACCATCGGTTACGATTCCTGGGACCGAGGCCAGTTTCTTGACGGCCTATGGCTAACGGTTCAGCTTTCCGTTCTGTCAATCTTCTTCTCTTTGCTTGTGGGCGCGATTGGCGCTTGGGCGCAAGGCTCTCCGCTTCGGATAATTCGCGCATTGGTTGGCGGGTTCGTGACCTTCTTCCGCAATACGCCTCCACTTGTGCAGCTGTATTTCTTCTTCTTTGCCTTGGGCACTGTTCTGCGGATCGAGAGCGACACCGGTCTTGCGCAACCATTGGTGTCTAACTTTGGTTGGGCCGTGATTTCCTTCTCATTGTTTGCTGGCGCGATGAACACTGAGATTTTCCGCTCGGGTATCGAGGCGGTGCCAAATTCCACCATTGAAGCCTCTTATGCGATGGGGTTCACCCGCTTGCAGACATATATCTACATTGTTCTGCCGCTGGCGATCCGCATTTCGCTGCCTTCTTTGGGCACAAACCTTGTGAACCTCGTGAAAACGACGACGCTCGCCTATGCGCTGGCGGTTCCAGAGCTGCTTTATGTTTCCGCGCAAATCTGGTCCGACCAGCTCAACGTGCGTGAAATGATGAACGTTTTGTTGCTGAGCTACGTTGGCCTTGTGGCAATCCTGGTTTGGATCCTGCACCGTTGGGAAAAAGCGCTGCGCATCCCCGGATTTGGAGGCTAATTATGTACCTTCCATTGAAACTTCCACAAAACCCCGAACAGCGCCCCGGCTACATGCCTGTCCTGCTGCCGATGAAATCTCATGCTGCGCCGGTAGGTGTTGGCACCATGGTGCAAAGTTTCCTGAGCACTAAAATGGGTTTGTTTGTTCTGGCAGCTTTCTTGATCAGCCTTGGCGCGGCATCCTATGCGCAAGCGGCAAGTGGCGCTCAACTTGGCACCATCGCTTTGCTTTGGAAATGGACGCCGCTTTTGGCGAAGGGCTTTGGCTTTAACGTCCTGATCTCGATCCTATCAATGGCAATTGGCACAGTCTTGGGCGTGTGTCTTGGCATTCTACAGGTCTCGCCCAATGGCATCATCCGTCGCGTGGCTTGGCTTGTGACCCAGTTCTTTCGGAATTCGCCTTGGTTGGTTTTGCTGTTTTATTGCATCCTCTTGATCCCGTTTGAGATTGAGGTCTTTGGCACGACCATCCCATTCCCGGGTTGGCTCAAAGCGGTCATTGGTTTGTCATTGCCTGTTATGGCTTACATGTCTGAATACATGCGCGGAGCAATCCAATCCCTGCCGTCGGGCCAATGGGAAAGCGCGGACTCGCTGGGTTTTTCCCGTGGTCAGACCATGCGCATGGTCATTCTGCCACAGACGGTGAAACGTCTGCTGCCACCTTGGATGAACCTCTATGCGGTTTTGACCATGGCAACTCCGCTCGTTTCCATCGTCGGTGTGGATGAAATCATGTCCTTTGCCCGCGCGGCTTTGGCATCGGAAAACCGCGTCGATCTTCTGATCCCAATGTACCTCTATGTGCTGTGCTGGTTCTTTATTTACTGCTTCCCGATCAGTGGATTGACCCGCCGCCTCGAAAACCGCTTTGCGGTCAAATCTTAAGGAGACCAACCTATGTCATGGTCTGAAGACAAACCTATCGTTTCCATCAAGGACGTGAAGAAATCTTTTGGGTCTCTTGAGGTTCTCAAAGGCGTCAGCATAGACATCATGAAGGGCGAGGTGATCTGTATCATTGGTCCTTCTGGGTCCGGTAAATCAACCCTCATCCGCTGCATCAATGCACTCAACGACATTCAAGGTGGCTCTATCACCGTTGAAGGCCGCGAAGTGCACGACGAAGAGCTGGACAAGCTGGAGCTGCGCAAAAAGGTCGGGATGGTGTTCCAACAGTACAACCTGTTCCCACATAAGACCGCGCTGCAAAACGTGATGATGGCCCCGCTAAAGGTTCTGAAAGAACCGAAAGCAGACGTCGAAAAACGTGCACGCGCTCTGATCAAAAAGGTGCGTTTGGAAGGGAAAGAGAACTCTTACCCCGGTGAGCTATCTGGCGGTCAACAGCAACGGGTTGCGATTGCACGTTCCTTGGCGATGCGCCCGGATGTGATGCTCTTTGACGAGGTGACAGCTGCGCTGGATCCGGAAACGGTAAAAGAAGTTCTGGTCACGATCAAAGATCTAGCGGCCGAAGGCATGACTTGCATCCTAGTGACCCACGAAATGGGCTTTGCCCGAGAAGTGGCTGACCACATCTATTTCACCGACAAAGGTGTAATTGTGGAACATGGTGCGCCGGAAGAGTTCTTTGACAAAGCAAGTGATCCGCGGACCAAAGAGTTTCTGAGTCAGGTGCTTTAGGTCCAACCGTTAACACCCAAGGGTCCGCTACCGTGTGGCGGGCCTTTGTAAATTGTGCCAGTTGTTCATTCCGTGAGACGCCAAGAACCAAGAGATTAAATAGCGCAATTTGCGCAACAGGCATAACGGGCCAATGCACAGCGCTGCTTTGGTTTGGGATGGCGTATGTTGTGCGCATGTATCGCGGCACGGAACGCCATTGGGGCTGCTTTAAAGCAGCCCGCGCTTTGCTAGATTGCGCATCAAATGGCTCGCGCCAAACGTCCATGGTGCGCATTCCGTAGACAGGCGCACCGTATTCTGCAATTTGCCCAGTCCCGGTGCTGATATCGTAACCTTGTCGCCCAGCTTATGGGTGAAACCCTCAGAGGGCACATCGCGGTCCTCAGTCGGCGCGAATAGGGTTCCGAGATAAAGCATAAACCCATCAGGATACTGATGATGCGCGCCGATGGTTTGTTTGACCAGGTTTTCTGGATCTCGACTGATTTCGCTCATAGAAGAATGACCTTCGAGCACAAAACCGTCTTCGCCTGTCACGTTGAGTGTCAATTCGGCCTTGCGCACGTCATCCATGCTGAAGGTTTCATCAAACAGTCGGATCATCGGACCAATTGCAGCAGAGGCGTTGTTGTCTTTTGCTTTAGACAGCAGCAATGCAGAGCGCCCCTCTACATCACGCAGATTCACATCGTTGCCAAGCGTAGCGCCTAGAATGCGACCGGTGGACGAAACCGCAAGTACCACTTCAGGTTCGGGGTTGTTCCAGTTGGAAATCGGATGCAACCCAATGTCGGCACCCGTGCCAACGGAAGACAAGACCTGCGCTTTGGAGAAGACCTCTGCGTCAGGCCCGATGCCCACTTCCAAGTATTGAGACCAAAAGCCCTCTTTGATCAGAGCCTGTTTTAGCCGCTCGGCCTCGTCCGACCCCGGGTTAATGTTCTCCAAACTGCCGCCGATGGCTGCGCCGATTTTCTCTCTGATCGATTGCGCCAAGGCCGGGTCACCGGCCGCGCGTTCCTCTATGACACGTTCGACCATGGATTTGGCGAACGTCACGCCACATGCTTTTACCGCTTGTAGGTCGCAGGGGGAAAGGAAGTGGGTTTGATCGGAAGCGCCAGGTTTGGCGGCCGCGATTTCATCTAGCGAACCAATCACCCGACCTTCGGCTCGTTGCACATAGGCGGATGGGTTCTCCATCTCGCAAATGTCGCGAACGGTGGGGGCGGTCTTTGATGTGATGTCAACGACGTCCGTGCCGCGAACCGTCACAACGCATGGCCCGCCAATGTCTGATCGCCAGACGCGTCCCAACCATGTGCCCGCCAATTCTGTTTCAGTTAAAAAAGATGCCACAATTTGGGTCCTCACGTCTTGTAAATGCCTTGGGTCAAGCCCTGCACTGGAATGTTAGTTGCATAGATCCCGCCTGCGCCAGGTTGAGCCGCCAGTTCAGCGCCAGACATGTTTGCTGTCGCCGTCGAGATGAAAAGTCGGTTCATGGATTTACCGCCAATGCAGCAGCAGGCGGGGTTGGAAACGGGTAGGGCGACATGAATGTCTGGGGTGCCGTCGGGCAAATACCTTTGCACGCAGGAACCACCGAATTGTGCGTTCCATAGGCCTCCTTCGGCATCCACTGTTGAACCATCCGGAATGCCGCTGCCATCGCGCAGTTTAGCAAAGAGACGCTTGTTTTGCGCGATACCTGTTTCTGGATCATAGTCGAATTGCAGAATTTCGGGTCGCGCTGAATCCGCAAAATACATTGTCGTCCCGTCCGGTGAAAAGGCGGTAGAATTTGAGCAGCCGATGTCTTTGATCAACATTTTGATGCCAGAGGGAGACGCGCTCCAGACCGGCGTGATCGGGCTCATGCCGTTTTCGTCCATGCCGCCGACAATAAAGCGCCCCTGACGGTCCAGCCCGCCGTCATTCATACGGGTGTTGGTACGATTAGGATCGTAAGCCTTTATTAACGTGCGTTTCCCAGTCTGTTCGTCGAACCAATAAAGCCCGTCTGTGAAGGCTGCGAGAATCAAACCATTATCCGCAAAAGCAAAGGCGCAGAGGTCTGTTGGAAGGTCTTGGCGAGTCGCATCATCTCCGTTTTCATCGCAAGACCAAAGGGATCTTCGAAAGATGTCGGTCCAGTACAGACGCGCGCGATCCGCATTCCATTGAATGCCTTCGCCCAAGAAGCAAGAACAGTCTAACAGCAATTTCGGCGTAAGTACGTTATCGCTAACAGTTTTTTCGACGCACGCGACGGCGTCGCTGTCTGAAATCTGAATACGTGTTGGCTCCACCCAGAAATTCCTTTGCCAAGAATTGTGGATTTTCACTTTACAGATCATACCTAGAAAGTCTACAGATAATATCTAGGGGCCGCAATCAATGCGAATCCCCATAGAATACTGCGTGAAAACAGATGGAGGATGCTTTCATGAAACAGGGACTAATTGCGGCTGGATTGGCCGCAGCGATGGCGGCGACGCCGGTTATTGCTGAAACAGAAATCACCGTACTTTCGATCAACCGTGACAGCACCCCATGGAAGGGGCTGTATGATGATGTGGTCGCGGACTTCAACGCCAATAACCCCGGCGTGACGGTGACCGTTGAATATATGGAGGACGAGTCCTTCAAGCAGAAGCTGCCAACCCTGCTACAATCCGCGTCAGCACCTGACATGTTCTTTAGCTGGTCCGGCGGTGTGTTTTATGAGCAGGCAGAGCAAGGCTTCCTGCAAGCGCTTCCAGATGATGTGGTTGCGGCATGGCAGCAGGACCTGTCCCCAGGTGGCATGGCTGCACTGTCTCACAATGGCAAGTTTTATGGTGCGCCGGAAGCATCTCAGAACGTTGCAATCTGGTATAACAAAGACCTCGCAGCACAGCTGGGTGTCGACCCAACGACTATCGCGACTTGGGATGATCTGTTGGCTATGGTTAAAGTCGCCAAAGACGGTGGCGTGACCCCGTTTGTGGTCGGTGGCCAAGACAAATGGCCTCTGCACTTCTTCTATTCTTTCCTCGCGATGCGCATCATGGGCCAAGACGGCATGACCGCTTCTGCGGCAGGCGAAAACGGCGGCTTTAACAATGCTGACTGGGTTCGTGCCGGCGAAGAATACGTGCGTTTCATTGAAATGGAGCCATTCCAGAATGGTTTCATGGGCGTAAAATATGACGGCGCGACCGGTCTTTGGGGCGACGGTGAAAGCCTGTTCCACCTGATGGGTGACTGGGATCTCGGCGCAAGCCGTGGCGCGGCGTCCAATGGTGGCCTGACCAACGACCAGATGGGCGTGATCCCATTCCCAATGGTTGAAGGCGGCAAAGGTGCTGTAACAGATACGCTTGGTGGCGCATCCGGCTTTGTTCTGACCGCAAAAGCTGAACCAGAAGCGATCGACTTCCTGAAAGTCTTCATGGGCGTTGAAGCACAAAAACGTGCGGCCAGCGAAGGGGTCTATATCCCAACTGTTCCATCTGCGGGTGGTCTGGTCGAAGACACCATCCTCAAGCAGTTCGCGGCCATCGGCGGCGCATCCACCTATCACCAACTGTTCCTAGACCAGTTCTTTGGCAGCTCCCTTGGCGGTGCGATCAACGACGTGTCGGCGCAGATGGCGACCGGTGACATCACACCAGAAGCGGCAGCGGAACTTCTCGAAGAAACTCGCGAATTCCAATAAAGCTTCCTCCCAGTCCATGTCCCGGCATGCTGCGTTTCCGGGGCATGGACACCAAATTATCCCTTTCCAACTAAGACTAAATTCGCACCAATGGGCGTGCAGTCTCAATCCAAGTTAAGGAGACTTCCACATGCAACAGGGTTCGCTCTGGCAGAAATGGATCCACGATGACCGTCTGCGCATGATCATAATCTTCGTCCCGCCGGCGATCTTAGTTTTCACGGTCTTTGTCATGTTGCCCATGATCCAGGCCGGGTTCTTCTCCCCCTGGAAATGGTCTGGATATGGACCCGCTCCGTGGGCCTTCAATGAGGCGACTGACGCGACCTTTGGGCGTTGGGTTGGGGAGCGTAACTTTGACCGAATGTTTGGTCATTCTGCGTTCCAACAAGCGGTGTGGAACTCGATTCTGGTGATTGTTGTGTCTTTGCTGATCCAGCTGCCGCTCGCTTTGATGCTGGCGCTGATGATCTACCGCACCTCTCGGGCCAACACGATATTCCGCCTGGTATTCTTCATGCCTTATATCTTGGCTGAAGTGGCAACCGGTCTGATCTTTGCCTTTGCTTTGGACGGCAACTATGGCCTCTCCGCATGGTTCAGTCAGATGCTAGGGCTTGAGGAAGCTTGGTTCCCATTGGCGGAAAAACCATGGGCCTTCTATGCAATTCTCGCCGCATTGGTTTGGAAGTATTTCGGCTTCCACATGATGATCTATATCGCTGGCTTGCAATCCATCAGCTCTGAGTTGCTCGAAAGCGCTGAAATCGATGGGGCGACCACTTGGCAAAAAGCAATCTACATCAAGATCCCACTGATCTGGCCAGCGATCACGGTTTCGATTTTCTACTCGGTGCTTGGTGCGCTTCAGGTGTTTGACCTTGTCATGCCAATGACCGCCGGTGGTCCGTCCAACAGTTCCCATACGCTGGTGAGCTATCTCTATAACTTCGGGTTCATCCGTCTGGATGTGGGCTTTGGCTCTGCGGTCGGTGTGTTCCTCTTCGTGACCGGTGTCGTATTCGCTCTGGTCTACCGCAACACCGTTCAGAAAGGTCAATAAGATGAACCGCATGTTTACTTGGGCCGAAGCCCTGCGCATCATCGTCTTGCTGACCGTCTGTTTCCTGATCGTCATGCCAATTGCAGCTGCAGTGCTGGGCGGGTTCAAGACAAATGGCGAGCTTCGCGTCTCCCCATTCGGTATCCCAGAGGTCTGGCGCTTTGAATTCTACGGCGAAATCCTCGCCAGCCGCCAATTCTGGGTCTATCTGGGCAACAGCTTTTTCATCTCTTTGATGACCGTTGTTCTGACGCTGCTGCTTGGCTCCATGTGTGCCTTCGCCTTTGCGCAGACCCAGTTTTTTGGCTCTCGCTTCCTGTTTGGCTACCTGTTGCTTGGCCTGATGTTCCCAGTGGCCGCGGCGATCATGCCTCTGTTCCTAACCGTGCGCGATCTGGGCCTGCTGGATACCTCTTGGGGTGTGATCCTGCCGCAGGTGGCCTTTGGGTTGGCATTCTCGATCATGTTCTTCCGCACCTTCTTTAAGGAAATGCCAGCAGAGTTGTTTGACGCAGCTCGCGTAGATGGGTGCAGCTATACACGGTTCTTCTTCACCTTCACCTTGCCGCTCTCCACGCCAATTCTGGCGACCATCGCGGTGTTTGTGTTCGTGCAAAGCTGGAACAACTATCTGCTGCCTCTGATCATGCTGAATGACCGCGAAGGTTACACTTGGACTTTGGGTGCCATGGACTTCCGCGGCGAATATGCGGCGGAGTGGAACCGCACCTTGGCCTTTGTTTCGGCAACCCTGGCCCCTGCAGTGGTCTTCTTCCTCGCTGCACAGAAATACATCGTGGCCGGTCTGACAGGTGGAGCGGTGAAAGGATGACGCAAGCGATCCGAAATCCGATCCTACCCGGATTTCACCCGGATCCTTCGATCTGCCGGGTGGGGGAGGACGTCTATATCGCCACCTCCACCTTTGAATGGTACCCCGGGGTGGAGATCAACCACTCCACCGATATGGTGACCTGGTCGCTTGTTGCTAGGCCTCTGGATCGCAAAACGCAGCTTGATATGCGTGGCAATCCTGACAGCTGCGGCGTCTGGGCGCCCTGTCTGTCCTATGCGGATGGGCTGTTTTGGCTGATCTACACGGACGTCAAACGCTATGACGGGAACTACAAGGATACGCATAACTACCTGGTCACTGCGCCTTCCATTGAAGGGCCCTGGAGCGACCCGGTCCATATGAACTCTTCAGGCTTTGATCCGTCGTTGTTTCATGACGCGGATGGGCGCAAGTGGTTCGTGAATATGGATTGGGACTACCGCGCTGAGACAGGGCCGCATCCTGGCGGCGCTTTTTCTGGGATCGTGCTGCAAGAATATGATCCTAAGGCCGAAAAGCTGGTTGGACCAATCACACGTATCTTTGAAGGCACTGATCTGGGCTACACCGAAGCGCCGCATCTTTTGCAGGCAAATGGCTATTACTACCTTTGCACCGCGGAAGGGGGCACCGGCTATAACCACGCAGTGACCTATGCGAGGGCAGAACGGATTGAAGGCCCTTATGAAGTTCACCCAGATCGTTATGTGCTGACCGCGAAGGACACGCCCCAAGCACCCTTACAGCGGATCGGTCATGGCCAGTTTGTGGAAACGACAGACGGCCAAGGCTGGCATACATTCCTATGCGGTCGACCATTGCCGGGTCTGGACGGTGTGAAGCGATCTCCGCTGGGGCGCGAGACTGGAATTGTCCAGTGCGCATGGGGCGAGGATGGCTGGCTCTATTGCGATGATCCGCAAGAGAATGTCGCCACTGATGGTTATTTTGAAGATGCCAAAACCTATGCGTTTGAAGAGGCGCTGGATGGCGATTTTCAATGGTTGCGCACCCCCGAACGGGATCGGATCTTTAGCTTAACAGACCGTCCCGGCTATTTGAGGCTGATTGGTCGCGAAAGTGTGGGAAGCTGGTTTGAGCAAGCGCTCGTTGCGCGGCGTCAGACCAGTTGGAACTACAGTGCCGAGACTGCACTCGATTTCTCACCCCGCGACGCAAAGACCATGGCTGGGTTGGTGGCTTACTATAACCGCCACCAATTTCACTACCTCTATGTCTATGCGGATCTTGAGGGGACCGCGCGGCTGGCCATTCAGTCCTGCGATGGCGACTGGCCAGAAGCGCGCCTGACCTTCCCCGCGGGTAAGGGTGTTGCGCTGCCTGCGGGCGCTCTGGAGTTGGGCGTGGATGTGGATGGCGCTGAGCTGCAATTCCGTTGGCGCGTCGATGCAGCGGATTGGCAAGAGATTGGACCCAAACTTGATGCCTCCGTGCTCTCGGATGAAGCCGGGCGTGGGGATCAAGCAAACTTTACGGGGGCCTTCGTTGGAATGGCTGCCCAAGACACAAGCGGACAGGCGCATGTCGCCGATTTCAACCGCTTTACGTATGAGAACAGGAAAGGTTAACCGATGGCCGAAGTACGTATGACCAACGTGAAAAAGAACTACGGTTCTGTCGAGGTGATCCCGGATTTGTCCCTGACAATCCCGGATGGGAGCTTCAGCGTTCTGGTGGGCCCATCAGGCTGTGGTAAGTCCACATTGCTGCGCATGATTGCGGGTCTGGAAGAGGTGACCGATGGTTCGATCCACATCGATGGCGAGGATGTAACCAACGCCAAACCATCTGATCGCGGCATCGCAATGGTGTTCCAAAGCTACGCGCTTTACCCGCATATGACCGTCCGCCAGAACATTGGATTTGGTTTGAAGCTGGCCAAAACTCCGAAGGACGAAATCGACCGCCGTGTCGACGAAGCGGCCGACATTCTGCAGCTGGGACCATTGTTGGATCGCAAACCGCGTCAGCTTTCCGGTGGTCAGCGTCAGCGGGTCGCGATCGGGCGTTCGATTGTTCGCAAGCCGAAGGTTTTCCTGTTTGACGAACCGCTGTCGAATTTGGATGCCGCGCTGCGGACCCAGATGCGCGTTGAACTGGCGGAGCTTCACGCGAAGCTGGGTGCGACGATGGTCTATGTGACCCACGACCAAGTTGAAGCGATGACCATGGCCGATCAGATCGTGATCATGAAGGCTGGCATCATCCAACAGGTGGGTCGCCCGATGGATCTATACAACGCACCGGAAAACCCGTTTGTCGCTGGTTTTATCGGGTCTCCGAAAATGAACCTCATCGAAGGCAGCATTGCCTCTGCGCGCAAGTCCAAACTGGTCGGTGTGCGTCCTGAACATATCGACGTTTCTCCGGATGCGGGCGAGTGGGAAGGCACTCTGCGCTATGCAGAGCATTTGGGTTCTGACACCGTGGCCTACATCGACAGCGAAGTGGCTGGAAGCGTGACCGTGCGCTTGCAGGGTGAAGTGGCCATCAATCGCGGTGACAAAGTCTTTATGACGCCGCGGGCGGGTAACATTCACCTGTTCCGCGAAAACGGCGCAGTGGAAAGGGCATAAGCGATGACAAAAGTAGCAGTAACAGGCGGCAGCGGTGGTGCTGGTAATGCGGTGATCAAGCATTTGGTCAAGCATGGCTATGAATGCGTCAACCTCGATATTAACGCCCCGAAAGAAGAACATTGTCCTTTCATTCAGGTCGAAGTGACTGATTACAAAGCCACTCTGGCGGCGATGGAAGGGTGCGATGCCGTTGTGCATTTCGCCGGTGACCCGCGTCCAGACGCGGATCATTGGGAAGGCGAGCATCGCTTTAACAACAACACGACATGTGTGTTCAATGTCTTTCAAGCGGCCATGCAGCTGGGCATTAAACGCGTTGTTTGGGCGTCTTCGGAAACGATCTTTGGCTTCCCATTTGAAAAGAACGCCCCACTGAGCGTGCCTGCCTACGAGGACGCGCCTGGCACCCCGCAGACAGCCTATGCGATCTCCAAAGCGGCGAGCGAAGACATCGCAGAGATGTTTGCTGAACTTTACCGCATGACATTTGTAGGCCTGCGCCTGTCAAACGTTCTTTATGATGATCCTGATCATCCGCAGAACTTCCAGTCGATCCCTGGCTATTGGGAAGACGTGAACTCTCGGCGCTTTAACACCTGGGGTTACATCCATTCCGAAGACAGCGCGGAAGCGGTGCGTTTGAGCCTGGAAACTGATCTGAGCGGCGCGAATGTCTACACGATCGCGGCTGACGACAACATTATGAATATCTCGACCCAGGACATTCTTGATCAGGTCTGGCCAGGTCTGAAAGTAGACCCCGATCTGCCGCGCCGCGTGGCGTTTTTGAACAGCGATAAAGCCAAGCGGGAATTGGGCTGGGAACCAAAACACACTTGGGCCAGCGTGCTGGGACGCGATCCAGAAACCGGAGAGCTTCTGTGAAAATTACCGATATCAAAACCTATCTCCTGAAAGAATGGCGCACGCTGTTGCTTGTTGTCGTCGAAACCGATGAGGGCATCTACGGTATCGGTGAAAGCGGTCTAACCAGCCGTGAATATGCCGTTGAAGGTATGATCCGAGATCTGAAGGATTTGTTGGTTGGTCAAGATCCGTTCCAGATCGAGCATCACTGGCAAACTCTGTGGCGCTCGGGCTTTCATCCGTCTGGTCAGGTTCTGTCCAGCGCCATCGCGGCGATTGATATTGCGCTTTACGATATCAAAGGCAAAGCCCTGAATGTGCCGGTTTATGAGCTGCTGGGTGGCAAGACACGAGACAAGGTGCTGACCTACTGCCATATCGGTGGCCAAACCCCTGAGGAGACACTGGAAGCGGCCAAAAAGGCGGTTGCTGATGGTTGGAAGGCCATACGTTGGGAGCCGACGTATAAAGACGATATGGTCATGCGTGGGCGCTGGGCGGTGGATAAAGCCATCGAAGAATATCGCCTGCTGCGGGAAGCTCTGGGCCCTGATATCGAACTGGCTTTTGATGCGCATACAAAGCTTACTCCAGCTGAGGCAGCACGGTTCTGTCGGGCTGTGGAAGAATACCGCCCGATGTTTGTAGAATGCGCTTTGCGGAGCGAATTTACCGAAGGCTATGCGCTGCTGCGCAAGCAGACGGCAGTGCCGTTGGCCGCCGGGGAACAACTCGCCAACAAGTGGCAGTTCCGCAATCTGATTGAAGGCAATTTGGTAGACTACATTCGCGTGGATCTTTGCATCGCGGGCGGCATCACCGAGTCCAAAAAAATCGCAGCCATGTGTGAAACCCACATGATCGATCTTGCGGTTCATAACCCGATCGGACCGATTTCCAGCGCGGCCTGCTTGCATCTGAATTTAAGCAGCCCAAATGTATTGGTGCAGGAGCTGCCAAAACGGCCGGGCGAGTCTATTCCTGATCTGGTTTCAACAGATCAAGTTTGGGAAGATGGCTGGCTGTCTTGCGCGGGTAAACCGGGTCTTGGGGTCGAATTGAACACCGAAGCCTTAGACAATTACCCGTTTAGCCACGAGCACCTGCCCATTCTCCATCGCGAGGATGGCTCTTTCACCAACTGGTAAGACCCACACAGGACCCTGATCGGGCTCTAAGAGGACATTGATATGCTGACAGGCAAACATTTGATTGCCGGCCAATGGTTGGTCGGCGAAGGGACATTTACGAACGAACCGGTTACTCGGGAGGCGGATAGCTTCTCTTCCGGCACCGTTGCGCTGGTGAATAAGGCGGTCGAGGCGGCCGAGGATGCATTTTGGTCCTATAGCCAGACGACTGCTGAGGAGCGGGCGGCGTTTCTCAATCGTATCGCCGACGAGATTGAAGCGCGCGGTGCGGATCTCACCGCGATTGGCACCAAAGAAACGGGCTTGCCAGAAGCGCGTTTAGAAGGCGAGCGTGGTCGTACCACTGGCCAGTTGCGCTTGTTCGCAGACCATATCTTGAAAGGCGATTATCTGGATCGCCGTTTTGATGCGGCGCTGCCAGATCGTGCGCCTTTGCCCCGTCCTGACCTGCGTATGATTCAGCGCCCGATTGGGCCTGTGGCCGTGTTTGGTGCATCCAACTTTCCATTGGCGTTCTCAACGGCTGGTGGCGACACCGCGTCCGCCTTGGCTGCCGGTTGTCCGGTTGTAGTGCGCGGTCACTTCGCGCATCCCGGTGTGTCTGACGTGATTGCCCAAGCCATTGATGTCGCGATCAAAGCTTGCGATCTGCACCCGGGTGTCTTTAGCCAAGTCCAAGGGGGCGACCTGCCCGTGGGCGCGGCACTGGTGCAGCATCCACTGATCAAGGCCGTTGGCTTTACCGGGTCCCTTCGCGGTGGGCGTGCGTTGTTTGATCTTTGCGCGGCACGTCCCGAGCCGATCCCATTCTTTGGCGAGCTTGGTTCTGTGAATCCGATGTTCATGATGCCAAACGCAGTCGCGTCTCGCGGAGCTGCATTGGGTCAGGCTTGGGCGGCTTCCTTGACCATGGGCGCGGGGCAGTTCTGCACCAACCCTGGCGTTGCGATTGTGATCGATAGTCCAGAAGCGCGTGCGTTTGTCGATGCGACGGTAGAGGCCTTGGGCCAAGTCGACGGTCAGACCATGCTGACAGCAGGCATTGCGTCTGCTTATGACAACGGACAAGCGCGCTTGTCTCAGAACACCAACGTTGAAACGCTGTTGGCGACCGAAACCGCACCGCGCAAGGGCACACCGTTTCTGTTTGAAACGACCGCTAAGAAGTGGCTGGAAGACGAAAGCATTGGTCATGAGGTCTTTGGACCGCTGGGCGTTGTGGTTGTCGCTTCTGATCAAGCTGAAGTGCTGGAATTGGCAAAATCACTGGACGGCCAATTGACCTGTACGCTGCATCTGGACGCTGAAGACCATGCGGCGGCTGGTGCATTGCTACCGGTTTTGGAACGCAAAGCGGGTCGGGTTTTGGCCAACGGTTTTCCAACCGGCGTGGAAGTGTGTGACAGCATGGTTCATGGCGGACCATATCCTGCCTCCACCAACTTTGGGGCGACCTCGGTGGGGACGATGGCAATCCGCCGTTTCTTGCGTCCGGTTTGTTATCAGAACATTCCAGCGGAGCTTTTGCCCGCTGATCTGGCTTGATCGGGCCGTTACAAACTTTAAAGATCGCCGGCGTCGATGCGCTCGGCGATCTGTTTGTTTTGCGTGAGCATGGTCGTCATGCGCGCACGCGCTTTTTCTGGATCGCCATCAGCAATCGCTTCCGCCACAAGAATATGGTTGCGGCGCGAAACTTTCTCATCCGGTGCGGCTTGCGCGCCAGTGGGGTAGGCGAATTGCAAGACCGCCAAGATCAGTCCCTGCATCTGGCGCAACATGATGTTGCCGGTGCTTTCAAGAATCGTGGCGTGGAACGTATAATCCGCCGCAATCATACCTTCCGCGCCGTAAGGCCCAGGGCTGATGTGCTGCGCTGCCGCCAGAATGGTATCCCGCTGTTTCTGCGTGGCATTGACCGCGGCAAGTGCCGCCGCTTCCGGTTCAATGATGTAGCGCAATTGCGTGCTGTTTTGGTAAATCCGCTTCGCCGTGGGGCTGTCGGGATCGTGCCACTTGATCACGTCCGGGTCGATCAGGTTCCAGTTCTCAAACGGCAGCACGCGTGTGCCATAGCGGCGTGCGGTGCGCAGCATGCCTTTGCCGGACAGCACTTTGATCGCGTCCCGAACCACGGTGCGGGACACACCCAGCATCTCGGTCAATTCGGCTTCCATGGGAATGGTGGACCCGATGGGGAATTCACCACGCGCGATCTTTTGACCCAAGGTGTTCACCGCAGTTTTGGCCGCACCAGTCGGCAATTCCGACAGGTAGATGTCGGGTATCGTAAACGGTTGGCTGGCGGCGATATTCATCTAAGATCCTTTTTTCTAGATGATATCTGAGAGATCCGGCATATACCAGTGTGGAATGCCAAAGCGCAACAAAACAAGCCTGACCGCGGCATGGATGCCATGGTTTTGGGCGAACGAGTTCTTAAGGGTGAGCGAATGCTGCGCCCGCACCGAAATTTGAGGAATTCTGAGGAGAAAAAATAATGAAGCTTCTACGCTATGGGCCAAGCGGCGCAGAAAAACCCGGTTTGCTTGATACAGATGGTCAGGTGCGCGACCTGTCGGAAGTTGTCTCTGACATCGCTGGTGATGTGTTAAGCGATGCAGGGCTTGATGCGCTCCGCACCGTTGATCCGCAAACCTTGCCAGTGGTCGAAGGAAATCCACGGATTGGGCCATGTGTGGGCCAAGTGGGAAAGTTCATCTGTATCGGTCTGAACTACAGCGATCACGCAGAAGAGGCAGGCATGCAGCTGCCGGATGAACCGGTGGTGTTCGCCAAAGCAACATCTGCGATTTCCGGTCCGAATGACGATGTGGAAATCCCCCGAGGTGGCGAGAAAACCGACTGGGAAGTGGAACTTGGTTTTGTCATCGGCAAGACGGCGAAATACGTGTCCGTCGAAGACGCGCTGGACTATGTGGCTGGGTATTGCGTCGTGAATGACGTGAGCGAGCGAGATTTTCAGCTGCATCGCTCGGGTCAGTGGATCAAGGGGAAGTCTTGCGACACGTTTGGACCGATTGGTCCTTGGCTGGTGACCCGTGATGAGGTGCCAAATCCACAGGACCTGGAGATGTATCTAGATGTGAACGGTGAGCGCCAGCAGTCTGGATCTACACGCACGATGCACTTTACCGTGGCGCAAATCATTGCCCATTTGTCCCAGTTCATGAGCTTGCAACCAGGTGACGTGATTACCACGGGCACCCCGCCCGGTGTTGGTATGGGCCAAAAGCCAGAGCGGTATTTGAAAGCGGGCGACGTAATGGAACTCGGCGTAAGTGGCCTTGGTGGCCAAACCCAGAAAGTGGTTGCCGGTTAACGCCGCAAACAGGTGTTGGTAGCGAGTGTTGAGCGGCCCGGAGAGACTCTGGGCCGCTTATTTATTGGGAAAGCTTAGGTAAGCGCTGTTTCTGCTGAGAACTCTTTCGCACCAGTGATCAGCAGTTCCGC
Source organism: Cognatishimia activa (assembly GCF_001458335.1). Lineage (GTDB taxonomy): Bacteria > Pseudomonadota > Alphaproteobacteria > Rhodobacterales > Rhodobacteraceae > Cognatishimia > Cognatishimia activa. The sequence goes on from NZ_CYTO01000003.1 coordinate 94,235, forward strand.
TGAGTAGGGTGCAAAGCTGTTCCAAAGGTCCAAGCGGAATTGGTCAGGGCCATCGCACCAAAGCACGACGCTCGCATTGTCAAACACGGTGCGACGGGCTTCGCCGACACCGATTGACGCGATATCACGTGGGCAACCGATTGTGAGCAGCTCTGCGGCTTGTGGCCCGGTGATACTCAATGTGATTTCACGTGCTGAGATATCGGTGAAACTGTGCGGCAGTTTCTCATAAATCGCGTCGCAGGCTGCTTTCAGGGCAGAAACGTCATCGTTTGGGCAAAGGATGAGCCATTCATCTGGTCCGAGGCAAAGCGCTTCGACATCGCCTTTATTGGCGCGCGTGCCGATTTTGGTTGGCAGTTTCACACCAAGTGCTTTGTCGAGAGGGGCTAATTTCCCGCGCGCGCGCAATGAAATGCGTCCAGTTTCCCCCGTTACTGTGATTTGGACGTCGCCTGTGTGAATCAGCGTTTCGGGGCTTAGGGATGAGATTTGCAAAGACATCTTAAGCTCCGATCTTCAGGCGAGTGTTGTCCGGATCTACAAAGATCGGGCTGGTGATTTTGGCGGCAATGGTGCGGTCGGGCATTGGGATGTAGACGGTTTCGCCCATCCTATCAAAGCCGCCCTCGACCAAGGCCATTGCGATTGGCTGATCTGTGGTGCCTTCGTCGTAAGACGAGGTAACATGGCCCACCATCTTCATTGGGATCTGTTGGTTTGGATCAAAGACGATCTGTGCGCCTTCTTCGAGGCAGGATTTATCCTCTGTCAGCAGGCCCACCAGATGTTTGCGGTTTGGCGCTTTCAAGTCAGGACGTTCCAGACCCCGTTTGCCCACGAAGTCGGGTTTCTTCTTGCCAATGGCCCAAGCAACGCCCGCGTCGTGTGGTGTCACGGTGCCGTCGGTGTCTTGGCCGACAATGATGTAGCCTTTTTCGGCGCGGAGGACGTGCATTGTTTCAGTGCCATAGGCGGTTACATTGTAGGCTTGTCCTGCTTCCCAGATTTTCTCCCAAAGCTGGCGCCCGTAAGGAGCAGGGACGTTGATTTCAAAGCCCAATTCTCCCGTAAAGCTGATGCGGAACAAGCGTGCTGGGATTCCAGCTACGGTGCATTCTGCGCAAGACATATGGGGGAAGGCGGCGTCCGTGAGCTCAACACCTTCGACCAATGGGGCAAGCAGCTTCGCCGCGTTTGGACCTTGCACGGCAATGGCGGACCATTGCTCGGTCGTTGAGGTCAGCCAGCAATTGAGATCCGGCCACTCGGTTTGCAGGTAGTCCTCAAACATATTCAGCACGCGCGGGGCACCGCCGGTGGTGGTTGTCACGTGGAAGCGGTCGTCAGATAAGCGCCCGATCACACCATCGTCGCGGATGAAACCATCATCCCCCAAAAGGATGCCATACCGGCATTTGCCCACACCCAGTTTGGTCCATGGGTTGGTGTACATACGGTTCATGAACTCGACTGCGTCTGGGCCAACGATTTCGATTTTACCCAAGGTGGACGCGTCAAACATGCCAACGCTGTCGCGCACCGCTTTGCATTCGCGTTTTACCGCAGCGTGCATGTCTTCGCCCGGTTTTGGGAAATACCAAGCACGGCGCCATTGGCCTACAGGCTCAAAGGCTACGCCTTGGTCTTCGGCCCAGCTGTCGATCTGGGTTTTGCGCGTGATTTCAAAGTGATCGCCACGATGGTAGCCCGCAAACGCGCCAAAGGTTGTTGGTGTGTAAGGCGGGCGGAAGGTGGTGAGGCCCACCTTCGGTTGTTCTTTGCCCAAAGCATCGGCCGCAATATTGAGGCCGTTGATATTGGACATTTTGCCCTGATCGGTGGCCATGCCGTTGGTGGTGTAGCGTTTCACATGCTCGATCGAGCGCATGCCCTCGCGCACGGCCAAACGCAGGTCTTTCGCAGTCACGTCGTTTTGGAAATCGACAAAAGCTTTGGCTTTGCTGGTGTTTTTGTCTGTGGGCAGCTCGCGATAGGTGACACCGGTGCCGGTGCGGTCATCTGTGACATCGTAAGCTGCCGTATCTGGTTTTTGGTCCAAAGCAGTCAACGCCTTGGCTGCTTGTGCAACCCCATCATCAAGTGCTGCCTTCACGCCCCACAGGCCGCGCCCAGCTCCAGCTACAACGCAGTCTTCTGGTGTGTGTTCCGGCAGGAACGTGGTTTGGTCTTCGTCCCACGTCAATTTGCCTTTGGTGTGGGAGAAGAGATGCAAAGAGGGGGTCCAGCCGCCGGACATGAGCACGCAGTCACATGAAATCCATGTGCCTTGCTCGACCGCGCCGCCTTTCATGGCGTTTACGCGAATGCCGCTGACCCGCAGGCGGCCTGATGTCGCCGTTGCGGTGTGGGAGACTTTGACGTCAATCCCGCGCTCTCGGGCGGCTTTGGTCAAGTCATCCGGCACATCCTCGCGCGTATCGACAATAGCGCGAACTTTCGCTCCCGCGTCGTGCAGGTCGAAGGCTGCATACCAAGCGCTGTCATGGCTTGTGATGACAACAGGCGCGTTGCCGACTTTGACGCCGTACCGATTCAGGAAGGTTTGCGCCGAGCCTGCCAGCATGATGCCTGGGCGGTCGTTTCCGTGGAAAACAAGCGGTTTTTCCAATGCGCCTTGTGCCAGAACCACTTGCTTGGCGCGCACGCGCCACATGCGTTCTCGGGGCATGTCGGTGGGAAGTTCTGGCAGGTGGTCGGTGAGCTTTTCGACCATGCCAATCATGTTCTGGTGGTAATAGCCGATTGCCGTTGTGCGGGTCATGACTTTGACGCCCGCGTCTTTCAACGCGGCAATCTCTGTCTCAAGCCACTCCCATGCGGCTGTGCCATCAATCTTTGACTGTGGTTCAGACAAGAGTGTCCCGCCCACTTCGGCGTTTTCGTCGACCAGAACGACTTTCAACCCCTTGCCGATCGCGGCTTTTGCTGCGGCGATACCGGTTGGACCGGCACCCACAATCAACAAATCGCAGTGCAGATAGCGGGAAGCATAGGTGTCTGGGTCTTCCTCAGACGGAGAGACGCCCAAACCGGCGGCGGCACGGATGAACGGCTCATAGACCTTGTCCCAGAATGACTTCGGCCACATGAAGGTTTTGTAGTAGAACCCAGCGGAAAACAGCATGTAGGCCGCGTCGTTCACGGCACCCACGTCAAATTTGAGACTTGGGTATTTGTTTTGCGAGTTGGTCTCTAGCCCGCCATAGATTTCCTGCACCGTTGCGCGGGTGTTGGGCTCGAACCGGCCCGGTCCACGGCGGGTGCCAATCAATGCGTTGGGTTCCTCAGAACCCGCTGTCACAGCGCCGCGCGGGCGGTGGGACTTGAACGACCGTCCCATGAGGTGAACACCATTGGCGAGCAGAGCGGAGGCGACCGTGTCGCCCTTAAAGCCCGAGTAGGACTTTCCATCGAAAGTGAAAGTCACTGGTTTGCCGGTGTCGACGCGGCCGAGACCTTTGACGCGATAGTTGCTCATTGGCCGACCTCCGCGAGAAGTTTGTCCAACTCAGGCTTTGGTTCGCCTGCTTTGTAGGTGATCAAGATGCGGTCGCTGACCGTGTCGCGCACTGCATTGAAGAAACGACCACAGCCGTGCACATGCCGCCAGCGTTCAAAATGCAGGCCCTTCACGTTGGTGCGGATGAAGAGGAATTTCTCCCATTCTTCGTCGCTGACCGCAGAGGGATCTTCGGGGCGAATGATATGGGCTTCGCCAGCATAGGCGAACTCTGCTTCGGGCAGCAGTTCGTCGCAATAGGGGCAATGGATCATAAGCATTGGCGTATCTTTCCTTTGCGCGGGCGTTAGTGGGCGACGGCCGCAGCGGCGGCTTCGTCAATCAAACGGCCATTGCGGAAACGTTCGATGGTGAAGGGGGCGTTGATCGGGTGGGGCTCGTCTTTGGCAACGGTCCAGGCCAGCGTATGCGCTGCCCCCGGCGTTGCCTTGAAGCCACCTGTGCCCCAGCCGCAGTTCACGTAAAGACCCTGCACAGGTGTCTTTGAAATGATAGCGGACCGGTCAGGTGTCACGTCAACGATGCCGCCCCATTTGCGCAACATGCGCATGCGGTTGAAGATCGGGAACATCTCGGTGATCGCAGATACAGTATGTTCGATCAGCGGAAGGCCACCCCGTTGAGAGTAGGAGGTGTATTGGTCTGTGCCCGAGCCAATCACCAGCTCGCCTTTGTCAGATTGGCTGATATAGGCATGCACCGCGTTGGACATAACCACGCAAGGCACGACGGGCTTGATGGGCTCAGACACCAACGCCTGAAGCGGGAAGCTTTCCAGCGGCAGTTGCACGTCTGCGGTTTGCATGACGACGGATGTGTGCCCAGCGGCAGATACCGCGACTTTTTTGGCTTTGATAAAGCCTTTCTCAGTCTCAACGCCCGCGACGGAACCGTCTGGATTACGGCGGATTGCGGTGACTGCGCAGTTTTGGATGATGTCGACACCACGTTCCGACGCGCCGCGCGCATAACCCCATGCAACCGCATCATGGCGGGCGGTGCCGCCGCGTTCTTGAAGCGCTCCGCCAAGGACCGGATAGCGCGCGTTCCCCGAGATATTGAGCGGCGGGCAGAACTTTTTGCATTCTTCGGGGGTGAGCCAACGGTTATCGACGCCGTTCAATCGGTTCGCGTGAATATGGCGCTGCGAGCTTTGGACGTCGTGCTGGTTATGGGCCAGCATCAACACGCCGCGATTGGAATACATGACGTTGTAGTTCAGGTCTTGGCTGAGGTTTTGCCACAGATCGACGGAGTGATCATAGAGCCGCGCGCTCTCGTCATAGAGATAGTTCGAGCGGATGATCGTGGTGTTGCGCCCAGTGTTGCCGCCCCCAAGCCAACCTTTGTCCAATACAGCCACATTGGTGATGCCGTGTTCTTTGGCCAAATAGTAAGCGGCCCCAAGCCCATGGCCGCCCGCACCAATGACAACAACGTCATATTCGTCTTTGGGCTGGCTGTCGGGCCACTGTTCGGTCCAGTTCTTATGGCCGGAAAGGGCGTTCTTAAACAGATTGAGGGCGTTAAAACGGGTCATGGCGGATCCAAAGCCTGATGAGAGTCTCGAAGAAAAACTCTGGATAAATGCAGCGGATCGTGCTGGAATATTCGCGTCACTTTTTGGGTATAATTGCGTCATGCAGCAACCGCGTCGTAAACCTCTTTTGATTGGCTTCATTCTGGCCAATCGTTTTACCATGTCCGCCTTTGCAAGTTTCGCGGATGTGGTGCGGCTTGCGTCTGATGAAGACGATAAATCTCGGCGTATTTTATGTGACTGGGATGTGCTCTCTCATGACATGGATATGATCCGGTCCAGTGGAGGTTTTAAAATCCAGCCCGACACGCGCCTGCGCAATGCGCGCGCTTACGACTACATCGTCGTTGTCGGTGGGCTGATTGGGGATGGCAGTAACCTTGCGCCAGAGATGCTAAGATATCTGCACGAACAAGCCGCGGGCGGAGTGCCAATTGTTGGCCTGTGCACTGGTGTGTTCATTCTGCAAGAGGCGGGGCTGTTGAAGGGGTACCGCTGTTGTGTGAACTGGTTCCACCATCAGGAGTTCGTGGATCGGTTTGAAAACGAACGCCCGGTATCGGATCAGATTTTTGTGGTTGATCGAGACCGTCTAACCTGTTCCGGGGGGCACGGGTCAGCCCATATGGCCGCCTATATAATTGCTCGTCACATCGGCGATGCTGCGGCTGCTAAGAGCTTGAATATCATGACAATTGATCGTGCTTTGAGTGCCGATCGTCCACAGCCGGCTGGTGTTCCAGAACGGTCGGCTCAAGATCCGTTGGTGAAACGTTGCATGCATTTGATGAATCAGAACCTAGAAGTTCCAAAGTCCATTGAGGCGCTCGCTGACACCTTAAAGGTTGGACGCCGGACGCTTGAGCGGCGCTTTCGCATTGATACCGGAGACACGCCGTCAGAGTTCTATCGTGATTTGCGCTTAAATCGCGCGATAGACCAGCTGCGCCGCACTGGCCGCAGTGTGGCAGACGTTGCTGTGGCGAATGGGTTTTGTGATGCGTCTCATCTGACGCGCAGCCTGCGTGACCACAAAGGTGTGACGGCTGGGCAAATTCGCGAGACTGCTCTGCGCAGCCATAAATAGCTCTCGCTTTGTCGCCCTTGACCAGTCGTTTGTCATCATATGGCATCTTTTCGACACCTCCAGCGCTTGCATGGGCAATCAACCTAGCTATCTTTGGGGCACGACGCACAGGACAGTGGAGAAACCGCATGTATCGCCCATTATTAGCTGCCGCCTTTGCGGTGCTCGCCACACCGCAATTGGCGCTTGCTCAAGAAGAGCAGAGCCTAGTGAAACTGGTCACTGTGAACGCGGGCGCTGATCAGGTCACGCGGGTGTTCTTTGGTCAGGTTGCTGCGAAAGAAACTGTTGATTTGGCATTCCAGGTTGCGGGGCAAATCGTTCAACTCCCGATCGTCGAGGGGGCGGTGGTGCCCGAAGGTGCGGTGATCGCGCAGTTGGATTTAGAACCGTTTGAGCTCGCGTTGGATCAAGCTGTTGTGCAAAAGGATCAGGCGGATCGAACTGTAGAGCGTTTGACGAAGTTGCAGGGCAATACCGTTAGCCAAGTGACCGTCGACGATGCGCAAACCCAAGCGCAATTGGCTGACATTTCTCAACGAAACGCGCAGCGTTCTTTGAACAATGCGACTCTGCATGCACCGTTTGACGCGTTGGTGGCGTCTCGCAACGTTGCCAAGTTCTCGACAATCAATGCGGGCACCCCGGTGGCGCGGCTGCATGATATGTCTGACCTACGCATCGAAATTGATGTACCAGAGGTTCTGTTTCAACGCGCTGGGCGTGATCCGGATGTGACTCTGAGTGCGAAATTCCCAGCAAGCGATACCGTGTTTCCGTTGGAAGTGCGTGAGTTTAATGCGGAGACCTCTGCTGTCGGTCAGACGTTCCGCATTACGCTTGGGATGACCCCACCGGATGATCTTGTGGTTCTGCCCGGCTCGTCGGTCACTGTGTCCGCGACCCTAAGCAACAATGATCAACGCATTCTTATTCCCGCATCCGCCATCAAAAACGCCAATGACGGAACCCCAATGGCCCTGGTCTTTGAACCTGCTGGTGCCGATGAGGGGACCTTGCGGGCGGTCGATATCGAAATCGTCCCTGATGTGAATGGAAATGTGCAAGTGGTGTCCGGCCTTAGCGATGGTCAAGAGATCGTCGCGAGCGGGGCGAGCCGCTTGACCGATGGCGCATCCGCACGCCGTTTCACTGGCTTCGCGAACTAAGGGTGCTGGTATGAACGTAGCAAGCGCATCCATTTCGCGGCCCGTCCAAACGTGGATCATTATGTTGATCTGCATGTTTGGCGGTATCTGGGGGTTCTTCAACCTTGGCCGTCTCGAAGATCCGGCCTTTACCATCAAAACCGCTGTCGTAGTCACCCAATACCCGGGCGCTGATGCACGACAGGTCGCACGCGAAGTGTCGGAACCACTGGAATCTGAAATCCAAAAGATGTCAGAGGTGCGGGAAATCCGCTCTATGAACCAACCCGGTCTGTCTTGGATCACAGTGGATATGCAGGACCAATTTGATGGGGCGGAACTGCCTGAAATTTGGACAAAACTTCGCAATCGCGTCAACAGCGCAAGATTGCCGAGCGGCGCCGCGCACCCCTTTGTGAATGACGGGTTTGGCGACGTTTATGGCATCTACTACGCGGTCACTGCGCCTGGTTATTCCGATGCAGAAATTCACCAATTGTCGACCTTTCTGAGGCGAGAGCTACTGACTGTCCAAGGGGTGGCCGATGTAAATGTCTCGGGATTGCCGGAAGAGGTCATTTACGTTGAACCCGATCTTGAAATCACAACCAACCTTGGGGTCTCCCCGGGAGCGATTACACAGGCGATTGCCGACTCAAACTCGGTCACCGATGGCGGTTCACTCCAAAGTGTGAATGGTCGTACGCTGATCCAGGGTCCGACGGGGTCTGACACTGTATCCGAGATCGCCGGTCTGGCCGTTGGATTAGGTGGCCAGGTTTTGAACCTATTCGATTTCTCTCAAGTCAGTCGTAGCCGAGAAGAAACCCCAGATATCATGATCAGGCACAACGGCGTCTCGGCCTTCACGTTGGGTATCGCTGGGTTGGCGAGTGAAAACATCGTGGAAGTGGGTCACCGTGCTGACGCGAAGCTTGCTCAGCTGGCGCCGCAAATCCCTGTGGGAGTGGATCTGCATCCGATCTATCAGCAGCACATTGTGGTCGAGAACGCATCAAACGATTTCCTTGTGAACCTCGCCATGTCCGTGAGCATCGTGGTGATCGTCCTTGCGTTGTTCATGGGTTGGCGCGCTGCCGTCGTGGTGGGTATGACTTTGCTTTTGACGGTGGTCGGAACGCTGTTCTTCATGGCAATTTTCGCAATCGAGATGGAGCGGATTTCCTTGGGTGCTTTGATCATTGCCATGGGGATGCTTGTGGACAATGCGATCGTTGTCGCCGAAGGCATGCAGATATCGATGCGGCGAGGAATGAACTCCCGCAAAGCTGCTGAAGATGCTGCCGGTAAAACACAAATCCCACTGCTTGGGGCGACGGTCATTGGTATCATGGCCTTTGCCGGGATCGGTCTCAGTAGCGACGCAACAGGGGAGTTCTTGTTCTCTCTCTTTGCAGTGATCGCGATTTCACTGATGCTGTCTTGGATTTTGGCGCTTACTGTGACGCCGATCTTGGGCCACTACTTCTTCCGTCAGGGCACAGCAGGATCTGATGATGCCTATGATGGCGTTATGTTCCGCGCCTACGCCGGTCTGCTGCGCCTTTGCTTGCGCATCTGGTGGCTGATCATTCCGGGCCTGCTGGCGATTACCGTGGTTTGTTTCGCGATGTTTGGACAGGTCAAACAACAGTTTTTCCCGGACAGCAACACGCCGCTTTTCTTTGTGCATTACAAACTTGCGCAAGGGGCTTCGATCCATGAAACCTCACGCGATCTGGAGGTGCTGGAAAACTGGCTAGCTGACCAAGAAGATGTCGTGTCGTCGACGGCCTATGCAGGGCAGGGGGCAGCGCGCTTCATGCTGACTTATCAGGCGGAAGACCCGAATCCGAGCTATGGCCATATCATCGTGCGCACCCAAACGATCAACGAAATCGCGCCATTGATTGCAGAAATGGAAGCCTTTGCTGCAGCAGCCCTGCCGCAAGGTGAATTCCGCGCCAAACGTCTGGCCTTTGGTCCTGGCGGCGGTGACCCAATTCAGGTGCGTTTCTCTGGGTCCGATCCTGACGTGCTCCGTGATCTCGCAGACCAAGCTGGCGCTTTGTTGCAGGCGAGCTCGGCGGATATCGTGGCCCCGCGCGTTGATTGGCGTGAGATGGAGCAAGTGCTTCGTCCGATCTACGCAACCGAGCGTGCGCAAGAAGCGGGGATCACGCGGGATGACATCACCAACTCGATGCGATTTGCAACCGAGGGCATTGATGCAGGGGTCTACCGCGAAGGCGAACGTCAGATCCCGATCATTGTACGTGTATCCCCGGAAGATGAACTCTCCTTCGCTGATCAGGTGATTTTCTCAACATCTGGCCAAAGCTATGTTCCGTTTGATCAGGTGGTCGAAGGGCTGCGTTTTGAGGCACAGAACACGCTTGTTATGCGTCGCGACCGGGTTCTGACGATCACAGTGGGTGCTGACGTCACCAAAGGGGTTACCGCGGCGCAAGTGCAGGCAGAAGTGCAGCAAGCCATTGAAGAGATGCCGCTGCCCGCTGGCTACAAGATGGAATGGGGTGGAGAGTACGAAAGCTCTAGCGACGCTCAGGCCAGCTTGGCCCAGCAGCTGCCTTTGAGCCTTTTGATCATGGTTCTGATTTCGGTGCTGTTGTTTAATGCCCTGCGTCAGCCACTGATCATTTGGCTTTTGGTGCCCATGTCGGTGAACGGCGTTGCCTTGGCATTGTTGGGGACTGGCATGCCATTCACCTTCACGGCGCTGCTTGGTTTGCTGTCTTTGTCCGGCATGTTGATCAAGAACGGTATTGTTTTGGTCGAAGAGATCGACTTGATCCGCGCGGCAAAACCCCAGCAATTACAGTTTGACTCGATCGTAGAAGCGTCCACATCGCGTTTGCGGCCGGTTATATTGGCGGCGGCAACAACGATCTTGGGCATGTTGCCACTGATCTGGGATGCCTTCTTCCAGTCGATGGCCGTGACGATCATGGGTGGTTTGGCCTTTGCATCGATCCTGACGCTGATTGCCGCGCCGGTGTTCTATCACGCCTTCTTCCGCAAAGGACGTCGTGAGGGGGCCGCGGCTGCACCGGTTGCCGCTTAAGCGAAAAAGACCCGTGGCGCTTTTTGGTTCGCGCCGCGGGTGTCCTTTTAGGGCTACTTGAGAACGCTTGATGCGCTCGTGACAGCTTCTCTTGAGCGACGGTCGAGCGGTTTGAATAATCTCATTCCAATCAGAGCTCGATTTTAAGCAGAGAAGTTCCGCGTTCGGGTCAACGCTGTGCGTTGCAAGAAATTCGGTGAACTGGTCTGCGCCTGGACGAAGCGACGGTGAAAGCAGGTGTAGCGCCCGATGACTTGCTGCAGGCGGCCAAGCTATGTCAAGGAAAGCGAAGGCCACACGCGCAGCAAGGTCTGCTCTTCAGACTAAGCCGACCTTGGGTTTTGACACTTCGCTGCCGCAGAATCCTTTTGCGGTTGCGGCAGACCGCCCGCTGCGTGCGGCGAGTGTCACCAAACCGGACGTCCATAGGCATCCAGATGATCCAATCCGAGAACGCACCTTCGCTGCAACCTGCTCGGACCATCTAGGCGCTGGACAAAGCGACCACTGCCGTTGTTAAACCAGACGGCTGCTTTTAGCTCTTGGTAACCGCAGGAATAGAACCAAAGGCGGAAGACTGACTTGCGTTTGAAGGTCTGTGAAACCTGTCCAAATTTGACATCTCAGAGATCAAATTCGCTTAGAACGCGGTTTCAGCGTCTGCCTTCAGGGTAACGTGGATCTGCGACAGGTTTTCGCCGCCGTGGATCATGGCATTGTCGATCAGGTTCTTAACCGCTTCTGCCATGGACTGCATCGGCGCTGCGTGCGCAATCGGCGGCTCTGAGCACAAGTCGCCAATGCTGCAGTTTTGACGAATGTCTGCATTGGAGTGAACCCGGCAGAGCCGCAGTTGCGGAACGTCGAGAGTTTTCAAAGTTGGGGCTTGGATCTGCTATTTTTTAAATTCGACGTGCAGCTCTCCACTCCGTGTTTGAAGTGCCGCAAGCGCAGCGCCCAGTCACACCGGCCCGAAATTCACTTGATTTTCGGCTTTCGAATTATCTTAGATAGGCTTGAAGCGCGGCAACGCTCCCTTCAGACCAAATCCTGTCCAACCAGCTGCAAAATGCGGGAGCAAACGAAGGGTGTTCGACAAGGTTTCCATAAATGTGGCTTTGTTCAAGCCAAGTTATTGGCCGCTGTGCACTTTGCTGCGCAACCTCAGTCAAACGTGCCCAATCTGGATCATTCTCGAAAATATCTGTTCCGTCATCACGGGTTCCGGCACACATACGAGCCCAAAGCGCCTCGACAAGGGCCAAGCCTTCTATCGATCCCCCGGCATTTAGGGCATCTCGAATGATCGGTAGCAGAAATTCTGAATGACGCGACGATCCGTCGAAGGCAACCCGCCGTGTGGTGTCCTGAATCGCAGGATTTGAGAACCTTTGCGCGACGAGCTGGACGTATTTTGGCGGAGTCATTCCTGGCACAGCAGATACGTAAGGTGCGATTTCTTCCTGTTCGATCTTGTGGAAAAAGCGCGACACAACTGGGTGAGCCATGCAATCTGCAATAGTTTCCAAGCCGAGCAGTTCTCCGACATTGGCTAACACCTGATGCCCAGCATTCAGGATGCGGATCTTCATGGCCTCGTAGGCCTCAACATCTGGTGTAATAATCACCCCAACGTGTTCAAGTTCGGGTCGGCCCACGCAAAAATCGTCTTCGATGACCCATTGTCTATAATTTTCATGAGTGACGGGTGCGGCGTCATCGATGCCAAACCCATGCGCCAACGCGAGTTCACTGGGGCCGGTTGCAGGCACAATGCAGTCCACCATAGAATTGGGGAAGCTGCATTGCTCAGAAATCCAATTACCTAGGTCAGGATCGATGCGTTTTGCCAAGCCAGTCACCGCTGAACGTGTGATATCACCGTTCCCACGAAGATTATCGCAACTGAGAACCGTGATCGGCCCAACACCAGACTGTCGCCGCTTATCAAGGGCTGCAACAATCGCGCCAAAAACCGTCCGCGGAGAACCGGGGTTTGCGATGTCATGTCGAATGTCAGGATGATCTGTATCCAAACCGCCCTTGTTGGCGGATATAAAGTATCCCCCCTCCGTGATCGTCAAAGAAACGATGCGAATGTCGGGATCAGACATTTTCGCAATCAGCGCAGAATGGTCCTTTTCGATTGGTAGGTAGTCAATCATTGATCCGATGATCTCTGCGGATCGGCCTTTTGGAGAAAGCTCGATCAGGGTGGTCAGACAGTCCTGCGCTATCAATCGATCCCGCATCGTTTGATCCTGTTGCCTGACGCTGGCGCCAATGATGGCCCAATCCTTTGCCAGCCCTTCCTGCATCAGGCGATGTATGTACCAAGCCTGATGCGCGCGGTGAAAGTTTCCAAGCCCGATATGTACGATGCCAGGGTGGAGGGTAGCTCGGTCATAGCTAGGTAGATCAACGCTTTCCGGAAGCCTTGGCAGGTTCGCCTCTGACAGCGCGATCGCTTGGGTATTGAGTGCCGCAGATGCCATTAAAGTCTCAGACCTTGTGTATCAAATTTGTGGATCTGGTCAGCCTGCGGTGTCAGGTAGATGGTGTCGCCGTGTTTGACAGAAATGTCGCCGGTCACACGCACGGTCAGCATGTCTGCAAGACCTGTATCATGCACGTGAATGAAGGTGTCAGAGCCAAGGTGTTCTGCAACGCCGACCCGACCTTTCCATGCACCTTCAGTCATACTGACGTCCGTGTGTTCTGGCCGAATACCGATGGTCGCTGCCCCATATTTTTCCGCTTCTGGACCTTTGACGAAGTTCATCTTCGGGGAACCAATAAAGCCGGCCACAAACTCGTTTTGCGGCTTGTGATAGAGCTCAAGCGGAGAACCAACCTGTTCGATCACACCAGCCCGCAACACGACGATTTTATTCGCCATAGTCATCGCTTCGACCTGGTCGTGGGTCACGTAGATCATGGTGGTTTTCAAACGTTCATGCAATTCGCCGATTTCCAAGCGCATACCTACACGCAGGGCTGCGTCGAGGTTTGACAGTGGCTCGTCAAACAGGAAGGCAGCAGGCTCGCGAACAATCGCGCGGCCAATGGCGACCCGCTGGCGCTGACCGCCAGACAGGTCAGCAGGTTTACGCTCTAGGTAATCCATCAGGTTCAACGACTTGGCGGCTGTTTCGACACGCTGGTCGATCTCGGCCTGCTCCATCTTTGCCATGCGCAGCGGAAAGCCGATGTTCTTGCGCACCGTCATATGCGGGTAAAGCGCGTAGGATTGGAACACCATAGCCAGACCGCGTTGGGATGGCGGCACTTCGGTGGCGACATCGCCATCGATTTCGATGTTACCGGAGGTGAGGTCTTCAAGACCTGCAATCATCCGCAGCAAGGTGGATTTACCGCAGCCTGATGGGCCAACAAATACCGCGAACTCTCCGTCTTCGATGGTCAGATCAAGCGGTGGGATAACTTGAGTTTCACCGAAACTCTTCGTCACGTTTTTGAGTTGAATACGTCCCATTGTCTTTCCTTATTTCACAGCGCCGAAGGTCAAGCCTTGGACAAGTTGTTTCTGGCAGAACCATCCGAGGACAACGATTGGTCCAACGGCGGCGGCTGATACGGCAGACAGGCGTCCGAAGAAGAGACCTTCAGGGGCCCGGTTGCCTTCGATGAGTTTGGAGAGCGTTGCCGCATCGGTCGTCGTCAAGCGCACGGTCCAATAGGCTTCGTTCCAGCAGAAAATGAACACAAGAAGCGCGGTGGCTGCGATGCCGCCCCAAGCGAGGGGGATCAGGATCTCTTTGATCTCACCCATTGTGCTGACACCGTCCATTTGACCGGCTTCAATGATGTCCTTCGGGATTTCCTTGAAGTAGGTGAAAAGCATCCAGATCGCGATCGGCAGGTTGATCAGGCTGAGAACCAGAATGATCAGGAAGTGCGTATCAAAAAGTCCTGCTGACTTGGTCAAGAAGGTCATTGGATAAAGCACGGCCGCCGCTGGAAGCATCTTGGTAGAGAGCATCCACATCAAGACGTCTTTGGTTGCCTTGCTTGGGTTGAAGGCCATCGCATAGGCACATGGAATGCCAACGACTAGGGTGAATGCTGTGGCGAAGACCGCCGTGATCACGGAGTTTTTGGCAAAGCGCCAATAGTCGTAGTTCTCGGTCATATTCAGGTAGTTCTCGAGCGTCGGTGTGAACCAGATCAGGTGTTCAGGCTTCACCGCATCCGCGTCGGTCTTAAAGCTGGTCAGGACCATCCAGAAGATCGGGAAGAAGAACAAGAGCCCCACGACCCAGGCCACTGTTGGCCGACCGTATTTTGAAAATCTTGAGGGTTTTGCAACGATTGCCATTGGTTCTGTCCCTTATTCCATCAGTGTCTTGCCAATCATGCGCAGCAGGAAGAAGGCTACGATGTTGGCGAGGATGACTGCGAAGATGCCTGTGGCACTGGCAGCCCCGATGTTGTTGTTGGCAAATTCACCGATCAGATACGGCAGGTTCTTGTTGCCGGTACCGCGGCTGACGATTTCGATTTCCGCATAAAGCGAGAGGTGAAAGATCGCCTGGATCATGACCACAATCGCAATCGGTCGCGCCAAATGCGGCAGGGTCAGGAACCGGAATTGTGACCATGGGCTCGCGCCATCCAGAACCGCAGCTTCTTTCTGTTGCTGGTCTTCAGATTGCAGCGAGGTCATGAAGATCAAGACTGCGAAAGGTGTCCACTGCCACGTCACCATGATGATGACCGCATAGGCTGAGGTCTGCGTTGCCCGAAAGGAAATCGGCTCGAGTTCCGGCCAGAGTGAGAAGAACCAGCCCACGCCAGGCGCAGCTCTTAGGCCATCAATCAGATCATTGATGCTTCCGATTGCGATGCCTTGCAGACCTAGGACCGGGTCGAGGATCATGTTGATCCAGAGAACGGCGTTCACGGCAGGCATGACAAAGAACGGTGAGATCAGAAGAACTCGGACGATGCCCTGCCCAGGGAATGTCTTGTTGATCAAAACTGCGATTAAGACACCGAGGATGACCGTCAGGATCAAGATGCTGCAAACGATGAATAGGCTGTTCTGAATAGCGAAGAGGAAATCTTTTGATTTCAGAACGAATTCGTAGTTTCCGAAGCCGCGCCAGTTGCTGAGGCTTGGTGATGTCCACTCTGGCCGGCGAAGGCTGTTCAGCACGTAGCGAATGAACGAAAAATAAAGCGTCATTCCCAACGGGATCAGCATCCAGACCAAAAGCAGCAGAACTGCGGGGCTTTGTAAAAGTCGAGGGAGCTTTCTGTCGGACATGGTCCTATCCTCTCAGTAAAACGGTTTTTCCGTTTCACATCTTATGTTTGGGTTGCGATTGCTTGGATGTTAGGCGGTACCAAGGCGATCTAGCAAACCCTGTGGTACGTCGTGGGTGGGACCTGGCAACCATTGAGATGCCTGCCGGGCCCCGATGAGGCTTAGTCGTAGTAGCCCGCTTCTTTCATGATCGAGTCAGCTGCACCTTGAGCAGCAGCCAGCGCATCTTCGACCGATTTCGCGCCAGATAGCGCTGCAGCCATTTCCTGAGCAACGGCAGAGCCGACCTCTGGGAATTCCGGGATCGCAGCAAACTGTACGCCAACATATGGTTTCAGATCTGTTGCTTCAGGCGCAGCGCTTTCGATTGCGGCCAGTTCCGCGGCAGCAAAACCAGCTGCGGCTTGGAACTCAGGGATCGCATAAGTGGACGCACGCTGACCAGTTGGAACAGAGCCCCAGCCGAAGTCTGGGTGGTTGCCGACAGCCTGAACATAGTCTTTGGATGTCGCCCACTCGATAAAGTCAGCAGCGGCTTCAGCATTAGGAGAGCCCGCAGGGATCGCCATTGCCCAAGCCCATAGCCAGTTTGCACCGACCGGATTGCCTGCGTTCGGAGATTGCGCGTATGCCACGCCGTCAACTTCTAGGAAGGACGCCGCGATTGTGGCGTCAATCCACATGCCGCATTTGCCTTCGTTATAAAGCGCCAAAATTTCGTTGAAGGAGTTACCTTCCGAACCTGGAGGGCCATAAGAACCGAGCAGGTCGACATAGAAGTTAATCGCCGCATTCCATTCCGCGCTGTCCAGCTGCGGGCGACCTTCTGCGTCAAACCACGCGCCACCGAAAGAGTTCACCACAGTCGTGATGAAAGCCATGTTGTCGCCCCAGCCCGGCTTGCCGCGCAGGCAGGCACCATAGACACCATTGTCCGGGTCATGGATCGCGGCGGCGGCCGCTTTCACATTGTCCCAGCTGTCGTTGTCGCCGATGGAAACACCAGCCGCGTCGGTCAGGTCTTTGCGGTACATCACCATAGAGGATTCACCATAAAACGGTGCCGCATAAAGCTGTCCATCATGAGACAAACCATTGCGCATCGCTGGTAGAATGTCGTCTACATCATAGTCTGCAGAGAAATTAAGCGGCTCAATCCAGCCAGCCTGCCCCCAGATGGGTGCTTCCTGCATACCAATGTTGATGATGTCATACTGTCCACCACCTGTTGCGGTGTCAGATTGAACCTGCTCACGCAGGACGCCTTCTTCCAGAGAGACCCAGTTCAGCTCAACGCCAGTTTCGGCGGTGTAAGCTTCTGCGACTTTCTGCATGTTGATCATGTGACCGTTGTTCACGATCGCAATTGTCAGTGTTTCGGCAGATACCCCACCGGCTGCAAGCAGCGCCATGGCGGTTGCTGCGCGAAATGCGCTTCTCTTAAACATCCTCGTCCTCCCTAAAGTAGATGCTTGAGGAAATGGTAGCTCTACTTAATTACTTGCGTCAATTTATTTCTTTACGCGCGTAAATTTTATAAATTACCCTTTTAGGCTCAACTGCTTAAGCGGAGGACCGCATTATCAAACGCCCGTCGAATAATGCCTCTCGCCGCGAATCGGCGGCCTTTTCAGTCTCAATCCGCTCTAGAAGAAGTGAGGCGCTTTTCTTTGCTATAGCTTCATAATCTTGCGAAACCGTTGTGAGCGTGGGGCAGGTATATTTGGAAAAGGGATGGTCATCGTGGCCTGCAATTCGTAGATCGCAATCCTCTCCGATTCCAACTTTTAGCCCCGTCTCAAAAGCGGCGGACAAAACTCCAATGGCGAGGCGGTCGTTACTGCAAAGGATCGTATTCGTGGTCAGGTTTCGATCACTTAGAGCCCGCATTCCTTCGCGAAAGCCGATCTCTTCAAACTCCCAGCCTTCACCTTCGGCCTGGATCAAATGTGGCGTGTGCCCCAGCCTTTCCATGGCCGCAATATAGGCGCTCCGCCTCTTAAAAGCGTTCGGGTTAGTGGGGGATCTCATCTCAAAAAAGCACGGTGCTTCGCCAGTTCGACAGAGGTAATCCACAATCAAGCCAATACTTTGTTCGTTGTTCGAGCCAACAAAAGCCTCGCCAATCGTGTCGATATTGGCGTCAAAAAGAACGGTCGGGACTTCTTCGCAGAAGGCTTCAAGCGTCTCCTGATCCGACGCTCGCCCCAAAGGCGCCAGGAGAACACCAGCGGGTTTTATGCTACGCAGGTTATCAAGATTTGCAATTTCCATTGCTGGGCTACCATGCGAGCCAAGCAAGACGGGGCGAAACCCTGTTTCTATGATGTACTCTTCAATCGTTCGCGCGATTTTTGCAAAGAACGGGTCGGCCAAATACGGGACGACCACGCCTATATTCTTAGTAAGCCGTCGATTTTGATTTACCGCATAAAGGTTGGGTTGGTAATCATATTGTTCCAAAGCGGCTTCAATGCGCTTGCGGGTCGATGCCCTGACACTGTCTGGATTGTTAAAAAACTTGGACAGAGTGGGACGTGAAATGCCGCTAACAGAGGCGAATTCTTCCATGTTTTTAATTTTTGTGCCTGTCATAGGACGCCCGCATTAAACTCTAAGGACTTCGCTGCAATGGTCGACAGCGGTTTAGCCACCATAAATAATTTACGCGCGGAAACATAGCCCTGCGAGCTTCGCCCCCGTATCGCTAGGAGCACCAACTGCTAGCCCACGACATTGAGGTGCCTATCTATTTCGAAAAGCAACCAAGTCGGCGAAAGACGGCTTTGTCCGCACTCCAGACCTAAACTGGTTTTCTATGAACCGCAGCGATGTGAAGTCATCAGCGGCGTCAGCGACCTGTTGGAGGCTGAGGGCTATTTGCTCTCGGTTCTCGATTCCCAAGACGACCCGGAGCGCCAACGCAGACAGTTGGAAGCTTTCATCCGTAGTTCGCGCGGCGGTCTGCTATGGGTTCCAGCCCATGACACACCACAGGAAACGTTCGATCTTCTACGTAATCACCGTATTCCGACCGTGACCTTCCTTCGCCGCGAAAGCGCAACGGACTTCGATCACGTTGGCATCCTAAATGTTGACGCTACCAAAACTGCAACGAACTATCTCGCCGATCTCGGACATCGGCACATCGCCTTTCTGGGAGGAGTTGCCGACGTAGAAGTACGCAACCAAAGGATCGCGGGCTACAAAGCCGTACTCGCAGAACGCAACTTAGGACCGGCGATTATATGGGAGTCTCCGGATGATAAACCGTCAGGTTTGAATGCGATGACGGCGCTTCGCGAGGCGCACCCCGAAGTAAGCGGCGTGGTTTGCAACGGTGACATGGTCGCGCTTGGCGCCTGCTTGGCACTAGCTCGTATGGGACAAACGCCCGGCGAAGATGTGTCGGTAATCGGGTTCGACGACATTCAAGATGCAGCCGTAGCAACGCCGCCGCTGACTACGATGGCGGTGTCTCCATATCGTCTTGGTCGACGTCTGGCTCGCGTGTTGCTTGAGCGAATTCGAGAACCTGAGACACCAGTTGCAGTTTCAGAGATCTCCGCAGAGCTAATAGTTCGCGAGACCTCAGGTTCTTGCGTAGATAGCACTAACTAATTGACGCGCCTTCTAAGTTAGCGAGCCGCAGATTTTTGCCGTTGCCATGTTAATGTAAACTCGAGCAGCGGTGTAATTAACGTATCATCTAGGGCAAGGGAGCTCAGGGTCCAGCACTAAGGCTTAGAGCGCGCGCGGGCTACAAAGTTGGAAATTGGTGTTAAAATGGCAATCCCAGGAGCGGGCGTGACCTAGACTCCCCATAGAACGAAGAATTGCGAACTTTCACAACTCGCGACGGACTCTGCAAAATCTATCAATTAATGGTTGGGTTCCGATTCAAACTATCTTTACGATGTTGTCAATCGACGGCATTCTGCCCGAACCCCCAATTTGACTGACTTAGGTTAAGGTCCGGAAACCCGCTTATTGCGGACGTTTGGGATGAGCGCAGCGAATGTCCGCTTCTCTAATTGGGTGTCTGGGTCAAGCTCATATTCC
>NZ_CYTO01000004.1 GCF_001458335.1 Cognatishimia activa
CGCCCGCCACTGGCGGGCGTTTCGCGTTTTTACCTGTCCTTGACCGCGCTGAATGCGCCGGGTAAGCCAACCCTATGGATAAGCCAAAGAAAAAATCTCGTCAGCAGGTCTACACCCTGCTCGTGCAGGTCGGTCGCAAAGACGGCGACGGTCTTCCTGAAGGCGCTACGGGTGGGGCGTTGATGATCTACGCATCCGGTGTTGATGAAGCAGAGGCGGTGCGGGAGACGGTGGCGATCCTGAAACAAGCGGACCTCGCACCATTGGATGTAACCGGTTACGGTACTTTGCCTGAGCGGGAAGCACAGGGCCATGAGATCCACGCCGATGAACGCGAGTTGATGGCGCGAGCTTTGGAAGAGAACTCTGTGATTGTTGCGCAGATGACGCCTTTCTTTAATGGCGAAGAAAGCGCGGACGACGATCTAGTTCAGTGATCCGAACCATTTTCGACGCAGGCGATCGTATTCGCCATTTTCACGCAGCTTTAAAAGCGACTGATTGATGGGCTCTTTGAGCGTGCTGCCGCTTGGCATGGCAATCCCGTAGTTCTCTCTTAAGAACACCGGCCCGGTCAGCGTCGCGATGCCTTCGCCGGAGTTTTTTGCGTAGAATGCAAGAACCGGTGCATCAAAAACAACCGCGTCAAATTCTTCGGCGGCGAATCCCGCTTTCAAGCTGTCCAGATCCGGCTTCCCGACGAAAGCAATATCGCGATTGCCGAGGAAACTCGCGGCAGTCGACCCTTCAATTGTACCGACCTCACGACCGTAAAGATCGTTCACTGATGTGATGTTTTCGTTAATCGCCTCGACAGTCATAACGGCGGTGATGCGGGGCACAAAAACAGAAACAATGAAGAGGGATGAAAGCACCAAAAGCACAGCAAAGATGCGGCCAAAGAAGGAGCGAGGCACGCGTTCCTCAAAGCCGCCGTTCACCACAAGGTTCAGAGCCCACCAGAAGCTTGGGAACATTGCTTCTTTGGCTGGGCGGTCGAAATATGGCTGCGCTTTGCGTTCAAACACCCACATCAACATGCCTCCGCCAAACAGCATTGCGAAGGCTAGGACAATGGCAATCAACAAGTCTTTAGAGGCCAGTGCTGTCCAGATCGGAGACTGCGTGGAACCACCCTTTGGGACCATGATCTGCAAGCCGCTTTCAAAAATCGGATGGCTAAAATCCATGACCTGTTCACGAGACGCTGTGATCGAGATATTGGCGATTGCCACATCAGAGCTGCTTGCTTCGACAGAACCAAGCATGTCTGCAAAGGAGTCAAAGTAACTAATTTCGAAAGGGTAGCCGAGATCTTCAGCAATCAGTTCCATGAGTTCAATCGAGAAACCAGTTGGCGCGCCATCTTCCAAATAAGAGAACGGCTTGCGTTCGACGGTAGCGACCGAAACGGATTGTGCTGAAATTGGCAGAGCCCAAAACAGCAACATAAGTGTTGGAATCAAAAAACGTTTCAGCATCGGACGTCCCCACATCGACCCGAAGTGCCTACTCAATGCTTTGCTTTTGATCAAGAATTATGCGGCGCGCAGCTGTGCCAAGGTGACTGCTTCGTAGCTTTTGAGCACCGGAAATGCGGTTTTTGAATGCTCTGGCAGCGTATAAGGATCAAATTGACCCAAGAGTGTGGATTTCAACAGCTCTTTCTTGCGACGGATTCGACCTATGTTCATGCTTTCGATTGCTGTGCCACCTGCCAAAATTGGCTCGTGGTCGGGCAATAACAATTGGACATAAGTCACCAGTTTGTGCCCGTCCTCGTATCGCGCTGACGCCGCAGATGTCAGATGCTTCACTGGAACCAGCACGCTGTCGGATCCAAAGAGGTACTCGACCTGCGTTCCGCCGACGACAAGTCGCGCTTCTGGTGTGAGGACGACGTCTTGGGTTAGTCCGAAATAGGGCGCGCGCAGTCGGATTGGCTGAAATGATCCGCGCGCGGGCACGGTTTTTCTTAGAACTTGAAGAACCGGGATGGCGTCTCCATTCAACGACGTGACCAAATCACCGCGTTTGAGAGTGCCAATGGGTTTCATGCCCTCTGGTGTTTGCACAGGTGTTTTAGGGCAGATGCCGGGCATTGGGCCAATTGGCTCTACCTGATCGGACACTGCGATAAACACGAGATCTTCACACAAATGACGCCCGCCGCGCGGTTGCATCAGCGCCTCAATGGCGCGTGCGGTTATCGGTAGGGGGCGTTCGATTTCGCGCAGATACAGTTTATTGGTGCCTGGACGTTCGATCACCAATTGGCCGCGCCCGTTTGGCATGTCCCAGGAATAGCTGATCCGCAAAAGGCTCGACTGATCTTCTGCGTCGTGGGACAGGGCCGCGTGAATGATCTCATTCTCAGCACGCAGTAAGAAATGGATGCCGCCGCCGGGCATGGCTTGGATCGAAAGGTCACAGACCGAAGCGCCACGTAATTCAAGCCCTGCGATGGTTTGCGGTTTGCTGCCCGGTGCGACCAATGTTTCTAACATCAATGTGCCGCGCTCATGCAGCGCGCTTGCGCTCAGGTCTGACAGCGATTGGGAGCTGTTATCCGCAAGGGCTACCCAGCTCAAGAGATGGACTCCGGGCGTTTGAAGGTGGCGTGTTTTGTCATGTCTGCTCGTCCCAGATGTCTTGGGTCTTGTTTTGATTTTGTCTGATTCTAACACGGAGATTTAAAAGCTGAACAGGTTTTTCCGTTGGTTTGCACAGGTTCCGGATTCAGGCTAGGCGTGAGGGACCTAAGATCGAGGACATCATGCCCAAAACCGACGCAGCAAACCTGACCGCTGAACTTATCAAATGCCCTTCTGTCACCCCAGCAGAAGGCGGTGCATTGTTGCATCTGGAAAAGTTGCTTGTGGGCGCGGGTTTTGAATGCACGCGCGTTGATCGTGGCGAGGTGTCTAACCTTTTCGCGCGCTGGGGTGAGAAAGGCCATCCGCATACCTTTGGCTTTAATGGTCATACGGATGTGGTGCCAGTTGGTGATGAGGCTGCTTGGTCTAAGCCGCCTTTTGGCGCTGTGATTGAAGATGGCATTATGTTTGGGCGCGGCTCTACTGACATGAAATCGGGCGTTGCCGCCTTTGTCGCGGCGGCGATGGACCTCGTGAAAGACACACCGCCTCAAGGTGCGATCGTGATTACGATCACCGGTGATGAGGAGGGGGATGCCGTCGACGGAACCACTGCGCTGCTCGACTATATGGATGCCAATCAAGAAAAGATGTCCGTCTGTTTGGTGGGTGAACCAACCTGTCCAAATGAAATGGGTGAGATGATGAAGATTGGCCGACGCGGGTCTCTGACCGCTTGGTTCACCTTCAAAGGTGTGCAGGGCCATGCGGCCTATCCTCATCGCGCAAAGAACCCGCTTCCGGCGATGGCACAGTTGATGCACCAGTTTTCGAGCTATGAGTTGGATCAGGGAACCGAGCATTTTGATGCCTCTACTTTGGCAGTGGTTACGATGGATACAGGAAATCCGGCGACAAACGTGATCCCGTCAGAATGCAAATCCACAATGAATATCCGCTTCAATGATGCCCATTCAGGCGCGTCACTCACGGACTGGATCAATGAACAAGTGGCCGAAACCACGCGCCAAACCGGGATTGAGATCGATGTGACGATCAAGATCTCTGGCGAGAGTTTCATTACACCGCCCGGACCGCTGTCAGATCTGGTCGCCAGTGCGGTGCAGGCTGAGACCGGTGTGACCCCCGTATTGTCGACCAGTGGCGGAACCTCGGACGCGCGTTTCGTTCAGCATCACTGCCCCGTTGTGGAGTTCGGGCTGGTTGGGCAATCGATGCATCAGGTGGATGAACATGTTTCGGTGGCGCAAATTCACCAACTGAAAGAGATCTACAGCCGCATTCTAAAGGACTATTTCGCATGAGCTGGGAGATCTTCCAGACCGATGACATCGCGGCCTGTGTCGCTTTGCGGCGCGAAGTTTTTATCGTCGAACAAGGCATCGCTGAGGAAGATGAGATTGATGACCTCGACGATGAGGCGATCCATATCTTAGCGAGCGTTGACGGAACCCCTGTCGGCACCGCGCGGCTGTTGATTGCGGGCACCACGGGAAAAATCGGCCGGATTTGTGTTCTGAAATCCCAACGCGGCACCGGGCTTGGCGCGGCGCTTGTTCAATTTGGTGCGCAGCACCTCAAGGAACGTGGCGATCTAACCCGTATTGCACTGGGCGCGCAGGAATATGCGATTGGGTTCTACGAGAAGCTTGGCTTTAAAGTATGCGGCCCGATCTATGATGATGCGGGCATTCCCCATCGCGACATGGAAATCCTGCTCTAACCTTGCGGATCTCGCTTTCACAGTGACGTCTTGTGCCTCACGTGTTAGGGCGCAGATATGAGAATGCCTAGCAAAGAAGAAATCCTAGAATGGATTTCTGAGAACCCGACGCTTACCAGCAAACGTGACATCGCCAAAGCTTTTGGCATCAAAGGTGCTGCGCGCATCGATTTGAAACGCGTTCTGCGCGAGCTGGAGGCAGAAGGTCATCTGCGCAAACGCAGCCGCAGCTATCGCGATCCCGAACAGTTGCCGCCAGTCAGTGTCTTGCAAATCCTGGGCGCGGATGCGGATGGTGATTTGTTGGCGCGGCCCATGGAATGGGAAGGCGAGGGCGAAGAGCCGTCGATCCTGATGGTCCTGAAAGCGTCCGATCCAGCGCTTGGCGAGGGCGACCGGGTGCTTGCGCGCCTGACAGAAGTGAAGGGCGAGGATCACGCATATGAAGGCCGCTTGATCCGTCGCATTGGAACCAACCCGAAACGCGTGCTTGGTCTTTTCCGAAAAGGGACCGAGGGCGGGCGGATCGTGCCGATTGATAAAGGCACTGACAAAGAATGGTCTGTACCCGAAGGTCAGGTGAATGGCGCCAAAGATGGTGAGCTTGTCGAAGGTGAACAGATTGGCCCGAAATCTCGGATGGGATTGCCAAAGGCAAAGATCGTCTCGCGTCTTGGGGACCCAACCGCGCCGAAAGCGGTGTCTCTCATTGCCATCCACCAGCACGGTATTCCAGATAACTTCCCTGACGCGGTGATCGCTGAGGCTGATGCCGCGAAACCTGCTTCACTTGGTGACCGCACCGATTTGCGGACCATGCCGTTGGTTACCATCGACCCGGCCGATGCGCGGGATCACGATGATGCTTGCTGGGCGCATGCGGATGATGACCCCGAGAATATCGGCGGCCATATCGTTTGGGTCGCCATTGCAGACGTTGCCCATTACGTGACGCCGGGATCTGAGTTGGACCGCGAAGCAAAGAAGCGCGGCAACTCAAGTTACTTCCCGGACCGTGTTGTCCCGATGTTGCCGGATCGCCTGTCAGGCGATCTGTGCTCGCTGCATGAAGGTGTGCCGCGTGCTTGTATGGCGGTGCGTTTGAAGCTGAACGCCCAAGGGCAAAAGATCGGCCACCGCTTTGTCCGTGGGATGATGAAATCCGTTGCCTCATTGAACTATGAAGAGGTGCAGGCCGCACGCGATGGCAATCCGAATGAGCGCTGCGCCGAACTGCTGGATGAGGTGATTACACCGCTCTATGAAGCCTACGAAGCAACCAAGATCGCGCGGGCCGAGCGTCAGCCTTTGGAACTGGACCTGCCAGAACGTAAGATTGTGCTGAGCGATAAGGGCGAGGTGACCTCTGTCGATTTCCGTGAACGGCTGGACGCGCATAAGCTGATCGAAGAGTTCATGATCCTTGCCAATGTGGCTGCGGCGGAAACCCTGATTGCAAAGAAATCGCCACAGCTGTTTCGTGTGCACGAAGAACCAAGTCCCGAGAAATTGGACAGCCTGCGGGATGTGGCGCGGTCTTCGGGTTTGAACCTTGCGAAGGGGCAGGTGCTTCAGACGCGCCACCTCAATAAGCTGCTCAAAGACGCGCTTGGCACGGATGAGGCGGAGCTGATCAACCTGACAACTTTGCGGTCGATGACCCAGGCTTATTATGCGCCGAGCAACTTTGGACATTTTGGGTTGGCGTTGAAGTCATATGCCCATTTCACATCACCGATCCGCCGTTATGCGGATCTGATCGTTCACCGGTCGTTGGTGTCTTGCCATGGCTGGGGCGAGGATGGTCTGACACCGCATGACATTGAAAACCTCGAGCAGACTGGCAACCATATCTCCGAAACGGAACGCCGCTCTATGTTGGCGGAACGGGATACAACTGACCGTTACCTCGCCGCCTATCTGAGCGAGCGACTGGGCAATGAATTCAGTGGCAAGATCAGCGGGATCGCTCGGTTTGGGGTGTTTGTAAAACTCGATGAAACGGGTGCTGATGGTCTGGTGCCCATGCGCGAGCTGGGGAACGAATATTTCAAATATGACCCGGACAGCAATACATTGACCGGATCGGATACGGGTCTGGTGATCGGATTGGGTCAGCGAGTCACTGTGCGTTTGGCTGAGGCCGCGCCGGTGACCGGCGGTGTCATTCTTGAGATCTTGGAAATCAACGGCAAACGACCCTCGCAAGGACGCAAATCCGGCCGTCGAGGACCGTCGAAGCGCAAGATGTCTTCCGCCAAGAAAAAGGCAGCAAAGACCAAACGCAAAGTGGCGCGCAAAAGGCGTTAGTTCAGGTGATAGGTCAGGGCGTGTCGGATCAAGCTGCGCAAACGGAATGGCTCGATTTGATCTGTGCTGTCAAACAGCACCGCGCGGTTGCCGTCCAGCCGATCCCATCCCGGAAAACGCATGGCATAATCTGCAATGACCGTTGATTGGCAGTGCGCAAAAATCGCAAATTGGGCTTGTTTGTGGGTCCCAAGCCGAAGTGTGGTCGCCGCTTTCCGTTCCGGTGTGATGTAGCTGGGTTGTCCCCATCGCAAAACCTCTGACACTTCGCCGATTTCTGGAAGTGATTTTGCCTCTTCCAAAATCAAATCGCGCAGCGCGAGCAATCCCGCGCGGGCGGGAGGCGGGTAGGCGTCAAACACTTCTTTAATCTTTGGATCCGGAAACGTCATGCGACCTTCATGGCAGATACTCTTGCCAATTTTTGTCAGCAGTGGTCAGCTATACCGTAACCATGTCCAGAACCGCGCGTCTTTTTCAATTGATGCAAGCCCTTCGTAGCTTGCCTTCGCCCGTAACCGCCGAACGGTTGGCGGATGAAACGGACGTGTCAGTCCGCACGCTCTATCGTGATATCGACAGTTTGCGGGGCCTTGGTGCCGTCATCGATGGCGAGGCGGGCTTTGGCTATACGCTGATCGAGGATGCGACCCTGCCGCCATTGGGTTTTGAAGATGAAGAGTTGGAGGCGCTGGTCTTGGGTCTCCGAGAGGTCATGGCCGTTGGCGACCCGTCTTTGGCAAAGGGCGCTGAGTCCGCATTGGCGAAACTTGGTGCGCGGCTTCCAGAAGGGCAATCTCGACGTCTGAAACACGCGGTCTTGTCTGCCACGAGTTTTTTTCCGCCACCGCCGCCCACGGTCGACGCGGAGGTCCTGCGGCAAGCCGCTTGGGATGAACGGCGCATTCGGTTCAATTACTCTGATGCCAAGGGCGCAAAAACCCGCCGGGAGGTCTATCCGCTTTCCATTGTCTTCATGCAGTCCAGCCATTGCCTCGTCGGGTGGTGTCATTTGCGCAATGACTACAGGGCTTTCCGTTTGGATCGCATGTTGGATCTGGAGGTTATGGATGAAAGCTTCCGCCCGCGCCGCGTCAGCATGTTGCGGGACTATTGGCAAAAAATGCGCGCCGAAGCGCTGGAACATGGGTATTAACCATTTCGTTGTTCTGTGTTGCGCAGGTTTCCGGCTAAGCTGGCTTTGAGAGCGAGTAGAGAGTCAAATTATGGTATTTAAATCAACGTTGCGCGCTTTGATTTGCGCATTTGCATTGAGTCCAGCGAGCGGTTTTGCAAGCGCGCCAGAGACCTCGTTACGCCCTGTTCTGCGGGCCGCAACGTCGAATGTTCAGGTGGAAACGCCCGTTATTATGGCGTCGGTTTCGGTGCAAAGCTCGATGCGCCCTGTTTTGCGTCCAGAGAAGATCGCACCACAAGTCACACAGGCAAACGCGCGGTTCCAAGCTTGGATCAGGTCTTTCAAAACCCGTGCCGCAAGGCAGGGGATCTCAAAATCCGTACTCGATCGGGCATTCCGCGGGGTGCAATACAATGCGGACGTTGTGCGCCGAGATCGCAATCAGTCTGAATTCACCAAGACGCTTTGGGAGTATCTCGATTCTGCGGCCTCCGATAGCCGCGTGAAAAACGGGAAAGCTGCGCTTCGAAAGCATCGCCGTAAGTTGGAAGCCATCGAGCGCCAATACGGAGTCGACAAAGAAGTTGTCGTTGCCGTGTGGGGGCTAGAGAGTGCATACGGTGCCGTACGGGGTGACACACCCATCATTGAAGCTCTGGCGACCCTGGCATTCGATGGCCGACGTGGTCGGTTCTTTGAACAGCAGCTCATTGCGGCACTTAAAATATTGCAAAACGGTGATACCACGCCCCGCAACATGGTTGGCAGTTGGGCTGGCGCGATGGGTCATACGCAGTTCATTCCAACATCGTATTTGGCATTCGCTGTGGATTTCACGGGGGACGGGAAACGCGATATCTGGTCGGATGATCCAAGCGACGCTTTGGCTTCGACGGCAGCTTATTTGAAGCGTTCCGGTTGGGTCACCGGTCAGCCGTGGGGCGTCGAGGTGACATTGCCGCGCGGGTTTAACTACGCTTTGGCAAACAGAAAGATCAAAAAGAGTCCAAGCCAATGGGGTGCGCTCGGCGTCAAAGGTCTCGATGGGCGAAGTGTAAAAAACTATGGTCAGGCATCGCTCTTGCTACCTGCGGGCTCCAAGGGTGCAGCGTTCTTGATCTTCAAAAACTTCGACGCAATTGAGCGCTACAATACCGCCGATGCCTACGTGATCGGTGTCGGGCATCTAAGCGATCGGATCAAAGGTGGCGGCAAATTCCAATCGCGTTGGCCGCGCGAAGATCGGGCGCTGACGTTTTCTGAACGTAAGGAGTTGCAGCGACGTTTGACCGCCGCGGGTTTTGACACGGTTAAAATCGATGGCAAGATCGGACCGCTGACCATTGATGCGGTGCGGGCATATCAGCGGTCTGAAGGCCTAGAGCCAGACGGCTATGCCTCATTGGCGATTTTGAAACGATTGCGTTAGGCCGGATAGAGCGCGTTCAACTCTGCCTCTAGCGCCTCTTTGTAGGCTAGGTTTTCGCGCTCGATTTGCCACTGGCAGTAGGCAGACATCCTATAGTGATAGAGTGGCGCAAGCGCGTGGTAGCGCATCTGTTGCGCGTCATCAAACTGACGCAAGAAGCCTTGGGTTTCTTGCTCGGACAAGGTGGCACCCCGATAGAGAAGCTGCATCGCAGGGGACAAGAATACAGCGAGGTCTTCTGTTGGATCGCCGATTGCTGGACATTGCCAATCAATCAGGCGCAGGCCGTTTTCGCTCAGGATCAAGTTACCCGGCACGATGTCGCAATGGAGCATGACCTTGTTGTCGCTCGGCGCGACGCGACTTTCGACGGAAGGCGTCTGCAGGCTTTGTCCTGATTTTGCAAAAATGGCGTTGGCTTGTTGCATCAATTCTGCCGAGCCATTCGCTGCTGATCGTAAACCTGAGGGCGGTTCTATCGCATGAACACGCTTGACCAAATCCGCGACCTTTTTCACGCCATCCGTCCAAGGCTCGCCCGGCAAGGCATGATAGAGATTGCAATCCGCGCCGCTGGATTGGAAGCTTGCGATCCAGTCTGGGGCGATGCTCTTTCCAGCAAGATGCCGCAGTAATGTTGCTTCCGCACCCGCGTCATTGGGAAACAAAGGGTTGTCAGTCTTGTCGCGATAAAGCTTTAGAACCGCAGACTGTCCTTCGCTCCCATCAACGCGCCAAGACGCATTGGTCCTTCCGCCAATGAGCGCCTGCCAAACCCCGTGTTCCGCCCACGGAATATGCGCACATACTTCGGCGCGCACGTCAGAGGGAGGCAGCGGGTGGGATAGGATCACGGTGTCAGGTCCAATTTGAAAATCGCGCTGACGCTACTGGAGATGCGGTGATGCGGCAAGACTGTCAGTAGGGTGTGCCGCCGGGTGATTTCCATCTGGCCCAGAGACAACCATCATGGCACAAGGGTGCCCAAGAAACGTGGGAGCGGAACATGGCAGAAACGGGCGAAGCAAAGTTTGGCAAAGGATGTCACCTGCATCTGATCGATGGCTCGGCCTTTATTTTCCGCGCCTATCATGCTCTGCCACCACTAACGCGCAAATCTGATGGGTTGCCGATTGGCGCCGTCGCCGGGTTCTGCAACATGCTGCAACGCTATGTTGAAGGAAACACTGGACCGGATGCGCCGACCCATGTGGCAGTTATTTTTGACTATTCTGGCAAGTCCTTCCGCAATGACATGTACGACCAGTACAAAGCCAACCGCCCGCCTGCACCGGAAGACCTAGTGCCACAGTTTCCTTTGACACGTGATGCAACGCGAGCCTTCAATATCGCTTGCAAAGAGATCGAAGGTTTTGAAGCGGATGACATCATCGCAACGCTCGCTTGCCAAGCGCGCGATGCGGGGGGGCGCTGCACCATCATCAGCTCTGACAAAGACCTGATGCAGCTTGTGGGCGATGGGGTCGAGATGCTCGACGCCATGAAAAACAAGCGCATTGATCGCGACGGCGTGCATGAGAAGTTCGGCGTTGGACCGGAACGCGTTGTGGATGTGCAGGCCCTTGCGGGTGACAGCGTTGATAACGTACCTGGCGCGCCTGGGATTGGGATCAAAACCGCTGCGCTTTTGATTAATGAATTTGGTGATCTTGAAACACTTCTGGACCGTGCCGAAGAGATCAAACAGCCCAAACGCCGTCAGACGCTGATTGAAAAACGCGATCAGATCGAGCTGTCCAAGCGGCTCGTGCAATTGGATTGCGAGATGGAGCTGGACTTCACTCTGGAAAGCCTCGAGGTGCAGGACCCGGTGTCTGAGAAGCTGATGGAGTTTCTCGCAGAGATGGAGATGCGGACTCTGTCAAAGCGGATTGCAGCACAATTGGGTGTTGAAGCGCCGGTGATTGCCGAAGCGCCAAAGGCAGACACTGCTGCGGATGCACCCGAAGCGATCCCATTTGAAGTGGACAAATACCAACATGTCGATTCTGCCGCCGAGCTTGAAGCTTGGATAGCCAAGGCCCACAAACGCGGTTGGATTGCGGTGGACACGGAAACCACCGGGCTGGATGATATGCAGGTCGATCTGGTTGGGATCTCGCTTTGCGTCGAAGCCGGAGACGCCTGCTACATTCCTTTGGCGCATAAGAAAGGTGATGCTGACGACCTGTTTGGCAGCGATGATCTGGCGGACGGCCAGATGAACCTCGAGGAAGCGGTTTCAATGCTTAAGCCGTTGCTCGAAGACCCGGCGGTTATGAAGATCTTCCAGAACGCCAAATACGACTGCAAGATCTTCAAACGCTACGGTGTCTCTGTCGCGCCGATTGATGACACGATGCTGATGTCCTACGCGATGAATGCTGGGGTCCATAATCATGGCATGGATACGCTTAGTGAGACCTATCTGAGCCACAAGCCAATCTCGATCAAATCGCTCTTAGGGACCGGCAAATCCGCGATCACCTTTGACAAGGTGCCGTTGGAAGATGCGGTGAAATATGCAGCAGAAGATGCAGATATCACGCTGCGTTTGTGGCAGCTGCTCAAGCCGCAACTGCACCAAAAGAAAGTTACCACAGTCTATGAAACGCTAGAGCGTCCGCTGGTGCCGGTGCTGTCTGAAATGGAAATGCATGGCGTTTTGGTGGATCGAGATGCGCTTAGCCGAATGTCCAATTCCTTCGCGCAGAAGATGGCGCAGTATGAGGCGGAATTGCACGAGATCGCCGGTAAGTCATTCAACGTTCAATCTCCCGCGCAGGTAGGCCAGATCCTCTTTGAAGACCTCGAACTGGAAGGCGGCAAGAAAACCAAAACCGGCCAATGGTCCACGCCTGCCGACGTTTTGGAAGACCTTGCTGCGGAACATGACTTCCCGCGCCGCGTTCTCGATTATCGTCAGTTGCAAAAACTGAAGTCGACCTATACCGACGCGTTGCAAGACCATATCAATCCTGACACGGGACGTGTGCATACGTCTTACTCTCAGATCGGCGCGAACACCGGGCGGTTCTCTTCCAATGATCCGAACCTGCAAAACATACCCGTGCGTACGGAAGAGGGTCGTCGCATTCGCGAGGCATTTGTCGCGGCACCTGGCAACAAGCTAATTGCGCTCGACTATAGCCAGATCGAGCTGCGTATTCTGGCGCATATCGCTGGGATCGATGCGCTGAAACAGGCCTTCAAAGACGGGCACGACATCCACGCGATGACTGCGTCAGAGATGTTTGATGTTCCTTTGGATGAGATGACACCGGATGTGCGACGTCAGGCGAAGGCGATCAACTTTGGTGTGATTTATGGCATCTCGGCCTTTGGTCTTGCGCGGAACCTGCATATTCCGCGCAGCGACGCCCAGGCCTTTATCACACGCTATTTTGAACGCTTTCCGGGCATTCGCACCTATATGGATGACACAAAGGCCTTCGCGAAAGAGAACCTCTATGTGCAGACGTTGTTCGGGCGCAAAATCAACATGCCGCAGATCAATGCGAAGGGACCTCATGCGGGGTTCGCAGCACGCGCAGCAATCAACGCGCCGATTCAGGGTACGGCCGCTGACATCATTCGCCGCGCGATGATCCGCATGCCTTCAGCAATCAAAGGTCTTCCTGCCAAGATGCTCCTGCAGGTGCATGATGAATTGATCTTTGAAGTTGCCGAAGATGCGGTTGACGACACGATCGCGGTGGCACGCGATGTGATGCAAGGGGCGGCAGACCCAGCGGTGAAACTGGATGTGCCGTTGGTTGTGGATGCGGGCATCGGAGACAATTGGTCCGAAGCCCACTAAGTCACTTCGACATCGAGAAGATGCCGAGTGAGTTCCCAAAAGGGTCAATCGCATATTGAAACCGGCCAAATGGCATGTCGATGATTGGCCCGATGATGGCCGCGCCCGCTTTTTGTGCGCGGCCCACTGTGGCTTCTAGCGTGTCAGGCGCGTGAAGATGCGCCGTGATGCCTTCACCATTTGAAGCAGGTTTTCCGGGATAGATGTGGCCCGCTACATCGTTTTCGCTTTGCTTCGGGAAGAAGGAAACCGGGTTCGGCCCGCCTTCCTCGATTTCCATTTCGCTATCGAATACGGCGCTATAAAAGGCGCAGCCTTCTTTCATATCGGTCACGGGAATCTCGCACCAAACAAGAGTGTCTTTTACTGGGTAGGTCATTGGATATCTCCACTTTGAATGTGGGATATTCCTACCGCAGAGGCCTGTCAGTTTTTGGCAGGAACCCCTAAAGCTGGTCGGCTTTGATGAGCGGGAAGAAGGAACCGCTGGAATAAACACCAAACCAGCCATCACGTTCGGCACCCAAGTCCACAAGGCGATAGAATGTCTTGCGATCAATACGTGCTTCAAGCCTCGAACGTACCGTGGCGTATGGTTTTGGTTCATCACTTCCCGGATCGATTTCAACGCGGATCGGGTGTTCGTCATTCACTGTAGTGATATCGCCCACATGCGTTTCAAACTGAATCACCTGCGCGTCACCCTCGCCTTCCACGAAAATGTCCGTGGCAACAAAGGGGACATCCTCAACGGTAATCCCAACCTTTTCGACCGGGGTGACCAGAAAATAGGAATCACCCTCTTTGCGCAAAATCGACGAAAACAGCTTGACCATCTCTGGGCGATTGATCTTTCCGCCCTCATGAATCCAAGTTCCGTCTTTTTTGATTTGCATATCAAGATCGCCGCAAAACGGCGGATTCCACAGGTGAACTGGGGGCAAACCGCGCCCTTTGGCTTCTTTGGCCGCGGCAGCGATGCCTTCAGCAGACGGATTAACACCGTTTTGTGTACTCATAGTTTTTGCCATTTCCCGGAACCGCGATACAGTTACCCTAAACATATAGAAAAAGCAGGAGATTTGTCATGACTGATCCCGACCGCTTGTTGGCTGAGATCGAAACCCTCGGCGAGAAGTTGGGACAGGCCAAAGCCGCAGTCACCAAGCGCTTTATTGGCCAAGAACGGGTGGTTGACTTGACACTGTCCGCTTTGCTTTGCGGTGGGCATGCGCTGCTGATTGGTCTGCCGGGACTTGGAAAGACGCGATTGGTTGAGTCGATCGCCACGGTCATGGGGCTGCATGGCAATCGCGTGCAGTTCACGCCGGACTTAATGCCTGCCGATATTCTTGGCTCTGAAATCCTTGAAAAGGCCAAAGGCGGCGGCAAAGAGTTTCGCTTTGTTCCCGGTCCGATCTTTTGCCAGCTTTTGATGGCAGACGAAATCAACCGAGCCAGCCCTCGAACGCAATCAGCTTTGTTGCAGGCGATGCAAGAGAAGAAGGTCACGGTCGCGGGGGAAGATCGGCTGCTTGACACGCCATTCAATGTTCTCGCAACGCAGAACCCAATCGAACAGGAAGGCACCTATCCGCTGCCTGAAGCGCAGCTGGACCGGTTCTTGGTGCAAATCGACGTACCGTATCCGGACCGAGATACAGAACGCGATATCCTGCTTTCCACCACCGGTGTCTCGGAGGAAGCGCTGCATCAGATTTTCACTGCAGAGGAACTGGTGGCTGCCCAAGAATTGCTGCGGCGCATGCCGGTCGGCGAAAGTGTGATGGAGACGATCTTGGACGTCGTTCGCGCCTGTCGCCCGGATGATGACACCGCGACAGAGCATGTCAAAGACGTCGTGGCATGGGGGCCAGGGCCTCGTGCTGCGCAGGCCTTTATGATGATGACCCGAGCTTGGGCATTGCTAGATGGTCGTTTGTCACCATCCGCTGATGATGTCGTTGATCTGGCTGGACCTGTCTTAAGCCATCGCATGGCGCTTAATTTCGCGGCGCGTGCGCGCGGTGATAGCCTATCCGATGTGATCCAATCCGTTGTTGAGCGACCCAATCAGAGTGGTGCTGCTGCGTGAGCGCGCATCCGCAACTCAGACGCAGGGCCGAAGCAGCCGCGTCGACGTTGCCGCCGCTTTTGGCCCGGGCAAATACCTTGGCGAATACGGTATTGCTTGGCGAGCATGGTCGCCGACGTGCAGGGCTGGGGGATGACTTCTGGCAATACCGCCCGGTGCAGTTGGGCGACACTTACCGCATGATCGACTGGCGTAAGTCAGCAAAAACCAACGCACAATATGTGCGGCAGAAGGAATGGCAAATCGCCCAATCGGTTTGTCTATGGGTCGATCCCTCTGCTTCAATGGACTACTCCAGCAACCCTAAACGCCCGCCTAAGCTGGATCGTGCCCGGCTCTTAGCTCTGGCCGTCTCAATCTTATTGATCCGTGCAGGTGAGCGCGTCGGTTTGGCTGGGACGGCTTTGCCACCCAAGCGGGGTGATGGTCAAATTTGGCGTTTAAGCGAAGCAATGCTCGCACAGGATCAGAGAGATGATTACGGCATCCCGGAAGCGCGCGCGATGATCCCGAATTCGCGGGCCGTGTTTGTGTCTGACTTCATGGGTAACTTTGAGGCCGTTGAACATGCGCTCTACAAGGCCGCCGACCGCGGCGTGCGTGGTGTGTTGCTGCAGGTTCTGGACCCTGCGGAAGAAGCGTTTCCATTTTCTGGACGTGCAATCTTTGAAAGCATGCAGGCACAGGTGATGCATGAAACCCGCAAGGCCAATGATCTTCATGCAAAATACAAAGAACGTTTACAGGAACGTAAAACCTCTTTGCGCAGGTTGGCGCGCGTTACTGGATGGCAATACGAGTGCCATCTGACCGATGCACCAGTGCAAACCGCACTGTTGTGGCTGTATCGCGCATTAGAAAGGGGGCGCTGATGTTTGGATTGCCCCTCGCTTTCACGACCCCATGGATCCTTGTAGCCCTGATTGGATTGCCGGTTCTATGGTTGCTGTTGCGCGCGGTGCCGCCTGCTCCGATACGGCGTCGCTTTCCGGGCGTGGTGTTGTTGTTGGGCTTAGAGGACGACGAAAGCGTCATGGACCGCACACCTTGGTGGTTGTTGCTGTTGCGGATGTTGCTTGTGGCCTGTGCGATTGTTGCAATGGCAGGGCCAGTTCTTAATCCAGACACCAACGAGAGCTCCAATCGGCCAATGCTCGTACTGTTGGATGGAAGCTGGGCGTCTGCGCCGTCTTGGCGTCAACAAAGTGAAGCGATTGTCGCGACGCTTGAAGAAGCGGATCGGCAAGGCCGTGACGCAGCGGTATTGCAGATTGCGGCCCCAAACGAACTGGAGATCCTTCCCGCCGCCATTTGGGCGAAGCGGTTTGTTGACTTCGCGCCGAAACCCTGGCGCCCGTCGGAAGCGCAATTCGTCGAGGCTGCAGGGACCTTGAAGGATCAGAGCTTTGACACGCTCTGGGTGTCTGATGGCTTGCAAACAGCCGGGCGAGACGCGCTCTTGAGCACGCTTCGCGAACTTGGCGACGTTACGGTGTTGCAAGACCCCGCTGCGGTCATCGGTCTGCGCAATTTGGAACTAAAAGATGGGGAGCTTGTGCTGTCTGCCCATGCATCAAATGCCATAACACGCGCACCGGAAGTTCAGTTGATTGGTAAAGATCCGACTGGTGTTGATCGTGTGCTTGCGAATGGGAGTTTGGTTTTCTCAGGTGAGCAGAACGCTGAAACTGCTTTCGCGTTGCCTGCAGAGTTGAGAGGCCGCGTTTCGCGGGTTGAGATATCTGGCATAGATTCCGCCGGTGCTGTCTATTTGACCGATGATAGCATTCGCCGCCGCGAGGTGGCGCTGATTGAAGCGGATAGTGAGCAGGAAGGTTTAGAGCTTCTGTCGCCCAGCCACTTCTTGAAACAGGCTTTGATAGAGAATGCTGACCTTTTGGAAGGGGCTTTGCCGGATGTTTTGCCGGCCAATCCGAATGTGATTGTGCTGTCGGATGTCGCAGTTTTAGCTCCGGCGGAAAAGACTGCCTTATTGGAATGGGTCGAGACAGGCGGATTGTTATTGCGGTTTGCCGGGCCCCAAATGGCCGCAAGCGATCTGAGTCGTGATGTGGAAGATCCCTTAATGCCCGTGCGCCTGCGTGCCGGTGGCCGTGCGGTTGGCGGTGCGATGAGTTGGGGAGAGCCCAAAGCCATTGCACCATTCCACGAGGACAGCCCCTTTGCCGGTTTGGTGGTGCCAGAGGATTTAAGGGTAACCGCCCAGGTCGTCGCGCAACCTGATCCCAATTTGGCAGAACGCGTGCTGGCGGAGCTAAGCGATGGGACGCCGTTGGTCACGCGCAAAATCGTTGAACAGGGTCAAGTGGTTCTATTCCACGTGACGGCGAATGCTGAATGGTCTGATGTGCCTTTGTCTGGGCTTTTCGTGCAGATGTTGGATCGTCTTGCAGTATTGTCCGCGAGCGGGAGCAACGAAGCTGCTGCGATGGAGGGTACCGTTTGGCAGCCTATCCAAGTGTTGTCAGGACAGGGGCGGTTGTTGGATGGGCAGAATCTTTCTGGCGTAGATGGCGAAGCGCTCTTGAACGCCGATACTGGTCTAAATCTGCAACCGGGTCTTTACCGTTCGGGGAAGAGTAGTTTTGCGCGGAATGTCTTGCGACCTGATGATGTGCTTGAACGCGTTCGATGGCCAGATTGGGTGCGCGTCACAGGCTTTGAAAAACCTGCAGCATTCGATTTGAAATGGCTTCTCTTAGTTGCTGCTATGGCCTTGCTTGCGGTGGATACACTTGCATCGCTTGTGATGTCTGGCCGATTGAGAGGCACAAGCATCGCTGCAATTGCAACGTTCTTTCTGTGGATACCAGAACCGTCGCAAGCTCAGTCTCTCACGCCAAGTGAAACCACTGACGAGATCGCGTTGGCGTATGTTTTGACCGGCGACACAGCGGTGGATGATCTGTCTTATTCGGGGCTTTATGGTTTAAGCAATGTGCTCTTCCAACGCACATCGGTTGAGCCCGTCAATCCGATTGGCGTCGATCTTGAAGCGGATGAGCTCGCCTTTTTTCCGCTGCTCTATTGGCCCATCAGCACGGTTCAGTCACTACCTTCTGCGAAGGCGATTGAGAAAGTAAATGACTATCTTCGCTCAGGCGGCATGATCCTTTTTGATACTCGCGATGCGGACGTCGCGCGGTTGGGATCTTCTAGCCCAGAGGGCCGTCGATTGCAGCAAATCGCCGGCGCGCTTACGGTGCCTGCATTAGAGCCTATTCCAGCCGATCACGTGCTTACGCGGACTTTCTATCTTTTGCAGGATTTTCCGGGTCGTTATGCAAGCCGAGACGTCTGGGTTGAAGCCGCGCCGCCAGATGCTGAGCAGGTCGAGGGTATGCCGTTTCGCAACTTGAACGATGGGGTGACGCCCGTTGTGATTGGCGGCAATGATTGGGCGTCAGCCTGGGCGACGGATCGTTTTGGTGTGCCGCTCTATCAGGTGGGTCGCGGCTCGACTGGCGAACGTCAACGGGAGTTGGCTTACCGGTTTGGTGTCAATCTTGTGATGCATGTGCTGACCGGTAATTACAAATCTGATCAGGTCCATGTGCCTGCTTTGTTGGATCGGTTGGGTCAATGAGCAGCGAGATCCTCTTTGATCCCCTTATGGATTTACGCCTGATTGTGGCGCTGGCCCTGATCATGACAGCAATTTGCGGCTTCGCACTTTGGCGTGGTTTGACAGGTTGGTGGCTGCGCTCGTTAGGCGCAGTGATCCTTCTGGCAACGTTGATGGGGCCGGTCCTGCAACGTGAAGACCGTGACGAGCTGGCTGACGTTGTTTTGCTCCTGCACGATCAAACTTCAAGCCAACAGCTCGGCACGCGTGAAGCGCGTTCTGAAGGGGCGATCGAAGAGCTGACAAACAGATTGAACGCGCGCCGCATGACCGAAGTGCGGCGGATCAATGTTCGCGACGCCGAAGGCGACCAAGGCACCGCGTTGATGGGTGCCCTGAAAGATGCCTTGGCGAGCGAACCTTCAGGCCGGGTTGCTGGGATTATCGCCGTTTCTGATGGGCGTGTGCACGATCTTGAGGAAAGCCCGGATTTGCCTGCGCCTTTGCACTTGCTGCACACGGGACTTGAGGGCGATTGGGATCGTCGTTTGATTGTGCGCGATGCACCAGCCTTCGCAATTTTAGGTGAGCCGATTACCCTGCGACTGCGCATTGAAGATTCTGGTGCAGCACCAGGCGACGTGGAAGCGCCGCTGGAAATCTCGGTGGATGGCGAAGAGCCGCAGCGGGTCAATATTCCGATCGGAGCGGATATCGAAATCCCTGTGGTCCTCCCCCATGGTGGGCGCAATGTGTTGCAATTTACTGTCCCAACCGGCGATGGCGAACTGACGGACCGCAATAACTCTGCCATCGTTCAGATCAACGGCGTGCGAGATCGCTTGCGCGTTTTGCTGGTTTCGGGCGAGCCACATCCCGGCGGACGCACCTGGCGCAATCTGCTGAAATCCGATAGTTCCGTGGATCTTGTACACTTCACCATCTTGCGGCCACCAAGCAAGCAGGACGGCGTGCCGGTGGATGAGCTGTCTTTGATTGCTTTCCCCACCCGCGAGCTGTTTCTCGAGAAAATCGATGATTTCGATTTGATTATTTTTGACCGTTACAAACGGCGTGGGATTTTGCCCTCGCTTTATCTGCAATTTGTTGTGGATTACGTGAATGATGGGGGCGCGGTTCTGCTCGCTGCAGGACCTGATTTCGCGACGGCCGATAGCCTCTACCGTTCTCCGCTGTCAGAGATTTTGCCTGCGGGGCCCACTGCGCGGGTGGTCAATAAGCCTTATGTGCCTAAAGTTAGTGATGTCGGAAATCGGCACCCGGTTACGGCGGGATTGCCTCAGGTCGACGACTGGGGGGAATGGCTTCGGATCGTCGATGTGGTCCCAGAGCGCGGAAATGTGGTGATGACCGGGGCGGATGATCGTCCTTTGCTGACACTCGACCGTGTTGGAGAGGGCCGGGTCGCGCTTTTATCCTCTGATCAAGCATGGCTTTGGGCGCGTGGATATGACGGCGGCGGCCCTCAACTGGAACTGCTGCGCCGGTTGGCCCACTGGATGATGGCAGAGCCTGAACTGGAAGAAGAAGCGCTTTGGGGAGAAGCCATTGGCCAGAAAATGCGCATTCTCCGACGGTCTTTGGCAGATGAGGTTGGTGATGTTGAGGTAACGACTCCCTCAGGAAACACCGTCTTTCTGCCTCTCGAAGAAATCGAACCAGGCTTGTTTGAGGCACGCTTTGATGGCCCAGAGATTGGCCTTTACCGCCTCGCCAACGGGGACCAATCCGCGGTGATTGGCCTAGGGCCGGCTGCGCCGCGCGAATATGCGGAAGTCATCGCCACTGGGTCTGTTCTGGAACCGGTTATCGCGCCTTTACGCGGCGGGATCGTTTCATTGGAAAACGGTGTTCCCAAGCTGCGCGACGTACGCGCGGGGCGTCCGGCGGCGGGTAATGGGTGGATCGGTCTTACACCGCGAAACGCTTTTGAAACACTCAGTGTTTCGCGCACTCAATTGCTGCCCCCATGGGTTCTGCTGCTCGTGATCTCCGCCTTCATCATAGGCGCTTGGTTGCGCGAA
The DNA here is from genome assembly GCF_001458335.1 of Cognatishimia activa. Classification (GTDB taxonomy): domain Bacteria; phylum Pseudomonadota; class Alphaproteobacteria; order Rhodobacterales; family Rhodobacteraceae; genus Cognatishimia; species Cognatishimia activa. The sequence continues at coordinate 20,765 of NZ_CYTO01000004.1, forward strand.
GGTCGCCAATAACGCGTTAATCCCAACTAAGCGGTTCAAACACGGTGCTTGGCACGTTAGAAGACAGGCAAATTACTTCCCGGAGCGACCCTCATGAGCACCCCGAAACCTGTTGTCCTTTGCATCCTTGATGGTTGGGGTCTGTCAGACACCACCGAAGGCAACGCGCCTGTTCTGGCGCCGACTCCAAATTTCGATGCGATGATGGCAGGTTGCCCGAATGCGACGTTGATCACGCATGGCCCTGATGTGGGTTTGCCGACTGGGCAGATGGGGAACTCGGAAGTGGGCCATACAAATATCGGCGCTGGTCGGGTCGTGGCGATGGATCTGGGGCAAATCGATTTGGCCATTGAGGACGGCTCGTTCTTTGATAATGGCGAAATCGTCGCATTTGCGGGAAAGCTGAAATCCACTGGCGGGACCGCTCATTTGATGGGGGTTGTCTCCGATGGCGGGGTGCACGGCCACCTCAACCACATCATCGCTTCTGTGAAAGCGATCACCGATCATGGGGTGCCAGTTGTTGTGCACGCGATTGCCGATGGACGCGACGTAGCACCGAAATCAGCGCTGCCCTATATCGCCGCTCTGGAATCGGCTCTGCCTGCGAATGCCACCATCGGGACGGTCATCGGGCGGTACTACGCCATGGACCGTGACAACCGATGGGAGCGGGTTTCTGAAGCATATAACGCCATGATCTTTGGCGAAGGCCTCAAGGTCGACGGTGCAGCGCAAGCCATCGAAGATGGGTATGCGCGGGATGAGAGCGACGAGTTCATTAAGGCAAGCGTCGTTGGCGCTTTCGATGGCGCGAAGGACGGTGATGGATATTTCTGCCTCAACTTCCGCGCCGACCGCGCGCGCGAAATCCTTGCGGCGATTGGCCAACCGGGTTTTGACGATTTTGAGGTTGGAACGCGACCTGCGCTGACCATGCTCGGCATGGTGGATTACTCTGATGAGCACGTGAAATTCATGGCGTCAGCTTACCCAAAGAAGCCAATTGTGAACACCCTAGGTGAATGGGTCGCGAAACAGGGCAAGACACAGTTCCGTTTGGCGGAAACTGAAAAATACCCGCACGTGACATTCTTCCTGAATGGCGGAGAAGAAACGCCATCTAAGGGTGAAGACCGTTTCATGCCAAAGTCGCCGAAAGTCGCGACTTATGACCTGCAACCAGAAATGTCGTCTGCGGAAGTCACTGAGCAATTCGTTTCTGCAATTGAACACGGTTATGACTTGATCGTCACCAATTACGCCAACCCTGATATGGTGGGACATACCGGTGATCTCGATGCCGCCATGGCCGCTTGTTCTGCAGTGGACGAGGGTCTTGGCGCCGTGCGTACTGCATTGGAAAAAGTTGGTGGAACAATGATTGTCACCGCTGACCACGGCAATTGCGAAGTGATGATTGATCCAGTGACCAAAGGTCCGCACACCGCGCATACCACGAACTTGGTGCCGGTCGTTCTCGTGAACGGCCCGGAAGGCGCATCCCTTAAGGAGGGTCGCCTGGCAGATCTCGCGCCATCGCTGTTGGAGTTGATGGGATTGAGCCAGCCCGAAGAAATGACCGGGGAAAGCCTGATCTCACGATGAAGTTTCCCGCCGTCCTTGCTGCGCTGACCCTCAGCGCCCAACTTGCCCATGCTGAGATCGATGCGGCCTCGGCGGCGCGCGCGGCGGCAGAAAAGCTTGAGTCGGCGTCCTTGTCTTTGGCAAAGGCGAAATCCTCCCGGAACCAAGTCAAAGCGCTGACACAGACTATTCAGGCCTATGAAGAGGGTTTGGCCTCTTTACGAGAAGGCCTGCGCCGCGCGGCTATTCGTGAAAGCCAACTGGATCAGCAACTTAAATCTAAAGAAGGCGAAATCGCGCGCCTTTTAGGTGTCTTGCAAGCGGTTGGCCGGACCCAAAGCCCAACGATGCTACTGCACCCTGAAGGCCCGGAAGGAACTGTGCGTGCAGGGATGATCCTTGCGGATGTCACGCCTGCTATGGATGGTGAGGCCGCAAAGCTGCGGGATCTACTCATCGAGGTCCGGATTTTGCGGGAACTGCAGCAAGGCGCTGCAGACACATTGGGAGAAGGCCTAAGTGGCGCGCAAGATGCGCGGATTGCATTGGCGAAGGCGATCTCTGATCGCACAGATTTGCCAAAACGGTTCACGGAAGACCCGGTTCAAACTGCGCTTCTGATCGCATCCACTGAAACCCTTGAAGGGTTCGCGAGCGGCCTCACTGAAATGTCGCCGGAGCCTGAAGGGATTTCTCCGCTCCCAGATATTTCCCACCGCAAAGGATCGCTGCCACTGCCGGTGCAAGCAGAGGTCTTGCGTCGTCCCGGTGAAGCTGATGCTGCAGGCCTTGTGCGACCTGGTCTGGTATTGGCAACGCGCCCAAATGCGCTTGTGACGTCCCCTGCTGCGGCGACGATCCGCTATCGTGGCCCGCTTCTGGATTTCGGCAACGTTATGGTGCTTGAACCCCAACCCGGACTGCTTTTTGTTATCGCAGGGCTTCACACGGTCTACGGTGAGGTCGGTCAAGTGGTTGCAAGTGGCGCTCCGGTGGGTCTAATGGGCGGAAATGATCCTACGACCGATGCCATTCTTTCACAGTCCAGTGAGGGCACTGGTCAGGATCGCACAGAAACGCTCTATATAGAGGTGAGACAGGGCAAGACTCCGATCAACCCGGAGGATTGGTTCCAAACCGATAAGGATGGATGAAGATGAGAAGATTCGTCGTTGCTGCGTTGGGCGGCACATTGGCCGGTATTCTGGCGACAACCCAGATTGCAGGCCCGCTGATCGCGCAAGAGAACGACCGTCAGGCGACTGTGTATGAGCAGCTTGATCTTTTTGGCGATATCTTTGAACGCATCCGCGCTCAGTACGTCGAAGAGGTTGATGAGAAGGACCTGATTGAAGCGGCCATTAATGGCATGCTGACGTCTCTGGATCCGCATTCTGGCTATCTCGCACCGCAAGACGCTGCTGAGATGCGACAGCAAACGCGCGGAGAGTTTGGCGGCCTGGGTATCGAAGTGACCCAAGAAGAGGGCTTCGTTAAGGTGGTTTCTCCGATCGATGGCACCCCAGCGGATCAAGCGGGTATCGAAGCAGGTGACTTTATCACCCATGTCGATGGTGAAAGCGTTCTTGGTCTGACATTGGATGCAGCTGTGGAAATGATGCGTGGACCGGTTGGGTCCGAAATCATCGTGACCATTGCGCGCGAAGGTGAGACTGAGCCGTTTGATGTGTCTATCATTCGTGACACAATCAAGCTGACGGCGGTGCGCTCCCGGACCGAGGGCGACAGCCTCGTAATGCGTGTGACGACGTTCAACGACCAAACCTACCCGAACCTCGCAGAGGGTATTGCGAAAGAAGTCGAAGCGGCCGGCGGTTTGGACAATATCAATGGTCTCGTGCTTGACCTGCGCAACAACCCCGGTGGTCTGTTGACCCAAGCGATCCGAGTTTCCGATGCTTTCCTTGAGAAGGGTGAAATCGTGTCGACCCGCGGTCGTGACGTGGCTGACGGTGAACGCTTCAATGCAACTCCAGGCGATCTGATCAACGGTAAACCGATTGTGGTTTTGATCAACGGCGGTTCAGCATCTGCGTCAGAGATTGTAGCGGGTGCCTTGAAAGATCATCGCCGCGCGATTGTGGTTGGCACAAAGAGCTTTGGTAAAGGCTCGGTTCAAACGGTTATGCCGCTGCGCGGCGAGGGTGCTATGCGATTAACCACGGCGCGTTATTACACGCCGTCTGGCCGCTCTATCCAAGCGCTGGGCGTGTCACCTGACATCGTTGTTGAACAGCCGCGCCGACGCGTTGGAGAAGAAGAGGAAGAAGATCTTCGTCCAAACCGTAGCGAAGCGGACCTGCGTGGTAGCTTGAACAATGACAGCTTATCTGAGGACGAAATTCGTCAGATTGAAGAAGATCGCGCTGCCGCTGAAGCTGCTGCACAACTTCGCGAAGATGACTACCAGCTGGCCTATGCGATCGATATCCTGACCGGTCTGACAGCGCTTGCACCAGCAGAGTAAACTCTGTTCGTGAACTCTTTGATCTCTCCCCGGAAACGGGGAGAGTTTCTTTTTTAAGCCCCTTTGATTGGTGATGAGGAATCCATGACCCCTGAAGACATCGCTAAGTTGCCCTACCGCAAAAACGTAGGTGTGATGCTGGTAAACGCTGAAAACGACGTATTTGTCGGACAGCGCATGGACAGCGAAGTCCCTGCTTGGCAGATGCCGCAAGGAGGTATCGACAAGGGAGAGGCGGCGCAAACGGCTGCGCTGCGCGAGCTTGAAGAAGAAACAGGTGTGTCTCCGGATCTTGTGACCGTTGTTGCGGAAACCGATGGGTGGATTTCGTATGATCTGCCGCACGATATTGTTCCTAAGATTTGGAAAGGCCGGTATCGCGGCCAAGAACAGAAATGGTTTCTGCTCCGGTTCCATGGGGCTGACGACCAGATCAACATTAAGGTAGACCATCAGGAATTCTCGGAATGGCGATGGTTGCCGTTCTCTGAGCTTGTCGAGAATATCGTGCCATTCAAACGTTCAGTCTATGAACAGGTCGTCTCTGAGTTTGCAGACAAAATCTGAGACCGCGACGAACCGGCGCTGAATCCGATAGACAGGGTTTCCCCCAGACTGTAATCAATCCCGACCATGGCCAAGAAAGATAAATCCGACCCAAATTACAAAGTGATCGCTGAAAACCGGCGCGCGCGCTTTGACTATGCCATCGAAGATGACATCGAATGCGGGATTGTCTTGACTGGGTCAGAAGTAAAATCGCTTCGCGAAAACTCCGCGAATGTGGCTGAAAGCTATGCCGAGGTCGTAGACGGGGAACTGTGGCTTGTGAACAGTTACATCGCGCCGTACGACCGTGCGATGTTCAGCCATCTGGAACGCCGCCGCCGCAAGCTGCTTGTGAGCAAACGTGAATTGGCGCGGCTTTGGAACGACACCCAGCGCAAGGGTATGACCATCGTTCCGCTTGTCATGTACTTCAATCACAAGGGGTTTGTGAAACTGAAGATTGGCATCGCGAAGGGTAAGAAAAACCACGACAAACGTGCAAGCGAAGCCAAGCGCGATTGGGGACGTCAAAAGCAACGCCTGCTACGTCACGGCGAATAGACTTCGGCTCTTGAAGAACAAAGCCCCACGCTGCTTGCGCAGCATGGGGGTACTCATAACTCCCTGGCACTCGTAATTCTGGTGCCTCGATTCGAGGCGTTGCTTAAATTATACACCAAATTGAGAGCGTTTATCCCAGTTTTCATCGGATCAAAGTATTGTGATGTTATGGTGTAACGCTCTGGAGACTTTCCTTGGCTGTTTAGGTCAATCAATTCAGGCGATTTGCAGAGTTACATGCGATCTCAATGACGCTCAGGCTTGCCTACAGCAATCGTCAGATGTAGGCAGGTCGCGAACTCTGACATTGAGGTCAAACATGTCACAGAACGATCCCAAGACCTTGGTTTCGACAGACTGGCTTGAAGAGCAGTTGAAAAATCCAGATTTACGCATTCTGGATGCATCTTGGTTTATGCCAGCAGAAAACCGGGACCCGCGGGCCGAATTCAACCTAGAACACATCCCCGGCGCTCGGTTCTTTGATATCGATGAGATATCGGATTTGCGTTCCGATCTGCCGCATATGGTTCCGCCGGTCGAGAAGTTCCTGTCTAGGGTGCGCGACATGGGCGTGGGTGATGGACATCAGATCGTTGTATATGACCGCAAGGGTATTTTTTCCGCACCGCGCGTGTGGTGGCTCTTCAAATTGATGGGTCATGAAGACGTGGCCGTTCTAGATGGCGGCTTGCCGAAATGGAAATCTGAGGGTCGCCTATTGACCGCAGAACCTTCACAGATCCGAGACCGTCACATGTTTGCGAACTTCCGCAGCGAAATGGTCAAAGACGTTACCCAGGTGTCTCATGCATCCAAACTGCAAGACTATGCGATTGTCGATGCGCGCGCTGCTGAGCGATTCCGGGGTGAGGTCGAAGAGCCTCGTGAAGGGATGCGTTCTGGTCACATTCCGAATTCGCGCAACGTGCCATTTGCGAGCTTGCTCAACGTAGATCACACAATGAAAACGCCAGACGAGACTCGGGCGATTTTTGAGGCAGCCGGTGTCGATCTGACCAAACCAGCGATTACAACCTGTGGATCCGGCGTTACTGCCGCGATTCTCATTCTAGCGATGGAGCGGTTCGGCAAAACCGACCATGCGCTTTACGACGGATCTTGGACCGAGTGGGGTGCTTTCCCAACGGTCCCTATTGCCACTGGAGAGGCCTAATGCTCGGCAACCTGAAAGCTCAACCCGCAGATAAAATTCTCGCCCTCATGGCGAAATTCAAAGAAGACCCACGCGATCAGAAAATCGATCTGGGCGTTGGCGTCTACAAAAACGCTGAGGGCGTAACCCCAGTCATGCGCGCTGTGAAAGAAGCGGAGCGTCGTTTGCTGGAAGAGCAAACCAGCAAGAGCTACGTCGCTCTTGCGGGCGACCCAGCGTTTGCAGATGCAATGATTGATCTCGTTCTCGACGGCGCCGTTGCACGCGATCGGATTGCAGCGATTGCCACTCCGGGCGGTACAGGCGCGGTGCGCCAGGCGTTTGAGCTGGTGAAACTGGCTAATCCTGAAGCACGTGTGTTTGTCTCGAACCCAACATGGCCAAACCACGTTTCCATCCTGAAATATGTCGGTATCGAAACCGTAGCGTATCGTTACTTCGATACAGAAACCCGTGCGGTTGATTTCGACGGTATGCTTGAAGACCTGGCGCAGGCAAACGCGGGTGACGTCGTTCTGTTGCACGGCTGCTGTCACAACCCGACTGGTGCGAACCTGAACCTGACCCAATGGCAAGCCGTTGTTGATGTGATCAACGAAAAGGGCCTGATCGCGATGATCGATATCGCATATCAGGGCTTTGGTGACGGTCTTGAAGAAGACGCAGCAGCGACGCGCCTCGTCGCGTCCTCTGTAAAAGAGGGTTTGATCGCGGCGAGCTGCTCGAAAAACTTCGGTGTATATCGCGAGCGGACCGGCATTCTGATGGGGATTTCTGAATCCGCCGATCAAACAGGCATCGTACAGCAAAACCTGAACTTCTTGAATCGTCAGAACTATTCGTTCCCACCAGATCACGGTGCGCGCGTGGTGACAATGATCCTGACGGACCCAGAGCTGCGCGCCGATTGGGCGGCAGAATTGGAAGACATCCGCATCAGCATGCTGGGCTTGCGTCAGCAATTGGCGGATGAATTGCAGAAACTGTCTGGCTCTGATCGCTTTGGCTTTATCGCCGAGCACCGCGGTATGTTTAGCCAGATCGGCACAACACCAGAATTGGTCGAAAAGATGCGTGTTGATGCAGGGATTTATATGGTGGGCGACAGCCGCATGAACATTGCAGGTCTGAATGAAAAGACCGTGCCGATCTTGGCGAAAGCGATCGTAGACGCTGGCGTCTAAATATCGCCAAAACAGAATCGAAAGCCACGCCTGACTAGCGTGGCTTTCTTCGTTTTAGAGATCGAAGTGGCTGGCGATCGCTGCGATTACGTCAGCATGGATTTTTTTGCGATCCGCACCTTCTGGGTCAGAGCAAACCGCGTCGTCCTTCTCCATTTCTAGGATTTTTTCGCCTTCCGGTTTGCACAATGGCAAAGCTGAGAAATGGAAGGCCGGGGCAACCACGATACTTTCAAGATCGGGACGCTTTTGTTCAAACCCGCTGCCGCCACTTGTGACATCTGTGGCCTGCAGGCGGTCTTCGACTTCACCCAGTATGATCAAAAGCGCCTCGCCAATCAGTTCGTCGGCCATCTCTTGAGTGACGCCATATGTAAAGGCCGGATCGATTGCGGCGACTGCTGAAATGCGAGCGTCTTGGTAGGATGCACTCCATTTTTCCGCGTCCAGCGCTCGTAGGTCGACGCCGGCGCGTTGCAGATCGTTACAGTGGGTCGAGCCTCCTGCAGTCTTATCACAATACAATGCGTAACCGTCCGCACTGCTGCGCAGCCCGCCCATGCTGAGCGCCGTCCAGCCGCCAAAGGAGAAACCGGTGGCGTAGAGCCGAGACATGTCGACGCTGTCGCCAAATGCACCGGCAGCAACTGTGTCTAAGGCAACTTGCAGATCTTGGACACGCGTCCAGTGATCCATTCCGGCCAGCATGTCAAAGTCACGGAAGGTCGAGTTTGGGTGGTCCACCCCAATAACAATCGCGCCTTCCTGAACAAGACCGGCTGCCAGCCAACTCATAGCCGCAGCGCGACCGCCCAAACCGTGTGACATCAGCACGACCGGATGGGTCCCATCGGCCATAGCCGCGTTTTCAAACATCGGCGTGCCAAAGAAAACCGGGTTTTCGGCAAAGCTAATAGACTGCCCACTGTTTTCGGCAGCTGGGTAATACACGGTCATCAACATGTCGCGGCCGTGGTGCTCGGCAAAGACCATGCTGTTTTGAACGCCGACCGGGTCGGCTTTTGCCGCTTGAACTGCAAAACCAGCGGCAATTGCTATTGAGAGTGCTGTGATACGAAACATCGTGAATGTCCTTTCGGGTCAGTGATGTTTCTGAAATGCCAACCTCCCGTCGCGCAGGCGTCCTATAACCGGTTTTAGGTGGTCGAAAACCGGTTATAGGACTATCAAAACCTTATTGATTGGAGACGCATTATGCCGGTTCTGCCGCTGCCATTGGTATTTGCTTTGTTTCTTTGTGTGATGCTCTTGCAATCCGCGTTGCGTGGCGAAGGGGCTGGCTGGTTGCGTGTGTTGTTACTGTTCTGCGCGATACAGAACGTCTTGATCGCGTTTGTTCACCACTATGGCGTTTCAGAACTGCGGATCGTCTTACCCATCACAGCGTCAATTATTCCTTCCTTTGTGTGGGTCGCGTTTAAGTCCACGGCAGTGCGCTCCTTTGGCCCCGCAGATCTTGCCCATATCATACCTGCGGTGATTGTCGCCTTTGCCACGTTGACCAATCCGGCGTTGCTGGACGTGTTGGTTCCATTGGTCTTCTTTTTATATGGCTCCGCTCTGCTTTTTGCATTGTCGCGCGGCGAGGACCAATTACACCGGGTGCGCCTGCAACACGGCAGCAGCCCGTTGTTCATATGGCGTGGCATTGCGGCGGTTTTGCTGGTCTCTGCCCTGTCTGATGTGGCGATTGTTGCTGACCACATTCTTGGCGATGGCAGCTACACCCCATGGATTGTTAGCTTTATCGGGTCCGTCAGCGTCCTTGCACTTGGCGCGCTGGCGATGGCGAAACCGATTGCCGATGTCGAAGAAAATGTCGTGGTCTCTGTCGCGCCAGAGGAACAGATCGAAGACGCAGCTCTCATGTTGCGCTTAGATACCTTGGTGAGAGAGGGTGAACTTTACCTCAATCCGGATCTGACCCTTTCGATGCTGTCGCGTCGCTTGTCAGTACCGGCCAAGCGGTTATCGACGACGATCAACCGTGAAACAGGGCAAAACGTCTCTCGTTACATTAATGCCTTTCGCATTGAACATGCTTGCGTGCTTTTGTCGGCGGGAAAGAACGTGACACAAGCGATGCTGGAATCGGGTTTCAACACCAAGTCGAACTTCAACCGAGAGTTTCTCCGGGTGAAACATTGCACGCCCAGTGACTGGCGAACTTTGTCGCCGGCACCTACCGCTGCATGACGTTTCATCTTTCAGTCTGGCGCAAGTCCAGTAGCGTGCACAATGCGTCGATTGCGGCGCGAATTGGTGGATCGTGACGTCCATCTTGGTGGAACACCATCCAATTTTCGTGGCTAAGCTCGTCAATAACTGTCCCGCTTTGCACCAAACCGGGAATTTCGCGACCGGCGAAGATCGGTAGAATGACTTGTCCGATTCCGGAGAGTGCTAACTCTACCAAAACGCGCGGATCTGAAGCGGTCGCGAGAATCTTGTCACCATAGTGCTCGTAAACCCAACGCTGAGAGGGAACCATTGTCGCGTTTTCGCTGCGATTGACCCAACCTAAAGTGTCTTCCGATACAGCGAATGGGGCAAAGTGAATAGTCGCGAGTTTGCGCCCCGCGAGCCAATTCTGATCGGGTCGTCGGTTGCGAATACCAATATCAGCTTGCCGTCTCGCTATGTCTACTTGGGCATCTTCGGTCATAAAAGCTGGGCGCCAATTACTTTCAGGTGACCAGACCTGGGGCAGCCTCTGGGACATAAAACTGCAGGCCCAGTGGCCGGTTGTCACTCGGACGAAGCGCTGTGGCTGCTTGTCGCGAAAGCGACGCAATCTTGCTTGCAGCTCGCGCAGATCTTCAAGTTCGATCAACAAATTTGCGCCCTCAGGAGTGAGGGCGTAGCCACTATTGCCGCGTTGGAACAAGAGTTGTCCCATATCTGACTCAAGCTCGGTCATGCGTCGGCTAAGGGTCGCGATACTTTTGCCGGTGGTTGTCGCCGCCTGGGTCAATGAGCCCGTTTCGGCAATGGCAATAAAAAGTGCGTAGTCATCCAAGGACGGTTCTGTTTTCATTTTTGAAAAGCCTGTTTTGGAGCTTTGGCCTTATTGCTTGCATGTATTTCTCGTAATTGAAAGCATACCTTTCCGAAAATGAAAATTGGTGATGCCATGCAATTTGGTCTTTGGCCTTTGATCCACAAGCTGGATCCGAATTTACTCATTCAAACATCTGAGAAAGAACCGACCGAACAAGAGATTATTGCGGTTCGGGTTTATGCTGCAAAGCGGCAAGCGCGCCGAGACTTCATTTTGCGCTTACGGCGATTTGTTGCGGGGGCGTCTTAAAGCGATTTCTCCCAAAACAAAATTTTTTGCGTTCAGCGACGGAATCTCCCAGCTCATTCGTTTAGATTTTGTAGCCAGTTTGGTTACGTCGCCGTGTTGGGACTTGTCCCGCCCCCCGAAAGTCACGGCGTCGCGCGACCCCAGATTTGCGCAAGGGAAAAGCCTGAGCACTCGGCTCGCCGAGCGCTCAGGCTTTTCTTTTTCTGCGCAGCGCGTCACAACAGCGTTTGGAGGGTGTCCCAATGAAACAATCCTTAGCACATGTCGCATTGGTCGTACGTGACTACGATGAGGCGATCGCGTTTTATGTTGAAACCTTGGGTTTTGAGCTGCTTGCGGATGAATATCAGCCCGAGCAGGACAAGCGATGGGTTGTGGTACGTCCGAAAGGGGCGGAGGGATGTTCGATTGTTTTGGGTAAAGCCACGAACACCCATCAAGAGAAGTATATCGGCGATCAAGCCGGTGGCCGCGTGATGATGTTTCTACAAACCGATGACTTCTGGCGCGATTACCATACCTATCGCGATAAGGGTGTCGTTTTTGTGCGTGAGCCGAACGAAGCGGCTTATGGAACGGTTGCCGTTTTCAAAGACATCTACGGCAACCTATGGGATCTGATTGAATTCAGCGATGGTCGTTAGCGCTTGGGCCTAATCCTTAGGCAAGCGGCGATAAACCATATTGGTCTCGGCGTTTTCAGGCAGTGGTCGTGGTTTGCCCTCTTCATCAATCGCCACGAATACGAATTTTGAGTTGATCACATTCTCCGCGCTGGCCTCATTACGTGGTCGCGCCCAAGCCTGAATGTTCATCGTGATCGAAGAGCGCCCGATCTTTTCTAGCTTGGCATAGATGGAGACTTCGTCGCCCACGTGAACCGGGCGTACAAATTGAATGCCATCAATGGCCACGGTTGCACAGCGACCCCGCGCAATCTGGCCAGCGAGATTCCCTGCAGCCAAATCCATTTGCGCGAGCAGCCACCCACCAAAGATATCACCAGACGGGTTTGTGTCGGCGGGCATTGCGATGGTGCGGATTGCAAGCGTCCCGCGTTCTTCGAGTTGGTTGACGAGCTCTTTGGCGCGCGTTGCGAGATCTGGCATCCGTGTGTTCCCTAAAAGTCTGGGCCAAAATTAGTAGGTTAATGTGACAATCACAAACCGAAGGTTAGAAAGAAAAAGCCCGAGGCGTGTGCCCCGGGCTCTCTCAAACTTATGTCCTAAGACCTTAGCCTTTGGAGAACTCAGGATATGCTTCCATACCCAGCTCTGCCATATCCAGACCGTTAATCTCAGCTTCTTCCTCAACACGGATGCCCATGGTGGCTTTCAGGATGAACCAAACCAGACCGGAAGCAACGATAGTGAAGATGCCGACTACGAAGATAGAGTACAGCTGTGTGCCCAGGGATGCGTCGGAGTTGGTGAATACAACTGCGATTGTGCCCCAGATACCTGCGATCAAGTGAACAGGGATCGCACCAACAACATCGTCGATTTTCAGTTTGTCGAGCATTGGAACCGCGAAGACCACGATCACACCGCCAACGGCACCGATCAGAGTTGCAGAACCCAGAGTTGGTGTCAGAGGCTCAGCTGTGATGGACACGAGGCCCGCCAGTGCGCCGTTCAGAACCATAGTAAGGTCAGGCTTCTTGTACAGGATCTGTGTCAGAAGCAGAGCCGCGATCGCACCACCAGCAGCCGCTGTGTTTGTGTTTGCGAAGATACGGGAAACGTCTGCAACGTCACCAACAGTGCCCATCGCCAGCTGAGAGCCGCCGTTGAAGCCGAACCAACCCAGCCACAGGATGAATGTACCCAGTGTTGCCAGTGTCAGGTTAGAGCCAGGCATAGGAACGGTTTTGCCGTCTTTGTACTTGCCGATACGTGGGCCGAGGATGATTGCGCCAGTCAGAGCTGCCCAGCCACCTACGGAGTGCACAACAGTGGAACCCGCGAAGTCCAGGAAGCCTGCTTCGTCCAAGAAACCGCCGCCCCATTTCCAGGAAGCCTGCAGTGGGTAGATGATTGCTGTCAGAACGATCGTGAAGATCAGGAATGGCCACAGCTTGATGCGCTCAGCCAAAGTACCAGACACGATGGATGCTGTGGTTGCACAGAACATCAGCTGGAAGAAGAAGTCAGAACCAGTGGACGCATAACCGTAGTCATCTGCGCCATCACGGCCAACACCGACTGCTTCCAGAACACCTACGCCCCAAACGCCGGACAGAACGCCGTCGACGGACCATGTGCCCAGTGGGTACATCAGGTTGTAACCGATCAGGTAGTAGAAGATCGCTGCCAGAGAGAACAAAGAGATGTTCTTTGTCAGCTGCATGGTTACGTTTTTGCCGCGAACAAGGCCCGCTTCAAGCATCGCAAAACCAGCTGCCATCCAGAAAACCAGGAAGCCACCGACCAGGAACAGCAGGGAGTTCAAAATAAAGATAGAGTCTGTGGATGCGTCCACGCCCGGAACCGCGTCTTGGGCAAAGCCCAGAGTTGGAAGGGCGGTCAGCGCAGTTGCCAGACCAATTTTGTTAACGAGTTTCATTGGTATTTCCCTTTTCCCGCGCGCATTACAGCGCGTCCTCGTTGGTTTCGCCGGTCCGAACGCGTACCGCTTGGGATACGTCCAGAACGAAGATTTTGCCGTCGCCGATTTTGCCGGTACGTGCTGTGGAAGAGATTGTCTCCACAGTTTGGTCAACCATCGCGTCAGACACGACGAGTTCCAGCTTCACCTTTGGCACGAAGTTCACAGTGTATTCAGCACCGCGATAAATTTCTGTGTGACCAGATTGAGCACCAAAGCCCTTAATCTCTGTCACCATAAGACCGCGCACGCCGATATCAGTCAGCGCTTCGCGGACCTCTTCCAACTTGAACGGTTTGATTGTTGCAATAATCAGTTTCACCCGTTTCCCCTTTCTGATGCAGATGACCGACAACACGGCCACCAACTCGATGCAGCGGCAGAAAATCGCCTGATGGCGCGAAATCGAAGCAAAACGCGGGATTTTTGAGCTTTCGACTGGGTGAAAACGCACAATTTTTGCACAAATTGGTGTTTGTGATTAAAAAATATGCGAAATGAAAAGGGTTTTTTGCGACAAGATCGGCTCTACTTTCGTCTGTGAATTCGTTAGACTGCGCAAAAAGAGCGATCTCGGGCAGACATCACAATGAGTGATTCCAGAAAGAAAAAGCCGCCATTGGTGGCAGAGAAGCGGTATGGCGCAAAGGCGGCTTCGCCGAAAAAGGCAAAGCCTGCGCGGAAGGCAAAAACCAAAAAGCCTCGCTCGCGTCCTGCGACGCGCCGCCCTGACGCGAAGAAGCGCACTGGTATTCTGGGCTTTTTCACAAACCTGATCCTCTGGATGCTGAGCCTGATTTGGAAAGTGACATGGCGCAGCGCCATGGTGGTCGGTCTGATCATTGGATTGGCGGTCACCTATGTTTACTTGCAACTGCCGGAATTGGACGAGTTGCTCGATGGACGCGCTCAAGGGTCGGTGACATTGCAAGACCGCAATGGCGACGTATTCGCGTGGCGCGGGGATCAGTTCGGCGGTGTCGTGACTGCAGACACCGTGTCTCGTCATCTAAAGAATGCTGTGATCGCGACAGAGGACAAACGATATTATCGCCATTTCGGTGTCAGCCCGAGGGGCGTGGCATCGGCGGTTCGCATCAACCTGCGGGAGGGCCGTGGCCCGCTTTCCGGTCATGGTGGTTCGACCATCACGCAACAGACCGCAAAGCTTCTGTGTTTGGGTGTGGAGTATGACAAGACACAATGGGAGAGCGAAGCGGCTTACGTCTCTGATTGTCGTCGAGGGTCCATGTCTCGCAAGATCAAAGAAGCGATTTATGCGATGGCGATGGAGGCGAAGTATTCTAAGGACGATATCCTCTCCATCTACCTGAACCGCGCCTATATGGGCGGCGGCGCTTATGGTGCAGAAGCTGCAGCACAACGTTACTTCGGTAAAAGCGCCGCAACTTTGAACCCAGCTGAGTCTGCGACGATCGCGGGGCTGTTAACCGCTCCGTCACGGCTCGCACCGACCAGCAACCTGAAAAGGTCTCAGGACCGGGCCGCGACTGTTTTACGCTTAATGAATGATCAGGGGCTTTTGTCGGACGCGGACACGAAAAAATGGCAGAATAATCCGGCCACACTTTCGCAAGCAGCGCAGGCAAGGGCAGGTGGTTACTTTGCTGATTGGGTCATGTCGACGGGTCCGGAGTTCTTTACCAACAATACGACCGAAGACGTGATCATCTCTACCACGCTGGACCAGCGGATTCAGAAGGCTGCCGAAGACGGCCTGAGCTGGGTGTTTGAAAACAAAGTGCGGGAAGGGTCCAAAGCTGAGGCTGCAATTGTTGTAATGTCAGCCGACGGTGCGGTACGTGCGATGGTCGGCGGGCGGCAGTCAAAGGTGTCTGGTGCCTTTAACCGGGCGGTCCAAGCCAAGCGTCAAACCGGGTCCGCCTTTAAGCCGTTTGTTTACGCGACGGCTTTGGAGCTGGGTTACACGCATACTGATACAGTTATGGATGCGCCTTATTGTCTGAATATTCCGGGGTCCGGCGAATGGTGTCCGCGCAACTACACCAATAAGCACTACGGCGAGGTTTCGCTTGAGTGGTCCTTGATGAACTCGCTCAATGTACCAGCGGTAAAGATTTCCGAAGCGGTGGGTCGGGACAATGTGCGCAAAGTGGCTGGTGACTTTGGCATCGCGAGCGACTTGGCCGATGGTCCAGCGCTTGCTCTCGGTGCGTCTGAGTCGACCCTGCTGGAAATGACCGGCGCGTATGCCGGCATTTTGAACGGTGGCTCTTCAGTGACGCCATTTGGTTTGGTGGAATTGCGCCTGCAAGGAGATGCAGAACCGCTCATGGGCACTGGCGGCGGCATCGGTGAGCGCGTGATCAGCGACGGTGCGGCGCGCGAACTCATATACATGATGTCCAAGGTTGTCTCTGAGGGGACTGGCGCACGTGCGCAGCTGCCGAGCTGGCAGGTGGCCGGTAAGACCGGCACCACGAGTGCGGCGAAAGACGCTTGGTTCATTGGCTTCACAGCCGATTACGTTGTGGGTGTTTGGATGGGGTATGACGATAACACACCCTTGACCGGTGTGACTGGTGGCGGCCTGCCTGCAGAGATTTGGCGTGAAGTTATGCAACGGGTGACGGATGGCATGTCTCCGCGACCATTGCCTGCGTTCACACCGAAACCAAAACCACGGCCATTGCCGCCAAAGCGCGAAAACAATCGCGAAAATGTCTTGGAACAGTTGCTACGAGGCCTGCTCGGCGGGAATTGAACCTACTGGCTGAGTAGCACCGCTTCGACCCGGCGATTTGCATTTCGCCCGCTGTCAGTTTTGTTGGATGCGATTGGCGCGAGGTAGCCGACCCCCTGCGCATCAATTCGTGCGGCAGGTATGCCTAGGTCGTTGACCAGTCGCCCTTTTACTGCCAAAGCGCGACGCTCTGACAACGCGACGTTTCCTTCAAGACTGCCAACATTGTCTGTATGGCCAACCAGCGCGATACGGGCATCTGGAGTAGCGATGAGGTAAGCGGCGATGGCTTGTAAGGAAGCGAAGTCTCCATCTGCGAGATTGGCTGACCCAGTCTCAAATTTTAAGTCGCTCAGCACGACATGCCCACCAAGATCCAACGCCTTGATCAAATCAGATGGTATTGTTGGGTCGACCACGGTTGGTGCGACCGGAGCGGTCACCACCGGTTTGTCCAAAGGCAGCTCTCCAGCTTCGGGACCTGGCAGAACAGCAATCAATTGCGTGTAGCCAAGCACGTCGGATGTGCTTACCAAAACGCTCACCGCTTCGGTGCCTTTGCTTGTGTCTTTCAATGCAGACACAAAGCGATAATTGGCCAAATCGACGAACATTCCGGGGGCGGGCATAACTTCGGTTGCGAACCTGAAATCAAATCCACCACAGCTACTTGCATCACAATCTAGCAAAATCGCGAAACCTGAAGCTTCCAGCTGGCCACGCAGTGGCGCGATCAATTGTTCTGTGTCGAGATCTTCGCCCTGCAAATGCCAAGCTTGACGTGAGACATGACCCGTCAGTTGGCGGGATGAAAGAGTACCATCATAAAAAGGTCCATCAGGAAGTGCGTAGCTGCCTGACTCTTTGACCTCATCTTCTGCCAACACGCTACCCTGCGGCATCGCGATTTCAAGCGCCGCTGCAGCAACAGGAAAAAACAGGCATGGAATGAGGGCTGCGACTCTGTTCATGCTAGCTGTATGAGCCAGTGAAAAGGCTTATGCAACCGCTACACATCTGCGGAGGCTAGGCTTTGATCCGGTAGTGATAGCTGCCGATATTTTGCATGCCCAATGACTGATAGAGCTTGTTTGCGGCTGTGTTAGTTTGCGTGCAAATGACCGAAACTGTTTCCCCGCCGTTTTCTAGAGTCCAAAATCCCGTGCGGATCATCGCCCAGCGTCCAAGGCCGTTGCGGCGCTGACGTGGTGTGATCTCAAGTGCGTGGATCATAGAAACGCCGTCATGCATGCTGACAAATGATGTGCCCGCAGGCTTATCGTTCCATCGGCTAAGCAGTCCAGTTTTTGGATATGCAGCACGGAGCATCACTTCAATGCGCTCTTGGGCGACGCCGCCCTCGGACCAAAGCTCTTCCATGATTGCCAAAGGTTCCCAAGTCGGGATGGCGACGGTGCGCGGAGGCGTTTCTATTGCAAGGTCTTTGGCGGCGATGGCGTAGACATTTACGGGATCAATGACGCTATAGCCTCGCCCGATCAGAATTTGGTCCAGCGCCCCTTCGCCCTCACGAATTTGAAACAGGCGTGATTGGCCAAGTGCATCCATCGCTGCTTCTGCTTCATCATAATTGGCACGAGCGAGAGGGGCGTTCAGTGTCGCCGCGGAGACCCGTTTGCCACCACCTTTTCCATCGCGCACGATGAAGCCGCCGATCTCGCGTTGCGATGCGCAAGGCCAAGTGGCTTCACATACGTCATACAGCTTGTCGATGGTCGGCAGGGTCACGCAAACATATCCTTAAGCTCTCTCATAAACGCATCGATACGCGTTTGATCCGTTCCGCGTGCGACCACGTTTGCACCATAGATGCCATTGTCTTGGAAAGGGTATGAGCCAATCGAAAGCTCGGCAAATTTTTCTGCCAACACCCCAAGAGGCCCTGCAAGGTCCCCTTCGCCGCGGTTGATCCTTAGGGTGGCGGATAAAAGCGGCGCGCCTCCGGTGATGTTGGGCAAGACACTGGCAACCATGGCTTTGAAAACCGACGGTACGCCCGCCATGACGTGAACGTTTTTGATCGTGAAACCCGGTGCGACAGAAACGGGGTTCTCGATCAAAGTTGCATCGTCCGGTATACGGGCCATCCGCAGGCGTGCTTCATTCAATTCACGCCCAGTACTCTCATAATGTGCTGCCAAAAGATCGCGGGCATCGTCGCGCACGTCGATATGCTGATCAAAGGCGGCGGCCACACAATCGGCGGTGATGTCATCGTGAGTTGGACCAATGCCGCCGGATGTGAAGACATGATCGTAGCTATCTGAAATAGAGCGGACTGTTTCGGTGATCATCGCCGCGTCGTCGCTGATCACACGCACTTCTTTTAAATCCACACCGCGTTCTGTTAGCTGCCCAGCCAAGTAATGCATGTTTGCGTCGCGCGTGCGTCCCGAGAGGATTTCATCTCCGATCACAATCATCGCTGCGGTGGGGTTTGGCATAAGGCTCTCCGGACGCTTTAGGGTCTTTGGTCGGCAAGATAGCGTGCGCCTTGACCGTCGCAAGGCCCGCTGGCCGAGAAAGCTCTAATGTGGCCTTTCTTATTTGAAATGCCCTGCTACTAAGTTCCCATGAATTTTGCAGAACCATTGATCCCGGCCACCTTGGTCCGTCGTTACAAACGCTTTCTATCTGACGCCGTTTTGCCGGATGGGCGTGAGATTACCGCCCACGTCGCCAATCCCGGCGCGATGCTGGACCTGACGGAGCCCGGAACCAAGATCTGGTTGGAACCCAATGATGACCCCAAGCGCAAACTCAAATTTGCATGGCGGATGAACGAGACCGATGATGGCACTTTGATTGGTGTGGATACATCGATGCCGAACCGCATAGTGAAAGAGGCACTTCTGGCGCGCTCTATTCCGGAGCTCGCGGATTACGAGAATATCCGTCCAGAAGTGAAATACGGGGAAAACAGCCGCATTGATTTTCTGCTGACCGACCCAGACAAGCCGGACCTTTACGTAGAGGTCAAAAACGTTTCTACCAGCCGGTCGCCACATCTTTCAGAGTTTCCTGACTGCGTGACCGCGCGCGGTGCGAAGCACTTGTTTGAATTGGCTGAAATGGCCCGCAGCGGAAAGCGCGCGATGATGTTTTATCTAGTACAGCGTACCGATTGCCATGAGATGAGCATCGCTGCTGATCTGGACCCTGCATATGGCGAGGCGTTCCAAGCGGCCATGGCGGCTGGCGTTGAAGTTCTAGCCTATGATTGCGCAATGTCGCCCCAAGGTATCTCGATCGGGCAAAGGCGTGCGTTTATTCGCTAGAGCCCCTCTGGTCCTTTGCCGCAAAGAGTCCTAAGTAAGGGGAAATTTGACGATTTGGAGCGTGCCTCATGATTGGTAAGGCCGGACGAACCCGCGACGGGATCAAAATCTATCAGCAAGCCGATTTTGCCGGCATGCATGCGGCAGGCGCGGTCACGGCCACGATTTTGGACGAGATTGCGGAATTCGTGTTTCCGGGCCAAACCACGGGTGAGATCGATCGGATCATCACTGAAAAGGTCGAAGCTGCAGGCGCGAAATCCGCTACGATTGGCTATCGGGGCTATCAGCACGCAAGCTGCATCTCGGTGAACCACGTTGTTTGTCACGGTATCCCGGGCGGCAAAGTTCTTAAGGATGGCGACATTCTGAACATCGACGTAACCACCATCGTTGACGGTTGGTTCGGCGATTCAAGCCGCATGTATGTGGCGGGGAAACTGCCACGCAAGGCGGAGCTACTGATTCAAGCCACCCATGACGCGCTGTTCAAAGGCATTGAGATCGTGAAGCCGGGAAACACCTTTGGTGACATTGGCCACGCCATTCAGAGCTTTGCAGAAAAGAAACGGATGAGTGTGGTGCGCGATTTCTGCGGCCACGGTCTTGGCCGGGAATTCCACGAGCCACCAAACGTGCTGCACTATGGCCGCCCTGGCACCGGTGCGGTGCTGGAAGAAGGCATGTTCTTCACGATTGAGCCGATGATCAACCTAGGTCGGCCTGAAACCAAGGTGTTGGCGGATGATTGGACAGCGGTAACCCGTGATAAATCCTTGTCCGCGCAGTTTGAACACTCGATTGGTGTGACCGCCGATGGGTTTGAGATTTTCACTCTGTCGCCAAACGGGACCTTCCACCCGACCTATAATACCGCGTGATCTGAGGGGCTTTAAGCGATCCCCTGATATTCTAAGAACGTCACATGTGTGTCGCCGTATTTGCGCTGGTCTAACAGCTCGAAACCCGGCGGCGCGAGTTGCGGCGCGTTCTCTTCAAAAACTACGAGCGCTTCTTTCGCGATCCAACCGCCCTCGGTTGCGGCGACAAGTGCTTTGCCGCCTAAGTTTTTGCCGTAGGGTGGATCGAGGATGATCAGATCGAAAGCCTCTTCGGTGTTTGCAGGCAGCCGCGCGGCATCTCTAGCAAGCACTCGGCACGCGGCCTTGCTCTTTGTAATTTGAATATTCTGGCGAATGAGAGATTGGGCTTTGCGCCCGTCATCCACGAAACACACCGCTTCAGCCCCGCGCGACAGCGCTTCAAGGCCGAGTGCACCTGTGCCGGCAAACAAATCCAAAACCCGTGCGCCGGTGATGGGGTCTCCAAATTTTCCGCCCATCAGGACATTAAATAGGTTTTCCCGCACGCGGTCGGTTGTGGGGCGCAGATGTGCGCTAGCGTCGCCTTTGCCAACCGATGCAAGCGCAGTGCCTTTAAACTGGCCGGCGACAATCCTCATGCCTTCAGCGTTGCCTTCAAGTCTCTGGTTGGATCGGCGACCAAGTCAGCACTTGGTGATTTCCCCGCTTCAATCAGACGTTTGCCAATCATGTAGTCGCGGGGTGCATTCATCGCATCGACCGCCAAAAGCGTGTCCCCCTGATAATACCAAACAGACTGGCTTGTTTCATCGGCTTTGCGGGTCACAACATTGTCGTAACCGGTGTTCAGTCCCGCAATTTGCAGTTTGACGTCATACTGATCGGACCAAAACCATGGCTTGGCGATGTAATCGGCCTCGGCACCCATGATATTTCGAGCGATGACCTCTGCCTGATCAATCGCGTTTGGTACGCTTTCAAGGCGGATGAGGTTTCCTTTGTAAGGGAACGATGCGCAGTCACCTGCAGACCAGATATTAGCAACCGACGTGCGCCCATGGGCATCTGTCTTGATACCATTCTCCAGAACCAAACCGGCCATCTCAGCCAGCGCTGTATTTGGTGTGATGCCAACACCGACAATCACGAAATCCAGATCCAGTGCGGTGCCATCGCTGAGCACCGCCCCGGACACGCGGTCGGTTCCTGTCAGGTTCTGCAAGCCAAAACCTTCCCGAATGTCCACGCCGCGCGCTTGGTGCAGGTTCCTGAAATAATCTGACGTTTCCGGTGACGCGACACGCTGTAGGATACGCTCTGACATTTCGACAAGTGTGACCTTTAGGCCCTTTGCCGCCGCCACCGCTGCCGCCTCCAGGCCAATGTAACCGCCGCCCACAATCAAAACATGGCGGCCTTCCAAGAATTCCGGCGCCATGGCGTCAGCGTCCTTGAGATCGCGCATCGTATAAACACCTGCAAGAGCGCCGCCAATGGATGCTGGCAGGCGTCGAGGCGCAGATCCGGTGGTCAATACAAGATGGTCATAGTCGAGCGTTTCTGAGCCAACTGATATGGCGTTCTGACCTGGTGACACATTGGTCACTTCCTCGCCAAGACGCACATCGATGTTGTTCTCTTCGTAAAAACGCGCAGGTCTTAAGAACAGGCGTTCAAGATCCATCTCTCCAAGCAGGTACTTCTTTGAAAGAGGCGGCCTTTGATAAGGCAACGCGCTCTCCGATCCGATCAACGTGATCTCTCCATCGAACCCTTCACTGCGCAATTTTGCGACACAAGAGGCACCCGCTTGCCCTGCACCAACGACGATTACATGCGACATGTCTGAACCTTCTCAATTCCCGTTGCCGAAGCTAATCCGAACCCTATATCTCTACGCGAAGGAAACGCAATTACGGAGATACACCAAATGTCTATTTCAGTCGGAGATTCTTTACCGGGCGCCACCCTATCGACCATGGGTGCAGATGGCCCTGAAACCGTCGATTTTGGCGCGATGACCAAAGGGCGCAAAGTGGTTTTGTTCGGCTTGCCCGGCGCGTTCACGGGGACATGTGACGCTGCGCATCTGCCAAGCTTCATGCGCACTGCTGACGCTTTCAAAGAAAAAGGCGTGGAAGAGATTATCTGTGTCTCCGTGAACGATCCATTTGTAATGAAGCGCTGGGACGAATCTGCGGGCGCGTCCGAAGCGGGCATCACGATGCTGGCAGACCCACAGTCAGAGTTGACCAAAGCGCTGGGGTTAAACTTCACCGTTGAACCGCTGGGTTTCTATGACCGTTGCCAACGATTTGCTCTGCTCGCTGAAGATGGCGACGTGAAGGTCATGAACCTAGAGGAACAAGCCGGTGTTTGTGGTATCAGCAGTGGCGAAGAGCTGCTGGAACAAGTTTAAGTCAATTGGGCGGCTAATAGCCGCCCTTTTTTTAATCCTAGTCCTGCTCTTCACGCTGTTCATTTCGGAATGGGCCATAAGCTGTCAGGACTTCAATTTCCTCTGCCACCGCTTCTCTTTCGGCAACCAAATAGCGGGCAATAGCGTCTGAGAAATTTGGGTCTGAAATCCAATGAAGCGAGTGAGTGGTGACTGGCAGGTACCCGCGCGCCAACTTATGCTCGCCTTGTGCACCTGCTTCGACGCGCTTCAAACCATGTGCGATTGCCCAATCGATGGCTTGATAGTAGCAAATTTCAAAATGCAGGCAGTTGTGATGCTCGGTGCAGCCCCAATAGCGCCCATAAAGCGTATCCGAGCCAATGAAATTCATCGCACCCGCAACCGCGATCCCCTCTCTTTCAGCGAAGATCAGCAGTACATCCTCACGCATCGTTTGATGAACGCGATCAAAGAACTCACGCGTCAGATAAGGAGTGCCCCATTTTCGCGCTCCGGTATCCTGATAGAAGACCCACATTGCGTCCCAATGAGCAGACGTGATCTCGTCACCAGTGTACGTGTTTATGACACCGCCGAAGGCCTGCGCCTGCGCCCGTTCCTTGCGTATGTTTTTGCGTTTTCGAGAGCTGAGATCCTCTAAGAAAGCGTCAAAGTCAGCATAGCTCTGATTGACCCAGTGAAATTGTTGGCCGGTGCGGTGGAGCAAGCCAAGTTGCTGGCCAAGCTCACTTTCTAGGCCCGTGCAAAATGTTGTGTGGATCGAACTAAGGTTGTTGGCTTTGGCAACTTCCATTGCGCCTTGCATCAATGCCGCTTGGCCCACCTGTTCAAAGCCGGGTTTTACCAAAAATCGACGCCCAGTTGCCGGTGTAAACGGGACCGCGATTTGTAGTTTCGGATAGTAGCGCCCGCCCGCGTTTTCGTATGCGTGTGCCCAGTTGTGATCGAATATATATTCGCCCTGACTGTGGCCTTTTGCATAAAGCGGCGCGCCAGCGATCATGGCTCCGTTTGCGTGTGCGGTTACATATTGCGGTTGCCATCCGGTCCCAGGACCAACCGATCCACTTTCTTCCAGCGCAAGTAAAAAACGATAGGTCGTAAAAGGATCTAACGGGCGTGTCCCTTTGCCTGGATCGGCGCAGGCATCCCACTCTGCTTGAGGGATGCTCGCAAGAGACCCATGGACCTGAATTTCGATGGCGGTGTCTGACATAACGGCTCCCACTCGGCCATATTTGGGTCAGAAATCGGCAGCTTCAAGCAGGATGTTGGGCAAGGTACTGTTCAAACGTAATGTTTTCCGCCACTTCACGTGCTTTTGCCTCTATCGCTGCGGATGTCACCGTCCAGCACAAGATATTAGCGCCGTGCGATTTGAGTTCGGCGACACGCGGCCGGTTTAAATCAGCGACTTCGTGGCTGATGAAACTTGCGCGACTGCGCTCATAATCCGGAATATCACGCAATTGCTCACAGACCGTTCGCGACAGGGGTGCCCAACTTTCTGGATCGTACGCGCTTGTGACGATACCGCGCGGTATATCCGGGCAAAGATCAGCAAGTAGCGCGACAGTATTCGGGTTGAATGACATGACCGCGAGAGGGCCCTCATAGGTGTTCAAAAGGTTTGCAGCGGCTTTTTCCAAGGGCCCTACATCGGTCCCCATTTGCCCGTCTTGGTCCTTAAGTTCAATGAGCAGCGGCACCTGCCCATCAATGAGTTTAAGAACCTCGTCCAAAGTCGGAATTGTTTCCGAGCCGCCTTTGAGCGGGATGGCTATTAAGTCTTTCGCCGACTTTTGGCGAATGGGACCCGATGCTTCGGTCAGGCGGTTTAACCCATAGTCATGGAAAACCATCGCGACATCGTCGCTGGACAGTTGCAGATCAATCTCGATCCCGTATCCCAAATTTATCGCGGCCTTAATTGCGGCGCGGCTATTTTCGGGCCGCCCCTGAGCCACGTCGTGTAGGCCGCGATGGGCAAGGGGGGTGGTCAAAAATCTATGATCCAAGCGGGTCATTTAACTTGGAAAACCCCGTCGATTTCCACAGCGACGCCAAAGGGCAGGGACGGCGCAGATACCGCAGCGCGCGCGTGCTGCCCGACTTCGCCAAGCGCATCACCAAATAGATTAGACGCACCGTTGATCACCTGAGGCTGCTCAGTGAATTCTAAGGTTGAGTTCACAAAACCGGTCAACTTCACCACTTTCACCAAACGGTCGAGATCTCCGTCGCATGCAGCTTTGACCTGAGCCAAAAGAGCGATAGCACAAGCCTTCGCTGCTTCCGCGCCCGATTCAACATCCATCGTGTCTCCCAATTTTCCGATGATCAAACCATCCGGACCTGATGGGATCTGACCAGACACGTAGACCATGTCACCTACCTTTACGTAGGGTACATAATTCGCTGCCGGCGCAGGTGCTTCAGGCAAAGTGATACCCATTTCTGCGAGCTTGGTTTCGAAAACACCCATCACAAATCTCCTTTGAGTCGCTGGCGCGAAGCTATGCGCAGCAATGCGATTTGAGAAGGGCGATTTTGCGGTTGGTCAACTTTCGCGCATCGCGCGCGAGAAATAATTCGTGAAAGGTTCCAGCAAGTAAGTCAAAGGCGTTCGGTCTTTTGTTCTTAGAAAGGCATCGACCGGCAATCCTGGTCTCAGAACAAGGTCGTCCGGTAATTTCGCAAATTCGACCGGGTCGACGCGAACTTCAGCGCGATAATAGGTTTTCCCAGTGATTTCGTCCGCAAATGTGTCTGCGGACAGGTGTGCGACGACGCCCATAAGCGGTGGTGTTGTTTTTTGGTCCAAGGCAGACAGCCGAAGGTCGACTGATTGGCCTATATAGACTTCATCTACCTGAGTCGGCGCGACTCGCGCGACGACGCGCAGCGATGCATCTTTCGGGACGATGTACAGCAACGGTTCCGCGGCGATGATCACCGATTTTTCTGAGAAAACCGACATCCCATGAACGTGACCGGACACCGGAGCGCGGATTGTCATTTGTTCAAGGCGCCGTCTTTGGGTGTTGAGGGTTTGAATCAATTCAACTTCCTGCACCTCAATATCTCGCAGAGTTTCGATCGCCCGTTCGCGATATGCTGCTAAACGTCGCGTGGCTTCAATCTCAAGTTCAGTCTGCCGACCTGATGCTTGGGCACGGGCGGCCTTCAGTGACCCAATTTGACCCTGCAGATCTGCTTCGTCTCGCAGTAAGGACCGCACCTGATGAGACCGCGCCAATCCCTTTTTTAGAAGAACTTCTTGATCCAAGAGTTCCTTCCGCAGCAACACCAGTTGTTTTGATAAGGCGTCATTCTGGGCGTCCAGCCCAGCCAATTGATCGTCGATTTGCGCACGGCGTTCGTGAATTTGGTCGGTTTCTTGACGCAGTGCAGTCTGACGCGCTTTGAAGAGGTCGGATTGCCCCTCCAGCAACGATTGAACATCTGAATCTTTTGTCGCGATATTCAGAAGCTTTGCGTCGAAGGTGATGCTGTCGGCTCCATTGCGCTCGCTGATAAGTCGCCCGCGCCGCGCCGTAATTTCGAACAATTGCCTTTGCAGAATTGCGATGGTGGATTCCAAGCGATTTGTGTCCAATTGAATCAACGGATCACCGGCGCGCACCCAATCGCCTTCGTCTACAAAAATGTCAGAGACAATTCCGCCCTCGAGATGCTCGACCACCTGTCGCTTTTGACCTGCTTCGATTTGGCTCGGAACAATGAGAGCGCCAGCGATCTGGAAGCCTGTCGCCCAAGCACCGAATCCAAAAAACAAGAATCCTATGGCGATCAAACCAATCCAAACGTGCCTTTTTGTTGAATCTAGATTCCCCACTGTTACTACTGCATTCCCATTTGGGTGCGCGCGGTCTCAAGCGCTTGTTCTATGCCGCGGTGGTTTGAAACCGCCTTACGCAAAACACGGTCTCTTGCTCCGAAAGCATCGACACGGCCGTTCTTAAGAACAAGCACATTTTCGCATTCTCGGATGGCATCCGGTCGTTGAGACATGATGATGACTGATTTTTTTGCCGTCTTCATGCGTTTTATGGAACGGTTGAGAGCGGCTGCGCCAGAACTGTCGAGATGAGAGCTTGGTTCATCCAAAACCAAAATCACTGGGTCCGAGTAGAGCGCGCGGGCCAACGCGATACGTTGCAATTGACCCGCAGAGAGGAGCTCATTGGCATTGTTAAAAACAGTATCGTAACCTTTTGGAAGGCTTAAGATCAGCTCGTGCGCCTCAGCCCATTTCGCTGCCTGAACAACTTTTTCGGAGTCTGGTTCTGACGAAAGTCCAGCGATGTTCTCTGCAATCGTAGCTTCAAATAGTTCAACATGCTGAGGCAGATAGCCGATATATTTTGCAAGCTGAGCGATTGGGTATTGATCGATTGAAGCTTGGCTCAGCTCTATCTTTCCTGAAGTGATCGGCACTGCGGTCACTAGGGCACGCGCCAAAGTGGATTTCCCTGATGCAGATGGCCCAATCACGCCAAGGGCCTCACCTGGTTGTAGATTGAAATGAACGTTTTTTAGAACGACACGATCGTTTAGATTAGGCGCAACGCTTAGCGCCTTAACATCCAACCTCGCCTTGGGCTTGGGAAGTTCGATAGGTTGGGCTATGCGTGGTGCTTGTGTGAGCAAAGCAGCAAGATTCCACCAACTCTTACGCGCATTTTGAAAATTCGACCATTGACTGATGGCGATTTCAATTGGTGCCACGGCACGTGACGCCAAGATTGAACTGGCAAGCACCGCGCCCAGCGAGAGTTCTGATCGCACGACCAAATGCGCCCCTGTTGCTAACATGGCTGATTGCAACAACAATCGAAGCGTTTTGATTGCTGCTGAGAACCCACCCGTTATATCCGAACCTTGCAGGTGGTGCGCATGCAGATTTCGGATGTTTCTCTGCAAACGTTCGAAACCGCTGCCTTGAATGCCAAGACCCTGAAACGAATTGGGGTCACGGCCTAGCATGTTTCTTAAACCTGATCCTTGATGAGCGAGCTGATGCGCTTTTTGCCGCGGGTTTTGGGATAGGTGCTGATTGAGGATGGCGGCAAAAATCAAAAGGATGGTTCCCAATAGTGCCACGTGACCTAGCCATGGGTGGAAAACAAAGAGGCCCAGCAAGAATATCGGGGTCCACGGCATATCAAATGCTGCTAACGGACCGGGGGAGGCGGTAAAGCGTTTGAGCGTCTCGAGGTCTGACAGCCCCCATTGCGTTCTATGCGACGCAAAACGGGAAGGGGGCGTGAGCAGAGCGTCAAACACACGTTTCTCAAGTTGCTCATAAAATTTTTCAGCAATGCGCGCCAATATGCGTCCACGGACATAATCCAGCACTCCCATAATCAGCAAAAGAAAGACGACTAAACCTGTGAGTACGACGAGGGTTTCAATGCTTCGGCTCATCAATACCCTATCATAGATCTGCAACATATAGATCGGGCCAGAGAACATGAGGAGATTGGTAATCGTACTGAAGAACGCTACGATCCAATAAAACGCGCGGCTTTGACGACGCGCGGCGCGTAACTCTTCTAGTCCGCTTGCAAACTCTTTCAGATTTCTTGCCATGAGCGTTTAGATAGCGCTCATTTCCAAAGAAATGCTTACGAATTGAGCGGGAAAACGCCTGTGGCGCGTCGGACACAGCTTTTGTGCATAATCAACGTTGGGTGTAGTCTATTCCAATCGATATTCTAAATGGAAACTGTCTGATTCAGTCGAGAAAACCAGTGCCCTTTGTAATTCCTTCTTCGCGCCAATTTCTGCGTGGTTCTATTTTATTGAGTTTCATTTCTTTGGTGGGCGCATGCGCGACGCCGCGTGATAGCGTGTCTTCGGCTGAGATCTACGATCCAAACGAAGCCGCAAACCGTGAAGTTCATGAGTTTAACCGCAAGGTGGATCGCGTGTTATTTCGTCCGGTGTCAAATGGTTACGGCAATTATGTTCATGAAGACCTTCGCATGTTGGTTTCAAATTTTGCTGACCACCTGTCATTGCCTGCGGACATCGTTAACAATTTGCTGCAGGGCGATTTAAAAGGAGCTGGCGGTAACAGTTTTCGTTTGGTTTTCAACACTGTTTTTGGTTTCGGCGGGATTGTTGATCCAGCAGACGCAGTTCATGTGCCACGTCGGGAAACCGATTTCGGCGAGACGTTCCACGTTTGGGGTGTAAAAGAGGGTGCGTATGTGGAATTGCCGCTTCTGGGCCCATCGACTGAGCGTGATACCGTCGGAACGATTCTTGATTTTACCTTGGATCCGGTATCGGTATTTCTGCCGCGCCCGGAGAAATATGTCGGTACCGCAGCCAACTTCGCAGACTTAATGGGTGACCGTTATGATTTGCGCGCCACCATCGACTCTGTCCTCTACGAAAGCGCAGACAGCTACGCGCAAGCACGGATTCTTTACTTGCAAAACAGGCGCTTTGCGCTTGGGGTAGAAGTGGAAGAGGCAGAAACTGATTTCGATCCGTTTGCGGATCCTTTTGCACAGTGAGAGTGAAACTTTGAAACGTCGTACTTTTCTTTCCACCATCGCTGCTTCTACGCTTGTGCCTGCGCATGCTTTCGCGCTGACAAGTGCAGAGGCCGAGAAGCTTGTGGACAAAGTGGTTGCCGACATCAACAAAGTGATTGGGTCGGGGAAATCCTTGAACGCGATGATTGGCGATTTTGAGAGGATTTTTAAGCGTTATGCGGACGTTGCCTTCATAGCGGGTTCGGCTCTTGGTCCTGATGCGCGCGGCCTTAGCAACTCTCAGCGCAATAGATATGTCGATGCGTTCACAGGATACATTTCACGAAAATACGGCAAACGTTTCAATGAATTCGTGGGCGGACGGGTCGAAGTGAACAGTACTCGGAAAGTGAAAAGCTATTACGAAGTCTTGGGCACGGCGCATCTTCGCGGAGAGTCTCCGTTCGAATTAAATTTTCGCGTGTCAAACCGCACAGGCAAAGATCTGTTCTTTGACCTTATCATTGAAGGGATTAGCCTGCGTTTGACTGAAAAAAGTGAGATCGGCGCGATGCTGGACAAACGTCGTGGTGATATCGACGGATTGATCGCGGATCTTAAAAAAGCGGGTTAACCGCACGGCGCATTTTCCACTACCTTGTTTGGTCGCATATCTTGATCGCGGCGATTCTACGTTTGTGTGCACAAAAAAATCCCCGGTGTTGAACCGGGGATAGTCGGCTTTCAAAGCCTCAGGAATTTCGTTGGTATTACTATCACCACTCGGCCGGACCTTTGGCAGCGAAGGAGTGCACCAAGAAGTCGATGAAGGCGCGCACTTTAGGCTGGGTGAACCGGCCTGGCGGATAAACCGCGTAGATGCCTTGTGTCTCGATTGGTAGATCAGGAATTGCGTCCTCAACCAGACCTTGCTCCATTGCATCCGCGTAGAGGTAGCTTGGCAAGTAAGCGATACCGAGACCTGCGATGGCCGCATTCAGCAAGGACTGACCGTCATTTACGCTTAGCCAACCTGCTGTGCGCACCTGGCGTTTTTCGCCGGATGGTGCTGTTAGCTTCCACACAGCGCCATTGGACTGGCTGGAGTAATGCAGCAGCTTGTGCTCGTTTAGATCATCGATCTTGGTCGGGCGACCGTGCTTTTCAAAATATTCCGGGCTCGCGATCATTCGCGTGGTCGTCTCTGTCAGCTTGCGCGCACGAAGAGAGCTGTCTTCCAGCTCTCCGACACGAATTGCCATATCAAAGCCTTCGGAAATCAGCTCCACATAGCGGTTGTTCAGAACCATATTCACGGTGACTTCCGGGAAATCCGCAAGAAACTCACCCAAGACAGGGCTCAGGTGGTTAACCCCAAAGTCGGTGGCAACAGAAATGCGCAGCAAACCTGATGGTGCTGACTGCATAGAAGTTACAAGTGCATCCGCTTCGCCTGCGTCATTCAAAACACGGCGGGCGCGGTCGTAATAAGCGAGGCCAATTTCTGTTGGGCTAACCCGACGGGTGGTGCGGTTAAGCAGGCGGGCACCCAAACGTGCCTCCAGGCTGGAAACATGCTTGGAGACCGCGGATTTTGAGATACCCATCTTTTTGGCGGCATCAGTGAAGCCACCTTGGTCAACGACCGTGGCAAAAGCTTCCATTTCCGTTAGGCGATCCATTTCGCAATCCTCGTGTCAAAACGTGTTGACCTAAGGTTTGATATCAAAATGAGGCGTGAAAGGGGCAGGGGGCGGACAATATCGGGGTTTTGTGAGGGATCGTTTGCGGCGTGGAAACAACTTGGTTGGCTGCAATGACCTATTTTAAAGCGACTACATGGATTCCAAACAATGCCGACGGAATGCGCGTTTGAGCATATCCAGTTCCGCTCGCAGCAAATCCATTTCGGCGCGGATATCTTCTGCAATCGCTTCACCAGAAATGATCGTAATCACCTCCAGTGTCTCTTGTGCCATCACATCGCGGATTAAGATTGTTTGAACGCCATCCCCTAAAATATGCGCTGGAATCGGAATGCGCAGGGTCCAGCGCCCTTCGCCAACTTCCACCAGCTTTAACTGGTCAAGCGGCTTTTCTTCAAAGACGGGTTCCAGATGCGGTTGATCCGTGACGCCTTTTTCTGCGGTCACGATACCTTCCCAAATGCCTTCAAAGAGACGGGTTTTGCTGATGCTATATTGGCTCATCTCTTATCCTCACATCTCGGCGCGGGGGCGGCGACTAAAGGTAACATCGCGCAAAATGACTTGGTTCATTTCGGGACCTTCAAAGATCAAATCGACCCAAGCCTTTTCGATGCGCTTTTCATTGAGTTTGGAATAGGCGAGATCAAACTCAACCATAATGTCTTCTTCATGCAGGGGCAGTTCCCGGACAATTTGTTCGGTGTTGGGCCCATGTTTGATGTTGAACCGTGCAAAGATCTCCAACGGTTTTTCCATCTCAACAATCGTGTCCATGCGGATCACGTATTGCCGGTTGAGGTCGTGAAGCGCGTCTTTAGGGAAATCGATCACCAGTGACAAAAAGGAGCCGTCAAAGCGGAAAACATCCATTCTTAGACCGTAGGGCGCGAGGTCCTTGGCGCGGGTATTGCGCAATTGGCGAAGCGTTAGTTCAGAGATTGAGCAATCGTGAAAAAGTGTAACCTCTTCACCAAGACCCTCTTTGCTTTGCACCGCAACGCGACCCTTCGATGGCAGGCTCTCGCGCCAAACAGTAGGTCGCCATGCCCAGTCGGTGCCATGGGGTTTTGGGAAGGTGTTGGACCCAATGATCGGTAATGCAAGTCGACCGTCGGCCACCGAGATCAGAGAATCAAGGTGGGAGCGCAGTTGGCGTGCCAAAGTTCGGCGTCGTTTCAAAGTGCGCAGGTCTGTTTCTGAGGCTTCGCGCGCAGCTTGCGCCCAAAATCGGGTCACGCCGCGATTTACAATTCTGCGCCAGATTCTACCTGATCTAATGCCCATCCTGCCCGTCTTCCCGCCTCGCTGAGACTGATCGCGATTTGGAAACAATTCGCGACTTGTTTCTGTATTGTGTAGCCTATTGGTTTATTTGAAACAAACGTCGAAATGCGAGAATGGTCGTTTTTTGCGATTGTATCTTAGCGGTAGCCTGATCGGACAAAGGTTTGGCTTGGATGCCTCGCGCGAGATCTTCCAAAATAGGTTTGCCTTTGGCACCAATCACCGATCCCTTCTCAGGGCCATAGAGCGCCAAGGTCACAATCCGATCCTGCACCTTCATTGCGGCACGCCAATACTGCGCCGCCGCTCCATCAAGGCGGGATGTGTCGCTCGCGTTCACTTGTTGCATAATGAGGCCCGGAACGCGCGGGGATTGGGTCGCGCCGGTTCCCATCAACGTTTCTAATTCAAGGTCGCTTTGATCCGCAGTCAGCTGTGCGCCAAGGCTAACAGTAAGAATTCCACGATCTGCGGGATTCGTTTTCGGTGTGCCCGCCAGTACGTCACAATTGGTCATAAGAACAAAACTGCTCGAAGGTCTAGAAGACGTATCGACACAATATGACCTAGGCGCATTAACAAGGATTTCACCGCCCGCTAGGGCATGTATGCGGGCTTGCTTTGGTGAATTGGTGGACGGGCCGATGGTCGGAATACAAGCGGCCAAAGCGAGAGTTGAACTGCAAATCGCGAGGGCTTTGATCAACGGTGATTGGCGCAGCATTCTCAACTCGTAACAGAACGTTACGGATGAATATCCAAGCGGGGCATCCATAGCAAGTCTCGGGCAAACCAATCGCGATCACGCACTATACCTGTGGCCTAAATGACGATAGGGCTTTGTCATGTCCGTTTATGATCCGCATCAAGTTCTTGTTGCACCTGCCCGCACCAGCGCCAGTTTGCCACGCCTGTTTGGCGGAGTGGTCGTTTTGATGATTTCGATCATGGCGTTCAATGTCGCGATGATCCGAGTCTTGGAGGGGATGACCGATTGGGAACGGTTACAGATTGAGCTGATCACCGGTGACACGGCGCGTGCAATGCTGATCACGCTGTATTCATTTACCCTTCCTATCGCATCTCTTTGGGTGGTCACCCGTCTTTTGCATGACCGATCATTCACCAGCTTAATCGGTCCGCTGCGTCATGCTTTTGTCGATTTCTTCAGGGTTTTCCGCTGGCTCATTGTGCTGGTCGCAGTGATGCTTGTGTTGCCCGCGCCTGCATCCCAACAACCCAGCATGCATCTTGGGTTTGATACTTGGTTACCTCTGGTCTTGCCCGCACTGCTGGGGGTTCTGATCCAAGTAAGTGCAGAAGAGTTGATGTTCCGCGGCTATCTTCAAAGCCAACTCGCCGCTCGCTTCTCTCACCCGATCATTTGGATGGTCATTCCAAGCATGATTTTTGGCTTCTTGCACTTCAGCCCCGAAGCCTACGGAGAGAACGCACTCTTTATAGCGCTATGGGCGACCCTGTTTGGTGTCGCTGCGGCTGATTTGACAGCGCGTTCAGGCTCCCTAGGCCCTGCGATAGCCCTGCATTTTGTAAATAATGTCGTGGCGATTATGATCGTGGGCATGCAGCATCATTGGGATGGGCTCGCGCTGCTTCATATGCCCTATGGTCCACAGGATGCGGGTCATGTTCGGACAGCTTTGATCGTAGAGGGGCCAATTTTGTTTTGTTTTTGGCTTGCAGCGCGGATCGCGATCAGGCGTTGATTGCAATTCGTGAAAGAGCAGCTTATCTGGGTGCCGTTGCGCGACTTTTGAGGTTTTGTAGATGAACTGGATCACCAACTACGTCCGTCCACGGATCAACTCGATCTTCTCCCGCCGAGAAGTGCCCGAGAACCTGTGGGTCAAATGTAGCGAATGTAATACGATGCTGTTCCATCGGGAACTGAAGGACAATCTGAACGTTTGTCCTCAATGTGATCACCACATGGCCATCTCACCGCGGGACCGCTTCGCCTCGATGTTTGATGGCGCGATCTTCACCGAGATCAAAGTGCCAGAGCCAATTTCTGACCCGCTGCACTTTAAAGACCAGAAGAAGTACCCGGATCGCATGAAAGCCGCTCAGAAGAAGACTGGCGAAAAGGAAGCCATGCTGGTGGCTGAAGGCGAAATCGGGCGCACCCCAGTTGTGGCCTGCGCGCAGGACTTCTCTTTCATGGGTGGTTCTATGTCCATGTATGTGGGCAATGCGATTGTCGCCGCTGCAGAGCGCGCGGTCGAGCTGAAGCGCCCACTGATCCTTTTCTCCGCCGCTGGTGGCGCGCGAATGCAAGAAGGCATTCTTGGTCTGATGCAAATGCCACGTACGACGATCGCCATTCAGATGCTGAAGGAAGCTGGCCTTCCATACATCGTGGTGCTCACTCACCCGACCACGGGTGGTGTGACCGCGTCCTATGCGATGTTGGGTGACGTGCAGATTGCCGAACCAAATGCATTGATTGGCTTCGCAGGTGCCCGTGTGATCGAGCAAACGATCCGCGAGAAACTGCCTGAAGGTTTCCAGCGCGCCGAATATCTCTTGGACCACGGTATGCTAGACCGCGTGACCAAGCGGACCGAGATGCGCGACGAACTGATTACGATCGTACGCATGCTTCTTGATATGCCACCAGCGATTAAAGGTGACTTGCCTGCGCCAAACGCTGATGAATTAGCCGAAACACCTGCGGAGCCTGAAAAAGCTGAAGCAGAGGCTGGAAAAGCTGACTGATTACAGCGTTTCTCTTGTGAATTATGACGCGTCCTGCATTGAGCAGGGCGCGTTTTTTATATAGCGCATTTAAGAGCATCTATTTGAGACCTCCCCATGGATAACACCGCAAACCAATCCTCTGACGCAATCCTTGACCGGATGATGGCCCTACACCCCAAGATCATTGATCTGACCTTGGATCGAGTTTGGCGGTTGTTGAAAGCGCTCGACGACCCACAGGAGAAATTGCCGCCAGTGATCCATATCGCAGGCACCAACGGCAAAGGCTCTACCCAAGCAATGATCCGTGCTGGGATCGAGGGTATGGGCAAGTCTGCTCATGCATATACGTCGCCGCATCTCGCGAAGTTTCACGAACGCATTCGTTTGGCGGGTGAGTTGATCAGTGAAGAGCATCTGACGGAAGTTTTGGACGAGTGTTACGCCAAGAATGATGGCATCGACATCACGTATTTTGAGATCACAACCTGCGCCGCGCTATTGGCCTTTGCTCGGACCAAAGCGGACTACACTCTGCTTGAAGTGGGGTTGGGGGGGCGACTGGACGCGACCAATGTGATCACGCCAGAGATCTCGGTGATTACGCCTGTTTCAAAAGATCACGAGCAATTCTTGGGAGATACCATCGACAAGATCGCCGCTGAGAAGGCGGGTATCATCAAACGAGGCGTGCCTTGTGTGGTTGGCCCTCAGGACGACGCTGCGATGGATGTGATTGAGGCCACCGCATTGCGTCTGGGTGCTCCGTTGCTTGTCTATGGTCAGCACTGGCATGTGAGCACTGAGCGTGGCCGTTTGATCTATCAAGATGATCATGGCCTGCTGGATTTACCGATGCCGGCACTGCTTGGAGCCCATCAGGTGATCAACGCCGGTGCAGCTTTGGCTGTTTTGCGCCACTTGGGCGCTGATGATGCAGCTTGTGAAGCGGCGATGGTGAATGCGGAGTGGCCTGCAAGGATGCAGCGCCTTAAATCCGGCCCACTGATCGACATCGCCGGCGATGCGGAACTCTGGCTCGACGGTGGCCATAACGCCGCTGCTGGGATTGCGATCGCGGAGCTTCTGAAGGCTCTGCCACAACGGAACGTGCACCTGATTTGCGGCATGCTGAATACCAAGGATGTAAACGGCTACCTCGCGCCGATTGCTAAGGAAGTCGTCTCTCTCACAGCTGTATCTATCCCAGGTGAAGCCAACACTCTGCCTGCAGAAGCGACCGCTCTTGCAGCGGCGCAAGTCGGGATGGAGGCGAAAACGGCTGCGAATGTGGCAACTGCATTGAAAGATATCATCGCAGATCATCCAGATTGTCGGGTTTTGATTTGTGGATCACTCTACTTGGCCGGAGTGGTGCTTCGAGAGAACGGGTAGCGCGAATTTTTTTTGCAGGGCTAAGTCGTTGAAACGACTCACTTCTGCGAATCGCTGAGTGACCGATTCGTAGAAATCGATTCGGAGCCACTTGACCGATTCGTTTACCGATGCGTATAGTCTCTCTAGCAGGACTTTTTTCAATAATGGCAGTGGGATAGAGGTGGCCGAGCAGCGCCTTTAAGCCCATGACAGGCAAGTCTATCGGGACCAGGGGATGCCAACGGGCGTCCCCTGATTCGTTTGGAAATCCGTGATTTGACTTAGGAGTCCTTGCCCCAATCCGCATCCTGCATTTCGCGAAGACGGCTTGCAGTACGTTCGAACTCAAAAATGCCTTCGCCTTCAAGATAAAGCATCTCTGGCTCGGCCGCCGCCGAGCAGATCAGGCGCACTTTTGCTTCATACAGCGCATCGATCAGGGTTACGAAACGTTTGGCTTCGTTAAAGTTATTCCGGCTGAGCGTCGGGATGTCTTCGAGGACCAGCACTTTCAATGCATCAGAAATAGCAAGGTAGTCGCCAGCGCCGAGAAGCTTGCCGCAAAGGTCGAAGAACGTCGCGCGACCGACGCCGTTGCGAAACGCGGGGATTTCTACTTCGCGGCCCTTAACTGTGAGGAATAACGGACTAGCACCACCGCCACTGAGGTCATCAAAAATAGCGCGCATCTGAGCGCGCGCTTCGCTGCCCGCTTGAACAAAATAGACTTGGCTGCCGGACAATCGATTTTGGCGATAGTCGGTCTCTGATGCCATCTCATACACAACCATCTGCTCTTTGAGCACATCGATGAAGGGCAGGAAAAGCTGGCGGTTTAGTCCGTTTTTATAAAGATCATCGGGGACGCGGTTTGACGTGGTTACGACAGTCACACCAGCATCAAAAAGCATCTCGAATAGACGCCCAACAATCATCGCATCCGTAATGTCGGTGATCTGCATTTCGTCGAAGGCCAGCATCCGCACGTCGTCTGCGACTTTTGCAGCAACCGGGGCGAGCGCGTCCTCTACGCCTTCTTTGCGCGCCTCGTGCATGCCTGCGTGGATTTCCTGCATAAATGCGTGAAAGTGGACGCGTCGCGCGGGGACATCAGCCGCTTCTACAAACAAGTCCATCAACATAGACTTGCCGCGGCCCACGCCACCCCAAAGATAAAGGCCCTTTACAGGTTCGGGTTTGGCCTTTTTGAACCAACCTTTTTTCTCGGGTGGTTTCGCAAGCCCGGCGCGCACGCGTTCGAATTCTGGCAACACGGCCTCTTGCGCCGGGTCTGGGGTCAATTCGCCTGCCGCGACGCGGGCAGCATAGATATCTTGGATTGTCGTCATGAAATCTGCATAGCGGTTGGCGCAGGGTGTGAAAAGGGAGCGCGGGTGCTTGACCGAAAAAAGCAGAAGCCAAGCCGCTTGGATACTGGCATTGTGTGCGCGGAACGGAGGGGCGACATGATCACGCTTTACACTTGGGATACGCCGAACGGTCGCAAGA
Organism: Cognatishimia activa; assembly: GCF_001458335.1. Taxonomy (GTDB): domain Bacteria; phylum Pseudomonadota; class Alphaproteobacteria; order Rhodobacterales; family Rhodobacteraceae; genus Cognatishimia; species Cognatishimia activa. Next base: position 58,634 of record NZ_CYTO01000004.1, read on the forward strand.
TTTCGATTGCGCTTGAAGAGATGGGCTTGGCTTACCAGGTGAAGCCAATTGATATCGGCGCCAATGCGCAGTTTGCACCTGACTTTCTTGCGCTGAATCCAAATCATAAAATCCCGGTATTGGTTGATGATGGGACGGTGGTGAATGAGAGCGGAGCAATCTTGCTCTATCTTGCTGAAAAAACCGGCCAGTTTGCGCCAGATCGCTCTGATCCTGACTATTGGGAGATGATGCGGTGGCTGATGTGGCAGATGGGCGGGCAGGGACCGATGCTGGGCCAAGCCCATCACTTTCTGAAATTCAACCCCGGCAAGGCCCCTTATGCGGAAGAGCGATTTGGGAAAGAAGCGCAGCGGCTCTATGGAGTATTGGATCAACACCTAACCGGTCGAGAATTCATTTTGAACGATCTATCGATTTGTGAATTCGCCATTTGGCCCTGGGTGTCGCGGTTTGAGTTCCAGCAGATCGACTTGTTCGATTATCCTGCGGTGCGGGATTGGTATGAACGGCTCGCGGATCGCCCTGCTTTCCAAAGAGGCTACAGTGTGCCGTCAGATGTTGGCGCAATACCCCGTTCGTGACAGAATTCTTGTTAGGGCAGAGAAGTTGACGTATCACAGATTGTGATAGACTTCTCACAATTGCTGAATTGACCTGAAGAGTTTCAAAGACCAATCTTTGCGACTTGAGATAAGGAGACAAAAATGCAGGAACGTACCCCCCTGATGACACCGGTTTTGATCGCTGGCTGCATAATCATTTTGGTCTCTTTCTCGATCCGCGCAAGTTTCGGCGTTTTCCAAATCCCCATTGCAGAAGAGTTTGGTTGGCTTCGGTCTGAGTTCTCTCTCGCAATTGCGATCCAAAACCTCGCTTGGGGCATCGGGCAGCCGATTTTTGGCGCGATTGCAGAGCGTATTGGAGATCGCAAAGCGATCTTTATGGGCGCATTGGTTTACGCAGCGGGTTTGGTTCTGTCGTCCTTCGCAGTCTCTCCACAAGCGCACCAGATGTATGAGGTGCTGGTTGGCTTCGGCGTTGCTGGGACTGGCTTTGGTGTCATCCTTGCGGTTGTGGGTCGGGCGAGCTCTGACGAAAATCGCTCCATGTCATTGGCGATTGCAACGGCTGCAGGCAGTGCGGGACAGGTGTTTGGTGCACCGGTCGCTGAATGGATGCTGGGTTTCATGACTTGGCAGACCACGTTCCTCATTTTTGCGGTCGCCATTCTCGGGGTTCTGTTGACCTTGCCGATGATGCGCGCCCCGGCAGCGACCAAGGCTGAGCTCGAAGAAAGCATGGGCACTATCTTGACCCGGGCCTTCAAGGACCCGTCCTATACGCTCATTTTCCTCGGGTTCTTCAGCTGCGGTTATCAGCTTGCCTTCGTGACCGCCCACTTCCCGGCCTTTATCACAGAGGTTTGTGCCGCCATTGATCCAAGCGGCATGCTTGCTGCGGTGGGCATAAGCACAACGTCACAGCTTGGCGCATGGGCGATTGCGTTGATCGGCGCGGCCAATATCGCGGGTACGCTCTATGCGGGTTACCTCGGCAAGCGCTATTCCAAGAAGTACCTGCTGGCAGGGATCTATGCCGGTCGTACAATTGCCGCGGCAGCATTCATCTTGTTGCCAATGACCCCGACCACCGTGATTATTTTCTCCATCGTCATGGGCTCTTTGTGGCTTGCTACGGTTCCGCTCACGTCAGGCCTTGTCGCGCACCTTTATGGTCTGCGCTATATGGGCACGCTTTACGGCATCGTCTTCTTCAGTCACCAATTGGGAAGCTTCTTGGGAGTCTGGCTGGGCGGCCGTATGTATGACGCCTATGGCAGCTATGACGCGGTCTGGTGGATCGGTGTGGGTGTTGGCGCATTCAGTGCCATCGTGCACTTGCCGATTAAAGAGAACCGCCCACCAGCCTCTGCGATGGCCGCTTAGTTTGCGGCCTTCCACCGGTCTAGAATGTATCGGCTGGTCATGAGATCCAAATGCGCGCCGCCACCATTTTTGAACAAGGTGATCTCGTCCAGAGATGCCCTCTTGAACCGATCCAGATGGTAATAATCCGCTGCAATGTCGTCGCGGCTTAACGCGCCACTCTCGAGTGGCGCGATCAGTTCGCCAATGTGTTCAGCGGTCGTGTCAAAGCTATCAACAAAGACAGTGGCGCGCCGCATCGCTTCGTCGTCCACCTCTCGCATATCAGGGCGGTATGCACCTATGAGGTCGATGTGTATGCCGGGTTGGAGCCACTCACCGCGGATCACAGGCGCGGTGCTCATCGTTGCGCTTGTGACGATATCGGCGGACCGAACTGCCATCTCTAAGTCATTGGCGGCTGACGTATTTGGAAACTCAGCAGCCAGTTCCTCGGCCTTCCGCGCCGTACGGTTCCAAATTTTGAACTCCGCAGTCGGAAAAGCAGCGCCGTAGGCCTCTCGGAGGCTGCGCGCAACCGCACCAGCACCAACGATTAAGATGGAATTGCTGTCAGGGCGCGCGAGACGTCTTGCTGCAAGAAGGCTATCGGCGGCGGTTTTCATTTTGGTGACGAGATGGAAATCAACCAGGGCCTCGAGTTCACCGGTCTGGTCATCAAACAGGGTCACCGCACCATTCACCACAGGCGCGTTTCGCGTTGTGTTCCCCGGAAAAATAGTCGCGGATTTTACCGCAATCCCCAGTCCATCGATCCAAGCTTGGCGCTGCAACAGTGTGTCTGCACCGCGATAAAGAAAGCTGTCTGAAATCTGCGCTTTCGCGAGACGATGGCCTTCAGCCAATGCATCGGTCAGCTCAAGCCAATCGAGATGCTTCGCGCCTTCCTCAAATCCGATGTGCAGCGTCATGCAGCCTCTTCTTTGGTTAATAGCCCCTCTGCGACCAGCCGATCAGCCCAGCCTTGAGGACCTTCAAACAAGTGGGTCTTCCAACCGCGCGCTTGAGCAGTGACAAGGTTTTCTTCCCGGTCATCTGTGAAAATAAGGCGGTCAGGTTCGATCTGGCAATCTTCTTCCACCATCTCATAGATCCGGTTGAAGGGTTTCACATGCCCCATGCGGCCAGACACATACTCTCGGTCAAACTCCCCCAAAACAGGGTAGACTTTGACCGCTGGCGGCCAGTTCTCAACACCGAAATTGGATAGCGCAAAGACTGGAACGCCTTTGGTGCGAAGGGCGCGCAGCAACCGCCATGAATGATCAATCGCCGGACTTGCCATATCAAACCAATTGTCATGCCACATACGGATTTCATCGCCCCATTCTGGGTGCTCTTCGGCGAAATCATAGATGCGGTCTTTGAACGGCGCGCCAAGATCGATGTCATTGTTCATGTCATGCAGATCAAGTGCTGCAAACATCGCTTTGCGACGTTCTTCTCCGATCAATCTGTCATAGGCACGCTCAGGCTGCCATTCGATCAGTACGTTGCCGACGTCAAAAATAACGGCTTCAATGGGCATGTGAAATCCTGTTGTTAAAGAGATTTTGCAGCGCGAAGATCACGTTCGAGCGCATCTAAAAAGCGGCTGCGGTCAGCCTTAGAGAATGCTTTGCCACCGCCTTGCCGAAACGGATCCGCAGAACGCAGGTCGCTCATCAGATCTCGCACGGCCAGGGCTTGGCCGATATTACGCTCGTTGAGCGTTTCGCCGTTGTGTTTGAGCACCTTTGCCCCAGCTTCCACGCATTTCGCAGCAAGTGGGATGTCACCGGTAATCACCACATCACCGGTCTTTGCCCGGTCGGCGATCCACATGTCAGCCACGTCGGGGCCTTCCGGGACAATCACGTTTTCAATGAGCGGATTTTGCGAAGGGCGTAGCCCCCCATTGCTAACCACGTAGACTTTGATCTTGTGACGCGTCGCCACCCGCTCGACTTCTGCCTTCACCGGGCAAGCGTCCGCGTCTACATAGATCTCTGTCACGACTTGCCTTCAGCTTTCAGGCGTTTTTGGGTCGCTTTCTTTTCCTTGGCGCGTTCTTCTTTTTTGACTTTGAACTCGTCAGGGATCGGCATGCGGTTGAAGGCGTCGAGCCCCGCAACACGGTAAGCTTCTGCCAAGGTCGGATAGTTGAAGGTATTCTCAACGAAATAGTCGACGGTGCCTTTTAGGTTCATCACCGCCTGGGCAATGTGAATCAGTTCGGTAGCGCCTTCGCCAACAATCTGCACGCCAAGCAAGCGGCGTGTTTTGAGCGAAAGCAGCATTTTCAGCATGCCGTGCTCGAGCCCCATGATATGTCCGCGAGAGGTTTCCCTGAACCGCGCAACACCGACTTCATAAGCGATCCCGCGTTCCTGCAACTCTTCCTCGGACATGCCACAGGTGGAGATTTCAGGCACCGAATAGATCCCGTATGGGAACCAAGGGCTTTCAGGCAGCGTCGGGGTTTCCAGCGCGTGACATGCGGCGACTCGGCCCTGTTGCACAGAGGTGGACGCAAGGCTGGGGTGCCCAATGACGTCGCCTGCTGCGTAGATGTGGGGCACATCAGTCTGATAGCTCTTACGGTCCACCGCGACGCGTCCACGGTGATCTGTCTCCAAACCGACCGCCTTCAAGTTCAGGCGCTCGGTCGCACCCATGCGTCCCGCTGCAAACAGCAACATTTCAGCCCGAACGTGGCGACCGTTCTCCAAAGTGACTTCAACCATGTCGTCATGCTCTTCGATCTTCTCGATTGCAGATCCCAAACGCAGATCAACCCCGTTTTCGCGGATCTGGTGGGTGAAGTCTTCGATCAGACGTTTGTCGATGAAGTCGAGGAAGCTGTCGCGTGGTTCGATGAGCGTGACTTGAATGTCCAGAGCGGAGAACATGGTGGCATATTCCACCCCGATGACGCCGGCACCCACCACAACAAGTGAGCGTGGGATCTTCGCCATGTCCAAGAATTCATCACTGTCCAGGATATTGGTGCCATTGAACGGTACGTTGTCGGGGCGATAGGTCTTTGTACCGGTGGCGATCAAGAAGTTGTCTGCTGTCAACACGGTGGTTTCACCGGCTTCGGTTGCGACTTCGACCTCTTTGGGGCCGATGAACTTCGCGAACCCATTCAGCGTTTCAACGTGGTTGCGGTTGAACTGATGTTCCAGCACGTCAACTTCGTGGTCCAAAGTCATATGCAAGCGCGCCTTGAGGTCGTCTGCTTTGATTTCGTCTTTCACGCGGTAGGATCGGCCATAGAAGCTACGCTCGCGCCATCCAGAAAGGTTGAGAACAGTTTCCCGCAAAGTTTTGGACGGGATCGTGCCTGTGTGCACCGATACACCGCCCAAACGATCCCGGCGATCAATCACCAGAACTTTGCGTTTCAACTTGCCCGCTTGAATGGCTGCAGCGCGACCGGCGGGTCCGGACCCGATCACGATCAAATCATAGTGGCTCATGGTTCACTCCGCATGACAGGATGCCGCGTTTTTGTCGGTCTATCCGTATGATGTTGCTGCATGGCTATAGCATCAACATGCTGAACGGCAAGCGATGCGCGGCAGGAGTTAACCAATTTACGGCTAAGATCCCAGATTTACAGCAAAGCCACCCAACCAACGGTCGCTGAAAAGGTTACAATCGAGATGGCTGTGGAGATCAGGATCGAAGCAGACACACGCTGTGGTGCGACCCCATAATGTTGCGCGAGCATGAAAACATTGCCTGCGACAGGAAGTGCGGAACAGGCGATGATGACACCCGCTTCAAAGGTCGCAACGTTAAAGAGCAGCAAAGCGAACCCAGCGACGGCCAAGGGATGCAAAACCAACTTACAGAAACTCAGCCATCCGGCGACGGACATTCGTTCGGCGGATTTGCTTGCGAGGGAAGCGCCTATCGCAAAAAGCGCACCGGGAGTAGCGGCCGCGCCGAGGGTGACGAGGAAGCTGTTCAGAACTTCCGGCATTGGCCAATCCAAAGATGACCAAATAAGACCGAGCGAAATTGAAACGATCATCGGGTTTTTGATCAGTCCAACGCCAACAGTTTTAAAGATCGCAAATGACATGCGCCCATCGCGCGCACCGTTGATCAAAATCACAATGAGTGAAGAGAAGACGATCAGGTCGACGGCAAGGATGAGCATGACTGGACCGATGGATTCTGGTCCCATCAAAACCGCCATCATTGGAATGCCGAGAAACCCGGTATTGCCAATCACAGCACATTGCGCTTCGACGGCAGCGACCTCCACACTTTGTTTGCGCAGGAACGACACAAAGGTTGCAACGATATAAATTGCCGTGGTGCCTGCGAGGTAAGCATAGATGATGTTCCAGTCTAAAACCTCGCCCAATGAAAGGTTCGCCGCAAAGCGGAACAACATTGCAGACAGTGCGAAGAAAAAGACAAACTTGGTCAAATAAGCGGTGGCCGCTTCTGGAAAAAAACCAGAGCGACCGGCCAAATATCCAATCCCGATGATTGCAAAGAACGGGAGCGTTTGCAGAAATACGTCGATCATGCGCAATTGGTAACATGGGCTGACCAAATCGCAAGGCGGATCGTCGTGTCCCGTGGTTTTACGGGCAAGCGTTCATGACATTGGGGCAGCCAACTCAGTGCGTTCAAAGTCGTACTCTTTTGGTTAGGTTGGCATAACTGAACTAATCAGTTTATATTTGAGCCTTTAGGTATTTACAGGACAAACATGAACCCTCAGGTCTCCGTTCTTCGAAAAGGTCGTAAATTGGATCAGGTTCTCGCCGGCGCGCGAGAGATTTTCCTTAGGGACGGCTTTGAAGGGGCAAGCGTTGACGATATCGCCCGAGCGGCCGGAGTGTCTAAGGCGACTCTGTACAGCTATTTTTCTGACAAGCGGCAGCTGTTTCAAGAGGTTGTGCAGGCGGAATGTCAGCGCATGTCGACCGAGATCGTTTCAAAGATTGATGACACGATGCCGATCCGCGAAGCTTTGTCCGCAGCGGCGTACGGACTTACCAAGTTCCTTGTCTCTGATTTCTCCCAACGCATTTTTAGAATCTGCGTTGCGGAACGTGACCGGTTTCCAGAGCTGGGGCAGGCCTATTATGCTGCGGGTCCGGGCAATGGGCATCAGCAGCTGGTTGAACACTTAGCGGCAAGTGTTGCATGCGGAGAGCTTGAGATCGCGGATGTTGATATGGCCGCGTACCAGTTTTCAGAGCTGTGTAAGGCGCGCAATTTCAGCTTGGCGTGTTTTGGCGTGAAAACCGAATTTGGTGAAAGTGAAATTCAGGACGTCGCCGAAGCCGCTGTTGATATGTTCATGAAGAGCTACGCGCCCAAGCAAGCCTAAACAACGAAAAGCCCCGCCAAATGCGGGGCTTTTGTGTGCATCTTAACCTTTGGGTTGACCCTTTAGGTGAACTCCACGACGGCGCGGATGGATTTGCCTTGATGCATCAGCTCAAAGCCCTCATTGATCTCATCTAGTGACAGCTTGTGGGTGATCATTGGATCAATCTCGATTTTGCCGTCCATGTACCAGTCGACAAATTTTGGCACATCGGTGCGCCCCTTAGCGCCGCCAAAGGCGGTGCCTTTCCAGACCCGACCGGTCACCAATTGGAAGGGACGCGTGGAGATTTCCGCTCCCGCAGGCGCAACACCGATGATCACGGATACACCCCAGCCACGATGGCTGCATTCCAATGCGTCACGCATCACCTGAACGTTGCCCGTGGCGTCAAATGAATAGTCGACGCCCCCGAACTGGTCTTGATCGGTCTTCGTGATTTCAATGATTGCTTCAGTGACATTGTCGACTTTGCTTGGGTTGACGAAATGAGTCATGCCGAACTCACGTGCCATTTCAGCTTTGTCATCGTTGAGGTCGACGCCAATGATCGTGTCAGCACCCGCCATGCGCAGGCCTTGGATGACGTTTAGCCCGATCCCACCCAAGCCAAACACGGCCGCAGATGACCCGATTTCAACACCAGCTGTGTTGATCACGGCACCGATCCCCGTCGTCACGCCGCAACCGATATAGCAAATTTTATCGAAAGGCGCGTCCTCGCGTACTTTCGCCAAGGCGATTTCCGGCAGCACGGTGTGGTTCGCGAAGGTCGAACACCCCATGTAGTGATAGATCGGAGTCCCATCGAGCATGGAGAACCGCGTTGTGCCATCAGGCATCAGGCCTTGGCCCTGAGTGCCCCGGATCGATGTGCACAGATTGGTTTTTCCAGATAGGCAAGAGTGACACTCGCGGCACTCGGGTGTGTAGAGCGGGATCACATGATCGCCGGGTTTCAAGGTTGTCACCCCTTCGCCCACCTCCAGAACAACGCCCGCGCCCTCATGGCCCAAAATGGAAGGGAACAACCCTTCTGGGTCCGCCCCTGAACGCGTGAACTCATCTGTGTGGCATATGCCTGTCGCCTTGATTTCTATAAGAACCTCGCCGGCTTTGGGGCCATCCAAGTTCACTTCCATAATTTCCAAGGGTTTGCCTGCCTCAAGGGCGACGGCGGCACGGGTGCGCATTAGGGTTCCTCCGGGTTGGCTTCTTAGCTGACGAAGATCATAAGCTGACGAATGGCAAATCTCCAAATCCGACCTATATGGGGATTTGTGCGCCAAGGGCTTGATCAACGGGAAAAAACAATGTTGCAAGACAAAACTGCAGATCTCATCTCTCAGAAACAGAAAAAGCTGCTGGAGCGTTTGGTGGGAGAGCTCAGTAAAACCAGCCCAGACCTTTACTACCAATCCACAAGCCAAATCGCCCGACAGATTCGGCAATACATCGTTAATGGTGCGGGGCTCAATCAGGATGAACGTGAGCTGATGACATCGCTAGAACAGCGTGACATCGAAGTTTTGCTAAGCCTGCATAGCTAGGCAATCATAGCAAATGAATGTTGAAAAAGAGCCCCCGACGACACAACTGGGTGGGGGCAAGAAAAGAGTGCGTCGCCGGGGTAGCGGTATGTTCGCTATGATGTCTTTATCGCCTGCTCATTAGGCGGATTCGCGGAGGGTAAAGGGCGATTTGCTGATGAATCTTGGGCAAAATAGAGGCAGGGTTGATTTCCATTAAAATCAAGGCGAACCTGTTTTTATGAATATGTCTCCTATGACGCCCTTTCCAGGGAACCCTTCCGCGCCGCAACAGGTGGCCTTTCATCGTACCGAATTGAACGTCATCTTGTCGCTTTATGGGCGCATGGTCGCCGCTGGCGAGTGGCGAGACTACGGTATCTCCCATTTGAAAGATGTGGCCGTGTTTTCGATCTTTCGCCGCACAGCGGAGCATCCCATCTATCGTATTGAGAAATGCCCGAAGCTGCGCAATCGGCAAGGCCTGTATTCAGTGATCGGGATGGATGGACAGATCCTTAAGCGCGGACATGACTTGAAGACAGTGCTGCGCGTTTTGGAACGCAAGTTAATCCGGGCTGTCGACTTAGATTAACTGCGCGTTTGGCAGTAGGACCCGTTTGCGGGACGTTACCGGACCGTCCCCCTGACGCTCGATCCGTGCGATGGCGTCGTTCGTGTTTTCAAAACTAACTGCCATGTGATGGGCGTTTGCGTGGATGAGGCGGGTCTCGTCCACAATCATTGCCACGTGACCTTTCCAGAACAGCAAGTCATTGCGCTTGAGCTCCGCGTCTGCGGGCAATTCATAGCCGAGCATGTCTTCCTGCAGATCACTATCCCCAGCGCAGGCGACGCCGCATTCCGTGAATGCCGCTTGCACGAGCCCAGAGCAATCTATCCCAAACCGGCTGTTCCCGCCCCACAGGTAAGGGGTGTCTAGGAATGTCTTGGCGACGGAGACCGGGTCAGAAGGATGTTCCCCCACCGGCGAGCAATGCACCATCGGTACATAGCCTTCCGCAATTTTCAGGAACCCGTTTTCGTTTTCCATGCCATGCAAAAGACAACCATGGCTCAGGCGCATCCGGTCACGTGACTTGAAGTCGGCTTGCTCGTAAACGTGGGTGGCCGCCGCGGAGATCCGGTGCGTCGCCTCTGGGCTATGAGCAAGAGAGGATTTGGGCACATAGCCCACGTAACCATCTTTGTCCGACCGCACAAAGGCCCAGCCTTCATGGGTTTCATAGAGCCCAACGGTTTCGCCAAAAAGGAGCTGACGATCTCGGTGCCCTTCCGGGGCATTCATCAAATCGACCAGCGGCCAATTCACGGCATAGGGTTCAGGATCCACATAAGAGACCCCAGGCCATTCCGACTCGAGCGACGGATCGGCGACGCGTTTGTTTGCGGGGGTCAGTCTGCGATCTTTCATAGGTCGAGTATCTCAGGCAAAGCTTCTAGGATTGCACGGGCTCCCATGCCGACGCCGCCTTTGGGCCGTGCGGGTTTTGCAGAAGGGTTCCAGCCGTAAATATCAAAATGGGTGTACCTGCCTTCGGTCGCAAAACGACGCAGGAAAAGTGCGGCAGTGATGGACCCCGCAAACCCTCCGGCGGGTGCATTGTCTAGGTCCGCAATACCGGGTTCGACCATAGGCTCATAAGGGTCCCAGAAGGGCATACGCCAAAGAGGGTCGGCGACTTTGCTGCCCGCTTGGAACAGGGCCTCTGCGATATTGTCATCCTCTGCGTAGTAGGGGGAAAGGTCCGGGCCAACGGCAATACGCGCCGCACCCGTCAGCGTTGCCATTGAGATGATTTGATCCGGGTCGTCTTCGCTGGCGAGCGCAAGGGCGTCGGCCAAAACGAGGCGGCCTTCGGCGTCGGTGTTATTGATCTCGACCGTTAGGCCCTTGCGAGAGGTGAGAATGTCCCCCGGGCGGAATGCGTTAGCACTGACTGCGTTTTCAACCGCTGGAATAAGGACGCGAAGCTGCAGGGGAAGCTTCAAGGCCATGATCATATGAGCGAGCCCCAACACCGTTGCCGCGCCGCCCATGTCTTTTTTCATAAGGCCCATTGAGCTGCCGGGTTTAAGGTTTAAGCCTCCGGTGTCAAAGCACACGCCTTTGCCGACCAAAGTCAGTTTTGGGCCGGTACCTCCCCAACGCATATCCAGCAATCGCGGAGCGCGATCTGAGGCGCGACCAACAGTGTGAATAAGCGGGAAGTTCTCTTTCAGTAGGTCGTCGCCTCGTATCACCGAAAGTTGGGCTGAATGGGCGTCGGCAAGTTTTGACGTCGCCGCTTCCAATTCGTCCGGCCCCATATCATTGGCCGGGATGTTAATCAGATCCCGCGTCAATGCTTCGCCCGCGGCAATCGCCTCGATCTTTTCCGCATCGATACCATCGGGGCAAACCAGTTTGGCCTCATGCCCAGCGCCGGACTTATAGCGATCAAAGCGATAGGCAGACAGTAACCAGCCAAGGGCCTCCACTTCTGCGTCAAATCCATCAGGATTTTGGGCAATGGTGTAAGTGCCCTCGGACAATTTTGGGGCCGCAGCCGCCAAGGCAAAACGTCCGCGTTTACGGTCTTTTTCCGAGCCGAAACCAACGACCGCTGCTGTTTTCGATCCCTTGTCACCGGGGATGATCGATACTGCTCCGAGGCCCGGTTTGAAGCCAGTCGCTTTCAACCAGTTCTGTGTGGTCTCACTTTGTTCAACCAACCATGCGTCGAAACCGTCTGTGTCGACGATAAAAAGCGGTAGGTTGTCTGGGTCGTCTGAGGCGACTTTGGCAAAGGTTAGGGCCATGTTGCTCTTCTTTTGGTTGTGCGTCTTTCCCTCAGCCTATCCACAATGATTGACGCTGCAACCCTTTTATCCAGACACGTTCTGTAGATCCCAATAATCTGACAGTGACCGGTCCCCGATGCGCGTTAGCCGGCAAAAGGTTGCTGCGGTTGCCGGAACATTCTTTGTGTCGATGGTTTCAACCACCATCCTACAAACCCGCGTCAGGGTAGCCATGCCAATTTGATCGCCAATCGCGCCCATAGATCTCACGGTTTTTCGCAAGTCCTTCCATTCCTGCGCGCCAAACTGCTTTTCACCAGCAGATAGACGAATGGCCACTTCCTCCATTGCCTTTGCGATGACCTTTTCTGCGTCCTTAGATCCCAAAAGCTTTTCCAGCTCGGAAATTTTATCATGGTCCAAAAACACGGGTTCGTCCGTGTGTAAAATGCTCACTTGCTTCATGCCTGCCACCAAAGTTCCTAGCGTCCCCACGCATGGCGACGCTATGTGCTCAGTCCTTGGGAAAGTGTTGACGGCGAAGGGCGATTTACTTCGAAACTTAGGAAAAAGCTGTGAATATTCAGGCGGGCGCTTTTTCTTTTTGATGCCGCGTGCCATGGTTTTGTGCCACGAGGAGGTGTTGCGTGCTCACAGAAACCGATCTCAAAGATCTCACGAAATTTCGCCGTTCTTTGCACCGAAACCCCGAAGTCTCCGGTCAAGAATCGCGAACTGCATGGACCGTGAAAACTGCGCTTGATGAATTGTCACCGGCGACTGTGCTTACAGGTCTGGGCGGGCACGGCGTTGCGGCGGTGTTTGACAGTGGCCAGCCCGGAGAAACGGTGATGTTCCGGGCCGAACTCGATGCTTTGCCAATCGAGGAGATATCCAATGTTCCTTGGTCCTCAGAAGTCCCAGGAAAAGGACACCTCTGCGGTCACGATGGCCATATGACAATGTTGTTTGGGCTTGGCCGCTTGCTCTCGCGCAAGCCGCCCGCAAAAGGTCGCGTGGTCTTGCTATTTCAACCGGCCGAGGAAGATGGCAGCGGAGCGCGCGCTGTCACCGCTGATCCGAGATTTAAACAAATTGCCCCTGATTGGGCATTCGCGATCCATAACCTGCCGGGGCTTCCATTGGGTTTTGTCGGGACCCAAGCCGGGCTGATCAATTGTGCGTCCAAAGGGCTTTCGATCAATCTCGCAGGAAAAACGGCCCATGCGGCGGAGCCCTCCAAAGGGCGCTCACCGGCTATCGCGGTGGCGGAACTCATTCCTGTCCTAACGGCGCTGGGCAAAGATGGCCCTCTCAATGATGAATTCGGACTCCTCACCATCACACACGCGTCTATCGGAGAGCCAACATTTGGCATCGCGCCGGGAGAGGCGACGATCTATGCGACGCTCCGAACGACCCGTGATGACGCGATGGAAGATCTTGATCGAGATGTTCGGGCTGCGGTGATGAGCAGCGCCGAGAGACACGGCTTGTCAGTCAGTTTCCAAGAGCGCGACGTTTTTGCTGCGTCCATCAACGATGTTGATGCGGTCAAAGTCGCTGGGGCGGCAATGGACAGCTTGGGTATTCCCCACGGGACGCGCGGTGTGCCAATGCGCGCGTCCGAGGACTTTGGAGTGTTCGGTTGGAATTCTAAAGCAGCGATGCTGTGTCTGGGTTCGGGAGAAAGCCATCCAGCGCTTCACAATCCCGATTACGATTTTCCAGATGAGTTGATCCCGATAGGGGTATCGATTTTTGAGCGTATTGCTCGGGACCTTCTCGGCTAACAAAAAAGCCCCACCAATTGGCGGGGCTTTCCAGAAATCAATTGGCTAAAGCTTAGCCCTTTTTCAGAACCTCACGGCCCAACAGTTCCGCAATTTGAACCGCGTTCAACGCAGCACCCTTGCGCAGGTTGTCAGAAACGCACCACAGGTTGATGCCGTTATCGATGGTGCTGTCTTGGCGCACGCGGCTGATAAAGGTTGCGAAGTCGCCAACGCATTCTTTCGGGGTCACGTAGCCGCCGTCTTCGCGCTTGTCGATCACCATGATGCCTGGGCTTTCACGCAGGATGTCACGGGCTTCGTCTTCGTCCAAAAAGTCTTCGAACTCGATGTTGATGGATTCAGAGTGGCCTACAAAAACAGGCACACGCACACAAGTCGCGGTGACTTTGATCGCCGGATCAACGATCTTCTTGGTTTCCGCAACCATCTTCCACTCTTCTTTGGTGGAGCCGTCTTCCATGAAGACGTCGATATGCGGGATCACGTTGAACGCGATCTCTTTGGTGTAGACCTTGGCAGGTACGTCCACAGTCGGGTTGTAAACCGCTTTGGTCTGTTCCCACAGCTCTTCCATCGCGTCTTTGCCGGAGCCAGAAACGGATTGATAAGTGGACACCACCACGCGTTTGATTTTTGCACGGTCATGCAGCGGCTTCAGAGCCACAACCATCTGCGCAGTTGAGCAGTTTGGGTTGGCAATGATGTTCTTCTGAGAATAGCCGTGAACCGCCTCTGGGTTACACTCGGGCACGATCAGAGGGACCTCTGGATCGTAGCGATAGAGCGAGCTATTGTCGATCACGACACAGCCGGCCGCAGCCGCTTTTGGGGCGTATTCTTTCGTTGCAGTGGAACCCACCGCAAACAGGGCCATATCCCAACCGGTGAAGTCGAAGGTGTCCAGGTCTTCGGTCTTCAGGGTTTTATCGCCAAAAGAAACTTCGGTTCCCAAGGAACGACGGCTCGCCAGAACCGCAATCTCATCAATAGGGAACTGGCGTTCAGCCAGGATGTTTAGCATTTCGCGGCCCACATTACCTGTGGCGCCTACGACAACGACGCGATAGCCCATTGTATTTCTCCATTTTTCGGACGGGTCCTATTAGCGCTGTTTCGTCTTGGGAAAAAGGCCAAGTGCGACGCTTTCTTGTGATTTGGTGCATTCAGAAAGGCGATTTGTGGCCTTTGAGAAGCGATTTGTGCACCCTAACGGATGGTTTTCCGCGATAACCGAAATATCCAAAGAAAAAAGGCCCGCGAGTGTTTCGCGGGCTTTTTTCGTCAATTACGGAAAGCTGGTGATTCTTGGTGGCGTCTGCCGCCCCTAGAAGTCGACCTTTACATCCGGAAGATCCAGCGCTTTGATCAGATCACGCAGCTCTTGGCGCGCCGCGACGTTGGAGATGTTGAGTTGCTTCACGCCAATGTCTTTCAGGTCCAAAAGTGTCAGGCCGCGCGGGAACAGTTCCCGGAAAATCACCCGCTCGTTAAAACCCGGCGCGGTCCGGAAGCCGATGCGTTTGGCCAACCGGTCCAGCGCTTTTCCCATCTTCTCTTTGTTGACCATGTTCTGCGCGCCCAAACGGTTGCGTACCACGATCCAATCAATGGGTTTCAGGCCGGCTTGCGCGCGCAATTGGCGCGCGTTCCAAACCATCTCAGAATAGACCGACGGGCCAAGGATTTTCTCTCCATTGTCATCCACGTGCGCCAACAGATCGAAGTCGACAAAGCTGTCGTTGAGTGGTGTGATCAATGTATCTGCTAGAGAATGGGCAACTTGGCTCAAACGTGTATGACTGCCGGGGCAGTCGATCAGGATAAAGTCCGTTTGCGGCTCCAACTCAGCGACCGCTGCAGACAGGCGAAGGTCGTAGATATTCTCACCTTCCTGTACCGTGGCGGGATCGATATCCGGGAGCGGATGATAGAAAGGGCTCGGCAGTTCAAGGCCTGCTTTTTCGCAGAAGGATTTCCGTTTTTCGACGTAGCTACCAAAAGTGCGTTGCCGCAAGTCGAGGTCCAAGCCGCCGACGCGATATCCCATCCGGGCCAACGCAGTTGCCACATGCATGGATACCGTCGATTTTCCGGCGCCGCCTTTTTCGTTCCCCACGACAATAATATGTGCCATGTGCCCGTCCCCATTCGCTTTGTATCTATGGTCGCAGCACTGATCAGCGACCCGCATTGCGTATACTATATGTTGTGTCGCCCTTTAGGGGAAGCGCGATGGGTGTGGTTATCCACAGGTTTTGTTAGCGCTGTGTCGTTTCGATCCAACTGCCATTCTCGATACCGTCAATGGTCCAGGCGCCGATGCGGTAGCGGATCAGGCGCAACGTCGGATGGCCTACCGCAGCTGTCATACGGCGCACCTGACGGTTGCGACCCTCGGTAATGGTCAGCTTGATCCAACTATCGGCGACGTTTTTGCGGTATCGGATGGGAGGCGTGCGTGGCCAAAGTATCAATGGCTCGTCCATCCGTTCGGCTTTGGCGGGACGGGTCATCCCGTCTTTGAGTTTCACCCCATTGCGAAGTTGTTCAAGTGCCTCGTCAGATGGAACGCCTTCCACCTGTGCCCAATAGCATTTGGACATCTTGTTCTTTGGATTGGCGATGCGGTTTTGCAATTTGCCGTCATCGGTGAGCAGCAACAACCCTTCGCTGTCGCGATCCAAACGCCCAGCCGCGTAGACCCCCGGCACGTCGATGAACTCTGACAACGTGCGGCGCGTGCTACCTTCCGTGCCTTTGTCGGTGAATTGCGACAGCACATCGAACGGCTTGTTAAATAAGATGACCCGAGACATGCGAGCGCTTTACACGCTCAACCGACGTTTGGCTATTGCGGCCACGGAAATTCCCATTCAACGTGGCGCAGGAAGGAGCGCATGATGAAAAAAGATGTGAAGCCCGCCACATTGCTGGCCCATGCCGGTGGCGCGAATGACCCTCAAACCGGCGGGATTGTTCCGCCCATCATGCCTGCCACCACGTTTTCGCGTGGAGAGGATTATGCACTTCATAACCCCGACAATACCTATCAACGGCCCCATAGCGAGACGGTGCGCCTTGCAGAGAATGTGATCCGTGAACTGGAAGGTGCGGCAGACACGCTTCTTTTTCCCTCTGGGATGGCGGCGACAGCGGCGGCGTTTCGGTGGTTGCCAAATGGAGCGCATGTGGTCCTGCAAGACGGCATTTATTGGGGGAGCACCAAGTGGATCAAAGAGTTCTGTGCGCGTCGCGGAATGCGCTTGAGCTTGGTGGACCCAACCGATTTGCATGCGTTGGAAACGGTATGCGCAGATGGTGCAGATCTGGTGTTTGTGGAAACTCCCTCTAATCCGCTTCTGAAAGTCGTCGATATTGCGAGCGTGGCTCGGATTGCAACTGCGGCGGGCGCTGTTTCCGTGATCGATGGCACGGCGGCCTCTCCAGCCTTATCGCAGCCGCTGAAACTTGGTGCCGACATCGTCATGCATTCGGCGACCAAATCTCTCAACGGGCACTCAGATGTCTTAGGTGGCGTGTTGTCCTGCCGAGAAGAGACCGAAGTTTGGGACGTAATTCGCACCGACCGCGCCGATGCAGGGGCGATCATGGGGCCCTTTGAGGCGTGGCTTTTGTTGCGCGGGATGCGAACGCTTGCGTTGCGGGCGGAGCGTATGAGCGACAACGCCTTGGCTTTGGCGACTTACTTAAAAGATCATCCGGCCGTTGAAGGCGTCCTTTATCCCGGTCTTGACGATCATCCGGGTCACGATCTGGCCGCAGCGCAGATGTCCGGCGGATATGGCAGTTTGCTTTCGGTGCTGATCAAGGGGGACATGGATCGCGCTCTAGAAGTGGCAGGGCGGTTGCAAGTCTTTATCCGCGCGACCTCTCTTGGAGGCGTGGAAAGCTTGGTAGAGCACCGCTACTCTCTTGAGCCCCACACCGGGCTGCCGAAGAATCTGCTGCGGATCTCTGCAGGGATCGAAGATGTGGGGGACTTGATCGAGGACTTTGCACAAGCCCTCGGCCAATAGGCTTCCCAAAAATTAGCGGATTGGATCCACTTTGCGGATGTAATTTGTCACCCTCTTTCCAATCTCGGCACTGCCTTTTAGCGAAGGGTGGATCATATCCAAGCCATGGAAAGAGCGGTCACCGTGCGGCACAAGATCGGCAATCGAAACAAAATGCACCCCATAGGTCGATTTTGCCATCTGTGACAGGCGTTTTTCTAGCTCGTCGCCTTCGTCCTTGCAGCTCTCGATAGGGGAGCCAACGCCAGGGCTGCGCAAATAGCCAACCCAAAGCACTTGCGCGCCGGTGCCGCGCAGGCGGGACACGAGGCTTGGGATTTTACCAACCTTGCCGTCGTCAGAGATCAGCTTTTCCATCTTGTTATCACAGCCGTGACAACCACAGCCAAGCCACAGATCATTGCCGCCGCCATTGACGACAACCCAATCCCACGCGCCTCCGCGGAACTGCTTAGCAATGTTAAGCCCCATTGCGCCGGTAATTGGCAGTGCATAGGACATGCTGGCACCAAGCATGGAATGGTCTTGAATGGGTTCGTTCAAGGAACGCGCCACATAGTTGGACACGGCGCGACCGGATACCTTATGGGCGGCCATCATGGAATCGCCCATGGCCAGAATGCGCGGCCCTTGCGTAACCTCGGGGGAGCCTGCGGGGGCAACGCAGCTCATCAATATTGCGCCCGATAACAGGGGCACTAGGAACTTCTTACTCATAATTGTCTCAGCTTTTAGTCAGCCTGGGTAGTGAATTGTGTTGTGGATATGCACTGGAAATACGCCGAGATTGCGGTAGGCGTGGGGCTGGTCCGCGTCAAATCTAAGGGAATTTCCTTGCGAAACCGGATGCCAAGACCCGTCAAAATACATCTCAAAATCACCATCTACTGCGAAGACATCTTCGACAACACCTGTCCGGTGCGCCGCAGATTCATGGGTGAGACCGGGCGCAAGGCCGACGACAAACGTCTCTGATCGCAGCTTTGGATCATAGGGAAACAAGGTCTTAACAGAAATGCTGTCAGCGAAATGGACGCCCTGTTGCGGAGGCTCAGTGATAAGGGCGGACAGAGGCAGTTTTAAACCTTTGGAGAGTTTCCACAGTGTCGCGATGGTGGGGCTACTCTCACCGCGCTCAATCTGACCGAGCATGGCTTTGCTGACGCCTGTTAATTCCTGAACGGCGGATAGGCTAAGACCCGCAGCGGATCGCAGAGCTTTCAGATTAATTTGGATATCTCGGTCCATCATTGCCGCCTTCTGTTTTGTGCGTTATAACGCACGACGGTGATTTCCGCCACTGAATTACGTAAAGGGATCGACCCGTGTTTGGTTTGAAACTCTCGCATATAACCTCCGGGATGCTGCCGGTTTTGGTTGGTTACACCGGTAGTATCGCTGTGATCTTCGCGGCAATTGAGGCCTTGGACGCGACGCAAGCGCAGGCCAATAGTTGGCTTTGGGCGCTGGGCGTGGGTATGGGGCTCAGCGGTCTAGTCCTTGCGCTGATCTACCGGATGCCAATTCTCACCGCCTGGTCCACCCCCGGCGCTGCGCTGATTGCTGTTTCGGGCGAAGGTATTCCGATGGAGCAAGCCATCGGGGCGTTTGTGTTCTGCGGCCTGCTCTTTTTGATCACGGGCGTGACGGGCATCTTTGCAAAGCTCACCCGGTTAATCCCACCCGCTCTTGCAAGCGCGATGTTGGCGGGCATTTTGTTTCGCTTTGGACTGGGCGCTTTCGAGGCGCTGGAACAAGCGCCGGTCCTGGTTCTTCTGATGTTGGCAACATGGCTCGCCGGCCGTTTATGGTTTCCTCAATTGGCGATTGCGGCAGTTCTCTTGGTCGGAGCAGGGTTTTGCGCCCTAACCGGCTTCTACAATGAAGACACGCAATTTGCCTTTGAGATCGCGATGCCAGTTTGGGTGACGCCTGAGTTTGATCCGGCGGTTTTGATCAGCCTCGGTTTGCCGCTTTATATCGTCACGATGTCTTCGCAAAACATGCCTGGCGTGGTTGTTCTGAAATCGGCAGGCTACGAGCCGCCGGTCTCTGCCACAATGAATGTGACCGGTCTGACATCGATGATCCTAGCGCCCTTTGGAGGTTTCGCTTTTAACTTCGCCGCCATCACTGCTGCGCTCACGTCGGGTCCAGAAACGGATATCGATCCATCGCAACGCTATAAAGCCGTCGTTGTGAGCGGTCTATTCAACACGTTGGCAGGGTTCTTCGGCGCGGTGATCATCAGCTTGTTTCTCATGGCGCCCGAGGCATTGGTTTTGGCGATAGCCGGGATCGCATTGCTGGGCACTATCACGGCGAGCCTCACTGCGGCGATGGGTGACGCGCAGGATCGAGATGCAGCTTTGGTGACCTTTATGTTTGTCGTAAGCGGTGTCAGCTTCTTTAACATCGGAGCCCCGGTTTGGGGGCTGTTGATGGGGTTGGCCGTGAAGTTCGTCTTGGATCGGCGACTGAGATAGTAATTAAAAGTTGGAGCAATCTGCAAGATGCCTGTTAAGGCCACGCTGCAAGGTAGCAGACGGCAGCTTGGAGCCCAACTTAACCGAGCGAGCAGTTGCAGCAATTTGCAGCCGCAGCGAAATCGCGCGAGTATGGTCGGCCCATAGGCGACATTCAACAGGGTGGTCGAATGCCACGACCGCAACCCGCATTGCGAACACTCGTTTCGACTGTTTATTTTTGGCAACCAAAATCAGCATCGCAGATGGAGTTGCACTTCTTGGTCGATCATCATCAATCTGATTTGGGATGAGCAGATAGAAGGGATCATCTTTTGCCTTGTCAGAGATTCTCTGAGCCTGACTGTGTGTTTACTCTACCAGCAAAACCGATAGAGATAGCAACCGACCTTCGCCGCGCTTGCCTGCTCAATTGGCCAGTGGAACATCGATGTTAGAATTCTGCTCGCCACTCCAATGCCTCACATCGCCACAATCAAACCATTCAAAACAGAAAGCACGCTTTCCGGTCACCTTACCACAAGCACCGAACATGGCGCCCGTCTTGCCAATCGCGATGCGGTTGAGCCAAGCGCATAGCCCTCGCTTCCGGGGCGGCTTGCGCCTGTGACGATCAGGTCCGCGCCGATTTCATCGGCGTAGGTTGCAATTACCACGCCGGGCTTGCCAGCTAGCGTGACGCGCTCGACGTCTTCTTGGCCGGTCAAGGCCACGTCGAAGGCTCTCCTGATCTCTTGCAACATCTTTGTACGATCTGGCTTCACCATGGCGTATTCGGCGACATAGGTTGGAATGCCTTCGAACACCGAAACCGCGATGATGCGGCCTTCCGGCCCTCGCAACTGCCGAGCCACCTCCAGTTTTCGCGCAATCGTTTCAGTATGATCCAGAGCGACCGGGACGAGGATGGTGTTAAACATGATGATCTCCCGATGAAAGGCCGGGGCGCGTAGCCCCGGCTGTTGGTGTTAGGTTGCAACGTGAGACACGTTTTTGTCCGGCGAGTAGATGTCGAGGATATTCCAGTGCCCGGTTGTGGGCGTTGGGTTGTTGATCATCGGGACATCCAGAACCGTGGGTTTTCCGCTTGCGATTGCGGCCTGAAGCGCAGGCAACAATTCGCCCGCTGACGACAGACGCAGGCCTTCCGCCCCGTATGCTTTAGCGATATCGGCATAACCCGGACCGTTCGCTGGCGCGGCGGCAGAGCCGGGGAAGGTCGTGCCATATGTCAGGCCATAGTGCGCTTTTTGCAGGCCAGCGATTGTGCCGAAAGCGTTGTTGTTCATGACAAGCCAGATGATGCCAAGATCTAGTTCTACTGCCGTGGCCAGCATCGACGGATTCTGGCCGAAGCCACCATCCCCAACAAGGCTGATGACCACACGCTCGGGTGCTGCCAGTTTGGCTCCGATAGCACCGGGAGGGCCAAAGCCCATAGTCGCAAATCCGCCGGGCGTCAGGATCGAGCCGGGTGTCAGAATGTCGAACTGCTGCCCGACGCCGTTCTTGTTCCAGCCAACATCGGTGGTGATGATCGCATCTTCTGGTAGGGCCTTACGGGTGTCCGCCAGAATGCGTTCAGGCATCATCGGGAAGGCAGAGGAGGTCTGCATCTCTTCGTTGGACGCTTTGAACGTCGTCCGGAACTCCGCGATCTCTGCCCGCTTTTCTGTGCGGGGGAAGCCATCGGGATACATTTCTTTTGCGACGCGGGTCAGCACGCGCAGGGCGGCCTTGGCGTCTGCAACCACTCCGATTTCGGTTGGGTAGTTGCGACCGATCTCTTGCGGTTCGATGTCGATGTGGATCACTTTGGAACCGGGGATGTTGAACGTATAGCCCGGATACCAGGACGAACAATCCGCCTCTTTAAACCGGGTGCCAACGGCAAAGATGTAATCTGCATTCAGGCAGGACTGGTTGACCAACTCGGTGCCCCAGAAGCCCGTCATACCCATGACCAGCGGGTGATCATCGCGCAGTGCGCCCTTGCCCATCAGGCTATGGGCCACGGGCAGGCCCATGTGCTCGACGAACTCGCGAAGCTCTTCGCTGGCCTGTGCCAGCAGGATGCCACCGCCGACATAGGCCACCGGCTTTTCTGCATCGGCCAGACGCTTCACAATCTGGCGGGCGGTCTCGTCGTCAATCGACGGTTTAACCAGCGACCGAGTGTTGTCGATGATCCGATCGAAGCTGTCCGAAGGGATCACTTCCGAGAAGATGTCCATAGGCACATTAACCAGCACCGGACCGGGCTGGCCGCTTTCAGCCAGATGGAACGCCTTTTCAAGAATTTCGGCCATCAGGTCGGCACGATCCACGCGCCAGGCGCGTTTCACGAAGGGGCGATAGATCTCATACTGCTGCGCGTCGGCGTGCAGGTTGACCTCTTGATGCGGGTGTTTGCCATAGTAATGCGTCGGAATGTCCCCCGCGATCACCACCATCGGGATACAGTCCAACGCCGCGTTGGCTACTCCGGTGGCACAGTTGGTCAAACCCGGGGAGAGGTGGGACAGCAACACCGAGGCCTTGCCCGTCACACGCGCATAGGCGTCCGCGGCGTGGCTTGCGATTTGCTCGTGGCGCACGGTGACAAAGTCGATAGGGCTTTCGGCCAGCGCCGCCAGAACCGAGATATTCGTGTGCCCGCACAGGCCGAACACATGTTTGACTTCACGCCGTTCCAGAAAGTCGACGATGTGCTCGGCGACGGTTTTACCTTCTACTTGTGTGCCGTCCATCACGCGACCTCCTGTCCAAAGAACTCACCGAACAGCTCCGCTTCCGAAGGGCGATCCTCGGGGATCGGGCGGCTGACCCAGGTGTAGTTCATCATGTGTTTCATGGTGACGTTTTCGTTGGTGATGTTGCCGCCCCAAATGCCGCAGCCCAAAGAGCTGGTCATTGGCATGCCGTTGGTCCAGGCCCCTGCGTTGGCCTTAGATTGCGGTTGACGCACCATCATCCGGCTGACCGGGGCAACGCGGGCCAGCGCATCAATGTGGTCGTTGTTGTGCGAATAGATGCCGCAGGAATGACCCTTGCCGCCGGTCTCGTAAATCTGGCGAACGGTCTCCAGCGCATCGTCAAACGTCTCGAAGTGATACAGCGCCATCAAAGTGGTCAGCTTTTCTTTCGAGAACTTGTGATCTGGCCCAATCTGGCCTTGATTTTCGACCATTAGAAACTTTCGATCCTCGGGGACCGAGAACCCGGCCACATCAGCGGTCTGCTGCGGTTTGCAGGCAATCGTCGGGAAGGTGCGGTTGCCCTTCTCGTCCCACATGGCCTTTTCCAGAAGCGCCTTCTCCTCGGCCGAACACAGATAACCTCCTTCGGCCTGCAGCGCGTTGACCATGTCGTCATAGATCGACTTCTGGATGATGATGTTGCCATCTGCGGAACAGCCCGAGCCAAAGTCCGACGTCTTTGAAATTCGGGTGTTCTGTGCGGCGATGTCGAGATCGGCGGTTTCGTCGATCACGATAGAGGAGTTACCAGCGCCCACCCCATAGGCCGGCCGGCCCGAGCTGTAAGCCGCCTTCACCATCGGTTTGCCACCGGTGGCCAGCGTCAGGTCGCAGATCTCCATCAGGTGCTGGGTCAGCGGGATCGAGGGTCTGCGAATGGATTGGAACAGGTCTTCCGGTGCACCCGCGGCCCGGCAGGCCGCCCGCATCACGTCGACCATCTCAAACGTGGTCTGTGCGGTGCGCGGATGAGGAGAGAAGATCACTGCATTGCGCGCATTGGCCGAGGACACGCCGGTCACCGGCGGGGTCATGGCCGGGTTGGTCATCGGCACCAGAGAGGCAATCACTCCCGCAGGTTTGGCGTATTTGACCAGACCTTTTTCCTCGTCCACCTCGACAATCCCGGTCGAAGGCGTGCGCAGCACATCGCGCAGCACCATGTGGATCTTGAACCGCTTACCCGGCCGCCCATTACGATCCCCGATGCCGCTTTCGTCCACGCCCTGTTCGGCAAGTCGGGTGAAAGTTTTCTCGTTCCCCGCATACCAGGCAATCGCCTGAGACAGGCGATCCAGACGCTCTTGCGACCAGTCTTCAATCTCGGCCATCGCCGCGCGCGCACGCGACAGCATGTCCGCCGCCAACTGGCGGTCTTCTTCAGTGAGCTCTTTGCCCATGTCTTTCCTCGTGAGTTTTCAGGATAGCTGTGTCCGGCATACGGCGCTGAGACCGCGCTTCGCCGAAAGTTCGTTTCGCGTGCTGCAGGCAACGGCGCGCATGTTCTTCATACCCAAGCTCTGCCACACGGCTTTGGTTAGGTAGTTCGATCGAGTAGTCCACCGGCGGCATACGCTCGATGATGCCCGCGAAATCAATCCAACCCTCGCCGGGATAAAGCCGTGCGTCCCGGGCCAGTTGGATCATCCCCTCACGGGTGTCGGCAATACCGGGCAGGCAGTCAGAAATGTGCAGGAAGTGGAACAGCTCGGAGGGCACATGAAGCAGCTCTCCAAGATCGACGCGGGAAAGGTGCAGGTAAAGCGTGTCGACTAGAATTCCGCCATTGGGCCGGTCCGCCGCGCGGACGATATCGAGGGTTTCGTCTAACGTGCGCAGGCGTGAAAAGGAGGGGAATTCAAGGTCCACCGTAATGCCATAAGGCGCGGCCAGATCGCAGGTCTCTCCGTAGACATCAACCAGGAAATTCCGGTCATCTCGCGTCTGGGTCCACGCCGACATGATCATGCGCTTGGCCCCCAACTCTCCGCCAAGCTCCAGCGCGCGCTCAAAACTGCGCGGGTCCACGTCTTCGGTGATGCGCGCAAGCTCTACATCAAGAACCTTCAACCCGGTCGTGGCGAGGGCGGTTTTGGTTGCTTGCACCTGCGCATTGTCCACCGGCTTTTCTTTGAACTCACCGGGCACTTTCATCGGTATGAAACGAGGGCTGACTGCGTCATAGCCCGCCCGCGCTGCGATATAGACCAGCTCGGGCGGCGTTGCGCCAATCAGTGTCAGATGGGCCAATGAATACAGAGGCTCTGTCAGCGTCTCAGGGGCGCTTTTGGGCATTTGATCGGCTCCGGATTACGTCAGCGACTCGCAGGCTTGTCTTACGTATTCCAAAATATCTGATATTTTGAAAAATATCAATTACTGAATTTGAGTGCTTAGATTTTTGTCCAAGCCCCCCCGGAAGCATTCGATCTGACAGAGGCATCGATGAACCGGACGCCAGCGGCCCCCTCGTCTACACGCGGGAACCCGACCCAGCCTTGCGGGGCTGCGATGCCGTCTTTGCGGGCGGCGACCGCCATAGCGAGTTCCATGTAGAGATTGGCCCAAGCCTCTATGATGCCTTCAGGGAAACCGCGCGCGGCCCGCACCAGCCGTTCAGTTCGTGCGCTGACGCCATGGCCGTGGCCCCGGCTGATCATACGGTCAGGCTCACCATAGCGGACGAACTTCAAACGCTCGGAATTCTCGAGATCCCATTCAAGCCCCCCTTCAGAGCCATAGACCCGCAGCCGCAAACCACCACGGTTGCCCGGAGCAAGTCGCGTTGCCATCAGGGTGCCCGGCACGTCGCCGGCGTAACGGGTGAACATGAAAGCCGTGTCTTCCAAAGGTTTCGGTGCGCCACAGACATGGAATTCCGCCCGCAGTTCGGTCATTTCCAGCCCTGACACGAAGCTCGCCAGATGGGCGGCATGGGTGCCGATATCACCGACACAGCTGGTCGGACCAGAGATCTTCGGATCCAAACGCCATTTGACATGGGGCGCGTCCGCGACGTCTTCGGGAGTCATCCAGTCCTGCAGAAACTCGACGTGGATTTGGTTGATCTTGCCAATACCGCCTTCCGCGACGATCTCGCGCGCCTGCCGGATCATGGGAAAACAGGACATGGCGTAGCCGACGCCAAACACCTGACCAGTCTGCGCGGCAAGGTCGACCAAGGCTTCGGCCTCGGCCACCTCATTGGTCAAAGGCTTGTCACAAAGGACGTCGATCCCGGCCTCAAGAAAGACCTTTGCTGCCTCGAAATGGAGGTGGTTGGGCGTCGTGATCATGACCGCGTCCACCCCGTCGGGGCGGGCTGCTTCGGCCTTGGCCATTTCCCCGAACGAGGCGTAGCAACGCTCTGGCGGAAGGAACCACTCGGCCCCGCGTTCACGCGCTCGGTCAGGGTCGGAAGACAAGGCGCCGGCAGTCACTTCCCAACGATCCGTCAAACGGGCCGCAGTTGCTTGGGTCGCCGAAATGCGGCCACCACCTACGACCCCCAGCCGTAGGCGACGGGACAAACGTGGGTAAGGTCCCTCAAATTCAAAGTTTTCCGGCAGCAATTTCTCAGTCATTTTCGCCTCCCACTCCAGGGATCGGCGCCCCGTCAGGTAGAATTTCCAACGCCATAAAGATGCTGGGCGTGGTGGTTTCGTATTGGTGCCAGGGATAGTTGCCCTTGGCGTCATACATCGGGCGATGGGTGATACCGGGCGCCATGGGGTCCTCTAGATACAGTGTCTCCGGATCGCGCGCGCGGCACTGTTGCATTTTACCGTAGCCGACGATCTGCGTGTGCACTTCGCGGAACCCGGAGACGGGGCAGAACGGATGCTCTTTGTGCAGCCCGACATTCAGCGGCACCGAAGCTGAATGATACATCGTCAAGCCAATGTTCCCGACAAACTGCTTGGGCGACATATAGTGCTCTACCCCGCGCAGACGCTCTTCGCCGCGCACTTCGAAGGCAGAGGGCCAGACCTTGCGCACTTCTTCGCACAACGTGGTTTCGTCGGGATGAGCGTCGAAACGGTCAATAACCACGGCTCGATCTACGTCGCGCAAGGTGGTCTTGGCGAAGATTGCAGACTGCAGGGGCAGCAGGGTTTGCTCTTCAATCAGGATTGGCCGATCAGCCACATTCAGAACGATAGCCCGATCTGTGACCGGATACTCGGCCTCGTTGGTAATGTGTCGGATTCCGAAAAACGGCTCTGCGATATTGACTTGCTCACAGGGCATGTTCGGCCTCCACGGGGGCAAAGCCCTCACTTTCAGGGAAATTCTCGGGCAAAAGATCCGGGATGGGGCACGAGCTTTCGATCGTTTGATACAGACCGTGCACCGGGGCCCGGGCGATGGCGTCCATCACCTCGAACACGTGGAAAGAAAGATCGCCACTTGCGCGCACCGGGCGGTCATCGCGCACGGCATAGGCCAAATCCAGCAGACCAAGCCCACGGCTGTTCTGGTTGAAGCCATGACGGTTTTCGACTTCATGCCAATCATCGCGCCCGGCGGGCCGTGGTTGGTGGGACCATCTTGAAGTCTCGCGGGTTCGCAGCCAGACCGGACCATGGAAGTCGTTGGCGCCATGCACCGGGTCGGGATCGGGGATCGAGATCACACCGGTCTCTCCATAAATTTCAAATCGAGGCGTTTCGCTGTCCCAGATATCAAAGCTCATGGTCATCGACCCGATGGCCCCGGCTTCAAACTCAAGCAGGCTAAGCGAATGCGTGTCGACCCCGACGTCGACCCATTCACCATTGCGGGGGCCGTTCTCGATCAGACGGCGATCGAAGGCACGGTTGGCCATGCCCGCAACCCGCGCGACCGGGCCAAGGCAGAAAATCATGGCAGTCAGGTAATACGGGCCAAGATCCAGCAGCGGACCCCCGCCCGGTTTGTAGTAGAAATCCGGGTTCGGGTGATGCCGTTCCGTGCCATGTGTGCCGACATGAGCAAAGACACCCGTCGGCCGCCCAATCGCGCCTTCGTCAATCAGGCGACGCACGGTTTGCCACCGGCCACCCAGAAACGTATCCGGCGCATTGCCTAGCTTCAGACCTTTGGCATTCGCAAGGTCAAGAAGCTCACGGCCCTCTTCCATATCCGTCACGAAAGGCTTCTCGGAATAGACATGCTTGCCCACCACCAAAGCGCGACGCGTTATCTCGGCATGGGCTGCCGGGATGGTCAGGTTCAGTATGCAATCGATGGAGGGGTCAGAGATGACCTCTTCCACCGAACAAGAGCGCGCGATCCTATGCTGTTCAGCCTTGGCGCGGCTTTCTTCGGGATCGAGGCTTGCGCAGGCGACCACGTCGATCTCAGTGAATTTTGCAAGTGTTTTTAAATAGATGTCGCTTATGCGACCACAGCCGATTAGGCCGACCCGGAAGGCTTTCGGTAAGTTACCGGTCATCGTCTTTCGCTTCGTAGAGGGGAAAATATTGGGGGGGCATTGGCCCTTTGTTGCGGCCACCTTGCTGCATTTGTTCCCAGCCGTGGGACAATACGCCCACGGACCGGGACAGACAGAACAAACCGCGTGACAAAGGGGCCGGGAAGCCAAGCTCGCAAAAGATTACGGCTGTAGCTCCGTCGATGTTCATCGCAATGGGACGGCCACCGCGTTGGTGGCCAAGCTCGGCCTGAACGGCCTCGCCGATATCGGCGTAACGGCCCGAAACCGTGCCTTTCGCAGCGGCCTGACGCACCAGAGCCATCAGACGCGGGGCACGCGGATCCACCGGCTTGTGAAACCGGTGCCCGAACCCCGAGACGATCTTACCATGCTCGGCACGCCACGCATCCAAGCCGTCGCGAACGGCGTCCTCCAAGCCTGCGCCGGCATCCATTCGGTCGGCGATGTCGAAATAGAGCTCTGCGCATTGTTCGCCCGCCCCACCATGCACATCGCCCAGCATGTTGACCGCCGTAGCCATCACATTGTTCAATCCCAACCCACAGGTGGCAGCCATACGCGCTGCCGCAATCGAGGGTGCCTGAGGCCCGTGATCAACCCCCGCCACAAGGGCGGTCTCAAACAGCGCCGCCTGATCTGTCGTAGGCATGTCGCCTCGGACCATCAGCCAGATCATTTGCGGGAAGGAAACATTCCCGATCAGCTTTTCAATCGGGTGACCGCGAAAGGCGATTCGACCCGGCTCCATGTCGATGATCGACGTGCGCCACCAATGGCGGACGGCTTCGGCGTCAGAAGGTTGAGTGGTCATGCAGGGACCTCCTCTTGGGGCACAAGCCAGTCGAAACTGTTGAACATGCGTCGTGCCAAGGCGACGCGGCCGGTGATCAGGTGGAAAGCGGCGGCGGCTTGGAAAACAGCCATTCCGGAACCATCCAGCGTTCGCAGACGGCGCGCCTGCGCTGCCTGCAGAAGGGCGGTCTGGCGTGGGAAATAGACGATGTCTGCGACCCAACAGGCAGGGTTAAGCATTGCAGGGTCCACCGCCATACCGGGTTGGCTGGCCATGCCCATCGGGGTGGCATTCACGACGCCATTCATGCCGACCAGTTCGCTTTGCGAGAGCGCTTCGATGCGCCGGACCATCGCCCTTGGCCGCGCGCACCTGATCCGTTCAGCAAGCTCCTGCGCTGCAGAGGGTCTTTGGTCAAATATGAAAAGATTCTCGCAACCTTGATCGATCAGGGCCAGTGCAACCGCACCCCCAGCACCGCCAGCGCCCACCAGTGACACATTTTGGATCAACGTCATCGCCGGGGCCCCGCGCAGCGCAGACCGGAAGCCCACATAATCGGTGTTATGGCCAATACGCTGCCCGTCCTTGAACAACACGGTATTTACCGCCCCAAGTAGGCGCGCCGTGTCTGACAGTTCATCCATTTGCTCTGTCGCCGCCCGCTTGAACGGATAGGTTACATTGACACCTGCAAGACCCCCTGACTGCGCCTTGTCCAGTATCTGTGGAAGGGTCATGCTGTTGAACTCGGCCGTGGCGGTATCAAAGCGCTGGTAGTCGTAGACGAAACCCTGCGCCTGGGCCTCTGCCAGATGCATTTCTGGGGTCAGGGATTTGGCGATGCCATATCCGATCAAAGCAGCTTTCATATCCGCGGCATCCCGGCTGGTCGTTGGTGTTTCATCTGCGCTGCAAGCCGGGCCGAGGCATTCCGCGCGCCATAGCCCGCGTAGCCGCCACGCCGTTCAACGATCTCAAAAAAGAAACCGTTGAAGATAGGCTGGCTGTAAATCTGGAAGTATTCGGACGTCCCATGTCGGTCGTAAAGGATATTGTCGTCCCGCAACCGGCCTGTCGTTTCGTCGTCCAAACCGAATTGCGCCTGTAGATCGTCATAGTAGTTGGGCGAGATTTCCAGACGCGGGAACCCATTTTGTGCCAGCAGCTCAGACGTTTCGAAAATGTCATCGCTCAGCATCGCAATGTGCTGAACGCCTGCCCCGAACCGATCCTCAAGGAAGGACGCGGCAAAGGTTCGACGCCCCTCGGCCCCGTTCAGGTTCAGGCGCACCTCGCCTTCGGGGCTTTCAATCGCTTGGCTATGAACAACCCCTGATGGGTCGGCGACATCCACGATCGGGGTCTTGGCCATCTCGAAGGTCGAGATGTAATAAAGCAGCCAGCTTTGCATTTCTTCATAGCGCATGGTTTGTGCGACGTGGTCGATGCGGCGCAGGCCGGCGGGTTGGGTTGCGCTGGTCTTGGCGACGGGTTCAAACTCGATATCCCAGACGCGATGCAGATCGGACTTTTCATCGATAAAGTGGACGACATTCCCCCCCACTCCGCGAATGGCGGGAATATCCAGTTCACCCGACCCAACTGGCTGAGAGAAGCGCGGTGTTCCAAGGAGAGTCGCGCGTTCCACTGTCTGTTCTGCATCTTTTACGCGCAGGCCCATATCGCAGACGGACGGTCCGTGGCTAAGAAATGCGGAATGTGCGAACCCCTCTTTCGAGATATTCACGACGATATTGATCGCACCCTGCCGCCAAAGCTGGACGGGTTTGGAAACATGTTGCCGCTCCATCCGGAAGCACAGGGCGGAAAGCAGGTCCGTCAGCACCTTGCCGCTGGTCTCGTCAGCCGTGAATTCAATGAACTCAAACCCAGAGGTATAAACGCGCGACGGCAGGGTTGGGATATCGAAGGTCAGGTCCGGATCGCTGCGTGACACGTCATCCAGCAAATTGACCAGCGCGCGAAATCCATCCTGCGCCAAGGTGCGGCCACCCGGTCTGGGGCTGTGCTCGTTCACGCGGGCGACTGACCAAGAGCCAGCATAACCGCTTCTGGCCAGCACCTTGACGAAACCTGCCAAGTTCAGGGCACCCTGCCCAGGCAGCAGCCCGAAATGGCGTTTCAACCCACGTATGTTGCCCTGCGTTCGCGGTGCATCAGACAGCTGAACGTGGAACACACGATCCCCGGGGATGTGGCGTAGTTGAGCCGGTTTGGTTCCATCTGCCAGTGAGAAATAGCTGTTCAAGGCAAGTCCAAGGCTTGGACTGTTGATCTCCTCGACCAGTTTAAGCGCGACTTCGTCAGTCTGGACATCCCCGGCCCAAGGCAATGCCAGATAGCCCAACCGAACCCCATGCTTGGCCGCCCGTTCAGCAGCCTCGGTCAGATCCGCCAGAGTAGTTTCGCGATCGGCCTCCAAACTGGATGCGCCCACTAGCATCAGATCTGTGCCAAGCACTTGCATCAGGTCAAACTTGCGTTCCAACCGATCGAATGCCCGAACTCTGTCTTTGCCTGTCCACCCTTCAAGATCATTGAAAGGCTTCAACAAGTTGATCCGCAGGCCGAGGTCAGTCACCCGGTCGGCAAGTTCTGCCGCGCTGCCGTGGTATCCGGTGAAATCCGGCTCGTGCAGCTCAATTCCATCGAAACCCGCCTCGGCAATAGCCGCAAGTTTCTCTCGCAAATCACCGGGGATAGACGTGGTCGAAATTGAAAGTGACATGGGTCCTAGCCTTGGTAACCCAACAGTCGCGGTAGCCAGAGGATCATGTCAGGCAGCAGCATCATTGCGACCAACGCGATGATAAGAACCGCAAGGAAACCCCAAATTTCGGAGATGATCTCTCGCAATGGGATGTCTGTTACTGCGTTGATGACGAACAACAGGATACCGTAAGGCGGGGTGATCAGACCGATCATCGAGTTCACGACAACCAGAACCCCAAAGTGGACAAGATCAATCCCAAGCGCCTCGCAAGTCGGGATGAACAGCGGCACGATCACCAGAATAATTGTGGTGGCATCCAACACACATCCCAACACAAGGATCAGGATGTTGACGAGGATCAGGAACATGATCGGGTGAATTTCCGCCCCGCCCAGCATCGCCGAAATGGCCTGTGGAATCTGCTCCTGAATCACGATGAAGTTCAGAATGAAGGCACCGCCGATCACGATCCCGACCGAGGCCGAAGACCGGGCGCTGTCAACGAAGACTTGATAGAGCTTCCCGAGAGAGATGGCCCGATAGAACATGAACGCTAGCATCAGCGCATAGAAAGCGGCGACCGCTGCAGCCTCTGTCGGCGTGGTGACTCCGCCATAGATGCCATAAAGCAGGATCACAGGCATCAAAAGTGCGGGGAATGCATTAGCGGTCTTCTTGGGCAGTTCGCGCAGCGGAACCGGTTCTTCAAGCGCAAAGTTGCGTTTGCGCGCTAGGTATCCGTTCATGACCATCAGGACGGCGCCCATGATCAGGCCCGGCAGAATACCTGCAAGGAACAGCGAACCGATCGACGCTTTGGAAACCAGCGCATACAAGACCATTGGAATGGACGGTGGGATGATCGGGCCAATGGTGGCTGTTGCCGCCGTGATCGCCGCCGCATAGCCGCGCGGATAGCGGTCGCCTTTGGTCATCATCTCGATGATGATCTTGCCGATGCCAGCCGCATCAGCCACAGCCGACCCCGACATGCCCGAGAAGATCAGCGAGGCCACAACATTCACATGCCCCAAACCGCCTTTGAAGCGACCAACAGCCGCAACACAGAAGTTCAGCAAACGGTCAGTGATCGACCCCGCATTCATAATGTTGGCGGCCACAATGAACAGCGGAACGGCCAATAGGATGGTGCTGCGATAGAAACCCTGCAGGATCTTTTCACCTGCCAGGGCGATGTCCAAACCTGCGACGCCCAGATAGACGACCGAGGCCAATAGGATCGAATACCCGATCGGCGTACCAATCCCCGCTAGGAAGAACAGGGTGACAAGAAGGGAAATCAGCTCAAAGCTCATTTGTCGGTTTCCTCTTCGAAATTCTCTTCTTCAGCCTCATGAATGGCTTCGACCGCCAATTCGAGTTCGGTTTTCGGGGGGGCATTGCGCCAGATGTCGACGAACATCCACGCGTAGCGCGCGGCGACCGCGACGATGAAGACCGCGTAGATCGAAAAGACATCGCGCAGCGGAATCTTCGCCCCGGTGAACGGGTTCCGCACCGTCGCTGTCTTCCGGATTTTCATCCAGTCGATGTAATCCCATGTGGGCAGCAGCGTATAAAGCATGCCAACCACCAAGGCCGCCGCCGAAATCATCGCAAAGACCTTCCGGGTTCGTTTGCTAACCGACAGATATACGATGTCGAATTTGACCTGATCCTGCTCTCGCACGACGAATGCGCAGGCAAAGAAAATCACCCAGACCCATAGGATACCGATCAGTTCCAGCGTCCATCCGGCGGGCGTGAAAAGGTATCGAAGCGCGATCTGTAGCAGAAAGATAACAAAGATTGCCGCCAGCAAGCCGCCGGCAATCATTTCAGCAAGTCGGGAGAACCATCTAAAGGCTTTCTCCATAGTCGTCCTCCCCCTTGTTCAGGTCAGATCAGTTGCCCAGGGCGTTGACCTGTTCCAACACACCTTCGGGCCAAGATTCAGCAAATTCGCTTTCAAGATACATCGACTGTACCTGATTGCGGAATGCTGCCAGATCGGGCTCGTAAATGGTCATTCCTTGCTCTTCGAGGAAGGCAACAAGGTCGGCCTCTTTCTGAAGCTGCTTCTGACGACCGCTTTCGGCAGCGGCATCGGCCGCAGCTTGAACTTTGGCTTGCTGGTCAGCGCTCATGTCATCCCAGACCGCTTTGGAAATCGCGATGTAGTTCAGGTCAACAAGGTGCGACGTCAGGATGATCTGCTTGGTCACCTCGTAGAACTTCGCGTCCACAACGGTCGGCAGAGGGTTGTCCTGACCGTCAACCGCACCGGTCGACAGCGCGGTGTAAACTTCCGAGAAAGCCATAGGTGTCGGAGCTGCACCAAGGGCCTTACCCAGGAACTGCCACGCGTCGGTGCCTGGCATCCGCAGGTTCACACCAGCAAGATCTGCAGGCGTCTTGACCATCAACTCGTCCGGAGACTGACGCAGGTTCACCTGGCGGCGACCCAGATACATGACCGATAGAAGCTTTACGCCCAGATCGTCTTCGGCAGTTTTCTTGAACGGATCCATCAGCGGATCGTTGAAGACAGCAACCTGATGCGCGGCGTCCTGATGGACATAGCCCGCAGTGAAGATCGAGAACTCGGGGAAGAACTGCGCCAGTTCCTGTGCCGAGGTGATCGACATTTCAAGGTTGCCTCGAGAGATCGCGTCAAGCTCGGTGCCCTGCGCGAAGATTGTTCCGTTATAGCTGGGCTGATAGTCAACGAAGTCTGCAACCATTGGCGCAAACACTTCGGCCATGGCGACCGAACGTTGGTCTGTTTCAGAGCCCGACGTCGCCATGCGTAGTTGGATTTTGTCTGCTGCCAGGCCAGCCCCTGCGCTGACTACCATGCCGGCGGCCATTAGGGCGGACATCGCTGTCCGGCGGGTGAGTTTCGTGATCATGAGTTTCCTCCCAAAGTTTCCATGTTCATAAGCTCGACGGTAAGATTGCCTGATTTTAGTTTATTTGCAATATTTTTTGCAAAATATCAGATATTTTAACCCGTAACCGTTACTTCCTCTTTAGTTTCAACAGTTTGCCTGGATAAAACCTTAACCGTTTCTCTGGATTTGCAGGCTTCTTGTATCGCCTCCAGCACCTTTAAGGTGCGTAGACCTTCCCGACCGGACACCAAGGGTGACGCCGTATGGGTAATAACCTCTGCGAAATGACGCATCTGATTGACCAGTGGGTCCGACCCTCCCCTGACAACAGTGGTCGCGGCGATCGGAGACCACCAATCTCGAGCACCATTCTGATGCGTCCAAAGGCGAAGGTCAGGCACCGACAGCGACCCGTGCGATCCACCAAGTAAATAGCAACTTTCAGGTGTTGGTGGGTAAATCGGATATTCGTTTGACGTCAGCTCCCAGCTCCACGGCGAAACAATGCTGTCAGATACGGTGATCGTGCCAATGGCCCCGCCCCGAAATCGCAGAACTGCGGCTGCAACATCTTCATTCTCGAATCCACGTTTCGACGGGGCGGATTGTGCTTGAACGCTTTCGACCTCACCGCACAAGTGGCGGATCAGATCCACATCATGAGCCAGATTCACCGAGATGGGTCCGGCCCCTGTCTTTTTGCGCCACGGTGCTTCGTCGAAATAGTGGTCCGGTTTGTAAAACCAACAATTCACATGAACGGCGCGCACTTCCCCTATGCCGCCAGACGAAACAATGTCATGCGCCTTACGGATCAGTGGGTTGTGGCGGCGGTGGTGCCCCACCAATACCGGAACACCGGCTTGCTCTGCTTCCTCCACCAATGTCTGCGCTTCACTCGCAGAAGTCGCTAGTGGCTTTTCAACAAGAACAGGGCAACCCCGTCTGACGCACTCCAAACCCTGCTCTACATGCAAAAGCGTAGGGGTTGCCAGCACAACCCCGTCGGGGGATTGAGCAGCAAAAAGGTCTTCCAAAGTCTCAAAGCAAGGCACATCCCGCTCTTCGGCGAACGCGCGTCCTGCCTCGCTTGGGTCCACGACCCCAGAGAGGTTCACGTTTTTTAATTGGTTGATGGCATCTGCGTGGCGTCGGCCAACAAGCCCAACCCCTGCAATCGCTACCTGAACTGTCTGAGACACTCCGAAACTCCCGGTTCGTGCCTTTGAATGCACGCTATTCGACAAGGGGTCGGAATCGCTCTCCCCCATTTCGGTTCACCCTAGGGGGTATCAATGGGATTTACAAGAATTTCTGATATTTTTAGATTTACCAGATTTATTGTGATATTGTGAGACTGTCTTGGAGGTGATATTTACATGGTAAATCAGAAAAAACCGGACAAAATGATGAACAAGCAATTCGCTACTGTCGGATCAAGCACCTATCAGCGTATCAAGCACGACATCATCTTTGGAGATTTGAAACCGGGCGCAAAACTGAAGCTTGAAGGGCTGAAACAACGCTATTCCACAAGTTCATCCACCTTGCGCGAAACTCTGAACCGGCTGGCCAGTGAGGGATTCGTTGAAGCGCCAGAACAGCGGGGCTTCTTCGTTACACCTGTTTCCCGTGAAGACCTTATCGAGATTACGGAACTGCGTGTCCTATTGGAATGTCACGCATTGGAACAATCGATCGAGAACGGCGACACGGATTGGGAAGGCAATCTGGTTGCGGCCCATCATAAGCTGCACTTGATGGAACAGCGACTTCTGTCCGGCGATGAATCTGAGAAAGAGTTGTGGAAACGCTATGATTGGGAGTTCCACCTGGCAATGATCGAGGCCTGCAACTCCAAAAACCTCTTGTCATTGCACTCTACGCTTTATGACAAGTACCTGCGGTATCAGATGCTTGTGCTAACCTATCGCGGAGACGTTGCAGTCCAAGAACACAAGGCCATGTTCGATGCAGCGCTTGCAAGGGACGCGAGCAAAGCCAAGCAGCTTCTTGAAGAGCACATTCGCAACGGCTTGGAGCATACATTGGCAGCTATGTGAGCGCGATAGCTTCCGTGTCACTTTGTTAACGTCCGCGAACCGTAAAAAGATTCAGTGCTGAACTCGTGCAGCGAATGTCCGCTTCTCTAATTGGGTGTCTGGGTCAAGCTCATATTCCTTTTTCTGAGTGTTTGGGTATCGTCTATCCGGGTCACGCTTCTCTTCGCAGTCTGGTTTGGCGCTCGAAGGGCGCCGCTGCATGCATGTGTCGGATTGGAAGTGGAGAGCCCCGCTTTCCGGCGCGCTTCAAGTTGCGCAGCAGACATTTTCGGCTTCATCCACGAACCTCGTCCGGA
This sequence comes from Cognatishimia activa, assembly GCF_001458335.1. GTDB lineage: Bacteria > Pseudomonadota > Alphaproteobacteria > Rhodobacterales > Rhodobacteraceae > Cognatishimia > Cognatishimia activa. The sequence continues at coordinate 95,562 of NZ_CYTO01000004.1, forward strand.
TTGGACGATCCCGTCAGGTTAGGTGGTAGGCTAATTGTTCATGCTGTGCCTCCAACTTTTTCCTGACGGAATTCTGTTCCGTCGGTCCACATACGATGCAAAAGAACGGCAAGTTTGCGAGCGACCGCGACAACCGCTCTGCGACGCCCTTTAGTCCGCATCAACCGCATGCCCCAAGTCTTGATCTGTGACCCCGCCATCGTTCGCATCAACAAAGCATTGGCCGCAGCATAAAGAGTTGCCCGAACGTCTCGATCTCCAGCTTTCGATATGCGGCCCGGGTTGTCGTGTTCGCCTGACTGATATCGTCGCGGTGTGAGTCCGAAGTGTGCGGCCACAGTCCGGGATCGCTTAAATCGTTTTGGGTCATCCACAGCCGCCTTGAATGTAAGGGCCGCTATCGGACCCACACCAGGAACAGTCATCATGCGCATACAGACTTCGTCCTGAGAGGCAGCTCGCTTAACGCGTCGATCAAGTTCAAGATAGTTCTGGAAGAGGACAACCCGGGCATCAAGCAGAGGGATGATTGCGTGCGCGAGAACGTCATCCATCTCGATCATGGGCCGCACGAGGCCATCGAAAGAGCCGTGTTTCACTGTTCTGGGCAGCCGAACCCCAAAGATCTTCAATAGACCTCGTACTTCATTGGCCAGATCCATCGTCTTCTTAAGCAATGCCTTGCGTGTGCTCAGAAGCGCTCGTAGTCCATGGGCTTCGCGGCTCTTCATATGAACCGGGCTGAACCAGCCGGTCCGTAGAATCTGAGCTATGCCCTTCGCATCGGTCCTATCGGTTTTGTTCCGCATCGCAGACAAAGCCGCGCTGACCTGCCGCGCTTCCATGCAGACTATGTCGAAGCCTTTCGCTTGCAAGCCAAAGTAAAGGTGCTGACTAAGCGCGCCCGCTTCAAAGCCGATCCGCTCGATTGGATGGGGGAATGCCTCCAAGCAACCTGCAATATCACTAACTTCGCATGGCAACTCTCGCTCCAAGCAAACTTTGCCACGACCATCAACGACGCAAAGCGCACATGATCGAAGTGAAACATCTAATCCAACGAAGTATTTCATTCTCTGTCTCCCTTTCTCACAGCATTGCTGTGATCCTATCGGGAGCTCGACCTCAGAACAGGGTCAGCCCAATTACGCATGCTTCCCGCCCCCACTCAGCACTCCAACGGTGGCGTTTGCCTGTAACTTGGGTGGACCTTCAGTGACAGGAGGCCCAAGGTCACCAACAGGGTTTCGACAAGGTTAAGAGAAATTGAGCAAAGCGTATTATCAAGCACCAGTAGGCGACTTCTGCGTTGAAGACGGATCTTCCATTTTGGGAAAACTCACAACCCATCACCGGCATGAATTGGAACATTTGCAGCGCAATGCATGGATAGACCAAATTCGATACCTTCAACTTTCACTGGCATCTATTTTTTCAGGGACGCTCTTTTTTGAGTTCAACATACCTCGCATGGGCAAGCGCGCCGATTGCATTCTCGTTACAGAAGGGATCGTCTTTGTCATTGAATTCAAAGTCGGTTCGTTGGCCTTCGATCGACATGCCATCGAACAAGTTTACGACTACGCGCTAGATCTCAAAAACTTTCACGAAGGAAGCCACTCCGCCACAATTGTTCCTGTGTTGATTGCCACGAACGCTGCTAAGGTAGATTTCGTGCTGGAGCTCGGGGCGGATGGGGTAGCAACTCCGATCTGCATAGGACGGTCTGGCCTCGACGACCTTCTTGCTCAAGCTGCAGGGATACCACGTGAACAACCTGTTTCCTCACCCGATTGGGAGGCATCCGGATACAAACCGACACCGACCATAATCGAGGCCGCACAGGCTCTCTACAAATCGCACGATGTCACCGAAATTTCCCGTTCAGATGCGAGCGCTAAGAACCTGAAGGCGACCTCTGACCGCATCGCGGAAATCATCGAAACTTCCAAACGAGAACACAAGAAATCAATTTGCTTCGTAACTGGTGTACCGGGCGCCGGCAAAACGCTCGCAGGGCTAAACATTGCGGCAAGTCGTGCTGAAAGGCATGAGAACGAAAACGCAGTTTTCCTATCTGGCAACGGTCCCTTGGTCACCGTTTTGCGAGAAGCTTTGGCTCGGGACAAGGTGGAGCAAGGAAAGTTTAGCGGTGAAAAAATCTCAAAGAAGGATGCTGAGCGGGAAGTAAGCCTCTTTGTTCAGAATATTCACCACTTCAGAGACCACTATCTGAGCGATCCGAATGAGCCTTTTGAGCATGTGGTCGTTTTTGATGAAGCCCAACGCGCATGGACAACAGATCAAACCTCCAAATTCATGCAAGCAAAGCGGGGGCTGGCCGACTTCGATCAATCTGAGCCAGAATTCTTGATTGGAGTCATGGATCGCCACTCCGAATGGTGCACGATCGTTTGCCTTATCGGTGGTGGCCAGGAGATCAATACTGGCGAAGCAGGCCTTGGAGAATGGTTGAGAGCGGTCGAGAACCGCTTCTCAGATTGGGAAGTGCATGCGTCAACTCTTCTGGAAGATCCGCACTATACGGTTTCTCAGGACGCCGTAGAGCTACTGCACTCGCCCAAGATCACAAAGCACGAAGATCTACATCTATCTGTTTCAATGAGATCCTTTCGCGCTGAAAGACTCTCTTCTTTTGTGTCATCTGTATTGGATGGCGATGTATCGTCGGCCTCTGAGGCTCTGGCTAGCTTGGGCGACAGATACCCGATACTTCTTACGCGTGACCTCGTCTCTGCCAAGAATTGGTTGAACAGCAGGGCGCGTGGAAGTGAGCGGACAGGCCTGGTGGCATCTTCAGGCGCCCATCGTTTGCGCCCCGAAGGCATACATATCAAATCCGCGATTGATCCCAAAAGCTGGTTTCTGAACGACAGCCAAGACGTGAGGTCCTCTTACTATCTGGAAGATGTCGCAACAGAATTTGACATCCAAGGCCTCGAGCTGGATTGGGCAGGCATGTGCTGGGATGCAGATCTCAGAATGGTGGATGGCTCCTGGCAGTTCAATGCATTCAAAGGAAGCAAGTGGCAGTCTGTGAAGACTTCAACACGGCAGGTGTATCTGCTCAATGCTTACCGGGTTCTTCTGACAAGAGCCCGTCAAGGCATGATCATTTTCGTCCCAAATGGCGACCCTAAGGATCCAACTCGGCCACCGGCTTTTTATGATCAAACCTTTCATTTCTTGCGTGGGTGTGGGATTCCTGAACTCAAGCAGAACGACAGTCTTTAAGCACGACAAGCACCTGTCCGACCTGCAACTCCTTTGCGTTCAAATCTAGCTCACGGATCACGTACTGGCCGACACGGCCTGTAATGTGGCGGCGATAGGTTTGACCATCCTGATCAATGAACAGACAGCGAATGTCGCTGTGGTTGCCCCAAACGCCAGCGATGGCCATTAGAGGGATACCTTCGGGCAAGCGCTCGACTTTTTCATAGTCGCGATAGTCGATACCGTATTCTAGCGCTTGCCGGAAGCCGAGGGTGAATTGGGTGTGGTCGAATTGCATGTGGTGCTTTCTTGCGGTTTGGAAGTTCATCAAAGCGAGTGCCCCGCGCAGCGGTGGCTAGCCCGTGAATCTAGTTCTCGTTCAGCCGCTTCTCGGCGTCTTTCGCTAGTTTCCAGCTGGTCTCTAACCCCGCCTGCAGCGTCGCGTAATTCTGCTCCTCGCGCAGCAAGTCGGCCAATGTGGTGACGGACGTGAGATGTGATTTCATCAATAGCGCCACGCAATGCGCCAAGCCATTCACCTTGCTTTCGATCCTGCTGGTCGAGCGCTTCTCCAAAGCGTGCAATTCCTTGGCTGAGCTCTCGCAAGCTGTCACCAACCGTTCGACGGATGCGAGCAATTCGCGTTCCAATGCTGTCAGGGTATGTGTCATCTAGGGTTCCTTGATCTCGATACAGATGATTGACGTTTGCGCCATCGTGCAGGTCTTCAGTTCGGTCCGGTTCGGGTCCAGCGTCACCCATGTCTGCCCAGCCTGTTCGATCCGTGTCAGGCCAAGCCTCGTCATCTCCGAGCGCGTGATCAAACCGGTCCAGAACCAACTCGACATCAGAACCGTTGCGATCCAGGCTGAGACCATCCCCACGATCACCCAAGGCGAGATCGTTAACCAGCGCCTGATCGTCTCGCTCCGCCTCTCCAACTCGCTCCTGCTGTCGCTCAGAAAGAACCTGATATCGGTCTCGATTGTATGCAGCGCGCTGGTCGCAATGCCGCTGAAATCGCTCCTGAAGCTCTCCAGCTGAGATGCCATCAAGGCGGCGTGGTCGCTCCGGATCGTCTCCAGGTCCGCGTTCAATTTCTCGGCGAGGCGGTTCGGCTTGCCAGTCGTCATGGAAAATCTCTCCTTTCAAACGCCAGCGCTCGCCGGTGTCGGGGTCTTGGGCGGTGATGTAGTTCTTGCTGGCACGGGGGATCTCGAAGCCCACATCAGCCAAAGCATCGATCATGCTGGCGCGGTCGGTGATAGTTCCGACACTGATCTGATCGAGGATCCAGTCATGGAGCGCTTCGCGACCTTGCGCGCGTTTCGGCGCTTCAATAATCGCCCTCACTTCGCGGGCGCGATCTGGCTCCAAAGGGTCTGCCCAACCGTGGGTCTTGTTCATCAAATCGCGCAGGCTGGAAAAGGCGTTCTCATGGCCTGGCGGAGCGATGTTCAGCGCCTTGCCGGTGCTCAGCTCAAGGCGTGGCGTGCAGAAGTGCAGCTCGACGTTACCTTCATGCGAGTGGCGCACCCAGAGACAATCGTATTGATCCCTGTCCAGCCCAGCAAAGGCCAGAGCCTCAAATAGCTCAATGGCCTCTTGCTGGACGGCGGGACTGGGATCGTCGCTGTCGGCAAAGCTGATCACACCTGCCGTGAAGCTCCATTTGTTGGGGCTCGCATCGATCAGGTCGCGGGTCTGATCGGGAGTGCCGTGCAGTACCTCGGGCAGCGGGTCGCGGATCTTGGTTTGCGGCTGGCCGGTGTCGTCGCGGATGAGGTTGCGGTTCTCATCATAGGCCAGAACTTCGCGAGCTGTCAGGTAATCCACGGGAGCTGCACCGCCACCTGTGCCGGTGGAGAAGAACGAGATGATCATTCGCAGTTCTCGCCTGTATGCGCCGCCACGATCAGCGCCATCTGCCGTTCGATGACCACCAGTTGAGCCGTGACCTTGAACGCCTCGATCTGGCTCTCGCGGCCAGATTTGACTGCGCCGTTGATCCAGCGGGAGAGCTGATTGAGGTTGCCGCCGACGCGGGCAATCGCAAAGGTCAGTTTCGGGTCAACTCGGGGGACGGGCTTGCGCCGACGTGCCTCGGTCAGCCCCAAGGCCTCGCGCATCAACGTGGCATTGGGTAGGCCAGCGGCGTGCGCCTTGGCCACAAGCGCTGCCTTTTCCGACGGTGTGCATCGAAAGATCACGCTCTCGGAAAGGCCCTCTTTGACGCCGCTTGCGCGCGTTTGGTTGGGGTTTGAAGGGGAGGCTTGCCGCCCCTCACAAGTCCCGCCGATGTAATCGGTGGGTAACCTTGCTCTCTGCTCATTGTAGGGATCAGTTGCACTCATGCTCTGAGCCCCGCCGCCTCGATTTCAGCAGGGCAGACCAGGTTTGCAGCCAGCAAGGCAGTCACTTGGCCGGGTGTGATGTGGCGGCACAGTGGATGTTTGTCTGTGACCCAGTCGGCCAAACCTTTCAGCAATTCGGCCTCTTTGGCTTTGCCCGCTTCTCGTGCCACCTCAACGTCGTGAAGGTATTTCAACCAACGGCCAGACGTGAACCAATTGTCGGAGAAACACACCTTGGAGCGGGTGAAACCTTCGCTCTCGGTGGCGTAAGCACGCACGGCTTCCCCAAGGTCTTTGGCGTCCACGCCGTCGGTCAGCGCTTGGCGGATTTGCGAGAGGCAAACCGCTTTCCCGCGAACGCGATCCTCGGGATAGGCTGACAAAATCTTTTCAGAAACTTCATCCTCCACCGCCGGATTCGCATGCGAAGGATTTGGTTTTTGATATGGTTTATATCTGTTCTTATAGGATTTGCCCTCTGGGGCAGATGGCTTGCCCTCAGGGGCAAATGCATCATTTTCCCTTTCGGTCGGATCGATTTGCCCATTTGGGCAAATGGAGTTGCCCAGGGCATACCAACAGGTCCGGTCATAGCGATCATCGCTGAAATTGCCTTTTATGATCAGCTCTGCGCTGACCAGCTTTTCGAGCGCTGTTCGGATCTGCTTCTCGCTCAGATAGGGGAACAACTCGCCAAAGGCCGAGATCGAGTTGTAGGTCCAACAACGCCCGTCTCGCAAGTTGCGGCGGTTGGCTTGGTTCTTCTCGATCCAGAAGGTGATGTTCTGGAAGATCACCGCCGCGTTCAGGCCAACACGTCTCGCGATTTCGGGATCAAAGCTATGGCGGCTCATGATTGACCCTCGAAATACGCACAAACGTGCGAATTTTGTACAGGTTTTGTACGAAAAATCGGCCGTTTCAGCCGATTTCGCCACGAAAGATGACGGGACTTTCTGCACGCTTCCGCACAACGTCCTGTAAATAAGCCATATTTTTCAGGTGTTTTTGGCGACCCCGGCAGGATTCGAACCTGCAACCTGCCCCTTAGGAGGGGGCTGCTCTATCCAGTTGAGCCACGGGGCCATCAAAGCACCTTATTCGTTCTGGGTAGACCATTCCCAAAACAAGTTCAAAGCTGTTTTTCAGACCCATTGCGCGCACCAAACATGCATCAAGGGTCACAAAAACGCTCACCCCGTTTCTCGAAATCGTGACCCGATTTCAACGTCCCTAGCCTAGAAAGTGGCGGCCACGAAACCCATGTAATGGGCAGTGAAGGACACTTCTGCAGAAAGGAATTGTCATGACACAAACTCTCAGTGCCCTCATGGTGATCTTCGCCATTTCAGCAACCCTCTCGCTCACATGGGTGAGCGCTGGTTACGCCCATACGGCAAACCAGCGGTATGAAACCATGGAAATGCTGATGGGATACTCTGTTGAGCGACCACAACCGGCGACGCTTGTTCATGCAGTAAATGACCAGGCTGACTTACCCGTACCTGCTGTGGCTTCGGTAAATTGGATCAAACCAGTCCAATAACTGATAGACCGCTCGAACCAAGGGCCGCTTTTTCACCTCCAAAGCGGCCCTTTTTTGTGAAAGACTTCCCCCTCTCTCGCTTTGTCGCTAAACGGGTCTCTGAAATAGGAGACCACCCATGTCCGTGAATTCATTTGGCCATCTTTTCCGTGTGACAACCTGGGGCGAAAGCCACGGGCCCGCTTTGGGTGCAACCGTTGATGGATGCCCACCAAATGTACCGGTGGAGCCAGAAATGCTCCAAGTCTGGCTGGATAAACGTCGGCCGGGTCAGAACAAGAATACCACTCAGCGAAATGAGCCAGACGCGGTTAAAATCTTGTCAGGAGTATTTGACGGCAAAACCACCGGCACGCCGATTCAACTGATGATCGAAAATACCGATCAGCGCAGCCGCGATTATGGCGAAATCTCTCAGACATTCCGCCCAGGTCATGCGGACATCACCTATCACCTGAAATACGGCAACCGCGATTATCGCGGTGGCGGGCGCAGCTCTGCCCGCGAAACAGCAGCACGGGTTGCTGCCGGTGGTCTAGCACGTGAAGCGCTCAAGGCTCTGGCGCCGGGGATTGAGATCCAAGGCTACATGACCCGCATGGGTGAGATGACAATTGATCGCGATGCTTTTGATTGGGATGCGATTGAAACCAATGACTTCTGGATTCCAAACGGCCCAGAAAAAGCGGCGGAATGGGAAAAATACCTGCAAGCCCTTCGTAAAGACCACAACTCGGTGGGGGCGATGATCGAAGTCGTCGCGCGCGGAGTACCCGCGGGCATCGGCGCACCCGTATACGGCAAACTCGACACCGACCTTGCAGCGGCGATGATGTCTATCAACGCTGTCAAAGGCGTGGAAATTGGCGAAGGCATGGAAGCGGCAAAGCTAAAGGGCTCAGAAAACGCAGACGAGATTTTCATGGGTCCGAACGGTCCTGAATATAGCTCGAACCACGCTGGCGGTATTTTGGGTGGGATTTCCACCGGCCAGGATGTGGTTGTTCGGTTTGCGGTGAAACCGACCTCGTCGATTCTGACGCCACGCAAATCCATCCGCATTGACGGGTCGCCAACGGAAGTGATCACCAAAGGGCGTCACGATCCCTGTGTCGGCATTCGTGCCGTGCCAGTCGCTGAAGCGATGATGGCATGTGTCATTCTTGACCACATCCTGCTTCATCGCGGCCAAATCGGCGAGAACCAGGGCACAATCGGCTGATGGAGGAACTCCGCGCCCAATTGCGGGCCGTAATTCGCACGGAAATGGCACAAGACCCAGCCCATGATGTGCTGCATCTAGATCGGGTTTGGGCAAACGCACATCGTATCGCGCTGGATGAAGGCGGAGTGGACCTAAAGGTTCTGCTCGGTGCCGCTTACCTGCATGACTTGGTGAATCTGCCGAAGGACCATCCAGACCGGAAAAAGGCCTCTTCTTTGTCGGCGGACAAAGCCAAACCGATTTTGGAAGGTATCGGTTACTCTTCCGGCGAAATCAAAGCAGCTCAACACGCCATTCGTGCACACAGCTATTCGGCGGGTATTGAACCGAATTCGGCTGAGGCCTTCATCCTTCGCGATGCAGATCGCCTTGATGCGCTTGGCGCGGTGGGAATCGCTCGGACCTTCATGGTGGCCGGTCAAATGGATCGCCCTTTAGCAGACCCTCGTGACCCTTTTGCCGCAGATCGCCCGCTAGACGACCAGCTTTGGTCAATTGACCATTGGCACCTCAAGCTCTTGCAACTTCCCCATGAAATGGCGACCGCCAAAGGCAAAAAGATCGCCCAGAAGCGCGCCCATTTGATGCTTGCTTATCTCAAGCAATTGGCCAAGGAAATGGACACAGACCTGCCGAAACACTGGTCTGATTTGCTCACTTGAACTCTAGCTGAACAGATCGTTGAAGGTCTGCCGCATTAGGTTTTTTTGAACTTTGCCCATCGTATTTCGGGGAAGCTTATCCACCAAGCGCACCGCTTTTGGCTGTTTGAACTTCGCCAGATCGGTTTCAATCGCGCTAGAGACCGCCTCTCCGGTCAAATCGGCGTCTTGTGCAACAACAACTGCAACCACTGCCTCTCCGAAGTCAGGATGCGGGACACCAATGACCGCGCTTTCTAGCACACCGTCGACCTCATCAATCAGGCTTTCAATCTCTTTGGGATAGACGTTAAATCCACCTGTAATGACCAGATCCTTCTCGCGCCCCACGATGGTCACGTAGCCATCGCTATCTATCCGCGCTAAGTCGCCAGTGATAAACCAGCCATCGTCCATAAGCTCTTCGGCGGTCTTCTCGGGCATCTGCCAATAGCCTTGAAAAACATTGTCTCCACGCACCCAAAGCACACCCGCTTCACCTTTTGGCACTTCCGTCCCATCCAGCATCACCTTCGCTTCGACACCCGGCAGAGGGAAGCCGACGGTCCCAGCGCGACGATCACCTTCGTAGGGGTTTGAGGTGCTCATATTGGTTTCGGTCATGCCATAACGCTCAAGGATACGGTGACCTGTGCGTGCTTCCCATTGCTGGTGCGTATCCACCAACAGCGGCGCAGAGCCTGAAATGAACAGACGCATGGTTTTGGCGCGTTGCCGGTCCAACCGCGGATCTGCGAGAAGTCGTGTGTAGAACGTGGGAACACCCATCAATGCCGTCGCCATTGGCATCGCATCAAGGATTACATCGGCATCAAATTTTGGAAGAAACACGACAGAAGCACCTGAGAGAAGCGCGACATTGGTCGCCACAAATAACCCATGTGTGTGAAAGATCGGCAAGGCGTGGATCAAGACATCGTCTTTGGTGAAACGCCAAAAGTCACACAGCATTTCCGAATTGGAAGAAAGGTTCTTATGACTCAACATCGCGCCTTTGGAACGACCCGTCGTCCCTGACGTGTACAGGATCGCAGCCAAGTCATCGGCATTTCGCGCGACGGGGGCAGCAGGTGCGCTTTCTTGGACGAGGTCGGTCAAACTCCCTCGACCATTGCAATCCAGCGTCAGAACGGTCGCGCTTCCCGCGATCCTTCCTATTTTCTCAAAACGATCCGGATCGCAGACGACAATGGTCGGTGTCGCGTCACCTAGGAAATACTCTAGCTCCGGCACCGTGTATGCCGTGTTGAGCGGTAGAAAAATCCCACCAGCCATGACCGTTCCCAGATAGATTTGGATCGCCTCGATGGTCTTCTCAACCTGAACCGCCACGCGACCACCCGGCTTTAGGCCATTTGCTTGCAGAACCGCCGCCGTGCGCGCAGCACCTTCAAAAAGCGCCCCAAATGACACTTCACTTCCATCTTGTAGATGGGCAAAAGTTTCCGCTTCTCGGCCAATGCTCGCTGCACGTAAACGGGACAAGAGATGATTGATCTCAGACATCTGATCGCTCCAAAAGGGTTGACTTAATCTGCCAATCAGAGCGACAGGTGCAAGGTGGAATTCACTGCTGTGCTGCCAAATCTGACATCTGCAGTTGATTTAAGAGACCGATTATGAACCCAACCAAAGGCATTCTTTTCAAGGTTTGCGCCTTGTTTTTATTCGCAATAATGGCGTCTTTGATCAAGGCAGCATCTGAAAATGTGCCGCCATGGCAAGCAGTGTTCTTCCGAGCTTTTTTCGCGATGCCAATTATCTTGCTCTGGCTTGCCCAGCGTGGAGACTTGCGAACCGGTCTGAGGGTTACCAATGCTTGGGGACATTTTTGGCGCGGTGTAATCGGCACTACAGCGATGGCATTTGGCTTTGCGGGACTAGGGCTTCTACCCTTTCCCGAAGTCACTGCAATCGGCTTCGCCAGTCCATTTTTCACGCTGATCTTTGCGGCGATACTACTAGGAGAGCGTTTTCGTGTTTTCCGTATCGGGGCAGTTGTCGTCGGCTTGATTGGCGTCGCGATCATTCTTTATCCGCGCATCACGGTTTTTGGCGATGGGGGTGCGGCGTCGCTCGCGCTTCTCGGTGCGATCTTTACGCTCACTTCTGCAGCGTTTCGCTCGCTAGCACAAATCCACATCCGCCGCTTGGTTCAAACAGATCAAACCGCGGCAATCGTGTTTTACTTCTCTCTAACCTCAACGGTACTTGCGCTACTGACAATACCCTTAGGCTGGGTGATGCCCACACGGACCGAGTTCATGTCCCTCATCGGTGCAGGACTTGTTGGCGGCGTAGCACAGATCCTTCTCACCACCGGATACCGGTATTCCGAAGCCTCAACTCTTGCCCCCTTTGACTACACGTCGATGATTTTTGCGGTTCTGATTGGCTACTTTGTCTTCTCAGAGATCCCGACTTCAAACACAATTTGGGGATCTGCGATTATCATCGCAGCGGGTATCACAATCATCTGGCGCGAGCGTCAGCTGGGGTTGAAGCGCGGGAAGGCTCGGCCTTCTGTTACGCCACAAGGGTAATCAGAAAAGCAAAAGGCCGGGAGAACCCCGGCCTTTATTATTCGAATGCGAATTTGCAGTTAAGCGCGCACCAGCGCTTCGTAGCTTTCCGCGACATCACGGGTGATGTCACCCACTTCGAAAGTATGCTCACCGATTTGACCAACCGGCGTGATCTCGGCTGCGGTACCCGTCAACCAGCATTGCTCAAAGCTCGCCAGTTCTTCTGGCATGATATGACGTTCATTCACCGTAATGCCTTTGTCTTTCAGCATCTGGATAACCGTCTGGCGCGTGATACCGTTCAAGATAGCATCAGGAATTGGCGTGTGGACTTCACCGTCTTTCACAAAGAAAACGTTTGCACCGGTCGCCTCAGCGACATAGCCGCGATAGTCGTAAAACAATGCGTCAGAGCAGCCTTTCGCTTCCGCCGCATGCTTGGACATCGTGCAGATCATATAAAGACCAGCCGCTTTTGCTGCTGTCGGGATGGTTTCTGGGCTTGGACGTTTCCATTTCGCAACATCCAGCTTCGCACCTTGGAATTTTGCATCGCCATAATAGGCGCCCCATTCCCAGCACGCGACGGCCATGCGAACAGGGTTGCGCGCTGACGCGACACCCATGTCTTCGCCTTCACCGCGCCATGCGATCACACGGACGTAAGCGTCTTTCAGACCGTTGGCTTCCAGCGCTTGGTATTTTGCTTTTTCGATCTCTTCCACAGTGTAAGGGATCGGCATGTCCAGCAAATCACCGGATTTCAACAGGCGTTCAGAATGTTCCACGCTTTTGAAGATCTTGCCGTTATAGGCACGCTCGCCTTCAAAGACTGAGCTTGCGTAATGCAATGCGTGAGTAAGGATGTGGACTTTGGCAGAACGCCATTCAACCAGTTTACCATCCAACCAGATTTTGCCGTCACGATCGTCGTAAGAGCCCGCCATGATGAACCTTCTTCATGTCAAAAATTTCGATTGTTGCGCAAAATACGACCGATACGGACATAAAATTACGCAGAAACTGCGATTCGGTACCAATTCGCTCTTGGAATGTCAACAAGGCTGACATATTGTGATTTCCAAAGTTCAAACCAGCGGACGAGTGAACGAGCATGGGTGAACCAACAGGCAATGAACGTTTGTTTCTGACGGATGAGCAAATCCGTCAAGGTATCGAGGCGATGTATTTTGCGTATCGAGGCCTGACAAACGAACCTGACCGTATTCTTGCAACGATGGCTTATGGGCGTGCCCATCACAGGGCCATCCATTTTATCAATCGTGCGCCGGGCACCACCGTGACTAATCTTCTAGAGATCCTAGGGGTGACAAAGCAGTCATTGAATCGCGTGCTGCGCACATTGATTGAAGACGGGCTGGTCGAAAGCCGCGTCGGCAAGGTAGACAAGCGAGAGCGCAACCTGTTTCTTACGGAAGCTGGCACAGCGCTTGAAGCCCGCCTGTCTGACGCTCAGCGCACACGCATGCGCGCCACCTATCGCGACGCAGGACCAGAAGCCGTAGCAGGTTTTCGTAAAGTTCTGGAAGCGATGATGGATGCGGAAATGCGGCGCAAGTATACGACCTTACGAGAGACAAACTCATGATGGAACTGCAGCCACACCTGTTGATCGTCGATGACGATGAGCGCATCCGTGGATTGTTGCAAAAGTTCCTGATCCGAAATGGGTTCCTCGTGTCTGCGGCGCGCGACGCTGCGCATGCGCGGCGTATTCTTGAGGGGCTGGATTTCGATATGATCGTATTGGACGTCATGATGCCAGGCGAAGACGGTGTCAGCCTTACAAAGGCAATTCGTGAAACCTCCTCAACTCCGATCATGTTGCTGACAGCAAAAGGTGAGACAGAGGACCGGATTGCCGGACTTGAAGCAGGCGCGGATGACTACCTTTCTAAGCCGTTTGAACCAAAAGAGCTTCTTTTGCGGATTAATGCGATTCTTCGTCGTGTGCCGGATGCGGGCGATGTGGATACCACGCCAAAGTTCCTCAACCTAGGACCGATCCGCTATGACATCGAACGGGGTGAGATGTGGCAAGGGGACGATCTGGTGCGTTTGACCGCAACCGAAAGTCAGCTGATGAAGATCTTCTCAGCCACACCCGGCGAGCCGATCAGCCGCGCCAAACTGGTTGAAGATTTGGGTCGCGATCGCGGTCAGGCACAGGAACGCGCAGTGGACGTGCAAATCACGCGCTTGCGGCGCAAAATCGAGACAGACCCGAAACAACCGCGTTACCTGCAAACCGTACGCGGCGCAGGATACATGCTGGCACCGGACTAAGGCGATAAGAGCCATGACCACCGCGCTTTATACTCACGCAGATTGTTTGAACCATGTGACTCCAGCGGGTCACCCAGAACAAGTCGCGCGCCTAGAACACATCAATGGTGCGCTTGCTGGTTTTCCGCAACTTGATCGACGTGACGCGCCAGAATGTACTGATGCTGATATTCTGTTGTGCCACCCACAATCTCATCTGGATGCGATCACCGCCGCAGCGCCCGCGAATGGATGGAGATCATTGGATGCCGACACCCATATCTCCCCGGGCAGCCTGATCGCGGCCCGCCGCGCGGTCGGCGCAAATATTGCCGCCGTTGATGCCGTTTTGAGTGGTGATGTCAAAAACGCCTTTATCGCGACGCGCCCTCCTGGCCATCACGCGGAACAATCCACCCCGATGGGTTTCTGCCTGTTTGGCAACGTCGCCATTGCCGCCAAACACGCTATGGAACGACACGGGCTAGAGTGCGTCACAATCGTCGACTTTGATGTCCATCATGGAAATGGCACGCAAGCGCTGCTTTGGAACGAGCCGCGGGTGCAGTTTTTCTCAAGCCACCAAAGCCCCCTTTGGCCTGGATCTGGCTCTGAAAACGAAACCGGCGGTCACAACAATATATGGAATTTCCCTCTCGCCCCCCATTCCACAGGGCAAGAGATGCGACAGACCTACGAGGCCGAAATCTTCCCGGCGATTGACCGCTATCAGCCGCAATTGATCCTGATTTCGGCGGGTTTTGATGCACATATGGCAGACCCATTGGCTAACCTAAACTGGCAGACCGAGGATTTCGCTTGGCTCACCCGCCAGATTTGCGATTTGGCAGACACCCATTGTCAGGGCCGCGTTGTCTCGACTCTGGAAGGCGGATATGATCTGACGGCTTTGGCAGCCTCTGTGGCTGCGCATGTACAAGTTTTGATGGAGAAAAGCGCATGAGCGAGACGCCCGTTGCGGAGATGAGCTTTGAAGCGGCGATGGCCGAGCTAGAGCAGGTCGTGAACCAATTGGAACGCGGCGATGTGGCGCTTGAGGATTCTATTAAGCTGTATGAACGCGGTGCTGAATTGAAAGCGCGCTGCGAAGCCAAGCTGAAGGAAGCAGAAGAGAAAGTCGCGGCCATCACGTTGGACGCCAATGGCGAGCCAAATGGGCTGAAGCCGGTCGAAGGTCTCTAAAAACATGTTCAAATCCCGTCTGATGGACTGTGCGGCGCAGGTGCAGCTGCATCTGGATTCCGTGATGGAGCCGATGGGCGACCTGCCGGTTGTCCAAGCCATGCGCTATGCGAGCCACGGTGGCAAACGCCTGCGCGCGTTCCTCGTCATGGAAAGCGCGCGCCTGCATGGAATCGCGCCCGATCAGTCAGTTTGGCCAGCGGCGGCCATCGAAGCCATGCACGCCTACTCTTTGGTGCATGACGACCTGCCCTGCATGGACAATGACGATATGCGCCGCGGGCAGCCGACCGTGCATATCAAATGGGATTACGAAACCGCTGTACTGGCGGGTGACGCCCTGCAAGCGCTGGCATTTGAGCTGGCAGCAAACGAAGCAGTCTCTCCCAAAGCCGAAGTCCGCGCAACACTCGCGCTCGAACTCGCGCGCGCGGCTGGGGCGCAAGGCATGGTGCTCGGTCAGGCATTGGACATGGCCGCAGACAAATCTGATACCCCATTCGATCTGAGCCAAATCACCGCCTTGCAAGAAGGCAAAACTGGCGCGCTCTTTGGTTGGTCGGCACAAGCCGGGGCCCGCATGGCTGAAGCTGACACTTCGCCATGGGAAACCTACGCCAAAGGGATCGGTCTCGCGTTTCAAATATGGGATGACGTACTCGATATCGAAGGCGACGCGGCCATCGTTGGCAAAGCTGTCGGCAAAGACCAAGACGCCGGCAAAGCCACCTTCGTCTCCCTTCTCGGAATGGACACGGCCAAGGCCCGCGCCCATGAGCTGGTCGAGCAAAGCTGTGCTGCCCTTGATCCTTTTGGTGCAGAGGCAGATACTCTCAGGGACGTCGCGCGCTATATGATCTCGCGAGACAAGTGATCTAAAGGGCCCCATGACCACAAGACCCGACACACCTCTGCTGGACCGGGTCCACAAACCCGAAGACCTCAAGCAGCTTTCAGATGCCCAGCTTTCGCGGCTGGCGCATGAATTGCGGCTTGAGACCATTTCGGCTGTGTCAGAGACGGGTGGGCACCTTGGAGCGGGCCTTGGTGTCGTCGAATTGACGGTTGCCTTGCATGCGGTCTTCAACGCGCCTCGGGATAAGCTGATCTGGGATGTGGGTCACCAAGCTTACCCACACAAAATCCTGACGGGACGCCGCGACCGTATTCGCACCTTGCGCCAGAAAGACGGGCTAAGCGGGTTCACCAAACGCTCTGAGTCGGTTTTCGATCCATTTGGCACTGCGCATAGCTCGACATCGATTTCAGCGGCCCTTGGCTTTGCCGTTGCCCGCGATTTGGGTGGACAATGCGAAGGCGGGCTTGGGGACGCGGTTGCGGTCATCGGCGACGGAGCCATGAGCGCAGGTATGGCCTACGAGGCCATGAACAACGCGGGCGCATTGAACCGCCGTTTGATCGTCATTCTAAACGATAATGACATGTCCATTGCGCCACCGGTCGGAGCTATGTCGACATATCTTTCCCAACTCTATGCAGGGGAGTCGTTCCAAGAGCTTCGTTCCGCAGCGCTTGGTGCATTCTCTTTGCTGCCAAAACCGGTGCAGCTCGGCGCTGAACGCGCCCGCGAAATTTTCAAATCGGTCACTGTAGGCGGCACCCTCTTCGAGCAATTGGGCTTCAACTATATCGGTCCTATCGATGGCCATGACATGGACCAACTGCTCCCGGTTCTACGCATGGTTCAAGAACGTGCCACTGGCCCCGTCCTGATCCATGCGGTCACCAAAAAGGGCAAAGGCTTTGCCCCGGCGGAGAACTCGAAAGACAAATGGCACGCCACTGCCAAATTCGACGTGGCGACGGGCAAACAGCGCAAAGCAGTCTCTAATGCACCCACTTATACGTCGGTATTTGGACAGACTTTGGTGGAACTTGCAGCCGAGGACGACAGGATCGTTGCGGTGACTGCTGCGATGCCCGAGGGCACTGGTCTTTCGCTGTTTGAAACCCGTTACCCAAGCCGCTGCTTTGACGTCGCCATCGCCGAACAGCATGCAGTGACATTTTCCGCAGCGCTTGCCGCCGGCGGCATGAAGCCTTTCTGCGCACTCTATTCGACGTTCTTGCAACGCGGTTACGATCAAATCGTGCACGACGTCGCCATCCAAGGCCTCCCCGTGCGTTTTCCAATCGACCGCGCAGGTTTGGTAGGCGCCGACGGAGCAACGCACGCAGGCGCGTTTGACATTGCGTTCATGACAAACCTGCCGGGGATGGTGGTGATGGCCGCTGCAGATGAAGCCGAGCTAAAACATATGACGGTCACCGCCGCAGCCTATGACGACGGCCCCATTGCCTTCCGATACCCGCGCGGCGAGGGCGTTGGCGTTGATCTGCCAGAAAGCAGCGAAGTTCTAGAAATCGGCAAGGGCCGCATGATCCAAGAAGGCGCTCGCGTCGCGCTGCTTTCTTTCGGCACACGGCTGGAAGAAGTTCAGAAAGCATCCGAAGCTCTCAGCGCAAAAGGCATCACGCCAACCATTGCGGATGCACGTTTTGCGAAGCCATTGGATAAAGAGCTGATCCTGACCTTGGCGCAGAATCATGAGGTTCTGATCACCATCGAGGAAGGCGCAGTGGGTGGTTTTGGGTCCCATGTCGCGCAATTGCTCGCTGAGGAAGCCATTTTTGATACCGGGTTGAAATTCCGCTCTATGGTCTTGCCGGATACCTTCATCAACCAATCAACCCCGGCGGATATGTATGCGCAGGCGGAACTGAATGCAGAACACATCGAAGCTAAGGTGTTGGATGTGCTTGGGGTCGCGCAAATAGGCTCTAAGTCAGCCTAAATCAGCTCTTTTCCTCATCCAGCATCGCATGCAGCGCGGATTTGAAATCTGGATATTTTAGATCGACACCCAGCTCGTCTTTGATGCGATCATTGCGCACGCGCTTGCTGTCTGAATAAAAGCTACGCGCCATGGGGCTCATCACCGCCTCTTCAAATGGCACGGCCGGAGGCGGCTCCATTCCCAAGAGTTTCGCGGCATATTCGATGACCACTTCCGGTGGCTGCGGGTCGTTGTCACAGACGTTATAAACGCGCCCAGGATTGGGCTTGTTGATCGAGGCAAGCAACACCTGCGCAATGTCATCCACATGGATGCGCGAGAATATCTGGTTTTTTTTGATCACACGCTGCGCCACACCGCGACGCAGTTTCGCAAATGGGCCGCGACCAGGTCCATATATTCCTGCCAGCCGGAAAACATGCACCGGCAGCCCTTCGATATCGAGCCATTCCCGTTCCGCTTTCACACGCCGCTTGCCCCGTTCCGTTGCCGGATCTAGCGCAGAGTCTTCATCAACCCATCCGCCATCATGATCTCCGTAAACACCAGTGGTAGACAGGTACCCGACCCATTCCAAATGCGGCGCCGCGGCAACAATCGCCGAACGCGCTTCGCGCATAATTGGATCGCCCGCTTCGTCTGGCCCTGCCGAGGTCAGCACATGGGTCGCCTGCTCGAGATAGGGTCGCAAATCACAAGGCCAGAGCAGCGGCTCAACACCTTCTACTTCCAATTTCTCTGCCTTTTCAGGTTTGCGGGTGGTGCCTATGACACGCCACCCCTGCTTCAGAAGGTGCGGAGAAAGCGCCCGAGCAGAGAAACCGTGGCCGATGGAAAGAAGCGTTTTGGTCATGGGGCCAATCTGCGCTTGCAAAACCCAAGGTGCAAGAGCGCATGCCTACTCTTTTGTCGCAATCAGCGTCAAAGTCTTTGGGCATTCAACACCTGCATAAAAGGCCTTCAAGATATCCCGGAACACCGCAGGTGCGCCCGGCACCTGTGCGAAGAGTGTCGCGCAACTGCGCAGCTTCATCGCATCGACCGGGCCAAGGATCGCCTCGGGCCCTTTGCCTTGATGCATCATCATCGCCATCGACAGCTCCACCAATCGCGTGCCCATAACTGGGTGCGCAAGGTACTCTGTGGCTTCATCAAGATCCTTAAGTCCGTAATCCGTGGCGCGTTTGGACGTTCCCAGCGCGCGCAGCTGCGGGAACTCCCACCAGATCCAGTGACTGAGCTTCAGCCCAGCGCGCACCTCTGAAAGGGCTTTGGCGTGGGTCATCTCTTGGGGCATGAGATACCGCTCTAAATCATGGATCGTCGCCATTGAGGTCCTTCCAACGCGGTCTTATGCGCGGTCTAAATGGCCCAAGTCTTTGTCAGGCTCGATTATATCCCGTAGGCGTTTCTTCAGGGTCTTGGCGTCCGGAAAACCGCCATCAGCCTTGCGTTCCCAGATCACAGTATCATCGACGCGGATTTCAAAAGTACCGCCCAGATCATCGGGGATCAAAGTCACCCCTGCAAGGTCATTGCCAAAGGTGGACAAAAGCTCTTGCGCCAGCCAACCCGCGCGCAATAGCCAATTACAGCCAATGCAATAGGCGATGGTGACCTTTGGTTTTTCTGTGTTCATCTCTACTGCTCACTCGTTGCGATCTTTGCGGCCAAGCCAATAAAGACCAATCCCGCCACGCGGTTCATCCAAAGCTGTACTGTCGGCGTTCTCGCAATGCGTTCTGATAATCCACCGGCCACCAACGCAATCCCACCTAAAACGACAAAGGTCATGACAACAAAGATCACTCCCAATGTCGCAATCTGACCGATCATTGCCCCATTGGCAGGATCAGTGAATTGCGGGAAAAACGCCAAGAAGAAGATCGCGACCTTTGGGTTCGTAATGTTCATAATCAACCCCCGCCGATACAGCATGAAAGCGGACCGCTTAGGCGTCGCCTCGCCGATCTTTTGAACCGGTGCGTGAAAGGCTTGGTAGGCGAGATAGATCAGATAAGCCGCCCCAGCGAACTTGATGAGCGTAAATGCCATCGCGCTGGTTTGCAAAAGCGCCGCCAAGCCCAGCGCCACGGCTGCGGAATGAACGAACAGACCCGAACACAGGCCCAAGACGACCCAAATCCCAGATTTAGCACCGTTTAGGGCTGATTGCGTCAGGACAAACAAATTGTCCGGCCCCGGTGCAAGTGCCAGCAAAGTAACGGCAACCGAAAAGGTGACGAGAATGTCGATGGGCAAGGGCGACTCCTTCGTTAAGTCGAAAGCAATAAAACCCTAAGCGTTACCATGGCGCAAGAAGGGCGTTGCACAAAACCCAGTCCGACACGCATTGGAAAACCATGGTTTTTTGCACATTTAACCGCTCTAATTGAAACTGCTTTCGCAAAAGCTTCACGCCGCGCCCGCTTGAACCTTCGTCAGACCCATGTCACCTTGGGCCATGGAGCATCAATCAATAAAATCATGGCCTGAAACGGCCCCGACTCTCATCGCTGTGGCAGCAGGGCGCGCCGCGGCGGACATGGTTATTCGCAATGGTCAGTGGGTGAATGTCCACACCCGTGAGATCCTACCCAATCACGACATTGCCATCGCAGAAGGTCGCATCGCCTTTGTGGGTCCCGATGCCAGCCATTGCATCGACGAGACCACTGAGATCATCGAGGCTGAGGGCCGTTTCATGATCCCCGGGCTTTGTGATGGCCATATGCATATTGAAAGCGGCATGCTCACCCCGGCAGAGTTTGCCCGTGCTGTGATCCCCCACGGCACAACCACCATGTTCACCGATCCCCACGAGATTGCGAATGTGCTGGGTCTTGAAGGCGTAAAAATGATGCATGACGAGGCACTGATGCAGCCCGTCAATATCTTCACCCAAATGCCCAGCTGCGCACCGTCTGCGCCCGGCCTTGAAACCACGGGTTATGAGATCTCGCCTGAAGACGTTGCAGAAGCCATGACGTGGCCCGGCATTATCGGCCTTGGCGAAATGATGAACTTCCCGGGTGTGATCAACGCGGACCCGAAAATGCTCGCTGAAATCGCGGCAACGCAGGTGGCGGGTAAAACCGTTGGGGGGCACTACGCGTCCCCTGACCTCGGCCCGGCATTCCATGCCTACGTCGCAGGCGGTCCTGCCGACGATCATGAAGGCACATGTGAAGCAGATGCGATTGCTCGGGTGCGCCAAGGCATGCGCTCTATGATGCGACTGGGGTCGGCTTGGTATGACGTTGAAACTCAAATTACTGCTGTCACGGAAAAGGGTCTCGACTCGCGCAACTTCATCCTGTGCACCGATGACTGCCACTCTGGCACCTTGGTCAATGACGGTCACATGAACCGCGTTGTACGCCACGCGATTGATTGCGGCTGCGATCCTGTTGTTGCGCTCCAAATGGCGACGATCAACACCGCGACGCATTTTGGTCTGGAGCGTGAACTAGGCTCCATCACACCCGGCAGGCGCGCCGATGTGATCTTGACGAGCGATCTGAAAACGCTCCCCATCGAGCAGGTCATTGCGCGTGGCAAATCCATTGCAAAAGACGGCAAAGGCCTTGTGGATTGCCCCCATTACGATTGGCCAGAGCATGCGCGTCAAACGGTCAACATGGGCGCCGACCGCACTGCGGACGATTTCATCGTTCCGGCCCCAGAGGGCGCAAACCGTGTCACAGTGAACGTGATCGGGGTCGTGGAAAACCAAGCGCCCACGAAAGCGCTCAAAGCGGATCTCAACGTCAGCGACGGTCGTGTCGAGATGGACATCGAGAACGACGTTTGTCAGATTGCGTTGGTCGAACGTCACCGCGCGCTGGGGACCACCACCAATGCATTCGTGAGCGGTTTTGGCTATCAAGGCAACATGGCCATGGCCTCCACCGTGGCCCATGACAGCCACCACATGATCGTCGTAGGAACCAGCCGAGAAGACATGGCACTTGCCGCCAATCGCCTAAGCGAAGTGGGCGGTGGTGTAACCATCTTCAAAGACGGCAAAGAGCTGGCATTGGTTGAGTTGCCCATCGCGGGACTTATGTCCGACCAACCCGCAACCGAGGTTGCTACAAAAGCCCAAGCCATGGTCGACGCGATGGAGGCTTGCGGTTGCACGCTTAATAACGCTTACATGCAGCATTCACTACTGGCCCTCGTGGTAATCCCGGAACTTAGAATTTCCGACCTTGGGCTGGTGGACGTAACTACTTTTGAAATGACAGACGTAATACAGGCGCATTCATGACACCCATTCACACCTCCATAAAATCACCATCGGTGAAAACGCCTGAGACTTTCACGGATGCCAAGGCAGCGGTGGACAGGTTGTGCGAGCTTTACAACACAGCGTCTGAATTCCTTTGTGCTGAGTTCGCAAACGCGCTCGCAAACGGCGCGCCAAACAGTCGTGTGCGCGCCTTTTATCCAGAGATCCGCATCACGACGACCAGTTTTGCGCAAGTAGACAGCCGCCTGAGTTTCGGCCACGTCGCAGAACCGGGGACATATGCAACGACGATCACGCGGCCGGACCTTTTTCGTCATTACTTGGAGCAGCAAATCGATCTGTTGATCGAAAATCACGGCGTCCCTGTTGTCATAAGCGCGTCAGACACGCCGATCCCTGTGCATTTTGCAGTCGCAAACGACGCTTCAATATCGGTGCCACAAGACGGTGCCGCAGCATTCCCGCTGCGCGACATTTTTGATGTACCCGATCTGTCCACGACCAATGACGACATCGTCAATGGTGTCTTTGCCAACCAAAGCAGCTCCATAGAACCGCTCGCACCATTCACCGCACAGCGCGTGGACTATTCTTTAGCACGCCTTGCGCATTACACCGCGACGGATCCCGAACATTTCCAGAACCACGTGCTGTTCACCAACTATCAGTTTTATGTTGCTGAGTTCGAGGCCTATGCGCGCCAGATGCTCGCTGACCCCAAGAGCGGTTACACCAGTTTTGTATCAACCGGGAATGTTGAAATCACCGACGCGGAAACAGAGATCCCGCCGGTCGACAAACAGCCGCAGATGCCGACCTATCACCTAAAGCGTGCGAACGGATCCGGTATCACCTTGGTCAATATCGGCGTTGGCCCGTCAAACGCCAAAACGGCAACCGACCACATCGCAGTTCTGCGCCCGCATGCTTGGCTGATGGTCGGTCACTGCGCCGGTCTTCGCAATTCTCAAAGCCTCGGTGATTTCGTACTCGCCCACGCCTATCTGCGCGAAGATCACGTGCTTGATGACGACTTGCCAAACTGGGTGCCAATCCCGGCGCTTGCTGAGGTACAGATCGCACTCGAAGAAGCCGTGGCCGAAGTAACTGAGTTGCAGGACTATGAACTCAAACGCGTCATGCGGACTGGCACGGTCGCCACCATCGACAACCGGAACTGGGAACTGCGCGAACACACCGGACCCGTGCAACGCCTAAGCCAGTCTCGCGCCATCGCACTTGATATGGAAAGCGCGACAATTGCCGCGAATGGCTATCGGTTCCGCGTACCATACGGTACCCTCTTGTGCGTCTCAGACAAGCCACTGCATGGCGAGCTGAAGCTGCCCGGAATGGCCTCTGATTTCTATAAAACACAGGTCGCAAGGCACTTGATGATTGGAATTCGTACCATGGAATTCTTGCGCGAAATGCCGCTTGAACGGCTCCATTCTCGGAAATTGAGGTCATTTGACGAAACCGCGTTCCTCTAAACCGCGATTAACCTGTGGATAAGTGCGAAAAATGCATGTTTTTATGGCTTTTCGTGCAGCATTTCGTTGTCATCGAGAAACTTATTCCTTTAAATGCCCGCTATGAGGCCCTGAGACGGGCGGACATAAGGAGAAAACAAAAATGGCAAAGCCAATGACCAAGACCCAACTCGTAGCTGCACTGGCCGAGGAAATGGGCGCTGACAAGAAATCCGCGGGTGCTGCACTGGAAGCAGTTTGCGCACTGATCACTCGCGAAGTTTCCGGCGGCGGCGCGGTCACTCTGCCAGGCGTTGGCAAAATCTACTGCCGTGAACGTCCTGAGCGTATGGTTCGCAACCCTGCGACTGGCGAACAGATCAAGAAAGAAGCGGACAAGGTTGTTAAAATGACAATCGCGAAAGCTCTGAAAGACAGCGTAAACGGCTGATCGAAAGCTTGATCTCTTAGAGATTACAAAGGGTCGCCTGGGGGGCGGCCCTTTTGCTTTTCAGGTCACGCTGATGACATTTTCCACACGGATTTTTGAAGAAACACATTCACAGTTTCGAATGACACAGATCAATGTTTTCGCCATGGTCCGCCCATGGAATTGGTCTTTGCATACCTTGCCGGTCTACTGACCCTCATTAACCCCTGTGTTCTGCCGGTGTTGCCAATCGTTTTGGCCACTGCTTTGCAGGCCAGCCGCCACGGGCCGCTGGCAATTGCCGCGGGCCTCAGCCTGTCCTTCGTTGTCCTCGGAATGCTTGTGACCACCTTCGGCCACTCGATCGGTCTGGACGCAGATACGCTCGCCCAAGCTGGTGCGGTTCTTATGATCGGCTTTGGGCTTGTCCTGTTGATCCCCCGTTTCTCCGCCGCATTCTCCACCGCCACTGCAGGGGTAGCCGCAAAGGCAGACACACAGCTTGATAACGTCGACCGTTCGACCCTGCGCGGACAGTTCATCGGCGGTCTGCTGCTTGGCGCAGTTTGGAGCCCTTGCGTTGGCCCGACCCTTGGGGGCGCTATTGCATTGGCCAGCCAAGGCGAGAACCTCGGCTTTGCCACCGCGATCATGGTGTCTTTTGCCTTTGGGGTCTCAACGATCATTCTCGCGCTCGGCTATGGCGCGCGCGGCGCGCTGCAACGCAACCAAGCCTTGATGCGCAAGATCGCCACCGCGGCCCGTCCGTTGATGGGCATTGTTTTTCTCTTGGTCGGTCTCGCCCTCCTCTTCCGCTTGCATCACATGGCGGAAGCTTGGCTGCTTGACCACCTACCAATCTGGCTCGTCGATTTTTCAGTATCCCTCTAAAGGAGAGTACCATGCACCGTCGTACGTTTATCACTCTAACTGCAGCTGCAGCCGCCCTGCCCAGCCTAGGTTTCGCCGCAAGCGACTACACACCTGGCCTTGTGCAAAAACATCTGGCTCAAGGGGATACGGTATTTCTGGATTTCAAAGCCGAGTGGTGCTCCACATGCCGCGCGCAAGAGCGTGTGATCAACGCCCTGCGCAAAGACAACCCTGCCTACAACGCCAATATCGTGTTCATCAATGTGGATTGGGATGAGTACGGGAAGTCTGATCTCGCAAAGTCTCTAAATATCCCTCGGCGGTCGACCTTGGTTGTGCTGAAAGGCGATGCGGAAATCGGCCGTATCGTAGCGCAGACAGGCTCGTCGACCATCAAAAAACTGATGGATGACGCACTTAGCGCCGCAACCTCAAACTCCTAAGCCATTGTCCAACTGAGATTCATGTGTCACCCCTTTGTTGAACAGACATGGGGTGGCACACATGACCAAGAAAATCGCACTTGTAACCGGCGCCGCACGCGGCATTGGTTTGGCGACGACCAAGCTCTTTCTGGAAGACGGTTGGTCGGTTGCAATGGTCGATTGGGACCATGACGAGCTTCAGCGAGCAAGCGACGGTCTTGAGCATGTCATTGCGATCAGCAAAGACGTTTCAAAACCCGAACAGGTCGACGCCATAATTGCTGAAACCTTGGAACAGTTTGGGAAGATCGATGCTTTGGTGAACAATGCGGGTGTTGCCGACTTCGGACCGATTGAAGACACCGATTTCGGCCGCTGGCGCCGGGTGATGGAAACCAATCTCGACGGCGTCTTTCTTATGACCCAAGCGGCGATCCCAGCGCTCAAAGAAACCAGCGGAAGCATTGTGAATATCGCGTCCATCTCTGGCCTGCGCGCGTCTACCCTGCGAGTGGCTTATGGCACGTCAAAAGCAGCCGTGATCCAACTGACCAAGCAGCAGGCAGCAGAGTTGGGCGAATACGGCATCCGAGCCAATTGTATCTGCCCGGGCCCAGTAAGGACCAAACTTGCCATGGCAGTGCATTCGCAAGACATCATCGATGCCTACCACGACGCGATCCCCCTCAACCGCTATGGCAGCGAGATTGAAATCGCCAACGCCATCCATTTCTTAGCGTCAAACAAGGCAAGCTATGTAACCGGCCAGGTTTTAGCGGTCGATGGAGGGTTTGACTCTACCGGCGTCGGCTTGCCTGCTTTGCGAAGCTAGAGCGATCACGGGAGCGTCACTGCCCCTTTCATTTCCCACAAAATGCGCCATCTATGGCAGAATGGAACAGAACAGGAGACCGATATGACCACGTATTTCAAAGACCCCGATGCGATCGCGAACCTGTCCGATGAAGAATTCTGGGTGACCCAAGAAAGCGGCACGGAACGACCGGGCACAGGGAAGCTTTTGAAAAACAAAGAGCCCGGTATCTATGTGGATATAGTTTCTGGCGAACCGCTGTTTGCAAGCTCTGACAAATATGAAAGCGGCTGCGGCTGGCCAAGCTTCACCAAGCCAATCGACAATGTCACCGAGCATCATGATGCGACCCATGGAATGGTGCGGGTTGAAGTACGCTCCAAACACGGCGACAGCCATTTGGGGCATGTGTTCACAGATGGGCCCCGGGACCGCGGAGGATTGCGCTATTGCATCAACTCTGCATCTTTGCGCTTCGTGCATCGCGATGACATGGAAGCCGAAGGTTATGGCAAATATCTGGATCAAGTGGAGGACGTGGCATGAGTGAACGCGCTGTACTCGCAGGTGGCTGTTTCTGGGGTATGGAAGATTTGATCCGGCGCCAGAAAGGGGTCCTTGCAACAAAAGTAGGCTATACCGGCGGCGATGTGCCAAACGCGACCTATCGCAACCACGGCACCCATGCGGAAGGGATCGAGATCCTGTTTGATCCTTCGCAGACGTCCTACCGCGAGATCCTAGAGTTTTTCTTCCAGATCCACGACCCGACCACAAAAAACCGCCAAGGCAATGATCTTGGCACGTCTTATCGCTCGGCGATTTACTACGTGGATGAGGCGCAAAAAGCGGTTGCCGAAGACACTATTGCGGATGTGAATGCCTCTGGCCTTTGGCCGGGACCGGTGGTCACGGAACTAGAGCCGGTTAGCGATTTCTGGGATGCGGAAGAGTATCATCAGGATTACCTGGAAAAAAACAGGGGCGGCTATACCTGTCACTTCCCCCGCGCGGACTGGGTCTTGCCAAAGCGGGCGTCCAAGTAGGGGCGCTGCCCCTCGGCCTTCGGCCTCACCCCGGGATATTTTTGCCAAAAAGAAAACAGAGCGTCTCTATTTGAGGCGCTCTTTTGCCCAGCGCGCTGCGTCTGCGACCGTTTCGTCTGGATCTTGGATGAGGTCTTCAATTTGCAGCAGGTAGTCTTGAATCCCTGAATTGCCCATGGCGTAGAGCACATTGCGCACAAAGCGATTGCGGCCGATGCGTTTGATCGGACTGCCAGAGAATTTTGCTCGAAACTCGGTGTCATCTAGCGCGGCCAGCTCTGCCAAAGACGGCGCGCGTAGGTCGTCGCGGGCGTGATAGCGAATTTCGCGGGCTTCAACGGCGAATTTGTTCCAGGGGCAGGCGGCAAGGCAGTCATCGCAGCCATAGATGCGGTTGCCCATCAGCGGGCGCAGATCTTCGTCGACGGGACCGTGGTGCTCGATTGTGAGGTATGAAATGCAGCGCCGTGCGTCGATCTTGTGTGGTTCCGGGAAAGCGTCGGTCGGGCATGCGGTTAAGCAGGCCGTACAGGATCCACAATTGTTGACTTCTGGCGCATCAACTTCAAGCTCAACCGTTGTGAAGATCGACCCGATGAAGAACCAACTGCCTAGGTCGCGGCTTAGCAGGTTCGTGTGCTTGCCTTGCCAGCCAAGACCAGCGGCTTGACCCAACGGTTTCTCGGGCACTGGCGCTGTGTCGACAAACACCTTCACTTGTGTCTCGTCGCCCACTTCGGCAATCAACCACCGTGCCAATCGCTTCAGGCGTTTTTTGACCAGATCATGGTAGTCTTTGTTGCGCGCATAGACCGAAATCGCACCGCAGTCGGGCATGCCATGCACGATGCGTGGATCTTCATCGGGCGAATAGCTTTGCGCCAGCATAATGACTGACTTCGCCTCTGGCCAAAGCTCTGCTGGATTTTCCCGCCAATGCACCCGTTCCGCGAGCCAATTCATTTGACCTTCGTAGTTCTTGGCAAGAAACCCGCGCAGGCCCTCTGGCACCTGCGGAACGGCATCAGGCCGGCAGATGCGGCATAGATCAAAACCGATCTCATGCGCTTCGTTGATGAGTCGCGTCTTTAGCAGAGCTGCCTGTTCCTTCCCCAGAGTTGGGTCACTCTGGTTTGATCTTATATCAGAACGATTTGGAGTGCCAAAAGAGCGGCGCTGCCCCATCTAGAAATCCAGATCGGCGTAATGGGCTGGCGGCGGGAAGCCAGGGATTTGGTCCGCCAAAAGCGAACGGAACGCCGGGCGTGATTTGATTTTCGCGTACCAATCTTTCACCGCTTCAGAGCGGTTCCAATCCACATCGCTGATGTAATCCAAAGACGACAGATGCGCGGCCGCGGCGAAATCCGCCAAGGTCATATGATCGCCCGCAAGCCAACGCCGGTGATCCAAGAGCCACGCCATATAGTCGAGGTGATATTTGATCGCTTTGGAGCCTGCCTTCACATTCGAACTATCCGGATAGCCCGTGCCTTGTAGCTTTCGATAAACCCGCTCATTCAAAAGCTTGCTTGTGACTTCGCTGTGAAACTTATCGTCAAACCATCCGACAAGACGGCGGACTTCGTGGCGCGCCTCAGGCGATTTGGGCATCAATGATGGCTCAGGGTGCAGCTCTTCAAGATATTCGCATATCGCTGCGCTTTCCGTGAGGATCTTTCCGTCGATTTTCAAGATCGGCACTTTTCCTGCCGGATTGCGACGCATGAAATCTGGATCCTGTTCCCAATACCGCTCTTCCACCAGCTCACATTCAATCTTTTTCTCCGCGAGACTTAGGCGGACCTTGCGGCAGAATGGAGAGAGCGGTGCGTGAAACAAACGGGCCATTGGAGAACCAAATTGAAATGAAACTTATCTCTAATTGCCCAAATCTTGGGTCGGTTTCAACTCGCTAATCTCTTCAAAGGTGAAAGATCGCTATTGAAAGCAGTCCGCGCGACCGTCTTTGTTGATGGTGGCCGCGCCATCAATGATGGAAGACGCGCGCTTGATTTGGGCAGATGTTGGTCGAGACGCAGAGCGGCCCCTTGGGTTTGGCAGCACCATTGCCAAACGCGCGGCCTGGCTGGCGCTCAATGCTTCCGGTCCTACGCCAAAATAGTGGCGCGCCGCCGCTTCTACTCCAAAGACCCCTTCGTCAAATTCAGCGATGTTGAGGTAGACTTCAACAATCCGGCGTTTGCTCCAGGCCATCTCGACGAAAGGTGTAATGGCTGTTTCTAAGGCCTTGCGCACCCAACTACGCCCTTGCCAGAGGTAGACATTCTTGACGACTTGCTGACTGATCGTCGATGCGCCGCGGCTGCCGCCCTCTTCGATCGCAGCGCGAATGGCGTTCACGTCAAAACCCCAATGGTCGCAGAAATTGGCGTCTTCCGCAGCCACAACCGAGCGCGCCATGACCGGCGCAATTTCTTCAATTGGCACCCATTGATGGTCCAACCGCCCAAGCCGAGCCTTCTCGCTCTGCATGGTCCACGTGGTGGGGGGGTTGAACAAAGTGAATGCTAATATTGCGAAGATAAAGAGCGAAAAAGACCAAATAGCAGCTCGAAACAGAATGCGTCGTAGCCGCTTGGCCTGGCGTTTGCGCCAAGTCTCTTTTGCTGGTGCTTTCTTTTTGGTTTTCTTCTTTGTGCTTGACGTTTTAGCCATGATTCAACCGCTGCTCTTCCCATTTGGCATAGTCAAAGCGAAGCGGTGAAGCAAGATGCTGCGCTGGCTTCTCGTTTACCGAGAGCAGGCAGACACCAGCGTTTTGCAAGCGTGGGATTGGTTTGAGCAAAGGCGATGCGCAATCTGTTCCGCATCCTTGCGGTCGCGCCCTTTCGCCCAAGTCCAGCTCCCATTTTTTCCCTGTGCGATAGAGGCACAGGCGTTTTTGAAGGTACGCATCTCGGCACAATTCCAACCGCAGTTTTCCTGCGCTGCTTTAAAGGCGCGCGCCTCGGACCAATGGGATATTGAAACGACCGTATCGCCAGTCCGACTCAGACCAATCGCGCCCCAACACTCTTTATAGCCACACTGCCCGGAATAGGCCGGCGTGGCTGCAAAGAACGCGAATGCGATCAGGGATATGATGGCCGAATTCAAACGCATGAATCATCGTTAACATAATATCATGCAAAAATTGTGGCGATACTCGCATAGGGAGAGTCTCGCCGAACGCAAGGCACAAAAAAGCCCCGCAAATTGCGAGGCTTTTTCATTATATTTTAGATTACTCAGCTGGGATCGCTGTTGCTTCCTCGCTCAAAGGATGAGCAATTTTGTTCAGCATTTCTTTCGGACAGACCTGAACGAAATGCGCTTTCTCGCTCTCCCAGTGCTGCAAGATATCTGCAGCTTTGCGAGACCCAGTTTCAGCCAGATGCCGCTCAACAAGACCCTTAAGTTGATCTTCCCAATGCGCGACTGTGACTGGGCAAGTCACAAGCGTTTCTTTGTTCATCAACGCTTCTGCTTCGCCTTCAGGATCATACAAGTAGGCCATACCACCGGTCATGCCTGCGCCGAAGTTTGCGCCGATCGTGCCAAGGATCACGGCAATACCGCCGGTCATGTATTCACAACCACACGCGCCACAGCCCTCGATCACCACTTTCGCACCAGAGTTACGGACCGCAAACCTTTCACCGGCACGGCCAGCCGCAAAGAGATGACCGTCGGTCGCGCCATAAAGCACAGTGTTGCCGATGATTGTATTGTCGGCTGCAGTCAACGGAGAGTGCATCGGCGGACGTACAACAACCGTACCACCGGACAAGCCCTTGCCGACGTAGTCGTTGGCATCACCAGAGACTTCGATCTTCAGACCCGGCGCCGCAAAGGCACCCAAGGATTGACCGGCAGAACCCGTCAGTTTCACCGTCAGGTGGTCTTCTTGCAGGTTATTCCGCATGCCGAAGTTCTGAACGATGTGGCTCGATGTGCGTGTCCCGACAGTCCGGTGCGTGTTCTGGACCGCATAGGACAGTTGCATCTTCTCACCATCTTGCAAGAAGCGCGCCGCATCACGAACGATTTCGGCATCCAGAGTATCTGGAACCGCGTTACGGTCTTTGTCGCGGTTGTAAACGATCTCAGATGCACCATCGACGGTGATCAACAGCGGGTTCAGGTCCAAGTCATCCAGATGAGCGGAGCCACGAGACACCTGTGCCAGCAGATCCGCACGACCGATCACGTCATCCAAAGAACGCGCGCCGATGGACGCGAGGATCTCGCGCACTTCTTGTGCGTAGAATGTGATCAGGTTCACAACCTTGTCCGCATTTCCGGTGAACTTATCGCGCAGCGCTTCGTCCTGAGTACAAACGCCAACTGGGCAGGTGTTCGACTGACACTGGCGGACCATAATACAGCCCATCGCAATCAATGCAGCCGTACCGATACCGTATTCTTCGGCGCCCAGCATCGCCGCCATGACGATGTCACGACCGGTGCGAAGGCCACCATCGGTCCGCAAAGTGACCCGCTCACGCAGGTTGTTCATGGACAGCACTTGGTGCGCTTCGGTCAGACCCATTTCCCATGGCAGACCCGCGTATTTGATCGAGGTCGCTGGGGACGCGCCTGTACCACCGTTGTGGCCAGAGATCAGGATAACGTCGGCTTTCGCCTTCGCCACACCTGCCGCAATGGTGCCAACGCCAGAAGACGCCACCAGCTTCACAGTCACCTTCACAGTCGGGTTGATCTGTTTCAGGTCGTAGATCAGCTGCGCCAAGTCTTCGATGGAATAGATATCGTGGTGCGGCGGAGGCGAAATCAGGGTCACGCCTTTGGTGGAGTGACGCAGGCGCGCAATCAGGTCGGTGACCTTCATACCCGGCAGCTGGCCGCCCTCACCCGGCTTCGCACCTTGAGCAACCTTGATTTCCAGCTCTTCACACTGGTTCAGATACTCGGCTGTCACACCAAAACGACCAGACGCAACCTGCTTGATCTTCGCAGAAGGGTTGTCACCATTCGGCTCTGGCACAAAGTGCGCTGGATCTTCACCGCCTTCACCGGAGTCAGACTTCGCACCGATGCGGTTCATGGCCACGTTCAGGGTCTTGTGCGCCTCTGGAGACAGAGCGCCCAAAGACATGCCCGGCGTCACAAAACGCTTACGGATCGAAGTGATCGATTCCACTTCTTCAATTGGAACTGGTTTGCCGATGGCTTTGATATCGAGCAGGTCGCGCAAATGGATCGGCGGCATCGCCTGCATCTTTGCGGAATACTGTTTCCAAAGCTCGAAAGACGCACGGTTACAAGCTGCCTGCATCATGTGCATTGTCTGAGCTTCCCACGCGTGGGTCTCACCAGATTTCCGTGCTTTGTAGAAACCACCGATTGGCAGAATGTTCTGCTCGGACAAGAAGCCCTTCGCATGTACTTCCTCGACCTTGGTCTGAATACCGGACACACCGATACCGGAAATGCGCGAAGTCATACCCGGGAAGAACTCAGCGACCATAGCGCGGGACAGGCCCACCGCCTCAAAGTTCAGGCCACCGCGATAGGAGGAAATGACAGAGATACCCATCTTCGCCATGATCTTCAAAAGACCGGCATCAATCGCCTCGCGGTAACGAGACACTGCTGTTGTCAGGTCCACTTCAAGCAGGCCACGCTGGATGCGATCCGCAAGGGAATCCTCTGCCAAATACGCGTTCACAACAGTCGCACCGGAGCCGATCAGAACGGCAAAGTAATGCGGGTCGATACATTCTGCGGAGCGCACGTTCAGCGAGCAGAAAGTCCGCAGGCCCTTGCGGGTCAGGTGGCTGTGCACCGCAGATGTGGCAAGGATCATCGGCATCGCCACTTTGTCTTCGCCCTGATCTTCGTCAGTCAGAACGATATGGCCAGCGCCTGCGCGAACCGCATCTTCTGCTTCTTCCCGAATGCGTTCCAGATGCTCACGCAACGCGCCCTGTTCACCGCCTTGCGGGAAAGTACAGTCGATCCGAACGACGTTGTCATCAAAAGCCTTGAGCAACGCTTCAAACTGGGCGTTCCCGATGAATGGGCTGTCCAGCATGATGATTTCTGTTTGGCTTCCGTCCTCGTCCAATACGTTCTTCAGGTTGCCGAACCGTGTTTTCAAAGACATCACGCGGTATTCGCGCAAAGAGTCGATTGGCGGGTTTGTTACCTGAGAGAAGTTCTGACGGAAGAAGTGGCTCAGTGGACGGTACTTATTTGAAAGTACAGCGCTTGGCGTGTCGTCGCCCATAGAAGCCAAAGCTTCCTTTGCATCCTCTGCCATAGGCGCAAGGATTTGTTCAAGCTCTTCGACCGTGTAGCCAGCTGCGATCTGGCGCGACCGCAATGCGTCACCGGTAAACAGAGGTTTCTCTGTCACCTTGCTCAACTCGGTATCCAAATCACGGATTTTACCGACCCAATCGCCATAAGGGCGCGCGTTGGCCAGTTTGTTTTTGATTTCGGTATCGCTGTAGAGCTTGCCCTCGGCCATATCTACGGCGATCATTTGTCCCGGACCCAAAGCGCCTTTTTCAACGACAGTGGCTTCATCGATCGGCACCATGCCTGCTTCCGAGCCTGAGATCAGCAGCCCATCGCCAGTCACCACATAACGCATTGGACGCAGACCATTCCGATCAAGGCCCGCGCAAACCCAACGGCCATCGGTCATCGCCAAGGCTGCAGGGCCATCCCATGGTTCCATCACAGAGTTGCAGTAGGAGTACATGTCGATCCAAGACTTCGGCAGTTCCACCGCCTGTTTGGACCAGCTTTCAGGAACCAACATGGTCTTCGCCATCGGCGCGGAACGGCCAGCGCGTACGAAGACTTCGAAAACACCGTCCAAGGCCGCGGAGTCAGATGCTCCACCCGGCACGATTGGTTTGATGTCGTCAGCGAGTTCACCGAAGTAGTCAGACGCCATGCGAATCTCATGGCTCTTCATCCAGTTCAGGTTGCCCTTCAGCGTGTTGATCTCGCCGTTATGCGCCAACATGCGGAATGGCTGCGCAAGCCACCATTGCGGGAAGGTGTTGGTCGAGTAACGTTGGTGGTAAATCGCGAATGCGGACTCAAAGCGCTCATCTTCCAAGTCAGGATAGAAGACAGCCACCTGCTCCGCCAGCATCATGCCTTTGTAGATGATGGAACGGCAGGACAGCGATGCGATATAGAGCTCACCCACACCACGGCTTGCAGCCGCTTTTTCAATACGGCGGCGGATCACATAAAGCTCACGCTCGAATGTATCCTCATCAACGCCTTTAGAGTTGGAGATCAGGATCTGCTCAATTTCAGGACGTGTGGCGTTCGCCTTCTCACCCAAGCATGTGATGTCCACGGGCACGTGACGCCAGCCATAGATCCGATAACCCATGCGCAGAACCTCAGATTCCACAATGGTTCGGCAGGTCTCTTGCGCGCCAAAATCGGTGCGTGGTAGGAACACCTGACCCACAGCGATCATCTCGTCCATTGCTGGCTCGTGGCCGGTGCGGCGAATTTGGTCATAGAAGAATGGCACCGGGATCTGGACGTGGATACCCGCGCCGTCACCGGTTTTTCCGTCAGCGTCGACGGCACCGCGGTGCCAGATGGCTTTCAGCGCATCAATGCCTGCTTCGACGACTTTACGGCTTTTCTTACCGTCCACGGCGACAACCAAGCCAACACCGCAAGAGGAGTGTTCTTCGGTTTCATTGTAAAGGCCATTCTCGGCCATATATGCCCGCTTTGCTTCCTCAGCGCGGACCCAATTTTCATCATATTTTGTCATGTCTGTACCTGCCTTCTCGGAGGGTCACATCAGCTGCGAGAGCGCGGCCCGTGCCACGGTTCCTCTCGCAACAATTCAATTGAATTACTCAGCGGCGATCGCTTTGGCGTTTTCAAATCGTTTCAGGATCGCTTCGGCGCAATCACGGCCGTCACGGATCGCCCAAACAACAAGCGAAGCACCACGCACGATGTCGCCAACGGCGTAAACGCCATCCATGTCGGTCGCGCCGGTCGTAAAGGCAGCTTTCACGGTACCCCACCGGGTCACTTCCAGCTCAGGCTGGTTCCAAAGCGTTGGTAGGTCTTCTGGCTCAAAGCCCAGCGCTTTGATCACCAGATCCGCCTCTTCCACATAGTCGGCACCCTCGATGACTTCTGGGCTTTGACGCCCAGACGCATCGGGCTGACCCAAGCGCATCCGCTGCACCTTCACACCGTTCACAGGATCGCCGGTGAAGCCATTCGGCGCTGCGAGCCATTCGAACACGACGCCTTCTTCTTCTGCGTTCTGTGTTTCGCGCTGCGAACCCGGCATATTTGCGCGGTCGCGACGGTATAGACACTTCACGCTTTCAGCGCCCTGGCGGATTGCTGTGCGCACACAGTCCATCGCCGTATCACCACCGCCGATCACCACAACCTTTTTGCCTTCTGCATTCAGCTCGCCGCTGTCGATTTCAGGTACGGTGTCGCCAAAGCTCAGACGGTTGGACGCGGTGAGATAATCGATTGCTTTGACAATACCCTGAGCGCCAGAACCCGGTCCTTGCAGATCACGGGACTTATAGACACCAGTCGCAATGATCACCGCGTCATGTGCGTTGCGGATTTCTTCAAACGAAATGTCTTTGCCGATTTCACAGTTCATCTTGAACTTAACGCCGCCTGCTTCCAGCTGTTCATTGCGGCGCATGACGACATCTTTTTCAAGTTTAAAGCCCGGGATACCGTAGGTCAGCAATCCACCTGCGCGGTCATAACGGTCATAGACCGTAACCTGCACACCTTCGCGTCGCAGCATGTCTGCAGCAGCCAAACCACCAGGTCCGGCACCAATGATACCAACGGACTCGGGGCGCTCTGTTTGTGGCGTAACAGGCTTGACCCAACCTTCTTCCCAAGCGGTGTCAGTGATGTATTTCTCTACCGCACCGATAGTGACAGTTCCGTGGCCGGACTGTTCAATCACACAGTTGCCTTCACACAGGCGGTCTTGCGGACAGATACGACCGCAGATTTCCGGGAAGGTGTTGGTGGCTTGCGATACCGCATAAGCTTCTTCCAAACGACCAGTCGCAGTCAAACGCAACCAATCCGGAATGTTGTTGTGCAGAGGGCAATGGGACTGGCAATATGGCACGCCACATTGCGAACAGCGACTCGCTTGTTCTTCAGCCTTGGCTTCCGCGTAGGCCGCATAAATCTCATTGAAGTCTTTATTGCGCTGGTCCGCGTCCCGCTTTGTCGGCATATCCCGATCTACGGTTACGAATTTCAGCATAGGTTGCTCCGCCACGGTAACTGCCTCCTGCGATTCATGGTGCTTGCGCTGTGTAAAGTAACCGTCAGAATTATAAAAGTCAAAAATACTGACCTTTATTTCGGAATTTCCAACTTTTTCGCCCTCGACCCGCGAAACAACCGCAAATTTTTGGTCCGAGTCGGACTTAAATCCGCTCTTTTTTAATTTTTGCGCTCGTTTATACGATGTAGTTGATAGATTTGGAAAATTCGATGGCCCTATATCACCTGATTCTTCTTGCGGTCGTGCAAGGCATTACAGAGTTCCTTCCGATCTCCTCTTCAGGGCACCTCATCCTGCTCCCGAACGCTTTGGGCACCGAAGATCAAGGACAATTCCTCGATGTTGCAGTCCATGTTGGCACGCTCGGCGCGGTGGTGCTCTATTTCTGGAAGGATGTCAGACTCGCGCTCCTAGGCATTCCAAAACTCGCAAGAGGAGAGCGCGAGGATGCCGGTGCAAAGCTCTCGCTACTCCTCATCATTGCAACAATTCCAGTCATCATTTTCGGCGTATTCCTAGCGGTGACCGGATTGAACGACGCATTGCGTTCCATGGCAGTCATCGGCTGGACCATGCTTGGCTTTGGTATTCTGCTTTGGTGGATGGACCAGCGCGGTCAAGAAGTCAAAACCGCAGAGAAATGGTCCATGCGAGATGCCATCATTATGGGACTCTGGCAGGCGATAGCTTTGATCCCTGGCACGTCCCGCTCGGGCATCACGATCACTGGCGCGCGAGCGCTCGGCTACGATCGCGAAAGCAGCGCCCGTCTTGCAATGCTGATGAGCATCCCGGCCATTATTGCCAGCGGTGGCTACCTATTGATGGACACGGGCTTAGAACTTTCCGGCCCAGAGATTCGTGATGCATTGATTGCAACAGCCTTCGCATTCCTGTCGGCGCTTCTCGCGTTGAAACTCATGATGCGATTGCTGCAATCAGTGAGTTTTACACCATACGTCATCTACCGGGTAATCTTGGGGCTGATCCTGCTGTTCGTCGCCTACACCTAAGGCTGCAAATTCTTGGCAGATGCTTTTATTGCATCATATTGCCCAGTTGGCCGGAATCTCCACAGATAGTCCTCCACCACTGCAGATGCAGGAGTCGGGGATATACCGAGATCGGCAAATGTTTTCGCACCTTCGGAAACCACGTTGTCTTGGCGCAGGAGCTTTACCTGATCGCGCGTCAAAACCCCATTGTGCCAGATCCCGAATGTGAGTTTTTGCAGAACATCAAACCCAAGCCCCATGAGACGGCCAATAAAGAACGGCAAGTTTAGAACAAGTTTGCGACGCTGGATCACGCCTAGCATGTCGGCAATCCAAGCCCTTAGTGGTTTCGCTTCAGGCCCACCAAGCTCATAGATCCCGCTCGCCTCACCAAGAATTCCTTTCACTGCAGCCTGCGCCACATCATCAACATAGACGGGCTGGAACTTGGTGTTTCCTCCGACAAGCGGCAGGATCGGTGAAAGTTTGGTCATCGCGGCGAAGCGATTAAAGAAGCCGTCTTCAGCGCCAAAAATCACAGAAGGCCGCAGGATCATTGCATTAGGCTGATGCTTAAGCACGCCCTCTTCGCCGAGCCCTTTAGAACGCGCATAATCGCTATCTGAACCTGCATCAGACCCAATTGCCGACAACTGAACCATCGTCGTAATCCCGTTATCTGCAGCCAAACGCGCGATCCGTTCTGCGCCTTCGTGTTGCACAGTCGAAAACCGGTTCTTGCGATCCTCAGCAAGGATACCAACACAATTCACAACGGCATCCGCGCCATCCATAGCCGCCAGAACCGAAGCATCATCACGAATATTGCAAAGCACGGGCTCTACCTGCCCCACGTCACCGTAAGGCTTTACGAATATCGCCTCATTCGGCCGGCGCACCGCGACACGCACCCGCCAACCCAATTGAGCCATGTGGCGTGCGATATACCGCCCAACAAACCCCGATCCGCCGTAGATGGTAACAAGCTTTGACATTGTGGGTCTCCGATGAACTGTGCCTAAATTAAAACTATAGCTCGATTTTTGTCCGAACAAGTTTCTATTCGGATCTGCGCGCGCTTCTTACCTTTTGGGTGGCAATTTGGCCCTCTACATAAATTTTGCAAAAACTTCACTATCCGCGTTGACTCCCCTGACGCGTATCTCTAAATCCCCCCACACGACATCTAAG
This sequence comes from Cognatishimia activa, assembly GCF_001458335.1. Classification (GTDB taxonomy): domain Bacteria; phylum Pseudomonadota; class Alphaproteobacteria; order Rhodobacterales; family Rhodobacteraceae; genus Cognatishimia; species Cognatishimia activa. Next base: position 134,233 of record NZ_CYTO01000004.1, read on the forward strand.
CCCAGATGGCGGAATTGGTAGACGCGCTAGCTTCAGGTGCTAGTGTCCGTATGGACGTGGAGGTTCGAGTCCTCTTCTGGGCACCAAAATCCCGAAAAATCAAAGCAATTCATATCGCTAAATGGTTATTGGCGGTTTGCTTGAAATCGGGCTGGATTGCGACCGGTAGCTGTCGTAGGCAATATCATGGCTGTATTACTCGTTCACACTGGCGGCACCATTGGAATGGTGGCCTCTGACAAAGGGGTCGTCCCGCAAAATGGGGTTGTTGAAACGCAGGTCGCCAAGTTGAACGCGATCGGTGAAGTTTCATCCGTCATTGATATCTACCCACTTGAACCACTCATCGACAGCGCAAACGCTTCGCCAACGGACTGGGGCCGGATTGCCGAAGTCATTGCAAATCGACACGACGACTACGACGGCTTCGTTGTGACCCACGGCACAGACACTCTCGCGTACACTGGCTCAGCGTTGGCCTTTGCGCTGGAAGGGCTGACCAAACCAATCGTTGTGACCGGTTCCATGCTTCCACTAAGTGTCGAAGGCAACGACGGCGCTGCAAACCTGGGAGATGCTCTAAACGCGTCTAGCTCTGCACCAAAAGGTGTGTGGGTCCAATTTGCTGGCCAGCTTATGCACGGTGCGCGAACACGCAAATCGCATTCAACTCAATTTGATGCTTTCCGCGTGAATGAAGGGGGCGGTCCGCCAGTGCAACCCGGCACGCATCTCACTAACCACATCTATGGCGATCATAACGTCGCGATTCTGGCAATGGCTCCCGGTATGCCGACAGAGTTGTTTCAATACGCAGCGGAACATAGCGACGCGTTACTGTTGCGGGCATATGGATCGGGCACCGCGCCGGAAAGCGACGGTCTCGTCAAAGCGCTTCAGACAGCTCAGAGCCGAGGCATCCCAGTGGTTGCGGTCAGCCAATGTCCAGAAGGTGGCATGGCGCTTGGGACTTATGCGGCCGGTGCGATTCTGCGGGAAAATGGCGTCATTGATGGGCGCGACATGACCGTCGAAGCTGCCTACGCCAAGTTACATCACGCCCTATCGACAACAGGCGACCCAATGGATCGCCTGTCGAGATGTCTTTGCGGAGAGTTCACTTAGTCCCCTTCGGCCACCCCTTGCGCACGCGCCTTAGCGCGGCGTGCGCGGAAGCTTGGCAGCAGCACCAACAACACTGCGACGACCAACAGGGCCAGCGTCATTGGGCGCTCCCATATGAACGCAACGCCATCATAGAGCTGCATAGACCGTGAGAAGTTATCCTCCAGCATGCCACCCAGAATGAACCCAATCAGCAGCGGCGCGAGCGGGTAATCCGCAAACTTGAGCGCCGTCGCAAACACCCCAAAGCCAACCAGCATCAAAAGCTCCGTGGCGTTATTCTGCCCGATATAGGCCCCCATAAGGGTGAAGAACAAAATAAACGGGATCAGATAGTTGCGCGGCACCATCAGCACTTTGGCGATGTATGGGATCAGCGGCAGGTTCAACACCAACAGCACCAAGTTCCCGATGAACATCGACATGATCACGGCCCAAAACACCTGTGGCTCATCCACCATCAGACGCGGGCCCGGGGTCACGTTCAGAGCGATCAAAGCACCCAACAGGATTGCCGTTGTACCAGAACCCGGAATACCCAATGTCAGCAAGGGTACAAAGGAACCGGTACACGCCGCGTTGTTTGCAGTCTCCGGCGCAGCAAGGCCCTTGATGGAACCTTTGCCAAACTCATCCTGCTCTTCTTTCGTGGCGATGTTACGTTCAACGGCATAGCCCAAGAAGCTCGCGATTGTCGCGCCGGCGCCGGGCAAAACACCAATGAAGAAGCCCTGAATAGACTGCCGTCCGACAACCGGCGCAATCGACTTTGCCTCTGACCGCGTGATGCGCAGATCCTTGATTTCACCGTCATCGCCCTCAGCCATAACTTTTGGCTTAAGCACAAGGAACAATGCCTCAGGCAATGCAAACATCGCCATTGCAAGGGTAATGAATCCAAATCCTGACTGCAGATCCATGATACCCATCGTGAAGCGCGGGAGGTTGAACAATGCACCTTCGCCCACAGTCGCCATGATCAGGCCAAGCAGCGTCATCAGCATCGCTTTAGCCACCTGACCAGTGCCCGCAAAGGCTGCGATAGCCGACAGGCCAACGACCATCAGCGCGAAGTATTCAGCAGAGTGAAACAGCAGCGCGACCGATGACAAAGCCGGCGCAAACACCATCAAGAGCACTGCGCCAATCGTGCCGCCTGCAAAACTCGCAATCGCCGCGACGGTCAAAGCCTTCCCGGCCTTGCCTTGTTTCGCCATGGGGTAGCCGTCAAAACTCGACGCAACAGTTCCGGCGACACCGGGCGCATTCAGCAGGATGGACGATGTCGAGCCGCCAAAAATCGCGCCGTAGTAAACGCCAGCCAATAAGATCAATGCTGCTGACGGGTCGCCCATCGAGATCGCGACCGGAATCATAATGGCAATGATCGACATGGGGCCCAGACCGGGCAGCATTCCGATAAGGGGGCCGATCAAACACCCGCCGATCACCATAAGCAAATTCTGCAGGGATAGAGCCGTTTGCAGGCCAATCAGAAGTCCTTCAAGCATCTCAACCTCCGATGAAACCGGGCAGTGGTCGCATGTAAATGCCCAGCACCTCTTGCACCAAATACCAAACGACGCCGGTGGCGATGATGGACACCAACGCCATGATGACCCATTTGCGTTCGCCCAAAATGGCCGAACCGATCATCAAGAAACCAACGGTCGAAAACAGAAAGCCCAGCGGACGAAGGCAAAGGGCATAGACCACCATCAAAACCAATAACAAAACCGCTTGCCCCAGATGGTATTCACCCAAGCGCCGATAATCGATATCTGCCTCTTTGGGCTCAGATTTCTCTAGTCCCAGCAAGATGATCAAACAGGCAACTATGGCCAAAACGGACAGAACCTTTGGAAATGTGCTCGGCCAAATCGGCGCGCGGCGCATGAATGGCGCAAGCCCGGCATCCATCGTGAACCAGGCTGTATAGCCATAGGCTAGGCATATCCCCAGCAAAATTAGTGCAATCCAGCGATCGAGTGCCACTGTCGTATCCCCCCTTTAAAAAAGGCAGAGCGGTCCCCCGCTCTGCCTAAAGTGTTTTCGATGACTTACAGGAAGCCGAGCTTCTTCATCAGATCACCGATGACCTGCTCTTGGCCTTCCAAGAAGGATTTGAAGTCGTCGCCTGGATTGTGGATGTTGACCCAACCATTACGGCCGCGCACTTCTTCCCACTCTGGTGTCTCGTACATTTTCGCAATCGCGTCCTGATACATGGTCAGCTTGTCTTCAGGCAGACCAGGGGCCGCGAAGAAACCGCGCCAGTTCACGAAGGTTGTATCGATACCCTGCTCTTTCATGGTCATCGCGTCAGGTGCCGCAGAAACGCGGTCGTCAGACGTGACGCCGATGATTTTGACTTCGCCTGCATTGGACAGATCCACGGCTTCAGAGAACCCGGTGGACAGCGCTGCGATTTCACCAGACAGCAGAGCGGCCATAGCTTTACCGCCCGCGTCATACGGAATGTACTTTACGCCAAGCGCGTCTTTACCAGCGGCTTCCATCACCATTGCTGCAACGAGGTGATCCATGCCGCCCGGAACAGAGCCACCGCCAATTGCAGTTTTCGCAGGATCAGAGTCGTAGGCTGCGATCAAATCCGCCATAGAATTGATCGGGCTGTCCTTGCCAACAACAATCGCGGCGTAGTCACCGATTGTGCCGGACACGAGGGTCAGATCACGGAAGTTGTGCGGGAATACGCCTGTCAGGGAACGGATTACGATGGGTGTGGAATTCACCATCAATGTTCCGTGGTTGCTGTCTGCGTTTTCGATCAAGTAGCCAATGGCCTTACCGCCACCGCCACCGGACATGTTTTCGTAAGACGCGTTGCCGACGAGGCCAGCCTTCGTAAGGGCTTCACCCGTGCCACGCGCGGTCCCATCCCAGCCGCCACCGGCGCCACCTGGAATGAGGAAGTGAATGCTGTCCACAACTTGATGCCCACCAGCAATTGCGGATGAGCCAAAAGTCATGGCGGCGACGGCCGACGCCAATACGGCGCGGCGAGCGAATTTAAGTGTCATGAATGTCCTCCCATTTGACAACTGACCGGTTCGCGGTTCAGTTGAGAAAGACAAACAGACCAACCTGACACAAACCTGTCACGGCGAAAAAAGGCATTCTCCGGCGATGAAATTCCTGCTTGTGGAAGACAATGTAGAGCTCGCAAACGCGATTTGTTCGCGGATGCAACTGGATGGCCATGTCATTGATCATGCAGAAAATTTAGAGGATGCGGCGGCGTTTTCCGAAGTTGGGGAATACGACCTGATTTTGCTGGATATCATGTTGCCCGATGGGGATGGCCGAACATTCCTTCAACGCCATCGCACAGGGAAATTGGACACACCTGTCATCGTCCTGACGGCGCGCAGCCAGGTGTCTGATAGAATCAGTATGCTTGATTTGGGGGCGGATGATTACGTCACAAAACCCTTCGATCATGCAGAGCTGAAGGCGCGTTGTCGCGCGGTTCTGCGACGCAAATCCGGCAACGCAAAAACCATCGTTCAACTCGGCGACGTGGCGCTTGACCCGGTCGCGGGCAACCTGTCGATCCGAGATCAGGTGATCTCGTTGCGCAACCGCGAACTACGTCTTTTGGAACTGCTCATGAACGCACCGGGGCAGATTTTCCCGAAAACCAAACTGGTGGACCGGTTGTTTTCCTACGACGACGATGTGTCGGAAAACGCAGTAGAGGTCTATATCGGCCGCCTTCGCAAACATCTTGAAAATACGCGCGTGAAAATCACCACACTACGCGGACTTGGCTACCGGCTGGATCATGAATAACCGCGTCGGCATCATCCGATCTCTCAGGGATCGATTGGCGATCACTTTGATCGGCGGCGCGGCGGTCTTGGCAATCTTGCTCTACCTGGTCGTGCGAAGCTATGCCGCGCAAATCGCGCAGCAGGGGCAGGACAGCATTCTCGCCGCCTCTGTGACATCCATTTTGGACGCAGCCATTCTGCGCGACGGCGAAGTAGAGGTCGATTTCCCTTACGCATCCTTCTCAATGCTCAGCACGGACTCAGACGACCGAGTCTTCTACGCCATCTATCAAGATGATGAGTTGATCTCTGGCTACGACACCCTTTTTCACAGCGACCCAATACCCGATGCGGATCATCGTTTCGGAACCGCGACGCTTCAAAACGCCGAAGTGCGCGTCGCAAGTGCCGCGCGCACGCTGATCGGCGCGCAAGTCACAACCGTGATTTCAGTCTCTGTCGCGCAAACCCAAGACGCCCTAGAGGTGACCCTCAATCGCATTTCACGCAACGCTGCAGGGTTTGGGGCCGGGTTCTTCTTACTTGCCACCGCTTTGTCTTTTTGGGCGACTTCGACGACCATCGGCCCGCTCAAGCGCCTCACATCGTCGGTGACTCGACGCGGGCCTCAAGACCTGCGCCCCTTCGAGCAACCCGTTCCAACTGAGATGGAGCCGTTGGTTGCGTCACTGAACAACCTTATGGGTCGCTTGGATCAATCTCTTAGCCAGTCCGAGGACTTCATCGCAGAAGCCGCTCACCGCGTTCGCACGCCGTTGGCCACGGTCCGCAGCTACGCAGAGGCAACTTTGCAACGTGTGGGAAAACCCGAAAACCGTCATGCGTTACGGTCCATGGTCAAAGCCATCGACGAAAGCTCCCGCGCTGCTGGACAATTGCTGGATCACGCAATGATCACCTTCAGAGCGGACCATTTAGACAAACAGGACCTAGACCTGGGTGAATTGGTAGGGGAACTCGTCCGCAGCCTCACACCGATCGCCGAAATGAAAGACGTCAGACTTCAAATTCGCTGTCCAGAAACAGTTAATGTGCAAGGAGACGCAATTCTTCTGCAAAACGCGATCCGCAATGTGATCGACAACGCATTGAAATATTCTCCAGCAGAAAGCGACATCACAATATCAGTTTCTAATTCGGCAGAAGATCGCATTGCGATCCGAGATGAAGGCCCTGGTTTCCCGGAAAACAACATGGCAATGCTGGCAGACCGCTTTACGCGCGGCTCTAACTCAGAAGGCATTACGGGTTCAGGCCTGGGTCTTACAATCGCTCAGGATGTCGTGATCGCTCATGGTGGACATCTGGTTCTCGCCAACCACGCGGAGGGCGGCGCATGCGTTACTTTATCCTTCTAATCTTAACGCTCATCCCAGCGTTCGCCTTGGGTCAAGAATGGGAGGAAGAAGCGCGCTTTGGCAATGAAGGCGCGCAATCAACTTTGCGCGTCATCTCCAGCACGGACACGTCTTTTTTTGCACCCGTCATCGAGACCTTCGTCGCAAAATCGCCGTCTGTTGCAATCTCCTATTTTGTGACCAGCACCGCCGAATTGAACAGGATCGTGCGTGAGAACCCGTCGGGCTATGACGTGGTCATTTCCAGCGCCATGGATCTGCAGCTCAAACTCGCCAACGATGGGTTTGCAAAAGAGCTTACAGTCGATGGGCTGCCGGACTGGGCCAAATGGCGATCAAGCCTATTTGCCTTCACCACCGAACCCGCCGCGATCGTGATGAACAAAAAAGCGTTTCCGGATGGCCGCATTCCCCAGACACGGCAAGAGCTGATCCAAGCCATGCGAGACCGCCCAGAAGAGTTTTCGGGCCGAATTGGAACCTATGATGTCAGGGAATCTGGCCTTGGCTACCTTTTCGCCACCCAAGACGCGCGCGCCTCTGAGACCTATTGGCGCCTCACCGAAGTTATGGGAAGCCTAAAGGCACGGCTCTATTGCTGCTCCAGTGCGATGATTGACGACTTGGTTACAGGCGAATTAGCGGTGGCTTATAATGTGCTGGGCAGCTACGCAAAGGCTCGCCAAGACACATCTGACCAGCTTCAGATTGTTCTGCCATCAGACTTTCCAACCACCATGATGCGAACAGCCTTAGTCAGTGCCCAAAGCTCTCAACCGCAAATTGCTGAGGACTTCGTACAGCACTTGATCTCGCTGCAAACCGGAAGCACCGACAACAACATGCCCTTGCCTCCTTTAGACGTCGAGAATGCGGTTACAGGTCGATCCAACATAGCGCTCGAACCCGCTTTGATGACTTATCTGGATCGACTTAAAAGACGTAACTTCCTGAAAGAATGGGAAAGCGCCATCATACAAGGACAATAGCGCTTTGCTTTAGATTTGTGGCTCTATTCCGCTGCCATCCGGGGACTGTGCTGCGCGATCAACTGCGCGACTTCAGCGCGGCAAGAGCCGCAATTGGTTCCAGCACCCGTTAGCTCACCGATCAAATCAACGGTCGCACCACCTTCAACAGGGATAGCATCTAGGATTTGGTTGCGGCCCACATTCATGCAGGAACAAACCGTCGGGCCGGGGTCTTTCACGTCTTGCCCTGGGCGAGCGGCCAATACATTGATCGCGTCCGATCCCAACAAACCAATCACGTATTCCCGTGCGACAGCCACAGGTTCAGGGCTGACAAACAAAGCTGCTGACAGTTTTCCGTCCTCAAAGAAGGCCAATCGATGAAGGCCCGTTGACTGGTCCACCATGACCATCGGTTCTTTTAAAGTTCCGAACAGCTCTTGGCTGTAGGCTTGCCAATCAAGCTCGCCAGATCCTGCCATTTCAGCACGCCAGCCCCCTTCTGCCGGGACCTTTGCCCAGTAGTCGGACGTTGTCTCAAACGCGTTGGCGGAAATCGCGAAGGCGTACCAATCAGCTGTGAACTTGGTGATGTTGACCGCGGCGGATTTGCTTTCTGGCTGACCGGAGAAAGGGTCTACAATAGCCGGAATGATCTTTGATACCGTTGAGGCCGCCGCGGTTTGGCAGGTCCAGTGGATCGGTACAAATGGGCTTCCCTTGGCAACATCCTCGGTAATCCAGACCCGGAAAATCGCTTCGCCCGCGCGCCCTTTGACAACAGCAAGATCGGCATCTTTCAAACCGCACGCCAGAGCGTCTTCTGGATTGATTTGCAGGAACGGCTCCGCAAGGTGCTTGGAAAGCTTCGAGGACCGCCCAGTCCGAGTCATGGTGTGCCACTGGTCCCTTTGGCGACCGGTGTTCAAACGCAATGGGTATTCTTCATCCAACTCCGCTTGCGGTGCGCGTGCGTTGACCGCCAACATGTTCGCTTTTCCCGTTGGCGTGAAGAACTTCCCATCTGCAAAGAACCGTCCGCCTTCGCGTGCGGCCGTGATCGGCCATTTCTGCGGTTCAAAACCATCAAAGTCTTCATCGGAAATGTCTGACAGCGCAGAGATGTCGAAGTCCTTGCCGAAATCGCCAGCGACTTTGGACAGCGCCGCATGTTCGCGGAAGATCTGGGCCTCATTGCGGTAGTCAAACGCCTCTTCCCACCCCATGCGGCGTCCCACTTCGGAGAAGATCTCCCAATCTGGGCGCGCTTCACCTGGGTGTGCCAGCGCCATACGTTGGCGGCTGATCGTACGGTCAGAATTGGTAACTGTGCCGCTTTTCTCGCCCCAACCTAAGGCAGGCAAGACCACGTCAGCCAAGCGCGCCGTATCGGTTTGATCGCTCAGATCACTGACCACAGTGAACGGACAGTTCTTGATCGCCTCTTCCACGAGATTGGCGTTGGGCAATGAGATTACAGGGTTCGTGCATGCCACCCACAGCGCCTTGATCTTGCCCGCTGCGAGGGCGTCAAACATATCGACCGCTTTGAGACCAGCAGCCTCGGGCATTTCAGGCGCGTTCCAGAAGGATTTGACTGCATCACGGTGTTGGGCGTTCTCAAGATCCAAATGCGCGGCAAGCATATTTGCCAGCCCGCCAGTCTCGCGCCCGCCCATAGCATTCGGCTGGCCCGTCACGCTAAACGGCCCACTTCCCGGCAAGCCGATGCGTCCTGTGGCCAGATGGCAATTTATGATCGAATTGACTTTTTCCGTGCCAGAAGAGGATTGGTTAATGCCCTGACTGAACACGGTGACCGTCTTTTTGGTCTTCGTGAACATATCATAAAAGGTTGCGAGATCTGCTTCAGTCAGTCCGGTCAGGCTCAAGTCTTCAGCGCGAGCCGTCTCAAGCGCTGCATCAAATCCGTTCACATGCTGGGAGACAAATTCAGCGTCTATTTCACCCTGATCGGCCAAATGTGCCAGCAACCCATTGAATAGCGCCGCATCGCCACCTGGAGCGAGTTTTAGGTGCAAGTCGGCAATATCGCAGGTAGATGTACGGCGCGGATCAACGACGACAACTTTGGTGCCGCGTTTCGCCCTTGCAGCCGCAAGACGTTGGTAAAGCACCGGGTGGCACCAAGCGAGGTTTGATCCCACCAACACCACCAAGTCTGCAAGCTCTAGATCTTCGTATGTCCCGGGTACAGTATCGGTCCCGAAAGCGCGCTTATGGCCTGCGACTGTTGATGCCATGCAAAGGCGTGAATTGGTGTCGATATTTGCCGAGCCGATGAACCCTTTCATCAGCTTGTTGGCGACGTAGTAATCCTCGGTCAGCAATTGACCAGACACGTAAAAGGCAACGCTGTCAGGGCCATGCTCTGCGATAGTGTCTTTGAACTTGTCTGCAACCAATTGCAGAGCGTCGTCCCATTTTGCGGTTTTGCCGTCGACTTTCGGCGCCAGCAGACGACCATCAAGAGATACCGTATCCCCCAAAGCAAGCCCTTTGGAGCACAGCCGACCATAGTTGGCCGGATGCTCTGGGTCACCCTCAACCTTCAATGCACCATTGCCTTGTGGGGTCAGCAGAACCCCACAGCCAACGCCGCAGTAAGGACAAGTGGAACGGATCGTATCGGTCATTGGGCTGCCTGCTTCATCAATCGGTTTCGCTATTAAGCGCCCGCGGCGATGCCTTTAGGTTTGCTGTTTTTGTCTGTGGCGCGGCCATTTTCTTCACCCGGCCAGACTGCAATGGCCGCCAAGCGCCTCAAGCGGTGCTCCGCCTTGGAAATTTGGACCAAAGATTAGAGTGTCGCGCATGTCGGAGATGTTTGTTCGGTCTTTTATAAGCCCGTGAAACCACGGCCCATCGCCAGTGTCGCCATACATAACGGCACCAACCAAACGGTTTCCTTCAATGACGAGCCGTTTGTAGCTGCATGTTGCTGGGTCGCGGAAAACGATCTCTTCGCGGTTTTCATTGTCCGCAAAATCTCCAGCACTGAAAAGATCACAGCCCGTGACTTTGAGCTTTGTCGCCGTCTCTTTGTTCACAAACTGGGCTTCTTTTCCGAGAAGCGTTTGCGCGGCGACTTTTGCTTGCTCATAGAGCGGTGCAACAAGGCCAAAGATCGCCCCATCGTGTTCGACACACTCGCCGATGGACAGCACGTCTGGATCCGAGGTGACCATCTGGCCATCCACCTTGATCCCGCGCCCCACATCCAGCCCGCACTCTGCCCCCAGAGCGGTGGATGGACGGATACCAACGGCCATACAAAGAAGATCACATGGCAGCTCTGTGCCATCATCCAGCTTCAGCGCTTTGACTTTGCCATTCTCACCTAGGATCTCTTTGGAGTTTGTAGAACAAAGCACTGTTATCCCACGATCGGTTAGCTCTTTGCGCAGCAGAAAGCCTGCGGCTGGATCGAGCTGGCGCTCCATCAAGTGCCCCATGAGGTGCACAACAGTGACGTCGACGCCGCGCATTTGCATGCCTGCCGCCGCTTCTAGGCCAAGCAGACCGCCACCAATGACGATGGCTTTTTTGCCCGAAGCCAAATTCATCATCGCTTCGGTGTCTTCCAAATCGCGGTAAGGAAGCACGCCTTCCAGATCGTGACCGGGCATCGGAATGATAAACGGCGTAGAGCCCGTGGCGATCACCAGCTTATCGTAAGGCACGTCGCCATTCTCGCCGGTGACAATCTTGGCGCTGCGATCAATTGCGACGACACGCTCGCCAAACCGGCAGGCGATTTCGTGCTTTTTGTAGAAATCGTCGTCATGGGTAACGATGTCACCAAAGGTCTTTTCGCCCGACAAGACCGGGGACAGCATAAGTCTGTTGTATGTACCGCGCGGTTCTGCGTTGAAGAGGGTGATATTCCACTGCCCCTCCTCAAGCAGATGATCAATCAGCCGTCCTGCCGCCATACCTGCACCGATAATGACGATATTCTGCACGATCTTGCTCCGTTAGTTTGTGCGGTACGCTGCAGGCTCGTGATGCGAACCCGGCATTTCCGAAAATGTAACTCTGTTCACAGGCCTGCGTGGCCTGGCGATTATTCAACCGGGTATGCCGCCGCCTTCATCACACCGGCGAGCGTCGTATAGGCACCCGTCCAAGCGTCTTTCACACTCGGCGTAAACTCCTCACCCAGCCCTTTTTCCAAAGTGCGCAGCAAGGATGCGCCGACCGCATCGTAGTCTTCGGGCTTTACCCCGTAGTCGACATGACGGACCGCCATTTGCTCGGCAACTGGGACGATCTTATCCAAATCACGCAGTCCGCTTACGACAGTCGCAAGACTCGCCATCAGCTTACTTCCTTGTTCCTTCATGTCTGAATTCACAAAATAGGGCTTCACCCGAGGCGCCGTTTCAAACAAGTCAGCATAGAAAATCTCTGCCGCTGCATCTTTGATCGGAACCACTTTGGAAAAGCTATCTTGCACAAGCTGGATGGCGTTCTCGTCCATATTTTTTACTCCGCTGCTAAGGCTGGTTTTGGCTTCGGCTTAGGTTTTGCCCCGTGTTCGTACTCTTCCAAGAAGTCGAGAACTTCCTGACGGTATGTGTAATAATCTGGATGCTCGAGCAGTGCTTTGCGGGTCCGTGGGCGCGGCAGATCTACTTCGGTGATCTTACCGATTGTCGCCTGTGGACCATTGGTCATCATGACCACGCGGTCAGCCAGCAGGATCGCTTCGTCCACATCATGGGTCACACAGATCGCAGTCACTTTGGTGCGAGACCAAACTTCCATGAGAACCTCTTGCAGTTCCCAACGGGTCAGAGAGTCCAGCATCCCGAACGGTTCATCCAAAAGAAGCAATTTTGGAGACAGAGCGAAGGCACGTGCGATGCCCACACGTTGCTTCATACCGTTGGACATATCAGACGCGGACTTATCCATTGCGTCGGCCAAACCGACCCGCTCAAGATAATATTCCACCACGTCCTGCCGTTCGGCCTGAGACGCCTTTGGATAGACTTTATTCACACCGATCGCGCAGTTCTCACGCGCCGTGAGCCATGGGAAAAGGTTCGGAGATTGGAACACCACCGCACGTTCTGGGTCTGCGCCCTCTACATGACGACCATCCAGTTTGATGGCACCTTTGGAGATCTCGTTCAGACCTGCAGCCATGGTCAAAACCGTGGACTTACCGCAGCCAGAGTGACCGATCAGCGAGATGAACTCACCCTTGTTGATTTTCAGGTCAAAGTCTTCAACCACGGTCAATGGACCTTTAGGCGTTGGGTAAACTTTGTGAAGTTGCGAGAAGTCCAAGAAGCGGTTTTCGATCAGACCTTCTTGAGCTTGTGCAACTGCCGCTGGAACACCATGGATCGGTGTCACGTTTGGCAGCTCTTTGGTGCCTTCAACCTTCGCTTCAATGCCTACATCCATCAGGTAGTTGGTCACTTCCATGCGGAGCTTTTTGAAGGTTTCGTCATTGTTCATCGCGGTGCGATCACGCGGACGCTCTAGTGGCACTTTGAACTCTTGGCCCAGGGTCCCATCGGGGTTCAGCGCAATAATGCGATCCGCCATGACAATGGCTTCGTCCACATCGTTGGTGATCAGCACACAGGTCTGTTTTTCAGCTGCCCAGATCGAAACGATCTCATCCGCTAGGTTGCCCCGTGTCAAAGCATCCAGCGCTGACAACGGTTCATCCAGCAAAAGCATTTCTGGCTTCATCGCCAAGGCGCGCGCGACGTTCACACGCTGACGCATACCACCGGACAGTTCCGCCGGACGGCGGGATGCCGCGTGGCTGAGGCCAACCATTTTGACGTAATGGGCGACTTTCTCTTCTTTTTCTGCGTTGGACAGTTTCGGGAAAACGCTGTCGACCGCCAGGCGCACGTTTCCAGAAACAGACAACCAAGGCATCAAAGAATAGCTTTGGAAAATCACACCGCGCTCAGGGCCCGGGCCTTTGATCTCTTTGCCTTTGTAAGTCAGAGCCCCTTCAGTGGGCATCTCCAGACCTGCCAGAAGGTTGATCAGCGTGGTTTTACCCGTGCCTGAGAAGCCGAGGAGAACGAGGAACTCGCCCTCCTCTACTTTCAGATTGATGTTCTTCAAAACGTCGGTCTTGGCAGTGCCTTCACCGAAGCTTTTAGAAACGTTATCGAGTTTCAGAATGGCCATGGGTCAGATTACCGGTTGTTTGTGAAGGTGAAGGCGGCTTGGATCGCATACATCAGACGGTCCAGCAGGAAGCCGATGATGCCGATGGTGAAGACTGCCACCATGATTTTCGCCAAGGACTGAGAGGAACCGTTCTGGAATTCGTCCCATACGAATTTGCCGAGACCTGGGTTTTGCGCCAGCATTTCAGCCGCAATCAGAACCATCCAGCCCACACCGAGGGACAGACGCAGACCGGTAAAGATCAGCGGCAACGCAGAAGGCAGAACCAGCTTCGTGATCTTGGTCCATGTGTTCATTTTCAGAACTTTGGATACGGATACGAGGTCTTTGTCGATGCTGCTCACACCCAGTGCGGTGTTGATCAAAGTCGGCCACAGGGAACAAAGCGTCACAGTAATCGCAGAGTTCAGGAAGGACTTCGCGAACCAGCCGTCACCGTCAACCGCATAGGTCGCGGAAACGATCATGGTCACGATGGGCAGCCATGCCAGCGGAGAGACCGGTTTGAAGATCTGTACCAGAGGGTTGATGGCTGCGTTTGCGTAAGGAGAAAGACCTGCAAGGATGCCCAGCGGGATCGCCACTGCAGAGGCAATCAAGAAGCCGAAGAAAACGGTTTTGATCGATGTCCAGATCTGCGCGTAGTAGCTTGGTGCACCGGTAAATGCGCGCTCTTTAGGCTCTTTACCTTGTGCGATCAGGCGCTCGTTCAGCTGCGCAACTTTTTCTTCAAATTGCGCTTTTTTCGCTGCTTTGGCCTGCGCATCTTCGTGCAAGTTAACCGCTTGTTCCCAAACCTGAGATGGGCCAGGAACCGCGCCCAAAGAGGTTTGAACCGTTGGTGCCAAAGTGCCCCAGAGAAACAAGAAGCCCGCAATCGCCAAAACTGGGACACCCGCTAGTTTCCAGATTTCTTTGTACTGGGCCTGAGGGTTGTCGCCGGCAATCGCACGGAAAATCGGTGTTAGCCAACCGAGGCCCAAAACTGTGAACCATGTATCGGCTTTGTTGATCCATGTGAAAATCTTGGCTTTCCGCGCTTCGCGGGCGGCCTGGTCATCCAACTGCTGTGGATCGATGGCGGTCATTGTTTTGCTCCTTGGGTGGGCCGGGGGGGCTTTTTTGGCTCCGGACCTTGGTTTTTGCGATCAGAGCTGCACCCGGAGAGAAGGGCGCAGGTCAAAGCGCGAAATGTTTGGGTGAGGCGCCCCATTGCGGGACGCCCCAGAGGGTGAAGTTAACCCTGTACTTCTGTGCCTACGACGATCTGTTCGCCTTTCAGGCCGATTGGCAGGCTTTCCAGGTAAGCGTTAGGTGCTTTGCCGTCGTAAGGGATGCCGTCGATGATGTCGGCTGCAGGTGTCGCGGCCTTGAAGCCATCGCTGTCCCAAGGGAAGTCAGCCGCGTCTGCGTAACCTTCTTCAACAACCAGTTTAGCTGCTTCCAGATAGATGTCTGGACGGTAAACAGACTTCGCGGTTTCAAAGTACCATTCGTCGGACTTTGCTTCTGCAATCTGACCCCAGCGACGCATCTGTGTCAGATACCAGATCGCATCAGAGTAGAATGGGTAAGTCGCGTTGTAGCGGAAGAACACGTTGAAGTCAGGAACGTCACGCTTGTCGCCTTTTTCGTACTCAAAAGTACCAGTCATGGACGCCGCGATTACATCATAGTCCGCACCCACATATTCTGGGCGGCTGAGGATTTCTACAGCAGCAGGACGGTTGGCGTTGTCGTTTTCGTCCAACCAGATCGCTGCACGGATCAGAGCCTTAACAACCGCTTTTGTGGTGTTTGGATACATTTCAGAGAATTCTTTGGTGATACCAAAAACTTTCTCTGGGTTGTTTTTCCAAAGTTCGTAGTCAGTGATGACAGGAACACCAATACCTTTGAACACAGCCTGCTGGTTCCAAGGCTCACCCACACAGTAACCATAGATCGTGCCCGCTTCCAAAGTCGCTGGCATCTGTGGAGGAGGCGTCACAGACAGAAGAACGTCCGCACCGATCTGACCGGTGATGTTTTCAGGGGAGTAGTAGCCTGGTTCCAGACCACCCGCCGCCAGCCAGTAGCGCAGTTCGTAGTTGTGTGTGGAAACCGGGAAAACCATACCCATGTTGAACGGCTTGCCTTCGGCAGTGTACTTCTCAACAACAGGTTTCAGAGCCGCCGCGCTGATTGGGTGCTGAGGGCGGCCATCTTCCATCAATGGAATATTTGGCTTCATTTCTTCCCAGATCTCGTTGGAAACGGTGATGCCGTTACCGTTGAGGTCCATTGAGAATGGGGTGATGATGTGCGCTTCGGTACCAAAACCGATGGTCGCCGCCAAAGGCTGACCCGCAAGCATGTGCGCGCCGTCTAGCTGACCGTCGATCACACCGTCCAGCAGAACTTTCCAGTTCGCCTGCGCTTCCAGCGTTACAAATAGGCCCTCGTCCAGAAAGTAACCCTGTTCATATGCAACCGCCAATGGCGCCATGTCAGTCAGCTTAATAAAGCCGAATGTGAGTTCGTCTTTTTCCAGGTCCAACTGCGCAAGTGCCGGGGAGGCCATTGCAACGGTTGTCGCTAGAATTGAAGCAATGCGTTTCATTCATACCGTCCTTGTTCAGGCCCATCCAAAAAGAAGTGGGCAATAAAAAAGCCGCCGACAGTTGGGCCCAGGGAGGAGGAGGAACCCAGTGTCGAGCGGCTTTGCTCAGTCATTCCGCACGTGCGAAATAAATCTATGTTTCAGAGCGCCTTTGCTCTGAAGTTGCTCTCAATATGCCGCCAGCGGCGTAGAAACTCGAGTCGCGCGGCAAGCAAAGAAGCCTGAAAAGCCCAATTTTTCTGCAGTGCACAAAAAATGGGCAGGATTACTGACCTGGATCATAAATTTTGTCATTAAAAAAGCGATTGCGGCCCAGAATCATGGTTCCTGAAACTGTTGGAACTTCCGTGGGAACGGCGAGAGAGCCCTCCACTTTAGACGATGCAAGCGGCAATTCCGCACCAACGGGCAAAAGATTCTCACGATAGAGATCGCTGCGGAACACCCGTTCTGCATCCTTAGCACTATAGGCATCTGAAATTCCGAAGCGTTCGATCAGACGCTCTGCGATCCAACGCCCCTGAGAGCGCCAGGGGAAACAGATGCCGTCCCCTTCGAACATCAAGAAGTCGTTGTGGCGGCGAATATCACCTGCGCTGTTGATCATGAAGCGGCCAGCCAGAGCTCGGTCGGCGATTTCAGAGCTCAAACCCAGATATTTGTCAGGCGAAAGCATCTCTGCAGTCATGGTCAAGTTGCCCGGATCTGACAACCAAACGCAGGCGCGCAAAACAGCGCGCATCAAGCTTCCCGCCACTGCGGGATTGCCGGAAATCCAATCTTCCCGCGCCGCCAAGACTTTTTCCGGCGCACAGGACCAAATGGCTGCCATCGGTAAAACCAATGAGCCCGCTGCACGCTCAACCGTCATAGAACCCCATGGTTCGCCGACGCAAAACGCATCCAATTCGTTATTCTCAATCGCCGCGGCCATCAATGGAGGTGGCACCGCTTGAATAAGAAAGTCCTTGCCCGCGACCATGCCAAAACTGGAAAGCCACAAAGACACAAGCTCTGCATGCATCGACAATACAAAAGGCATCCCAATACGCAGAGGACGCGGTAAAGCCGCAACCGCCTCACCCGCCGCAATGGCATCTTTGAAGTCAAATGCGAACCCTTGGTCCTCGAGTCGCTTCGTCATAGCTCCCGAAAGTCCAAACACATTGCCGTTGGCTGAGGTGACCATCATCGCGTTTAGACGAGGCAGCCCGGCCAACAAGCCCAGCGCCGATGCCACTGGAACCGGAGACAACATATGTGCCGCGTGTATCTGTCCAAAAGCCAGCAAGTCCCGCAATGTCGACCAGCTGGGCGCAGCTTGTAACTCAAGCTGCAAACCTTCTTCTTCCGCAAACCCGAGTTCATGAGCGACAATCAAAGGAGCCGCATCGATAAGGGGCATGTAGCCAGCTTTGACGATCTTCAAACTCATGACAGCAATTCCGCTGCAGTGACCAATGCCTCGGCGACATCAGCCACCTTTTTACCTTGATCCATCGCTGACTTTCGAAGCAGCGCATAAGCTTCATCTTCAGAGATGCCACGCACTTTCATCAGCATCCCCTTCGCCCGATCAATCAACTTACGTTCTTCAAGAGCGCGTTTGGTGGTTTCCAGCTCGGTGCGCATTCGGTGAAACAGCTGGAACCGCGCGATCGCTGCGTCCAGAACCGGCTTGATCCGATCCATCTGAAGCCCATCGACCACATAGGCCGAAACTCCCGCCTCAATCGCGGTTTTCGTCATCTGCGCATCGCTGCGATCTACAAAGAATGCCACAGGGCGATCCATAGGCGAGGATGCCGTGGTCAGCTGCTCAATCGTGTCCCGCGAAGGGTTGGTCACATCAATCAAAACCACATCCGGATTGAGCTGCGCAACGGAACGAGACAACCCGCTCTCTTCGGCGAGCACGTGGATTTTGTGGTCACCGGTCTCATGAAGGCTGTCCACTATTCCAAGAGCACGCTCTTTGTCTTGTTCTACGATGACGATGGTAAGGGCATTTGCCACGGCTGAGTTCTCTGGCTATTCGGCTTCAGTGACGGTTTACGGTGTCACCCACTTGGATTCGAGCGATCACGCCGCGGTGCAGAAAGGGGCATTGGGCGGCGCACAAAAAACAGGCGCAATCCACTGACACTTGATTACATTTAAGGCGAAAATGGTGCGGTTGAGTCGTTATTGAAATAACTAAGACTCAAAATGAGAAAAGATCAGCGGTTCAAATCAATCATTCCTACACCGCACCCTAAGACACTGCCCAGAAATCAAGCAGAAGGATCTCGGGCATGTGCAAAATCTGCGCGGCAACGGCTACATTTGTTCCCGAACGGCATCCCGGGCTAGGACCTATTTCTGAGACGACAGGAAGCATAGAGAATGCACCCCTAGCCGGCGTCATGTCGCGACCCGTCTCGGGGTCTTCAAAACCGCAAGATTTCGCAACCATCATTGAGGTAGACGACGCAGTTTGGAGTCTCAGTACAGAGTACACTCTTGAAGCGGGCGACAGCTTCTTAGGGACCCTGTCGTCAGGGTCAGATCGCGATCTTGTTCGTGTAAACCTAGAAGCGGGGGTGACCTACACGATCAGCGTAGATGGCCTGAGCCTGGATGATCCGCAGCTTTATGTTTACGACGCTTCAGGTGCCCCTTTAGCTTTCAATGACGATGGCGGTGCTGGAAATGACGCTGTGATTTATCTCACCGCTCTGGAAAGCGGCGACCACTATTTGGCGGCCATCAGCCAAGATGGCTCTGCAAGCGGAACCTACGAGATGTCTATTTTCGTTGGAGACCATCCCACCCCGCCACCCGAAGCCTCTTTGGCGCAAATGGCCGGCTATTTAACGCATGGATATTGGGAAGACACCGGCCGATCTCAACGCAGTTTTGAAACGTCAGCAAACAACGAAATAACCGTCGATCTTTCTGGCCTCCAGACTGATGCCCAGCAACTTGTGCGCTGGGCCTTGGAGGCTTGGACCCAAGTGGCAGATCTACACTTTCGAGAAGTGAGCAACGGTGCACAAATCACGTTCGACGACAATGAAAGCGGCGCATTCGCCTCGACCCGGATCTCGGGCAACAGCATTATCTCAGCACATGTCAACGTGTCACAAAGCTATGTGTCAAACTATGGCGCGACCATCGATAGTTACGCGCAGCAAGTCTATGTCCACGAAATTGGGCATGCTTTGGGCTTAGGTCATTTAGGCAGTTATCGTAGCACCGGCAGTTTCGGCACCGACGAGATATATTACAACGACAGCTGGTCTGTCTCGGTCATGTCCTATTTCAGTCAGCTCGAGAACTACAGCACGGGTGCGAGTTACGGGTTGCTTCATGGCCCGATGATGGCGGACATTTTTGCAATTCAAAACCTTTATGGCGCACCAACGAATGGCCCAACTGCAGGCAATACGACTTGGGGGTCAAACACCACTTTGACAGGGGCGTCAGCCATCATTCAGGCCGCATATTTTGACGGTGAAGCCTCTCCAGATGTGGCAGGTAACCCGATCGCATTTACGATTTACGATGAGGGCGGAACCGACTTGCTCGACCTATCAAACAGTGCATTCGACAACTTCATCAGCCTTGAAAGCGGAACTTTTTCTGATGTCAACGGATACAGAAAAAACATCGCAATCTCAAATAACACGGTCCTCGAAAATCTGACTTCCGGAACAGGTAACGACACGCTGCACGGCAATACGTCAGACAACGATGTATTTGCCGGTAGCGGTCACGATCACGTCTATGGGCATAATGGTGATGACACTCTGGAAGGCGGCCTCGGCGGCGATCAGATTTGGGGAGGCAGCGGTCACGATCAGGTTTATGGCAACGAAGGCAACGACACGCTCGGAGGTCGAGACGGCGATGACGCACTATTTGGTGGCGAAGGTCGTGATCAGATTTGGGCCAATGAAGGTGATGACATCCTATGGGGTGGCGGTGACGCAGATACCCTCGGCGGCAGTGCGGGAAATGACACGCTCTATGGACAAGAAGGCGCAGATGACCTTCGAGGAAGCAACGGACAAGACAGTCTATTCGGCGGAACAGGCGATGACACACTTGACGGCAGCAGTGGTGAAGATCGTGCGTTTGGGGGTGAGGGGAACGACCTCATATTTGGCGGCTTTGGCGATGATCACGTGGCAGGCGACGAAGGCGACGACCTGCTTTGGGGCGGGCTTAACCGTGACACAGTCTTAGGAGGTTCTGGTAACGATACAATCGGAGGGGGAGATAATGACGACATGCTGTATGGAGACGCTGGCAACGACCGGATCTGGGCCAATCAGGGCCATGACACGATCCACGGCGGCAGCGGAAATGACACCATTGGCGCAGGATGGGGTGATGATGAAATCTGGGCAGGTGCAGGCGATGACCTCGTCACCGGCGGAGCAGGCTCGGACTGCTTTCATTTCTACGGAAATGACGGAACCAATGAAATTACAGACTTCGAAGATCAAGATACGATTTACATCTACAATAGCGACCTCTCATACGCTCAGCTGGACATAACACAGTCTGGTGCCAATCTAGCCATCTACTTTGAAAACACCGAGATCACGCTGACTGACACAGACTTGAGTTCTATTGAAGCGGACCAATTCGTTTTCGTCTGAGCCTTTCCGTTGGCTCAAAAGACATCAGTCGCCTCTCCGCCAAGTTTCTTCACTACGTGCGCCACGCGAAAAGCCAAGAATCAACATCATCCAACCACAGGCATCGAATATGCAACTCAATCACACACATTTCATCAGCAGTCGTGATGAGCGGCTGGACAACAACATCTCCGGACTGGAAATTGTCGATCTCCCAAGCGGCAAATATGTCGTCACGACGAGCGGCGCCGGCGGCGGCATAAGGTCTTACCGGATCGATCCATCCGATGGTCGCTTGTACGATGTCGATCAGGAATATTTCGCATCGGCGCTGAGCTTAACCGATATTTCGGGCCTCTCGGTCATGGAGGTCGATGGACAAACCTATGCTATTGCCGGGTCGTCCGATGGCTCCTTAGTCGCCTATTCGCTAGCGCCCGATGGAACGCTATCCGACGCGACCCCAATTTCAGGCATTGAAAGTGAAACGACAGACCTTTCAGCCCTTGCTTCATTCGACCTGAATGGGTCAACCGCTCTCTACATCGCGGACGCAGGCACGAGCCAGTTGAACGCATACATTTCTGAGAGCGGGACGCCTTTCGCGGTGGTGAACGCGGGCATACCAATCGTCGGTGACGCCCAGTTGCAAACTGTCGAGGTAAATGGCCAACCGTATGTTTTGCTGCTCGACCAAAGCAGCCGAGGGATACAGAGCCTTCGCATCGATACGAACTCTGGCGCACTGACACCAGTCGATAGTCTTGGCAGCGCACAGGGGGTCGGCATTCAATCGCCAAAAGCGCTACAGACGACCGCAGCCTTTGGAGAAACATGGGTCTTCGCAGGAGGCGCGGACAGCAGCTCTATAACAGTCATGCGCTTGACAGAAAGCGGAGTCCTGGAGCCTTCAGATCACATTGTTGATACTCTTCAAACCCGTTTCGGCACTTTACAGGACATTGCAGTCGCACAGTCAGGAGACCGGGTTTTCATCGTCGCAGGAGGGGGCGATGACGGGCTTTCGCTGTTTACATTGTTGCCGAACGGCCAACTCTTGCATCTCCAGAGCATCGCCCAAGAAGAGGGGCTTGGCCTGACCGATCTGCGAGAAATCAATGCGACGTTGAATGATGACCAGATTGATGTGTTCGCAACTGGTGAAGACGGTGGCATTACGCAGTTTACTTTAGAGCTTGCAGACATTGGCGCGCAATTGGTCGCAAGCGAATTCGCGGCAGATACGCTCACCGGAGGCACCGGTAACGATGTCCTGATCTCCCAAGGGGCAGACACGCGCATGACCGGCGGCGCTGGGCAGGATTGGTTTGTGGTCGGTTATGGAGCACAAGACACAATTATTACCGACTTCGACCCAGCAAGCGATTACCTCGACCTTTCTGATTTTCCAATGTTGCGATCGCCCACTCAGCTTTCTGTTGAAACCATTGGTGGCGGTATTCGGCTCACCTACCGCGACGCGACCATCACAGTTTTTTCGCATAATGGAGCGGGGCTGACGTTAGATGATCTCTTTGGCCCCAGCTTCTGGTGGCCTGACCGTTTTGCGATCACCTTGCCTGATGGACTTTATCTCGAAGGCAGCAATGAAGGCGACTCGATGATCGGCGCGTCCCGAGCCGACACACTGCACGGCGCAGACGGAAATGATACACTTTCAGGACTTCAAGGCGCTGACCATATCCGCGGTGAAGCAGATAGTGACCTCATCTTTGGTAACAACGGCAATGACCACCTAGATGGCGGCGGCGGTGACGACACCGCTTGGGGCGGTGAAGGCGACGACACTGTCATTGGCGGTGACGGCAACGATACGCTGGGCGGCTCTTTTGGCAACGACGTGCTTATGGGAGATGCCGGCGCCGACGAAATGTGGGCCGACCAGGGACAAGACAGTCTTCATGGTGGCGCGGGAAATGACACCGTTGGGGGCGGATCCGAGGACGATGTTCTCAATGGCGACGCCGGTAACGACCAAGCCTGGGGCGGAGGCGGGGACGATATTGTCCACGGTGGGTTGGGGAATGACACACTTGGCGGGCGTGAAGGCAATGACACGCTCAGCGGCGGGGCGGGCAATGATGAGATGTGGGCCAACGCCGGGGACGACTTACTGTGGGGCGGGACCGGTGGCGACGTCCTAGGGGGCAGCGACGGTGACGATACGCTTCATGGCGAAGCAGGGGACGATGATCTGCGTGCCGGAAACGATAATGACAGCCTTCTGGGAGGTGATGGCAATGACACCATGGATGGTAGCAGCGGCAACGATCGAGCCTTTGGCGGCGACGATAACGACCTAATCTACGGCGGATTTGGCGACGACTATTTAGAAGGCAACGACGGTAACGACCAGGTTTGGGGTGGCACTGGCAATGACCGAGTCTTTGGCGGCGAAGGGGATGATACGCTCGGGGGGGCATGAGGGAGATGATACGCTGGAAGGCGAAGGCGGACATGACCAGATCTGGGCGAATGCAGGAGACGACATCGTCCGCGGTGGCAACGGCAACGATTTGATCGGCGGCAGCCAAGGCAATGACAGCCTCTACGGAGAAGCGGGTAATGACACATTGCTTGGCTCCAACGGCCAAGACCAGATTTGGGCTGGTACAGGCTCTGATCAGATCACCGGTGGCGCGAATGCCGACACCTTTCATTTCTACGTAGACGAAGACAGCGCACGTATCACAGACTTTGAAGACTATGACCGCATTCATATCCATGAAACCGGCCTTTCCTACGCGCAGATTGACATCTCTCAATCCGGCGACGACGTATTCATCGCCTTCCAGGGCACAGAAATAACTTTAGAGAATATGTCCTTATCCGATATCGGCGCGGAACACTTTGTTTTTGGTTGAACCTGATCAACCAGGCATCGACCACCAAAGCACCATTTTTGAAATAACTGAATGCTGAGCCAGCACTTCGGTGACCAATGCTACAACGCTTGAAGCGCCCGCCGCGCGGCGTCAATATTTGGAACCAAAGGCAAAATTCGCGCCGAGTTCTGCCCAGTTTGCGCGCGCATTTGCGCGACCTTCTCGACCCAGCCGTCTTTCACATGGGGATCGAATTCCAGAAACTCAAAAACCGCTTCAAGCGTCGATGGCCCTTTGGAACCGCCTAAAAAGACTTGAGCAAATGACAATTCGAGAAAACTTCGCGGGTCACGCCTCGTCACATCACGCAACCAATCGCTTCTTTCTCGGCAAAGCCGAAGATGCCTTTCCGCCTCGGAAATATTGATATCACCAAGACGCCGCTCGCCAGAAACGAACGCTTCATAAGCAGTCTGGGCATCGTCCTTGCCCCAAGCGCCGGTCATCTTGGCCAGTTGCAACGACAACACCCTATCCATTTCGCACTCACGGACTAAGACGATACACCGATAATCCAGCAATCGCGCGACCGTAATAAGAGCGGAATTTATTGCGCCGGGAACAAGTTCATAGCAGTGCTTTATAGCAGGACGATTCCTAAGCGCATCCATGAGGTCGCGCTCCAATTCCGCACCATCAAACCGTTCGGACCAAGCCTGTGTTATCGCCCCAAACCTGCGTTCCGCATTAAATGGCTCATGCTGAATCGTTGGATGATCTGAAAACTCCGCCAGTAGATCGGCAAGCGCAGTGCCACCTGAGCGTTGCATTGTCCAAATGATGTAAGGGTAACTCATCGACGGCGGCCTTTAACGGCAATTTGCAAGGACCCACACACCATTCATTCAAATTCCTAACAAATCGTGCAGGTCCTCAAAGTGGTTAACCGATGATTCACCTTGGCACCGGATGTTTTGAGGCAACGGGCCCGTTGCGGCCATGAAGCGTTGGAAACCCATGACCCCTGCGATCTCGGTGATCATTCCTGTCTATAACGTCGCGGCCTATGTCGGCGATTGCATTACAAGCCTGCGGCGACAGACCTTTAGCGATTTTGAAGCGATTGTCGTGGATGATGAATCAGCTGACGCCAGCGTTCAGGCCGCGCTGGATGCGATTGGTGAAGATCGGCGCTTTCGCCTCATCGAACAAAACCATGGAGGACTTTCAGTAGCCCGCAACAAGGGGCTGAATTTAGCGCGCGGGCAACACATCTCATTCATCGACTCAGACGATATGGTCGCACCTGATTTCTTAGAAAAGCTGAAATCATCGTTAGATGTCAGCAATGCTGATTGGGTTGCATGCGCGATCCAATTCAAATTCCCAGACGGAACCGGTCGCGCGCACTCCGCGATCCACGGGGATGCGGAGCTCTTTAACCACAAAGTGCCACGCCGATATCAGTTTCGATCCAGTACTGATGTCATTCGCCACTTTCCGTCAGCCTGGAATAAGCTCTATCGCCGGACATTCATCGGTGACCTTCGGTTTGAAGAGGGCAAGCAGTTTGAAGATCATCTGTTCTTCCATCAACTGGCAGCGCGTACCGACCATATCATGCACCTGCCCGAACCTCTTTATGTGCAAACCAAAGGCCGCAGCGGGCAAATCACCGGACAAGACGACGACCGTGTGTTTGAGCAGTTAGAGGTTTTGGAATCGTTGCGCCTGGTTCTAGAAGAAAGCCCTCACGGCGATGGAAAACTTGCCTTTGAGCGCCTTGCGAGCCGTCTGGTTTTTGAACGTAGCACCGCTATCAAGAACACAACGCGACGTTTTAACTTTGCCAAAGCAAGTGCCGCATTTTTTGACGATAACAATTTAATCTTTAGCCCCGATTGGGACCCAGACATCGCCCGAAGTTGGGGCATGGAAATGGCAGGCGAATTGCCAGTCAGCATCGTTATCCCATGGAATGGTCGCGATCTTGCAGCGATG
Source organism: Cognatishimia activa (assembly GCF_001458335.1). GTDB lineage: Bacteria > Pseudomonadota > Alphaproteobacteria > Rhodobacterales > Rhodobacteraceae > Cognatishimia > Cognatishimia activa. Next base: position 159,774 of record NZ_CYTO01000004.1, read on the forward strand.
CGTTCAACCTTGCGTTCGATTGCACAGCTCCAAGGCCCACAACGAGAGGTTTTGGTTGTTTGTAAGGACGACCAAGCTGTTCGAAGATGTCGGCAAGAATTCAGTGGCATTGTAATTTTGCAAGATCGGGCAAGGCGAAAGAGCGCCGCGCGCGCATTGGGGCTGAAGAAAGCACAAGGGCAGTACGTCGTGTTTTTGAACGCCGGGGATAGCTTGGATCCGGTTACGCTGTTGCATTGGAGCGAAACAATGCTTCGCGATGATGCGGACATGGGCGTGGCCGGACACCGGAGAACAAATGACCATTCGGCGTTCAAATCGCGACGAAAACCTCCGTTCGAACCATTGGCCAAGGGTGTTGCGACGGCACTCGGCCTTGATCCATGCTTGTCTTCAAAAATCTTTCGCCGCAATGCGCTGTTGAAATGGCTCGGACCGGGGCTTCAAACATTTCCAGACGAAATCCCCATCATTTTAAACGCTGCCATCGCGCTTTCGAGTACCCATATCGAAGGGTCGCACGTGACCGTTGCGCCGTTGAAGCCACCCTCGCCAAGACACCTGTTAAGACTGTTTTTCTTTTCACGCGCAATCACCTCCAAAGTTGATAAAGGTCTGCACGCTGAACTGCCCGCGGGATGGCAGAGGCGACTCTTTGCGCGTCTTTTGAGGATCGAGATCGATCGTATTAAAGCGCGGTCAATGCCAACACGGATCGCGTGGCTCACCTTACTGGCGATAACAACATTCTTGAAAGGGTTCGCCGGCCCAATACCGAATCCCGCAGGATTTGATGTAGATTTCAGCCCTAGAAAGATGATGGTCTTTGATCCCGTCGGTGCCCTTCGCCACTTGCTAGGTCGGCCGCGGCCATTTCCCTTTGCTCAACGCCAAGCACAGCTCGACACCAAAATCCAGCAGGGTTCCCAAAACTGTCAAAATAGACGCAGCATGTACTTCCCGCTTAGCGCTCAGGCGCTGTTTCGCTGCCGGATCTCATTTGAGGCCCATGAGTACGCCAACATCAACTTTGCATCCAAAGAACAGCTGAGCATCCCCTTTCACCTGTCTTTCCGCTTCAAAGAGCAAACCTTAGTATTCAATCGCCGAAACAAGGCAGGTGTCTGGTCCCGAGAGAAACCAATCAACCTGCCACTCAAAAAATCCGGTTGCGACGTCGAGATACGCTTCAATGGAAAACATGTCTCGTGTCTGGTCGACAAAGAGAAGGTCCTGCGACGCCGTTGGTGCGCCAACAAAGCGGCGGTCTCACAAGTCGACCTACAAGGCGGTATCCGCCCGATCGCGCTTTACCCGGATTTGCAGAGCAGGACGCTTGCGCTTGATCAGAGGCTGCACCTTATTGCGGACGAGGTGCCGGCATGCAGCACAATCCAAATTAGACACTTTGTGGACCGGTTGCCTTTAGAGGTCTGCGATCCACAGGATATCGACGGGAAAAACGCTGCACATTTACCGGGGCGCCTTTGGCGAGGGCTTCGCACCAAAGAGCCGCTTCACCTGCAGGTTCTAGATGCATCTGGGCGACCTGTCGGCGCACCCCTGCTTATTTCTCGCGATGAGATGCAGCAGCGACTAGAAATGATTTTGACGGTCCCTGTCTCGGCGAGTGATTGCACTCTGGCGATTTGTATCCTTGAACACCTCTGGCATGGAGAGTTTTTCAATAAGCTGTCGCCCGCAGCTCAAACCCAAGCATTGCGTATCGCAAAGTGTTACGACCTCACTTCATTGCTGCCATTTGCAATGGAAAACATTGGGCCGCAAAGGCTGGCGAGCCCTCCGAATTCTGAACAAACCGCGATCGCAACGGCGCTCGCCCGCATCGCTGCTGCGCCCAGCGCCGTCGACCCAATCGAAGTATTAGCTCAGCTCCCGATAGCCAAATCGGCAACTGCGCATCTCTACCTCAGTCTGGTCGAGTTTTTCTGTAGCAAGGATCGGGACTTTGAGCGTTTCTTCGAATTCACCGTACAAAAAGGGATAGCCCCAGCTGTCGACCCTACGACAGCGGACAACCTTTGGGAGCTCTCGGCAAGTCTGCCATTTTATTACTTGGACCGGCGCTATGAAGACCTCTCAACGGCGCTTGGCCGGATTGCGTCAGACACTAAACATGACTGGATTGTTACCACCGCGCTCGCTTGGATCATCCGGAAGCTCATCGACGATAAAACCCTGAAATCAGAATTCCGCTTCGAATTATTGCACGGCATCCTCGGGGTTCTGGACGCAAGGCGCTTGGATTATTTTTCCCGTATTCATTGTGTCGAGCTCACCAATGCTTGCGCCACATTGATTCAAAACATCTCGCGGATCTCGCCGACACAGCGACCTGAAGTTATTCAGACTTGCTTACGAAGCTATGGCTTGTCTCGGCAGTTCTGGGCGCACGTTGACCTTCAAAACCAAAATCTGCCCGACGCAGTAAGGCATGCAGGGCAGGACTTTCGCGACATGGAACGGGCACTGACCGATCCAGCTTCCGAGAGCACTGCAGACTCAGAGTTCGCTCTAAATGCTTTTGATACCATTGGATGCGCAGATGCCAATCGGTTCCGAAGGGACCTCTTTGGGCCGACCGAGTCAGGGCTCATCTCTAAAGTGGGTACTACAGAAAACGCGGTTCTTGCGTGTCACCCAAATTCAGCACAAGCCGCACTTCGAGCCTTGGCGCATCCGCTGGGCCCTGCTGTCACAGGCGCTTTTTCTAATTTCGCCAAAGAAGGTTTTGATCAAATCACAACCAACTCGGGGGAATTGCCCGAAACCTTAGAAGGGGTTTCAGACGACGCGCACTCCTCTTTGGATGGGATTGTCGTCATATTTTCCTGTCAGAAAAACCTTAACTCACACCTTCCAGCGCTTAGAGAGAGCTGGGTCAAAGACCTAGATCGATATGGCATTCCATACATTGTCATTGTGGGTGACGGCAACGGAACCCGCGAAGGCGACACGGTTTTTCTAGACGCCCCCGACGACTATGATGGCCTGCCTGCCAAAATGCTCGCCGCCATTCGTTGGGTGCGTGACACCACAGAACACAGGTTTCTCTACAAGATCGACGACGATTGTTTTTTGAATGTCGAGCAGTTCATTAAAACATTCCGAGGCCGGGACTTTGACTACGTGGGTCGCCCGTTGCGGCGAGAACCCGGCGACACCGACCGTGCTTGGCACCAAATAAAATCTTCCTCTGATCGTGGCCGATTTGAATTTGATAAATCGGTTGAGCCTTCCGTCTATGCCGATGGTGGTTCCGGCTATGCCCTCAGCCGCCGCGCCATGACCGCCGCCCTCGACGTGGCGGACAGCCCCGATGGGCTAAAATTGCTCCAAATCTCGTTTATGGAGGACAAACTCTTGGGAGATTTGCTTGCATTGCAGGGGATCGAGCTGCAATCGAGCGGCTATCACTCAGCCATCTATCGGCGCATGACCGCTCAGGGCAAACCTGTCGCCCATTGGCACAATAACTTTACACCCAGCAAGACTGCGCCTGTGCTACAGGTCCATTTGGACAGCCATGAGCCCCTCCCACAACTGATGGTTCAAAAGGAAAAGCACGGGCTTAGGCCGAAAAAAATCTGGCCAAGCTACCAAAACGCGCAGCTTGGTTATCAAAGCAATGCGCTAGAGATGGTCTCGTCAAAAAACAGTGCCAAGCGCGCGCGGGATTCCGAAGTCGCGGTCGTGTCCTGCATGCGAAACGAGATGTTTATGTTGCCGCATTTTATGCGGCATTACCGCGGCCTCGGCGTAGACAGTTTTCTGATTGCGGACAACAATTCCGACGATGGCACGTTGGAATACTTGCTTGAGCAAGACGATGTGACAGCATTCACCGTGGACACCGACTACAACCATTCTCACTACGGGGTGGCCTGGCAGCAAGCCATGATATCTGCCTTCCGGGTTGGGAAATGGTCACTGGTGGCGGATACGGATGAGTTATTTTTTTGGCAGAAAGAACGCGACCAATGCTTGCCAGGTTTACTTAAGACAAGCGCATTCGCCGAGGCCGAAGCCATGCGCATTTTCATGTTAGACATGTACCCCAAATACGCCCTGTCAGAGACGCATTTTGCTTCCGGCAGCCCCTTTGACGAAGCCCGCTATTGCGACGCCCACCCGTTCTTAACCAATTGGCCAGGCCGGGGTGTATTTTCTGATCAGACCACTTGGACCAGCGCGGTAAGGCACCGCCTGATTCCGAATACGAGACCCGACTTGTTCGTAGCACAGAAGATTGCATTGCTGCGCTACCAACCTTGGATGCGGCTTTCAGCAGGGTTGCACTTTGTTGGCGACGCAAAGCTCGCGACCACCGAGGCTTTTTTCGGCCATTTCAAATACCATGCAGATTTTCGACGCAAAGCCGCAGCCGAGGCAGCACGCAAACAACATTTCAACTCTGCTGAAGAATACGAAAATTACCGTGCGCTCATCTCGGAAGGACGGGACCAGGTTTACGAGCCGGACCTGTCGGTTCACTGGACGGACTGCCGATTTGTTCAGGAGCGTTTGACATAAGCTGTGCCTCTGACCGCGTGAGAGTCCGAAGTGTAATATCTCAGGAGCTCCGCTATATGAACGCCCATCGTCGGAGACTGCATCACGCTGTCCCGATAAGACTTAAGTCCAACTTCGCCCCGCACTATTGCGGTTAAACGTTCCGCAAAACCGTCATGGCAGCCCGCTTCAAAAACCAACTCGGGGCGGCGACACAATTCTTTTGCGCCGCCTAAATGCGATGTCAGTAAAGGAATGCCACGCGCGTGCATTTCAATCGCGGTTTGGGGCAAATTATCGCGCCAGAGTACCGGTACAATTCCCAAATGAACGCCCTGCAAAATACTGTCTAATTGGCCATGACGGTAGCCATCCCAATGCTTTAGGCTCGCCAGGTCGCACTGCAACATTTTCAGTCGCTTCGCTGTCGTTTGATCCGAAATGCGCGCTGCAATCACCACGCGCAGGCGGGCCTTTAAGGCTTTAGGCAACCGCTCCAGAGCGTCCATGAGAAAAAAGAAACCTTTGTCCCGACGCATATAGCCTAAATAAGCGATGGTCAGCGTCCCATCGGCATCCGAAGGCTTGCGGGCGAATCCGGGTGTCTCAATTCCGTCAGCCGCCTTGGTGCCAATATAAGACGTCGCCGCAATTTGCGGTGAAATACCAAAACTTACCGCGCGCCGCCGCACAGACTCTGAAACACACAAGACCCAATCGCAGTTCTCATTGATGAAACGCACAATTCGCCCTGCCCGACCGGCAAATTGCGTGGCAGCTCTGTCTCGGCTTTGAAGGGAAGAACGCGCGCGCGCGTTCCATAGCCTCAAACGTCCAAACAACCGTGCAGCCCGAACGGTCCACCGTGCGATACGACCTGTATCAGACAGGTCGATCAAATTCGTTCTCTCATGAATCGCGTATCCCGCCCTTCGCGTGGTCGGGCTCACCACCTTCGAAACACAATCAACACAGCGGCGACCATCACTCGGGCCAGAGCACGTCTCTGCCTCATTGCGCCACAAATTCACCTGAGCGCAAAAAGGGTAATAGTTATGCAGCGAGAAGATGACTTTGGTCTCGGGAAAGTTCTGTTTCAAGCTCAGTACAGATGCTGGCAACCCTTCTAGGTTATTAAAATGCACAACATCATAGGGTCCGGTCTTCTTCAGAAAATCAAAGAAACACTCTCGCGTCTGGTCCTCGTCCACCTGAGCAGGAGCGCCGAAGTCCGCATGAGCCGGAGCCAAAACCCCTGAATTTACAATGCGATATCGACGAACAGAGGTTGGTCCCTGCCACCGATGACACAGTTCCCATCGTGGCGGCTTATTCGGAGTGAGGTCATAAGAGGTCCCCGAACACAGGCTGTGCACTTCCACCTCTTCCCAGTCCTGAAATGCTTTGATCAAGTTCCGCTGATAAACCGTCACCCCGCCGCCTGATCCAGCAGGGTCGAATGCGTCCGCCCAGTTGTAAAGTAGGACTTTCAACATCCCATCAATTCAGGCTTTAGCCAGTCCCCGCGCCCAATTTCGGTAAAGTAGTATTTGATTGGTTTTGGGTCTTCGAAACGGTCTAGGACATCCACCGGTCCTTGCCTGCGCAAAGGACTGGCCATAGGCGCGAATGGATCAACGTTTAAAAAAGCACACAACTGCGCTTGTAGCGCGGGTGAAAACAGGTCCTTGTACTCAAGTGACAGCCGCGCGTGGGGTAAGGTTTTTAACCACTGCGCAAACAGAAAATCTTGGGCGGCATTCTCATGCCACCTCCGACTGATGTCACGGGGTGAAGTCGCGATTTTTGTCACAGCCTTTGGCTTGAACCTAAGACGCGCCCAGTCCTTCGTCTTTTCTGCCAGGATCATAGAAGCCGCTTGTGCCAAGCGGTTATCACGCCAAATATGGATGATCTTTAGATCCGGGTGCGCCGCAGCATATTTTAGTGCCTCTAGATTGTGGCCCAACATCAACTTAAAGCCCTGATGGGTGACCTCAGGTTCCGCGACGTTTTCAAAAAACCTGTCCAAGTACGCGGTGGGCGCCCGATCCCGATTCAGGATGGTTTCATGGCGATCGTCCCGTCCCGATGGGGCCACAACTGCATAAGGGTTGAACTCTTCGCCACTGCAATAAATCTGTGGATGCGAGTGCAAGAAGGTAGACAGATAAGTCGTTCCACTACGGGGCAAACCAATAATGACAAAGCCTTTTGGCAAAGCAGAAAACCCGACGATCTCTTCGGGCTGATTGATTGTCGCTAAGATTTTCAAAGCGGCTGGGTCCCGGTCAAATAAACGAGCCTCAGCCTAAATTCGAAATTGCTAGGATTTAGTTAAATTTTGCAGTTTCATTATCAGCCCACCGCACCAACAAGATCGTGCATGCGAGCAAGGATTACTATTTAGATGCTTCGTCAGTCACCAGATCCTCAGAATTCTCCGCATCTGGTTTCGGTGTCACATCGACCTGTACATCGTCATCTTCGTGGTTTTCCAGCGCGCCAACGATCAGAGGGAGCATCTCGGCACCGGTTGCACTGGTACCCTCCGATGCCGGAGGTGTTTTCCAACTGAGCACATCAAAGCCTTGGCAATTCTCACATACAGGCGCCCATTCCGGAAGGATCACCTGGCATGCATCACAAACCCATTGCGGACCACGAGAGGCGGTGAGCGCTTTGGCCAGCCAACCTTTCACCACCGCATCATCAGCACCTTCACCCCGTTCAATCGCCGCCATGATGGTCAGGTTGCGTGCGGTCGGGTCAGTTTCATAAAGATCGCCCAGCGCACGGCGGGCAGCAGGGAAATCTTCGGCGGCAATATGAAGCTCGGCCAAAGCCATTTTGGATTCTGCATGGCTCGGAGTCGACTTCACCAAAGCACTGAACCGCTTGATCCGAGCTGCGGATGTTTCGTTAGGCTCAATCTCAGCAAATGCTGCCGCCAAATCTGGGTGCGGTTGCGCATCCCATGCTTTTTTGATCACTCTCGTCGCGTATTTCGGCTTGCCGTCCTCGACATAGCTTTTTGCCGCCAAGACCGCAGCAGGGATAAGATCCGGCGACAAGCGGTTGGCTTCAATCGCAGCTTCGCGCATGTCGATGCTTGAGTCTTCATCGACCAAAACCTTCGCTTCAGACAACGCCAGAACCGCATCGCGGCGGCGATGCACATCGCGCGGCAAACCACCGTGTTTCAGCTTGGTTTTCAGAGTCGCGCGTGCGCCGCTCCAGTCCTTTTGTGTGGCTTGCAGTCGCAACAGAGTATCTTGGGTTTCGACATGGCGCGGCTTTAGGGCAAACGCTGTTTCCGCCAGTTTAAGAGCGACATCTGTCTTACCCGCATCAAGCTTTTGTTTCATCAATCCACGAACGCCAACAAACCGCGTGGTGTCATCTTCCAAAAGCCGTTTGTAGACCTCTTCAGCCTTCCGGCGATCACCAGAGACTTCTGCCGCTTGCGCGGTGATCAGATTGGTCAGTTCAGGCTTTTTCAGCAACCGCTCAGCCCGACGCGCCTTGTCCATTGCCACGCGGCCTTCACCAGACGCCAAGGCCATCATGCCTTCGGTCAGCGCTTGATAACCGCGACGTTCGCGGTTGCGGTCAAAGTAACGAGAAATCGCGGTTTCATCGCCATTGAGGAATTTCAAAACCGCCACTGTCAGGGACGCCAACTTCAGCAAAATCCAGAGCCCGACAACCAAAACCACAAGCGCAATGGCAGACATCAATGGGGTCAGCGTGTACTCGACCCCGCCCGTTTCGATGCGAATGCCACCGTCACTTTCCATGAGATAGCCAGCGCCCAAGGTAAGGCCTGCGATGGCAGCGACAAAAACAACGATTTTTGTAAGAGACCAGAGCATATGCAGACCTTTAATTCGATTTCAATTGTTCAGAGAGGGCGTCAGCGGCGGCGAAAGCGGCCTGACGGGATTGCGCGGCGGCAATCCATCCCTCAAACGCAGCTTTGGCACCGTCCGGCAAGGCGTCCAACTCGACGAGTGTTTCGCCGACACGCCCGGCACGAAGCGCATCTTCCGCCCGGCTTAGAATTGCGTCGGCACTGTTGCCTTCCTGCGGCGTAACGGATCGCGCGCCGAGTTGCGCCTTGAAGAAGGACGTCAGCTTATTGCCTTCAATCTCACCGCCTTCGCTTTGGCGCGCAGCGGCCAGAGCAGCACGCGCTGCGGAAGGGAAGTCATCCTGAAGCGTTGCCAGAGAAACAACACCGGTATCCGCAAACGCCTCAAGATCACCAGGTGATCCACCGGTCGCCGCGGCAAGATCGGTCAACGCGACTCGGTAAGGTGTGCCTGCGTCCAGTGCGGATTGCACCCGAGACAGGGCAGCCCGGGCCAGTGCTTGCTGGGCTGTGAGCTGTGCATTCTCTTCCATCGAGGCCGCTTCGGCGCGTTGCGATGCAACGGCTGCTTTCAGTTCTTCCACTTCGCGCTCATAGGCTTCAATGGCTGCAGAGGGCAGGCTTTGGGTGATTGGCTTTTTCTCAATCACCGTGATGCGACCGTCCAATGTCGCCAAAGCGCCCGCTACATCGTCGATACGACCGTTGGCTTCGGTCATGGATTGGCCCAGGCCATCAATTCCCGAATTGGTAGTTGCAATGGCACCTTGCGAGGCTTCTGCCATCGAACGGATCTCGGCCTGCTGCGTCAAAAGCTGTTCAATCTGCTCAGATTGGGTTTGCACAAGGCTTTCCAATTGCATCAAAGCCTCGTCTTTGTCGCCAGACAGAGGACCAACATATTGCGAAAGACCAAATCCAAGGGCCGCGGCAACAACACCACCAAGAGCGACCGGAACGAATCCTGTTTTCTTAACCGGCGCTTGCGCTGCGGTCGGGGTTGGCTCTGTGGCTTCTAGTTTTTCAGCAGCGGGAGTATCTTCAGCGTCCGCTTTGGATTCTTCTTTGACTTCTTCCGTTTCAGCGCTGTCTTTAGTGACGGTCTCTTCAATCACTTCAGCTTCCGAGGTTTCGGAGCTTTCAACCGGCTCTTCTTCGCTGTCGACAACTTCTACAGTCTCTTCCGCGTCAGCAGAAACCTCTTCAATGATTTCAGCGTCGACCACATCTTCCGCAATCTTTGCTTCAACCGTTTTCTGGTCGGTCACGGCGCCCTGAGACTCCGGGGCGTTGCCCTCTGCTTTTGAGGTTTTGGATGTTTTAGCCTTAGCCACTGGTTCCCGCCCTTTCGAATCCATTGGTTCTTAATAACAATCTATGCACCCCGCCCTACAGCTACAATGCGTCACGCTGACGAGACGAGCGAAAGAACGCTCTTGCACATTGCTTCAGCAGTCGGCGCTTTGGCGACATGAATTTCGCCGAGTTCAATACCTTCAAGCTCCGCAGCGACCGCTTCACTCATCGCAACCACGCAAAGCGGCGGTGTAAACGGGCCCTGTAAAGCAATCAAAGCTGCACTTCGCGGTGAGAACAAGGGGACAAGGAGCGGAGAATTCCCTGAAAGAACGCCCTTTGCTGCCTTGGTCAAATCCAAGGCGACTTGCTGATAGACAACGACATCTCGTGCAGGAATGCCTTGATCATTCAACCGATCGACCAATGCACCGCGGCTGTGTTCGCCGCGAAGATGCACGATCTCTGTTTTCGGCGCGGCATCCGCAATGAGCTCAAAAAGCTGATCAACGTCCCCGTTGGCAGAGCGAGCGCGCCATCCCAAGCCATTTGCTTTCTCAGCAGTTTTATCGCCGACACACCAAGCAATTCTTGGTTGAGGCGTAACAAAATCCAGCGCGTTGCGGCTAGTAAAAGCAACCTGCGCATCACGTGAGAGAGCAACTTCCACGCCAGTCGATCGCACATCTATCAACGGAGAGATCACGATCTCCCCATCAAAACCACCTGCTCGCAAAGCTTCCGCAAACTCCTTTGATTGCGCCTCAGGACGCGTCAATAGAATGGTCGGTTTGGGCTTTGGCATGAGCAGACCCATTGTTTACAGCGCCTTACGGTGTTACCTGCCGGGGGGAAGGCGTGCAATGGTTGGCGATGGATAACGTGCCGGAACAGGACAATATCACAATTCTTGGTTTGGAAAGCAGCTGTGACGATACAGCAGCAGCCGTTCTGCGCCAAACTGGCGATGGACCGGCTGAAATTTTGGCGTCGATTGTCAAAGGCCAAAATGATCTGCACGCGGCATTCGGTGGCGTTGTCCCTGAAATCGCCGCCCGCGCCCATGCAGAAAAGCTGGATATTTGCGTCGAGGACGCTCTGAAGGAAAGCGGTATCGCGCTTTCCGACATTGATGCCATCGCCGTTACGGCAGGGCCCGGTCTCATTGGCGGGGTTATGTCTGGGGTGATGTGCGCCAAGGGACTCGCTGCTGGGCTTGGCGTACCTCTTATCGGAGTGAACCACCTCGCCGGACATGCTCTGACGACTCGTCTCACCGATCAAGTTGCTTACCCATATCTGATGCTGTTGGTCAGTGGCGGCCATTGCCAATTCCTGATTGTGCGCGGATCTGATGACTTCACGCGCCTGGGCGGCACGATTGACGACGCCCCTGGCGAGGCGTTCGACAAAACCGCCAGGCTTTTGGGTTTGCCACAACCCGGCGGTCCCTCCGTTGAAAAGGCTGCCAAATCCGGCGACCCCAAACGCTTTACATTCCCACGTCCGCTTATGGACCGGCCGGGGTGCGACCTTAGTTTCTCAGGGCTAAAGACCGCACTTCTTCGAGCGCGAGACGCACTGGTCAGCGAACAAGGTGGCCTGAGCGAGCAGGACCGCAATGATCTTTGCGCCTCATTCCAAGCCGCGGTCGTCGATGTGCTTGGCAAAAAAACCGCGCGCGCCATAGTCTCGTACCTTGAGGAGGCCCCCGCGGTTCCCTTGCTCGCGGTCGCTGGCGGCGTGGCCGCAAATTCTGCCATTCGGGCCAATTTAGAGTCTGTTTGCGCCTCAAACGGTCTCGCCTTCACTGCGCCACCTCTATCGCTTTGCACCGACAATGCGGCCATGATCGCATACGCAGGAATTGAGCGTTACAAAGCGGGTCAACGGGATGATATGCGCCTTGCCGCAAGGCCACGCTGGCCACTGGACAAGACTGCGCCTGCCCTACTCGGAAGCGGCAAAAAGGGAGCCAAAGCATGAGCGTCAGCGTTTTAGGCGCCGGAGCATTCGGCACGTCGCTTGCGATCTCCCTAGGCCTCGGCGGCGTTCCAGTGACTTTGTGGTCACGCGATCCGTCGCAGGCAAAAGCCATGCAAGAAAGCCGCGAAAACGCGCTTCGATTGCCCAGCGCGAAGCTCCCAGATGCGGTTAAAGTCACTTCTGATTTGAATGAACTGCAGGGCGACGTTGTCCTCTTAGCGGTGCCAATGCAAAAACTGCGCGCCGCCTTGGAAGCCGCCCCGATGCTTGACGGCAAAACCCTTGTGGCCTGTTGCAAGGGGATCGAACTCACCTCCGGGCAAGGCCCGATCGAGATCATCCAGTCCGTTGCAGCAAACGCAACGCCAGCGATCCTGACCGGCCCAAGTTTTGCAGCGGACATCGCGAAAGGCCTGCCCACGGCATTGACCTTGGCCTGCGAAGATGAACACGCGCTTCAGTCGCTGCAAGCCCTGCTCATGACCCCAAACCTGCGCATTTATCGCAGCACAGACACGGTTGGCGCTTCCATCGGCGGAGCTTTGAAGAACGTCATGGCCATCGCTTGTGGTGCAGCCATGGGTGCAGGACTTGGCGAAAGTGCACGCGCTTCGCTCATCACACGCGGCTTTGCCGAAATGAACCGCATGGCCACGGCAATGGGTGCACAGGCTGACACATTGGCGGGTCTCTCTGGTTTTGGGGGCCTAATCTTGACCTGCACTTCAGAGCAGTCTCGAAACTATAGCTACGGCCTTTCTCTTTGACGCGCTGAGACTTTTTACGCAAACATCACGGTAGAAGGCGCAGCCACAGCGCGCGCTACTTTGGCCCGGGCTGAAGCTCTTAAAATCGATATGCCCATCACCCAGGCGGTGGTGGCTTTGCTTGACCAGAAACTCAACGTGCGCGAGGCTATGTCGCAATTGCTCGCGCGACCACCAAAAAAGGAATAACCATGCGTTTCGCCCTGATTGCAAAAGACAAACCCAATGCGCTGGACGTACGACTGGCCAACCGCGACGCCCATGTGGCCTATCTAAAGTCCAGCGACGCAGTAGAAATGGCAGGCCCTTTTCTAGACGCCGATGGCAATATGTGCGGCTCACTGATTGTGTTGGAATTTGAAGATATTGCAGAGGCACAGGCTTGGGCCGCAAACGACCCATATAAAAAGGCCGACCTATTCCAATCCGTCGAAATTACCGCATGGAACAAGGTGATCGGCTGATGCGCTACTGGCTGTTCAAATCCGAGCCCAATACCTGGAGCTGGCAAAACCAGATCGATAAAGGCGATGCGGGCGAAGAATGGGACGGCGTGCGTAACTACCAAGCGCGCAATTTCATGCGCGACATGAAAATCGGCGACCGCGGTTTCTTTTATCATTCCCTGAAAGAGAAATCCGTGGTCGGCATCGTGGAAGTCATCGCCGAAGCCCACCCAGATTCCACCACCGACGACCAAAGGTGGGAATGCGTGGATATCAAGGCGGTTGAGACGGTTCCAACTCCGGTCAGTCTTGATCAGATCAAAGCGGATGAGCGCCTTGCCGATATGGTTCTGGTAAAGAACTCTCGTTTATCGGTGCAACCCGTCACCGATGCCGAGTGGCAAGTGATCTGTGCGCTAGGTGGTCTAAAAAGCTAGCCAGACAACCCATCCCATGCGCATACTCAGTCCCGGAACGTAGGTGACATGGAGTGTGACATGGGAATTCTCAACGTTTTAGCTGCCGCAGTGGCGGCTTATATTTTTGGTGCAATCTGGTACATGACGCTGGCCAAACCTTGGATGTCTGCTTCGGGTGTGGAAGTCGGAGAGGACGGACGCCCCGCGAATTCAACAGACAAAGTGCCTTATATTGTGTCTATCGTCTGTCTCGTGATTGTCGCGGGAATGATGCGGCACGTCTTCAATTTGTCGGATATCGATACCGTCGGCAAAGGGCTGGTGTCGGGGCTTGGGATTGGTCTGTTCCTCGCAACCCCTTGGATCGCGACGAACTACACCTTTGCCGGTCGTTCAAAGCAGCTGATCCTAATCGACGGCGGATACGCAACGATCGGGTGCACGGTCATCGGGACAGTACTGACGCTTTTCTAGGGTCCGCGGACAATCTCCACAAAAAAACACCCGGCGCAATCACCGGGTGTTTTTCTTTTGTCAGTCGGTTTCGAAATTAGCCGTAAATGGACTCTTTTCCGAAATGCTTCACCAGCATGTAGTAGACCACTGCGCGATATTTATTGCGCTCTGAGCGGCCATAAGTTTCGATCACTGAATTGATCGCTTCCATCAGCGCTGGGCTATCAGACAGAGCGAGCTTCTTGATCAGGAAATTGTTTTTTACGGTTTCCAATTCGGATTCTTGGGTTGCCGCAACGGTCGAGGCATCCGCATTATAAATCGCAGGACCACATCCAATGGTCACTTTTGTCAGCAGGTCCATATCCGGCTCCATGCCGCATTTATTGCGCAGGTCGTCGGCATATTGTGCGATCAGATCGTCACGTTTTCCCATAATCACTCTCCCAGTTAAAAAACAGATTGTCAGCTTCGAGCGGAACGTTACGGCTAAATGTGCCAATCACAAAGGAAAAGTTTCCAAGGTTTTTCCCCGTAGAACCAGAGCAGGCGGCGGAACAACACCGATCACCCTACTGGGAGTTTCCAAAGAGGTTTCCCCTAACTGTGATATCCGCAGACGCTAGAAAGGTCTCAGACACAAATTGGGAGAATACCATGGGACTGTTTGATTTTTTCCGCGGCGGTAAAAAAGTATCAGCTGCGGCACCAACGGCAACGGATCTGAAGAAAGAAGTCGCGGACCTTGGATTAGCGGCCGACAATGTTGAGATCGAAGTAGACGGCGACATAGTGAAAGTCAGCGGCAATGTGGATCAGGAGACCAAGGAAAAGGTGATCTTGGCCGTCGGCAATGTCGAAGGGATCTCTAAAGTCGAAGACAATCTTGGCGGCGCAGATCCTAAATTCCACACGGTAGAAAAGGGCGATAGCCTTTGGAAAGTGGCCGAAAAGGCGCTGGGTAACGGCGCGCGCTACACCGAGATCTTTGAGGCCAACAAGCCAATGCTAACCGACCCTGACAAGATCTACCCGGGCCAAGTGCTGCGCATTCCTGGCTAATCCACGATTTAGTTTTGGTAGTAACGAGTAAAAAACCCGCGCTCTGTGGCGCGGGTTTTCTTTTTTGATTTGCTTAGTAGCGGTAGTGCTCTGGCTTAAACGGCCCTTCGGGGGTCACACCAATGTAATCCGCCTGCTCTTTATCGAGCGTTGTCAGTTTGACGCCAATCCGATCCAGATGCAGGCGTGCAACCTTCTCATCCAGATGTTTAGGCAGGATGTACACATCGTTGTTATAGGTCTCACCGCGGGTCCACAGCTCAATCTGCGCCAGAACTTGGTTGGTGAAAGAGGCTGACATCACGAAAGATGGATGGCCGGTCGCGTTGCCGAGGTTTAGCAAACGACCTTCGGACAGCAGAATGATACGGCTGCCCGATGGCATCTCGATCATATCCACTTGTTCTTTGATGTTGGTCCACTTGTGGTTCTTCAGCGCCGCCACTTGGATCTCATTGTCGAAGTGGCCAATGTTGCCCACAATCGCCATGTCCTTCATCTCGCGCATATGCTCGATGCGGATCACGTCTTTGTTGCCAGTGGTGGTGATAAAGACGTCAGCAGACGCCACCTCATCTTCCAGCAATGTAACCTCAAAGCCGTCCATTGCCGCCTGAAGCGCGCAGATTGGATCAACTTCGGTGACTTTCACACGGGCACCCGCACCGCGCAGGGATGCCGCAGAGCCTTTGCCAACGTCACCGTAACCACAAACAACAGCCACTTTGCCAGCCAGCATCGTATCCGTCGCACGACGGATGCCGTCAACGAGGGACTCTTTGCAGCCGTATTTGTTGTCGAATTTTGACTTGGTCACAGAATCGTTCACGTTGATCGCTGGGAACGGCAGGTGGCCATCTTTCACCAGTTGATACAGACGGTTCACACCTGTTGTGGTTTCCTCAGACACGCCTTTGATTTGATCACGCATCTTGGTGAACCAGCCCGGCGACGCTGCCATACGTTTCGCGATTTGCGCTTTGATCACTTCTTCTTCTTCGGAAGATGGGACAGGGATAATATCTTCACCCGCTTCCGCCCGCGCACCCAGCAGGATGTAAAGCGTCGCGTCACCGCCATCGTCTAGGATCAGGTTCGGACCGTCTGCAAACAAGAACGACTTGTCCAGATAATCCCAATGCTCTTCCAGCGTCTGACCCTTGATCGCAAACACCGGAATGTCCGCCGCCGCAATCGCCGCTGCCGCGTGGTCTTGAGTGGAAAAAATGTTGCAAGACGCCCAACGCACATCTGCGCCCAGCGCCACTAGCGTTTCAATTAGAACGGCGGTTTGAATGGTCATATGGAGCGAGCCAACAATTCGCGATCCCGCCAATGGTTTGCTCTCGCCGTACTCTGCACGAAGAGCCATCAGGCCCGGCATTTCGGTTTCCGCAATATCCAGTTCTTTCCGGCCAAACTCCGCCAGAGAAATGTCTTTTACAATGTAGTCATTCGGCATCTCGCCGTGCTCCTTACCATAGGAATTTGAGGGTCAGATAGCACTGAGACCCCCATCCGACAATGGCTTGCGATGGGCGAAATGGTCTTATGTTCAGCTTTTCACGCCATCCGGAACAATTGGCACGTCGCGCTTAAAGAAGTCAGTCCCGGTCGCCACCACACATGAGATACCCTGAGGATTGGTCAGGATCACTGTGAATGTACCGGTTTTTTCAGACGCCCAGACCTCGACCATGGTCTGTACGTTTTTGCTACCCTGCAGTCCGCCCGCAGTCAGCGATTCAGAATATTTGGTTTGCAGTCGATCAACGACCTTGTCGCGCAAAGCGCAATTGTTGGCGTGGGCTGGAGGCGCTGTCGCCACCATGCCGAACAAGAGTCCGGCTGCTAAGACACGTTTGAACATCTCATTGGCTCCTTCTCATCGTTCAAAGTTCTGCTTCTGAGAGGGAGGCACGCGGGAGGACTGACCGTGCCCCCCTTTCGGTTCCAATATCGAGTGTATTCAGCGCGAATTCAAAACACCTGTGATCACGGTTTTGATGCTTTTCGCGATCTCGATATGACACCAGAATTGTTTTCTTTTTGATCAAAAGCAAGGCACATCGTTGATTTTATGAAGGTTTTATGACAAATTGAGTCTTATAAACCACAGATCCCCCTCTGTGAGCATAAAATCGAGCACGGCATTTCTCTCGTTTCTTCGGGCCAAGAATTTTGTGTGTTTCGCGCCAGACACCGTTGTATCCGAGCTTGATGTGATCGAAACTCCCGCAAAACTGAATCATAAAGGCAGAGGCTTATGGCGCGCGCGTGGCAACGCATGTTGTCTGGACGGCGGTTGGATTTATTGGATCCAACGCCAATGGACATTGAAATCGAAGATATCGCGCACGGGCTCGCGTTTGTGGCGCGCTGGAATGGTCAGACCCAGGGGGATTTTCCATATTCTGTGGCAGAACACTCCATTCTGGTCGAAGCGCTGTTTTCCAGAATGTACCCAAAAGCGCCGGTGAAATGGCGGCTAGCCGCCCTCCTGCATGACGCGCCTGAATATGTGATTGGGGATATGATTTCACCGGTAAAGGCTGCGGTTGGCCCTGACTATGGCGAGTTGGACGACCGGCTTATGGCAGCGATCCACATCCGCTTCGGCTTGCCAGCCGCACTGCCCAAAACCATCAAGTCCCAAATCAAGCGCGCAGACAAGGTCAGCGCCTATATGGAAGCCACACAAATTGCCGGGTTCTCTGAAAGCGAAGCGGCAAAGTTCTTTGGCAAACCGAAACCGGAACTCATGGACGGTTTAGAAATTTCCCTTCGCGCCCCTGTCGAAGTACGAAATGATTTTACCGCGCGCCACAACGCGCTCCTGAAAGAGCTTTCATGAACAAATTGGTGGTCCGTCCCGCAGGCAAAATGGACGCGCGCAAAATCGCCTCGTTGATGAATGAAATCATCAAGGCTGGTGGCACCACAGCCATAACGACAGAGCTGACAGCCCAGGATATTCTCGATCTCATGCAAGAAGGTCAACGTGCCGCTTGGCATGTGGCCGAAGACGAAGCTTGTGCGCTTTATGGATTGCAATGGTTTGAGGAACATCCCGATCTGCCTAAGGATGTCGCCAACATCGCAACGTTCACACGCGTCGGCAAAACGGGTCTAGGCATCGGCAGCCGGTTGTTTGAAGCCACTCTGAAATCCGCAAAGGATCTGGGGTATCAATGGATAAACGCCAATATTCGCGCAGATAATGAAGGGGGATTGATCTACTACCAGTCCCGCGGCTTTGAAAACCATAGCCGGCAAGAAAGTGTGAAACTCGCCGACGGCACCTTGGTCGACAAAGTCATCAAACGCTACCGGCTGTAGCGCCTAACCCGCTCTTCTTCTTTGAAAAAATACTCGCGCCGCAGGCAGCGCTCGACAGAGCGCTTGGTTTACCGTGGGCTGCGCTTAGCCAAAATACGCTGCAACGTCCGCCGGTGCATGTTCAAACGGCGCGCCGTTTCAGACACGTTGCGGTCACACAATTCATAGACGCGCTGGATGTGCTCCCAACGTACGCGATCTGCAGACATTGGGTTCTCAGGCGGCGGCGGCAGCTCGCTTTCCGGGGCAAGCAAAGCATTTACGATATCTTGTGCGTCAGCAGGCTTAGACAGGTAATCCGTCGCGCCAATCTTCACCGCAGCCACCGCAGTGGCTATCGCGCCATAGCCTGTCAGAACCACAACGCGGCAGTCCTCGCGTTTCTCACGTAGAATTTCAACAACGTCCAAGCCGTTACCGTCTTCAAGTCGAAGATCCACAACTGCGTATGCCGGTGGTCTAGCCGTTGCGATCGCCGATCCAGCGACCACAGAGCCGGCGGTTTCAACCTCAAAGCCACGTTTCTCCATCGCTTTCGCAAGCCGCTTCAGAAACGGTTCATCATCATCCAGCAACAAAAGAGATTTATCTGGCCCGATGTCTTTCAAATTCTGTTCAGACATATGCGTCCTTCCAAGACCGCCCAATTTATTGAGCTGATTTCATTGAGGTTTTAGCGCGCTACCTTGGGTCCGTCAAACCAAGGCGGGCTGGCTCTATGACGAATTGGCGTAGCAGGCCACCGTTTCGGCCATTTGCTCTGGGGTCGTATCGCGGCGGAAAAACTCAACAAAACCAACCTCTGGCAGCACCAAATAAGAAAAAGTCGAGTGATCCACGAGGTAATATTCGTCTTCTGCAGGCTGCCGCTTGTAATAAGTCCGGTAAGCCTTTGACGCTGCGTCCACTTGTTCGAGGGAACCGGTCAAACCAACCATGCGAGGGTGCAAATAATCTGTGAACTCAGCCAAAACCTCTGGCGTATCTCGCTCTGGATCAATCGAGATCATGACCGGCGTCGTCATGATGCCACGGTCCTCTAAAATCTCCACCGCTTCGGCGTTACGTGATAAATCGAAAGGACACACATCCGGACAGAAAGTATACCCAAAATACAAGATCGTCGGATCAGTAAACACATCCTTGTCAGTGACCAAAACGCCATCTTCTCGCACCAACTCAAAAGGCCCGCCAATCGCTCCTGCGCCACCGGCAATCGTAGAAGCACGGCATTGCGCATAGGGGTCGTCGGAACCACCTTGGCTCGCATACCAGATGCCTCCCATCAGGGCGACCATAGCCAGGGTTGATACGCCTGCAATCACTCGGATCATCGCAGCGCTCCTTCACTCAAATGCACTCTTAGACGATGTTCCGAGTCTTATGCCCGCTTCTATGATCATTCAATATCAGCGCCCTTCACGTTTGAAAGACCGCGCCAATGCACCGCAGCTGTTTGTCAAACCCGGCGCCCCGCCCTATCAATATCTAAGCACAACATGGATATGCGTCCCAATGCGTGAATTGACCGAATTGACCGCGGATATAGGCTCGGATCTCAGCCCTGAATTGATCTCTGGCGAAAGGCGCGGAAACTGGATCCGTTTGCGGACCATCACGATGGTGCGTTGGATTGCTGTTGTAGGACAATTGGCGGCTTTGCTCGTTGCCGATCAATACTACCATCTCGATTTGGCCTACGGGCTTTGCTACATGGCCGTTGGCGTCTTGGTGATTGCGAACTTAGTCGGCGCATTTGTTTTCCCTGAAAACCGGTTGCTCTCTGAGAGCGAGAACGCAGTCATGCTGCTGTTTGACTTACTGCAGCTCTGTTTCTTGTTGTTCCTGACCGGAGGCCTGAACAACCCCTTCTGCATCCTAATTGTCGGCCCCGTTACAATCTCTGCAGCCACGCTGACCATTCGGTCCACGCTGACCTTGGCCTTGGTTGCTATTGTCCTCGTGTTGCTCATACTGGAGTTCCATCTTCCGCTGCGCACTGCAGATGGCGCGATCCTGCGCATTCCAGACATTTTCCTATTGGGCAACTTGGCGGGGATCACAATCGCGATCGTATTCTCATCGATCTACTCTCGACGTGTGGTTTCAGAGATGGCCTCCATGG
This sequence comes from Cognatishimia activa, assembly GCF_001458335.1. Lineage (GTDB taxonomy): Bacteria > Pseudomonadota > Alphaproteobacteria > Rhodobacterales > Rhodobacteraceae > Cognatishimia > Cognatishimia activa. The sequence goes on from NZ_CYTO01000004.1 coordinate 180,077, forward strand.
CCGAGGCGCTGGCCGCCACCCAGCTCGCCCTCGCCCGGGAGCAAAAATTGACGGATTTGGGCGGCGTAATTGCAGCAGCGGCACATGAGCTTGGCACTCCGCTGGCCACGATCAAACTGACCAGCGCAGAGTTGATGGAAGAACTGGACGACCGCCCTGAGCTCTATGAAGACGCAGCCCTTATTCGCGAGCAAGCCAATCGCTGTCGCGACATTCTGCAATCCATGGGCCGCGCTGGAAAAGACGACTTGCAATTGCGCCGCGCGCCGCTTTTGACGTTGATCGAAGAGGCGGCGGAACCTCATATCAACCGCGGTAAAAACCTGACCTTCTCTGAGGACATCACCCAAACTTCGCAAGGGGAAGAGCCTGTCGTTTTCCGCCAACCAGAGATTATCCACGGGCTGCGCAACCTCATCCAAAACGCAGTGGACTTTGCCCGTGAGGGCGTTTGGATAGAGAGCGACTGGACCGATGACCGCATCACGGTTCGTATCATGGATGATGGGTTGGGGTATCCACCCCATGTGATCGGTCGCCTTGGCAACCCCTTCGTGCGCACGCGCCGCACCGACGCGGAAAGACGCCAGCGCCCTGGTTATGAAGGTATGGGACTTGGACTATTTATTGCGAAAACGCTCCTTGAGCGTACCGGTGCCGAGCTCAACTTCGCAAATGGGGCTGAAAACGATGGCACTCAGAGCAATCATTTGAAAAAACGAGGTGCCATTGTGGAAGTCTCCTGGCCCCGCGACCGGATCGAGGCGCCCACAAAATCTGACTTCTCTGCCGAGAACCCTGTGAACTCCCCGTAACCGCACAGCACCCGTTGATCGCTTAACAATTTATTAACCCTGTTTGGCAAATTTGTTTCGGTCTACCGGAGGGAAAACTATGCCGAATCCAGACGTGTTGTTCGCGCTATTTGTCTCGGGCCTTACATTGCTTTTCCTATGGCAAAATGTCAGCCGCCAAAGAGGCAAGAAAAGCGAACCGTGCACGGGCGTTCCCGAGTTTCTGTTTCACAAGGGCACCCTTATTCACAGCAATGCACCTGCACTGGCATTCATTGCCGCGCATGACCAAAACGCGTCAACTTGGGTCGACCTGCGTGACATGCTTGCGCCGCGTTTTGGCGACCTTCCCAACGCGCTTCTATCCACACAAGAAACCCTGTCCTTCCGCGATCCGAATGAAAAAACCGGCGCGCGCGCGGTCATTGAACTCAATCAAGATTATGCAAGGTTGGCTTTGGTGGGGCTTGAAGATCAATCCTGCGCCAAGGCTCTCAAGGCGCACCATACGTTCCGTATCGCCGCAAGAAATGCGCCATTTCCGATTTGGAAAGTGACCAAAGATGGTGACCTTATCTGGGCCAACAAAATGTTCAAAACCAAAGGACTAGGCGCAATTCAATTGCCCAAACCCAAAAAGAATAACCAAGGTGTAATTCGCATCACGGGACCCGAAAGTCCGACCTCCAAGACCAATCACTTTGACGTTCTCAGTCAATCGGTGAAGGGTGGGGTGGTCTATTATGCCCTAGACGCAAACGCGGCGGTGACTGCGGAAGAAACACGTCAGGAATTCGTGACAGCATTGGGCAAGACCTTCGCGCAACTTTCCACAGGAATTGCTGTGTTTGATCAACGCTCCAAACTGGTGCTGTTCAACCCCGCATTGGTCGAGCTCTTTGGCTTGTCTGCCACCTTTCTGACAAATGGGCCGACACTCCAAAGCTTCTTTGACCACATGCGCAACAATCGCATGATCCCCGAACCCCGCGATTACAATACTTGGCGAGAGCAGCTTACCAACCTGATCCTCGGGGCGAGCGAGGGGCGCTACCGCGAGATATGGCAATTGCCGACGGGTGAATCCATTCGCGTCACAGGACAACCCCATCCCGATGGCGCTCTCGGTTTTCTGTTTGAGGATATCAGTGCTGAAGTTTCCATGTCCCGCCGATTTAAGAGCGACCTCACCCGCGCCTACGGAATCCTGGATGCCTTGCCTGACCCTACTTTGGCCATCAATCAAAATGGCGTCGTGTTCTTTGCAAATGAAGCCTTTAAATCCCAATGGAAGGCGGACCCCGAAAGCAGCTTCGCGGACTTTACCATTGCGGATTTATTAGAGGTGCTATCCTCCAAACTGCCCCAAAAGCTCATTGGCGAAATTGAAAGGGCACTGACGAAACCAGACCAAAAGAAAGGGGCGCGCATTAGGCAGTTGGGCTGGGACATCCATATCAACCGCACGAGCGAGCAGGTCATCGTTTTAAAGCTTGTCCAGCACCAAACGAGCGCGCAACCGCAAGCGCATAAAAAGAGCGTCGCCTAAGCGCTTCTTTCTTGCAGGCGGCGCAATGGATTGTATCCTCGGCCCATGCAAAAGGCGCGCTTGAACTCACTTCTTAAATCTCCGGAAGACACCGCAGATCTGGCCGCGCAATTGGCATCTGTTTTGCAACCCGGTGATACGATCCTGCTCAGCGGAGATATCGGCGCTGGCAAAACCCATCTGGCGCGCAACCTCATCCAGAATTGCCTCGGGTATTTGGAAGACGTGCCCTCCCCTACATTTACTTTGGTACAGACTTACGACGGCCCTCAGTGCGAGATTTGGCACTCCGATCTTTACCGACTTAGCAGCCCAGAAGAAGTGATCGAGCTAGGTTTGATTGACGCGTTTGAAGACAGCATTTGTCTGGTTGAATGGCCTGATCGTTTAGAAGAACTTCTCCCGAAGCACGCCCTCTCAATTGAGCTTTCGATGACGGAAGAAACCGGCCACCGAAACTTCAAAGCGGAATGGTCCCATGCAAAATGGAACGACAAACTGAAAGGCATCAAGTTTGACTGATCGCGAGACCGCCATTCAAGGCTTCTTGCAGGCCTCAGGTTTTGGGAATGCCCAGCGCAAAAACCTTGCCGGGGACGCCTCTAACCGGCGCTACGAAAGGTTGCATTTGGAAGACGGGACCACCCACGTTCTCATGGATGCACCGCCCGAAAAAGGCGAAGACATTCGCCCCTTTGTGACCATCGCGCGGCATCTCCGACATACCGGCCTTTCTGCACCTGAAATCATCGCCGAAGATGCTCAGCAAGGCTTCCTCATTCTGGAAGATCTTGGGGATGATCTTTTTGCACGGGTGGTTGCGGCCGCTCCTAATAAGGAAGAGACGCTCTATGCAGCTGCGATCGACGTCTTGGTAGACCTGCACCAAGCGCCACTTCCCGAACACCTTGCCCCATATAGCCCGAAAGTCATGGCCGAAATGGCTGCCCACGCATGGCGTTGGTACCGCCGAGGATGCGGTTTGGATTTTGAGGACCAAGCCCGTGCATTTGAAGAGATTTTCGAAGCAATCCTGGCGGAAACCGTCCCAGAAACCGACGTGCTTATCCAGCGGGACTACCACGCTGAAAACCTACTTTGGCTACCTGAAAGAGCCGGCATTGCGCAGGTCGGTCTCCTAGATTTCCAAGATGCTATGGCGGGTCACCGCGCCTACGATCTGGTCTCCCTGCTTCAAGATGCGCGCCGGGATGTGCCCCCTGCCCTGGAAACCAACATGATCGCGCGCTATTGCGCTGAGGCCAACATTGAACCAGCTGCCTTTGATCGCGCCTATCACTTGCTCGGCCTACAGCGAAACTTGCGCATCCTCGGTGTCTTTGCCCGGCTCTCCATGCATTTCGGAAAAGCCCATTACGTGGATTTCATCCCGCGCGTTTGGGGTTTCATCGAAAGAGACCTCGCCCATCCCGTTGCCGATCCTATCCGGGACACCATTACATCCGAGATCCCCGCCCCAACCCCTGAAATCCTGAAAAACCTGAGAGATCAATGCGGCACCGTCCCAACGCTTTAATGCTCTTCGCCGCTGGTTTCGGTACACGCATGGGCGCGCTCACAGCGAACCAGCCAAAACCGCTGATCAAAGTGGCAGGCAAAACGCTGATCGATCACACCTTGGATCTGGCGCAACCTTGCGGGTTCGAAACGACCGTTGCGAACCTCCACTACAAACCAGAAATGCTGGAGGCGCATCTTTCGGGTACTAACGTCCAAACACTTCGCGAGGAACCGGACATTCTTGAAACCGGCGGAGGCCTCAGAAACGCTCTGCCTTTGCTAGGTGATCGACCAGTTGTCACCTCAAACACCGACGCCATTTGGCAGGGGCCCAACCCCTTCGAGCAGGCTTTGGAAGCGTGGGATCCGGAAAAAATGGACGCGCTTCTGGTGTGCACCCCCCTCCCCCAATGCGTCGGCCACACCGGCGCCGGTGACTTTAAAATTGATGATGATGGACGCCTCACGCGAGGCACCGGAGACGTGGTCTATGGTGGCATCCAAGTGCTCAAAACCACAGGGCTGCATGATATTGAAGATGACGTCTTTTCCTTAAACGTGCTTTGGAACCAAATGCTAGAAGAAGGTCGCCTATACGGTGTGAAATACCCCGGCCAATGGTGCGATGTCGGCCGACCAGACGGTATAGAACTGGCGGAGACCATGTTAGAGAACGCCAATGTTTAGCCCAAAGCAAAATCCGCGCGTTTATGGCGTCGCACCGGGCATCGATTTTCCGCAGGCGCTTTGGCATGGCGTCTTAAGCCGCATGCAGGGTCAGCCCCCCGAAGCCATGGCGCGGGTCCAGATTATCGTGAACACACAACGGATGGCGCGGCGTTTGCGCAGCATCGCGGATCGCGGTCCTGCCACGCTCATGCCACGCATCGACTTGCTGACCCATGTGGGCAAAGACTTAGCCCATAAAGAAATCCCGGCCGCTGTGAACCCGCTGCGGCGACGGTTTGAATTGATCCAGCTGATCGCGCGCCTTCTAGAACAACAACCAGACCTCGCCCCGCGCGCCTCTCTCTATGATCTCGCAGATAGCCTTGCGGGACTTATGGATGAAATGAGCGGCGAAGGTGTGTCCGCCGACACAATTGAAAAGCTGGATGTGACAGATCAATCGGGCCATTGGGAGCGGGCCCAAGCGTTTTTCGGCATCGCGCGGCAGTTCCTGTCTACCGTCGATGACGCCCCGGATTCTGAAACACGCCAACGTATGATCATCCAACGATTGGCGGATCATTGGGCAGATAATCCACCCGAACACCCGGTGATCCTAGCAGGTTCCACCGGATCGCGCGGCACCACGATGCTGTTGATGCAAGCGGTTGCCAAACTGCCCCAAGGTGCGTTGGTTCTCCCAGGCTTTGACTTTGATACGCCACCAAGCGTTTGGAGCGCCCTGTCTGATGCGCTTACCGCTGAGGATCATCCGCAATATCGCTTTGCCAAGGTTCTGTCCGAGCTGGGTCTTACTGCCGATGAGGTCCAAGATTGGTCGCCAGAGGCCATCGCCCCCTGCCCCGAACGCAACAAACTGATCTCGCTTGCCCTGCGCCCTGCCCCGGTCACCGATCAATGGCGTCGCGAAGGCCCCGACCTCACCGGCCTCGATCTCGCGACCCAAAACGTCACTTTGCTCGAAGCCCCGTCAATGCGAGAAGAAGCGCTCGCTATCGCCATGCGCTTGCGCCAAGCAGCAGAAGACGGCCAAACCGCAGCTTTGATCACGCCCGACCGGATGCTGACTCGACAGGTTACCGCGGCGCTGGACCGGTGGGACATCCTACCCGACGATTCCGCAGGCACACCTTTGCAGCTGTCGCCCCCTGGTCGGTTCCTTCGTCATGTGGGCGCGTTGATGTTTCGGCCATTGACCTCAGAGTCCCTGCTCACCCTGCTCAAACACCCGCTGACCCATTCAGGCGAAGAGCGTAACAACCACCTACGCTTCACCCGCGAACTGGAACTCTATATTCGCCGCAAAGGCATAACGTTCCCAGACCCAGAGGTGCTTGCCGCATGGAGCAAAACCATCGACGGGGCGGAAAGCTGGGGAGACTGGGTTGTAAGGTGCTTCTGCAACCAAGAAACACCCGGTTCGCTTGATTTTGAAGACCATCTGAGCACCCATCTCGCACGCGCCGAGTTAATTGCACGTGGTTCTGTATCCGACGCTGGAACCGGCGGCCTTTGGGACGAAAAAGCGGGACGAGACGCGGTTAAAACAGTCTCTAACTTGCAGGAAAACGCTCAATATGCCGGAGAGCTCACCGCCGCGGCCTATATGGATCTTTTTGGTGCGGTACTGTCTCAGGGCGAAGTCCGTGACCGCGATGCACCGCATCCAAACATCCTGATTTGGGGCACATTGGAAGCGCGTGTTCAGGGCGCGGATTTAACCATACTAGGAGGCTTGAATGAGGGCAGCTGGCCCGAAAATGCCAAGCCTGACCCGTGGCTCAATCGCAAAATGCGCCATGACGCCGGATTGCTGCTGCCCGAGCGGCGCATCGGCCTATCTGCCCACGATTTCCAGCAAGCGGTTGGGGCCAAGGAAGTCTGGCTCACCCGATCAATCCGGTCTGACGACGCTGAAACCGTCCCATCACGCTGGATCAACCGGTTGGTCAACTTGCTAGAAGGCCTACCGCAACAAAATGGGCCAGAAGTGCTCGACGATATGCGCGAGCGGGGCGGCCATTGGTTGGGCATGGTCCAAGTCTTAGAAGAGGTTGCGCCCGTCCCCGCCGCCAAAAGACCTTCGCCAAAACCGCCAGTCGCCTCTCGACCGACCCGGCTATCTGTCACCGAGATCAAAAAGCTGATCCGCGACCCCTATGCCATTTATGCCCGCCATACACTGCGTTTAAGGCCGATGGATCCGCTGATGCGCACGCCGGATGCGTTGTTGCGGGGCATTGTCATCCACGAAGTTCTGGAACAGTTCATCAAAGACGTCTCTAAAGACCGAACGCGGCTCACGCCGGAGCATCTTCTTGAATTAGCAGAGACTGTTCTGGCCAAAAACGTCCCATGGCCGACCGCACGAAACCTTTGGAAAGCGCGGATCGAACGCATCGCGAACCAATTTATCGCCGATGAAGGGGCCCGCCAAAACCGGGGCAAACCTGTGGGTTTTGAAACCAAAGCCAAGACCGACATTGCAAACCTTGGTTTCACGCTGACTGGTACCGCAGACCGGATCGACCGTACATCGACAGGTGATCTGGTGATCTACGATTACAAAACCGGCGCGCCGCCCACTCAAGCGGAGCAAAGGTATTTTGACAAACAGCTGTTGCTCGAAGCGGCCATGGCAGAAAAAGGCGGCTTTATGGATATCGAGCCGGCTGAAGTACTCGAGGCGATCTATATCGGCCTGTCCAATTCCCCAAAGACTGTCGCCGCCCCGCTGATTGAAATGCCAACCGCCCAGGTCTGGGCGGAATTTGAACAACTGATCGCCCGCTATCTGGATGCCGACCAAGGTTTCACCTCACGCCGCGCCCTGCGCAAAGACACCGATTACAGCGATTACGACCAACTCGCCCGATTTGGCGAATGGGACGTGACCGATGAACCCACGTCGGAGACTTTGTCATGAAGCGCAATGACGCCACCGAACGCCAAGTCCAAGCGGCGCGGCCCGACGCCTCCACCTGGCTCTCCGCCAACGCGGGATCGGGTAAAACGCGCGTGCTGACAGACCGTGTTGCGCGGCTATTGCTTGAAGGCGTCCAGCCACAGCACATACTGTGTCTGACCTACACAAAAGCGGCAGCATCCGAGATGCAGAACCGGCTTTTCAAACGGCTTGGGTCCTGGGCGATGCGCGATGATGCGGCGCTCAAAGCTGAACTGCTTGAACTCGGCGTAGAAGGCGCGATTGATACGGAACGGCTGAATGGCGCACGCACCCTCTTTGCCCGCGCCATTGAAACGCCCGGCGGTTTGAAAATCCAAACCATCCACTCTTTCTGCTCGTCTTTGTTGCGACGTTTTCCGCTGGAAGCAGGGGTCAGCCCGCTGTTCAAAGAAATGGAAGACCGCGCGGCAACCTTGTTGCGGGAAGAAATCGTCGATGACATGGCAGAAGGCGAAGATTCCGCTCTGATCAGCGATCTGGCGCGTCATTTCACCGGCGACAGCTTTGAAAACCTAACCGCCGACATTGTCCGCGCGGCAGAAAGCTACAGCCAACCAGTTTCGTCTGAGCGGCTTTACGATGTCTTGGAACTCAAGCCTGAGACAACGGAAGAGACGATCCGACAATCGGTGTTTTTGGGCGATGAATCGGATTTGGTTACCCGCTTGATCGAGGTGCTGAAAACCGGTGGGGCCAATGACAACAAAGCAGCCGTCAAACTCGCTGCATTGCCCTCAATCGGGTTTGAATCCCTTGCCGATCTAGAGGGTATTTTCCTGACCGGCGAAAAGACAAAACAGCCATTTTCCGCCAAAATAGGGTCTTTTCCGACCAAGAAGCTGCAAACCGAGCACCCAGATCTGATCGCGCGCGTCGACAAATTTATGATGCGTGTCGAAGACGCCCGCAAAACCCGGCTTGCGCTGGCAAATGCCCGGCGCAGCCTGGTGCTGTGGCGTTTTGCGAACCGATTTTTGGAACATTACCAAGCGCAGAAACAAAAACTTGGCTGGCTCGACTTTGACGACCTGATTTTGCGCGCTCGTAACCTTTTATCTGACCCCGCCGTGGCGCAATGGGTGCTTTACCGGCTGGACGGAGGTATTGACCATATCCTTGTGGACGAAGCCCAAGACACAAGCCCTGTGCAATGGCAGGTGATCGAACGTTTGGCGCAAGAATTCACGTCGGGGACCGGCGCGCGGGATGACACGCGGCGCACCATCTTTGTGGTCGGGGACAAGAAACAGTCGATCTATAGCTTCCAAGGGGCCGACCCAGCGGAATTTGACCGCATGCGGGCGGATTTTGGTGAACGTCTAAAGGGTTCAGAAACGCCGCTTCAAAACCTCGAACTAGAGTATTCTTTTCGCTCCTCAAACGCAGTGCTTCGGGTGGTGGACGCCTGTTTTGACGTCGCGCCGGACACGGATTTCGAAAAGCACATCGCCTTTAACGGCGAATTACCGGGGCGGGTGGATTTGTGGCCCGTGGTGGAAAAGGCCGAAAGCCCAGAAGAGGGCGATTGGTATGATCCGGTCGATCGCCTGAGTGACACACATCACACCGTCCAACTCGCCCATAACATCGCTTGGGAAATCAAGCGCATGATCCGTGAAAAGGTGACTATTCCCGCTAAAAAAGGCGACGATGGCATTTATAGCCAACGCCCGGTGCGCGCTGGGGATTTCCTGATCCTTGTGCAAAGACGATCGGATTTGTTCCAGGAAATCATCCGCGCGTGCAAGGTCGCCAAACTGCCCATCGCCGGTGCTGACCGCCTCAAGGTCGGTGCCGAAATGGCGGTGAAAGACCTTGAAGCGCTGTTGAAATTCCTTGGCACGCCAGAAGACAGCCTGTCTTTGGCAACGGTCCTGCGTTCCCCGCTGCTAGGCTGGAGCGAACAACAGCTGTTTGACCTCGCCCACCGCCGCACGACGCCATTCCTGTGGCAAGCGCTGCGGGATCGCGGGGATGAATTCCCGGAAGCCATGGCGTTTCTGTCTGATCTTATGGGTAAAACCGACTTTTTACGCCCCTATGATTTGATCGAGCGCATCCTGACACGCCATTCTGGGCGGCAAAAACTGCTCGCACGGCTGGGCAATGAGGCTGAAGACGGGATCAACGCATTGCTGTCCCAAGCCTTGGCCTATGAACGCAGCGCCGTGCCCAGTCTGACGGGCTTCCTTGTCTGGATGGAAACCGACGATCTGGAAATCAAACGCCAGATGGACAGTGCCAGCGACCAGATCCGCGTGATGACGGTGCATGGTTCAAAAGGCCTTGAAGCGCCGATTGTGATTATGCCGGACACAGGCAAACGCTTGATCCGCATGACCGATCAGATTGTCCATCAAGACGGGGTCGCGCTTTGGAACACATCTGGGGCAGGGGCGCCTGATGCGGTGCGTACCGCGCGAGATGCAAAAATTGCTTCCCAACGCGAGGAACGCATGCGTTTGCTCTACGTGGCCATGACCCGCGCAGAGAAATGGCTGATTGTCGCTGCAGCGGGGGATTTAGAAAAATCCGGCGACACTTGGTATCAAACCGTTGAGGCGGGCATGACCCATGTGGGTGCGACAGCTTTTGGCTTCGCAGACGGGCAGGGGCTCCGTTACGAGCATGGCGACTGGAATGGGCCGGTTCAAAACGCACCGGCTGCGAGCGACGCCCAAAAGCCAACGCTGCCTGATCTTTACAAAGCGCCAGCCCCGGCGGTCACGCAGCGTGCAGAAGCGCTCAGCCCTTCCGACCTTGGAGGCGCGAAAGCGTTACCCGGGGACACTGGACTTGAGGAAGAAGCCGCCAAAAAACGCGGGCGGCAAATCCACCTATTGCTAGAACATCTGGCCAATGAACCAGAACAGCGCTGGTCAGAACTCGCGCCGCGCATTCTACGGAACGCGGGGGAAGGAGATGCGGGTTGGCAACACCTTCTGGAAGAGGCTGCGCGGGTATTGAAAGCTTCGGATTTGAAACCCCTCTTCTCAGAGAACTCTCTGGCCGAAGTTTCCCTAACCGCTGATTTGGGCAACCAGAAGCTCCACGGAACAATCGACCGGCTTATCGTGGAAGACGACCGCGTGATCGCTGTGGATTTTAAAACAAATGCCGTTGTACCCGAATCCGCAAGCCAAACACCTGAAGGGCTTTTGCGACAAATGGGGGCCTATGCCCACGCGCTTGAACAGATCTACAAGAACAAAGACATTGAATGCGCACTGCTTTGGACAAAAACAGCCCAATTGATGCCGCTTCCAAGAACGCTGATCACCAAAGCTCTCACAAACGCGTGTTCACCTTGACGCCCCCCATGGGCGTACATAGGTTCAGTGCCGACCCAATTTTTTAGGAGACGAACATGGCAACTGTCGCTGTCACCGATTCCACCTTTGACGCAGAAGTCAAAAATTCCGATATCCCAGTTGTCGTAGACTTCTGGGCAGAATGGTGTGGCCCATGCCGCCAGATCGGCCCGGCTCTCGAAGAGCTGTCCGCGGATTACGAAGGCAAAGTCAAAGTTGTAAAAGTAGACGTGGATAGCAACCCGAACTCTGCCGCAGCCATGGGCGTGCGCGGTATTCCGGCGCTGTTCATCTTCAAGGACGGGCAAGTGGTATCAAACCGCGCCGGCGCAGCACCAAAAGCAGCGCTGCAAAGCTGGATCGAAGAATCCATCTAAGCGCGGGTTAAGCCCCAACGCATTGAAAGGCGTCCCTCAATGGGGCGCCTTTTTCTTTGGCCCTATGAAAATGCCTGCGTGGACCTCTTTTCTTTCGCCAGTCCTTTGCCCAAGGTGATCGCAAAGAAAAGGGAACCCTAATGTCCAAAAAACGCGTGTTGGTGGAATTCGGGATGGGCACATCCTTGCGCCGCCAAGATTACACCGAAGCCGCAAGCCGCGCCCTAAAGGATGCGCTTTGGCACAACTCGATCAATATGGCGGAACTGTTTGGCTTTGATAAAGCCGACATGATCATCGACGCCAAAATCGGCTGTGCGAAACCTGATCAGGTAGATGTGGATGAGCTGAAGAAAATCTTTCCCTACGGTCAGCCGACGATCTCTGTGGAAGAGGGTGGTTTGGATATCGACGCACCCCATCGCGATGGCCACACCGTGATCGCCAATGCCGCAATCATTGTGTCCTTTGATATGGAGCCAGCCTGATGGAAAAGAAACGCATCATCTTGGAAATGGGCATGGGCAACGACCTCTACGGAGGGGACTACACCAAGGCCGCCAAACGCGCTGTGCAAGACGCGCTACATCACTCTTCGATCACGTTGTTTTCCGAGCTTGATATCGACCACAAAGACATGCGCGTGAAAGTCACGATTGGCGTCGCAAAGCCTGAAGAAGTGGATTGCGATGCGGTTTGCGAAACGCTTCCGCGCGGAGTTGCTGAGGTCACTGCGACCAAAGGCGGCTTGGACGTCTATGACGACGAAAAAGGCAGCCACCATGTGGTTGCGACTGCCGCGATTGAGGCCTTCGTCCCAGACCAAACCGGCAAGTGGAAGCTGTCGCAAAGCTAAAAATAAGAAGCCGCCCCAATGCGATTAGGGCGGCTTTCTATCGGTGGAGCGTAACGCTTAAAGACGCGTCAGACGAGGTCTTTGCGTGTCAGCCCAACGTCTTCCAGCTGCTCGTCTGAAAGTTGCAGCAACATTTCGCGAGTTTTGTGTTTTTGGTACCAGCTCACGAAAGCTGAAAAAATTTCTGAAACCAACGAATACTCACGGAGAGTGTTGACTGCTCCGAAAGGCGCTGGTGCGGCGATTGCAATAGATGCCATTGATCTTGTCCTTTACTTGTCAGCCGACCCATTGTCGGTTGCAAGGCCTAGATATTGCGCGAAAATGAGTCTCACAAATGCCGTTCGGATATGCCCGCATTGCGCGCTGTGCATAGCTTTTAGGCAGTTTGAAAACTCTTCGTTAAACTTGCGTCCAACGGTTCACCGTCCCATATACAAGGGACGTTAAAACGGAGACCCAAATGGCGGACGACACATTTCCTGGCTGGCACGGCACAACAATCATTGGCGTCAAAAAAGGCGACGAGGTTGTCATTGCGGGCGACGGGCAGGTGAGCCTTGGCCAAACCGTGATCAAAGGCAGCGCGCGTAAGGTACGGCGCCTGAAACCCGGCGGCCACGAGGTTGTCGCGGGATTTGCAGGCTCTACAGCGGATGCGTTTACACTGCTGGAACGTCTTGAGGTCAAACTCGAGGCGACGCCCGGCCAATTGGCGCGGGCCTCAGTCGAGCTCGCCAAAGACTGGCGCACGGACAAATACCTGCAAAAGCTGGAGGCGATGTTGATCGTGACAGATGGCAAGGACATCTTTGTCATCACGGGTGCCGGCGATGTTCTGGAGCCGGAACATGATGTGACCGCCATTGGATCGGGCGGCAACTTCGCATTGGCCGCCGCGCGCGGCATGATGGACAGCGACAAAGACGCCGAAACCATCGCACGTGACGCTATGGCGATTGCCGCAGACATCTGCGTCTACACAAATGGCCGCCTGACCGTGGAAAAGATTTCGGGCTAACCCGAAGACATAGGAATTTAGATGACTGACTTAACCCCACGCGAAATCGTTTCCGAACTCGACCGTTTCATCATCGGCCAAAAAGACGCCAAGCGCGCCGTTGCCGTCGCCCTGCGCAACCGCTGGCGGCGCAAGCAGCTGTCTGATGATTTGCGGGACGAGGTTTACCCAAAGAACATCCTTATGATCGGCCCTACAGGAGTGGGCAAAACCGAAATCTCCCGCCGTCTGGCAAAGCTCGCCAAAGCGCCGTTTATCAAGGTTGAAGCCACGAAGTTCACCGAGGTGGGCTATGTGGGCCGCGACGTGGAACAGATCGTTCGTGATCTTGTGGACGCGGCCATCATGCAGACCCGCGAATACATGCGTGAAGACGTGAAGGCCAATGCACAACACGCGGCTGAAGAACGGGTGATCACAGCGATTGCCGGTGAAGATGCGCGTGAAGGAACGCGCGAAATGTTCCGCAAGAAACTCCATGCAGGTGAGCTTGATGACACGGAAATCGAGCTAGAAGTGTCCGACACTTCCAACCCAATGCCGATGTTTGACATTCCGGGTCAACCCGGCGGTCAGATGGGCATGATGAACTTGGGCGATATCTTCGGCAAAGCCCTCGGTGGGCGAACAACCAAGAAACGCCTGACCGTTGCTGAAAGCTACGATGTGCTGATTGGCGAAGAAGCGGACAAACTGTTGGACGATGAAACCGTGACCAAGGCTGCATTGGAAGCGGTCGAACAAAACGGCATCGTCTTTTTGGATGAGATCGACAAGGTCTGTGCCCGCTCTGATGCGCGCGGCGGAGATGTGTCTCGCGAAGGCGTACAACGCGACCTGTTGCCTTTGATCGAAGGGACCACTGTTTCCACCAAACATGGCCCTGTGAAAACAGATCATATCCTCTTCATCGCATCTGGCGCGTTCCATATCGCAAAGCCATCTGATCTCTTGCCAGAACTTCAAGGCCGTTTGCCGATCCGCGTGGAACTGCGCGCTCTGACCGAAGAAGACTTTGTGCGCATTTTGACGGAAACCGACAATGCGCTGACCCTTCAATATTCTGCATTGATGGCCACTGAAGAAGTCACCGTGACCTTCACCGATGATGGCATCGCAGCGCTTGCTAAGATTGCCGCCGAAGTGAACCAGTCAGTCGAAAATATCGGCGCGCGACGGCTCTACACAGTGATCGAGCGTGTGTTCGAAGACCTCAGCTTCACGGCGCCTGACCAAGCGGGCACTGACATCTCAGTCGACGCCGCTTTTGTCGAAAAACACTTGGGCGAATTGTCCAAATCCACGGATGTGTCGCGCTACGTTCTGTAAGCCGATTTCACCTAGCTATTCAGACTCCGCTGAGACATAGTTTCGGCGGAGTTTTTATTTGGTGCAGCCCCGATGCGTGTTCTTATTTTGGTTACCATGTGCATCGCGTTGACCGCCTGCGGTACAGCCCGGCAAGAGCTGCAACTACGCCCCGAAGCGGAAAACGTCGGAACCCTGCATGAGATCTTTGCGGTCACCAACCGAAGCCCGTCTGCGGACGGCGGTTTCAGCGCAACCCGTGATTCATCGCTGTCCTATTTGGAAACACAGATCTCAATTCCTCCAACGCATGAGCCGGGCAAAGTCCAAACCGATCCACGCAATCCGAACCCGGCGCGCCACATTGTTGTCGCCGAGCAAACGAAGCTTGGAAGCAAAGCTCTGTTTGAGAGAACCCTGCGAAATCGTCTCGCGCAACAACCAGTCTCAGAACGCGAGTTCACGCTGTTTGTGCACGGGTTTAACACCAGCTATTCCGAAGGGCTTTTCCGGCTCGCCCAAGTTCAGCACGATATGAAGCCTCCGGGCGTTCCGGTCTTGTTTTCCTGGCCCAGCGCAGCGCGGGTCGTTGGCTATGCCTATGATCATGACAGCATGATCTTCAGCAGAGACGCCGTGCAAGACACATTGTTTTCAATGAATAGGCTTGCCCCGAAACGCACACTGTTGGTGGCTCATTCCATGGGATCGATGCTGTCGATGGAGGCTTTGCGCCAGATCGAAATTGGCCAACCCGGCTGGTCCCATCGCAACCTCGCGGGTGTCGTTCTGATCGCGCCCGACATCGACATCGACGTATTCCTAAGCCAGCTCGAGTCTTTTGAGCGACTGCCGCAGCCTTTCGTCGTCTTTGTATCCAACCAAGACAGGGCACTTGAGTTATCTGGTTTCATAAACGGACGACCGCAACGGCTTGGCCGTGCCAGTGACATTGAGGCGCTTCGTGATTACCCGATCCTCGTGATCGATATTTCACAATTTGCAAGCGGCCGCGGGGCGGATCATTTCACCGTTGGCAGCTCACCTGAACTGATCGAATTCCTCGGAAGCCCTGAACTGCGAAACGTCGTGGACAGCCAAGAATTCAAAAACGGTGTCATTTCTGCCAGTGGCCAATTGGTACGAACCACTGCGAAACGTGCGCAAAAAGCAATTCAGTGGATCTTGTTTCCAAGCGCCGCCGAAAGCTAACGACTGCGGCGCAGGTAAACATAGTAGGCACCGGTCCCGCCGTGTTTCAAATGCGCTTCACGGACCTGCAAAACCACCTGACGCAAAGGGGCCATCTGCAGCCACTGCGGCACCTGATGTTTCAAAACGCCCCGCCGCACAGGGATCGGGCCATCGTCCCTTTTTGACTTTCCTTTACCGGTGATCACAAGAATCAGGCGCTTGCCTTCGCCATAAGACCGCATCACAAAGCCAACCAACGCAGGGTGGGCCTGTTCCAGTGTCATGCCATGAAGGTCAATTCGCGCCTCTGGCACCAACTTTCCTTTGGTCATACGCCCATAGGCTTTCTTGTCCATTTGAACCGGCTGCTTACCAACCCGCTCAGAGATTGACGGCATAAGATCATTGCCCGTCGATTTGGTCTTGGCCTTCGCTCCCAGCTCAAAAGGCTGAAGACGCGATTTTTCCACCTTTACCGGTTTCGGCATCGGCAAAGGCCGTTCAGCAGTCGGCAAAGGTTTGGGTCGCGCAACCTGCAACGGCTCAGCAGTTTCAGACACTTTTTTCCAAAGCGCCTTATCCTCTTCGCTTAGCCGTTTGCGTTTCACAGCACAGCCTCAGGCAACAATGAATATGCGCGTTGGATCGGTAGCAGAACGATCATCCGGCCGGGATCACGCAAGCGGCCGGCTTTGCGGCCTGCCTCGTCGCCTGTCCCAAAGAATATATCTGCCCGTTGCGCGCCCTTAATGGCCGAACCGGTATCCTGTGCGATCATCAATCGACGGATCGGATCAGCGCCATCTTTTTCCACCCAAACCGGCGCACCAAGCGGCGTGTAGGCAGGATCAACCGCCACCGAGCGCATGGTCGTGATGGATCGGTTCATTGCCCCAAGCGGACCCTTGTCTGCAGGAACCTGATCCACGCGACGGAAGAAAACGTAAGATGGATTGTGGCGAAGCAGTTCCGCCCCATCCACCGGGTTACGGTTTACCCAATTTTGGATGACTTGCGCGCTCACTTGGTGCGGTTGATAGGTCCCGCGACGGACCAATTCGGTGCCAATCGAGCGATATGGGTGCCCGTTCGCGCCACCATAGCCAACGCGGATCGCGCTTCCATCAGATAGTTTGATCCGACCAGAGCCTTGGATCTGCAAAAAGAACAACTCAACAGAGTCATCCACCCAAGCAATCTCAAGCCCGCGCCCTTCAAGCGCTTTACTGTCTTCAATCTCCCGACGGCTGAGCCAACGCTGGCCCAAACGGACCTCTGGCGGTTTAGCATAAACCGGGAAACGATAGCGCGCCGTCGGCACCCGAGAGCCCTGCAGCTCGGGCTCAAAATACCCGGTGAATTTCATGTCGACGCCGTCCTCAATCAGGACGGGTTTAAAGAGCAACTCAAAGAACTTCTTCGCGTCCCCAAAAGAGGGTGCCGCTGCGCAAAGTGTGCGCCAATCCGGCGCATCCAGATCGGGGCAGGTGTTCTGAAAAACACGAAGCGCGGCGATATGATCGTCGCGCTCCCAGCCGTCTAAATCTTTGAAATCTAAAATCGTATACGTGGGCTCAGCGGCCGCGATGTCTGCCATCATTGCCGCTCCTGCCACCAATGCCGCTCGTAGCGCCGCAATCATTCGCCCGTGGCAACAAGCTGCCAGTTTGGATCGTCAGAACCCATAACACGTGCAAAGGTCCAAGCGTCTTTTTGGCGTTTCACTTGGGTTTCGCTGCCTTCAACGATCTCGCCGTCCGCATTGCGAACAACATAGGTCAGCTCGCCAATGAATTTAACGGTGACTTCCGCTTCGCGGGTTGCATCATCAAAGGTCGCTTCCTGCAGAGCAGTCTCACGCACACCAATGAATTCTGCATCGATTGTCAGGCCTTGCGCTTCACGCGCTTGAATCACTTCGGCGAAGGCGTCGTAAACATCTTCCGCCAAGAAATCTTTGACCTGCGCAAGATCACCTTTTTCGAAACCCATAAGGATCATCTCATAAGCGCCCTTCGCACCACCGATGAAATCGCTGACGCCAAAACCAGGCTCCACAGATTTCATCTTACCAAGCGCGACAGCGGTATCGCTGCCTTCTTCGGCATGGTCCGTGATATCGCGGTCAGGGCCGCCTTCGATCACTTCCAAATCTGGGCCACGGCGCTGAGGCGCAGGGGCTGCTTCACGAGGTGGCTCAAACCCATCGCGGGTGCCAAGTACGTTTCTCAGCCGCAGGATCAGAAAGACGGCGATGCCGGCTAGGACCAAAAGCTGGATAAGTGGCGAATTCATTAGAACCTCGTGTCAGGCGTGGAAAACATCATGTACCGCACTTATGTATGTCACAGGCGCAGTCAAGTCCACACGCGCCGGATGATAAGGAGCACTCATATGTGGTTGTTTTTGGCTTTCTTGGCCGTTCCCTTGATCGAGATCGGCTTGTTTATTCAAGTTGGCGGCGCGATCGGGCTGTTCCCGACGCTGGGGATTGTGGTTTTGACAGCTATTTTGGGCACTTGGCTGGTGCGAAATCAAGGAGCGATGGCATTGGGCGATTTGCGCAAATCCTTCAATGAACTCAATGACCCGACGGAACCTTTGGCCCATGGCGCCATGATCCTGTTTTCGGGCGCTTTATTGCTGACGCCAGGTTTTTTTACTGATGCGGTTGGCTTCGCTTTATTGATGCCGCCGGTTCGCGTGGCGATCATGAACTATGTGCGTAAGCGCGTTCACGTGCAGCGATTTGACATGGGCGGCGCTCAAAACCGCCACGCTGGCTTCCAAGATACGCGCCAAGCTGATGAAACTGTGATCGATGGTGAGTTCTCTGAAGTCGATCCAAGCAAAAAACCAACCCACGAAACACCGAAAGGCACCTCTGGCTGGACCAAGCATTAAGGCCAGCCATTGAGGCCTCCGCGCAGCTCTGATAAGCCTCGGGGCAAAGTCTTAACTCGGAGAATTTGAATGGCTGAAAATACGCCTGAAAATGGCGGCGCAGCAGCGGCGCAGCCACAAGTCAAAATGAATGTCATGACACAATATGTGCGTGACATGTCTTTCGAAAACATCCTCGCGCAAAAAGGCATTGCTGGCGACGTTCAGCCAGACGTGCAAGTGCAGGTGAATCTGGACGCAAAGAAGCGCACTCAGGAAAACCAGTACGAAACATCGATCAAGCTGAACATCGTCAACAAGGCGAAGGGCGGCGATGAAACGCTGTTCGTTCTAGAGCTGGACTACGCAGGCATCTTCCATATCGAAGGTATCCCAGAAGAGCAGCTGCACCCGTTCCTGTTGATCGAATGCCCACGCATGATCTTCCCATTCGTGCGTCGCATCGTTTCAGACGTAACCCGCGACGGTGGCTTCCCGCCGCTGAACCTGGAAACTATTGATTTTGTAGCGCTTTACCGCAATGAAATCGCGCGCCGTCAGGCGGCAGCAGGCGAACAGAAACTGGACGCTTAAGTCTTTCAATGCCCTCGGATAACGTCCGGGGGCATTACCCCAGCTTTTTCCAAAGCGCCTCATCCCCCATGCCATCGACAAACTCTGTATGAGCTGCCTTTTCCGCATCGGTTAGGCGCGCGGGCAGGGGATTCGCCCGTTGTGTTGGCCGCCAATCATCTTGCGCAGCGCCACCGGATTGACCGGATGTAGACGCCAATGCGAAGTCCGGTTGTCGACCGCCGATCAGCTCAAGGTAAACTTCCGCCAGAATTTCAGAGTCAAGCAACGCGCCGTGAAGGGTCCGGTTGCTGTTATCAATCCCAAACCGCGCACAAAGCGCGTCCAGCGAAGCGCGAGACCCGGGGAACTTCTTACGGGCAATCGCCAATGTGTCCACTGCGCGTTCCCATGGAATTTCCGCAAGACCCATTCGTTTAAGTTCCCAGTTCAGGAACTTCATATCAAAGGCCGCGTTGTGGATCACAAGGTTTGCATCACCAATGAAATCAACAAATGATTGTCCAACTTTTTCAAAAACCGGTTTGTCACGCAGTAAAACCTGGCCTGGCTCCGCTTCGCGTGGCGGTTCCAAAATATCCGGACCAATCCCGTGCACCCCGAAAGCCTCTTCCGGCATCATTCGCTCGGGGTTGATATAGACGTGATAAGTTTCGCCAGTCGGCATGTGATTATAAAGCTCGACACAACCGATCTCGACGATGCGGTCACCGGATTCCGGATCAAATCCCGTGGTTTCCGTATCCAGAACGATCTCACGCATTCTTCAGCCCCTGCTTTATATCTTCGATCACAGACCGTACTTGCTGTTGCGCATGTTCTAGCGTGTCCGTCTCTATCACATAATCAGATTTCGCGATCTTGTCTGCAATCGGCATTTGTTTTGACAGGATGCTTTCAAACTGCGCTTCAGACATAGTCCCACGCGCGAGAACTCTTTGTCTTTGGATGTCAGGTGACACAGACACACAAGCCACCGCATCAAACATGGCTTCCGCACCGTTTTCAAACAGTAGCGGAATGTCCAAGACGGCGATCTCTGCCTTTGTCTCAGCCAAAAAATCATTGCGATCTTGGGCGACCAAAGGGTGCACGATACTCTCAATGGTTTTGAGTGCGTTTGCGTCCTGTGAAATGATCTCTTTCAGAACGCCCCGAGAGACTTCTCCGTCGACAATCGCATCCGGGAATGCACCACCCATTGGCGCAACGGCCGCGCCATCTTTGCTATACATCCGATGCACCGCGGCATCCGCATCCCATACGGCACAGCCTAAATCCGCAAACATCTTTGCTGTCGTGGATTTTCCCATACCAATGGAACCGGTGAGCCCAAGCTTAAACGTCATCCCAAAATGACTCGTCTAAGGTCTTCGGTCACTTCCGGTCGCGGGCCAAACCAGCGTTCAAAACCTGGCGCCGCTTGATGCAACAACATTCCCAAACCATCAACGGAAACACACCCCCGCTGCGCCGCTTCATCTAGGAACGGGGTGCGCAAAGGGGTGTAGACCAAATCAGTCACAAGGCTACCGGGCTGGAGCCCGTCGAGCGATACTTTCAACTCTGGCTTGCCCGTCATGCCAAGAGACGTTGTATTCACAATAGTCGTGCCATCCTCAATGACATCGCCAGCCTGAACCCATTCGACCACTTTGAGACGCGCGCCAAAGTCGTCGCGCAATTGCTCGGCCCGCACCCGCGTACGGTTCGTGATGAAAATCTCGGGCACACCGACGTCAAGAAGAGAGGCAACAACCGCGCGCGCCGCACCACCCGCACCAAGAACAACAGCCGCTCCTGCCGTTGGATCCCAATCGGGCGCTGATTGCCTTAAGTTCTGAATGAATCCGTAACCATCTGTGTTATCAGCAAGAATTTTTCCATCTTCATGGAAAATCAACGTATTCGCCGCACCGATAAGCGTGGCGCGATCTGTCACCTGATCTGCAATTTCCAAAGCACGGGTTTTGTGAGGAATTGTGACATTGGCACCGACAAATCCCATCTTGTGCATATTGCGCAGAACCGTTTCCAAATCGTCCGGCGCCACATCCATTGGAATGTAATGGCCGTTAATCCCATAAGTCTTCAGCCAATGACCATGCAGCATCGGAGATTTTGAATGCGCAATCGGATGACCGATCACGGCAGCCAAAGGCACTTTGGGTAATGTCATCGCTGCAAATCTCCTCTGAGCGTCAAATATGCCAGTATCTCAAGCAATGGCATACCAAGCACCGTAAAATAATCGCCATCCACACGGGTGAACAATCGCACGCCTTCCGCCTCTAATTGATAACATCCAACGGTGTGCCGGATCTCTTCCCAATTCCGCTCTATATATGCGTCCAAAAAGTCATCGGTGAAATCGCGCATCCGAAGACGCACGATACCAACATGACGCCAAATGGGTTTGTTGTCTTCATAGATAACCGCCGCAGATAGAAGCGAATGGCTGTTGTTGCGCAACCGTTGCAACTGGGCCCGCGCGTCCTCCTGACTTTGCGGTTTGGCAAAAACCTCACCTTCAAAGTCCAGAACCTGATCGCAGCCCAGAACCAAGGCTCCAGGGACTTTTGCACTGACCCTTTGGGCTTTCGCTTCCGCCAAAGAATCCGCAATATCGCGTGGACGTGTCCCTTCGGCTTCCAAACTCTGGCGGATCATTTCTTCGTCCACCGGAGCGGTGAGCACCTCAAACGCTACATTGGCATTGCGCAGCAAATCCGCGCGAATTTTTGATCCGCTTGCCAAGATCAATGGCTGAGACATGTGGATAACCCGTCGAATAACTGACCGAACAACTTGCGTATGATTTGTCGGGTAAATCGAGAGGCGCTGCAAGCGGTAGATAACTCCCCCCGTTTAAAGTTTTTTGCGATGATTCCTACGCAGGGGATTGGGATAAGTTCCCATGGTGATGGAATCGCCCGGCGACAATTTCATCCCACAGCTTATCCACAAGCTTAATTTATGGGAAAAATTTTCAAGTATTTGTTTTTATTTAATAAATCGGAGAAATACAATTTTGCGGCCTGCAGTGTGCCAATCTTTCCCACCGCTCAGGGCTTGTGGAGAAAACCAAGATAACCCTTTAATCCACAGAAATCGGTGTCCCTACCAAATCATCTTCCTTTTTAAATAATAATTATTTATTTGAGAGGGGCTTAGCTAAGAAGGATCTGATCCATGTCCGACATTCTCGCGACTCTCTATCCTTGGACCAAGTCACTTCATATCATTTCAGTGATCAGTTGGATGGCTGGGCTATTCTATCTTCCTCGTCTCTTTGTGTATCACGCAGAAAAGGCTGAGAAGGGGGATCAATTGGATCAGACGCTTCAGATTATGGAGTACAAGCTTCTTCGCTTCATTATGGGCCCTGCAAGCGTCGCCACATGGGTCTTTGGGCTTTTATTGCTCTTCACCCCCGGGATCGTGCATTGGGGCGATGTGTGGCCTTATACGAAGGGGTTAGCCGTCATTGCTATGACAGGGTTCCATCATTGGCTTATGGCGCGCCGTAAGGACTTTGAGAGCGGCGAGAACACGCTGTCTGGAAAGAGGTATCGGCAAATGAACGAACTGCCGACGATCTTGATGGTGATTATCGTGATTTCAGTGGTTGTGAAATTCTGATCGCAGTTTCACGAGGTGGTTTGACTTGCCTAAGGAATCCACCTATCTCTTTTCGCAACAGGCCCGTCCGGGCCATGTGTCTTCCGACCTACATATATGAACTCGCGGCTCCTATAGCCGTTTGATGGACCGTTAAGGATTTCTCATGTCCGAGAACAAACTCGCGCTTTCTTCATTGAAAGCACAAAGCCCTAAAGATCTGCTGGCGATGGCAGAGGAATTGGAAATCGAAAACGCATCCACCATGCGCAAAGGTGAGATGATGTTCCAAATCCTGCGTGAACGCGCGGATGAGGGATGGGAAGTCTCAGGCGATGGTGTGCTTGAAGTTCTGCAAGACGGGTTTGGTTTCCTGCGCTCTCCAGAGGCGAACTATTTGCCGGGCCCAGACGATATCTACGTTAGCCCTGAAATGATCCGTAAGCATTCCTTGCGCACAGGCGACACCATCAATGGCGTCATCAAAGCACCAGATGACAATGAGCGTTACTTTGCGCTGACCAATGTCACATCCATCAACTTTGAAGAGCCAGAGAAGGCAAAGCACAAGATTGCCTTCGACAACCTGACACCGCTTTATCCGGATGAGCGTCTGAAGATGGAGATCGAAGATCCAACCATCAAAGACAAGTCCGCACGTGTGATCGACCTGGTGGCTCCAATTGGTAAGGGACAACGTTCCTTGATCGTTGCGCCGCCGCGGACCGGTAAAACCGTGATCCTGCAAAACATCGCGCACAGTATCGAAGCCAACCACCCAGAGTGTTACTTGATCGTTCTGTTGATCGACGAACGCCCTGAAGAGGTGACTGACATGCAGCGCTCTGTGAAGGGTGAGGTGATTTCCTCGACCTTTGATGAACCGGCAACGCGCCACGTGGCCGTATCTGAAATGGTCATCGAAAAAGCCAAGCGTTTGGTCGAACATAAACGAGATGTTGTTATTCTTCTCGATTCGATCACAAGACTTGGTAGGGCCTTTAACACTGTTGTTCCATCTTCCGGTAAAGTTCTGACCGGTGGTGTGGACGCGAATGCGCTGCAACGTCCAAAGCGTTTCTTTGGTGCAGCTCGGAATATCGAAGAGGGTGGCTCGCTCACCATTATCTCCACCGCACTGATCGACACTGGCTCGCGGATGGACGAAGTGATCTTCGAAGAATTTAAAGGGACTGGTAACAGCGAAGTTGTTCTGGATCGTAAGATCGCCGACAAGCGCGTCTTCCCAGCGATCGACATTCTTAAGTCCGGTACACGGAAAGAAGACCTGCTGGTCGATCCAAAGGACCTGCAGAAGACATTCGTTCTGCGCCGCATCCTCAACCCAATGGGCACTACGGATGCGATCGAGTTCCTGCTGGGTAAACTTAAGCAGACTAAGACCAACGGCGAATTCTTCGATTCCATGAATGCGTGATGTGTCATGACCTTGGTCAATGACACCATATTTGCTTTGGCGACGGCCCCCGGGAAATCGGGGGTCGCTGTCGTTCGGGTATCTGGTCCTGAAGTTCAAGCGGTCGCAGAAGCGCTTTGCGGGGTCGTCCCTGAACCGCGGCTCGCGACTCTAAAGGTTATTCGGGATTCTGACGGGGTTCGGGTGGATCAGTCTCTGATCTTATACTTCCCGAAAGGAAATTCTTTCACCGGAGAAGAGGTCTTAGAGCTTCATACCCATGGTTCCGTCGCCGTGGTCAATCGCTTGCTCCGCATCTTGGGGGATATGCCAGGCCTGCGCTTAGCCGAAGCCGGAGAGTTTACACGCCGAGCGTTGGAGAACGGCTGCATGGACCTCGCGCAGGTCGAAGGTCTTTCTGATCTCATTGAAGCAGAAACCGAAGCGCAAAGACGGCAAGCGCTGCGCGTACTTTCTGGCGATCTCGGTGATCTTGCGGAAAGCTGGCGTACCGATTTGATCCGCGCTGCTGCTTTAATTGAAGCGACCATCGATTTTGCGGACGAAGAAGTCCCCGTTGACGTTACTCCCGAAGTCGACGCTCTGTTGGACGGGGTTACCACACAACTCTCAAAGCAAATCATTGGTGTTGAAACCGCCGAACGCATTCGAACCGGATTTGAAGTCGCCATTGTCGGCGCACCGAACGTTGGCAAGTCTACGCTGCTGAATGCCATAGCTGGGCGGGATGCTGCGATCACTTCTGAATATGCTGGTACCACAAGGGATGTCATTGAGGTGCGTATGGACCTTGGTGGCTTGCCAGTAACGCTGCTGGATACCGCCGGTATCCGAGAAACAGAGGATCATGTTGAAGGGATTGGTATTCAGCGTGCCAAACAGCGCGCTGAGCAGGCCGATCTTCGCATTTTCTTGGTAGAGCAGGGGACTGATCCAGAGCTGGCGCCTGATGAAGATGATATGGTTTTGATCGCCAAGGCTGATACGTTGGATGATCTCGAAGGCGCAATTTCTGGCAAGACCGGGGCCGGCGTTCCAGAGCTTATTCAGTCTGTTCAAACGAAGCTGATGGAGCGGACAGGTAACTTAGGTATCGCGACACGCGAACGACATCGCGTTGCAATGGTACAGGCGACAGAAGCTCTTTCAGCGGGTAAGGCTGTTTTGGCGCTTGGGCCTGAGCAATATGATATAGCAGCGGAAGAGCTGCGTACGGCGATTCGAGCTTTGGATTCCATTGTCGGGCGAATTGATGTTGAGAACCTCTTGGACGAGATTTTCTCTAGTTTCTGCATCGGTAAGTAAGGAGTGTTTCACGTGAAACATTTTGACGTCATTGTTGTCGGCGGCGGTCATGCCGGATGTGATGCCGCGCACGCTGCTGCGCGAGCTGGAGCTAACACCGCGCTAATCACCCTGACCATGGACGGCATTGGGGTAATGTCCTGCAACCCGGCAATCGGTGGTCTGGGCAAAGGCCACCTGGTCCGCGAAATCGATGCGCTGGACGGTGTGATGGGGCGCGTCGCCGACTTGGCAGGCATACAGTTTCGGTTGCTGAACCGACGGAAAGGGCCCGCTGTTCAAGGTCCCCGTGCGCAGTCGGATCGAAAGATCTACCGAACCGAAATGCTGCGTGAGATGAAGGACTGCGAGAACCTCTCGATTATCGAGGGAGAGGCGACAGACTTCATTATGGACAATGATCGCGTCTCTGGCGTCATCCTCGCGGATGGCTCTGAGGTTCATTCGTCCGCAGTTGTTTTGACCACCGGCACATTCCTTCGCGGCGTTATCCATATTGGTGATGTTTCCAAACCCGGCGGCCGCATGGGCGATAAGCCTTCAGTCAAGCTGGCAGAACGAATTGATAGCTTTAGTCTGCAGCTGGGCCGTCTGAAGACCGGCACACCGCCTCGCTTAGACGGCCGTACCATCAAGTGGGACTTGCTGGAATCTCAGCCAGGCGATGATGATCCGGTGCTCTTCTCGTTTATGTCTAGAAAGACAAGCGCGCCGCAAATCTCATGCGGGATCACACACACCAATGAAAAAACGCACGACATTATTCGGGACAATCTCGACCGCTCTGCGATGTATGGCGGGCATATCGAGGGGGTAGGGCCGCGGTATTGCCCCTCTATCGAAGACAAGATTGTACGCTTCGCTGATAAGACGTCTCACCAAATCTTCCTAGAGCCAGAGGGGGCGGATGATCACACTGTATACCCAAACGGTATTTCGACGTCTCTGCCAGTGGATGTTCAAGACGATTACGTTCACTCGATCTATGGACTTGAGGATACCAAGATCCTGCAGCCGGGATATGCGATCGAATATGATTACATTGACCCGCGGTGCTTGTCGGCAGACCTCCAGCTGAAAGATGTCCCGGGCCTTTATCTTGCGGGACAAATCAACGGAACAACGGGCTACGAAGAAGCGGCGGCACAGGGCTTGGTTGCGGGAATGAACGCAGCTCGTGCAGCAAAGGGTTTGGCGCCTCATACTTTCGGCCGTGCAGACAGCTACATCGGTGTGATGATAGATGATTTGATCACACGCGGCGTTTCCGAGCCGTATCGTATGTTCACCTCGCGGGCTGAATTTAGATTGTCGCTGCGAGCCGATAACGCCGATCAACGGCTTACCCCTGTCGGCTTGGATCTGGGTTTGGTAGGCGAGGCTCGAAAAGAGGCGTTCGGTGATAAGATGGAGCAACTGACCACTGCGCGCAGCTTGCTAGAAGGGGATACATTTACACCGAAGCAGGTGAACGCCGTTGGCATTTCGGTGAACAACGATGGTCAACGTCGAAGCGCGTTCCAACTTTTGGCTTTCCCTGATGTATCCTTCTCTGAACTGACCGGATTGAATGAGGAATATGGTGAGATAGATGGTCTGATCCAAGATCAGCTCGCTAAAGATGCGCTCTATGCCAATTACATTCAACGCCAACAAAAAGACGTGGAGGCTGTCCGCCGCGACGAGGCACAGCCTATTCCGACCGATTTTAGCTATGAAGGCATTGAAGGGCTGTCCAACGAACTGAAACTGAAGCTCGGTAAAGCCCGTCCTGCTAACCTCGCGCAGGCTGGACGCGTGGATGGAATGACGCCGGCCGCGCTAACTCTTCTTCTTGCGAAGCTACGGCAGCGTAAGCGTCAGGAAAAATCTGCATGACACCAAATGATTTTGAAAAGCGCTTTGATGTTTCACGTGAAACAATGGAGCGCCTAGAGCATTTGGACGTATTGCTCAAGAAATGGAACCCTAAGATCAACCTGGTATCCCCGGCCACTCTTAAAGAGAGTTGGGGAAGACACATATGGGATTCAGCGCAGATCTATGGCCTAGCGTCAGAAAAATGCGGCAAGTGGCTGGATATCGGGAGTGGCGGTGGTTTCCCCGGACTGGTTGTTGCAATCTTGAATGCAGGTGAAGGAAATCCTTGGGATGTTGCGATGATGGAAAGTGATGTCCGAAAATGCACTTTCTTGCGCACAGTCCTGCGAGAAACCAGCGTGAAGGCAGAAGTGATCACGTCCAGGATTGAGGAAGCGGAACCCGCTAATGCGGATGTGCTTTCCGCACGCGCTTTAACGGATCTCACAGGGCTTTGCGAGTTCAGTGTGCGGCATTTGAAGGCAGATGGCCTTAGCATTTTCCCGAAAGGCGTGTCCTGGAAAAAAGAAGTGCAAACCGCTGAGAAATCGTGGTCTTTCGCCTCAGAGGTGATTAAAAGTGAAACTCAAGAGGGTGCAGTAATACTGAAAGTCAGGGATATCACGGGTGTCTGATCCAGTGCGTGGCAGCGGGCCAAAAATCATCGCGATTGCCAACCAAAAAGGTGGCGTAGGCAAAACCACAACAACGATCAACCTAGCAGCGGCTTTGGTCGAAGAGGGGGTTCGTGTTTTGCTGGTTGACTTGGACCCGCAAGGCAACGCGTCAACAGGCCTTGGCGTCGATGACCGCCCCCTGACAACCTATGATCTCTTGGTTGATGACATCGACCTTTCTGACGTTATCCAGATGGTCGATCAGGAAGGCTTGGGCATTATTCCAGCGACCGTTGACCTAAGTTCTGCCGACATGGAGCTGATGGCGAACGAAAAAAGATCGTTTCTTTTGCATGATGCGCTCCGCCAGACCGCTATGGATCAGTTCGACTGGGACTATATCCTGATCGATTGCCCGCCTTCGCTAAACCTTCTGACGGTGAACGCGATGGTCGCATCGCATTCGGTCATGATTCCACTGCAAAGTGAATTTTTCGCGCTTGAAGGCCTGTCTCAGCTGATGCTGACGGTGCGTGAGGTCCGCCAGACGGCAAACCCAGATTTGCGGATCGAAGGTGTTGTGCTCACTATGTTTGATGCGCGGAACAATCTGTCTCAGCAGGTAGAAGAAGACGCCCGAGCGAATTTGGGCGATCTGGTTTACGAAACCCGGATCCCGCGCAATGTGCGCGTTTCTGAGGCTCCCTCTTTCGCGCAGCCTGTTTTGCAGTATGATCCAACCTCAAAGGGAGCCGAAGCCTATCGCTCTCTCGCGCGCGAAATGTTGGATAAACATTTCGGTGCGGTTTAAGAAATTAAAGTAGGGGGCAAAGAGCATGGCTGAAAATAGAACAAAATCCCGAGGATTGGGCCGCGGTCTGTCTGCGCTTATGGCAGATGTAAATGAGGCGCCGGCAGCAGCATCGTCTGATGAGCCACGCCGTCCGGATTTGGTTGTTCCCATTGAGAATATTGAGCCAAACCCGGATCAGCCGCGCCGCCGGTTTGATCCCGAGCACCTGGAAGATCTTGCCAACTCAATTCGCGAAAAGGGGGTTATCCAGCCTTTAATCGTACGTGAGAAGGCAGGTGGTAAGTATGAGATCGTTGCGGGTGAACGGCGCTGGCGCGCGTCTCAGAAAGCGCAGTTGCACGAATTGCCGGTTATCGTACGAGAGTTCGACGACACGGAGGTTCTTGAAATTGCGATCATTGAGAACATCCAGCGCTCTGATCTGAACCCGGTCGAAGAGGCGGCAGGGTATCGTCAGCTGATGGACAAGTTTGGCCATACGCAAGATGCGATGTCTAAAGCACTTGGTAAAAGCCGAAGCCATATTGCGAACCTTCTGCGTTTGTTGAACTTGCCACAGGATATCCAGGATTTGGTCGAAGAGGGTCAGCTAAGCTCTGGTCACGCCCGTGCACTGATCACTTCGGACCACGCGCATGAGATCGCAAAGCGCATCGTGAAAGAAGGCCTGTCCGTAAGGGCGACTGAGGCGCTTGTTAAAAAATACGCGTCTGGAGATCTGGAAAAGCCGAAGAAACCTAAGGCTGAGAAGGATGCAGATACAAAAGCGCTGGAAGGCGATTTGTCTGCCAATCTTGGTATGAAGGTTCAAATCGACCACAAAGCTGGCGGCGAGACCGGCCAGATCACGATCAAATACAAAGATATGGAACAGCTTGATGAGCTGTGCCGGATCCTGACTTCGTCGTAATTGTGCTTGATTAGAGCCGATTATTCGTCTGGGCGTGTCCAGATAAACAACATGACACAAGATAAAGTGACGGCTTGGATAATCAAGACCGTCATTTTTACTTCCATCAACCAGGATATGCCAAAAACCGCCACGATTGACGCCGTGGCCAGCAATTTCGCCCTTCGGCTGATGGCGCCGTTTTCGCGCCAATCCGATATTGGGGGGCCGAGCCTAGGGTGTTCTAACATCCAATCGTGAAGTCTTTCCGACCCGCGTGCGAAACAAAACGCCGCCAGCAGAAGGAAAGGTACTGTTGGAAGAAGCGGTAAGATGACACCCAGCGCGCCTAGACTCAGCGAGATTAGACCAAATGTTGCCCAAATATACCGCATATGGTTAGTCCACCAATATCTCGGCGAGAAGGGTATTTAGAACCATACGACCATCTTGTGTCGCATAGATCCTGCCTTGCGCCTGCCTGATCATTCCTATGTCTTCCAAATGGTCCGTCACGTTAGAATTTAAAGGCCGGCCAGATAAGTTTTGCCAACGCGCAATGTCGACACCTTCCGATAGGCGTAGGCCCATCATCATCATTTCATCTGCTTGATCGGGGAGCGAGATCGCGCGGCGCACGTTTTCGGCGGTTTGTTTGGAAACAGCGTCTAGCCACAGGGTTGGGTTTCGAATGCATTCTGTCGCGAATCTTTGTCCACCCAACGTCACGCGGCCATGTGCGCCGGGACCGATCCCGACGTAGTCCCCATACCGCCAATAGATCTGGTTGTGGCGACTTTCGGAACCGGGCAAGGCGTAGTTGGAAACTTCATAACCTTCCAGGCCAACCTCAGCGCAGATTTCACCAGTCACTTGGTACATATCAGCAGCAAGATCATCTTCGGGTAAGCCTTTGAGCTTGCCCTTTTCATAGCGTTGTCCGAACGGTGTCCCGGCTTCGATTGTCAGTTGGTAGAGCGAGAGGTGATCAAAAGCCATCGAAAGCGCTTCGCGCAGTTCTGCCTTCCAAGCCTCAAGGGTTTGATCCTGACGGGCGTAGATCAGATCGAAGCTAACGCGATCAAAGGTTTTGCGCGCAATGTCAAAGGCGGCCTTGGCTTCATCAACCGAATGGATGCGCCCCAAGCGTTTTAGGTCTCGATCATTCAAGGCTTGCACACCCATCGAAATCCGGCTGACACCACCAAGCCGGTAGTCGGCGAATTTTGCCGCTTCTACAGAGCCCGGGTTTGCTTCGAGAGTGACTTCAAGATCGTTGGCAGTTGGCCAAAGGCGATGCACCCTTTCCAAAATGGCTGCGACGATCTCTGGATCCATCAAGGAGGGGGTGCCACCTCCGAAAAAGACAGAGTTTAGAACGCGTCCCTGGGTCTCTGATCCGACACGGTCCAGCTCCGATAAATAGGCGCTAAGCCATTGTTTTTGATCAATTTTTTGAGATACGTGAGAGTTGAAGTCGCAATAGGGGCATTTGGCCTGACAAAAGGGCCAATGGATGTAGAGCCCAAAGCCCCCATTTTTCCAATCTTCACCCAAAACAGCCAGCAACAAAGGCTGTCACGGCACGGCCGCGGTGGCTGATTTTGTTTTTCTCAGCTTTTTCCATTTCGGCGCAGGTGATGTCCAAGCCTTCTGGAATAAACATAGGGTCGTAGCCGAAGCCACCTTCACCACGAATAGGCCAAGTGAGCGAGCCGGGCATCACGCCTTCGAACACTTCGTCATGACCATCGGGCCAAGCGAGAACCAAGGTGCAGCGGAACTGCGCAGTGCGCGGCGCATCTGGACCGGCGGCTTTGATTTCGTCATTGGCGCGGTTCATCGCCATCATGAAATCACGGCCATCAGGAGTTTCCGCCCAGTCGGCGGTGTACACGCCCGGCGCGCCGTTCAGCGCATCAATCGTGATACCGCTGTCATCGGCGAGCGCTGGTAGACCTGTGGCCTTTGCAGCGGCGTGCGCTTTGATGCGGGCATTGCCCACAAACGTGTCTTCGGTTTCTTCTGGCTCAGGCAGCTTCATTTCGCCCGCGCCGACAACGGTGACCCCGTGCGGGGCCAAGATGTCGGCGATTTCCAGAAGTTTGCCTTTGTTATGCGTGGCGACCAGAATGCGGTCGCCCTCGAATTTGCGGGTCATGCAGTGGCTTCCAGCTGTTTCGCCGCCAGCTCTTCCACGCCTTTTTCAGCAAGGTCCATCAACTGGTTCATTTGATCACGAGAGAAGACAGACCCTTCAGCACTCATCTGTACTTCGATCAGGTTTTTGTTGCCGAGCATGATGAAGTTGCCGTCAACGCCGGCCTCAGAGTCTTCAGGGTAATCCAGATCCAAAACAGGCTGTCCCGCGTAGATGCCGCAAGAGATAGCAGCAACCGGGGAAATCAGTGGATCAGTCACAATATCACCAGCTTTCAGCAGTTTGTTGACTGCCAAACGCAGCGCAACCCAGCCGCCTGTGATGGACGCGCAGCGGGTGCCGCCATCGGCCTGGATCACGTCACAGTCGATCGTGATCTGACGCTCACCCAAAGCGACGCGGTCAACACCAGCGCGCAAGGAACGACCGATCAGACGTTGAATTTCAACGGTACGACCGCCTTGTTTACCAGCCGCTGCTTCGCGACGCATGCGGGATGTGGTCGAACGTGGCAGCATGCCATATTCCGCAGTTACCCAACCAAGACCGGATCCTTTAATGAACGGTGGTACGCGGGCCTCCAAAGTGGCGGTACACAGCACATGTGTGTCGCCCATTTTGATCATGCAGGATCCTTCCGCGTGTTTTGTGACGTTGGTTTCAATCGACACTTCACGCATTTCGTTCAGCTGACGTCCGGAGGGGCGCATTTGGCAATTCCTTTTAAAGGCATATTTGTTAGGTCTGTTGGGCCATGGGATACAAGGCCGTGCAAGGGAAACGCAACCCCGTTTGCCCTTTCTGCTTGAGGCTCTGAAAGGGGCGATTAAAGTACATATTCAGATGAGCGATAGTAAAGATATCCTAAATGAGATGAATGACCGCAGCCGCGAAGTCTTCCGGCGTGTGGTTGAAGGGTATTTGTCCACCGGCGACCCGGTGGGCTCGCGGACGCTGACTCGTGAGTTTTCGGAAAAAATCAGCGCAGCAACAATTCGCAATGTGATGCAGGATCTGGAGTTTCTGGGTCTGCTGGATTCTCCGCATGTCAGTGCAGGGCGCATTCCGTCTCAGCAGGGATTGCGCATGTTTGTCGATGGCTTGCTGGAAGTGCGCGATCTAGATCGTGATGATCAGCTGAAGATCGACGAAACCCTTGGATCGAATTCCAACGATGTTGGCGGCATGCTCGACCGCGTTGGATCGGCGCTGTCCGGTGTCACTCAAGGGGCGTCCTTGGTGCTCGCGCCAAAACACGAAGCTCCCATTCGACATATCGAATTTGTCAGCCTCGCCCATGACCGGGCATTGGTCGTGTTGGTCATGGCAGATGGCCACGTGGAAAACCGACTATTCACTCCGCCGCCAGGTCAAACCCCAAGCAGTATGCGGGAAGCCGCCAACTTTCTGAACGCGTTGATTGAGGGGCGCACGCTGTCTGAGCTGCAGACCGTGATTCGCGAAGAGATTGGTAAGCGGCGGCAAGAGATCGACGAACTTTCCCGCGCCATGATCGATAGCGGATTGGCGGTTTGGGCGGATGATGGCGGCAGTGACGAACGACTCATCGTGCGTGGCCGGTCGAATTTGCTGGGCGATGCGCAGGGTGAAGAAGAGCTAGAGCGCATCAGAACCCTGTTTGATGACCTCGAACGCAAGCGAGATATCGCAGATTTCCTTGAATTGGCCGATCAAGGCGATGGCGTTCGCATTTTTATTGGCTCTGAGAACAAACTTTTTTCACTTTCGGGTTCCTCTTTGGTGGTCTCTCCATATATGAACGCTGATCGTAAGATTGTGGGTGCTGTCGGGGTCATCGGACCCAAGCGCCTGAACTATGGACGCATCGTGCCGATTGTAGATTATACGGCGCAGCTGGTTGGAAAGCTGATTTCTGATCGGAGCTAGAGGTGGAATATGGCAGAGCCAAGAGAAGACGATTTTCTGGATGATGTAGAAGACCTGGAAGCGGAGCTTCAGGATCTGGATGAGTTGGAAGATGAGGCCATCGAATTGGATGAGCTGAAAGCGGAACGCGACGAATACAAAGATCGCTGGATGCGTGCCTTGGCGGATGCAGAGAATTCCCGCAAGCGTGCGGACAAATCCCGCCGGGATGCCGAGATGTACGGCGGCTCTAAACTGGCGCGCGACATGCTGCCGGTTTACGACAATATGAAACGCGCGATGGAAGCGATTACCGAAGAGCAAAAGGCAGCCGCGCCTGCTGTGATCGAAGGCATCGAGCTGACCATGCGCGAGCTTCTGAACGTGTTCAAAAAGCATGGGCTTGAGATCATTGTGCCCGAAGTGGGCGACAAGTTTGACCCGAACCAGCACGAAGCGATGTTTGAAGCGCCAGTACCTGGGACTAAAGCGGGCGACATTATTCAGGTGTCCGCAGAAGGCTTCATGTTGCATGACCGTCTGCTGCGTCCAGCGCAGGTGGGTGTGAGCTCGACGCCGGGCTAATTGGAAAGGGCTAACGCTCTACAAAATCTGAAAAATCTGCTACAAAGCCCTCGGAACTTCGGGGGCTTTTTCTTTTGCGACATATTCTTGCAGCTGTTTTTCTATTTGTGACGGCGTTGGCGGCGCAGGCCCAGACATACCCGGACTACACAGAACTCTATGTGAACGACTTCGCCTATCTGCTTTCGGTTGAGGATGAAGAGGTCATCCGCGAAAAACTGATCGAGCTAAAAACCGAAACCGGCATTGAATTCACCGTCGTGATCATCGACCGGATGAGCGACTACGGCCATGACGGGCCGATTGAACCCTTTGCCACCGGGCTTTTCAACTATTGGGGCGTTGGGGATGCGTCGCGCAACGACGGTGTCATGCTCTTGGTTTCGCGCCTTGATCGCGTGCTGCGGATTGAAGTTGGATCGGGTTATGGCGACACCAAGAACGATGCGATGGCTGCGATTATCGACGAGAAGATCGTGCCGCTGTTTCGTGATGATGAATATGAGAAGGGCATCAATCGCGGCGTTGATGCGGTAATCCGAGATGTGGGTGGGTCGTGGCCCGGTGAGTTTAATGCAAGTATATTTGAAAAACTGAAGAACCGATTCAGCTTTGGCCTTGATGTGATCGGTGACTGGATCGCGGTTTTCTATGCCTTTGTGGCCGGTTTAGCGTTTCGGCTGTATCGCCGTTGGCGGCGCAATAAACCTCGGATCTGTCCGATTGATGGCGCGAAGATGCGCAAGCTTGAGGAACATCTGGATGATGAATACCTCGATGACGGTCAGAAGCTTGAAGAGCATCTAAAAAGCGTCGACTATGACGTGTGGTTTTGTGACGAATGCGGGCACCGCACGATAGAAAGCTACAAATCCTGGTTTTCAAAATATGGCGCTTGCCGGTCCTGTGAATATCGAACTCTGGAAGGCGAAGAGACGATTGTGGAACATGCCACCACGTCCAGCACCGGCCTCAAGCGTATCGATTACCACTGCAAACACTGCAATGATCGCTACCACACCCATGTGACCATTCCGAAGAAATCCAAAAGCTCGTCTTCGTCATCATCTGGCGGATTTGGCGGTGGGTCGTCCTCTGGCGGTGGTGCCAGCGGAAGCTGGTGAATTAGTCGCCTGAGGTTGCGAGACCTTTCAGTTCGTACAGCAAATTCAGTGCTTCGCGTGGGGTCAGTTCATCTGGGATGATTTCATCCAGACGTTCATCGACGGGTGATGGACCTGACTTTTGTGCCTGCATAGGCTCTGGCGCGGCGGCAAAGAGCGGCAGATCGTCGATAATGGCTTTTTGGGACCCGCCTTCACGCTCGTTTTTCTCTAGCATATCCAACACGTCGCGGGCGCGGTTGATGACCGCTGGTGGCAGTCCCGCGAGTTGCGCCACTTGAACGCCGTAACTGCGATCCGCCGCGCCACGTTTGACCTCGTGCAAGAAGATCACTTCGCCGTCGAATTCTTTAACGGAAACCGTTGCGTTATCGACGCCTTTAAGCTTGCCGGCGAGGGCAGTCATTTCGTGGTAGTGCGTCGCAAATAGTGCGCGGCATTGGTTGACCTCGTGCAGGTATTCAAGGGTCGCCCAAGCGATGGACAAACCGTCATAGGTCGCTGTGCCACGGCCGATTTCATCAAGGATCACCATAGCGCGGTCGTCTGATTGGTTCAGGATCGCAGCAGTTTCCACCATTTCGACCATGAAAGTGGATCGGCCACGTGCAAGATCGTCTGACGCGCCAACGCGGGAAAAGAGTTGGCTGACAATGCCGATTTTAGCGGACTCCGCCGGGACATAGCTGCCCATCTGCGCGAGCAAAGCGATCAACGCATTTTGGCGCAAGAAGGTCGATTTACCAGCCATGTTCGGACCGGTCAGCAACCAGATGCTGGCGTCATCGCCACCGCTTAGATCGCAGTCATTGGCCACAAACGGCGCACCGGATTGCTGGCGCAGCGCGGCCTCAACCACTGGGTGGCGACCAGCATTGATCTCAAAGTCACGGCTGTCATTGACCTGCGGCAGGTTCCAGTTTTCCGCTGCGGCCAAGTCTGCCAATGCGGCCTGCAGGTCGAGTTCTGCAAGGGCGCGGGCAGCGCCGGAAACCTTAGCCGAAGCCTTCAGAATTTCTTCTCTTAAGCTGGAAAAGAGACGCTTTTCAATCTCAAGTGCGTTCCCCCCAGCGTTCAGAATTTTGGTTTCCAGCTCAGACAATTCAACGGTCGTAAAACGCACCTGATTGGCGGTGGTTTGACGATGGATGAAGGTTTCAGACAGCGGCGCAGACATCATTGCGTCCGCATGTTTCGCCGTCGTTTCGACAAAATAGCCCAGCACGTTGTTGTGCTTGATTTTCAGGGACTGAATGCCTGTCAATTCGCTGTACTGCGCCTGCAGGCCCGCAATCACACCACGCCCCTCATCGCGCAAGCTGCGCGATTCATCGAGCTCTTCATGGTAACCCGGCGCGATGAAACCTCCGTCCCGTGCCAAAAGCGGAGGATCAGCGATCAAGGCTTGGTCGAGCAAATCCAACAATGTGTCGTGGCCTCGAAGGTTCTGTAGCGCATCAGTCAAAAGTGCAGGGAGTTCGACGGAACCCATCAATCCACAGATGTCTGCAGCTTGCGCAAGACCATTTCGGATGGCTGCCATGTCTCGCGGACCGCCTCGGTCAAGTGATAGGCGCGACAATGCCCGGTCCAGATCAGGGACTTTCCGCAAAAGATCCCGCAGATCTCGCGCCATATGGGCGTTTTCAACATTAAAGGTCACCGCAGCTTGGCGGTTATGGATTGTATCGAGCGAGAGCGATGGGGAGGACAAGCGCCGTTCCAGCAGTCGCGCGCCAGCGGAGGTCACGGTGCGGTCCATCGTCGACAAAAGCGTGCCGGATCGACCGCCGGACAGAGAATGCGTAAGTTCTAAATTCCGACGTGTTGCGGCGTCGATTTGCATCGTGCCGCCTGTGATCTCTTTCACTGGTGGACGCAGCAGCGGCAGTTTGCCTTTTTGGGTGATCTCTAGGTAGTCAACGATCGCGCCCAGTGCACCGGTTTCCGACCGAGTGAAGCTGCCAAATGCGTCCAAATCCTGCGTGCCAAACAGGGCCGCAACCCGTTTTCCCGCAGCAGTGCTGTCAAAGGATCCGCGAGAAACCGGGGTCATGGAAACGCCCATATCAGAGACTGTTTCAGCCAAATCCGCCTCGGATCCCTCAGCCACCAATATCTCAGAAGGGGCCAAGCGCGCGAGTTCTGCGCCCAAGCGAACTTGAGGCAAAGACATAACGTGAAGCGCGCCGGTCGAGATATCCGCCCATGCCAGCGCCGCCTCATCCCGTACTTGGGCAAAGGCAGCCAAGAAGTTGTGACGACGGGCATCAAGGAGAGAATCTTCAGTCAATGTACCGGGCGTGACCAGACGGACGACCTCACGGCGAACCACCGCCTTGTAGCCACGCTTTTTGGCTTCGGCAGGGCTTTCCATTTGTTCGCACACCGCAACGCGGAATCCTTTGCGGATCAGTGTCAGGAAATAACCCTCCGCCGCATGGTGGGGCACACCGCACATGGGGATTTCATTGCCATCGTGTTTGCCGCGTTTGGTGAGCGCGATATCGAGCGCTTCCGCCGCCGCAACCGCGTCGTCAAAGAACATCTCGTAGAAATCGCCCATCCGGTAGAACAACAGCGCATCCGGATGCGAATCTTTGATCTCAAGATACTGCGCCATCATTGGCGTGACAGCTGGTTTCGCTGCGTTCACGTGCCCGTTCCCCGAAAATTCTTGTTCCTATGGGTGTAGCAAAGGTCATAATGGTGGTGAAAGGCGAAAAACAACGGAGTTTCGCCGCTAACATGTTGAGCCGACCATGCGGTCGGTTTATGAGCGGCGCGAGCCAAAAGGAAATTCCCCCAATGACCAAGACCAAAGTCACCCGTGAAGAGGCGCTTGCCTTTCACCTAGAGCCAACGCCCGGCAAGTTTGAAATCAACGCAACCGTGCCAATGACGACGCAACGCGACCTGTCGCTGGCATACTCCCCTGGGGTGGCGGTGCCATGTGAAGAAATCGCAGCGGACCCGGCGACGGCTTATGATTACACGAACAAGGGTAACTTGGTTGCGGTCATCTCTAACGGTACAGCTGTCTTGGGCCTTGGTAACCTTGGTGCGCTGGGCTCTAAACCGGTGATGGAAGGGAAGTCGGTCCTGTTCAAACGCTTCGCGGATGTGAACTCGATCGATATTGAGTTGGACACCGAAGATCCGGACGCGTTCTGTCAGGCGGTGAAGCTGATGGGGCCGACTTTTGGCGGTATCAATCTTGAAGACATCAAAGCGCCTGAGTGTTTCATCATTGAGCAGCGCTTGAAGGAAGAAATGGACATTCCTGTCTTCCACGATGACCAGCACGGTACCGCAGTGATCTGTGCGGCGGGCTTGATCAACGCGCTGAAACTGTCCGGCAAAAAGATCGAAGACGTAAAGATCGTCCTGAATGGTGCGGGTGCAGCCGGTATTGCGTGTATCGAGCTGTTGAAGTCCATGGGCGCAAAGCACGATAACTGCATCGTCTGCGATACCAAGGGCGTGATCTATCAAGGCCGCACAGAGGGTATGAACCAGTGGAAGTCAGCGCACGCGATCAAGACGAAACTGCGCACGCTGGATGAAGCCATGAAAGGTGCGGACGTCTTCCTTGGTGTTTCCGTTAAGGGCGCGGTGACACCAGAGATGGTGGAAGGTATGGCGCAAGATCCATTGATCTTTGCCATGGCGAACCCAGATCCAGAGATCACTCCGGAAGAAGCACAGGCGGTGCGTCCAGATGCAATCGTTGGGACAGGTCGTTCCGACTATGCCAACCAAGTGAACAACGTATTGGCTTTCCCTTACCTGTTCCGCGGCGCGCTTGATATTCATGCCCGTGCGATCAATGACGAAATGAAGATCGCCTGCGCGGAAGCACTGGCGGAGATGGCACGTGAAGAT
The DNA here is from genome assembly GCF_001458335.1 of Cognatishimia activa. GTDB lineage: Bacteria > Pseudomonadota > Alphaproteobacteria > Rhodobacterales > Rhodobacteraceae > Cognatishimia > Cognatishimia activa. The sequence continues at coordinate 219,329 of NZ_CYTO01000004.1, forward strand.
GTGCCGGACGAGGTGGCGATGGCTTACGGTCGTAAGCTGTCTTTTGGTCGCGATTACATCATTCCAACACCGTTTGACCCACGCTTGATCCACCGTATTCCGCCAGCAGTGGCCAAAGCGGGTATGGACACTGGCGTCTCCCGCCGCCCGATCGTGGATATGGAAGGTTATGAAGCGAGCCTGAAATCTCGCATGGACCCAACCGCGACCATGCTACGTGGCCTGAACGCCCGTGCACGAAACGCTCAAGCGCGTATGATCTTCGCGGAAGGCGACGATCCGCGCGTTTTGCGTGCGGCTGTGACCTACCAACGCTCTGGATTGGGCAAAGCCATTGTTGTTGGGCGCGAGACGGATGTCGCTGAGAAGCTGGAAGCTGCGGGTCTTGGCGATGCAGTGAACGAGCTTGAAGTGGTCAACGCAGCAAACTCTCTGCATTTCCGTTCTTACAAAGACTTCTTGTACAAACGTTTGCAGCGCAAAGGTTATGACCGTCACGATGTGCACCGTCTGGCGGCGCGTGACCGCCACGTATTTGCGTCTTTGATGCTGGCGCATGGTCATGGCGATGGCTTGGTGACCGGCGCGACACGTAAGTCGGCGCATGTGATGGAATTGATCAATCACGTGTTTGACGCAGACGCGGATGCCGGCGCTGTTGGTGTGACCGCGATCTTGCACAAGGGTCGTGTGGTTCTGATCTCAGATACGCTGGTGCATGAATGGCCGGACGAAAATGATCTTGCCAACATTGCGGAACGCTGTGCGGTCGTGGCACGTGACATGGGGCTTGAGCCTCGTGTTGCCTTCGTGAGCTTCTCAACCTTTGGCTACCCAGTTTCTGAGCGCGCCGAGAAGATGCACCTGGCTCCGCAGGTTCTGGACAAGCGTGGCGTTGACTTTGAATACGAAGGTGAGATGACCGTGGATGTGGCGATGAACCCATCTGCGCAGGAAGCCTATCCGTTCCAACGCCTGACTGGTCCTGCAAACGTTCTGGTGGTTCCAGCACGTCACTCTGCAAGCATCTCGACCAAACTGATGCAGGAAATGGCTGGCGCCACAGTGATTGGCCCGATCTTGTCCGGTGTCGATAAGTCGATCCAGATTTGTTCCACAACATCGACCGCAAATGACATCGTCAATATGGCGGTTCTGGCAGCGTGTAAGGTTGGCTGACAAGTAGGTCTTTCAAATATTAGTGGCTTGTACTCCCCCTGAGACCAATTCAGATTGGCCTCAGGGATTTCTCTTTTTGTGAGTGACAATGGCCATCTATAACCTTGGTTCGATCAACGCAGATCTGTTCTATCAGGTGCCGCATTTGCCGGGGCCTGGCGAAACGCTTGCGGCGAAAAGCATGACCCGTGGTTTGGGTGGCAAAGGCGCGAATATGTCTGTTGCCGCCGCACGGGCGGCGGCGTTGGTGTCTCATATCGGCGCGGTTGGGTCTGATGGCACTTGGGCGCGGCAGCGGCTGTTGGAATATGGCGTGGACACGCGGCATATCGCGGTGATGGATCAGCAATCCACTGGTCATGCGGTTATCAATGTTGACGAGGATGGTGAAAACGCGATTGTCTTGTTTCCCGGTGCGAATGCAGAAATCACCGAAAGCGCGGTTGGCCAAGCGCTGAGCGAAAGCGCGAATGGCGACACGTTGCTTATTCAGAACGAGACCAACCAGCAGGCCTATGCTGCGAAGATGGGTAAAGAACTGGGCATGTATGTGGCCTATGCAGCGGCACCCTTTGACGCGGCCTCTGTTCAAGCGGTTCTGCCCTATTTGGATTTCTTGATTTTGAACGAAGTCGAGGCGGCGCAGCTAACAGAAGAGACCGGCCTAGCGGTAGATAATCTGCCTGTCGCCGATGTGGTCATCACGCTGGGGGCAAAGGGGTGTCGTTGGATCAACTCGATCGAAAAGACCTCTCAAGATTTTCCAGCGCATAAGGTGGATGTGGTGGATACGACCGGAGCAGGGGACACGTTTACGGGCTATCTGCTCGCGGGTCGAGATCGCGGTATGCCGATCGCTCAGGCGATTGGTTTGGCGATGAAAGCGGGCGCCTTGATGGTTACGCGTGAAGGTACCGCCGATGTGATCCCGGACCTTAAAGAGGTCCAGGAATCAGGGCTCTAACTTACTTCGCAAATGGTGCGTCCGTGCCCCAAAGTTGTTTTACCCGGGCATCCCGACCGCAAGCTTCGCGGTAGCGTTTGTAGGCCTCTGACTGTTTCTTTGGCCCAAAACGCGTCAGGATCAGCTTGCTGCCTTTGTAGTAATCTTGGTGATACGCCTCGGCTTTGTAGAATGCGCCTGCGGCAATCACCGGCGTGACGACTTTGCGACCCAGCGCTTTCTGAGCATTTGCTTTGGCTTGTTCCGCAGCAGCCTTTTGCGCGTTATTGCCGTAGAAAACGGCTGTGCGATAGCTGTCACCGCGGTCACAGAATTGACCGCCGGCATCTGTCGGGTCGACAGAGCGGAAGAACTTATGAAGGATCTCGTCGCGAGAGACCCTGTTGTTGTCGAATGTAATCTCGACCGCTTCATAGTGGCCTGTGCCGCCCTTGGTGATCTTCTTGTATTCAGCGTCAGCGGCGGATCCGCCAATATAGCCAGACACCGCGCGTTTGACGCCGGGCACGCTTTCAAAATCACTTTCAACACACCAGAAACAGCCGCCTGCAACAATGAGCTTTTCGGTTCCGGCTTGCGCCTGGCCGCATTGAAGGATCGCTGCGACGGCAATCAGACCGCCCAGAAGATAGGTTTTCAGGTTGATCATAGGGTTCATAAGACACTCTCCACTCGTGTTGAGGGCAGGTTGCATAAGCGGATGCTAACGCTCAAGTCACGGGCGTGTGACGTCACGGATTGGTGATTGATTGTCACATGGTGAATGAGGGGCTCTGCCCCTCGGCCTTTGGCCTCACCCCGGGATATTTTGGCCAAAAAGAAAGGCCTGCCGTCACGAAGGAAGGCAGGCCTTTTGAAATTGGTTTGAACGCTCTTACTTGTCAGAAACGCGCTTGTTGCGGGCTGCGAGCAGTTTGAGGCGCAGGGCGTTCAATTGGATGAAACCAGCGGCGTCTTTCTGGTCGTAAGCGCCAGCGTCTTCTTCGAAGGTCACGTGCGCTTCGGAGTAGAGGCTGTGGTCGGACCAGCGGCCCACACAGGTTGCGGAGCCTTTGTAGAGCTTCAGTTTCACGGTGCCGGTGACATTTTCTTGGGATTTGTCGATGGCCGCTTGCAGCATTTCACGCTCTGGCGAGTACCAGAAGCCATTGTAGATCAGTTCCGCGTAGCGTGGCATCAGGCTGTCTTTCAGGTGGCCTGCGCCGGAATCCAGTGTGATCTGTTCGATGCCGCGATGCGCTTCCAGAAGCACAGTGCCGCCTGGGGTTTCGTAGATGCCGCGGGACTTCATGCCGACGAAACGGTTTTCGACGAAGTCCAAACGGCCGATGCCGTGTTTGCCGCCTAGTTCGTTCAGTTTGGTCAGGATGGTCGCCGGGCTCATTGCTTCGCCGTTGATGGCAACCGCGTCGCCTTTTTCGAAGGTGACTTCGATGAATTCAGGTGTTTCAGGCGCGTCTTCTGGTGCGACGGTGCGTTGGTAGACGTAATCTGGTGCGTCAATTGCTGGGTCTTCCAGGACTTTGCCCTCAGAAGAGGTGTGCAGCAGGTTCGCGTCCACAGAGAATGGCGCTTCGCCGCGCTTGTCTTTGGCGATCGGGATTTGGTGCTGTTCAGCAAATTCCAGCAGTTTAGTCCGGCTGGACAGGTCCCATTCACGCCAAGGGGCGATCACTTTGATGTCGGGGTTCAACGCATAGGCTGCCAGCTCAAAACGCACCTGGTCGTTGCCTTTACCGGTTGCGCCGTGGGCGACGGCATCTGCACCGGTCGCTTCCGCGATCTCGATCAGACGCTTGGAAATCAACGGGCGCGCGATGGAGGTGCCCAGAAGGTACAGACCTTCGTAAACCGCATTGGCGCGGAACATTGGGAAGACGAAATCACGTACGAACTCTTCGCGGATGTCTTCGATATAGATGTTGTCTGGGTTGATGCCCAACAGCTCTGCCTTTTGGCGGGCTGGTTCCAGCTCTTCGCCCTGACCGAGGTCAGCGGTGAACGTGACGACTTCGCAACCGTATTCGGTTTGCAGCCATTTCAGGATGATGGAGGTATCAAGGCCACCGGAATAGGCCAAAACAACTTTCTTAGGCGCAGACATTTTATTTTCCTTCAGACGGGCAACGCTTTGGACAACAGCGGGGCGATAACGTGTTTTGAAGGCTGGGGCAAGCGGTGTGAGTATGCAGGCTTGAAAAGCACACAGAAAATGGTCACGACTGAGGTAAATTCGTTAGGAGAAATTTATGTTGGGTTTGAGAGTTCTTTTGCATTCGGTGAAATTGGTTTTTCTAAATTGGCAGACCGCTTTGCGTATTTCGTCTCCGATTATCGCGGTCGGGCTTGCGTTTGCCGTGTTGTTTGGAAGCTCAGATGTCAGTTTTGACTTTGAGAACCCGCCTTCTGATTTCCCGTGGGGTGCCGTCACCCTTTTCGGCATCGCATATGTCGTCGCGGGGCTTTGGGTCGCCGTCGCTTGGCATCGATATGTCTTGCTCGAGGAAGATAGCGGATCGATTGTCCCAAGATTCCGCGGTAATCGAATTGGCGCATATCTTCTGCAGGGTATCTTGCTTTCCCTGATTGTGATTTTGGCCGCAGTAGTGGTCGGCACGGTTTCTGGATTGATCTTCACCCTGGTCGGCGGAATGGCCGGTGTCTTTTTGACCACTCTTGTTGTCACCGGCGTTCTGCTGTGGATTTTCTACCGGCTGTCACCAACATTGCCTGCTGCCGCTTTGGGTGAAGCGCTTTCGATTGGCAATGCTTGGCGCAAAACCAGCGCTTACTCCGGTGCAATCTTGATCATGGTTATCGCAATGAGCGTGCTTTCATCGTTGTTTGGTTCTATTGTGGAATCCTTTGCCGGCGTATCGAGCCTTATCTACGTGTTGCTTAGCGTTGTTCAAACTTGGGTGAGTTTGATGGTTGGCATCAGTGTCCTGACCACGATCTACGGGATTGCGGTCGAATACCGCGAGCTCTGACCCAGTATTCATTGGTATTCTTCGCCCCAAAGGCTTGCTCTTCTTATGGGCTTCAGGCACCTAGGATCTCATGACCGATTTCCGCACCCAAGCCCGCAGTGCCGAAGCCGCCATGCGCAGCGTTTTTGATGCCACGCCTCTGCAGCGGAATGCCCATTTGTCTCAACGCTACAAGGCCGAGATCTACCTCAAACGCGAGGACTTGACGCCTGTGCGTAGCTACAAGCTGCGCGGGGCGTTTAATGCCATGCGAAAGGTGCTGGACAAAGACCCGTCCCGTGACCTTTTTGTCTGCGCCTCTGCGGGAAACCATGCCCAAGGGGTTGCCTTTATGTGCAATCATTTTGGTGTAAAAGGCGTGATCTTTATGCCGGTGACCACGCCGCAGCAGAAGATTTTCAAGACCGAAGTCTTTGGCGATGGCGCAATAGAAGTGCGTTTGGTCGGCGACTATTTTGATGACACCTTGGCGGCGGCGCAGGCGTTTTGCGCTGAAGCAAAAGGGACGTTTCTGCCGCCCTTTGACGATGAAGATGTGATTGAAGGTCAGGCATCCGTTGCCGCTGAGATTCTGACGCAACTGGGTAAAGCTCCTGATCACATCGTTCTGCCTGTTGGCGGCGGAGGGCTGTCTTCGGGTATCAGCAGCTTTTTTGGTAACGAGGTCGACTATACTTTCGTCGAACCATCAGGCGGGCCCAGTTTGAAGGCGGCTTTGGACGCGGGCGAATTGGTGACCTTGGATGCGGTCGACAGCTTTGTGGATGGCGCAGCGGTGGCGCGGATTGGCGAGAAGAACTTTGCGCGCCTGAAGCATCACAGCGCGGATGAGGTGGTGCTGTCTCCTGAAGACCGTATTTGTGCGACGATGCTAGAGATTCTAAACGTCGAAGGCATCGTGTTGGAGCCAGCCGGTGCCTTGGCCGTCGATGCCCTGACCGATGTTGCTGATGAGATCAAAGGAAAAACCGTGGTTTGTGTGACCTCTGGTGGCAATTTTGACTTTGAGCGCCTGCCTGAGGTCAAAGAACGTGCGCAGCGCTATTCCGGTGTGAAAAAGTATTTCATTCTGCGCCTCCCTCAACGTCCCGGCGCGCTTAAAGACTTCTTGGCTATGCTTGGTCCAGACGATGACATTGCGCGGTTTGAGTACCTCAAGAAATCCGCACGCAATTTCGGCTCTGTCTTGATTGGTATTGAGACCAATGACCCAAAGAACTTCGCCAAGCTCTTTGATCGGATCGAGGCCGCGGGGATGGGTTTCACCGACATTACCAATGATGAAACGCTTGCGCAGTTCTTGATTTAGAGCCGTTCAACTTTGGTCTTCTAGGAACTCTGCCACAAAAGCCTGCTTGGATTGGTAAAATGAACTGCGCACGGCGTCCAAATCCGCTTGCGCCCCTTCATTTAAGCTATGTTCTGCGATTTGACATGTTTTGGAAAAGGCCGCGAAGCCAACATTCGCGCCGCTCCCCTTTAAAAAATGCATGTCTGTTCCAGAGGCACCATCGTTTTGAATGCGCCCGAAGACCTCTTCAACCTCCTCGTAAAAAATGTCGACAATTTCAGCAAAACCTTCCGCGCCTAGGTCGTTGCGCAGCTGATTTATCTTTTGGTGATCAAGCATGACGGCCCCTTTAGTCTCATAATGAGTAGAGAATTTTAAGAAACGGTAATCACGGCCCTTAAAACCGAGTGGATTTTCTTCATGCGGATTTAATAGGCTTTGGGTGAAGCTGCGGCTCGCTGCGAACAGGAAGTCGTTTAGGGAGTCGTCGTGATCAGTGCTCAGCCAATTGTCGTCGATAGTGTACCGGCGTCTCGGGCCCTTCAACGGGTATTGCTGGTGGACGAAAGTCGATTGCAGAGACGTATTCTATCCGCGTCCCTGAACAGGGATGGATTCGAAGTGTTGGAGGCGGGCAGCGCGCAAGAAGCATTGGATATATGTCAGCGGGATATGCCCGATCTTGTTCTGTCTGATTGGGTTCTCTCTGATATGGAAGGCCCGGAATTCTGTCGGAACTTCCGAGATTTGCCATCACCACATTACTGCTATTTTGTTTTCCTGACGGCCAAGTCCGAAAAAGACAGTGTCGTGAAGGCGTTAGAGCAAGGTGCCGACGATTTTTTGCTTAAACCGGTTGATGCGCATGAGCTAAGAGCGCGCATGTCGGCGGCTGCGCGTATTCTGAAAATGCAGCGTGAAATCACAGATACTCTTTCAGAGCTTCAGACGGTTCATGAATTGGTGAACAAGGACCTGCTGGCGGCGAAGCGGTTTCAAGAATCTTTGGTCAAGGAGAGGGTCGTAGAATTCCCAAAGGGGCGCGTTTCGATGTTGCTTGAGTCCAGTGGACATGTCGGCGGGGACTTGGTTGGCCACTATCGCATTGATCGAGATCGGATTGGTTTGTTTGCAATTGATGTGAGCGGACATGGGATCAGCTCTGCGCTGATGACCGCGCGCCTTGCGGGATATTTGTCAGCAACGTCTCGGGAGCAAAATATTGCGCTGATCCCAGCAAACGGGGAAGGCTATGATGCGTTGCCACCTCATCAAGTGGTCGAACAGCTGAATAGCTTGTTTTTGGATGAAATAGAGACTGAACATTACTTCACGATGGTTCTTGCAGAGGTCGATCTTGAGAGCGGCAAGGTGCGTTTGGCGCAGGCAGGTCATCCTCACCCATTGGTGCAACGATCTTGTGGTGCGATTGAAAAGCATGGTGCTGGCGGGCTGCCCGTCGGTCTTGTGCCCGGGGCGGATTACGCGGAATTCGAGTTGACGCTTGGACCCGGCGATCGGCTGATCGTGCTCTCGGATGGGCCGATTGAATGTCCGGATGCCGAAGGCAATATGCTGGATGACGACGGGCTCAATCTGCTTTTGACAGAACTCGCGCAGGACCAAGGCGAGGACTTTCTAGAAGGGTTTTTGTGGCGCTTGCAGGAATTTGCTGGAGGTCGTCCGATCCCGGATGACGTGTCCGGAATTTTATTAGAGTTTCATGACCTCAGAAATGCGCCAAGTCGATGAAGTGTCGGTCGCCGCTATTGGCGAGCATGTACCTTGCTTCTTCACGATGGAGCCAGACTGCAGTGTGACCGGGTTCGGTTGGATGGCCAAGTCGGCACACTGGGCGTGCCAGGTAAATCGTGCAGAGCTTATCTGCGAACTTCTCGTACTCCGCCATATAGGCAAATCGGCGAAAAGCCCCTAGCCGACGGGGTTTTGAGATACGCCAGCCGGTTTCTTCTAGCACCTCGCGATGTAGTGCCGTGATTGGCGACTCGCCGGGGTCAATTCCGCCGCCGGGCAATTGCAGTTCCGGCTCTGGCAATTTGTCTGAGGCGTCTTGGCGCGTGACCAGTATTTTATCTCCGCGCAACAAGATCACATAAGCTCCGGGGCGGGGTTTATAGACCTGTCCTGTCTTCGGTGGGGTTCCAAACCGTCGGATCATGCGTTACCAGCCCTTTTTGTTCATCTTGCCGCACCTATATAGCTGCGGTATGCCAAGGTAAGGCCCGTAAGGAAAGCCCAAGGAACTCCAATGACTCTCGGAACCAAAATCGCCTGGGACGACACAGTGTTGCCGTTTCAGCTGGATAAATCTGACATTCGCGGACGCGTTGCGCGGCTGGATAACGTTTTGCACGGTATCCTAAAGCAACATGAATATCCGGAATCTGTTGAAGCTTTGGTGGCCGAGGTTGCGCTTTTGACTGCGCTGATCGGTCAAACCATCAGCCTGCGCTGGAAACTGTCTTTGCAGGTGCAAACCAATGGTCCAGTGCGCATGATTGCGTCAGACTATTATGCGCCGACCAAAGAAGGTGAGCCTGCGCGCATCCGTGCCTATGCGGGGTTTGATGAGGATCGGCTGACCGATGCAGCGCCATTTGAGCAGCTGGGGAATGGTTATTTCGCGGTTTTGATTGATCAGGGTGAGGGGACGCAGCCTTATCAAGGGATCGCTCCTTTGACAGGTGGCTCGCTGAGCGCAAGCGCTGAAGGGTATTTTGCGCAGTCAGAACAGCTGCCGACACGCTTTTCTCTGCGGTTCGGAAAGTCTTCCGAGCCGGGTGTCGCCGAACATTGGCGCGCGGGCGGCGTGATGCTTCAGCACATGCCAAAGGCGTCTCCGCTTGTCAGCGGTGAAGGTGGTTCTGGGGACAAAGGCCAGTTGACCGCAAGCGATCTGCTGGAAGATGACGAAGAAGAAAACTGGAACCGCGCGAATATTCTGCTCGACACGGTCGAGGAGCTGGAACTGATTGGCCCAAGCGTGACCCCAAGCACTTTGCTTCTGCGCCTGTTCAATGAGGAAGAGCCGCGGGTTTACGATGCTCAGAAAGTGGCGTTTGGCTGCTCTTGCTCAGAAGACCGCGTGCGCCAATCGTTGTCGATTTATTCTGCCAAGGATATCGAGAAGATGACGACAGAAGATGGCTGGGTTACTGCGGACTGCCAGTTCTGTGGCTCGCATTTCCAGCTTGATCCAAAAACCGTTGGGTTCGACGCGGAGAAACCTGCCGGATGACGGATGCGAAGGCGGCCCTGCTAAGTGCGATTGACCGCGACGGCGGGGCCTCTTCTGATTTTGATCTGAATCCCGATGTGGTGTTGCCGGAGGGGCGCAAATTGCGTCCAGCCGGGGTTTTGATCCCAGTTCAAATGATAGATGGACAGGCGCAGGTGATCCTCACCAAACGCAGTTCGCATTTGAAACATCACCCGGGCCAGATCGCTTTTCCTGGCGGCAAGCAGGACGAGGCGGACGCGGATGTCATTGCCGCTGCTTTACGTGAAGCGGATGAAGAGATTGGGCTCAAACCAACAAATGTCGAGGTGCTCGGGACGCTCGCCAGCCATGAAACGGTCACCAGCTTTTTAGTAACACCCGTTTTGGGCTTTGTTCGAGACGCTTTTGTTCACGAACCAGAGCCGGGAGAGGTCGAAGAGGTCTTTTCAGTCCCCCTTACGCACCTGATTGATCCGAACAATTTCCGTGTCGAAGGCCGTCGCTGGCGCGGGCAAAGGCGGCATTATTACACCGTGCCTTATGGGCCGTATTACATCTGGGGGGCCACCGCGCGCATGTTGCGTGGGTTGGCAGAACGGATGTCTTCATGAAAGTCACAGGGGATTGGCTCACACGGCAGACCACCCAAGACGTTTGCGCGATGCTTACCGGTGGTGGACACCAAGCTTTGCTTGTCGGGGGTTGCGTGCGTAATGCGCTGCTTGATGCGCCGGTGTCTGACATTGATATCTCGACAGATGCGCTGCCTGATCGGGTGATCGAGTTGGCTAAAGAGGTCGGTTTGAAAGCGATCCCAACCGGTAAGGAGCACGGGACAATTACTGTGATCGCTGGCGGTATTCCTCACGAGATCACCACATTTCGAAAAGACGTTGAAACTGATGGGCGTCGGGCCGTTGTGGCCTTCTCCGACTGCGTCGAAGATGATGCGCATCGCCGCGATTTCACAATGAACGCTCTCTACGTGAAACCGGATGGGACTTTGGTTGATCCGCTGGGTGGGCTTCAGGACCTTCATGCGCGCCGTTTCGTGTTTATTGATGATGCGGACATGCGCATTCGTGAGGACTATCTGCGGATCCTGCGCTTCTTCCGTTTTAACGCGTGGTATGGTGACCCAAGTGCCGGGCTGGATGCAGAGGCGTTGGCGGCCATTGCGGCGAATTCCGATGGAATAGAGTCTCTTTCTAAAGAGCGGGTCGGCACTGAAATGCTGAAATTGCTTTCTGCCTCTGATCCTGCGCCTGCTGTTGCCGCCATGCGGCAATCTGGGGCTTTGGCTCAGGTTCTGGAAGGTGCCGATGACAAGCCGCTTGCGCCCCTTGTGCATTTTGAAGCGGAAGCCGGTGTCGCGTCTGATCCAATACGACGCCTCGCTGCGCTGGGCGGGCAGGGGGTTGAGAAAGCGCTGCGCTTATCCAAGAAAGATGCGGCGCGGCTAGAGGTGTTGCGTGAGGAGACCGGAGCGATGACTCCGGTTGCCGAAATTGCCTATCGACAAGGTGCCGACCTTGCGATCTCGGTGATCTTGCTTCGTTCGGCAATGTTCGAACAACCGCTCCCGCACGGATTTAGCGAAGAAATCGCAATGGGTGCGACGGCGATTTTCCCAATCAAAGCAGCGGACCTATTGGACCAGTTTCAAGGCCCAGAATTGGGCGCGAAACTCAAGGCGCTTGAGAGTGCGTGGATCAAATCAGGTTTCGCGCTGGATAAAGACACGCTCCTGGAAATGTGAAGCCGCCGCTGTGCGCAGGTGTTGACTTGAGACTTCCTCTGGGTCACCTTCGCAGGGACTCACTAGGAGACTGCAAAAATGGATCGACGGACCTTTTTTATCTAAGCCGTCATTGACCGGTTCAATGATCGCTAACGCGGCTTTGGCCGAACCTTTTTGCCTACCCAACATTTCCCTGACCTTTTCAGGACGCCCTGTGTGAGTGACCCCAATGCCTTTTAAGTACTTTGAAAATCTTGTTGATCCCTATGCGGATTACGCTGAAACAGACACACCACCTAAGAAACTATGGCCATTTTTGATGGTCTACTCCGCGCCGTTCAAGCGCGTGTTTTGGATTGCTGCGATCCTTTCTGTGATTGTGGCCATCGTCGAAATTGGCCTGATCCATTACTTGGGCCGCCTCGTGGATTTGCTGAGCGGCGATCCCGCAGAAGTCTGGGCGCAGTATCAGACGGAGTTCATCCTAGCGGCGATATTTGTGCTGTTGATCCGGCCAATATTGCAGGCTCTGGACGTGTTGATCTTAAACAATTCGATCCTGCCGAACTTTGGCACATTGATCCGCTGGCGCGCCCATAAACATGTGCTGCGCCAATCGGTGGGATGGTTTGAGAACGATTTTGCAGGCCGCATTGCAAATCGGATCATGCAAACGCCTCCGGCAGCCGGTGAGGCGATCTTTCAGGTCTTTGACGCAATTGCATTTGCGCTTGCCTATGTGATCGGAGCTGCGGTGCTTTTGAACCAAGCAGACCCGAGACTGTTGGTGCCGCTGGTCATCTGGTTGGCGCTTTATGGGTGTTTGGTGGCCTGGACAGTCAAGCGCGTTGGACCGGCGTCTAAAGCCGCATCGGATGCGCGTTCCACCGTGACGGGTCGCGTTGTGGATGCCTACACGAATATACATTCGGTGAAGCTTTTCGCGCAGGACTCGCGCGAGCTTGATTATGCGAAAGATGCCATTGAAAACACCCGGGTGACCTTCCAGCGTGAGATGCGGATTTACACCATTATGGATGTGACACTGATCGTCCTGAATGGCTTGCTAATCCTCGGTGTTGTGGGCTGGTCCATCTGGCTCTGGATGCAGGGCAATGCGACCGTTGGCATCGTGGCGGCAGCGACGGCATTGACCCTGCGGCTGAACGCGATGACTGGTTGGATCATGTGGGCGCTGACCACTTTCTTCCGTCAATTGGGTGTCGTGGCCGAGGGAATGGAAACCATCGCGCAGCCGATTGATCTGGTGGATGGGCCGGGTTCCAAGCCTCTGGTCTTTAAGAATGGGAAGATCGAAGCGCGTGAACTGACGCACCATTATGGCCGCGAAAAAGGTGGTTTGAATGCGGTATCGCTGACGATCCAGCCAGGCGAGAAGATTGGGCTGGTTGGGCGATCTGGCGCAGGAAAATCGACCCTCGTTAAGCTGCTTTTGCGGTTTTATGATGCAGAAGGCGGTGCCATTTTAGTGGACGATCAGGACATCCGAGAGGTCACTCAGGACAGCCTGCGGGGTCATATCGGAATGGTGCAGCAAGACAGTTCTTTGTTGCATCGTTCTCTGCGCGACAACATTGCTTACGCCAAGCCCGATGCGAGTGATGCGGAAATCGAAGCGGCCGCGCGGAAGGCTGAGGCGCATGAGTTCATCCTTGAGCTAGAGGACCAAGAGGGCCGCAAAGGGTATGACGCCCATGTGGGTGAGCGCGGTGTTAAATTGTCCGGTGGTCAACGCCAGCGGATCACGCTTGCGCGGGTCATTCTGAAGGACGCGCCTATCTTGCTGTTGGACGAAGCCACATCTGCTCTGGATTCCGAAGTGGAAGCGGTCATTCAGGATACGCTGTATGGCATGATGGAGGGCAAGACCGTGATTGCCATTGCCCACCGACTCAGCACCATCGCGCAAATGGACCGTATTTTGGTCATCGATGATGGGAACATTGTTGAAGAGGGCAATCACAGCCAGCTACTGGCCATGCAAGGGCTTTACGCTAGCTTCTGGGAAAGGCAATCCGGTGGGTTCTTGGGTACCGAGGGTGGCACTGAGGATGGGACCGAGCCGGAATCAGAAGAGGCAGCGGAATGAGCGACGACAAAAGAAATGCATTGGTGCGCTGGTTTGGCGATTTGATCGATCCCGCACGTCCAACAGACGCGCCTCCCCCTGACACGCTTTGGGCGTTTTCGCGGTGGGTGATGGATGGGTTTGGGCCTGCCTTGATCATTGCTTTTTCGGGGTTCGCGCTTGCGGGCCTGTCAGAGGCCTATATCCTTTACCTGATCGGTGAAGTGCTTGATCTGACGCTTTCGGGGACCGAAGGCTTCTTCTCTGAAAACATGAACTTGCTGTTGTTTGCTGGGGCGTTCTTACTGATTTTCAGACCGCTGGTTTTCACGATGTCGTCGCTGTTCCAAAGCGTCGTCATTGCGCCAAACTTGATGAACCGGGTGCTCATCCGCCTCAATCGCTACACCAGCAGCCAGTCGATTAGCTATTTTGACGATGACTTCGCGGGGCGCATTGCGCAAAAGCAATTGCAGACCAGCAACGCGTTCTCCTCTGTTGTATCCGAGGTCATAAACGCAGGCACTTTCGCCTCTTCCACCTTTCTCAGCATGTTGCTGCTGTCAGGCGTTATTGAGCCGACTTTGGCTCTGATCGTTGCGGTTTGGATCGCTGTTTATCTTGGTCTGCTTAGCTATTTTATGCCGCGCGTCCGGGCGCGGTCAAAACAGCGCGCGAACGCGCGGGCTGCGGTAAGCGGACAGATTGTGGATACCACGGGCAATATGCGTACGGTGAAGCTTTTTGCGACGTCTGAGCATGAAGACAAAGCAGTCTTGCAGGAATCCGAGATATTCCGCGTTCGCTCCATGGAATGGGCGCAGCTTGCGGTAAGCATGCGGGGCGTCATGATTTTTCTGGCAGGAACGTTGCCCGCAACGGTCATGTTAGTCGGCCTTTTGAAATGGCAAGGCGGAGCTGTCACCACCGGTGAGTTGGCGGCGCTGGGCGCGATGTCTATTCGGCTTTCTCAGATGACTGGCTGGGTCAGCTGGACGTTGATGTCGATCTTTGCGCAAGTCGGCGAAATTGAAGATGGGATCAAGATGCTCGCCAAGCCGGTGACATTGTTTGATGACCCGGATGCTAAAGAGCTGCAGATTACGTCCGGCGCGATTTCCTTTAACGATGTGGGCTTTAACTATGGCACGGCGACCGGTGGGGTGGCTGACATTCAACTGACCGTCGCGCCCGGTGAAAAGGTGGGCATTGTTGGTGCGTCCGGGGCAGGGAAGTCCACGCTCGTTTCGCTTTTGTTGCGGCTTTACGATGCTGACAACGGCGCCATTACAATTGACGACCAAGACGTGACCAAAGTGACCCAAGACAGTTTGCGCCAGCAGATCGGGATGGTGACGCAGGATACGGCTTTGTTTAACCGCTCTGCCATGGACAATATTCGCTATGGCAAACCTGATGCGAGCGTTGGGGAGGTTGCTGCGGCAACGCGAAAAGCACGGGCAGAAGAGTTCGTGGGTGATCTGCTCGATCCAAAGGGTCGTCGCGGATACGACGCGTTTCTTGGGGAGCGCGGTGTAAAGTTGTCCGGTGGCCAGCGGCAGCGGATCGCCTTGGCTCGGGCCATTTTGAAAGATGCGCCGATCCTCATATTGGACGAGGCGACTTCGGCTCTGGACAGCGAAGTTGAAGCAGAAATTCAGGACGCCTTGCGTGAGGTTGTCGTCGGCAAAACCGTGATCGCCATTGCGCACCGTCTGTCGACCATCGCTGAAATGGACCGGATTATCGTGATGGATGAAGGTCGTATCGTAGAGCAGGGCAGCCACGCAGAGCTTTTGGCGAAAGATGGGCTGTATGCTGGGTTCTGGCAACGGCAGTCCGGTGGCTTTATTGGAGCCGAAGCGGCGGAATAAGGCTTTTCAGATGCGCGCATGCAGGCTATTGCCGCGCCCATTGCATCAAAAATGGCAGATCAGATGGCTGAGTTCCAGATCAACCGATTAGGGCACCAGGGCGACGGCATTGCCGATGGCCCGCTGTTTGCGCCCCTTACCTTGCCCGGCGAGACTGTGTCCGGGGAAGTCGACGGCACACAATTGCGCGATATTCGTGTGGTGACGCCATCAGACGACCGGGTCAAACCGCCGTGCCGCCATTTCAAGGCTTGTGGTGGATGTGGGCTTCAACACGCCTCAGACACCTTTGTCGCCGATTGGAAGGTTGATGTGGTGCGCCACGCTTTGGCGGCGCAGGGTATTGTCACTGAGTTTCGCCCGATTGAAACCTCGCCGGTGGCCGCCCGTCGGCGGGCTTCGATCTCGGCGCGTCGCACTAAGAAAGGTGCGATGGCTGGGTTTCACCAGCGGGCAAGCGACGTCATTGTCGAAATTCCCGATTGCCAGGTCCTGCACCCTGATCTGAAACCTGCGCTTGACGTAGCAAAGCAGCTCGCTGTGATTGGTGCGTCGCGCAAGGGTGAGTTGTCGGTGACGGCGACGTTGGCCCCGGAAGGGTTGGATATCTCGGTTGCCGGTGGCAAGCCGCTGGATGGTCCGTTCCAATCGCAGCTTGCGCAAGAAGCACAAAAAATGGGGCTCGCGCGGCTGACATGGGATGACGAAGTGATCGCGACGTGTTTCCCGCCGTGGCAGCCGATGGGAAAGGCCAAGGTCACGCCGCCGCCAGGCGCATTCTTACAGGCGACCGCTCATGGCGAAGAGGCGCTTTTGCGCGCTGCTTTGGAGATCGTCGGGGATGCCTCTAAGGTTGTCGATCTCTTCGCGGGATGCGGGACATTCTCACTTCCCCTTGCTGAAAAAGCCGAAGTGCACGCGGTCGAAGGCATCCGTTCAATGATGAAAGCGTTGGATCAGGGGTGGCGTCAGGCGCAGGGACTTAAACGGGTTACAACCGAAACCCGTGACCTTTTCCGCAACCCGATCTTGGCGCAGGACTTGCGTTACGACGCGGTGGTGATCGATCCGCCGCGTGCAGGCGCTGAGGCGCAATGCATTGAATTGGCCAAATCCAAAGTGCCAACCATCGCATTCGTGTCTTGTAACCCAGTGACTTTCGCCCGGGACGCGGCGACTTTGATCCGCGGGGATTACAAACTGCATTGGGTGCAGGTGGTGGATCAGTTCCGGTGGTCACCGCATATCGAGATGGTTGGGAAGTTCACGCGAGTTTGATGAAGGTGCCCGCGCAAAACCTCTGTGGCGGAGGCGGTGTTTGTGTTACGAGAGCCTTGAGCAGTATTGAGAGAACAGATGCAAAAAATTGCACTTTTGCTTGGGGTTTTGTTGGTCCTCGCGGGCTGTGGGTCTTCCAAGTTCGAAACCTATGACGGTCCTGAGGTCACGCGCATTATCTTGTTTAAAGAAGAAAGGCGCATGCATTTAATGCATGGGAATACGGCGTTGAAATCCTACGATGTCGATCTTGGATTTGCGCCTCTTGGCCACAAGGAACAAGAAGGAGACGGGCGCACGCCTGAAGGCGCATATGTCATCGACCGTCGCAATCCGAACAGTCAATTCCATTTGTCACTGGGTATCTCATATCCAAATGCTGATGACCGTGCCTATGCCGCAGAGCGAGGCTTTAGCCCCGGCGGGGATATTTTTATCCATGGAAGGCCGAAGAAATTCAGCAAGCTTCCCCAGGATTGGACGCAGGGTTGTATTGCCGTCACCAATCGCGAGATGCAGAAGATCTATGCGATGGTGAAGAACGGCACGCCTATTTGGATTTACGAGTAATCACTCGGCTGGGATTGCGGCTTCGGCCAGATCAAGCACGTCAGTTGTGGTGTCTTCGTACGAAATCTGCGGCGTCGGGATCTGTGGCGTACCCGGTGCGCCCATGACCAAAGTCCACCAGATCTTACCGTTGCTTTCTTGGTGCCAAGAGAACCCCATATCTGTTGCCGCTGGATCAAGGATCACCGCGCGTGGACCTTGTTCTTCCATCCACGCACCCAAAGTTTCCAGCTCGGTTTCATAGGTTTCCGAGATGGCTTCACCGACAAGAACCCCCTCATAGCCTACGCGTGCGACGCGCTGGATTGGAGAGGAGCCATCAGAGCCAAAATGCCAAGGGCGGTTTTGTATGGACATGTCACGGGAGTGGGTTGCCGCGGCTGCCACAAGTTTCGCGTCGAGATCGACTCTGCCCAATCCAGAGGCCGATCTTAGGGCATTGACCGAATCAACCATGCGGAACTGAATCTTGGACGTATCGTTTGAGCGAATCTTATAAAGCCGTGGCAAAGGCTTGCCGTCAGCACCCAATGGCGGTTCTGTAACCGTGGGCGTGCAGGCGGGAACCGCCATCAACAGTGCCATCATCGCCGCAATAAGACGCATATTATGCCCTTCCAAGTACTTTCGTCGTGTGCAGATGGGTGTAACGCCTGCCTCGTGGCGTTGAAAGCCCACATTCGCGTGAGTTGAGCCAAATGACGCTTGTTTGATTTGCGACTGAGGCATTCAAGCAATAGATTGGCGAAAAATCGCGTGACATGAGGCGAAATGAGATGAGTGAAGACAGCAAGACTAAAGCAGACAAGCTGCTTATTGGGCGCCGCGCCTTTCTGGCGACCGGCACCGCTTTTGTGGGTGCGCCTGCGTTGGCGCAAGACGTGAATTCTACAGCGACGACGGAAGTAGAGCGCGACATCACAGAAACGGTACGTCGCAATACCTCAAGCTTCCGCACCATGCGTTGGGAGCCCTATTTTGATAACCTCAAGAATGGGGCGATCTTGGTGGATATCACCAGCCGCGCGCTGCATTACTGGGGTGAGGACGGCACATATAAGCTGTATCCAAGCTCTGTGCCGCTGACCGAAGACCTGACCCGTCGTGGCCGCACCAAAGTCATCCGCAAGGTGGAAGGCCCGAGCTGGCGCCCGACACCAGCGATGCGTAAACGCAATCCTGAGTGGCCGGAATATGTTGGGCCGGGTCCTGATAACCCATTGGGGACTCATGCGCTTTATCTAAGCTGGACTTATTACCGGATCCACGGCACCCACGATACACGTAAGATCGGTCGCCGTTCTTCGAATGGATGTGTGGGCCTTTACAACGAACATATCGCCGAGCTCTTTGAATTGGCAAAAGTTGGCACACAAGTGTTGCTTATTTGACCACAAAGAGACGTTCGGCGGATTTTTCCCCCGTCTTTGGGTTTGCAAAGCCCTGCTTTTACTGTTTACACCTAAGATACGAGGTAAGTCTTGGGTGCTTACGTCGCCTAAACCTGTGACGTGAGCTAATTTTCTGGAGGTTACTATGAAAAAACTCGTTCTCGCAGCAGCTCTGACTGCAGCAGCTTCCACCGCATTCGCTGGTGGCATGTCCGAACCAATGGTTGAAGCACCAGTTGTTATGGAAGAAGCAGCGTCTTCTTCTTCTAACTTCGTTGTTCCTCTGCTGATCTTGGCAGTTGTAGCAGCAGCAGTTGCAGCTGACTAATCGGACCGACGGCGATTAGCCGTTGAGAAGAATTTAAAAGGGCGCTTCCTTTTGGAAGCGCCCTTTTCTTTTGAACCCAGTTAATTGGCTGATCCGTTTCAGGATGATGGTGTAAGCCAACCGCCAAGGTTTTCTTGCGCGATCTGGCTCAGCGCTTTGATATGCGCGTCATCGTCATTGAGGCACGGGATATAGGTGAAGTGTTCGCCACCCGCCTCCTCAAAGCTTTCTTTGATTTCTTCGTTGATCTCTTCAAGCGTCTCGATGCAGTCCGCAGAAAATGCCGGCGCAATCACGGCGATGTTCTTTTTTCCGTCCTCCTCGGCCAGACGCGCAACCTCCTCGACAGTGTAGGGTTGCAGCCACTCCTCTGGCCCGAAACGAGATTGGAAAGTGGTCACCAAATCAGTGTCTTCCCAACCGAGGCGTTCTTTGAGCAGTCGGGTCGTTTTTGAACATTGGCAATGATACGGGTCGCCCTGCATGAGATAGCGAAGAGGCATTCCGTGGTAGCTGACCACCAGAATGTCAGGTCGCGTTTCCATCTTGCCATAGGCGGTTTCCACCGATTTGGCCAAAGCGTCGATATAATCCGGGTGCTCAAAATACGCCGGTACGGTCCGAGCCGCAGGCTGCCACGCTTCTTTCTTCAGAGCGTCAAAGAAACTGTCATTTGCGGTTGCTGTCGTCGCGCCTGCGTAATGGGGGTAAAGCGGGAAGAACAGGATACGCTCACAACCAGCTTCTACCATTTTGCGCACCTTAGACTTGGTGGAAGGATTGCCATAGCGCATGCAGAAATCCACAATGACATCATCGCCATAAAGATCTTCCATCGCGGCGCGGAATTTTTTAGTTTTCGCCTTGGTGATCGTCATCAAAGGGCTTTCGCCTTCTTCGTGATTCCAGATCGATTTGTAGGCTTCACCGGATGTGAAGGGGCGTTTGGTCAGGATGATCAGTTGAAGCAGCGGCTGCCATTTCCATTTCGGGTAGTCGATGACCCGTTGATCCGAAAGGAACTCGTTCAGATAACGACGCATGGGCCAGTAGCTGTAGTGGTCAGGTGTGCCAAGATTTGCGAGCAGGATACCGGTTTTGCCACGGGGCACCTTTGGGTGGTCTTTGGGTGCATGCATAGGGCAGGTGGCTGACATTGTTGCGTCCTACTATCTTTTCAAAACGTCCATCTGAGATAGCGCCTTACAGCACTGGGTCAATTGTGAATTGCGCGGATTATGGTGTTTAGGGGAGTTTACTCTCTTTTGTGTCTAGCGCGTCCGCAAGTCGCTGTTGGGCCGATCCTGGACGTAGGGGCTTTTGTTGAGAAGGGTCTGGGGCCCATCCGGTCATGAAAATAAGGTCAAAAGTCGCTTGTACGCGTTCATCTATAGAGAAGTTTTGTTGATAGATCTCTGCAGCTCTTTGAAAAACGCCGCGCCGGGAAAAAGACCTGCGACGATTGGTCAGTGCGTTCGCTTCACCCATCGCGCGCAGATCCTTCATCAAGTGGAAGGCGCTTTCATAACTCGCAGTTACAGGGAAGCCGTCTGCAACCGGCAGGGCAAACCCCGCCCGTTGCAGCAATCCGCCCATGTCTCGGATTTCGCCCATCGGCAAAATGCGTGGCGACAAGCCGCCGGTCAATTCGGACTCCGCTTGCGCTAAAGAAGCGCGTAATTCGTGTAGTGTCTGTCCGCCGAAACTCGCGGTCAGCAGCAAACCGTCTGACTTCAGTGCGTGACGACATTGGATCAGTTGCCCCACCGGATCATTGGCCCAATGCAGTGCCATTGCGTGGATCACGACATCATGGGCGCCGGGCTGAAGTGAGAGCACGTCATCATCCGATATGATCACCGCTTTTGGAAAGCGCCCCGCCCAGATTTCGGGAAAAGGTGTCACGATCGCCGGTGCGCGAAAGGTTCTGTTAACCATCGATAGGCGATCTTGCAGGTCGTCGGCTGCGGTGGTTTGCAGGAACATCCCGCCCTCGCGGCCGGCACGACGTCGAAATATCTCTAGCGCTTTGCGATCGGTGAGCTGGGGCGTGTTTTGCATGGATCCGACCTTATGATCACGCGAAAACAAGTTCAAACCGCTATGCAGGTGATTTTTCCGCCTCGCTGCGTGAGTTGCGGCGACCTTGTGGAGGAAGATTTCAACTTATGTGGGGCGTGTTGGCGGGATACGCCTTTTATCGGTGGCGCGATTTGCGACGCTTGCGGATCACCGCTGCCCGGTGCACCGAGCGACGTGTTGGAGACCTGTGATGATTGCATGACCAATCCGACACCATGGGTGCGGGGACGGGCGGTGTTCCTTTATGAGGGCCGTGCCCGGCAAATGGTGTTACGGCTTAAACACGGAGACCGGCACGATATTGTGCATCCTGCGGCGCGTTGGATGGCATCGGCGGCAAAAGACATTGTCTCAGAGAAAACTGTGGTCTGTCCGATCCCGCTCCATTGGAAGCGGTTTCTTCGGCGAAGGTTTAACCAATCCGCACTCCTAGCTGCAGATATGGCACATCACTTGGCGGTGCCCTATGTGCCAGATTTGCTTGTGAGAACGCGGGCAACCTTGGCGATGGAAGGCATGTCGCGGCAGGAACGGCATGACAATCTGGTGGGTAGCATTGCGGTAAACCTTAAGCACTCTGGGCGGATCAAGGGCCGCGATATCCTTCTTGTAGATGATGTGATGACCAGCGGAGCGACATTTTCTGCGGCAACAGGGGCATGTTTGGCGGCAAAGGCGGCTCAAGTCAGCGTGATCGCCCTAGCAAGGGTGGCCAAACTGCCTTAGATCATGGCCCAAACCAAGATCCTAAGGAACTCAGACAATGGCAAATGTCGAAATCTATACCCGCCCAATGTGCGGCTTCTGCGCTGCGGCCAAGCGCCTTCTGACCCAAAAGAACGTGGCTTTTGTGGAATATGACGGCTGGAAAGAACCGGCGCGCAAAGACGAAATGATCCAGCGCAGCAATGGTGGCCGCACGTTCCCGCAGATTTTCATTGACGGAAAACACATCGGCGGTTGCGACGATATGATGGCGCTGGAAAGCGCGGGCAAGTTGGACCCGCTGCTGGCCGCTTGATGAAAACAGCGCTTCTGCAAATCACGTCGTCTGATGACCCCGAGACCAATCTGTCCTTGGTCAAAGACCGTATTGCGGAAGCGGTGGGCGAGGGTGCGGGATATGTTCTGACGCCCGAGGTCACAAATTGCGTATCGGGCAGCAGAACTCATCAGAACGAAGTCCTGCGTCTTGAACAGGATGATCCGACCCTTGCTGGCCTGCGAAATGAAGCGGCGCGTCATGGGATTTGGCTGACCATTGGGTCTTTGGCACTGAAAACCGACGACCCGGATGGGCGCTTTGCCAATCGACAGTTCCTGATCACGCCGGATGGCGAGATCGCCGCGCGATATGATAAAATCCACATGTTTGATGTGCAGGTTTCAGAGACAGAAACCTACCGGGAATCGGCCGGATACCGCCCCGGCACCAAGGCGGTCCTTGCAGAAACGCCCTTTGCGAACATCGGTCTGACGATCTGCTATGATCTGCGGTTTCCAAAACTGTTCCGCAGACTTGCGCAGGCTGGAGCTGAGGTCATCACAGTCCCATCGGCTTTTTCCAAAGTCACCGGGGCGGCCCATTGGCAGGCACTTTTGCAAGCGCGGGCGATTGAAAACGGCTGTTGGATACTAGCGCCCGCTCAAACGGGCGCCCACGCGGCAAATAGAGGTCCGCAGCGCCAAACATATGGGCATTCTCTGGCGGTTTCCCCTTGGGGAGAGGTTGTCACAAACGCTGGGGTTGAGCCGGGGACAATCTTCGTTGATTTGGACCGCGAAAAAGTGGACAAAGCTCGCACGCGCATTCCATCCCTGACCCACGATAAGGATTTCGATGGCCCAGACCGTCAGTGACTCCAATGCCTTAGCGGTCTCGCTGTTCAGTGAGATCCTGATGGCAGACCAGTTGGCCCGTAGCCGCCTGACCAAGGCGCTGCCAAAAGGGATGGAGCTTTCGCATTTCTCGGTTCTGAACCATCTGGCGCACACCCATGCAGAAAAAAGCCCGGCGCAATTGGCGAAGGCGTTTCATGTGACCCGTGGGGCGATGACCAACACGTTGAGCAAGCTGGAAACAGCCGGATACGTGCATATCCGCCCCGATTGGGATGACGCCCGCCGCAAGATGGTGGCGATCAGCCCAGCCGGTCAAAGCGCACGGGACGCGGCACTGGCGGGAATTGCGCCACTTCTTAGCGAAGTGGTGGGCGAATTGGGCGAAAACCGCGTGCGCGGCGTGTTGCCTGTCTTGCGAGAGCTTCGGGTGAAGCTGGAGGGTGACGGGTGATCGGCCGTAAAGGCATGAACCTGTTTGCCGTCATGGCGGCCGTGATCTTTTTGCTGGTCTATACGTTGCCGACCTTAAAGAGTGCGCAAGATGCTGAAGCCTGTGCCGCTGATGGCGGGCGCTGGGTGCATTCCGAGGGTGTTTGCGAGAAGTGAGCTGACTGTAGATCGTGGTCAGGACGTTTTGAATTCAACGAAAAAATAATGCTGTGTCGAACTAATAAATGTCGTTAACATCTCCTACACAAAAGATTTTTTGGGGAGCGAACGCCAATGAGCAAGACATTTTGAATTCCAGCGAAGAGACATATGACAGCCTTTATTCAGACCAAGATTCGCTTTGGCAGAAACGAGGACAGAAGAAAACCGTCGATACGATCATTCAAAGTGTGTCGGGGCGACTTCCGTATAATTGCCGTCAATATCGTTATTTGTTTTCTGATTTTGATGGTGACATTGTTTTTTTTAACCAAAGTTTCCTAGCATCGGGAAATTGCGTTCATACGAACTTACGGCTGAACCTCCGCACCCAAAGTGTTTGGTCGCTGGACTATGATGCGGTGTCGGATACGCTCGTACTGGTTGCTGGCAATTACAGTTCGACCTTCACCAACCTTCGGCAAAGCAATGACCCTGCTCAAATGAAAGTAAGCGTAGCAGAAAAAAGAGTAATTTTTGCTCTCCGCTCAAAGGTGCCTTACGGCGGCTGTACTTTGAGCCCGGGATCCAACTTGATCATCCAAGGTTTATAGCATTGCGCGGCCAATTTGGCCGCGCGCCATTAGGCGGCTTTCAAACTCGCCGTCACATAATTCACGCTCAAATCCCGGTCTGAAATCGACCAGCTCCAACCCAGCGGATTGAATACAAAGCCTTTACGGTCCACCGGGTTCAAGCCCGCGGTTTCCAGCATTGAAAACAGCTCATCCGGCGTGATGAATTTGTTCCATTCATGGGTGCCTTTTGGCAGCCAGCGCATGACCCACTCGGCACCGATGATGCCCATCATAAAGCTTTTGGCGTTCCGGTTTAGGGTTGAACACACCATCAAACCGCCCGGGCGCAAAAGCTGTTGGCAGACGGTCAGGAACTCTTGCGGGTCAGCCACGTGTTCGACCACTTCCATGTTGAGCACCACATCAAAAGTCTCGCCCGCTTCGGCGATGGCTTCGGCTGTGGTGTGCCGGTAGTCGATTTCCAGCCCAGATTGCTCCGCGTGGACTCGAGCCACCGGAATATTGCGTTCTGCTGCATCGGCGCCGACCACCGTTGCGCCAAGTCGCGCCATGGGTTCGCTCAGCAAACCGCCGCCGCAACCGATGTCGAGGATATTGATCCCTTCGAATGGTTTTTCGGACGTTAGGTCACGGTCGAATTCCTCGGCGATTTGCCGTGTGATATAGTCCAACCGGCACGGGTTTAGCATATGAAGCGGTTTGAACTTCCCATTGGGGTCCCACCATTCCGCGGCCATGGCCTGGAACTTTGCGACTTCGGCGGGGTCGACAGTGTTCATCGTGGGTTGCATTCTTCACTCCATGTGCTCATCTGGGGGCGCAATACTATATAGATCGAATATGGACAAACACTCGGGTCATAAGCGCACACTTGAATCATTATTTCCGCCGATCCATCCGTTTGATCAGCGGATGATGGATATGGGCGATGGCCACACAATTTATGTCGAACAATCTGGTAATCCAGAAGGCCTGCCCGTTGTTGTGTTCCATGGTGGTCCCGGCGGGGGCGCGAGCCCGGCGATGCGGCGGTATTTTTACCCCAAGGTCTATCGTATCATTTTGTTTGATCAGCGCGGATGCGGGCGGTCAAAACCCCATGCGTCGACTGAGGACAACACCACTTGGCATTTGATTGCGGACATTGAGCGTATCCGCGAAGAGCTAGAAATTGATCAATGGATCGTCTTTGGCGGCAGTTGGGGTGCGACCTTGGCGCTGCTTTATGCGCAAACCCATCCGACACGCCCGGCGGCTCTGGTATTGCGCGGGGTGTTCCTGATGACGCAGGCGGAGCTGAATTGGTTCTACGGCGGCGGCGCTGGGCAGTTCTGGCCGGAAGCTTGGCAGCGGTTTGCGAGCCTCATTCCAGAAGATGAGCACGATGACATGATCGCTGCCTATCACAAACGTTTGTTTTCTGGCGATGAAGAGACCGAAGTGAAATACGGACGCGCTTGGGCGTCGTGGGAGAACTCGCTGGCGTCTATGTCGTCAAACGGTATGTCCGGTCAGCCCAATGCAGAATATGCGCGGGCGTTCTCTCGGTTAGAGAACCACTATTTCACAAATGCGGGCTTCCTAGATTTCGACGGGCAGATCCTTGCGCATATGGACCGGATCACGTCGATCCCCGGTGTGATCGTTCAAGGGCGCTATGACATGATTTGCCCGCCGTATTCCGCTTACGAATTGGCAAAGAAATGGCCGAATGCGCGGTTGCGGATGATTCAGGATGCGGGGCACGCGCTCAGCGAACCGGGCATTACTGCTGAATTGGTGCGCGTCATGAAGGACTTCGCCGAGCTGTGAACAGAGTTTTTACGCTCATCCGCTTGTAAATCTTAAAAATCCGCGCTTTTCTGAAAGCCGCTTTAGACAAAGGACCTCGATTCCGTGACCCGTTTGGACAGACGTAACCTATTGAAGACCGGCGCTGCCGCCGGTGTTCTTGCGGCGTCTGGTCTTCCGCTGGGCGCTGCCGCGCGTCGCGGTGGGGTGTTGCGCCTTGGTGTCGGCGGAGCCCATGCAACGGATAGCTGGGACAGCCGAACCCATCGCGGCCAATTCATGGTCATGGCCGGGCATGGCGCAGTGTTTGATACGCTGACCCAAGTTGCGGCGAGCGGTGAATTGATTGGCGAGTTGGCGGAAAGCTGGGAAGCCAGTGCAGATGCCAAAGTGTGGACGTTCCGACTGCGCCAAGGGGTCGAGTTCCACAATGGCAAACTCTTTGACGCCCAAGACGTGATGGCGTCCTTGCGATTGCATCTGGAGCCACACTCCCCGGCACGTGGGATTGTTTCGGCGATTTCAGAGATGGAGGCGCTGGGCAGCCATGAGGTCCGGTTCCATCTGGCGGCACCAAATGCGGATTTCCCGTTCTTATTGGCGGATTATCACCTTTGCATCTACCCGGCGGACAACATGGCAACCGCCATGTCTCAAGGGATCGGTACGGGCCTTTATAAGGTTATCGGTTTTACACCTGGCAAGCGCGCGATGCTTGGGCGGGTGCGTGGGCACTATAAAGATGGCAAAGAAGGTTGGTTTGACGCGGTTGAGCTGATCGCGATGAATGAGCCGAGTGATCGGGTGAATGCGCTTTTGACCGGTCAAGTTGATGCGATCAACGATCTGGACCTCGCTCAGAAGGCTGATGTTCTGAAGAAGCCGACGCTGCGCGTGAGTGATGTGGTGGGCAACCAGCATATCGGGTTCTCGATGCGGGCGGATCGTGCTCCGTTTTATGATGTGAACCTGCGTAAGGCGCTAAAGCATGTGGTGGATCGGCAGGCGATTGTCGATGAAACATTATTGGGCCACGGGCAGGTCGGCGCGGACCATCCGATTGGGCCGCTTAATCAGTATCTCGCTGGGTCGCCTGTGCCAAATGACTACGATCCAGATCAATCACGGTTCTATTTGAAGAAGGCGGGCTTGCGGGCTTTGGATGTGCAGATTGATTCAAGCACGACGGCACATTCGGCGATGGCGCGTTTGACTGACGTTGTGGCGCGAGATGCGCAGGCGGCGGGCATCAATGTTTTGAGCGGTCAGGGCGCTGATTTAACGGTTCAGGCGTCGGTCTGGTCGGGGCGCGTCACCGAAGACTGGATGTTCACCATGATGGCCGCCGAAGGTGGCGCATGGAATGATAGCCAATGGCAGAACCCACAGTTCCAAAACCTGCTTCTGAGCGCACGGGCGGAACTGGCCACGGACAAGCGCCGTGCACTTTACCAAGACATGCAGGAACTCATGGCCAAAGACGGCGGTGCGCTGATCCCAGCTTTTGCGAATTTCGCGGATGCTCACCATGCGCGGCTGAAGCATGGACCTTCTGTCGGGAATTTATTCGCCCAAGACAGCGGTCGCATGATCGAGCGCTGGTGGTTCGCATAACGCAGTAATACTCTGCACCAACGCACAGACTTATGATTTTGCGCAAGAACACTCTGCACTTATGCTGATGTCATAAGACACAGCCAGTGAGGAGCCTGCCATGTCAGACAGCCCAACCATCGAAGAACGTGAAAACGGACCTTTTGTCGTCAAAGGGATCACACACTTGCGGATGCCTGATGGCAGCGAGGTGGAATGCAAGCCAGTGATGGCTTTGTGCCGTTGTGGTGAGAGTAAAAACAAACCTTTCTGCGATGGGGCGCATAAAGAGGCTGGTTTTGAAAGCCGAGGCGGAACACCTGCGGGGCGCGATCGTTTGCTGAACTATGAAGGCGAAGAGATTTCCGTCACTTTCAACCCGCTTCTGTGCTCGCATGCAGCGCAATGCAATAAGCTGTCTCCGCACGTGTTTGATTCCAAGAAGCGGCCTTGGATCACGCCTGACACCGGCACCATTGAAGATGTGAAAAAGGTGGTTGCGGCCTGTCCTTCGAGCGCCTTGGCCATTGCCAATGCTGATGAGCCGCACCTCACCACCGATGGTGCGCAGATACAAATTGAGAAAAACGGTCCGTATTGGATATTGGATGTGCCTTCGCCGGTGCCGCCGCAGGCCGAGAATATGTCCGAGCGAAAATACGTGCTGTGTCGTTGCGGGAAATCGGGCAACAAACCCTATTGCGACGGCACTCATCACGATGAAAAATGGCGCGATGATTAAGGCCTAACGAAACGCACTTGCAGACTCGGGGGATAAGGCGTATATCCCCCTCAACAGCGGCGCGCTGGACCTTCGGGTCGAACGCTCCACCGGAAATTCTGACGGGCCGCGGGCCCGTTTTTTTGTGTTTGGACATGACAACACTATGAGCAACTTGATTGCGAAAACTGCGATGGATCGGCGTTTGGCTGAGATTGTCGCCCCTGTGATTGAAGACATGGGGTTTGAGCTGGTGCGTCTGCGCTTAATGAGCGGCAAGACCAGCACGCTACAAATTATGGCGGAACGCCCAGAGGGCGGTATCGAAGTGGATGATTGTGGTGAAATCAGCACCGCGGTCAGCGCGATCCTAGACGTGGAAGATCCTTTGGATGATTCCTACGTCTTAGAAGTGGGCAGCCCAGGCATTGACCGCCCGCTGACCCGTCTCAAGGATTTTGAGACCTATGAAGGCTATGACGCCAAGCTTGAAACATCCGAGCTGATCGACGGCCAGAAACGCTTTCGCGGCATCCTTGCCGGCGTTGAAGGCGAAGAGGTGTTGGTTAACCTGGAGCAGGGCGGTGAAGTGCAAACCGTTGGCCTGCAATTTGACTGGCTGGCGGATGCCAAGCTGGTTCTAACCGATGATCTGATTGCCGAAATGCTGAAGCAGCGCAAAGAAGCGGGCAATCTGAGTGATAAAGATTTCGACGAGACTGAAACCGACACCGGTTCCAAGGAGGACTGAGTAAATGGCAATTACCTCTGCAAACCAGCTGGAGCTTTTGCAAACTGCTGAAGCTGTAGCCCGTGAAAAGATGATCGACCCCGGTCTGGTGGTTGAAGCGATGGAAGAATCGCTGGCCCGTGCGGCCAAGTCTCGTTACGGCGCGGAAATGGACATTCGCGTGTCCATCGACCGTAAAACCGGTAAAGCGACCTTCACACGCGTGCGTACCGTGGTGGATGAAGAAGAGATTGAGAACTACCAGGCGGAAATGACCGTTGAGCAAGCCAAACAGTATTTGGAAGCTCCGGAAATCGGCGACACGTTCGTTGAGGAAATCCCACCGGTAGAACTGGGCCGTATCGCGGCGCAATCTGCGAAGCAGGTTATCCTGCAGAAGGTCCGCGAAGCAGAGCGTGATCGTCAGTACGAAGAGTTCAAAGACAAGGCTGGTACCATCATCAATGGTCTGGTGAAACGCGAAGAATACGGCAATGTCATCGTAGATATTGGCCGTGGCGAAGCGGTTCTGCGTCGTAACGAAAAGATCGGCCGCGAAAGCTATCGCCCCAATGACCGCATCCGCGTCTTTATCAAAGACGTACGTCGCGAGACCCGTGGCCCGCAGATCTTCCTGTCGCGTACTGCACCAGAATTCATGGCAGAGCTGTTCAAAATGGAAGTGCCAGAAATCTATGACGGTATCATTGAGATCAAAGCCGTGGCGCGTGATCCGGGTTCCCGTGCGAAGATTGCTGTGATCTCCTATGACAACTCCATCGACCCAGTTGGTGCTTGTGTTGGTATGCGTGGTTCGCGCGTGCAGGCTGTTGTGAACGAGCTGCAAGGCGAGAAGATCGACATCATCCCTTGGAACGAAGATCAGCCAACATTCTTGGTGAACGCGCTGCAACCTGCAGAAGTGACCAAGGTTGTTCTGGACGACGAAGCAGGCAAGATCGAAGTTGTTGTTCCGGAAGAGCAGCTGTCTTTGGCCATTGGCCGTCGTGGTCAGAACGTACGTTTGGCGTCTCAGCTGACCAACCTCGACATCGACATCATGACCGAAGCGGAAGAATCCGCTCGTCGTCAGAAAGAATTCGAAGCCCGTACCGCGCTCTTCCAAGAAGCGTTGGATATTGACGAATTCTTTGCACAGCTTCTGGTGTCTGAAGGCTTCGCAAACCTCGAAGAGGTTGCATATGTTGAGATCGACGAATTGCTGGTCATTGATGGTGTCGATGAAGGCACAGCGAATGAGCTGCAAACCCGTGCGCGCGAATATCTGGAAGCCGCTGCAAAAGCAGCTCTGGATGCGGCCCGCGCGCTGGGCGCAGAGGACAGCCTTATTGCATTTGAAGGCCTGACGGCCCAAATGGTAGAAGCACTGGCGAAAGACGACGTGAAAACGCTCGAAGATTTCGCAACTTGTGCGGACTGGGAGCTGGCCGGTGGCTGGACAACAGTCGACGGTCAACGTGTCAAAGATGACGGTGTTCTGGAACCATTCGGTGTTACTCTGGAAGAAGCGCAGGACATGGTTATGACTGCCCGCGTCGTTCTGGGTTGGGTTGATCCGGAAGAACTGGTGGCTCAGTCCGAGGAAGAAGCTGAAGAAGGTGCCGAGGAAGGCGCATCTGAGGCGGAAGCGTAAGGATCAGCATGTCACGCGGTGGTCAGCCAAAAAACCGGGAGAATGGCCCGGAACGCAAATGTATCGCTACGGGTGATACCCAGCCCAAGTATGGGTTGGTGCGCTTTGTGACTGGCCCCGATGGCACCATCGTGCCGGATGTGCTTGGCAAATTGCCGGGACGGGGCATGTGGGTTTCTGCAGATCGTTCTGCGATCGAAAAGGCCTCTAAAAAGGGCGCTTTTGCCCGCGCGGTCAAGCAACAGGTGACTGTACCTGACGGCTTGGCGGATGAGGTGGAAAAACAATTGGCTCGCCGGGTGGTTGATCTGATCAGCCTGGCGCGCAAATCCGGCGATGCGGTCGCCGGGTATGAGAAAGTGAAAGACTGGCTCTCTAAAGAGGTGGCAGAGGTCTTGATTCAAGCGGCGGATGGTTCCGGTCGCGGCAAGTCAAAACTGAGCACACCGCATTACGGGAGCTACATCGGTTGGTTGTCTCAGGAGGAGCTAGGATTGGCTTTTGGGCGACAAACTGTAATACATGGTGCGCTTGCCACTGGTGGACTCACAAAAAGAGTTGTAGAGGAAGCCCAACGATTGAAGGGCGTACGTGAAATTGCGGCGGCAGGGGCCGCCCAGAAGGGTAAGACAGCTAGATGAGCGATAACGACGGTAAAAAGACATTGGGCCTGCGCGGTGGTGCGGGTCGTCCGGGCAACGTAAAGCAAAGCTTTAGCCACGGGCGTACCAAGAACGTCGTGGTGGAGACCAAACGCAAACGCGTTGTGGTGCCAAAGCCCGGTGCTTCGAAACCAGGCGTCAGTGCTGGCCAGCCGGGCGGTGACCCGTCCAAACGTCCTGCCGGGATTTCTGAAGCGGAAATGGCGCGCCGTCTAAAGGCGCTGCAAGCGGCGAAAGCCCGCGAGGCCGAAGACAAACAACGTCGCGAAGCCGAAGAGAAGGCACGCGAGGAACAGCGTCAGCGTCGTCGCGCGGAAGCGGAACAGAAAGAACGCGAACAGCGTGAGGCCGAGGAAAAAGCCAAGGCCAAAGCGGAAGCGGAAGAGCAAAAGCGCAAAGACGCTGAAGCAGCGGCACAGCGCGCGGCAGCGGAAGCAGCGGCTGCGAAAGCCGCGCCTGCGAAGGCGGCGGCGCCTGCAAAACGCGAACCAAACCACAAGCCAGCGCCAGCGGCGACCCCGCGCAAAGCGGATCGTGAACGCGAACAGCGCGGACGTGGTCGCGGCCAAAATGATGGTCGTCGCTCTGGTAAGCTGACTCTGAGCCAAGCCACCGGCGGTGCTGGCGGTCGTCAGAAATCCATGGCTGCGATGAAGCGTAAGCAAGAGCGCGCGCGTCAGAAGGCAATGGGCGGTCAGGTTGAGCGCGAAAAGGTGATCCGTGATGTTCAGCTTCCAGAAGCCATTGTGGTTTCTGAGCTGGCGAACCGTATGGCAGAACGCGTGGCTGACGTCGTTAAGGCGCTCATGAACATGGGCATGATGGTGACGCAGAACCAAACGCTTGATGCGGATACTGCGGAACTGATCATCGAAGAGTTCGGCCACAAGGTTGTGCGGGTTTCTGACTCTGACGTTGAAGACGTTATTACCGACGTTGAAGATACTGAAGAAAATCTGCAGGATCGTCCTCCGGTCATCACCATCATGGGCCACGTTGACCACGGTAAAACATCCCTTCTGGATGCGATCCGTGACGCGAAAGTTGTGGCTGGCGAAGCCGGCGGCATCACCCAGCACATTGGTGCGTATCAGGTGACAACCGACAGCGGCACCGTTCTGTCCTTCTTGGATACTCCGGGCCACGCGGCGTTTACGTCGATGCGTTCCCGCGGTGCGCAGGGGACAGACATTGTTGTTCTGGTTGTTGCGGCGGATGACTCCGTGATGCCACAGACGATTGAGGCGATTAACCACGCGAAAGCGGCGGAAGTGCCAATGATCGTGGCAATCAACAAATGTGACAAGCCAGCGGCTGATCCAAACAAAGTGCGCGCAGAACTGCTGCAGCACGAGGTGATCGTGGAAGCTATGTCTGGTGAAGTTCAGGACGTTGAAGTCTCTGCCATCACCGGCCAAGGCCTAGATGAATTGCTTGAAGCGATCGCGCTGCAGTCCGAAATTCTGGAACTGAAAGCCAACCCAGATCGCGCGGCACAGGGTGCTGTAATCGAAGCGCAGCTTGACGTGGGCCGTGGCCCGGTTGCGACTGTTCTGGTTCAGAAAGGTACACTTCGTCAGGGTGACATCTTCGTTGTGGGTGAGCAGTACGGTAAAGTCCGTGCGCTGATCAACGACAAGGGTGAGCGCGTCGAAGAAGCTGGTCCTTCGGTACCGGTAGAGGTTCTGGGCCTGAACGGCACGCCAGAAGCTGGTGACGTTTTGAACGTGACAGAAACCGACGCACAGGCGCGTGAGATCGCGGAATACCGCGAGAAAGCGGCCAAAGATAAGCGTGCGGCGGCTGGTGCAGCGACCACTCTGGAACAGCTGATGCAGAAGGCGAAGGAAGACGAGAACGTCTCTGAACTGCCAATTCTGGTGAAAGCTGACGTGCAGGGTTCTGCCGAAGCCATCGTTCAGGCGATGGAAAAGATCGGCAACAACGAAGTGCGCGTACGTGTTCTTCACTCCGGTGTGGGTGCGATCACTGAATCTGACGTTGGTCTTGCTGAAGCCTCCGGTGCTCCGATCATGGGCTTTAACGTTCGTGCGAACGCATCTGCTCGGAACACTGCGAACCAGAAGGGTGTTGAGATCCGTTATTACTCCGTCATCTACGATCTTGTAGACGATGTGAAAGCGGCGGCCTCTGGTCTGCTCTCTGCGGAGATCAAAGAGAACTTCATCGGTTACGCGGCGATCAAAGACGTCTTCAAAGTGTCCAACGTTGGTAAAGTTGCCGGCTGTCTGGTCACCGAAGGTGTGGCACGTCGTTCCGCGGGCGTTCGCCTGCTGCGCGACAATGTGGTGATCCACGAAGGCACGTTGAAAACACTGAAGCGTTTCAAAGACGAAGTGGCGGAAGTTCAGTCCGGTCAAGAATGTGGTATGGCGTTTGAGAATTACGACGATATCCGCGCTGACGACGTGATCGAAATCTTCGAGCGTGAAGAAGTGCAGCGTACGCTGGACTAACGAGTAGCTCGGTTTGAATTAGAAAAGCCCGCCGGTTCTGGTGGGCTTTTTCATTTGTAGAAGCCTGAATCAAAAAACGCAGCCAATGGCTGCGCTTTTTGTCTTCTACGAGGTGTATCTTAGGTCGTTAGACCGGACGTCCTTGGAAGACCCGTTCCCCAACGCGTACTGCGATCAGTCCGTTTGGTAGATTTCTCACAAAGAAGCCCTGCACAGAGATGCAGCTGCCCACCATAATGGTTCTCAACATGTCCAATCCCCCCAGATTGAATGACAAGTGAATTAAGTAGCTAGTCTGTTTTGCGACGGCCCAGTTATCCGCCACAGTGCTGTTACATTACGCAGAACCACAAAAAAACCAAGTCAATTAGGGAAATCCTAACCAAAAGATCTTGTGAGCTGGATGTTATGTTGCCTGTTTACAGCCAATCACGGAGAATCGGTATCAAAGGCACATCCGCGGGGGGCATCGGGTACTCTTTCAGGTCTTTTGGAAGCACCCATTTGAGCGTCTGACCTTCTTGTGCAATCGGAGTTCCTTCCCATTTGCGGCACGCAAACAACGGCATCAGCAGATGAAACGAATCGTAGCTGTAGCTGGCGAAGGTAAGGGGCGCCAGGCAGCTGTCCCAGGTTTTAATCCCGAGCTCTTCCTCAAGTTCGCGTACCAAAGCCGCTTCAGGCGTTTCACCTTCCTCGATTTTGCCACCCGGGAACTCCCACAGCCCAGCCATGGATTTCCCTTCTGGGCGTTGTGCGAGCAAAATGCGGCCGTCACGATCAATCAACGCTACTGCGGAAACAAGAACAGTTTTCATGAGAGTTCCCTTAAGACCGGTAGTCAGCGTTAATTGAGATATAGCCATGGGTGAGATCGCAGGTCCAAACGGTGGATTTGCCATCTCCAAGACCCAAGTCCACTCCAATCTCGAGGTGGTCTTGCTTCATGTAGGCCGCGCCTTGTTCTTCGGCGTAGCTTTCCGCGACCCAACCTTTTTCGGCGACGACAATGTCCCCAAATCGGATGGAAAGAAGATCTCGGTCTGCTGCCGCGCCGGATTTTCCGATGGCCATGACAACGCGACCCCAGTTCGCGTCCTCGCCCGCAACGGCAGTCTTCACCAAAGGTGAGTTGGCAATCGCCAAACCGTGGGTCTTTGCATCCGCGTCATTGGCCGCCCCGGTGACTTGGATCTCAACGAATTTGGTCGCGCCTTCGCCGTCCTTTACCACCAGATGGGCAAGTTCAAGCATGACGCTTTTTAACGCGTCGCTAAACGCGCCGTCTTTAGACGTGACCTCGGCGCCTGACGCGCCGGTTGCGCCAAGCAAGAGCGTGTCTGACGTGGATGTGTCGCTGTCCACCGTGATGCAGTTGAAGGTCACGTCCGTGAGGTCAGACAGGATCTCTTGCAGCAATGGCTGGGATACTTTGGCGTCGGTAAAGACGTAGACCAGCATGGTCGCCATGTCCGGCGCGATCATACCGGAGCCTTTGGCGATACCTGCGATTTTCACCGGTTTGCCGTCGATCTCTACGGTTGCCGTTGCACCTTTTGCGAAGGTGTCTGTGGTCATGATCGCTTGCGCTGCACCTTCGATACCGTCGGCATCGAGGCTGCCGGCCAGATCCGCGACCTTCGCCGTGATTTTTTCATGCGGCAAACGCTCTCCGATTACCCCGGTTGAAGACGTAAATATCCGATCCTCCGGCAGTCCGGTTGCGTTTGCAATCGCTTCGCTAATGGCTTTGACAGAGCCTTCCCCTGCACGGCCCGTAAAGGCGTTGGAGTTGCCGGAGTTGATGAAGAAGGCGGCGCCTGCATCGCTTGCGCCGCCCAGCTTGCGCTGGCAATCCAAAACGTTGGCGGACCTTGTCGCGGATTTGGTGAATGTCCCTGCCACCGAGCTGCCGGTTGCGAGGGTGATCAGACACACATCCTTGCGGCCTTCATACTTCACGGCAGCTTCGCCGGATGCGAATTCCACCCCGTCGACAGCGGGCAATTCCGGAAAGCCCGCTGGAGCCAGCGGGGAGATAGGCGTCGTCGTGGCCAAATCAGTTCTCCAACAGGTCGGCTTGTTTCAAGATGGACGGATCAAGCGCTTCGCTACCGGATTTGTCGATGGAAGCGGTTCCTTCTAGGCGCTTGATCTCTTCTTCGATAACTGTGCGCTGAAGCTCGCCTTCGAGCTGCTGGCGGACAGCATCGAGTGGTGGTGCTTCCTGCTGACGAGACTCGTTCAGGATGATCACATGCCAACCGAACTGTGTCTGAACCGGATCAGAAATCGCCCCAACTTCGAGCGCTTCTACAGCCGCTTCAAATGGCGCTACCATTTGACCAGGACCAAACCACCCTAAAGAGCCGCCATTCGGGCCGGAGGGGCCAGTGGATTTCGCTTTCGCGGTTTCTGCAAAATCTGCGCCGCCCCGGATCTCTTCTGCTATGGCTTTCGCTTCTTCTTCTGTCTGTACCAAAATGTGGGACGCGTTGAATTCACGTGGGCCTTCAAAATCCTTGTACTGGATATCGTAGGCGGCTTGGACAGCGGCATCATCGATCTTGGTGTTGATGACGTTTTGAATAACAGCTGCCGCCATTAGTGCGAGGCGTTGGTTTTGGAGCTCGAGTTCCACCTGTTTAGGGGTGTCACCTTCTAGGCTGCTGCCCAGCAGTGCCTGCTGCACCAACTGGTCCAAAATACCGTTGAACAAAACGTCATCTGGAAGTGATTGATATTGTGCGTCCAGACCCGCGCGCACCGCGATCATTTGGCCCAGAGTGATCTCAGTGCCATTCACGGTCGCCACAACCGTTTCTGCATTGGGCGAATCGTCTGCAAATGCGGGGGTTGCAAGCATCAGCGCAACGGCGGAGCCGCGCAGGAAATTGAGCGTTTTTGACATGGTTTTGTCCTTCGAATTACCCCAAGCGGGGGTCGCGCAGTCTGGCGACGTTGACACTGTATAGATGCGCCCTTACGTAGCTTTGAGGCTGTCGCAAGAACCCTTTGTCCCGTTTGTATGAGCAGGGGCGGGATCGGGCAAGCAGAAGCGGCACAAGAAATTGTCAACGAAGGACAAACGAACATGTTGGGTTTTGGAAAATTGACGAAAATGGTCTTCGGAACGCCGAATGACCGTAAGATCAAAGCAACCCGTTCGACTGTCGAAAAGATCAACGCGCTTGAGGAAGAGTTCGAGAAACTCACCGATGAGCAATTGATCGAAAAGACCGCGGAATACCGCAAGCGTGTGGAAGGTGGCGAGGCGCTGGATGCGATCCTGCCGGAAGCTTTTGCGAACTGCCGAGAGGCCGCGAAACGTGCGCTTGGTCTGCGTGCCTTTGATACGCAGCTTTTGGGCGGCATCTTCCTGCATCAAGGCAACATCTCTGAGATGAAAACCGGTGAGGGTAAAACCCTTGTGGCAACCTTCCCGGCCTACCTAAACGCGCTTACAGGTCGTGGCGTCCATATCGTGACTGTGAACGACTACCTCGCTCGTCGTGACGCGGAATGGATGAGCAAGGTCTTCAGCGCACTTGGGATGTCTACTGGCGCGATCTATCCTCAGCAGCCTGATGACGAGAAAAAAGCCGCTTATCAGTGTGACATCACCTACGCGACCAACAATGAGCTGGGCTTTGATTATCTGCGCGACAATATGAAGTCCGAGCTCAAGGACCTGTCTCAGCGTGATCATTACTTTGCGATCGTCGACGAGGTGGACTCGATCCTTATCGATGAGGCGCGGACACCTCTGATCATCTCTGGTCCAGCAGAAGACCGCACGGAACTTTATATGTCCGTAGATAAGATCATTCCGTCGATCAGCGAAGAGCACTACACGCTGGACGAAAAAACCCGCAACGTTTCCTTCACCGACGAAGGCAACGATTGGCTGGAAGAGCAGCTTAGTGCAGCGGGCATTCTGCCAGAGGGCCAGTCCCTATATGACCCTGAAAGCACCTCTATCGTTCACCATGTGAACCAAGGCCTGCGCGCCCATAAGCTGTTTACCAAGGACAAAGACTACATTGTTCGCGGTGATGAAGTTGTTCTGATTGACGAATTCACCGGCCGTATGATGGCTGGTCGTCGTCTCTCTGAAGGCCTGCACCAAGCGATTGAAGCCAAAGAAGGCTGTTCGATCAAACCTGAAAACGTGACTCTGGCGCAGGTGACCTTCCAGAACTACTTCCGTCTTTACGACAAGCTGGGCGGCATGACCGGTACGGCGCTGACTGAAGAAGAAGAATTCCAAGAAATCTACAATCTTGGCGTTGTCGAAGTCCCAACCAATCGCCCTGTGGCGCGGGTTGATGACGACGATGCGGTCTACCGGACTGCACAGGAAAAATACAACGCGATTGTCGACACCATCAAAGAAGCAAGCGGCAAAGGCCAACCGACGCTTGTGGGTACGACGTCCATTGAGAAATCCGAACTGCTGTCGGACCTGCTGACTAAAGCGGACATCAAGCACAACGTTCTGAACGCGCGCCAGCACGAGCAGGAAGCGCAGATTGTTGCTGATGCTGGGAAATTGGGTGCCGTGACGATTGCGACCAACATGGCGGGCCGTGGTACTGACATCAAACTTGGCGGCAACGTTGAATTCAAAATCATGGAAGCGATTGCCGCTGATCCAGAGACGAACCCAGACGAAATTCGGGCCAAAATCGAAGAGGGCCATAAGGCTGACGAAGACGCAGTGAAAGAAGCCGGCGGTCTGTTTGTTCTCGCGACAGAACGCCATGAAAGTCGCCGGATTGATAACCAGCTGCGCGGTCGTTCGGGCCGTCAGGGTGACCCGGGGCGTTCTGCGTTCTTCCTGTCTTTGGAAGATGATTTGATGCGCATCTTTGGCTCTGACCGTCTGGACAAAGTTCTGTCCACGCTGGGCATGAAAGAAGGCGAAGCAATTGTGCACCCTTGGGTCAACAAGTCGCTCGAGCGCGCGCAGGCGAAAGTTGAAGGCCGCAACTTCGATATTCGGAAGCAGTTGCTGAAATTCGACGACGTGATGAACGATCAGCGGAAGGTGATCTTCTCTCAACGTCGCGAGATCATGGAAGCCCAGGACCTGTCAGAGATCATCAAAGACATGCGTCATGAGGTGATTGGTGATCTGGTAGACGAATATATGCCGCCGAAAACCTATGCGGATCAGTGGAACACTGAGGGCCTGCAAGGCGCTGTCGTTGAGCAGCTTGGCATTGATGTGCCAGTTGCCGATTGGGCGCAGGAAGAGGGTGTGGATGATGAAGACATCATTGAGCGCCTTGAGAAGGCAGCTGACGAACATATGGCGCAGAAAGCGGCTCAGTTCGGTCCAGAGCAACTGCGTGGCATCGAAAAGCAATTGCTTCTGCAGATCATCGACCGCAAATGGCGCGAACACCTGCTGACGCTTGAACACCTGCGCTCTGTGGTTGGTTTCCGTGGTTATGCGCAGCGTGATCCGTTGAATGAATATAAGAGCGAGTCCTTCCAACTTTTTGAAAGCATGCTGGATGGCCTGCGCACAGATGTTACGCGCAACCTCAGCCAAATTCGTCCGCTGACGGAAGAAGAACAGCGCGCGATGATTGCGCAAGTTCAGGCACAGCAGGCAGCGGCAGTTCAGGCCCAGGCGGAAGCTGCGGAAAAGGCTAATCGCAAGCCACTTGTTGAAGGTTTCAAAGAAGACGACCCGAGCACTTGGGGAAATCCGGGTCGTAATGATCCTTGTCCGTGTGGATCTGGTAAGAAGTTCAAACACTGCCACGGCAAACTGGCCTAAAGCGGCCAGAAATCGTCTGATATTCTTCAAAAGGGTGCCACACCGGCGCCCTTTTTGCTGCCCACCTTGCAAGATGAGTTATTGCGAGTAGGAGGGAGCGAGATGATTCCCATCAAACTATCAGGACGTTCTGGAAAGCTGGCGTTGATCGCTGGCACGACGGTCACTGCGGCGGCCATCGGTTTCTTTTTGCAAAGCGGTACGCCGACACAGGCATCGGCGGTGCAGCCAGAAAAGGTTAAAAAGCTTGAGGTGCCAACTGAAGCCTCGGTTCAAATCGCCTCATCTGTTGGTTTATCCGCTCATGCTTTGCCCAAGGTTCCGTCAGAGCCAGAGGCATCTTTCCCGACGCGGCCCATCACCGTCTCGCTGAGCACTGATGCTCCGATCGCAAAAATGCCTTTGGAAGAGCCTACGCCGATTCTAGGCTGCGATATGAGCTTGAGCGCTGAACCGACGATCGCGGCGCTTGTGGATCTAACCATTGAAGCAAGCTGCATGCCGAATGCGCGTATCTCAATTTCCCATGCGGGTCTGAAATTCCATGAAGTCTTGGATGACGCGGGCCGTCTGGATATTACGGTACCTGCGTTTGACGAATTTGCATCTTTCAATGTGACGTTCCCCAACGGTGACGAACGCAAAGCGCGCACCGAAGTGCCGGCAGTTGTTTTCTATGACCGCGTCGCGCTGCAATGGCTGGGCGAAACCGGTCTTCAAATCCATGCGTTAGAATTTGATGCCGACTACGGCGAAGAGGGTCACGTTTGGTTTGGCAATCCTCGTGACTTGACCGCAGTGATCGGTGGCAACGGCGGATTTATGATGCGTATGGGTGCAGGCGAGAGCGAAATTTCGCGCATGGCTGACGTCTATACATTCCCGAAATCCAACCCTTCGCAAGACGGCCAAGTGCTGTTGACTGTCGAGGCAGAGGTGAATGGTGCGAACTGTAACCGCCCAATTGCTGCAGAAACCCTGCAAGTGAACGGCGGCGGCGACAAATTGACCAACAGCTTTGATCTTGTGATGCCCGATTGTGGGGCCACTGGTGATTTTCTGGTGTTGAAAAACTTGCTCGAAGACCTGACAATCGCGCGCAATAACTAAGCGCAGCGCAG
Source organism: Cognatishimia activa (assembly GCF_001458335.1). Lineage (GTDB taxonomy): Bacteria > Pseudomonadota > Alphaproteobacteria > Rhodobacterales > Rhodobacteraceae > Cognatishimia > Cognatishimia activa. The sequence goes on from NZ_CYTO01000004.1 coordinate 259,916, forward strand.
GGTCCCATTATGACAATTTTGCGTGCGGCGATCATCGCCGCACTTTCCTTTTTGGGAACCTCAACTTCGGCGCAGGACATCACCCTGACGTCGCCTGACGGAGCTGTAGAGATCTCTGGAACTTTGCTCGGCTTCGACGGCGAATTCTATCGCGTTGAAACGCTTTATGGCGAGCTTACCGTTGATGGGTCCGGTGTGAATTGTGACGGCCCTGCCTGCCCAAGCTTGACCGACTTCGTGGCTGATGTGACCATTTCTGGCGCGGCGGGTATGGCGGATATCTTGATGCCTGCGTTGTTAGATGGATTTGCTTTGCGCAACGGTTACACGGTTGCGCGCGATGTGACAGACACCACACATTTCACTTATGTGCTGAAAGACCCCGATACCGGCGCAGATCAGGCGCGTTTTTCCTTCAAAGCCTCTACGACCGATGAAGGGTTCGCCGATCTGCTTGCTGATGAGGCGGATATCGCGATGTCTTTGCGAGAAATTCGCGAAGATGAATCCCGCCGTGCCTATGAGGCAGGGCTGGGCAATATGCGCAGTAAGAACCGCAGCCGCGTGCTCGCGCTGAACGCGCTGGTGCCGGTCGTGGCACCTGGCAATCCGGTGTCCCGGATCACAGCCGCTGAATTGGCGCGGGTGTTCACGGGTCAGATCGACAATTGGCAAGCGCTTGGCGGGCCAGATGCGCCGATCACTTTGCATGTGCCTCAGCAAGAATCGGGACTATTGCAGGCGATCGAGGACCGCTTGCTCAAACCGGCTGGTGGCAAGCTTGCGGACACCGCCGAGTACCACGACCAGATGGCAGCATTGGTCAGCGCCGTGCAGCGTGATCCATTTGCGATTGGCATTGCCACCTATGCCAGCTCGGGGGCAGCGCTGCGTATTCCGCTTTCTGGCGGCTGTGGCTTTGCGGTGCACGCAACGCGGCGCGGGATCAAGATGGAAGACTACCCTCTGACCACACCAATGTTCCTTTATTTGCCTGCACGGCGTCTGCCGAAAATCGCGCGGGATTTTCTGACCTATACGAGGGGACCAGCCGCACAAATCGTCATTCGCCGTGCAGGCTTCGTCGATCAGTCGCCGGAAGAAGTGTCTATCGCATTGCAAGGGGAGCGGTTTGTGAATGCCATTTCCTTGGCTGAAAAAACGGTCCCGCTTGAAGACTTGCAGGCGATTGTGGACCGGCTAGGCAACCATCAGCGGCTGACAACGACGTTCCGGTTCAGGCCTGGTGTCTCAGCGCTCGATGCGCAGTCGCAATCCAATGCGCAGCAACTGGCACGCTCTTTGGAGCTGGGCACCTATGATGGGCGCGAGCTTGTCTTTGTGGGATTTAGCGACGGCGAAGGATCCACAGATGCCAATCGAACCATCGCATTACGTCGGGCGCAGGCGGTGCGGGATGCGGTGTTAGAAGCCGCTGAAGCCGTTAACCGAGATGGGCTGAACATTGCCGTGGAAGGATTTGGTGAGGCGCTGCCCATGGCCTGTGATGAAAGCGCATGGGGCCGTCAAGTGAACCGTCGTGTTGAAGTCTGGCTAAAGTAGATCATTGGATCGGAAACTGAAGTGACGCGATTGCCCGATGACCAGATGGTCGTGCAGGGTGATCGACATCACCGATGCTGCTTTTTGGATTTCTCGCGTCATTTCAACATCTGCTTGCGAGGGCGTTGGGTCACCTGAAGGGTGGTTATGAACCATGATCAAGGCGCTGGCGTTAAGCTCGAGCGCGCGTTTGATGACTTCGCGGGGATAGACTGGAACGTGGTCCACTGTGCCGCGCGCTTGGGCCTCATCTGCGATCAGCGTGTTCTTTGTGTCCAAGAACAGGATGCGGAATTGTTCCGTTTCCAGATGCGCCATGCTTGTCTGGCAGTAATCCAACAACGCGTCCCAAGAGCTTAGAACCGGGCGACGCAAGACCTTGGATTGAGCGAGCCGCTGCGCGGAAGCTTCTACGATTTTGAGCTCACACACTATCGCGTCACCCACGTCATGGCATTCTTTTAGCCGGGGGATGGAGGCAGAGATCACACCGTTGAAGCTTCCAAACCGATCCAAAAGACGGCGGGCTATTGGTTTCACGTCTCGTCGCGGGATGGCGCGAAACAGAACCAATTCCAGCAGCTCGTAGTCCGGCACTGCACCGGCACCACCGCGCATGAAGCGATCACGCAATCGTTTGCGGTGGTCGCGGATATATGACGGCAGGCGCGCCTTACCGGGCACCGGTTGCACGCCGTGCATCAAGGGGAGGGATTGGTCGCGAAAAACGTTTCTCTGATCCATGACCCAAGGCTCGGATGCTTTGGTTAGGATTCGGTAAAAACGAAAGGGTCTAAGAAAAAGGCGCGGTGTGTGCCGCGCCTTTACTTTGATTGTTCGCTTAGGACTTCATTGAGTCCCAGAATCCTTTCACAGACTTAAAGAAGCTGCTGCTTTCCGGGCTGTTATCCTCAGAGAGTTCGTTGAACTCTTTCAGCAGTTCCTTCTGGCGGCTTGTCAGATTGACTGGGGTTTCCACCGCCAGCTCAATGAACATGTCGCCCTGACCAGCTCCGCGAAGTGCCGGCATCCCTTTGGAACGCAAGCGCATCTGACGGCCAGATTGGCTGCCCGCTGGGATTTTCACCCGGCTGCGGCCACCGTCGATGGTCGGCACTTCGATGTCGCCTCCCAGCGCGGCCGCGGTCATAGAGACCGGTACGCGGCAGAAGAGGTTCGTGCTTTCGCGTTCAAAGATCTTGTGCTGTGCCACATCGATAAAGATGTAAAGATCCCCCGCGGGACCGCCGCGCAGACCTGCTTCGCCTTCGCCGGCCAGACGAATGCGCGTGCCAGTTTCAACACCCGCTGGGATGTTCACTGCCAAAGAGCGATCTTTTTCGATCCGGCCAACGCCGCCACAGGATTTACATGGGTTCTGGATGATCTGACCGGTACCCGAACAGGTCGGGCAGGTGCGTTCAACCGTGAAGAACCCTTGCTGTGCGCGAACCTTGCCCAGACCGGAACAGGTTGGACATGTGGTTGGCTCTGCGCCGCCATCCGCACCCGTGCCGTTACATTCACCACAGCTTACAGATGTTGGCACCTGGATGGTCTTCTGAAGGCCCGAGTAGGCTTCTTCCAACGACACACGCAAATTGTAGCGCAAGTCAGAGCCACGGGTTGCGCGCTGTCGACCACCGCGGCCGCCACCGCCGCCCATGAAGTCACCAAACAGGTCGTCAAACACATCAGAGAAGGCAGAAGAGAAGTCACCACCGGGGTGACCGCGTCCGCCGCCACCGCCCATGCCGCCTTCAAACGCTGCATGACCATATTGGTCGTACGCGGCCTTCTTGTCGCCGTCCTTTAGGACTTCGTAAGCTTCATTGGCTTCTTTGAACTTTGCTTCGGCGTCTGGGTTATCCGCGTTGCGGTCTGGGTGAAACTCTTTGGCTTTCTTGCGATAGCCTTTTTTGATTTCGTCCGCAGAGGCCCCTTTGGCCACGCCCAGCACGTCGTAGTAGTCGCGTTTTGCCATGGATTACTACTCCTTCAAGCCGGAATGATAAGGGCCGATCCAGGGTAGGACCGGCCCATAAATCAGGGTCCGACCGCGCGCTTAGCGCTTGTCGCCGTCCAGATCTTCGAAGTCAGCGTCGACGATGTCGTCATCCACTGGACCAGCGTCCGCTGCTTCAGGCGCTTCCGCGTCTTCCGCTTGCGCTTTGTAGATCGCTTCACCCAGCTTCATGGCCGCCTCAGTGACGTTCTGAACGCCTGCGCGCAGCTTGTCTGCGGTGACTTTCTCGTCATCCAGGTCGTCTTTCAGCGCGGCAATGGCCAGTTCAATCGCCTCAATCGTGGTTGGGTCAACCTTGTCAGCGTGCTCTTCCATGGACTTCTCAGTCGAATGGATGAGGCTTTCCGCTTGGTTGCGTGCTTCCACCAGCTCTTTGCGCTCTTTATCCGCTTCGGCATTTGCTTCCGCGTCTTGAACCATTGCTTCGATGTCCGCGTCAGACAGACCGCCGGACGCTTGGATGGTGATGGACTGTTCTTTGCCGGTGCCTTTGTCTTTCGCGCCGACAGACACGATGCCGTTGGCGTCGATGTCGAAGGTCACTTCGATTTGCGGCATGCCGCGTGGCGCCGGTGGAATGTCTTCCAGGTTGAACTGACCAAGGATCTTGTTGTCCGCAGCCATCTCACGCTCACCTTGGAACACGCGCAGGGTTACGGCGTTCTGGTTGTCTTCCGCAGTGGAGAAAGTCTGAGACTTCTTGGTTGGGATGGTTGTGTTGCGGTCGATCAAGCGCGTGAACACGCCGCCCAAAGTTTCGATACCCAGGGACAACGGGGTCACGTCCAGCAGAACAACGTCTTTAACGTCGCCTTGCAGAACACCGGCTTGGATCGCAGCACCCATGGCCACAACCTCATCAGGGTTCACACCCTTATGCGGCTCTTTGCCGAAGAATTTGGTCACTTCTTCGATCACTTTAGGCATACGGGTTTGGCCGCCCACCAGAACCACTTCGTCGATGTCAGACGCGGACAGGCCCGCATCTTTCAGCGCCGCAGCACAAGGCTTCAGAGAGTTCTTGATCAGGTCAGACACCAGAGATTCCAGCTTCGCACGGGTCAGTTTCATAACCATGTGCAAAGGCGCGCCGTCTGCGCCCATGGAGATAAACGGTTGGTTGATCTCTGTTTGGGACGCGGAAGACAGTTCGATCTTCGCTTTTTCTGCCGCTTCTTTCAGACGCTGCAGGGCCATCTTGTCTTTGGACAAGTCAACACCGTGCTCTTTTTTGAACTCATCCGCGAGGTAGTTCACGATGCGCATGTCGAAGTCTTCACCACCCAGGAACGTGTCACCGTTGGTGGATTTTACTTCGAAGAGGCCGTCGTCGATTTCCAGAATGGTTACGTCGAAGGTACCGCCGCCGAGGTCATAAACCGCGATGGTTTGGGTGTCTTCTTTGTCCAGACCGTAAGCCAGCGCCGCGGCGGTTGGTTCGTTGATGATGCGCAGAACTTCAAGACCCGCGATCTTACCCGCGTCTTTGGTCGCCTGACGCTGTGCGTCGTTGAAGTATGCTGGAACAGTGATCACCGCTTGGGTCACTTCTTCGCCGAGGTAGGACTCAGCGGTTTCTTTCATTTTGCCCAGGGTGAAGGCAGAGATTTGGGATGGGGAGTATTTCTCACCCTTCGCTTCCACCCATGCGTCGCCGTTGCCGCCGTTCACGATGGCGAATGGCACCATCTTTTTGTCTTTTTCAACAGCTGCGTCGTCAAACCGACGACCGATCAGACGCTTTACACCGAAAACGGTGTTTTCTGGGTTTGTGACGGCCTGGCGTTTTGCCGGCTGGCCAACAAGGCGCTCGTCATCTGTGAATGCAACGATGGACGGTGTGGTGCGCGCACCTTCCGCGTTTTCGATTACACGTGCTTGAGAGCCATCCATGATGGCAACGCAGGAGTTTGTTGTACCGAGGTCGATACCAATAACTTTACCCATTTTAGATCCCTTCTCACTTAAGGCGATATTTACGAGACGAGACCCGTTTTGGCATCTCGCCCGATTCTATTGGCAATGGCCTTTGGCCACTACGCTTCGGAGGGTATATAGGGAGCCAGAAAAGCTGCTGCAAGCGTCTCATTGCGCTGCTTTGTCCAATTTTTGCGCCTTTTGCCGCTCTGACACAGGATGATCGCCAATTGACCCTACTTCCGCCCCTGAACATTCGCGGATTCCAGGTTTACAAAGGGTTTCTGGATCGTGCCGCACAAGACGAACTGGTGGCGCAAGCTCGGCAAGTGGCACAGGACGCGCCGTTCTTTTCACCAATGACTCCGAGCGGCAGAACTATGTCCGTTCGTATGACCTCTGCTGGGCGTTTGGGATGGGTCACGGATCGGTCGGGCTACCGGTATCAAGCAGCACACCCAAAGGGGCAGGGTTGGCCTGAAATTCCGGAACAGATCCTAGAAATTTGGCGGGGAGTCGCGTCAAAAGAGCGGATGCCCGACAGTTGCTTGATGAATTTCTATGGCGAAGGCGCGCGGATGGGGATGCATCAGGACAAGGATGAAGGTGATTTCAGTTGGCCTGTGGTGTCAGTGTCTTTAGGAGATGACGCGCTCTTTCGAATGGGTAACCCAGAGCGGGGCGGGTCAACGGAGTCCGTTTGGCTGACTTCGGGTGACGTGGTGGTGATGGGCGGAGACGCGCGTTTGAGCTACCACGGAATAGACCGCATTCGCTTTCAAAGTTCATCGCTCTTGCCAAAAGGTGGCCGGATCAATTTGACCCTGCGCGTTGTCGATCAGGGCGACAGCCCACAACAGCCGTCGAGCCCGTAGCTTTCGCCGTTGTCGTGAATAAAGAGCCGAATGCGCAACGCGTTCTCGCGGTCGGACATGCCATCATGACACATCTGGTTTTCGATCAGGGCCGAGAAGCCTTCGGATGCGCTGCCTGAGCCGAGCCCAATCGAGCTGATCGGACGCGCGGCAATGTCAGACATCCAATCTACCGCGTAAGGGTGATCTTGGGAGTCATAATCCGTATAAATTGCCTGGCTGGCACCGATATTGAGCCTGAAATCCCAGAACGGCTCGGTGCCAAAACAGGTCATCGGGGTTTTGAACTCATGCCATTTCGGTTGTTCAGGCATGGTTATGTAGCTCAATCGCACCCATCCACTGCCCTCGCCGCTGTTCACCAGCCCCCACGTGTCGCTTTCATCTGTCGCGACAATTTCAATGTTTTCTGCATTGTGCGCGATGGTTCCAAGGATTTCTGACGTGTGATCCGACTCAATCCGAATGTTAAGCGTATCGTCGCTCGCCACATTCACCACGCTGCCAAGCAGTGGGAACCGGTCTTGGTCATGCCAATCGGCAAGCACAACGCTGGGCGTAAGCAGCAATGCAAAAAGCCAGCGGATCATCGTTTTGATCCCCAGCTCAGCGATGCCTGACGTCGGGTATAGAACTCACCCATTAGGCCGATCATCAGGAGCACGAGACCGACGTAAAGCGGATATTCGACACTGGAGTTGCGCGGCACGTAATTGATGAAAGCATAGCCTCGCGCTTGGTCGATGGTGTGGAAAAGCGGGTTCCAGTCAAACATCGCCAGCATGAAGCTTGGAAGAGAGTTGGCGACGAACATCTTGCCGGATGCAATCATATTGGCGCGTGCATAAATGGTGTTCGCGATGCTGACAAAGGTCGGATACCAAGGCTTGATTGCAAGGAGCAACAAGCCAACGCCGGCACCGGTGAACCAGGACAACAAGATCATACCCAAACAGCCCATAGGGTCATCGATCACAAATGGCGTCACGGCAACGTAGTAAATAAACAGGATCGCGATCAGCGACAGCATCTGAATGTAGAGGGTTCCCAGCGCAGCGGCGAGGATCGCGATCGCTGTGTTCATGGGGGCGTGTTTCATCATCGGTGACGAAGGTCCTTCCGCACCCACGACCGCACCCATGGTTTTGGTGTGAGTCATGAAGTTGAAAATGCCCGTCATGATGTAAAGCAAGAAGTCGCCGCGAATTGCTGCTCCGCGCAGGCCCAAGATTGAGAACATGACAAAGAAGACCATGATAAAAATCGCGGTCTGCATCATGTTCATCAAGATCGACATAACGGCATTGCCGTGGGTTTTTCGTACCGTTCGCACAATGGAATGGTAGACGAGCTCACAAATTGTGAGCGCCGATTGCAACGTCGTCTTAGGGCCGGATTGTTCAAACATTCGGCGTCCTGCTAGATTTACCCAATTTGGTTGACGGAATTCTTGCTGTTCCGCGTTGAGGGCAGCATAAGAGCCTCGACGTTAATTTACAACAAATGCCTAAATGGGAGCTTCCCTTGAATTACGATGCACTTGTCCCTGTTATGCGCCGCCTTGCGATTGAAGCCGGTGCAAAGATCATGGAAATCTATCAATCCGATGATTTCGAGGTGAAGTCTAAGTCTGATGACAGCCCTGTCACGGCAGCAGATGAGGCGGCTGACGCTTTGATCAGCGCCGGTCTTCGCGCCGAATTCCCGGATGTGATGCTGGTGACTGAGGAGCAAGCAGATAGCCACAAGGCGAAAGGCGACACATTCCTGATCGTTGATCCTCTGGACGGTACAAAAGAGTTCATTCACCGTCGCGGGGACTTCACGGTGAACATTGCTTATGTGGAAAAAGGTGTGCCTCAGCGTGGTGTGGTTTACGCCCCAGCGCGCGAGCGGATGTTTTTCACCCAAGCAGACGGTCAAGCGGTTGAAGAAACCGGTGCGTTTGATCTGGAGCAGGTGGGTGCCCTGACTGAAATCAATGTATCCGATGCGGACAACAGCGCTTTGATGATCGTTGCTTCAAAATCGCACCGCGATCAGGCGACCGATGATTACATCAACAAATACAGTGTAAAAGACAGCAAAAGCGCTGGGTCCTCTTTGAAGTTCTGTTTGGTCGCAACTGGCGAAGCGGACATTTACCCGCGCGTGGGTCGCACAATGGAATGGGACACTGCCGCTGGTCACGCCGTTCTATTAGGCGCAGGTGGTCAGGTGGTTCGCTTTGATGACCACACACCGCTGATCTACGGCAAAGAAGATTTCGCCAACCCATTCTTCATCGCCTACGCCCCAAGCGTTGAGTTGAAAGAAGCCTGATCTGAGTTTTCGACAGGTCCGTGATTTTTTGGCGCGCGAGAATTGATCGATTCTCGCGCGTTTTGTGTTTAAGGTTTGGTCTAAACCGCGAGCGCTCAAAGCTCGCAAGAGCGGGACCACCACGAGCGATGCAGCCTTCCATTTCCCTATGGCAAAGATACAAGCTAAGGCTAAAGCGTCGCCGGTATCTTTGGCGTTCCTTTCGCTCTCGTCATTCGCTCAAACGCCTTGCTTTTCAAGGTGTGCCTGAACACGGTGTGTTGGTCTTTTCGGTTGTGCGCAACGAGGCGACCCGGCTTCCCTTTTTCTTGGATTTCTACCGAAAAGCGGGTGTTTCTCAGTTCTTTATTGTCGACAACGGGAGTGACGACGGAAGTCTGGAGTTCTTGCTCGAACAACCTGACTGCGCCGTGTGGCAAACGAGTGCCAGCTACCGTGACGCGCGCTTTGGGCTGAATTGGTTGAATTGGCTCATGATCCGCTATGGTCATAACCGTTGGTGCTTGATGGCTGATGCGGATGAGCTGCTGGTCTATGACGGGGATGACATATCAGACCTCAACGGCCTCACTCAAACCCTTGAAGACAAAGGCCACATGGCTTTTGGGGCGATGATGCTCGATCTTTATCCGAAAGGCGCATTGGGCGAGCAGGAATATACGGCTGGTCAAGATCCGCGAGAGGTGCTTACGCATTTCGATGATGGACCTTATCGACAGGTTTGGCAGATGCCGAAAGGCAACCTCTGGCTGCAAGGCGGTATGCGCGAGCGGGTGTTTTTTGAAGAAAAGCCGGAGCAGTCCCCGACGCTAAACAAGATTCCACTTATCAAATGGAACCGTCGCTTTGCATGGGTGAATTCCTGTCACTCGCTTTTGCCGCCAAACCTAAACACGCTGTATGATGGCCCTGGCGGAAAGACGCCGTCAGGTGCTTTGTTGCATACCAAGTTTCTACCGGAGATTGTTTCCAAATCGGAAACCGAAAGACAGCGACAGCAACATTTCCATGATCCGACTTTATTTGATCCCTATTACCAGGCTATTGAAAATAAGCCGGTGCTTTGGAACGAACATTCAAAACCCTATGAAGGGTCAGCGCAGCTTGCACGACTTGGATTGATTTCTAAGAAAGACTGGCTCGCATCTTAAAGGTGTGGCGTCGTAAAGCGCGCGGTTTTAATAAAAGTCTCGGCAGCTCATGGCTCGCGCTAAGCCAATCTAAATTCATTGATTCTTATAAGAAAAACATGACATACTGCATCTCAAATGCAGTAGAACGGGCCACAAGGCCTGCGCGGCGGTAAAGAGCGGATAATTTAGTGGGACTTTGGGATTCCTATCGAATGCGGTTGCGCCGTAAGCAGCGCCTTATTCGGGCTGTGCGCAAATCCCAACAACTTCGTATCAAGCAAGACCACACTGGCAATATACGTGAAGGCGACATTTTGCTTGTGTCTACGGTGCGCAATGAAGCGATCCGCATGCCGTATTTCATGCAGTATTACCGCAATCTAGGCATTAACCATTTCCTATTCGTGGATAATGGCAGCTCAGATGGCTTCATGGATCACGTGGCCGGTCAATCGGATGTGTCTGTTTGGTACACGGATTCCAGCTATAAATCCGCCCGCTTTGGCATTGATTGGATGAATGCGTTGAAGCGGCGCTATGCACATGGGCACTGGACGCTCGTGGTGGATCCGGATGAGTTCTTTATCTATCCGTTCTGTGACAGCCGTCCCATCAATGCATTGACAGATTGGCTCGACAATTCGTCCATACGCAGTTTTTCGGCGATGTTGCTGGATATGTATCCAAAAGGTCGATTGGACGAGTTCCCCTACCAAGAAGGGCAGAACCCGCTTGAGATCGCCAATTGGTTTGATGCGGGAAACTATATGATTTCTAAGAATCCTGAGTATGGGAATCTCTGGATTCAAGGCGGCCCGCGCGCTCGGGCGTTTTTTCCTGAGGAGCCAAAGCTCGCTCCGGCTTTGAACAAAACCCCTCTGGTGAAATGGGACAAGCACTACGCCTATGTCAGCTCCACTCATGCTCTTTTACCGCGCGGTTTGAACCGGGTTTATGAAGAATGGGGTGGTGAGAAGGCCAGTGGCATCTTGCTGCACACCAAGTTCTTGGACACGTTTGCCCACAAAGCAGGCGAAGAGTCCCTGCGTAAGCAGCATTATCGCGGCAGCATCGAATATGCTGCCTATTTACAGACGCTTAAGGACAATCCGAACCTATGGTGCAAGTGGTCTGAGAAATACATCAACTGGCGCCAGCTTGAGATTCTGGGCCTCATGTCAAAAGGAAACTGGGCATGAGCGTCGGGGTCATCATGTTGGTGCATTCCGCGCTGCACCGAGCAACACAGGTGGCCAATCATTGGCTAGATGCTGGTTGCCCAGTGGTGATCCATGTGGACGCGAATGTGGACCGAAAAACGTTCCGCAGCTTTCAGGCGGGGTTTGCCGACAATCCAAATGTGCGGTTCAGCAAGCGCCATAAATGCGAGTGGGGCATGTGGGGGCTCGTGGCCGCTTCGCAATCGGCTTCTGAGCAGATGTTGAAAGAATTCCCAGATGTTCGGCACGTGTACCTTTCTTCGGGCTCTTGCCTTCCGCTAAGGCCGGTGAGCGAGTTGATTGCGTATTTGGATGCGCGCCCACAAGTCGACTTTATCGAGTCCGCCACAACTGCGGATGTGCCCTGGACCGTCGGTGGATTGGACTCCGAACGCTTCACGCTGCGCTTCCCGTTCTCTTGGAAGCGTCAGAGGTTTTTATTTGATCGGTATGTAGATCTACAGCGCCGCGTGAAGTTTAAGCGTCGTATCCCGAGCGGGCTCGTTCCTCATATGGGATCGCAATGGTGGTGCCTGACACGTCAGACCTTGTCGGCAATCTTAGAAGACCCTGATCGCGATCATTATGACCGGTATTTCAAGCGGGTTTGGATCCCAGACGAAAGCTATTTTCAGTCTCTTGCACGGCTTCATTCGACTGATATCGAAAGCCGGTCGCTGACGCTTTCAAAGTTTGATCACCAGGGTAAACCGCACAATTTCTACGACGACCATTTGCAGCTACTGAGGCGCTCTGATTGCTTTGTCGCTCGCAAAATCTGGCCGAACGCGAACCGACTTTACGATGCGTTTCTGAATGCCGCTCCGGATAACAACCGGCAGGTGGAACCGAACCCTGCGAAAATCGACCGGATTTTTGCCAAGGCAGTCGAGCGTCGCACCATTGGCCGCGCGGGTCTTTATATGCAATCACGTTTTCTGGATCAGCACTGGGAAAATGGGGTTACCTCGTCGCGCTACTCGGTGTTCCAAGGATTTACGGAGCTGTTTGAGGACTTCGAAAGCTGGCTCGGAAAAGCATCAGGCTGTCGTGTTCATGGACACTTGTTCGCGCCAGATCGCGTTGAGTTTGCGGGCAGAGAATCTGTTCTCAATGGCGTCCTGACGGACAATGCAAAGCTGCGCGATTATAATTCGCAAGCGTTTTTGACGAACCTAATTTGGAACACACGCGGAGAGCGGCAGTGCTTCCAATATGGGCCGCGCGACTCGCAGGCGAACAATTGGTTGATGGCCAAGGATCCAAACGCGCAAATATCAGTGATTTCTGGCGCTTGGGCGGTGCCACTTTTTAAATCCAATCATAGCTTCTCAAAGCTGCGCAAACAGGCGGCGCGGTTGCAAAAGATTGAATCGGATTTCCTAGATGTGCTGCGCTCTCCTTGGGCTAAAGCACGTGTGCGGATTTGGACGATGGCGGAGTTTGTTGAGGCCCCGATGGAACCGTTGCAAAGCATCATCGACGAAATCGGCAAACAAGCGCCACACCGCTTGGCAGAGGCTCCGCGAATGACCGATCTGACGGGCTTTGGGCAATTCCTGCAAAACCTGAAGAACCAGGGCATGCATCCCTATCTTATGGGTGATTTCCCCGTGGGTTCGGCGGATCCAGTTGAAAACACTCCCCCTCGACGACCCTATCTGGTGCAATAAGCTAAATGACTGACCGATTTGATTATTTCGTGGTTTTCGCAGAAATGCGCACGGGTTCGAACTTTTTAGAAGCAAACTTGAACGCGTTTGAATCTGTCAACTGCCACGGGGAGGCGTTCAACCCTCATTTCATCGGGTATCCGAATAAGACCGAGATCCTTGGCATAGCAATGAGCCAGCGTGACGCGGATCCAATGTCTTTGTTGGAAGCGATCAAAAATGACGAAACCTCGATCTCTGGCTTCCGGTTTTTCAATGATCATGATCCACGGGTTTTGGAAACCATCATAGAAGATCCTCGTTGCGCCAAGATCGTCTTAACCCGCAACCCTATGGACAGCTTTGTGAGCTGGAAGATCGCGCAAGCAACGGGGCAGTGGAAGCTGACGGATGTTCGAAAGCGCCGTGACAGCAAGGTTACTTTCGATGGCCAGGAGTTTGCAAAGCACGTAGCGCGGCTTCAAGCCTTTCAGATCGAGCTGATGAATGGGTTGCAAAAGAGCGGGCAGACCGCGTTTTACGTGGCCTATGAGGATCTTCAAGACATTGAGATCATGAATGGACTCGCGCGGTTTTTGGGTCTGGAAGCGCGACTTGAAGCGCTTGATGGAAAGCTCAAACGTCAGAACCCCAGCCATATTTCCGAGAAAGTTGAGAATTTCGACGATATTTCTACGGCTTTGAAAGAGTTGGATCAGTTCAATTTGGCGAGGACGCCAAATTTTGAACCCCGCCGGGGGGCAATGGTGCCAACCTATATTGCCGGTTATCAAGTTGGGTTGATGTTTATGCCAATTCCTGGCGGGCCTGCGGATTCTGTGGTGGATTGGCTTGGCGCGACTGATGGCGAGGGGCCGGACGGATTGCAGCGCAATATGAACCAAAAACAGCTCCGGCAATGGAAACGCCGGTTTGTGCCCAATCGGGCGTTCTGCGTATTGCGCCATCCAGTGGCGCGGGCGCATTCGAGTTTTTGCAAGACGATCTTGTCCACAGGGCCGGGAAGTTTCTCAAAAATTCGACGGACGTTGCGTAACCGATTTGCATTGCCCATCCCTGAGACAATGCCAGACGAGGTCTACGGCGTGGATGAACACCGAATCGCCTTCAAGCAATACCTTACGTTCGTCAAAGCGAATTTGGCTGGTCAGACAGCGATTCGACAGGACGCTCATTGGGCGTCTCAGGCCAATATCATTGCAGGCTTTGCAAACCATGTGATGCCTGATCGCGTGTTCCGAGAGGATGAATTACGGGGTGGGTTGCCTGAATTGGCAGCTATCGTTGGCGCAGAAAACGTGCCCGAATTTGAGGAAGAAACGCCTGAAAAACCGTTTGATATCGCCGACATTTACGACGCGGAAATCGAAGCGATGTGCCAGGATGTTTATCAGCGCGACTACACCGTTTTTGGCTTTGCCGCTTGGAAATGAGCAGGCAGCTTAGGCCGCCTGCATCGCGTCTGATTCAGTCAGAATAGTGTACAGCGTGGACGCCACTGGGTTGGCCCGGAGTTTCGCACAGATGCTGCTCTCACGAAGCAACCTCGATACGTTTGCCAGCGCTTTCAGGTGGTCAACACCCGCGTCATGAGGCGCAAAAAGGGCAAACGCCAAGTCAACTGGTTGACGGTCTACTGAATTGAAATCAACAGGCTTTTCCAACATGATAAAGGCACCGCGCACGGTATCAATGCCTTCCAAACGTGCGTGAGGAAGGGCAACGCCGTTGCCCACGCCGGTTGGGCCAAGGCCCTCACGTTCCTGCAGCGCAGTCACAACACGGTTCGCTTTAAGCCCATAAAGGCCTGCTGCAAGGTCACCAAACTCTTGCAGCAAACGCTTTTTGCTTGAGGTGGCCGAAATCACTTTGACCGCCTCAGGGCGTAAGATCGTAGATAGGTCCATTTCGCCTGTATCTCCGGACCGGGAAATCCTGGTCCCTTATTGCGGGTCGATCCAACCAATGTTGCCGTCATCACGGCGGTAGACCACGTTAAGCCCGTCTTTTCCCTCGTTACGGAACACTAACACAGGTGCCCCGGCAATTTCCATCTGCATGACCGCCTCACCAACCGAAAGTGATGGAATTTGAGTTTCCATCTCTGCAACAATCACAGGTTGCAGGCTTTCCGGCTCTATCTCTTCCGAGGCGTTGTCGGTGGCGAGGATATAAGAGGAAGCGCCGGAAAGTTCAACCGGGACCTCGCGTTCCTTGTGATGGTCCTTCAAACGGCGCTTATAGCGGCGCAGCTGGGTTTCCATTTTGTCGCTGCAATTCTCGAATGCGGCATAGATTTCCGTGGCGCGTCCTTTGGCTTGGGCGGTCAGTCCGGTGGACAAATGTACGGTTGTTTCACAGACAAATTCGTGTGCGCTTTTGGAAAATACGACCTGGGCGTCCGTCGGTCGGCCGGCATATTTGCCCATGATACTGCCGAGTTCGCCTTCAACATGCTGTTGAAGTGCATTGCCGATGTCGATTTGTTTTCCAGAAATTTGATAGCGCATTCTATCTCCTTAGTTATTGAACATACCCGAAACCAAAAACCAAAGCGTTAAGCTCAATCAGAGCTTTGCAGGGTCTAGTTCGGAATGTTGGGATAAGACGCTAGGACCAAGCTGCCATGGCTCGATTTGGCTTGGCAAAGCTGAAGTTGGTTTATTTTGAAAGCAACCGCCCCTGTGGCAGGGGTCGAGAGATTCGCCAACTTGGAAAGTACCAGCGTCATGCTCCCATTGGGGCAGGCTCAAGCGCAAAAGTCAATTGGACGAATAGTAACGGTCACTAAAATCCGCTTATACAGCGGTTGTTCAGGAGATTTTGAAACCGTCTCCGAGGTACACGCGACGTACATTTTCATTCTCGACGACCTCATCAGGGCTGCCGGACATCAGAACTTTACCATCGTGCAAGATGTAAGCGCGGTCTACGATCTCAAGGGTTTCGCGAACGTTATGATCGGTGATGAGAACGCCAATACCGCGCTTTTTAAGGTCGGCGACCAAATGACGAATATCCCCGACGCTGATCGGATCAACACCTGCGAAAGGTTCATCAAGAAGTAGGTATTTCGGATCCGCAGCCAAACACCGCGCGATTTCAACACGGCGACGTTCACCGCCGGACAATGCAAGCGCAGGGGCACGACGCAGATGTTCGATGGAAAACTCAGAGAGCAATTCTTCCAAACGAGCGCGGCGTTTCACGCGGTCTTTCTGCGAAATATCAAGAATGGCGAGAATGTTGTCTTCGACACTGAGTCCACGAAAAATGGACATCTCTTGTGGCAAGTATCCGATGCCGAGTTTGGCGCGGCGATACATTGGAAGGGTGGTAACATCTTCACCGTCGATGGTGACACGACCGCCCTCAGGAACAACAAGCCCTGCAATCGCGTAGAAACTGGTGGTTTTGCCGCTGCCGTTTGGCCCCAAAAGCGCTACCACTTCACCGCGCTTAAGGTCGAGACTAACATCGCGAATGACAACGCGTTTACGATAGCTTTTGCGGAGATTCTCGATCTTAAGACCCGAGCTGCCATCAGTGACTTTCAGTTCAGGAGCGGCCATCATTGATTTCCAGTCGGCTGCAAAACGGTCCGCACGCGTCCATGCAATTCTGCGGTGGAGTCATTTGTATTCACGGTCATCCGCTGCGCGGTGATTGTGTTTCGACCTTGCGCCAAGGAAACGTTGCCTTGCATGTGGATCAAGCCGGTACCGACGTCATAAACAGCGCTTTCAGCCTGAGCGGTGTCTTTCCCGCTTAGAATCTTAACGCCTCCGGATCCGGTGAGTTTGGAAATGCCGTCTTGGCCATCGGTGTAGGCCACGTCGACCAGAGATGCGGTAAACTGCATTTCGCCTTGTGTGATCACGACGCTGCCTTCAAACCGAGCGTTGCCCGTTTCTTGGTCAACACTCAGGCTGTCAGCTTGCACCTCAATTGGTGCGTTTGAGTCATTGCCCCCAATGCCGAAATCTACTTTGAATTCCTGTGCTAAAACGCCGGATGAAAGCCCAATCAAGAAGGCAATACTGATAACAAAAAGTCGATACAAACCGTGCCTCATGCGTTTCTATGGCGTGTATATCAGCTTTACGCCATTTGTGAAAAGGAAACGCCCGTTTACGTCGTCCTCATCAACCTTCAACTCCATTGAACCAGCGGTGAATTCGCCAAAGGGTCCATCACCGTGGATTTCGGTATTGGAAATGGCGGTGCCAGAATTGAAATTCAAGGTCAGCGTTTCGGAAAGGAAGCGGTAACCCGTCGAGGATATGACCTCTACCGCGCCAGCCAATTCAGCTTCCATTCTGCGTGAATTCACAGTGCCTTCGCGCGCTGTCAGGTTCACGTCAGAGCCATTGGCGTAGATAATTTCCGCATTGAGGTTTTCCACCTCAGAGTGCTGGGGGTTATGCGGATCTGGCCTTGCAGAACTCGCAGTGATTTTAATGTCGTCCCCAAAGGTAGTTTGCCCGGTCAAAAAAGGTGTCGTGATCCGTTGATCGCTCGCACGATTTTCAAGTTCGACTTTGGCGAATGGGATTGTGCTGGTTGGGGCGACGGAGCGGGCGAACAGGAACATGGTCGACAAAAGGACCAGCGCCAATAGTGGTAACAGGACCTTCAGACCATTTATGGTCTGAGTGTATGTTAACCCGCGACGCGCCATCAGTGTGCAAAAATGTCCTGATCCGGCCAACCTTCCAAATCCAACACGGCACGCGTTGGTAGGAAATCATAGCAAGACTGCGCCAAGGCTGTGCGGCCTTCACGTTCCAAGCGTTCATTTAGCTTTTCACGCAGCTGATGAAGGTACAGAACGTCTGACGCCGCATAGTCTAGTTGCGCGTCAGTCAGCTTAGTCGCGCCCCAATCGCTCATCTGTTGCTGTTTGGAGATGTCGACATTCAAGAGTTCTTGCAGCAGGTTTTTCAGTCCGTGTCGGTCCGTATAGGTGCGGACCAGTTTTGAAGCGATTTTAGTGCAATAGACTGGTGCGGTGAGTGCACCGAACGCATTGTGCATCGCAGCGATGTCAAAACGACCGAAATGAAACAGCTTTAAGACATTTGGGTCTTCTAGCATCTTGCAGAGATTTGGTGCCTCTGTCTGGCCTTTCGCTACTTGGACAATATGCGCATCACCGTCTCCGCCGGACATCTGAATGACGCACAACCGGTCCCGATGGGGATTCAAACCCATGGTCTCACAATCGATTGCCACGATGGGGCCCAGATCAAGCCCGTCCGGTAGATCGCCCTGATAAAGATGGTTTGCCATAGTGTCCTCAAGTTTGGTGCTGTTTCCGACTTACGTCTTTGTACGATGTTATTCAATTGCAGGCGCGCGGGAAAACGCTGGTTTTGCTCCCAGCGAAATTCTTTGGCGGCTGGTCATCAAGACGCGGTTCGTCGTAAGCTAATTTTACAGCTATTCTTGGAAGATGAATATGAGCCAACGACTAGAACAAGTCCTCAATGCGATCGACGCTGCTAATTCCAAAGACCCACGGATGGAAGACGGCCAACCTGAAGCTCTGCTCTATGGACACCGAATGAGCGAGGAATGCGCGCGCTTGTTTCCTGACGCCCCAGAAACTTTGCAGCTGGCGGCAAGGGGGCAGCATGTGGAACGCTGGATTCTGAAGCGCACAGATTTCCCAGAGGGTCGTGCGGGCTACCTGACTTGGCGAAAAGACCTTGCGGCGCATCATGCCAAAACGGTGTCAGGGTTTATGGCTGATGCAGGGTACAGCGACGACGATTGTGCAGAAGTGGAAAAGATGCTTCGAAAAGAGGGCATCAAACGAAATGAGCTTGTTCAGTCCCTTGAGGACGTCATCTGTTTTGTCTTCTTAAAGTGGTACTTCGCCCCGTTTTCGGCGAAACATCCCGACGACAAAGTTCAGCGAATCGTTGAAAAAACAGCGCGCAAAATGTCCAGCCAGGCGCGTCAGCGAGCGTTGGAAGAGTTTGATTTGCCAGCCGAATTGGCGCCAAAATTTGCGATCTAGAACACTGGGCTAAATCTCAGCGTAACTCATGTCGCAATCGATGCTCGTGTCACACTTTGGTCGCCGCGTCTGACCAGGACGCAAAAAACGGCGCCAGAGTGCCGGCGCCGTTTTGCAATAAGTCTAGTTAGATCTTAGCGGATCCGTTGTTCTGTCTTCGCATCGAAGAATAGGACTTTTTCAGGCTGATAAGCGACCTTCACCGTAGAACCTTTTGGCAGCACTTCTTCTTCTTTGCTTTCGACGATGATGCGTTCGCCGGTGCTTGCGGTGAGGTATTCGTAGGACACGCCGCCTAGTTGCTCTGCCAAATCGACTTTGATGCCGCTTTCAGCTTCAGAAACGGTAAGGTGTTGCGGACGTAGGCCGACCAATACCTGGGTTCCCTCGGCAGGGAGTGAAACCGTTGTTTCGATCACTTCGCCATCCAGCGCAGGGACGCGCACTTTCCCGCCGTCTACAACACCGTTCAAGAAGTTCATGGACGGAGAGCCGATAAAGCCAGCAACAAACTTGTTGTCGGGGTCACGGAACAGATCCATCGGAGCGCCGACCTGTTCGATATGACCTGCACGTAGCACAACGATTTTGTCTGCAAGCGTCATCGCTTCGACCTGATCATGTGTCACATAGATCATGGTCGCGCCGATTTCGCTGTGGAGACGTGCAATCTCAACACGCATGTCCACGCGCAATTCTGCGTCGAGGTTTGAAAGCGGTTCGTCAAACAGGAACACTTCTGGTCCCCGGACGATAGCACGGCCAATCGCTACCCGTTGACGCTGGCCGCCGGACAATGCCTTTGGTTTGCGGGTCAGGTATTCATCGAGCTTCAGGATTTCAGAGGCTTCGCCCACCTTCCGCTTGATTTCATCTTTTGGAACGCCGTTCATTTTCAAGCCGAAGCCCATGTTTTCTTCGACGGTCATATGCGGGTAAAGCGCATAGGTCTGGAACACCATAGCGATACCCCGCTCAGCAGGGTCCATATGTGTCACGTCACGTGCACCAATGTCGATCTGCCCGCCGGTGGTTTCTTCGAGACCAGCCACCATGCGCAGCAAAGTTGATTTACCGCAGCCTGATGGGCCAACAAAGACGCAGAATTCCCCGTCTTCGATTTTTAGATCCACACCGTGGATAACCTGTGTCTGGCCGTATTTCTTTACGACATTGGTGAGTTCAACACCGGACATAAGGGGATACTCCTAATTATATGCGGGGAACTGCCAAGCTGCGGCGTCTTCCCCGATGTCGGTTGCACATTTCAGCAGGCGCGGACGCAGTTCGTCCAACTCTGCCAATGAGCGTCTGTCTGTTGTGGTTGTGATGGAAATCGCGCCGATGACGCGACCGCCGCCGGAATGAATCGGGGCCGCGATACAAATGATACCGGGCTCATGTTCTTCGCGGTCATAGGAAAAACCGTCAGCGCGAATAGTCTCTAATTCAGCGCGAAGTGCGTCCGACGAGGTAAGTGTGGCGTCGGTATATTTTAGGTAAGCTTGTTGGCTCAGCGCGCGTTCCAGGCGTTCACCTTCCATGTAGGCCATCATCGCTTTACCAACGCCTGTGCAATAGGCCGGGCCCACCTTGCCGGCGGCAGCAAACATTTCCACAGGCTTTGCTGCGTTACGTTTGTCGACGTAAAGTACTTGGCCATTGTCGAATTGCGCGAGGTGAAGTGTTTCACCGGTTTCTTCCGCGAGACTGTCGAGGTGTCGACTTGCGACCGGTGCAAGCGAGGACTGTCCCCATGCGGCGTGCGCGAAGCGTACCAAACGTAAGCCGAGGCTATAGGTTTGACGCTCCTCGTCGTAATTCAGCATGCCTTGATTCGTCAGAGTCTGCAGGAAGCGGTAGAGGGTCGCCTTGGGATGAGGACTTTGCGCAAGTAGGTCAGAAAACCGAATGGGCCGACCTGCGGTCGCCACCAAATCAAGGATTTCCAAGGCCTTACCGACCGTGCCATCCTTTTTCTCTGTTTGTGCCATGTCTTCATTCCTCCCAGTTCCATCGGGTTAAGCCTGACGAAACGTGTTGACAACCCTAGCTGCACGCTTCATTGTTTTCAATAGTTAAAACCAAGTTTCACTATTTGGAACTTAAATTGGAGCAATATGGGGAGGAAAACCATGTTCCTTAAGACGAAGTCCGCGCTGGCGGCTTTGGCAGCATCCGCTGCTATGACCACGACTGCGTTTGCAGGCGATCTTGTCATCAACTTTGACGACCTGAACCCAGGTCCGAAGCAAGCGTTCGAAGATGCGATCGCGCAGTTCAAATCTGAAAACCCTGACATCAACGTCATTGTGAACAACAACGACCGCGAAGCGCACAAATCCGCGATCCGCAACTTCTTGACCGCCGATGCACCGGACGTGACTTCTTGGTATCCTGGCAACCGCATGGCGCCGTTCGTTGACGCGGGTCTGTTCGAACCGGTGACTGATCTGTGGGCCGAAAACGGCTTTAACGATGATCTGGCCGCGATTAAGGCAACCATGTCCCGCGATGGCGAGATCTGGGGTGTGCCTTACTCTTACTACCAGTGGGGCGTTTACTACCGCTCTGACATCTTTGACCTTCTGAAAATTGAAGAGCCAAAGACTTGGGACGATCTGTTGGCAGCTTGTGCTCCGATGAAAGAAGCGGGCGTGACACCATTCACCATCGGCACCAAATTCCTTTGGACTGCAGCGGGTGTATTTGACTACATCAACCTGCGTACAAATGGCTACGAAGTGCACAACGATCTGACCGCAGGTAAGATCAAGTACACCGATCCTCGTATCGTGAAGACCATGGAAAACTGGAAGACTCTGATCGACGAATGTGGCTTCGTTGACAATCACGCTTCCATGAGCTGGCAGGACGCAATTGCACCATTCGCAAACGGTGACGCGGCGATGTATGTCATGGGTAACTTCTCTGTGGATGGCTACAAGAACGCTGGTCTGACATACGAGCAGATCGACTTCTTCCAGTTCCCTGAAATCACCCCGGGTCTGCCACGCGCAGAAGAAGCACCTGCGGATGCTTTCTTTATTCCAACCAACGCGAAGAACAAAGAAGACGCGCGTAAATGGCTGGCATTTGTGGCACGTCCTGATGTGCAGACAAAGTGGAACTCCACCATGGGTCAGCTGCCAATCAACTCCAAAGCGGAAGTGGGCGACGACAAGTTCCTGAAAGAGGGCTTCGCAACTCTTTCCACTGCAACCGGTCTTGCACAGTTCTACGACCGTGACGCCCCAGCGGCGATGGCGAAGGCTGGTATGGAAGGCTTCCAAAAGTTCATGCTGGACACATCCACAATGATGGAAGTTCTGACCCGTTTGGACGAAGTACAGGAAGAGGTTTACAAGTAAACCTTAACTCATCGCGGCGGGCGTCCATTGATGCGCCCGCCGTATTTTGTTTCACGCGATGTTTGTTGGGAGATCGCGCATGGCTTTTACCGAAACACGCGCTGGGACACAAAAAACCAGCTGGCTGGCTAAGAACAAGCTGAACATTGCCCCTTGGCTCTTTTTGGCTCCGGCATTGCTTTACTTTGCCATCTATGTGGTTGTGCCGATCTTTGAATCGATCTGGCTGTCGTTCTATGAATGGAATGGCTTGTACCGTGCCGATGGTACCTCTACCGCATCATGGGTTGGGTTTGAGAACTATGTGAAGCTTTGGGATGACCCAAAGTTCTGGATCTCGCTCAAAAACAACGTCCTTTGGTTGGTGCTTTACATGCTGGCGGTGCCGGCAGGATTGTTTATCGCGCTGTTTTTGAACCAAAAAACGCCGGGAATGCGGCTTTATAAATCCCTCTTCTTCTTCCCATTTGTGATTTCACAAGTGGTTGTTGGTCTGATCTTTGGCTGGTTTTACAACCCGGATTTCGGCGTAGTGGGTACCATCTGGAAAGCGCTTTATTGCGAGGAAACCGTCAACATTCTGGGGAATGCGACGTTCAAGTGTTCCCGTGCTGCGCCGGACATTTTGTCGAGCCCAGAATTCGCGACCTATGGCATTATCGCCGCTGGTTTGTGGCCACAGATTGCTTATTGCATGATCCTCTACCTCACGGGTTTGAACAACGTCGCTGCTGACCAAATCGAAGCGGGTCGTTTAGACGGCGCAAAAGGCTGGAAAATGCTTTGGTATGTGGTGCTCCCACAGCTGCGCCCAGCAACTTTCATTGCCGTCGTTGTCACCGTGATCGGCGCGCTGCGTTCCTTTGACATGATTGCAATCATGACACAGGGCGGACCGTTCGGATCTACCAATGTGCTGGCTTACTACATGTTTGAAACTGCGATCTCGGAATATGGTGAACGCTACGGCTATGGCTCTGCCATCGCGACGGTCCTCTTCCTGATCATGCTTGTCTACATCAGCTATTTCCTATGGCGGATGTACCAAGACGAAAAAGGAGCGCACTAAGATGTTCCCGAAACCGATTGAAAACTCAAGCGCCACGGTGCGCACCGGCTACCAAGCCTTTGTTCCTGTGGCTCTGTTTATCTGGCTCTTGCCGATGGTCGCCATCTTCATGACCTCCGTGCGTTCCGCCGAAGATATCAACTCCGGTAACGTATTCGGTTGGCCCTCTGAATTCGCGCTGGTCGAGAACTACATCGCCGTTTTTGAACGCTCTCAGGCTGCGATGTACCTGATGAACTCCTTTATGATCACGATCCCATCGGTGGTGATCTCGGTGGCCTTGGCTTGTCTGGCGGGTTATGCGTTGGCGATCTATCGCTTCAAGTGGGCGCTGCCGTTGTTCTTCCTGTTCGTGGCAGGCAACTTCGTGCCTTACCAGATTCTAATGGTGCCGGTTCGCGACATGTCTGTGCAGGTGGGGCTCTATGACACGATCCAAGGCCAGGTTTTCTTCCACGCAGCTTTCCAAACGGGCTTCTGCACTCTGTTCATGCGGAACTTCATTAAGGCGCTTCCATTCGATCTGATCGAAAGCGCTCGGATTGAGGGCGTGTCTGAGCCGAAGATCTTCTGGTACGTGGTCATTCCTTTGATGCGCCCAGCGATTGCGGCACTTGCGGTTCTAATCTTTACTTTTGTTTGGAACGACTTCTTCTGGGCAAACGTTTTGACCCAAGGTGAAAGTGCGAAACCGATTACTGCAGGCGTGCGTGCGCTGAACGGCCAGTTCGTGAACAACTGGCACCTCGTATCTGCGGCTTCACTACTGGCGGCCTTGCCCCCGGTTGTCATGTTCTTCCTGATGCAGCGCCACTTCATTGCGGGCCTGACGCTCGGAGCCGTGAAATGATCCGATGCTGGCGTCTTGATGACCCTCGTCAAACGCTGGTGCTAGGGTCCCATAAAGATCACCTTGCAGAGGTGATCTATTGGGGCCCACGGCTACCGGACAATGAGGATCTCACAACGCTATATAAGTCGCATATTCTAGACGTGACCGGTGGCATGATGGATGCAAATCCAGAGCTTTCGATCTGTCCTGAAGAAGCGCGCACTTTTCCCGGCCAAGTTGGTCTGAGGCTGCGCGATGAAACGGGAGCGCTTCTGACGACAAACTTCTTGTTCGTTAAAGCAGAAGAATCGCCCAATGCACTGTCTCTGCATTTTAAAGACGCAGTAGCTGAAGTTCGCTATGTCGCGGAATTTGCCATGCATCCGCAGACACACATGATTGAAGCGCGCGCTAGGATTGAAGCGGAACAGCCGGTTCATTTGGACTGGCTCGCGGCTCCGGTTTTTCCGGCCTCTCAGCAATCTGAAGAGATCATCGATTTCACGGGGCGCTGGATTGGCGAATTTCAAATGAACCATACGCCTTGGTCTGCCGGTCTTCGCCTGCGCGAAAATCGGACCGGTCGGACCGGTCATGAACATTTCCCCGGCGCGATTGTTGCTTGTTCCGGTGCATCCAACACCTCTGGCCAAGCCTATGCTTTCCATTACGGATGGTCTGGTGGTCACCGCATGGTGGCTGAAGAATTGCCTGATGGGCGACGTCAAATTCAATTTGGCCATGCAAGCGCGTCAGAGCGTGCAGCGCAAACTCGGTTTGAAACTGCCACATTGTTCGCGACATTCTCGGACACGGGTTTGAACGGGTGTGCAACCGCATTCCAACGTCATTTACGCGATCATGTGGTGACCTGGTCTAAACCAGACGCGCCGCGGCCGGTTCACTACAATTGCTGGGAAGCGGTTTATTTTGATCATTCTTTGGACGAACTCAAAGACATCGCGAACCGTGCCGCTGCCCTTGGCGCCGAACGTTTTGTTCTCGATGATGGTTGGTTTGGCAAGCGTGACGACGACACAACGTCTCTGGCGGATTGGCAGATTGACCCACGCAAGTATCCTGAAGGCCTGACACCGCTGATTGACCATGTTCAATCGGTCGGGATGCGTTTTGGTATCTGGTTTGAACCCGAGATGATCAACGAGGACTCTGATACCTACCGCGCGCACCCTGATTGGGTGCTTGGTAAAGCGGATCAAATTCGCGGCCGCCAGCAGCTGGTGCTGAACATGGCTTTGCCAGAGGTGCAGACCTATCTTTTTGACTGCATCAGTGCGGTTTTGCGCGATCACGATGTCGATTACGTCAAATGGGATCACAACCGCGTACTGCCCCATCCTGATGCCGCGCAAACCCGAGGCGCATACGCGCTTATCGACCGTTTGCGGAGCGCTTTTCCAGAAGTGGAAATCGAAAGCTGTGCGTCGGGCGGAGGTCGCATTGACTTCGGCATATTGGAGCGGACGCAGAGGGTTTGGCTCTCAGATTCTAATGACGCACATGAGCGCCTGAAAATCCAACACAATGCGGCTCTGTTTCTGCCGAATGCGGTCACCGGCAGCCATGTTGGCCCGCGCGAGTGCCACACGTCTGGGCGGGTTTATGACATTCGCTTCCGCGCTTGGGTCGCAGCTCAGCGTCATATGGGTTTTGAAATGGATCCGCGCGAGTTGACCGACGGCGAAGCTGAGGTGCTTAAGCACGTCACAAGTTGGTGGAAAGACAACCGTGACTGGATGCGGCACGCGGATATTCTGCGCCTTGATAGTTCGGATCCAGTGGTCATCGCAGAGCAACAACATGCGCAAAACGGCGATCGTTTTGTGGTCTTCGCAGGCCTCGCAGACACGTCAAAGCAAGCACTGCCACGTCCCCTACGACTCACAAATCTCGATCCAAACGCCACCTATCGCGTTGATCTCATAAATCGAGAGGACGCGCCGGGGTTGTCCCGCGGTGCACCTCATCTAAAGAACGCGCCCTTGGAAGCGAGCGGCACTTACCTTATGGCCCATGGCATCAACCTGCCCTGGAGCTTCCCTGATCGACTATGGGTGTTGGAAGGAACACGTCTATGACCGAACCAATGGCAACGTTTCATGATTTGAGCGGCAAGTCAGTCTTTATCACAGGTGGAGGCGCGGGCATCGGCGCGTTTCTGACTGATGGATTCATGGCGCAAGGCGCAAAGGTCGGTTTTGTTGGTCGTTCTGATGCCACTGCGTTCTGTGATGAAATGGAAGCCAAGCACGGTGTGCGGCCACTCTTCATCCAATGTGACATTACCGACATTGAGGCCCTCAAGGCTGCTATGGATAAGTGTGCCGAAGCGCATGGTACAATCACAGCACTGGTCAACAATGCCGCCAATGACAAGCGCCATGATACTTTGGACGTCGACGAAGAATTTTGGGACTGGTCGCAGTCGATCAACCTCAAGGCCTACTTCTTTGCATGCCAACATGCGATTGCTGGTATGAAGAGTGTTGGGGGTGGAGCAATCATCAATTTCACGTCTATCTCCTACATGATGGGCAACACCGGCTACCCGGCTTACACCACCGCCAATTCCGGCATCAACGGGATGACTCGTAGTCTCGCGCGTGAGTTTGGTGCCGATAGAATCCGGGTGAATGCATTGGCGCCAGGTTGGGTTTTGACCGACAAACAGAAAGAAATGTGGGTCACACCAGAGGCTTTGGAAGAACATATGAAACGGCAATGTCTTCAAGACACGTTGGATCCGCAAGACGTGGTCGGTGCGACGCTGTTCCTTGCGTCTGACACCAGTAAAATGATGACCGGGCAGGCCATGGTCGTAGATGGCGGCGTCGTGGTGACAGGATGAGCGAAGCTGTGCGAGATAAATTGGTATTCGTTGCCGTCGACTGGGGCACCAGCAACCTTCGCGTTAGCTTGCTGGACGAAGATGGCGCAATCCTAGCAAAGCGGCAATCAGATCGCGGCATGGCACAATTGTCGCGAGAGGAGTTTGAGCCCGCGCTGCTTGATCTCATCGGTAGTGATCTGCCAGCCAATAAAGTGACACCAGTCATGTGCTGCGGGATGGTTGGGTCTCGTCAAGGATGGGCTGAGGCGCGCTATGTTTCGGTGCCTTGCAACGCCCCGAGCGGCGAATTGGCAACGCGTGTTCAATCCAAAGATGCAAGGATTGCGACTTGGATCCTTCCGGGCGTGCAGCAGGTCGGACCTGATGACGTGATGCGTGGCGAAGAAACGCAGATCGCTGGCTTCTTGGCGCAAAACCCAAAGTTTGACGGTGTTGTTTGCCTACCAGGCACGCATACGAAATGGGTTCGTGTCAGTGCAGAAGAAATCGTTAGCTTTCAGACTTTCATGACTGGCGAGCTTTTTGCGCTGCTTTCCAAAGAATCTGTCTTGCGTCATTCGGTTGAGACCGAAGACTTTGATCAGTCCGTCTTCTTGAATGCTGTGTCAGATGCAATGTCGCGTCCGCAGAGTATTGCTGCCAAGCTCTTTGGAATAAGAGCAGCGCATTTGGTCTCAGATCAGTCTCTAACGCATGCCAAATCCTCTCTGTCTGGGTATTTGGTTGGACTAGAGTTGGCCGGATCACGCCCTTATTGGCTTGGCATGGATATTGCATTGATCGGCGCACCAGCTCTTTGCGAGATCTATCAAGACGGCCTGAAGGCGCAGGGTTGCCTAGCCAAGTCCTATTCTGCTGAAGACATGACACTTGCTGGCCTCAAAGCCGCTTTTGAACAGGTTAAGGAAACCATCTAATGAGCCGTGAAATAATTGCGATCCTGCGAGGCGTGAAGCCAAACGAAGTGCTGGGCATTTGCGAACAAATCATTGAAGCGGGCATCGATCGGATTGAGGTACCCCTGAATTCACCAGACCCGTTTGAAAGCATCGGCGCGATTGCCAAGGCGTTTGGTTCAAATGCTCTGATTGGCGCTGGCACTGTGTTGACCACTGATAATGTACAGCGTCTGAAGGATGTCGGCGGCGAGCTCGTTGTGTCCCCTGACTGCAACATTGCGGTGATCGAGAAGTCAAAGGCGCTGGGTATGCAATCTTGGCCCGGTGTGATGACCCCGACAGAGTGTTTTGCAGCGCTGCGCGCGGGCGCAGATGGCCTCAAGATTTTCCCAGGTGACATGGTTGGCCCAAAGGGTTTGAAAGCGATGAAAGCTGTTTTGCCTTCGGATGTGCCGGTTTATGCAGTCGGCGGTGCGGGACCGGACAATTTTGCAGAATGGGCCGCTGCCGGTGCGGCTGGCTTTGGTATCGGGTCTGCGATTTATAAGCCAGGGCTAAGCGCAGCAGACGTGCGCGCGAAGGCGGATGCAATTGTCGCTGCCTATGACTCAGCGATGGGCACATGAGCGCATATATCTATGACGACCGCGTTTGTGCGTTAGGGGAGGGTGCCTTGTGGCACCCTTTGCGCAATCAGCTGTTCTGGTTTGATATCTTGGGCCACAAATTGCTGACCCGTGAGAACGGTAAAGCGAAATCTTGGCAGTTTGACGAACATGTATCGGCTGCGGGCTGGGTAGATGAATCAACGCTGTTAATTGCGTCAGAAACCGGCTTGTTCCGTTTCGACATCGCAACCGGTGACAGCGAATTGCTGCATTCGCTGGAAGCCGACAACACCGTAACCCGGTCCAACGATGGCCGCGCAGATCCCTTTGGCGGTTTCTGGATTGGCACGATGGGAAAAAGCGCAGAGAACGGTGCGGGAGCCCTATATAGACTCTATAAAGGCGAAATACGTAAAATCGTTGGTGACGTCAGCATCACAAATGCCATCTGTTTTGCACCTGATAAGTCCGTTGCCTACTACACGGATACCGCGACGAAACGCATATTGAAGGTCGCACTTGATCAAACTGACGGCTGGCCAGTAGGCAGCGCCGAAGTTTTCATTGATCTGACCGATGAGGGCCTCAACCCAGATGGCGCTGTGGTCGACGCCGATGGAAACCTCTGGAGCGCACAATGGGGCGCACACCGCGTTGCGTGCTATGATCCGCAAGGGAATTTTTTGCGCGAGGTTCGTCTGGTTGCCGAACAGGTTAGTTGCCCGGCTTTTGGGGGCGAAAACCTCTCGACGCTTTTTGCAACCTCTGCGGCCGTTGGCCTTGAGGGAGAAAACGAAGGCAAGACCTTCGCAATTGATTTGCCTGATGTGCGTGGTCAGGCGGAACACGCTGTAATTTTGGACTAAAGATGAAACGAACAACTGGTACTTGTTATTACCCAGAGCACTGGGACAAAGCCCTATGGGCGGAAGACGCGCGGCGCATGGTCGAGGCGGGTCTCACTTGGGTGCGCATTGGCGAATTTGCATGGAGCCGCATTGAGCCAACACCCGGTGATTTCCAGTGGGAATGGCTGGACGACGCCATTGAAGTGCTAGGTACGGCAGGTTTGAAAGTCGTTCTCGGAACTCCGACGGCGACACCGCCACGATGGGTGGCCGACAAGCATCCGGACATGTTTGCAGTGGATGTTGATGGGAAACAGCGCGGCTTTGGATCTCGACGGCATTATTGCTTTAGCCATGAGGGCTATCAGGCAGAGGCTGCACGGATTGTAGAGCTTTTTGCCGAGCGATACGGGGCGAACCCGCATGTGGCCGCTTGGCAGACTGACAATGAGTATGGCTGTCATGACACGACAATTTCCTACAGCGATGCGGCACTCAAAGCCTTCCGGTTTTGGTTGAAAGACAAGTACAAAACCATCGATGCTTTGAACGAAGCATGGGGCAATGTGTTCTGGTCGATGGAGTACAATGATTTTGACCAAATCGGCCTGCCTAACCTGACCGTAACAGAGCCTAATCCAGCCCATTCTCTGAATTTTCGCCGGTTTAGTTCGGATCAGGTGGTGCGGTTCAATCGCATTCAAACGGACATCATCCGAAAACACTCAAAAGCGCCACTCTCCCACAACTATATGGGGCGGGTGACAGATTTCGATCACTACAAAGTCGGTGATGATCTGGAGATCGCGACTTGGGATAGCTACCCGCTGGGTTTCCTAGAGGACCGAGTCGGTGCTGATGTGTCTGAGCAGCGCGTCTATGCGCGCCAAGGGGATCCGGATTTCCAGGCCTTGCACCACGATCTGTACCGCGCCGTCGGAAAAGGCCGTTGGTGGGTGATGGAGCAGCAGCCGGGACCCGTGAACTGGGCACCCTACAACCCTGCACCCTTGCCGGGGATGGTGCGCCTTTGGTCGTGGGAGGCTTTTGCGCATGGAGCAGAGGCGGTTTGCTACTTCCGTTGGCGGCAAGCCCCGATGGCACAAGAACAGATGCATGCGGGTCTCTTGCGGCCGGACAGCGCCGATGCGCCAGCTATGGCGGAAGCCAAGCAAGTGCGTGATGAGATTGCGAACGCACCGGACGTCGCGCCTTATCAAGCGCCTGTCGCTATGATCTTTGACTATGATGCGGAATTCGCTTGGGCGGTTCAGCCGCACGGGCAAGGCCTCAGCTATTTCAGCTTGTTCTTTGAAACATACAAAGCGCTGCGCAAGATGGGGCTGTCCATTGATATCCTACGACCAGAGACGCGTGATTTTGATGGGTACAAGCTTATCGTTGCGCCGGGCCTGATGCATATGGACGAAAGCCTAAAACAGGCTCTAACAAAGGCGAATGGACATGTCATGCTTGGGCCGCGCACCGGTGCAAGGGATGGCGATATGGTCATTCCAACCCCACTTCCTCCCGCCATTGAAGGTCTTGATGTGATCGTTTCGCGGGTTGAGTCCTTGCGTCCTGATATGCCGGAACCAATCGCGGGCGGCGGTGCTGTAACTGGGTATCGCGAATTGCTCGAGGGCAGTGTGGACGTGGTACTTCGTTCAAAGGACGGGGAAGCAGCTGTCGTTTCCAATGGGGATGTCACCTATGTCGCCGCGTGGCTTAATCAAACCGCGCTGAGGCGCGTGCTTGCGCCGATCGCAGAGGGGCAAGGCTTGGACGTGTTGGACCTGAAAGATGGCGTACGTGTGCGTGACACTGCGACAGAGCGTTTCTGGTTCAATTATGGTGCATCAGAGACTGAATATGATGGACGTCGCCTTGAAGCTGCCTCTGTGATCCGTGAAGAGCGTAGCGAATAGTCTCAAATCTGTTCTATGAAAGAACGCGTCTCCCCGGCCAACGCTGGGGAGATACACGTAACGCGAAATCAAGCGTTTTTAAGTCTGATTTCGAGCGGTTCGCGACCGCCAATGATCTCAAACAAAAGATCGATGTTTGGATGCGCGCCGGGACGGTTCTTGGCGTCCTCAGTATGCTCGGCGAACACCTCTACGCCATGGGCTGCGGCTTTCGAATCAAGAGCCCCAAAAGTTGCCTGAAGATATTGGTACACCGCCAAAGACCCTTGCTTGCCCGGCTTGTTTTCGATGAAAGCAACCGTTGCCCCTTCTGAGTCGATCAGATCGATGCGCGCGAGTCCTTCAATCGAAGGCAAAAGTGCGAGGTTTTCTTTGAATGAAGCGGTTGGCTGAATCATCGTGTATTCCTTAAATGCAGGTCAGAATCGCATTTAACAGTTTGATGGCTGGAATCCCATCAAGTGGGCGAAAATCATGGTTTTATTGATATAAATTGTAAAATTGAGGCCAAGAACGCAAAAGCCCGGGCATTTCTGCCCGGGCCTTAGAAACAAAGTGGTGAGCCGTATAGGATTCGAACCTATGACCCACTGATTAAAAGTCAGTTGCTCTACCAACTGAGCTAACGGCCCACTTCGCTTTGCGTGAGGGGGCTTCTAAGAATAACCGCCAATAGGGTCAACCCAAAAACGCACAAAAAATGCAGCCGACTGGAATTACCGAAATTTCGACGTTATATGCCCGCCCATGACACAAGAAAGACATACGATAAATTTCGAAAAAATGCACGGACTCGGCAATGATTTCGTGGTGATCGACGCGCGTGATCGCGAGTCGGGTCTTTCTGAGTCGTTGATCAAGGCGATTGCAGATCGACATTTTGGTGTCGGCTTTGACCAGTTGGCGGTTATTGAAGCCGCAACCAATGCTGACGCGCATTTGGTCTTTTATAATGCAGACGGATCAACTTCGGCAGCTTGTGGCAATGCGACACGCTGCATTGGCCGTAAATTGCTCGATGAGTGCGGAGCGGAGGCGCTGACGCTCACAACGGCCCGTGGCACGCTCTATGCGCGTGAATCTGGCAATGGGCTTGTTTCGGTCAATATGGGCCATCCGCAGCTAAATTGGGACGAGATCCCATTGGCGCGGGAAATGGATACGCTGGAGTTGCCGATCGAGGGTGCGCCGACGGCGACTGGTATGGGCAACCCCCATTGCACGTTTTTTGTGGAGGACGTCGAGGCGGTTGATCTGGAAGGTCTTGGCTCAAAGCTTGAACATCACCCGCTTTACCCCGAACGAACGAATGTGGAGTTTGCTTCTCTTGTGGGAGAGAACCACCTGCGCATGCGGGTCTGGGAGCGCGGTGTGGGCGTTACGCTAGCCTCTGGCTCTTCGTCTTGCGCAACCGCTGTCGCGGCTGCACGGCGTGGGCTAACCGGTCGTCAGGTTCAAATCGATCTGGATGGTGGCACGCTGCATATCGATTGGGCCGAAGATGGCGTCTGGATGACCGGTGCGACCATGCATGTGTTTTCTGGAACATTCACTTTAGATTTCGTGGATTCCGTCAAGTGACCCAGCCACCCAAGTTCACCACGCTTGGCTGCCGTTTGAACGCCTATGAAACGGAAGCCATGAAAGAGCTCAGCGAAGAGGCGGGGCTTTCCAATGCGGTTGTGGTGAATACCTGTGCTGTAACGGCGGAAGCGGTGCGTAAGGCGCGCCAAGAGATCCGCAAGCTGCGTCGGGAGAACCCTGAAAGTACCATCATCGTCACTGGCTGCGCCGCTCAAACAGAGCCGGAAACCTTTGCCGCGATGGACGAGGTCGACCGGGTCATCGGCAATACCGAGAAGATGCAGCCCAAAACCTGGCAGGGCATGGCCGAAGATCTGGGTAGCCCGTTTATTGGTGAGACCGAAAAGGTCCAGGTGGACGACATTATGTCTGTCACAGAGACCGCCGGTCACCTCATCGATGGCTTTGGCACGCGCAGCCGCGCCTATGTGCAGGTTCAGAATGGCTGCGATCACCGCTGTACCTTTTGCATCATTCCCTACGGCCGGGGAAACTCGCGATCCGTGCCGGCAGGCGTTGTTGTTGATCAGATCAAGCGGCTGGTCGACAAAGGTTTTAACGAAGTGGTGCTCACAGGCGTTGATTTGACCTCTTGGGGTGCTGACCTGCCCGCTATGCCGAAGCTTGGCGATCTGGTGATGCGGATTCTAAAGCTGGTGCCGGACTTGCAGCGGCTTCGGATCAGTTCGATTGACTCAATTGAGGTCGATGAGAACCTGATGATGGCCATCGCGACCGAGCCACGTCTTATGCCGCATCTTCACCTGTCGTTGCAGCATGGGGACGACATGATCCTAAAACGTATGGCACGTCGCCATCTGCGCGACGATGCAATCCGTTTTTGCGAAGAGGCAAAAAAGCTGCGGCCTGATATGACCTTTGGAGCCGATATCATCGCCGGTTTCCCGACCGAAACCGATGCGCATTTTGAAAACAGCCTAAAACTGGTCGAAGATTGCGATCTGACCTGGTTGCATGTCTTCCCATACTCGAAACGAGAAGGCACTCCGGCGGCGCGTATTCCAAAGCAAGTTCCGGGCCCGGTGATCAAAACACGCGCGGCACAGTTGCGCGCAGCGGGCGATGCGCAAGTAACCAAACACTTGGATGCCCAGCTTGGCAAAACCCACAGCGTTTTGATGGAAAACCCACATATGGGCCGGACAGAACAGTTTACGGAAGTGCGTTTTGATCAGCCCCAAACTGAGGGTGCAGTTCTCAGCGCAAAGATTCGCGGCCATGAGGCCGGCCAGCTCGTCGCATGACGCCTCTTCTCTACAGTTTCCGCCGCTGCCCCTATGCAATGCGCGCGCGTCTTGCGATTGCTGCCTCGGGGCAAAAAGTCGAGTTGCGGGAAATTGTCCTGCGCGACAAAGCTCCGGCGTTTCTTCAAACAAGCCCTAGCGGCACGGTGCCGTGTCTTAAAGTTGATGATCGGGTGATCGATGAATCGCTCGACATTATGGTCTGGGCGCTGGAGCGCAGTGATCCCGAAGGCTGGCTAAACATGCCGGATGAAGGCAATGACCTAATCAAAGAAGCGGATGGGCCATTTAAGAAAGCGCTGGATCGCACAAAATACGCAAACCGCTACAAAGATGCGGATCCCGAAGAAGAACGCATCAATGCCAATGTCTTTTTGCAAAAGTTAGATGCGCAACTCATGCAGCCCTTTCTATTTGGGCCGTCCCCGACGCTGGCCGATATGGCCATCCTTCCCTTCGTGCGTCAGTTCGCCTTTATCGACAAAGCGCGGTTTGACGCGGAGGATTGGCCAAGCTTGTCACGCTGGCTCGAAGGCTTCTTGGCCTCTGATCGCTTCAAGAGCATCATGCAGAAATACGATAAATGGGTGTCGGGCGATGCGCCCATCTTTCTCCCAGAATAGCGTTTTCTTTTTGGTCGAAAATATCCCGGGGTGGGGGTGAAACCAAAGGTTTCACCCAGAGGGGCAGAGCCCCTTAAATCAAGCCGCGTCTACAAGTGCAGCTTTGGTTTTTAGAACCCCTAAAGCTCCTCGTGCTGCCTCACGCCCTTTCTCGACGAAATGCGTGCGGTAGATGGCGTTGTGATGTTCGGTTTCTTGGTACTGGTGCGGCGTCAAAGAAACCGACAAAACCGGTACACCGGTGTCCAAGCCCGCACGCATAAGACCATCAACGACTGCCTGCGCGACAAAGTCGTGACGGTAGATTCCCCCGTCGACCACAAATGCAGCACAGGCCACGGCGCCGTAACGACCAGACGCGGCCAGATCTTTGGCGAGCAATGGCATCTCAAACGCACCAGGGACGTCGAAAACGTCCACTTGCTCTGCGGGGATGACCTCGCAAAATCCTTCCAAGGCACGGTCTACAATATCCGCGTGCCATTGCGCTTTAATGAAAGCAAATCGGGTGTGTGTCATGGATCGAACTCCTTTCGGTAACAGACACGTCACCCAAGGCGATCACAAAGGCTCCGCGCGCTATCGCAGCACACAGACCCTTCATTCTCTTCCATCCGGACTTTAACCGTCGGCTCTGGCCTCTCACCAGATCTGCTGACACCCACATTGTGGGCCGCTCGCGGGCTCGTGGTGCAACCGATGTCTCGGCTCGCCACATACCGCCGGTGGGGAATTTCACCCCGCCCTGAGAACGCGCGCACATTGCCAATCTCTTTGTCGGGGTGCAACATGAAACCCGACATTTTATGATGAGAAGAGTACAAAACACCCATGAAATTGATCACCGCACCAGCGTCCCCGTACAGCCGCAAGGTCAAAGCGTTGTTATATGAAAGCAACCAAATGGGAGACGTCGAGTTACTCAACGTGAAAACATCGCCGGTTGCCGTGGATGAAGGCGTGCAAGCGGCCAATCCGCTGGGCAAAATTCCTTGCCTGCTGCGCGACTCAGATCCTGCGCTGTATGACAGCCGCGTGATCTGCCGCTTTTTGGATGCGCGTAGTGGAGGACAGTTCTACCCGGATGGTTCGATATGGGATGTTCTCACCATCGAGGCCACTGCCGATGGAATTTTGGATTCCGCGCTTTCGATGGTTTACGAGAAACGATTTCGCGACGAAAGTATTCAGTCTGAAGCATGGTTTAACGCTCAAAAAAGCAAAGTATTGAATGGGGTTGCCGCGTTGAACGAGACTTGGATGAGCCATTTGAATGGTCCCATTCATATGGGCCACATCGCGGTAGGATGTGCGCTGGGATATTTGGATTTCAGGTTAGATGATTTGGGTTGGCGCGCAGAAAATGAAGCGCTTGCCGGTTGGTATGCTGAGTTTCAATCTCGAGAGGCAATGAAAAAGACGGAACCGTTTGATCCCGCCTAAAGAAAAGCCCCGCTGTTTGGCGGGGCTTTTTGATTAGAACTTGTAAGTCAGACCGAAGTTCAAAGCGTTGGTAATGAGCGAAGTTTCTAGCGTTCCGCCGCTGTCCAAATCTGCTTTGTTGTCAGAATAGGTGATCTGGTATTCTGCGTAGGTTGCGATGCGATCTGAGAGGTCTAAGGAAATTCCTGCTCCCAGACGCGCGGCCGGGCCGGTATATTGATATCCGAATGTGGCGTCGCCAACACCGGGCTCCACGTCCACATGGGGCACAGCCACACCAATACCTGCTGTCACGAATGGTGTCAGGCGCCCATTCCACCACTGGTCTTCCCAACGGCGGTGAATGTTCGCGGTTATAATGTTGTGGCCGTCGGTGAACTCTAAGCTATTGAGTCCCAGGGACGCGAGATCAGCGTCAGATGCATAGGCCTTAGCGTGCGTGAGTTCGACACCATAGCCCCAACCGCTTTCACGCCAATAAATTGCGCGCAGGCCGTAATAGACAGGCGCTTCAAATGATTTGCCTTCCCATTTCACGGTCTGATTGCCGAATGGGCTTTCGATTGTGCTGTGCGGGGATGATTGAGAGCCGAGATAGAAGCTCACTTCCATCTCTGCGGCGGCAGGAGTGGCGAGAATCACCGCAGAAAATGCTGCCTTTACGCCTAAATGAGCCATGGTGAACGTTCCTTCGTCGAAAATACGCGTCTCTCGATCGCTGATACACTTGCTCAACATACTCCTCAAGCGCGACACTTCAACGCTCTTGTCACGATCTTTTGCTGGAAAGCTAGACGTGAGCACGCCGCTTCGCTAACAATCTGCGCAGGCAGGTGCGTCCAATTGCGCCCAACCCCAGCGGCTTTCTTTGGAAAGCCCTAATATCGGAGTAACCTTGTGGCCCACGTAGACAATGACGAAGGCACCCGGAGGGATTTCCTCTACTACGCGACGGCAGGGGCCGGCGCGGTGACCGCTGGTGCAGCGGTTTGGCCTTTGGTCAACCAAATGAACCCATCCGCAGATGTGAAAGCCTTGGCCTCGATCCGGGTCGATGTATCCGGGGTTGAGCCCGGCACACAGCTCACCGTGAAATGGCTTGGTAAGCCGGTGTTCATTCGCCGCCGTACACAGGCGGAAATCGATGACGCGCGGTCCGTGAGCTTGGAAGAGCTGACAATCGATGCTGAATCCCAGAACGCCAACAAGCCTGGCACCGATGCCGCGGATGAAAACCGCGCGATGGATGACGCTGGCGAATGGCTGGTGATGATCGGCGTTTGTACGCACCTTGGCTGTGTTCCACTTGGAGACGCGGGTGATTTCGGCGGTTGGTTCTGCCCTTGCCACGGCTCCCACTACGACACATCCGGTCGGGTCCGCAAAGGTCCGGCTCCTGAAAACCTTCCTGTTCCGGTCGCCCGCTTTGAAGGCACCGAACTGGTACTCGGATAAGGAGCGCGAAGATGTCTGGTATTCCTCACGATCATTACGAGCCAAAGACTGGCGCGGAGAAATGGATTCACAGCCGTTTGCCGATTGTCGGTCTCGTTTATGACACACTGATGATCCCAACTCCCAAAAACCTGAACTGGTGGTGGATTTGGGGCATCGTTCTGGCTTTCTGCCTGGCGCTGCAAATCGTCACCGGTATCGTTCTGGTGATGCATTACACGCCGCATGTCGATCTGGCCTTCGCCTCCGTCGAGCACATCATGCGCGATGTGAATGGCGGTCATATGATCCGTTATCTGCACATGAATGGCGCATCGCTGTTCTTCGCGGCCGTTTACATTCACATGTTCCGAGGTCTTTTCTACGGCTCCTACAAGGCGCCACGAGAGATCACATGGATCATCGGTATGCTGATCTACCTTCTGATGATGGCAACCGGCTTTATGGGCTACGTTCTGCCTTGGGGTCAGATGTCCTTCTGGGGCGCGACTGTTATTACCGGCCTGTTTGGCGCGATCCCATTTGTTGGTGACGCTCTGCAGACCTTCCTGCTGGGTGGACCAGCGGTTGATAACGCTACCCTGAACCGCTTCTTCTCTTTGCACTACTTGCTGCCATTCGTGATTGCAGGTCTCGTGATCCTTCACATCTGGGCATTCCACCACACTGGCAACAACAACCCGACCGGTGTTGATGTACGTAAAGGCTCTAAGGAAGAAGCAGAGAAAGACACTCTGCCATTCTGGCCTTACTTTGTGATCAAGGACCTGTTCGCGCTGGGCGTTGTTCTGGTCATCTTCTTCGCGATTGTGGGCTTTATGCCAAACTATTTGGGTCACCCAGATAACTACATCGAAGCAAACCCACTGGCGACACCAGCACACATTGTTCCCGAATGGTACTTCTTGCCGTTCTACGCGATCCTGCGTGCCTTCACTGGCGACGTTTGGGTTGTCATGTTCGCAAGCTGGATCACTGGTGGCATCATCGACGCCAAGTTCTTTGGGGTTCTGGCGATGTTTGGCGCGATTGCTGTTATGGCGCTGACGCCTTGGTTGGATACGTCCACTGTACGGTCCGGTCGTTTCCGTCCGATGTTTAAATGGTTCTTCCGTCTTCTGATTTTGGACTTCTTTGTTCTGATGTGGGCGGGCGCGATGCCTGCGGAGCCGCCATACTCCACCATCTCGTTGATCGGTTCGACCTATTGGTTCGCCTACTTCTTGGTGATCCTGCCGCTGCTAGGTGTGTTTGAAACACCAGAAACGCCACCGGCGACAATCGAAGACGACTTCAATGACCACTATGTCAAAAAGCCCGCTGACGACGCTGACTCCAGCGCGCAGCCAGCTGAATAAGGGGACAGGGATATGCTTAAGAAACTAACCCTATCCGCGGTCGCTGCCCTTTCACTCACAGCTGGTGGCGCAATGGCCGCCGGCGGTGCGGGGCACGTCAATGACGTTGACTTCTCGTTTGAAGGGCCATTTGGCAAATTTGACGAGAACCAGCTTCAGCGTGGTCTGAAGGTTTACACCGAGGTCTGCGCGGCGTGTCACGGTCTGCAATATGTGCCGTTCCGTACGCTTTCTGACGAAGGTGGTCCTCATTTCTCTGAGGCGCAGGTCCGTGCCTACGCTGCAGAGAACTTTGAAGTGTTTGATGCAGAGCTGGACGATACCCGTCCAGCAAAGCCTGCGGATTTCTTTCCAGGTTCCGCTCTTGAAAATGCGCCTGACCTATCTTTGATGGCCAAGGCACGTGCGGGTTTCCACGGTCCACAGGGTACTGGTCTGAACCAGCTTTTCAAAGGTATGGGTGGCCCTGAATACATCACGTCGCTTCTGAGCGGTTATACCGGTAAGGAAAAGACACAAGCTGGTACAACGCTTTATGAAAATACTGCCTTCCCAGGTGGCTGGATTTCTATGGGTCCACCGCTTGAGGATGGTCTTGTCGATTTTGATGATGGCCACGCAAATGACTTGCACCACATGGCAGAAGACGTGTCAGCGTTCCTGATGTGGACAGCTGAACCTAAGATGATGGCGCGCAAACAAGCGGGCTTTACCGGTGTGTTCATTCTCTTCATCCTGACGGTGTTGCTCTATATGACCAACAAAAAGCTTTGGGCACCTCACAAAGGTAAGAAATACGTCTGAGTATTTTGAGTTCTAAATAGAGAAAGCCCCGCCAGTTGGCGGGGCTTTTTTTTGTGTGTACATCGTGAGGGGCGCTGCCCCTCGGCCTGACGGCCTCACCCCGGAGTATTTTCGCAAAGGTGAATGGGCCTGTGGGGTTATCAAAATCACAAGGCCCCAACCCGTTGAGGCGGGGTCTTGAAACTTTGTCGTTAGTTGACGGAAGCCCAACGCAGGATAAAGAAGTTATCGGCGCGTTGTACGACGTCCACATTGCTGCGTGCGCCCCAGAGCAGTGCTTGTACGTACATTGGGACATATCCGGCTTCATCCTGCAGGATCTTTGCCACCTCATCGAGCATCGCTTGACGTTTGCTGTCATCGACCTCGGATTGGATCATTGGCAGCAACTCATCCACACGCGCGTTGGAGAAATCGCCAAAGTTCCAGCTGCCCAGTTTCTTCTCTGGGTTTGGTGTGGTCACCAAGAAGCGAATTGGGTGCTCTGCATCAAATGAACCCGGGGACCAGCCCAGCATGTACATGTCAAAGTTATCGGCGCGGAGTTCTGGCCAATAGTTGCTGACAGGCATCGCATCGAGTTCCGCATTCAGACCGATCTGAGCCAGCATACCAACCGCCGCCTGACATACCGCTTCGTCATTGATGTAGCGGTTGTTCGGGCATTTTAGGCCAAAGCTGAAACCATCAGCGTATCCAGCCTCTGCGAGCAACGCGCGTGCTTTGTCCAAATTGTACTCTGGCCGCGCGGCAAGGTCTTTGGAATAGCCACGCATTGTAGAGCTAACAAGTTGCGAGATCGGCTCTGCGGAACCACGCATGATTGTCTGAACGATCGCGTCTACATTGATGGCGTGGTTCACCGCTTGGCGCACACGCACATCTTTGAATGGGTTTGGTTTACCTGCGTCAGCAGAATACTTCAGCGCATCTGCTTGATGAGCAAATCCAAACATAATCACACGTGCTTCAATCCCGATCTGCACCTTCACATCGGGGCTGCTGGACAACCGCGCAACGTCCTGCGTCGGAACCGGGTTGATCATATCGACTTCGCCCGACAGCAGTGCCGCCACAGCAGTGGCCGGGTTCTTAATAGGCGTGAACTCTGCGCGGGTGATATTGTGAGTCGCGTCATCCCACCAGCCATCAAAAGGTTCTAGAACCGTTAGAAGGTCGGTTTGACGTTCTACGACCTTAAACGCGCCCGTGCCATTGGTGTTGCGGGTCGCGTGGTTTTCTTCTTCTTTGGCCGGGATCGCGGAGTTGTTGGCTTCTGTCCAACCTTTATCCATGATCATGAAGTTGGCGATCGTATCTGGGAAAATCGGGTTTGGTGCGGTGGTGTAGAAATCAACGGTGTAGTCGTCGACAGCCTTTACTTCGGAGATCGTGGAGAACCAGCTTGCGACGTCAGACTCTGGCCGTGTCGCACGTTCATAGGAATAGACCACATCTTCGGCGTTAAAGGCGGAACCGTCGTGATATGTCACGCCCTGACGCAGGAAAAAGCGCCAGCCGTCGCTGCCGATGGCTTCCCATCTTTCAGCGAGCGCGCCTTCTACTTGCATGTTCTGGTCACGCCGCACGAGGCCTTCGTAGACGTTGTTTAGAAACCCAAGAACCGGCGCGGAGTTCACCGCATGGGGGTCCATGGTCTGAGGGTCAGTTGTACCGGCCCATTTAAAGGTCTCAGCAGCAGCACCTTGCGCTGATATGATTGCTATGGCCGTGGCCGCAAAAATCTTGTTCATAAGTGTCTCCCAAATTGCCCCGTTTCGCACAGAGTCTAAGATTGAGAGTACACGTGTTTTTTGAATGGGCAGTCAATTTATGCGATTTTGGTGTTCACATCTGCGTAACCGTCTAAAAGCTGGCACAAATTTGGTGCGAACCAACTGATCAAGTTGAAGCCGAAAGGCCTTTAAACCTGACTGCCACGCTCCCACTTTACTGTCCGGCACCCAACAAACCGGCCGAGTCGCTCTAATTCCGCACGCAGTTTGTTTCGGCGCGCCTTGCCCCAATTCACGCCCGGTTCAGGCCAGAAATCGATCACCCTCAGGGTTTCGGCATTGCGTTCGGCCTTTGCTTCGATGCGCCCAACAAAACGATCAGCTTCTAGGATTGGAAAGACATAGTAGCCCCAAATGCGTTTTTCTGCCGGCACGAACATTTCGTTGCGGTAATTGAAACCAAACAGCCTCTCAAGGCGGTTGCGGTCTCGGACAGCTGGATCAAACGGGTTGAGGATGCGAAGGCGTGATGTAGGCGCAGCAAGCGACGCGAGACGCGCTTCGATGTCTGGCGCGCCGAAGCCTTTGGTAATGCTGCCATCGTCGTTTTCGATCTCAACAGGCACCAAACCAGCGCTATCCAGCCAGTTCTTGGTTTCTTTGGCTGAACTTGTTTCCCAGAACCTTTGGATTTCTCCTTGGCTTCCGACGGCGATGCGATCTATCGCTGCGTTTAACAAGAAATCGAGTTCATCTTTTTCTGACAGAGAGCGGTTGCGGAATTCTTCGGGAAAGACGCGTTCTGGCAGGTTGTAAAACTTAATGAACCCATCGCGAAAACATGTCGTCAGCTGCCCAGTCATCCACATGTAGTCGAGTGCCTTCTTGTGGGGGGGACGGGCCCACATCTTTTTTTCGCCTTGGATTTTGGTGTCAAAGGCATGGGTCGAAAGCGCGCCTTCATCGCGGATGCGATCTTTAAGCTCGTCCAGATAAGGGTTGTTCTCCAAATCCCCGTGCCAGCGCCGCGCCGTGACGACCATACGACGGAACTGACGCTGCCACGCGGGCAGGAACTCCATGGGTAAGACGCTGGCGTCATGGGTGAAATGTTCAAAGATCTTGCGCTCTTTAGCCAAGAGCGGGTTCAGCATCGGCTCGCGATAGTTCTGATTGCGGGACCAGAGGATGTGGTGATGCGCGCGCGCGACATATTGAATGGTGTCGAGCTGCACCATCCCAAGCTTCAGAATCGTATCGTAGAGATTGAGTGGTCCGGTGGGCGTGTCAGACAGGCCTTGAGAGGCCAGCCAAAGCCAGCGCGCCGTGCGATTTTCGATTTTGAGGACTGCCTGCAAGATGCGCTCCTTTTGAGCGCATCAAACAGGAACAAAGGGTGAAAATCAATCCACCCCGATAATATGCTGTTCGCCGCGTTGGCGTGCCAATTCCATTTGCTTCTGACGCTCGCGGAACCGCTCTTTATCCTTCTCGGAATATTCATCCACGCAAAGATGGCAGCTGACGCCGGCCTCATATTCCGGACGCTTCAGATCCGTTGGCAACAGGGGGCGACGGCAAGCGTGGCAAAGCACATGCGGGCCTTCTTTAAGACCGTGCCCAACGGACACGCGGCCGTCAAAAACGAAACATTCGCCCTCCCAAGTGCTATCTTCTTGAGGCACTTCTTCGAGATATTTCAGGATGCCACCTTTGAGGTGGTACACATCCTCGACCCCTTGGCTCATGAGGTAGTTTGTGGATTTCTCGCAGCGGATGCCGCCTGTGCAGAACATCGCGACGCGTTTGTTGTGGAAGCGATCTTTGTTCTCTTCCCACCATTTTGGGAAATCGCGGAACGATGCGGTTTCAGGGTCGACGGCACCTTCAAAGGTGCCGATGGCCACTTCGTAGTCGTTGCGTGTGTCGATTGTCACCACATCGGGGGATTTGATCAGTTCGTT
This sequence comes from Cognatishimia activa, assembly GCF_001458335.1. Lineage (GTDB taxonomy): Bacteria > Pseudomonadota > Alphaproteobacteria > Rhodobacterales > Rhodobacteraceae > Cognatishimia > Cognatishimia activa. Next base: position 303,329 of record NZ_CYTO01000004.1, read on the forward strand.
CCAGTCTTCTGGGTTCACGTAGTTGCCGACATGCGCCGTCGGATCAACATTGGGTTGGCCCAAAGTCACGATCTCTTTCTTCAGCTTCACCTTCATGCGCGGGAAGGGTTTCTCAGCGGCTGTGGATAGCTTCCATTCAAAATTCGCGCAGCCCGGCAAGGATTGGATATGCGCGATGACCGCATCAATGCCTTTGCGAGGTCCCGCGATGGTGCCGTTGATGCCTTCGTGTGCCAAAAGCAGCGTGCCGGTGATGTTTTCTTTTTCGCAAAGTTCGAGCAGCGGGGCGCGGAGCGCCTCGTGATTTTCAAAGCTGGTGAAGTGATAAAGAGCGCAGACTGTATACATGGCGTGCCCATTACGCCCAAAATAGTCTCTGATCAAGACTTGGCGATGGGCCCCATTGACGCGCCTTGCCGCAGTTCCTACCCATAACATCAAAGGAGAGCCGCATGTCCAAAGCCCTGATTGTGATCGATGTTCAGAATGACTTTTGCCCCGGCGGCGCATTGGCGGTTCCAGAGGGGGATCTGATCGTACCTGGCATCAACGCGCTTATGGCGGATTTTGATGCTGTGATCTTGACGCAGGACTGGCACCCAAAGGGCCATTCTTCTTTTGCCAGCAGCCATGCTGGCAAGGACCCATATGATTTGGTGGAGATGGCCTACGGTCCGCAGGTTTTGTGGCCGGATCACTGCATTCAAGGCACTGAAGGTGGCGCATTCCACGCGGATTTGAATACCGATCGCGCGGACTTGGTTGTGCGCAAAGGGTATAATCCAGCTATCGACAGCTACTCTGCATTCTTTGAGAACGACCAAGAGACGCCGACCGGTTTGGAGGGCTATCTGCGCACACGCGGGCTGACGGACCTCACCATGGTGGGCTTGGCCACAGATTTTTGCGTGAACTTTTCCGCAGTCGATGCGGCGAAGCTCGGGTTTAATGTCACCGTTGATCAGTCCTTGTGCCGGGCTATCGATCTAGATGGATCTCTGGACGCCGCCCTTAGCGGTATGGCAAAATCCGGGGTGATCCTCAGCTAAGTACGCTTGCCAAGGTCATTTCAGTGAAGGCATGAGAGAATTAAGAGGGTAGAATGGTCGATATTGCGACGCGGGTTTGGAACCACAAGTGGAAGATTGATCCGATTGTGCGGTCTTTAATCGACACGGATTTCTACAAGCTTTTGATGTGTCAAAGTGTGTTCCGGAATCGTCCGGACACACAAGTGACGTTCTCGCTGATCAACCGCACCAAATCTGTACCTCTGGCAAAGTTGATTGATGAAGGCGAGCTGCGAGAGCAACTTGACCATGTGCGGTCTTTGTCGCTGACGCGCGGTGAAAGCACTTGGCTGCGCGGGAATACGTTTTACGGCAAACGCCAGATGTTCCGCCCTGATTTCATGGAATGGTTCGAGAATCTGCGCCTGCCCGACTACCATCTGGAGCGGGTCGGTGATCAGTATCAACTGACCTTTGAGGGCAGCTGGCCTGAGGTGATGTTGTGGGAGATCCCTGCGCTTTCTGTGTTGATGGAGCTGCGCAGCCGGGCCGTTCTGGATCAGATGAAAAAGTTCGAACTGCAGGTGCTGTACGCCCGTGCGATGACCAAGCTTTGGGAAAAGATCGAAAATCTGCGCGACATCGACAATCTGCGGATTGCAGATTTTGGAACGCGGCGGCGGCATTCCTATCTTTGGCAGGACTGGGCTGTTCAGGCCATGGGGGAGGGGCTTGGTGAAAAGTTCGTTGGAACCTCCAACTGTCTCATCGCCAAGAACCGAGATTTGGAGGCGATTGGGACAAATGCGCATGAGCTGCCAATGGTCTATGCGGCGCTTGCTGAGAGCGACGAAGAGTTGGCGCAAGCTCCCTATCAAGTTCTTGCTGATTGGCACGAAGAGCATGATGGCAACCTGCGGATCATCTTGCCCGACACATATGGCACCAATGGGTTCCTAGACCGAGCGCCAAAGTGGCTTGAGAGCTGGACGGGAATTCGGATCGATTCTGGTGATCCTGCGGCGGGCGCCGGGAAGGCCATCGATTGGTGGACGTCGCGCGGGGAAGATCCCACAAAGAAACTGGTCATCTTCTCTGACGGGCTGGACGTAGACAAGATCCGCCAATTGCAACAGCAGTTTGAGGGCCGAGTTTTGACCAGTTTTGGTTGGGGTACCTTGCTGACCAATGATTTCCGTGGGCTTGTGCCGGGCGATACGCTCGCGCCTTTCTCGCTTGTCTGTAAGGCGGTTTCTGCCAATGGTCAGTCGACTGTGAAACTCTCAGACAACCCAAATAAAGCGATGGGGCCTGCGGATCAGATAGACCGCTATAAACGCGTCTTCGACGTGGGTGCACAGACCAAACAGGACGTTGTCGTCTAACCGCACTTATGCAGGCTACAAAAGAATCCTTCCCTTATTTAACAAATATGTTAAATAAGGTGACATGAGTGATTTACGATCCGTTTTTGCTGCGCTGTCTGATGAAACCCGTTTCGACATTGTTGAACGGTTGATGAAAGACGGCGAACTGCCTGCCGGCGATCTGGTCTCTGACTCAACGATTAGTGGCCCTGCAATCTCGCGCCACCTGAAGGTGCTTCGTGAGGCAGGGCTCGTCGAACAGCGGGCAGAAGGCACCAGGCGGCTTTACGCGGTGCGGCCGCAAGCATTGAAAACGATTTCGGATTGGACAATCGACCATCGGGCTTTCTGGGAAGTCAGCCTAAATCGTATGGCAGCTGCCTTGGAGGCTGAGGAGGACATATGCCCGACATCAGATTAGAACGCGAATTCAACGTAACGCAGGAACGGCTATTTGATTTTGTGACCAAACGCGCTTCGGTGCTTGAATGGTTCGGCTATGAGGGCATGACCTTTCCAGCAGACGAAATGGATTTTTCGCGCACTGGTCCGTGGTTTCTGGAAATGGTGAGCAAAGAGGGCAACACGATGAAGCTCTCTGGCCATGTAACCCATGTGGATCGTCCGAAGACCGTAGGGTTCACTTGGGGATGGCATGATCCCGAAGACAAGCGAGGACCTGAAAGTCATGTCATGTTTACGGTGATGGAAACCGCGAAGGGTGCAAAGCTCATCATCGATCACCGAGAGCTTCCGGATGAGGAAGCGGCGACCGGACACAATAGCGGTTGGACTTATGCGCTGGGCACAATAACCCGGATCTTGCAGAGCTAACCAAACAAAGACCGAATTTGACGTCAATTTCTGGCAAATCGGGTGACTCCCGTTTGCTCGATCCAAAAGGGCTGCGCGCCCGTAACATTGAACCAAAAGGAGAAATGAAATGCCTAAATTTATATTTGCTTATCATGGTGGTGGCATGCCGGAGACCCCTGAAGAGGGTGAGCGCGTTATGGCTGCTTGGACCGCATGGTATGAACAGATTGGACCGAACCTAGCTGATGGTGGCGCGCCGGTGGGAATGTCTAAGACGGTTACGGAAAATGGTATTGAAGACAATGGTGGCGCAAATCCCTTGTCCGGCTTCACCTTGGTAAATGCAGACAGCATGGAAGCGGCGCTGGAGATGGCAAAAGGTTGCCCAATCATTGGTGACCGAAACGGCACCGTTGAAGTGGCCGAATGCATGGAAATGTAAGTCGACGAAATTCACTTTATGTAGCGGTCTCTGGGATAACCGGGGGCCGCTTTTGCGTTCCGTCGTCGGTATCGCCTCAATAACCTGAGAAGTGATGGGCAATTTCGTGCCAACAGGGCTTTCGCAATCCGCAAAAATAAGAGTATTGTAAGCCCATCGAGAAAAGGGAATGCCGCAAATACAAAGCCGGGAAACGGTGCGGTGGGTTTTCGGAATTGAGGGCAAGGACAGCTTGGAGGCTGTAAATATGGGATCAAAGACATTGCGCGCGTCTATCATTGGGACAGTCATGGGTGCGCTGACGCTGGTGGGCGCAGCCGGTGCTCAGGAGAGCAGCAATCAAGTGGCGGCAAAGACCGATTGGAGCGTCTTTGTTGAAAGCAGTCCAAAGGAATGCTGGGCCGTTTCGACTTTTAAGGAAAGCGTAAACACACGCAACGGCGCTGTGGTCGCGGTGCGCCGGACCCAGACATTGCTGATGGTTATTTTCCGCCCAGACAATAACATCAAAGGCCAAATCGGTTTTACAGGTGGATATCCGTTTAAGTCTGGTTCTACGGTAAGTCTAAAAATTGATGACGATACCTATGATCTATTCACGGAAGGCGAATGGGCGTGGCCTCAAACCACTGAAGAGGACGCAAAGATCGTGGCCGCGATGAAACGCGGGAAAACAGCTGTGGTCGTTGGTGAATCGGGTCGTGGTACACGTACGCAGGATACGTTCTCGTTGCTGGGTTTCACCGCAGCACATGACGATGCGGGCAAACGCTGTAGCTAGTTGGTACACAAGTCAGTCAAATTGAAAGCCCGACATTCGTCGGGCTTTTGTCTTTGACGCGCTGTGTTTGCAAATTATCTACTATCGTGTATGTGACCCGCCTGAACCCCGGAGATTCCAGCCATGACAGCTCGTGCACCGATCACGCAGGACGTACATACAATTCCGCGCAAGATGCCGGAAGGCGACAAGCAAAACCTTGTTGGCCTGACGCGCGACGCGATGCGCGACGCATTGATTGCTGCCGGAACACCGGAAAAACAGGCGAAAATGCGCGTGGGTCAGATCTGGCAATGGATCTACCAATGGGGTGTGCGCGACTTCCATGAGATGACCAACCTGTCCAAAGCGTATCGCGCACAGCTGGACGATGCGTTCACGATTGAGATTCCTGAAGTGGTATCAAAGCAAGTATCTGTCGACGGCACTCGCAAATACTTGGTGAAAATCGCCGGCGGCCACGAGGTCGAGGTGGTTTATATTCCAGAAGATGACCGCGGTACTTTGTGTGTTTCTTCCCAAGTTGGCTGCACACTCACCTGTTCTTTCTGCCATACGGGCACACAGAAACTGGTGCGGAACCTGACGGCTGGCGAAATTGTCGGTCAGATCATGATGGCACGCGATGACCTAGAAGAATGGCCAGTTCCCGGCGCGCCGAAAGATGAGACGCGGCTTTTGTCCAACATTGTTTTGATGGGTATGGGTGAGCCACTTTATAACTTCGACAACGTGCGCGACGCGATGAAAATTGCGATGGACGATGCTGGAATTTCTCTAAGCCGTCGTCGGATTACATTGTCCACATCCGGCGTGGTGCCAGGCATTGTGCGCACCGCAGAAGAAATTGGCTGTCTTTTGGCGATTTCTTTCCACGCGACCGATGATGAAACCCGCGATGTGTTGGTGCCAATCAACAAGAAGTGGAATATCGACGCGCTTCTTAAAGCCCTTGCGGAATACCCTCGCGCCTCGAACTCTGAACGGATCACGTTTGAGTATGTGATGCTTGATGGCGTAAACGACAGCGACGAAGATGCGCATCGTTTGATTAAGTTCCTGAAGGACTACAATATCCCAGCGAAGATCAACTTGATCCCATTCAATGAATGGCCGGGCGCTCCATATAAACGGTCTTCGAACAATCGTATCCGCGCTTTTGCCAATATCGTTTACCAAGCTGGTTATGCGAGCCCGATCCGCAAAACACGCGGTGATGACATTATGGCAGCCTGTGGTCAGCTTAAATCGGCGACAGAACGGGCGCGAAAGTCGAAAAAAGCGATCGAAGCGGAAGTTGGTCTGCGTTAATTCACCTAAAATTAATCAGATGCATGTTCACATGCTCTTATGAGCAAAGTGACCGTTATGTTTGACTTGGACGAAAACACCTTTCAGGCCCTGAAATGGGCTGCGCGGCAAGAGCATGCCGCGCTTGGTGATCTTGTCCGCATCGCCTTAAACAAAGACTTAGTTGGGCGCCAAATGGCGACCAATGCGATTAGCGACCCGGAATAGCGTCGCGTTTTCCGCCTTGATCCCAGTTGTCGATCAAGTCGATGGCTTCTGCAGCGCTGTCCACAAAACGGAATAGATCCAAGTCATCCGCGGAAATGGTTCCCGCATCAGATAGTGCGTCCCAGTTGATGATATTTTCCCAGAATGCTTTGCCAAAGAGAACGAATGGCACCCGTTCCATACGGCCTGTTTGGATCAAAGTCAGCGCTTAAAAAAGTTCATCCAAAGTACCAAACCCGCCAGGGAAAACAGTGATGGCGCGGGCGCGCATCAGGAAATGCATTTTGCGGATCGCAAAGTAGTGGAAGTTAAAACACAGGTCCGGCGTAACGTATTGATTTGGCGCTTGTTCAAACGGCAGCACAATATTCAGGCCGATTGATTTGCCACCGGCATCGACCGCACCGCGATTGCCTGCTTCCATCACCCCCGGTCCGCCTCCGGTCACGATAACATTCTCATGTCCGCCGCTTTCCATGGATTTAAGCGTCATGAGGCGCGCAAACTCGCGTGCCTCGTCATAAAATACGGACAGATCCGCGAGTGTTTTTGTGCGCGCCGTTTCTTTCTTTGAAGGTTCAGGAATGCGTGCACCGCCAAACATGACAATTGTGCTCTCGATACCCGCCTCGTCCTGAAGCATTTCCGGCTTCAAGAGTTCGAGTTGCAGGCGCACGGGGCGCAATGCGTCTTGGCATAGGAAATCCTCGTCCGCGAAAGCCAAGCGATATGCTGGGGCTTTTGTCTGCTCGGTCTCGGGCGCTTTTTCAGCGGCGCTGCGGTCGGTGTGGGCGTCGCGGAATGGGGTGCGGTGATCGTCTTTCATGTCCTGTCCTTTAAATGCGCGTGTTGCTTTAGGCGTAGCGCGAAGCGAAAGCCATTTCCAGCGCGGCTTAGGGGGAAACACAAAGAGGTGTTGTCCATAATTGGTCGCTTTTTCATGCAAGGGTGGCGGTCCGCTGGTGACGTTGGCGGCTTGTTTCGCTATGAAAGCTCGAATCCGAAATTAAGGAGCCGAATTTAATGTCCAACGCACAATTGGAAACTGCCATTGAAGCCGCGTGGGAAGCACGCGACACAATCACCCCAGCGACCACTGGCGAACAGCGTGAAGCCATCGAAGATACGCTGAACGCGCTTGATTCAGGTAAACTGCGCGTGGCGGAAAAGCTGGAAAATGGCGATTGGCATGTTAACCAATGGGCCAAGAAAGCGGTTCTGCTCGGCTTCCGTATTAAAGATATGGAAGAGCAGTCCGGTGGCCCACAAGGGTCCGGTTGGTGGGACAAGGTCGACAGCAAGTTCAAAGGTTGGGGTGAAGCACAGTGGAAAGAAGCTGGCTTCCGTGCGGTTCCTAACGCGGTTGTTCGCAAGTCTGCGTACATCGCGCCAGGCGTCGTTTTGATGCCATCCTTTGTGAACCTCGGTGCCCATGTTGATGAAGGCACTATGGTTGATACCTGGGCGACCGTTGGCTCTTGCGCTCAGATCGGTAAAAACGTGCACCTGTCCGGCGGCGTTGGCATTGGCGGCGTTCTGGAGCCTATGCAAGCAGGTCCAACCATCATCGAGGACAACTGCTTTATCGGCGCGCGTTCTGAAGTGGTCGAAGGTTGTATCGTCCGTGAAGGCTCTGTGCTGGGCATGGGCGTTTTCATCGGTCAGTCCACCAAGATCGTTGATCGTGAAACTGGCGAAGTGATGTATGGCGAAGTGCCGCCTTACTCCGTTGTTGTCGCCGGCTCTATGCCGTCCAAAAACAACGTAAACCTTTACTGCGCGGTGATCGTGAAACGCGTGGATGAGAAGACCCGCAGCAAAACCGGCATCAACGAATTGCTGCGCGACTAATCGCGCTTTAAGTGACAAGGCATGCGCCCGCCACTGGCGGG
>NZ_CYTO01000005.1 GCF_001458335.1 Cognatishimia activa
TTTCAGCTTTTGCTTCTGCCACGATGCGCTGTGCTTCCGCACGGGCATCCACAAGTGCCTTTTGATAGGCTTCTTCGGCTTCAACAGCTTTCGCTTTCAGCTCTTCAGCTGCAGCGATGTCATTTGTAATGGTCCCCTGACGCTCGGCCAGAACCGCGGCAATGCGCGGCAGCGCGATGCGCGACAGGACGAAGTAGATCACAACCAGTGTGATCAAAAGCCAGAAAATCTGGTTGCCCCAGTTTGAGAAATCCAGCTGTGGCATGCCCGGAGCTGATGCAGCGTCTGCTGCGTAGTCCGCGGCGGCGGTTTTATCAGTCGCCATAACGTCCTCCTGGGAACTTCCGTTTGATTACGGGTGGGGCGTCAAAGCGCGCCCACCCGCACGTAAGGATGGTTCCGCTGGATTAGACGGCGAACATCAGCAGAAGTGCAACGAGGAATGCGAAGATGCCCAGTGCTTCTGCGAACGCGATACCGATGAACAGTGTCGCTGTTTGGGATGCTGCTGCGGATGGGTTGCGCAGTGCGCCTGCCAGGTAGTTACCTGCAACGTTACCAACACCGATAGCGGCTGCGCCGGAACCGATTGCTGCGAGACCTGCGCCGATGTGTGCGAGTTGACCTTCCATGGTGAATTCTCCTTACGTTGGAAGTTTGGAATAAGTGTGTGAGTGTTCGACTTGCGTAGGCCGGGCTTCAGCCCGGCACATACTTAGTGCGATGGATGAAGTGCGTCCTTCAGGTAAACACAAGTCAGAATGGTGAAGACGTAGGCCTGGATGAAGGCCACCAGGACCTCAAGACCGTACATGGCAGTGATCGCGACAACAGACACCGGGGAAACCACGGCGATGGCTGCGAAGCCTGCGAAAACTTTGATAACCGCGTGGCCCGCCATAACGTTGCCCGCCAAACGAATGGAATGGCTAACTGGACGCACGAAGTAAGAGATCAATTCGATGATCGCCAGAATTGGGCGCAGCGGCAGTGGCGCACTGGAAACCCAGAAGAGCCCCAAGAAACCCAGACCGTTCTTGACGAAACCAACGATGGTTACGGTCAGGAACACCAGCAATGCCAGAACGACTGTCACAGCGAAGTGAGATGTCGTTGTGAAGGACATCGGCAGCAGGCCAAGGAAGTTGGCAAACACGATGAACATGAACAGTGTCATAATGTATGGGAAGAACTTCACAGCATCCTTGCCTGCAACGTCTTCAACCATTTTGTAGATGAAACCATATGCCAATTCCGCGATGGACTGACCACGGCTTGGAACCACTGCACGTTTGGATGTGCCGAAAACCATCATAGCAACCGTCGCAACAACCGCGAGTGCCATCCAGAGGGTCACGTTTGTGATGGTGAACATGCCAATTGTGTCGCCACCAAACAGTGGTTTCACGATGAACTGATCCATCGGGTGGAATACAAGACCGCCCTCTTCCGCGCCGTGTGCTTTGTCTGCCACGTCTAGTCCCTCTCGTCTGTCTCAGCCACAGCGTCTTGCTCGGCCAATTGTTTCGCCTGGATTTCTTTCGCGCTGCGGATCATCACGTTGACCCCGGCGGCAAAACCCAAAAATATGAACAGAATTAGGAAAATCGGCTTAGTCCCGAATAGGGTGTCTAGCCCCAACCCAACTCCAAACCCGATCAAAAGACCGGCAACAAGTTCAATCACCATCCGCCAGGCCAGCTGTGCCTGAGAATAGTGTTCCTCCATGTGGTCTTTGGGTGCCTGGGTCTGTTTGACCGCCTCGATCCGTTCCTCAAGCTGCCTCAGCCGCTCTTTGTCATCAGGATCGGTCACGCGCATTTCCACCGGTTGAACTTGGAGGCATTGCTAAGTGGGTGGGGCCCATGAGTCAACGCGAGTCTTCGGCGTAGATTGACGCAATTCAAGTCATTGAAAAACATATATTTTTATGCGCATCGACTTATACTCTTAGTCGAGCGACACAACCGCACGAAATCCAATTGGGCTATTTCACCGTATTCAACGATTTGGTTGAATATCGCGTTTGCTAAAAAACCGACCGTCCACAAACAGCATGCCAATGAAGATCACACCGATTCCTGCGTACTGAATGGGAACCAAGACCTCGTTGAGCACAAAGACCCCTAAGATGACTGACGACACGGGCGCAAGGAATGTAATCGTCGAGGCGGTCGTGCCGCCCACTTTAGGAATAAGCCAGAACAAAATGATGAAAGCAGCAGCTGTTAGGAGAAAGCCGATGACCAACAGGGCCTGCCACGTCTGAGGCTGAGTAATCGTCGGCACTCCCTCAAAGAGTAAGGCCGGCGGCAAAAGCATGACGGTTGCGATACTCAGCGATGCTGTCGTCAGAACGACCCGGTCCACACCGTCCATATAGCGAATGAGGTTCAGCGCGAAGCCATAACACAGCGGCGCCGACATGGTTGCAAATAAGGCGAGCGGATCGGAGGCACCCTGCCCCTGCAAAGATGGCAAGGCCAACAAAATGATACCGGCAAACCCAAAGATGACCCCAATGCTTCGCAACAAAGTCATCTTTTCCCCCCGCGGCCAGAGGTGGCTTACGATCACCACCATGATTGGGGTCAACGCGTTGACCACCCCAGCGGCCGATGACGTGATGAATTGTTGCGTTATGGGATAGACCGTCAGCGGGATGGCATATTGAAAGGCGCTGAAGAAAGTCAAAACCACAAGGCTTGCGCCGCCAAGATCAAATCCCCCACCCCTGAAAGCCTTCATGCCAAACAGCCAGATCCAACACCCCAGCGCACCAAAACCAACACGCCCGAGGCCCACCGACATGGGGCCAAGCTCTCGCAGCAAGATCTCGTTAAAGAAAAAGGAAGACCCCCACCCTGCCGCAAGCAGCAAAATGACGGCCCAATAGCGTAAAGGCATTTAAGGCGCTCCGTTTATCCAGAGCCACTCTATGCAGACGGGAAAACACAAGTCGACCCGATCCTTGCGTTATCAAAGGTTATCCCTTCCACCACCTGCCCGTGCAAGTTAGGTTAGGCGCAATGAGTGACCTGGACATCAAATTTGCCGCCCTGGCCGACGCCACCCGTCGCAGCATCCTGACGATGCTTTTAGAAGACGATATGGCCGTGACCGATGTCGCAGAACCTTTTGAAATGTCCCTCGCCGCCATTTCCAAACATCTGATGATCCTCGCCAATGCGGGCCTCATCAGCCAAGAAAAGCGCGGCCGCGTAAAATGGTGCAAGCTCGAACCTGACGCGCTGAAAACCGCCAGCGTTTGGATGCAGGGATTTGGTCAATTCGAGCCGGTCAACCTCGACGCGTTCGAACGCTTCTTGGAAGCCGAGCTGGACGCACCTGCTGAAAAGACCAGCTCAAAGACAGCCTAAAACCGCCCCTTCATTCACCTTTGCAAAAATACTCTGGGGTGAATGGCGCAAAGCGCCAGAGGGGCAAAGCCCCTTACATGACCCAATCCTTTGCTTTCTCTTTCAAGAAATTCAGAAACGCTTGGACCTTCACGGTGCGATGCAGATCCACATGTGTCACCAGCCATACTGCGCCATGCCATTCTTCCTGAGACGGCCAGATCTCAACCAAATTGTCTTGTTCTTCACAGAACCATTTTGGCAAGAAGCCAATACCAGCGCCAAGTTTTACAGCCTGCTCAATCGCGCTGGCATCTGTTGCCCTGAAAGAGATGTTCTCGCGAGACACAACCGCATTTAGCCACTTATAAAACGGCGCACGGGATTTCGGATCATCAATGCCGACAAAATGGTGTTGCTTGAAGTCGGCCAATGACGATGGCTTTCCATATTGAGCGACATAATCCTTGGTCGCGTAAAGCCCGACCTGCATTGTCGCCAGATCTTGCACGACGTTGTCTGGTTCTTGTGGCACCGCCCCGGCACGGATAGCAACATGGGCCTCGCCATATTCTAGGCGAAAAACACGATCATCGGTCAGATACCGGATCGTTAACCCCGGGTGCTTGCTTTGGAACTCCGCCAAAATCGGCGTCAGAATCCGCGACATCGTCGCCAATGATGTGACAACCAACTCGCCGGTCACATCGTTGCCACGTCCTTTGATGCGCCCTTCCAATTGCCCAAACTGGTCGTCGGTGGCTTGACCCACGCGCATCATGTCCTGACCGGCTTCGGTCGGCGTATACCCCCGGGCGTGGCGCTGAAAGAGCTTCACGCCCAAACGCCCTTCAAGAGCATCAATATGCCGGATCACCGTGGCATGGTGCACCCCCAGAACATCCGCGGCACCGCTGACCGTCCCTAAACGAGCGACCTGGTAAGCCGTGCGAATTTCATCCCAGTTGTCCATACTTGCCCCACCTTGCCGAAAAACTCATATGTGCAAAATATCACATATACAGTGCATTCTGTAAGATTGCGTTTGAATTTGCAATGATCAAATCTTGGGGCAACAGAACAAATACTTCGGAAAAGGAATAACCTATGCCCCACACAGTCCTGCATCTAGACGCCTCCGCGCGCCACCAAGGGTCCGTATCCCGCAAACTCTCTGCCGATATCGTCGCGCAAGAAAATGCGGGCGAGATCATTCGCCGTGATCTGACCGACGGCGTCCCACTTTTGAACGAGAATTGGGTCGCCGGGACCTTTACACCGCCCGAAAGCCGGAGCGACGCACAGAATGAAACGCTCTCGTTCTCGGATACATTGGTCTCAGAAGTTCAAGCGGCAGATACGATTGTGATCGGCACCCCGATATACAACTTCAACATCCCGGCATCGCTGAAAGCATGGCTTGACCAAATCGCCCGCGCAGGCGTGACGTTCCAATACACCGAAGATGGCCCCAAAGGACTGCTCGAAGGCAAGAAGGTAATTGTCGCGATTGCCAGCGGCGGCACACAAGTGGGCTCTGACTATGACTTCGCGAGCCCCTATCTCAAATTCGCACTGGGATTTCTGGGCATCACAGATGTCACCGTCCTAGACAAAGATGCCGTGCAGGCGGCAGCGGCGTAACTTCCCCCTAGGCGCTGGCGGCGGCAGAGTCCTCCATTGGAACCTCTTCTACGTCTGCCAGTGCCCGTGGCAGGGTAAATGTAAATTCGGTGCCTTCGCCAAGCTGGCTTGAAACAGAAATCTCTCCACCATGAAGTTTGATTATCTGCTTCGTAATTGCCATGCCCAAACCAGTGCCGCCGACCTTTCGGCTGGCACTGCTGTCAACCTGAGAAAACTTATCAAAGACTTCAGGCAAACGATCTTCGGGTATTCCGACACCTGTATCTGACACATTCACTTTAACCTGCGCCCCTCGGTCATCCACTGAGATGGTGACGCCACCCTGCTCGGTGAATTTCAGCGCATTGTCTAGAATGTTGGTGAAAACCTGCCGCAAGCGAATTTGATCGGCCTCCACATATATATCCGGCGCTTCACCTTCCAAATACAAGCCCTTCTTCTCAGCTTTGGAAGAGTATTCATTCACGAGATCTTCCACAGTGGCGGCCAAACTTAGCGGTTTGACATTCATTTGCATCCGGCCGGCTTCAATTTTGGAGTAGTCAAGCACGTCATTGATCAAGGTCAGCAGATGTTTTGCAGATCGATCAACCTTTGACGCAAGAGTCTTCAGGGCATGTAGCAGCGCATCAACTTCTGCTTTTAGGTCGGCAGCGGACTCTCCCCGCGCTTCAAGTGAGTTAAACAGCTTGGTCGCGGTCGGAAGCATTTCTGGTTTGCAGAGGAATGGTGTGCCTCCCAACACCACCGTCAGCGGTGTGCGCAATTCGTGACTCATCACGTCAAGAAATTCTGACTTTGCAGTATTGGCAGCTTCGGCCGCATCCCGCGCGTTCTTGAGCTCGGTGATATCAACCCGAAATCCGACCGTGCCGCCATCCGGCGTTTTAGTTTCCAAGATCTTCAGCCAGCGACCATCTGCAAGCTGCTGCTCTACATCAACACCGCCGGCCTTGTGGGCCGCCAGCCGTTCTTTCAAGAAAGCTTCTTCCCGGCCAATCGCCTCCGCGTATTGCTGACGCTCTAATCCATACCGAACGATCGACTCAAACTTTGCGCCTGGAACCATGGCTTTGGCCGACGCGGCATAGAGCTTGCGGTAATTGTCGTTACACAATGCAAGCCGATCACTGCTGTCGTAATACGCAAAACCATCGGCAATGCTGTTCATCGCGGTTTTTAACTGCGCGTCCGATCGCATGCGAAGATGCACCAATCGAATGGCGCCCAGAACCAAAATGAGTAGGGAAATGCCACCTAATGCAAATCCGATCCTTGCCTTCAAAAACGCCGCCTGCGGAATGGTCCAACCGGTCACCGGAACCGCTGCCGTATACCAGCTGCCTTGAGGCAAATTTATCTTTTGAAGGATAGGGCTTTGGGTAAAAACAAGCGGCTCACCAAAAATCATGCCGCCCGACATCCCTAAGCCATCTTTGCCACGCATAGCGATTTTGAAATCCAGGTCATCAACCCCGGCGCGCTCAAGGATCGCTTCAAAATCAAGCGCCAAAGACACGATACCCCAAAGACGAGGCGCAAACGCGCCGAAATCGCTGGTCTGCACCGCTTTGCGCACAATCAAGGCGCGCCCACCCTGCACCAAATCAACCGGGCCAGCCATGACAACAGCACCAGAAGAAACCGCCTTTTCTACCGCGGCGAGTTGCTCAGGTATTTTGTTGTGGTCCAGACCAATTATCGACCGAGTACGCTCTGAAGGATAAGCCATTGAAACGACGAAATCCGGCGCCAAAGCTACATGCTTGAATTCGCGCGCCTTTAAGAATGTACGCCGAGAAACGGCTTCAAACTTTTCTTTGGACAGGTCCGGCTCCAGTGAAACAAAAGTCGCCAATGACTCAAGCGCGGCAGTCTGAGTTGCGATCGCTGTCTCTATTTCGCGCGTAACCTCATCGAGTTGGCTTTGCACCGACGATCGTTGTTGTTCGAGAAGAAAAACGCGGTTTTCGCGTTCGTAGAGCAACCAAACAACCAAGGTGGCTGCTAAAACGATTATGGTCGCGCCGATGTAGCACGCAAACCATCCGTTTTTGCCTCGGAACGCCTTCATATAGTGCCTCTACCCGGTTCAAGAGTTTATTGTGAAATACTCTTTTCGCTAAATTAGAGAATGCAAAGATCAAAAATCAACCTGTGGTAGTTACTAAAATCTTCAATCGAGACAAATTATGTCAACTATTGCCAAAATGAGACACGGCATGTCGGACTGGATCAGATGCGTCAGGAGCGGCAGCTGAGCTTGCTTGACTCTCACGATCGACCCAGCTATCTGCCTCACCAATTCCGGGAGTCCGTAAAAGCTTCCGGTCCTAGGCAATTGGCCAGGATCGCCCCCCGTCAGCGAGTTTCGCCCACGGGGGCCTTCGTGCATTTGCTCTGGTGTTGTAGCGGATCGTACCTATCTTCGGTCCATGTTGAAACGGTTGAAGGAGCCGAAAAGAGATGTTTGAGAATCTAAGCGAACGCCTTTCCGGTGTCTTTGACCGGCTGACCAAACAAGGCGCGCTATCTGACGAAGACGTCAAAACCGCACTCCGGGAAGTCCGTGTTGCTTTGCTGGAAGCGGACGTTTCGCTGCCAGTCGCGCGTGACTTCGTCAAAGCGGTTCAGGAAAAGGCAACCGGCCAGGCGGTCACTAAATCCGTCACCCCGGGCCAACAGGTTGTCAAAATTGTTCATGATGAGCTGCAGCATGTTCTTGCTGGTGACGACGACAATCCGGGCGAGCTGAAAATCGACAATGCGCCAGCGCCCATCTTGATGGTTGGTTTGCAAGGCTCTGGTAAGACAACCAGTACCGGTAAGCTCGCAAAACGTCTGAAAGAAAAGAACGGCAAACGCGTTCTGATGGCATCCTTGGACATCTACCGTCCAGCGGCGATGCAACAGTTGGAAATTCTTGGCACCCAGATCGGTGTAGACACCTTGCCTATCGTGGCAGGCGAGTCCGCCGTTCAAATCGCCAAACGAGCCAAGCAGCAAGCGACATTGGGCGGCTATGACGTCTATATGCTCGACACCGCGGGTCGTTTGCAGATCGACGAAACCCTCATGCAAGAGGTCGAAGACGTTCGCGATGTGGTCAATCCACGCGAGACGCTTCTGGTGGTCGACGGTCTGACCGGTCAGGTTGCTGTTGAAGTCGCCGAAGAGTTTGACGGCAAAATCGGTATCTCCGGCGTAGTCCTAACCCGTATGGACGGTGACGGCCGCGGCGGTGCAGCGCTGTCCATGCGCGCGGTCACGGGCAAGCCTATCAAGTTCGTCGGTCTTGGCGAAAAGATGGACGCGCTGGAAACCTTTGAACCAGAGCGTATCGCTGGCCGTATCCTCGGCATGGGTGACATCGTTGCTCTGGTTGAGAAGGCGCAAGAAACCATCGAGGCTGAACAAGCCGAGAAAATGATGAAGCGCTTCCAAAAGGGTCGCTTCAACATGAACGACCTGAAGATGCAGCTTGAACAGATGATCAAGATGGGCGGCATGGAAGGCGTTATGGGTATGATGCCCGGTATGGCCAAGATGAAAAATCAGGTCAAAGACGCGGGCATGGATGACAAGATCCTGAAACAGCAGATCGCACTGATTCAGTCCATGACCAAGATCGAACGCGCAAACCCGCAGGTGCTACAGGCCTCCCGCAAAAAGCGGATCGCCAAAGGTGCGGGTCTAGAAGTGTCTGACCTCAACAAACTTCTGAAAATGCAGCGCCAGATGGCGGACATGATGAAGAAGATGGGAAAGATGGGCAAAGGCGGCATGCTGAAGCAAGCCATGAAAGGCATGTTCGGCAAAGGCGGAATGCCTGACATGCCAGCGGGTATGGACCCGTCTGCCATGGACCCCAAAGCGCTGGAAGCGGCCGCTAAGCAACTGGGTGCTGGCGGTATGGGCAAAGGCATGCCGGGCGGCTTGCCGGGCTTGGGCGGCGGCGCATTGCCTCCTGGTCTTTCTGGTTTCGGGAAGAAGAAATAAGTGAGCCAATCGCCCACCATAAGAACGGATCGGCTGATCCTGCGCAAACCAGACGCGAGCGATCTGGACGCCGTTCTGGCGTTCTTTCAGTCTGAACGTGCGGAATACGTGGGCGGTCCATACACACTTGGCAAAGCGTGGCGCCAGTTTGCCGCTGAAGTTGGTCACTGGGATCTACTGGGTTATGGCATGTGGTCCGTAACAACCAAAGACACAGGCGAAACATTGGGGCTGGTGGGCCCCTGGACCCCGGCGGACTGGCCCGAAACCGAAATCGGTTGGTTCATGTTTGAGAACGCCGAAGGCAAAGGATACGCGTTTGAAGCCGCACAAGCAGCGGTTAACCACGCATATGAAACCCTCGGCTGGGACACCGCCGTGAGCTATATCGACAAAGACAACACACGCTCTATCGCTTTGGCAGAACGTCTTGGGGCCTCCTTTGACCCTAACGCACCGCAACCAAAGCCGGATATGCCCTGCTTGGTATATCGCCACCCACGCCCCGCATCTCAATCGGAGACGATCCAATGACCGACGCCGTGACGCGCGCAGCAGAGCTGCTCAAAGAACACCGCGAAAGCATCGACCGACTGGATGCGATCCTCGTCTACACTCTGGGTGAGCGCTTTAAGCACACCCAAGCGGTGGGCGAGCTGAAAGCACAACACGACCTTCCCCCGTCCGATCCTGACCGCGAAGCGAAGCAGATCGCACGCCTAGAAGATCTGGCAAGCCGGGCCCACCTGGACCCCGATTTTGCCAAGGCTTTCCTGAATTTCATCATTCAGGAAGTCATCCGACATCACAAGAAACACCAGGAATAGCTCAGAGCATCGGCTCTGCTCACGCCATTTAAGGAGATTTACACCATGGCTATGAAAATTCGTTTGGCCCGCGGCGGCTCTAAAAAACGTCCATTCTACCGTATCGTTGCAGCGGACAGCCGCATGCCACGCGACGGCCGCTTCATCGAGAAGCTGGGCACATACAACCCGCTGCTGCCGAAAGACAGCGAAGAGCGCGTGAAAATGGACCTGGAGCGCATCCAGTACTGGGTTGGCCAAGGCGCACAGGTAACTGACCGTGTTGCACGCTTCTTGGAAGCGGCAGGCGTGAACGAGAAGACCGAGCGCAACAACCCGAATAAAGCGGAACCAGGCCAGAAGGCAAAAGACCGCGCGGAAGAAAAAGCAGCCAAAGCAGCTGAGGCAGCAGAAGCCGCAGCAGCACCTGCAGAAGAAGCAGCGGCTGAAGAATAAGAAGAAAGGGAACTTGGATGCAGTCTTTCTCCAAAGACTTTCAATCCGAATTTGCCCGACTTCTTCGGTGGCGGCGCGACGTGCGCCGTTTCCGCACCGATCCGGTCGACGAGGCACTCCTTCAGGAGTGCCTCGACGCATTTCTGCTCGCCCCATCCGTTGGGCTTTCAGAGCCTTGGCGCATTGTGCGTGTTGAAAGCGAAATCGCGCGTGCAAATGCGCTTAAGAACTTTCAGGCCGCAAACGCAGAAGCACTAGCAGGCTACAGAGGCGAGAAAGCCAAAACCTACGCCGGCCTTAAGCTGTCAGGCATGTCAGACGCCCCTGTGCAGCTCGCAATCTATTGTGACGAAGCCACAGTGAAAGGCGCGGGCCTTGGCGCTAAAACCATGCCCGAGATGCGTCGCTACTCGGTCGTTGGGGCGGTCAATCTCTTTTGGCTAACCGCACGCGCACGTGGGCTGGGTGTGGGCTGGGTATCAATTCTCGATCCTGAGCAACTCAACAAAGACCTCGACGTGCCAAGTGACTGGTCTTTGGTGGCGTACCTCTGTGTTGGTTTACCGGAAGAGGTTTCTAAAACGCCCGAGCTTGAACAACTTGGCTGGGAAGACCGCCGGAAACGGTTGTCGATAGAAACCCGCTAACGCTTGCGTCGACGCCTATAATGGGCGACAAATCCGCGAGCCTTAGGCACGTGCCCAAAAAGAAACGATTTACTTATGTCCGAACTCATCTGCGTTGGCGCTATTGGTGGCGCTTTTGGTGTCCGTGGTGAAGTCCGCCTAAAGAGCTTCACCGCTGAAGCGGAAGCGATCGCCGACTATGCCCCTCTTTGCACCGAAGATGGCAGTCGCGAATTTGATGTTGTCGTGACACGGTCGATCAAAAACGGTTTGGCTGCGCGCCTGTCCGGGGTGATCACCAAAGAAGACGCGGACGCGCTAAAAGGCACTCAGCTTTTTGCGCCCCGTAACCGTTTGCCAGAATTGCCCGAGGACGAGTTTTACCACACCGATCTGATTGGCCTTGAGGTGCGCGACACCGGCGGAACGGTTCTTGGCAATGTGAAGTCCGTTCAAAACAACGGCGCGGATGATTTGCTAGAAATCTATGGGCCCGGCCTAAAGAACACTGTGCTTCTGCCATTTACCCGTGCGATTGTTCCCACGGTCGATCTTGGCGCCGGTCGCATCGTCGCCGACCCGCCTGATGGGATTTTCGATTGATGTGGGAATTTGGCAGGGCGTGATGCGTCGTTTTATCATTCACGCCGGGTTCCACAAAACGGCCACCAGCACCGTTCAAAAAACGCTGGAAGCCCATCAGGATGTGTTGTCGCCCTTCGTTCAACTCATCCCGCGCAAGAAGCTCAAACCGACGCGCAAATCCGCCCAAATTTTTTCGGTCAAACATGATCCGGTCGAGCTGGGTATTTTGCAGGCGATGTTTGTCGAAGTGCTGTCTGAATTGAAACCAGACGACCCGCGCCCTGTGTTGATGTCGTCAGAGGATTTCGCAGGCTATCTAATCGGTCGTCATGGCATCAAAGATTATCGCGCGGCTCCTGCGATTGCCGCGGCCCTTAAAGAAACACTCGAACTTGTTTTCGGCGACAAATTCGACTTGGTTCTCTATTATTCGACCCGCAATGAGGGTTGGCTCGACAGCTGTCATTGGCAACTCATTAAGAACTCTGACAAGCAGATCACGCTGGAAGCGTTCCGTAAGCGGTATGCGAATGCCGCAGACTTTGCGCCGATCATTTCGCAGGTCAAAGCGGCGATCGAACCGAGCCAAGTGATCTCTGCTGCGATCGAAGATCACGCAGGCACGCTGGGCCCCCTTCAACCTCTGTTGGATCTCTGTGGTTTGCCAGAGAATGTGCAATCCAAGATCACGCTCGCTAGGCCGCAAAATGTCAGCGGGTCGGACACTTTGCGCGAAGAGCTTTTGGCGCTTTCAGAGACTGACAAGGATGGGTTGGTCGCGCGAAAGGGCCTGACCCGCGCGCGGCGCACCTTGATCCGTCAATCCAAAAAGCGCTAAAGGCAGCGGGTGCAAAGCTACGGAGCATCAAATGTCGGCCCCAAATAAATCCCATGGTCGGAAATCGATCACGGTTTCCTTGAAGCCGCGCGAGTTGATGACTCATAACCCGAAGCTCGCCAACGCTTGGACTGCGCGGATCATTACACTGTTTCCCGACGCCTTTCCGGGCGTTCTCGGAGAAAGCTTGACCGGCAAGGCCCTTAAAGATGGCAAGTGGCAGCTTGAGACCACAGACCTGCGCATTTTCGGCGACGGAAAACACCGGAATGTCGATGACACCCCGGCTGGAGGCGGTGCAGGTATGGTTCTACGGCCCGACGTTCTTGGCAAAGCCATTGATCACACTCTGCGCAGCGCGCGAGGCACCAACCCTTTGGTTTATCTTAGCCCGCGCGGTGTGCCGTTTAACCAAAACATTGCACGTCAATGGAGCCAGTGCGATGGCGTCACGATGCTCTGCGGACGCTTTGAAGGCGTCGATCAACGGGTCTTAGATCACTACAACATTCAAGAGGTTTCGCTCGGGGATTTTGTCCTGACCGGCGGTGAAATCGCGGCGCAGGCGATGATTGACGCCACCGTGCGCTTGCTTCCTTCGGTTCTCGGCAATGCCGAAAGCATCGAGGACGAAAGCCATTCGAACGGGTTGCTTGAACATCCGCAATACACACGTCCAGCCGAATGGATGGGTCGTGAAATCCCCGAGGTTCTGACGTCTGGCAACCATGGCAAGGTTGCCCAGTGGCGTCAGGAGATGGCGGAAAAGATCACCAAAGAACGCCGCCCTGATATGTGGGAGAAATGGGAAAGCAAGAAAAGCTAGGGCCCTAACCCATCACCCCTTTGCGCAACAAATTGATCCCAGCAATGATCAGCACAACAAGCGTGATCCGCTTAAACAGAGCCTGATCTAAACGGTCCTGAATGCGAAAACCGATCCACATTCCAAAAAGGGCTGCTGGTAGGATCGCAAATGACAGCGGTGCGGTCTCTTTGTTGAGAATGCCTGATTGCCAATGGGCGGTGAGCAGTGAAACGGAACCCGCGCCATACACAACACCCTGCACAATCATCTGCTTGGCTTTCGGGGTATTGATCGCCAGCAAGAACAAAACCGTGGTCGGGCCCCATGTTCCTGCAAATCCACCAAAGGACCCAGAGAGTGCGCCAATACCCCATTCAGCTTTGCGCCGATGCCGCGGCGCGATCGTCAATTGAACGCCAAACAATTGGATCAACGACAGACCGACAACTGGGATGCCCAAGACGAAGTAGAATACCCGGCTTGGAATAAGCGGCACGAGTTGCGCCGATAGAAAAATGAAAAGACAAACGGCAAAAACATAACGCCAGAACTCTTTCAGAGACGCTAAGGCCGGCCCTGTACCTGCCCTAAAAGTCTGTAAGACATTGGTCACTAAAGTTGAAACCAACAGGGCCGCAATTGCTATTTTTGGATCCGTAACCATGCTGATCCCAGAGACCAAGATCAATGGGAGCGCAAACCCAATTGCACCTTTAACAACGCCTCCAACAACGGCCACGAAGAGGCAGAAGAGAATGGTGGCCATGCTAAATTCAGAAAGTACGCCGAAATCCAAATTTCCCTCGAGTCTGCGCCATGGTTTTTGATACCTGCGCTATAGACTGCACACTGAGCTTCAACGCTGGAATTGCAAGCGCCAAATGACAACGCCACGCTTGCCAAACCTCCGACTTTCCCCTAAACCGCGCCTGTCCGAGGCTCTTCTGAGTCGTTCGGACCTGTTTTCTATTGGCAGATCTCTTTTTCTTCGAAGGGCCAGCCAGCTAAAGCAGAAATGATAAGTAACGACGGACATCCTCTTGCGGGCGCTCTTTTGAATTTCAAAGTGCGGACCCGGTGAAGACACAGAGTTCTTGGACCGGCACCTAACTTCGTGGACTAAACCACGAGCAACATAGGAGATGGTCAAATGGACCTGATCGCACAGCTCGAGGCGGAACAAATCGCCTCTCTGGGTAAAGATATCCCAGATTTCAAAGCCGGTGACACCATCCGTGTCGGCTACAAAGTGACCGAAGGGTCACGTACACGTGTTCAGAACTACGAAGGCGTCTGCATTTCCCGTAAAAACGGTGAAGGCATTGCCGGTTCTTTCACAGTTCGTAAGATTTCTTTTGGTGAAGGCGTGGAACGTGTGTTCCCACTGTTCTCCACCAACATCGACAGCATCACCGTGGTTCGCCGTGGTCGCGTGCGTCGTTCCAAGCTGTACTACCTGCGCACCCGTCGTGGTAAATCCGCACGTATCGCAGAAGTCACCAACTACAAGCCTAAAGCGTAAGGAGTGGCATCATGAAAAAAGATACGCACCCAGACTACCACTTCATCGACGTCAAGATGACCGACGGCACCATCGTCAAAATGCGCTCCACTTGGGGCAAAGAAGGCGACCAACTGGCACTGGACATCGACCCATCTGCGCACCCTGCGTGGACTGGCGGTAACTCCCGTCTGATGGACGCAGGCGGCCGTGTTTCCAAGTTTAAAGCGAAATACGAAGGTCTGGGCTTCTAATCCCAAACCTCATCGATTTCTAAAACGCCGCTCCAATTTGGGGCGGCGTTTTTTGTTGGGATAAAGGTCACAATTTTGAATTCGCGTCAGCCTCTTGAGTTTGAAATCCACCTGCGAAAATCATTTTTGCGACATAATTATCTTGCCGGGCGGTGCGAAGACGCGCGCGTAATTGTCACTTTCTACGGCGGATAGGCCGCGCCCCGGCTTTCCAATTCCGCCTGCCATTGCACCTCGCGGGCAAGCATTTTCTGAACAGATGGATAGTTCGACGTGCGTTCATAGTGCGCCTGCCAATGGGGATAATCGCCGGCCGGGAATCCAGCCCCGGTCATGCGAAACCATATCCAATGCAGGTAAGCATCAATCACAGACCATTTATCCGCATACCACCAATTTGAGCCCGCCAGACGATCATTGATCATGTCCGCGTTCGGTCTCATCGCGTCGATCCCTTTCTTTCGCACCTGAAGGGCCAGCGAGGGATCTTCGACAAAGCGATGCGACATGCGGATTCGTGTGACGATTGGGTGCAGACCGCCCGCGCAAAATGCCAGATCCGCAACCTGGCGCATTTTTTCCAACTCGCAGTCAGTCGCAGGCAAGAGGCCTGCGTCTGGGAATCGCCGGTGCAGCCATGAAAGGATCGCAACATTTTCGGTCAGCGGCTCGTCATTCACGAGAAGGCAAGGAACCTTTCCCTTAGGGTTCAGCTTTTGGAATTCTGGGCTCTTGTGCTCGCCAGCGTCGATCCCGACGACAATGGTTTCAAAGGGAACGCCTACCTCTTCAAGCGCCGCTGTAGGCACTCGGGGACAGGCGTAAGGCGCTACAAATAGTGTCAGACGGGTCATCTTCGCTCTTTCAATTGGCCCCCTGTCGCACTGTAGACCAGCCTGCGGCGCGGTTGTTTCCGCGCGAACGGGATCAGCTCGGGCCCTTCAGCGATCACTTTGAAACACCTGAGCATAGGTTTCGCGAAGGACGTTTTTCTGGACCTTTCCCATCGCATTCCGCGGAAGGTCGTCGACAAAAAACACGGCCTTGGGCAATTTATAGGGCGCTAGTTTGGGGCGCAGCAGGCTAAGGATGCCATCCTGAGTAAGGTCTGAGCCCGCGCCCGTGACAATTGCCGCGCAAACGCCCTCGCCAAAGTCAGGGTGCGACACACCAAATACGGCACTTTCAGAGACCCCATTCAGTATGCCCAGTTCTGCCTCAACTTCTTTGGGATAGACATTATAGCCGCCGGTGATGACCAAATCCTTGGAACGGCCCATAATATGCACGTAACCCTCGGTATCGATCAGCCCGACATCGCCGGTTTGGAACCAGCCGTCACCGGTAAATTCCTCGGCGGTTTTTTCGGGGTTGCGCCAGTACCCCTTGAACACATTGGGACCCCGAACTTGGAGGCCCCCAATTTCATTTGGACCGAGTGTTTCCCCGTCATCTGCAATCACCCGAATTTCGCAACCGGGAAGCGTTGGCCCGACAGAGCCGGGTACTCTTTTTCCGATCAAAGGGTTTGACGTGTGCATGAGAATTTCGGTCATTCCATAGCGTTCAAGAATTTCGTGGCCCGTTGCGTCGCGGAAACGCTCCCAATCGCGCGCCGACAAAGGGGCGGAACCCGAGATGACCAAACGCAAGGCCCCCTGTCGGATAGCATCCGCAAAACCATCTGTTTGCAAGAGCCGTCCATAAATTGTGGGCACACCCATGATAACCGTGCCTTGCGAGAGCAGCGGAATGACCCGTTCCGGCTTGAATTGCGGCAGCCAGATCAGTGAAGCGCCGGAAAACAAGACGGTGTTGATCGCAACAAAAAGGCCATGAGCGTGAAAGATCGGCAAAACGTGGATGAGCTTGTCGCGCGGGCTGAATCCCCATGCCGCTGCAAGCACTTCGGCATTTGAAGCCAGGTTATCATAAGAAAGCATGGCGCCCTTGGGGCGGCCAGTTGTTCCCGATGTATAAAGAATTGCACCAACTTCATCGCCGGAACACTTGGCGACCGGAGGAGCTGCGCCTGCAGTGTCGACCGCGTCGGTCAAACTTCCCTTGCCATCTGCGGAGAGCGTCAGCACAGACTGAGTTTCATCCGTGAGTTTTTTCGCAATATCAGGATCGCAAACGAAAAGCGTCGGCTCGGCGTCTTCCAGCAGATATCTGGTCTCGCTTGGCGTGTAGCCGGTGTTCATCGGCAGGAAAATCGCTCCGGTCCGCAGACAGGCAAGATAGACCAACACGGCTTCGACAGACTTTTCCACCTGCACGGCGACACGATCGCCCTTTGAAACACCCTGATCCACCAAAACGGCGGCGTACTGACCCACGCGCGACAATGCATCGCCGTAGTTCAGACGCTCACCGTCGGGGAGATGGAATAGCGCCGCCTCGGGGTTCGCTTCGGCGCGCGCTGAAATTTCGTCGTATAGCCTGTGGTGCCCGCGAGAGATGGCCCAATCTGTCATGAACCATTCCCACGCATCATGTCGTAACCCGCGCCGCGATCAATCAGAGGGCGCTGGCGGTCGGGTTGCGCTGCGATCTCCGCGCGCAGTGACTTAGTGGCTTGCTGATCAAGCATCGGTTCGCCAAATTCATCCCACTGAACAACAACCCCGTAATCTTCGTTCGCAGAGCGTTCGCTGATGCGTCCCTCAAGAAGATCCTGCAACACCATGGCTTCGTCGCGCTCGATTGGATCACCCCAGCCGCCACCGCCTGTCGTGCATATGCGGAACGTCCCATTTTCCTCGACGGCCGCATCATTGACCAATCCGTCCAAAAGCAATTCCTCGCCCTGATTGATTGTCGAGCTTTGAAATGGCATCCCGGCCTGTCCGCCGTTGACACCATAGCAGCCCAGCCGCACACGGTCGGCTGTCAAAATCGCAGTGGTTTCTGTCAAGCCACGGATATGCTTGTCATAGCCCATGCCACCCCGGAACTTGCCGGGGCCACCCGAGTCCTGGCGCAGGCCCAGCTTGTCGATGACAAGCGGGAAGCGGGTTTCAACAAATTCAACAGGCTGGTTTCGCGAGTCAGGCACAATGTGGATCACGTCGCTGCCATCCGCGTAGTAGCGACCACCAGAGCCGCCACCCAGAACTTCGCGCCAGAGGAAAAACTCTCCGGCATCGTCCGTCCCATAGAGGCCGGAATAACGAATGGTTTCCTGATCTGCGGGCATCAGGCCCTTGACGGCCTTGGTGATAGCGCCAGCCAAAAGGCCAATGCTGCGCAACAGAATGAAAGAGCGCGCATTTGTGGCCGCCGGGAAAACCGGGGTGATCAATGTGCCTTTTGGTGGGAAAATCACCTCAAATACATCACAGACGCCTTCGTTAACATCAATCTCTGCGGCGCGCTCCGGGGTTTCTGCGAGGTTGCGCAGAATGGGCGCGATCCATTTCACCAGAAAGCGTCCGTCCGCGTAATCTGCAGGCCAGTTGATCGGGCCCACTGCCTGAGGATCAGTGCCATTAAAATCGAGCACAATCTTGTCCGCGGTTTTGTGGATTTTAAGCGCGATTGTGTAGAGTTTCGGGTCACTGACGCCGTCATGTTCGACGTAATCTTCAAATTCATATGTGCCGTCAGGAATTTTGGGGAACAATTCGTTCACAAAGGTGTTTTTGCATTGATCGAGAATGATCTGGAAGCATTTTTCCATCACCTCCTTGCCAAAGCGTCTGAACAGACCTTCCAGCCGCGCCGCGCCCATCAGACAGGCGTTGATTTCGCTGTCGACATCGCCCAGCAGACCGTCCGGTGTGCGCGTGTTGCGACGCAGGATCGTAAAGGCGGCCTCGTTGCGCTCGCCCTTGTCGTAAAGCTTGATCGGAGGGATCATTAAGCCTTCTTCAAAACAGCTTTTGGCATCGCCCGGCATTGATCCCGGCACAGTGCCGCCAACATCGTCGTGGTGACCAAATGCCTGGACAAAGGCCACAACCTCGCCCTCGTGAAAGACCGGGACGGTCGAGCACAAATCCGGCAGGTGGCCGATGCTGCCCTCGGACAGATAGACATCATTGAAAAAATAGACGTCCCCCGGATTCATGGTGTCGATTGGGAAATCGCGAACGACCGCATTGACCATCGCAGAATAGGAACGGCCGGTCAGCTTGCGGCATTTGTTGTCATGCAGGCCAACGCGGTAGTCATGCTGGTCGCGGATCATCGGGCTGCGTGACGTGCGCTCGATTGCAGCTTCGACTTCTCGTTCGATGGAATCCAGAGATTCTTTGACAATCTGAACGGTGAAAGGATCAACGCGGTGGGATGTATCGGTCATGTTCTTATACCTCGCTGGCGTCGCGGCGCGACCGGATGATGAGAGAGCCGGCGGGGTGCACGCTCATGTGCTGCCCGTCGAACAAAACGGTCGTCGAACCGAATTCCTGAATAACCGCCGGGCCGGTGATTTCAGCGCCTGCGGTAAGTGAAGAGCGGTCGTAAATCGGCGTATCGACAAATCCTCCGGCACTTTCGAAATAGACCTGACGGTGGGAGGCGGGGATAGGATCACTGCTGCCTTCGGCAAAATGAGCGCCCAGATCCGGGCGACGGATCTTCCCGAAACCCGACACGGCAAGGTTCACGATCTCGACAGGTTGTTCATCCCGATAGTCGTAACCAAACATGGATTGGTGCGAGTTGTGGAAGCTTTCAAGAGCATCGGCCAGGAACTGCTCGCCTAAGTCCCCGGAGGGAACAGCAACACGCAATTCGTCGGCCATGCCCACATAGCGGGCATCGACATAGCGAACCAAGGCCGTGTCTGCTTCAGCGACACCGTCTTTCTTGAGTGCTTGTGAGGCTTCTGCCTCCAGCTTCTGGAAAATCTCTGAAACTGCGCTCAGATCGACATTGTCTTCGCGCATGACCCTGGTCTGTACATGGTCGGTGCGCCAGTCGACGGCGAGCAATCCGAATGCAGACACGTTGCCCGGATTCAGCGGCACAATTGTGGCCTGAAGCCCGACAAGATCCATTACGGCGGCGGATTGTGCAGGGCCTGATCCGCCAAATGACATCAGTGCCAGATCACCGGCCGCAAAGCCACGGCGCACAACAAGCTGACGAATGGCGTTTGCTTGATTCCAATTGGCGACTTCAATGATCCCGTTCGCGATTTCTTCGGGAGTTGCGTTCAGACCAAGTTCGTTGCCGAGCTCGACCATACCGTTTCTGGCGCGGTCGACATCCAGTGCGATGCCGCCACCGATGAGTTCGGGTGGGATCCGCCCAAGCACGAGGTTGGCGTCAGTGATTGTCGGATTGTCGCCGCCATTGGGATAGCAGAGCGGTCCGGGGCTGGCCCCGGCGCTTTTGGGGCCAACGGCAAGTCGTCCTTCGGGGTTTTTCCAAGCGATGGACCCGCCACCAGTGCCAACCGTCACCACATCAATCATCGGCAGCTTGACCGGGAAGCGCCCGATCGATCCATTGGTCGTCAGATGCGCTTCTCCGCTCTCGACAAGGCAAAGGTCAGTCGATGTGCCTCCGGCATCCAGGGTTACAACATTGGGGAATCCGGCGCTTTCTGCGAAGATTGCGGCCCCCAATGCACCGGCAGCAGGCCCGGATAACGCGGTTGAAATCGGGCGATCCCGGATTTGATCGACCCCAGCAACGCCGCCGTTTGACTTCATGACCAGAAATGGTGCCGCTTTGAGATCCGTTGGCAGTAATTCATGAATATCGCCCATATACTGGTTCATCTTTGGTTTGACAAAGACGTCGACCAGCGTGGTGATGGTGCGCTCGTATTCCCGGTATTCCGGCAGAACTTCGGAAGAAATCGACACCGGTAGGTCAGGACAGATTTCGCTGACAATGTCGCGCACTCGTTTTTCATGATCCGGATTTGCGTAAGCGTGGATGAGGCAAATTCCCAGTGCCTTGACCTTTTTGCGCTTAAAGAACTCTGCCGCTTCACGCACGCTGTCTTCGTCAAGGTCTCGGATGACGTCGCCGTCAAATTTCAACCGCTCATCAACTTCCTTGACCAGATGAAGCGGTACAATGCGGTCCGGTTTTACCCAGAAGTACGAGTTGCCATATCCCTCGGGAACACTTTGCCGCGCAATTTCCACGATATGACGAAAGCCTTTTGTCACGATCAGACCGAGGGACATGAAGCGGTCTTCTAGCAGCGCATTGGTGGCTACGGTCGTGCCATGGCAGAGCGCCTCGACAGCAGTATGATCAAGACCGAGTTGCTTTGTGATCTGATCGACACCACTTACTAGCCCTCGCGCCGGATTATCCGGGGTGCTAGGCACTTTGGTTGCAAACGCTTCGCCTGACGCACTGTCTACGGCAATAATATCCGTAAAGGTGCCGCCGGTATCAATACCGACTTTGATCTGGCGGCTCGGATTGGGTGTGCTCATTTTTGGAACCTCCGGAACGGAAAAACAACGGTCAAAAATCGACCATTTTTCTTGTGCTATTCCGTTCAGGTAATGGGTTCTGTCCAAAGAAGTCTAATAGCAATATTTGGCACAACTTATCTGAATTTCCGATAGAGCGGCTATTCGAACAATTCCCATTGTTGCAAGGCTTGGATGAAATTGTCGATGTGCTCAGCCTTGTTCTGTTCATTGCGAAACACCGAAAATTGGCACACAATATCGCTTTCCAGAGGGCGGACACAAATGCCCGGCAATGGCCGTTTTTGCTTTTCCACGTCGACACAAACAGATGGCAAGATCGCCAACCCAAGCCGAGCAACAACCAAATCAAGGATCAGATCAACATTGTCCGAAACCATGGAAATTTTTGGGTAAAGGGCAATAGATTGGAAAATATGCAGAACCAGAGCCGCATAGCCAATGCCAAGCTGGTTCATGATCAGTGGTTCGTCTGCAAGCTCAAGAGGACTAAGGGGCTTGTTCCTTTGCGCCAGATAGTGCTCTTCGGGCAGGACCACGACCATCGGCGTCTCTGCAAGGTCTGTTTGCGTGACGCCAATTGGCAACCGGTGGTTATCTGTTTTGACAGCAATTGCCAAATCAAGCCGGTCTTCTGAAACTAAGCGCAAGAGCCTTCCCGTGGTTGTTACCGAGAACTCGACGCGGCACCCGCCATCTCTTTCAGACAGGTCCTTCAGCGCCTGATTGGCCAGATGTGACCCCACACCCGACCCAAGGCCGATCCGCATGCTGGGGCGGTTATCCTGATGTATGGATAGAGCAAGGTTTACAAGCTGATCGGCCTCGACAAGCACACTCTCTGCTTTTTCCAGAAGCAAACGTCCATGAACCGTTAGTTCGACCTTGGGACCCTTGCGATCGAAAATTTCGACGTCAAGGAATTCTTCTAGCAGGCGCACCTGTTCGCTTACGGATGATTGCGAAATATTCAAATTCTGCGCCGCGCGATTGAATCCGCCGTGACGCGCAACGGCCAAAGCATATTTTATCTGGCGTATCGTGATCGGAGAATTCATGATATGTTCCCATTGCCTGTAGATGCATCACGGAAAGCTAAATCTTAGGCATTTGCTGAACAAAAATACCTGCCTGATCGCTTTTTCCGATTTATACTATCGGAATACGCTTTTTGACTCGACCACGCAAGCGACCCAAGCTTGGTTACCAGCGGCAAGGGCCCGACCGCGTATTGCAACCAAACTCGGGCAGCAACGCCGGGCGAATCCGGCGCGCAGGAGTGTATCAAATGAAGC
Organism: Cognatishimia activa; assembly: GCF_001458335.1. Classification (GTDB taxonomy): domain Bacteria; phylum Pseudomonadota; class Alphaproteobacteria; order Rhodobacterales; family Rhodobacteraceae; genus Cognatishimia; species Cognatishimia activa. The sequence continues at coordinate 22,585 of NZ_CYTO01000005.1, forward strand.
ATCTTTCTAGACTCGCGCGGAATGCCGTTGGGGCAGCAACCACGCTCATTTTTTCCGCAGCCATGGGGTCAAGCGCATTTGCCGCTGATCAGGTCAAAGTAGGGGTCTTTCCAGTAAGTTCATCGCTGCCATACTTTGTAGCAAAGGAACGCGGGTATTTCGCAGATGAAGGCATCGAAACAGAAGCCGCAACGCTCATCGGCGGGCCCGCTCTGCTTGGCGGTCTGATCAGCGGTCAAATCGATGTTGCCGCAAATCTGGTGACCATCGAAGGTATGAACGGCAACATTCTGAAACCCGGGGTAGCGACATACATCGCGGTCAACGGACAAAATGCCGAATGGCAAATGGAGCAGTTCGTGGTTGGCGCGGATCATCCGGCCAAAAGCATCGCTGATCTGAAAGGTGCCAAAATTCTTTCGGCACCCGGACCTGCAAATCTGGCGATGGCAAAAGCAGTCCTCGCCGCAAACGGCCTGAAAGAAGGCGACTATCAGCTTGATCAGGTCGACATGGGGCAACATGTAGGTGCGTTGCAGGCAGGTACGTTTGACGCAGGCTATACGCTCGAGCCAGCGGGTATGATTTCAGTCAATCTAGGCGCAACCCGTCTGTTGGAAGCAGGAATAATCTCGACTTATGTACTGGGCGATTCCTCTGCGAATACTTTTGCTGCAGGTGCTGCGCTGTCAGGCGAATTCATCGAAGAGCGCCCGGATGTGGCGGAAAGATTTGCCAAGGCATGGGCACGCGCAGTTGATGACATCCAAAACGATACCGAGTCTGTCCGCAAACACCTGATCGAGAACACCTTTACCTCGGCAGAGATTGCACCGGTTATTCCGATGGTAAACTATCAGATGGTGTCAGATCTTTCTGACGACGATCTTGGGAATTTCCAGAAATTCATCGACTTTGCCCATCAAGAAGGCATTCTGAAAGAAACCGTAGATGTGAAGGGCTTCCTGAAAGAATATTGATCCGCGCTGGGGCCCATCGATCCCGCATGGGCCCCTCCCTAGGATACCACAGGTCTGGAGTTCCACTGTGCAAGTAAAACCTATCGAACAAAGAGATGCGGACTACCTGATGGATGATGCGCACGTAACAATCCGGGGTTTATCGAAGAAATTCGGAGACGTCGTGATTTATGACAATTTCGACTTTGACATTCCCCGCAATAAGATAACGACAGTTTTCGGCCCAAACGGGTGTGGGAAATCAACAATCATCAACATGATTGCCGATCTGATGCCCCGCGATGCAGGTGAAATCCTGATCAATGGCAAACCAGTGCGAGAAACCCGAATTGGCTATGTCTTCCAGAATTACCGCGAGGCGCTTTTTCCATGGCTGCGCGCCATCGACAATATTCGCTATCCTTTGCAGTTTCTGAACCTCAGCAAGGCCGAACAAAAACAGCGCGTTGACAAACTGGTCGAGTATTTTGGCGTAAAAATCGACTTGAACCGTTACCCATATCAGATGTCGGGTGGTCAGCAGCAGCTAGTATCGATCATGCGTTCACTGGTTGTCGAGCCAGAGGTTCTGTTTCTGGACGAACCGTTCTCGGCGCTGGACTACGAAATGACGCTAATGATGCGCGACCAACTACAAAAGGTCTTCATGGAAACCAAAACGACGATGGTGCTGGTTTCCCACGATCTAGAAGAGGCGATTTATCTGGCCGACTGGGTCTTGCTGCTATCGCGTCATCCGGCGCAGGTCGCTGACTTTGTGAATTTCGATCTGCCCAGACCTCGCCACGCAGACTCTGTCATTGATCCGCATTTTGTCGAGGTCAAGGCATCCTGTCTTGAAACATTCCAACGTGAAGTTCGCAAAGGATAGACGCAATGAAGATTGGAACCAAATTCTATCCGCTATTCGGCGTACTGGGCCTTGTTGTCGTTTGGTATTTGGGCGTGCTTTCGGAAATCGTTGATCCGATCCTGCTCCCATCTCCTGGCCAGACTCTTGCTGCCATTTACAATGGAATGGTTGGTGGTGAGCTTTTATTTGATTTTCTCAGGACCATCGAACGAACAGCTTATTCGATCCTGATTGCAAGCGTGATTGCAATCCCACTCGGCATTTTTCTTGGCTCTTCGGAAAACCTGTATCGATCCGTTGAATTCGTCGTTGATTTTTTTCGGTCGACTCCGGCATCGGCGCTTTTCCCGCTGTTTCTCGTGATTTTCGGCGTGGGCGACCAAACGAAAATTCTGGTCGCCAGCTTTGGGGCCGCGCTCGTAATTCTCTTCAACGTGGCCTATGGCGTGATGAATGCACGCGAAACCCGCCTTTTGGCCGCCAAGGTTATGGGGGCCAGCCGGTTCCGTGTCCTGACCGACGTCATGCTTATGGAATCGATGCCGCAGACCTTTGTGGGCCTTCGGAACGGTGTCAGCCTTGCCCTTGTAATCGTTATTGTCGCTGAGATGTTCATCGGATCTGTCGATGGGCTGGGTTACCGGGTCATCAACGCACAGATGCTGTTTCAGATGCCTGACATGTATGCCGCAATCTTTGTATCCGGTGCGCTTGGTTATGGGTTCAACCTGCTGTTCCTGACTTTGGAAAAGCGTTTTGTGCACTGGTCCGGAAAGTGATCGATCCAGTGGAACGTCACCGCGCTGTGCCTTATGTCTGCCAGTGAACTTGCCAGAAAGTCCGCAAGCGCGCAGGCGGGGCTGATCGCATCCGGGGAAGTCAGCGCAATGGAGGTTCTAGAGGCCTCACTTGCGCGGATCGAAGAAGTGAACCCAACACTGAATGCGTTCGTAACGCTGGATCGTGAAGGTGCAAAAGCGGCAGCAATCTCGGCAGACAAGATGGTCCGCGAGGGCGAAACACTTGGCCCGATCCATGGATTGCCGATTGCGATCAAGGACATCACCGAAACCGCCGGGATCAAGACCACTTATGGCTCTGCAATTTGCAAGGATTATGTCCCGCAAGAAGACGCGGAAGTTGTCCGCCAGATACGCGCATCCGGCGGGATTATCCTTGGCAAAACCAACACGCCGGAGTTTGCAACTGGAGGGGTCACAAGCAACGAGCTGTTTGGCGCAACGGGCAATCCCTGGGATCCGGCACTGACCCCAGCGGGGTCGTCAGGGGGATCGGCCGCGGCTGTTGCCTCGGGGATGGTACCACTTGCACAAGGAACCGACTTTGGCGCTTCGGTGCGGGTTCCGGCCGCCTTCTGCGGACTGGTGGGCCTCAGAACCACACCGGGGCTGATCTCAAATGATCCCATGCCCCTGCCCTGGGATCACGGGCAAGTGCATGGCCCGCTTGCGCGCAGCCCCGAGGATGCCGCGCTGTTGCTGGATGCGATGGCGGCTTTTGACCCGCGATCACCAATTTCTGTCGTGCCCCCTTGGGCAAGCGCGCGCGAGGAATTGAAGCGGATCAACAGTGACGAAACCCTGAGCGCCTGTTTCGCGGACAATCTCGCAGGCATTCAAATCGATCCGGAAATCGCAGGGATCTGTGCCAATGCGGTCGCAAATCTCAGCACACAGGGTGTGGCGACAGAGCAAGTTTCATTTGACGTTTCAGATGGCCGCGATGCCTATTTAGCACTGCGCGGCGAATGGATGATCGGACAGCGGTTCCATCAGCTTGACCGACTTGAAGACTTCACCGGAAACCTGAATGCGAACCTTAAAGAGGGGCTTGCCCTTACGGTGCCGGAAACACAGTCGGCCCGGCGCATTCAGCAGGATATTCTACTGCGCTATCACGCGATGTTCCGTGACTTCGACGTTATCCTGACCCCAATGACGCCAATTTTTCCATTCCCGGTGGAGTGGCCCTATCCGACAGAGGTCGGAGGCGTGACGATGCAGAACTATATGGACTGGTTGGCCCCTGCCTTTCTCGTGACTCTGGCTGGCCTCGTGGCCGCATCGGTACCTGTTGGTTATGGCGCAAATGGCTTGCCAGTTGGATTGCAGGTGATCGGCCCAAAATTGTCGGAACCCAAAGTCCTCTCAATCGCGTCACGGCTGTTGGCGGCGAACCCGGATGTGTCGAAACGACACTGTTTCGACTGAGCTGAAAAACAAAGGAAGTGCATCGCCCAACTTTGACACTGACATTTCGCGACTTAAGCGAGGCTCGGCCCCTGCATCCTGAAGATCTTACCGTCGTAAGCCACCAGGATCGCGCTTACCGCAGAGCTAATTGATAGGGGCGAATGGTCAGGTCGTTTCAGCGCGTAAAGCATGTAGGACGCCAACCGGTTGTTGCACATCGGCGTTTTTGCCACCTGCTCGGACAAATTCACCGCTTTCACGATTAGGCTGACTGTGCGAAGCCACCATTGTAGGAATCGCTTTTTCTGCGGACCTGCGAATGTTCAACGATCCTTTCACGAGCGATCCCGCGGAAATCTTCAATGGATGAATGCCCGTGGCGTTCCAGATAGTCGCTCAGGTCGTCCTTAAGTTCCTGAATGAGCTTTATTCCGACGCCGCCGCTGCCTTTCTCTTCCATAGCGGCGGTGCAAATCTGCAGGTTTCCGGCGCCGTGTACGATGAAGTTAAAGGCTTCACGAAAACCACGAATGCCGCCGATACCCGATATCGATTTATCGGGAAAGGCGCGCGAGATGTCGGACACACGTTGCAGCGATTGATGCAAGATCGCCAATCCGCCCAAACCTCCGGAGGTCACTAGCCCATCTACCTCGACTTCGAATTTCAGCGTTTCCGGATCCATCAGGGGAAGCGACGGAAAGGTGTTGCAGAGCGAGATCGAGGCAGCACCAGCTTCATAGGCAGCATTGGCCCCGTCGAGAAGCGAAGAGCTTGCCGGCGTCAGTTTGGCCCAGATCGGCACGCTGACAGCACTCTTTACCGCGTAAAGGATTGATCGGATAATGTCTTCGTCATTGGCCACATTCGATCCCATATCTTTGCGATCCATGTGAGGGCAGGATAGATTCAGCTCAATCGCATCACATCCGACGTCGACCACTGCTTTTGCCAGCTTGCGCCAATTGTCCATTTCTTCTTCGCTGCCAGCGCCAGCCATGATCGATGCGATCACCATGCGGTCCGGGTAAGTGGTTTTGATCTCTTCGAGATCAGGGAGCCAAAGCTCCAGCGGCTGGTCAGAGATCAGTTCCCAATTCCAAGAGGAATGTGACACTGTATCCGGGCGTTTCATCCGCGAGACATAAGGTTTTGTTTCGCTCGTACGCTGATAGATCGTCTTAGGCCCTGCCACGTTTTCGACTGGGTGCAGGCCAATGGTCTTTGTCACCACGCCGCCCCACCCAGCTTCGAATGCCTTCATGATCTTCCGCTTGCTCTCGGTCGGAGGCGCAGAAGCCAGGATGAAGGGATTGACGAAGTTGAGGCCGGTGAAGGTTGTCGAAAGCGTGCTGACCATCGGTTGTCTCCAAGTTACATCTCTGGATGTTGAGTTTTTTTGATTTATTAGTCAATATTTACCCATTCGCCCTAAAGAACTTATGTAGAGTTAGATGGTATGGACAGTGGTTTGCGCATTATTTGCGCCTCGGCTTGGCTTTGGGCCATCAATCGGATCAATAGATAAGCACCCAGGCTACCGCTTCATCGACGTCAAAATGGCCGACGGCACCACCGTCACAATGCGTTGCACTTGGGGCGAAGAAGGCGACCAGCCTTCATAAAATATCAACACATCCGGGTGGGCTGCCGTAACTCCCTTCTGATGTTCGCAGGTGGCCGTGTTTCCAAGCTTAAAGCGAAATTCGAAGGTCTGGGCGTCTGATCCAAACCTCATCGATTTCGAGGACGCCGCTCAAACTTGGGGCGGCGTTATTAGTAGGGGCGGAATTGCGATTCTTTGCTCCAATTTCAGCTTTGCAGGACGATCCAGCCTTTCGCCGCAAGCGCACAATCATTGCTGCGTTTGCGAAGGTGTCAGAAAGTTGGGCGGAAAGCATGCGTAATTGGGCTGACCCTGTTCT
>NZ_CYTO01000006.1 GCF_001458335.1 Cognatishimia activa
CTTCTCTAATTGGGTGTCTGGGTCAAGCTCATATTCCTTTTTCTGAGTGTTTGGGTATCGTCTATCCGGGTCACGCTTCTCTTCGCAGTCTGGTTTGGCGCTCGAAGGGCGCCGCTGCATGCATGTGTCGGATTGGAAGTGGAGAGCCCCGCTTTCCGGCGCGCTTCAAGTTGCGCAGCAGACATTTTCGGCTTCATCCACGAACCTCGTCCGGATTGGACGATCCCGTCAGGTTAGGTGGTAGGCTAATTGTTCATGCTGTGCCTCCAACTTTTTCCTGACGGAATTCTGTTCCGTCGGTCCACATACGATGCAAAAGAACGGCAAGTTTGCGAGCGACCGCGACAACCGCTCTGCGACGCCCTTTAGTCCGCATCAACCGCATGCCCCAAGTCTTGATCTGTGACCCCGCCATCGTTCGCATCAACAAAGCATTGGCCGCAGCATAAAGAGTTGCCCGAACGTCTCGATCTCCAGCTTTCGATATGCGGCCCGGGTTGTCGTGTTCGCCTGACTGATATCGTCGCGGTGTGAGTCCGAAGTGTGCGGCCACAGTCCGGGATCGCTTAAATCGTTTTGGGTCATCCACAGCCGCCTTGAATGTAAGGGCCGCTATCGGACCCACACCAGGAACAGTCATCATGCGCATACAGACTTCGTCCTGAGAGGCAGCTCGCTTAACGCGTCGATCAAGTTCAAGATAGTTCTGGAAGAGGACAACCCGGGCATCAAGCAGAGGGATGATTGCGTGCGCGAGAACGTCATCCATCTCGATCATGGGCCGCACGAGGCCATCGAAAGAGCCGTGTTTCACTGTTCTGGGCAGCCGAACCCCAAAGATCTTCAATAGACCTCGTACTTCATTGGCCAGATCCATCGTCTTCTTAAGCAATGCCTTGCGTGTGCTCAGAAGCGCTCGTAGTCCATGGGCTTCGCGGCTCTTCATATGAACCGGGCTGAACCAGCCGGTCCGTAGAATCTGAGCTATGCCCTTCGCATCGGTCCTATCGGTTTTGTTCCGCATCGCAGACAAAGCCGCGCTGACCTGCCGCGCTTCCATGCAGACTATGTCGAAGCCTTTCGCTTGCAAGCCAAAGTAAAGGTGCTGACTAAGCGCGCCCGCTTCAAAGCCGATCCGCTCGATTGGATGGGGGAATGCCTCCAAGCAACCTGCAATATCACTAACTTCGCATGGCAACTCTCGCTCCAAGCAAACTTTGCCACGACCATCAACGACGCAAAGCGCACATGATCGAAGTGAAACATCTAATCCAACGAAGTATTTCATTCTCTGTCTCCCTTTCTCACAGCATTGCTGTGATCCTATCGGGAGCTCGACCTCAGAACAGGGTCAGCCCAATTACGCATGCTTACCGCCC
>NZ_CYTO01000007.1:0-104818 GCF_001458335.1 Cognatishimia activa
CAGTGCGGTTTGGAACGTTCAAACTTTTCCTTAGCCATTACGAGGCGCCTTCTATGTTTAGGGGCCTCACAATGGCCCAATTTGTCTTCCGGGCGGCAAATATTGCTTTGCGGACAAAAAATCAAGCGGGAGTTTTATCACGTATCCCTACAAAACATGAATTTTTAGCAACGTTGCGCTGATGCAAATAAAGGGTGGCCGTAGCGGTAGAAATCTATTCTTCGATCTGCTCCGGTTTTTTGTCTTTCCAGCACTCGCTGAGCGCCTCCTCGGACGGGTTATCCGTCATACATTCAGCATTCTCTGCCAACCATTTCTCGATATTGCGTGCGGCATTGGCCGAGAGCGCTGCGATCTGTTCTTCACGGGTCTTGGTATGACCCGACCCCAGAATCGGAGTGCCGCCAAAGTTTTCAAACGCCAGAATTTGTGCGGGCTTTTCATGGAACTTTCCGCCCGCCCGATCATCCCAAGCTGTCACAGTCACAATCAGCACTGATTTTGGCGTATAAACCAGTGGAACGCCTGGCCGCGCAAGAACATAGGCTCCAATGTTAACGCCCAAATGCACCATGCGCTCACCGTCATAGCGCCCCAGTCGTTTATCAAGTTGCGCTTTGAGCGCTTCTGTCAGCTCTTCTGGCGTCGCATTGCGTGACGTCGGACCTTTTTGCAAATCCGGCGCAATGACGATGTTATGACCGAGTGTGAAATCGCCGAGATCGAGCTTGGTTGGATTTTCGCTGTCTTCGGCGCAAGCCGTCAGGGTTAGAACCAAAGCAAGAAGCGCGAAAATTCTGGTCATAGAGACGTCCTTAAATCGTAAGCCCTCATGGGATAGCCTAAGCGATGGCTTGTGGCAATTCTTGCTTGGATCACGATCAGTTTGTCGCCAGTTTGCAGCCAGAGACTCGATTTTGGCAGAAGGCTTGCTACTGTTTAACAGCGAAGGAGACCTGATGACGCAATTACCCGTTCGAGCGAGCCTAGCGACCAAGCCGCTTGGGCTTTGGGCAAGCCTTAAGGCCGCCCGTCGAAACCTGCTCGAAATTTTGCCGGTTCTTGCGGTCAAACAACCAATGGTGTCCGGCAAAGTCGGTGTGCGCTGGCACATGGTAATGGACCCGGTCGCAATCCGGCACATGTTGCTGGATCGCCTTGACGATTACCCAAAATCAAAAGCCACTAAGAACGTTTTGAAACCTGCAATTGGAAACAGCCTTTTTATTGCTGAGGGCGCTGAATGGCGCTGGCAACGACGGGCGGCGGCGCCCGTCTTCTCTCACCGCAATGTAACGGCCCTTGCGCCAATCATGACCGCCGCAGCCGAGGAATGTTGTCGGCGAATTAATGACCAATCCCCGAAAGCAGTGAACCTTTTAGATGAAATGGTAGGTACCACCTTTGACGTGATCGCAGATGTCACCTTTTCAAGTGAGGGCGGTTTCGACGTGCAAGCGGTCCACAAAGCGATCGATGCTTATATTGATGACGCGGGGAAGGTCTCCATCCTCGACATGATTGGAGCGCCGGATTGGATTCCGCGCCCCGGGAGACTGTTTTATGGATCTGCGATCGGCGACATGAAAGCGGTCGCGGATCGGGCAATTGTGTCACGGCAGAATGCCGGAGCTCGGGCGATTCCGGACCTTTTGGATCTGCTCTTGGCAGGCGAAGACCCAGAGACCAAACGCAGCATGAACATCGCAGAGCTGCGTGATAACCTATTGACCTTCATTGTTGCAGGTCACGAAACCACTGCCTTGAGCCTTGCTTGGGCGTTTTACCTATGCGCGTTCGATCAGGACGTCCAAGATAAGGCGCGCGAAGAAATAAAGTCTGTATGCGGCGAAAACGCGGTAACCGGAGATGATGTTTCAAAGCTGCCATATGTGCGCATGATCATCGATGAAGCGCTTAGACTTTACCCACCTGCCGGCATCGTATCACGCACAGCTCAATCTGATGACATGCTTTGTGGCCGCGAAATCCGTCCCGGCGATACGGTGATGATCCCTATCTATGCATTGCACCGCAATGAAGCGCTGTGGGACGAACCTGATGCCTTCCGTCCTGAACGCTTTGCCGATCGAAAAGCCATTGACCGTTATGCTTATTTGCCCTTTGGCGACGGCCCCCGCATTTGTATAGGTGCCAGCTTTGCAATCCAGGAGGCCGTGATCATCCTCGCGACCTTGCTTGGGACATTCAGGTTCACGCCCATCGAAGGTCGAAAGCCGCAACCTGTCATGATACTCACAACCCGGCCCGAAGGCGGTGTGTGGCTGAACGCAGAACCAGTTACGTGATCGCCCCTACTGACAAATCGCGCGCAGTTGCACCCATTCCTGATTGCTCATAATCGGTTGCGCCGCAAAGCCACGCGCTTCCGCATCCATCTGCCATGCCCGAGAGAGCGCGATGCGTTCCGTCAGTGTTGGGTGGGTCTGGAAATGAGAGTGTACGCCTTCGGATTCCCCATATTGGTCAGCGAGACGGTGGAACATATCCCCCAAAGCGCCAGGCGCGATGGAGGCGGCCTCCATTGTTACCATGGCGAAATTGTCCGCTTCGTGTTCGGCGGCTTGAGAATACTGAGCCTCGATGAGCCGTTCCGTCAGGAACAGAACCAAAGCGCCGCCTGCGAAATCACCAAGCAAAAGGCCCAGAACACCGATTGAGCCTGCAGATCGCATTGCATGGCGCGTAGGGTCGCGACTTTCCACATGACCCATTTCATGGGCAAAGACCGCTGCGACTTCCTCTGGCGTTTCTGCCGCCTTGATCAAACCGTCAAACAAGATGATATGGCCACCGGGCAGCGCAAACGCGTTGACCATCGGATGGTCGAGCACATGCACGGTCATTTCGATCGGTAACTCAGCATGCGCTTCAAGTCGGCCCCGCATCATGTCGAGCGCCGCGAGCCCATCTTGGTTTTCGCAGATCGGGAGTTCGCCAATACCCGTTTCATCCAACACAGTTCGGATTTGGCTCAAGGTCGCCTCACCCAGAGCCTTTTCGCCTTCTGGCGGGATAAATTCTGCTAGCTGATCCGCCAGAATTGGCACCAAGACAAATATAATAAGAGCGACGGACGCAACGGCTCCAAACGCCCAAGCCAACACCTTGGAGCGACGCACATGAGTGTTTCGGCGCGTTAGGTTTGGGCACCGTTTCGCCAAACGCATCTCATCCGTGATCAACCGCGCGACTGGATCATGCGCATTGGCGAGCACCAGTTCTGATCTATCCGCTTGATCGGGCAACCACCGCACATCCTCTAGTGACCACAGCACGTGCCGACCCGCAAATTCGATCACCAAGGCCTGCTGGCCTTCTTCTATACGAATGCGTGCAGGGTGCGCGACTGCGCTTTCGCCATCAAAATATGTGCCCAACGCGCCCAGCGCCGCGGGTCGCTCGCCGACGCGGATCGTGGTTTGATCACTCATATCGCAGCCCCCACATCCAACGCTTCTGCGAACCCTTCTGCCTCGCCAAATTCATCGCGGGGCCTTTGGGATACATTGGCGAGTTCACCCAAATTGATGATCGTTAAGCTCGACGCAAAGTGGCGCATCATCGGGAAGCGAATGAAGGTGTGCATCAGGACAGACCACATCAAAAACAGCAAGAAATAAGACGCGATGGCGATGGCCGTGAGAACCGGTTGCGGCAGAGTTTCGACGGTCCCCGACTCCAATCCCATGGCTGCCATTCCATCAGACTCAAACACCAGAACCATAATCACGATGATCGGCGTCAAAATGAGTGCTCCTACGAGACCTGCAAATGAGTATCCCCAGAAATAAATACCGGTGACTTTCCAGAAGCGTGGCTTGATGTCGAGCGACGCATCGCCCGCTGATTTATGAGACGTGAGGTAGCGCACCCGTTTCACATTATAGTTTACCAAAGCCAAAAGCAGCCAGATCGGAGCAATGAAAGCAACGATTGGTGCTGCTAGAACGAGGGCCTGCCACAAGGCAGATGTCTCAGGCGGCGTCGGGTTATCTTCCAGAACCCAATCAAAGTTTTGCATGGCTTGGTATCCCTCGTATCCCAAAACACCGAAGGCAAATCCCGACGCGAGAACTGGAAGCCACACGCCAACCCACGGGCGCAACAAACCAAACCAACTGCCATTTTGGGTGAGCTTTTGCGCCCCAAAATAGGTGCGGTCGGTGATGTATTTTTCCAAATAAAACGCCTTGCGCGGCCAGAGAACGCCTAGCGTGATAATCGTCAAAAACCAGTGCCACAAGGCGCGCACCGCAAATCCCCATGCACCCGGCTCCAAACCAAAACGCACGCCCCGCCAACGCGTTCGTGCCAAGACGTATCGCCGCGCACGGTAGCGGGCATAGAACCATAAAGGGATGACCCCGAGAAAGCTCAACAAATAGGCCGCGAAATTGCCATTAAACAAAGAGAAGCTCAGGAACATGAGAAGCAGATTCACGATGCCAATGTAGAACGCTAAGAAGACCACGGCGATTAAGAACCCAAGAAGTTTCTCCCAGGGGTCACCGACGTACTCCAAGGGATGGCCGCTCGGCCGCCACGCAGACCAATACCAACGACGCAGACGAGTCTTCATCCAGAACCGATAAAATCCAAGCGTGAGTACGGTCAGCAAACCCATGCGCAGCGCCAACCAAAACAATCGAGCGCGCCGTCCGGCAAACTCGGTCTGCGTTGGCACTTCTGTTTCTGGCTCACCTGAACGTGCTGCCTCCCAAGGAGATATCACCTGCACTCTTCACTCCATCCGATCGCCGGCGGCCGATCGACCCTTAAAGAAAAAAGCCGGCCCAATTCTCTCGGGCCGGCTTGTCATCAATTAAACTTGTTGTCGCGTGGGAAGCCCCGTGGCGCCATACGCCCAGTCCCAGCCCGTTTCCCTGTCCATTCAGCGAGCTCGGTTTCCGAACGCGTGCGCCCTGCTGGATCTTTCCAGCTTAGGCCTTCTTCTTTGTTGAAGGTGGTTGCGTCGCTTAGGCCGCCGTCTTTGTACTTCTGCAGCCGAACGCCTTTGCCGCGCCCCATGACCGGAAGTTCATCGATATCAAAAACCAGCACTTTGCGGTTTTCACCGACACAAGCGACGCTGTCACCTGCAATTGGCTTACAAACCAAAGCTTTCACGTCGCCTTTCACGTTCAGCACCTGCTTCCCTGTCCGGGTTTGCGCAAGCACGTCATTCTCATCAACAACAAAACCGTCGCCCGCGGTCGATGCGACAAGCAGTTTTCGATCCGATTGATGTATGAAAATGTCCACAATTTCTGCTTCATTCGGCAGGTCGACCATAAGACGCAGAGGTTCCCCCATACCACGTCCGCCAGGTAGGTTGCTTGCCGACATAGTATAGAACCGTCCATTCGTGCCAAAGACCAACAAACGATCCGTGGTTTCAGCGTGGAAAATAAACCGCGGACCGTCACCATCCTTGAACTTCAACTCGCGGGTCAGGTCGATATGGCCAGACATCGCTCTGATCCAGCCCATCTGAGAGCAAACGACGGTTATTGGTTCACGGTCGATCATCGCTTCGATCGGCACTTCTTCGAACTCACCGGCCTCGGCAAATTGCGTACGGCGCGCGCCGCCGTCATAGTCTTTACCGAACTTTTTCTTGGTGTCTTTCAACTGGTCGCTAATGCGGGTCCATTGCAGACTTTCGCTTGCAAGCAGGTCCTCAAGATCCGCACGCTCGGCCATCAACTCGTCACGTTCTTTGACCAGTTCCATCTCTTCCAAACGGCGCAAGCTGCGCAGGCGCATGTTGAGGATGGCTTCGGCTTGGACCTCTGATAGTTCGCCTTCACCCTTTGCAGGCAGCGGCGATTTATAGTCGTCCTCGGAAGTGGCACGGACAAACTCACCACCCCACTCTTCTGCCATCAAAGCTTGTTTCGGCGCATCGTCATAGCGAATGATGTCGATCACACGATCAAGGTTGAGGAAGGCGATGATAAAGCCTTCCAAAACCTCTAACCGGTGGTCGATCTTGTCCATACGGTGTTTGGAACGGCGTTTGAGAACATCACGACGGTGATCCAGGAAGGCCTGCAGCACTTCCTTCATCGAACAGACCTTTGGCGTCACGCCGTCGATCAAAACGTTCATGTTCAGGCTGAAGCGTGTTTCCAGATCACTGGATTTGAACATCATGTTCATCAGAATGTCTGGTTCAACATTCTTGGAGCGCGGCTCAAGGATGATACGAATATCATCGGCGGATTCGTCGCGAATATCGCCGAGGATCGGCACCTTTTTGGTCTGGATCAGCTCCGCGACTTTTTCGATCAGCTTAGACTTCTGAACCTGATACGGGATTTCAGTGACAACAATCTGCCATTGACCGCGCCCAAGGTCTTCGACCTCCCATTTCGACCGCAAGCGGAAAGACCCGCGACCTGTCTTGTAGGCGTTCGCGATGTTTTCTTTCGGCTCAACGATAACGCCACCAGTCGGGAAATCAGGCCCAGGCACATAGTTCAGCAGCGTGTCATCGCGCGCATCTGGTGTTTTGATCAGGTGCAGACAGGCGTCGATGAGTTCAACGATATTGTGCGGCGGAATATTGGTCGCCATACCCACGGCGATCCCGGCAGCGCCATTGGCCAACAGTGTTGGAAATTCTGTCGGAAGAACGACAGGTTCCGTCAGGCGCCCATCATAGTTGTCCCGGAAATCAACCGCGTTTTCTTCAAGACCCTGCAGCATGGCCTCTGCCACAAAGGTCATCCGCGCTTCTGTGTAACGCGAGGCCGCTGGGTTATCGCCGTCGATATTGCCGAAATTACCTTGGCCATCGACCAATGGGTACCGGACGTTAAAGTCCTGCGCCAAACGCGCCATGGCATCGTAAATCGCTGCGTCACCGTGAGGGTGGAAGTCCCCCATCGTATCGCCGGAAATCTTCGCAGACTTTAGAAACTTGCCACCTGACGCCAACTTCAGGCGGTTCATTGCATAGAGGATTCGGCGGTGCACCGGCTTCAGACCGTCCCGTGCATCGGGCAGCGCCCGGTGCATAATCGTACTCAGTGCATAGGTCAGATAGCGTTCGCCAATCGCTCGGCGCAGTGGCTCCGCCACTTCCAAGGATGGGCTGTCTTCGTCGTCAATAATATCCGTCATAATGAAGTGATACAGGGACGCTTGAATCGCGACAAGCAAGGTTACGGGGAAATCGTCGCCTTTTTTCCGCCAGAGGCACACCTGCACACCATGCTAGAGTGATTCCCAAGTTGCATAGCGCTGCTGCTAGCGTGCAATGGGGGATATGGTAAATGGTACGTTATATTGCGATTAGTTTTGGTGTGCTCGGTTTAGGCTTTTACGAACTGAGCGGTGGGTCTGACTTTGAACCGGCTCAATGGCGGGAGGTTAAAGCACCTGCAGTCGAGGAAAGTGTTCTGGAAACGCCTGCTGAAGATGTGGCTGCGGTCCAAACTCTAAAGGTCGAAACGAAAATAGATGACAATAAAGGTGCGCTGCTTACGGCATCCGCGAAAGATGAAAATCCACTATTGATCCTCGCGTCTGTGCCGACAACACGGCGTCTTGTCGGAGCCGCTGCGCCGACACCGACTGCGGAACGCGCGATACTCGGCCCTGAAGAGCAGAAGGCGGTCGCGCTCACCTCAAACGAAGATCGCTTTGCGCAAGCAACGGTGATTGAAGAAGCACCCGACTTCCGCCGCGTCAGCGGCAGCCGCGTGAATATGCGCAACGGTCCCGGCACTGAATATTCCGTCATCGGTAAGTTGGTGCGCGGCAATGATGTTCAGGTCCTGCAAGATCCGGGATTTGGCTGGGTTAAACTTCAGGTGGTTGAAACAGGTCGCGTTGGCTGGATGTCCGCATCTCTTCTGAAAAAAGTCGAGTTCTGAGAACCTGATAGCGGGAAATTCCAAACGCCCAATTGTCTTCGCCTAATAGCGACCGTAACCTGCCGCAAATCGCGCGGCAGGAACAAATGCAACAGAAATCAGTGCTTATCACAGGATGCTCTTCAGGCATCGGATTGGACGCAGCTCAGGGCCTGCAGAAACAAGGCTGGCGCGTATTTGCGTCTTGCAGAAAACAAGAAGACTGTGATCGCTTAATCGGCATGGGTTTTGAAAGCCCGCGCATCGATTACCAAGAACAGACCACGATCCGGGCGGGCCTCAAAGAGGTCTTAGATGCCACCGGCGGCACGCTTGATGCCTTGTTCAACAATGGTGCATTCGCCGTTCCCGGAGCGGTGGAGGACCTGCCCACGGATGGCCTGCGGGACATCTTTGAGGCTAATTTCTTTGGCTGGCACGAACTGACGAAACACGTCATCCCGGTCATGCGCTCCCAAGGCTATGGACGTATTGTTCAAAACTCATCCGTTCTGGGCTTTGTACCTGCCCGCTGGCGCGGTGCTTACGTCGCCACCAAATACGCGCTTGAAGGTCTAACGGATGTCCTACGGATTGAGATGCGCGACACGCCAATTAAGATCATCATGATCGAACCGGGGCCTGTGACCTCAAAGATCCGTCAAAACGCGATCCCACATTTCGAACGCTGGATTGATTGGGAAAACTCCGCGCGCGCTGAACAGTATGAAAGGCTCAAACACCGCCTGTATTTCAAAGAAGGCAACGATGCGTTTGAGCTGCCTCCTTCTGCTGTGACGCGGAAACTGATCCACGCTTTGGAAGCCAATCGTCCCAAACCGAGATACTACGTCACAACGCCTACATATTTGATGGGTGCGTTTCGCCGCTTCTTGCCCACACGTGGTCTCGACTGGCTCACCGCCAAAAGCTAATTTCTATACCCTGCGGCAAGCTTTCTTATCGCTTTCCTATCGATTTCAAGGCAAACGCAACTAACTTAAGACGCGAAAGGATCGAGCTATGTTGCTAGAAGACCCGCTGTTTATTGTCGTTGCGATTGCCACACTTTTGGTTCTGGTCATCCTGACCATTGGTATTGGAGGATTTGCCCGAGGCGGCGAATTCAACAAAAAGCATGCCAACAGGCTGATGCGATATCGGATCATTGCGCAAGCCGTCGCGATCATCTTGATCCTCGTCTTCATTGCCCTTCGTGGAGGATAACAACGTGGTCACGCTGAACAAAATTTACACCCGCACCGGCGACAAAGGCACGACAGCTCTGGGCAATGGAAACCGTGTCGCAAAGCACGATGCCCGTGTGAACGCGTATGGGACCAGCGATGAGCTGAACTCTTTTGTGGGTGTCGCCCGTCTGGCTGCGAAGGATGAAATGGATCAACGGCTTTCCTTGATCCAAAATGACCTCTTTGATCTAGGCGCAGATCTCTGCCGACCAGAAATGGCAAAAGACGCAGAGGCCGAGTACCCACCGTTGCGCATGGTTGAATCCCAAGTCAAACGATTGGAAGCGGAAATAGACGAGATGAACAGCGCTTTGGCACCGCTGCGAAGCTTTATCCTTCCCGGCGGCTCCGCGCTCTCCGCTCATCTGCATGTGTGCCGAACTGTGGCGCGTCGCGCGGAACGGCTCGCGACAGAACTCGCCGACCATGAAGATGTGAACCAACATGTGGTCACATACCTCAACCGGCTGTCAGATTGGTTTTTCGTTGCCGCCCGCATTGCAAATGATGACGGCAAAAGCGACGTGCTCTGGGTTCCTGGCGCCAACCGCTGACGCGGCGTCGCTTCGGCCTGCCGTGAGGTAAAACCACAAAAACGCGACGTCCATCGGGGGTTTTGTGACGGTTTTTGTCTATTTTCTGCGTCCGCGAAACGGTATTTACTTTCTCTGAGAGCGTAACGTGCGAGTCGTTTTGACTGGCACATATTAAGGAGAGTGACGCCCATGAAGGTACTCGTACCTGTCAAGCGCGTGATCGACTATAACGTGAAGGTTCGTGTGAAAGCGGATGGCAGCGGTGTTGATCTTGCAAACGTAAAAATGTCCATGAACCCATTCGACGAAATCGCTGTCGAAGAGGCGATCCGTTTGAAAGAAGCGGGCAAAGCCGATGAGGTTGTGGCGGTTTCGATCGGCGTTAAGCAATCTCAGGAAACTCTGCGCACCGCTTTGGCGATGGGCGCGGACCGTGCGATCCTGATCAATGCAGCTGACGACGTACACACCGACATCGAGCCTCTGGCAGTTGCAAAACTGCTGGCGAAAGTTGTGGAAGAAGAGCAGCCAGGTCTGGTGATCACCGGTAAGCAGGCGATCGACAACGACATGAACGCGACAGGCCAAATGCTGTCTGCGATCCTGGGTTGGTCTCAGGCGGCGTTTGCCTCTGAAATCGACATTGAAGGCGACAGCGCCAAGGTCACTCGTGAAGTTGACGGCGGTCTGCAAACCATCTCTGTAAAGATGCCAGCAATCGTCACAGCAGACTTGCGCCTGAACGAACCTCGCTATGCATCCCTGCCAAACATCATGAAGGCCAAGAAAAAGCCTTTGGATGAGAAGACTCCAGCGGATTACGGCGTTGACGTAACGCCTCGTTTGGAAGTCGTGAAGACAGAAGAGCCCGCGGAACGTTCCGCGGGTATCAAAGTAGGCTCTGTAGATGAGCTGATCGAGAAACTTAAAGAAGCGGGAGCTGTATAATGTCTGTACTTCTTCTTGCAGAAATCACCGCCGGTGAATTGTCTCTGGACGCAACTGCAAAAGCTGTGTCTGCGGCGCAATCCTTGGGTGACGTGACTATCCTAGCGGCGGGTGAAACCGCGGCGGCAGCGGGTGACGCGGCGGCTAAAATCGACGGCGTGTCCAAAGTCCTCGTGGCAGAAGACGCATCCCTAGGTCACCGCTTGGCGGAACCAACCGCTGCTCTGATCGCATCCCTTGCGAGCGACTATGAGCACATCGTTGCGCCTGCGACCACAGATGCAAAGAACATCTTGCCGCGCGTTGCTGCGCTTCTGGATGTGATGATCATCTCTGACGCAACAGCGGTTGTAGATGGCGCGACATTTGAGCGTCCGATCTATGCCGGCAACGCGATCCAGACCGTTAAGTCGTCTGACGCGAAAAAGGTTGTCACCTTCCGGACTGCAAACTTTGACGCAGCGGGCGAAGGCGGCACTGCAGCAGTGGAAACGATTTCTGCAGCAGATAACCCAGGTCTTTCTGAATGGGTCGAGGACAAGGTTGCTGAAAGCGACCGTCCAGAGCTGACCTCCGCAGGCATCGTCGTGTCCGGTGGTCGTGGCGTTGGCTCCGAGGAAGACTTCGCGTTGATCGAAAAGCTTGCTGACAAGCTGGGTGCTGCCGTTGGTGCGTCCCGTGCGGCGGTAGACTCTGGCTATGCAGCCAACGACCTGCAGGTTGGTCAAACTGGTAAAGTTGTTGCGCCTGACCTCTATGTTGCGGTTGGTATCTCCGGTGCGATCCAGCACTTGGCGGGTATGAAAGACTCCAAAGTTATTGTTGCAATCAACAAAGACGAAGAAGCACCAATCTTCCAAGTTGCAGACTATGGCTTGGTTGCAGACCTCTTCCAAGCGGTTCCAGAGCTGACTGACAAACTCGGTTAATCTGACCTGGTATTGCATTTAAAGGCCCGCCTAACGGCGGGCCTTTTTCTTTGACCGCATCAATAGCGGGCGCAGTTCATCGTAGAGAGCGTTCGCCGCTTCTTCATGAGCCAACGGTCCCAGCATCTTCGCCGCCGCAGCTTGGTCCAACGACCTAAAACGCATTCCCTCTGTGCCAGAGAGACGTGCTTGCTCGGAGAGCCTCACTTGTACGACCCCGTCCACCAACGGTCGCAGCGTTTCTATCATTGGTCTATCGATAAATAGTGGATCTCTCCCCAAGCGGGTTTGCGGCAGCTTCTTAGGTGGTGGATGATCAGCAAACCAAAGCAACAGCTTTCGACCAGCAATTCGTTCCAACAAAATCTGCATGCGTGCACACCAAGCAGCGCGCAGCTCTTCTCGCACAAATGAAAACCGTTCGGACGCCTGCCTGGACACATCACTCAGCATATGTCGCGTGAAGTTGAATTCAGAAAAGTCCACGTCGTGAAATACGGATCGCATCAATTGTGAGGCCGCTACAAATCGGTCATTGCGGCGAGGGTGCACGCGGTAGAACCGATTAGACATGTTCTGTGCACCGAGTATTTGAATGACCGTCACTTCTGAGCGGGCCGCAAATCCAAGCACCTCTGGTTCGTTTAGGAACACATCAACCCCGGCATTTGTAAGACCAAAATTCACACAGGGAAGGCCAAGTCGTTCCTCCAAAATGTCCGGGAAGGGCCGTGAAATGAACTTGCCGTAAGTTTCAGTTCCACCCAAAAACGCCACATATCGCCCGTTCAACCGTTTTTTTGGTCCACGAAAATCCACACGCGTCGTTCCGTACCTGCATGGACGGTAATTCAGCACACGCCGTTGCGCGCTTTGTACGGTCATTTCAACCACCTCTTCTCTCACCCGGCATAGAGAGTCGGCGATTCCATTTGCGATTTGCTTAAATGAACAAAACGAGACGTATTCTTTGTAAATGCAGCCCTTGTGGACCCACCTGACCCCGCGTAGTGTTTGCGCAACTGCGAAAAGGTTGGGTTCTATGGAAATCAAATCAGTCGGTGTCATTGGCGCGGGTCAAATGGGCAACGGGATTGCACATGTGATGGCGCTGGCAGGCTATGATGTTGTGCTTAATGACATTTCCGAGGACAGCCTGAAAGCCGCGGTCGCGCGGATCGACAAAAACATGGAACGGCAGGTGTCGCGTGAGTTGATCACTCTGGAAGCGAAATCCGATGCGATGGGACGGATCAAGACGACTCTGGCCCAACCCGAAGTCGGGCAAACGGATTTGATCGTTGAAGCGGCGACGGAAAACGAAGAGGTCAAATATAAGATCTTTGAAGGGCTTATCCCTCATATCCAGCCTCACACGATTCTGACGTCAAACACCTCGTCAATTTCCATTACCCGGCTTGCCAGCCGCACGGATCGACCCGAAAAGTTCATGGGTTTTCACTTTATGAACCCAGTTCCGTTGATGAAACTGGTCGAACTGATCCGGGGCATCGCGACCGATGATGAGACCTATCAAGCCTGCCTTGCGATCGTAAATCGCCTGGACAAGACCGCGGCGTCTGCGGAAGACTTCCCAGCCTTCATCGTGAACCGCATTCTCATCCCGATGATCAATGAAGCCTGCTACACCCTTTACGAAGGCGTGGGTAACGTTGCTTCTATTGATGCTGCAATGAAACTTGGCGCGAACCATCCGATGGGTCCGTTGGAACTTGCTGATTTCATCGGCCTAGATACGTGCCTCGCCATCATGAATGTTCTGCACGATGGGTTGGCAGACACAAAATATCGCCCCTGCCCGCTTTTGACCAAATACGTTGAAGCCGGTTGGCTTGGACGAAAATCTAAGCGCGGCTTCTATGATTACCGTGGTGAAAAACCCGTTCCGACCCGCTAGGCGTCAATAATCAAACCGCGTCGGAGTTTTTGCCGAGGTTCAAGGTATATTCCCGCAGCCACGCCATGAACCCGCGCGGATTTTTCTGCAGTTCTTCCATCTGTTCATCTGACAATGGTTTGCCAATGACTGGCTTCTGCGGCTTGTTGCAGGATTTCACAATCTCATGCAGCAGAAGCCCCTGGCGCATGATTGCTGAAATGCGGTTGGCAATTTGGTACCAGCGGGAATTCTGCCCTGGGAAGTAAATCGGCACCACACGCGCACCGGAGCGACGGATCATTTGGGCAGTGAAAACGTTCCATTCACGTTCGATCACCGGACCAAACATCGTGTCAGATGAAGACACCACGCCCGATGGGAAAACAGCAACGACGCCGCCTTTCTTGAGGAAATCCATCGCGTTCGCACGCATCTCAACCATTTTGCGCTGCGCTTCAGGGTCGTGCGGGAAAGGCACTGGGATCATAAAAGAGGTCGCGGCTTCATCCAGACCTGTCAAAACCGACCGCGTCAGGATGCGATAATCTTCGCGGCGGCGACCAATGAGTTCCGCAAAAATCATACCATCCACCATGCCATGAGGATGGTTTGCAACCACCACAACCGGGCCTTCAGATGGGATATTGTCGATTTGTTCTTGCGGTGTCTGAAGGTCGATGCCCATGACGCCCAACGCACCGGCCCAGAATTTCTGGCCCCGGTGGTCTGCATTCATGCGCTCAAACTTATTGACCATTCGCAGGATGGTGATCTTGCCGGTAAACCATTCGATGGTTTTGATCGCCGTTGACGTCCAGCTATCATCAAACGAGTTGGCATAGGTCAGCTGGCGACGGTCGTAGGTTTCCCCACCTTCTAAAGCCGCCGCTGGCGATCCCTGAATTTGCGATGACTTGTCTGACACGTTCTACTTCCTGTTCGGTTCGTTCCAGCTCTGACGGCCCTCAGGACCGCCTAGACGCCTTCTCCGAACTTATTAGCGACCAGCGCTTCTATTGCATCTGCCAGCGCCGCAGCGTCAGGGCCCGAAGTTTGGACATCGATACTTGTACCACGAGACGCGGCCAACATCAGCAAACCCATAATGCTGTCTCCGCCCGCGCTCAGCCCGTCTTTGGAGACTTCCGCATTGGCATTGAAGCCTTCTACGACTTCGACCAACTTGGCGGATGCCCGGGCGTGAAGGCCCTTTTCGTTGACGATCTCAAGGGTCCGGTTGGTCGTTTCGCTCATGAATGGCTCAATTGGTGTTGATGTTCTGACTGTCGATATACTTGCGCCCAGCATCCAATGATACACGGACAGCATCCGGTACCGGAAGATGACGGCTTTTGGCAAGTTTTATCAACATTGGAAGGTTCGCACCATAGACGATCCGGCGGTTTTCTGGCGCACAGGCCCGCAAAGAAAGGTTGCTCGGTGAACCACCGAACATATCAGTCACAACCACAACGCCTTCACCAGTGTCGACTTCGTCAGCTGCCTTGCAGATTTCGTCCTGTTTTAAAGAACGGTCACATTCTGCTTTTATACTGATCGCACGGATTCCTGCCTGTGATCCAACCACATGCTCAACCGCTGCCATATATTCCAACGCCAGGCCCCCATGGGCCACAATGACGATTCCGATCACGCTTTCGCCTTTCCGCTACCAGCAGAACCGGACACGCTCCTCCCTTCGCGCCGGTCTAATTCGCGATGCCTAATTGACACCTGCCAGCCGTCCTGCGCAAGGGCCTCAGACAGTTTTTCCGTTACGAAAACAGACCTGTGTTGCCCACCGGTACAACCAAAACCGATACTAAGGTGTGATTTGCCCTCGTCCCGATATGCCGGAAGGAGAAACCGAATCATGTCTTTCAACTTATCGAAGAAAGGTGCGAATCTTTCGTCATCCTCGATGTAGTCCGCCACCTCGGGGTCGCGCCCATCGAAAGGGCGAAGAATCGGCTCCCAATAAGGGTTTGTTAAGAAACGACAGTCGTAGACCGTATCCAATCCACTCGGCAGCCCGCGTTTGTAACTAAAGCTCACCAGCGTCACAGCCAGAAGGTTCTGATTTTTTCCGGCAAATTGTCTTTGCAGCGCGTCCTTGAGAGTATGGACTGTCAGGTCAGTCGTATCGATCAATGTATCGGCGCGGTCTCGCAGCGGAACCAACAGTTCTTTTTCACGGTCGATCCCTACAATTGCACTTTCTTCAGGTGCCATAGGATGGCGTCGCCGTGTCTCGCTATAGCGGCGTTGAAGTACTTCTCGCTCACAATCTAGATACAGGAGCTCTGGGTCATGCGCTTCCAGCTGAGTCAGCAGATCAATTAATGCATCAGGTGTGAAGTCGCGCCCTCGCGTGTCGAGCCCAAGCGCCAATGGTCGGCTCAGGCGCGGCCCCGAGAAGAGCCGCTCGACCAAACCAATCGGCAAGTTGTCGATTGCTTCAAACCCGATGTCTTCCAAAACATTGATCGCTGTCGATCGACCAGCACCAGATGGACCAGTTACAAGAACCAAACGAGGCTGTGCAGCTATTTCAGAAGCCATTTACGCGTATCGACCATGTTTCAGATATTGCAGGATTGCAGAAGCGAAATGTGGGGAGGATACCGCAAATAGCAAGGGCAGTTTGACCCCAAGGCACTTAATTGTGTGCTGTTGTGGCAAACGATCTCTTTCCGCATGATCTAAATCCACCCAAAGCTGGACCACGACATCTGAAACAGACTCAGCTCTTAGAAGGCCAACAAACCGCGCCTCAATCTTATCGCGCAACGCTTCGGGAGCGCGGGCAAACAATTGATCGTCTTGATCCCTTAGAATGACTTGATCATCCGCCACCAGTTCCGCGCCGCGCGACATCAATTCAAGTGCCAATGCCGACTTGCCACTCCCTGATCGGCCGGCGATGACCACAGCCTTACCCTCGATTGCCACACAGGAGCCATGCAAAAGGCCGCCTCCTTCAGGAGACGGCCTAAGAGCTACCGTTTGGGTGGCTCCCATCTTAGACCGGAAGACCGACGACGAAACGTGCGCCCAGTGGGTCAGACGTAATATCTGCCTCGGTCGGGCGAATGTTCTCGGCCCAGATCACACCGCCATGGGCTTCGACAATCTGCTTCGAAATGGCCAGACCAAGGCCGGAGTTATTGCCAAAGTCTTCGTGTGGACGCTCGGAATAGAACCGGTTGAAGATCTTATTCAATGCCTGATCGGGGATTCCTGGCCCGGTATCTTCGACAACGACCAAGACTCGATTTTGACGTTTACGCACCCAAACCCGGATCGCATCGCCGTCTTCACAGAAGCTGATCGCATTGGTGATGAGGTTGACAAAAACCTGTGCGAGGCGCGCCTCAAGGCCCATGATATCGATCGGCTTACTCGGCAGGTCAGAAATGAAGTCGATGCCCTTACCTTTTGCATCTTCACCCAGATACTGCGTCAGATTGCCAATCATGGACACGAGGTTGAACTGTTCTTCCTCTTCCTTGACCAGCTCTGCATCCAAGCGGGAGGCGTTTGAGATATCGCTCACCAAGCGGTCCAAACGGCGCACATCATGCTCGATCACATTCAGCAGTTTCTCGCGATGGTCATCGCGTTTCACCATACGCAGAGAGCCAACCGCTGAGCGCAGGCTTGCCAGTGGGTTTTTGATCTCATGCGCAACGTCCGCCGCGAACTGCTCGTTGCTGTCGATCCGCTCATAAAGCGCACCCACCATGCCACGAAGCGCGGTGCTCAGGCGGCCGATCTCGTCAGGACGCGCAGTAAGGTCAGGAATACGAACCCGTCCTGGGTTCACCTGACGGTCATCTCGGTCGCGACCAATTTCAGCGGCTGCAGCTAGATCGCTGAGCGGGTTGGAAATGGTAGACGCCAAAACCACTGACAGACCAACGGAAACGATGATAGCGACAAGGAACATCTGCAGCACGCGTTCGCGCTGTGCGAGCACAAGCTGGTCGACCTCGGCTGTCGCTTGCGACAGCACGATCACACCAACATCACGTCCTGCTTGGTCAAGCACCGTACCGCTGACAAAATAGCCGTCGCCGTTTGATGCGGTAATCGTTTCGCTCGAAACTCCTCCCTCAAGGAGGCCGCGCGCAAATGCGTCCAACTGTTCTGAAATATCAGCGGTGCCGGTTACCTCATCAGCGCCTGCAATCAGCCCCCAAACCCAATTCATCGCATTGGTGAGTGGTGTACTACGTCCCTCAGTAGCACTGGTTGCGGCACCTGACGCTTCAGCAATCCGATTTCCGGCCACATCAACAACCAAAGCGCTCACTCCATTTCGGAGTGGAATTCGGTCAAGGGTACCCTGCACATCCACACCATCGCCGGTGATCAAATTCACAGGTGCGCCAGCTGGCATTTGCACTTCCATTGCTGCACCCAAAAGCTCGACCTCAGAGGTCAATGCCGCCTGGCGCTGTTCCACATAGTTTTCGCGGGTGGAGTTCAAATAGAGAATGCCCGCCACCATAAAGCAGAGAGCAATCAGGTTGAATGTGATGATCTTGCGCGTCAGTGGCGAGCGGCGCAGTGGTGTCAAACGGCGGCGCTCACGGCGCCCCCGCATTTCTTTTTCCACTGTGGATTCAGGTGCAACCCAATCGTCCCCGAGGACAACGTCACCTTCCCGTCCTTGCGCCATGCGACCTGCGCCTATGTTTTCGGCCAGAGCCATTACTCTTCGTTATACCTGTAGCCAATTCCATAGAGTGTCTCAATTGCGGAGAATTCTGTATCCGCAGTGCGCATCTTTTTGCGCAGACGTTTAATGTGACTGTCGATGGTCCGGTCATCAACATAGACCTGATCATCGTAGGCAACATCCATCAGCTGGTCGCGGGACTTCACGAAACCCGGACGCTGCGCAAGCGCTTGAAGCAAAAGAAATTCTGTCACGGTCAATGTGACGTCCTTGCCTTTCCAAGTCACTGCGTGACGCAATGGGTCCATGGAAAGCTCCCCGCGCTCCATGACCTTGGTATCTTCAGTGTCGCCAGCGACAATTGCACCGCTTTGCGCTTCTTGGCGGCGCAGTAGCGCACGAATACGCTCGACCAAAAGGCGCTGACTGAATGGTTTCTTGACGTAATCGTCTGCCCCCATGCGTAGGCCCAGAACTTCGTCAATTTCATCATCTTTAGAGGTCAGGAAGATCACTGGCATCGACGTCTTCTGACGTAGGCGCTGCAACAGATCCATTCCATCCATGCGTGGCATCTTGATATCCAGCACGGCCATATCGGGGAGTTTGCGGTTAAACGCGTCCAGTGCCTGCTGGCCATCGTTATAGGTTTCCACCTCGAAACCTTCCGCCTCAAGAGTCATGGATACGGACGTCAGGATATTCCTGTCGTCGTC
Organism: Cognatishimia activa; assembly: GCF_001458335.1. Taxonomy (GTDB): domain Bacteria; phylum Pseudomonadota; class Alphaproteobacteria; order Rhodobacterales; family Rhodobacteraceae; genus Cognatishimia; species Cognatishimia activa. The sequence continues at coordinate 18,850 of NZ_CYTO01000007.1, forward strand.
CACCAAAGCAATCTTGGACATAGGATTATTCCTTTTACTGCTCTTTATATTTGTTTTTTGAGGCCACTATGCGCTGTTTTTCGCCCATCAATCAATCCCCAACCGCGAATCACCTTGTTTGCATGGGTATTTTTTTCGAATTTCTTTAACTGCGTGCTAATACTGCCACCTTAAGAAACATTGTTTCGCGGAGTTTGCGATAACATGACATTGATTGCGCTAACGCAGCGCTATCAGTCTGTTCAAGCCAAAATTCCTCATGTTAAGAGCCAGCATCAACCTACTGAATGGGTTGACTCGTTGCGGGTGAAAGCCCCGCACACGACCTTAAGGACTGCCGCACCCATCGCGGCTACAGGAGTTAAAATAATGACATTTGGACGGGTAAACCCGCAATTCCGCCTCGAAGATCAAGGGATCGAAGGACTGGGAAATGTCTATTATAACTACATGGAGCCAGCGCTGGTTGAGACTGCGCTGAAAAACAGCGAAGGCACCCTAGGCAACGGCGGAGCTTTCCTGACCTCCACTGGCAAATACACAGGCCGGTCCCCAAACGACAAATTCGTGGTCAAATCTGAAAGCGTGAAAGACACCATCTGGTGGGAAAACAACGCGCCGATGGAGTCTGCGGGCTTTGATGCATTGTACGAAGACATGCTGGCCCACATGAAGGGCAAGGATTACCACGTCCAAGATTTGGTTGGCGGCGCCGACCCGCGTCACTCGATCAATGTCCGCATGGTGACAGAGCTCGCGTGGCACGGTCTTTTCATCCGTACGATGCTACGTCGCCCAGATCGCGAAGATTTGGATGACTTCATTGCAGACTACACTGTGATCAACTGCCCAACGTTCCAAGCGGATCCAAAGAAACACGGCTGCCGTACGGAAACCGTGATTGCGCTGAACTTTGATCGTAAGCTGATCTTGATCGGCGGCACCGAATACGCGGGCGAGAACAAGAAATCCGTCTTCACTCTGCTGAACTATCTGCTGCCTGAAAAAGGCATCATGCCGATGCACTGTTCCGCAAACCACGCGAAAAACAACGCAATCGACACAGCCGTATTCTTCGGCCTGTCCGGCACTGGTAAAACCACCCTGTCCGCGGATCCAGATCGTATTCTGATTGGTGATGACGAGCATGGTTGGTCCGATCAAGGTACGTTCAACTTTGAAGGCGGTTGCTACGCAAAGACCATCAATCTGAATGCGGAAGCAGAGCCAGAAATCTACGCGACTACCACCAAGTTCGGTACGATCATTGAAAACATGGTTTTCGATGAAGAGACCAAAGAGCTGGATTTCGAAGATGACAGCCTGACCGCAAACATGCGCTGCGCGTACCCGCTGCATTACATTTCCAATGCGTCCCAGACTGCAATCGGTGGCCACCCAAAGAACATCATCATGCTGACCTGTGATGCATTCGGTGTTCTGCCTCCAATCGCACGCCTGACACCGGCGCAAGCGATGTACCACTTCTTGTCTGGCTTCACTGCTAAAGTGGCCGGAACTGAGCGTGGTGTCACTGAGCCTCAGCCAACTTTCTCCACCTGCTTTGGCGCGCCGTTTATGCCGCGTCGCCCAGAGGTGTACGGCAACCTGCTGCGCGAGAAAATCGCTAAGCACGGCGCGACTTGCTGGCTGGTCAATACCGGCTGGACCGGTGGCGCGTTTGGCACCGGCTCTCGCATGCCGATCCGCGCGACCCGCGCCCTGCTGACCGCGGCGCTGGAAGGCACACTGGCGAATGAGGAATTCCGCAAGGATCCGAATTTCGGCTTTGAAGTACCTGTGGCCGTACCTGGCGTTGCCGAGGTCCTGCTGGACCCACGCCGCACATGGGACGACAAAGCAGCATATGACGCACAAGCTGCGAAACTAGTTCAGATGTTTGCTGACAATTTTGAGCAGTACGTGCCTCACATCGACAACGATGTGAAAGCGGTTGCGATTGGCTAAACTCTGATCAAGCTACCAATTAGAAATCCCCGGCCTGCGAAGGACCGGGGATTTTTCTTTGCCAGATCTGAGTGAAGATTAAGCGTCGGTGCGATCTAGGAAACGTTTGCAAAACTGATCCGTCGCCGCATGCAGGCAAATGGTCATCACAGCGAGAACAATCAGAGCGGCAAACATCAAATCGATCTTTGCACGGCCGTTGGCCAAGAGCATGAGGTACCCCAACCCTTTTGACGCCCCAACCCATTCGCCAATGATTGCGCCAATCGGTGCATAGACCGCAGCCAATCTGAGGCCAGACGCAAACCCCGGCAAGGCTGCTGGAATACGGATGTGCCACATAACGCGCCATTTCCCTGCCCCCATGACACGGCCAAGCCCTAACCAATCCGGGTTCACTCGAATAAGGGCATCAAAGAAGGCGGAGGTCACCGGGAAATAGACAATGATCAACGCCATCACGACTTTCGACGTCAGCCCAAAGCCCAACCAAAGGTTCAAGATCGGCGCGAGGGCAAAGACCGGGATCGCCTGCGTAAACACCAACATGGGACGCACAAGCGCACGTGTCATGGGTGATGACGCGAGCATTATCGCGCTGATCCCGCCGATCAGCGCCCCTAGAACAAGACCAAGCAGGACTTCAGACAGGGTCACCCACGCGTTTTCAATGATGATGACGCGGCTTTTCCAGAGGGTCTCAGCAACCAAAACTGGTCCTGGCAGGATGAACTTCTGCAAGTCCCCAAGCGTGACAATTGTTTGCCAGATGGCAAGACCCAAAAGGGTCGACGCTATGCCCGCCTGCCAGCTTTTCATGATGACGACGCGGCTTTCGCGATTGGGAAGCCCGCCCAGGCGGCGTCAAAGAATGCACGCTCGCGTTTGACGGCTTCTGCAAAATACTCTTCGACCATCGCTTGGCGATGCGGCTCAAGCCCATCCCATGTCTTGTCCAATTGACTGCGCAGATATTCGACGACGCCTTCAAAGCCTTCACCGCAATGAAGCGTGATCCACTCGCCTAACCAGAACGGAAGGTCATCAGCGCGGTCTGCAAAAGGGGTTGCCCATTCCAAGTAGACCCATTCAGCCACCACGAGCACCGACAGCATAATCTCGTAGCGCCCGGACAGGCGCGCTTCTTCCATAAGGTTTTGGAAAGCGACGGTTTCAGGCGTGGGTTCGGCATGAGGTTCGGTTTCAAGCGCTTCAAAGCTGCGCAAAAAATAGGTGTTTTCGGGCCCCGTTATCACGGCCAAAAACTGCGCGGCTGGAACGCTGTCCGCCAGTGTTGGCGCATGGGCGATCGTGGTGGCCAAAAGACGGACGAACTGATCCACAAACAAATAGTCTTGCTGCAGATACCCTCGCATTAAATCCGGATCCAGCGACCCATCGGCGAGTGCGTCCGTGAAAGGGTGTTTGGTGGCAACGTTCCAATCATCGCGCGCCTGTTCTCTTAGAAATTCGGTCACCCGCATCAGGCGTCCTCCCTCAATCTGGCAAGCAATGCTGCCTGCACCTTCAATACATTTTCGTTATCAATTGCTCTCGGCACGGCACCCTGCGGCGGCGTGACCGTTTGCGCACCGCTTTCGGTCATTACCACAATCGCGTGACCAAGCCGTGCGGCTTCTGCTGGGTCGTGCGTCACCAATAAAACGGTGCGCCCTTCAAGAACTTCCGCAGACAGCTCCTGCATCCGCGCGCGGTTCTTGGCATCCAACGCGGAAAACGGCTCATCAAGCAGAACCACTGGGCGGTCTTCCATCAAAGTCCGCGCCAAGGCGACCCGCTGACGTTGGCCACCCGATAGCTCCGAAGGCTTACTCTTGGATTTGTCAGCTAACCCAACGCGATCTAGAACACTTGCGACCTTGCCTGCATCCGATGCCTCGCCACGCAAACGCGCACCGAGCGCCACGTTCTGGGCGACGGTCAACCAAGGAAGCAGAAGATCACTCTGCGCCATCAACGCGATTTTCCCATCGAGGGGGCCGCTTTCCGCACCGAAGGTGCCGGAAAAATCCACATGTTCCGCAAGCCCAGCAAAGAGTTTCAACACGGTGGATTTGCCTACGCCGCTTGAACCCAGCAAGCAGGTCCATTGCCCCGCCGCCACGGTCAAGTCCAGCGCGTCAAAGATCAGCGTATCGCCAATCTTCGCGCTGCCTTTCATATGGAGCGTCGGGGCCTGTGTCATGGGCGCAGACCCATATCCCAGAAACTGACTTCCAGTTTCGTTGCCATATCAAAACGCTTGCACAAATGTGCCCAGCGCGGGCTTTCGGTTGGGTTTGCACCCAAACGGCGTTCAACCGCTGCATCAATAAGGGCCGCAACTTCCGTACACACTTCTTGATACTCAGAGCCACCATAGGCGCCGATCCACTCTGCGTATTCCGGTGCATGGTCTTTGATCAACGTTGCGCCGATCTCGCCATAGCCAAGCACGCAAGGTGCCAGCGCGGCGAGTAGGTCTAGGAAATCCCCAGAGTGTCCCGCATCCAAAACATACCGTGTATACGCAAGGTTTTCTGGGCGTTCTTCAGCCTCAAAAAGCTCTGTCTCAGAAATCCCGGCTTCAGCGCAGGTCTTGATATGAAGAGAAAGCTCTTCATTGATCAAGCCATTCACGGTGCCCGCACACAGACGCATTTCTTCTGGCGTTTCGGCTTTGGTGATCGCCAATGCCCAAGCGCGCGAGAAATGGATCAGAAACACGTAATCCTGCGTCAGGTAATGCAAAAAGGCTTCGCGCGGCAGCGTGCCATCTTTGAGACCCCGCACAAATGCGTGGTCCACGTAAGCGGGCCAATTCTGGCCCGCCGCGTCCCGCCAAAGCGGGAATGTTTTACCGTAAGCCATGCTTACTGAGCACCGAGGTCAACGGCCAGCTCGGACACCGGCCGGGTGCCTTCAACCAGCTTCGCATCCGCTAGGAACTGCTCAAAGCGAACATAGCGGCCTTCGTCCAGCGCTTCCGGGCGCAGCGCGAAACGTGGCAGTGTATCAACCCAAGCTTTTTCGTTCAGCTCGTCTTGCAGTTCTGCAGACGTGCCTGCGAAGATTTCCCAGCTCTCTTGTGGGTGGTTCACGATATACTGCGTCGCCAGTTCCGTCGCGCGAAGGAAGCGGCGCGTTTTGTCGGCATCCATAGTTTCTTTGTGCGCCACATAGATCAGCTCGTCGTAAGTCGGCACGCCTTCTTCTTCGATGTAGAAGCACTTGCCTTCAACGCCTTCGATTTCCATCTGGTTCAGCTCAAAATTGCGATATGCACCCAGAACCGCGTCCACCTGACCGGACATCAGGGATGGGGACAGGGACCAGTTCACATTGACCAGTTCGATGTCATCCATAGACAGACCGTGGGTTTTCAGGATGGTGCCCAGCAGCGCTTCTTCTACGCCCGCAACCGAGTAGCCCACTTTGCCGCCTTTCAGGTCAGCGACTTCTTTGACTGGGCCGTCCGCCAGAACAAGCAGGCAGTTCAGAGGTGTCGCCACGAGGGTACCAACGCGCACCAGCGGCAGACCTTCAGCAACTTGCAAGTGAAGCTGTGGCTGGTAGGAAACCGCCAGATCAGCCTGACCCGCGGCTACCAATTTTGGAGGCGCAGATGGATCCGCTGGTGGGACAATCTCTACTTCCAAACCTTGGTCGGCAAAGAAGCCTTTTTCTTGCGCGACAATGATCGGGCCGTGGTCTGGGTTGATGAACCAGTCCAGAAGGACGGTCATCTTGTCGGCTGCGAATGCCGGGGTTGCGGTCAGCATTGCTGCCGCCATCAGTAGTTTTTTCATGGGGCGTCTCCTAAGTAATCCCTCACCCATCGCCCATCGCGATGAGTGCTATGTCTCCATTCCAATTCTGTGAAAGCCGTTCAGCGGCTTGCCACGCGCGCAGACCCGAACGACACACCATCACGGCGCGTTGGCCTTCCAGAGGGCGCGGCGCTTGGTCAGTCTCGAAATCTGTCACCTCTGCGCGGACTGTGTGTAGAAGTTTTGCGCCGGGTTCATCTTCGGCGCGAAGCTCCACCACAAAATCTGTCTCGCGCAGCGAACCATCTGAAATGAACCGGTGTTGCGCGCGCGGCTCGCGGGCGCTGTCGAACCGGAACCCACCAAAGCGCATCGCTTGCGCGTCGTATGTCACAAGTTGACCCAGCGGGTTTGGCGCTGATCCGGTAATCACAGCCATTGCCATTTGCGCCTGCAAGCTACCAACGACGCCGACGGAGGGTCCAAGAACGCCATCCGCATCGCAACTGCCCAAGCGGTCGGGCAATTCCGGGAAAACAGCGCGCAGGCTCGGAGCAGAGCCACAGAATCCACCGCAATAGCCTTCGGTGCCAACCACCGATGCACTGATCAGTGGCAAGTTCGCCCCTCGACAATGGTCACTCGCGATGTAGCTTGCTGCAAAGCTATCCGCGCAGTCGATCACCAGATCAACACCTGCGCAAAGCTTCGCAGCATTATCAGGATTAAAGCGCACGGACCATTGCTCGATATGGCATTCGGGATTGAGTTGATCCATGTGAAGCGCAGCAGCTTCAGCCTTAGATCGCCCAATATCGCTTTCCCGGAACAGCGTCTGACGATGCAGGTTGCTTTCCTCTACCGTATCCGGATCAACCAACCGAATATAACTGACCCCGGCCCCTACCAGATACTGAAGCACTGGCGCGGCCAGCCCCCCGGCCCCGATCACCAGCACCCGCGCCGTGCGGATGCGCGCCTGACCTTCTGGCCCAACCGATGGCAATTGGATTTGGCGGGCGTAGCGGCTCATGCGCAGACCCCCAACCAAGCGCGCACCCGCGCTTCCGGGTCTTCATTCAATGTAATGTCAGTGACCGCAGCGACGATATCCGCACCCGCCTCAAAGGCACCGGGCGCACGTTCAACGGACATCCCACCGATGGCACAAAGCGGCGTATCGCCCAGCAGGTTTTTCCACTCGGTGACTTTGCCCAAGCCTTGCTGATGCCATTTCATCTTCTTCAGAATGGTCGGGTAGACCGGACCCAAAGCAACATAGTCTGGATTGAACGCCAAAACGCGATCCAGTTCGTCATTGTCATGGGTTGAGACACCCAGTTTCAGCCCTGCCGCGCGGATGGCATCGAGGTCAGCTTCGTCTAGGTCCTCTTGACCTAGGTGCAACCAGTCGCACCCCAACTCAATGGCCAGCTCCCAATAGTCATTCACCACCATGATTGCGCCATGCTCAGCGCAGAGGTCCTTGCCGGCTTGCAACTGTGCTTTGATCTCATCACGCGGCGTATCTTTGATGCGCAGCTGCACGAGCTTCACACCCAAGGGCACCATACGCTCAAGCCAGCGCACATCATCAAAGACCGGATAGAAACGGGGCAAGCTCATCACAAGAACGCCTTTCCGATAACGGGCGTTGAAGGCGCCGCCATATCGCGTGGCTCCATCGGATCTGCTTCTTTGGCCAAGGCACCCGCCTCCACTGCCAAGGCAAAGCCTTCCGCCATGCCGCAGGATCACCGGCTTTGGCAACTGCGGTGTTCAATAGCACCGCGTCATAGCCCATCTCAATCGCCTGAGCGGCTTGGCTTGGCACGCCAAGACCAGCATCCACCACCAAAGGCACATCTGGGAAATGGCCGCGTAGGGTGCGCAGACCATAAATGTTATTGAGCCCCAATCCGGTGCCGATTGGTGCACCCCAAGGCATAAGAACCTCACAGCCCACATCCAGCAGTTTCTCACAGAGCACCAAATCCTCGGTGCAATAGGGGAACACTTGGAACCCATCCTCAGTTAGAATGCGCGCCGCTTCTGCCAGGCCAAAGATATCTGGCTGCAACGTATCAGCGTGTCCAATCACCTCGAGTTTGATCCATTTCGTATCAAACAGCTCCCGCGCCATGTGAGCGGTGGTAACTGCCTCGCGGACCGAATGGCACCCAGCTGTATTTGGCAACAAAGCCACATCGAGTTCTTTGATCAGATCCCAAAACGCCTGCCCGGCCTGCTCGCTGCCTGACTCGCGGCGCACAGACACGGTGGCAATCCCAGCTTTTGAGCGCCGAAATGCATCCGCCAAGATCGCAGGAGAAGGGTATTGCGCGGTGCCCAGCATCAAACGCGATTGGATTTCTGTTCCGTAGAAAACTGGCATACTCAGCCCCCCTGCCGCGGCGCGACGATTTCAAGACGATCGCCCGCTTCAAGCGCTGTATCCGCGCGCATTGTGGCAGGCACAAATTCTTCATTGAGAGCAGTGGCGACTTTCGCCTCGCCGTGGCCCAACTCAATAAGAATTGCGTCCAGTTGTGTTGCGGTCACTTCGACCTTTTCGCCATTCACAACGATCTTCATCTCAGACCTCATGCCAAACTTCTGGGGATTTTCCGTCAACGACCAGCTCGCCAACCATCCGTGCCATGGCGGGGGCAAGCAAATAGCCGTGCCGGAACAATCCGTTAACGTAAATAATGCCGTCTTTGCCGCTAATGCGCGGCAGATTGTCAGGGAAAGCGGGACGTGCATCGACGCCGATTTCCAAAAGCTCTGCTTCACCGAATGCCGGGTGCAGAGCGTAGGCCGCATTGAGCAACTCAACCACCGAGCGCACCGTAGCGCGGTCGCGTTCTTCGCTTTCGATCTGGGTGGCCCCAAGCATGAAGACGCCATCACCACGCGGCACGATATAAAGAGGGAAACGAGGGTGCAGCAGACGTACCGGACGTGCGATTTCCACGTCGGGTGCCCGCAGAATAACCATCTCACCCTTAACGCCGCGCAGTTCAGGCAAGGCGTCCTTTGCGGCAAGCCCTCGGCAGTCAACAACCTGACCAGCTGCCGTGCCTTCGCTTAGGAATGTCACGCCCTCGGCGCTCAGACGATCTCGCAGCCCTGAGATCGTCTTGCGTGGGTTTAGATGCGCTTCCGCATCCATAAAAAGCGCACGATTGAACCGCTCGCTTAGGTGCGGTTCGACACCCGCCAGACCCGCTTGATCCAAAAGCTTGTGATTTTCAGTCCGGCGCGCAAACCGGTCAAGTTCCTGACGATCCCGCCCCAAGGCAACGACCAGTGACCCTTGGTAGGTGAGCTCTGCGCCCATGGACTGCCACCACTCAGCAGCTTCGCGGCCCAGACGCACGATTAGTTCCTCGGCAACCTCACCCTCGCAATCCGGTGCAAGCATACCGCCCGCCCACCATGAACAACCGTGGGGTCCCGGCGCTCCATTTGGGTCGATCACTGTCACATCGCATCTGCGCTGGTGCAGCTCCGCCGCAACGGTCAATCCGACCACGCCGGAGCCAAGTATGGTCACAGATTGGCTCACGTCCAAACCTCGTGGAAATGGTGCACTGGACCGTGACCATGGCCGATATCGATTTGATCAGCGGCTTGGATTGCCCCATGCAGCCAGCCATGGGCGCGGGTTAATGCTGCTTCAAGATCTGCGCCTTTGGCCAGCTCAGCCGCAATTGCCGAAGACAAAGTACAGCCAGTCCCGTGTGTGTTGCGTGTTTCGATACGCGGTGCGTCTAGATGCGTCGCTCCCTCTGGAGTCACCAGCCAATCACGGCAGGTTTCACCTTCCGCGTGACCGCCTTTCATCACAACAGCTTTTGCCCCAAGGTCCAAAATTTTGTGACCTTGCGCCAAGACCGCGTCATCTCCACGCGCTTCGTCTTCACCGAGAATCTTTGCGGCTTCTGGCAGGTTGGGCGTCAGCACAGTCGCACGCGGCACGAGGATCGAAACCAAGGCCTCAACTGCATCGTTTGGCAAAAGCGCCACGCCGGATTTAGACAGCATGACTGGATCCAGCACAACTGGACCGTCAAAGTCTTTGAGGGATTGCGCAACCGTTTCGATCAGAGCAGGCGAGCCCAACATGCCGATCTTCACCGCATGAATTCGAATATCATCCAATACGGCTTTGATCTGCGCGGCGACAACTTCGTTGGAGATCGGTTCGACCGCCGTCACATCCTGAGTGTTCTGCGCTGTGATGGCCGTGATCGCACTCGTGCCAAACACTCCCAAAGCAGAAAAGGTTTTCAGATCAGCCTGAATCCCGGCGCCACCGCCGCTATCAGATCCCGCAATTGTTAAGGCTGCATGAGCCTTGCCTTTTGACATGCCGTTCCCTCCGCCATTTGGTCACAGGGGCGAGGGAAATCCTTTTGCGGGCACGGGCCTTGCTTTGGATCCGTTTCCTCCGCCGGTGTTGACCGGATCAGGTTCGATGGGTTGGTCATTGACCTCTCAGCCTGGCAAAGCAAGCACCCCAACGGATGAGGACGACCTAGCAATTATTATCGCTGGGCACAAGCTAAGGGCGCAACTGGACTCGGGATCAATTCTGACTGGATCGATCAACGGCACGATTTCGCTGTTGCCCTTAACACCTGATTTGTCATTCCTATGTCATGGGTAACGAATAGATGCGTTCAAATCAGCAGACCAAGGCGGAAGCAGGCAGGACATGGAATTTCAGCGATACGCAATTTACTACACCGCACCGAATGGCGCTTTGGCCGACTTTGGTGCGGCTTGGCTGGGCTGGGACATCGCGACCGGCCTTCCCGTGCAGCACCCGATTGTCCACGGCCTTCAAGATGACGTATCAGAGATCACCCAAACACCACGCAAATACGGTTTTCATGGCACCATCAAACCACCCTTTCGCTTGGCGTCAGGAACCACCGCAGCCGCTTTGGCGGAACGGGTCAAGACGTTGTGTAGCGTGGAACAGCCCTTCGCTTTGGACGGGCTCAAGCTCAGCAGACTGGGCCGTTTTCTTGCACTGACGATTGAAGGGGATGCGACCCCTTTGGCAAACCTCGCCAGCACAATGGTCAAGGAACTCGACGTGTTTCGTGCTCCGCCAACTGAAATGGAGCTGGAGAAACGGCGCAAGGCAAACCTCTCTGAACAGCAAGAACAATATCTGATGCAATGGGGATACCCATATGTCATGGATGAGTTCCGCTTTCACCTTACCTTGACCGGCCGTCTCGAAACAAACCGTGCTGCAGCGCTACAAGAAATCCTCGAACCGGTCCTAGAAGGCACGCTTCCAACACCCTTTAAAGTTGATGACCTCACGCTCGCCGGCGAGGACATGTCGGGTCGATTTCACGAGATTCAGCGCTTCAAACTCGCTGGCGAAGGGTGATTTTCCGCAATAATCCCAAAAATAAGGGTTTTCTGTCACTCTGGCTTCACACTACGGGCTTAGGTTGAGCGGAAACGATACCGAGCAGCGCCAGAACAGAGAAACCAATGTCTGTCCAACTCCCCCCTCTCCGCCTGACCGGAGCGACAACCTTGCGCGATGGCGAAATGCAGCAGCGTTCCGTAGCGATTGCGAATGGTCGGATTTCTAAAGGCCCGCTACCCGAGGTGGACCTCTCAGGCTATTACATTATGCCGGGGATCATTGACCTGCACGGGGACGCATTTGAACGCCACATCGCGCCGCGCCCATCTGCGCCATTCCCGATAGAGACTGGTCTACGTGCAACGGACCGGGACGCCGCGTCCAACGGCGTAACCACCGCATGGATGGCTCAAAGCTGGAGCTGGGAGGGCGGCCACCGGAGCCCTGATTTTGCAGAGCTGTTCCTAAAGGCAGTCCAAGAATTTCGCCCACAGATGTGCACGGACCTGCGCGTCCAAATTCGCTGTGAAACCCACACGGTCAACACGCGCGAGCGTTTGCTGCGCGCCGTAGAACGCTATGGCGTCGACTATGTCATCTTCAATGACCACCTTGAAGAAGCGCTGCAGATGGCCAACGCCAAACCTCATGCGCTGGCGATGTGGGCAAACAAAAGTGGCCGCAGCGTCGAAGAACACCTGGCGCTTGTGCATCAAGCAAGAGACCAAAGGCGCGATGTACCCCGCTATCTATGCAAGCTTGCCGAAGCCTTTGACCGGCTCGGCGTGACCTATGGCAGCCATGATGACCCGGACGGAGACACCCGCGAGACCTATTCTCTGATTGGCGCAAAGGTTTGCGAATTCCCAACTGCGCGTGCGCCAGCTGCTTTGGCAAAAGCGGTGAATGACCCCGTTTTGATGGGCGCGCCGAACATCGTGCGTGGCGGCAGCCAATCAGGAAATATTGCCGCGATTGAACTGATTGAAGCGCGCATGTGCGATGCCTTGGTTTCGGATTACTACTACCCAGCCCTGGCGCAGTCTGCGTTCTACATCGCCGACCAAGGCATTCTGCCACTCGAAAAAGCGTGGAACTTGATTTCAGGAAACCCCGCCCAGATCCTGCGACTACCGGATCGTGGCGTGATCGACTTTGGTAAGCGTGCGGATCTGACCATCATCAACGCAGAAACGCGTGCCGTGGAAGCGACGATTGTTGCGGGTCGGATCACACACCTCGCGGGCGGTGCTGCGCATCGGTTTATGGTCGGCCAAGAAACCCTGCCAATGGCCGCAGAATAGCCTCTAAAGCGGGCCCGCTTGGAACAGCCGCACCTTGAGACCGCCATGCGGGATCGGGGGGCCGTTTTCCAGCCCCGGCAGTCCAGTCGCGCGAGCAAGGTCTGAATCAGATGTGATGATACCGACACGCCAGCCACGGAATTCTTCCTTCAGTCGTCGCCCCATCGCTCCATACAGACCAAAAAGCTGTTTCTTGTCCCCAATCCGAGCACCATATGGCGGGTTCACGATGACAAGACCCGGCGACCCATCGGGCCGCTGAATGTCACTCACTGCGGCTTGATGAAACGCTGTGACTGCGCCGACGCCTGCACGTTCCGCATTGGCCGTCGCGCTTTCAATTGCGCCAGCGTTGCGGTCTGAACCGTGGAACATTATGTCGATGGCATTCGAGCCATCGCGCGTCTCGTTTGCAAACAATTGCGGATCAAATGTGGCAAGCTTTTCAAAGGCAAAAGACCGGGCACGACCGGCCTGCAAACCCAAGGCCATTTCCGCCGCCTCGATCACAAAGGTTCCTGAACCACACATGGGATCGTAGATCGGTTGGGTGCCATCATAACCACAAGACCTAAGAAACAACGCCGCTAGCGTCTCTCGCATCGGCGCTTTGCCCACTGCGGATTTGTGGCCACGTTTGTGCAATGTCTCGCCAGAGCTATCGATACTTAACGTAACGCGATTGTCTTCAATCCGAACATAGACGGTAACTTCCGCATCCGCGGCAATCGGCGCGCCCAGCTCTTCAGAGATCGCCCGCTCAATGCGCTGCTTGGCTGCCCCTGCGTGGTAGATCTTCGATTTCTTCGAGACCGAATTTACACGCACCGGTACATCAGGGCGCAAAAATTCACCCCATGGAAACTTCCGCGCGCGCTTGTCCAACTGCGCCGGATGGAAAGCCATAAAAGACCCGATCCGCACCAAGACCCGCGTTGCTCCGCGCAGGTTCAAATTTGCACGCCAAACGTCGGACCAATCCCCTTCGATCTCGACACCGCCAGGCACAGCATTGGCGTCCGACCAGCCGCATTCCCGCGCTTCGACACAAAGGACGTCTTCTAGACCGGGCGGGCAAACAAAAAAGATCGGTAGTTTGGATAGAGAGCTCATGTGCCGTGCCTAGGACGAAATGCCGGTCTTGCCAACCCATTGCGACAAAGCACAAACAGCCGTCCTTCACCTTTGCAAAAATACTCTGGGGTGAAAGCGCAACTGCGCTGAGGGGCAAAGCCCCTTTTTAGCTCAACCGAGAAAGATGCCTGCGCAATACAGAAACGGCTGTTTCAATGTTTTGACTGCGGATCGCTTGCATTATCGCGCTATGGTCACGGTCGATGCGCCGCGCCCATTTTTTCGAGTAGGTCGCCAACAAATGCCGCGCACTCAGCAATTGCAGGTCATTAATCTCTGACAGCAAACGTGGCATTTTGCAGCCCGCCAAGATGGCCATATGAAATTTGCGGTTCTCTATTTCCCAACTGATCAAATCAGTCGCGCTGTCACAGGAAATACGAGCCTCTTCCGCGGCATGTTTTTGCGACTTGCTAAGTCTTGGTATCGAGTGGCGTAAAGCGACGGGCTCTAGCGCCAGACGCATCTCGCGAATTTCGAGGTTGTCCGCTGGATTGAACCGCGCAACGCGAACGCCACGGCGCGGCTCGCTTACTGCAAGACCCCGGGCTTCAAGCCGCAGCAACGCTTCGCGCACAGGCACATGGCTGGTGTCAAAAGACTTCGCGATATGATCCTGACGCAGCTTCTCTCCCGCAACAAGTTCGCCGCGGACGATCTGTTCAGCCAATGCCATTGTGATCTGGTCAGAGATCTTTGACTTAGGTGCGTTTGCTTTGCCAGTTTTCATGGCCAAACTGTTAAGAAGACATCACGCTTGGCGCAAGTCGGATCACGCGCTTCGAAATACTTCGAACGGACCTTCCAAGAGCTCTGACCAAAATTGACGGCAGAATTCCCACACCCGATCATCATGCGCCAAGTGGTGGGTCAAAAGCCCAAAAGGTTCGGTGTTATCGAGCTTGCCCTGCCGGCGCTTCTTCAAAAGACGTGCGGTCTTTTCGACAATGAGTTCCGGATGAGAAAGCTTCTTTGACGGTCGCCAATAGAGTGGGTCAATATGGGTGTTGATTTGGGCTAGCCCCGGGACCAGCTCCTGGCTCGCACGAGGATTGCACGTTGAAACGGAATGGAAACCTATCTTGCTAAGTTCTGGAAAGAAATCCGCGGGCACCCGGTTCCATGGCGGCACAAACATGGCTGAAACCCTTTCGCCCAAAAGAGTCTGCAAACGGCGCAGACCTTCCGCGGCCTGCTCAGACCGTATCTCAAGCGGGCGGGCGTTTCCGAACTCACATTTCGTTTCAGTTTTTGGTTGGTAATTCGTATGCGACCAGCCGTGCACAACCGGCACGACATTCGCATCGCCGATGATCCGTTCAGCGAGCGCCTTTGTGGCTTCCCTTGGTATTATTGCCAAATGAACCGGCACACCGGTTTCCGCTGACAGCTCCAACAGTTTTTCAAGTTGTTGAGTCGGCTCAATCGCATCATCGTCGCGCCACCAAACCGGCAGGGTCAGCTCTTCGTTATGCCAACGCGCCAACTCTTGGCGCACTGGAGTCCAATCAAGCTGCATTTACGGCCTCATCCACAGCACTTATCTTTCCCGCTCAACGTGTGCGGAGTGTGCGATGGGCGGTTTGCGAAAGCAAATGTTACATCTTATGCGGGAATTACGCCCTGCTGCTAACGAGCTGCCGCAGGTGACGCGCACAACCTTTCAGCGCTGCGAAGTCGTCATCAATCAGGTTAATCTGGAAGGAGCCAACCAGGTCTGAAAAGCGGCCCTTCTCCGTCAGGTGCTCAGAAAAATTCAACTCATCTAAAATCGGGGCAACAGAACGAGAGACGCCCCCCGTCAAATAAATTCCCCCGAAGGGCAATTGCACCAAAGAATGGTCCCCCACAACGCGGGCCAGAATAGCAACGTAGTCTTTCATTGTCGCGTGACAGGCTTCGTTGCCAGCGTGATAACCAGCCACAACATCTGCTGCGGGCCTGGACTGCCCAGCATGAAATTCGAAAATGTTTTCGATCCCTTGCCCGGCAAGCGCCATCTCTACAGATGGATAGTCCCGGTGCTCGCGCAGCCACTCACAAAGCTCAGTCTGTTCCTGCCGATATGGCAGGGTTTCATGGCCAGCCTCACAAGAAGGTGCCAACAAGACATCACCGACACGATGTACAGGTACGATATTAAAGCCGGTGCCCAGCCCAACCACAAGGCGCGGCCCAGCCTCGACTTTGCCAGGCCTGATGATCTTGGTTGTTTCATCCGTCAGATCATCAAGCGACAGTCCTTGTGCCGGGAGATCATTGATGACGTCTACCACGTCGGCGCCTGTCAGCGCCTTCATCGAGTCGCGATTTATCTCCCAGTCCAAGTTTGTGAGTTCGGCACAACCGTCTTTGACCGGCCCAGCTGCGCCAGCACAAGCGCCGCGCAGCGGCCCTGGCTGCAATTCATCCAGATAGGCTTCGAGTACGGCCATAAAGCTTTGGTTGTCGCGGTTTTTGAAACGTCGTGTGGTGTCCGCCCGCAGTCCATTTGCGTCCGCTAGTCCGACACGCGTGTTTGTTCCACCAATATCTGCGACAAGAAAAGTATCAGACATAAAAGTTCCGCGACTCCGAAGTGTTAGCGCTATCTATCGCGTTGTAAGACAAAATCGGTATACGTACCAGAGCTTCAAAGTCCATCCTTTGAAATTCAGTATCCGAAGCGTGGAAATAATTACGCCCGAAGATTTAGTCCAACAAGCCGCAAACACCGTTTTCGGCATTCTTTTGCTCCTGTGTCCACATATTTTCCGACTCTTTAAATCAGGAATTGACTCACCTGACTAATTTAGTCAGAAATATGTCATCCCAGATTAAGGATTCGAACATGAACATTCAGACACCAATTTCCGAACTGATGAACAATACGCCTGTTCTAGACGCGCAAAATATCACTGGTGAGAACGGACTGGCACGGATCGTTCTTAACGAACAGGTTTACACCCTGCGGATCACACGTGCAGGCAAACTTATACTTACAAAGTAATTCTAAAATAAATTTGAAAAGGGCGACCCGCTCCCGCTGGGCCGCCCTTTTGGTTTTCTCGATCAAATCTGATCAGATCAGACTTTACCCTTCCAAGGGATCAGCCAGTTTTCCAGTGCGCGCATTCCGACTTCGATCGCGAAGCCGATCACGCCGATCACGATGATGCCGACGATAATGATGTCAGTCAGCTGGAACTTAGAAGCCGTCACAATCATCTTGCCGAGACCCACGTTCGCCGCAACCAGTTCGGCCGCAACCACGGTCCCCCAACAAACACCCATGGCGACACGAGCACCGGTGAAGATGTCAGGGAGTGAGTTTGGAACAATGACCTTCGACAGGATTTGCCATTTCGATGCGCCCAGTGAATAGGCAGCATGCACTTTGGAAATCGCAACGCCAGAGACACCCGATCGCGCCGCAATAATCATGATCCACAAGGCGGCTAGGAAGAGCAAGACGACCTTGCCGACTTCACCAATACCGAACCAGATAATGATCAGCGGGATCAGCGCCAATGGTGGAATAGGACGCATGAATTCGACAATTGGGTCGAACCAACCGCGTGCCCATCCGGTCAAGCCCATGGCATAACCAATTGGAACCCCGACCAACGCGCCTAGCAGGAAGCCCAACAGAACACGCTGAAGCGAATACCGGGTGTGCTCGATCAGCGTGAAGCCCTGGTACCCTTCTTTGTTCAGCCAAATAAAGCGCTGAAACACGACTTCGGGGGCAGGCAGATACAAACGCGCCATGCGGAAGCCCGTTGCTGGCGCAAAGGTTGGCGTGCCTTTGTCAGTTAGCCCGAGCGTTCCTTCGTCCACGGAGATTTTCTCACCCGGCTTGATAGGCTGCCCATTAATCGCGACGATGGTGGACCCATCTTTTTTCGAGACTTCGTCGTTTTTCCAAACATTCACAACCTTGAAGCCATAGCGCGCTACGGTCAGCGAGTCGTTCTTTGCAAATCCGTCACCCAGCTCAACCTCAGCCGGAGATGGCTCACGTCCAGGGTTCCCCTCTTCGTCAACTGTTTGCTGAATGTCTTCGCGGTAAACCCGCATCGTGACGGTGGCATCATCTTGAGTTCCGTCTTCAAGCTGAGCCGTATAGGTAAACGTCATATCACCGGAAAATGGGCCCGGAAATTTTGGCAATGGAATTGTCGAGTTGGTGAAAGCAACCCATAGCCAGAAGACGGTTACGACAGAAACCACAGATGCGACGCGGTTCGCCGTAATCGCGCTCTCATCACCGAACGTCACGGTTTTCAGTTTATTGAAGCCCTTCTTTTCAAAAGCGCTTTTGAAAATCTGCTTTGCAATGACAAATGAGCCGAAAAACGCGGCAACATATAGGGCAAGTACGAGTAAACCGGTCATGCGCTTTCCTCCGTCCGGCCCATGATTTCTTCTTCCATGTTCCAGATCATTTCCAGGATTTCCTCACGCGTTCCGGCGTAATCCTTGTGTTTCTTTACTTCGCGCAGATCGTTGCCAACACCGAGATCCGCGAAAGGCAGGCGGTATTCTTTGTGGACCCGTCCTGGACGTGGTGCCATGACCAATAGGCGTTCACCAAGCAGCAAGGCTTCTTCCACAGAGTGGGTGATCAGAATGATGGTTTTGCCTGTGTCTTTCCATAGATCCAACACGAGGCTCTGCATCTTTTCACGCGTCAAAGCGTCAAGCGCGCCTAACGGTTCGTCCATTAGGATAACGTCAGGGTCATTGGCCAAGCAGCGTGCCAGTGCAACACGTTGCTGCATACCGCCAGAAAGTTCGTAAATCGCTTTTTCTTTGAAATCCTGCAGGCCGACAACTTCGAGCAGATGCTCGACCTTTTCTTTGCTTTCCGCGCGGCTCACGCCCTTCATATCAGGGCCAAAGGAAACGTTGTCACGGACATTCATCCATTCAAACAATGCGCCCTGCTGAAAGACCATCCCACGCTGCGGGCTCGGGCCAGTAACGACCTCGTTATTCAGCTTAATTTGGCCTTCGGTTGGAGCCAGAAACCCTGCTACAATATTGAGCAGCGTTGTTTTACCACAGCCCGATGGGCCAAGTACGCTCATGAGTTCGCCGGATTTGATATCCAGCGTCACATTCTTAAGCGCTTGAACGTGACCGCCGTCTGGCAGATCAAAGCGCATAGAGATGTTATCGATTAATAATTCAGACACCTGAATTCCCTTCTCAGAGAGGTGAGACACCCGCATCCGCAGGTAATATTGAATTGGGGCGCACCAAGGCGCCCCATCAATGGAGGATTATTGAGCTTCGGACAGCGGATCCGCGTTCACGTTGTCAGCGTAAGACGCCTTTGCCGCATCGATCGAACCGGAAGCAACGAATACGTCCGCAACACCTTTCATGAAGGTCTGAACGTTTCCGCCGAACCAAGACTGGCTCAACTGCGCTTCAACTGTTGGGAAAACGAAAGTCGCCAGCGTCGCCGCTGCGTCATCTTCGCTCATACCTGCGTCTTTCGCGATAACCGGCAGCATTTTTGCGTGATTCGCTTCATCAGCCCACATTGCGTTAGCATCTGCAGTCACTTTCAGGAACGCAGCAGCTTGATCGCTGTTCTCAGCAACATAAGACGTTGGAGCTGTTGTTCCGTCAAATACCAGGATACCCAGTTCAGTCTTTTCTGCACCGGTCAGCAGAACGTTGCCGGAGTCAAACATGCGACGCAGCGCACCGCCCCAGCCGCAAGCCATATCGACAGAACCTTGGCTCAGCGCCGCTTCGCCTTCCGCCGGTGCCATGTCAACGATTTCGAGGCTATCAAGCGCTACGCCGAAATGTTCCATTTGCTTCAGGAAGCCATAGTGTGCAGCAGTACCCAGCGGGACAGCCACTTTCTTGCCAGCCAGCTCGCCTGCGCTGTCTTTGTCGATTTCCAGATCAGCACGTACAACGCAGTTGTCGTTGTCTGCATAAGAAACAGCAACATCGAGAACCTGCAAATCCTGACCTGCAGATGTCGCGACAACGAATGGCGGAATACCTTGGCTAACAGACAGCTGAACGTCACCGGCAGCCATTGCTGCGCTCATTGCTGTACCTGTGTCGAAAGACACCCAGTTCACTTTTACGCCAAGCGCTTCGTCATACATGCCTGTCGCTTTGGCATATTGGAAAGGCATCGGCCACTCCAAGAAATACGCCACGGTGATTTCCTCTGCCATTGCCGCTTGAGCACCGGTCATAAGTGCTGCAGCCGCTGTCATGGCAGCGAATTTTTTCTTGAAAGTCATCTTCATTTTTCTCCCGTGTGAATAACTACCGCTACTGCGGCGGACTTAGAATCTAGGGCGCCTTTTTGTTTGGCGTTTTCTCTAGAATTGAGCTCATTCAGTCCCAATTCCTTAATCGGAGCGGAAAACGCCTATTCAATCAACGTTTTTTTGCGCCCAAATTAGGCAATTACAGAAAGTTAACCAGCAGGAGATTTTGAGAAAACAAAAACTTTATTGTTATTTTTCAAAATATTAACGTGTTTTTGACGGCAAAAATTCAAATAGCAAACCCCATTCTGGACCTAAATAGAGTACCCACTGGCCCTATCGCCTTTGTTTAATTTCCAAGCAAAATGCTCAAATCAAAGATCAGAGTCTCTGGTCTCATTTTTTATGCATCGCGCTTAAAGCGCCTAAACAAGTAGGGTGTTAAAATGGACGGCACATTTAATGACAACGACCTGTCCAAGGTCGTCGCAGCCGACAAAGCGAATGTCTGGCATCACCTCAGTCAACACAAGCCTTATGAAACGAGCGATCCTCGCATCATCGTTGAAGGCAAGGGTATGCGCGTATGGGATCAAAACGGCAAAGAGTGGCTGGACGCGGTATCCGGCGGCGTTTGGACCGTTAACGTTGGCTACGGCCGCGAAAGCATCTGTGACGCGGTTCGCGATCAACTGATGAAATTGTGCTACTTCGCACAGGTCGCCGGCTCCGTGCCTGGCGCGCTGTTTGCGGAAAAGCTGATCAGCAAGATGCCTGGCATGAGCCGGGTCTACTACACGAACTCCGGCTCTGAAGCGAACGAGAAGGTGTTCAAGTTGGTCCGCCAGATCGCACATAAGAAATACGGCGGTAAGAAAACTAAGATTCTGTACCGCGATCGCGATTACCACGGCTCCACCTTGGCAACCATGTCCGCGGGTGGCCAGCAAGAACGTAACGCCCAGTATGGTCCATTCGCGCCAGACTTCGTACGCGTTCCGCACTGCATGGAGTACCGCAAGCACGAACTCGGCCTCGAGCACCTTTCCGGTGAAGAGTTCGGCCGTGCGGCAGCCGATCTGATCGAAGAAGTGATTCTGCGCGAAGGTCCTGAAACCGTAGGCCTCCTGTGCCTTGAGCCAATCACCGCAGGCGGCGGCGTTATCGAAGCGCCAGAAGGCTACTGGCCACGGGTTCGCGAGATCTGTGACAAGTACGACATCCTGCTGCACATCGACGAAGTGGTTTGTGGCGTTGGTCGTACCGGCAAATGGTTTGGTTATCAGCACTTTGGCATCGAGCCTGACTTCGTCACAATGGCAAAAGGCGTGGCGTCTGGTTACGCAGCGATTGCTTGCATGGTCACCACCGAGAAAGTCTTTGATATGTTCAAAGACGATGCTTCAGATCCACTGAACTACTTCCGTGACATCTCTACTTTCGGTGGCTGCACAGCCGGTCCGGCTGCGGCGCTGGTCAATATGCAGATCATTGAAGACGAGGAGCTTTTGGATAACACCACCGCGATGGGCGAGCACATGAAAGCGCGCTTCTTGGAGATGCAAGAAAAGCACGCCGTCATTGGTGACGTTCGTGGCCTCGGCCTTTTCCAAGGTTTGGAATTGGTGCAAGACCGCGAATCCAAGGAACCTGTGCCAGAAGCGATGGCGCAAAAGGTTGTCGCTGAGTGTGGCGCACAAGGGGTGATCATCGGTGTTACCAACCGTTCGATCCCTGGCCGCAACAACACACTTTGCTTCAGCCCGGCTCTGATCGCGACCAAAGCTGACATCGACGCAATCTGCGATGCGGTGGATAATGCACTGACGACCGTTTTCGGTTAAACTCTTAAGGCCCGCGTCAGGCGGGCCTTTTTAACTCCAGCGAGGCGCGCCATGTGGCCTAGCCCAAAAAAATTGCCTGGTTCCCGCGTAAGTCTTTGGCCGCTCACTCACGGCCATGCGAAAGCGCTTGCCCAAGCAACGGTGGCTGGTCCCTTCTCGCCTGAAGGCTGCAAGACGCCTGTTCGCCACGACATGACGGGTGAAATCTCCTATCGCTTGGAGCGCCAAGCGGATGGTCTTTCTCTCACATACGCTGTTCAATCTCGCTCCACCCGCTGGATCGGCTGGGCAAGTTACTCACGTATTGATCGCGCCCACAAGAAACTAGAAATTGGGGATGTCTGGCTCGCGTGCCTCGACCCAAAGTCCTACAATCAAACCATGATTTCGCTCCTAGACCATGCGTTTGAGAATGCGCGCGCCAACACGGTGCAAATCAAAGCGGTGACTTCAAACACCGCTCTTCGTGCGCGGATTGAGAACTTAGGTGCTTCCTTGGACGGCGTCCTACGCAACGAAATAATTGCGAAAAACGGCGAGCCTCAGGACGTGGCCCTTTACTCCATTATCAAAACGGAGTGGCCGGAAATTTCAAAATCGATTTGCGCCAAACTGCTTTGAATTCCGGCGCTTAAATTCTGTGCACGGTATCCATAAATCTAAGCAGGTAAATTGAATTCACCGGCCAATAGTGCCAGTATCACCCCGAAATCAGTCCAGATAGGCGGACAGTCATGTCGATCTCTGTTGATACTTTCTTTCTGAATCCACAGTTTCAGGGGACTCTACAGTCGCAGATTCAGCAGATGATTGCGGAAGGCATTCTGTCTGGTCGTTTCCGACAGGGTGAGAAGCTCCCGTCCTCCAGAAAACTGGCTTCGCACCTAGGTGTCAGCCGTATCACTGTGACGCTGGCCTATACCGAACTGCTTGCAAACGACTACCTAACCTCTCGTGGTCGTTCAGGATATTTCGTCTCTGAAAATGCGCCCGAGCCACCACCATTCACCAATATTCGTCAAAGCGGAGACACTGTGGATTGGAGCCGAGCGATCGGTCGAAAATACACAGGTGGCGACACGCCGCGAAAACCATTGGATTGGTCCAGCTATCGCTATCCGTTCATTTACGGACAGACTGACAGCGGTCTATTTGACCACGCCAACTGGCGGCTTTGTGCCATCCAAGCCCTTGGGCAAAAGGACTTTTCCGCGCTCACGACAGATTACTGCGACCTAGAGGATGAGCGGCTTGTAGAATTCATCGTGCGCCATACGTTGCCCCGCCGTGGGATCGTTGCACGCCCCGACGAAGTGCTGATTACGGTTGGCGCGCAGAACGCCCTTTGGCTGACCGCGCAGGTTTTGCTAACGCAGCGTCGTACGGCGGCAATAGAAGACCCCTGCTACCACGCGCTACGGGATATTCTTACGCAATCTCGCTGTCATCTCGCCCCACTGCCTGTGGATAGAGATGGGCTACCGCCTGAAGCAATTCCGCCAGAAACCGATGTCATTTTCACCACGCCAAGCCACCAGTGCCCGACCACCGCAACCATGCCCATGGGTCGGCGCGAAGCGCTATTGAAACGCGCGCGCGAACTCGACGCGCTCATCGTGGAAGACGACTACGAGTTCGAAATGTCTTTCCTCAACGCCCCATCTCCGGCGCTTAAGTCGTTGGATAAGGATGGGCGAGTGATCTATGTAGGCAGCTTTTCAAAGTCGATTTTTCCGGGGCTAAGGCTCGGTTATTTGGTTGGCGCTGAAAGCTTCATCCGAGAAGCCCGCGCATTGCGTGCATCTGTACTGCGCCACCCACCTGGTCACACGATGCGCACAGCCGCGTATTTTCTCTCGCTCGGGCATTACGACGCTTCGATTCGTCGGTTGAGAATCGCTTTGAAAGAGCGAAGCGAAGCGATGCATGAAGCCATTCAAGAACATGGACTCAACATCTGGGGCCAAGGTGCGCATGGTGGAAGCTCCTTCTGGATGCGCGCGCCAAACGGCACCGATACAAACAAGCTTGCGGAAAAATTAAAGCAAGACGGGGTTCTGATCGAACCGGGTAAACCCTACTTTTTTGGCCAAAATAGGCCCCGTGAGTTTTACAGACTGGCTTACTCCTCTATTCCGGCGGATCGGATTTCCAAAGGAATCCAGCTAATTGCCAACGTTTTAAACGTCTAGCATCCTCAGAAAAATAGCCGGCAGAAAACGTCCAACTGCAACAGCGTTTAGAATCAAACGCACACGTCTCGAATGAGCCGGCCGGGGCTACGCCGCCACGCCCATTCGCTTGCATTCCCAAATTGATTCAAATTCGGAAAATTTTCCATCTGGACTTACCCCGGACGAAAATTTGGGGCTACTGGCACTATTCACGAGAGCCTAGTCTTAGTCAGCCCGAGCACTGCTCGTACTTTTTCGTTCTCAGGAGACGACCCCATGAAGATGACAACCGAAGAAGCATTCGTAAAAGTGCTTCAGATGCATGGTATCGACAATGCTTTTGGCATTATCGGTTCCGCTATGATGCCAATTTCCGACCTGTTCCCAGCAGCAGGTATCAAATTCTTTGACTGCGCGCACGAATGCAACGCAGGCATGATGGCTGACGGCTACACGCGCGCAACTGGCAAGATGTCCATGATGGTTGCACAAAACGGCCCTGGCATCACATCCCTCGTCACTCCGATCAAGACAGCTTACTGGAACCACACTCCACTGCTGATCGTGACACCTCAGGCTGCAAACAAAACCATCGGCCAAGGCGGCTTCCAGGAAGTAGAGCAAATGGCTCTGCTGGAAGATATGGTTGCTTATCAGGAAGAAGTGCGTGACCCGACCCGTATGGCGGAAGTGCTGAACCGCGTGATCCTGCAAGCCAAGCGCGCATCCGCGCCGGCACAAATCAACGTGCCACGCGACTTCTGGACACAAGTCATCGACATCGAGCTGCCAGCGGTTGTTGAATTCGAGCGCCCACAAGGCGGCGAAGACGCGGTTAAGAAAGCGGCTGAGCTGCTGTCTAACGCTAAATTCCCTGTAATCCTGAACGGCGCTGGCGTTGTTCTGGGTGACGCGATTGGCGACTCCGCAGAACTGGCCGAGCGTCTGACCGCACCAGTCTGCGTTGGCTACCAGCATAACGACGCCTTCCCAGGTTCACACCCGCTGTTTGCTGGCCCTCTGGGCTACAACGGCTCCAAAGCCGGCATGGAACTGATCGCGAAAGCGGACGTTGTTCTGGCTCTGGGTACTCGCTTGAACCCATTCTCCACGCTGCCAGGTTACGGAATCGACTACTGGCCAAAAGACGCGAAGATCATTCAGGTTGATATCAACCCAGATCGCATTGGTCTGACCAAGCCAGTGACCGTTGGCATCGTTGGCGACGCGAAGAAAGTGGCACAAGGTATCCTGTCACAGCTCTCCGGCACTGCAGGTGACGAAGGCCGCGAAGCGCGCAAAAACACCATCGCAGATGCGAAATCCTCTTGGGCGCAGCAGCTGACTTCCATGGACCACGAAGACGACGATCCAGGCACAACTTGGAACGAACGTGCACGTGGTCGTGAGCCAGAAAAGATGTCCCCACGTATGGCATGGCGCGCGATCCAAGCGTCTCTGCCAAAAGACGCGATCATCTCTTCTGACATCGGCAACAACTGCGCGATCGGTAACGCATATCCATCCTTTGAGGATGGCCGCAAATACCTCGCGCCTGGTCTGTTCGGCCCATGTGGCTACGGCTTCCCAGCGATCTGTGGCGCGAAAGTTGGCTGCCCAGACACTCCAGTTGTTGGCTTCGCAGGCGACGGCGCCTTCGGCATCTCTATGAACGAAATGGTGTCTGTGAACCGTGATGATTGGCCACCAATCACCATGATCATCTTCCGCAACTACCAGTGGGGCGCAGAGAAGCGTAACACCACGCTTTGGTTTGACGACAACTTTGTTGGCACCGAGCTGTCGCAGGAAGTGTCCTATGCTGGCATCGCGAAAGCATGTGGCGTGCACGGTGTCGCGGTTTCCACAATGGAAGACCTGACAGGCGAACTGGCCAAAGCGGTAAAGCGCCAGATGGAAGATAAAGAAACCACCTTTATCGAAATCCTGCTGAACCAAGAGCTGGGTGAGCCTTTCCGTCGCGACGCGATGAAAAAGCCGGTCTCTGTTGCGGGCATCAGCCGCGAAGACATGCGCGCTCAATAACTCGGTACAGGCAAGGACGGCATCTATGACACTTCTCCCTCAGGAGCTGCTGAAATCTAAAGCGCCGTCCAGCCGCCCAGTTATTTCCCTATGCGAAGGCAGTGATCCCCGCATCGTTGCGGGGGCGCTGGCCGCCCATCAGGCCGATTTGGCCAACGTTATTCTCGTCGGTGACGCTGACGCTGTCCGCGCAGAGCTTTCCAGCCAAGGTGCGTCTGAAAGCGAAGGTGTTCAGGTCCATGATCCACTGACGTCTCCCCTCACCTCTAAATTTGCCGCCGAGTACCACGACCTGCGCAAGCACAAAGGCGTTGACGAAGCCAAGGCTTTGACCGCCGTGCAAACACCCGTGGTTTATGCTGCAATGCTGGTCCGGCTAGGCCATGCAACGGGCACTGTTGGTGGCGCAGTATTGACCACCGGGGACATCGTGCGCAGTGCGATCCAAGTCATCGGCATGCACAAAGACGCCGCGATGGTGTCGAGCTTCTTCTTAATGTACCCACCCAAGAACGCCACGAATGGTGCGCGGGCCATGCTTTATTCCGACTGTGGTTTGGTGATCGATCCATCTGCTCAGGAGCTCTCAGAGATCGCCAAGGCGTCTTCCAAATCCTGTCGAGCGCTTCTGGAAACCGAACCCAAAATCGGCTTCCTGAGCTTCTCAACCAAGGGCAGCGCGAAACATACTGCTGTCAGCAAAGTCGCTGAAGGCCTGGCGCTTTTTAAAGAAACCGCTCCTGACATTGAAGCTGATGGTGAGTTCCAATTTGACGCCGCGTTCGTGCCTTCCGTAGGCGAACGCAAAGCGCCCGGATCAAGCGTCGCGGGACATGCCAATGTCATGATCTTCCCCAACCTTGATGCGGGCAACATTGGCTACAAAATCACCCAGCGTTTGGGTGGCTATATGGCCATTGGCCCTGTCATGCAGGGGCTCGCCAAACCCGCCAACGACCTCTCACGAGGCTGCATCGCAGAAGATGTCACTGAAATGATTGCGGTGACCGCCCTGCAATCTCTCAATCAATAGCGACAGTTTTTACTTGCTCAACAGGCCAAACTCCCGCCATCTGAACCAATCTCAGGAAGAAAGTTCTAAATGAACGCGCAAAAGGACAAAATTGATCTACACAGCCCGCCTGAACGCGGAAATGTAGACTTGCACCTGAATGCGCGTTTAACGGCAAATATTCAACGCCAATCATATGACATCTCAGCTCCAGAACCAGTTTACCGGACCGAGCAAAGATACAGGATTGATACACACGCGACCCTCGCGAATGCGATTCGCACATTTGCAAAGAGCATTTACTCCATCACAGGTCAGCACCTTCAAAGGATTTTATCCCCGCAATGAACGCTTCAATTTCGCTAAAATCCCAGCGTTTTGCCAGGACCAAAGATCAAATCAGACTCCTGTTCCCGGGCGTGATCCTATCGATCATGGTTGCCGTCGCAGCAAAGTTCCTATCAGAGCATTATGCGACCCCTGCGATGCTGCTCGCGCTCTTGCTTGGCATCGCTGTGAGCTTCCTTTCTGAAGAAGGCAAGGCCGTCGAAGGTATCGGCTTCTCTGCGCGCACTTTGCTGCGCTTAGGGGTCGCGTTTCTGGGTGTGCGTATTTCCGTCGACCTCATCGCCGGTCTTGGCGCAGAGCTGATTTTCCTAGTGGTGTTCGGCGTGATCGCCACCATCGGCTTTGGTTTTATTTTCGGCCCGATGTTCAATAGCAAATGGCGGTTTTCCTTCCTGACGGCTGGATCGGTAGCGATCTGCGGGGCATCCGCCGCAATGGCGATCAGTGCGATCCTGCCGAAAGACGAGCGCTCTGAGGAGCGCCTCATCTTCACAGTGATGGGCGTCACCGTACTCTCCACCATCGCGATGATCGTTTACCCAATTCTTGTCAACTGGCTCGAACTTACAGAGCTGCAAGGCGGCGTTTTCCTTGGCGGCACTATCCACGACGTCGCGCAAGTGGTTGGCGCGGGCTTCTCAATCTCTGAGGCAACAGGTGACACAGCAACCTTGGTCAAACTGATCCGCGTCGCGATGTTAGCACCCGTCGTCTTGATCGCCTCAATCTTGATCCGCAACTACAGCGAAGAGCCTGTGGACGGCAAACGCCCACCGATCCTGCCAGCTTTTGTAGTCGGTTTCCTAGTTCTGGCAGGCCTCAACTCGTTTCACGTCATCCCAGAGTTTGTTGCTGAATTCCTCAGCAACACATCACGTTGGCTCCTGCTGGTCGCCATCGCAGCTGTGGGCATGAAAACAAACCTAAAACAAGTTCTCTCAGTCGGTGGATATGCCATCGCACTGATCTGCCTCGAAACAATCTTCATTGCAGCCCTCATTCTCGCGGGGATCAAACTGCTCACGTAGACGCCAACAAAAAACGGAAGCCAGATGACCTTCAAGCAACCGACCATCGACACATCCCCAAAGGTCTCGGACGAGATAAAAAAAACCACGTGTTATATGTGCGCCTGCCGCTGCGGCATCAACGTGCACATGAAAGATGGCAAAGTTGCGTATATCGAAGGCAACCGCGATCATCCGGTGAACCAGGGCGTGCTCTGCGCCAAAGGCTCTGCCGGGATTATGCAGGTCAACGCACCGTCCCGCCTGCGTGCGCCACTCAAACGCGTCGGTCCGCGCGGCTCTGGTGAGTTTGAAGAGATCAGCTGGGACGAAGCGCTGGATATGGCGGTCGGCCTTTTGCAGCCCCTGCGCGAGAACAACCCCGAGAAGTTGGCGTTCTTTACGGGGCGCGATCAATCGCAATCCTTCACAGGTTTCTGGGCGCAAAACTTCGGCACACCTAACTTCGCGGCCCATGGCGGGTTCTGTTCCGTCAACATGGCTGCGGGCGGCATTTACACTATGGGCGGAGCCTTCTGGGAGTTCGGCCAGCCCGACTGGGACCGCGCCAAGCTCTTCATGATTTTCGGCGTCGCAGAAGACCACGACAGCAACCCGATCAAAATGGGCATCGGCAAGATCAAAGGGCGCGGCGGCAAAGTCATTGGCGTGAACCCCGTGCGCTCTGGCTACAATGCGGTCGCTGACGAGTGGGTGGGCATTACACCCGGTACCGATGGGCTGTTTATCCTTTCGATGGTGCATGAGTTGATGAAAGCCGGCAAAATCGACCTTGATTATCTTGCTCAATTCACCAACGCGCCGGTTCTCATCGACCCTGACACAGGCCTTTTCCTGCGGGATGACGATGACAAACCACTAGTGATGGACCAGGTCACCGGAAAACTCACTGCATTTGACAAGAAAGGGGTCCGCCCCAACCTCGCAGCCACATATCGCAATGCAGGCAAGACCCACAGGACCGTTATGGCCTTGATGGCCGAGAAGTATCTGGATCCGCAATATGCACCGGAAGCGGTGGCGGAAGCCTGTGGCGTGCCTGCAAAGAAAATCAAAGCAATTGCCGCCGAACTCGCACGCGTCGCCTTTGAAGAAAGCTTTGAGCTGGACCAATCATGGACGGATTTCCGTGGCGAGACGCATGACAAAATGGTCGGCCGCCCCGTCGCCATGCATGCCATGCGCGGGATCTCGGCCCACTCCAACGGGTTCCAAACCTGCCGTGCGCTGCACGTTCTGCAGATCCTTCTTGGCACCGTCGAAGTCCCCGGCGGCTTCCGCTTTAAGCCGCCTTACCCAAAGCCAGTCGAAGAGCACCCGCGTCCTCACGGCAAGGTCACCTGTGGTTCGCCACTAGACGGCCCCCATCTCGGCTTCACCCGAGGCCCAGAAGACCTCATGCTGAAGGAAGACGGCAGCCCGATCCGCATCGACAAAGCCTTTACATGGGACAACCCCATGTCGAGCCACGGGTTGATGCATATGGTGATCTCTAATGCCCACGCGGGTGACCCGTACAAGATCGATACCCTTTTCATGTACATGGCGAATATGTCGTGGAACTCATCGATGAACACCCGCGGCGTGATCGAAATGCTCACGGACAAAGATGAGGACGGGAATTACGTGATCCCTAATATCATCTACTCCGATGCTTACAGTTCTGAGATGGTTGCCTATGCGGACCTGATCCTGCCCGACACGACATATCTTGAGCGTCACGACTGTATCTCTTTGCTGGATCGCCCGATCTGCGAGGCGGATGGCGCGGCCGATGCAATCCGCTGGCCGGTGATTGAGCCAGACCGCGAAGTTCGTGGTTTCCAAACCACGCTGGTCCATTTGGCAAACCGGTTGGGCATGCAAGGCTTCGTCCATGAAGACGGCTCTCCTAAGTGGGAAGACTACGCCGACTATATCGTCAACCACGAACGCAAGCCCGGCATTGGCCCGCTGGCAGGTTTCCGAGGCGAAAACGGCGACAAAGTTGGCCGCGGCGAGGTGAACCCTAACCAACTTGAAAAGTATATCGAGAATGGCGGTTTCTTTGTGGAGCACATCCCAGAAGAGGCCAAATACTACAAACCGTGGAACATGGCCTATCAAAACTGGGCCGTGGGCATGGGGATCTACGATGCCCCGGCTCCGTACCTATTTCAGCTCTACTCAGAGCCCATGCGCAAATTCCAACGGGCTGCCGAAGGTCATGGCGATCGCCAACCGCCAGAGAATATGCGAGAGCGCGTCAAACGCGTCATGGATCCGCTGCCGATTTGGTACGAGCCGTTTGAGGATCGCGAAATTGATCTCGAGGAATACCCGATCCACGCCCTCACACAGCGCCCAATGGCGATGTATCACTCCTGGGGCACGCAAAACGCATGGCTCCGTCAGTTGCATGGCACCAACCCGCTTTATCTCCCAACCAAACTTTGGGAACAGCATGGGTTCAAAGAGGGTGACTGGGCAAAGGTCACATCAACCCACGGAACCATCACAGTGCCTGTTGCGCTGCAAGAAGCGCTCAATGACAACACCGTTTGGACTTGGAACGCGATTGGCAAACGCAAAGGCGCCTGGGCGCTTGACGAAAACGCACCAGAAGCAAAACAGGGCTTCCTGCTCAATCACCTCATCCACGAGCTTCTGCCCGGCAAAGATGACGGAATGCGCATTTCCAATTCGGACCCAATTACCGGTCAAGCCGCTTGGTTCGACCTGCGCGTGAAGATCGAAAAAGTCGACGCGCCGCAGAATGAACAAACCAGCCCGGACTTACCCCCAATCAAGTCCCCTGTCGGCAAAGGTCCAGAAAAACTGAAATGGAAGGTTGGCCAATGACAACTGCATCCTTCATTCACCTTTGTAAAAATACTCTGGGGTCTGGGGTGAAACCCCAGCTCAGCCATCTCCTCAAAAATGGAGTCAGCCAGCCATGACAGACCTCCCAACAACCACCGATAAGAAACTCGGCCTTGTCATCGACTTAGACACCTGTGTGGGCTGCCACGCCTGCGTGATCTCCTGCAAAGGCTGGAACACAGAAAACTATGGTGCACCACTCTCAGATCAGCGCCCCTATGGCGAAGAGCCGATGGGCACGTTCTTAAACCGCGTTCACAGCTACGAGGTGAAGGCGGAAGGACAAGCCGCACAAACCGTGCATTTCCCCAAATCCTGCCTGCATTGCGAGAACGCGCCCTGCGTGACCGTCTGCCCGACCGGCGCGAGCTATAAGCGTAAGGAAGACGGCATTGTCTTGGTCAATGAGCAAAGCTGCATCGGTTGTGGCCTATGCGCGTGGGCGTGCCCTTATGGTGCGCGCGAACTCGACCAAGAAGAAGGGGTCATGAAGAAATGCACCCTTTGCGTTGATCGGATCTACAACGAAAATCTCCCCGAAGAAGATCGTCAACCGGCCTGTGTGCGCACCTGCCCAGCGGGCGCACGCCATTTTGGAGACTTTGCAGATCCAGAAAGCAACGTTTCCATTCTTACAGCGGAACGCGGCGGCATGGATCTAATGCCTGAACTCGACACAGCGCCAGTTAACAAATACCTGCCGCCACGTTTGAAAGACAGTTTCGACGACGAAAGCATCCTCGCGCCTTTCCTCGACCCAGTCGCAGAAGAAACTCAGGGCTTCATGGGCTGGCTGGACAAACAACTGTCGCGCCTACCGGGTGACACAAAAACACAGAGTGAGGACGTCTAATGCATCCAGCAGCATCCGTCATTATCTTTACAACGCTCTCTGGCATTGGCCTGGGTATGCTTGCTTGGCTTGGGATCGACCCAACACCTCCGACCGGCTGGGCTGCGTTTTGGAATTTCCTTCTCGCCTTTGCCTTGACCGTTGGCGGTCTGATTTCGTCGACTTTTCACCTCGGGCATCCTGAACGCGCCCTCAAAGCATTCACGCAATGGCGCACAAGTTGGCTTAGCCGCGAAGGGGTTTGCTCTGTTGCTGCCCTTTCCGTCATGGGGCTCTATGCAGCTGGTCTTGTTTTCTTTGCAAAACCAATCGCACCGCTCGGATACATTGGTGCTGGTCTAAGCCTTTTGACCGTCTACACGACGTCGATGATCTACGCACAATTGGCCACCATCCCCAGATGGAACACGCCGCTCACTTCTGTGCTCTACTTAAGCTTGGCCATCGCAGGTGGTGCGCTTTTGGCAGGCAGAACTGGCGCAGCCATGGCGCTTTTGCTGGTTGCAGCAGGCGCGCAGCTTATCTGGTGGATGAAAGGCGATACAGCATTTGCCGACCGCGGATCAGACCTAGGGACTGCGACTGGGCTGGGTGACCGTGGCGAAGTACGGTCTTTGGCCCACCCGCACACCTCGCCCAACTACCTGATGCGTGAGTTTGTCTATGTGGTGGCACGCAAACACGTTCAAAAGCTGCGCATCATTGCGATGCTCTTGATGGTGGCGCTTCCGCTGCTCATTCTCGTGGCTCTTCCTGCCAACCTTTTCGTCATTGCCCTTGCGGCAGCAAGCCATTTGGCTGGTGTTGCAACCTCCCGCTGGCTTTTCTTTGCAGAGGCAGAGCATACCGTCGGAATTTACTACGGCATGCGTTAAGCGAAACTTTCGATCCTTTCACGTTTTTGAAAACGCCACGGTCTAGGCTCTGGCTAACAAAACGTGAAAGGACATCATGAAAGCGTTTGTCTCGGCACTGTTTCTCACAACAGCACTTGCCCTCCCCGCTGCGGCTTCCAACAAAGACACCTGCGCGGAACCGGCGATCAAAAATTCGCCCCGCATCAGCACGGATCAATGTACGTGTCGCTTAAAAGGTGCGGACAAATACCTGTCGCGCGGCGACAAGGCCTATCTCATTCAATACTGGAGCGGGCAACGAAACGACCAACCCCATATCTATTTGGGTACGGCCTATCCGTCGGGCAAAAACAAACCGTTGATCAAATACAACGCCTATATCGCGAAGAAATGCGGGTGATTATTTCCGACGCAGCCCGCTGAACCAACGGCTCATGCGACCGCGTTGCTCTGAAAGACTGTCACCTGCATCGGCAAAGCTATCGCCTACATCTTCTATGACCGGATCAATGCGTGCTTCCCGGAACCGCACCCAGCGCACGCGGATGCTCCAGAAGATCGCGAAGAGCACAGTTAGAATGAAGATGTTCCACCATGGAATGAAGGTGGCATCTGGTCCATCGACCGGCTTGATGGAGATTGCATTTGGGAAGATCGAAAGAAACTCATTGCGCCAGCCATAATGGCGCACTGCAACCCATTCTGGCGCGTCTTTGTCTGAGATCGCGTCATTGGCCTCGGTGAACAAGCTCGCTGTGTCGAACTTGAAATAAGGCGGCCAACCCCAACCGGTGTCCTCGTTACGGTACTCCATCGTGTCGCCGTTTGGGCGCACCGCGTAGATGAATTGAATATCACGATTGGTCAGGTCTGTGGATTGCGCATCCGGTGTCGACCAAAACATGCGTGTCCAGTCGTTGAGCTCTGTGCGCTCAACATTCGTACTTACGATCCGCACAACATCATGCTGCGCCAGCGTGTAATGGAAGAACCCAAACACCAGCAGAGCCAGCAATCCTCTGAAGAGCCATTTAAAGTACGACATGCGCATTCCCTTTTTTCGTCCTCCCAGACATAGGCGATGTGTGGGGCCATCTCAACGGGCACGCGACGCTTCGCGCATGAAAAGAGTGGGGCAAAGCGCCCCTCTTGCGTCATGACCAAAGCCGCGCCATATCACGGGAAATCTTATTCCCAGACCACACACGCCTTTTGCTAGGAGATCACGATGAGCGACGTCCAGTCAGACCAACCGACCCCGGAACGCAACCGGATTGAGAAACTGGTCAGCAGCGCGCGCTTTGAAAATGCAATCTTCGTGGTCATCGTCTTCAACGCGATCATTTTGGGGCTAGAGACCTCTGCCTTCGTGATGTCGCATGTGGGCGGCTTGATCCACTTCCTTGATAGCGCCTGCCTCAGCATTTTTGTCTTTGAAATCGCCCTGAAGCTTTATGCCCGACGCTGGCAGTTTTTCCGGAGAGGATGGTCGGTATTTGACTTAATCATCGTCGGGGTTGCTTTGCTGCCGGGCTCATCAGGTCTCAGCGTTCTTCGCGCCCTTCGGATCCTACGTGTTCTGCGCGTGATCTCGGTCGCGCCACGCCTTCGTCGCGTGGTCGAAGGATTCATCACCGCCCTACCCGGCATGGCCTCGGTCTTTTTGCTGATGACACTGATCTTCTACATCGGCTCAGTGATGGCCACGAAGCTATTCGCATCGGAGTTTCCACATTGGTTTGGCAATCTGGGCCTATCTGCTTACAGCCTCTTCCAGATCATGACATTGGAAAGCTGGTCTATGGGCATCGTGCGCCCCGTGATGGAGGTCTATCCACTCGCTTGGGCCTTCTTTGTGCCGTTTATCATGGTCACGACCTTCGCCGTGGTGAACTTGCTGGTTGGTTTGATCGTGAACTCGATGCAGGATGCGCATCATGAAGAGGACGTGGCCAAGACCGATACATATCGTGACGAGGTCCTGAAACGCCTCGAAGCGATTGAGGCGAAGCTCAATAGTAAGTGACCGAGACGACCGATCAGGGAGGACAAAACATGCAGACTGGTCCAAAGAACCTGATCACCGATGTCCCTGGCCTGATGGTTGGCAATGCACAGGATGATGCGCTCAAGTCAGGCACCACTGTGCTGACCTCAGACAAACCGTTCACCGCAGCTGTCCATGTCATGGGCGGCGCGCCGGGGACACGCGAGACGGATCTATTGGCCCCGGATAAAACCGTTCAACAGGTGGATGCATTGGTTCTTTCTGGTGGCTCGGCCTTTGGTCTGGATGCTGCGTCCGGTGTTGCTGACACACTCCGAAAAATGGGACGTGGGTTTCAGGTGGTTGATCAAACCGTTCCAATCGTGCCCGCTGCAATTCTTTTCGACCTCATCAATGGTGGCGACAAGAACTGGACTGAAAACCCGTATCGCGCACTCGGCGAACAAGCCTTGCTCGCCGCTTCTGACATATTCGAACTTGGCAGCCATGGCGCGGGCACGGGAGCAACGACCGCGTCGTTCAAGGGCGGCTTGGGGTCCGCTTCTATCTTACTACCGTCGGGCCACACCGTTGGCGCACTTGTCGCCGTTAACGCATTGGGAGATGCGGTTGTGCCGGACACGCCACATTTCTGGGCGGCTCCTTGGGAATTGGATGACGAATTCGGCGGCCACGGCATAGTATCAAAACCAACCACCGATTGGCCAAAGACCAAGCTTAGCGCAAAAAACACGACAATCGCCATTGTTGCGACAGACGCGGACCTCTCCCAAGCTCAATGCACCCGAATGGCCACCGCAGCCCATGACGGCATGGCGCGCGCTTTGGTGCCAAGCCATACACCTATGGACGGCGACCTTGTATTTGCCGCCTCAACCAATGCCAAACCCATTTTAGACGATATCCAAGACCCCATATTCTTAGGCCATGCCGCCGCGACCTGCTTGGCTCGAGCAATTGCACGCGGCGTGTACTCAGCCACGGCAATATCCGGCGATCTGCTTCCCGCCTACACAGATATCCACAGGAAACCGCGCTAGCGGCGCAACCGTCACAAAACCGATACCTTCCTGTCACATCTACGTAATGTGCAGGCCGCAGTTCGCTAGCACCTATTCAAAAAGGAGCTTAGGATGTCTGCGCGCTTTCTCTGCCTGACATCGGCATTTGCCTTGACCGCAGGTCTGGCCAACGCCGAGATGAACTTCAATCGTATCGCATCATTCGCAACACCGCTGAACATGGCGGCTGGCGAAGATACATCCCGTGAAACGTCCCCAGAAATCATCGACGTCACCTCTGACGGCATGACACTGGTTTACACTGACAGCCCGCTTGAAGCGCTGGGTCGTGTGGACATCACGGATCCGGCAAACCCTCAGCCTCTGGGCAATATCGCTCTGCCGGGCGAACCAACCTCTGTCGCCGTTATCGGCGCAACAGCTTACGTTGGCGTGAACACATCCGAGAGCTACACAGCGCCATCTGGCATGCTGAAAGCCATCGACGTCGCGACCGGCAACGAACTGGCATCTTGCGATCTGGGCGGTCAGCCAGACTCCATCGCGAAATCCAAAGACGGTGCATTCATCTCTGTTGCGATCGAAAACGAGCGCGACGAAGATCTGAACGACGGCATCATCCCTCAGTTGCCAGCGGGCAACCTGGTGATGATCAACACAACAGACGCGGGTCTGGACTGTGGCTCCCTGAAAATGGTTGACCTGACCGGTCTGGCTGACATCGCACCAACTGATCCAGAGCCTGAATATGTGTCTATCAACGCTCTGGGCGAAACTGTGATCTCTTTGCAGGAAAACAACCACATGGTTGTTGTGTCCAAAGACGGCGAAGTTGTCAGCCACTTCTCCGCAGGCGCGGTTGATTTGACAAACATCGACGCTACTGACGAGCGCGCGATCCTGTCCTTCACCGAAACTCAAGAAGGCCGCCTGCGCGAGCCGGATGCGGTCACTTGGATCGACGACAACCACTTCGCAACTGCGAACGAAGGTGACTACAACGGCGGCTCCCGCGGTTGGACGATCTTCAACAAGGACGGCACTGTTGTCTATGAAAGCGGTACTGACTTTGAGCACGCGATCATCCAGATCGGCCACTATCCAGACAAACGCTCTGACTCCAAAGGTGTCGAGCCAGAATCCGTCACCTTCGACGTTTTCAACGGCACACCTTATGTGTTCGTTGGCGCAGAACGCGCATCTGTAGTGGGTGTTTACAACGTCTCTAACCCTGCCGCACCAGTTCTAGAGCAGCTGTTGCCATCCGGTGTTGGCCCAGAGGGTTATGTGACTATTCCGTCCCGCAACCTGCTGGTATCTGCGAACGAAAAAGACCTGATCGAAGATGGCGGCGCACGTGCGCACGTTATGATCTTTGAACAGCAAGAAGCACCTGCGGTTTACCCACACCTGACTTCTGCAGGTATGGACGAGCTGACTGGCTGGGGCGCGATCTCTGGCATGGTGGCTGACAAAGACGGTATCGTTTGGGCGGTCAACGACAGCTTCTACCTGTTCCAGCCAACCATCTTCAAAATCGACACCAACCAATCTCCAGCGAAGATCATTGATGCGATCCGCGTTGTGCGCCAAGACGGCAACCCAGCGCAGCAGATCGATATGGAAGGTATCACTCTGGACGGCAAAGGTGGCTTCTACGTTGCATCTGAAGGCCGCACAGGTCGTGTGATTCCACATGCGATTTATCACGTCTCTGCAGACGGCGTGATCAAGAACCGCAAAGGCGAAATCGGCCTGCCAGCGGAACTGATGGCAGTTGAAAAGCGGTTCGGTTTCGAAGGCATCACCAAAGTTGGCGACACCCTGTGGATGCCGGTTCAGCGTGAGTGGAAAGACGATCCGAAGAACCACGTGAAACTGGTGGCTTACAACCTGGAAACCAAAGAATGGGGCGCGGTGCTTTACGAAAAAGCCGAGCCTGCAAAAGGTTGGGTTGGCCTGTCCGAAATCGCGGTACACGGCGACTATGTGTACATCGTTGAACGTGACAACCAGCACGACAGCCGCGCGGTGACAAAGAAAATCTACCGTGTCGCTCTGTCTGAAATGGTTCCTGCGAAACTGGGTGGCGAGCTGCCAGTGGTTTCCAAAGAGCTGGTCCGTGACCTGCTGCCTGACCTAAAATCCACAGGTGGCTACGTTCTGGACAAAGTTGAAGGCCTCGCGATCTTTGAAGATGGTACAGCGTTTGTGTCTACTGACAATGACGGTGTAGATGATCACTCTGGTGAGACCATGTTCTTCAACATTGGCAACATCGCTCAGCAAGGCTCATAAGCCGCACTCTGAGAAAATTAAGGCGCGCGGGGCGAATGCTCCGCGCGTTTTTCTTTGGTACTTCAGTAACCGATTTTGGAGATTTTCGAGACAAACCTTTCTAGGTTTGGATCTATTCGATGCAAAGGGAGCTGATCCGTTCGAAACCACTGAACATCGCGAAACTCTCCACGGTCAAAATCGTAAGGATAGTCGCGCTTGCCTTTCAAAAGGAACCAAAGCGAAACGTCCGTGTGAACATTCATAGCCCCATTGGTGTCACACCTAGTCAAGAAAACCGGGTCTTCGACAATAAACTGGGCGTCCACCTTTAGTTCTTCTCGACACTCGCGTTTTACAGTTTGAAGGGGATGTTCGTTCGGGTCGACATGACCGCCGGACGGGAGCCAAAGGTTCGCCTTAATGTGATCAACGAGCAAGACCCAGTCCCGATCAACGAGCAGAAAATAAGAAACCAAATGCTGAGGAGGAATGTCGGGACCGTGTTGCCGAAAGAGTTCAGCGCCGCTTTTTATCCAATCCAAAGTATCCTTAATGTGCTGACTTTCCAATGAATCATAGGGCTCAATCCCCGAAATAAGATCTTGTATTTTTTCACGCACACACCGTTCCTTCCGTATTTGTTTCGGGCGTCGCTAATTTATTGTTGTGAAGATCTGATGACGTAAGGAAGTTAGGCTTGACGTCTCTGCCTCACCAGCT
Organism: Cognatishimia activa; assembly: GCF_001458335.1. Lineage (GTDB taxonomy): Bacteria > Pseudomonadota > Alphaproteobacteria > Rhodobacterales > Rhodobacteraceae > Cognatishimia > Cognatishimia activa. Next base: position 57,711 of record NZ_CYTO01000007.1, read on the forward strand.
TAGCCAACACGCTTTCCATTTAAGGTTTGAGTCCCAAATGCCGATTAATGCGCATCACCTTGGCATAGATTTTGGCACCTCCAACTCCGCGGCAGCCTACATCCAAAATGCTAAAGTGCGTTTTGTTGAAATGGCACCGGGGTCAAACACGCTGCCGACTAGCTTTTTCTTTGACTTTGAAAGCCGGGAAACGCTGATAGGCCACCCGGCGGATCGCGCTTTGCTGAATGGCGACGAAGGCCGGTACATGCGCGCGCTCAAGCGGGTGTTGGGGACCAGCTTGATGCACGAGAAACGCCAACTTCTGAACCAGAGACTGACCTTTGTGGACATCATCGGCGGGTTTTTAAAGCGTTTAAAAGACCAAGCCGAAAAGCAAACAGGCCATACTTTCGACAAAGCGGTATCCGGGCGTCCGGTTGTCTTTCATGGCGTAGGTGATCCGCGAGAGCAGAAAGCCGAGGACGATTTGCGCCTGTGCTATGAGGTTGCGGGTTTCAAAGATGTCACCTTCCTCGCCGAGCCTGAAGCAGCAGCCCTAGCAAGTGGCGCAACACCGGGTGTTGGGCTGATCGTAGACATCGGCGGTGGCACGTCTGATTTCACGGTTTTCCGGCTGAGTGAGAACGGCCAAAATGACGTACTCGCCAATCACGGTGTACGCATTGGTGGCACGGATTTTGACAAGCTCATCAGCATCGCTCAGGTCATGCCATTGCTGGGCAAAGGCTCTGAGCTCAAGCGCGAGTTTGGGCCGGGAACCACTCCGGTTCCCTCCCATATTTTCCAGGACCTTGCGACATGGGAGAAAATTCCGTTTCTCTACACAGCGCAGACTCGGCGCATGGTCAAAGACATGGCCCAACTCGCCGTGGAGCCTCAACGGATAGATCGTTTGGAAACGGTTCTTGTGGACGAGCTGGGCCACGATTTAGCCTTTGCTGTCGAGGCCGGGAAAGTCACCGCCAATTCAAACGCCGATGGCGGCTTGATTGACCTAATGATGATTGAAAAGGGTCTGGATACGCGCCTCTTGCCAATGGCACTGACCTATATCCTTGGAGGATCAGCGTCGCAGCTGAAAGAAGGCGCACAAGCAACGCTCGATCAAGCGGGCGCCACGGCTGATCAAATCGATCAGGTGATCTATGTGGGCGGTTCCAGCCTGATGGAGTTCGTCTCTGCCGCCATGAAAGAAACCTTTCCAGCGGCAGAGCATATCTATTCGGAAGTCTTTACGGCAGTGGTGAAGGGGCTCGCCCTTTCAAGCCGAATTTAGATCCGGTTAGTTCACAGCTTTCGCGTCAACCACATCTGCTTCAATCGCCTGACCACCGCGCGCAATCTCAATGCGGCGTGGTTTTAGGGCTTCCGGAACTTCGCGGACAAGGTCGATATGTAGCATACCATCTTCGTGGCTTGCCCCATTCACACGGACGTGGTCGGCCAACTGGAAGCGCCGTTCAAATGCGCGGGTGGCAATGCCACGATGGAGATAAGATTTCTCGTCCTTGGCATCTGGCTTGCGTGCGGTCACAACAAGGGCGTTTTCTTTGACTTCAATGCCAAGATCATCGGCAGAAAAACCGGCGACGGCAATCGAGATGCGATACGCATCTTCGGCTGTCTTTTCGATATTGTAGGGCGGGTAGCTGGAAGTTGGGATGTTATCAGACAGGACACGATCCATCATGTCTGCGATCTGATCAAAACCAACGGAAGCACGGTAAAGCGGTGCAAAATCATATGTGCGCATAGGTTATCCTCTTTCTTGAGCAACAACGATGTAAATGCCTTCCCCTAAGGGACAGGCGGATGATCCGGACCCGCTTTGCGGCGTCCGGTGAAAATGAGATGGGCATGCAGAATTTGGGTTTCAAGACCCGCCTAATTAGGAAGTCGCTTACTTCACTTTTATGAACTTCGCGCCGCCAGAAGACTTCGCGCCGCCGACCTGTATCCGGCGCGCGCCTGTCGTTACTTTCGCGACAGGAGCATCGCCATAACGCAATTGGGCCCGTAGCTCGGACACCACCTTCGGGAGCGCCATGCCGACCCCAATTTCACGGCCATCATTCAGAGTTGCGGTTCCGGATACCAAAGACAAAATTCGCACGCGGGTGCCATTTTTGACAAAAACCGGTGCGCCCGAGGAACCAAACGTGATGTCGCAATCGAAGAATTTGAGGTCACGCGCTTCGTGCTGGAGATTGCATTGGCGTTGCCAGCTCATTGCCTCGGCGCGCCCCCGACCATAAGACATAACCTGAAGCTGGTCATTTCCACCGATTTCGGCGATGCGAAATGGATCGGCCTCGGCTCCGAATATCGGCGAGCGTAAGCGCAGAATGGCCACATCGCGTGTGACGTTTTGTATGTCTTGTGCATTGCCCCCGGGTACGTACCCCTCAGCGACTACAAATTTCGCCCCCTGCCTCTCAAACAACGCCTCGCCGTTCAAATAGCCGCTCCGAAAGACGATTTCGTTCGCATCCACTGGTTGGCCAGACCGCTTATCAAAAAGGCAATGCGCTGCAGTAAGAACCTGATCAGAAGCGATCAAAACACCGGTGCAGAATGCAGAATTCCCAATATCAAGCCGACCGACTGCCTCCCAGCCCAGCATGTCGCCACGGGAGTCCATGACCTCTAGGAGGGACCCACTTTGTGCTTGCGTCGCAAGTCCCAAGCCTAAGATCAGCGATATGATGAACCGGTTTTTCAACGGCCAAACCGGGCAGGTTGCGGCTGCACGTCCAACGACTGAAACAGCACCTCAAACGCATTCGCAACGGGTACGACCAGTGCAACTCGTTCGCCGTTAGCTTTGGCCATGGCAGAAACGATAGAGACGATGACGGCGCGGCCATCACGTTGCTGCACAACCGGTGCGCCACTGGTCCCAAAATTTGCCTCACACAGAGTCAGCAAAACGCCGTCGGAATGTGGCATCAATGCACAGTTTTGCTGTACACGCGCAGCCTGAGAGCGCCCTTTTGCAAAAGAAACAACCGTCGCTTTTGCGCCAACCGTATCTGGCTGCGCCAATGCGACGGTGTCCGCTGCCACAGTTCCATCCAGCTTCAGAAGCGCGATATCTGAGGACAGGTTTGACAATTCACCTAGCAAATGCGGTCTATAATCTGGGTGCACCAAAGTGTTTTTGACGCCAATCGCCGAAGCGTTTGCTGGATCAAGTCTGAACCTAAGTTCGGACAGCGCAAAACGGTCACCACTCGATTTATCAAACAAACAGTGGGCGGCGGTCAGAACCACATCGTGATGCACCAGAGTTGCAGTGCAAAACCCGTTAGACCCCATATCCAATCGGCCCACGGCGTTCTTCATATTGAATTCCATCGCCATAGCGCTTTGCACTGAGCAAAACGTGACAAGCAATCCAAAGGCAGCGAATATTGAACGAAGCATAATGTTTCCGATTGGTCTTTTTGCCAATCTCGGCGACGCGCAAGGAGATTGTTGGCCCTGACTATGACAATTTGGGGTTCAAAGCTCCGCCGCGCCTGAATTCTGCCGCATTGTTCGTAAGGCAATGAAATTCCCGATGACATTTGGCACGCCAAAGGCCTAATGTGCGCCATGCAATGGATTGATCGCCTTTCACTTTTTACCCCGTCAGATTTCGTAGGCTGTGTTTTCTTGTTCGGAAGTTGGCTTATCATCGGGTGGATCATCGAAAACCCTCCACAGAAACACAAAAGCGTTTCGGTTCTGATGATCACTTACCGACGTGAATGGATGCGCCAATTCATCTTGAGAAACCCAAGGATTTATGACGCTCAAATTCTAAGTAACTTACGCCAAGGTACTGCGTTTTTTGCTTCAGCCTCGATGATTGCGATCGGGGGTGGTTTGGCGCTGATAGGCAATGCGGAGCAACTAACCAGCGTTGCGTCAGAGCTCACCTTAGTCAGCGCACCGACCATTGTTTGGGAAATCAAACTGATCGTCATGATCTTTTTCGTCGCGAACTCTTTTTTGAAGTTCGTGTGGTCGCATCGGCTCTTCGGCTATGCTGCGGTCATCATGTCGGCTGTGCCGGTGGACCCGAAAGACCCCGCCTGTATACCCCGTGCGGACAAAGCCGCAGATATCGGCATCTTTGCTGCAAAAGCCTATAATCGGGGGCTGCGTTCGGTTTATTTTGGTCTTGCCGCAGCGGCTTGGCTTGGCGGAGGCTATGCCTTGATCGTGGCGTGTTTGCTGACAAACTTCATCATTTTCCGTCGCGAATTCGCGAGCCTCTCACGGGTCGCGCTTTTGAAAGAGACAAGCTAGGAGGCCTCATGCGTATTCTACCGCTCGTTTTTCTGATGGCAGCCAATACCTCAGTCGCAGATCCTGCTGTTATCGAAGCTGTAAAGGGCACAAAATCTGGCGCTAGCTGGCGCTTTGATGTGACCCTAAGCCACCCAGACACAGGTTGGGATGACTATGCGGACGGCTGGCGCGTGTTGGATATGGACGGCAATGTTCTAGGCACTCGTGTGTTGCACCACCCACATGTGAACGAGCAACCCTTCACGCGATCATTGTCTGGTGTTGAGATCCCAGCCAGTCTGGATCAGGTGCAAATTGAGTCCAAAGAGTCCGTTGGCGGTTGGGGCGGCAAGCGGGTCACATTGGATCTAGACAACCCAATTTACGCCCGGTGATAGGGTGATCCGCTCAGGATTGATGCTGCACGATAGAGCTGCTCAGACAGCATTACACGCACCAACATATGCGGCCAGACCATCTGTCCAAAACTAATCGAGAAATCAGCCTGCCCACGCAAGCTTGGATCAATGCCATCAGCGCCACCGATCACAAAGGCCAAATCCGACGCCCCGTTGTCACGACGTCGCGCCAGCGTTTGAGCAAATTCAGGCGAACTCATCACCTTGCCGCGCTCATCCATCGTGCAAATCACAGCACCCTTGGGCAGCACGCCTTCAAGCAACTTGGCTTCAGCGCCCATGCCACCGCCTTTGCGGTCCTCAACCTCATGAACTTTCACCGGTCCAAGCCCCAGAGCCCGACCGGTTTTGTCAAAACGAGAAAGGTAGTCGTCAAGTAAATCCCGCTCTGGGCCCGACCTAAGTCGGCCCACCGCGCAGATATGCACGCGCATTGCCATGCTTAGTCCTCCGAGCGCCGTAACCGGCACTCAAGTCACATGGTTAGGCGTTGCCGCCTTGCATCCACATCTTCTCAAGCTGGTAAAACTCACGCACTTCCGGACGGAACACGTGAACCACCACATCGCCAGTATCGATCAGCACCCAATCGCCGGTATCCTTACCTTCGATTTTGCTGGTGCGACCGGTTTCAGCCTTGATGCGTTCTACCAGTTTTTCAGACATTGCCGCCACTTGGCGAGAGCTGCGACCAGAGCATATCACCATGAAATCGCCAATCGAAGAACGCCCGCGCAGGTCTACATGCACGATGTCTTCGGCTTTGTCATTTTCTAGGGAATTAAGAATGAGCTCAAGAAGCTCGGAGCCTTTTCCGGCGGGAGCCGTGTTAGGCATTTGGTCACCATTTGTGGTTTCAACCACATCTACGTTCAAAGACAGAAGTCTGCCCTCCTTGCAACGCGCCGCATTGCCCCGACGCCGGGCCTATAATCAAGATAGCATCGCTTCTATGAAATTCCAATGAAACGCAAGGGGAATGCAAAAAACCGCGGTAAAATTGCCAAACGTTTGTGCAATTTTGGCTTAATCCAGTAGTTTGCTCGCTGATGGCGTATCATCTTCAAGCATCCGGATTTCCCTTTGCGGGAACGGGAAGTGGATGCCTTCACTTTGGAAGGCATCCCAAAGCGCAAGGTAAACGTTGCCGCGAATATTGGTCAGGCCCCCTGTGGGGTCTTTGATCCAAAACCGCAGAATGTAGTCGACCGAACTGTCGCCAAACCCAACGATATGACAAACCGGTGTCTTAGGTTGTTTTAGCACCCGATCCACCGACATCGCCGCCTCAATCGCGACCTTGCGAACAATATGCGGGTCATCGCCGTAGGCGGTGCCGAAGAAGATATCGAGCCGTACAAAATCATCAGAATGGGACCAGTTGACCACTTGGCCGGTGATCAGGTCTTCGTTCGGAATGAGGTATTCGCGCCCATCTCGCGTAACGACCGACACATAACGCGCGCCCAGAGAGTTGATCCAACCAAAGGTTTCGCCCAACGAAATCACGTCGCCCGGCTTGATCGATTTGTCGAGCAAAATGATGACGCCCGAGACAAGGTTAGAGACCACCTTTTGCAGGCCAAAACCAAGACCCACACCGATGGCACCAGACAAGACGGCAAGACCGGTGAGGTCGACGCCAACGATGCGCATTCCCACAAAAAAGGCCGCGCCATACAGCAAGACCTGCAGGAACTTGATCACTAAGACCTGCATAGAGGGGCTGATGTCCTCATTGCGCCTGATCCGCGCGGATGTGGTGCCCGAAACAAACCGCGCCACGGCAAAGGTCGCACCCAGCATCACCAACGCCTGCAAAATGGTCCAAACCGAAAGCCGTAAAGTACCCAGATTGAGCGCCGCGGAATCCAACAATTGTCGGAACTCTTCATTCAGCCCGATCAAGACCAAAGTGACCCAAATCCAAGCCCCGTAGCGCAAGAGCCCTCGCAAGAAGCTGTTATGCACAAGTCGGGTAATCAGGGCGATCACCAGCCAAGCAGTGGCGAGATTGGCAAAAATACCAAGCAAGTACGACCGGCTGGGCCAAGTGATCTCTCGCATTATGAGGACCGCAATCCACACGAGCACCACAAAGAAAATCAGCGCCATACGCCGCTGCAAAAGCAGCATGTAGCGATAGCGCCATTTCGGCCAACCTTCGCGCGTGCGCATCCAATCATGCAACTTGGGGCTTAAAACGCGTGAGATACCAAAGGACAACAGTAAGATAGCGACTGCAATAAGCACCTGATAAGCATTCCAGGGACGCATCAATCCTTCGGCAAAGCCAAAGACCTGATCCCACAAACTTAACGCAATCTCTTGGGTGTCTTGCTCCGGCTGCGCCGGCGCTGTGGTGTCCTCAAATGTGGTCGTTTCGCTATCGACCGTTTGCTCGGTGCTCTCTTCGTCTGCCATGTGCCCCCTTTTCAAGGTTTACCGTGACATGGGCAAAGGCCAAAAAACAAGGCATTTCCCTTGCAGCAACCACCGACTCCCGCTATCTGATCTCCCATGAAACGCATCTATGACATTGCTGACCGCGCCTTTTTGCCTTGGCGCTTCTTTGGTCAGAACAAATCCGTCATCGCCGCCCTATAAGGGCGTGGCGTGCTTTCGCACGCCCGTATTGCAGCCATAAAGCCACTTTCATCAATACGGAGAGGACCCATGTCCCCCAAAACACTCTATGACAAAATCTGGGATGCGCATGTTGCGCATGAAGCGGAAGACGGCACCTGCCTGCTGTATATCGACCGCCACCTTGTACACGAGGTGACCAGCCCACAGGCCTTCGAAGGCCTGCGTATGGCCGGTCGCAAGGTACACGCGCCAGAAAAAACCATTGCCGTGCCGGATCACAACGTTCCGACCACTGCGGGTCGCGAAGACCCAGCTCAGATGACCGAAGAAAGCCGCATCCAAGTGGACGCGCTGGACAAGAACGCCAAAGAATTTGGCGTGCATTACTATCCAGTGTCTGACGTGCGTCAGGGCATCGTGCACATCGTTGGCCCAGAGCAAGGTTGGACCCTGCCGGGCATGACCGTTGTTTGCGGCGACAGCCACACTGCGACCCACGGCGCTTTTGGTGCGCTGGCACATGGTATCGGCACATCTGAAGTTGAACATGTTCTTGCGACACAGACTCTGATCCAGAAGAAGTCCAAGAACATGAAGGTCGAAATCACTGGCAAACTGAAGCCGGGTGTGACCGCGAAGGACATTACGCTGGCCGTGATCGGCGAAACTGGCACCGCAGGCGGTACAGGTTACGTGATCGAATATTGCGGTGAAGCGATCCGTGATCTGTCCATGGAAGGCCGTATGACTGTCTGTAACATGGCAATCGAAGGCGGCGCACGCGCAGGTCTGATCGCGCCGGATGAAACCACTTTTGAATATTGCAAAGGCCGCCCACACGCTCCGAAAGGCGCAGCTTGGGAACAGGCGTTGGAATACTGGAAGACACTCTTCACTGACGAAGGCGCGCATTTTGATAAAGTCGTGACCTTGAAAGGCGAAGACATCCAGCCGGTTGTGACCTGGGGCACATCCCCTGAAGACGTACTGCCGATCACTGGTGTGGTTCCAAACCCAGAAGATTTCGAGGGCGGCAAAGTCGACGCGGCCCGTCGCTCCATCGAATACATGGGTCTGACACCGGGCCAAAAACTGGACAGCATCGAGATCGACACGGTCTTTATCGGTTCCTGCACAAACGGCCGGATCGAAGATCTGCGCGCTGTTGCAGACATCGTGAAAGGCAAAAAGATCGCTGTGAACCGGGCGATGATCGTACCGGGCTCTGGCCTCGTTCGTGCGCAAGCCGAAGAAGAAGGTCTTGCAGAGATCTTCACCGAGGCTGGCTTTGAATGGCGTCTTGCGGGCTGCTCTATGTGTCTGGCGATGAACCCAGATCAGCTGTCTGAGCACGAGCGTTGTGCCGCAACATCCAACCGGAACTTCGAGGGTCGCCAGGGCTACAAAGGCCGCACGCACCTCGTGTCCCCAGCGATGGCTGCTGCAGCTGCTCTGACCGGGAAGCTGACCGACGTTCGCGAGCTGAGCTAAGTCAGGCGGAGCGAAGCAAATGTCTGCCAACCCAACCCCAAAACGCCCGCGCGTTCTGGTCATTGCCGAAGCCGCGAACCCTGAATGGGTGAGCGTGCCTTTGGTTGGTTGGTCTTTGGCACATGCGCTTCGCGACGTTGCTAACGTGCATCTGGTTACTCAGATCCGCAACCAAGAGGCCATCGAACGGGCAGGCTTTGTTGAGGGCGAGGATTTCACCGCAATTGATACAGAGTATCTGGCGGCCCGCGCCCACAAGATTGCCGAAAAAGTTCGTATGGGATCAAACCGCGGTTGGACAACCGTGCGTTTGATTGAAAACCTGATCTACCCTGCGTTTGAACGCAAAGTTTGGGCGCAGTTCAAAGATCAGATTACCTCTGGCGGATTTGACATCGTGCATCGCGTCACCCCGCTCACGCCCACCGTGAACAGCCTGCTTGCACGAAAGTGCAAACGGGCTGGCGTGCCCTTTGTCATGGGACCGCTCAATGGTGGTGTCCCTTGGCCGCGCGAATTCCGCGAAGCACAGGTGCGGGAACGCGAATGGCTGTCTTTTGTACGCTCTGTCTACCAACTCAACCCAGCCCGGACACGCAGTCTGGGCAATGCCTCCGCGATCATCGTGGGGTCCCGCCATACTCAGTCGGAAATCCCGAAGCGCTTTCAGGACAAGGTGGTTTACATCCCTGAAAACGCGATCAGTCGGGATCGGTTTGCGATCAGCACGCCCCCGAAAGCGGGCGATGTGATGCGGGGCTGCTTTATCGGTCGTTTGGTGCCCTACAAGGGTGCTGACATGGCGATCAAAGCAGCGGCGCCGTTGATGAAAGAAAAGCGTTTCGCGCTGGATGTCATCGGCGATGGGCCGGAGTTGGAGCCGCTCAAAGCCTTGGCCGCAGAGCTTGGCGTCACTGAACAAGTGACCTTCCACGGCTGGGTTGCCCATGAAGATGTGCAATCCGTCGCGCGCCAGTCACAGCTGTTTATATTCCCCTCTGTGCGGGAATTCGGCGGCGGGGTGGTGCTGGAAGCCATGGCACTGGGTCTTGTTCCAGTGATCTGTGACTATGCTGGCCCCGGCGAGCTTGTTGGCGGTGACACCGGCTATAAGATCGAGATGGGTACGCGCGAACAGGTCATCGAACGGCTTCAAACGCAGCTGAGTGAGATCTGCGATGCACCAGAGCAATTGGCCGAAAAATCCGCCGCTGCTTTAGACAAGGTGGAGCAATTCTTTACTTGGCCAGCAAAAGCCAACCAAGTGCGCGACGTCTATGATTGGGTTCTGACAAATGCAGCAAAGCCAAACCCACTGAAACACCATGTGTCGACGCTGACCGGCGGCGACCACACACAAATTGAAACACACGTTCCATACACCGTTAGTTCCTAAGGAGGCACTATGGACAAGTTTACAACACTGACAGGTATCGCCGCGCCTATGCCGCTGGTGAATATCGACACCGACATGATCATCCCAAAGGTGTTCTTGAAATCCATCCAGCGTTCTGGCTTTGGCAAGAACCTGTTTGACGAGATGCGTTACAACCGCGACGGCACTGAAATCGAAGATTTCGTACTGAACAAACCGCAATACCGCAGTACAGAAATCCTGATTGCCGGTGATAACTTTGGCTGTGGCTCCTCTCGTGAACACGCACCATGGGCGATTGCGGATTTCGGCATCAAATGTGTGGTCTCCACATCTTTCGCCGACATCTTTTTCAACAACTGCTTCAAGAACGGCATCTTGCCTGTGGTTCTGCCACAAGAGCAGGTCGACATTCTAATGGCGGATGCGGAAAAAGGCGAAAACGCACGCATGACCGTTGACCTGGCGGCACAAGAGATCACGACGTCCGATGGCGAAGTGATCAAATTCGACGTCGACCCGCACCGCAAACATTGCCTGCTGGAAGGTCTCGATGACATTGGCCAAACAATGCAGAAAAAAGCATCCATCGACGCGTTTGAAGCGCAAGCCTCCGCCGCACGTCCTTGGGTTTAAATCTGAACTCATCTTGTTTTGAGGACCTCAAAAGAGCCGCCCCGAATGGGGCGGCTCTTAACGTTTGTGGCGCAAATAAGGCGCTCTCAGATGCGCATAACTCGCTCAAATCCGACGCTTCAAAACAGAGATCGTGCTTAAATTTTGGAATATGCGATCTCTTTTGCGAAATAATAATGCATGAGCAGATGCCCCTAGAGGCATGGATTCTTGCACTTTTTTCCAAAAATTGGTGCAAACGCGCACCACTTTGGCGGCTCAACCCCAGATATTGGGAGCAATTCCAAACTAACAGTTGAGCGCAAGACCAAAACACGGCACGATTAGGGCAAGAATGAGGCAGATCTGTCAAAACTGACAGAATCTCAAGTTGGAAACAGCACGCGGCATTGAATCGTGGCGGTCCAGTTTGAAGGGAAAGAGCAGTGCTCACACAATTTATAAGCGCGATCACACGCGCGGTCTTGGTCGCATTTTTAGTAGCCCTTCCGGCGCTACTCTTGCCCAATGTCAGCTCGGATTCCTCTCAAGTCGTTATTTTGGTTGCGCTCTTCGCCGCAGTTTTGGTGTTCATTGAGTATTACGCCACCTATCCTAGCATCGTAGAGTTCCGCTACGCGCCACCCTTTAACCGTTTGCGCTATGCGGCCGTCCTTATCACCGTTTTCACGATCACCTCGGTCTACCGCCATGCAGCCGACCCCAATGCTTTGAACGGTCTGCTCCGCGCGATCTCGGCTCTGGCCGGCAATATGCTAGACTTTCCCTACTCACCTGTTCGCTTGGTCATCCTGACACTTCCTGCGGATGCCTCCATCAGTGACGTGACCTTTGTGCGGCTAGCTGCAGGTACGGCCTATCTCTTTTCCCTGATTGGGCTGGGGGTCTTTTATTTTATCGTTCGCGTCCTGGATTGGCCTGCACGCAATGGTGCTTTCAACGTCTGGATCAACCTGCCCCTATTTGATCCAACCGTAGGCGGCGACGTCTTGACCCGCCTGACTCGCGACGGACGCCTTAACATCGCGTTAGGGGTTCTCATGCCATTTTTGTTCCCGGCATTTGTGAAAGCGATTTCTGACATTGCGAACCCGCTGCAATTGACGAACCCGCAAACACTGATTTGGACGGTGGCAATTTGGGCATTCTTCCCAGCTGGCTTGGTCATGCGCGGTATTGCGATGACCCGGATCGCCACGATGATCGGCGAAAACCGCAAGCGCGCTTACGCCGTTGCGCAGGGTTTGCAGCCGGTCTGATCCTTTCCGCGACTGTAACAGTCGCCGACCCCATCCGCATCGCGATCTTTAACACTGAACTGAAGCAACGCGGCCCCGGTCTTCTTTTGCGCGACATTCAACGACTGACACCACAAGTCCGTGCCGTCGTGGAACTCATCAAATCCTATGATGCAGATATCTTGGTATTGCAGAGCATCGATTACGATTACAAAAACCAAGCGGCGAAGGTTCTCGCCCAGCTGATCTCAGATCCAACCACCCCTTACGCATACATCTACGCTCCCTTCCCAAACAGCGGCATACCGTCGGGATTGGACATCGATGGTGACGGCCGCAACGATGGCCCCCGCGATGCTCAAGGCTATGGACGGTTTCCTGGACAAGGCGGTATTGCGGTTTTCTCGCGGTTTGAGATCGACAGCCAAAACGTCCGAGATTTTGGGACACTCCTTTGGCGCGACGTCTCAGCATCCAAGTCACTTGAACAGCTCCTTCCGAAAGACGCGATCCCAATCCAGCGGCTTGCCTCAGTCGGCGCGGCGGCGGTCCCCATCAGGATAGACGGTCGCACTCTCTGGATCCTGACCCATCATGCGACCCCTCCGCTTTTTGACGGCCCCGAAGATCGAAACGGCTACCGAAACGCTGCGGAAAACCAGTTCTGGCAATTCTACCTTGATGAGGTGTTCGGCGACGTACCGTCTGATCCTTTCATTTTAGCGGCACAGCTCAATGTCGATCCCTCGCGTGGCCAAGGCCAGAAGGCATCATTGAATAGTTTCCTCCGGGACGATCGATGGTCAGACCCATTCTCAGAATTAGCGGCTGAAAACCGACATACAGCAATTTTTAAAACCGCCGGAAAACTGCGCCTAAGCTATTTGCTACCCTCAACGGGCTTGCAGATTCTGGACTTCGGCACTTCAAAAACCATCCCCCAAAACGATGATGTGAGACATAGTCGCCACCGGCTTCTCTGGATCGACGTTGATTTCTAGGAAATTGATGTTGCAAACCCCACAATCGCCCTTCATTTCTTGATCTTTCCACGCGCAGAAGCTAGGCAGCGGCAAGCATATTTTTGAAGGATGAATGAACATGAGCAACCCATCTCTGTTGATCTTGCCTGGTGATGGCATCGGCCAGGAAGTCATGGCTCAGGTCCGTCGCATCGTAGAGTGGTACGGCGACAAACGCGGTCTGAAATTTGACGTCGAAGAAGACCTGGTGGGCGGTGCAGCTTATGACGCCCACGGCACACCTTTGCATGACGACACAATGGCGAAAGCTCAAGAAGCAGACGCCGTTCTTTTGGGTGCTGTTGGCGGCCCAGCCTATGACGATCTGGACTTCTCTGTGAAGCCAGAACGCGGTCTGCTTCGCCTGCGCAAAGAGATGGACCTGTTTGCGAACCTGCGCCCAGCGCAGTGCTTTGATGCGCTCGCAGATTTCTCTTCCCTGAAACGTGACATCGTGTCTGGTCTGGACATCATGATCGTACGCGAGCTGACCTCTGGCTCTTACTTTGGAGAGCCACGCGGCATCTTCGAAGAAAATGGCCAGCGCGTCGGCATCAACACACAACGCTATACCGAAGCTGAAATCGACCGGGTTGCGCGTTCTGCGTTTGAACTGGCACGCCGCCGCAACAACCGCGTTGTGTCCATGGAAAAAGCCAACGTTATGGAATCTGGCATTCTGTGGCGCGAAGTCGTGGAAGCGGTACACAAAGCAGACTACGCGGATGTAGAACTGTCCCACATGTACGCAGACAACGGCGCAATGCAGCTGGTCCGCGCGCCTAAGCAGTTCGACGTGATCCTGACCGACAACCTGTTCGGCGATATCTTGTCTGACTGTGCGGCGATGCTGACCGGTTCTCTGGGCATGCTGCCATCCGCGTCCTTGGGCGCACCGATGGAAAACGGCCGTCCAAAAGCGCTTTATGAACCGGTACACGGCTCTGCGCCTGATATCGCGGGTCAAGGCAAAGCAAACCCATGTGCATGTATCCTCAGCTTCGCAATGGCGCTGCGCTACAGCTTTGACCAAGGCGACGAGGCAACCCGTCTGGAAACTGCGGTGCAGCAAGTGCTGGCAGATGGCGTACGCACCGGTGACCTGATGCAAGCGGACGACGCGCAGCCAGTGAGCACTGCCCAAATGGGTGACGCGATCCTAGCGGCACTGGACGCGTCTCTGGCGTAAACGCCAAAATATTAAAGTAAAAGAAGCCGGCGCCGTTCAAGCGCCGGTTTTTTCATTCGGGGATCTCAATTTGAGCGCTTGTGAGGTCGCACTCTTGGGCGTAAGGAAATGTTAGCGATATCGCCAAGAATGGAGTCCCCATGACCCCGACCAACAACCTCAAAGGCGCCCTGCTATCTTTGGGTGCGTTCTCAATCTACGCCACACATGACGTGATCATCCGGTATTTGGGTGGCACCTACTCTCCCATGCAAATCCTGTTTTTTGCGGGGCTCTTGGCGTTTCCGCTGATCACACTCATGATCGTCACCGATGGTCGAAACAGCACGGTGCGCCCTGTGCATCCATGGTGGGTGGCGATGCGCAGCGCGACAATGGTGGGCGGTGGCGTCTTCGGCTTCTACGCATTCTCGGTCCTGCCGATGGCGCAAGTCTATGCAATGCTGTTCACCGTACCGCTGCTGATCACGCTGATGGCAATTCCGATATTGGGAGAGCGCGTCGGTATCCACCGTGCAGGCGCGGTGATCCTTGGATTGGCTGGCGTCTTGATCGTGGTTCGTCCCGGTGTCGACCCGCTTTCATTGGGGCATCTGTCAGGTTTTGCAGCCGCACTTTGTGTGGCGTTACAATCAGTTGTTGCCCGACGCATCGGCAATGACGAAAGCCAGATTGTGATGATGCTTTATCCATATGCTGCGATTTTTGTGTCGATGGGTGTCGCACTGGCGTTTGTTTATAAGCCGATGCCTTTGATTGATTTCACCGCCACAGGCGGCATCGCCGTATTGGGGTTCATCGCCGCAATGATGCTGGTCACGGCCTACCGCGCAGGTGAGGCGGCAATCGTCGCTCCTATGCAATATAGCCAAATCATCTGGGCGACGATTTTTGGCTATATCTTCTTCAATGAAAGTCCGGACTTTCAGACGTTGCTTGGAGCGAGTGTGATTATCGCAAGCGGGATCTATATTCTTGTTCGCGAGGCCGTGGCAGGCAACTCAGAGAATACGCCGGTCCTTAGAAACCGCTCGCGCGCCATCGCGCCTGGGGGATTCAGGATATCGCAGGCCCTTAAACGTAAGCCCTGACAATCCCGAAAAGAAAAAGGGCCACCGGTGGATGCATTGCCCGGTGGCCCAATCTGCTTCTGAACCAGAAGACTTTATTCTTAAAAGACTTTGTTCGGGTCGTAGCGCTTGAACGCTTCTTCTTTTGTGACCAGACCAGAGTAAAGCGGGGTGATATTTGGCAGCTCGGCGCCCGCCAGCATCGCCATCAGGTGATGGAACCCAACTCGACCGATCTCATCACTGTCATTTACTGCGGTTGCGATGAAGTTAGAGCCGTCACGCATCATCTCACGCAAGCTGTCTTTACCCGCATCAGAGGCACCGAACACCATCTCCGCGCCACGACCAGCGTCCGCTGCCGCTTTTTGCGCGCCTAGACACATAGAGTCGTTTTCGCAGAACACGCCGTCGATCTTGTCAAACTTCGCTAGCATATCGGACATAACTTTGTAGCCGCCATCAACGCCCCAGCCACCAAAACCAGGTGCGACGGTGATCTTCATATCAGGGCTAGAACCAAGTGCCGCTGTAAAGGCTTCGGTGCGCGCGATACCAATGGAGTTATCCGCAGGACCACCTTTGATCACCAAGATGTCGCCCTTGCCGCCCAGATGCTCCTCCATATGGTCGCCAATAACGGTGCCCATCACATCATTCTGCGCACCTACCCAGTTCCATGGGGTAGACAGGTTTGTGTTTTGCCATAGGCGGTCGACAAACACAGCTGGAATGCCTGCTTCTTCAATGGCGATCAGAGCGGATGGAATGGTCTCAGTCGGACCCGCGCTAATGATGATACCGTCCACGCCTTTGGCGATCAGGTCTTCGATGTCGCTGGCCATTTTCGCCGCGTCAAAGCCTGCATCGGTCGAGATAACCTCCACATTGTCAAACACGTCAGCTTCGCGATGTACCGCCACATCCATGCCCGCAAAGTAAGGTGCGCCGTAGAACAGGTTGGCCACACCGATGGTGATTTTGTCTTCCGCCCATGCACCGGTCGCAGTCAGCGCGAGCGCCGCACATGTCAGAGTTTTCCTGATGGTATTCATAGTTTCTCCTCCCATTTCAGGTATTCAATTTTCTGGTTTGCGTCGCACAAGCACGGCGACGAGAATGATCAAGCCTTTCAGAATTTGTTGGTAATAGGATTGGACGTTGAACAGGTTCAGCACGTTGTCGATCACGGCGAGCGCGATGACTCCTCCAAACATGCCGCCGACTGTTCCACCGCCGCCGCCAAGAATGCCGCCGCCGATCACGACCGCCGCGATAGCGTCCAGTTCATAGGCAACACCCACAGACGGTTGCGAGATGCCAAGCCGGGCTGCCAAAAGAACGCCTGCCAGAGCGGCAAAGAAGCCGCAGATCACATAGGCCAATGTCACTTTTGCGCGCACGTTGATGCCTGCAAGACGCACAGTTTCCGGGTTCATCCCTATGGTCATGATGGCCCGACCCGAGCGGGTGTGGTTCATGAAGACCCAGACGATGGGTATGACCAATAGGAAGATCGCAAACGGCACTGGAACGACGCCAAAGATCTTGCCTGCCCCCAGCACTTTCAAAAAGAAGGTGTCGCTCGCATAGGTGGGTGTCTCTGAATACACAAACACAGCACCGCGCACCGCGCCCATCATGGCTAGGGTCACAATGAATGGCTGCAAGCGTAGATAGGCGATCAAGATACCATTGATCAGACCGACCAAAACACCCACACCCAGCGCGGCGGCGATGGCGACTGGCAAAGGGACGACCCCCTGCAAACCAGAGACTAATACAGCGGCAAAAGCCACCGTTGACCCAACCGACAGGTCAATCCCGCCCGAGCGAACCACCACATACATACCAATCGCCAAGAACCCTGTGGTCACCATTTGACGAGCGACATTGGTTAAGTTGCGTTCGGTTAAGAAAGCGTCAGACGTAAAGGCCGCGATGACAATCAACGCCACCAGCGCCATACCAAAGAACAGGTTTGTTTTTGCGCTTTGGCTCATGGGTTGCCTTTTCTCCTGCGAGGTTCCGCTGGTCGCAATTTGCTTATCCACTGCTGCATCACTCATGCGGCTTGTTCCTTGTCGTCTTCATTGGCGTCTTCGGTCGCGAGGCGGAAAATCTCTTTCTCCGTCGCCTCATCGCCCGCAATTTCGCCGGTAATTTTGCCGTCTTTCATCACCAAGATACGGTGAGAGAGCCCAATGAGTTCGGGCATTTCTGAGCTCACCAAGACGACGGTCATACCGTCGGCGGCGAGTTCCGCGATCAAGCGATAGATCTGGATCTTGGTTGCAATATCCACGCCACGGGTCGGCTCATCTAACAAAAGCACTTGCAGCCCATCCATCAGCAACCATTTGCCAAGAATAACTTTTTGCTGGTTGCCGCCGCTCATCCGACGCAGGACTTGGCCCAACTTTGGCGGGCGAATATCCAGGTCTCGGATTTGTTCACGCACAAGCTGCTTTTGCTTCGGACCGTTCAAAAATGGCCCGGTCATGACCCGGCTCATAGAAGCAAGCCCGGTATTTTCTAAGACATCGGTGTCCAGAGCGAGACCATCACGTTTGCGCTCTTCTGTAACAAACCCAACACCCGCGTCCATTGCAGCCGCAGGCGTTTTGCCGGAGATGACATGGCCATTCACCAAAACCTCACCAGCCAGACGCGGAGCGGCACCAAAGATGGCGCGCAAAACTTCGCTGCGACCAGCACCAACGAGGCCGCCAATCCCCAGAATCTCACCACGATTAGCAGAGAAGGACACGCCATCGACGCCGGGTGCATGCAGATCGCGCACCGCCAACATCTCTTGATCTTCCGAGGCACCTCGCTGAGGGAAGATGGCCTCAAAAGATCGGCCCACCATGGAATGGATCAGCCGGTCTTTAGAGCAATCGCCACGGAAGAATTGGTCGACAGTTTCACCGTCTTTCAGGACGATCAAACGATCCGCCAGCTCAAGCACCTCTTCCAAGCGGTGTGAGATGTAAAAGATAATCGTGCCCTGATCGCGCAGCCGATCAATTTGTTTAAATAGCAAATCACTCTCAGTTTGGGTCAGAACGCCGGTGGGCTCATCCAAGATCAGCAACTTTGGTTCAAACTGGATTGCTCGGGCGATCTCAATCATCTGCTGAATCGCCACCGGATAACTTCCGGTCATCTTGCGCACATCGATCCCTGTCAGACCCAGGTCTTCGAGATGTTCAGAGGCTTCACGGTGCAACCGCACCCAGTCGATGGTTCCGAAACGGGTCGTCGGCAATTCACCCAAATAGAGATTTTCAGCAACCGATACATCCGGCAGCAAGCTGAGTTCCTGATAAACCGTGCGGATACCCAGATCGAAAGCCGTATGGGGCGAGTCGATGGCGACGGGTTTTCCATCGATCTTGATCTCACCCGCTGTTGGTTGGCGCGAGCCCGCAAGCAGCGACATCAACGTCGATTTCCCCGCACCGTTTTCACCGCAGATCGCCACAACCTCGCCGGCCTTTGCGGTCACGTCAGCGCGTTTCAGCGCTAACGTGTCGCCATAGCGTTTCTGCAGCGATATGAGCTCCAGTTTCTGCATTATGCGCTCGCGGTCTCGTAAACGTTAAAGGCGTCTTTCAGCACGATGGTCTTTGTTTCAGAAAAGTCCTTCAGGGTTTCCATCAACCCTTCACGCACGCCATTGCCACTCAGTTTGCGGCCACCAAACGGCAGGCATTCAATGCGCATTGCGGTCTGGTGGTTCACTATCACGGTGCCCACTTCCAGCTTCAGTCCCGCATTCATGATCGCTTTGAAATCATTTGTGAAAATGGACGCCTGCAAACCAAAAATGCTGTTGTTCACCTTCGCGATCGCATCCTCAATTCCATCAAACGGGATCAAAGGCAGCACTGGACCAAACACCTCTTCATGCAAAAGCGTGCTGTCGTCGGGCACGTCCACAAAAACCGCTGGATTGATGTGCTGGCCATGCTGCTCACCACCGATCAAAAGCGTAGCGCCCTCTTCGACCGATTGATCGATTTGCGCTTTCACACCATCAGCCGCGCGCTGTGTGATCATCGGACCCACATCCGTATCGGGTTGCGTGTGATCGCCGACTTTCAGATTGCGGGTCAATGCGACAACCCGATCGACCACCTCTTGATGAATGGATTGGTCCACAAACACCCGCTTCACCGCACAGCAGATCTGACCGTTGCCAGAGGTGAACCGTCCAGCAACCACCGCTTCGGCAGCAACCTGCGGATCCACATCGCCGCAAATGATTGTGGCGTCAGAGCCACCGAGTTCCAGGTGCACTTTTTTCAAGGTTTTAGACGCCGCAGCGCTTACCAAACGGCCCACCTCGGTGGAACCGGTCATGGAAACCATGTCCACGCCGTCGATCTCTGCCAAACGCGCACCAACCACCTCACCGCGCCCGGTGAGAATTTGGTGCGCGCCTGCAGGGAGACCTGCCTCTTCGTAGTAACGCGAGATTTCCAGCATCGCCAAAGGACATTCATCCGGCGCTTTGGTGATGACGCAATTGCCCGCCGCCAAGCCGCCAGCGATTTTATGCGACCAAAGTTCGACCGGGTAGTTGAAAGGGATAATTGCCGCGATCACGCCTTTGGGCTGATAGACGGTTAGCGCAAGAGAGTTCTCCAAATTGGGGATGCCGTTCAAGGGCATCGCATGGCCAAACAAGCGCTTTGCCTCTTCCGCATATCCTTTGATGATCCGTGCCGCAGCATCGATTTCCCAGCCATCAATTTCGCGGAACGTCTTGCCGTTTTCTGCATTCAGCAGTTTCACCAGATGGTCACGATTTTCGGTAATTCGTGCGGAGACGGTTTCGAGAATTTCCGCGCGTTTATGAGCAGGCATTGCCGCCATCGTGGACTTCGCGCTCAGGGCCGCAGCCACAGCATTGTCGACGTCTTCTTTCGTCGCAGAAGGGACGGAATCCAGCACCGTCTGGTCCGACGGATTCAGAATCTCCATGACTGAACCGTCCTGGGCGTTTACCCAGTCTCCCCCCAATAACATTTTCATTACGGCGTCTCCTTACGCGCTCTTTGTACAATAATCTTATGCTTGTTCGAAATGCGTACAACGTCAAGAATATTTCTGAAAAACTATCAGCCTATTGTTTTTTATGAATTTTATCTGCGTACAGACGAAAATCCGTAGGCTTATATGACCACGCGCAATTTCCATTTGACCAATATACTCACCATATCGTACACATATTGAAACAACCGGAGACCGTGATGAAACGCGATTCGAACAAGAGTTCTACCGTTCTAAAAGCCTTCCATGTTCTGGAAGCTGTCAGCGCACAACGCACGCCAGCATCCGCTGCGGAGCTCGCGCGGGAATTGGGCATGGATCGGGTCACGGTTTACCGGATGCTGCGCACAATTGCCGACGCCGGATACCTGGTCATGGACCCGGCGACGAAACGGTTTTCACTATCCGGACGCATCTTGACGCTCGCCGCGCCGCTACTTGAATCCGACGACCACGGCCGACAAGTGGACGCGCTTTTGGAGCGGGTCGCCCAGCGCACGGGAGAGACTTGTCACTACTCTGAGCTTTCAGGCAGCGAAACGCTTCTCACCCGTCGCGCGAAAGGTCAGCAACTTGTTGCGGTGGACTTTCAGATCGGCAAACGGTGTGAGCTGCATGCAACCTCTGTGGGTAAAGCAATCCTCGCCTTTCAAGAGGCCGACTTCATCGAAGATTACATGAAGTTGGATTTGGTGAGCTACACTCCCCACACCATCGCAGCCCCTGAGGGTCTGCGCAAAGAGCTGCAAACCGTACGTGAAAAACAGATCGGATTTGACTACGAGGAACTTTCAGAGGGCATGAATTGCGTGGCCGTGCCGGTTCCGTCAATGATGGGAAAAGTTGAAGCGGGAATTTCGATTTCCGGTCCCGCCTTCCGCCTGACAAAACGCCGCCTCCAAGAACTAGCAGACATCATGCTTAGCGAAGTCGAAGTCTTCAAACGCAACCGCGGCGCAGATCTTTAGGTCGCCTCCCGCGCGCTATGCGGCATGGCCCAATAACAGATCCGCAACGCGGCGTGCTTCGGCCCGAGCGGCGGCCGCATTCAGTGCCCCTTCGGACTGTGTCGCCTGCAACCAAACCCCATCCATGTAGCTTTGCAGCGCGCGCCGTACGACATCGACCTCTGCGTCTGGCACCAGATGCTTTAGCTCGGCTCGGAAATGGCTACGCACCCGCTGACGGTTGATCTCTTGGATACGCGCCAAACGTGGCTGATAAGGTGCGGACGCCCAGAACTGAACCCAAAGGCTGCATTGTTCGACTGTGAAAAGTGAGTCGTCAAAATTGGCATCCAGAATGGCGTAAAAGCGGTCGATGGGTGACTTGGCTTGATTATATCCAGCGACGACAGCGGCCGTAAGCTTTTGCAGAAGATACCGCATTGTTGCTTCCATGAGCCCGTCTTTAGACCCGAAATAGTAGCTAATGGATGCGGCCGTTGTTCCAGCTTCACGCGCAATTTCTGTCATCGTAACAGTCGCATAGCCATACTGATGCACGGCAACAATTGTCGCCTCAATCAGCTCTTCATTGCGAATATCCCGGATGCGTTTTCGGCCCATGGAACAAGTGTGCGCTACTCTGGCTTTGGTTTCAATATATGAAAACTCAACCAAAAACTTGAATGATCATTTAATTTTTGCTCTTGTGTCGACACCAACGGGATCGAGCAGCAATCGCGCCGCGTCCAATTGGCAAAAACTCATACGGACCGGAGACACCGGCCGATCTCTTTCACTGGGAGGTGAAAATGACCGTTTTAATTTCCGCAGGGATCTTACTGGCGTTTGCGCTCGTCGCTTTCTGCGTCATCAAATGGTGGAATGTCACCGTGGTTGGCGTGACACCAGTCCCGCTTCTGACTTTCATCGCAATTCTTTTCACGTCTGGCTTAGACGTGGGGCTGATCATGTTCCCGCTCGCTTGGGACTTCCCTCTTTATGCCGACACGGCCGCTGAACCTGCCTATGGGTTCACCAACCCGCTGGCGCTTGAATTCGGCTTTTGGGGCTTCCTGATCTGGGGTTTTTACTTCCTGACGACATTCTACTTCTGCGTCATCGAACCAAAGGTGAAGTTCTTCGAGATCGGCATTGTGAAGCTGATCAACAACATCGTGATCATCGGCACCTGCGCCTTCACTGGCGCGTTGTTCCTGATCTATCTGCCCTATTATGCGACCTTCGTTGGTGACGGCGAAAGCGTTATCACCCCGTTCTATGTGGTTGTGTTCTTGGTGATCCTGTTTGCGGCCTTCTCGTCCACAGACATCAAATACGTCCGCATCTTGTCGCTTGGCTCCTCGGTCCTGTTTGCCGTGCTGATCCTGGGCATGTGGATCTTCTCTGGAATGGGCATCGGCGCCTTCTTTGGCACAGCGTCAAACATTGGCGGCTACTTTTCGAATATTCACAAGTTCATCCTGCCATTGACGGACTATCACGAGTTCTACCTGTTCTGGTGGTTCGCATGGTCCATCATGATCGGTCAGTTCACCTCGCGTTTCGTGGGCGGCCTGAAGACTTGGCAGGTGCTTTCGGCGCTCTTGATCTTCCCGTCGATCCCGCTCGGGATTTGGTTCTCGGTGCTATACTACTACCACCTAAACAGCATCGAGCTGACGCTGATGATCAACATCTCCATGGCTGTTGTGGGCGTGATCTTCGTGATCAACTCCTTTGACTCACTGATCCGCCTCTACACCGACAACCTTGGTCTGACAGTGCAAAAACTTGGAAAGCTGCCTTATATTCTGGGCAATGCCGTGGTGCTCTTTGTGCTGACGCTGTTGTTCCAAAGCCAGTGGCTGCAAATCCAATGGATCGGCGCCGTGGTGATCGGGCTTTATGTGGCGTGTCTGGCCTACATCATCCTCTTCAAAGGCAAAGAGGTTATGGCGATCAACGCAAGCCCTGAAGAAAACGAATTGGATTTCAGCAAGATCGAAACCGTTCACTAACCATTTGAAAACCCCGGCCTCCGCCGTTTTGTTGGAGGCCGGACCAACCCAAGAGAAGTGTGATCTGCGATGGCGTCTCCGAATATTCTCATCCTGATGGTGGACCAGCTGACCGGCACGCTTTTTCCGGATGGGCCAGCAGATTGGCTACACACACCTAATTTGAAAAAACTCGCCGAACGCTCCACACGCTTTTCCAATGCATACTGCGCGTCGCCGCTCTGCGGACCATCCCGCGCGAGCTTTATGGCAGGCCAATTGCCATCAAAAACCGGCGTCTACGACAATGCCGCCGAGTTCCGCAGCGACATCCCCACCTACGCCCACCACCTGCGCAGAGCTGGCTATTACACTTGTCTCAGCGGCAAGATGCACTTTGTGGGCGCGGACCAGCTCCACGGTTTTGAA
Source organism: Cognatishimia activa (assembly GCF_001458335.1). Lineage (GTDB taxonomy): Bacteria > Pseudomonadota > Alphaproteobacteria > Rhodobacterales > Rhodobacteraceae > Cognatishimia > Cognatishimia activa. Next base: position 81,455 of record NZ_CYTO01000007.1, read on the forward strand.
GAACGCCTGACCACAGACATCTACCCGGCCGATTTCGGCTGGACCCCGGACTATCGCAAGCCGGGCGAACGCATCGATTGGTGGTACCACAATATGGGCAGCGTCACCGGCGCTGGCGTGGCCGAAACCACCAACCAGATGGAATACGACGACGAGGTCACCCACCACGCCAAGTCAAAACTCTACGACTTATCCCGTGGTCAGGATGCCCGCCCTTGGTGCCTGACCGTCAGCTTCACCCATCCCCATGACCCGTATGTGGCACGGCGCAAATATTGGGACCTTTACGAGGATTGTGGCCATCTTCTCCCCGAAATCCCGGCGATGGATTACGAGGATCACGACCCCCATTCCAAACGCATTTTTGACGCCAATGACTGGCGCAATTTCGACATCACAGAAGACAATATCAAACGCGCGCGCCGAGGTTACTTCGCCAATATCTCATATCTCGATGACAAAATCGGCGAGATCCTGGAAGTGCTCGAAACCACCCGCCAAGAGGCCATCATCGTCTTCGTTTCTGATCACGGCGATATGTTGGGCGAGCGCGGCCTTTGGTTCAAAATGAGCTTCTTTGAAGGCTCTTCGCGTGTGCCGATGATGATCGCTGCGCCTAATATGACTGAGGGCCAGATCGACACGCCTGTATCCACGATAGATATCACGCCAACACTGGCGGCGTTGGCAGGCATCGACCCCGAAACCATTGCCCCATGGAGCGATGGCCAAAACCTTGTCCCGCTCGCCAACGGCGAAACCCGTACTGAACCCGTCGCGATTGAATACACAGCCGAGGCGTCTTACGCGCCGCTCGTATCCCTGCGCTACGGCAAGTGGAAATACAACCGCTGCGCCTTAGACCCAGACCAGCTCTTTGATCTGGACGCAGACCCGCACGAGCTAAACAATCTCGCTGACGAACCCGCCCACGCTGGAACCCTGGCAACACTTCGCGCCAAATCGGAAGCGCGCTGGGACCTTGACGCCTTTGATGCAGACATCCGTGCCAGCCAGGCCCGCCGCTGGGTCGTTTATGACGCGCTGCGTGAAGGCAAGCACACCGCTTGGGAGTTTCAACCGATGCAAGACGCCTCGCAAAGCTACATGCGCAATCACATGAATCTCGACACCCTAGAAGACAGCAAACGCTTCCCCCGCGGGGAATAACGCAAAGCGCTTTCTTTTTGGTCCAAATATCCTCGCCGAAGGCATTGAACATGACCCATCCTGCACAACCAACCGCCAGCCATTTTATCAATGGCGCTTATGTCGAAGACACATCCGGCACAGAGATCCCAGTGATCTACGCTGCCACCGGAGAACGCATCGCCACCGTGCATGCGGCGACGCCCGATATCGTGGAGCAAGCCCTTTCATCTGCGAAAGCCGCCCAAAAAGAATGGGCCAAGATGACGGGAACAGAGCGCGGCCGCATCTTGCGCCGCGCGGCCGATATCATCCGTGACCGCAACCACGAACTCTCGGTGCTTGAAACCTATGATACGGGCAAACCTCTGCAAGAAACGCTGGTGGCTGATGCCACGTCCGGTGCCGATGCGCTGGAATATTTCGGCGGCTTGGCGGGCAGCCTGACAGGCGAACACATCCCCATGGGCGAAGACTGGGTTTACACGGTGCGTGAACCGCTCGGCCTTTGCGTCGGGATCGGCGCATGGAACTACCCGACACAAATTGCGTGCTGGAAAGGCGCTCCGGCGCTGGCCTGTGGCAATGCCATGGTTTTCAAGCCATCCGAGACGACACCGCTCTGCGCGCTCAAAGTCGCCGAGATTTTGCATGAAGCAGGACTGCCTGCGGGGCTCTACAATGTCATCCAGGGCATGGGCGAAGTGGGCGGTGCACTGGTCACGGATCCGCGGGTCGACAAAGTCTCCCTCACCGGTTCTGTGCCAACTGGCAAAAAGGTCTACGCCGCTGCCGCTTCAGGCATGAAACACGTCACCATGGAGTTGGGCGGAAAGTCACCCCTGATCATCTTTGACGATGCAGATATTGACAACGCCGTCGGCGGTGCGATCAACGGAAACTTCTATTCCTCGGGCCAAGTCTGCTCAAACGGCACCCGGGTCTTTGTACACAAGAACATCAAAGAAGAGTTCCTCAAAAGCCTCGCGGAACGCACCAACAACGCAATCCTCGGGAATCCTTTGGACGAGGAAACAAACTTCGGGCCAATGGTGACTGAGAACCAGATGAACATCGTTCTTGGCTACATTGAAAAGGGCAAAGCCGAAGGCGCACGCCTGATTTGCGGCGGCGAACGTGCGGATATGGACGGTTACTATATCAAGCCAACCGTTTTCGCCGACGTGACTGATGACATGGTGATCGCTCAAGAAGAGATCTTTGGGCCTGTCATGGCCGTGCTCGATTTCGAAACTGAGGAAGAGGTCATCGCCCGCGCCAATGCCACCGAGTTTGGTCTTTCTGCAGGTGTTTTCACAAATGACCTGAGCCGCGCCCACAGGGTGATCGGTCAGATGGAAGCGGGCAGTTGCTTTATCAACTCCTACAATGACGCCCCGGTCGAAGCCCCCTTTGGTGGCGTAAAGGCCTCTGGGGTTGGACGTGAAAACTCCAAAGAAGCCATCAACCATTTCAGCCAAGTGAAGTCCGTCTACGTCCGCATGGGCGACGTAGAAGCAGCGTTCTGATCCTCACCAACCCAGCCAATCGAAAGTAAAGCCATGAATGCGGATTATGTGATTGTCGGAGCGGGCAGCGCGGGCTGTGCCATGGCCTATCGCCTGTCTGAAGCGGGTAAATCGGTCTTGGTGATTGAACACGGCGGCACCGATGCGGGACCTTTCATTCAGATGCCTGGTGCGCTGAGTTATCCCATGAATATGTCTCGCTATGATTGGGGCTATAAATCCGAACCCGAACCACAGCTCAACAACCGCGAGCTGGTCACCCCGCGCGGCAAAGTAATCGGTGGGTCTTCCTCGATCAACGGTATGGTCTATGTGCGCGGACATGCGGGCGACTACAAATACTGGTCTGAAAGCGGCGCCCATGGCTGGGACTTCGCGGATGTGTTGCCCTATTTCAAACGCATGGAAACCTGGAATGATCGCGGTCATGGCGGGGATCCTGACTGGCGCGGCAGCGATGGTCCGCTCCACGTAACCCGTGGCCCAAGGGATAACCCGTTACACGAAGCCTTTGTTTCCGCTGGTGAACAAGCGGGCTACCCGGTCACCCAAGACTACAACGGCGAACAGCAAGAGGGCTTCGGCCCTATGGAGATGACCGTCTACAAAGGGCAGCGCTGGTCCGCAGCCAACGCCTATCTGAAACCGGCTTTGGCGCGCGACAATTGCGATCTCATCCGCGCGTTTGCACGAAAAGTGGTCATTGAAAACGGACGCGCCGTTGGCGTCGAAGTTGAGCGTGGCGGCAAGATCGAGGTGATCAGTGCGAATGCGGAAGTCATCTTGGCCGCATCTTCTATCAATTCCCCGAAGCTGCTCATGCTGTCAGGCATTGGGCCTGCGGGGCACCTTGCGGAACACGGGATCGACGTGATCGTCGACCGCCCCGGCGTAGGCAAGAACTTACAAGACCACTTGGAGTTCTACTTCCAGTTCGCAGCAAAACAACCGATCACGCTTTTTAAATATTGGAACCTCCTCGGCAAAGCCTGGGTTGGGGCGCAATGGCTATTCACCAAAACCGGCCTTGGCGCGTCAAACCAATTTGAAAGCGCGGCGTTCATCCGCTCCGACAAAGGCGTGGACTACCCTGACATCCAATACCATTTCCTGCCGCTTGCGGTGCGCTATGACGGAAAGGTCGCGGCAGAGGGTCATGGCTTCCAAGCCCATGTGGGCCCAATGCGGTCTGATTCACGCGGTGAAATCACTTTGAAGTCCGCCGACCCGAAAGACGCACCAAGGATCTTCTTTAACTACATGTCCACGGAGAAAGATTGGACCGACTTCCGCAAATGTGTGCGCTTAACCCGCGAGATTTTCGCGCAGGACGCGATGCAATCCCATGTGAAACATGAAATCCAACCCGGCGATGCCTTACAATCTGATAATGAAATCGACGGCTTCTTACGCGAGCATCTTGAAAGCGCCTACCACCCTTGCGGCACATGCAAAATGGGTGCGGTGGATGATCCGATGTCCGTTGTCGACCCGGAATGTAGGGTGATTGGTATCGACGGTCTGCGTGTCGCCGACAGCTCGATCTTCCCGCGCATAACCAATGGCAACCTGAACGGTCCATCCATCATGACGGGAGAAAAAGCCGCTGACCATATCCTCGGACGACGCCTTGCCCCTTCAAATGCCGAGCCGTGGTACAATCCGAACTGGCAGACCTCCCAGCGTTAGGTTTGATCTGGGCTGGTGCGGTGGCTTTTGACACGATCCCAGATCACGAAAGCCATGGCGGCAAAGAACAGCAATGCCATGCCATACCATGTCAGCGCATAGCTTAGGTGGCTGTTGCGGAATTCGAGCTTCGTCAACCCACCGCGCGGCCATGTGGCTGGCTCACCAACGTGCTCCATCGCGATGAAGTAAGGCGCGCTTTCGACGTTAAACGCGGTATCCATCGCTTCGAGATCAACCGACACCCAACGATTGGCGCTTGGGTCGTTCTTCTCAAGCGCGGTGCCTTCGGGAACAGATGGCCTTGCAAGACCAATGATCTCAACGTCACCAACAGGATTGGTCCATTCATCCGGTGAAAGACCTGAAGGGACAAATCCACGATTGACCCAAAAAACCGCATCTTCGGTTTGCAATGGCGTGAGCACCCACGCACCCGCACCAAGATCGGTCAACGCTTTCACAGTAAGAGCTTTGTCGTGCTGAAAGGCCCCATCGGTCTTAACGCGAAGGTACTCAGGCATCGCCTCATCGGGCTTAGCGTCGACGGGATCACCATAGGCGCTCGCCTCAACACGCTCGATCAGATCCAGCTTCCAGGCCAAGCGTTTCACCTGCCAGTTGCCCAGCAAGATCATCGCCAAAAAAGCAGCGCCCGCCAGGATGAGGATGATTACATCCACCCAGAGCGGGCGCTTATTGTCTTTTTCAGTACTCATATTCAACACTTAAGCAGCATCAAGGCAGGTTGCGAACCCGCTCGATCTGTTCGTGCGCTGGCATCATGTTCTCATGCAGGTGTGAAATCACCCAGATGGAGCCTGCCAGAATGATCACAAGCAAGATGGCTGAGAACAGCAAGGACATCGCTTGCCAGCCATCCTCCGCGCTCACTGTCACGTGCAGGAAGTAATAGACGTGCACCAGCACCTGAATGGCACCCATTACCACAACAATCGCGATCACAGTGTTGGTGTCACTGATCGCCCCTGTCATCACGAAGTAAAACGGGATGACCGTCAGGATGACCGAGAAGATGAAGCCCATCAGGTAGTCGCGATAGGCCTTTGCGGAATCGTGAGTATCTGCGCTCATAGCAACACCCCAATCAAGTAGACATAAGAGAACACACCGATCCAAATCAGATCGAGGAAGTGCCAGAACAAGCTCAGGCAGGAAATCCGGCGTTTGTTTTCATGGGTCAGACCATGCATCTGGACTTGGATCAGCAAGATGACCAGCCACAGCGCGCCGCATGTGACGTGCAAACCGTGCGTGCCCACCAAGGTCCAGAAGGCCGACAGGAAGGCTGACTCACCCGGACCGGCACCGATGTGCCAAAGGTGCATGAATTCCTCGATCGACATGTAAAGGAAGGCCAGACCAAAGACGCCGGTCACAACAAGCCAGAACATCATCATGTTCTTCTTGTCTTCGTGCATCTTGATCATGGCGAACCCATAAGTGATCGAAGACAGCAGCAGCCATGCTGTGGCCCAAGCGATCTTGTCCAACTCGAACAGATCGATCGGCGCAGGTCCGGCTGCATATGACTGCCCAAGCACCGCATAGACCGCAAAGAGAATGCCAAAGATCAGGCAGTCACTCATCAGGTAGATCCAGAAACCGAGCATGGTGCCGGTTTCGTGGTGGTGCTCGTGGTCATCACCATCGTGATGACCATCATGCGCGTGCGGGTCCTCGGTTACGTAGAACTCGTAACCGCCTTCAGGAGCGGGGCTGGCGATTGAAGCGGCCATTGGCGTTACTCCGCAGGTGTAGCGACTGGGGCGGATTTCAGTTCGATGTCACGAACCTCGTCTGCCGGAATGTAATAGTCGCGGTTGTAGTTAAAGGTATGGGCGATGCCCCAGACCACGGAAGCAAAGAAGGTCAATGCTGCAAGCCACCAGACGTGCCAGATAAGCGCAAAGCCCATCACCGTCATGAAGCCCGAGATGATGATTCCGCTACCGGTGTAATGCGGCATATGGATCGGCGTGAAGCCTTCCGTTGGGCGGCCTTTATAGCCGTTATCCTTCATGTGCTGGAATGCGTCGATCGCATAGACCCGCGGCGTGAAAGCAAAGTTGTAATATGGTGGAGGAGAGGTGGTCGCCCATTCCAACGTACGGCCAGTGCCCCAAGGGTCATCGCCACATTTCAACTCATCGCGTTTGTAGATCGACCAGACGATTTGCATGATAAAGGCGAGAACACCCACCGCAATCATCAAGGCACCAATGAGAGCAACGAAGAAATACCCTGCATAGAAGGTGTCTTCGAACTGACTCAAACGGCGGGTCACACCCATCAGCCCCATGATGTAAAGCGGCATGAAGGCGAACCAGAAACCGATTGTCCAACCCCAGAAGCTGAGCATTCCCCAGCCGCGGTGTAGGTGGAAACCAAAGGCTTTTGGCCACCAATAGTTGATACCGGCGAAGATACCAAAGACCACACCACCGATGATCACATTATGGAAATGCGCGATCAGGAAGAGCGAGTTGTGCAACACGTAGTCCGCAGGCGGAACCGCCAATAGTACGCCCGTCATACCACCGACCACAAAGGTCAGCATGAAGGCCACAACCCAAAGCATCGGAAGCTCATAACGAATCCGACCTTTGTACATAGTGAAAAGCCAGTTAAAGAGCTTGGCTCCCGTTGGGATCGAGATAATCATTGTCGTGATCCCGAAGAACGAGTTCACGTCAGCGCCCGCACCCATTGTGAAGAAGTGGTGCAGCCAAACGATGTAGCTCAGGATCATGATCACGCAGGTCGCGTAAACCATGGATGTGTAGCCAAACAGACGCTTCTTGGTGAATGTTGGCACGATCTCGGAAAAGATACCAAAGACCGGGATCGTCAGGATGTACACCTCTGGGTGACCCCAGATCCAAATCAGGTTCACATACATCATTGGGTTCCCACCACCGTCATTGGTGAAGAAGTGGGTGCCCAGATACCGGTCTGCGGTCAGCAGCGCCAAAGTTGCAGACAGAATTGGGAAACTCGCGACAATCAAGACGTTGGTACACAAAGTGGTCCAGCAAAAGATTGGCATCTTCATCCAGGTCATGCCCGGCGCGCGCATTTTCACCAAGGTCACGATCAAGTTGATGCCTGACAGCGTCGTCCCGATACCGGCGATGTTCAAAGACCAAAGGTAATAGTCCATGCCCACGCCCGGACTAAAGGTCAGCCCCGATAGCGGCGGATAAGCGAGCCAACCAGTCGCCGCGAACTCACCCACAAACAGAGAGATCATAATAAGAACCGCGCCGGACACCGTTAACCAGAAGCTGAAGTTATTCAGGAACGGGAAGGCCACGTCGCGTGCACCGATCTGCAAAGGCATCACGTAGTTCATGAAGCCGGTCACAAATGGCATCGCGACAAAGAAGATCATGATCACGCCATGAACGGTGAAAACCTGATCGTAGTGATAAGACGGCAAGAAGCCGACATATCCAGCCGAGGCCAAGGCTTGGTGCAGACGCATCAACAGCGCATCGGCAAAGCCACGCACCAACATGATGACCGCCAGTATCATATACATGATACCGATTTTCTTATGGTCGATGGAGGTGAACCACTCTTTCCAGAGATAACCCCATAGGCGGAAATACGTTAGAGCCGCCACAACCACGGCACCCAGAATGCAAGTGCCGATGAATGTGCCGAAGATGACCGGGTCGTAGAATGGGAAGATGTCCCAGTCTAGCTTACCCCAGAACCAGTGGACCGAGCTGACAGCGTCGCTGCTGTGCTCAGAAACATGTGCGTTTGAGCTTGCCATTGTCAGTGTGCCTCAAGCTTTTGTTCAGTGACTTCAGAAGGCGGGATCAAGCTCATGGCGTGAATCACTTCACCTTTGGATTGTTCAAGATCCTTGCGCAGCAGAAGGAACAGCGCTTCTGGATCATCGGCAGAGCAGAGCCCGCGGAAGAGCTCGCGGTTGTAAAGGCCTTCAAGGCCACCACCGCCTAGGGCATCCACCATCATCATATCGTTCAGGCAAAGCTCTTCTTCACCCGCGCACATGTTCAGGATCTTGTCCCAGATACCGTCTTCAACCGCGCCGAAATATTCGACTGGGTGTTTCGTGGTCTGCTCTTGCAGACGATCAAAGTTCGAACGGTCCAACACGTCGGCTGAGGTTTTCACCTTTTCAACCCAAACATCAAAACCGGCCTCATCCACGGCGTGGAAATCAAAGTTCATGTGCGAAAAGCCGATACCGCTGTAGTTTGCGGAAATGCCTTTGAACGTGCCCGGTGCGTTGATCACGGCGTTCAGCTCGGTTTCCATGCCAGCCATCGCATAGATCATGCCCGCCATCTCGGGAATGTAGAAAGCGTTCATCACGGTGTTAGAGGTGATCTTCCACTCTACCGGACGGTCAACAATCGCTGCTGCCTCGTTTACAACGGCGATGCCTTGTTCCGGATAAATGAAAAGCCACTTCCAATCCAAAGCAACCACCTGAACCTCCAGCGGCTCGACGGTTGGATCGATCGGCTTTTCTGCCGAGATCCGCTTTAGATCATCATATGGTTCCAGACGGTGTGTCGCGACCCAAGTCAGACCTGCGAGACAGATGATAATTGCCAAAGGCACCGCCCATACGACGATCTCAAGGCTCACAGAGTGATCCCACTCCGGCTCGTAAGTCGCGTTTTCGTTGGATTGGCGATACTTGACCGCGAAGAAGATTGTGAGTGCAGTGACAGGGATGATGACGATCAACATCAAAACCGTTGCGTAGACGATCAAGTCGCCCTGTTGCTGCGCGATGTCACCGGACGGATTGAGCACTGTCAAATTGCATCCGGCGAACAGAAATGTCAGGCTCAATAGTAGAGCCAGCCTAGAAAACCGCATTGGAAACCAGTCTTTGTTATCGGAATTTAGCTGGACAGCACCACGGGGAGGAGCAGACTGCCTTGCGGGTGTGGCAATAACGGGTGTGGACATTGGGTGCAAGATGCTGCACTGCGACATTCGTCCACGCCTTCGGGTTTTAATGTCGCAGCAACGTCTGAAATGTGCGACCCCGTAGCGAGGTCACCGACTGTTCAGGAGAGATAAAGTAATGGCGAATACCGAGGCAGCTACGCTTCACCATGTAAACCTTGATGACGTTGTCACAACAGTGGTCATGGCGCGCGTAACCGATTTCTTCGGCTTCTTTGTTTACGCTATCGCATCAGCGATGGTGTTCCCTACTGTGTTCTTCCCACATCTAGACCCTTTGACAGGGACAATGTGGTCTTTCGCACTGTTTTCACTGGCATTTTTAGCTCGGCCCATCGCAAGCATGGCAAGCCGGACCCTGCAACACAAGATCGGTCGAGGCGGCAAAATCACCCTCGCTTTGATGGTTTTAGGTTGCTCAACGGTGACCATTGGCCTGCTGCCAAGCTATGAAAAAATCGGCTGGCTAGCCCCTCTCAGCCTAGGCGTTTTGCGCTTCTTGCAAGGCCTTGGACTTGGCGGCGCTTGGGACGGAATCACCCTGCAGCTCAAATCAGCAGCTCCCAAAAACCGCGAAGGCCTCTACGGCATGGTTCCACAGCTTGGTGGACCGATCGGTTTCTGCGTTGCAGCATCGCTGTTTTACGTGCTCGAAGGCTTTCTAACCCCCGAAGAATTTTATTCTTACGGATGGCGCTTTGCCTTCTTCGCAGTCATGGCGGTGAATGTTGTGGCACTTTTTGCACGCCTCCGCCTTCTCACAACCGATTTCGGTGCCGACGGCGAAACGTCGATGAAGTCAGCCCCGCTGTCAGAGCTGCTGCGTTCCGAGGGTCGTACGATTCTTTTGTCCGCCTTGCTGCCGCTTTGCAGCTATGCACTTTTCCACATGGTCACCGTCTTCCCACTGAGCTACGCGATCTTGTTCACGGATTTCTCGCTAACAGATATCCTGCTTTACGAGCTCATCGGCGGCACATTGGCGATCGGGACAGTCATTCTCTCCGGTGTCCTAGCAGACCGTTTCTCCCGCCGTGTTGTGCTTTGGATCAGCTGCGCGCTTGTACCACTGCTTTGCCTCAGCATCGGCACCCTGGCCACACAGCCAGCGATCTACATCATTCTTGGTTTTATGCTGCTGGGTCTGTCCTACGGACAATCAAGCACCATCGTTCCAAACCGCTTCGAGCCTAAGTTCCGCTATTCTGGTAGCGCGCTGGCAACGAACCTCTCCTGGATCTTAGGCGCAGCCTTCGCGCCGCTCGTGGGCCTGTTCTTGGCAGCACAGTTCGGACTAGCGGCTACGGCGATGTATATGCTGTCCGGCGCAATCGTCACCGCGGGCAGCCTGTATGTTTTGTCCAACGTGGTTGAAAAGAAAAAGGCGGCATCATAACGGATGCAAATGAGCGCTTGGTCCTAGCGCCAAGCGATCAGCTAAGACAAAGAGCGTTTCAAATTAAAAAGCCGGCCGAGAGGGGTTCTCTCGGCCGGCTTTTTTGTTCTTAGCCTTGGTATCTAAATTCAGCTTAGAACCGCGTGTTAATCCCAAACATCATGCCCGTTTCATCGCGGCCTGCGATATGACCGCGGTTTTGTGCATGAACAAAAGAAACACCCAAATTGGATCGATCCGAAATAGGGCGCTGATACGTTAATGACAAACGCACTTCACGTTTCTCAGGAGAGAGATCAATTGGAATGTGGCGCATAGAGGTTGTGCCGTCGGCGGCAAAGACCTCTAGGCCGATTGACGTGGAACCGTGACTGATCGCCGCCGGCAAAGCCAGAGAGGCGGTAATACTGTCTCCGCGCTTGAACAGGTCTTGCTGTGCGATCGACAAGGACGCGGCGTTCATAATCACGTTCGCCGATTGCCCAAGGGCAGAAGCCTCACGACCAGAAGCAAAGCCCGCCTCAAACTTAATCTGTGCCGCCTCGGATAGATCTGCCGCCAAAGCCATGCCTACAGAGACAAGAGAGCTGCTTGTCCCGCCGTTCCAATCGGACAAAAGCGCAGATGTATCATCGCCGAAAGCAGCGCTCACCTCAAATGTCGCCACATCCAAGTCGAAGCTGCGGCTTGCGCCGAAGCCCAAGGACTCTGATCCGATCTCGCTCTTATGGTAGAACGCAAAACTCATGTCGGAATCACCCCAGTCCATCGGTATATGGTGCCCGTCGCCAAAGAAGGCTGCGCCGCCAAAGCTTGTTTCCTGCACATCATCAAACCGTGCGACATCGTCGTTGGAAAAGAGGGGTGCAATCGAATTGTTGACGACCAGAGCGGAGCCCTGAACACCAAAACTCGCTGAAAGTGAGTCCTTTGTGGCAACCTCAACGTTCTGTAGGGCGCGCGAGACTGCATCACCGCTGGCCCCACCGGCAACGACCAATGGCTGTTTGAGGTCAATCTCAGTTCCGTTCGAGGTGGTTGTCACAGTCGTGCCAATCGGCAGAAGCGCCGCAGCCACGTCAAGGAAACCGTGCCCAAACTCATTGCTGTAGGCGTGGTTAAATCCGGGCGCTAAAGTAATTGTCCCCGCCTGAGTGAACTCAGCGAAATCGTTGTCTGCAGACGCCAAAAGACGGATCCGCAGTTCTTGATGTGTCATGGTCGGGAACGCTTCGGCTAGAAGTGCTAAAGCCCCTGCGACGGTCGGTGCAGCAAACGATGTACCCGTATTGTAAGCATAACTAGCAATAGATGCATCAACGGCACCGAGCCAAGTGCCATCGGCGGCAATACACCAAGCCGCTGCGGAATGACACGCACTTGAAAGGAGGGTCGCAGAAACGATATCGTCACCAACTTGCTCTGGCATCGCATTGACGACAGCAAGCCAGCTATCTTGCAAAGTGGGTTCAAAGAGCGGCAGACCAGCCAAAAGCCCGACAGACGGAACTGGCGGTTCTTCATTGGCAACCGCGAACAAAACAATCCCGTTTTGGGCATAGTTCTTCAGGGCGTTCAAATAGTCGCGCCCACCTGAAGAAGAGAAAAACCCATTGTAATTTGCCGTCGTCGCATCGACACCTGAAAGGCCCCAAGAATTGTTCAATGCAACCGCCCCGGCTGTTGCTGCTGCGTTCGCGGTGGCGGTCAGGCTACTCGTGGAAACAGTCAGCCCATCCAAGGAAATCATGCCCAAAACCAGGTCTGCACCGGGCGCTACCCCGATCATATTTGACGAAACTCCGGCGGCGACAGATGCAACAAAGGTTCCGTGGTCGTCTACGGTGACACCTGCTCCGGTCGTCAGAGTTTTGCCGCTCAGAGTTTCGTGGCTCGTGAGGAACCCGCTATCTGAAATCGCAATCGTTTCACCAGCACCGGTCAGCCCTGCTGCGTGGGCGTAATGAATCCCGGAATTCCGGATAGGACTATTCCCTAACGTTGGTTCTTCGTCTGGATCATATCGGCCATTTCCATTAATTTCTAAATGACCCGTAGTCTGCTGATTTGTATAACGCCGGTCATTATCAACCAACAAATTCGCTGCGGATCGAACGCTGTCCAGATTGTCTAAAAAAGAAGCAAGAAGCGTTGCGCTAGTGGCCGTTGGCATACCGGGGTCAGCAGTGTCCTCACCGCCGCCACAACCAGCTAGAACCAAAGGCGTTAAAATAGACGCTGCAAGAATTTTTACCTTTTGTTTCAATATACTAACCTTCCAAACACAGGCGCACCCACCGCAAAACATCACTCATAATAAATAGTTAACACACGCTAGAGACGAAAAAAGTAGGAATTTAATTTTCGATAATTTCAAGCAAAAAGCCGTATGTCAGCAATTCTTGAATTAATGCTATTCTGACAAACCCAGCCGCACCAAAATTGCATCACGAGCAACCGATGTCACTGCGCCGCCACCTTGAACACACCGCTTTGCACGATCCAACATCGCCTGACCAACCAATCGGTCCATTAAAGGAGCGACCTGTTCGGCTAGCTCGTTTGCGGATTGGGCAACCAAACGTCCCTGAACCGCATCCAACTGAGCAAAGATATCTGAAAAGTTGCCGGTGTGTGGCCCGGTCACGACGTTCGAACCAAGCAAGATTGGTTCAAACGGGTTATGCCCGCCAATCGGGGTCAAGCTGCCTCCCACAAAACTGATAGGGGCCGCTCGGTACCAAAGGCCGAGTTCCCCCAAAGTATCTGCAACATAGACATCTGCATCGTCCGTCAGCGTGTCACCCAATGACCGGCGCGCCACATTAAATCCCGCGTCGACAGCCAATTTCGCAACCTCGGAGCCGCGTTCAGGATGGCGCGGAACGAGGATGAGGAGTGTGTCCGACGCAAAAAGGCGATGAGCATCCAAAACAATTTGGTCTTCGCCCGGGTGCGTTGAAGCCGCCAACCAGAGTTTGCGTGTCTTCAGTATCTTGAGCAACTCGTCCGAATCCGAAACCGCTGGCAGCGCAGGGGCGAGTTCTGATTTCAGGGACCCTGTCAGCATACGCCGGTCTTTTTTGACCCCAATGCTTTGCAGAAGATCATCGGTCGCCTGATCCTGGACCAAGATTTGGTCGAACATTTCAAACAATCGCACCGCGGCTTTACGTGCCATGCGCCATCGGTTCAGAGTTTGTCCAGAAACCCTTGCGTTCAGAAGCATCATCGGGATGTTGCGTTTCTTGGTTTCCACCAGCATGCGCGGCCAGATCTCACTCTCGACCCAAATTGCCATGTCCGGTTGCCAATGGTCCAAAAAGCGTCGCGTTGACCGCACTGTATCGACCGGCGCGAACTGGTGAATCGCACCGGGTGGCAGGTCTCGATCCATCAACTCCGCGGAGGTGACGGTGCCGCTTGTCACCAGGATGGTGAGGTCCTCGCGCTCCGCAAGCAATGCAGGGATCAGGCCAAGCAAAGACTGGGTTTCGCCAACACTAGCAGCGTGCATCCAAATCAGTTTGCCTTCTGGTCGCTCTTGAGTGGCAATGCCAAATCGTTCGGGATAACGAGTCGCATGTTCCTTACCCGATTTGAGACGTCGCATGACTGCGAAACGGTAGACCGGCTGCAGTATTCGGGTCAGCCCCAAATAAGCTCGCAATATCATTGATCCGTCCGCCAATTGCCCGACCCATTCACTCCCAATCGCGCTTTCCGCTTACCTGCGATGTTGGCAGCTGTCGAGCCATGTGAGACGTCAAATCGCGTGTTAAGGCGTTTTGGCATTATGGATTGGCTTCCAGCGGCGGTGAAACCAGAACCACTGATCCATATTCTCGCGCACATGACGCTCCAGAATATCGTTATAGGCCTGAGTCATCGCTTCGGGCGTTCCAGACGGGATCGGCTCTTCAATAATCGCCTCAAAGGAAATACCATCTTCTTGACGCACGGCGAAACACGGCACCAACAAAGCATCATATTTCTCAGCCATCTCCGCCATAGACACTGCAGTCCACGCCGGATGTCCAAAGAACCTCAGCTCTTCGCCAGAGCCAGCGCGTACGTCGATCAAAGCCGCCAAAGAGCCGCCCTTTTTGAGGTGGCGCAGCATCTGGCCCAACCCTTTGCGTCCTCGTTCAAAAAGTGGTGTGCCGATGGTGGAAATGTTGTTCACGTAATAGTCGTGGAACAATGGATTGTTCATACGGCGGTAGAGACCGCCAACATCCAAGCCTCGCGCAATCAAAGCCGCCCGGATGACATCGTAGTTCCCAAAATGGCCAGAGACAAAAATGATTGATTTGCCCGACACGCGCGCTTCATCAATCGCAGCGACTCCGGGTCCGCTAAGTTCAATTTGACGCGCTCTCGGAGCAAAGTCATTTGGTGAGAATAATTCAGCCAAGGTCCGGCCAATATTGTTTGACGTGCGTCCGACCAGTGCCTTGCGCTGCGCTTCAGGGATTTCTGGAACGACCAGTTCAAGGTTTTCCTGCACACGGCGACTATACCCAGCAAGCGGCGCGATCACATGCTGCATCACCCGCCCCATAGCAGCAATGCGTACACGATAAGGCATCGCATGGATCACCGACAGAATGATGCGAATGATGCCATATTCGATGCGTTCAAGCACTGTTGGAGCTTTGGATTTCTTTGCCTTTGCCATGGGCTGGACTTATCCCTCAACAAGACAAATTTTAAAAGGGGGTCACATTCATTATAGCATGTCCCGTCGCGTCCGAGGACGCGAACGGGCTTTTGATGGTTCGCAAACTGCAATCAACAGGAGCTGCCCGTTATTCGGCAGCCTGTTGTGTCAAAGCGATCTCTTGCAAGTACTGAGAAAGCTCATCCCGCAGATCGTCACGCGCAAGCCCAAACGATACAGTTGCCTGTAGGAATCCAGCCTTTGACCCACAATCAAAACGCTGACCACGGAAACGGTAGCCATAGACGCCTTCGCTAGAGTTAATTTGCTTCGCGATTGCGTCGGTCAATTGAATTTCGCCACCCGCCCCAGCTTGTGTTGTGTCTAAATTGTCCAAAACATTTGGGGAAAGAATATACCGACCAATAACCGCCAAATTTGACGGTGCGGTACCTTCGGCTGGTTTTTCAACCATACCTTTCACAGACACCATTGAACCGTGATCTTCTTTTACGTCCAGAATACCATAGGAGGACGCTTTAGCAACAGGCACTTCCATTGCAGCTACCATGTTACCGCCGGTTTCCTCATAGGCTTCGACCATCTGTTGAAGGCATGGAGTTTCCGCTGCAATCACATCGTCAGGCAAAAGGACAGCAACAGGCTCGTCACCAATCAAGCGACGTGCGCACCAGACAGCGTGCCCCAAACCTTTAGCTTTGTGCTGACGCACATAGGCGACCGCTCCCGACTCCATGTTGGTGTCCTTAAGAGTTTTAAGAAGTGAATAGCCCCTAGAATTGTAGACGCCTTCTGCCCTAATTTTGAGGACAGGAGGTCACTATGGGGAAGCCAAATTTTAGCGATGAGTTTAAGCGCGATGCGGTGCATCAAATTACCGTTCGGGGATATGCTGTTCGGGAAGTTTCTGAGCGTTTAGGTGTTAGTACACACTCGCTGTATCAATGGATGAAGAAGTTTCCGGCGAAGATTAATCCGTCATCGGATTCTGATGCCGAAGTTCGCAGGCTTAAGAGAGAACTGGCGCGTGTGACGGAGGAACGTGACATCCTAAAAAAGGCCGCCACGTACTTCGCGAAGAATGCAAAGTGAAGTACGGTTTTATCTTGGAGCATAGGGCGCAATTCACAATTCGGACGATGTGCCGTGTTTTGGGCGTTCATTTCAGCGGGTTTTACGCATGGATTAAAAATCCGTTAAGCCTGCGTGCGATGGAAGATCGGCGCCAAACCAAGCTGATCGAGAAGGCCTGGCAGGACAGCGGTAAAATTTATGGCTATCGCAAAATCCACGACGATCTCATCGATATGGGTGAAAGCGTGTCTGAGAACCGCGTGGCCAGACTTGCAAGATTGGCGGGCATTCGCGCCCAAATCGGATACAAAGCCAAGCCAAGCAATCACGGTGGCAAACCATCTGTTGTTGTCGACAACACGCTGGATCGCCAGTTCGATGTCGATGCGCCTAATCGCGTCTGGGTAGCTGATATTACATACATCAGAACCCGTGAGGGCTGGCTTTATCTGGCCGTCGTCATTGATTTGTTTTCGCGACGCGTCGTCGGCTGGGCGACACAGTCAAGACAACCAACTGATTTAGTCATCAAGGCCCTAATAACGGCGCTATGGCGGCGCAAGCCCTCTGCTGGATTACTTGTCCACACCGATCAAGGATCACAATTCACAAGCAGGGATTGGGCGTCATTTTTACGCGACCATCACATCGTTCATTCCATGAGCCGGCGCGGAAATTGTCACGACAATGCGGTTGCCGAAAGCTTCTTCAATTTGTTGAAACGTGAACGTATTCGAAGAAAAACCTACAAAACCCGCGAAATCGCGCGACAAGACATCTTCGACTACATCGAAATGTTCTACAACCCGAAAAGAAAACATGCCAGAAACGGGATGCTGTCGCCCGTCGATTTTGAAAACAGACAGTTAAACGACAAACAAGAAGGCGTCTAGGAAACTAGGGGCTATTCAAAGAGCTGTTTTGCCTTTGGCTTCAAGGCTCGCCTCCAGTTGCGGTGCGTGATCAAAATAATCCTCAAGAGCCCCTTTGCCGCGTGACGTCACGAAGATGAATTCCGTAATACCTGCCGCGCGCGCCTCATCAATCGCGTATTGGATCAGTGGCCGATCCACCAAAGTCATAATTTCCTTCGGAACCGATTTTGTTGCAGGCAGGAACCGAGTTCCCATTCCGGCAACTGGGAAAATCGCTTTTGTGACTTTTCTATTCATAAAACCTTACCTTTTGAGCAGACTTCTAACATTTTTTTCAAAAACTTTGTACGCTTTAGACCGTAACACCTAGTTGACGCGATTTCGTTTCTGTCTCTATCTCGAGTTTTGCCTAAATTTTCAACGCTTCCTCTGATCATCCGGTCATACTCAAGTACATTTGGTTGGGATATATCCCTTTCGGATTAGCCAAAGCTTAAAATTTAGGCGATTTTACGGCAAATCGTTGCACGCGCGTCGGGTGTGCCCTTCCGAAACCAATATCTGCAAACCCACGCCAATTCCCATAAGCCCGCGCCTTTCGATCAATCCATGGTTCTGAACCAAAGGACTTGATCAAGTTAGCCAGAACATTTTTCGCCACCAGCCGCAGCCCATAACTCGTGCGCAGCGATCCTTTCTTCCAAAGGTACCAAACATTCACAACTTGACTGTAACCCAGCCGAACACCTGACGTCTCTCTGCCCAAAGGCGTCCCCAAATGAACGCCGACGAGCCTGTCGCTTTGAAGCTTCTTGCCAGGCAACCGCATGGAGAAATCCACATCTTCCTGCCATCCATAAAGCGGCAGATTTTCATCAAACCGAGTATCACCAATCGCCGCGCACCGAAGCGCCATATTACAACCGTAGAGACTGGCGACGGCCACTCCATGCGAAGGTGCTGACCCAAGAATTTCAGAGCGTTCATGGGCCAATAGCATTTCTTCTGCCACCGGCCGATCGATCCCGCCGTGTGTTATACCATCCGCCAGCAGCTTACCGGTGATCCCTACGACGTCTGGATTGGTCCGAAACACGTTTTGAATTGCATCAAGCGCGGTCTTTGAGGGCAAGTAGTCATCATCCATGAAAAAAATAAAATCACTTCTTTCCTTCAACGCGTCGAGCGCGGCGTTCCGTTGCCGGGTCAGCCCCTTGGCACTGTAGCGAACAGAGATTTTGAGCGAGCACCCCTCAAAATCAAAATCTGGCAGATCGCTTTCGTTGCACACCACCAACAACACATCACTTGGACACGTCGTCTGACGCTCAAGGACCCTTAATGTATGTCGCAAGATTTCAGGGCGGCCCACAGAACAAATCGCGATGGCTATGCGCATAGACGTTTCTCCATTTCCAAAAGACTCAAATGCCATTCGGCTGAACAACCAGCCGCAAAGTGCGCCACAAGATCATCACATCGACCTTCAACGAACGGATTTCTAAATACCGCGCATCCAATTGAATGCGCTCTTGATAGCTCACTGAATTCCGCCCAGAGATTTGCCAAAGTCCGGTAATACCTGGACGCATCGCCTCATAGATTTGCCGGCTCGACGCGTAGTTTGCGAGCTCGTCAAGTGGCACCGGGCGCGGTCCAACAAGGCTCATTTCCCCGCGAAGAACATTCCAAAGCTGTGGCAGCTCATCCAAACTGGTTTGCCGCAAGAACCGACCAATCCGAGTGATCCTTGGGTCGTTCTCAAGTTTTCTTTTCGTGCGCCATTGCGACTGCAGCGCTGGATCATTTGATAGGATAGCCCCCAATTGTTCTGGCGCGCCCGGGTTCATGGATCGGATTTTCAGACATTGAAACGGACGCCCCTTCAGCCCAATTCGCTGATGTAGAAAAAAACCCGGCCCTCCATCCAATCGGACGACGGTCCAGAGCACGAAAACCACAGGCACGATCACCGGCAGTGTCAACAGAACAAGAGTGACATCAAAGAAACGCTTAAAACGGGTTATGTACTGCCCCTCATACAGACAAGGATCCGAACGCTCAGTCTCAACAGTCTCTGCCGCCAAATAGAGATCAGTCATCTTTTTTTCTCCTTGAAAATTACACCGCTTCAAAAAGGCAAAATGAACCAAACAAAACGCCTCGCTCTGCACGCCGGAAAAGGCGCACAAAGCGTTGCGCGGACAGATCCGCAGAACGTTTGATTTCTTTAGTATTTTGCTAAAATTGATCTGACTTTAGGGCCGTTAAATTTCGATTAAGCCGGTCAAAATTTCGCAAATTTTTAGTACCCGGGATCGAACCTTTCAGGCACCGCAGAAAATAGAAAACTGATCGGCATGGGCCCGATTTCCGCAAGCGTATCCAGAACGTGAATCAGAGCTCTGCGATGGGTTCGGCGATACTGAACAGTCAAGACCACCTCGTCGATCTCGTCGATCCAAGCAGCGATCACCTTCGTCAGATCTGAGGCAACAACCAACAAGACATCATGCTCTTCTTTCAAAGCTCTGATCCGCTGGTCAATGGGAGGCGCAGTCTTGTCTTCGCCTGCTAAGTCCAAGCGGTCATGGGTTGCGAATTCTGCCGTGTCGTTCAGCCAAACCCTCTCCGGGCGTAATGGTGCCTCTTCAATTCCGTCGATCTCCAGAATGCAAACGCGCAGGTTCTCTGATTGCAGCAAATCCGAGATCGCAAGGTTCACTTCATTGCGAACAGACCCTGCATGAAAGCCGCATAAAAGTACGGTATGACATCCGCCATCCGAGCTGGCACCCAACCTGATGCAAAGGCGTCGCAACCTGTCCTTGAGCAGACGATTTCGACCGTCTCGGTCCCAAAAAACATCTCCGAGCATTGCCCTTGTCGGCAACGCCGGTAAATGCGCCAACACCGGAGCACCGGTCACCCGCTCTAACTCGCGTGACGCATTAAAACCTGAGCCCATCGCCTCGAACGCCAGAACCAATATAAAACCCAAGCTGGTGCCGATACAAAGCCCAAAGAACCCAATCAGTTTGGGCCTCGGGGCAGACGGGCCCGTTGGCATCTGCGCAGCGGTCAAGACGCGCGCTTTAGCCCGTTGGATGTCTGCCTGTGCCTGCACCGTGTTTAGACGCGAGGACAACTCCACATAGTTTGCTTTCACAATGTCTCGCTCAGCTTCCAACTGACTGAGTTCTAACCTCGACTGCGCTGCATCAACACGCAGCACTTCAAGCGCATCGATATCCCGTGCCAAACTTGCTTCCCGCTCAACCAGCACAGCCACTTCTGCCCGATGCGACTCGATCAAATGCCCGACCTCAGCCGACATATCTTGCGCAACTAGTTTGAGATCGGTCAGTAGTTTCAGGCGGTCCGGGTGGTTCTCTCCCGCGCTGATTGCTAAACGCTCCGCATCGTTTTTTAAGGCCTGAGAGCGTGCGCGTAGATCTAAGAAAAGAGCCGAATTTTGGGTCTCCGCCACCGCAATTGCACCGCCTTCCAGAAGCGTTTCTTCTAAACGCTTTAGACGTGCCGCTTCGGCAACTGTCTCGGCACGCACAATAGCCTGCTCTCGGTTCAGTTCGGCAACCTGTTGCTCAAGCACAGCGTCGGTCCGGCCATCCGCCGCGAGCCAAGCGCGCTGAAATCTCTGAATCTCTGCTTCTTGTGCCAACAGCTCGGCACGACGCTGCTCTACCTGAGTTATCAACCACCCTGCCGCCGCCTCGGCAACCTGCCGTCGCTGCCTCACGTCACGATCAATATACTCTGCCAAAAGTTGGTTCGCGACGTGTGCTGAGATCACCGGATCCGCCGTCGTGACAGATAGCCGGATCACATAGGATTTCCCCAAACGCTCGACATGCGTGCCTTGCAGCAATGAGACGACCACGTGACGTTGTCGTAGCGTATCTGATGTGACCACTGTCACATCGTCGAGCCGCCTGTCCGAGGATATCAGCGCTTTCCCACGATCTAGCAGCGCACCCGCTACGCCGTAGGAACGACCTTCAAACCAAGTATTTTCAAACGCATCGAGCCCAATCACGTCAACAACAGACTGCATCGTTTGCTTGGCCCGCAGCACCGCGACTGCACTTTCAACCACCGCATTCGAAAGCTCTAAATCCTCCACAACGCGCGATTGCGCCGCCACGAAATGATGGGTACGCGGATCAAGGATCATCGTGGCTTCAGCGGTATACAGTTCGGTCTGACGCGCCGAAATCGAGAACATGGCGAGCCCCAGGAAGAACCCGCAAGCCAAGATATGCCACTTGCGTCGCCAAAGAGACAAAAACACATCCCGCGCTTCGCCCCCCTCAATGTCCGCATAGGAACGCCACTCATCCCGTTCGGCGACCTCTGATCGCGAACGTACGTTCCCTTGGTTTCCTGCGCTTCCAATAACAGTCAAATCAAATGCCTAAGATCACCCAGCGACCAAGCCATCGAACGCCATTTGCGACAGCCGGAGTGAAGGTTTTGTTTACAATTTGATGGGATATCTCAGGAAGTTTTAACAATCTCTTTACGAAAAAGGATTTCTCCGCGTGCGCGAGGATAGCCAAGCCCATAGCCGGCAGCGACCGCTTTCAATCGCCATGCTCGCCATGCTTGGTGCTGGGTCGCAACAAGTCGCATCCTTTGTGATCATGTTGCTCGCAGCGCGCTTCTTGCCGCTTTCAGATTATGGAACCTTCATGCTTGCGATGGTTTTCGTCGAGCTGGCGACAACCATGATGCATTCCGGTTTCTATCACTATGTGGTGCGCTCTGAACGCGATGATGTAGCGGTGCAGTCGAGTATGTTTTGGGTCATCTTGGGAATAGGCGCTTTGTCAGGAGGGACAATGGTTATCGCCGCGCCTTGGCTGGCAATGGTATTCCAGTCTCCTGACCTCGCCGCACCAATGATCGGGCTTGGCCTGCTACAACCCGGCGCGGCCGTGATCGCCTGGGCTTCCGCTTGCCTAACGCGCCAAGAACGGATGCGGGCCTATTTCAATTGCCTCACATTCAGCAACCTTGGGGGTTTAGCGGCAGGCATTACCTTACTTCTTTTGTGGCCGAGCATCTACGCATTGCTGGCCTATCGCGCCTGTCGTGTCGGGCTTGGGCTTATTACGTTCTGTGGCGCCAATCGATACATCCCAAACTGGAGGATGGATTGGCTGATCCTGCGTGAAGCTGCCAAATTTTCGCGAGGCCTTTACGGAACCCGGCTGCTTGAATTCTTCGCAAATTTTGGCACCGATCTCTTACTTGCCTTCTTCTTTTCCACATCAGAGTCAGGTCTCTACCGCATCGCCAATCGGCTTGCGAATGCTGCCATTGATGTGGTCGCTTTGCCCTTGCGCAATATGGCACTGAAGAGTTTCGCACGTCAGGTCCGAAACCATCAGCCGACGGGCAGCTTGGCAACGGACTTCCTCAGCGCAAATTTTGTCGCTGCAGGGATCATGGCTGTGTTGTCGATAGTCTTTGGACCCACCCATATTCGCGCGCTTTTCGATCCGTCATACGGCTTGGCCATCCCAGCATTTTACGCCCTCTGCCTAAGGGGCTTGGCCCTATCTGGGCAGCGCGTTTTAGAACCCCTATTTGCAGCGCACGACCTGAACCTCAGCGCCTTGCGGCACAACACGATTTGGACGGTCGCGCTTATCGTTGTAACCGCAACTCTCGCGCCGTTTGGGCTTTTTACTCTCTCAGTTGGTCAAGCGTTGGTTGGATTAGCCACCACCATAGCGGCCATCCGTTTGATGCGGTCAAATAGCGTTGTGTTCCCCATTGAACTGCGGCGCCCATTTCAAAAATCAGTTACCATTCTGATGTTAGCAACCTGCGCTGCAGCTCTAAGTTTCGGGATGATCGACCAGACGCAAATCAACGACGGCATAAAGATCCTCACCTACGCGCCCATCTCCATGTTACTTGCGGCGGTTGCTTGCCTCGGCGCAATACGCTGGCAGG
>NZ_CYTO01000007.1:104943-143342 GCF_001458335.1 Cognatishimia activa
ACCACCAAAAGCGCTTGGCTATCGACACCATGAGCAGTCAAAACCATACGCGTGCCCGCCGTAAAAAAAATATGGGTCACAAAGATCGCCATACTGTTCCGGCCTATCGTTTCCAAGACCGACATCACTACAAATCTCTGCGCCAATGCAAAGATCAAAACCGGCCCTGCGAACAGCATCGGTATGAATTCCAAAGTCCCCGCCGGGTAGCCGGACAAGGGATCAGAGGCCCGCGTCCAAATCAAAGGGCCGCTCAAAATGAAAACAATCAGCGCTGCCAAAACCCAAAGTCTCTGAACCTTACGGCAGTCCAGTTCACAGTGTAGAAACCGGGCCAACAAAAACAGCCCAATAAAGCGCGCATTTAAGAATGCATCCGGCATAAAATATGGCCCGATTAGAAAGATCAGTCCTGCAGCAACGCGCCAAAGGTACGGCAATCTCGACACGATCCAAGCAAAGACCTGCGCGAAGAACAACACATAGAGAAACCACATCACGGCTGGGGGTTTCCATAGAATACTCCAAGGTCGAAAACTCTCGACCCGCGTATTCGTGTAACCGCTCATTGAATAATGCACGGCCAAAATGACCACGCCCCACAGAATGTAAGGCCAAAGAATGCGGCGGATGAGCCGCGGCAACAATTCACTGGCGGTCAAATGCGCCGATCCGCGTGACAAAACACCAGAGATGACAAAAAAAAGCGGCATATGGCTGGAATAAATCAGCACCAATAGAAACCGGCCGAACCTTGGTTCTCCCTCAACCGCACCAACGCCGATCAATGCATGCCCAAAGACGACAAGCACCATGGCGATGCCCCGCGCGACGTCGACGCTGGCATCGCGTTTTCTGTCATGCGCGGCCCCCATCTTAGATCAAGACCCGTGGTCTGCGTAATAATGCCCTCTCCGCATTTCGGTTACGCTTTTGAGACAGCCCAACCGCAATCCCTGCCATCGCAAAGAAAAACACACCGAGGTCCGGATAAGGCCGGGTCAGGCAAGACTGCAGCAGCAAAGCCAAACATCCCCATCTGCAACTCGCAGCGATCTCGCTGGAGCGCGTGCCCCCTTCGGCACCAGATACTGTGCAAAACAGGGCACTTAAAAACCAACCAAAAAGCAGCAATCCCGGCAGGCCTATGTTGGACAAAACAGCGAAGGCCCATCCAGAGCTTCGGGCGCTACCAATTCCCGCGCCCAACCCACCTGTGTCGAAGAAGTTGCGCACGGCCTGATCATTCCAAAGCGCCCTTTCCTCACCAGATGACGAACGCGCTTTATCCCAGATCATCGCGTCCATCAGATCAGACCCCATGGGCGAGTAACCTAAATACAGCGACACTATTGCATAGGCCGTGGGCAGCGCCGCAAAGAAGCTCATGCATATGACAACACGGCTTCTGCGCGCGAATATGGCGGAATGGTTGAACAGCAAAAACAGCGTGGAAACCAAAATGAGGTTGAGGATCGTGGCCGACGAGGTGGACCGGAGTGCCAAGATCACCAACACACTTAAATAAATCCAAGCATGCCGGCTGCAGCATTTGCTGATCGCCGCGCGCATCCAGAACCCCACAAGCCCCATGGTAAACAACCCAAAGCTTGCCGGTTCCGTATATCCTCCAATGATCCGCCTCAGACCGGGAAAATTCTGGTCCGAAAGCACCGCTTGCGACACGGATCTGAACGGCGACAGTAAATCCTGAAAGCCCAGCGCATGCCCAAACCAGTCCAGCAACGACACGCTGATATGAGCAATGGTTGCGACAGACATGGCACGCCAAACCAAACGCCATGCGCCTGCTGATGTGGTGATCGCAGAGACGGCCACAAACGCGGTGACACCCAGAACCATACGAAGCAATTGCCCAACATTTGAACCGCTGGGCCGCAGCGGCACGGTGTCTATCAACGCACCGCGCTCGCCTTGAACCACGGCAAAAACCTCTGTCCCATGCGCGTAAAGAGTCGGGTTAAATCCAGCGCTCAATGTCGTCCAAATCAACAATGCGAAGAGTGCGAAACCGGGATGCCCCGGCACCAACTGGCTCACCAGCTCGGCAGTCCTGACCCTGCCGAACATAGAAAGCCATAGCGCGACAAGGCAGGCGTCGGTCATCATGACATTGCCGAAACCTGGCACCTGCAGGGCTGCAGCGGCTCCGAAGGGCAACGTCATAAACATCACCCAAAGCCCGCGATGCGGGCCAAGGTAAATCATTAAAAGAAACAACACCGCCGCGACCGGTGTCGAAGCGAGAAATTGCATAACAAGGCCCATTGGGTTCAAAAAGGTCTCTGAGCGCCGCAACGACAGAAGTTAGTCTGCCCTCGTTATGCTTAACAAATTCCAAACAAATCTAAGGATCACGGCATGAGCGGTCTGACTTGCCAGGACCCCGCAGAAAAGGATCATCCGATTGGCGTAAACCCTGTCGGAACGACATAAGCCATCTGCGCAAGTGACCCGTTCAATGTGACCGCTGCCCCAGAAACAGCGTTCAAACCCGCATAGCTGTACAAGTCGCCAGCCAGACCAGAAATCGATAGCCCACCGGTGCCCATCACAGGATCAGCGCTTACATCGTTGTTCCACGCCCCAGTTCCATTTACACGCATCCAAATCAGGTCAAGGTCCACATCAACAGCGACTTGCACCACATCACCTTGATCGAGCGACACACCCATGCCGCGATTACCGCCACTAAAGAAAACAACGCTCCCGCTCCAAAAACAACGCTCGACACCGAAGCTGCCTCCGCTCAGAGCTGTGACCGCATCAGTCCCAATTCCGACCCCCAGAACATCTGCGCCCAGTGCGCATTCAAAATAGACGCGACCCACCAGCAGATCAGCACCCCGTGTATGACGCAGCCCCGCAATTGCGGGTGTCGCTGTGACCATGCGGTTGTCGTTGCTATAGGCCAGTTCCTCCGGCGCAACAGTGTTGATTGCTGTATTCCAGCCGCTGAACGTCGAAGGGCTAACAGAGGGTGTCACCGCACCGTCAGACTCGACAAAAAACGCCGCCGCCCGTTTGAACACCACTGTGACGGTCGCGCCTTCCGCCACGCGTACAAAGATCTGAAAGTCCTGCACCGCTTGCGCCGTGTCATACGCGTCATCACGTGTACGCAAATGATAGGTCCCAGGCGCGGCGGCCCAAGTGGGATCTAAGGTCATGACGCTGGTACCCTGCCCGGAAACACCGATGCTTTTCAGACCACCGCTTTCGACAAGCTCTGATTCAACGACGAAGTTCACCACATCTCCGGCCTGCGCATCGAGCTCGACATCCCGCATTGTCAGAACAAGAGTGCTGTCACTCGCGGCCGCTTGGATCGAAACTTCGAAATCGCCGTTTTCGTCAAAACCACAAACCCAGTCAGCGCTCCCTTCATTGCGGTTGACGTCCCAATCGCTTGGAATTTGGCCCGTCACACCGGTCTGTGTCACGCCTCGCTGTCCCTCGAAATCAGCACCTACTTCGATCAAGTTAACGCTTTCGACGGCGTCATAAACCGCGCCATCAACCAAGGGCATGACAGTGTCAGATATTGCCTCCGCAAGATATTTCGAACCGGCAGAATTGGGATGGGACACATCGGATTTCATGGAATCGCGATCAAAGCCTGACACATCAACAGCGAAGAAATTATCGTGTTTCGGCAGGACGTATTCGCGCCCATCATAAAACACAGAACCGCCCGAGCCAAAGGCCGAAACCCACTCTGCCAGGGCGGATTTCTTTTCGTCTTGTGTCGTCACCCCCATGCCATCCAGCAAAGTTGGCACGGCGACAACCATCGCGCCTGCCGACAGGTAACCCGCATATAGGGCATTTAAGTAGGTTGTAATTTCATCAAACCCATCGTCTGCGGCGGTCTGATTTGCGCCCACGGGACCGACCAACACCACAGTCTTGCCAGGGTCAATGCGGGCCAAAAGATCCGGCGCGCTGTGATAAATGTCTTGAGCTGAATGGCCGCCCACCGCTCCAAGATAACCTTCCGGAAACCGAAATTTGTGGCCCAGCATCTGTTCCAAGAAAACGCGCGTACCGGGAATGTTTTGCATAACGCTATCACCATCAACCAAAAGACGCGGCGAGTTTGCATTTGCGATAAGTTGGGTCGAAACCTCTTCGGGCGCGACTGAGCCGCGCAAAATCAGCCGCCCCTCAGCCACCAAATCCAAAGTCCCTCCGCGGCGTTGCCACAGGTTGTATTTGCAAATGCGCCCCTCCGGAATGCTGGACAATGTACTCGGGTCAAGAAGAACACGGTCAAACCCCACCTCCTCCACCAATGCGGCCGATTGGGTGTCCATCCCAACAGTGAAAACGCGTTCTCCATCAGGCGGTGGGTTAACGAATTTCAACTCGAGCGTCTCACCGGCTGCGCAAGAAATGGTGGGGCTGCGATTGGGATTATTAAAATCGAAGATCTGAGTATGCATCACGAACCTCTTGTCTGGTTGAACAAAAGGTTGCTGATTGGCGTTTAACATCCGTTAGTTTAGGGGCCTTTGCCTGTGCAACAGGGGCAAGTTGACTGGAGAATACTAAACCAACTCGGCTAAATTGGCGCGAATGCCTTTGTGAAAAGAGGGTTCAGAAAACGCCTGGGCTCGCGACACACAAGCCTCCCGCGCGCTTTCCATCAAATGAGAACTTTCAAAACGTTCTACTGCGTCTATCAGACCTTGCACCGATTGATCATAAAAAAAGAGCCCAGTCCTTTGATCCAAGACACTATCCAAAGCCCCTCCTCGACCAAATGCGATCACGGGCCGTCCAGACGCCATGACTTCTACTGGAACAATCCCAAAATCCTCTTCCCCCGGGAAAATCAATGCCTTACAGCGCGCCATGTGCTGACGCACGACGTCTTCTTTCGCTTCACCCAGGAAGGTCGTTTTAACGCCCGCAGATTTGGCCAACCGCGCTGCCGTCTTGTCTGGCCCTCCGATAACAACCAGCGGACGGTCAAGACGTTTGAATGCATCAATAGCGAGGTCCGGGCGCTTGTAGGGGGCAAGATTTCCCACCCATAGATAGAAGTCACCCAGATTATCGGAGGGTGCAAATTTCTGTACCTCAACAGGTGGGTGGACAATACTGCTTCCGCGCCGCCAGTATTTTTTGATGCGGCCTGAAACGATCTTCGAATTTGCGACAAAACGGTCAACGCGAGAGGCCGAACTAACATCCCATTGCCGCATATGGTGCGCCACGTGGGGCAACATGCGACGCGCCAAAAAACCAGCATTGGCGTTATAAACCGGGTATTGGTCCCAGATGTACCGCATCGGCGAATGGCAGTAGCAAAGATGTGCCGCATCTGGCGGAACGATCACCCCTTTCGCGGGCCCCGCTTCAGATGAGATCACAAGATCATATTGCGACAGATCCAGCTCTTCCAAAGCACGCGGCATGAAGGGTAGATATTTTTGATATAGCCGTCGTGCAAACGGCAGCCGCCCAACCCGAGTCTGATAGATAGGGTGCCGATTAAGGTCCGATGAAATGCGTTTCGGGTCAATGACATGTGTGTAGATGTCTGCTTGTGGAAACATGCGGCACAAAGATTCTAGAACCTTTTCGCCCCCACGCATCCCCACAAGCCAATAATGTATCAAAGCGACACGCATTTGCGTCAAATTGGAGTCGTTCTGAAAGTCATACGCCATGTGCTCTATTCCGACGCAATGGGCTGCAGTTCGATAAACACAATATCACCCGGCATAACCGCAGTCGCCAAACTCGCTTCCTTCAGCTCTCGACTTTGGCGATTTAGGCGCAACACGATGTCGAATGTCGGGTCGGAAAACGATGCCGACAGAATGGGATCATCCAGGTGCGCGAGCTGCTCGTTGATCCGCGCAAGATCCACCACGTCTTTCGCCAGTTGTTCTTTTGCTGCGTTCAACTCTTTCAACAAACGCGTTTCTCTTTGGGTCAGAAAATTTTCCCGTTCCCGCTCTGCCTGGGCCTGCGCCGTTGCCGCCACCACTTGGGCCGTCCGCAACTCTAGCACATCGGATCGGGCATTCGCCTCTCGCAGTTCGACCGAGAGAAGCCGCGCCGATGTTTGCAGACCCTTTTCTTGCAAATCCTTGGCGATTGCGAGCTCCGACCGCGCAAATGCAGCGACTTCCTCGCGCACTTTCAACCGATCCGCATAGATCGCGCGTTGTGTTTCGATCGCGGAAATCTCCTGATCCCAGTTTGCAATTAAAACATCGGCACGCCGCAGATCTGCATTCAACAACCGTTGCGTATCTTTCGCGAGGTCGGCTATCTCGGGCAAGCCATCGATCGCCTTGCTCGTCTCGTCAGAAAGGCCCAGCGTAAGACTTTCTGCCAGCGTGGCTTTAAGGCGCGCGATTTCCACTTTTTGCGACACAATGTCGAACTGCCGCTGGCGGGCTGTTCCCTCTAGGCCCGAACGCAGATGTGACATTTCTGACTGTAACCGCCCAAATGTGCGTGTGCCGCCAGCGATCGCAATTGCGGTCTCGATGGACATTCCGGGAATAAAGTCGATGCGCCCAGGCTCTGCCACATCACCGGCAACCACAATCGGAGCATAGTCGATCAAAGCGATATCGACGCGAGGTTCTACAAAATATCCCGCGCTTTCAATCGCATCCGCAATTGCAGTCTCTGCTGCTGAGAGTGTGAGACCCCGCACGGCAATCACACCAAAGTCAACCAACCGCACATGCCCATCGATGTCCACCCGAGCCTCAATCGCGTCGTCCAAACCGGAATGGGCGATAGAAATCACGTCGCCGGCCGTCAGACGGTACAAACCCAAGGCGCGTTCAGCGGCCTGAGCATTTGAGTCCATCAGACCCCAGCCAAACAGCAAGACAGCGAACTGCAACCAAGATGTTTTTGAAAGCAACATAGTCTTTTCAGATCCTTCAGGCGAATTCCCAGCTAGAATTCAAAAGGGGGCTTTAAATATGGTTAACTCTCGCGACAGGCTCTAAGGATTTTTCTGAAAATTCATTCTTAAGGTTTTGAAAAATTGTGATGCATTCGTCCGAAAGATGCTCGGGAACTCCTGCAACTGGCGAAAGATCCATAGCTGAACTACGCGGCTCAATCGCCTTTAATGCACCGCTTCGAAGTGGATCCCCCCCTCCGGCAATTCGCGACGCGGGATGGCTGCGATACGCATTTCTAAGAGGCGGAACGAGCCCCAGATAGTCTCCAATGCGGGCAAGGGCATTGTTCGGGTTGGTCACTAGATCTTCTGATGTCAAACCAAAGCGCCGCGCTGGCGTGAAGGACCGCCAATGACGTCTTAACTGTCTTAAACGATCTCGATAGTAAACGGCGGCTTCTTCGTGGGTTTCGAGGGACAAGCCTTGTGCTCGTTGAGCTAAATTTACGACTGACGCGATGGCAGGCGCTGGTGACCGCACCAAGAATACCGCGCGCGCATCGTAAAAGCCCGCATCTGGAAAAGCGTCCAATTCGTTGTGCAAAATTTTGTCTAATAAAAATCGGCAGGTGGGTGTCCAAGCGCGCCGAAGCATCAAATTGACCGCCAGCTGACCGACACTATGGGGACTAGAATAGCTGACATGCGTCTCGCCATATCCAGAAATCCGCTCATGGGAACTAAGCACATTGGTCAGCGCTGTAGACATGCTGCGCATATGCGACAACACAAAAACCGAATTGCGATAGTCAACAATCGGGATTGAGTGCTTTGCCAACTTTGCCACAACTTTTTTGGTTGGCTTGCGCACGATGCTTCCTTCCTTTTGGTGTAACAAAGGTGGAAACCGTGAAGAAGTTGTTAATCTTAATTGAGCCTTAAGTGCTGAGGTCTGTGATCTTGTCGCGAATCCCAGCGAAAGTCCAAGCACGTAGCACATACTCTCGTTGATTCTTGGCTAGACACAGCCCTCAAAAGCTATGCCAAAAATTTACACTTCTGCTTAAAAAGTTGATGATTTTTTCACGTCATGGGCCTATAAGTCTCATAATGAGGTATAGGTAACGATGACTGACATTTCCAAACTTGCTGAACTACGAAGACTACTTCTTGGCATGGAACGTGCCATGGGACTAGAAGAGCTAAGTCCTGTTGAGCGCGACATTTATTACGCTGCGACGGAACTCTCCAACCAGCCACACGGTGTACGCACAACCGGCCTTTTATCCCATAGTTTGATGTCTAACGTCTCTCGTCCGACCTTCTTTAGGGCTCTCAAATCCTTGGTAAACAAGGGATACCTATCACAAAGCTCGACATCCCGCCGCGGCGTTTATATGGTGCACTCACCACAGGTCTAAATTGACCAAACGCAAGGGGACACATTTTGGAGTTGAAAAGCTGGGCCGTTGAAACGCTCGCGGCATCAACGGTGTATCTCTTCGCTTTTTTTCTTACGTTTGAAGCGCTTATGCCGGTTCAAAATCTGTTTTTTGCAGATTTTTACAGCAGCGCGAGCCTAATGTTCTTGCCCCATGGTGTTAGGGTGCTGACCGCTTGGCTGCTCGGCTGGCGATCTGTGATCGCCTTGTTGCCCGGCGTTTTCATCACCTATGCTTATCTGGGCGGCAGCAATGTGTTCCTGCCAAGTCGCCTGTCAGGCATCGCCATCTCAGTCCTCGCCGCGCCCTTGGTTTTTGAATTCGTAGCACGTGCCTTTTGCGACATTCGCTCTGGCGCTCAGACGGAGCCGTGTTGGGTTTGCGTCATGGGCGCGGGCATCCTTGCCGCAATTGTAACTGGGGTCCTTACAAACTTGGCCTTTGGCAGCCCACCGCTAGACTACTTCGCATTCTTTATTGGCGATGTGCTGGGACTGTTTGTCTTGATGCTGGTCTTGATGTTGGTGTTTCGCTTCATTCGCTTGCGCGGGAAAAACGCTTAGCGCAAAGCGCCAACAAATCCATCGCGAAATTTTAGAAACACCTAACGTCACAAATTTGTATTTTTGTTGCGCTGCGACTGCAAAAGGATTATGTCACAGTGCAGCAAAACAAGGACGTGATTCATGGCCCATGACGGACAGGACCTTTCGATGACCAACTCAGCCATTCTACCAGATCTTCTCGGTTTAACGCAGGCATCACTCGCACCAGTGGGCGCTATCGTTGAAAAAGCCACGGCCAAGCTGCGCGACATGACCACTGACTCTGGCCGCATTTCTGGTGCCAAGATCGAAGAAAACCAAGTTGCTGCACATGCATTGTCTTGGCTCGCAACCTATGATGAAGCGCTGAAGCAAATGCAGGCCTGGGCCGACAAATTGTCTGGCGAAGGCAAATTTGGCGAAGTCGAACAATTGATCCACCAGATCGCTTTTGGCGAATACCTCTGGCAGATCTATGGCGGCATCCCAATGAGCCAGGGCGAAATCATACGCCTGCAAGACATCGGTCTTTCTCAGGACGATATGCGCGTTCTGATGGAACCCGCCGTCATGACCCTTTGCGAAAACGGCAACACCCAAGCGGCACGCACCCGTCTTGTTGAGCTGATGCAAGAGCAAGCCGCGAACATCACCGTCGGCGCTTCAGGTCTTGATGAAGAGCTGGAAATGATCCGCGAGCAGTTCCGTCGCTACGCGGTCGACAAAGTGATCCCTCACGCTCATGAATGGCACCTCAAAGACGATCTCATCCCGATGGAGGTCATCGAAGACCTCGCGGAAATGGGCGTCTTTGGTCTGACGCTGCCAGAAGAATATGGCGGCTTTGGTCTGAGCAAAGCTTCAATGGTTGTTGTCACAGAGGAACTGTCTCGCGGTTATATCGGTGTGGGCTCCCTCGGCACACGTCCGGAAATCGCCTGCGAGCTGATCCTCTGTGGTGGCACCGAAGAGCAGAAACAGAAATGGCTGCCCAAATTGGCCAGTGGCGAGATCCTTTCCACAGCGGTCTTCACAGAGCCAAACACCGGTTCTGACCTTGGCTCCTTGCGCACCCGTGCGGTGAAAACCGAAGACGGGTATGAAGTGACCGGCAACAAAACCTGGATCACCCACGCCTCCCGCAGCCACATCATGACATTGCTCGCACGGACCGATCCAAACACCGACAACCACAAGGGCCTGTCGATGTTTATTGCCGAGAAAGAGCCGGGAACCGTTGATGCGCCATTCCCATCTGAGGGCATGACCGGCACCGAAATCGAAGTGCTCGGCTATCGCGGCATGAAGGAATACGAGCTCAGCTTTGACGCCTTCAAAGTGAAAGAAGAGAACCTTCTTGGCGGCGAAGAAAACAATGGCTTCAAACAGCTGATGCAGACGTTTGAAAGCGCACGTATCCAAACAGCTGCGCGCGCTGTCGGTGTGGCGCAGGCGGCGCTGGACGTATCCATGCAATACGCGATCGACCGTAAGCAGTTCGGCAAGTCGCTCATCGAGTTCCCACGCGTTTCAGGCAAGCTCGCCATGATGGCCGTGGAAATCATGGTGGCGCGTCAGCTGACATACTTCTCTGCATGGCAGAAAGATCACGACAAACGCTGCGACTTGGAAGCAGGTATGGCGAAGCTCTTGGGGGCACGGGTTGCTTGGGCCGCTGCGGACAACGGTTTGCAAGTCCATGGCGGCAACGGCTTCGCGCTGGAATACGAAATCAGCCGCATCCTGTGTGATGCGCGTATCCTGAACATCTTCGAAGGGGCCGCGGAAATTCAAGCGCAAGTGATTGCACGTCGGTTGCTTGGCTAAGTCTCGAGAAAATGTTTGATGAAGGCGTGTACCAATCGGTGCACGCCTTCTTTATTTAGCGACGGTCTTCAAGCGACCTGACGACGTCGCTGCGGTAGTCCAAACAAGGAAACCGCTGGGATTACGATGAAAATAATCCACTGCGGCATCGGCCAAACCGTGCCAAGCAGCGTTTCACCGTACCACAGAAATAGTGCTGCAAAGCCCAGTTGGATTGCCGACATCTGCAAAGACATTGCTGTGTTTTCGTGTTTGGCCAGCCACAAGTATGCGATTGCAAAAACGGCCAGGACGACCGTGACAGCGTGCCATAAAACCGCACTCATCGCGCGTAAATAATCGGATAAAGCGCTTGCCTGAATGGGCTCGTGAATCTCCGGCCCACCTCCGAAAACGTGCAAACAGAAAGTTAAAGCCATGAGCACGGATGCCCCTAAGTTCCACTTATTCATGATGCGCCCCTGACTCCATACGCTGGCGTATGTTTATCAACACTTGCCCTGATCCACAACGACACTTAGGCCTAATGCATGGCAAAGAATCGACTATCACGGGAACTCTGGCTGGCGGCGGGCTTCAAAGCACTGACCGAGCTGGGTCCAGTCGCCCTTAAGGCGGAGCCGCTTGCGCGGCGACTAGAGACCACAAAGGGCTCTTTCTATTGGCATTTCAAAGACGTACCCGAGTTTCAATCGGCGATGCTCGCGCTTTGGGAAGAGCGCGCCTATTCCGATATCGTTGCTGCAATATCGGTGGTCGATAATCCTGTGAAGCGCCTGCGCGCGCTCAGCGACTTAGCAACTCAGGGAGCACCAGAAGAGTTTGGCGGCATCGGCGCAGAACCTGCCATCCGTGCTTGGGCGCGGGAAAACGACGCTGTTACAGAGGCGATGGATCGGATTGACGCGAAGCGCATGGCCTATCTCAACGAACTCTTGGGCGAGATCGGCCTTACTAATCCAGAGCTGTCCCGCATCATCTACGGCGCATTACTTGGCATGCAGGAGCTCTCGACCCGTGACGGTGAGGACAATACCCAAGCCCTTGGGACTTTGGTCGACTTGGTGCTCGCCCTATATGAAGACACATGAGAGCACTTGCTTTTCTTTTGCTACTCGCCGCATGCGGGCCCGATGAAACCCTGACCGGTTATGGCGCCGCTGGGTCCTGGACCCTGTCGGCCATCGATGACGAAGCGTTCCCATCCCGAGTCACGATTGTCTTTGAGGAAGATGGCAAAGTGTCTGGCAATGCACCGTGCAACGGCTACGGCACGTCGCAATCCGCACCCTATCCATGGCTAGAGCTTGGGCCCATTCGCGCAACCAAACGGGCCTGTGCCGATCTGAAACTTGAGCAAGCCTACTTTGCGGCCCTTGGCGCAATGACATTGGTCGAGGTTTCCGGTGATGTCTTGGTGCTGAGTAATGACTCTGGAAACTCGATGACTTTCACCCGCTCCGGCGGCTGAGCAGATCTAAAAACCGCGCCCGCGCTTCCGGCAGCGGTCGGTTGCCAAGGCTTGGGGCGAGTTTTTCTTCTAAGAAATAGCCCGTCACCCGCAATGCTTCGATAATGGAAGCATCGTCATCAGCCCCCTGCCCGATCATTACGCCGGGCAACGGCAACATGCGATCCACCCACTCCCCGGCCCCTTCGCGGGTCACAGCGCGGCCGGATTTGGGGGAAACAAATTCAAGACCCTCGCTTCGTCCGGTCACCGCGCAGCTGGTGAGGTCGAGACCAAAGCCCAGATCATCAAGCAAGGCCATTTCCCAGCGCAAATAAGCAAGCGGCCAGATGTCGTTTTGCCCCAACAGATCCAACAATGGCGCGGTGATTTCGTAGATTGAGAGATGCGCCTCACGCTCTGGCAAGGAAAAGCTCAGCAAGGACGTCACCGCATTCAAACCCGCCAGTGCAAAGCGATCAGAAAGCGCCATGGCACGGCTGCGCAGCGGCTCGACCGTGAAGCTTCCAATATGTTCTTCAAGCCTTGCTTTCCAAGTCACATCCACCTGGCCACCGGGCTGCAGAATTGGCGTCATTTTCCGACTGGTGCCCCCGCGGACGACCCCAGCATGGCGGCCATGCTCGGGGGTGAACACCTCGAGGATCACGGAGTTCTCTCCGTGTTTGCGTGCAGAAAGGATTATGCCTTGGTCGCGCCATTCCATGACCGCACCCTATGGGGTTTGGGGCAGGTGTCGCAATTGAGTATTTTGGCAAAGAAGAAGCTGAAGGTCAGTCTTTCAGACCCGGCTCGTCGAGCAAGTGGCGGCCTTGGCGGTCTTCGACCTCCACGACCCAGAGATCCGGATCAAAACTGCGCTGCTTGGTAAGGGCGGCATCGACGTCTTGTTCTTGACCTTCAGACAGCACCACCCATGTGCGTTCACCGCTCATGAGGTCAAAAGAGCGCTGGTAGGCCACGGCCTGACCGTCAAGCGTGTTGAGTTTGATCAGAACGGCCCCAGCCGTGTTGTCGCCATGGGCCACAACAAAGGCGGGGATTTCATAGAGGCGCAGGCGGGTCAGGTAGGCCTGCACCCAGAATTCCGCCGTGAGCCGCGTCATGTGTTGCCGTCTTTGAAATCAAGGCCCATCTCGGAGTAACGCTCGGACTCTTCCAGCCAGTTCGGGCGCACTTTCACTTGCAGGAAGAGGTGCACTTTGCGGCCCAAGAACTCGGTCAGCTCTTCGCGTGCCGCTTTGGACACCGCTTTGATGGTCTCCCCCTTCTTGCCCAAGACGATGCCTTTATGGCCGTCGCGCATCACGTAGATCATTTGATCCACACGGGCAGAGCCATCTTTACGTTCTTCCCATTTTTCCGTTTCCACGGTGAGCTGGTAAGGCAGCTCTTGATGCAGACGCAGGGTGAGTTTTTCCCGCGTCATTTCGGCGGCGATCATGCGCATGGGCAGATCAGCGATTTGATCTTCTGGATAGAGCCACGGACCTTCGGGCAGCTCTTTGGCGAGCCATGCGCGCAGGTCTTCGGCCCCATGGCCTTTTTCCGCAGAAATCATGAAGGTTTCGACAAATTTGTAGCGGCTGTTCAGATCTTCGGCCAAACCCAAGAGCTTTTCAGACTTCACCATGTCGATCTTGTTGATCGCCAAGGCCACTTTGCGGCCCTGCCCGATCTCTTCCAGACCTTCCAGAATGCGTTCCACCCCTTCGGTGATGCCGCGATGAGCTTCGACCATCAACACAATCACATCCGCATCCGCAGCACCGCCCCAAGCGGCAGCCACCATGGCGCGGTCGAGGCGTCGACGCGGGCGGAAAAGACCCGGCGTGTCCACGAAGACAATCTGGCTGTCACCTTCGATGGCCACACCACGAATGCGGGCGCGGGTGGTCTGCACCTTATGCGTCACAATCGACACCTTCGCCCCAACCATCCGGTTGGTGAGGGTTGATTTACCGGCGTTTGGCTCGCCGATCAGAGCCACAAATCCTGCGCGGGTCATGCGCTCTCCAATCTTATCAAAAGCGCCTTGGCGGCGGCTTGTTCGGCCTGGCGTTTGGAACCTGCTGTCGCGGTTTCAGATGCGCCGTTTTCAAGGATGGCCTTAATGGTGAAGACCGGTGCATGGTCGGGGCCTGAACGATCCATCAATTCATATTTCGGGGGTGCAAGACGGCGCGCCTGCGCCCATTCTTGCAAAGAGGTTTTTGCGTCCCGCGCGTCCGCTTCCACCTGGTGGATACGATCCCCCCAAAGGCGCACGATCAGCGCCTTGGCGGTTTCAAAACCCGCGTCTTGATAGACGGCTGCAATGACCGCTTCCATCGCGTCGCCGAGCAGTGCTTGCTTGCGGCGCCCACCGGACAGCATTTCTGAGCGACCCAGTTTCAAAGCGGCACCAAGGTCAATTTCACGGGCCACATCGGCGCAAGTTTCTTTACGCACCAGTGCATTAAAGCGCGGCGCAAGCTGGCCTTCGCTGGCCCCCTTATCTGCGGATAAGAGTGCTTCTGCCATCACAAGACCTAGTACCCGGTCGCCCAAAAACTCCAACCTCTGGTTGTCCTGCCGCGTGGGCGACGACATAGAAGAATGGGTTACAGCGCGCACCAAAAGCTCGGGGGCATCAAAGTGATGCCCCAGCCGATCTTGCAGTGATTTCAGTTCAGAAGAAAGTTTCACTCAATCGCCTTGAAAAATCTATCGCTGCGCCAGGTCCAGAACGCAAACATGGAACGCCCCGCTGAGGAGAACATAACACGATCCGCGCGGCCAATCAGGTTTTCATATGGAACAAAGCCAACGCCGCCGCGGCTTTGGGTCACGCGGCTGTCGGTGGAGTTGTCGCGGTTATCACCCACAAAGAAGTAATGGCCCTGCGGCACAGAGAACACGCCCGTATTATCAACAAAGGAATTGTCGATGTTCAGGATCGAGTGGCTTACCCCGCCCGGCAGGGTTTCAATCAACCGGGTCTTTTCACATTGACCACCCTGACCAACCGGGCCGTTTTCACAGCGTGGCAGACCGCCTTGTGGGCCTTGCGGCGCCATGGTTTCGGTGAACACACCGCCATGTTCCAATTTCACAGCTGTGCCATTGATATGCAGCACGCCGTTCTTCATTTGAACTTTGTCACCGGGCAGACCGACAACTCGCTTGATGAAATCAGCACCCGTGACTGGATGACGGAACACCACAACATCGCCGCGCTCTGGCTCGGAGCCAAACAGACGTTTGTTTTCCCCATCAAACACAGCACAGATTTTCTTTGCATCAATGCCAACTGCCGGGATCGACGGGCAAGACGCATAGGAGTAGCCGTAGGCGAATTTGTTCACGAAGAGAAAGTCACCGATCAGCAGCGTGTCTTTCATGGAGCCTGACGGAATCCAAAACGGCTGGAACAAAAGCGAGCGAAACAGCCCAGCGATCAGCAGCGCGTAGACGACTGTTTTGATGGTCTCAAGCACACCGCCTGATTTCGTGCTGGCGTCTGATGCCATTTGGTCTCTCCGAGTTGAAGCCGAGATTGGGGTCCGAGGTTACATGCGGTTCACGCGGGTCGAAGTCAAGCGGAAGCCCCATTGGATTGCGCATTTGGCAAGGCTTCGATGATCACAAAGGCCTGTGCCCATGGGTGATCGTCGGTCAAAGTCACGTGAATGACGGCTTTGTGGCCTGCTGGAGTCATTTCGTCCAATCGATCTTTGGCCCAACCGGTCACCTCCATCACCGGCTGACCAGAGCGCAGGTTCGTCACATGCATGTCTTTCCATGAAATGCCCATGGCCAAGCCTGTGCCCAGCGCTTTGGAACAGGCTTCTTTGGCGGCCCAGCGTTTGGCATAGGTGCCGGCCACATCTTTGCGCCGGTCTGCTTTGCGTTGCTCAATCTCTGTGAAGACACGGTTTTTGAACCGGTCGCCGAAACGATCCAGCGTGCCTTGGATGCGCTCGATATTGGCGAGATCTGTGCCGATGCCTAAGATCATTCTAGGAACGCCTCGATATCGCCAGTGGCTTGGTTCAGAGTGAAAACGAGATCGCCTTTGACGAAGTCGCTTGTAGCGCCATCCAGGTACTGTACGCGAAGTCCGAAGATAAGGCCGATCTCTGGGTCATAATCCGCAAGCAAGCTTTCAAATCCGATACCAGAAAACCCCGCGCCGTCCAGACCAACGGTGCGACACTGGCGTGTGCCAAGTTCGTCGTAAGGGGGCGACAAAACAAGGATATGGTAAGCGGCAGCAGCTGGTTCGATTGTGTCGAGCAGTGCGAGTCGCACGTCGCCATTGGCGAAAGTGCGTGTGTTCTCTTCCCACGGCTCGGCAATGGCGTCTGCACGCGCCTGCCAATCACACTCAGCGACGTCCTGCGCAAAGCTCGGCCCCGCGAGAGACAATGTAACGAGAAGTGTTCTTAACATGACGATACCTCGCATTCGGCGGCTTAGCTTTGACGCGCCTCATCCATCAGCCGGCGCATCTCTTTGATCGCTGCTTCCATGCCGACAA
Organism: Cognatishimia activa; assembly: GCF_001458335.1. GTDB lineage: Bacteria > Pseudomonadota > Alphaproteobacteria > Rhodobacterales > Rhodobacteraceae > Cognatishimia > Cognatishimia activa. The sequence goes on from NZ_CYTO01000007.1 coordinate 121,655, forward strand.
ACATAGACTCACCCATAAGGAAGTGACCAATGTTGAGCTCCATGACGGAGGGCAAAGCCGCGATAGGCTGCACGGTGTCATAGGTCAGACCATGGCCCGCATGAACTTCTAAGCCAAGCGAATGGGCGTAAGCGGCCATTTCAGTCAGTCGCGCCAGCTCTGCATCACGTTCTTCAAACCGGCCTTCTGCGTGGAAATCACAATAGGCTCCGGTGTGGAGCTCTATGACCGGCGCGCCAATCCGGTGAGACGCTTCGATCTGCGCTTGGTCAGCGGCAATGAACATAGACACGCGGCAACCGGCTTCGCGCAGCGGCGCGATAAAGTCCGCAAGGCGATTGTCATCAGCGGCGACGTCAAGGCCACCCTCGGTGGTCTTTTCCTCGCGTTTTTCGGGAACGATGCAGACCGCATGAGGCTTATGGCGAAGCGCAATGGCCTGCATTTCTTCGGTTGCGGCCATTTCGAAATTCAAAGGAACCACCAAAGACTCCATCAGATTTTCGATATCGGAATCAATGATATGGCGACGATCCTCGCGCAGGTGCGCCGTGATGCCGTCAGCACCCGCAGCCTCAGCCAAAAGTGCTGCGCGTGTTGGATCGGGGTAAGCCCCGCCGCGCGCGTTACGCACTGTCGCCACATGGTCGATATTCACTCCCAAACGCAGCATTTTCATTCTCCAGATATTAGTGTTGGGCTGACCCTAGGAGGTCATTTGAAAAGAAGAAACCCGATTCTCAGGCGTCATCCGCATCAGATTTGGTTTGAACGGGTTGCCCTGTCACTTGCGCGCTTGCTTGCTGGGCCTTTTCTTTCAACGCTTCAAACTTCGCCTGAATGCGTTTCGCGCGACGCTTCTGATAGACCCGGATGACGGGGACCGCGAGATAGTAGGCAATTGTGCCAGCAACGATGCCGGGCACGATGCCACCAATTAGGTAGGGATAGAACACTTCCCGCCAGAAAATCGCGAGCCCATGCCAGTCCACTCTGGCATCGGTAAAAATGGCCCAGAAATTATGGAGCAAGTCATAGCCTGCATCGGTAAATTTCGCGATGAGACCTTTTTCTTGGCCTTCCTCAAACTCTGTTCCAAGCAAGAAGTGACCGGTTTTTAGAGAGATAACACCAATGGGCACGTAGGTCAGAGGATTGCCAAAGAACGTGCCGATCAGGGCCGCAAGGATGTTGCCCTGTACAAGTCGCGCGACAATCGCCGCGACGACGAAGTGCAAGCCAAAGAACGGTGTGAACGTGGTGAAGACGCCGGCCCAGATACCACGCCCAATGCGCTCTGGAGAGCCGGGCAAACGATGGAGCCGATGACGCACATAGCGAAACGCGCGGGTCCAGCCGCCCCGGGGCCAAAGGAAATCCAACGCCCGTTGCAAGATGGTTCGTCTGTCCCGGCGCTTAAAGACCAATGTGGTCGTTCCTTATTGCTTAGGGGCAAAAACTGCCGCCCGGCTAGGGTCTCTGTGACGTTTGATCGCCGCGACTTCACCTTCCGCTTGCAAAGCAAGCATCAGCGAGTGGAGGTGTTCGATATCCCGAAGCTCCACGTGGATTAACAAACGGAAGAAATCGGGCTTGCGTTCGGTGAATTCTAGGTCCGCGATATTGGCTTTGTGTTCGCCAATCAGTGAGCAGATTCTACCCAAAACACCAGCGTCATTGCTGATGGTGAGATCAAGGGTCGCACCGTGGATTGCTTTGTGTTTACCGACCTGCCAACGCAGATCAAGCCAACGTTCTGGCTGGTTCTCGTATTGCGTAAGTGTCTCGCAATCGATGGTGCAAACCACAACGCCTTTGCCACGATGGGTAATGCCCACGATACGTTCGCCGGGCAAAGGGTCGCAACACGGCGCACGCTGGAAGCTTTGGCCTTCTTCAAGACCAATCACAGCGCGCTCTGCTGTGACTTCTTCTTTGTCATCCGGTGCCAATTCCGGGAACACCGCTTGGACAACTTGGGTCGCGTTAATCTCTGCACTGCCCAGGCGCGCAAGCAATGTATCGCGATCATCGAGCCGCAATTGCGTTGCCGCCATATCCAAGACTCTGTCGGTGGGCTTTTTGCCGACATGTTCAAACGCGGCACGAGCGAGCTCGTAACCAAGCTTCACAAAACGCTCGCGATCCAACTCTCGCAACGCGCGGCGGATGGCGGACTTGGCTTTGCCAGTCGTAGCAATCTCAAGCCATGTGGCCTGAGGCATCTGGCCATGAGCGGTGATGATCTCGACCGATTGTCCGTTCTTCACACGGGTCCAAAGCGGCACGCGCATGTGGTCGACCTTCGCACCAACGCAGGCGTTGCCGATGCGCGTGTGGATGGCATAGGCGAAATCAATTGGCGTTGCACCGCGCGGCAACTTCACAACGTCGCCCTTCGGTGTAAAGCAGAACACTTGGTCCTGATACATCTCGAGCTTAACAGCCTCGAGGAAATCCTCGTGATCTTCTTCAGTGTCAAATTGCTCTGTCAGCGAGCGGATCCAACCCGCCGGATCAACAGCAAACGGGTTTTCGCCTTTCACCCCGTCCCGATAAGACCAGTGGGCCGCAACCCCTGTCTCAGCAACCTGGTGCATCTGACGGGTACGGATTTGCACCTCGACACGACGCCCGTCGCGTCCAGATACAGTTGTATGGATCGAGCGATAGCCGTTTGATTTTGGCTGACTGATATAGTCTTTGAATCGCCCAGGCACCGCGCGCCAACGACTGTGGATTGTCCCCAACACGCGGTAGCAGTCCATTTCGTTCGCGGTAATAATCCGGAAGCCGTAGATATCTGACAGACGCGAGAAGCCTTGATCTTTGGCCTGCATTTTCCGCCAGATCGAATAGGGTTTTTTGGCGCGACCCACGATCTCTGCATCGACATCCGCTTTTTCAAACTCAGTCTCCATATCATCCGTGATGCGTTGGATGACGTCGCCTGTTTCTTTTTGCAGCGTGATGAAGCGGCGCATAATAGAGGCGCGGCCTTCTGGATTGAGAACCTTAAAGGCGAGGTCTTCAAGTTCTTCGCGCATCCATTGCATCCCCATGCGCCCCGCAAGCGGCGCATAGATATCCATGGTTTCGCGGGCTTTCACGACCTGTTTCTGAGGGCGCATCGCACGGATGGTGCGCATATTGTGCAAACGGTCTGCAAGCTTCACAAGGATCACACGCAGATCCTTGGACATCGCCATAAACAGTTTGCGGAAGTTCTCTGCCTGTTTGGTCTCTGTTGAACTCAGCTGCAGATTGGTCAGCTTGGTGACCCCGTCCACCAGCATCGCCACTTCTTCACCAAAACGTTTTGCAACTTCTTGGTATGAGGCTTTTGTATCCTCGATCGTGTCATGCAACAAAGCGGTGATGATGGTCGCATCATCTAGCTGCTGTTCGGTCAGGATCGCCGCGACTTCGATGGGGTGGGAAAAATAAGGCTCACCCGAGTGACGGTACTGGCCTTCATGCATCGCAAGGCCAAAATCGTAGGCCTCGCGGATCAGCTTTTCGTTTGTTTTGGGGTTATAGGCCCTGACCAGTTCGACCAGATCGTCCGCCGGAATCATACAGTGCCTTCTCGATCCCCGAGGGTGTTACCCGGATTTAGCCTTGGCCTTGAGCTTCCATCAGCGCGCGCAGAAGCTTTTCTTCGGACATATCGTCGTCAGAAGGCTTGTCGGCAGTTTCCGCACCCATCAGCAGCGCCATGCTGTCTTCTTCAGGCTCGTCCACTTCGATCTGATGCTGGTTGCTCTCGATCAGGCGCTCACGCAGTTCGTCAGCAGTCTGTGTCTCGTCCGCGATCTCACGCAAGGACACCACAGGGTTCTTGTCGTTGTCACGCTCTACAGTGATAGCAGAACCGGCGGAAATTTCACGCGCCCGGTGTGCAGCAAGCATCACCAGTTCAAAACGGTTCGGAACCTTGTCTACGCAATCTTCGACTGTCACGCGGGCCATTCAGGGCTCTCCATGCTAAGAAGGGGTCAGAAGCTGAGTATTTAGGCCCTATTGCAGGCGGATACAAGCAAAGAGTCAGTGTTCCTCGACACGCAATACTTGGTTTTTCTCGCTTTCAGGCAACCTCGAGAGCATTTCTTCCGCTGTAAGCCCTAAAACCGGGTGCTTCCAATCAGGGAAAACCTCACACAAAGGCACCAAAACAAACGCACGGTCTTGCGTGCGCGGATGCGGAAGAATCAGCTCATTCGGCGTCTCTTTGGTCTGGCTTTCAAGAGGAAGCCGATGCCACCTTAGGTATACTTCTTCGCTTGGCAACACCGAGCCCGCGCAGTCGATCAAGTCAATATCAAGCGTCCGCGCCCCCCAGCGGCGCAGCCTTGTACGACCACAGATTTCCTCAACATCATGCAGAATCTTTAGCAATTCTGATGGCTTAAACAGCGAATCAGTTAGGGCAACCATATTGATAAAGTCCGGCCCCGAGCCGGCGGGAAAGGCCGGAGTGACGTAGCGTGAACTCTCCTTATGGATGATCACCCCCCTTTCGGCCAATGACTTAAGCGCGAATGTTAACGTCTCATTCACGGACCCAATGGACGATGGTTCATTTCCGCCAAAGGCTAAAACACTGAATTGTTTCATTTTTTAATTTCGCTATACGAAAGATCACGGATTGTTAGCACTTCTGAGCCACCGTTACCCTTGCAGCAAGCCTGTATTGCTTTAATTTTGTTGTTCAAGCGCGCTTACCATTTTCATACTCACGGGCATTTTGGCGCGCTTTCTGCTGGAAGGAAACTGGATGTTTTACAAAGACGAACGGCTTGCGCTGTTCATTGATGGCTCGAATCTGTACGCGGCCGCAAAGTCGCTCGGATTTGACATCGACTACAAGCTCCTTCGTACCGAGTTCATGCGCCGCGGCAAACTGCTACGCGCCTTTTACTACACCGCATTGTTGGAAAACGACGAATATTCGCCGATCCGTCCATTGGTTGACTGGCTGCATTACAACGGCTTCACCATGGTGACGAAACCAGCAAAAGAATACACCGATAGCCAAGGCCGCCGCAAAGTCAAAGGCAACATGGATATCGAGCTTGCGGTCAACGCCATGGAGCTGGCGCCACATGTTGATCATATCGTGTTGTTCTCTGGGGATGGAGACTTCCGACCGCTTGTCGAAAGCCTGCAAAGGCAAGGTGTGCGTGTTTCTGTGGTGTCCACCATTCGAAGCCAACCACCGATGATTTCAGACGAACTTCGTCGTCAGGCCGATAATTTCATCGAGCTTGAAGGGCTAAAAGACGTCATTGGCCGCCCACCACGGGACCCAATGCCTGGTGAGCCAGAGATGGATTACACCGCAGGTAAATAACTGCTGAGAGGCCGGTGCAAAACGCTCCGGCCTTTTTTCTTTTTATCGGGACTAAGACCATCAGCCTTTTCTTGGTAAAATGTCCGCGCTGGGTTACGCTTATCTGACTTTTCAAACCCAACGGATATGACCCGATGATTTCTCTGCAATTTCTTTTGACCGCACTGTTTGTTGTTCTCGCTCCAGGAACCGGCGTGGTCTTCACCGTCGCCATGGGTCTTGGCCAAGGCAAACGCGCCGCGGCGTGGTCCGCCCTTGGATGCACAGTTGGTATCGTTCCCGCACTCGCTGCGGCGGCTCTAGGGCTTGCCGCGGCCATGCATGCAAGCGCGCTGTTGTTCAACACATTGAAGTTCGCAGGCATTGCGTACTTGCTCTACCTCGCTTGGCAGGCGGTGAAAGAGGGCGGCACCCTCTCCGTGCGCGCCGAAACCAAAGCGGGCAGCGGGTGGGTCATTTGCCGGCGCGCCGCATTGATCAACATTTTGAACCCTAAGCTGTCGGTGTTCTTCCTTGCCCTTTTGCCTCCTTTCCTGAGCGGCAGCCCAGAAACAGCACGGGCCGAGATGTTCCTGTTGGGTGGGATTTTCATGGCCATGACATTTGGAGTGTTCCTGATCTATGGCTATTTCGCTGCGCAGGCCCGCACGCTGTTACTGGAATCTGATCGGGCGATGCGCTGGATCAGCCGCAGTTTCGCTGCCATCTTTGTGGCCCTTGCAGGTCGCCTCGCGCTTGAGCGCGCTTGATCATTTCCGGGTTGCAATGAATTGGCCATGTGGGAAAAAGACGGGCACGCTGGAGCTGACGTTATGACGCCAGTTTACGCCTAACGATCTAAAGGACCCGCCCATGCCGCACCTATTCGCCTATACCGACGGAGCATGTTCCGGCAACCCAGGCCCCGGCGGCTGGGGAGTTCTGCTCCGCGCTATGGATGGCGACACAATCCTGAAAGAGCGTGAGCTCAATGGCGGTGAAGCTGAGACCACCAACAACAAGATGGAGTTGATGGCCGCCATTTCCGCGCTTGAAACTCTCGAACGCGCGAGCACGATCACCGTTGTGACCGACAGTGCCTATGTAAAGAACGGCGTGACCGGATGGATCCATGGTTGGAAACGCAATGGATGGCGGACCTCGTCCAAAAAGCCCGTGAAAAACGTCGAACTTTGGCAACGGCTTGATCAGGCCCAAGCCCGCCATGACGTGACTTGGGAATGGGTCAAAGGTCATGCGGGTCATCCAGAGAACGAAAAGGCCGATGAGCTGGCCCGCGCTGGTATGGAACCTTTTAAGCCGAGCAAAGCAAAATGACCGCGGTCGCCCTGCTCGATTTCGCGTCCGTGATCGTGTTCGCGATGACTGGGGCTTTGGTCGCCAGCAGGGCACAGCTTGATATCGTCGGCTTCGCGTTCATTGCCTGCCTCACAGCTGTTGGCGGGGGCACGTTGCGCGACCTTCTTTTGGGACGTGATCCGGTGTTCTGGGTGGGCCAGCCCGCCTACATCCTTTTGGCCTGCGCTGCAGCGCTCGTCGTTTTCTTCACCGCCCATTTGGTGGAAAGCCGCTATCGCTTGCTTCTTTGGCTCGACAGCATCGCACTTGCCGTTGCCGTGACGGCGGGTGTCGGGGTGGCCATGGAACTCGGCCACAATGAAGTGATTGTTGTGTTGATGGGAATCTGCACCGGCTGCTTCGGCGGCCTGATGCGCGATGTGGTTTGCAACGAGGTCCCACTCTTACTCAAACAGGGTGAGATCTACGCGACCGCGGCCTTTGCTGGCGCATCCAGCGCAGTGATTGCCTCATTCCTCGCGCTGCCAGACATCGCTGTCTTGCTTATCTGTGCCGGGGCAACATGGGTGCTGCGTGCAGGATCCATGATCTGGGGATGGAGCTTGCCGGTCTACAAAGCGCGCCCGCCAAAAAACTGATTAGCTTAGCTTCGTGCCAACGGCAATCGGCTGACCGCGCAAGAAGACGTCTGCGTCCTGCGCGCCCTTCCCAGCCCGCTGCAAACGAGAAAGCTGCACCGCGCCTTCTCCACAAGCAACGATCAGGTCGTCGGACAACACTTCGCCCGGCTGCCCAGCGCCTTCTGCCAACCGAGACCCCAGAAGCTTTACGCGCTGCCCGTCAATCTCACACCACGCGCCGGGGAATGGAGACAGCCCTCGGATTTGGCGATCCACCTCGACCGCAGGCTTTGTCCAATCGATCCGCGCTTCCGCTTTGTCGATTTTATGCGCATAGGTCACGCCCTCTTCCGGCTGCACCTCTGCGGTCAGCTGTGGCAGATCCGCCAAAGCATCCACAATCGCTGACGCGCCGATGTGCGAGAGATGATCATGGAGCTGCGCGGTTGTTTCTTCGGCCCCAATAGATGTGGTTTGACGCAGCAAGACCGGTCCTGTGTCCAGCCCCGCTTCCATCTGCATAATGCAAACACCGGTTTCCGCATCGCCCGCCATAATTGCGCGGTGAATGGGTGCAGCCCCACGCCAGCGGGGCAAGAGGCTTGCGTGAATGTTCAGACAGCCGTGTCTTGGCGCATCCAAAATTGCTTGAGGCAACAGCAAACCGTAAGCGACAACCACGGCGACATCTGCGTTTAGGGCGGCAAAGGCGTCTTGCTCGTCCGCGCCCTTAAGAGAGACCGGATGGCGGACTTCAAAACCAAGTTCTTCCGCGCGCGCGTGCACTGGTGTTGGGCGCAGCTTTTTTCCGCGACCCGCAGGGCGTGGTGGCTGACAATAGACCGCAGCGATCTCGTGACCCGCATCCACCAGCGCGTCGAGAACCGGAACGGAAAAATCCGGGGTGCCCATGAAGACAACCTTCATTTCAACTTCCTCGCCTTCTTGATCAGCATGTCGCGTTTCATGCGGCTGAGGTGATCAAAGTAAAGTTTGCCATTGATGTGATCGATCTGGTGCTGGACGGACGTGGCCCAAAGCCCAACGAAGTCCTTTTCCGCCATTTCACCATTCTCATCCATATAGCGCACGGTCACCGCGCGCGGACGTTTGATGACCGCAGAAACGCCAGGCAGGTTTGGGCTGGCTTCTTCGTATTCGCGCAGCTCAATTGATTTGTGCAGGATCTCAGGGTTGGCCATTTTAACCGCTTGGCCGCGCTCGCTAGAGGCGTCCACGACAATCAACCGACGCAACACACCAATCTGGTTTGCGCCCATGCCAACGCCGGGCATGGCTTCCATCGTATCGATAAGGTCCTGCCACGTTTCGCGATCTTCCTCGGTCAGCGCATCAACGGGCTCGGCAGCCACACGCAGGCGTTTATCAGGCCATGGCAAACACGGACGAACGGTCATGCGCGGTTGCGCTCGCGTTTCATTTTGGCGGATTTTCGTGTCATCATCTGACGCTTCATCGGACCCAAGTAATCAATGAACAGTTTGCCGTTCAAGTGATCGATTTCGTGCTGCACGCAGGTCGCCCAGAGACCGTCGAAATCCTTTTCCTGCGGATTTCCATCCGCATCGATCCAACCCACACGCACTTCTTTCGGGCGGGTCACATCAGCGAATTGATCTGGGATCGACAGGCAGCCTTCTTCATAGACATTTGTGTCGTCAGATGAGGCCAGGATTTCCGGATTAAACATCACCACCGGTTCAGGATCGCCGTCTTTCACGCAATCCATCACGATCAACCGTTGCAACACACCGATCTGTGGCGCGGCCAAGCCAATGCCCGGCGCGTCATACATGGTTTCCAGCATATCATCCGCCAAAGTGCGCAGCTCATCGCTAATGTCCGCAACCGGGTCGCAGAGCTTTTTCAAACGGGGATCGGGGTGGATCAGGATCGGTTTCAACATGGCGCTGACATAAGCCATCACCGCTGATGCTGCAACGCCTCTTGCACCCAGCGGACAATGAGATAGCGTGCGCCAGATTAATTGACAGGAGTATCACATGAGCTTTGACCACGTCATCAACCGGATCGGAACCAATTCTTCCAAATGGGACCTGATGGAGCGCGCATTTGGCGTGCCGGCGGATGACGGCATTGCCATGTGGATCGCGGACATGGATTTCGCTGCGCCGGACTTCTTGCAGCGGGCCACTCAAGGTCTAATCGAAAAAGCCAACTACGGCTACTTCTGCGGACTAGAGAGCTTTCATGAAGCGGTACACTGGTGGATGGACAATCGCCATGGCTGGAGTGTCGATCCGAACTGGACCTTCATCACCTACGGCCTTGGTCATGGAATTGCGACAGCGCTGCAGGCTTTCAGCGAGCGCGGCGACCACATTGCGACTTTCACGCCGGTTTATCACGAGTTTCAGGCCAAGATCGAGCGCGGCGGTCGTGTCAACACCCAGCTGCCTTTAGCCAAGGATGAAGCCGGGCGTTATGTCATGGATTTTGACGCCTATGACGCGCTGATGACTGGAAAAGAAAGAATCCTTTTGATCAGCACGCCGCATAACCCTGCCGGCCGCGTTTGGTCGCAGGAAGAACTCAATGAACTGGGTGCTTTCTGCGAGAAACACGATCTGATCCTGATTGCCGACGAGGTGCATCATGATCTTGTTTTTTCAGGTAATAAACATATTGCCACGGCGGTTGCCTTACCGGATTTACTGGACCGGATGGTAATCACCACAGCGGCCTCGAAAACCTTCAATGTCGCCGGCGGCCGCTGTGGATGCGTTATCGTACCAGGCGAAAAACTACGCGCCACCTTTAGGGCGTTTTACAACAGTTTTGACATCAATCCGAACGCTTTGGGCGTTGAGTTGACCAAAGCGGCTTATACCCCGGAGGGTGCCGCATGGGTGGATAAACTGATGCCTTACATCGAAGAAAACTGCCGGATTTTCAAAACTGCATTGGACCTGCTGCCAGGTGTTGAATTCATGCCAATGCAGTCAACCTACCTCGCCTGGGTCAACTTCGAAGCCACAGGTCTATCGATGGATGAGGTCCATGATCGCGTCTACAAACAGGCGCATATTGCCGCAACGCCGGGCAAAAACCTTGGCACAGGTGGCGAAACTTACCTGCGGTTCAACATGGGCACACAACGCGCACGGATTACCGAGGCGACAAGCCGCCTGACGGACGTATTTTCTGATCTGAACAGTTGACGGCGCGACTGGCGCGCCAAAGTCAGCCGCGCTGGTCAGTCATCCCATCGGTTATGAGGGCAATTGGTGAATCGTCTTCGACGAAATAGTCTAACGCTGGCTTATCACTGGCTGCCGTCGCGCGTTTGAACTCGTAAAACATCTCGCCATCTTCTTCGACAGAAGCAATGACGAGGCATTGATAGAGATGCTTCGCGCCATCGTAGAGATCAACGAAACCGCGCAAATGCGGGGCCTCTTGGACGTCCAAAGTGAACCCGTCCTCGCGGAAGCGAAGCACTTTGAAAATCTCTTCTCCCGCCTTCACCCGAAGACGGTTTTTCTTTTTCAACTCTGCTTTGCGCGCCGCATCTAGGCCCGCCTGAACTTCTTTTGGAAGGAACATAGTAATCTCCGCGTCTTCCTAAACCCTCTGCCTAAAAGCAGAAATCGTCAAGGGAGTCTCATCCTAAACCCTTATGGCTGTGCACAAATGCGCAACACTTCTGCGCATCATGGAATTCCCGAAACGCGCGATTCGTCCTAAGTTATCTTCAATGGATGAAGGAGTTGCGACATGGGTTTGCTTGTGGACGGCAAATGGGTCGATCAGTGGTATGACACCAAGAAAAGCGGCGGGAAATTTGTCCGTTCGGCGGCGCAATTCCGCAATTGGATTACGTCTGACGGAAGTGCCGGGCCAAGTGGCGAAGACGGTTTTGAAGCGGAAAGTGGCCGTTACCACCTTTATGTTTCACTGGCCTGCCCTTGGGCGCATCGCACTTTGATTTTCCGTGCACTGAAAGGTCTGACCGACCACATCTCTGTTTCCGTTGTTCACCCGGACATGCTCGGCCATGGCTGGACCTTTGAAACGGATGATCGCGGCGCAAATGGGGACGACTTGTTTGGATCAGACTTCGCTCACCAAATCTACACCCGCGCCGATGCGACCTATAGCGGGCGCGTGACAGTGCCGATCCTATGGGACAAGAAACGCGAGACGATTGTCTCCAACGAAAGCTCCGAAATCATTCGCATGTTCAACTCGGCCTTTGATGCGCTTACGGGCAACACGCTTGATTTCTGGCCCGAGGCACAGCGCGATGCCATCGAAGACGTGAACACACGGATTTATTCATCGGTCAATAACGGTGTTTACAAATGCGGGTTTGCCACGTCGCAAGAGGCCTATGATGCGGCCATCGGCCCATTGTTTGAAACGCTAGATTGGCTTGAAGACCGACTGTCCACCAACCGGTATCTGATGGGCAATACCCTGACTGAGGCGGATTGGCGTTTGTTCACAACGCTCATTCGTTTTGACCCGGTCTATCACCTGCATTTCAAGTGCAACAAGAAGCGGATCATCGACTACCCAAATCTCTGGGCTTACACGCGCGAACTTTACCAAGTGCCGGGTGTGGTAGAGACCGTGAATATGCATCACATCGTGCGCCACTATCATTTCAGTCACGAAACCATCAATCCGCATCGGATCATCCCGGTGAACCCGGATCTGAATTACAACGAACCCCACGGTCGCGGCGCGTAAGCCTGTCCGCAAACCTCTTGCCAAACTGCCTGTTTTCCGCGAACAGGATTTGACGGCAGGAGGACGCAATGCAGGAACGAGATCACGGAGGCGGATTGGACGCCGCAATCGCGCGTTGGGGCGGGGATCGCTCTGACTGGCTGGATCTTTCCACCGGGATCAATCCGAACCCTTACCCGTTGCCAAAGTTCAGTGAACAAGCATGGACTGCTCTGCCTGACAAGGCGGCGGAGCGTGCATTGATTAATGCTGCTCGCTCTTTCTGGAACGTGCCGGATGAAGCAGACATCTTAGCCGCGCCCGGCGCATCGAGCCTGATCGCGCGGATGCCTCAGCTGTTTGACGCGCAGAAAGTCGACATCCCCAAGCCTACCTATAATGAACATGCCGCAGCCTTTGCCGCGCAGGGTTGGAGCGAGGCAGCATCGGCGGATGTGCGTGTCCTCGTGCACCCGAACAATCCGACAGGCAAGCTCTGGGGTTCCGACGACCTGACCAGCAAAGTCACCATCATCGATGAGAGCTTTTGCGATGTCACGCCAGAGCATTCCATGATTGATCATTCAGCAAAACCCGGCGTCGTCGTGCTGAAAAGCTTCGGCAAATTTTGGGGCCTCGCCGGTTTGCGGCTTGGTTTCATCATCGCCGCGCCAGATGTGATCGCAAAAATGCGAGATATGATCGGGCCATGGGCTGTGTCCGGGCCTGCGCTGGAAACGGCCACACGCGCTTTGCGTGATCTGCAATGGGCAGAAGAAACCCGCGTACGTTTGGCACAAGATGCGAAGCGTTTGGATGCCCTTTTGGCGCGTCATGGCGCTGAATCCGTAGGCGGCTGTGATCTCTTTAGGCTGTATAATGTCGATGATGCAGAGGCTTGGAGCGCGCGGCTTGGCGAACACCACATCCTGACCCGCATCTTCCCCTATTCAGAAACCTACCTCCGCCTTGGCTTGCCCCCGCAGGCTGGATGGGACCAGCTTGAAGCCGCATTGAAAGGCTAACCCATGGAAACCGCTGCAATTGTATTCCTGGCAATGGTGCTCGACGCAGTTTTTGGGGAGCCAAAATGGCTCTGGAACCGTGTGCCTCATCCGGCGGTTCTGATGGGAAAGGCGATTGGCTGGGCGGACAAAAAGCTCAACACAGAGAACGCGCGTCCAAAAGGTGTCTTGCTCGTTGTCGCTATGGTCGTTGCGGGCTGGTGGATTGGAGGATTGATCGAATGGTTTGGGGCCATTCCGACCATACTGGTGGGCGCGATCCTGATTGCCCAGAAATCTCTGGTCGAGCACGTCCAAGCCGTTGGCCAAGCCCTGCGGCGCTCGCTGTCGGAAGGACGCGTTGAGGTCGCAAGAATTGTTGGTCGAGACACAAAAGACATGACGGAACCAGAAGTCGCACGCGCGGGCATCGAAAGTGCCGCCGAGAACCTGTCAGACGGGGTTGTTGCGCCGGTGTTTTGGTTTCTAGTGCTCGGTCTTCCGGGACTCTTGATCTACAAAATGGTGAATACAGCGGACTCCATGATCGGCTATCGCACCGAGAAATACGAAGACTTCGGGTGGGCATCCGCCCGCTTTGACGATCTGATTAATTGGATCCCAGCCCGCATCACTGCGGCCTTCATCATGTTCAGCGGCGGTAAATTCTCATTCAGCCAAACCCTGCGCGATGACGCAAGCCTGCACCGCAGCCCAAATGCGGGCTGGCCCGAAGCCGCAATGGCGCGCGTTTTGGGTATCGCGCTTTCTGGGCCGCGTTCTTATGAGGGCGAGATGCAAAAATTCCCTTATGTGAACGAATTTGGTCGCCGCACCATCGGAGGCAATGAGGTCGACCAAGCGGCCTCCACCCTCTGGCGCAGCTGGGCCATCCTATTGGGCTGCATCGCGATGATTTCACTGATCTAACGGTTGAGATTGACCGCAAAGCCATTAGTCTGCGCGCAACTGATTTTGCTTACGAGGACATCATGCGTTTTGCTTTAACTCTTGCTGGGATTTGCCTTTCGGCAACTACTGCCCTTGCCAACGTGCCATGCGGGGGATCATTCTCTGGCTTCGTCGGTGATTTGAAAAAGGAAGCGGTCGCGCGAGGACATGGCTCTAAGACCGTGAACACCTTCTTTGCCAATGTGTCTCAAGACCAACGCACGTTGAAAGCCGACCGTTCGCAAGGCGTATTTCAAAAGCCGTTTTTGGAGTTCTCTCAGCGACTGATCAGCTCCAATCGGTTCAATACTGGCAAATCCAAAGGTAAGCAGCACGCGAACACCTTTGCGCGGATTGAAAAGAACTACGGTGTCTCCCGTGGTGTTCTTCTCGCATTCTGGGCCTTTGAAACGGACTTTGGTGGGTTCCAAGGGGATTTCAACACGCTGAACTCGCTGGTCACGCTGGCTCATGATTGCCGCCGTCCAGAGCTGTTCCGTCCGCAGGTTTTCGCGGCATTGGAGCTTTATGAAAACGGTGATTTCTCTCCAACCAGAACCACCGGCGCTTGGGCAGGTGAAATCGGCATGGTGCAAATGCTGCCGGGCGATATCCTGATCAATGGCGTGGACGGCGATGGCGATGGCACCGTTAGCCTGAAAACCTCTGCCACCGACGCGCTGATGTCCGGCGGTAAGATGTTGCAGCATTTAGGCTGGAAAGCGGGGCAACCTTGGCTGCAAGAGGTCACCGTGCCTTCAGATATGGATTGGTCGCAATCCGGCCTGACAACCAAAAAATCGACGCGCGAATGGGCCAATATGGGTGTGAAGCCGCGCCAAGGGAAACTGGCCAATCTGCCTGCCTCCTTAATCCTTCCGCAGGGCCACAAAGGGCCCGCGTTTTTGGCTTACCCGAATTTTGACGTCTATTTTGAATGGAACCAAAGCTTTATCTACGTCACAACAGCCGCCTATTTCGCAACCCGGCTAGAGGGCGCAGCGCCCTACAATACCGGCAATCCAGATACTGGGCTGAGCGGTCAGCAAATGAAGCAACTACAGCGCAAGCTTCAGGGGCGTGGATACGACGTTGGCAAAGTGGACGGCATCTTGGGCGCAAAAACCCGCGACGCAGTCCAACGCGAGCAACAGCGCCTTGGCCTGCCAGCGGATGCGTGGCCAACACCTCGGTTGCTGAACCGTCTTTAACTATCTTTTTGGCGCGGGCTTTACGAATGCTTAAACTGATTGGATAATGCTACTCAATTCCTAACTGAGTCATTCACATGGATCACCAATAAGTCGCCCCGCAAAGCTGCTACTTTGCGGGGCTTTCTTTTTTACGGACTTAAAGGCCGATCAAAAGACGAATGCATGCTACGATCAAGCCAGCTAGGGCCACGATCAGCATCCATTTCCTAAAAGAGTTTTCATTCACATATCTCACCTCCTTCCGCCGCGAAGTGTCGCGACGAAAATAGAATTAGAGGTGAATTCTTAATTGTTTGTCAGCGTTGCGAATCTGCCGCGCGACCCTCACGCAACCAGAGTTTCGGCGGCCTTAAGGTCCACGCTCACAAGCTGGCTGACGCCCTGTTCTTGCATCGTCACCCCGAACAAACGATCCATGCGGGCCATAGTTACCGCGTGGTGGGTGATGATCAGGAAGCGCGTGTCTGTCTGGCGGCACATCTCATCGAGCAAGTCACAGAAACGCGTGACGTTGGCGTCATCGAGCGGCGCGTCCACCTCGTCAAGAACACAGATCGGAGCAGGGTTCGCCAAGAACACCGCAAAAATCAACGCCATCGCGGTGAGGGTCTGTTCACCACCTGACAAGAGCGAAAGCGTCGAGAGTTTTTTGCCGGGTGGCTGACACATGATCTCAAGCCCCGCATCAAGCGGGTCTTCACTTTCAACCAAAACCAAGTTTGCTTCGCCGCCACCAAAAAGGTGCTTAAAGAGCATCGCAAAATTGCTGTTCACTTGCTCAAAGGCCGTCAAAAGACGCTCACGTCCTTCGGAGTTCAGGCTGGCGATCCCAGAACGCAGGGTGCGGATGGCCTCTTCTAGGTCTTGCTTTTCAGTGACCAAGGTCGCGTGTTCTTCTTGAACTTCGCGACTGTCTTCTTCGGCGCGCAGGTTCACCGCACCCAATGCATCACGCTGGCGTTTCAAGCGGTTCACATCTGCTTCGATCGCATGGCTTGCGGGCATATCATCGGGAGCGACGTCTAGGCTTTCAAGCAGGGCTTCTGGCGTCTGGTCCATCTCGTCACGAATGCGTTCTGCTGCAACGGAAACGGTCTCTTTCGCTGCATCCGTCAATGCTTCTGCCCGCGCACGGCTTTCGCGCGCTTCTGACGCTGCACGTTCTGCTTCCCGTTCCGCTTTTTCGGCGTCCCGCAAAGCGGTCTCTGCTTCTGCCAAAGTATCCGCTGCGGCTTTGCAACGGGCTTCGGCCGTATCGATAGAAGACGTCAGTTCGTCGCGTTTCGCGGCTATCTCATCGGGCGCAAGCTGCGCATCGCCGAGTTCAACCTCAGAGGCCGCTTTGCGCTCGGTCAATTCACCGCTGCGTTTCTCGGCCGTCTCTAGGCGGTGTTTCCAACCGGAGATTTCTTTGGTCACCTGCTGGCTACGACCCAAGCGCGCTTCGCCTTCGCGGCGCAACTCATCATGCGCGGAGCGTTTGGACATCATGGTGATCCGCGCGGCTTCGACGGTCATTTTGATGTCTTCAACTTTCGCCCGAGCTGCGTCCAGATCCCCAAGTGCAGACATCGCGCGTTCTGCTTCTTGGTAACGACCACGCGCCTCAAGCGCTTCTTCTTCATGGCGACGCACCGCGTCCCCCAACGTCTCGAGTTTGCCTTCCGCCAGATTACGATCCGCTTCTGCACGGCTGAGGGCACGGGCCGCATCAGCGACCGCACGGTCTGCGATCTTACGCGCTTCTCGTGCCCGACGATCTGCCTCGGCCAAATCAGTCAGACGCGCTTGCAGCGCTTCATGAGCTTGAACCGCACCATCCGCCCGCGCCGTGGCCCGTGCCATTTCCTGCTTGAGTTCCTCAAGCCGGTTGAGCTGTTGCAAACGTAGTGCCGCGGCACTTGGCGCGTCTTCCGCCCAAGCCCGGTATCCATCCCAACGCCAAAGATCCCCTTCCAAGGAAACCAAACGCTGGCCCGGTTTCAACAATGGCTGGATCGTCAACGCGTCTTCGGTCGCCACCAAACCAATCTGGCTCATACGGCGTTCAAGAACTTCAGGCACAGACACGTGTTGCACCAGTGAGGTAACCCCCTCAGGCAGCGATTGGTCGTTGTCATATGGCGGCAGCACATGCCAACCAGACGGGCCGTCCTCATCCACTTCCGGCGCACGCAAATCATCCGCCATCGCCGCACCCAGCGCTTTTTCAAAGCCCTGTTCAACCTGCAGGCGGTCCAAGATCTGACCACCTTCCGCTGTGTCACGCTCAACGAGTTTCGCAAGCGCCGTGACCTCAGCGCGCAGCGCATTGAGTTCACCTTCCGCTTCCGAACGCTCTGCACGCGCGTCCGCCTCGCGCGATTGCGTTTCAGCGCGCGCGTCTTCCGCTTGATTAAGCGCTTCTTCCACTTCCGCGGCTTGCTTCACCGCCGCCGCTTCAGAGGTTTGTGCGTTAGCAAAGTCCTGTTCGGATTTAGCCAAAGCGGCCTTGCTGGTTTCTACTGCCTGACGAGCCTTCTCGGCTTCCTCTTCGCTTTTCGCCTGCTGGCGTTGCGTGTCGTCTAACAAGCGTTGTGCCGATTGGTGACGGGCCGCCAAGCGGGCCACATCTTCTGTCAGCTCAGACAGATCACTTTCACGGTCTTGCAGCAATGACGCCGCTTCGCGAGATGCGGATGCCGCCACTTCTAGGCGTTCGTCGTGGCCTTCCGCAGCCTTGGCGAGCTCTCGCTGCTCCCATTCAAGCTGTTGGATCGTTTCACCGGCATCCCGATTCAAACCGCTTTCGCGTTCAATGTCTTTGGACAGCTGTTCGATCCGGTTGGTCAGCGTCACGATGATCTGACGCGCGTGGTCTTCCTGATCTTTCAAACTGTCGCGTTGAACCTGAAGCCGTTGCATAATCGCCGCTGCAACCGCTTCTTCTTCGCGCAGCGGCGGGAGCTTCTCGTCTTGGGCTTCACGGGTTTTCGCTGCTTGGCGCGCCCCAGACTCTGCTTGCGCCGCGTCTACGGTGCGAGACCTTAGATCTTCGTCCGCCTTGGCCCGCGCCTCTTCCGCTTCGCGCCAGCGACGGTAAAGCAACATACCTTCCGACTGCCGAAGCTCTGCACCAATGGCTTTGTAGCGCGCGGCCTGACGGGCCTGACGGGCGAGGCTGGATAGCTGGCTGGCCAGCTGTTCAATCACGTCATCAACACGTGTCAGGTTGGCTTCTGCGTTTTTAAGCTTCAGTTCTGCCTCGTGGCGGCGCTGATAAAGCCCCGAAATCCCGGCCGCCTCTTCAAGAATACGACGCCGCGCTTTGGGCTTGGAGTTGATCAGTTCGGCAATCTGCCCCTGACGCACCAAGGCTGGCGAATGCGCACCGGTGGACGCATCGGCAAACAACATCTGCACGTCGCGGGCGCGGACGTCTTTGGTGTTCACCTTGTAGGCAGATCCAACATCACGCGTGATCCGACGGGTGATTTCAAGATTGTCGTCTTCGTTGAACCCGGCAGGGGCCAAACGTTCGCCGTTATCGATGTGAAGCGCCACTTCCGCGAAGTTGCGCGCAGGCCGCGTGGCGGCACCGGCGAAGATCACGTCTTCCATACCGCCGCCCCGCATGGCTGTCGGGCGGTTTTCACCCATGACCCAACGAAGTGCTTCAAGGAGGTTGGATTTCCCGCAGCCGTTCGGCCCAACCACACCCGTCAGCCCGTCGGCAATGATCAGGTCCGTCGGATCTACAAAGCTTTTAAAGCCCGTTAGTCTTAGTTTGGAAAAGCGCAAACGGCGGGTTCCTATATTTTCTTGATCCTTAGCTTGCGAATTCCATCCCTAGTCGTCAACGATTTTCCCCCGAATATGGGGTTCAGGGCGGAGTTATCCACAACATATTGCGCTATCTAGGAGTTCTACAAATGCCTAAACCCTAAGCTTTGGCTTGGTTTTGGGGTTGAGAAACACAGGCAGACCTTCGACCTGCACATCAAATTCTGGACCCAAAACGAAAACCCTGCGAAACATGGCAGGTACATTTCAGGGCCAAAAAAGATGACTGCAATTGAGATCACCCGCGGCGACCCTCGCTCCAATGAAGCGAAGAATTTGCTCGAGCAGAGCCATGCATTAATGCAGTCACTCTACAGCCCAGATGAGTGCCACTACCTAGAGATTGATGCGCTTTGCGTGGAGAGCATTCACTTCTTCGTCGCGAAACTAGACGGCAAAACGCTCGGCTGCGCTGCGCTGGCAAACAAAGGCAATTATGGTGAAATCAAATCCATGTTTGTCGACCCGTCGGCACGCGGAAGTGGCATTGCAGATCGGTTGATGACCACATTGACTGACGACGCGAAGGCGCAGGGCCTGTCGCTTATTTGTTTAGAGACCGGCGACGTGCTGGCCGCCGCACACAAGCTTTATGAACGGCACGGGTTTGTGAAATGCGGACCGTTTGGTGACTATGTGGAATGTGATGCCTCTGTCTTTATGAAAAAGACACTCTGATCCCTACGAACACTCCAACGTAATATCCTGCCAATCTCCCCACCGCGAGATTTGGCTATATCCGTCACAGATCAGACCCGACCGCTGCGGTCTTTTCCATGTCGCCCATTCACCCGCAACAACGGGCTTGCCACAATCAAGCACCCCATCCAGGACAGCAACGTCGCCATAAATCTCTGACACAGGGCAACCCGTCGCGCGTTCAATCGCCTGCTCGGCTTGTCGGGCTATGGCCCGAATATCAGGGCGCTTGGCAAAGTTCGTCCGGATGGCTTGAGCTTTGTATTGCGTGAAGTAAATCGAAAAGCTGTGTTCGCCGACCACCTGACGTGACACCTGAGCGTGTCGGTATTCAGGGGAGGGTGAATCACAGCCAGCGAGGATGATGGCAATCATTGCGATGGTCAAAGCTCTCATAACGCAGACTTGACCAATTATACTTAACAAAGGCCTAAGAGGCGGCTCCCAACATTCCACCACCCTTGCAGCCTTGGGCTGGTCGTGGTCAAATGACCTGACCAAAATTTTAGCGTTCGAGACACCATGCCGTTTCAGAAAATCACACCCGAAAAACTCTCTACTTCGGTCATCAAGCAACTTGAATTGCTGATCCTAAGGGGTGTGCTGCGCCCAGGCGAACGCCTGCCGTCTGAACGTGAACTTGCAGAAAAACTTGGCGTTTCTCGCCCAAGCCTGCGCGAGGCGATCTCAGAGCTTCAAGAGCGCGGGCTATTGTCCGCAAAAGCGGGCGCTGGGGTTTTTGTTGCGGACGTGCTGGGGAATGCGTTTGCACCTGCTTTGGTCAAACTATTTGCCGCGCATGAAGATGCGGTTTTTGATTACATCTCGTTCCGCAAAGATATGGAAGGCCTCGCGGCCGAACGGGCTGCAACCTATGCGTCCGACACCGACCTTCGGGTGATCAACTCGGTCTTTGAAAAGATGGAAGCCGCCCACCCAAAGCGGAACCCTGCGGATGAAGCACGGCTGGATGCGGATTTTCACCTCGCTATCATCGAGGCCAGCCATAATATCATTATGCTCCATATGATGCGGTCCATGTATGACCTGCTGCGCGAGGGCGTGTTCTACAACCGAACCATGTTGTTTAAGCAACGCGCCACTCGTTCGGACCTGCTGCAACAACACAGAACCATTAATGACGCTTTGCAAGCGCGGGACCCAGAGGGGTCTCGGAAGGCGGTCGTAGACCACTTGTCGTATATCGAGCGGTCTTTGGCAGATCAGAGCAAGCACCTACGCAATGAGATCGTGGCCAAGCAACGTTACCAGCACGAGATCGGCCGCAGTTAGGGCCACACCCATACCCGTCAAAACAAAAAACCCGGCCACTTGGACCGGGTTTTCTTAACTCAATGTCGCGTCGCTTAGTGCAGCTTTGCTTCCACTTCAGCAATTGCCGCATCGATCAGCTTGTTGCCGTCCGCAGCGGACATGCCTTTTGCGATCACTTCGTCAGCAGCACCCACAGCGATCACAATCGCTTGGTCGCGCACTTCTTTCACGGCAGAGTTCTGAGCGGATTCAATCTGATCTTCCGCCGCAGCCAGACGGCGCGCGATGGATGTTTTCAGATCTTCTTTCGCTTGCTCCGCAGCCGCTTGCGCATCCGCTTTCGCTTGCGCAACGATGCGTTCTGCTTGTTCCTGAACTTCTTTCTGCTTGCGCTCGTAAGACGCCAGAATGGTCTGGGCTTCTTCACGCAGCGCGCGGGCTTCGTCCAATTCGGACTGAATGCCTTCAGCGCGTTTGTCCAGCATGCCGCCCAGAAGGCTTGGCACTTTGAAGTAGAACAGAACCGCGATGAACAGCAGGAACGCGAGCAGCACGACGAAGTCGGTGTTGCCGAGCGAGAAGAACGGGCCAGACGCTGCGAATGCAGGTGTCGCGGCGGTCAGGGCAAGAAGAGTAGCCAGTTTACGCATGTCTCTTACCCTTTCATCCGTGCTTCAACCGCTGCTTTAACGGCTTTGGCATCTGCCTTGCCGCCCAGTGCGGAAACGATCTCGT
>NZ_CYTO01000008.1 GCF_001458335.1 Cognatishimia activa
AAGGGGGTTCTAAGAGTAACTCACCATAGCCGCAAGAGCTTTTTTGACTTTTTGCGAAGATTTTTGAAGAAAATGTGAAATTCGTTTAAATTCAACAACTTAATCACACTCATTGGATCCCAGAACGGCATCCACACTCGCTAACGCCATGTCGATGCGCGAAGTTTTCGAAAGTCGGGCACACCCCAGGGTCTATATTGGGTGCCCTTACACGGCCCGGCCACAAAATATTGAAGTAGGGTGTGAATCAGAGAGGCCCTGATTCAGAGCGACCAACCCGAGATTCTTTATTTTCCCGAGGTGTTTAGGCGCGTTTCCAAGCAAAGGTAAAACCTGCAAGCTTTAGGCGCATAAGCAGCAAGACAATCACTGTCCCCAAATAAAGCACCGGCTCCCACTGAAACCCTTTTGCAAGCATTACAAAATGCAGGCCGCCCAAGAGGCAGATCACATAAGTCAGCTTATGGAGTTTGCGCCACGTGCGACCGAGTTTCCGCACGGACCAATTGTTTGATGTCACCGCCAACGGGATCATGATCACAAAGGCCGCCATACCAATCGTAATATAAGGTCGCTTCAAGATGTCCGCCCAGATCTGGTCGAACAGCTGGACGTCCAGGACCAGCCACACGAGCAAGTGTGAAAAGACAAGATAGAAAGCCGTAACACCAATCGCGCGTCGGAATTTGATCAAGTTAATGCCAAAGGCGTTGCGCAGAGGCGTGATCGCCAATCCGGCAATCAGCATTTGCAGCGCACGCTCTCCTAGCAAATGCTCCATCGCTTTGGCGGGGTCGACACCCAGGTCGCCAGACAGAGCAAGCCAAAGAAGCCAAAAAGGATAGAGGCCGCCGATCAGACAGATCACCCATGCTGGTAATTTGCGGACATTTTTATTGAGAGTATCAATCATGAATCTACTCCGCAGCAACCAGCGCCATCTTGGATTGGCGGGCACGGAACCGTGCCATAGGAACAGAAAACACAGCAGTCGCCAGGCTCTGGTTTCAAGACCACATTGCATCCCACACATTGATGAAAAAACTGACACATGTCGGTTGGCATCGTCAGCTCTTCAGCGTGGCCACAGTGCGGGCAGGTCAGCCTAGATATGAGAACCGGCTGGCTCAATAGAACTCCTTCAGGTCCATGCCGTCATAAAGACCGGCGACCTCTTCCTCGTAGCCATTGAACATCAATGTCGGAATGCGCTTGGCAAAAATTCCGCCACCGATCTGGCGTTCTGTCGCCTGAGACCAGCGCGGGTGGTCCACCTCGGGGTTCACATTCGAATAGAACCCATATTCGCGCCCATTGGCTTTATTCCAGCTGGTCGGCGGTTCTTTGTCAGTCAGGGTGATTTTCACAATCGATTTGATCGACTTAAAGCCGTATTTCCACGGAACGACCAATCGCAGCGGTGCGCCATTCTGTTTCGGCATGGGTTTTCCATAGATCCCTGACGCCATCAGCGTAAGCGGGTGCATCGCTTCATCCAGACGCAGACCCTCAACATAAGGCCAATCTAGCGTGCCGAACTTTTGGCCGACCATTTCTTCGGGACGATAGAGCGTTTCAAACGCTACGTATTTCGCGCCATCTTGAACCCCAGCCAGATCCAGCAGGTCTTTCAGCTCAAACCCATTCCACGGGACAACCATCGACCAGGCTTCGACGCAGCGGAATCGATAGATCCGCTCTTCAACGGTCATCGCCGCCATGATTTCATCAAACGCATAGTCACCGGGGCGGTCCACCAGGCCGTCGATCGTGATCGACCAAGGGGACGTCGTCAGTCGATGCGCGTTCTTAGCAGGATCATCCTTGCCGGTGCCGAATTCATAGAAGTTGTTGTAGGTGGTGATCTCTTCCCAGCTGTTGGGCTCAAGCGCTGATGCTTGCGCTTTGCCACCTGCCATTGTCGCCAATCCAAGGCCCGCGAAACCCGCCATCACCTGACGACGATTCATAAACGCACCGTATGGGGTAACGTCGTCTCTGCTTAGTTTGTTCTTCCAGCGATGGGCCATGGGGTCTCCTGTGGTCACTCGTGTTTGCTTAAGAGTGATGTAGAGACCCGTGCCAAGCAAGCCAAACCACATCACATAACGATGTGGTGGGATGGCTGTAACAATTGTCGACGAGCGCTCTAACCAATCTCAGGGTAAATATGGCTCATGCGCTCGGACCGCCCAGTGTCTTGCACCAAACGCACATGATGACGCCGCAGCTTGCGCGGCTCGCTCACGCCCACCGAATGCGCGATCACTTCAACTTCTTTGATGATACCTTGCGCGTAATGTGCCACCCGCTGATATTTGCTTTCCGGCACCAAGCCCTTCTGGAAACGCGGATCATGGGTGGTGATCCCGGTTGGGCACGTGTTCTTGCTGCATTTCAAAGCTTGGATGCAGCCAAGTGAGAACATGAAACCCCGGGCGGACACGACAAAATCTGCACCAGCGGCCAAAGCCCAAGCGACATCGCCGGGATTCACGAGTTTACCGCTGGCGATCAGTCGAATTCGGTCAGTCAATCCAAACTCTGCGCGCAGATCAGCAACCCGTGGCAAAGCTTCTCTAATGGTCATACCGACCAGATCCATCAACGGCATGGGGGCCGCACCAGTGCCGCCCTCGCCCCCATCGATCGTTATAAAGTCAGGCGCATCGTCTGAGCCCCGCTTGGCGATGGTTTCAAACAAAGCACGCGTGTGATCCGGTGAGCCAACCACAATTTTGATGCCAACTGGCTTCCCGGTGACGTCGCGGATATGCGCAATCATATCCAACAACTCGTCGTTATTGCTGATTTCGCGATGCCGGTTAGGCGACAGGCTACTTTCACCCACTGAAATACCGCGTATCGCCGCGATTTCCTCCGTTACTTTTTCGCCGGGAAGGATACCGCCTTTGCCCGGCTTCGCACCTTGGGCCAGCTTGAGTTCAAACATTTTGATCTCATCATGCTCGGCGACGGCTCGGAGCTTGTCATCGCTCAAACCACCGTGCTCATCGCGAACACCATATTTTGCCGTCCCGATCTGAAAGACAATGTCGCAGCCACCTTCCAGGTGATACCGCGACACGCCCCCTTCCCCGGTATTCATCCAAATACCCGCTTCTTTGCAACCTCGCGACAGTGCCTGAACCGCTGGGCGAGACAGGGCGCCATAGCTCATGCCGGAAAGGTTAAAGAAGGATGGCGCTAGATAGGGCTGTTTCGCGGTTGGTCCGATCAGCAAAGGTTCGGACGCAGCGAACTGATCATCCAGTGGCGGATAGGGATCGTTCACAAAAATCGGCGTGCCTGCCGTGTTGATATTTCGCGTGGATCCAAAAGAGATCGTATTGCTTTTACCGCGCGCGGCCCGTGCGACCCAGTCACGTTGGGCCCGGTTAAACGGCATCTCTTCGCGATCCATTGCAAAGAAATACTGGCGGAAGAACTCCCCTAACTCGCTGAAAATATGCCGAAACCGCCCAATAACCGGGTAGTTCCTGCGCACCGCATCGCCGGTCTGCGTGCGGTCGATAATAAAAAGCACAACCGCAGCTAGGGCCATAAGGCCGACAACCCAGACAAACAGAAGTCCCAAAAACTCGACAACGTAAAAGGCGCGTTCCATCGACATAATGCTGGCTCCCGGCTGGCTATTGGATGCACGCACTGTGGGAGAGATCACGCCAACGAGCAAGTCACGTTGCTGCCAATCCGGGTGGGGAATTTCGTGAGAAATGTTGCAAAGGAAAGCCGGGCGAAAGCCCGGCCAACCTGTTTCTTCAATTTGAGTTCCTTAGTGGACGACTGCATCATCCGGTTTGGGTGAGTTGCTGGAACCCAGTCGATCTCCGATCATCAAACCGCCTTCTTTGGCGCTGACTGGGATCGTTTCGCCGTCCTTCACGTCACCTGCAAGCAGCATCTCTGCCAATGGGTTCTGCAACGCGCGTTGGATCACGCGTTTCAATGGGCGTGCCCCAAAGACAGGGTCATATCCTTCATCCGCCAACCATTTGCGGGCGGCATCATCCAGGGTGATCTCGATCTTACGCGCGGCAAGGCGCTTGCGAAGGCGGGCAAGTTGGATATCCACAATCCCATCCATGTCTTCGCGACCAAGACGGTCAAAGATGATGGTTTCATCCAGACGGTTCAGGAACTCCGGACGGAAATGCGCGCGCACCGCGTCCATCACATCCCGTTTGGCCTGAGACGCATCTGCACCATCGGGCAGCTGGCTGAGCGCCTGCGCACCAAGGTTCGACGTCAGGATGATCAGTGTTTGTTTGAAGTCGACAGTTCGGCCTTGGCCATCCGTCAGCACACCATCATCAAGAACCTGCAACAGCACGTTGAAGACGTCCGGGTGCGCCTTTTCGACTTCGTCAAACAGAACCACCTGATACGGACGCCGGCGAACCGCTTCCGTCAGCACACCACCCTCGTCATAGCCAACATAGCCCGGAGGCGCGCCGATCAAACGGGCCACCGCGTGTTTCTCCATGAACTCCGACATATCAATACGCACCATGGCGCTGTCATCATCAAAGAGGAAATCGGCGACCGCTTTGGTCAGCTCGGTTTTACCGACCCCGGTTGGCCCCAAGAATAGGAACGATCCAAGTGGTCGATTCTCATCATTAAGCCCAGCGCGCGCACGGCGCACCGCGTTCGCAACCGCGGTCACCGCAGTACCCTGACCGATGACGCGTTTGTGCAGTTGGTCTTCCATGCGCAAGAGTTTCTCACGATCCCCTTCCAGCATTTTGGAGGTCGGGATACCTGTCCAGCGTTCGACCACCTGAGCGATTTGCTCTGGACGCACCGCTTCCTCAATCGTCATGTCGCCTTCGGATTCTTCCGCCTCGGCAAGCTGCTTCTCAAGCCCCGGTATAACGCCATAGCTCAGCTCGCCCGCTTTCGCGAGATTGCCATCACGTTTCGCGATGTCGAGTTCGGCACGCGCTTGATCGAGCTGTTCTTTCAGGTCACGCGCAGACGCGAGCTTATCGCGGCCAGCCTGCCATTGCGCTGTCATCTCTGATGACTTGTCTTGCAGGTCAGCCAAATCTTTCTCGAGCTTCTCCAACCGATCCTTGGACGCCGCATCATCTTCCAGACGCAACGCTTCCGCCTCGATCTGAAGTTGCAAGATCTGGCGATCCAATGCGTCGAGTTCCTCTGGTTTAGAGTCGACTTCCATACGAAGACGGCTTGCCGCTTCGTCCACCAAATCAATCGCTTTGTCCGGCAGGAACCGGTCAGTGATATAGCGATGACTTAACGTAGACGCTGAGACCAAAGCGGAGTCAGAAATTCGTACCCCGTGGTGGAGCTCGTATTTCTCTTTGATACCGCGAAGGATCGAGATCGTGTCCTCAACAGTTGGCTCTTCCACAACCAAAGGCTGGAAGCGCCGCGCCAGGGCCGCGTCTTTTTCGACGTGTTTGCGGTACTCATCCAGCGTGGTCGCACCCACGCAGTGCAGCTCACCCCGCGCCAAGGCTGGCTTGATAAGGTTGGCCGCATCCATGGCACCATCGGTTTTACCCGCGCCAACCAGCGTATGCATCTCGTCAATGAACAGAATAATATCGCCAGCGGCCTCGGTGACTTCAGTCAGAACAGCTTTCAAACGCTCCTCAAATTCACCGCGATACTTCGCGCCCGCAATCAGGGCGCCCATATCAAGCGCCAACAATTGCTTATTGCGCAGAGATTCCGGCACGTCGCCATTCACGATGCGCAGCGCAAGGCCTTCTGCAATCGCAGTCTTACCCACGCCGGGTTCACCAATCAGAACCGGGTTATTTTTTGTACGGCGGGACAGGACCTGCATGGCACGGCGAATTTCATCATCTCGTCCAATGATAGGGTCGATTTTGCCTTCGCGCGCACGCTCGGTCAGATCCTGAGCATACTTCTTAAGTGCGTCGTAACCTTCTTCCGCAGAAGCTGTATCCGCAGTACGCCCTTTGCGAATGTCATTGATCGCGCCGTTTAGAGCCTGTGCATTTACAGCGCCCGCTTCCAACGCTTCGCGTGCCTTGGACTTCACCAAGGCCAGCGCCATGAGAATACGTTCCACCGGAACAAAACTGTCGCCCGCTTTCTTGGCGACTTTCTCGGCCTCAGTCAGGACCTTCGCCGTTGCATTGTCCATATAGGCCTGCCCGGCATCGCCGGATACCTGAGGAATTTTGGACATGGCCGTGTCCAGCGCCTCAACCACACGGCTTGGCGCGCCACCGGCACGTTTGATCAGATTGGATGCAAGCCCCTGATCATCATCCATCAATGCTTTCAGAATATGTTCGGGCATCACCCGCTGGTGGTTTTCCCGCATCGCGATGGTCTGTGCTGCCTGCACGAATCCACGCGACCGCTCCGTGAACTTATTGAAGTCCATGGTCTCTCTCCTTTTATAAGCGCCCGGATTTGGAATGGCGCCCGCTTTGCGGCACGCCCCGTTTTGGGCCTCACTCACAAATTGGTGACTTTACCTTAAGCATTCAAGACCTTGCGATCCAGTTTCGACCAGAGATTTCGGCGCGTTTAGACAAGTAAGGGTCACCTTAACTCTACACATCTAAGACGAAGGCCGGAGGTCGACATGAAAGTCATACATCTCGAACTGCTGGACCGGCGAAAATTTGGGGACAACAAATGTGTGGGGACGTTTTGCCTACATGGCGAGCACGGCGAACGGATACAGGTCCAATCCACCGTGCGGTTAGATCATGTTTTATCCCACCAGAGCGTGAACGGTATTTTGGCCAAAGAGGCCATTCGGCAATTGCGGCGCATGCCGGAGCACCGTGGCAAATCTTTAGAAGTAAGCAAACACGCGATGCCTAGGCTGCGCGAACAACGCGTCATTCGATTGGCTGGGTAACGTCATTTGAAACACGCTTGATATTGCGTGCTACGCTGCCTAGACAGGGCCAGTTTCTTTGCCACCCTTTGCCTGCCGGAGCCGCCCCATGACAAAAGCTGACGACCGCCTGATTGTAGCCCTAGACGTGCCCAATGCCATCGAAGGTCTGAAACTGGCCGAACAGATCGGCGATGCGGTGTCGTTTTATAAGATCGGCCTTGGCATGCTGACCGGCGGCGGCCTGGCACTGGCGAATGAGCTCAAAGGCGAACACGGCAAAAAGATCTTCCTCGACATGAAGCTCTTTGACATCGGCGCAACGGTCGAAAACGCGGTTCGTGGCTTGGCTCAATTTGATCTGGATTTCCTGACCGTGCATGGCGACCCCTATGTGGTGAAAGCCGCTAAAGAAGGCGCGTCCGGTAAAGATATGAAAATCTTGGCGGTGACCATTCTGACCTCTCTGGATCGCGAAGATCTAAATGGTGCACTGATCAAGGACGGTGAAATCCGGAATCTGGTACAAGAACGCGCAGGCAATGCCTTTGCTGCGGGCGCCGATGGTGTGATCGCCAGCCCACAAGAGGCTGCTCTGATCCGCGCATTGCCGGAAGCGGAAGGCAAGTTGATCGTGACACCAGGGGTTCGTCCAGCGGGTGCCGACCTAGGCGACCAAAAACGCGTGGCAACTCCTGCAAGCGCTGTCGCAGATGGTGCAGACCACATTGTCGTTGGCCGCCCAATCTGGCGTTCAGAAAACCCGCGTGCCGCAGCAGAAGCGATCGTTCAGGAACTCAGCTCGGTTCAGGCTCAGCGGCCAAACCGCTGATCCAATCCGCCAACCGCTTCTGAAAATGCGGCACCGCGTCTGCATCACATAGGAAGTCGTCAACAGCCATGAGCCTGATACTTTGGCCCTCAGAGCCAAGCACAAGCTCTTCTTGACGATTGGCATCGACCCGCGCGACGAAGAACCAGAAATTTAGGCCCTTGCTTTCATAGCATTTCGCCCAAATGGCATCATTGGGCGATAGCTTTAGGCTGACCTCTTCAAAGCATTCTCGCGCAGCGCAGTCCCAACCACTTTCCGCTCCCTCGCGCCCACCTCCGGGCAAATCCCAGGCACCGGGCCAAGGGATGTCAGGTTTTTCATCGCGCAATAAGGTGACGAGCTTGCTACCGACAAAAACTGCCACCTTCGCACCGTGAAAACGGATGCCCTCACCTGATCGAAATGCTATGCTGGGTACCTCACCCATCGCCGGAAACTCCAATGCCTGCCCTCTGCCGCGATTGCCTGTCCGAAGTCACTGATGCGCGCCGCTGTCCTGAGTGTGGCAGCTTGCGCATCGTGCGTCATGACGAGCTATTTGACCTTTCTATAGCGCATATGGATTGCGATGCCTTCTACGCAAGCGTGGAAAAACGCGACAACCCGGAATTGGCGGATAAACCAGTCATTATTGGCGGTGGGCGGCGGGGCGTGGTCTCGACGGCCTGTTATGTCGCGCGTATTCGGGGTGTCCGGTCGGCAATGCCAATGTTTCAGGCAACCAAGCTGTGTCCCGACGCGGTGATCGTAAAACCGCGCATGTCGGTTTATGTCGAAACCAGCCGTCAAATCCGCGCATTGATGGATGAGCTTACGCCCTCAGTCGAGCCACTTTCGCTGGACGAAGCATTCATGGACCTCACCGGAACTGCCAAACTGCATGGCGCCCCTCCGGCGGTGATGCTGGCGCGACTTGTTAAACGCATGAAAGAGGAGATCGGTGTCACTGGGTCCATTGGCCTGAGCCACAACAAGTTCCTCGCTAAAGTGGCCTCGGATCTCGACAAGCCTCAGGGGTTTGCAGTTATCGGCAAGGCGGAAACCGATGCGTTCTTGCGCGACAAACCGGTTCGCATGATCTGGGGCGTTGGACCGGCCGCACAAGAAGGTCTTGAACGCGCAGGTATTCACACCTTCTCCGACCTTCTGCGTTGGGATCAGCAAGAACTCACCGAACGATTTGGCTCCATGGGGTATCGCCTTTGGCACCTTGCACGCGGACAAGACCGTCGGAAAGTCTCAGCGCGGCAACCGGTGAAAAGCATCAGCAAAGAAACCACATTCTTTGAAGACACGAGCAGCATTGAGCTGCTTGACGGTCATATGTGGCGGCTCAGCGAACAGGTCGCGGATCGCGCAAAGGCAAAAGGCAAAGCCGGGCGTGTTGTGACGTTGAAGCTCAAACGCGCAAACTTTTCCCTGATCTCTCGCAGGATTAGCCTGCGCGACGCCACGCAAATGGCGGACACAATCTACCAAACGGCCCGCGGACTTTTGGACCAAGTCGGTGACCAAGGTCCCTATCGTCTCATTGGCGTGGGTATTTCCGATATTGTGGACGAGAGCGCTGCCGACCTCAGCGCGGATTTGCTAGACCCTCAGGCGGCCAAACGACGCAAAGCCGAGCGCGCAACGGATGCCATCCGCAAGCGTTTTGGGTCTGATGCCATCCAAAAAGGGCGTGCAATACGCAAATAAGTGACTGACTTACTCTGCCGCCAAGCGCTGCGGCGCGTGGCCAATACGGGCGATCTGTTCGGTGACGGATCGCAATGCACGTCGAACATCATCAAATTGGGAATTTGGTGCGATCCGCGCTTCGTTCATATAGAGCGATCTATCGATCTCAACCTGCACCGCGTGATGACGACGTGAGGGGCGACCATAATGTTGCGTAACATAGGCCCCAGCAAACGGAGTGTTGCGCGACACAACAAACCCCACGGCCTTAAACGCCGCTTCAATTTCTTCGACAATTTCAGGATGGGCAGACGCACCAAACCGGTCACCCAGCACAATCTCTGGCCGCTTTCCGTTTTTCAGACGCACGTTTTCCAGAGCCTCATGAGGCATTGAATGGCAATCCACCAGGATCGCGCGACCAAATTCAACCTCTGCCTCATGGATTAATGACTTAAGGACGTTGTGGTAGGGATGCCAATAATTGGTCAGGCGGCTTTCCGCTTCATCAATCCGCAGTTTGCCCCGATAAATGGGGCGCGCATTGGATACCACGCGAGGAATCACTCCTAAACCGGAAGCAATCCGTGGATTGTTCCCGGTCCATTTCACTCCTGCAATCAGTGCCGGGTCCAATTCTTCTGAACTTCGGTTGTAATCCACAAAGGCGCGCGGTGCGCCGGCTTTGAGGATAGGCGCGCCGAATTCCGGCGCTGCTTCAAAAAGCCTGTCTACAAAGGCGTCTTCGCTGCTGCGAATACTCATAGCATTCAAAATAGAGCGGCGTAGGAACCAATCCGGGTAGTCATTGCCACTGTGTGGAGATGCAAATACAACGGCAGAGGTCAGCTCTTTGGGTCGATCCAATATATAAGCGCGTGCAGGCATTTGCTCTCCTTATTCAGATTAGAACATAGCGCAAAAAAGATATTTGTCGAAAGCTCTTGATCCCCCCTACGACTCCTTTTATAGACCCTCCACCAGCGCGGATTTCCGCGCCCTTTTTCTTGAAGGGCCAGCTTCGCAAAGGTTTCATGGGCGATTAGCTCAGCGGTAGAGCACTTCGTTGACATCGAAGGGGTCACTAGTTCGATCCTAGTATCGCCCACCATGAATTCATTGCCCCATTCAGGGGTGCCCGATTAACCAGGCGCATGTCGCGCCGCGAAATGAGGAGATTGCCATGAAGGTCAAGAACTCGCTCCGCTCGCTCAAGCAGCGTCACCGCGACTGCCGTGTTGTGCGCCGTAAGGGCCGCGTTTATGTGATCAACAAAACGCAACGCCGGTTCAAAGCGCGTCAGGGTTAAGCCGTTAGGTTTACTGACGCCAATTGGTGATTTTGAAAGCCGCTCTATTTAGGGCGGCTTTTCTTATTGGAAATATGCTTAACGGCAGATGGTTAGGCACGCTGCAAAATCGGGTAGATTGCACCGCCTAGACGAGAAATCAGCTCTTTTTGCTCTGCACGCTCTGGGATTGGCAAAGCCGGCTCGGTCATCTCTGGACGCCGCTTTAGATCAGGGAACATAAGCAGCAGCTCAGACAGCGCGTCGTCAGGCACGCTGCGAAGCGCCTCAGGTCCTGTATAAAGGCTCTCGGTCGCTGCACCTTCCGCATAGATGATCTCGTGTTGGTCAAAAACCAAATGATAGTAAGTCACAGACTTCACAGAGTGATCAACGTAGATGCCCGGAAGATCAGTTAAACGTATGGCAGGCACCAAAACTTCCGCGTGACCAAACATGCGTTTGACCATAGGGGCATTCAAAAGCATCCGGTGTTGACGGGACACCAAAAGATCTCGCTTTGGCAGACCATTGCCCAATGCGCCCGCCACAATCCGAACCGGCAAAAGCTTTGAAATCTCACCCAACTGACGCGCACAGAAACTGGTCTTAAGCACCATACGCAGCGTCTGACTCTGACCTTCTGGTCCCAACAAGATCGAACCGGACTCAAGGTCTTCGACCAATCGCGGTCCTTCATCTGTCTGAATGAGTGTACCGCTTGTTAAGCAAGGAGGACCGAGGTCTTCGCTAACATCCAGAACCCCTGTTGTTGTAACAAAACCGGAGCTGGAAAAGGTAGCATCTTGGAGCACGCTGCCGTCAGTGGGTGTGAAAACCTGCGTCCCGTTCGCCAGATAAAACGTCGTTCCTGTCACAGTCATCGAGGAACCATCATCAAGGGTGACAGTCACCGTGTCGCCTGGGTAGGCCCGTGTAACGTCAACGCCATTGATCGTATCACCGCCAAAACGACCGATATCACCATCATCATCTTGGTCTACGAGATCATAATTCTGTACGGCAAGCGCCGTACCCGCAGGCGGAGGGGCATACGGGTCAAGGACCCAAAACTGGTCTGTATACGTTGCTGGCATGCCTGATTTTGCCTCTGCTCAAATCGGAGTTCTTCCGTTGGTTAAAGGAAGGTTAACGCCGAATTGGGGCAAAAATGGGGCAGGTAAAGTTGCTTCTAATTCAATATATTAAACAGAATTCGCCACGGCCACGCGGGCGTCATTTATTCAATTAAGGCAACTTTTTGATCCATCAAGGATCACAAAACTTTAGTCATAGCTGCGTTGATCCTCAATCACGACGCCATCATTTGGCAAGGATCCCGGGGCAACCAATTCAACACGCCCTTTCAATTTGAGAAGTCCCACGATGCTCTCTTGATAGCTGTCCGCATCTGCACGTGGCGTTTCAAGCTGTACGGTCATCACATCTTGTTCGCCTTCACGACTGGCAACAACGCGTGCTTTGGCCACCTCGTCATGACGTGCCACTAGTGCAGCCACCTGCTCAGGCCGTACAAACATGCCTTTGATTTTTGCGGTTTGATCTGCGCGGCCCATCCAACCTTTGATCCGCAGGTTGGTTCGTCCGCAAGGGCTTTCACCTTCCATGACGGCGGACATATCACCCGTCGCAAAACGGATCAGCGGATAGTCCGGGTTCAAAGTGGTCACGAGAACTTCGCCAACTTGGCCCGGCGCAACAGGAATACCAGTTCCGGGCGTCACGATTTCAACGATCACATGCTCGTCCAGTATCATGCCTTCTTTTGAAGCGGACTCGTAAGCGATGTTACCTAGATCCGCAGTGGCATAACACTGCAAGCAGCTGATCCCACGCGCCTCATAATAGTCCCTAAGACTGGGGAACAGCGCACCGCCGCCAACGGCAGCTTTGGTGATGCCAAGCTTCGTACCCAGTCCATCAGCTTTGTCCAAAATAATCTTCAGATAGTCAGGTGTACCGGCGTAAGCGGTACTACCCAAAGCAGCGGCTGCCTCGATCTGGAGTTCAGTCTGGCCTGTCCCCGCAGGGATAACCGACGCGCCGACGGCCCGCGCGCCACTTTCAAAAATCATGCCTGCAGGCGTTAGGTGATACCCAAAACAGTTCTGAACGATGTCACCCTGTCCTATTCCACACGCGTGAAGGAACCTCCCCATGCGCCACCAGTCATGTCCGGTGCCGCCGGGCTCATAGATTGGTCCGGGCGATTGAAAAAGATGCTCGAAGTCTTGTGCCGGTCGTGCGTTGTATCCTCCCAAAGGCGCTGACGCTTTCTGAGCCTCAACGAGAGCTGACTTCCGCAAGACAGGCAATGACGCGAGATCTGAGATCGACGTCACGCCTGACGGATCCACATCGGCTAACGCTGCAGCATATCCGGGCAAAGCTTTGGCGCGGGCAATTTGTTCTGGCAGTGCTTTGGCGATATCTGCCGCACGTTCATCCTGTGACCGCGTTTCCAGCTTATCAAAATACCGGGTCATAAACTGTCTTCCTTAGTTGTGTCTTTGGCGCGAAGGGGATCAAACAAGCAGATCAGCTTAGCCAGCGCTTCCGACGGCGGTAGGACCGCACGTCTCGGAAAGACTTCCGCCCTTCCTCGGACATGCCGAGGTAGAATTCTTTCACATCAGGGTTTTCGCGAAGTTCAGCCGCGGGGCCGTCCATCACGACACGACCGGATTCCAAAATGTAGCCGTAATGCGCATAGCGTAGCGCCACGTTGGTGTTCTGTTCTGCCAAGAGGAAGGTCACGCCTTCGTTCTCATTCACTGATTTCACGATCTCAAAGATCTGCTCCACCAGTTGCGGCGCGAGTCCCATGGAGGGCTCATCAAGCAAAATCGTCTCTGGGCGGCTCATCAACGCGCGCCCCATGGCGACCATTTGTTGTTCCCCACCGGACGTGTAGCCTGCCTGAGATTTCCGACGTTCTTTGATGCGCGGGAAGTAGTGGTAGACCATTTCTAGATCGCGCTGGATGGCGGCTTTGCCATCCGTCCGGGTATAGGCCCCGGTCAGCAGATTTTCTTCGACGGTCAGGTGCTCAAAGCAGTGCCGGCCTTCCATCACTTGAATAACACCGCGCTTCACCAAAGCAGCGGGATCAAGGTCCTGCACGCGGTCTCCACGATAGTGGACCGATCCTTTGGTGACTTCGCCGCGTTCGGAATGCAGCAGGTTAGACACGGCCTTTAGGGTGGTGGTCTTCCCCGCCCCGTTGCCCCCAAGCAGGGCCACGATGCCACCCTTGGGCACGCTCAGGCTCACGCCTTTCAAGACGAGGATCACGTGGTTGTAGATCACCTCGATATTGTTGACCTCTAGCAAGGTTTCGTCATTTGCAGCAGCGTCGAGCATTCTATGCGTCCTGTCGTTCATAAAGGAGCCCGGCCGGCCGAACCGGCCGGGCTGAAGGGTTTAGTTGCAGCTCATCGCAACTTTGTTTTCTTCGGCGTAAGCCGCGGAGTCCGCATCAACCAATGGGCCGATCACAGAACCATCAGACGGCTCAAAGTCAGAGATCAGGCTCCAGGATTGAGAAGCAGCGTCCCACTGGCCAACAGCGGCAAGGCCGTCGCCACCGTGGTTTTCACAAGACACTTTGAACTCTGGACCAAAGCCAGGCAGGCCAGCAGCTTCCATGGTGGCCGCAGTGATTTCCAGGCTTTCCATTGCATCACGCATCATGGACGCGTCGATCGCTGAGGTGCCATTTGCCGCCTGAGCTTGTTTTGCCGCTTCCGCTGCAAGAAAGGCTGCGTAAACACCACGGTTATAAAGAACCGTACCAACTTGATCGCCTGCACCCGCTGCTTTGCCCGCATCGACAACGTATTTCTGGATGTCGTCAAAGACTGGGAAGTCATTGCCCACATTGTGGAACTGCAGCGATTTGTAGCCATTCGCCCCATCCCCTGCTGGGATCACGTCATTTTCAGAGCCAGACCACCAGATGCCCATGAAGTTTTCCATCGGGAAACGGATGTTGGCGGCTTCTTGCACCGCAACCTGGTTCATGACACCCCAGCCCCAGAACAAGATGAAGTCTGGACGCTCACGACGGATTTGCAGCCACTGGGACTTTTGCTCCTGACCCGGGTAGTCAATCGGGATCGCGTTAAAGTCAAAACCATGCTTTGCAGACAGGGCTTCAAGCGTAGGGATCGGCTCACGACCATAGGCACCGTTAAAGTGCAGGAGCGTGATCTTCTTGCCTTCCAGCGACCCGCCAGCTTGTTTCATGAAGTGGTTCACACCCACAGATGCCCCATCCCAGTAGTTCACTGGATAGTTAAAGACGTGGCTAAAGACCTTACCGTTCTTCGCAGAAGTCCGGCCATATCCCATCGTGTGCAGCGGGATGCCATCTGCGGTCACTTTCGGGATGAGCTGATAGGTAATGCCAGTTGACAGCGGCTGATAAATCAACGCGCCAGAGTCCTTTGTGGCCTCGTAGCATTCCACGCCTTTTTCGGTGTTATAGGCGGTCTCGCACTCTGGCACGCTGGCCATTTCGCCGCCGATGCCGCCGTCGCGTTCGTTGAGCAAGGTGAAGTAATCGGCATAACCGTCAGCGAATGGGATACCGCCCGCTGCGAATGGACCGGTGCGATAGCTGAGCGATGGGAACACGAGGTCCGCCATCACAGGCGCTGCCGCCATTGTGGCGCCAAGCGCCAGGGTTGCCAGTTTTAATTTCATCGATTTTCTCCTCCCTAAGTGAATTCGATGGGTGAGGCCTCCTCTGCCTCTTGGTTTATGGATTGGCTGTGGCCCCACTCAGTGTGGGAAGGGCCAGAGCCGTAGCTTTTCTTTCGCCACGCGCCAGAGTTGGGCGAGGCCGTGAGGCTCTGCGATCAAGAAGATCACGATCAAAGCCCCCACAATGATGAATTCCAGATGCGCCGCCATATCCGTTGGCCAGCCGAGCCAGCCTACCAGCACGTTCTTCAAGAAGACCGGCAATAGGACGAGGAACGCCGCTCCGGCAAAGCTGCCAAAGATCGAGCCCAAGCCGCCGATAATAATCATGAAGAGCACCAAGAATGATTTGGTGATGCCAAAGCTGTCGCCCGCTTCTGCCGCGCCGAGGTAGACAGCAAAGAGCAGAGCCCCCGCGATACCGACAAAGAAACCAGAGACTGCAAAGGCTGAGATCTTGGCTTTTAGAGGGTTCACACCGATGATTTCTGCCGCAATATCCATATCCCGGATCGCCATCCATTGGCGTCCCTGCATGCCGCGCGTCAAATTGCGCGCCACCAATGCACAGACCGTCACGATGACCAGACAGAACAGATACGTCGCCCAAGCCTGCGTGTTTGGCCCTGTCACGGCGATACCGAAGATGGTGCGTTCTGGGGCGTTGATTTGACCGGACGCAGAGTAGTTGTAGAACCAAGGCACTCGGTTAAAGAGCCAGACCAAGAAGAACTGCGCCGCCAGTGTCGCAACCGCGAGGTAGAAGCCTTTGATGCGCAGGGATGGCAAGCCGAAGAGTACGCAGACCATGCCTGTGACACCGCCAGCCAAGATCACATGGATCAGGATACTAACCTCTGGGAAGGCGGTCATGAGTTTGTAGCAGCCATAGGCCCCCACAGCCATGAACCCACCGGTCCCGAGGCTCACCTGACCGCAGTAGCCCGTCAGGATATTGAGGCCGATCGCCGCGATTGAGTAAATTAGGAACGGCAGGAAGATCGCGTTGACCCAGTAGTCGTTGATCAGGAATGGCACGACTGCAAAAGCCGCAAACATCACCGAATAATAACGATACCGGTCGAACTTGATCGGGAAGGTCTGGTTGTCTTCTCTGTAGGACGTTTTGAAATCGCCCGCTTCACGATAGAACATCTCTCAAAACTCCGTTTGGGTTGCGTTGTGGTTTAGGGAAGTGACGTCAAACACGTTCAATGATCTTCTCCCCAAACAAGCCCTGCGGGCGGAACACCAAGAAGATCAGGGCCAGCACATAGGCGAACCAATTTTCTGTCGCGCCGCCCACAAGTGGGCCAATTGCGAATTCAAATAGTTTCTCGCCGACACCGATGATCAAGCCACCAACGATGGCCCCTGGGATCGAGGTAAACCCACCGAGCATCAGAACAGGTAGAGCCTTCAAAGCAATCAAGGATAGCGAGAACTGAACGCCCGATTTTGTGCCCCACATTATCCCAGCCACCAGCGCGACAAACCCTGCAACGGACCACACCATGACCCAAATGAAGTTGAGGGAAACACCAACAGAGAGCGCCGCTTGGTGATCGTCGGCCACAGCGCGCATAGCACGGCCCTGTTTGGTGTATTGGGCAAAAATCACAAGCACTGCCACAAGCAAAGCCGCAATGATGGTGGCCACAATATCGAGGTTGTCGATAAAGAACCCGTAGCCGAACCAGCCAAAGGTGGTTTCATCAATGGCGAGGTTGATGCCCTGCGGCAGACCAACGTCGAGCTTCTTAATCTCCGACCCCCACATCAGGTCGCCTACGCCTTCAAGGAAATAGGCCAGACCGATGGTTGCCATAAACAGGATGATCGGTTCCTGCCCCACCAGATGACGGAACACGAATTTCTGCACGCAGATCGCCAACAGCACCATCACAGCCATCGTCAAAACGATCGCCAGAATGCCCGGAACGTGCCAACCGAAGTGATGCAATTCCGTGCCAAAGATGGCGTTGATCAGGTGGGCAAACGGGATCTGCCCTTCCATGATCCCAACAAGCGTCAGCGCGGAAAACAGTGCCATAACACCTTGGGCGTAGTTAAAGATCCCGGACGCTTTATAGATCAACACAAAGCCCAGCGCGACAAGCGCATAAAGCACCCCGGCCATCAGGCCGTTGAGGAAAACCTCCATGCCAAAAATCAACTGGTCAGGCATCGATGCGGCCCCCTACTGTCATGTATTCTTGATTAGTCATGTGCGACCCCCAAATAGGCGTCGATGACGGCTTGGTTGTTGCGCACCTCATCCGGGGTGCCGTCGCCGATCTTTTGGCCGTAATCCATCACAACCACCCGGTCAGACAGATCCATCACCACGCCCATGTCGTGTTCGATCAAAGCAATCGTGGTGCCGAACTCGTCATTCACGTCGAGAATAAAGCGGCTCATGTCCTCTTTTTCTTCGACGTTCATGCCGGCCATAGGCTCATCAAGCAGCAGAATGGATGGCTCTGCCGCCAGCGCGCGAGCAAGTTCAACGCGTTTCTTCAAGCCGTAAGGCAAGCGCCCAACCGGGGTTTTGCGGATCGATTGGATTTCGAGGAAGTCGATAATCTTTTCAACCACTTCTCGGTTGGCGACCTCTTCTGCCTCAGCCTTGCCTTTCCAGAAAGCCTGCTGCCAGATATTTGCTTTTGTGTGGTGCAGACGGCCCGTCATGATGTTATCGAGCACGGTCATGCCTTCAAACAACGCGATATTCTGGAAGGTCCGCGCAATCCCCTGTCGCGCCACTTGGTAGGGGCGCATCTGAGGACGTTGTTTGCCTTTGTAAAAGACCTGCCCTTCTTGCGGATTGTAGAAGCCTGAAATCACGTTCAGCATCGATGACTTACCGGCACCATTCGGGCCGATGATCGCGCGAATTTCACCTTCACGGATGTCAAAGCTGATATCCTTAATGGCCACCACACCGCCAAAGCGCAGGGTGATGTTCTTCATCTCCATGACGACGGCGCCTATCGTGCGTCCGTCCTCGGTTACGTAGCTATCAGAGGCATCAAGCATGATGCACCTCCTTGGTCGTCAATTTCTCAAAAGCAATCATTCTGCCGCCACCTTCTGTGGAGCGGCTGGAACAACATTCACGTCGCGCAATTCCAGCGTCGCACTGATGCTGCCTTTGCGGCCATCCTCATAGGTCACCTCGGTAGTTGTCTCGATTTCCGGCAGGCCAGCGTAAAGACCATCCACCAGATCGTTGAACTTCTCTTCGACATAGGCGCGGCGGACCTTGCGAGTCCGGGTCATTTCGCCGTCATCGGCATCCAGTTCTTTGTGCAAGACGAGAAAGCGATGGATCTGGCAACCAGACAGCATTGGGTCTTCGGCGACAGACGCATTCACGGCTTCGACGTGGGATTGGATCGTCTCTAGGACACGCGGATGGCCTGCAAGTTCTTGGTAAGATGCATAAGCAATGTTGTTGCGTTCTGCCCAGTTACCTACCGCTGTGAGGTCAATGTTGATGAACGCCACACAGCGATCTTTGCCATTCCCAAACAGCACCGCTTCCAGAATATCTGGGTAGAACTTCAATTTGTTTTCGACATATTTCGGCGCGAACATGGACCCATCGGCGAGCTTGCCCACGTCCTTCACGCGATCGATGATCCGCAAGTGTCCAGACTTTTCGTCGATGAATCCAGCATCTCCGGTCGCGACCCAACCTTCTTTGTCTTTGGTCGACGCGGTGCTGTCCGGGTTATTGTAGTACTCAACAAAGACGCCAGGAGAACGATAGTAAATCTCCCCGCTCTCATCGATCCGTAGCTCGACCTCGGGCGATGGAACACCCACGGTATCCGCGCGGACTTCTCCGTTTGGCTGCGCAGTAATGAAAACCGACGCCTCTGTTTGACCGTAAAGCTGCTTCAGGTTGATCCCCAAAGAGCGATAGAAATCAAACAACTCCGGTCCAATAGCTTCGCCTGCGGTATACCCCACGCGGACCCGGGAGAAACCAAGCGTATTTTTCAAAGGTCCGTAGATAAACAGCTCGCCGAGTTTGTACTTCAGACGATCCATCGCACTTACAGAATCTCCGTCCAAAATAGCCGGACCCACTTTTTTGGCATGTGCCATGTAGCGTTCAAACAGCCACTGTTTGAACTTGCTGGCGTCCTGCATGCGGATCATCACTTCGGTCAGATGACGCTCAAATACCGCAGGTGGCGCGAAAAAATAGCTTGGGCCAATCTCGCGCATATCCGACGCAACTGTTTCAGCTGACTCTGGGCAGTTCACCGCGAAACCAGACCAGTAGGCCTGACCAATCGAGAAGATAAAGTCGCCGACCCAGGCCATGGGAAGATAGGCAAAGACCTCATCATCCCGAACCAGAGCATCAAACTCGCACGCATTCTGCGCGCTCTTGATAATGTTCCGGTTCGATAGGACGACGCCTTTTGGCTTGCCTGTTGTACCAGACGTGTAAAGCATCACGCAGGTACTATCGAAAGTAAGCTTGTCGCGGCGCGCTTTGAACTCATTGATCAGCTCGTCATAAGCCGCGCGACCTTGGTCTTGCACATGAGAATATTCATGCAGTTTTGAGTGGTCGTATTTGCGCAAACCGCGTGGGTCTACGTAAACCATATGCTCAAAACCTGTCAGGCGCTCTTGCACCTCGATCACTTTGTCGACCTGCTCTTGGTCATCCACAATGGCGTATTTCGCACCGCAATTGGCCAGAACATGCGCCATTTCTTCAGCGGCGCTGTCTTGATACATCGGCACGGGCACCGCCCCGATGGATTGGATCGCAACCATGGCCCAATAAAAATACGGACGGTTGCGGCCGATGATGGCAACAAAGTCACCTTCAGACACACCAAGATTCAAAAGACCCAAGCCCAGTGCTTCGATCTCTTTCTCGGTCTCAGACCACGTCCATGTTTGCCAAATTCCGAATTCTTTCTCGCGATACGCAGTTTTTGAGCCGTAAAGCTCCACATTGCGTTGCAAGAGCGCGGGGATGGACACAAGCCCATCGGTCGCCGGTGACGACTTTGTCAAATTCTCTTCCTCCCTCAGGCCCACAATCGTGAGCTGAATCGCCTAAACGATTCTCCCCAATCCATTAGGCGTGCTGACATGATAGCCCGTCAACTTTTTCGCGATCATTTCTCAATCCTAACGAATTGTAACAACTGGGATTTGCCCCTTTTCCAAGCTGGCAATCAGGTGTTAGCCATGAGGGAGGAGGAGTAAAATGTCGGTTAATCGCGACTACAAACATGCCATGACCATGTCCGGGCTGAACCTGATTCAGCAGGCGCTTTCAATCTATGACAGTGACTTGAAGTTGGTGGTCGCGAACACGCAATTCCGAGAAATGTTTGATGTTCCTCAAGAGCTTGCGGAACCGGGGGCGAGTTTCGAAGGCGTCATCCGATATCTCGTGGAGCGCGGTGAATATGGTACTGAACAAAGCGTAGACGAGCTGGTGCGAGAGAAAGTCGACCTCGCCAAGACATTTGAACCCCATTACGTAGAACGCCAAAGACCGAACGGACGTTGGGTCAGCGTCGAGGGAAGCCCACTGGCCGAAGGTGGCTGGGTTGCAGTCTATACAGACATCACGCGCACCAAGCGCCAAGAGGAATTGTTGAGATCACGATCCGAAGAACTCTCGGATCAGTTGATCCGCTATTCCGAAGAACTGGCCAGCGCAAACAGAGAACTCGAAAGTACCGTGACCGCGCTAGAAGAAGCCAAACGTCAAATCACTGACAGTGAAGCCCGTATGCGGCTCACCGCAGAGATGATGCCTGCTCATATCGCCCATGTTGGACCCGACCGCTGTTACACCTATTCCAACCGCCGCCTTTCTGCAGTGATGCCTGGCCGACCTAGTAATTTCATTGGCGCGCATATCAGCGACACGCTCGGCGCTGAAACCTATGAGATCATTTCGCCAAACCTGACAGCGGCCCTCGCAGGCACTCCCAAGGTATTTGAGTTCAACGACCCCATGAGCACGCGACGCATTCGATTGGCCCTGACGCCTGACAGCGAAGAAGGGGGCAATCGGGGTGTCTATATATTATCGATGGACGTTACTGAGGAAACGCAAGCGCGCGTTGCTTTGCAGCAGACAAAACGGCGTGAAATCGCGGCACAAATGACCAGCGGGCTGGCGCACGATTTCTCAAATCTACTGACAATCATCATGGGCATGCAGGGCAAGCTTGGGAAAATGCCATTGCCCGACGATGCGCAAGAGATGATTGACGGTACCATGGCCGCCGCGCAACGCGGCGGCAATCTGCTCAATCGTCTCGCCGATATGACCGGTCAACGTGCCCCTCAGATGCGCGCGGTTGTACTGGGTAAATTACTCAAAGACATTCAGACACTCGCGCGTCCCGCGCTCACGAACAGAATCGATCTTCTCGTCAAAAACGACATCCCTGATGAGCCGCTCTTGCTTGACCCTGGAATGTTACAGGACAGTCTTCTCAATCTCATTTTAAACGCGCGGGACGGCTGTCAGGGCGCAGGAAAAATTGAGGTTCACGGGGAAATTGTCAAAGACACTTGGGTGCAAATCTCTATTCAAGACAGTGGCAGTGGTTTTTCAGACGAAGCCTTGGCCCACGCACTTGACCCGTTCTTTACGACTAAAGGCACCGAAGGAACGGGTCTGGGCCTCCCAATGGTTTATGACATGACAAAACTCATGGGGGGCGAAGTCCGGATTGCAAACGCGGAAAATGGCGGTGCGGTGGTGCGCCTTCGTTTGCCATTGCGTCCATTCCACGGCGTGCGGGCGCCCGGCCTCACGCTACTCGTAGAGGACGACCCCGAAATCAGAGTTGAGGTCCGCGACATACTAAGAGCGCAAAACCACATGGTCATAGAAGCCAGCAGTATTGATGAGGCAGAAATGTTGATCGATCATGTTCCGGGAATTTCCATGGTGCTTTCGGACATCAAGGTAGAAGGTGACGCAACAGGGGTCGATCTCATTGACAGATTACAATCCAAAGAGATCCCTGCTTTTTTGATGACAAGTTTCGCCGAAAACCACCCGTTGTATTTGGAGGGTGCAGCGCGCGCGCCGATCATCCGAAAGCCGTTTTCAGCAGATGCGCTCATGCGGTTCCTTAGACCGGAGGAAGCGCAGTGAGTCAGCCATTGGTTTCCATTCTGGATGATGAACCAGAGATCCGC
Organism: Cognatishimia activa; assembly: GCF_001458335.1. Classification (GTDB taxonomy): domain Bacteria; phylum Pseudomonadota; class Alphaproteobacteria; order Rhodobacterales; family Rhodobacteraceae; genus Cognatishimia; species Cognatishimia activa. The sequence goes on from NZ_CYTO01000008.1 coordinate 22,618, forward strand.
CAAATCCTATCTGACGCCCTAGAAGACGCCGGGTTTCGAACCACGAGCTTTGGACGCGCAACGGAATTCGAAGCAAGCCTGCGAAAAGCGGTGCCCGATGTCTGTCTGGTGGACCTTAGCTTGCCCGACAAAGATGGGCTGACATTGGTACATCGCCTCGCATTGGAACAAGGGGCTGTCGTGATCATAATCTCTGGACGTGCGCAGGTTCAGGACCGAGTGACAGGCCTAGAGCTTGGTGCCGATGACTATATCATCAAACCTTTCGACCCTATGGAGGTCGTCGCTCGTGTCCGCGCCCATCTCCGCAAAGAACGAACCATAGCCCCTGCTCAGTCCAACATTGCAAGCTTTAACGGATGGGTCGCCAATTTTGATGGCTATATGTTGGAGGACTCTGAAGGCGGCCAAACCCCTTTCAGCCATGCAGAAGGGGAGGTTCTGCGTCTGTTTTTGGAAAGCCCAAAACGATTGATCAGTCGCTCTCAAATGCAGGAGATGCTCGGCGGGGCAGCGGGCGAAAGCTTTGATCGCGCGATGGATGTGCGCATTTCCCGTCTTCGGACCAAACTCCGCGAAGATCCAAAAAATCCACGCTTGATCAAAACGATATATGGTGCAGGTTACATTTTCTTAGGGGATGTAAGTTGGCAATAACGGCAAGAACTCGCTCAATATGAAGCGGATATGTCGAAACAACACACAACATCTAGATTTCTCATTCAATCTAAAGTAATATGAGCCTATCGGAGATCTCAGACTCATTTCCTCTTCCAAGACCGGAAATCTCGGGCCGTCTGCCTCAGTAACGTTCCGGGGAAAGTCACTCCCACTCCCCCGCTGTGATGCAACTCCAGCGGGGGCTTTGTTTAAGCGACGAACCGGTGGGCATGTTTTTTGAAATAAGGAACCAAGATTTCGCGGAAAGCGGCTACGCGTGCAGAACGCCAGATATCACGATGAGCAACGGCCCAGACATCTGGGAATGGAATGGCGTCGCAGATGTCTAATTCTTGCAAGTCCGACCAATGCCGCCCCAAGAAGGTCGGCAACATGACGACCCCCATGCCTGCCCGCGCCGCTTCAATCATCGTGGTCATATCATCGGTTCGCAGAACAACATTCTCTTCGGGGATTTCCGGAATGTATTTTTTGAAACGTGGTGGCACTCTTTCTGGGATGATCCAAGGTATGGGGACATTTGTATTCTCCGCGATCCGATCAGCCCATTCAGCGTTGGCAAATGGCAAGGATTCCTGGCGCGCTAACACGCGGCCTGTCAGGCTATCTCCCGGCGCATCGCTCACACGAATGGCGATGTCCGCTTCGCGACGATTGAGGTCAAGCAACGCACTGTCGGAACGAATATGGAGTTCGACCTCCGGGTATTTTTTGGTGAACTCCTTAAAGACCGGGATAAGATGCGTAGAACACAAAAGCTGCGGGGCGGTGATTGTGAGTGGCCCTGAAATAACTTGCTCTGCACCCACTAGATTGCGCAACAAATCGAGTTCTTCGGTTTCCATAGCGGCCGCTTTGCGCGCCACGACCTCGCCTGCCTCGGTGGCTTGGTAGCCATCCGCCATACGATCAAAGAGCTGTATGCCCAGATCATCTTCGGCCCGCTTCACGCGCCGCGCCACTGTGGTGTAGGAAACCCCAAGAGCATCCGCTGCGTTGGACAGCGATCCACCGCGCACCAAATGCATCACAGTTTTTAAATCATCCCAATGTGCTGACATCGATCTTCTCCAGCATATGACGGCTTGTAAACGCCGCATCGTTGACGATTACCTAAGTGCAAACCCATCGACATCAAGGGGTTTCGGTTTAACTGAAGCTTGAACCGCAGAGTCTGCCACGATAGATTCTCATAAAGTTTAAGGAAGGTTACGCCCACCGAATGGCTGTGTGTTTGCTGTATCAAAGGCGCAAAGCGCGTCGCCCACGGTTTTATCGGGTCGAAATTGCGTATGATCTCTTTGACAATGTCGCAGTGCTTTCCGAGTGGGGTATTGCCGGTGGCAAGGCCAGCGAGGCGCGCACGACGTTTTCCAACTTACGTGAAGCATCACTAGAAGCAGATAGACGGCGTAGACGCGCCCAGCGCAAAGGCTACGCGCGATTTGATCGAGCGGTCGCCCTGATCTAGCGATGGCAAAACGTCGAAGCGAAGGTGCCTCCGGCGGGGATATTTAAGCCAAAAAGAAAACGCCTACTCAGCAGCGACATCCGCTTCGATCTTTTCAACGCGGACAGCCGCATATTTAAATTCGGGAATTTTGCCGTAAGGGTCGATCGCAGGGTTCGTCAGGATATTTGCTGCAGCTTCCACGTAGGCAAACGGCACAAAAACCATATCTTCGGCAATCGCGCGGTCTGCGCGCGCCATGATTTCGATCGAGCCGCGACGGGTTGTCAGCCGGATTGTGTCTCCTGGCTCAACCCCCATCAATTTAAGCGTGCGTGGGTTAAGCGAACAGTTCGCTTCTGGTTCCACGGTATCCAGGACAAGAGACCGGCGAGTCATGGAGCCCGTGTGCCAATGTTCCAGCTGCCGCCCCGTTGTCATGACCATCGGGTATTCCGCATCCGGTGCTTCATCAGGTGCAATGACGGATGCAGGTGTGAAACGCGCACGGCCTTCAGGGCGTGGGAACCCATCGCCAAACACAATCGGCTGACCCGGATCGGTTTCATGAAGGGATGGATAGGTCACAGTTTCGGTGCGCAGGCGCTCCCATGTGATATTGTCCAGGCTCTTCATATTGAGCTTCATCTCCGCAAAGATCTCGGACGCATCTTTGTAGTCCCAAGGCAAACCAATGCGCTTGGCAAGATCAACCGTTATCTTCCAATCCTCGCGCGCGTCACCGGGCGGGGCCACCGCTGGGCGAACGCGCTGAACTTGGCGGTTCGTGTTACTGACCGTGCCGTTCTTTTCATAAAGCGCGGAGGCCGGCAGAATGATATCCGCAAAATTCGCCGTCTCAGTGAGGAAGATGTCTTGCACGATCAGCAGGTCGAGCTTTGCAAAAGCATCCCGCGCATGATCCACATCGGGATCTGACATGGCCGGGTTTTCACCCTGAATATACATGCCTTTGATATTGCCCGCGTAGACCTGATCGACGATCTCCGTAACCGTCAGTCCCTTCTCATCTGAGAAATCGCCACCACCCCAAACGTCTGTGAAGCTCTTACGCACATCATCGCTGGTGACCGTCTGATAGTCAGGCAGGAACATCGGGATAAGCCCCGCATCGGACGCGCCTTGCACATTGTTCTGGCCGCGCAGAGGGTGCAGACCCGCGCCCGGTTTGCCCACGTTGCCAGTCATCAAGGCAAGCGAAATCAAGCAACGTGAGTTATCTGTGCCGTGGATGTGTTGAGAAACACCCATACCCCAGAAAATCAATCCAGCGTTTGCCTTTGCAAACATACGCGCAACGCGGCGAATTTGGTCCGGTTCAATACCGCAAATATCGGTCATTTTCTCAGGGCTGAAATCCTTGAGATGCGCTTTCTCGGCATCCCAGTTTTCGGTCCATCGGTGAATATACTGACTGTCGTAGAGCTCTTCTTCCACGATCACATTCATAATCGCGTTGAGCAAAGACACATCTGCACCGGGACGGAATTGCAGCATCTCGGTTGCAAATCGGCGCATACCAACGCCGCGCGGATCCATGACGATCAGCTTGCCGCCGCGTTTGGTGAATTGCTTGAAATAGGTCGCAGCAACTGGATGGTTTTCAATTGGGTTCGCCCCAATGACAATCGCTACATCTGCATTTTCGATCTCATTGAAGGTCGCAGTCACCGCGCCGGAACCAACGTTTTCGATAAGTGCAGATACGGAGGACGCATGGCACAGCCGGGTGCAGTGGTCGACGTTATTGTGCTTAAAACCTTGCCGGATGAACTTTTGGAACAGATAGGCTTCTTCGTTTGTACATTTGGCCGATCCAAAGCCAGCAACGGATTTTGTATCTTGTTCGCGCAGCTCAACAAGTCGTTTGCCAGCCAGATCCAGCGCCTCTTCCCAAGTCGCTTCGCGGAAATGCGTCGATAGATCACCCGGATCAACGTTCAGCCCCTTGGCTGGCGCGTCCTCGCGACGGATCAAAGGCTTGGTTAAACGGTGGGGGTGGTGAATATAGTCAAAGCCAAAGCGGCCTTTTACACAAAGACGACCCTCATTGGCGGGGCCATTGATCCCCTCCACATATTTTACTTTTCCGTCTTTGACCTTCAGACTGACCTTGCAACCAACACCACAGAACGGACAAACGCTTTCGGTTTCGCTGTCATAGTCGGCACGATCACCCACTTGGTTTTCGTCCACCACATTGGACGGCATCAGGGCTCCGGTTGGACAGGCTTGAACACATTCACCGCAAGCGACACAGGTTGAAGCGCCCATCGGATCGGAAATATCAAAAGTCGGATAGGCGTCGTGGCCGCGCCCAGCCATGCCGATCACATCATTCACCTGAACTTCACGACATGCGCGCACGCAGAGGCCACAGGAAATACAGGCATCCAAGTTGACACTCATCGCCACGTGACTGTCATCCAGCAGCGGAATGCGACCGTCTTCTAGTTTTGGAAAGCGGCTCTCGGACACACCATTTAGGTCAGCCATATCCCAAAGATGACTGGATTTGTCGCGCGCTTCCTCGCGCGCAGGCTGGTCAGCCACCAGCATTTCCATCACCATTTTCCGCCCATTTTCGGCGCGCGCAGAGTCAGTCGTAACAACCATCCCTTCGCTCGGCTCGCGAATACAGGATGCTGCTAGCGTGCGTTCACCCTCAATCTCGACCATACAGGCGCGACAGTTCCCGTCTGGGCGATAGCCCGGCGCGGGTTTGTGGCAAAGATGCGGGATAATCAGCCCACGCCCGTTTGCAACTTCCCAAATAGTTTCTCCAGGCTGCGCTGTGACGCGCTTCCCATTGAGTGTGAAGGTGACCGGATTCGACACTGATTTCTCCTTGGTTGTCCGCAAAAAGACGCCTTGGTTCCACCAGCTTACCGGAAAAGGACATAATGAAAATGTCTCTTTCGCGACGCAGCACGCAGAGAACGCGCCATAAATGACGTCCGTCCCAAGCGGCGGTCTTGAAAGGTTCCATTGAAAACGACCGCGCAGGTGAACATTTTTCTTTTGAAATCCGCTTTGGCCACTTACTCAGGAACCGGAACCGCTGCGACAGGAAAAGCCAAAATGGGATATTTGACATTGGTGCGCCACGGGCAAGCCAATTCGGGCGCTACAGACGAAGCTGGCTATGATCAACTGTCCAAGCTAGGTCATCAACAGTCTCGCTGGCTTGGAGAGCACCTAGACGATACAGGTCATGGATTTTCAAGAGTCTATTGCGGCACAATGCGGCGCCACCGGGAAACCGCAGAGAGCCTTGGGTCACATCGGTACGGGCCCCTAGAGCAAGATGAACGACTGAATGAGTTCCCATATTATTCGCTGCGTGCGGCATATGAACGACAGTTCGGGGCCGTAAACCCGACGACTCAAACAGAGTTCGCCGACTTGCTCACCCAATTGTTGTCGCACTGGGAGCGGGATGCCCTTGATGATGTCACCGAAAGCTATTCTGAGTTTTCCGGCCGCGTAAGCGCTGTGATGGAAGAGATCGCATCTGGGGAAGGTCCCGCGCTTTTGGTCACGTCAGGTGGTTTTATTAGCACGGCAATTCGGCACACGCTGGGCTTTGAGCTAGAGACGTGGACACAAACCTGTTTGGCAACCTTGAATACATCGGTTCATAAATGGGAACCTATCGCAGGAAAACGTCAGCTGACACAATTTAACGCTGTGCCGCATTTGGATCGTTCCGACCGATTGGACGCAAAGACCTATATCTAACTGAAGGTTAGCCGAAACAGTCTAGTCTTCGGACGTCACGAAATCTCGGTGCACGTATTTGCAATCGCAATAGCCGCACTCAACTGTCCCCGTGTCTTTGGGAATGCTTAGCCATACGCGTGGATGCCCCAGTGCCCCTTCTCCGCCATCACAAGCGACGCGGTATTCATCCACAACTTTGGTTTCTGGAGCGTCAAGCGGCATGGCTTATTCCTCAAATAGCGAGCATCACATTCGCTAAATATGTGACATCACGAAGAACCGCGCAAGCACCGCTGATCAATCAGCAAAAAGATGCGGCGTCATCGCAATATCACGCGCCTTATCCTCACTGACAGACAGGAAATTCATGATCGGGCCTAAGAAGTCACCAATTTCATCGACTTCGCGAATACGGGCGTAGTTCTCAAAATCTGCATCACGGATCGCATCGCTTTCGTCTTCGATGTCCCGCTTGATGGTCGGCAGGATACGGTTCAAGGTTTCCTGAGGCGTTTGCTCTCCGGCCAACCCAATACGGCTTGCATGACCTTTTAGGTAATCTTCCGAGTAATCACATTGGATTTCCAACGCCCTTGTGGTGGAACGATCATTATAAAAATCGTGCAGCAAGTCGATGGAACCCGGGTCCATGCAGATGATCATGCGGTTGGTTTGGAAATAATCAAATAGCATCCGGATCAACGCGCGCCGATGGCGGGTGCGCTTTTCGATGGTAGATTGAATACCGCCCAAATCTGGAAGATCCGTGTCTTCTTCCTGGAAGAGATAGTCAATGGCGGGAACGTTGGTCTCCTGCTTGATTTTAGCGAGCATACGCTTGGCCACGTGCCATTTCTTACAGACAAGGATCATCAACTCGCGCTCGCGTCCAAGGGTCGCCTCAGTTTCCCAGAACCGGTTGGCGAAACGTCGGCCAACTCGGCCACGCCCTGTTACAAACTTAAACAGGCTTGGGCCTTCGCCCGAGATTTTGAATTCAACTCCAGTGGCTGCATACAGCTTACCAAGACGCTCTTTCAACTCGACAGCTTCTGGGCTGATCTTTCGAGCAAATAGATAATCCTGATTGAGCAACAGGTCGTAGTGATCGTTATAAAAGACCAGCGGCATCCCGTAGTCGGTAAACATCAAGAAGGTCAGCGTGCGAGAACTGATTTCGTCCGAGGGGATCAGGTGCCGAACAAGCGTTTGGAAGAAAGTCTCATCCGGGATCCAGGTGGTTTTGAAAAACCTCACGACATCCTGGCGAGACTTCACCATATCCATTACGGCCTCTACCGTCGGGCGCCGCAAACACCACCATTGGCTGCCGATCTGTACTTGAATGTCACTTGGAATTTGGCGCGACAAACCGAGCTTCTTTTGCAAGTTAAAAGACGCATAAAAGAGCTTCTTATTGTCTCGCTCGTTGAAAAAGTGGCGGTAGGTCAGCCGCTCCGCCTTCATCCCAGTCTTAATCCAGTCGCTTTCAAAAAAATCAAAACTTTCAATGAAGTCGCAATCATGCTCGTCTAGATAGTCGTGCACAAACTCTGAGGTCTTGATCGCCATGCAATCGCCTGAAAGCATGTAAAAATGAGTGGCGCGGGGAAAATCGCGCAAAGCGGCCTCGATTGCATAAAGTGTGGCTTGCACCAAAGACCACTCGCCCCAACCACATTTGATGCGTTTGGTGGCGAAAGTCACATTAGGATTATCCCCGAGAGCCTCTTGAATTTGTTGATAATATTCAGGCTTCGCACTGGCGTCAAAATGGATCGACATACAGTCGCCAGTCGCGGTCAATCGTTCCGCTTGTTGGATGATCGCTTCGGGATCTTTATGGCAGAGAAGGATAAAAGCGATCTTTGCCATAGTCGAAACGGTAACCCCCTATTAACCCGATTGTTTACCTAATATAGGTGAACATAGATTGAATAAACCGCGATAATTTGCTTTTTTAAAGATTAAATAAATGTGTGACCTGAAGAATTTAGGTTGCCGATAACCGGAGGCATTTAATATGGGATTCCCGGGCACCTGGATGACAGAAAGTCAAAGTGTCGTGTACCGCGTTGTTCCGAAATGCGCGTGCTCGACCATCGGCCAGATTATGTACTTCTCCGATCATGGAGAATATTTCGATGGTGACATTCACGACGCAAAGGAAGGGCTCCATAAGTGGGCTCAGGATGACAGTAAGAGCTCTATCAGCGATGTTGTCCATAACGGCGAGACATACTCTTTCACCTGCGTTCGAAATCCGTACTCACGGATCTTGAGCTCGTTCTTCGATAAGATTTGCGGCATACAACGCAATGGCAAACGCTACCGTGGAAATATGGTGCCTATGTTGATCCAACAATATGGGATCGAAGTGGGCGGCCCGGACGGTACAGAAGAGTTTGACCAAATCAAAAGCTTCCGTCGTTTCTTGCTATTTGCCCGTGATACCATCCGTTGGCGACGGCCTATGGATCCAGACATTCATTGGTCCGCAAGCTCCGGACATGTATCGACGTTTATCGTGAATGGTGGGCGCTACGACAAGATTTTCTGGACGGAAGATTTCAACGCAGGCATGCAGGATGTACTCGACAGTATAGAAATTCCACACGCTATAGATCTGGATGAAGTGCCGCGGTTCAATGAGTCGGAAGGGCACGGTCCAAAACGGTTGCACCCGATTGAAGACTATTTCGACGACCTGTCGATGCACTTGGTCTACGAAATCTACAAACGCGACTTTGACCTGTTCAAATACGATTTCGAAAATCCAGCGAACAAGAAACCTGTTGGCGAAATCGACCTCGACGAGATCCACGCCAAGTTGGGTGATTAAATAGGTACGGCATGAGGGGCTTTGCCCCTCGGCCTTCGGCCTCACCCCGGATATTTCTGCCAAAAAGAAAGCAGCTAAGAGTTTATTAAAACTCTTCGGTAATCTTGCATGTGCGGTACAGGCTGGGAAGCCGATGACCGTCCAAGAAGAAGACGTTCTTTTCAGGTAAGCATCGGCGCTTGGTCGACCGGCCTGAAAAGAACGCAGCTTTTGCTTCTTTTTGGTTCAAATATCCAAATCAAAAAAGGCGACTGGATAAAGGTCTCTAGAGAAGGCCCTCTTTCCGAAACAGTGATTTTAGATCCGTTTCTGGACGCGCGCCGAAATGGCTGATCACCTCTGCCGCTGCGACGCAACCCATACGTCCGGACACTTCAAGTGTCTGCCCAGTCGCATACCCATACAGGAATCCGGCAGCAAACTGATCGCCAGCACCCGTCGCATCAACGGGCACGATTTCGTTCACAGGGACAGCCGCCTGTTCATCCCCCTGGACAAGTACCACGTCATGGCCAGAACGCGTGCAGACGATCAAACCCGATTCTGATGCGGCCGTTTCCAAGGCAAACCCCAGATCATCGGTTTCATAAAGTGATTTCCATTCGTGCTCGTTGCCGATCACGTAATCCAATTCACGTACCAAACGACGAAAATCTGTCCGGTGGCGATCCACACAAAATGGATCAGACAATGAGATGCCAGCTTTCCCACCACCCGCTTTGCAGAGTGATGCTGCACGCTCGAAGGCATCTTTGCCTTTCGGCTTGTCATAAAGATAACCTTCCAGAAACAGGATCTTGGCCTGACCGGCCACATCGTCGGATACATCCTCAGGGCCAACCTCTGAAGAAATCCCCAAGTAGGTGTTCATGGATCGCTCTCCATCCGGAGACACAAAAATCATAGACCGAGAGGTCGGCAGTTCGCCACTCGCAACCGGAGCGTTTGGAAAATCAGTGCCACCCGCAATCATTTCCTGCTCATGAAACTTGCCAAGAGCATCATCATTGACACGACCAATAAAGGCCGTGGTCAAACCTAGGTTGCCCAACCCCGCCAACGTATTGGCAACGGACCCACCCGGCGCTTGCACGCGATTGGTCATGGCGCCGTAGAGCACTTCGCCGCGTTCTTTTTCGACCAGCTGCATGATGCCTTTTTGAATGCCCATCAGGTCCAGAAAACTATCGTCAGACTGGCTGATCACATCAACAACAGCGTTGCCAATGCCAACGACTTGGTAATTGCTCATAGGTTCTTTTCCTCAAACATACAGAGATCGCGGATCACACATGTGCCGCAAAGGGGTTTCCGTGCCTTACAAGTGTAGCGGCCGTGCAATATCATCCAGTGATGCGCGTGCAATTGGAAATCTGCCGGAATGTGATCTTCAATTGCCCGTTCAACCGCAACGACGTCCTTGCCTGGACAAACGCCAGAGCGATTTCCAAAGCGAAAAATATGCGTGTCGACCGCCTGAGCCGGGTATTGCCACCACATATTCAAGACAACATTGGCCGTTTTGCGCCCGACGCCCGGCAAGCTTTCCAAGGCTGCGCGAGAGTTGGGGACTTCTCCGCCATAATCCTCAGCCAAGATTTTGGAGAGCTTCATCACGTTTTTGGCTTTATTGCGGTATAGGCCGATCGTTTTGATGTGTTCGATCAATTTTTCTTCGCCAAGATCCAGCATCTTCTGCGGGGTATCGGCGACCTTAAACAGCTCCGCTGTCGCTTTATTCACACCTTTGTCGGTGGCCTGTGCAGATAACGCCACAGCCACAACAAGCGTATAGGCATTCACGTGGTCCAGTTCGCCTTTCGGCTCTGCATCCGCCTCGCGAAAGCGTTCAAAGATTTCGCGAATTGTGTGATAGTCAAGTTGCCTGGCCATTGGTTCCGCTCGGATCTCTTATGCGTGGGTCCACAAAGATGTAGAACCTTTGAACCAAAACATCGACCTTAAATGCGCAGAAATCGGGTCGATTGCACATCCCCCAGCACATAGGGTGAAACCATTGATACACTCATGAAAGACATGCCCATGACCGACATGGAACAAAGTTACCACTACGGCGTCATTCGCCGCGCGATCGAACTGATTGACGATGGCGGTCAAAACATGTCGCTGGAAGAGCTGAGTGATGCGATGGGCATGAGCCCGTCTCATTTCCAGAGGCTCTTTTCAAAATGGGCCGGCGTATCGCCAAAAAAGTTCCAGCAATACCTCACCTTGGGCCACGCCAAAGCATTGCTTGAAGATCGCTTCACGACACTAGAAACCGCGCAGTCGGTTGGCCTGTCGGGCACCGGACGATTGCACGATTTGTTCCTTAAATGGGAAGCAATGAGTCCGGGAGACTACGCGCGCGGAGGCGCCGCTCTTCAGATTTTTTGGGCGTGGTGTGAAAGCCCGTTTGGTCCAGCTTTGATTATGGCAACCGATAAAGGCATCTGCGGGATTGCATTTGCTGCGGAAACGGGTGCGGACGCGGCAATGGCGGACATGCTATCGCGCTGGCCCGAAGCAGAATTTATAGAAGATCCGACCCGAATTCACCCTTTGGCAGCTTCTGCCTTTGGTGGTCCTGAGACGCTGTCGCAGACACCCATTTTTGTTATGGGCAGCGCATTACAAATCAAGGTTTGGGAAGCGCTCGTATCCATCCCAGAGGGTTCTGTGTGCACCTATTCGGACATTGCAGAAACCATCGGTCGGCCAAAAGCTGTGCGCGCCGTGGCAAGTGCCATCGGTCGCAATCCAATCAGTTGGTTGATCCCGTGTCACCGGGCTCTGCGCAAGACCGGCGGCCTCGGCGGTTATCACTGGGGTCTTCCCGTGAAACGCGCGATGCTTGCCTACGAAAGCGCACGAGCAGAGATCTAACCCCAAGGTTTACAGCCAATTCCCGCCGATTTGATCGTTTTTGGGCATTATCCTGCGCATTTCCCCTTGCTGGTCAACACCTGCGCGCGCAGACTTTGGGCAGAGCTTAAACGTCCGATTGAACGGACCTGAGAAAATGAGGCAACCATGATCCGAGCGAAATTCGCAGTCGGCTTGACCCTTGGGGCAACCTTGGCGCTAAGCGCATGTACCGACCCAAACTATGCGGGCATTGATCGCACCAACACCAAACAAGGCGCTGCAATCGGAGCAGCCGTGGGTGGTATATTCGGGGCGATTGTCAGCGACAACAAAGGCGGCGGCGCGGTGCGTGGTGCTGCGATTGGTGCTGGTGTCGGCGCGTTGGTCGGCAATGAGCTGGACAAACAAGAGGCTGACCTGCGCCGCGATCTGAACAACGATAACGTCCAGATCACTAACACCGGCGACCGTCTGATTGTCACTCTTCCGCAGGACATCCTTTTTGCAACAGACAGCAGCTTTGTGCGCACCGATCTTCAACGTGATCTGCGCACGATTGCTGGCAACCTGATGGCTTACCCGAACTCTACGATCCAAATTCTGGGCCACACCGACAATGTAGGTGATGCGTCCTACAACCAAGGGCTCAGCCTGCGACGCGCGGAAGCGGTCGCGGATGTGCTTCTGGACTCTGGGGTGCCATTTGGGCGGATCGACGCGGTGGGTCGCGGCGAAGACCAGCCGATCGCAACCAACCTCACACCTGAGGGGCGCGCACAAAACCGTCGCGTTGAAATCGTAATCCTTCCAAACGCACAAGGCTAAGGCATAGGAAAGATCAATTCCCGAAACCCGCCAATCAGGCGGGTTTCTTGTTTTCGAGCGCACAGGCCCTGCGCGCGATCAGTGGCTTGTCAGCACGATTCATTGCCATAGCTTATCCCTCGATAGGAACCAGGTAATGACATGACAAAACTTCTCGGAATTTCCGGCTCGCTTCGGACAGAGTCTGTAAATAGCAAACTCGTACGCGAAGCCGCGCGGCTTTACGGCGAGGCTGACTTCAAGGAAGCCAACATTAAGCTGCCCTTGTACAATGGCGACGATGAAGACCGTCATGGCCTGCCAGACAATGTCCTCAATCTTGTTTCACAGATTTCAGACGCAGATGGCGTCATCATCTCAACGCCCGAATACAACGCGGGCATCACGGGCGTTCTAAAAAACGCGTTGGATTGGGTGAGCCGCCACAAGCCAAGTCCGTGGGTTGGTAAACCAGTCGTCGTTATGAGCGCCGCAGCAGGACGCGCCGGTGGTATCCGGGCACAAACAATGTTGCGAAGCTGCATGACGTCTTTCAGCGTCCGCATTGTGCCAGGATCGGAAGTCGCAATTGCCGGGGCTGGCTCTGAATTTGATGCGCACGGACAATTGATTTCCGAGCGGTACACAGCTTCCGTTGAACGCCTCATGCAGGCGCTGCGCCGCGAGATTGAAGCGTGATAATGGGCTAGAGCGATGCCTCCGGCTTAAAGGCGTCTGGGGTTGTGTCTTGGCCCGACAACACCAGATCGGCCATGCATTCTCCAATTTTAGGAGCCATGCCAAAGCCAATCTTAAAGCCGCCATTGGCAATGAACTCACCCGTTCGTGTCGGATGAGCGCCCAGCATTGGCGCGCGGCTTTTGGCACGCGGACGTACACCCGCCCAGCGCTCAAGAACCTCCGCATCCGCGAGCGCCGGCATGGCGTTGATAGCGCGGTCGATCACATCATCCAGTTGCGTATCGGTTTGGTCGGGCGTGTCGAAGTCGCGTTCGCTGGTAGAACCCACTGCGACCGTGCCATCCGCATGGGGAATGATGTGGAGCGCGTCAGCAAAGAGTTGCGGCAATCCTTTTCGATCCAGCTGAAACAGAGCCGCTTGCCCCTTCACACCGTTTCCAACCATGCGACCCATTTGGTCTGAAACCTCAATAAGTCCCCGCCAGCCTGTGGCCCAGACGACAGCACCCTCAGGCTTCGCCTCGGTGCAAATCTCGACACCTTTTTTCCGCAACGCGTCGGCTAGGGCATGGCAAGACTGCCGCGGATGGATACGCGCGCTCAATGTGTCATACACGACCAGACCCGTAGGACTCTCAGGAGACCAATCACCGAAGTCATCTTGGTTCACGATGCGCCACTCAGCTTTGCCTTGCCACAGGGGAACCGCAGTTTCCGCGCGGGATTTAGCGAGGTTTAAAGCCCGCTCATCCGCGATAGGCTGAAGGCGTCCCAACCGGCCATAACCACTCGGCAGGCCAGAGATGTGTTCCACCTCAGCCCAAAACGATTCCGCCATGATCAGGCTTTCAAATTGGAACGCTTTTTTATCGTTCCAGTTCTCGGGGGTATGTGGTGCCAGCGCTCCGACCAAACCGCCGGACGCGCCCGCGGCAACCCCGTTGGGATCGACCACACGCACCGAGGCACCGCGTTTCACGCAGGCCCAGGCGACAGACAAACCAAAGGCACCTGCCCCCATGACTGTGACGTCCACCATTGCGAAACCCCATTTCAAAACGCTGTTGCAAAACACTTCGATTTTGCCCAAAGCTTCAGCCTCGGACGAAGTCAGACCAACCTCTAAGGCAAACTGTGATGAGCGACCAGACGGCAAAGCTGGAATGGCGGGATGATAAGATCCCAGTCTCCACGCATTTTGATGATCCTTATTTCAGTTTGGACAATGGCCTAAGTGAAACACAGCATGTGTTTTTGGCAGGCAATGATCTACCTGCACGATTTGCGCCCGGCTTTCATATCGCAGAGCTTGGCTTTGGTACCGGCCTTAACTTTCTGGCCGTTTGGAAGGCTTGGGAGGAAGCTGGGCACGACACGCCATTGCGGTTCACCAGCTTTGAGGCCTTCCCGATGAATGCGGAAGAGATGGCACGCGCTTTGGCCGCTTTTCCGGAAGTTGCTGCCTACGCGGAACGACTCTGTGTGGCTTGGGCAGAGGACCCAACTCTTTCCACGCTGCAAGGTATCGACGCTTGCGTTGTGATTGGCGACGCACGGGAAACACTTGCGGAACAGAACTGGCAAGCGGACGCTTGGTTCTTGGACGGGTTCTCCCCGGCGAAGAACCCAGAACTCTGGGATGAGGCACTGATGAAACAAGTCGGTTTGCACACCAAGGACGACGGCACGGCCGCAACCTACACAGCTGCTGGGTTTGTGCGCCGCGGTTTAGAAGCCGCGGGATTTGAAGTCGAACGCGTCCCAGGCTTCGGGCGCAAGCGTCATATGACCGTCGCCCGAAAGGCAAGCTCATGACCGCTACCAACAACCGTTTGGGTTTCGTGCTTATGACCCTGACGTCGCTCATTTTTGCTTTGCAGGATGGCATCTCGCGTCATCTGGCCGCCGAATATAACGTCTATATGGTCGTGATGGTCCGGTTTTGGTTTTTTGCGACCTTTGCTTTGATTTGGGCCCATCGCAATGGTGGCGTTCGCAAGGTAGCACAATCCCAAAAACCCTGGCTGCAATGGGCGCGCGGCGCTTTGTTGGCGCTGGAAATTTGTGTGACGGTGGTTGCTTTCACATTGCTCGGTCTCACGGAAAGCCATGCGATATTCGTCTGCTACCCTCTGCTTATTGTTGCGCTTTCAGGCCCCTTATTGGGTGAAAAAATCGGTTGGTTCCGTTGGTCCGCTGTCGGTGTCGGTTTCCTCGGCGTGCTCATCATCCTACAGCCTGGAGCGGGTGTCTTTTCTCCGTTAGCAATCATCCCGTTGGTCGGCGCTTTCATGTTTGCGCTGTATGGAATCATGACCCGTTACGCTGGCCAATATGACAGCTCTATCACCAGCTTCTTTTACAATGGCACCGTCGGGGCGCTGGTTATGACCGCCATTGGCGTTTTCCATTGGGAGCCAATCCTCGGCACAGACCTCGCTTGGCTCTTGTTGCTGTGTGGCACAGGCATTCTGGGACATTGGATGCTGATCAAAACCTATGAGATCGCCGAAGCCAGTGCGGTTCAGCCCTTTGCCTATCTTCAAATGCCCTTCGCGGTTGCGGTGGGCATGATGGCCTTTGGCGAAACATTGCGCGCCAATGTCGCGATTGGTGCCGCGATTATCATCGGCGCGGGTGTGTTTGCGCTGCTGCGCGAGCGTCGTGTGAAAAGCGCGTCCTAGACAGTTTAATTGGTGAGCAACGACCGTCCGACCAATTCCTTGCTAAAGGGGACTGGAAGAGGGTTTTTGCCAAGTCGCGCGCGATAAATTGGCAAGCTTTCGGCAACACGCATCACGTAGTTTCGGGTCTCATTAAACGGGATGTGTTCTATCCAATCGATGATATCCATACCCCCCCGGCGGCGTGGATCACCCCGTTCTGACATCCAACGGGTCGGCCGACTTGGCCCGGCATTATAACCTGCGGCGACCATAATGACGTTGCCATCAAACTCGTCTGCCAGCCCTGCCAAATAAGCTGTGCCCAAAGTAACGTTATATTCAGGGTCACTCAGTAGACGGGGCTTTGAATAAGCGATGCCCAAAGCGCCCGCGACCTGTTTGGCCGTTCCCGGCAAGATCTGCATCAAGCCTTGTGCATTCGCACCTGATACAACGACCGGATCAAACTCGCTTTCGCGTCGCGCGATGGACAAGGCCATTTCGGCAGGAACAGAGAGATTGCGGCGTTTCGCCATTGGGTGCAGTGGGTAGTAAGGCGCGTGGATCGTTTGGCCGAACTTGATAAACCGTTTACCAAGCATCACTGCGATATGAGGCTGTCCCATATCAATCGCCATCTGTCCCATCTGAGCCATGGTTCCGCGATCCTGCGTTTCTGCAAGATGCGTCCAGAAACGCTCGGCCAAAGACATTTCACCCGCTTTCAAAAGCGCCAGTGCCGCTTGGTGGACAGAGCTCCGCGTGAAAGGTGCGCCCCGCCAATCTGTAGCACGCGCCCCAGCAAGTTCAGGCTTGATCGGAACGCCCGCCTTTTCTGCGGCAAGCAATCCATAAAAGCTTGTTTGATGTTGCCCACCGCCAGCATAAGCGCGTTGTGCAGAGGCTTTGTCTCCCAGCGCTTCATAGGTGCGCCCGATCCAATACCCTGCACGGCCCCAAGAGATAGGGGTCGCAACCGCTTGCTCAAAACGCACGAAATGCTGAAGTGCGGTCTTTGGCTTGTCCAGAAAGCGCAGCGCAATGTAGCCAGCGAGCCATTCTAGGTCGGCGTACTTGCTGCCCTCGACGAGGCCGTGGTTGATGGCGATCTGATAGGCGAGACGATGGTTGCCTGCACGCATTTGGCTCCGCGCATATGTCTGGCGACGACCGGCCCAAGGCAGAGCCTCGCCAAGGTTGCCCGCCTTGCTTTGCGCCACCAACAATTCAATTGCCGAGTCGCTTCTGCCCTTTCGTGCGCGCCATTGGAAACGTTCGTAAGCTAACCCCGGATCATTGGCCAAAAGCTGCGGGATCGCTTCGATCAAAACGTCCACACCGGTTCGATCGAGCCGCAAGGCCAGTCGCGCTGCCGCAAGTTTGCGCCAACCATCAGAGACCAGCGGATACATCCGTTGCGCGTTCTCTTTCCACCCTTTCCATAGGGCGTAATCGAGCCGTGCCTCATGATGATCTCGAAGAACCCGGCCATAGTCCGCCAGGTACTCTGCTTGAAGGGACTCAGACATCGCCATCGTACGCCATGCCAGGACGATTTCAGCTTCCGCTGCTCCACTTTGGCCGGAAGACTTGAGCGCACGCGCGTAAGCTAAAGCACCTTCTGCCGTGCGGGGATCTTGCGCTCCGAAGAAACCGATCACGCGCTCATTCGGCGCGTCCTCAAAACTATCTTCCATTTGCCGCCGCAAATAGGGCAATCCGGGCCAGTCTGGACGGCGCGCCAAGAAGGCAACCGTCTCACGCGACGTGCCCTCTCCCGCGCGCAAGCGATGCCATTCAACGATATCACGCACCACTTCATCCTGGCGCCGCACCAAGCGCTCTGCTTCCGCCCAATCTTTGGCACGGACCGCGTCCATGGCGTTTGAAAGCGCTTGCGCAGATGCAGCACCGGTGAAGCTCAGGGAAAAAATGAGGACCCAAAGAAATCGTATCACGCTTGCAATTTCCCGACTGACGAAGGATATGACCCAAACATAGGTCTGCGTGGACGATTGCGCCAATCATAAACTTGGCAAACCGGCGTGATCCCGCTAGGTTCCGCGCGACTTTCAACCCGGGCGTCTTGCCCAGCACCGCAAAAACAAAGGAGCGTGTCATGTTTAAAGGGTCTTTTCCCGCACTCATCACGCCGTTTACGAACGGCGAGCTGGATCTTGAGACGCTCAAAAAGCTGGTCGAGTGGCATATCGGCGAAGGCACACACGGGTTTGTTCCAGTGGGCACAACAGGCGAATCTCCGACCCTGACCCATGACGAGCATGAAACCGTAATCGAAGAAGTGGTCCGTGCGTCCGCTGGTCGTGTTCCGGTCATCGCCGGCGCAGGCAGCAACAACACACTGGAAGCCATCCGCTTTATGCAATTTGCTGAGAAAGCGGGTGCGGATGCGGGTTTGGTGGTGACACCTTACTACAACAAGCCAACCCAACGTGGTTTGATCGCGCATTACACGGCGCTGCATGACTGCTGCGAGCTGCCGATCATCATTTACAATATTCCGGGCCGCTCGGTTGTCGACATGACCCCAGAAACCATGGGCGAACTCGCGAAACTTCCGCGCATTGTTGGCGTGAAAGACGCAACAGGCGATCTGAACCGTGTCAGCCAACAACGCATTACTTGTGGAACAGAGTTCGCCCAGCTTTCTGGCGAAGATGGCACCGCATTGGCGTTCAACGCTCATGGTGGCCAAGGCTGTATCTCTGTAACCGCCAACGTCGCACCGCGTCTGTGTTCAGAGTTCCAAGAAGCTACTCTGGCAGGCGACTACGCGAAAGCGTTGGAACTGCAGGACCGTCTCTTCCCGCTGCACGAAGCGATCTTTGTGGAGCCTGGCCTTGTGGGCGCAAAATACGCGATGTCCAAACTGGGTCTGTGCAGCGAAGAAGTTCGTTCACCGTTGACCGGCCTTCTGGACGACACCAAAGCGCAGATCGACGCGGCTATGCGCCATGCGGGCCTGATCAGCTAATCTAAGCGATCTCTAAAATGACAAAAGCCTCGGTTCATCACCGAGGCTTTTTTGTTTGCGGGGTTTGATTTCTAGAGCCACAAGAGCGCTGCATAGCTTCCACCCAGCGCAGCAGCAGCTCCGGCGACAATCCCTAAAGCAACATAGCGCCAAACCCGGACAGGCGGTGTCTCAACTGGTGTCGACTGTGCAATCAATGCGCTCTCCACCAGCCCCGGCAACCGAGGCCCAAAGCGCGCAATGACCTTAGCGGTTTTCATCAGATCGCTTGCAAGCGCACGCGGGCCAATTGATTGCTTGATGTAGTCACCCACCACTGGCTTCGCCACATCCCAGATATTCAAGGTTTCATCTAAGGACCGCGCCACCCCTTCGACAACAACCATGGTGCGTTGCAAAAGGATTAGCTCGGTACGCGTTTCCATGCCAAAGCGCTCGGTTACCTCAAACAGGTAATTCAGCAACCGCCCCATTGAAATCTTGGTTGCGTCCATACCAAAGATCGGCTCACCAACGGCACGCAAAGCGCGGGCGAACTCATCGACATCTCGATCAGCTGGAACATATCCCGCCTCAAAATGCACTTCTGCCACGCGCTGATAATCGCGCTGGATAAATCCAAACAGGATTTCTGCATACACCCGACGGGTGTACTCGTCGATATGGCCCATGATCCCAAAGTCATAGGCGATGATATCCCCATTGGCAGCGACCTTCAGGTTGCCTTGGTGCATATCTGCGTGGAAAAATCCGTCGCGCAGAGCGTGGCTCAGGAATAGTTGAAGGACACGGCTTCCAAGGGCATGACGATCATGGCCAGCGGCGTCCAAAGCGTCATTGTCGCCAAGCGGAGCGCCTTCTGCCCAATCCATTGTCATCACCCGCCGCCCGGAATGCTGCCAAAGGATCGTAGGTATCTGAAAGCCTGCGTCCTTTGCCGTGTTCGCGGCAAACTCGCTGGCCGATGCGCTTTCAAGGCGCAGGTCCAGCTCACCGGTGACAACACCGTCAAAATGTTTGATGACGTCGGTTGGTTTCAGACGGCGTGAGCCGGGCAAGAAGAGTTCGGCAAAACGCGCGGCGAAATAAAACGCATCCACATCTTTGCGAAAGGCGCGTTCGATGCCCGGACGCAGGACCTTGACCGCCACGACTTGGCCCGTCTCAGCCAAAGTCGCTTTGTGGACTTGCGCAATTGACGCCGCCGCAACGGGTTCAGAAAACTCAGAGAAGATTTGATCGGCTGATACTTCCAGTTCAGCGGCAATCGCCTTTTTGGCTTCTGCCACCGAGAATGGCGGCAAGCGATCCTGCAGAACACGCAGCTGCGTCGCCATCTCGCCACCAACCACATCTGGCCGCGTGGACAGCACTTGCCCGAACTTTATGTAAGCCGGTCCCAAAGCGCTGAGTGCACGTACGACGGGCGGCATGTTTTGATCACCCTTGATGCCCAGCCAGCGAAACGGCCAAACAATTGAGCGTGCCATAATGCGCAAAGGTTTTGGTGCATTAAAGGCCTCAAGCACGACACCCATGGCACCCGTGCGCTCAAGCGTTGCGCCAGTTCGGATCAAGCGCCAAATATTATGCGGTCCGCGCATATTAGATTTTCCAACCAGAATGCAGCGCCGCGATGCCCATGGACATGTTGCGGTATTTGGCGTTGGAGAAGCCTGCCTTTTTCACCATGCCTAAGAAGGTTTCTTGGTCTGGGAAATTACGGATGGATTCCACAAGGTACTGATAGCTGTCTCGATCATCTACGATCAGCTTTCCCATTTCCGGGATCACATTGAATGAATAGCGATCATAGGCCCATTGCATTGCCGGGTTTGGCAGTTGGCTAAACTCCAGAACCATTAGACGCCCACCGGGCTTCAGTACGCGGAACGCTTCATTCAGGGCTTCCTGAGGGCGGGTCACATTCCGAATACCAAAGCTGATTGTGTAGACATCGAATGTGTTGTCGGCGAACGGCAAAGCCATAGCGTCGCCAGTCACCCAGTCCAAGCTGTCAGCCATCTGTTCTGCTTCTGCCCGTTTGCGTCCTTCTTCGAGCATTGGCGCGGTCAGATCGAACACCGTTGAATGGCCTTCGCCAGCGCGTTTCAGAAAGCGGAATGAAATGTCGCCCGTGCCGCCAGCCACATCCAACAGCTTCTGACCCGGACGCGGCGCAAGCCAATCCATCATCGCATCTTTCCAGATGCGGTGGATCCCCATGCTCATGACGTCATTCATCAGGTCGTAATTGTCGGCTACGTCAGAGAACAGCCCTTTCACGCGCCCCGCCTTTTCAGATTCCGGAACGGTTTCAAAACCAAAATGCGTGGTGTTTTCTTCTGTCTGTGTCATAGCGGTGCCACCTTAAATGTCGTGCCTTACATATAGGCCTCTTCAGCCTCAGACAATGCGCTGAATTCACGATCATTTTGACGCGCCCAAGGTGGCCCCACTTCCGCCCCTTTCCAAATTGCGCTAGCAATCGATGGTCCAGACCAGAGAGGCCCAAAATTGCCTGAACTTCCAGAAGTCGAAACCGTTCGCCGAGGTCTTGTCCCGGCCATGGAAAACATCGTGATTGCGAAGGCAGATGTGAACCGGCCAGATCTGCGCTGGCCTTTTCCAGATCGCATGGCAGAGCGGCTGACTGGCGCGCGCGTGAATGCGTTAAGGCGGCGTTCAAAATACATCCTCGCAGACCTATCGACAGACGAGACCCTGCTTATTCACCTCGGCATGTCAGGACGTATGCTGATTTCGGGTGATCCATTGGGGCAATTTGTGCACGAGCACCCTGCCCCGGAAAAACACGATCATGTGGTGTTTCATATGGAGAACGGAGCACGTGTCACATTTAATGATCCTCGCCGTTTCGGCGCGATGGATCTTCTGGACACCGCGACCGCTGCCGAACACCCTCTATTGGCATCAATTGGCCCGGAACCTTTGGGCAACGATTTTAACGAAAATTATCTGGTCAAAAAGCTCGAGGGACGGAAAACGCCCATCAAATCGGCGCTTTTGGATCAGAAAATCGTCGCAGGATTAGGCAATATCTACGTCTGTGAAGCGCTCTATCGTGCAAAAATTTCGCCCAAACGTCACGTCAACAAGATCTCTTCAGCGCGCATATCCAGCCTCGTTCCAATCATCCGCGATGTGTTGACTGACGCCATTTCTGCGGGAGGGTCTTCGCTCAAGGATTTCCGCCAAGCCGATGGAGAACTTGGATATTTTCAGCATTCCTTTGACGCCTACGGACGCGACTCGGAGCCTTGTCGCAGCGAGGATTGCAATGGGGAAATCGTGAGAATCACCCAATCGGGGCGCTCTTCTTTCTACTGCCCGCAATGCCAAAGATAGCTTGATCCGGCGCACGCAGGTGGTAAGGCTTTGAGTCTGAACGGAAACAACAGAAAGCAGATTCATGGCTTTTGAGACGATCATCGTCGAAGTTGAAGATCACGTTGCACTGATCAAGTTAAACCGCCCTGACGCGTTGAACGCGCTGAACTCCGAATTGCTGGGCGAGCTTGCTCAGGCTCTCAAAGAAGCAGACGCCAACGACAAAGTGCGCTGCATCGTCCTAACAGGCTCGGAGAAGGCCTTTGCCGCCGGAGCCGATATCAAAGAAATGTCCGAGAAGACCTTCGTGGATATGTTTTTGTCCAACTTCTTTGCGGGCGAAGGTGATGCCGTTGTGAACACACGTAAGCCAATCATTGCTGCGGTATCAGGCTATGCTCTTGGCGGCGGTTGCGAACTGGCAATGATGTGTGACTTCATCATCGCTTCCGACACCGCGAAGTTTGGCCAGCCAGAAATCAACCTTGGTGTTATTGCTGGGATTGGTGGCACTCAGCGCCTGACGCGGTTTGTGGGTAAATCGAAATCCATGGATATGCATCTCACGGGCCGCTTTATGGATGCGGAAGAAGCAGAGCGCTCTGGGCTCGTTTCTCGGGTGGTTCCGGCGAAAAAGCTGATCGACGAAACGATGGGTGCAGCACAAAAGATCGCGGAGAAGTCCATCATTGCGAGCCTCGCTGCAAAGGAAGCCGTAAACCGCGCCTATGAAACAACGATGACCGAAGGCATCCTATTTGAACGTCGCCTGTTTCATTCGCTCTTCGCCACAGAAGACCAGAAAGAGGGCATGGCAGCTTTCCAAGAAAAGCGCGAAGCCCAATTCCGTGACAAGTAAGAGCGACCCAACGGTAAGCTCGCAAAAGAATCAGAAGGCCGCCCAATCAGGGCGGCTTTTTTGCCACACAGCCGCGCAAGAATCATCTTTATGATTCGAATTGTTGCGAAGCAAAAAGTTCGCTGCATGTGCAAAATACTTACTGATTATTTTGCTATTCACAATCTCTGCCAAACCCTTTATAGACCGCCGTCATACATGCGCGTGATGCCCGCTCAGGCAAGAATCGGTCCGGGAAACTGGACAGACCTGTTTGGTGTTATGAGACGCGTGAAACGCTGAACAAAGTTAGAAATAAAGGTCTGAGATTCATGGCAAACTCACCACAGGCGAAGAAACGCGCCCGTCAAAACGAACGCCGCTTTGAAGTAAACAAAGCACGCCGCTCTCGCATTCGTACTTTCCTGCGCAAAGTAGAAGAAGCGATCGAGACTGGCGACCAGTCTGCAGCTGCAGAAGCACTGAAAGCAGCACAACCAGAAGTTATGCGTGGTGTTACCAAAGGCGTATTCCACAAAAACACCGCTTCTCGCAAAATCTCCCGTCTGGCAGCTCGTGTAAAAGCACTGAGCTAAGTCTTTATAAGACTGCAAGATTTCAAGGCGCTTCTCTGAGAGAGGCGCCTTTTTTATATGCTCAGTTCAACGAGCCAAAGAGATTCTTTTTACTGAATCTTAGAGTCAAGTTCGAAGATCAGTTGCCGGGCCGCAGGCGATATTGCTAGCTTGGTTCTGCGATTCACATCGCCACATCGGGGGGCCGGCGCCTAGTCAGTTTAAACTGGAAAGTTGCTTGCTATTACAACCCAAAGGAGACGCGCTCGGTTTCAACCGCATTGCAAGTTTCCAGGGTGTAACAGCGAGGTGCCAAAGCCTATTTTTGCTCGCGCTAACGTGCGTTGGACGAAACAAACGGGAAAAGTGGGGACTTTTCCTGACGGGATAGTTTTGTCCAGGCTCCATGAGCCGCGATTCCCGTAGAGGTGCTGTGGATCTGGGAATGGCAAAGACGGGGCTCGCGCCCCACAAAGCAAGGCGCAGAAACGGGGACAGATGACACAGGAGCAGTGGGGGTCGCTTCAGCAAGACCTTTTAAAGACAGTTGGGCAGAATAATTACAAAGCTTGGATCGAGCCGCTGCGGCTTACGGAACTGGCAAATGGTGTGGCGACCTTTACGGTGCCAACCAACTTTATCGGGAACTACGTATCTCAAAATTTCGGTGACTTAATCATTCACCAGCTTTCGCAAGCGGGCGAAGACGTTCAGCGCGTGCATTTCACTGTTGGTCGCGCAGCGGCCAATAGCAACGGCGCAGCGTCACCTAGCATCGCCGCTCCGGGGAAGCCTTCGGCGAACCGTGCCTCAGCACCGGCTACAAGTACGGTCGCGTCAAGCAAAGACGACCTGCCTGGTGCACCGCTCGACACGCGCTTTACGTTTGACAGCTTCGTCGTTGGCAAACCAAACGAGCTGGCAAACGCTGCCGCTCGCCGCGTCGCCGAGGGTGGTCCTGTCTCTTTCAACCCGCTATTCCTCTATGGGGGCGTTGGCCTTGGTAAAACCCACCTCATGCACGCGATCGCATGGGAGCTTCAGACCCAGCGCCCGGACCTGAACGTTCTTTACCTCTCTGCTGAACAATTCATGTATCGCTTCGTGCAAGCCCTGCGTGACCGCAAAATGATGGACTTCAAAGAAATGTTCCGCTCGGTGGATGTTTTGATGGTCGACGACGTACAGTTCATCGCGGGCAAAGACTCCACTCAGGAAGAATTCTTCCACACGTTCAATGCTTTGGTTGATCAGAACAAGCAGATCATCATTTCGGCTGACCGCGCACCGGGTGAGATTAAGGATATGGAAGACCGCATCCGCTCACGCCTGCAATGTGGTCTGGTTGTGGACCTGCACCCAACCGACTACGAACTGCGTTTGGGCATTCTGCAAAGCAAGGTCGAGCAATATCGCGGTCAGTACCCTGACCTGAAAATTGCCGACGGTGTTCTGGAATTCCTTGCACACCGCATCTCTACAAACGTGCGCGTTCTAGAGGGTGCGTTGACTCGCCTCTTCGCATTCGCATCGCTGGTAGGCCGCGAAATCACCATGGACCTGACACAGGACTGTCTATCTGACGTTCTGCGTGCATCCGAGCGCAAGATCAGCGTCGAGGAAATCCAGCGTCGTGTGGCGGAACACTACAACATTCGCCTGAGCGACATGATTGGCCCGAAACGTGTGCGCACTTTTGCGCGCCCTCGTCAGGTCGCCATGTTCCTGTGCAAACAGCTTACCAGCCGCAGCTTGCCAGAAATCGGCCGTCGCTTCGGTGGCCGCGACCACACCACAGTCATGCATGGCGTGCGTCGCATCGAAGAGCTGCGCAGCTCTGACGGTCAGATCGCCGAAGATCTGGAATTGTTGCGCCGTGCGCTTGAAGCGTAACCAATTTGCAAAAATTCATGTTCAGCGGGCCCATTGTGGCCCGCTTTTCTGTCTAACGCTTGACGCCCTTTAAATAACGGCGGAAAAAGGCAAAAAGGGCTTGAGCAATGGGATGAAGCGGCTAGTGTAGTCGCCCCGGGAACCCGCCCGCACTTCGGAGGAAGAAGAGATGAAAATCAGCGTCGAACGTGGCACCCTGCTGAAGGCAGTATCTCAAGCGCAATCCGTGGTGGAGCGGCGCAACACAATCCCAATCTTGGCAAACGTTCTGATCGAAGCAGAAGGTGACACGGTTCAGTTCCGCGCGACTGATTTGGACATCGAGGTGGTGGACAAGGCCCCGGCTCAAGTGGAGCGCGCAGGCGCAACAACGGTTTCCGCCAACACGCTGCATGAAATCGTCCGCAAACTGCCAGACGGCGCTTTGGTGACTCTGACTGACGATGGCACATCCGGACGTCTGACCGTGGAAGCGGGTCGGTCGAACTTCTCTTTGGCAACCTTGCCGAAAGAGGACTTCCCGGTCATGGCATCCTCTGAATATGCCTGCAACTTCAGCGCCAACGCGGCCCAGCTGCGTCGCCTGTTTGATAAATCCAAGTTTGCGATCTCAACCGAGGAAACGCGCTACTATCTGAACGGCGTTTACATGCACGTTTCTGACGCAGATGGCGGCAAAGTTCTGCGCTGCGTAGCGACGGACGGTCACCGTCTAGCGCGCATCGACTCTGATCTGCCAGATGGTGCGGCTGACATGCCGGGCGTCATCGTGCCCCGCAAAACCGTGGGCGAATTGCGCAAGCTTCTGGATGACGACGAAATGGATATCGCGGTGTCCGTCTCTGAAACCAAAGTACGCTTCGCAACCCCTGACATCACCCTGACATCCAAAGTCATCGACGGCACCTTCCCGGACTACACACGTGTGATCCCAGCAGGCAACACCCGCCGCTTGGAAGTCGACGCGTCGGACTTTGCACAAGCAGTCGACCGTGTTGCGACGGTCTCCTCTGAACGCTCTCGCGCCGTGAAACTCGCACTCGATGAAGACCGCCTGATCCTGTCAGTGAATGCACCGGACTCCGGCGCTGCAGAAGAAGAGCTCGCAGTTGCCTATGGCGACGAGCGCTTGGAAATCGGCTTTAACGCCAAATACTTGCTGGAAATCGCAAGCCAGGTGGATCGCGAAAACGCGGTCTTCATGTTCAATTCCGCTGGCGACCCAACTTTGATGCGAGAAGGCAACGACACGACTGCGGTCTATGTCGTGATGCCAATGCGCGTGTGAGCGAGCCAGCAACCATATTCCTATTCCTTAAGGCCTCCGCAACATTGCCGGGGGCCTTATGACTCTTGCGCTTACGCAGCTGACCATCAGCCATTTTCGCAGCCACAAACATAGCCGGATCGAGTGCGACGCACGCCCTATTGCGATCTTTGGCCCGAACGGCGCCGGCAAAACCAACATCCTAGAGGCGGTGTCCCTTTTCTCCCCGGGCCGCGGCATCCGCCGCGCCAGCGCCCAAGACATGACACGTCGCCCAGAAGCCCTTGGATGGAAGCTCAAAGGCATCCTGAACGCCACCACGGGCCCGCAAGAGATCGAAACCTGGTCAGATGAAGGCGCGGCACGACAGGTCAAGATAAACGACAAAACCACGCCCCAGACGCGCCTCGGAGAACTCTGCCGTGTCATCTGGTTGATCCCGGCCATGGACCGCCTTTGGATCGAGGGCGCAGAAGGCCGCCGTCGTTTTCTGGACCGAACCGCATTGTCCTTCTTTCCGGATCACGCCGAAGCCGCACTGACCTATGAAAAAACCATGCGAGAGCGCAACCGTCTGCTTAAAGAGCAAGTCCGCGATGCGCACTGGTACCGCGCTCTTGAGGATCAAATGGCGCAGGCGGCGACAAAGATCCATGCAAACCGCTCAGCCACCATCCAATCGCTGACCAGTGCACAAGCGCAAACCACCACGGCCTTTCCAATCGCGGAACTTGAGATCCAACAGACAGAAGGCGCGATCCCAACCACAGAGGACGATTTCAAAGACGCCTTCGCCGAAAGCAGGCCCCGCGATATCATGGCAGGGCGCACGCTGGTCGGCCCACACCGCAGCGACCTTTACGCGGCCTATATTGCCAAAGGTGTCCCGGCGTCTGAGTGTTCTACCGGAGAGCAAAAAGCACTCCTGATTTCCCTCATCCTTGCCAATGCCCGCGCGCTTGCAGATCAAATCGGCACGCCGCCAATCCTACTGCTCGACGAAGTCGCGGCCCATCTCGACGCAAACCGTCGCGCAGCCCTTTATGATGAGATCTGTGCCTTAGGCGCACAAGCATGGATGACCGGCACAGAAGACGGGCTTTTTGACTCGCTTGGGGCGCGCGGCCAATACCTCGAGATCACCGAAACCAACGGTATTTCTGAAAGCAAAACCTCCTAAATTCACCTTTGCAAAAATACTCAAATTCCAGCGCCAGCGGCACGTGCAAAGCCCCTTAAAACGCACGCAACCTTCCGCCCAGTTTTTTGCCCCAATCACGTGACATTCCCACGGCAAACCGGTATAAATTCCTGAAAGAATAAGGGACCTCACCACATGAGCGACAACGCGCAAAACCCCGAGCAATACGGCGCGGATTCTATTAAAGTTCTCAAAGGCTTGGAAGCCGTCCGGAAACGCCCGGGCATGTATATCGGTGACACCGATGATGGCTCTGGCCTGCACCATATGGTGTATGAGGTCGTGGATAATGGCATCGACGAAGCTTTGGCGAAACACGCTGACTATGTGACCGTGAAAATTCACGCAGATAGTTCTGTTTCTGTCAGCGACAACGGGCGCGGCATTCCAGTTGATATTCACCCCGAAGAAGGCGTGTCCGCAGCCGAGGTTATCATGACCCAGCTCCACGCCGGTGGTAAATTTGACAGCAACTCCTACAAGGTGTCCGGCGGTCTGCACGGGGTGGGTGTCTCCGTTGTGAACGCGTTGTCGGATTGGCTGGAATTGCGGGTCTGGCGCAACGGCAAAGAACACTTTGCGCGGTTTGAGGGCGGTGAGACCTCCGAACACCTGAAAGTGGTTGGGGACGCTGGCGATCACACCGGTACCGAAGTGCGTTTCCTTGCCTCCACAGACACATTCTCCAATCTCGAATACTCCTTCGACACTCTTGAAAAGCGCCTGCGCGAACTGGCCTTTCTAAACTCCGGTGTGCGCATCATCCTAGAGGACGAGCGTCCCGCAGAGCCGCTCAAGACCGAGTTGTTCTATGAAGGCGGCGTGAAAGAATTCGTCAAATACGTCGACCGCAACAAAACAGCGATGATGGACACGCCGATCTATGTGAACGGTGAAAAGGACGAGATCGGCGTCGAAGTGGCCATGTGGTGGAACGACAGCTACCACGAGACCGTCCTGCCCTTCACCAACAACATTCCACAGCGCGATGGTGGTACACACCTTGCGGGCTTCCGTGGTGCTTTGACCCGGACGCTGACAAAATACGCCCAGGAAAGCGGGATCGCGAAAAAGGAAAAGATCAACTTCACCGGCGACGATGCTCGCGAAGGTTTGACCTGTGTCCTGTCCGTGAAAGTCCCTGATCCGAAATTCTCCTCTCAGACCAAAGACAAATTGGTTTCCTCCGAGGTGCGCCCGGCGGTTGAAAGCTTGATGGGTGAAAAGCTGTCGGAATGGTTTGAGGAAAACCCTAATGAGGCCAAGATGATCGTTGGGAAGATCATCGAAGCAGCCATGGCCCGCGAAGCAGCGCGCAAAGCGCGCGAACTCACCCGCCGTAAAACGGCGATGGATGTGAACTACCTCGCTGGCAAGCTGAAAGACTGCTCTGAAAAAGACCCGGCCAAAACCGAAGTCTTCTTGGTGGAGGGTGACTCCGCTGGTGGCTCTGCCCAGACCGGTCGTGACCGGGGCACACAGGCCGTGCTTCCGCTGCGCGGTAAAATCCTGAACGTCGAACGCGCACGCTTTGACCGGATGCTATCGTCTCAGGAAATCGGCAACTTGGTCATGGCGCTCGGCACCGGGATTGGCCGTGATGAATTCAACGTCGATAAACTGCGCTACCACAAGGTCGTGATCATGACCGATGCGGACGTGGACGGTGCGCACATTCGGACGCTGCTTTTGACCTTCTTCTATCGTCAGATGCCAGAGCTGATCGAACGTGGCCACCTCTACATCGCGCAGCCGCCGCTTTATAAAGTCTCTCGCGGCAAGTCCGAGGTGTACCTCAAAGACCAAGCGGCACTGGATGACTATCTGGTGGAACAAGGCGTCGATGGTGCCGTTTTGCGCCTTGGCTCTGGCGAAGAGATTGTTGGCGCGGATCTTGCCCGTGTCGTGAACGAAGCGCGCCAACTCAAGCGCGTGCTGGATGCGTTCCCGACCCATTACCCGCGCCACATTCTGGAACAGGCAGCCATTGCAGGTGCCTTTGTTCCGGGCGCAGTTGAAGCCGACTTGCAGGGCGTTGCTGACAAGGTTGCAGAGCGTTTGAACCTGATCGCATTGGAATACGAACAGGGTTGGCAAGGCCGCATCACACAAGACCACGGCATTCGTCTAGCCCGCATCCTGCGCGGTGTCGAAGAAGTTCGCACGCTTGACGGCCCGATGCTGCGCTCTGGCGAAGCGCGTAAAACCGGCAGCTTCACGCAAAGCCTGCAAGAAGTGTACGGCGTTGCGGCATCCCTTACCCGCAAAGAGCGCAATCAGGTCATTCATGGCCCGCTAGACCTGCTGGACGCGATTTTGTCTGAGGGCGAGCGCGGGCTGACCTTGCAGCGCTACAAAGGTCTCGGCGAAATGAACCCGGATCAGTTGTGGGAAACCACTTTGGACCCGGATGCGCGCACGCTGCTGCAGGTGAAGGTCGAAGACATGGCGGACGCCGATGACCTCTTTACAAAGCTGATGGGTGATGTTGTGGAACCACGTCGCGAGTTCATTCAGAAGAACGCACTCAGCGTTGAGAACCTCGACTTCTAAACCTGAAGACAAAAAAAGCCCGCCGGTCTGGCGGGCTTTTTGTTTAACGGAATGGCTTAGGCCGGATTAACCTCGGCCATGCAGATATATTTCTCTTCCATATAATCGTCCAAACCTTGTTTCGCGCCTTCGCGACCAAGACCAGACATCTTCACGCCACCAAACGGAGCTTCGACAGCAGAAATCACCCCTGCGTTGACGCCGACCATGCCATAGTCCAGCGCCTCGCTGACACGCCAACTGCGCGCCATGTCCTTGGTGTAGAAATAAGCCGCCAGGCCATATTCTGTGTCATTGGCAGCGGCGATCACCTCGGCTTCCGTTTCAAACTTAAACAGTGGTGCAACCGGCCCGAACGTTTCTTCTCTGGCAAAGGCCATAGACACCGTTGCGTCGCGTAAGATGGTTGGCTCAAAGAATTTGCCGCCTAGGTCATGACGCTTACCACCTGTCACCACGGACGCCCCTTTATCGACCGCATCGCTAATGTGACGCTCAACCTTGGCAACCGCTTTGTCATCGATCAAAGGGCCGATCACTGTACCATCCGCAAAGCCATCGCCCACTTTCAAAGTAGCGACCTTCTCGGCGAATTTTTCGGCGAAGGCATCGTACACCCCTGCCTGCACATAGATCCGGTTCGCACAAACACAGGTTTGGCCATTGTTGCGGAACTTCGACCACAATGCACCTTCAGCCGCGACATCAAGATCAGCATCGTCGAACACAATGAATGGCGCGTTGCCACCCAGCTCTAGACCAAGCTTTTTCACCGTTGGAGCACACTGCCCATAAAGCAACGATCCGACACCGGTTGAACCTGTAAAGGTCATCTTGCGCACGGTGGGGCTGGCCGTCATGACGCCACCAATCTCTGCGGCATCGCCTGTCACCAAAGAGAACAAGCCAGCGGGCAATCCAGCGCGTTCCGCCAAGATCGCCAATGCAATCGCTGAAAATGGAGTTTGCGGTGCAGGTTTGAGAACCATCGCGCAGCCTGCCGCCAGCGCAGGCCCTGCTTTGCGCGTAATCATCGCGTTCGGGAAGTTCCAAGGCGTGATCGCCGCAACAACACCAACAGGCTGTTTGATCACGACGATCCGTCGATCCGACATGGGGGCCGGTATTGTCTGGCCATAAGCTCGACGCGCTTCTTCTGCGAACCACTCTAGAAAGCCCGCCCCATATGCGATTTCGCCTTTCGCCTCAGTCAAAGGCTTGCCTTGCTCAGCCGTTAGGATCGCCCCCAGATCATCTTGGTTCTCCATCAGCAATTCGAACCAACGACGCAGTACACCGCTTCGATGTTTGGCTGTTTGCGCCGCCCAAGCATGTCGCGCGTCTTCCGCCACAGCAATCGCTTCTTCGGTTTCAGCAGCACCCAAGTTCGGGACATAGCCGATCAAGTCACCGTTGGACGGGTTATAGATCGGCGTTCCTGTTTCGGCATCAGCCTCAATCCAACGGTTGCCGACAGGTACCGCTTGGCGGAACAGGGAAGGATCATTCAAATTCAGCATCGTATCCTCACATGCAGAAAGCTTCGAGAGAGCTTCTCGCATCGAATCAGGAAACACAAACGCTCAATGAAATTTCATCGCGTTTTTGACCATTTGGACCTAACGAAACTTTCTATTGGCGGGCCATCAGATCATCTTCGGCATCCACCAAAGAAATGCCCAAAGCGTCCATTCCGTTTTCCAAATGATCTGACAGATGCGGCGTTCCCAATAGATAATCAGCCGAAGGCGTCGATCTTTCGTCTCGCGCGGTCTTCAGCGCTTCCGCCAAATCTTCCGGCTCAAAACTCTCTCGGCCAATCCACATGATGGCCACCAGATCTATCATTTCGTCGTCGGTCAGGCGTTCAAAAAACCCACGCAGCTCCCCCTCAGCACGATCCAACTCGCGCCCCATCAGGACAACCTGCGCAACCTTCCATGGTGTGATTTCAAGCATGTCGCGGCTCCTTTCTCAGTGCCACTGTGCCTGAGTATACCACATACCCGCTTTGATCTGGCGCAAGCGGCGAAAAGGAGCTTATTCGCCCGGCTGTTTGGTCAACGGAACCACATTGGGCGGCTCAGGGGCCTGCTCTGGCGCAAGCTCTTCAAAATCGAAATTATCAAGCTTATGTGCACGCTTACCGGCCCGCGAAGCTGCAGTCAGAATGCCGCTGACGTCCTCACCCGCTTGGCGAAGGTGGGTTTCCAATTTTCCGGCACGCTCGCCCACGATCTCAACATCGCGGTGGAGATTGCGCAGCGCTTTGCGAATCTCACCCGCCTGTTCGCGCATGCGCGCATCCTTGAGGATCGCACGCATGGTGTTCAGCGTCGCCATACAGGTGGTCGGGGACACAATCCAAACCCGCTTGCTAAATCCTTCCTGTACCAAATCAGGGAATTTTGCATGAAGTTCAGCGTAGATCGCCTCGGAAGGTAAGAACATCAGCGCCCCATCGGCGGTATCGCCCTCGATGATGTATTTATCAGCGATGTCATTGATGTGTTTGCGCACGGAAGTTTTGAACGCTTGGATACCCGCCTTCAACTCGGCTTCTGTTTCGGACGCCAACATCGCCTCATAGGCCTCTAACGGGAACTTACTGTCGATCACAATCGGACCCGGAGGGTTGGGCAGGTGAATCAAACAGTCGGCGCGTTTTCCGTTCGGCAATGTGTGTTGCAATGCGTAGCTGTCGCGCGGTAGGGCTTTGCCCACAATGTCGTTGAGCTGAATTTCCCCAAACGCCCCGCGTGTCTGCTTGTTGCTCAAGATGTCCTGCAAGCTCAAAACGTCGCTGGAGAGCTTGGTGATATTGTCCTGCGCCTTGTCGATGGTCGCGAGCCGTTCCTGCAATTGCGTCAAGGACGTCGCGGTCTGCTTGGCATTGCCCATCAGACTGTTGTTCATCTTCTCTTGCAGCTCCGACAAGGACTGGTTCGTCCGCATCTGCATATTGGCAAGGTTTTCCTGCATCTTCAGCTGCTGCGCGGCCAAGTTATCCGCCATCTGCTGCTGCATCGTTGCAAGGTTTTCACCGGTCCGACGTTGAACTTTGGAGAGGTTCTCATGCAGGTTCAGCTGTACCTCGCCCAATCGCTGTTCCATCAGATTGGTGATCTGGTTTTGGCCTTGGCTTTGGTTTTGAACAACCGTCGACAGGCTGCCGCCCAGCTGTTCTTGGCCAGACGAAAGTTGGTCGACACGCTGCGCCAAAGCATTCATCTGCAACGCTGAACCAGACGCCTGCCTTAGAACGGCGCGCAGCATCAGCAGGATCAGGGCCACCAAAATGCCAGCACCGATCAAAAGGTACATCTGAATTTGCGGATCAGAAAAATCCATCACGTCCGTCCGAACAGCCGCTCGATATCGGCCAGCTTGAGTTCTACATAAGTCGGGCGCCCATGGTTGCATTGCCCGGAGTGAGGCGTGGCTTCCATTTCCCGCAAAAGCGCATTCATCTCTTCAGCCCGCATACGGCGGCCAGAGCGAATGGAGCCATGACAGGCCACGCGGCTCAGGATTGCTTCGATCTTGGCCTGAACCAACTGGCTTTCGCCCTGATCATCCAGCTCGTCCAGAATATCGAGGATCATAGACCGTGCGTTGACCTCGCCTAGGATCGCGGGCGTTTCGCGCACGGCGATGGCGTCCCCCCCAAAGGCCTCAATAGTCAGCCCCATCTTGGTGAGCGCATCAGCATGCCCCAACAGGCGTTGGCAGCCAGCCGATGACAGTTCAACGATTTCAGGGATCAGCAGTGCTTGCGCCGGCACCGCCTTCTCAGCCATCTGCTTCTTGAGTTTTTCATAGACCAGACGTTCATGCGCCGCGTGCTGGTCGACAATGACCATACCATCAGCGGTTTGCGCAATGATGTAGTTCTCGTGCACCTGACCGCGCGCCGCGCCTAAGGGGTTCTGTTCAAGCGTTGGTTCATCCGCGCTTTCAGCGGGAACCTCGACCACATCAACCCGCCCAGAAACCGGTGTCTCCATCAGCGGCGCGCCGGGGGTACTGTCCCAAGCCGAGCTCCGCTCCGCCAGACCCGGCGCTTGCGCTTGGTAGGCGGCAGTTCGCGCGCCAAGCGATGGGCGATCCATTTGATAGACCCGCGCAGGTCCGGTGGGTTCCGGGCGCATCGCCCCTAGGGTGGCGTTGGCCACAGTGGTCGATGCCCGGTGCCCGGCCTCTGCCAAGGCGTGACGCAGAGCGGAAACGATCAGCCCCCGCGCCAAGCCAGGATCGCGGAACCGCACTTCTGATTTCGCCGGGTGAACGTTCACATCCACGAGCTGTGGATCGCAATCAATAAACAGCGCAGCTGCGGGATGACGGTCGCGCGACAGAAAATCAAAATAAGCCGCGCGCAACGCACCGACCAAAAGCTTGTCCTTCACCGGGCGGCCGTTCACGAATAGGTACTGCGCCGTGCTGGAGCCGCGAGAATAGGTTGGCAATGCTGCGTAACCGATCAGCTTGATGCCCTCACGATCCGCATCAATGCGAAGCGCGTTTTCGGCAAACTCGGAACCAAGGATCCGGGCCAATCGCCCATGCAGCGCGTCAAACAAATCGCCGCTCTCACCATCGGCCCGGAAGGTCACGCGACCTTCGCCGCCACCGGTCACATCGCGCAGGGTGAACCCGATGAACGGCTCCGCCATCGCCAGGCGTTTCACCACATCGGTGATCGCCTGCATCTCGGCGCGATCGCTGCGCATGAACTTCAAACGCGCGGGTGTCGCGTAAAACAGATCACGCAATTCAACGATTGATCCCTGCCCGAGTGCTGCGGGTTTGACAGGGCCAATCTCTCCGCCAGCAACGGCAATACTGGCAGCGTCGGACCCTTTCACACGGGAGTTAATCTTTAGCCGCCCCACCGCGCCAAGGGATGGCAACGCCTCGCCCCGGAACCCAAATGTGTGAATATCCAGCAGGTCACTTCCATCAATCTTGGACGTCGCATGCCGGCTTAATGCGAGTGGCAATTGCTCTGGAGAAATCCCACATCCATCGTCGGTCACACGGATCAGGGTCTTGCCCCCGGCAGCCACGGCGACCTCAATCCGGGTTGCACCCGCGTCTATCGCATTCTCAACCAGTTCCTTAACGGCACTGGCCGGGCGCTCTACAACCTCGCCCGCGGCAATCCGGTTGATCGCGCCTTCGTCCAATTGACGAATAACAGGGAGATTTTCGCTTATTTTGCGGTCTTGATCCAGCATACCGCCAAATCTAGCACATCCACCGCCGATTCTGCCACTGCTATCAAAGCAGAACAAAACAAGAAAAAAGGCCGAGGAAATCCCCGGCCCTTTCCAGATCAAGAGTTTGCAACTTATTCGGCGGGGGTGCCGAATTTCTTGATCTCGCCAGACTTCAAGCGATCGAGATATCCTTGAAGTTCGCGTTTCACGATTGGCATCAGGAAATAGAGGCCAAAGACGTTCACAACCGCCATCGCAAAGATCGCTGCGTCGGAGAAGTCGATAACCGGACCCAAAGATGCGGATGCACCGATGACCACGAACACGCAGAACAGCACTTTGAAGAACAGCTGAGACCCATTGCTTTCACCGAACAGGAAGGTCCAGGCTTTCAGGCCGTAGTAGGACCATGAGATCATGGTGGAGAAAGCGAACAGGATCACAGCCAGCGCGAGGATGTATTTGAAACCACCGAATGCGGAAGAGAAGGCCGCAGAGGTCAGCGCCACACCACCATTGCCGTCAACGGTCGCGATTGCAGAACCCGCTTCGTTCAGAAGGTAGTTGCCAGTTGCTGGATCGATCATCAGCTGGCCAGTGATAATGATCACCAGAGCTGTCATGGTACAGATCACCACCGTGTCGATGAACGGTTCAAGCAAGGATACGTAGCCTTCGGTGATCGGCTCTTTGGTCCGTACCGCCGAGTGCGCAATCGCTGCGAAACCAACACCCGCTTCGCTGGAGAATGCGGCGCGTTTGAAACCTTGGATCAAAGCACCAACCATACCGCCGGCAACGCCGAGACCTGTGAAGGCACCTTCAAAGATCTGACCAAACGCCCAACCGATTTTGTCGAAATTGATCGCAAGGATCACCAGCGCGGTCACCACATAGACAATAGCCATGAATGGAACGACTTTTTCAGTCACGCGGGCGATGGATTTCAGGCCACCGACGATGACGGCAAAAACAACCACTGCAAAGATCACACCGGTGATCACACCTGGATAGTCGCCAACAACATTGGTGATCTGTGCGTGCGCTTGGTTGGCTTGGAACATGTTGCCGCCGCCCAGTGCACCCAAAATACAGAAGACAGAGAACATCACCGCAAGGATCTTACCGCCCGGTAGCCCACGCTCTGCGAAACCTTTTGTCAGGTAGTACATTGGACCACCGGACACGGTGCCGTCTGGATACTCGTTCCGGTATTTCACACCAAGGGTACATTCGGTGAATTTGGACGCCATCCCCATCAGACCCGCAAGGATCATCCAGAAAGTTGCACCCGGACCACCAATGCTGATCGCCACCGCAACACCCGCGATGTTACCCAGACCGACGGTGCCGGAAAGTGCGGTCGCAAGTGCTTGGAAGTGGCTCACTTCACCTGCATCGTTTGGATCCGAATAGTCACCCTTCACCAAAGAAATCGCGTGGCTGAAGCCTTTGAGCTGAATCAAACCGAAGTACAGTGTGAACACAGTCGCTGCGATCACCAGCCAGGCCACGATCCAAGGGAAGGATGTGCCTGGAAATGGCGAGAAGATGAAGCTGACAAACCAACCGGTAGAGCCAGCGAAGGCGTCGTTAATTTTTTGGTCAATTGATTGCGCGAAGGCCGGTGCAGATGCAAAGGACAACGCCGCCGCAGCCACTGCTGCGCGGTTAAACATCGAGTTCATGTTTGAATTTCCTGTTCGCTTATTAAGGCACGATGGTGCACGGCACAGATGAGGTCTGTACCAAAGAGCCAGCAACTGAGCCGAACACACGGCTACTCAGGTTGCTATGGCCATTGCGTCCAATGACGATTTGCGTCGCACCATTGGCACCGGCAACTTCGTTGAGCGTGTCAGCGATGTGGCCGTACTTGATGATCGTCTCGACAGAAACCCCACTGTCTTTGATCTCTTTCAGCACGGGCTTCATCAAAGCGGTCTCAGCACGGTCGAGTTCTTCCTGACGGCGCTTATGACGCTCTTCCAGTTCTGATGGGGTCAGGAAAGAATAAGGCGACCATTCCAATACGTGAATAAGAACAACCGACCCCCCTTGCGCTTTCGCGCGTCCGATGGCGAACTCAAGCGCACGCTTGGCGGCATCGCTTCCGTCAAATCCGACGGCAAATTTTTCGGACATTTTGTCACTCCATTATGGTTGTGGGCGTCATTACGACGCGAGGGCAACTTAGCTGTCACGAAACCGCAATAAATCTTGAAGTTTGCATAATTTTTGCAGATATTCGGAACATTGTGGCTTTTTGCCTAAGTGTATCGGAAAAATTCCAATGGACAGAATTGATATTCAAATCCTCTCGATTCTGCAGAAAAACAGCCAAATCTCGATGGCATTGCTGTCAGAACAGGTTGGATTGTCGCTTTCGGCCTGCCATCGGCGGGTTAAGATCCTAGAAAATGATGGGAAAATTTCTCATTACGCTGCGCGCGTGAACCGCGAGGCGGTTGGGCTGAACATTCAGGTCTTTATTGAGATCAAACTAAAGTCCAACAGCCGCGCTGATTTTGATGCCTTTGAGGAGGCCATCGCTCGAATCGACGACGTGCTGGAATGCCACGTGATTTCTGGCGAGTTTGATTACTTGATCCGCGTCGCTGCGCCAAATTCCAGTGGTTATGAGAGCGTCTTAATGGACAGGCTGGCCAATATACCGGCGGTTCTGCACACCAAGACGATGCTGAGCCTGCGTACGGCAAAAGAGTTTAGAGGCTATAACCTTGAGGGTTTGGCGAACCAGTAGCCACCAATTGGTCCTATTTCTTATTGGTGGCGCACCACGTCTCGTCGGAGATCAAAACCAATCATTCCTCAAATTTATTTGATCATTTGGACAAAATTTATGGCAATTCGGTCATGACTTGGGTTGAATTGCGTTAATATGCGTGGAAAGTTGACCGAAATCTTATCCTAGAGACCGTCATGCAAACAACGATACAGCAAGACGCGACCCACCAGCTGCCGCAAGCTGTTGAGCCGCGCAATCCCGGCATGGAGCTAGACCTTGATTGGGTCCAGGCCGTTCAAGCCAACACATCGGCCATCGAGCGACGGGCAAAGACTCTGCCCGGACGGCGATCTGTCAAGAAAGAGCATCAAGCAGCCTGGTTGCTAAAAGCAATCTCGCTTATCGACCTGACCACCTTGTCCGGCGATGATACCGAGGGTCGTGTGAAACGGCTTTGCGCCAAAGCAAAGCAGCCTGTGCGCGAAGAGCTGTTGGAAACGCTTGGTATGTCCGGCCTGACAACAGGTGCGATCTGTGTGTACCACGACATGATCGAGACCGCAGTCACCGCTCTGGACGGTACAGGCATTCCGGTCGCTGCCGTTTCAACCGGCTTCCCTGCGGGCCTATCGCCTTTCCATCTGCGCGTAGAAGAAATCCGCCAATCCGTGGCGGCAGGTGCTGCGGAGATTGATATCGTCATCACCCGCCGCCATGTGCTGCAAGGCAATTGGCAAGCGCTTTATGACGAAATGAAAGCCTTCCGCGAAGCCTGTGGCGATGCCCATGTAAAAGCCATCCTTGCCACCGGCGAAT
This sequence comes from Cognatishimia activa, assembly GCF_001458335.1. Taxonomy (GTDB): domain Bacteria; phylum Pseudomonadota; class Alphaproteobacteria; order Rhodobacterales; family Rhodobacteraceae; genus Cognatishimia; species Cognatishimia activa. Next base: position 61,835 of record NZ_CYTO01000008.1, read on the forward strand.
TGGGCACGCTTCGCAATGTCTACAAAGCGTCGCTTGTCTGCATGATGGCAGGCGCGGATTTCATTAAGACGTCGACCGGCAAAGAAAGCGTCAATGCGACTCTGCCTGTCTCTCTCGTGATGATCCGAGCGATCCGCGACTACTATGACCGCACGGGTTATCGTGTGGGCTATAAGCCTGCGGGCGGGATTTCAAAAGCCAAGGACGCACTTGTTTATTTGTCTTTGATAAAAGACGAGCTTGGAGATCGTTGGCTTCAGCCCGACCTCTTCCGCTTTGGCGCGTCATCGCTTTTGGGGGATATCGAACGCCAGCTCGAACACCGCGTGACCGGCAAATACTCGGCGGGCCACCGCCACGCCATTGGGTAAGGACAGACCATGACTGTAAAAGAGATTTTCGAAACCATGGACTATGGCCCTGCCCCGGAATCCGCTGCTGACGCATTGGCTTGGCTGGTGGATCAAGGCTCTGCCTTTGGTCACTTCATCAACGGCAAATTCACCGCCCCAAGCGAGGGATTTGACAGCAAGAACCCTGCAAATGGGGAAACCCTCGCTCAACTATCGCAAGCCACTCAGACAGATGTGGATACCGCGGTAAAGGCGGCGCGGAGTGCGCAAAAGAAATGGGCTGCACTGCCTGGCCACAATCGCGCGCGGTACCTTTATGCAATTGCGCGATTGGTGCAAAAACACAGCCGCTTGTTTGCCGTGCTAGAGACATTGGACAACGGCAAACCGATCCGCGAAAGCCGCGACATCGATATCCCTCTGGTACATCGCCATTTCTATTACCACGCAGGCATGGCGCAGCTAATGGACAGCGAACTCCCTGACCGCGAGGCGCTGGGTGTGTGCGGTCAGATCATCCCTTGGAACTTTCCACTTTTGATGCTGGCTTGGAAGGTCGCCCCGGCGATTGCCATGGGCAACACGGTGGTCTTGAAGCCTGCTGAATACACCTCTTTGACGGCTTTGCTTTTTGCGGACATCTGTCGCCAAGCGGGCCTGCCAAAAGGCGTGGTCAACATCGTTACCGGCGATGGCGCTGTGGGCGAAATGATTGTGAACCATGAGGACATCGACAAGATCGCCTTTACGGGTTCGACATCCGTTGGCCGCAAAATCCGCGAAGCGACCGCTGGCAGTGGCAAAGCTCTGACTTTGGAACTGGGTGGCAAATCCCCGTACGTCGTCTTTGAAGACGCAGATATCGACAGCGCCATCGAAGGGCTGGTCGACGCGATCTGGTTCAACCAAGGTCAGGTCTGCTGCGCCGGCTCTCGACTGCTGGTGCAAGAAGGCATCGCGGATCGGTTCTATGCCAAACTGAAGGCCCGCATGGACGGTCTGCGTCTGGGCAATCCGCTTGATAAGTGCATCGACGTGGGGGCGATTGTTGATCCGGTCCAGTTGAAAACCATCACCGATTTGGTCGAAAGCAATACCGACGGAGAGATTTATCGCGCGGGTGCGACGATCCCTGCAGAGGGATGTTTCTATCCGCCGACCCTGATCACCGGTCTCTCTACGGCGTCGAAACTGATGCAGGAAGAGATCTTCGGGCCGGTGCTGTGTTCCATGACCTTCCGCACGCCCGCTGAAGCGGTCGAGATTGCCAACAACACCCGCTACGGGCTGGCAGCGACGCTTTGGACCGAGAATGTGAACCTTGCGCTCGACATCGCGCCGAAGCTGACCGCAGGTGTGGTCTGGGTGAATGCAACCAACCTCTTTGATGCGGCAGCCGGTTTTGGTGGCGTACGCGAAAGCGGGTTTGGCCGTGAAGGCGGATGGGAAGGTCTTGCGGCTTACACCAAGCCGAAGGGATCGACCAAAGCGCTGACAAAGGCGGAGCCCTTCATGGGCGAAGACGGCCCGGTCGACCCGTTGGATCGCACAGCGAAGCTTTATATTGGCGGCAAACAAGCGCGTCCTGACGGTGGCTATTCACAAAACATCTACGCGAAAAACGGCAAGCTTCTCGGCCAAGCGCCCATCGCCAACCGGAAAGACATTCGCAACGCGGTCGAAGCGGCGGCGGGTGCGAAGGCGTGGTCTAAAACCACTGGCCACCTGCGGGCGCAGATCCTTTACTACATCGCCGAGAACCTGTCTGCGCGTGCCGAGGAATTCGCAACACGCATTGATGCGCTGACCGGCAAGAAGGGCGGCACAAAAGAAGTCGAGGCAGCCATCTCGCGCCTCTTCACCTACGCGGCATGGGCGGACAAATACGACGGCCAAGCCCATGGGGTTCCGATCCGAGGCGTAGCTCTGGCGATGAAAGAGCCAGTGGGTGTGATCGGAGCGATGTGTCCGGATGAAGCCCCGCTTCTTGGGCTGATCTCCGCAATGGCCCCAGCAATTGCTATGGGCAACCGTGTAGTTCTTACGGCCTCCGAGATCTATCCACTGGCAGCACTGGACTTCTATCAGGTTCTTGAAACCTCAGACGTTCCAGCAGGCGTGGTGAATATCGTGTCTGGCAACCATGCTGAGCTTGCTCTAACGCTCGCTGATCACCTGAATGTCGATGCGGTGTGGAGCTTCTCCAGCAGCGACATCTCGGGCCTGATCGAAGGCGCAAGCGCGGGCAACTTGAAACGCACTTGGGTCAACAACGGACAGTCCCGCGACTGGATGGGCGCGGCTGGCGAAGGCAAGGCCTTCCTTGAAGCCGCGACCGAGGTCAAAAACATCTGGGTGCCATACGGCGAATAACACCCATTTCAGCCCGAGGGGAGTTACCCTTCGGGCTGGCCAACAATCACAAAGTGCAGCTCTTCGGGGCGCAAGATGCGTTTCGCGACGCGTTTGATGTCTTCCATCGTCACGGCTTCTACTTTCGCATTGCGGGTGGCGACATAGTCGATCGGCAAATCATCCATCTGCATGCCCACAAGAATATTGGCGATGGTGCCATTGCCATCAAACCGCAGCGGGTAAGCGCCTGTGAGATAGGTTTTGGTGCGTTCAAGCTCGTCTTGGGTTGGACCCTCTTCCGCCATGCGTTGCCATTCACTGCGGATCACATCGATTGCGTCGCCAATTCGGTCATTGGCAGAGGCCACCTGCCCTAAGTACAGCTCGCCATGGTCTTTCGCGACGAGGAAAGAACTTACACCATAGGTCAGCCCCCGCTTTTCGCGCACTTCATTCATCAGACGGCTTTCAAAACCGGACCCGCCTAGGATTTGGTTCAAGACATAAGCCGCGAAGAAGTCCGGATCATCGCGGGTGATGCCTTCATGGCCAAAGATCGCGACAGATTGCGGCGTTGCGAATTCCACCACGGTCTGCCCGCCTTCCAATTGGTAACCGGCATGCGGTGGCAGTCCCGCAGCTTGTTCTGGCAGGCCGTCCAGTAGCGTATCAAGCAACGCGCCTAGCTCCTCAGCAGAAATGTCACCAACGGCCGACACAAACACGTTGTCCAATGCCAGCGCGTTGCGGTGCGCAGTCACGACGTCTTCACGCGTCAGGGCTGACACGCTTTCGATCGAGCCGTCGATGGACGTTGCATAGGGATGATCCCCAAAGGCGAGCGCGTCAAAGGTCTGGCTGGCAATGTGGTCGGGGTCTTTCTGATCGGACTGAATGATCGACAGCACCTGCCCGCGCACCCGCTCTACCGAGACTTCATCAAAGCGTGGCTCTACAATGGATTTGCGCAGCAACGCCACGGCTTCGTCCCGATTTTCAGTCAAAAACTGCGCTGAAATCGCAACTACATCGTCATAGGCGTTGTAGTCGAACTCTGCGGCCAGCGCTTCTGCTTTTCGCGCAAAATCCTGCGCGTTCATGTCTCCGGTGCCTTCTTCCAGCAGGCCAACCATAAGGTTGGTCGCACCGCGTTTGCCGGGCAAATCAAGGGTACCACCCCCTTGGAACCAGACGTTCAATGCGACGAACGGAATTGAACGCTCTTCGACCAACCAAGCTTTGATTCCGTTGGGGCTGGTGACCTCTTGGATTGCGATTTCCGCCTTTGCGGGCAACACTCCAATAGCCAGCACAGCTGCTAACACAAAACGGATCATTGGCTCACCTCCGGTTTGGTCGAATCAGGTTTGGGGCGCATGAGCCAACCTGTGACCGACTTATCGATGTCAAAAATGCGCTCAGCAGCGGCAATAATGTCGTCCTCGGAAATGGCCTGTAGAACTTCTGGCCACTCACGAACATCCTCAATTGTCAGGCCACTCGTCAAAGCGCGACCATAGCGATTGCCAACGCTTTCAGCGGAGTCACGTGCGTAGATCTGGTCCGCACGAAGCTGCATCTTGATACGCTCTAAGTGCTCTGGATCAACACCCTCTGCGATGAACTCAGAGACGGCAGCGTCCATAGCGCTTTCGGCCTCTTCCAACGACACCCCCTGCGCTGGCACGATAACCAAATTGAAGGTCGTGTCATCCAAAGACACACCGCCGTAGAAGGCAGACACATAGACTGCTTGCTTGGTTCCAAATTGGAGCTTTGTTGGCAGCACAGAATTTGGACCCGCTCCCAGAATATTGGCCAGCATCGTCAAAGCAGCAGCCTCTTTTTGGTCACCTGGGTCGCGCTCTGGCGCAAGGTAGGAACGGGTCACATATTCTTGTGCCACGCGATCATCAAAAAACTCCATCCGGCGGGCTGAAGTTTGTGGAGGGTCTTGCGGGCGGTCACGTTCTGCAATCTCGGGGTTGGCGGGAATGACACCGTAGTATTTTTCCGCAAGAGCCTTCACGTCATCAGGCTGAACATCGCCCGCCACGACCAAAATAGCGTTATTCGGCGCATAGAAGTCTTCGTAGAAATCAAGAGCGTCTCGCTTGCTCAGCTCTTCCATCTCATGTCGCCAACCGATGATCGGAATGCCGTAATGGTGGTTGATATATTGCGCCGCCATCCTCTGTTCGCGGAACAAGGCACCGGCGCTGTTTTCGACGCGCTGGTTCCGTTCCTCGATAATGACATCCCGCTCGGTCAGAATCTCGTCCTCGGTGAGGCGTAAGTTAACCATCCGGTCGCTTTCCATCTGCATCATCAGCTCTAGCCGATCCGCAGCGACCCGTTGGTGGTAGGCGGTATAATCGTAGCTCGTGAACGCATTATCGCGCCCGCCATTCTCGGCAACGACCTTTGAGAATTCGCCCGGCTCCAAAGTGCCAGTACCCTTGAACATCAAGTGTTCAAGGAAATGCGCAATGCCCGAGACACCGGGAGGTTCATCGGCGGAGCCGGCTTTATACCAGACCATATGCATCGCGACGGGGGCACGGTGATCTTCGACCACAACGACTTGCATGCCGTTGTCCAAAACAAAATCCGTCACCATTTCTTGCGCCTTCAGGGGCAGAGCTGCCAGAGCGAAAGCGCTAGCCAGCGAAAGAACACGCCGCATACAATTCTCCTAAACTGTTTGAAGGAATAGTTACGCCGCACCCACGCGCGTTCAACCCCACAAACACATTTGTGAGGCGCAGTTATCTCATCTTTGTAAGTTTAATTCGGCGGCGGAGCTGTCGGTGTTTCGACACCCGCAGCGCGCCATCTCGCCAATTCGGCATAAGCGTTCAGGTGGTAGAAACGATAGACTTCGTTATAGCGATCAGGGTTTGCCAAACGCCAACCCGTAAACCGCGCAAAACGGCCACGGACTTTTTCATCATCCTCGGCAAGTTGTTCGCGAATACCCGCACCACTGCCGTTACGCGCTGCGTAGTTCACCAATGCGCCATCAGCGGATGCAAATGTACCCGGCTCAGGTGTTGGTTGCGCACGGCCACCTAAAGCCACATTCACATCATTCAGCGGATCTTGATCCGTCAGATTGCTGCCACCAGGAGTCGGAGTCGGCAAGGATGCGTAGCTTTCTGGCTGTGTCAGAGGCTTAGACGGAATGATAGAGAATTCATCCGGCCCCGCGTCGTCAGAAGACAAGACACGAATCCCGCGCTCGTTGGCACAGGCTGACACCAAAAGGGCAAATCCAATAATAACCACTCGCGATGCGCGCATCGGAAAACTCCTGACGTTTCGGCTAGCTTTAACCTATCCCTCGTCCGACGTCACGTCTGCTTTTTGTTCGCCACCCCAAATTGCCAAACCAATGGCTCCAGCAAAGATCGCGATATCTGCGACGTTGAAGGCATAAGGGTTCGTGAAGCCACAGCAAGACATGTTCAGGAAGTCTGCAACAGCGCCGTAAAGTAGACGGTCAACCACGTTGCCCAAAGCCCCGCCAATCAAGAGACCAGCAGCAACAAGGCCGATCTTTCCCGGACGATCTTTGGAGACCCAATAATAAACAAAACCACTGATAATCAGCGCGACGGCAATCAAGAGCCACTTCGCCAATGTAGAGCTATCCGCCAAGAGGCCAAAATTGATACCACGGTTCCACGCCATGCTGAAATTCAACAGAGGTGGCAGCACTTCGATCTGCCCGATTTCGCGCAAGTTCAGCACATGCACCACAAGGTACTTGCTCGCCTGATCCACGAGAAACGCCCAAAAGCCTGCCCAAAAGACGAGTTTCATCGTCCATTTCCTTTCCCAAAACCACCCCGACGTGGTTTGCGGTCACTTCCGCAGTCCCTGGCTGGATCTTGAGATCTCTGCTGGGCACCAATTGGCCCGCACTTAAATGCGCGAGCCAACATTATGTTATTTAATGGCGGAAGTGGCGCATGCCTGTAAAGACCATTGCCAACCCAGCCTCATCCGCAGCGTCGATCACTTCTTGGTCACGCATAGAGCCACCCGGCTGGATCACACATGTGCCACCTGCGGCAGCCGCTTCTAGCAGACCATCCGCGAATGGGAAGAATGCGTCAGACGCAACAGCAGACCCTTTTGCGAGACTTTCGTCGAGGCCCAGCTCTGCCGCCATCCGTTCTGCTTTTGCGGCTGCAACATTTGCGCTGTCCAGACGGCTCATCTGGCCTGCGCCAACACCGACGGTTGCGCCGTTCTTCACGTACACGATCGCATTGGACTTAACGTGTTTCGCGACCTTCCAGGCAAATTGCAGGTCTGCCATTTGCGCCTCGGTTGGTGCTTTCTTTGTGACAACCTTAAGCTCATCTGCCGCAACAGACCCAACGTCTTTGTCTTGCACCAGCATACCGCCAGCGACCTGCTTGTAGGCCATAATCGGCTTGCGTGGATCTGGCAGGCCATCCGTGAGCAGCAGGCGCAGATTTTTCTTCGCTGCGAAGATCTCTTTGGCTTCGTCAGACGCACCCGGAGCAATGACCACTTCGGTGAAAATCTCGGTGATCTTCGTCGCGGTTTCCGCATCCAGCGGTTGGTTCAAGGCGACGATGCCACCGAAAGCCGAGGTACGGTCGCAGTCAAACGCCTTTTGGTAGGCTTCGACCAATGTATCGCCGACAGCAACTCCGCACGGGTTCGCGTGTTTGATAATCGCAACGGCTGGGCCATTCGCAGGATCAAATTCGGCCACCAGCTCGAACGCCGCATCGGTGTCGTTGATGTTGTTGTAGGACAGCTCTTTGCCTTGCAGCTGGGTCGCGGTTGCGACGCCCTGGCGGCCAGAACCATCGGTGTAGAACGCGGCTTGCTGATGGCTGTTTTCACCGTAACGCAGGGTTTGAACCAGTTCACCCGCAACCGCGCGGCGGCGCGGCGCTTCTTCACCGATCGCGGCAGCCATCCAGTTGGACACTGCAGCGTCATAGGCTGAGGTGCGCGCATAGGCGATCTGAGCCTGCTTACGGCGGAACGCATAAGTGGTTTGGCCATCATTGGCGTCCAGCTCTGCCAGCAGACCGTCATAGTCCTGAACGTCCACAATCACCGCAACATCGTCATGGTTTTTGGACGCCGCGCGGATCATCGCTGGGCCACCGATATCGATGTTCTCGATGCAGGTTTCGTAGTCGCCGCCCGCAGCCACAGTTGCTTCAAATGGATAGAGGTTCACGACCAACAAATCGATGCCACCAATACCATGCTCTTCCATTGCCGCGACGTGTTCTGGGTTAGAGCGCAGCGCAAGCAAGCCGCCATGCACTTTCGGGTGCAGCGTCTTGACGCGACCATCCATCATTTCTGGAAAGCCCGTGACTTCGGACACGTCTTTCACGTCCAGCCCCGCGTCGCGCAGTGTTTTGGCGGACCCGCCGGTAGAGAGCAGCTCTACGCCGCGTGCAGCAAGCGCTTGGCCCAGCTCGATCAGCCCGGTTTTGTCAGATACGGATAGCAATGCGCGGCGAATGGGGGTCAGGTCGGTCATCAGGTCGAAGTCCAATCAGTGTGTCAGGTCCAGCTCATTCCGGTTCAGGTCACGGATCGCAATCGACGTTTCTTGCGCCTTGGCGAGTGACCACCGGATGCGCGTCGCATACTCCATTGCGACGCCGGATAAAACGATCTGTTTGGCCGCACGAGGCTTTAATCGCCCTTTTTCTAAATAAACTGACGAAGAAAGGGTAAGATTCGCGCCCGAATTGTGCCGGAACACCCAAATCTCTCCGCTTTTGAGAGCGATCGAGACTGCTGCGCCGCCCAAATCCACCGCCGCATCGACCTCTGGATGCAAATGGAATCGCGCCTGATAGGGGATCCCTTGCAAATTTTTGGCGTCCATAACCCGGTCAAATTGACGTTTTGAACTGTCGTCCAAGGCGAGCAGTAGGTCTTCACCAGCAAGTCCACGCCCATCGAATGTCAGCTCGAGCGTACGCGCATGGGTCAGGCCATGTGTCTCGACATACCCATTGTGGCCGCTCTCAAGTCGCAGACCATCATTTGCGCTGCTCAACTGGACCGGCACATCGGTGGGCGCGTCAATCAACTGCTCTTCGCGCCAGCCTTTTCCGCTTTCGCCAAGGCGCGCCGAGGAAAACCCGTCCAGCGACAAAGTGCTATGACTCGGCGTGGCCCGCCCAGCGCGGCGCCAGTCCTCACCAAAGGAGTCGCCTGGTCCGCAATTCACGATCACCGGGCGGCGTCCGCTGGTCATTTCGAAAGCCAATGTGGACGCGTGCGCGTTGAATGAATTCTCACCAATGGGCGGCGAGCTGGCATCCATAATGATGCTGGTGCGCCCGGACGACAGACGCGCATAGCCCATCGCCTGGCCGTCGGCTTGACGGTCCTTTACCTTGCAAGCGGCCAGCGCGGAATCCAGTCGGCCTTCTAGGCCCCGCCCGCCACCATGGAAGCGTGCCAAACTACCATCAGCATGACGCAAAGTGCGAAGCGTCGGCGCAATCCGCTGAATAGCTGAACGATGCGTGTCCGTCGGTTCACGACCAGCGTCTTCCAAAGCAACCCGTGCCCATGTCAAAAGCGTTAGGACTTCAAGCAACTCTTCCGGGTTGCGCGTGGGCAACCCACCTTCTTCATCCACCTGTCGGCGGCATTCTTTAGACAGCGCCCGCAAGGCTGGATCCACGTGTTCCGCCATGCCTTCTAGTGCGAGGCCTGCGTAAATGAGACCCGTCAGCGCTTCAAAACGCGGCAATCCGGGCGCCGTGGCCTGCCAACGGCGGCTTAGGAAAATGACCTGTTGTCCGAGGGACCGATAGAAGGCATCGGACTGTGCCTTATCTTGACCCTGAAGCAGGAAAATCGCGTGGTTGATCCAGCGGATCAGACGGCGCCCTGTGAGTTCCGGCGTCCAGCCGGGGCCGCGCCCTTTGCCAAATCGCTCGATCCAGCGCCAAACCCATTGCTGCGCACGCTGGCGAGAGGCATGGTCGCCGACTGCGGCCAGATCATCGAGCCAAGAAAACCCATGCAGGTCGTGTTCAAACTCGACATCCGGCGCTTGAAGATCCCAAATCGAGGTATTGGGTGCCACAATCAAATGACCGGCGAACAGGAAATTGCCCGCCAAAAGCTGGCGTCCCTTGGCGTAAACGCCAATGGTGCGGGGCTCTGGCATGGACGTGAATAACGTCGCAGGCCTTGCCAATGTACTCAGCCGGGCATGCACACGGTGCATGGCACGTGTATAGCGCGAACCCAGACCATTCGGATTGAGCATATTTCTCTGCCTCTTACGCTCTTGTGGCGTTTGAGCGGCAGTCTACTCGGCTTTTTTTACAGAGTCACCGATTCAATGGTTTCGGCGAAAAGGTGCTGATTAAGCGGGTGTTAAGCTTTGACCAAGCAAGCGATGTAGAACCCGTCCATGCCGCCTTTGTCCGCCCAATAGTCAGGTCGCAGGCGCAGGCCGCCTTCCTCAGTAATCCAAGCGGGATCAATGCCCGGTAGCTTCAGCGCTTCGATATCCGCCTTGATCGTCTTGTGGCGCGCTAACGCGTCTTCGACCTGAACCTCTCCCTCATCGGGCAGCAAGGAACAGGTGCAATAAACCAAGCGTCCGCCGGGTTTCAGCAGATCCAATGCGTGGTCCAGCATCATGGACTGAAGGTGGATCAGTTCGCCGAATTCGCTGCCATCTTTGGCAAATGGCAAATCTGGGTGACGGCGGATCGTACCTGTCGCCGAACAAGGCGCGTCCAGAAGAATGGTATCCCATTGGCCGCTTTCTTCCATCGCATCGCCAACAACAAGCTCTGCTTCAAGCTTGGTGCGTTTCAGGTTCTCGCGCACCCGTTCCATACGGTTTTTGTTACTATCAACCGCACGGACCTTTGCGCCCGCTGCCGCGAGCTGCATGGTTTTGCCGCCGGGCGCCGCACAGAGCTCCAGAACCGCTTCATCTTCTTTCGGCGCTAAAACTTGAACTGGCAAAGCCGCCGCTGCGTCTTGCACCCACCAGCTGCCCTTTTTGAAACCTGGCATTGTGGAAACCTGACCGCTGTCTTCAAGACGCACACTGCCCGACTCAAGCAATTCACCACCAAGCGAGCGGTGCAAAGCCCCGCGGTCGTGTTTGGCAGTGAGATCCAAGGGGGCACCTGCAAAATGCGCTTTCTCGATCTCCTGAACGACATCTCCGCCATAAGCCATCACCAGCGGTTCGCGCAGCCATTTCGGCAAGCGCGGCACGCGCAAAGCATCCCATGCTTCCGGTCCCGCTGCTGCGACTTTGCGAAGAACCGCATTGACCAGCCCCTTCATAGAAGCTGTGCGCTTATTCGCTCCGACAACAGACACCGCACTGTTCACAACGCCATGAGCAGCGCCACCTTGGCAGAGCTCTACCGTGGCAACACGCAGTGCATTGCGCACCGTCAATGGCGGGTATTTCTGCAGGTGTTTCTGTAACATCCGATCCGCGCGTTCCATGCCGCGCAAGGTATCTAACGCTAGGCGCTGCGCCGTTGCCCGCTCGGCCGGTTGCAGCCGCTCTAATGCTCCTGAAGCGATACATTCAGACAACAAGCGCCCCTCGCCGATCACTTGATCGAGCAAGTACACTGCACTACGTCGCGCTTGAACACCCGTTTGTGCCATGGAAAGAACCCTCATTGTGTCTTGTCCGCTGGGCCTTGTTCCCGCCGGATGCGCGCGTATAACAGGGGTGTTATTGGAAAGGAAGAATAAGAATGAGCGATCAAGACAAGGATACTCAGGACCTTCCGCCCGCGGCGATCCGTGCTTTGGAAGAAGCAGAAGAACGGCGCAAGAAAGCAAAGGCGCTTGAACTGGCCCCGGAATTAGGTGGTCGCGATGGACCGGAACCCGTTCGCTATGGCGATTGGGAGAAAAAGGGACTGGCCGTCGACTTCTAAGGCCACAAACGGCCAAGGACCGGCGTGCGCCTAAGTCGCAGCTGTCTCAAATTGAACCGTCAGTCCTCAGGGTCTATTTATTCAGCGTAAGCTCAGGAGCGCGCTATGGCTGATGCAATTCAAATTTCTAATGACCGCCCACTTGGGACCTCGCTAATGCGCGGCGCTGCACTGCGCTGCCCAAAATGCGGCGAAGGCAAGCTGTTACACAGTTACCTGAAGGTCAATGATTGCTGCGAAGCATGTGGCGAGGAATTCCACCACCAACGTGCTGATGACGGTCCCGCCTATGTGACGATCTTGATCGTCGGCAAAGTCATGATTTTTGCCCTCAGCATGATGTGGCAACATTGGCGCCCCGAGCCATTGACCATGGCTTTGGTCATCGGATCCCTCGCGCTGGTCACAACCCTTCTGTTCCTACCCCGTGCCAAAGGCTTTATCGTTGCCTACCAATGGGCAAAGCGCATGCACGGGTTTGATAAGCCGTAAAGCGCAGAGCGCTGGGATCAAAGTCCCAGCACATCCACCATGTCATATTGGCCCGGCATCTTGTCTTGGCCCCAAAGCGCCGCTTTCAATGCACCGCGCGCAAAGATTGCACGATCCGTCGCCAAGTGGCGCAGAACGATGCGCTCGCCTGCAGCGGCGAACAAAACATCGTGCTCGCCCACGATGTCGCCACCGCGGATTGCGGTGAAGCCGATGTCGCCACGCTTCCGTGCGCCAGTAATACCATCACGACCAGAATCGCGCACGTCCGCAAGATTCACCCCACGACCTTCCGCCGCGGCTTCACCAAGCATCAAAGCGGTGCCCGATGGCGCGTCAACTTTGTGGTGGTGGTGCGCTTCAATGACTTCAATGTCGAAATCTTCATCCAAGGCCGCCGCAACTTTTTTGGTCAGTTGGGTCAACAAGTTCACGCCGAGACTCATGTTGCCAGCCCGCACAATCACCGCGTGGTAGGATGCTGGCTCAAGCTGCGCAATCTCGTCATCGGTCATCCCTGTGGTGCCAATCACGTGTACAGCACGCGCTTGGGCCGCCAGTTTTGAGAATTCAATGGTTGCGGCAGGCGCTGTGAAATCAATCACCGCCTGAGCCTTGGCGAATGCTTCCAGAGGTTTATCGGTGACAGTCACGCCCAAAGCCGCGCCGCCCATGGCAACACCTACGTCTTGGCCGACCCACGCGTGACCTTCCCGCTCGACCGCGCCGACCAGTTTGGCCTTGTCGCTGTCCACAACCGTGTTGATCAGCATTTGCCCCATTCGGCCGGAGGCACCGGTAATCACAATACCTGGAAGGTCTTCCATCATTCTCTCCTATTCGGTATGAGCCAGCCTTTACTGCAATCCGCCCCGCTTGGCAAAGGGGACGAAAGAGCATAAGGGATGCCTATGGCAAAGAAGAGCTTCCATGGGGACGCGGGCCCGTCCCAGCGTCAATTGCGCGTCGGCGAAACCATTCGCCGCGGCCTTTCGGAGATTCTGATGCGTGGGGATATCCACGACCCGGATCTGAACCGTCTGTCGATCACCGTGGGCGAGGTGCGCACGTCACCTGACCTGCGTATTGCGACAGCTTATGTCCTGCCGCTTGGTGGGAAAGGCAAAGAAGATGTTCTGAAGCTTTTGGGCAAAAACAAACATGAGCTGCGGCGCATGATTGGCAAAAAACTGGGCCTAAAGCACACGCCGGAACTGCGCTTCCAGTTAGATCAGACTTTTGATCAAATGGATGAGGCGCGCCGGATCCTGAGCGACGAGCGAGTGCGTAAGGATGTGGATGCAGCCAGCGCTGACGAGGACGACGCGTGAAAGCGTTCCTTGGCCTGATCGCAAGCATTGCTTTCTGGCCAATCGCGGCACATGCCGTAGACTGTACGTCTGAAACCTTCGAAGAAGGTCGCTACACGGTCTGCCGTGTCGATAACCAAGCCGCCGATATCCGTCTGTTTTTACGAGATGACAACGGCCAGATCCTTGGTGGATTTGGTGCTGTGGAGAATTCTCTAGAACCAGACAAATCTCTGGCCTTTGCCATGAATGGCGGGATGTATCATCCTGATCGACGTCCGGTTGGATACTATGTCGAAGAAGGCGATCAGGCTCAGAGGTTGTTTCCGAATGCCGGTCCAGGAAACTTCGGCTTGGTGCCAAATGGCGTTTACTGCATTCGAGACAACCGCGCCGATGTGATTGAATCCAAAGCGTTTGAAGCGCGTCCATTGGATTGCACGTATGCAACCCAATCGGGTCCAATGCTTGTCATCGACGGCACCTTGCACCCGCGATTTTTAGAAAACAGCAGCTCGCGCTTTGTGCGGAACGGCGTTGGCACATCAGAGGATGGCAGCCAATCGATCTTTGTGAAGTCAGAAAACGCCGTGAACTTCCATACGTTTGCGCGTTTTTTCAAAGACCATCTGGGGCTGCCACAAGCGCTCTTTCTCGACGGCAAAATCAGCCGTCTTTACGCGCCGCAGATCGGACGATCTGACGCTGGCTTTCCTTTGGGCCCGATCATTGGCGTCGTCGAATAGTCGACGCGGCAACCAAGAGTTTCCTTTGGCCAATTGACCAAACGCATGGCATTCTATAGGCCGCGCATTTCTAAAGTTTGACGAAGTTCGAGGATGCCATGGGCCGCACACGCAAAGGGCGCGACATTTCAGGTTGGTTGATTGTTGATAAGCCTGCGGGGATCACCTCGACCGCGGTGGTCAACAAGGTGCGCTGGGCGCTAGGCGCGAAAAAAGCGGGTCACGCCGGCACTCTTGACCCAGAAGCAACTGGCGTTTTGGCTGTTGCGTTGGGGGAAGCCACCAAAACCGTTCCCTACATCACCGACGCTTTAAAATGCTATGAGTTCACGGTGCGTTTGGGGCAAGCCACCAATACGGATGACGCAGAAGGCAAGGTGATTGCCGAGTCTGGCGAACGTCCAAGCGATGACGACATCAAAGGGGCGCTCGGTCAATTCGTCGGCGACATCCAGCAAGTTCCGCCTAAATTCTCTGCTGTAAAAATCGATGGCGAACGCGCTTACAAGCTCGCCCGTGACGGCGAAGACGTCGAGATTGCTGCTCGCCCACTTTGGGTTGAAAGCCTCGTCATGCTGGACCGTGAAGACTACGATCATGTGCTGCTCGAACTGACTTGCGGCAAAGGCGGGTATGTCAGGTCTATTGCGCGAGATCTTGGTGAAGCACTTGGGTGTTTCGGACACGTCCGCGAACTGCGCCGCATTTGGTCCGGCCCGTTTGAAGCCACGGATGGGTTAAGCATCGAAGACATTGACGCCCAGGCGAAAACCCCAGAGTTAGACACGCATATTCTGCCTTTGACCGCTAGCTTGGATGGAATTCCAGAGGCCAACTGCTCCGCGGAAAATGCCATCCGCTTGCGCAACGGCAATCCTGCGATGGTGATCGGCAATGGGCTGGAATACGGCGATACCTGCTGGGTTAGCCACGAGGGTGTGCCAATCGCCATCGGGACGTTCAAATCTGGTGAGCTGCACCCGAACCGGGTTTTTGTTCTGCCTGCCGCCGAATGATCAAACGCAGCTTTCAAAAAGGTGATGCGGCCTCTGAGGCGCTTTATTCAGATTGCGAAACCTATCGCTACGCATTGACCCGCGTTTGGGACGATGCGGCCCCGAAACTGCTCTACATTATGCTGAACCCTTCCAAGGCCACGGAAGTTCAGAACGATCCCACAATTGAGCGTTGCGAACGTCGGGCGCGCGCTTTGGGTTTTGGGGGTTTCCGCGCCACAAACATCTTTGCACTGCGCGAAACGGATCCACACAAAATGCGCAAACATCCTGCGGCTGAGGGACCAGACAACGCTGCGGTTCTCATTGAGTCTTGTGTTTGGTCTGATGTTATTCTTGCGGCTTGGGGCGTGCATGGCGCACATCTTGGCCAAGGCCCCGATACGCGCGATCGTCTTTGGGACTCCGGGCACGAACTCCGCCATTTTGGATTGACAAAAGAGGGGCACCCTCGTCATCCCTTGTATGTGCCTTACGCACAACAGCCGGAGATCTGGCAGCGGTGATCCGTTGCTGAACGGAGAGCAAAATGACGACTGACGCCGCGCTTGAAAAACTGACCAAAGAAGTGGAGCGCCTGAACGAGCATCGGTTCATTCGCGTGCAAAATTCATGGTGGCGTTTGATCCTGTTTCAATTCACCCGCGGTTTGGCTTTCGGACTTGGATCTGTGGTTGGCGCGACGATACTCGTGTCTCTTCTTGCTTGGTGGATCAGCCAGTTCGAGTTCCTCCCCATTGTCGGCGAATGGGCCGCGACAATCGCAAAACAGATCGAATTGTCTGAATAAGACCCTCCACATTAACTTCTTACCCGGCAACTCGTTTACCGCTCATACTTAAAGTGCCCGTTTCCATTGGGTTGGAACGTTGGGACTGGAATGACTTGGGAGACGGTGATGTTGGTAGTGGCGGGTATGCTTGGGGTTATGGCTGTTTGCGCCGTTTTTGTTGGTCTCGATGAGGCCCCCGCCAGCGAGGACACGGAAAAGGATGACGAAACGCCCCCGGATACAGCACTGGTCACGGATGGTCCTTCAATTGCGCCTCCAGACCCAGATCAAGCGCCGATCCATGTGCCGGGCGGGGCTATTTTGCCTGGGGATGACGACGATGAAACCCTTGCGGGCACAGAGGGTGACGACCAGATCAACGGCTATGACGGGGATGATCTGATAACCAGCGCCGGGGGCAATGATTGGGTTCTTGGGGGCGACGGACAAGACAGTGTGTATGGCGAAGCTGGGAATGACACGTTGGAAGGCGGCCGTGGCGACGACCTTTTGGAGGGAGGCACGGGAGCAGATTATCTGGCTGGCGGTACCGAAAACGATACCCTCTTTGGCGGTGCCGGGGATGACAGCCTTGTCGGGGGTACAGGCGATGATCAGGTTGAAGGGGGCGATGGTGAGGATTGGGTCGCGGGGCGCCATGGGCAGGACACGCTGACCGGTGGATTGGGCGTCGACACACTATCAGGCTTTGATGGAGATGATATGCTAGATGGCCGTGTGCTTGCATCGGACGGCGCGGATATCGACGGGATCGATTTCCTCAACGGTGGCGATGATGACGATATCCTGATCGCCGGCGCGGGGGACATAATGAGTGGTGGCAGCGGCGCGGATACTGGTGTCTTTGGACTGTGGGGCGCCGGAGAAGAGCCAGCCGTTTGGCCAGATTTTGACCCCTCAGCAGATGATATCGTGGTGCTTCTGCCAAAGGGCGGCGCGGCGACTGTTTCGCTTGAACCCACTCCAGAGGACCCATCGATTGGCCAACTGATGTTGGATGGTGAACCGGTGGCATTAATCCATAATGGCGGAAGCCTAAGCGCATCTGATGTTACATTGCTGCGCGGCTCAGCCGATCAGATCGAGAATCTGCTTCCAATCCAACAAAAATAGGCCTATACGCCCGCATCTGCCTGTGGAACCGCATGGAATCACAGGTGCTCCATGGACCTTGCTGGACGACATCCCGGCTCGTGCCCGTAACCCTTAACTTAGGAGACCCCGATGTCGATTACTGTTGAAGAAAAAAACCGCGTGATGAAAGAATTCGCAACCAAAGAGGGCGACACTGGTTCCCCTGAGGTTCAAGTTGCGATCCTGTCTTCCCGCATTGCGACCCTGACAGAGCACTTCAAAACCCACAAAAAAGACAACCACGGTCGCCGTGGCCTTTTGAAAATGGTTGCTCAGCGCCGTAAGCTGCTGGACTACCTGAAGGGCAAAGACGAAGCGCGTTACGCTGACTTGATCAAGCGTCTGGGCCTGCGTCGCTAAGGAATTCGAAATTCCGATCTATTGAAACACCCGCTCAATCGAGCGGGTGTTTTTCTATGGACTACCCATTTGGTCCAATGGTTGCGAGAATCTCGACAAGCTCTTCGACGTGACGCTCTTCGGTCCGAAAACTTGAGAAACTAATACGGAAAGCCGGGTGACCCTGCCACACGGTGCCGCCAAACCAAACGCGCCCGCTACTTTGCACCCTTTCCAGAATGCGTTTGGTGGCATCATCATCAACGCCCCGCACCAAAACCTGATTGAGCACCACCCGGTTCAACACGTTAAACCCAATTTTCCGGAGTTGGCCTGCAACGAATTGCGCCTGCGCATGGTGGCGCTCCACCATCGCAGCAACGCCCTCGCGTCCCAATGTCCTCAAAGCAGCCCAAATCGACACCCCACGGGCTTTCCGAGAGAACTCAAGTGTCAGATTTTTCTGAGAATCCGCCGAAGCGCTCGAGTACACCGCATCGCTGTTCATGACACGCGCAAGGGCATTTGGGTCACGGCAGATCGCCATGGCGCTATCGTAAGGTGTGTTGAGCCATTTGTGACCATCCGTTGTCCAACTATCCGCCCCGTCCACACCTTCCGTCAAATGCGCGAGTTGCCCGCTCGCGCGCGCCCATAGACCGAAGGCCCCGTCCACGTGCACCCAAGCACCTGCTGCCTGCCCTTGGTCAATGAGCGGTTGGAACCGGTCGAATTCGCCCGTATTCACCTCACCCGCCTGCAATATCAGAATGGTTTGATCGTCCAATTCGGGCAGTTTTTCGGGAATAATACGCCCGTTATCATCCGTCTCAGCCAGACGCACATTGCGCCAGCCAAATCCCAGAATTTGAAGCGCCTTTTTAATTGTCACATGCGTGACATCTGACACAACCACACGAATCTCAGGCGCGCCGATCCAACCGTCTTCGACGAAGTCCCAGCCCTTTCGCGCCAGAAGCTCGGCACGGGCCGCTGCGATGCAACTTAGGCCGCAAGCCGTGGCCGATGTACCAAAGGCCACTGCCGATTCCGCTGGCAATTTCAGGATATCCAAAACCCAACTTGCCGCTTGTTTTTCAAGCGCGTGAACACCCGGCGCACTGTCTGAACTTGAGGCACATTGATCCCATGCCAAAGCCAACCTATCCGCCGCAGCAGCCACTGGCAGGCTGGCACCAAGCACGAATCCAAAATACCGAGGTCCATTTGAAGCGACAGTCGCATTGCCCGCGACGGAATTCATAAGCTCCAAGGTGGTCAATGCCGGGAGGCCTTTTTGGGTTAGAGGCTCATTGAGTTGGCCCAGGTCTTCAATAGCCTGCGCATTCGGATAGGCAGCACGGCCTTCAATTCCCGCGGTATAGTCACGGGCGAGACCGTCCGCTTGTTGTAGCAATTCCAGTTCATTCATGGCATCTTCCCAAAGAGCGAATCTATATCGTATAATTTCTATATAGGATAAACCCTATATGCCAAAGCAAATATCTGAAACCATCCAGATGCTGCGCGCGGTTTCCAACCCGCACAGGGCACAGATTCTTGATTGGCTCTTGGATCCTGAGGCAAATTTCCCGCCACAAAAGGATGGGGATTTAGTTCAGGACGGCGTCTGCGTTGGCTTCATCACGGACAAAGCCGGATTAAGCCAACCAACGGTGACAGCTCACATGCGCACTCTGGAAGCTGCAGGCTTGGTAACCTCCAAAAAAATCAAGAACTGGGTCTTCTACAAAATCCGCGCCGCAGCTCTTTTGAAAATTGGCCAAATATTCAGTGATGCCTCAGAAGCTGCGCCATAGTAGCCGACCTATGCGGCTTTCCATCAGACCAAAACTCATGTATGGCGCTTCTATCTGAGACGAGTGCAAAGGCCTCGGCACGCGAAAGAAAGATAGATGAGGTCGGTGGCAATGGGGCCACCATGTAAACGGGAGACCCGGAGGGCCGGGAGTGCTCCTACTTAGGATACGATGATGTTCACAGAAACAAAGAAAACGATGCAGTGGGGCGAAGAAACCCTCACTCTGGAAACGGGTAAAGTTGCCCGTCAGGCAGACGGCACCGTGATCGCCACTTTGGGCGAGACCAGCGTCATGGCCAATGTGACCTTTGCGAAGGCACCAAAACCAGGTCAGGACTTTTTCCCTCTGACCGTTCACTACCAAGAAAAATACTACGCTGCCGGTAAAGTTCCTGGCGGCTTCTTCAAGCGCGAAGCGCGCCCGACTGAAAAAGAAACACTGACAGCACGTTTGATCGACCGTCCGATCCGTCCGCTGTTTGTGGAAGGCTTCAAACACGAAGTTCTGGTGATGTGTACCGTTCTGTCCCACGATCTGGTCAACGACCCAGACATGGTGGCGATGATCGCGGCCTCTGCTGCGCTGACCATTTCCGGTGCGCCATTCATGGGCCCAATCGGTGCGGCACGTGTTGGCTTTGAAGACGGCGAATACATCCTGAACCCACAAGTCGATGACATGCAGGATCTGCGCAACAACCCAGACCAGCGTCTGGACCTTGTTGTGGCCGGCACCAAAGACGCCGTGATGATGGTTGAATCAGAAGCATACGAACTGACCGAAGCAGAGATGCTGGGTGCGGTTAAGTTTGCTCATGATGCGATCCAACCGGTGATCGATCTGATCATCGAGCTGGCAGAAGAAGCGGCAAAAGAGCCGTTTGACTTCCAACCACCAGAATACACAGAGCTGTTTGAGGCGGTAAAAGCAGCTGGTGAAACCCAGATGCGCGCAGCTTTCGCTCTGACTGACAAGCAAGAGCGCACATCTGCGGTTGCAGCGGCGCGTGAAGCGATCAAAGAAGCTCTGACTGAAGAGCAACTGGAAGACGCGAACCTCGGTTCCGCAATGAAGAAGCTGGAAGCAGGCATCCTGCGCGGCGACGTTGTGAAAACCGGCAAGCGTATCGACGGTCGTGACACTGACACAGTGCGCGCGATTGAGTCTCAAGTTGGCCTGCTGCCACGGACCCACGGTTCTGCGCTTTTCACACGCGGCGAAACCCAAGGTCTGGTTGTGACCACTCTGGGTACTGGCGACGATGAGCAAATCATCGACGCGCTGCACGGCAACTTCCGTTCCAACTTCCTGCTGCACTATAACTTCCCTCCATATTCCGTGGGTGAAGTTGGTCGTGTGGGTTCCCCGGGTCGTCGTGAGATCGGTCACGGCAAACTGGCATGGCGCGCGCTTCAGGCGGTTCTGCCAGCGGCAACCGACTTCCCTTACACCATCCGCGTGGTCTCTGAGATCACCGAATCCAACGGTTCGTCTTCCATGGCGTCCGTATGTGGTGGCTCCCTGTCCATGATGGATGCAGGCGTTCCGCTGAAATCCGCGGTGGCTGGTGTTGCGATGGGTCTGATTCTGGAAGACGACGGCTCTTACGCGATCCTGACCGACATCCTGGGTGACGAAGATCACCTCGGCGACATGGACTTCAAAGTGGCGGGTACCGAGAACGGCATCACGTCCCTGCAGATGGACATCAAGGTCGCAGGCATCACACCTGAGATCATGGAAAAGGCCCTCGCACAGGCGAAAGAAGGCCGGATGCACATCCTGGGTGAGATGAACAAAGCCCTGTCTGGCGCGTCTGACTTCTCTGTCCACGCACCACGCATCGAGACCATGAACATCCCAACCGACAAGATCCGTGAAGTGATCGGTTCTGGCGGTAAGGTGATCCGTGAGATCGTGGAAGTGTCCGGCGCGAAAGTGGACATTAACGACGAAGGCGTGATCAAGATCGCATCTCCGAACGGTGAGTCCATCCAGAAAGCCTATGACATGATCCACGCGATCGTGGCAGAGCCTGAGGAAGGCGCGATTTACACCGGTAAGGTTGTTAAGATCGTCGACTTCGGTGCCTTCGTGAACTTCTTTGGCAAGCGCGACGGTCTGGTGCACGTGTCCCAAATCGAAAACCGCCGCCTGAACCACCCATCTGACGTTTTGAAAGAAGGTCAGGAAGTGAAGGTGAAACTGCTGGGCTTTGACGACCGCGGTAAAGTTCGCCTGTCCATGAAAGTGGTTGATCAGGAAACCGGTGAAGAGGTTGTGCCTGAGAAGAAAGAAAAGAAAGAAGACTAAGTCTTTTTAGCTTTCAAACGAAAAGCCCCGCTCTTGAGCGGGGCTTTTTTGTTCCTAAGATTTAAGGCCGGATCAAAACTCCGGCTTCGCTCGAAAACTCAACCCCTTGCCGCTTTCAGGATGATTGATCCGGAGTTCCTCAGAATGCAGCATCAGCCTTTTATGCTCACCCGTCGTTTCTGGTGCATATAAGGGATCTCCCAAAATCGGATGCCCCAAAGCCAACATATGGACGCGCAATTGGTGGCTGCGCCCGGTTTTCGGGAATAGCCGGACACGAGATTTCTCGTCTGAAACTTTCAGAACCCGCCAATCGGTCACCGCAGGTTTCCCGGTTTCGTGGCACACTTTTTGCAAAGGCCGATTGGGCCAATCCACGATCAGTGGGAGGTCGACGGTTCCTGTCTTTTCCGCCACGCGTCCTTGCACCCGCGCCACGTAAGTCTTCTTGGTGCTGCGCTTTTCAAATTGCATGGACAGGCTACGCTGCGCATGGGGCGTCAGGGCAAAGACAATCACTCCTGAAGTGTCACGATCCAAACGATGCACGAGAAGCGCGTCGGGAAAGGCCGCCTGAACACGGGACAGTAAACAATCCGCTAGGTGCTCGCCCTTTCCCGGCACAGACAGAAGCCCGCTGGGTTTGTTAACAGCAATCACATGGCCATCTTCATGCAGGATGTCCAAGGGACCCTGTGGGGGTTTGTAGGGCGTGATTTGAGTCATGACGCGGGCATACCCCTGCCCATCGTTTAGGGCAAGCTTAGGCGCGGCGCATTTCGCGGATCATAGACACAGAGTAAATCACCAAAGCGGTCCAAATCATGGGGAACGCGATGAGGCGGCTTTGATCGAGCTCTTCGTTGAACACGAAGACTGCGAGAATGAAGATCATGCTCGGCGCGATGTATTGCAAGATACCCGCGGTTGAGAGGCGGATCAGCTTTGCACCATTGGCATAGATCATCAAAGGAATTGCGGTGACGATCCCAGCGGCCAGCAGAACCCAAGTGTCTCTCGCATTGCTCAGAAAGACCCCTTCACCTGAGGCGGCGAGGTAGATCAGATAGGCTGTGGCTGGCGCGGATAAGATCAAGACTTCGAGCAAGAACCCTTGGTTTGGACCGATAGGAAGTGACTTCTTGCAATAGGCGTAAAACCCCCAGCTAAATGTCAGCCCCAGCGGAATCCATGGTGGCGCAGGAGCGGCCACAAACAAGACCAGAACCGCAGCGGCAGCGATTAGGATCGAGACCATTTGCATCTTTGTGGGCCGCTCGCCCAACAACATAGCGGCCAGGAACATCGAGAAGAGTGGGTTGATATAATAGCCAAGCGCGGCGTCAGCCGCCCGCTCAATTGAAATCGCGTAGACATAGATGCCCCAGTTCACAGACACCAACGCAGCCGTGACACAGGCCATGGCCAACATTCGCGGGTTTTTGATCGCCTGTCGCAACTCTTTGGTCCGCCTCAGGACCAGCAAAACAGCACCCGCAATCGGCACAGACCAGATCACCCGATGCGCCACGACTTCGGCCGCGGGCACGTGATCCACTAGCTTCATGTAAAGCGGTAGGAAACCCCACAGCCCATAAGCTGTGATCGCCAATACCAAACCCCGTGGGGTGTCTTGATCTTGATTTGCCATTGGGGAAATCCGTTTCGTTTCACCCACACATTAGAACCGAAATATGTTCCGGGTCATCAACCCGGTTCATGATTTTTCGTGATGGGTGCGACGGAAGTTTGTGATGGATGCGTTCAACTCTTGAAACACAAGGAGAGGGCCATGCGCCATTTGACCTACGCAGCTATATTTTTATTGGGAGCTTTAAGCCTCGCATCCGTTGCGACCTCGCAAACGCTGGAACGAGGCAAACGGCCAACAGACAAGATCGCAGCTGATCTCAATATTCCGGAAACGGTTTTTGTGGAGTGCTTCAGCGATGTGATGCCCGATCGCAATCACAACCCGAGCGGGGCAAAGCAAAGGGCAAATAAAGCCATTCTGCTACCTTGCCTGCAGGCGGAGAATCCTGAGATCACCAACCGCCTGCTAGACGAGGTCATGGACCGCTACCGGCCCGAAGGGCCGATGCGGAGGTCATAAAGCTTAGGCCTTCACCCGCTCAGATGTCGGATCGTACATGGGTTTCAGCGAGGCTTCCGCTTTGACCCGTGTGCCCATCACATCAATCTCGTAGGTCGATGCCAGAACATCCGCCGCCTTTTCGCCAGCGCATGGCACGTAACCCAAACCAATAGCGCCGCCCAAATGGTGACCATAGGCACCGGAGGTCAGATAGCTGACGACCTCACCATCCCGAAGGATTGGCTCGTTGTGATAGAGCAGCGGCTCTGAATCTGTCAGTTTGAACTGAAGCATACGGTTTTGCGGCCCGGTTTCTTTGCGTTGAAGAACGGCGTCGCGACCAATGAAGTCCGGCTTGTCGGTTTTCACCGCGAAGCCCAACCCAGCATCGATTACGTGATCTTCGCAGGTGATGTCGTGACCAAAGTGGCGGAAACCTTTTTCGATCCGGCACGTATCCATCATGTGCATGCCGCACAGCTTGAGGTCGAGATCCTGCCCCGCTTCCCACAGCGTTTCAAAGGCGTGCCCAGCCATGTCAGAGGACACGTAGACCTCCCAACCCAGTTCACCCACGTAGGTCACGCGGTGCACACGGGCGAGCCCCATGCCCAGTTCGATCTCTTGCGCCGTACCGAATGGGTTTACAGCATTGGAGAAATCGTTCGGGGAGACCATTTCCAGCAGCTTCCGAGAGTTCGGCCCCATGACTGCCAGAACCGCTTCACCCGGTGTCACATCAGTGATGACCACATTGAAGTCGCCTTTGTTGCGCATCATCCAAGTCTGATCCGCTTGGCGAGTCGCCGCCGGTGTGACAACCAGATAGGCGGTTTCAGACAGTCGCGTAACTGTGACGTCAGCCTCGATCCCACCGGTGCGGTTCAGGAATTGTGTGTAGACGATCTTGCCAACCGGCACGTCGTACTGACCACCACCAACATAGTTCATGTATGCGGTCGCGTCGGGACCTTCGACGCGGATCTTGCCAAACGAGGACATGTCATACATGCCGACATTTTCGCGGATCGCTTTGTGTTCTTGCGCGACGTTCCCAAAGAAGTTCTGGCGCTTCCAGCTGTATTTGTATTCCGCTTCCTGGCCCGCGTCGGCGATCCAGTTGGCGCGCTCCCAACCGGCGAACTCGCCCATAACGGCACCGTTTTCCAGCAGGTGATGATGTAGCGGAGAGCGACGCACACCGCGCGCTGTCTCTTTTTGTTTGAACGGGAAGTGGTCTTTATAAAGCAGACCCAGCGTCTCACGAGAGCGCTCTTCCAAGTACTTGCCGTTGTTCTGGAACGGCTGCATCCGCGCAATATCCACGTCGCCCAAGTCAAACGGACGCTCACCGGTTGTCATCCATTCAGAGAGCGCAAGACCTGCACCACCCGCAGATTGGATACCGATGGAGTTAAACCCGGCAGCAACCCAAACGTTGTCCATCTCTGGTGCAAGACCGAGGTGGTAAGCATCGTCCGGGGTGAAGGATTCAGGACCATTGAAGAAGGTGTGAATGCCTGCTTCCGCAAGGATCGGCATACGTTCGACTGCCATTTCCAAAATCGGTTCGAAATGGTCGAAGTCTTCGGGCAATTGGTCGAACTCAAAGTCAGATGGAATGCCATCTACTGCCCAAGGTTTCGCTTCTGGCTCAAACGCGCCCAACAGAATTTTGCCAGCATCTTCTTTGTAATAGGCGTATTCATCAGGGACACGCAGCACTGGTAGCTGCGACATGCCCTCAATGTTCTCAGTCACGATGTAGAAATGTTCACAGGCCTGCAAAGGCACGTTTACGCCGGCCATCTTACCGACTTCACGTCCCCACATGCCGCCACAGTTCACAACCATGTCGCACTCAATAGTGCCGGATGCGGAACCATCATCGGATTCCCATTCCACACCAGTGACTTTGCGGCCTTCCTTGACGAAGCCAGTTACTTTGGTGCGTTCTTTCACCAAGGCGCCATTTTGCTTTGCGCCTTTGGCGAGTGCCAGTGCGATGTTGCCTGGGTCCCCTTGGCCATCCAACGGCAGATAAACCGCGCCTTTGATGCCATCTAGATTGATGTGGGGATACATCTCTAAAACGCGTTCGTTCGAGATTTCTTCAACCTCAACACCAAACGCACGCGCCATCGCTGCTTGGCGATAGATCTCTTCTTTGCGTTCTTCAGTAAGGGCCACAGTGATGGAACCGTTACGTTTAAAACCTGTCGCAACACCGGTCTCTTCTTCCAAAGTACCGTAAAGCTCTTGCGAGTACTTCGCGAGCTTTGTCATGTTTTTGGTTGCGCGCAACTGCGCGATCAGACCGGCCGCATGCCAAGTGGTGCCCGAGGTCAACTGCTTGCGTTCAAGCAGGACCACATCGGTCCATCCTTTCTTGGCCAAGTGGTAAGCAACGGAACACCCGATGACACCACCACCAACGATGACAACACGGGCTTTGGCTGGAATATCGCTCATGACTGCTGATCCTTTAAAATCTCAGAATCTTGGTGCCATGAGTCGGCTCAATGGAATGTGTGATTTACGACTGAATTGACGCAAAATGCACAATCACGAGATATTTTGCGCGGCCCTGCGTTGCTTACGTAGCACCGCTGGTGTGATGCCGTAAAAGTTCTTGTAAAGCCCTGAGAAA
This sequence comes from Cognatishimia activa, assembly GCF_001458335.1. GTDB lineage: Bacteria > Pseudomonadota > Alphaproteobacteria > Rhodobacterales > Rhodobacteraceae > Cognatishimia > Cognatishimia activa. The sequence goes on from NZ_CYTO01000008.1 coordinate 88,214, forward strand.
CCATTGCTAAAGCCGCAGGCAAGACCCACGTCCCGCACGCTCATCGTGGTGTTCAGAAGCAAGTTGTTGGCTTTTGTCAGGCGCAGCTCTCGATAGAACCGGTTAGGCGTGGTGTTCATGTGCAGACGGAATTTTCGTTCCAATGATCGGTTCGATAGGTTCAGCACTTTGACCAATTCGCCGATCGGCAGCGGGTCCTCAATGTTGGCCTGCATAATCTCGATACATTGATCGAGTTCGCGATCGCCGGTCACCGTGCCCTTCGCGCCAGAGAATGGTTGGGCGGTGGAAAAGTCGCGGATTTTGTCGTGTAGCAGAATGTTCGCAACGGCCATTTTGGTGGCTGGCGAGACGTGCTGACCGATCAAAGCCAGCGTCACATCGTAAGTCGTCCCCATACCAGCGCAAGTGACGATACCGCCGTCCTGTGCCGCAATGGCGTGGCCCGTATCCAGCGTACTGCCGCGCTCGTGCATGAGCTCGGTGTTTTCCCAGTGGGTAGTATGGGAGACAATTTTATCACCGCTGTCTTTGATATAGCGGCTCGCAGCTTCGGCGAGCAAAAACACCGTCGCTTGGCGGTTGGTATAGCGGTCGATGACCGGCTGAAGCGAGAGCGCTCCACAGTCGGGGTCCGCGTTGCCAATCACGAAGAGATAGGTGGCGTCAGGACGATCCTCGAATGGGGTCGTCATCACCATCGCCTCACTGCTTGAGGCAACCGGCCCACCTTGGGTGGACCGGTAGTTCCATTTAAATACGGGGAGCGCGCTGACGCGGTTCGCCAAGCGCAGTGTATCCACCACGCCCGCGAGTTCCGTCAGCACAAATCCATCGGCGACGACAATGTCGACGACAGAGATTTCCCCGAGCCCATTCATGCGCGCAGACGCTCGTTTTCTGGGTCCCACAGAGGCTGATCTGGTTGGACAACCGCTTTGCAGCGCTCGCCAAAGATCTCGACCTCAAGCTCAGTGCCCGGCTCGGTCAGGTCAGAGCGCACAACGCCCAGCGCGATGGATTTGTTGACCCGGTAGCCGAAGTTACCAGAGGTGGTTTCACCAACCACTTCGTCACCGCTCCAAACAGTAGACATGTAAGGCGCATCCGCGAATGGTGCTTCAACAACCAGTGTCACAAAGCCTTTCTTAGAGCCTTGCTGCTTCTCTGCTTGCAGCGCCGCTTTGCCCGGGAAGTCCTGCTCTTTGTTCAGACGCACGAACCGTTCCAGGCCGCCTTCCAGCATGGTGTAGTCTGTGGACAGGTCACCTTTCCAAGTCCGGTAGCCTTTCTCGATCCGCATGGAGTCCAGAGCAAACATACCGAATGGTGTTGCCCCGCCATCACGGATTGCTGTGTAGACCGCCGCTGCGTTCTCAGTAGCAACGTGGACTTCCCAACCGAGTTCGCCAACGAAGCTGACGCGTGTCAGCGTGGCTTCATGACCGGCAACTGTTGCGTTCTGAAGGCTCAACCAACCGGACGCCAGATCCGCATCAGAGATAGCCGCCAAAAGATCACGAGACTGCGGGCCAGTCACCAACATTGTGGTGTAGGCTTTGGAAACGTCGACCAACTCCAGCCCTTCAGGCAGTTTGTTCGCCAGCAAGTCAAAGTCGTGCCATTGCGCGACCGCTGCGGTCATCAGGGTGAAGTCGTCTTCGCCGTGACGGATACAGGACATCTCGGTCACAATCCGACCGCGATTGTCTGACAAATAGATCAGGTTCATGCGACCTGCTTTTGGCAGAGCACCAGCGACCGTGCCGCGCAACCATTCCGCCGCGCCTTCGCCCTTGAGGGTGAAGCGAGAGAAACCGCACATATCGATGACGCCAACGCCATCACGTACCGCTTCAACTTCTTCTTTCACACGTGCAGTCCAGGAACCTTCGCGTGCCCAGGTTTCTGTGCCTTCCTCAGAGGTGTCATCACCGTCTTTCGCAAACCAGTTCGCACGTTCCCAACCATTGTAGGCACCCATTTGGCCGCCATCAGCAACCAGACGCTCGTGGTTTGGAGACAGTTTTTTGTCGCGTGCCGCAGGCCATTCGTGATGCGGGAAGTGCATCGCGTATTCGTGGCCATAGGTTTCCAGCGCTTTTTTGAGGCTGAAGTCAGCATCCGCGTGGTCTGTGTAACGACGGCCGTCGACCGCCCACATGTCCCACTCGGTTTCGCCATGCATGATCCACTCGGCCATGACTTTACCAGCGCCACCACCCTGCGCGATGCCGAAGGTGAAGCTGTGCGCTTCAAAGGCATTCTTCACGCCAGGCATTGGGCCCATCATCGGAAGGCCATCAGGTGCGTAAGGGATTGGGCCGTTAATCACGCGACCAACACCTTGGGAACCCAGCAGAGGCACGCGTTCCATCGCGTCTTCGATGTACCATTCCAAGCGGTCCAGATCGTCTGGGTAGAGCTGGAACGAGAAGTCGTGTGGCATTGGATCATCTTCAGTGATCCAGTGCGCTTTACAGTTCCGCTCATATGGGCCGAGGTTCAGACCGTAGTTGTCCTGACGCAGGTAGTAAGATGTGTCAACGTCACGGATCATTGGCAGGTGACCGCCACCATTCGCCACGGTCCACTCTTTGATCTCAGGGATCTCTTCGGTCAGGAAGTACTGGTGAGACATAACTGTCAAAGGCACGTCACGGCCGCCGTATGGCTTGAACCACTCGCCAACGCGTGCGGCGTAGTAACCGGCTGCGTTCATCACGTAGTCACAGCTGATATCGCCTTTTTCTGTGTGCACAATCCAACCGTTGCCATCACGGCTCACGCCAGTCGCTGGGCAGAAACGCTGGATGTTGGCACCAAGATCGCGCGCGCCTTTGGCCATCGCTTGGGTCAGCTGTGCCGGATCGATGTCACCATCCAATGGATCCCACAAAGCGCCTTCAAGGTCATGGGTTTCCATGAACGGGTAGTAATCTTGGATCTGATGCGGCTCCAGCATGTCCATCTGCAGACCTTGGTAACGGCCCATAGAAGCAACGCGCTCAAATTCCCGCATGCGGTCTTTGGTATGTGCCAGACGGATCGCACCAGTAACGTGGTAGTTGATCGGATAGTCCACGTCGTCTGCAAGGGTGCGGTACATTTCCAGCGAGTAACGCTGCATGTTCATCACCGCCCAGGAACCGGCAAAGTTCGGGGTGTTCCCGGCTGCGTGCCAAGTAGAGCCTGCGGTCAGCTCGTTCTTTTCGATCAGAACACAGTCGGACCAGCCAGCTTTCGCCAGGTGATAAAGCGTCGAGACACCGACGACCCCACCACCGATAATGACAACCCGTGCCGATGTTGGAAATTCAGCCATATTAACTCTCATTCAGACTGAGGGACCATGTCCCGTTGGTTTCGTTTAAAGGTTCAACCTTCGCAATTTGCGTAGGTTAGTAGACTGGCGGCGCAATCACCCAGATGGCGACGGCAGGTTCTTCGTATGGGTTTGCCCATTTGTAGGCTTCACCTCGAATGCGGAAACTGTCCCCGGCGAGGACAGTGAAATGGCGATCGCCGACCGTGAGATCGAGGCGGCCAGCAATGAGATACCCGACCTCTTGGGTTGGTCGCTGGTTTGGTGTGTCCATGCGCGCGCCGGGCAAGAAGGTGGAATGCACCATCTCAAAGTCATCCGTCAGGTCAGGGGACAAAAGCTCTTCGACGAGCCCTTCTTCTTTTGAACCAATCGGGCGCCTTGATCCCGCACGAACGATATAGCCGTGCTCTTCTGCTGGCGTATCGTTTTGACCAAAGAGCATCGACATTGGAACGTCCAAACATTTCGCGATTGCTTGTAGGTCGGAAATAGAGGGATCAGACTTGTCTCGCTCGACTTGGCTCAACCAACCAACTGAACGACCCAGCTCATCCGCCATCTCTGCTAGCGTCAGGCCACGCGCCTTACGCAGGGCGCGCAAGTCGACCCCAAGGGACTTTGAGAAGGATGGCGGGCTTTGCAGCATGGCGACCTCGTGAAAATTCAGCTCAGAATTTCATGGTGACCCAAAGTCATGAAAAATCAAAGCGTTTTTTCACGGTCGGTTAACGCTTTGCGCAAATTAGATTTTTGCTGTCGAAAATTCGAGATTTCGGAAAAGCTCAGCCAGCGTCCCGGAAGGTTTGGGCGAGAATCATTGCGATTTGCGCCGAATCTTCCTGGGTGAATGCCGCGGGACGGTCGCTATCGATGTCGAAAACCCCAAGCAATTCGCCTTGCGCATTCTCGACAGGCAACACCAATTCTGACTTTGTAGAACTTGAGCAAGCGATGTGACCGGGAAACGCATCCACGTCATCAACGAGTTGCACCTCTCGCCTTGCCGCTGCCGCACCGCATACACCACGTGAGAAAGGGATGACCAGGCATCCGTGCCCCCCCTGATAGGGACCAATTTTCAGCAGCTTAGGTTCTACGACGCGGTAGAACCCGGTCCAGTCGAAACGAACATCGGCATGATGCACTTCACAAGCCACCGTCGCCATCAGCGCGACAGTATCCGTCTCCCCCTCTGTCAGGGCAGAGATCGATTGTGCGAGTTCAGAATAGTCTACGGACATATGCGCGCTCCGGCTTGGTCAGAGGCGATTTTTAGCCCCGGCGCGCAGCGCGTCAACTCCGAGCATGAAGGTCAACCGCGCTAAACACGCTCAATCGCGATCGCAGTCCCCTCGCCGCCGCCGATACAAATCGCAGCGATACCTCGTTTGAGATCGCGTTTTTCCAAAGCGTTGAGCAATGTCACCATGATCCGTGCGCCTGACGCGCCAATCGGGTGACCAAGGGCACAGGCACCACCGTTCACATTCACAATGTCTCGGCTAAGCCCCATCTCATGCATGAAAGCCATCGGTACCACCGCGAAGGCCTCGTTCACTTCCCAAAGGTCGACGTCCTCTTTAGACCAACCGATCCGATCAAGAAGCTTCTTGGCAGCTGGCACTGGCGCTGTTGTAAAGAGGTTTGGTTCCTGCGCGTGGGAGGCGTGTCCAATAATCCGCGCCCGGACATTCAGACCGCGCGTCTGCGCAGCCTCTTCGGACGCCAAAACCAAAGCAGCAGCACCGTCAGAAATCGAGGAAGAATTGGCCGCCGTCACGGTTCCTTCTTTCCGAAAGGCCGGTTTGAGATGAGGTATTTTCTCAGGTCGCGCTTTTGCCGGTTGTTCGTCTTCAGCAACAACCAACTCGCCTTTGCGCGTGGTCAAGGTTACTGGCGCGATCTCTCCTTCGAAAGCACCTGATTGTTGAGCTTCCAAAGCGTTAGACAAAGATTTCAGCGCATATTCATCCTGCGCTTCTCGCGTGAATTGAAAGCTCTCAGCGCAATCTTCTGCAAAGGTGCCCATGAGGCGGCCCTTGTCATAGGCGTCTTCCAGACCATCAAGGAACATGTGGTCGATGACGTGTTGATGACCAATGCGGGCGCCACCGCGCATTTTAGGCAAGACATATGGGGCGTTTGTCATGCTTTCCATGCCGCCAGCAATCATGACATCGGCGTGGCCCAACGCGATTTGGTCAAAGCTCATCATGGCGGCTTTCATGCCTGAGCCGCACATTTTGTTCAGCGTGGTTGCAGGCACCTCTTTCCCCAAACCACCCGCAAAACCGGCCTGCCGCGCTGGTGCCTGGCCTTGTCCAGCCGGCAAAACACAGCCCATAAGCACTTCGTCCACCGTGTCGGTTTTGGCGTCGGTCAGTGCGCCCTTAATCGCTGCCCCCCCGAGATCAGCGGCGCTTACGCCCTCGAAATCTCCTTGAAACCCACCCATTGGTGTGCGTGCCGCACCGGCGATAACAACTGATTTCATGTGTTCCTCCCTCGCCTTCAAAACCGAAAGCTCATATTTTTGAGTAGCTTGAAGCAAGTCTCGTTTCGATTAATCGAGCTTGGACCCGCCTTAAGCTATCCCGTAGAACTACCTAAGAGAACGCTTAATTCCGCTCAGAGAATCGTAAGACTTTCCATTTAACCTGCAATTCCACGCAATTAAGGGAAGCCAATCATGGATCTGGAAAGCGCGTTACGCTGCGGCACAAACGTTCTCACTGTGCGAGAGAACAGAATTGATGCGGCCATCGCACTTCAATTTAAGGATGTGATGCGGCAGGCAACCTTGGTTGGCCCAAGTCGCATCATTTTGGATCTGAGTCATGTCGAGTTTGTCGACTCAAGCGGACTGGGCGCAATCGTCGGTGCTATGAAACAGCTACCACAGGGAAAAACACTAGAACTGGCCGGCCTGACTGTAACCGTTGCAAAAGTATTTGAGCTCACGCGAATGGATACAATCTTTTCGATTCATGCCGATTTGGAGTTGGCTTTTGAGGACGAAGAGGTTTGACACCAATGCCCGCCCACTCTTCGGCACTTAACAGATCAAAGATTGGGTTTCGTAGCGCGGCAGGCGCCAACTTATTAGACGTGCGTGCAGCGATGACTTACCTCAGGCAATCTTTGACCGAGGCGTGTTTCGACCCGTCGGATATTGCGTCCTCGGAAATTGTAATCGCTGAAATTCTCAACAACGTGATCAAACACGCTCAAGAAAACCAAGATGATGGTTGGTTCGACCTCCAATGCGAAATCGCACCCGAGGCCTTACATGTGACCTGCAAAGACAATGGGGCTGCGATGCCCGGCGGCGTGCCTCCGCTCGGCGTTTTGCCCGAAATTGGATGTAAAGTTGTTGATTTGCCTGAAGGCGGCTGGGGGTGGTCCTTGGTTCGCACCCTCACGACCAGCTTAAACTACGTGCGCATTGAACCCATCAATTTGGTGAGCTTTACAATTCCCAAGACATCTGACGACTAACCCATTGATTTTCCGATAGGCAAAGATACCATCCCTCAAAACTTGGGGGAGCATAATGCGGGATTTTCATAAACCCGGACGATCAGCTGTATTCGCGACAAATGGCATGTGTGCCACATCACACCCATTGGCCGCGCAAACCGCGATCGACGTCTTGAAGCGCGGTGGAAACGCTATGGATGCGGCCATCGCCGGTGCTGTTTTGCTAGGTATCTGCGAACCACAAATGACGAGCATTGGAGGCGATTGCTTCGCTTTGGTGTCGCCCGCCGGGACCAACAAAGTCTTGGCAATGAATGGCAGCGGTCACGCGCCTCGCGCTGCCAAAGCGGAAGACCTACGTGAGCAGGGTTTAAGTGATGTTCCAATAACGGGCCCGGAATCGGTCACAATACCGACTGCGGTCGATGCGTTTTGCAAAATGTCTGAACGGTGGGGAAAGCTTGGGATAGACGCTTTGCTCGCGCCCGCGATTCATTACGCAGAGGAAGGAGTTCCTGTTGCGCCACGAGTCGCGGCCGATTGGGTCAGCGGTGCGGAGAACCTAAAAGGGAGCGCGCGCCGGTTTTATCTAAAAGACGGCCAGCCGCTAAAAACCGGTGATATCTTTCGTTCACCAGAACAGGCAGAGGTTCTGCGCCGCATCGCCAAATCAGGTGCGAGCGCGTTTTACGAAGGTGAAGTCGCCGAAGACATGCAGGCAACGCTGGCGCAATTCGGCGGTGTGCACCAGCTCGAAGATTTCGCAGATGCCAATGCGTTTGAGACGGATCCAATTCAAAGTGCCTACAAGGACGTCGATTTGATCGAACATCCACCGAACGGGCAAGGTGCGACGGCAGGCTTGATCCTCAACATTCTTTCAAATTTTGATCTCGCGAGCATGGATCCCTTCGGTGTTGAACGGACCCATATCGAAGCCGAAGCGGTTAAGCTTGGTTATGATGCACGCAATCGGTTCTTGGCCGATCCAGATCACATGGCCAAACTCGAATACATGCTATCGAATGATACCGCGTCTCAACTGGCAGACCTGATTGATCCTAAGAAAGCGATGGCGAACGCGACGCAACTCTCGGAAGCCGTACACAAAGACACGATCTATATCACCGTCGTGGACAAAGATCGCATGTCTGTCTCGCTCATCTATTCGATCTTCCACACCTTTGGCGCAGGCATTGCCAGCGATAAATTCGGAATACTCCTGCACAATCGTGGTTCTGGCTTTACGCTGAAACAGGGTCATCCAAATGAATATGGCGCTGGTAAACGCCCAATGCATACGATTATTCCGGGCATGTTAGCCAAATCCAATGTGCCGGTGATGCCATTTGGTGTTATGGGTGGACAATATCAGGCCAACGGCCATGCGCGGTTGATCACCAACCTGATGGACTTTGGTATGGATATTCAAACCGCAATCGACAGCCCGAGGGCGTTCGCTTACGAGGGTCAACTCCAGCTGGAAAACACTTTCCCTGAAAGCACCGCCAGACAACTTGCGGATATGGGCCACGAGATCGTCGCACCACCTAGCGCAATAGGCGGCGCTCAGGCGATTTTCATGCATGACACGGGTATCCTAGAAGGTGGCTCGGACCCTCGAAAGGACGGTTGCGCGCTCGGTTACTAGCGCGCCGTTCAGTTCAGGTTGAAATGCAGCGGGTATTGGCCATCTTCGAAGGGGCCAAACAGATCGCTTATGTCTGGGTGGTCCACTGGCTCGCCGGAATAGTCGGCGATCAGGTTCTGTTCGGACACATACGCGACGTAGTAACTTTGATCATTCTCTGCGAGCAAATGATAGAATGGCTGTTCTTTCCGAGGACGGCTGTCTTCGGGAATCGCATCGTACCACTCTTCGGTATTGGAGAACTCTGGGTCCACATCAAACACCACGCCGCGAAACGGATGTTTGCGGTGCCGGACCACTTGGCCGAGGTGATATTTTGCGTACGCCGTATTCATAAGAAAAAGCCCCTATCGGTCCAGACTACCGCTTTCAAGAGCAATTTGTCTATTTGAGCAGGGTCAAAATCATGGAAACAGTTTGTGAACCAAGTTTTCCCCTCAGTTTCACAAATTCAGGCAGAGCACCGCCGATTTTCCATACAACCTGCGCGATTGTGATTTCAAAAATCACTCAAAAAGCCTATAATTGGCGATAATTACGAAACAAAAGCGAGAGGCCAATGAGCAGACACTTTCGCGCCCTGATTGTCCTTTTATTGCTGGCCGCTTGCGGTGGCGGGAACAATTCGGCGCCTCGAAACCTGAATGATGCGTGTTCGATTCTGAATCAACGCCCGAAATACGCCCGCGCCTTTAAGGCGACTGAACGCCGCTGGGGCGTCCCGGCCCATGTGCAAATGGCGACCATTTACCAAGAAAGCAAATTCGTCTCCAATGCGCGGACCCCGTACCGATATGTCTTGGGGGTTTTGCCAATGGGACGGCAAAGCTCTGCGTATGGATACGCGCAGGCGTTGGATGGAACTTGGGATGGCTATCGTCGCGCGACTGGCCGCTGGAGCGCGGATCGTAACAACATTTTTGACGCGACGGATTTCATGGGCTGGTACATGAACGAAACCCGCGAAAGGAACGGTATTTCCCTTCGTGACGCTCGCAACCAGTACCTCGCTTACCATGAAGGTCACACCGGTTATTCCCGCGGCACTTATCGCAACAAAGCATGGCTTCTGCGCGTTTCGGGCGAAGTCGCTTCACGAGCAGACATGTATCAGAGGCAACTCGCCAGTTGCCGACGCTTCCGCTGAATAGAAAAAGGGGCCTTGCGGCCCCTTTTTTATTTTTATTCAATCATCGTCGCGTTCGGGGGCGACGATGTTTGTGAGCCTCTGAATATTAAAGAGCTTGTTAGCAAGCTGAACGTCGCGCTTGAATTCACCAAGCACAACAGTGGTCTCGCTTCCTGATTGGTCCTGGATCACCCATTGGCGCAGTTGCACTGGGTTATCTGTGAAATGGAGCTGGATCGTGCCTCGATCAGGGTGCTTTGGATCCTGCGCGGTGATGGTAGTGGCCGTTCCATCGTATGAATGACCCACAATCGTATCACGTTCTTTCAGGTTCACATTGCGCTCTAAAATCACCCAAAGCGGCGTCCGGCGCAGCGGATAGTTTTCTGGCGGTTCATTGGATTTCAGATCAAAAATCGCAAGCTGGCCACCGCCCGCCATAACAAGGGCAGCCTCAGGTGGGTCATATTCAAACCGTGCCCGCCCCGGGCGTTTGATCATCAGTTTTCCGGTTGAAATAGAGTTGTCATCGTTGATCTGGGTAAAGCTGGTTTGCGCGGAACCGATACCGTTCAAATAAGCCGAGATCTGATCCAACGATAGCTTTTCAGCCACCGCCGGTGCTGCCATCGCAAGCGCAAGGCTTGGGGCAATTAGAAAGCGTAAGTGTTTCATGCGTTTAATGTAGGCATGAAAAAAGGGCGGTACCAGCCCGCCCTTTGTCAGAATTCTGTGAATAGGCCTAAACTTGCCAACTATTGTTCTGGCACCAGAATTTCGCGTTTGCCCACGTGGTTGGCCGAGGACACGACGCCCTGATCTTCCATCTGCTCTACCAATTTCGCGGCTTTGTTGTAGCCAATGGACAGCTTGCGTTGGATGTAAGAGGTGGAGCATTTGCGATCTTTGATCACAATCGCCACGGCCTGATCATAAAGCGCGTCTTCGCCGTTGGTGTTGCCACCAAGACCAAGCACCGCGTCGATATTGTCAGCCTTCTCATCTGCCGGGCCATCGACGACGCCGCCTATGTATTCAGGCTCACCAAATGACTTCAGATGGTTCACAATTTCTTCGACTTCCTCATCGCTCACGAACGGGCCGTGGCAACGGGTAATCTTGGCGCCACCCGCCATGTAAAGCATGTCACCCATGCCCAGCAGCTGTTCGGCCCCCATTTCACCAAGAATGGTGCGGCTGTCCACTTTGGACGTCACCTGGAAGGAAATCCGGGTTGGGAAGTTGGCCTTAATTGTACCGGTGATGACGTCCACAGAAGGACGTTGGGTCGCCATGATGATGTGGATACCAGACGCACGCGCCATCTGCGCCAGACGCTGAATGCAGGCTTCGATCTCTTTGCCAGCCACCATCATCAGGTCGGCCATCTCGTCAACCACGACGACAATGTATGGCATCTTCTCTGGGATGATCTCTTCGGTCTCGAACACTGGTTCGCCAGTTTCATCATCAAAACCGGTTTGAACCGTGCGGCTGAAGGTTTCACCCTTGGCAAGCGCATCTTCGACGCGGCTGTTATAGCCGTCGATGTTACGCACACCCATTTTGGACATCTTGCGGTAGCGATCTTCCATCTCGCCCACGGTCCATTTCAGCGCCACGACCGCCTTTTTAGGGTCGGTCACAACAGGGGACAACAGGTGCGGGATGCCGTCATAAACGGAAAGTTCCAGCATCTTCGGGTCGATCATAATCAAGCGGCATTCTTCCGGTGTCAGCTTGTAGAGCAGTGACAGGATCATGGTGTTGATCGCCACGGACTTACCGGAACCGGTGGTACCCGCAATCAGCAGGTGAGGCATCTTCGCAAGGTTCGCGACAATCGGATCGCCACCAATGTCTTTGCCCAGGGCAAGCGGTAGCTTGCGGCTGTTGCTTTCATATTCGCGCGACGACAGGATTTCGCGGAACGCAACCATCTCACGTTTTTCATTTGGCAATTCGATACCGATGACAGAACGCCCCGGCACGGTCGAAACACGTGCGGAAAGCGCGCTCATGGAGCGGGCGATGTCGTCCGACAGGCCAATCACACGGCTCGCTTTCAAACCTGGTGCAGGCTCCAGCTCATACATCGTGACGACAGGACCCGGACGGACAGAGACGATCTCACCTTTTACGCCATAGTCATCGAGCACCGCTTCGAGCATACGCGCGTTTTCCTCAAGCGCTTCATCGCTGAGCACATGACGTTCGATGGTGTCCGCGCTTGCAAGCAGGCTGAGAGGTGGGAGCTCGAACTCCGCAGCCTTTTCATCAAAAGCCAGTTGCGGCTGTGCTTCGGCTTTGGCGCGTGCAGATTGCTGAACAGGTTTACGTGCAGGGTTTTGCACTACCTTGCGTGGTTCCGGAGTTGGAACTGGTTGAGCTGTGCGCTGAATTGGCACAACAGGCGCTTCAACCACTTCAGGTTCTGCTTCCACGTAAGGTGCAAAGATCTCTTCCGGGTGTGGCGCGACAATATCCGCTGGATTTGGTGTCGCAGAAGCGGCCGTCAAAGGTGGTTCTGCTCGCATACCTGTTTCGGCGCTAGGATTTAGAACCAGCGGCTCAGGACCACGGCCCATACCTTTGGTCACTGGCGCGATGTCCGGTGCATAGGTTGGTTTATTGCTGCGAATGCGGCTCTTGATGACATCGTTGATCTTCGCCTTGATGCGATCATCACCGGGCGCGTCTTCGATATCAGCGACAGGTTCCCGCATCACCAGTTCAGGCTCTGGCATCGGTTCTGGCCGTTTAATCAATGTTGGCACACGCGACAGCAGGCTTGGCTTTGGTGCAACATCAGGCTCTGGAGCGGCTTCAACCAACGGCTCGTCGTAATATGGATCGTCGGCAATGCTATCTGCCCAGCTGTCCTGCATAGCCACTTCTTGTGCCTTACGATCATTGCGGCGCTCTTGCATCGCTTGCGCGGCAGCCACGGCACCGGTTGCGCCGCGGCCCAGCAGGTTCATGATGTTGGCATAGGTGACAATGATGCCGATCAGTAGGAAACGACCGACCCAGTTCAACTCTGGGCGTGTGAAGCCCATCACAAACAGCATCAGAGCCAAAACACCCAAACCCATAAGGAAGGCAACGATTTTCAAGCCAATTGATGCGCCGATTGGGAGAACTGTCAGCAAGGCACCGAGGATTGTATCGCCGAACAAGCCACCCAACCCAAAGGAGTGGGTCCAGCTGTCAGAGGGCACCAAAGTTGCGGCATAAACAGAGCAAAGGGCCAGCGCAATTGGCGCAAATACGACACGACCGATGGCACGTTCTTCGCCACGATGGGCAGCAAAACGAACACCCCAAGCCAGTGCGATCAATGCAACGCCCCAGCTGCCCCAACCGATAATCATGAAGAGAGGCGCAGAGAGTGACGCTCCAAAGCGGCCCATCCAGTTTTGCACAGGCGCATCTGTCGCTGACATCCAGTTCGGATCATCTGGGGTGTAAGACCCAATCATGGCAGCCGCCATCAACCCGACAAGGATCAGGCCAATGCCGATTAATTCCTTGCCGCGTTTCTCCAAAATGGCCTGCGTATTGCTGTCGAGCAGCGGATCGCGTCCCCGTGCCTGATATGCCATCGTTACACCTCGTACTTATTGGTAAAGACAGTCGCGCAGAGTGATCAGCGCCGCCTTTACGTCGTTTTTTGGGGCCACCAAAGCGACCCGAATATATGGTTTGCCGGGGTTCTCCCCGTCCACATCGCGGCTGAGATACGCGCCCGGCAGGACACGTATACCTGTCTCCTTCCAGAGCTTCAGCGCCGCGGCCTCCCCGTCTTCTACGGGAAGCCATAAAAAGAAGCCGGCCTGGGGTTTCAGGTACCCTGGAATGTCGGCAAAAATCTCGTCTGCAATTTCAAACTTTTCCGCATATAGACGGCGGTTTTCTTCCACATGGGCCTCGTCAGCCCAAACCTTTTCTGACGCGCGTTGCAGCGGAAGCGGAAGCGGCGCACCGGAATAGGAACGCAGTCGCTTGATGTGTTTGAGCGTTTCAGGACCACCAGCCACAAAGCCAGAGCGCAAGCCCGGCAGGTTGCTGCGCTTGCTAAGGCTATGGAAGATCACAACCCGTTCCGGGTCAGCACCTAAATCTTTAGCAACCTGCAACGCACCGGTGGGTTTATCGTCACGATAGATCTCGGAATAGCATTCATCCGCGAAGACCTTGAAATCGTATTTCTCAGCAAGGTTGATCAGCGATTCCAGATATTCACGGCTCGCAATCGCGCCCTGAGGGTTGGACGGCGAGCACACGTAAGCAATCGCCACACGCTTCAGCACGTCTTCAGGTAATTTTGAGTAATCCGGCATGAAGCCGTTGTCAGCCGTTGCCGCACAGAAATAAGGCTCTGCATTCACCGAAATCGCGCCAATCATGTAGACTTGGTAGAACGGGTTCGGGATCAGAACGACAGGCTTTTCACCGTTTTTCGTTTCCGGACAAAGCGCCATTGAAGCGTTATACAGGCCCTCACGGGTGCCATTTAGCGCCATGACCTGCGTATCCGCGTCAACACTCACATCAAAGCGGCGTTTGATCCAATCAGCGATGGACTGGCGCAGTTCTGGGGTGCCGTCATTGGGTGGGTAATTGTTAAACCCAGCAGCATTTTCCGTGATGATATCGGTGACCCAAGCAGGGAACGCGTGTTTCGGTTCGCCAATGGTCATATGGACCACTGGACCGCCTGGTTCGTGAGAATCCAGAAGGCTCCGCAGGCGCGGAAACGCGTATGCCGGAAGGTTCGAAAACCGCTCGGGGAACATCTAATACTGCCTCAACTGACGGGATCATTAACGCCCCGTTTGGATATAGGTTACCCAAGACCGCGCGTTTCGTCCAGAAAAACCATGCAGTTCCGGCAAGTTGTGGCATTTCAGCAAGCGAGGTTGATTACGCTAAGCCAAAGCAGCCTCAACCGCGCGCGCAGTGCGCAAAAGCCGAGCCTCGCCAAAGGGTTGACCCAAAATCATCAATCCACAGCTCGGCGTATGAGTGGGCAATGAAATGCCGCAAAGACCCAGAAGGTTCCCGATGCGGGTGTTACGCAGGGCTAAGATGTTCTCTGAAACATAGTAGCCGTGATCAGACTGCAACCGCGCCAGGTTGGGCGGCATGATGGGTGTGGTCGGGCTTAAAACGCCATCAAACCCAGCAACCCGAGCATTCCATTCAGCGCGGATCATCTCAAGCTCTTGCCATGCGCTGACATAGTCCGCCCCGTTGACTTGCGCTCCGGAACGAAACCTCTCGCGGATTTCGCCGAACATCAGATCAGGCTCTGCTTCAATAACATCACGCCAAGTGCCATAGGCCTCAGCTGTGAAAACTGTCGCCGTCAGCCCCATCGCGCGTGCCACTTCCGGCGCTTGGATGAACTTGATCTGAGCGCCTGCGCGCTGCAAAGTTTCTATTGTTTCTTCAAAGGCTTGTTTGGGTGTGTCGCGTAGGTCTTCGAGAGCAATCGTCTCAAGGACTGCGAACCGTTTACCTTTGATTGACGCTCCTCTCAGCTCGGTGGCGGAATCGCCGGATAATATGGACAGGCCAAGCGCAGCATCTTCAACAGATCGGCAAAGCGGTCCAATCGTATCAATCTTTGGGCAAAGCGGGACGGTACCTTCATTGGAAAGAAGGCCCCACGTGGTTTTCAGACCAACCAGATCGTTCCAGGCCGCGGGCACACGCACCGACCCGCCGGTATCCGACCCAATCGCCATGGATGCGAGGTTGAAGGCGACAGACGCCGCAGCACCCGAACTCGACCCCCCCGGCACTGCATCTGCATCGTTTACGCAAGGGGGTGTTGCTGTGATAGGGTTTAGGCCCAGGCCCGAAAATGCAAGTTCGGACATGTGGGTTTTACCCAGACAAACGAGCCCCAACTGGCTGGCAGTACGCAGTACGGAAGCATCTTGATTTGGTGTGCGATCTTTCAGAAGCGCTGAACCAGCTTCTGTCGCAACACCTGCGGTATCAAACAAGTCTTTCCAGCTTATTGGGACACCATCCAAAAGCGAAAGGCGTTGCCCGGCTCGCGCACGTTCTGCTGCGGCTTCCGCTTCCGCGAGAGCCCGACCATGGGTCACGCGCGCATAAATTCGGTCTCGCAGATGGTGACTCTCAATCGCGCCAAGGAACGCTTGAGTCAGAGCCACCGGGTCAATGGAACCATCCCCAATCCCACGACCCAAGTCTGCGGCGCTCATTTTCAACCAATCAAACATCGTCTGCTCCGAAGCGTTTTTTGGACGGTAGCGGCCCTAACGCGCATGGACAATCTGAAAGTCATGCACATATTGAAAGGCATGGAATATGACTGTGATATCCTGATTGCCGGTGGTGGCTTAAACGGCCCTGCCCTTGCGCTTGGTCTTGCCCAAAAAGGCTTTTCTGTCACCATGGTTGATGCACGTCCTGCAAGGGCACGGGCGGAAAGCAATTTTGACGGGCGCGGATATGCAATGGCGCTGACCTCTAAGCGATTGCTAGATGCGCTTGGAGTTTGGGACGCGGTTGCCAAAGACAGTCAGCCGATGTTGGACATCAAAGTGTCTGACGGACGTGCCGGTGACGGACCATCGCCGTTTTCGCTGCATTTTGATCATGCGGAATTAGAAGAAGGTCCGATGGGTTTCATGGTCGAGGACCGTTTCTTATACCGTGCCTTCTTGGATGCGGTGGAAGCGGAACCCAAAGTCACAACGATCTACGAAGACAGCGTGGTGGCACAGGACATCTATGCTGACGGGGTCACCATCAGCTTGGAATCGGGCAAAGCGCTCAATGCACAGCTTTTGATCGGATGCGACGGTCGCGGAAGCGGTGTCGCGCAACGCGCGGACATCAAACGCACTGGCTGGGAATACCCTCAAACCGCGCTGGTCTGCGCGATTGAACATGAATTACCCCACAATGGCGTCGCGCATCAGTTCTTCATGCCGCCGGGGCCCTTGGCCATCCTACCGCTCACGGGCAATCGCAGCTCGATCGTTTGGACAGAGACTGCCGAAAATGCGGCGGCCATCCATGCTTTAGGTGATGAAGACTACATAGACGTCCTGAAGCCGCGTTTTGGCGATTTTCTGGGCAATATTGCTTTGGCCGGTGCTCGTTTCACTTATCCGCTCGGACTGACTGTGGCCAATAACTTTGTCTGCGAACGCATCGCTCTGGTCGGAGATGCAGCTCACGGGATGCACCCAATTGCAGGCCAAGGGTTGAACGCGGGTCTTCGCGATGTCGCTGCAATGATCGATGTTTTAGACGAAGCGCGGAAGCGCGGTGAAGACATCGCCAGCCTCTTGGTGCTGAAACGCTATGAAGAATGGCGCCGGTTTGACACCCACGCATTGGTGGCGGCCACAGATCTCAGCAATAAGATCTTTTCCAACGACAACCCAATCCTGCGATTGGGGCGCGATGTAGGGATGGGTGTGATCAACCGCCTGCCATTTGCGCGCCGCGCTTTCATGCGAGAGGCCGCTGGGTTGAGCGGTGATTTGCCCTCGATGATGCGCTAGAGCTTAGTCGAGCTCTTTGGCCTCATCGATCAGCATAATCGGAATGCCATTACGGATCGGATATGCTAGGGCGGCGGCTTTTGACACAAGCACCTGCTTTTCCGCATCATACTCTAGTCGAGTCTGAGTCTGCGGGCACACAAGTGCCTCAAGCATTTTCGGGTCAAACGCAGCTGTTTCGCTCATTGCATCCGGTCCTCTGTATCGCCGCTGAGCAGCGCAAATTCCAACAGGGTGGTCAAAATCTCGCGCCGGTCTTGCAATGATTTTGCCTCTAGCATCGCCTGTTTATCCTCGACCTGCAGCTCCAGCAACATGGCAAGCGAGTTAATCATCATTTCGTCTTCCGCTTCCTTCAAGGCATCCCAATCCGTCGACAAGGATTGCGCATCAAAATAACGCTTCAAAAGATTGAGAAAATCAGGACGCTGAAACTCAGGATCGTGTTCTTGCAGACCCAAATCCCGGTCATAATCCTGCCAGTCGACCAAGCATCGGCGGTAGGCTTGAAACCCCTGCTCCTCACGCAGAACCCTGAAACGGGAAATGCCAGACAAGGTGATCATGTAGCGACCGTCTTCGGTTTCAGAGAACTGACTGACACGACCCGCGCAACCAATCAGATGCAAGCTCTCATCCTGATTTGGCACTGGCTGGATCATTCCGATCAACCGATCACGGGTTTTCAGACAATCATCAAGCATCGCAAGATAGCGCGGCTCAAAAATATGCAACGGGAGTCTCGCGCGTGGCAAAAGAAGCGCGCCGGGCAATGGAAAGACCGGAAGCGTGTCGGGCAGATCAGCGGCTTTGAACATGCCAGAAAGTCTAGCGCGTTGTCGCGATTAGGCAAATATCATCGAGCTAAGGCGACGACGGCCATTTAGAACCACAGGATCTTCCGGCTTCAGCGCATCGAAAATCGTGAAGAGTTGAGCTTTTGCAGCACCTTCGTTCCACTCACGATCACGACGGAAAAGCTCGAGCAATTCATCAACTGCGGCTTCGGCGTCTCCGGCAGCGTGCAAGGCTTGCGCCAAATCCAAACGAGCCTGGTGATTGTCACCATCCGCATCAACCGCAGCGCGCAGCTCTGCGACGGGGCCTGCGTTTGCCGCCTGACGCGCCAATTCGATCTGTGCGCGCACCGCTTCAAGCTCTGCCGCATCAGAGATTTCCGCAGGGACCCCGTTCAGAACCGCCTCTGCTTCATCGGCATTGTCCAATGCGATATGGCAACGTGCGAGACCTGCAAAAGCAACCGCATTGTTTGGATCTTCACCGATGATTGCAGCAAAGGTCTGGGCTGCATCAGTCACGGCACCTTGCTCTAGCATCTCCTCTGCCGCTTCCAGTGCATCGGCGAGGCCGCCATCCGCTTCGCCGCCACCTTGAGCAACGACTCGATTGACGAACTCATCAATCTCGCTGGGAGGCAACGCGCCTTGGAACCCGTCGATTGGCTGACCTTTGTAAAAGGCAAATACCGTTGGAATCGATTGCACGCGCATTTGTCCGGCGATCATCTGATTCTCGTCCACGTTGACCTTGGCCATCTTCACGGCACCTTTAGCCTTGGTCACAGCTGCCTCAAGTGCTGGCCCTAAGGTTTTGCAAGGACCGCACCAAGGCGCCCAGAAGTCAACAATCACAGGGACTTCCTGCGACGCCTCTACAACGTCTTGCATAAACGTTGCCTCAGACACGTCTTTGATCAGATCAGCCGCCGGCACTTCGCCGCCTTGTCCCAGTTCGAACATGGTCATTATCCCAATTTGAAAGTTGCACTTTATATGGCCCTTAATTGCGCCAGTGCCAAGGTGGTCAGATAGAGATGATTGAAACCGGGGTGATTAAAGGTCGAAGGTCGCAAAGACAGGCGCGTGGTCGCTTGGCTTTTCCCATCCACGCGCATCGCGCAAAATACGGCTGCCGTGGCCGGAATTGGAGATATCACCCGTCGCCCAAATGTGGTCAAGGCGACGTCCCTTGTCCGCCGCATCCCAGTCTTTGGCGCGGTAGCTCCACCAGCTATAAAGCAAGCCTGCTGGAATATCCTGGCGAGTGATATCCACCCAACCTCCGGCTTCCTGCGTTTCCGCCAGATGCTCTACTTCAATTGGCGTGTGACTCACGATCTTCAATAGCTGTTTGTGGCTCCAGACATCGTCTTCGCGCGGTGCAATATTGAGATCACCAACAAGAATGGATTTTTCAGGTTTTTCCGCCTTGAACCAATCCCGCATGTCAGTGAGGTAATCGAGCTTTTGGCCAAACTTCTCGTTGATTTCGCGGTCTGGCTTGTCGCCGCCCGCAGGCACGTAAAAGTTGTGGACTGTGACGCCGTTTTCTAGCTTGCCTGCGATGTGGCGCGCGTGACCGAGGTCAGCAAAGTCTTCGCTACCCGCCTCTTCCATCGGGATCTTGGAAAGGATCGCAACGCCGTTATATCCCTTCTGCCCCCGGGCAACCATGTGGTTGTAGCCAAGCGCTTTGAACCCCTCCAACGGGATCTTCTCAACCGGGCTTTTGCATTCTTGAAGGCAAAGCACGTCAGGCGCCTCTTCTTCTAATAGCTTCAGCACAATTGGTTCGCGCAATCGCACGGAGTTGATGTTCCAGGTGGCAAGAGTAAATGACATGGCGCGCTCTCAAAGTTCACGGTTTGTGCTAGGTTAGCCAACCCAACACATCGACGCCACAGCAAACCGAAATTTGGACAAAAAAAGAGGTCCGGAACAAGTCCGGACCAGTCCAACAGGGAGGTACATACCATAACCCGGATATGCGCGGGATCTTTATCTCTTACCTACATGGGTGCCACGTGGACCCCTGCCAAGTCAATCTACACGGAAATTTTTAAGAAAACCTGTTGCAAGAGCGACTCAGCCAAGAGTTGTTAGGACACCAACCGATAACCGCCACTTTCAGTTACCAAAAGCCGTGCGTTGGAGGGATCGGGCTCAATCTTTTGACGCAAGCGGTAGATATGGGTTTCAAGCGTGTGCGTGGTTACACCCGCGTTATAGCCCCAGACTTCATGCAAAAGAACGTCGCGCGCGACCACTCCATCGGTGCTACGATAGAGGAATTTCAGGATATTGGTTTCTTTCTCCGTCAGACGAATCTTGCGGTCGTCTTCGGTCACCAACATCTTCGTGGCGGGTTTGAACGTGTATGGCCCGAGCGTGAAAACCGCGTCTTCGCTTTGCTCATGCTGGCGAAGTTGGGCCCGAATACGTGCCAAAAGAACCGGGAATTTGAAGGGTTTAGAGACATAATCATTTGCGCCGGCATCCAGACCCAGAATTGTATCAGCGTCTGTGTCGTGGCCGGTCAACATCAGGATTGGGCTTTTCACCCCTTGCTTGCGCATCAGGCGGCAGAGTTCACGACCATCGGTATCCGGTAGGCCCACATCTAGGATCACAAGATCGAACAACCCTTCTTTGGCCCGCGCCATGGCTTCGCTACCATTACCTGCCTCAAAGACATCGAAGTCTTCTGTCATTACCAACTGCTCGGACAGGGCCTCGCGCAGGTCATCGTCGTCATCTACCAGCAAAATTCTTTTGAGCTGTCCCATGGGGCGTCTCCATTATCTGTTTCACAACACTTGCGTGCCCTTGGTGACATTCTCAAGGTTTGCTGCAATTATTTCACGGCGACGTGTAATTGCGTGTGGAAATGTTTCATATTGCTACAAAAAGGATTACATATCGTCTTCCAGCACCCGGTTAGGAACCAAGAAAAGAGCCATGAGTTTCGCGCCTGACATTGTAGAACGCCTTGCACGCGCCCGCGCTGATATGCGCATGGGCGTACCTATACTGGTGTTAGACGACCTTAATGACAGCGACGCCTATATGGTTCTGGCCGCTGAAACGTTGGAAGAACCACGCCTAGAAGCTGCGCGAGAGCTTTCTGACGAACTGGTGCTCGTCCTCACCGCACGGCGCGCCGAGACGTTGAAAGCGCGGGTTTATGATGGTGACCTGGCACGTATTGTCATGCATCCAAGCGCGACCAAAGAATGGGTACGTTGCGTTGCAGACCCAGCGGACGATTTGAAAATGCCCATCAAGGGCCCGTTTAAGTCCCAGCGCAGTGGAGACGCGTCTCTGCACCTGATGGCGCTGAACCTAGTGAAAACCGCGCAGCTCTTGCCTTCGGTCGTCATGCTGCCAATCGCCGACCCCGCACAGTTCGCGTTAGCCAATGGGCTGACGGTCATCCCGAGGACTTTGGCAGAACCTTATTTAGCGGCCTCCAGCCCAATGCACTCTGTTGTGAACGCTCGTTTGCCAATTCAGGCCGCAGAAGCGGGGCGGCTGCACATCTTCCGACCGGATGATGGAGACGTAGAACATTACGCGATTGAAATTGGCAAACCCTGCCGCAGCCAGCCTGTGTTGGCGCGGCTCCACTCTGCTTGTTTTACCGGTGATGTTCTCGGCTCTTTGAAATGTGATTGTGGACCGCAGTTGAATGCGGCGCTGACCCAAATGGGGGAAGAAGGCCAAGGGGTTCTGCTGTACCTTAACCAAGAAGGCCGCGGCATTGGTTTGGCCAACAAGATGCGAGCCTATTCCTTGCAAGATCAGGGTTTTGATACGGTTGAGGCGAACCATCGTCTTGGTTTTGAGGATGACGAGCGCGACTTCCGCATCGGCGCAAATATCCTGAAAGAACTCGGGTTTGAGTCGGTGAGTCTGCTGACCAACAACCCGAAAAAGATCAAAATGATGGAAGATACCGGGGTCGCGG
Organism: Cognatishimia activa; assembly: GCF_001458335.1. GTDB lineage: Bacteria > Pseudomonadota > Alphaproteobacteria > Rhodobacterales > Rhodobacteraceae > Cognatishimia > Cognatishimia activa. The sequence goes on from NZ_CYTO01000008.1 coordinate 110,125, forward strand.
TTGCGGAACGCGTGCCGTTGAAAGTTGGCGAGAACGATTTCAACACCGCCTATCTTGCGACTAAGGCAGCAAAATCCGGGCATATGCTTTGAATGAAATGACTTTGACGCCGACCGGCCTGCGGTTTTTAGGGCGGCGCTTTCCTTGCGTGATCGGCAAGGGCGGTATCAAACACGACAAGCGCGAAGGTGATGGCGCAACTCCTGTTGGCAGGCATCGCATCGTTGGCATGATGTATCGGCCGGATCGTCTGGCTGCCCCCACGCGTTGGGCCGAGCCAATTGGGATTTCGGACCTGTGGTCAGACGACAGCGCGGATCCTTCATACAACCACTTGGTCCAAAGGCCGTATCAGCGGAGCCACGAGGTGATGCGGCGCGCGGATCCTTTGTATGACTTGGTTCTCATCACCGACTACAATTGGCCAGTCGCGACGCCAGGGGCCGGGTCAGCCATATTCTTGCATCAATGGCGTCGTCCCGGATATCCGACCGAAGGATGTATCGCTTTTGCACGAGAGCATCTGCATTGGATCGCCAAGCAGCTAAAGCCGGGCACCGTTGTCAATGTACCTGACAGGCTCGCGGACTAACCGTAGTCGCGCGCACCGAATATAGCAGAGCCAACGCGCACATGGGTTGCGCCCAAGGCAACTGCTTTCTCAAAATCACCGCTCATGCCCATCGAAAGGCCTTTCAGGCCGTTTCGCTCAGCGATCTTTTTTAACAGAGCAAAATGCAAGCTTGGCTCTTCATGCACCGGGGGAATGCACATCAGGCCCACAATCGGTAAATCCAATGCTTGGCAATCGGCCACAAACTGATCCGCTTCTGATGGAAGGACACCGGCCTTTTGGTCTTCTTCGCCGGTATTCACCTGAATGAAGAGGTCCGGACAGCTTCCGATCTCTTGGGCAAGCCGCCCGATTGTATTGGCCAGCTTGGGACGATCCAAAGAGTGGATTGCCTCGAACAACTGCATCGCTTGTCGCGCCTTGTTGGTTTGAAGCGGACCGAGCAGATGAACCTTTGCGTCAGGAAATGCTTCTAGGAAGTCCGGCCACTTCCCTGCGGCTTCTTGCACCTTGTTCTCACCGAACAGCCGATGACCTTCTTGCAGCACCGCTTCAACGCGCTCATTGGGCTGCACCTTTGAAACAGCAATGAGTTGTGTTTCGCCGGTAGACCGCCCTGCAAGTTCTTCAGCTTTGTGGATGCGCGCTTGGATTTCGGAAAGAGACATATGCCTGACCCTCGTAGTGCTTTTGGTCGGCACAGAACACCAAAAGCGGGCAAAAGAAAAGGGCAGGTCCGAGGACCTGCCCTAATTTGGGATCTTCGAATTCTAAAGAATTAGAACTTGAAGGAGATACCCAGGTCAGCAACGGTTTCGGAACCTGCGCCTAGATCGATGGAAGCAACGCCACCGGAGAGGGTCGCACCACCCAGATCGTAAGCTACGCCAAGGCCGAACGCTGACTGATCAGGAGCGTTGCCGTTCAGATCGTTAGCAGTGTAAACACCAGTAACGGTTACGTCGCCAGTTGTGTAGGACACATCAACACCGTAACCAGTGAGTTTGCCGAAAGTTGTGCTGTCGTGCTGAGCGTAAGTCGCACCAACAGAGAACGCACCCGCAGAGTAGCCAACTGTTACAGTGGACTGTGTGAAGTCAACACCACCAACCTGGCGGTCTGCATAACCAACAGCAAAGTCGAACGCATCTACAGTACCGGATACGCTTACAGCAACACCCGTGTCGGCGCCGGAGTTAGAGTCTGCGGACAGAGCAACAGCGATGTCACCGAAGGCGTAATCGACGCGTACATCGTCAGAGCCGCCAAGACCAGCAGCGCCACCGTCTGCCAGGTCGTCTACCAGATCGTCGACACCCAGACCGTCGTAACCAACATCTGCAACACCGCCAACAGCTTGTGCTTCACCGATGTCACCAACAGTCAGTGTCAGACCGTTGTAAGAAACGAATACTTCTGGATCGCTCGCGCCACCACCAGTTGTGTTCGCAGAGTCGTCAGAAGATGCGTCAAGATCGACGGACGCACCGAATGTCAGGCCACCGTCTGTTTCGCCTGTGCCAACAACGTCAATGTCGATTTCGTTGTGAACAGTTGTTTCGCCAGCGAATGTAGGCGCATCGATAGAGCCGTTAAACGCGTTGCCCTTGATACCCATGTTCGCGGAGCCGGACAGAGTGATTTCTGCGGAAGCAACACCTGCGGTCATAACCAGCGCGGTGGAAGCGAAGAGAACTTTTTTCATAGTTTTTCCCTCGGATTTTCTAATTTCAGCCCTAGCCGGGGAATCCGGAAAGGGTACGAGGAGGGTTTCGCCCTTTTCGGGGGTCCATTGCAAGCATGGCAAACACGCTGCCCGAATTGCGCCAGAAAGTTGGTGCATGTTTGTCACACTTCAATGTCACAGCGCCCGCACTCGGCGTAGTTTTGCCCAACTTGATGATGCTTATCAGCGAGATACTTGAAGCAGGAGGCGCACCAAAAAACCTTGCCCTACCAGCACAGCTTGGCTAGGACGGTACAGAACTGAGCAGATTGGGCGGCACCATGACTTTCAAATCCGTTGCGAAACTTACGATTCTCAGCATGGCGCTGAGTGCCTTGGTATCTTGCGGCGGCTTAGGTCGCGGAAATGATGCCAATTCGTATGGTCAGTCTGGGACCGCAAGCGACCCGACAAATAGCGCTGTCCCTGTTCAAGAACGCGAAACAACAATTTGGGATATCTTCCGTCGCGACAATAGCGACGTGACTGTGAAGGTGAACAAATACATCTGGGCTGCGTCGCTTGAGGTACTGGATTTCCTTCCAATTGAATCAGTTGACCCATTCTCGGGCGTAATTGTAACCGGTTATGGCACACCTCCAGGGGGAGGCACCTCTTACCGCGCAACTGTTTTGGTGCGTGATCCAGCATTGGATGCGCGGTCCCTTCATGTGGCGATGCAAAATCGTGGTGGTCGGGCTGTATCTGCCAGCACGGTGCGCGCTGTAGAAGACGCGATTCTTGCACGCGCGCGTCAGCTCCGCATCCGCGACGGTCGCTTCTAAGCCTAAATTTCGGTGCCGCCGGGCTCCATTTCCGCAAGCTGATTGATCCAATCCAACTGCATTGGCAGACATTTGGTTTTTAGGTCAAAGTTACGGACGATAAGGTTGCGCGCATTTGCGCCAAGCGCGTGTCGCGCGCGCTCATCATTCAACAGGTCAGCGATTTCAGACGCCAATCCCTCTTGATCAAAAAAATCAACGAGGCGGCCCGTCCGGTCATGATCGATCACCTCGCGCACAGGCGCTGTATCGCTCGCAACAATCGCAGCACCGATGCTCATGGCTTCCAGCAATGACCACGACAATACAAATGGATAGGTCAAATAGACATGCACCCGAGCGATCTGCAGCAAATTTAAGAAATTGTCGTACGGAACCTTGCCGACAAAGTGGACACGCGCCCAATCCAGGTCCGAAATCTGCCCCCGCACTTCATCTATAAATATCTGCTTCCAAGTTTGGCCCTCTGGTGCGGCCGTCCCGTATGAATGACCGTCCCCGCCGACAATGACTATGTGAGCTTTAGGGCGCTCGACCAAAAGCTTTGGCAGCGATCTCATAAACACATGATAGCCACGATAGGGTTCGAGATTGCGGTTCACGAAGGTGACCACCTCATCCGCACAAGACAGGGTGAGGGACTCTGACACTTTAAACGTCGCTTCAGGATTCGGAGCTGCCTGTTCAGTATCAATCCCATCGTGAATCACAGAGATTCGGTCTTGGTACTTCTTTGGATAGGTGCCCGCCTGAAAGTGTGTTGGGCTTATCCCCATATCCCCGAGAGGATAATGCAGCGCATTGTTGAGGTTCTTCAGCCGCAACCTGAGCGGATCAAATGCCCCCGCTGGATTTGGAAACTCCGGATCAAATCCAACATCATCCGCGCTCGGTTGATAGAAAAGCTCATAGTACAAACCGATACGCGCCTTAGGCCAGACGTCGCGCAGGAACATAGCCTCTCCCCAACCGGGATGCGCTACAATCACGTCAGGAGAAAACCCGCGTTCTTTCAGATCCATCGCTGCAATCATGCAGGATTCTGCGCGGATCACTTTAGTGTCCAAATCCATCAGCCAAGGATGGGTGCCGCCGCCCTGCTTGCGCTTGATCGTGTATGGCAAAACATCGACACCTTGCCATTTCGTTGGCTTTTTCACGCGCAAAGTCAGTGCAACGCAGCGATGACCTTGGGCAGCCAATGCCGCAGCGAGGTTTTTGTATTGCCCAGGGAAATTCTGGTGAATGAAAAGAATATTCATGACTGCCCGCCCCCTGAAATCGCCATACCGTGGTTATAGCCACCTCTTATTCGCACGGGAATCGGCATTTTTTCCTTAATGCACTGGACCAAGTCGTCGCCTCGCCCTATCACCTTCGCGACCAGCCCGCTGGATTAGATCAGGATCGGGCCAGAGACAGAAGAGAAAAGGGTTTCCCCGCATGACGCGTTACACCCCCGCCGAGATCGAAGCGAAGTGGCAAGCTGCCTGGGATAAGGCAGACACTTTCAAAGCCGTGCGCGATGAGAGCAAGCCAAAATATTATGTGCTTGAGATGTTCCCTTACCCATCCGGCAAATTGCACATGGGCCACGTGCGCAATTACACCATGGGTGATGTGATCGCGCGCTATAAGATGTCCACGGGTCATAACGTGCTGCACCCAATGGGTTTTGACGCTTTCGGGATGCCTGCAGAAAACGCTGCTATGGCGTCTGGCGGTCACCCGAAAGACTGGACCTATTCCAACATCGACACGATGGTCGAACAGATGAAGCCCCTTGGCCTCTCGCTTGACTGGTCGCGCATGTTTGCAACCTGCGACGTGGACTACTACGGCCAACAACAAGCTCTGTTCCTGGATATGCTGGAAAAGGGTCTGGTCTATCGCAAAAACGCCGTCGTCAACTGGGACCCGGTCGACATGACCGTTCTGGCCAACGAACAAGTCGAAAACGGCCGCGGCTGGCGGTCTGGCGCGCTGGTAGAGCGGCGCGAGCTGACTCAATGGTTCTTTAAAATCTCTGACATGTCCGAAGAGTTGCTGGCCGATCTGGACAAGCTGGAAAACTGGCCCGCCAAAGTGCGGCTTATGCAGGAAAACTGGATCGGCAAATCACGCGGTTTGCAGTTTGGTTTTGAACGCACCGATGGCGAAGACCCAATCACAGTTTATACAACGCGCCCCGACACGCTGATGGGGGCATCTTTTGTCGGTATTTCGCCAGACCACCCGATTGCGAAACAGCTGGAGAAAGAAAACCCAGAGGTCGCGGCTTTTGTCGCGGAGTGCCGCAAGGGTGGCACCACTGAAGAAGCCATTGAGACCGGCGAAAAGCTTGGCTTTGATACCGGCATCAAGGTGAAACACCCGCTCGACCCAAACTGGGAGCTGCCAGTTTGGATCGCGAACTTCATCCTGATGGATTACGGCACAGGCGCGATTTTTGCGTGTCCTGCCCATGACGACCGCGACTTTGAATTTGCCACCAAATACGACTTGCCGATCATTCCAGTGTTCGAACCAGCGAATGGTGACGCGGTCACCGGCGCTTATGTGCCCGGTAAAACGGACAAGGTGAACTACGTCAAAGGCTTCAGCGCAAGCGGTGAAACCACCGGCGAGGACGCAGTCAACGCTTCCGTTGATGCGGCCGAAAAGGCTGGCTGGGGTGAAGGTGTCACCAAATACCGCCTGCGCGATTGGGGTCTGTCTCGTCAGCGCTATTGGGGCTGCCCAATCCCAGTCGTGCATTGCGACGATTGTGGTGTGGTTCCTGAAAAGAAAGAGAACCTACCAATCGAGCTGCCTTATGACGAAGACGGCAAACCGATTGATTTTTCTGTACCGGGCAACCCGCTGGACCGCCATCCAACGTGGCGCGACTGCACCTGCCCGAAATGCGGCAAACCAGCGAAACGCGAAACCGACACGATGGACACGTTTGTGGACAGCTCTTGGTATTTCGCCCGCTTCACCGCGCCTCAGGCCAACACGCCAACCGATCTTGCAGACGCCAACTACTGGATGAATGTCGATCAATATATCGGCGGCATCGAGCACGCGATTTTGCACCTGCTCTATTCCCGCTTTTTTGCGCGCGCGATGAACATCACAGGTCACTTGCCTGAAAAGTCTAAAGAGCCGTTTGATGCGCTCTTCACACAAGGCATGGTGACCCACGCGATTTACAAGCGTGATCAGCAAAATGGTCGTCCAATTTATTATTACCCAGAGCAAGTCGACCTGCGCGACGGCAAGGCTTTCTTGAAAGAAGACGGGGCAGAAGTGGACGTTGTGCCATCCGCCAAGATGTCCAAATCCAAGAACAACGTTGTTGACCCGTTGGCAATTATCTCGGCCTATGGCGCGGACACCGCCCGTTGGTTCGTTCTGTCTGACAGCCCTCCAGAGCGTGACGTTGAATGGACAGCATCTGGCGCGGAAGCGGCATTCAAACACCTGAACCGTGTTTGGAACCTGTGCGATAAAATCGGCGCGATGGACCCGGACGCCAAGGGCCAAGGCGACGAGGATTTGCTGCGCGAAATGCACAAAACCATCCGCGACGTGACTCTGGGTGTGGAAAGCTTCGGCTTCAACGCCGCGATTGCCAAACTTTATGGTTTCACCGCGGTGCTGAACAAATCCAAAGCAGGTGCCGCTGCCCAAAAAGAAGCGATCACGACGCTTGCCAAATTGATGTCGCCAATGACACCCCATTTGGCCGAAGACATTTGGGCGCATCAAGGCGGAGAAGGCCTGATCGTCGACGCTGCTTGGCCGGTCGCCGACGAAGCAATGTTGGTTGAAGCAAACGTAACCCTTCCGATCCAGATCAACGGCAAACGCCGCGCTGAAATCAGCGTGCCAAAGGACATGCCTAAGGAAGAGGTTGAAAAACTGGCGCTATCACAGGAAGCTGTTGTCAAAGCGCTGGATGGGGCCCAGCCGAAAAAGTTGATTGTCGTCCCCGGTCGGATCGTGAATGTCGTCATTTAACCGCCGCTCTTTGCTCTTAATGGCCGCTGGCCTGCCGTTTGTGGCGGGCTGCGGTTTTGAGCCAGTTTATGGCACGGGCGGTGCCGCTTTGAACCTGCGCAATACCGTGCTGGTAGACGCGCCAAACAATGAGGATCAGTTTGAGCTGGTCCGGCAGCTCGAGCACCGGCTTGGCGCTGCCAACAATGCGCGCTTCGGCCTTTCTGTCGCGCTCGACATACGCGAGGAAGGTGTCGCCCTGACCTCTGACAACCGCACCACACGCAAAGAAGTGATTGGTTCCGGCACCTATGCGCTGAGGGATCTGGACAGCAAAGAAGTGCTGATCTCTGGCAAAGTTGACAGCTTCACAGGTTACTCCACGACTGGTTCCACCGTGTCTGAAATCGCTGCACGCCGTGATGCGCGTCGCCGTTTGATGATTATCTTGGCTGACCGGATCACAACTGAGCTTATCGCCCAAGCGGATGCACTGCCCGCATGAAGCTAAGCGCGCGCGATGCAAGCCGTTATTTCGGCAAACCGGACCCCGACAAAACCGGGCTATTGATCTTCGGCCCTGACGCCATGCGTGTGGCTCTCAAACGTCAGGAAGTCATCGCAGCACTTATCGGACCTCAAGGCGAAGAAGAAATGCGCCTTACACGCATTCCCGGTGGTGACTTACGCAAAGATCCGGCCCAATTGGTGGATGCGATCAAGTCTGTTTCGTTCTTCCCCGGGCCTCGCGTTGCCTTTGTCGAAGATGCCAACGATAATGCAGCACCTGCAATTCTTGCAGCGCTCGAAGATTGGGTGCCGGGTGATGCCCAAATCATTGTCTCTGCGGGTCAACTCAAAGCATCCTCAAAGATCCGCAAAGCCTTTGAAGGCCACAAAAACGCCTATGCGGTTGGTATCTACAATGACCCTCCAAGCCGCGAAGAGATCGAAGCAGAACTTGCAAAAGCGGGCCTCACTCAAATTGATCGCGACGCAATGACAGACCTGACCAATCTCTCTCGCGAGCTTGATCCGGGTGATTTCCGCCAGACGCTAGAAAAGCTCGCGCTTTATAAATTTGGTGACACCAGTCCCGCCACATCCGACGATGTCGCCGCCTGCGCACCGACGTCAACGGAAGCGGCCCTAGATGACGTGCTCAATATTGTTGCCGAGGGGCGCGCCCAAGAAATCGGGCCGGTCATGTCCAAGCTGCAGGCACAGGGCACCCAGCCGGTGGGCCTTTGCATCGGCGCAACCCGTCACTTCCGCGCGCTCTACACAGCAGCTTCAGACCCAGGTGGAGCATCCCAAGGCATCTCTCGCATGCGCCCCCCAATTTTTGGCCCAAGACGCGACCGGATGGTACGACAAGCGTCTGGGTGGGGAGCACCAAAGCTCGAGCAAGCCCTGACGATCCTAACAGACACGGACCTACAACTTCGAAGCGCAGGTCAAAACGCCCCCGCCATGGCTCTGGTCGAACGCGCACTCTTGCGCCTTGCCATGCTTGCAAGACGATAAAACCGCTTTCTTGTTGGCCAAAATATCCTGGGGTGAATGGCGCAACGCGCCAGAGGGGCAAAGCCCCTATGCTCCTAACCGTCGCACGGCAGCCCGCCCCGCCCAAAGTCCGGTCGCCAAACACGCGGTCAAAAGGTAGCCCCCTGTCGGCGCTTCCCAATCCAGCATCTCTCCCGCAGCAAACACACCCGGGCGTTCTTTGATCATCAAGTCGTCGTCAAGCGCATCAAAACGCAACCCACCCGCCGTTGAGATCGCCTGATCCAGCGGCTTTGGACCTTTGATCGCAATCGGAAGCGCTTTTAAAAGTGGCGCTAAGTCATCGGGCAACGGGCGCCCAAATTCCATCAACAACGCCTGTTTTATGGGATCGAGCTTCAATCGTTTTCTCAAGATATTCGCCAGGCTTTGCTTGCCACGCGGTGCCGCAAGCCGCGAGCGTATCTGGTCAACTGACAGATCTGGAAATAAGTCGAGCTTCAATTCTGCCCCGTCACGTAGGGGACTGGAGATTTCATAAACCCCACCGCCTTCAATGCCGCTTTCCGAGATCACAAACTCGCCGCGCCCAACATGATCACCGGCGATCAATCGGACGCCTTTGACGGGCCTACCGAAATGCTTGGTCATGTGAGAGGACCACTGAACCACGAAACCCATATTGGCGGGTTTGATCGGGGCAATTGGCAAGCCAGCGACATCGATCCAAGCCCCGTCGGAACCGAGACGCGCCCAACTTGAACCACCGCAAGCCAACACCACCACGTCGGCGGTTAATGTCTGACGGCCCTCTGGAGTTTCGAACACATATCCGTTGTCAATTGCGACCCAGCGATGCTGTTTCAGCAGCACAACGCCTTGGTCTTCTAGTCGGCCTAACCAATTGCGCAACAAGGGCGAAGCCTTCATCACTTTTGGGAAGACGCGTTTGGTCGAGCCCGTGAACAACTCCTGTTCCAGCCCGTGTGCCCAGTCCTTTACATCTTGCGGACCAAAGGCTGTCACCATTGGGAGGAGATGGCCTTGAGCCTCACCATAGGCCTGCATGAACTGTTTTAATGGCTCGTCTTTGGTCAGGTTTAGCCCTGATTTGCCTGCCATGAGAAACTTGCGCGCTGCACTTGGTTTGGCCTCAGCGATCTTCACCGGATAGCCAGCAGCGGAAATGGCGTCAGCCGCCATGAGACCCGCAGGGCCCGCACCAATGATTAGGGCTGATTTCATTCTTCCAAACGCGGCACTTGGCCTTTGAATTCCACAACACGGTGCGGATATGGGATTTCAATGCCGTTTTCTTTCAAGGCATTCCACACAGCGAACAGAACCTTAGGAGTGAACTTGTTTTTACCGTCATCAATGCCGTTGACCCAGAACTCCACAGCGAAGTCGATGCCAGAATCGCCAAAGCCACGCAGTTCGCAATCAGGGCCATCAGGATCATCTAGAACAAAGTCCAGCTTGGAAACCGCGTTTTCGATGATCTCCGGCACCTGATTAATGTCCGTGTCATAACTCACTGAAAACGGCGCCTCATAGCGGTTGGCAGACCCGCTATCGGAGTAATTCACCACCCGCGTCGTTATGAAGTCTTCATTTGGTACAACAATCCAACGGCCATCAAAGGTCTCTAAGATGGCCGCGCGCGCGGTCATTTTAACAATTGTGCCCGCTTCGCCGCCATCAAGCTCAACATAGTCGCCAACCGTGGCCTGCCCTTCAAGCAGCAGGATCACACCCGAGATGAAGTTGCTGGCAATCTTTTGCAGACCAAAACCAAGACCCACGCCAATGGCACCACCAAGCACTGCAAGCGATGTCAGTGAGATGCCCATGATGTTCATCAGCAACAAGAAGGCGACGCCGAAAATAGCAATCTCACTGGCTTTTAACGCCAGCTCTCGCATGGCCGGGCGCATCTCGGATTGGTTTTTGATAAAGGTTGTCGATTGGGTATTTGACCAACGGCCCAGCCAGAAAATGACTCCCCCTACGACCACAAAACGCACGAGGAAAAGCAATGAGAAGCTGAGGTTGCCAAGTGGAATGATAGTTTCATCCAGTTTCACCATCACGGGCCCGAGCAGGCCCAGCGCGTAAATGGCAGCTAGTGGGATCAGCAAATACCGCCCCAACAGCTGCATAAAGCCGTCTTTGACGACTTCTTTCACAAGAATGCGTACGGCGAGGAAGAGGAAGACACGCTTACCAAAGGCGATAACCGCGCCGGAGCCAAATAGGCTGCGTGTGATATTTTCTCCTAGACCAGTCAGCGCGAAAGCCAAGAGCGGGAGGAGAAGAGGTACAAATTGAAGAACAAACCGGCGCGCTTTTGCGAGAATGGATTGGCTTTCGGCATCCGGCGTCAGCCACTTCGTCAGCAGCGGCCTAAGTCTTTTGCTGAGCCAAAGTGCAATAAGGAAAGCGCAAACCAGCAGGCCAAACTGTGACCACGCGGCGGGGCTCAGCGCCCAGCTCTTTGCGATGGCCAGACCTTGGTTCCAATAGTCCAACATCTGCATCACAATTTCTGGCTGATTTTCCATAGCCTGCCCCTCGTTAATCGCAACACGTCCGCCCTGTCTTGCCCAATGCGCCCTGAAAGCTCAAGAAGAACTGTACTTTTGCACACGAGACAATTGGGGCTTTGCCCCCTTCGCCTTCGGCGAATTCCCCCAGAGTATTTTTACAAAGGTGAAGGATTAGCGCGGCAGTGGATTGGTTGCGTTCTTATAAGGCAACCAGTCGGTTATGTTCGGGTAATACTGTTTGCGCCACGCACGCACCCTGGGGTTCATGACGCGACGCCAGATCGGAGGCACCATCGCTGCCATGGTCATAATCGGGTAGCCAAATGGCAGCTGAGGCGCTTCATCGTCGCGATAGTTCTGCAAAAGCGGAAAGCGGCGATCAGGTTTGTAGTGGTGATCAGAATGGCGTTGCAGATTGATCAGCAACCAATTTGATGCTTTGTGAGCGGCGTTCCAACTGTGGTGCGGTTTTACATGTTCATATTTGCCATCTCCGAGATGTTCTCGGGTGAGGCCATAATGCTCGACATAGTTCACCAACTCTAATTGCCAAATGGCGACACCGGCTTGCAGCAGGAACAATCCAAGGCCAGTCCAACCGCCAATCACAATTGCGTACACCAGCATCAGCCCCTGCAAAACCCAATATCGCATGAATGGATTGATTGGGCTGTACCAATGTTTCCCGCGCCGTTTTAGCATCGCTTTTTCAGCGGCAAAGGCGCTAAAGAGCGACTGCCCAAGCACGCGAGGGAAAAAGCGGTGGAAGCCTTCGTTATAGCGGGCAGTCACTGGATCTCGTGGTGTGCCCACATAGCGGTGATGCACCAAAAGATGCTCGCTACGGAAATGAGAATAGAGAACCATGGACAGCAGAATGTCACCAAGCCAACGTTCATACTTGTTGGGCTGATGCATCAATTCATGGCTGAAGTTGATACCTATGGTGCCGGTCATGACTCCTATACCAAAAAACAAAGCCGCCAATTCGCTGCCGCTGAGATGGTCCGATGACAGCACGTAGATCATCACACCGAAAAGCGTGACAAACTGCAGTGGCGGCCAAATCAGAGTAACAAACCGATACCAGAACAGCGCTTCGACAGGCGTGTTCGGGTCTAAGTTTTCCTTATTTAACCCTGTAATGGCGTCCAAAAGCGTGAACAGATTCCAGGTCGCCATGGGCACGGCAACCAACCACCAGCCACCGTTAATCGCGCTGATCCAAACCAATGGCACCAGCAAGAGCGGCATCCAAAACGGGATCGCTGCCCAGAGTTTAGCAGCGGAGCTATGCCCTATATTTGTGTCATCTGTCATGGCGGCCCCATTTTGCTCGAACACGCGCGTTGCCGCATCATGCGATGCAATGAACGGCGGATCAATTCCCGGCTTTGACGAAAGCGAGATCAAAGGCCTTGCGCATCACAGTTGGGAGGTCACTTGGGCGAAAGTCCTGCTGTGCTACGAAATCGCCTTGGTTCGGAGTGCGATCCATCGGCACAAGGGCGGTTTTCACGGTGAGCTTTAAGTGAAAATGCGTGAATGTGTGGCGTGCCTCTGTCGGCAATGTCTTCCATTCTGCGCTTATAGGCTTTTGGTGCTCGGCCACCTTTGCTTCCTGCCATTCAGACCCGGGCCAGCCCAGCATGCCACCCAAGAGACCCTTGTCTGGGCGGCGTTCTAATAGAAACGCACCATCCACGCGGCGCGCCACATAGATTGTGCCCACGCGGGTTGGCTTGGGCTTTTTAGGTGTTTTCTTAGGCAGTTCGGCCGCTGTGCCTTGGCGTCGTGCAATGCAAGGGCTACGCCATGGGCAAATGCCACATGCCGGATTTTTCGGCGAACAGATTGTAGCGCCAAGGTCCATTACAGCTTGGGCATAGTCGCCGGGGCGCTTGCTTGGTGTGAGGGCTGCCGCCCGTTCGGTCAGCTCCGGTTTTGCAGCGGGCAGCGGCGTGTGAATGTCATACAGGCGCGACATCACCCGTTCCACGTTGCCGTCGACAACTGTTGCAGCTTGATCAAAGGCGATGGCACTCACTGCGCCCGCCGTATAGGGGCCGACACCTGGCAGCTTCAGGAGGTCTTCATAGGTGTCCGGAAATACGCCCCCAAGCTCATCCGTAACGTGGCGCGCACATTTCAGCAAATTGCGCGCGCGGGCATAATAGCCGAGACCAGCCCACTCTCCCATGACGTCTTCGTCTTTCGCCGCTGCCAAGTCCTGAACGGTCGGCCAGCGTGTGGTGAAGCGCAGGAAGAAATCTTTAACAGCGGCGACAGTAGTCTGTTGCAGCATGATTTCAGACATCCAAATACGGTAAGGATCTGGCGCAACACCAGCCTTTCGATCCGCCGGACCAACGCGCCACGGCATTTTCCGGGCATGCTGATCATACCAGTCCAACAATTCAGCGGCTTTCGGCTGGTCACGCAACTGTTATACCCTCTGCTACAAACTGGCTCTGGTCATGGCGTCAATGCGCTTTACAATAGCGCGAAACGAAAGGATGCAAGACCCCGATGCGGAGATCCTCCTACAAAGGCTTTCAGCGCACGTCTACCCTACTCAGGGATCGAATCCGCAAGACGGGTGAAACCCGCGGGTTTGCGGTGACACGTGTGCTGACTCACTGGGCGGAAATCGTGGGCGAAGAGACTGCATCAATCTGTAAACCTGTCGATGTGAAATATGGACGGCAGGGGTTTGGAGCGACGCTTACGTTGCTCACGACCGGGGCCCAAGCACCGATGCTTGAGATGCAAAAAGAAAAGCTGCGCGAACGCGTGAATGCAGCCTATGGCTATAACGCGATTACCAAAATGCGTATCACTCAGACCGCACCGACAGGGTTTTCAGAGGGCCACGCCCGGTTTGCGCCGGAACCCAAGAAAGCCAAACCAAAACCCAGCCCAGAAGTTCAAAAAGAAGCCCATGACATGGCCGCGCCTGTTCAAGACAGCGGCCTAAGAGAAGCGCTTGAACAGCTGGCCTCAAATGTCTTATCGAAATCAAAAACCTAAGGATAACCCCTAAAATGAAGCGTTTGATCCCTTTTCTTGTGGTGATCGCAATAGCCGTCGCTGGCGGTGCTTACTTCCTGACACAAGGCAGTGAACCTGCGAATGCACAGACCGCGACCGAATCCACCGAGGCCGCAAGCGTTGACACATCTGGCATTCCAGACATGGTGCTCGGAAATGCAGATGCCCCGATTACCGTGATTGAATATGCGTCCTACACCTGCCCGCATTGCGCAACGTTCCATGAGAACACCTATCCGCAACTGAAAGCGGACTACATCGACACCGGCAAGGTGAAGTTCGTTTTCCGCGAGATCTATTTTGATCGCTTTGGTCTATGGGCCTCAATGATTGCCCGTTGCGGCGGTCAAGAACGGTTCTTTGGCATCACTGATCTGTTGATGAAAGGCCAATCCAACTGGGCACGCGCAGGTGATCCAGTCGCAATCGCCGACGAGATCAGGAAAGTTGGTCGTTTGGCGGGCCTTCAAGATGAACAATTGCAAGCTTGCTTGCAGGATGAAGACAACGCCAAAGCTCTGGTGGCGTGGTATGAACAGAATGCCACAGCGGATGACATTAGCAGCACGCCAAGTTTTGTGATCAATGGCACAAAATACGGCAACATGTCCTATGAGGACTTCAAAGGCGTGCTTGACGGCCTGCTGTAATCTCAAAAAATTACGAAAAGAAAAGAACGTCCCTGCATTTCGTGGGGGCGTTATTTTTTGGCCAGAAGTCTATCAAGGAGTTGGTCGACCGGGGACCATTCTTCTAACTCAAGCCGTACCGGCAGTGTCAGAACCCGGTGTCGGTAGGCAATTGGAAGTCGCACTGCGTCTTTCTCAGTGGTGACAAGCTGTGCACCCAAGCGGTCTGCATCCGCGTCCAGTCGGGCAAGCAGGCTACTAGTGAGCGGTTGATGATCGTCTAGCGCATGGGTTTGAACGAGCGTGGCCCCGAGACCACGCAAAGTCGCGAAGAACTTCTCTGGATAACCTATACCGGCGAAGGCCAAGAACGGTGTTCCTGTCCAGTCCATGCCTGTCTGAAGGGGCTCTAAAGCACCCTTGGCTTGAGGGGTGGAAATCTGATCACCCCAACGAGAGGAAAATGCGGATTGGGATTGGGCATCTCCAATGGAAAGCACCAAGTCTGCGCGCGATAGGCCTGCGCCAACGGGTTCTCTTAGTGGTCCAGCAGGGATACATCTCCCGTTTCCGAAGCCGCGCGCGGCGTCCACCACAATAATCGATGCGTCCTTATGTAAGGTCGGATTTTGGAACCCGTCATCCATTAAGATGATCTCGGCCCCGGCTTCCTGCGCCATACGCGCCCCCGCGGTTCTATCTTTGGCGACCCAGGTCGGCGCAAAAGCCGCTAATAGCAGCGGTTCATCTCCGGTTTGCGCGGCCTTATGGGTACGCTCATCCACTCGAATTGGGCCTTCTAGGGAACCACCGTACCCTCGCGTTACAACATGTGCGTCGACCCCGCGCGCCTGAAGCCTTTGAAGCAGCGCAATTGTTGTTGGGGTTTTCCCTGTACCACCGGCATTCAGATTGCCAATGCAAAGCACCGGGATATCCGCGACAAAATCCGCAGACTTCGAAACCCTCTTTGCGGTGGCACGCCCGTAAAGGCAGCCAACGGGCGCCAGTAACCTCGCCTGCCACCCAGGCGCATTCTGCGGATTGTTCCAAAAACTGGGTGCGCGCATTACGGAGAACCTCTTTCGTCCATTGCGTCATTGAGATGATCGACAATCCGGTCGGTGACCAATGCCCCTTCTGAGATTACTTCCCACCCCGCATGCACCATCTTGGCAACTTTGTCAGGTGCCAGAAGTCCCGCTACGGCAGCTGACAAAGAATTGGCATCTTTCACAATTCGCGCCGCGCCTGCTTGCGCCAAACGCGAGTAAGCCTCCAGATAGTTTCGCACCCCTGGGCCATAGAGCACCGCAGATCCGAGCGCAGCGGCTTCAAAAGGATCGCGACCACCTTGGCCCGAGATCAATGAGCTACCGACAAAGCTCATCGGAGCAATCCGGTAGAACACGCCCAGCTCCGCAGCATCTTCAGCAAGCAGGATATGTGCTTTTTCGTCGGGCATCTCCCCATTGTCCCAAAGCGCTACACGCCATCCACCCTCTTCGCACGCGGTCAATGCAGCACCGGCATCCAACGGATCATCAGGCACGATGATCAACAACATCCGCGGTGATAATTTTATGCTCGCTTTATGGGCGGCAAGCACAGCGTCCAATTCCCCTGTCTGCACGCGCGATGCAAGCCAAACCGGACGCCCCTTTAACGCCTCGCCTAGGTCCTCGAGATCCGTTTCCGAACACGCTAATGCGGGGCTATTTTCTTGCAGCGCCCCGCTGTCTTCCACCGGGCCATACATCCCAACCATACGCCTTATACGGAAGCCACTCGCTGCATCCCGGGCATAGATGCGGGTAAACAACTGCAAGGTCGCGCGCAAAGAATCCGGCAACCAGCGTGTCTTGCCTTCGATTTTCAACTCGTCCGCATCCACGAGCACCGATGGAAAGCCTTGTTTCTGCGCGCCATGCAAAAGCGAAGGCCTCAAACCAGGACCAACCCAGATCAGGCATGCCGGTTGCCAGTGGTTCAAGAACTTGGAAACGTCCTTAGGGTTTTCCGACGGCGGGTGATCTAAGATCACTTCATCTGGCAACCCTGCCGGCGCGGTCACGTCTGCAGACAGCGTCAGCAATAACTGCGCCTTGGTGCGCTGAGCCGCAAGGCGCTGCCCCAGTTGCACCAATTCCAACGCACGTTCTGGATCTGAACAATGCAGCCAGATCAGCGCACTCCCTGCCTGTGGCAGAAGCTTAGGTTCGTAGCTCAATGGTTCTCGTCGAGCCAACGTAAGATAGCTTGTCAGGGATAACGATGGTGCCATAAGGGTTCGGATCGGCTCGATAGTTTTGGGCATTTCGCCCTGTCTGGGTCAAACTATTGGCTTCACCTCGCAGTCACAAGGGGCATGCCGCCCGTTGACCTAAGGGGCCCAATCGGGCACCACGGCTAAAGTTAAGCCCAGAGACCAATGATGAAGCCCTTTCTGATCCTGCAATTGCGCCCGGAACCCGAAGCCAGCGACAACGAATTCGTCGCAATCCTAGAGAAATCAGGGTTGAGCGAAGCGGACACACATCGGATTCAGTTGGATCACGAAAGCCTCCCTGCCGATCTCAGCTTGGACGACTACTCTGGGATCATCGTTGGAGGCGGCCCGGGCTGTGTGAGCGACACACCAGAACAAAAAACGCCGATTGAAGCAAAAATCGAGGAAGCGATCCTGTCTCTGATGCCCGAAATTACGGAGAGAGATTATCCATTCCTGGGCTGCTGCTACGGGATTGGCGTCTTGGGCCATCATCTTGGCAAAGTCGTGAACAAGGACAATTACTCTGAGCCAGTGGGCGTGGCTTATTGTAACCTAACAGATGACGGTGAAACCGACCCGCTTATGGATGGCGTTCCGACGGAATTCGAAGCTTTTGTGGGGCACAAAGAAGCAATGCAGCGACTACCTGAAGGCTGCGTTCATCTCGTTTCTGCACCGACCTGCCCCTACCAAATGGTGCGCTACGGCCAGAACGTTTATGCGACACAATTCCATCCGGAGGCTGATGCCGACGTCTTTGAATTCCGCATTCTGCTTTATAAGCACAACGGTTATTTCCAACCGGAACGCGCGAATGAACTCATTCAAATGTGCAAAGATGCGAACGTCTTTGCACCGGAACAAATTATGCGGAATTTCGTGAAGCGTTATCAGCGCGACGGTTAACGCAATGCGGAAATGATCTCTGAATGCAACGCACGGTTGGCAGCAACGGTGCCTGCCACACGGGGATCTTGGTTGTTGAAAATCAACGCAGCACCAGTCTTATCCGTTGCTCTTACGCCAGCCTCTTCCAAGATGATCGCGCCTGCTGCAATGTCCCATTCCCACGTGCGTCTTAAGGTGAGCATGGCATCAAAACGACCTTGCGCGACCAGTGACAAACGGTATGCGAGTGATGGACGATGACTACGCTTGATGCTGGGAAGCGTAGTCCAATGCCTTGCTTCCATTGCAGGTCTTGCTGCTAGGACTTCGGCGTCATGGAGCGATTTCTTTTTGCTTGGCGCAATCAATTCATCATTTAACCGCGCACCCAAACCATGCGCTGCCGTATATAACTTCTCGCGCATTGGCAGGAACACAACACCGGCAACGACCTCGCCATTCTCAGCGATCGCTAAAGAATGAGCCCAGGTGCTACTGCCTTCGATAAAGCTGCGTGTGCCATCAATCGGGTCGATGATAAAAACCCGTTCTTTTCCCAGACGCTCGCTGTTCGGAGGCGTTTCTTCACTCAGCCAACCATAATCAGGCCGCGCCGCTTGAAGCTCTGCTTCCAACATACGGTTCACGGCGAGATCCGCCTCGGTCACAGGCCCAGCGCCATCGGGCTTATCCCAGACTTCAGGATCCGCATTTGCAAAAGGCGTTGCAATCCGACCGGCCTCGTGGGCCGCGTCGATCAGAAGTTTGAGATCTTCAGAATAATCATTGGCCGGCAAGGGTCATCCCTTCGACCAGCAAGGATGGCACCACGCGAGAGAGATGCTCACGCGCATCATTGGCTGGAACAATGCTACGTAGCATGTCGCGCAAGTTTCCCGCGATGGTGCACTCATTCACCGCATGGGTGATTTCGCCATTCTCCACCCAAAGCCCAGCTGCACCACGAGAGTAGTCGCCAGTGTTCGGATTGATGGTTGAGCCAATCATCGATGTCACCAGAAGCCCGGTGCCCATGTCTTTGATCAGTTCATCTCGGGACTTCTTGCCTTGGGTGAGGGCCACGTTCCAAGTGCTAGGTGACGGCGGACCGCTGACACCTCGCGCCGCGTTCGCCGAGCTTTCCAGCCCCAGCTTACGAGCGTTTGCTAAATCCAACGTCCAACCGGTCAAAACGCCATCATCAACAATGGCACGCTTGCGTGTCGCCAAACCTTCTGCGTCAAAAGGACGAGAGCCTGAGACGCGCGGGCGTAATGGGTCTTCAATCAATGAGATGCCCTTTGGCAGAACATCTTGGCCCAGCGCATCCAACATCCAGGAAGAACCGCGAGCGATTGCGGCACCGTTCACCGCGCCAAGCAAGTGACCAATGAGCGAGCTGGAAATGCGTTCATCAAACAAAACAGGAAAGGCGCCTGTCTTAGGCTGTTTCGCGCCTTGTCTCGCCAAAGCGCGTTCGGCTGCGGTCCGTCCAATCTCAGTTGGTGCGCGTAGATCGCTTTGGAACACCCGGCCATCACCATCGTAATCCCGCTCCATCTCTGCGCCCGTGCCAGCAATCGCTACACAGGACGTGCCGCGGTCTGTGCGCGCATAAGCACCTGAAAACCCGTTGGTGGCAGCAAGGTGAACACGGGTTTCTCCATAGCCTGCTGACGCAGCCTGAACCTGTGAAATCCCATCTACTGCAAGTGCCGCCGCTTCTGCCGCTGCGGCATCCGCTTGCAAGGCTTCCGGCGCAGGTTCCGGTGTTGCGTCAAAGATTTCCAAAGCCTCGACGTCCCAGTTTTTGGCTAGCTGCGATGGATCTGCCAGTCCAATATAAGGGTCTTCCGGTGCCTCTTTCGCCATGGCCACGGCCCGCTCGGCCATAACTTGGATGGTTTCTGCGCTTGTATCGGAAGCAGAGACATTTGCCTGCCGCTGGCCAACCAAAACACGCAGACCAATATCGGTTCCTTCGGAACGCTCTGCATGTTCCAAAGCCCCTCCGCGCACATCGATTGAGACCGAGGTTCCCTGCAGCGCCATTGCATCCGCCTCATCCGCACCTGCACGCTTTGCGGCTTCGATCAATTGGCCTGTCAGGTCTTCAAGATTGATGGTCATCCCGTCTCCGAATTTGGTTTCCCTTGAGGTAGACTGCCCCACCCCTCAAAGCAAGCGTTGCGCTGCGACAAAACAAAAGGCCGCCCAATGAAGGGCGGCCCATCATTCAAACCTGGTAAGCGTCAGCGCAGGCGTTGGCCGTTTGCAAGAACGTGACCCTGCTCATTGACTTCGATCGTTGAGTTCAGCTCGTCTTCCGCAGGTCCTGGACGGGCGAAGAGACCCATCATCATACGTGCCCCCATGGCTTCTTCTTGGCTCACGAAACCCATCTGGATGACTTTATCGAGCAAAGCATTGCCACCCAGCAGGCGGAAATCTGCGGCCCCTTCCGGGCGCGGCATGCCATCAAAGCTCTCTAGATCTGAGTTGTCGAAGGTGAAATCACCAGAGCCGGTAAGTTCCGCACCCGCGATTTCGACAACGAGTTCGGACAAGGTCAGAGCGGTCAACTCGCCAGGGAACTCTTCACTTTCTTCAAGAGACGGATCCATCAGATCTTTGAACAGACGGGTTTTACCATCAATATCAAAGCTGACTGTTGCCGCATCGCGAGGCAAGATGGCGGATGGGTCAAAGATGTTCCACAGCATATCGGGAACGATCAAACCGCCAAGCGTCATACCCAGCGCGAAATCCTGCTCTTGCTCGGATGCCGCCATTGGCATCACAAATTCATAACCGATCTCTTCCATTGTGAATGAGATCGGGAATGGGATCTCGCCACCCACCAGGTTCACAGAAAGATCTGCAGCCCCACCCGCATATTCAAGACCGGCTTCCGACACGGCGACTTTCAACTCACCGGCACCGTTTGATGTTTCAATATTTGTCGGCTGACCGTCTTCCACAATTGTCATCTGAAAATCAGCGCCGGCCTGACGGAAGGTCCCGTCCATCGCGAAGCCGCTTTTGAACAGAGCGGCGGGATCTTCCATATCAACGCCGATCGGAATAACTCCGCCCCCGTCAAATTGAAGCCCTTCGATGCCTCCAGTCATAACCACATTCGCATCTTCGGTCGGATCAACCACGCGAAGCTCATAGGTGACACCCTGCGCTGACATAGTCTGTTGTGTTTCGCGCGCATCGCCCAAAGCCATAGTGGATTGACCGATTAGATTATCAAACGTCATAACCGCCTGAAGGTCTTCCGGTGTGTCCTCGCCCGCATCAAGCTCAAGCAGCTCAAGCGCCATTGAAGCGGCCGTGTAGCTGTAGGTCATGTTTTCTGGCGAGCCCGAAACGATGGTCGACATGCCTGTCAGACTCCAGCCCAGTGACACATTAAACGCATCACCTTCGGGCGATTGACCATCAATCGTCATCACCGATTGCTCAGGCATCCCAATAGAAACCGTTCCGTCACCTTGGTCGGTGAAGGTCAGCTCTGGCATGGTCATAGAAACCGAGCTGTCATCTTGCGGGATATCAAGGGACATTTCGATATCGGCAACCGTCAATGTATCACCGGACCGGCTTTCAGTTCCTGTAATGGTATAACCGAAATCCTCCATATAGGATTTCCAATCGTCCCAAACCTCTTGGCCTGAAATATCCGCGACACTCGCGGAGGCAGAAAATACGCAGGCCAGCGCGGTGGCCCCAGCGAATTGAGTCCAACGTGACATGAAAACCCCTTCCCAAAATAAAATTCCCATTTAACTTCGGGGCTCTGGAGCGCAGGGTCAAGAGGCAAGGGCTGGACCAAGCGAAACGCCATAGCTACCAATGGCACAAATCCATTTCAGGAGGCCCAGATGGCCAATTTACAGGACAAAACTGTTTTGATCACTGGCGCAAGCCGGGGAATTGGTGCCGCCGCCGCGCGGGTTTTCGCCGATGCGGGCGCGAATGTTGTGCTGGTGGCGCGTAGCGAAGACGCAATCGCTGATCTCACCGCAGAGATCGGCCCCAAAGCCATGGCCATTCCATGCGACGTAAGCCGCTTTTGGGAAATGCAGACCGCGGTGAACGCTTGCATAAGTACCTTCGGCGGGATCGATGTTTTGGTCAATAATGCCGCTCTATTGCAGCCAATCGCGCACCTGTCTGACGCTGACCCTGACGCTTGGGGTCATCTAATTGATGTCAATGTCAAAGGCGTTTTCAACGGGATGCGTGCAGCCATGCCAGCCATGATCGAAAATGGTGGCGGGACAATCCTGACCGTTGGCTCCGGCGCCGCGAGCAACGCATATGAAGGCTGGAGCGCATATTGCGCGTCAAAAGCCGCCGCTCTTATGCTGACCAAGTCGATCCACGCGGAAGCCCATGACAAAGGGATCCGCGCGATCAGCCTTTCGCCCGGCACTGTCGCAACCCAAATGCAGCGCGACATTAAAGCGAGCGGCGTGAACCCCGTATCAGAGCTTGATTGGGAAGATCACGTGCCACCGGAATGGCCCGCGAAAGCACTTTTGTGGATGTGTAGCGCTGAGGCAGACCCATGGTGCGGCGATGAGATCAAACTGCGCGACGAAGAAGTTCGAAAGAAAGCTGGCATCCTGTGATTAAACTGACGAAAGAACACAATGGTCTTTGGGTCGTGACAATCGACCGCCCAGCGAAAGCCAATTCGCTCACCGAAGCGATGCTGACAGAACTGGCTGACATTGCGGAAACTGCGGCGGAGGCGCGCGCCATTATCTTCACTGGCACCGGCAAAGTCTTCAGTGCTGGTGCTGACTTGGATGAGGCTCGTGCGGGTCTTGCCATAAGCCCGGTATGGGAGCGCCTGTCTTCCGCGGTTGCAAGCCTACCAGGTCTTACGATCGCTGCGCTTAATGGCACACTTGCCGGTGGTGCGAATGGGCTGGCCCTTGCCTGCGACCTACGCATCGCTGTGCCGACCGCCAAGTTCTTTTATCCGGTTATGAAATTGGGCTTTCTTCCCCAACCTTCTGACCCCAAGCGCATGGCTGCCCTAATCGGCCCCGCGCGCACCAAACTCATTCTCATGGGCGGCCAAAAGATCACTGCAGAAGAAGCGCTTCGTTACGGCCTAATCGACCGTATCGTTGAACCCGAAGACCTCATGGATACCGCACGATCGCTGACTGAAGACACACTCGCCGCCACCCCTGAAATCGCGCAAGGCATAAAAGCACTCTGCCAATAACGCTTTCTTTTTGGCGCAAATATCCTGGGGGAATTCGCCAATAGGCGAAGGGGGCAAAGCCCCAAATCTCAAATGAAAAAAGCCCCGCCAAAGGGCGGGGCAAGGTATGGTGCCTTGTGTAAGTCAGTCCACAGGCACCGGCGGTACCTCAATTAAATCGGGTCATGGTCAGGGTCGCTGAGGCAACCCCGCCACGGTTTTCCTGTGTTCTTTAAGGCTAGTTCGGACGCGCCATTTCAGCGCGAATTTCTTGGCGAAGAAGGTCGATAGGAACCTTTTTACCTTCTTTCTTGTAAGTCCAATAGGTCCAGCCATTACAGCTCGGCGCGCCCTCATAGGCGGCGCCCACTTGGTGGATAGACCCTTTAACGTCTTTGCCAACCAATGTGCCGTCGGCGCGTACCTTTGCCTTGTAGCGGCCGTTCATAGAGGTCAGCTCTTCGCCAGGACGCAGCATGCCGCGTTCGACCAATTGACCAAAAGGGACACGAGGTTGCGCGCGTTTTGATGTAGAGACCTCGAGCGCTTCTTTGTCGTATTTTTTAACAGACTTGATACGCTTCTCGGCGACCTTGCGATATTCTTCTTCACGTTCAATGCCGATGAACTCGCGGCCCAGCATCTTCGCAACGGCACCGGTGGTGCCTGTGCCAAAGAATGGATCCAGCACCACATCACCTGGGTTGGTGGAGCCAACCAACACGCGATGCAACAGGCTTTCAGGCTTTTGCGTCGGATGCGCTTTTTCACCGTTTTCGTTTTTCAGACGCTCATGACCCGTGCAAATCGGAAGCACCCAGTCAGAACGCATTTGCACGCCTTCGTTCAAGGATTTCAGCGCTTCGTAGTTGAAAGTGTATTTGGAACCTTCGGACTTGGACGCCCAAATCATGGTCTCATGTGCGTTGGTGAAACGTTTGCCGCGGAAGTTCGGCATTGGGTTGGACTTGCGCCAAACCACATCGTTCAGAATCCAGAAACCTTGGTTCTGCAGCTCGGCGCCCATGCGGAACACGTTATGATAGCTGCCGATAACCCAGATCGCGCCAGTTGGCTTCAAAAGGCGACGCGCCGCCGCCAGCCATTCGCGGGTGAATTTGTCATATGCGGCGAAAGAAGAAAACTGATCCCACTCATCATCAACCGCATCTACTTTGGAGTTGTCCGGGCGATGCAGATCACCCTTCAGCTGCAGGTTATAAGGGGGATCGGCAAAGATCAGGTCGACAGAATTCTCAGGCAGAGAATTCATCACCTCAATGCAATCGCCATCAAGAATCGTGTTTAGAGGGAGCGCCGCCGCGCCCTTCTTCCTAGGTTTCGTCATGTAACTGCCTCAATAGCAACGGCGGATTTTTCCGCTCATATTTTAGTGTGGCCGATTTTTCGGCTCATGTTTTGGTAACCCGGTACTTTTGTACTCTTTGGTTATCCACAGGATCAACGAAACGTGAATCGAGGTCAATTTATATTTTGAATCAGGATGTTATGTTTTTCTCTTGATACAAGATGTTGTGTACCGGGGCGAATGAACGCCGATGATGTGGTGTTACGCCAAGATTTTTGAGTGCTTCGCGGTGCTCAACCGTAGGGTAACCAGCGTTTCTTTCCCATCCATATCCGGGAAACTGTTGCGCCAAAGACTCCATCAAACGGTCGCGCCTTATTTTCGCCACAATCGAAGCCGCTGAAATTGAAACACTTTTTGCATCCCCCTTCACCACACCTTCGGCGGGAATATTCAGTCCTTTGGGGATGAATTTACCGTCCACCAATGCGTAGTCGGCGGGGGACTTGAGGTCATGTACCGCGCGGCGCATGGCCAACAAACTCGCCTGTAGGATGTTGATCTGGTCAATTTCTTCGACAGTTGCTTCGCCAAAGCCCACATCTGCGACTTCGAGGATTTGCTCATAAAGGCTCTCACGACGCTTAACGCCGAGCTTTTTGGAGTCGTTAAGCCCTTCTGGAATACGATCCGGGCTTAACACCACCGCCGCCGCCATGACCGGCCCGGCCAAAGGGCCACGCCCGACTTCATCAACACCGACAACCGAGGTCGCCCCTCGAAAGATCGCCAGCTGCTCCAATTCATAATCAGGCTTACTCATGGGGTTCCACAAAGCGCAGTTCCGGAAAACCCGCAAGAAAAAACCGGCGCCACACACGGAGCGCCGGTTCTTCGGAACGACCAACCTGGACGAAAGTGGGGGATGCGGATCGCCCGTTCCTGTGCTCGACCTCAAACGCTTAGGACGCGATGTAGAAGCCTTTGTTGCGCAGGCAACGCATCTGGTATCCGCGACGTACACCATTGTCGGTGCGCACGCGGGTGCGGCAGGACTCTGGCAGGCGATTTACATGGCTGTAATGCTTGTTCAGACAGTTACGTCCCATCATGCGCACACGGCCATCCCAAGTGTGGTGGCGACGCAAGCAACGCCCTGGCAGTGCCTTGGAAAAGCGTGGTTTTGGTTTCGGCGTGTATTTTCGACCAGGCTGGTATTTTTCTGACGCCTGCGCATCAGAGTCGCTGATCGCTTTACCAATGATAATCAACGCAGTCGCGCCAAACAGAAACTTTGCGAGATCATCATTGCCCGCTTTGGCAGGAGATGCAGTTGCAACAGTGATCCCTGTTACGGCAACCGCCGCGATCAAGATGGATTTAATGAACTTCGTGGACATGGTGCATGGCCTTTCGTGTCAGGTGTGATTCCTTTGTCCGCCGTGTTGGCGAAGCTGATAACCTCACCCTGACCTGACCCACAAAAGTCACGCAATAACGTCCCTATGATATTGAATATCACCCTCGGAAATGCCTGTTGTTATTGAATATCTCGCCAATTCACAGCAGAGTGATCGACATGAGAAAAACCATGATCATAACGCTTTCCGCGCTTTGCCTGAGCCTTGCCGCACCGGCTATGGCTCAAGATTGCTATGCGGATTACAAAGCCAAACAGAACGATCCGTTGCGACTGCATTACGGCGTGTCCCAGATTGACGGGGCGTGCAGCAAAGCAAACGCGCAAACTCAAATCTCTTCACGTCTCAGCCGGGACGGTTGGGTTTTGCTAAATGTTCTGTCAGTCTTTGACGCATCCGGACTTGAAGGAAAGAAAGCTGATGCAGGAGCATACTACCTCCGCTATTGAGGCCCGCCAGATCGGCAGCCGCGTGGTCACGCTTGGCATCATCGCCATCGTGGCCATTTTGCTTGGGGCGGGCGCCTTGCTTCTTCTCACCCTGCCCGATGCCAACGCGTTTAATGCACGGGTCGAGCAGTTGTTCGTGGAAAATGATGACCTGACCAAACAGGCGGAACTCAAACTGCTTGAGATCATCGCGCAGTCTGGCACCAACTTCGCGGAAATCCTGGCGAGCTATCGCATGGTGATTTTTGTGTTGTTGATCTTTGCCACTGGCATGATGATCGCAGCGCTCGTGTTCCTTGTGATGCTCATCACCATGAACCGTCGCATGGCGCAGATTGAACGCTCGGGCATCCAAGTGAATTCGCTTCTGATCAGCCGGGATGAGAAGAAGGTCTACCTCAACAATATGGGCTTCAAGCTCACCGATGCGGCGATGGAGACGCTTTCGGTCCTCGCAGAAGCGCGGATGGACGATGAGGTGCTGACCGGGGTTGCGATTGAAGCAGTCATATCAGGCCGCACAGAAGCGGATTGCGAAGAAGCTGCCGGGGCAACCCGGATCAAACGGCTGCGGGACAGTCTGGGCAACCAGATGGTCAGCGAGCTATTGGTCAAAAACATCGCGAGGCGCGGTTACATGTTGGGGATCGATAAAGACGTGATCCGGGTGCTTTGACAGTCTAATGGTAGAGCAAACCAAATAGTCAGCTTGAGCAATAATCATCAATTTTCCTGAGGGACTAACTTGGTCGTCCGATTTACAGCTTTTCTGGTTTTATTGACAGTTTTGATTGGCTTGTTCGCGGTAGGCCTACCAAACGGCCATAGCGCAAGTTTCAATTATCCTTGGGCGCAGGAATATATCAACACATTTGATTGGAATAACCCACTTCCCAGACACCTTCCTGGCCTCTGGAGAAATCAGGGCGGGTACGATTTCTTTTTCTATGCCCCTCTTCCATTTTGGCTGATTGCATCGTCTATAGATCCTATTTGCCAATCTTGTTCAATCGAAACAAAAATCGTTGCTGGCAATGTCATATTTTGGCTTTTAGGTAGCTATTTTTGTTATCAATTCTTAGCTAGATTTGTGCACACCTCAGGCGCAGTAATCGGTGCAACTGTCTATTCTGTACTGCCTTATCATCTGATTATCGATTGGTTCATCCGGCAGGCCATAGGTGAATTTTGTGCATATGCTTTCATTCCTCTAGCCGCTTATGGTTTTGAGGAGATAAGAACCAATGGCCGCCGAAAATACCTATTTTCCATAGGAGTTGCCGGCCTGGTATTATGCCATCTCCCCACGGCCTTCCTTGCCGCACATTTTGTACTTGTTGCAGCTGTGATATCCGCATTCGATTCCAGCGAAAATGGAAGTCCTTATCGCTCCTTTATTATAACCTTATTTAAGTGGGGCTCCATTGGGCTGCTAATTTCAGCTTTTTATTGGCTACCCGCGGTTGCGCTAAGGAAACTTGTGTCAATCGAACAGCTATACACATTATACTTTCACGCCGAGAACTGGTTATTCGGTGGTAAGTTCGACCAGCCGAATTCAAACTTCATGGTTCAAATCGTTGCTTGCATCGCCGTATCTTTGCCACTTCTCCTAATTGGTTCATTCGCTTCTAAGGGCTCATTACGGATTTGGATAATCGCGCCGGCGACGATTGTAATTTTTCTCAATTCTGAGGCATCTGAATTGCTTTGGAGAAACTGGGAAATTCGTAAGGTTCAATTTCCGTTCAGATCATTAGTATTCTTGGACTTTGCAGTCGCGCTGGCAACCGGTGCAATTTTTGCTTTGGCCCGCCCTATAGTAAAATTCACGTCGCTCCTTCTCGTCACAGGCGCGGTCTTCTTGGTTTGGTCGGCGGTACACGCTACGAATAAGAACGCATGGCGAGGATTTGACGCTGGTAGCACTACAATCGGCGCGGTCGAATACTTGAGCCCTGAAACGCTGGCAGCACTTTCGACGCAAGTTGAACCGCCGTTCGTAGCCTTCTCTCAGCGAATGAAAATGGACGAGGTAATCGCATCAAACCAAAGTCAAATCCACATCAATAGTGTGGGCCAATATTATATCGACGCGACGGCGCGGAAAATAACAGTCCAGCCGCTCATCGATAATGAAAAATTACAGTTGCCGATCCAATATTGGTCGCTTTGGTCGGGGTATCTTGAAGATGGCAATTATATCAAAGTTGTACCCAACAAGCTTTATGGCACGATAGACTTAATGCCGCCCGAAGGTGGCTTCCAAGGAAGGGTTATTCATTTGACGCTCAAACTGCATTGGAGCGAGAAAGTCGGAATGATACTAAGCATTTCGACAATTTTTGTCTTGTTACTGGTCTATCTTAGAAGCTGGATCCATAACCGCACTATCACAGGAACGAACTAAGAAATCCGAGACGGTATAAATCCAAGCATTTTGGTTTTATTCGTCCCGAACCTTCCCCCTCAACGCCTTCACCTCGCCGCGCTCTTTTTTCGCCTTCAACCGCCGTTGCTTACTGCCATAAGTTGGCTTGGTCGCAATCCGTCGTTTCGGCTTCACCAGCGCTTTGGAAATCAACTCCGCCAACCGTTCCCGCGCCAATTCGCGGTTTCTGGCTTGGCTGCGAGTCTCATCACATTGAATGATCAACGCGCCCTCTTTGGTCCAACGCCGCCCCGCCAGTCGCCGCAATCGGTTCTTCACGGGACCCGGCAAATTGGGCGAGCGTTCCGCCTCAAACCTTAGCTCCACTGCCGTGGACACCTTATTCACATTCTGCCCGCCCGGCCCCGAGGCGCGCACGAACTGTTCGGTCAGTTCCCAGTCCTGAATGGTTATGGCGTCGTTGATCACAATCATGGGCGTAAAATGCAGGGTTTTCGGACAAACGAAAAGGGCTGTTCCACGCGTGGGAACAGCCCTTCGAGATTTGAGGAGGTGCGCCGGTTAGGCGATCACCAATTTGGGTTTTCCACCAGCCAAGGGCTGCCCTAGCTGCAGTCCTCCCAAACTGTTCCGACACCGTTCTCCATTCCTTCTCTAGACAATGGGCACCTCCTTTCAATGATTTCGCGTACCTTCAGCCTGCCACAGATTTTGGAGATGTCAAAACAAAATCATGTGGTTTTTTGTGAAGCTTTCGCAAAATGCTGCGGGGGGCCACAATATTAACCACCGCTTAAGATCCGCTTCACAAAGCGGTGACATTGGAGGCGGTTAAGTTCGGTTATGATGCGGTTGGCACCACGTATTCGACAATTTCGGTGCGTTGATAGAACAGAAAGTTGTCGTCGGAAATCATCGTCAGCCGGATCATGCCTTCAGGATCTCGCCACACGGCAAGCCCTTCCAAATTGTCATGTGTGCCGGTGCTGGTGAGCAAAAGGACCTCCTCGCCAGAAACCTCTGATCCTGACAGATCAAACCGCCGCACGCGTGTACGAAACCCGATGCCATTGAACTTGCGCTCCAGCAGATAGAACTGGCCGTCAGGACCAAAATCCGCGCCGACTGGCCTGAAACCGTTCCGCTCTGGCAAGGTAAAGGCTTGCACCCAGCGCCCCTTTGAAAACCGATAAAGTGGAAGGTCGGTCCATGCGTCCGTTGGGGTCTCTGCGAGTGTGTAGAGATTGTTGTCCTGATCGATGGCCAGGGCTTCTAAGGAGCCGTTAGTTTCCATCTTCTCAAAATCAACATGGCGCTTCAGGCTAACCCCGCGGTCACCGGGCTGGCGATAGGCAAAGACTTGATGGCGGCCTTCAAAGGAAATGAACAGCCGTCCATCTGGATGAATGGCCAGCCCTTCGGTGTCGCGATCAAAGTGCTGTTTGATCAGCCCATTTTTGTCCTGCACGTCGTCATGAGATGCGGTTTTGATGACGCTAATCTTATTGTCCTGCCGCAGGAACGTGCCTTGCACCAAAGTGCCACTATCAGTGAGAGCCGTAAAACCTGCCCCATCCGCGGCGACTTCAATGGCAGAAAACCCACCGAACCAGTCTTCTTTTTGGTCCCACTTCACCGCTGACACGAATTGCGCCGCGCCCTTTGGCGTCGCGCTCACATGCCATGTCAGAAAGAGGATCGCTGCTAGCGCGACTGCAATACGGTAATGCATTGGTTGGGTAGATCCGCCATGGTGAGTTCCCGCCTCGGCTTTGGCTTTGGCGCATTTGGGTCTCTAGGCTTTGGTGGTGGGGGGTTCAAGATGTCCCTCACCCATTGTTCGGCGGATTCACACCCATCGCCTGCGGGCGGTGGGGCTTGGTTCACGCAACCCGGCGCATTCTCGGGGCAGCTCAGGCGCACATGGAAATGGTAATGGTGTCCCCACCATGGGCGGATTTTGCGCAGGTAGGCGCGGTCGCCCTTTTCATCTTTGCACATTTGAACCTTTGCGCCCGGAAACACGAAAATTCGTGCCGTGCGTCGGTCTTGGGCAGCGGCTTTGATGATCTCGTGATGTTGCTTCGTCCAATCGCTGTTCACATAGGCCCCGTTGGCGCGCCGCATACTGATCGAGCTGATGAACTCGCGGTCTTTCTCAGAAAGCGAAAGCGTTTTCGGCGGGCGCATCCAGATATCCACGTCCATCCCGATCTGATGACTGCGGTGCCCGGTCAGCATCGGCCCTCCACGAGGTTGGCTGATGTCGCCTACATAAAGTCCTTTCCAACCGGGTTGCTGTGCCGCTTTCGCAGATAGCTTTTTGATGAAATCGATGGTTTCAGGGTGGCCCCAGTTCCGGTTGCGCGACAGACGCATGGCCTGCCAGGTCGGGCCGGTTTCTGGTAACATCACACCGCCACCAAAGCACCCTTTGGCATAGCTGCCATATGGCGCTGGAGCTTGCGGGGATCCTTGAGCCTTTGCCCCAAAAAGCTGCTTGGCCTCCACACCTTGCATTGAGGTCGGAATGGCTTGTCGCGTGACTGTCTGGCTGGTGTCCGTATCAGACCGACAGCCCAACAGGGCCGCGGTAATACCTAAGACTGCGAGGATACGTCCCATTCTGCTCGGTCCCCCTCTGGTTTCACCCAGCGTAGCAGAAACAAACCCAAAAGGAAGAGGAGGATCAGCGGCGAGATGCCAATGCGCGCACTCTCAGTAATCGCCGTCACGGCGCCAATCGATGCAGGGGCAAGAAATGCCGTGGCGCGACCGGACAGGCCATAGAGACCAAAGCTCTCGGTCGCGCTGGCCGGATCGGCGTGCCGTACCATTAATGACCGGCTGGCTGATTGAAGGATGCCGCCCATGCCGCCGATCAGAACACCACAGCAGTAGAACATGATGTCAGGGACGTTTGAGCCTTCTGCCAATGGCATCCCATAGAACTGTGTGCGGTCCATGCCAACAACCAAGAGACAGACGAAAATCAAAACCCAAATCGCGAAGATGATGACAGGCTTCGGTCCAAATCGGAAATCCGCTTTGCCGCCAAGCCAACTAAACAAAGTTGCCGCGATAATGCTGATAATGCCAAAAACGCCAATCTGTGGAACGGTCCAATCTAGTACGAGGACTGCATATGTGCCGCCGAACCCATACAGTCCACCCAACGCGTCCCTGTAAAACATGGAAGACCCCAAATAGGTCGCTAAAGAGACCCGTTTGCCTAAGGCCCGAACAGACCCAGAGAGGTTTTTTAATGCCTGCGTTACGCTCAGGCGCCCTGCTTTTGAAGCTTCGTCCCGCATCCACATGAAATAGGGCACCATGAAGATCGCAAACCAAAAGGCCGTCAACGGACCAATCGCGCGCGTTCCTTCCCGCTCAGAGGCAGCCAAACCAAAGACCGGATCGATACCCAATATGGTTTTTCCATCACCTTGCTCGACAAAAAGCAAAAGCCCGATCACCAGGCAGACAAAACCGCCCAGATAACCAAAAGCAAACCCCGATCCAGAAATCTTGCCGACTTCTTGGTCGTCTCCAAGGCTAGGTAACTGGGCATTAATAAAGATCAGCGCGAACTCGGCTCCAATGAACCCAACTGCAAAGAACACTAAGATTTGCGTCAAGTTTGATCCGTCAGGCAGCGCAAACCACAAGCCAGTAGCGCCGATTACATACATCGCCGAGAACAAGATGATCCAAGGCAGCCGTCGCCCAGTCGTGTCCGCTAATGCACCCAAAATCGGTGCCGATAAACCAATCGTCAGACCTGCAATCGCCAACATCGTGGACCACATGGTCTGCGCATGCGCTTTTGCCGCGCCTTCCGCGGCCCCGCTCGTCATAAACGCGTCAGCTGCAATACCCACGATGTAGGGGCCAAAAATGAAGGTCAAAAGCAGCGTATGATAAGGCTGGCTCGCCCAATCAAAAAAGAACCACCCCCAAATGCGGCGCTTGGATGATATTGCAGTCATTTCTGTCCCCCAGACCGATATGCTGACTTAGGCAGCGATCATGAGTTCGTGCAAGCATTTCCTCTTAAGTCTTAGACATTTGTCATACTGGACATCACGTCTTTACAGGCGGCCAAGGCCGCGTTTCTTCTGCCTTCAACCAGTGCGTGACCCATTCCGGCGGTTCCGGAGAGGGATCGGTGTTGCCAATCTTTGCCATCACCTTGTCTGGCGCAACGATGCCCGACCTGTCTGTTACCGCCGTGCGAAAAACCGCATGGTTTGCGCACTCGCCGTTCTTCTTCCAGATTGTCTGGTCCATGTAGAAAAACTTGTCGTCCCAGAACAGGCCACGACTGCGCATTTCAAATTTTTCAAACGGGCGAATGCGGCGGCGATAGCGTACCACGCTACCTGCAACGGTAATTCCCCAGCGCTCGGACTTGAGTACATCCATCACACCCAACCGCGCCGTCATCGGAATTCGTCCTAAGTCGTACATCGTAAGTGTGCGCCCGTTATTGAGCTCCATCCACATATCAATGTCTTGTGGCCAGCACCTGTGTTCGGAAACATGGGTATCAAACAAGCCCATGCGGGGCATCGATTTCGCACGATGCAAACCCCAGAACATTCTTAAAAATGGATACACGGGCAATCTCCTTTGTCCCAAGGAGATCTGCCCCACACACCCCTTCGTCAATATTGACCGCGCGGCACCTTGTGATTTACCGCCGTGACGCTTAACTGTTTGGGCACGTGAGACAACAGGAGTGATCATCGTGGCCGCAATTGGTGCCCTATTTATGCTTGTGCTGAACGCAGCATTCTTCATCATGCTGATCCACATCATCATGAGCTGGTTGATCAACTTCAATGTGCTGAACTTGCATCAGCAGTTCGTAGCGCAGATTTGGTACGGGCTGAACCGCCTGCTTGAGCCAATCTACCGCCCGGTGCGTAACATCCTGCCAAACACCGGCCCGCTCGATCTCGCGCCATTGGTGGTCTTTATCCTGATCATCTGGCTGCGCGATTTTGTTGTCCCAATGGTGTTTTTCTAAGCCCATTAACCTTGCTGCAAGTGGCGGTATGTGATTCATTTCCTGTTAAAGAGCAGATCTCATAACAGGACGTTTTCATGGCCGCCGCATCGCTGTTGCGCGACATCTTTGGGTTTGACGGGTTTCGCCCGGGCCAAGAAGATATCGTGAATGCTGTGGCCGCTGGCGAGAACGTGCTGGCGATCATGCCAACGGGCGGCGGTAAGTCGCTTTGCTATCAACTCCCTGCCTTAATGCTTGATGGGATCACGGTGGTCATCTCTCCGTTGATTGCCTTAATGCGTGATCAAGTGCGCGCGTTGCGCGAAGCGGGTGTTGAGGCTGGTGCGCTTACTTCAGGGAATACCGATGAGGAAACAGAAGAGGTTTGGGAGGCCATTGAACAGGGCCGATTGAAGCTTCTTTATATGGCACCCGAACGGCTCGCCTCTGGAGCGGCGCTTGGCATGTTACGCCGCATTGGCGTGTCATTGATCGCTGTCGATGAGGCGCATTGTGTCAGCCAATGGGGCCACGATTTCCGTCCCGATTACCTCCGCATTGGTGAATTGCGCCGCTCTCTTAACGTTCCTCTTGCAGCCTTCACTGCAACCGCAGACGCAGAGACGCGCGATGAGATCGTTCAGCGGCTGTTTGACGGTGAAGCGCCCCAGAATTTCTTACATGGGTTTGATCGTCCGAACATTCACCTCGCCTTTGCTGCCAAAGACAGTCCGCGCAAACAAATCCTCGACTTTGCGGCGGCGCGCAAAACCCAATCGGGCATTGTCTATTGTGGCACACGCGCAAAGACGGAGGCGCTTGCCAAAGCGCTGAGGGATGAGGGTCACAATGTGCTGCATTACCATGGCGGTATGGACCCCGAAGATCGACGTTTCGTGGAGACCCGTTTCCAACGCGAAGACGGTCTGATCGTCGTGGCAACGGTGGCCTTCGGAATGGGGATCGACAAGCCGGATATTCGCTGGGTTGCCCATGCGGATCTGCCGAAATCCATCGAGTCTTACTATCAAGAAATCGGCCGCGCGGGCCGCGATGGAGCGCCTGCCGAAACGTTGACATTGTTCGGTCCCGAAGACATTCGCCTGCGTCGATCACAAATCGACGAAGGACTTGCGCCGCCGGAACGCCGCGCCGCGGATCACGCGCGCCTCAATTCGCTTCTTGGGCTTGCCGAAGCGCTTCATTGTCGCCGCGCAACTCTGCTCAAATACTTCGGCGAGACCAGCTGCGAGACCTGTGGGAATTGTGATCTCTGCGACACCCCGCCGGAAATCTTTGACGGAACCGAAGCCGTCCGCAAGGCCCTGTCCGCGATCCTGCGCACCGGGGAATGGTTCGGCACCGGCCACTTGATCGACGTTCTGCTTGGCAATGACACCGAGCGGATGCGCCAGAAAGGTCACGACAGCCTGCCAACCTTTGGCGTTGGTCAGGAATATGACAAACGCCAATGGCAAGCAGTATTCCGGCAGATGATGGGGCACGATTTGATCCGCCCCGACCCGGAACGCCACGGGGCCCTGCGCATGACGGACGATGCCTTGCCAATCTTGCGCGGCGAAGCATCGATCGACTTACGCAAAGACAGCATCCGCAAGGCCACCCGCCGTCCGGCAGTGAAGGCGCTGGTGAATGAAGAGGATGCGCCGCTTTTATCAGCGCTGAAAGCCAAACGCCGTGCTTTGGCGGAAGCCGCAAAGGTCCCTGCCTATGTCATCTTCAATGATCGTACTTTGATTGAGATGGCAGAGACGCGTCCCACAAATCTGGATGACATGGCCCGTGTTGGTGGCGTAGGCGCGAAAAAGCTTGAGCGATACGGCGATGATTTCCTTTCGGTAATCAATGGGGAAGCTGAAGCCCTGCATCCAAGTCGACGCAAGCTTGCAGGTCGAAAGGCCGCCGGTCTCTATGACCAACTGCTTGAAGCGCAAGCAGGTCTCGCTCGGGGGCCACAGGGTATCGACAAGCCGCTGACCTGTTCCGCATCGATGATTGCCAAGGTCGCAGAAATGCGGCCGAGCGATGAGGGCGCCATGCAAAGACTGCTCGGTGACAAGCGCGCGGAGCGGTTTGGTTCGGCTTTTCTGGACGTCTTGCAAAGTGCGGACTAGATAACGCGGAACAAGAGGTGAAGGAGCAGAAATGTTAGTTGTCGTTTCCCCAGCAAAACGTCTGGATTGGGACCCTGTGGCTCAAGACACCACCACGCCCGCTTTGCATGATGAAGCCGAAAAACTGGTGAAGACAACGCGCAATCTAACTCTCGGCGATTTGCAGAAACTGATGCATCTCAGCCCTGATCTGGCAAAGCTCAACCGGGATCGCTTCAAGGCGTTTGAAATGGAGCCAGACGATTTCGCAACCCGCCCGGCCATGTATGCCTTTGCAGGTGACACTTATGTAGGCTTGGAGGCAAAGACGCTCGATCCGGAAGAGATCACTTGGGCACAAGACCACTTGCGCATTCTTTCAGGTCTTTATGGCGTTCTCCGTCCCCTCGACGCGATCCAACCCTACCGTTTGGAAATGGGCAGCCGTTTGAAAACACGCCGGGGTAAGAACCTCTACGAATTCTGGCGTGATGAGCTTTCTAAAAACCTCAACGCCCAAGCCGAAGACCTTGGTACGGACACGCTCGTAAATTGCGCCTCTCAAGAATATTTCGGCGCGGTCGATCCCACGGCGCTAAAGCTACGTGTCATCACGCCTGTCTTTATGGAACTTAAAAACGGTAAGCCGAAAATCGTCAGTTTCTTCGCCAAGAAAGCCCGTGGAAGCATGGCACGGTTTATGATTCAGAAGCGGATCACCGAGGCCGAAAACCTGAAAGACTTCGACCTTGGCGGATACGCCTACCAACCGGATATGAGCGAGGGCGACAAATGGGTCTTCTTGCGGGACTACCCAGAAACAAAGTGATCAGCAGGTCTCGATCGCAATCGCGATGCCTTGGCCGCCACCGATGCACATGGTGATCAAGGCTTTGCCACCGCCGATCCGCTCAAGCTCATAAAGCGCTTTAACGGTTATGATTGCACCGGTTGCCCCAACCGGATGGCCCAAGGCAATTGCACCGCCATTTGGGTTCACCTTCGAAGGGTCCAGTCCCAGCTCTTTGTTCACCGCAATCGCTTGCGCCGCGAAGGCTTCGTTTGACTCGACAACATCGAAGTCACCTACGCTCAATCCGGTCTTCTCCAACAGGTTTTGCACCGCGGGAACCGGTCCGATCCCCATCACCTCTGGGCGCACACCGGCATGGGCGTAACCAAGCACACGGGCTTTGGGTTTCAAACCCGCTTTTTCGGCAGCGTCTTCGCGCGCTAAAACCAGCGCTGCCGCGCCATCGTTGATACCTGACGCATTACCGGCTGTGACGCGACCATCTTTCTTAAAGACAGCTCGAAGCCCAGCAAGAGACTCTGCGGTTGAGGCCGTCGGATGTTCGTCCGTGTCAAATGCCACCATCTCACGACGCTTTTTCACCTCAACCGGCACGATCTGATCCTTGAAATACCCAGCCTCAATTGCGCGGGCTGCGC
Organism: Cognatishimia activa; assembly: GCF_001458335.1. Classification (GTDB taxonomy): domain Bacteria; phylum Pseudomonadota; class Alphaproteobacteria; order Rhodobacterales; family Rhodobacteraceae; genus Cognatishimia; species Cognatishimia activa. The sequence continues at coordinate 147,470 of NZ_CYTO01000008.1, forward strand.
GTTCTTGGCTTTCCAACGCAAAGGCATCCATGTCTTCGCGGCTGACATCATGTTCTTCCGCCACATTTTCCGCTGTGATGCCCATATGGCCGGTGCCAAAAGGACAGTTCAATGCCCCCAGCATCATATCCAACGTGCGGATGTCGCCCATCTTCGCGCCCCAACGCTGATCGGGAATGATGTGCGGCGAGCGGCTCATGTTTTCGGCCCCACCGGCCAATGCAAAGTCTGCATCGCCTAACATCAAGGACTGCGTCGCCGACACAATTGCCTGCAAGCCCGATCCACAAAGGCGGTTCACATTCATGGCCGGTGTTTCTTTTGAAAGCCCGGCTTGCATGGATGCAACGCGAGACAGGTACATGTCACGAGGCTCTGTATTAATGACGTGACCGAACACCGAATGCCCGATCTTATCTGCGGAAACACCAGACCGCTCAATCGCAGCTTTTGCCGCTACAGTGCCCAAATCGATTGGCGTTACCCCTGCCAAGCTGCCGCCAAAGGTGCCAATCGCGGTCCGCGCGCCGTCCAAAATGACAATCCCAGTCATGTGATCCTCCTGCATGTCAGATGATGCTTTGCCCCTAAGGCTCGCAGCTTTGACGAAAATATCAAAGGCTGACGCCACGGCGAGTTGACAGGACGTAACGAAAGGGGCAGGTCATTGGGCATGAATACGGACAATGAAATTCTCAACCTGCTTCCTGCACGCCTCAAAGAAGCGCGACGCGCTCAAGGCCTGTCTTTGGATGCGGTTGCGAAACTGTCCGGTGTCTCTCGTTCGATGGTCAGTCAGATCGAACGGGGTGAAAGCAGCCCAACCATCGCGACACTTTGGAACCTAACCCGCGCCTTGCAGGTGGATTTTGCCGGTCTTTTGGAAGACGGCGAAGTCACCGATAGGGTCGAGGTGCTGCGGGCCGCAAACACACCTTCAATCGAAAACCGCGGCGAAGGCTGTAACATCCGCATTCTTTCTCCGCCGGAAGACGCGGGCCACCACGAGCTGTATGACTTGCGCTTCGTGCGCGATGGACAACTGGAGAGCAATGCGCATACCCGCGGCACACGAGAGCATCTGACGGTGATTGAGGGCCGCGTGCGAGTCGTTTCCGGCAACGCGACTGAAGAAGTTCATGCTGGCGACACAGCGCGCTATGCAGCGGATGTGCCACATCGCATCGAAGCGATAAGCGGCCCCGCGCGCGCGCTTCTGGTTGTTCAGAACGCTTAACTTCTCACGAGAACTCCAATTCCTTTCCTGAGCGCTCCGCAGCAGCGATGCCGGACCATGTGCACAATTGTGTGCTAAAAACGCACCCCAAAACCCTCTAACTTGTTGATAGAAGTATACTTTTGTGTGCCGCTTAACTTGTTTCCGATAGGAAATTTTGGCGCTTATAGTGGAGGATTTGCCGTTTCATAATTCCGAATGTCGCGAACACGCAAAGAAACCGTCGTTTCCTCAGTATGAAAAAAGGATCTGCGATCCGCATAGTCTGTGAAACACCGCCGAATTTCCAGTATTGCGGATTTTTTCTGCAATTATGGATTTCCCATATTTAGGAAATCTGTCCTTTATGGTAGATTTAGATGGAACCGCTTTTTTGAGGACCTAGGAGAAGCACATGTCTGACCGTTTCATCGCCCATATCAACGCCACTTTGGATGACATCGAATCTGAGGGATTGATGAAGCGCGAACGAATGATCACCTCCCCTCAGGCAGGGGAAATTTCGGTCGGTGACCGCGATGTGATTAACCTTTGCGCCAATAACTACCTTGGCTTGGCGGATCACCCTGACCTGATCAAAGCCGCCAAAGACGCGATGGACCCAAAGGGGTTCGGGATGGCATCCGTGCGCTTCATTTGCGGCACTCAAGACATTCACCGTGAGTTGGAGCAACGGCTCGCAAAATTTCTTGGTAAGGATGACAGCATCCTGTTTGCAGCATGTTTTGACGCCAATGGGGGTTTATTTGAGCCACTGCTTGGCCCAGAAGATGCGATTGTCTCGGACAGCCTGAACCACGCCTCAATCATTGACGGCATCCGTCTTTGTAAGGCCCAGCGCTATCGCTACGCGAACAATGACATGGCGGATCTTGAAGCGAAATTGAAGGAAGCCCGCGATGCAGGTGCGCGCCACATTATGGTTGCCACAGATGGTGTCTTCTCCATGGATGGCTACCTCGCGAACCTACCAGAGATCACCCGTATCGCTAAAGAATACGACGCGTTGGTGATGGTAGACGATTGCCACGCGACCGGCTTCATGGGGCCAAACGGCGCGGGAACGCCGGACCATTTCAGGGTCGACGTGGACATTCTCACTGGCACCCTTGGAAAGGCGCTTGGCGGCGCGATTGGGGGCTATATTGCAGGGCCTCAGCCCGTGATTGACCTGCTGCGCCAAAGGGCGCGTCCGTATCTCTTTTCGAATTCTCTGCCGCCGTCCATCGTGATGGCTGGCCTGGAAGCGATCCGCCTTGTCGAAGCGGGCGCTGGCTTGCGCAAGCAGCTGTTTGAAAACGCAGCATACTGGCGTGCGGGCCTTTCTGAATTGGGTTTTGAGCTTCTTGAAGGCGACCATCCAATCATACCGGTCATGCTTGGAGACGCGAAACTCGCCCAAGCCATGGCCGCCAAGCTCTTTGAAGAAGGCGTCTATGTGTCCGGCTTCTTCTTCCCCGTTGTGCCCCGCGGACAAGCGCGCATTCGCACCCAGATGAATGCCGCTCTCACCAAGGACGAACTCGACCGTGCCCTCGCTGCCTTTGGCAAAGTGGGCAGAGACATAGGAGTGATCTCATGAATGCACATTTCGCACGCCCCAACCAAATGAGCGCGTTGGAGAAATCCCGCCCAGAAGAAGGGTTGTGGATGGTTGAAGCCCCTATTCCCGAGATCGCCGACAACGAAGTCCTAATTCGCGTCAACAAGACCGGGATTTGCGGGACGGACATTCATATCTGGAACTGGGATGACTGGGCCTCGGCGACCGTCCCAACACCGATGATTACCGGCCACGAATTTGCCGGCGAAATCGTCGAAGTCGGCAAGAACGTCAGCGGTCTGGAAATAGGCCAGCGCTGTTCCGGAGAAGGGCATCTGATCGAATATGACAGCCGCCAAAGCCGGTCCGGAAAATTCCACCTAGATCCAGGTACGCGTGGCGTCGGCGTAAACGTTCAAGGTGCGTTTGCACAATATGTCAAACTGCCAGCATTCAACGTAGTGCCTTTGCCTGACAATATCCCCGATGAAATCGGCGCGATTTTGGATCCGCTTGGCAACGCCGTGCACACGGCACTTAGCTTTGACCTGCTCGGCGAAGACGTTCTGATCACCGGCGCCGGTCCCATCGGAATTATGGCGGCCGCAGTGGCCAGACATGCGGGCGCCCGCAACGTGGTCATCACCGACATAAACCCAGATCGCTTGAAGCTTGCAGAACATGTTGTCCCAAATGTGCGCCCTGTTGATGTGACCAAGGAAGACTTGGGGGACGTCATCCCAGAACTTGGAATGAACCAAGGCTTTGACGTTGGCATGGAAATGTCCGGTAGCCAACAAGCATTGGATCAAATGGTCGAAGCCTCCGTCATGGGCGGCAAGATCGCGCTGCTAGGCATTCCTCCTGGAAAATCTCCGGTGGACTGGAGCCGGATCGTCTTCAAAGCCATCACCATCAAAGGCGTCTACGGCCGCGAGATGTTTGAGACTTGGTACAAGATGATCGCAATGCTGCAAAACGGACTGGATGTGAGCAAGGTCATCACCCACGAGTTTCATGTCAGCGAATTTAAGGAAGGATTTAAGGCCATGCGCTCTGGCAAATCCGGAAAAGTGGTCTTGGACTGGCGCTAAAAACAAATGCGGCGGGCTAAGCCCGCCGTATTTTTGTGTTCAGTAGTTGAACTTTTTAAACAACGTGGAATCTCCGAACCCGCTAATCAAACGGATAACGCTTGGAGTTTGCTCTTTCTGAGCGGATACAAATTTCTCGAACGCGCCGGAAACTTGAATGTCTGTCTTCATTTGACGTGCTTTCTGCATGTGTCACCTGTGCTTCTACACGCCCCCACCAAAGGAACCTGTTCGGCCAGCTGGTGCAAAAGCTTGCGCCAATTGCGGCGTAAAACGGGATGATTGGTTAAAGCCAGGTTAAACAATTCCCGCCGCATGATGCCGTTTGACTTTGATCGGTTAGCCCGTCTTTCTAAACCAAAGCATCACTCAGCTTAGAGGTTTCAGACTTGGACACGCTTGCAACACTGCTACCCTTCATTCAGCCCGTCGCTATTACCCTTGGCGGATTGTTTGCGCTTTGGACCTATTGGGGAGAATCCAAACGCCGACGTAGCGAATGGATGTACCGCCTTTATTCTCAGTTCTACGAAAGCGATCGCTTTAAATATATGCGAAGGATCATCGATTACCGTCCCGCTGATGAAATCGCAAAACTGAAGGCCGACGTTGAAACCGATGAAGGTAGCGATGACCACGAGGCGCTGGCTGATTATTTAAATTTCTTTGAATTTATTGCCATCCAGCGGAGCTATGGAAACATCAAAACACACGAAATTTTGGATATGTTCGAGTATTACCTGCGCCGTATGAAAGAGCAGAACTATCTGATGGCCTATATTCAGAATTACGGCTACGAGCACCTTGAAAGCTTATTGAAAGACGTAAAGGACAAACCTTGAAAGCGTGTCTAAACGTGTTCGTCTATGGAACCTTGCTGCGCGGGCAGCAAAACACACTTGCAATCCGCTTAGCAAACGAAGCCGAATTTCTCGGCGAGGCGGTGTGCCCCGGTAAGCTTTTCAAGATCGATTGGTATCCAGGTTTGGTTCCCAGCTCAGACGGTTCATTGGTGCATGGCGATCTCTTCGCTCTTCCTCCGAATACGGAACTGTGGACCGCGCTGGATGCTTATGAAGGCGTCGGGGAAGGTTTTGACAAACCTTATGAGTATGAGCGCGCGCTTGCAAAAGTCATGCTTGGCACTCAAGAGACCGAGGCTTGGGTTTATTTCTATAATTGGGACGTTTCCGGCAAACCTTTGATCAAGTCTGGCAGGTTTGCCCAAGAAAACGCGCCTTAATCAATTCACAAAAATAAGTATGAATATGCCAATGAAGAACAGCGTGTTACGAACGGTTTCTTCGCGCTTTGGGATATCCATTGATTTATAGATCGGTAACGCGGTCAAAAACTGGAACCCAAGCGCCGCGCCGAGGCTTGAAGAAACGATGCCTGACACCGTCAGAAAGAACGCTCCCGCTGCAAGGCCGAGATTGATCAGCGTGGACCGCAGCGCGCTTTCATCCAAAGGCATTCCTGCAGAGGCTTCTCTTTTCTGAGAAACCACGTATAGGCCCCATAGGCCTCCCACAAAGATCAGAACAATCAGAGCGCCATCAGGTGTAATACTGCCCGCCAAGACCAGAACAACCGCCAACCCGACTGTGAAGCCATTGAAGATGCCAATCACCGGTAGAAACAATGGATGCGTGCTGAAGGTCGCGTTCAAACGATCTTGATGCCACATGGCGATGCCAACCAAGAATGCGTAGATCACCCAGGTCCCAAGGTTTCCAACGTGGCGATCTTCTGGTGGCACCCAACCGAAATTGTTGATGTAGACCGCAAATGGCAGCAGCAAAAGCGGCGCGATACGGAAGAACCAATGAGGGGCGTGAAACAGGATTTGGTTATAGAACGACATCACTAAAAAGTACTTTGCAAACACTCACTCGTATCTCATCCATAGAACGAAAAAAGCCGCCCGAGAAGGGCGGCCTTTCTAAGATTTTGAAGATAGAACTTAAACGTCGAACACCAGTGGTTTCACCTGCTTGAACAGACCTGTCTCAATCAGCTTCTGGCGGATCGGTGCTGGCACCTCTTCATCCACATAAAGCAGAGCAATCGCGCCGCCGCCCACTTCGGAACGACCCAAAGTAAAGTTCGCGATGTTCACGCCGTTTTCGCCCATGGTCTGACCCAAAGTACCGATGATACCCGGTACGTCTTCGTTGGTGGTGTAGAGCATGTGCGCTCCAACTTCGGCGTCGATATTGATGCCTTTGATCTGGATGAAACGCGGCTTGCCGTCAGAGAAGACCGTCCCGGCCACGGAGCGCTCCATATCATCAGTGACAACCGTCACTTTGATGTATCCGTCAAAGGAACCAGACTTGTCTTGGTTGGTGGTGGAGATCTGAATGCCACGTTCTTTCGCGATCACCGGTGCAGAGACCATGTTCACGTCAGGGTTGGCCTTTTTCATGATGCCAGAGATCACAGAGCAGTTCAGCGCCTCAAGGTTCATTTCAGCAACAACACCATCATAAAGGATGTTGATTGCTTTTATCGGCTCGTCGGTCATCTGACCTGCGAAGGCACCCAGGTGATCGGCCAGCTTGATCCAAGGACCCATGACTTTCGCTTCTTCTGCGGTCACGGATGGCATGTTCAGCGCGTTCTCTACCGCACCTGTCAGCAGATAGTTGGACATCTGCTCGGCAACTTGCAGCGCTACGTTTTCTTGCGCTTCCGTTGTCGCCGCGCCCAAGTGAGGGGTACAAACGACGTTTGGCAGGTTGAACAGCGGGTTCTCTTTCGCAGGCTCTTCTGCAAATACGTCAAACGCCGCGCCGGCTACGTGGCCAGACTTCAACAGTTCTGCCAATGCCGCTTCATCGACCAGACCACCGCGGGCACAGTTGATGATACGAACGCCTTTTTTGGTCTTCGCAAGGTTCTCTGCAGACAGGATGTTTTCAGTCACACCTGCGATGAATGGGACGTGCAGCGTGATAAAGTCGGCACGACCCAGCAGGTCATCCAGTTCGACTTTCTCGACACCCATTTTGTCGGCTTTTTCTTCCGACAGGAATGGATCATACGCGATGACTTTCATTTTCAGACCGCGCGCACGGTCGCAGACGATGCCGCCGATGTTACCTGCACCAATCACGCCAAGCGTTTTGTTGGTCAGCTCAACACCCATGAACTTGGATTTTTCCCATTTGCCCGCATGAGTGGACTCAGACGCTTCTGGAATTTGACGCGCAACCGCGAACATCATCGCAATCGCATGTTCCGCCGTGGTGATCATGTTGCCGAAAGGTGTGTTCATCACGATCACACCTTTTTTGCTTGCCGCTTCCTTGTCGACGTTGTCGGTCCCGATACCTGCACGACCAACAACTTTCAGGTTGGTTGCCGCTTCTAAGATAGTCGGAGTGACTTTGGTCGCGGAACGGATCGCAAGACCGTCATATTGGCCAACCAGTTCAGCCAGCTTTTCTTTGTCTTTGCCGAGGTCCGGCATGAAATCCACGTCGATGCCGCGGTCGCGGAAGATTTGAACGGCGGTTTCAGACAGTTTGTCAGATACGAGTACTTTAGGGGCCATGGGTTTGGTCCTTTGTTGTGTCGGGTTGCCGGGCTGAAGCCCGGCCTACAATTCGGTGATGTTCGGGTAGGCCGGGCTTCAGCCCGGCAATCCCTTAAGCTTGTGCTTCGATCTCGGCTTCGAATGCCCACGCGAGCCAAGGCAACATGGCCTCAACATCCGCAGTCTCAACCGTGCCACCACACCAGATCCGCAGACCGGCTGGCGCATCACGATAGGCACCAATGTCCAACGCGATGTTTTCCGCTTCCAGACGTTTCGCAACGGCCTTGGCAAAAGTTGCACCATCTTGGATGCGTGGGTCGGTGAATTTCAAGCAGACGGACGTATTAGAACGGGTCGCATCATCTTCCGCGAGGTTCGCAATCCAGTCGTTGGCATCGCAGAAATCAAACACGGCTTTCGCGTTTGCATCTGCCCGCGCAATCAGTCCTTCCAGACCACCCACAGAACGCGCCCAGTCCAGCGCGAAGAGGTAATCTTCGACCGCCAGCATGGATGGCGTGTTGATGGTTGCGCCAGTGAAGATGCCTTCGATCAGCTTACCGCCTTTGGTCATGCGGAAGATTTTCGGCAATGGCCATGCAGGGGTGTAGCTCTCAAGACGTGCAACGGCACGTGGAGATAGAACGATGATACCGTGTGCCGCTTCGCCACCAAGAACCTTCTGCCAAGAGAAGGTGGTCACATCCAGTTTGTCCCAAGGCAGGTCCATCGCAAAGGCAGCAGAGGTTGCATCACAGATGGTCAGACCGTCGCGGTCATCTGCAATCCAGTCACCATTTGGCACGCGAACACCGGCAGTGGTGCCGTTCCAAGTAAAGACAACGTCATTGGCAAAGTTGATAGATGCGAGATCAACGATCTGACCGTAGTCTGCGGTTTTCACTTCAGCGTCGATCTTCAGCTGCTTGACCACGTCGGTCACCCAGCCAGAACCAAAGCTCTCCCAAGCCAGCATCTCGACCTTGCGTTCGCCCAGCAGGGACCACAAAGCCATCTCAACCGCGCCAGTGTCAGACGCAGGAACGATGCCGATCTTGTAATCAGCAGGAATGCCCAAAATCTCGCGCGTGCCTTCGATGGCATCTTTCAGCTTGGCTTTACCAACAGCTGCGCGGTGGCTGCGACCCAATGCGGCGTCGGCCAGTTTAGACAATTCGAATGTCGGGGGTTTGGCACATGGGCCAGAAGAAAAACGCGGGTTTGCCGGCCGCGTTGCCGGTTGCTGAGTAGCCATCAATGCTATCCTTACAGATAAATGCCTCTCGTTGGGGAGAGGTGTCCCACCGCCGGACATAGAGACCTGATCCGACTCGCACAACCGGGAAAACGATGCGATTTGAAGCTGAGATCACGTTTTTTCGGCGGCCGCGTTCACGATCGGAAACATATCCGTTCTCTGCGCCAACCGGGTGGTAATTGCGTTTTTCCTGAGGTAAGGGCGACAACAAGACTGCCGAACAGGATCTTTCACATGTTTATCGTAACGCTTCTCACCAACCCAGCCGCGCCATCATTGGACGCGGCCACAGTTGAAAACCTGCGCAATGCGTGGGGCGGTGGCGAGGCACAATGGCTGGCGACCGGAGAAGCGGCAGAGTTTTCCTTAGCGCACCGACCAGACAACGCCGAGGATGTGTGGACGTCACTACAAGCTGAGAAGATCGACCTCGTCATTCAACCTGCCGAAGGTCGCAAAAAGCAGATGCTGCTTGCTGACATGGACAGCACCATGATTCAGCAGGAATGCATTGACGAGTTGGCGGCGGAAGCGGGTGTCGGCGAGCGTGTGGCGGATATCACTGCCAAGGCCATGAATGGCGAGCTGGACTTTGAAGGCGCGATTGATGAGCGCGTTGGGCTTTTGCAAGACCTCCCGGAAGGCATCATCGATCATGTTCTCAAAACCCGGATCGAATATATGCCTGGCGGCCGCGCGCTGGTGCAAACCATGAAGGCAAATGGTGGATATGGCGCACTGGTGTCCGGTGGCTTCACGGCCTTCACTGCCAAAGTGGCATCCGAGCTGGGTTTTGACGAAAACCGCGCCAACACATTGGAAATCGCAGACGGCACCCTTACCGGGAAAGTCATCCGCCCTATTTTGGGTCGCGAAGCAAAGCTGGAAACATTGGACGATATCACCGCCCGGCTCGGTATCACTCGCGAAGATGTGGTGGCCGTGGGTGACGGAATGAATGACCTCTTGATGCTTGAAAACGCGGGCACTGGTGTCGCGCTACACGGCAAGCCAGCCCTGCAAGAAAAATGCGATATCTGCATCAACCATGGCGACCTGACCGCACTCTTGTATATTCAGGGTTATGCAAAATCCGAGTTCGTGACCTAGTCGATGTTTGAAGTCAGCTTTGAGATCCTGCTTATCCTTCTGGCCGCAGGCTTTATTGCTGGCTTCGTTGACTCGATCGCAGGAGGCGGCGGTCTTATCGCGTTGCCTGCGATGTTGCTCGCAGGGGTCCCACCTCTGACTGCGCTCGCAACAAATAAAATCCAAGGGTTATTTGGTGCTGCCACCGCTGCTTATTCATATGCCAAAGGTGGCCACGTCGATCTGAGAAAACAGCTTCGGCCCGCATGCATTTCATTTATCGCTTCAATCGCCGGCGCGCTGCTTGTCTCCCAGCTGCCAACGGACTTGATCCGCTGGTTCCTTCCGCTGCTGCTTGTCGGCGTCGCGCTCTTTTTTGCATTTCAACGCGGACTGAATGATGAAGACAAAGAGCGCCGCATGTCGCCATTTGTCTTTTCTGCTTCAATGGTGCCGCTTATCGCAGCCTATGACGGTCTGCTCGGCCCGGGCACCGGTAGCTTTTTCATGCTCGCCTTTGTGTCCCTTGCTGGCTACGGCATCCTCAAAGCCACAGCACACACCAAGCTGTTAAATTGCGCCTCAAACGCCGGCGCCCTGCTCGCCTTTGCCTTCGTTGCCACTCCTTTTTGGATGACAGGTCTCGCAATGGGAGTCGCGCAAATATTTGGTGCGCGCCTTGGGGCTTCGCTGGCTCAAAAGATCGGCGCACGCCTGATCAAACCCCTCCTTGTGTTCACCACCCTTGCCATGGCTGCCAAACTCCTCTGGGACTTGATCTGACTCGCGCATTCTTTTTTGCAAAAAAAATCCAAAAAACTTGTTACCAACGAACATCCGCGCCCGATTTTAGACGCCACAGCCCAGCGACTCAGATTAAGCTGCGCATATGTTCTTTGATTTACCCGACGACGACACGCTCTATATCGCGCTTGATAATCGCGACCCATCATATGAAGGCCGCGCTTGTGTCGGTGTGACGTCCACCGGCATCTTCTGTCGCCTCACCTGCCCTGCCCGCACGCCCAAGCCCGAAAACTGCCAATGGTTTTCTTCCGTCGGCGACTGCATCGAAGCGGGCTTCCGCCCCTGCAAACGCTGCCACCCGCTCGCCCCAATGGCGGATGCCGACCCGACGGTTAAATTACTTTTGGCGGCCCTAGAAGAACGTCCCGTTTATCGCTGGAGCGAAGACGATCTCGTTCGCATGAAACTGGATCCCTCCACTGTGCGAAGAACATTCAAACGCCACTTTGGCATGACCTTCCTAGAGATGGCACGGCAACGTCGCCTTCGCGAAGGTTTTACGACCCTCTCAAAAGGTGGGCCGGTCTTGGAGGCGCAATTGGATGCGGGGTTTGAGAGCCCGAGCGCTTTCCGCAAAGCCTTCGCAAAGCTTTTGGGACAGACGCCTTCAAGTTTCGAGCAAAACGCGCTGCTACGTGCGGATTGGATAGACACACCGCTTGGCCCAATGGTGGCAGTTTGTGACAAACACACGCTTCATCTTCTCGAATTCGTGGACCGAAAGGCCCTGCCCGGGTCACTTAAGAAACTCCAGAAATACGCCAAAGGTTCTCTTGGTTTTGGGCGGTTCGCCATCACTGATCAGGTCGAGAAGGAACTTGCAGCCTTTTTCGCTGGGGAACGCTGGGAATTCACGGTCAAACTTGCGTATCACGGATCTGCATTCACCCAAGAGGTTTGGAACGCACTTCAGAACATTCCAGCCGGAGAGACCCGCACTTATTCCGACATGGCCCGAGCCGTTGATCGCCCCGCATCCGTGCGTGCTGTCGCCCGGGCCAACGGCGCCAACCAGATCGCCTTGATTGTACCCTGCCATCGCGTATTAGGAATGGATGGCTCTCTCACCGGATACGGTGGCGGACTCTGGAGAAAACAACGGCTCATTGAATTAGAGCGCACCTATCGGGACAAGGCGGCATGACAAAAACAGTGTCTAATCAAGCAGAAAAAGCGCAAATCTTTGCGGATCTTCATCAGCCGGGCAACCCACTGGTTCTCTACAATATCTGGGATGCTGGGTCCGCCAAGATCGTTGAAGAGGCCGGGGCAAAGGCAGTCGCGACTGGAAGTTGGTCGGTGGCCGCGGCGCAAGGCTTTGATGATGGCGAGAAGCTGCCGCTTGAGATTGCCCTGATGACCGCAAAACGCATCTGCGAAACCGTTGATGTGCCGGTGTCTTTGGATTTCGAAGGGGCCTATGCCGTCGGACCAACCGGCGTTTCGACAAATGTAAGACTTGCCCTGAAGCAAGGGATCGTTGGGATTAACTTTGAGGATCAAGTGATCGGCGGCAAGGGGCTCCACCCCCAAGACATGCAAGTGAAACGCATCGCAGCAGCCCGCGCCACTGCGGATGAATTTGGCGTGCCGCTGTTCATCAATGCTCGGACCGATCTCTTCTTGCATGAATCAAACACGGACTGGCACTCGGGTTTGATGCCGCAAGCTCTAGAACGTTTGGCAGCTTATACCGAGGCTGGCGCCAGCGGTTTCTTTGTCCCCGGATTGACCGACCCCGAACTGATTGGCCGCGTGTGTGAGGCTGCAGAAATCCCAGTCAATGTTTTCAAGACCCCAGCCGCCCCAGATCATGAGACACTGGCAAGCCTTGGCGTGGCGCGGATCAGCCACGGCCCGAACCCGTTCCGCCAAGCGATGCGCGACCTTGCCACACGGTACGCAGAAACTATGGGGTAGTGCATTCCCAGTTTGCAGGTTTATATGAGTCCGCAGTCGCGACAAAGCAGCGGACCCAATGCCATGAAAATTGCCTATACAATGACCGAAGGAAAAGGTGACCTAGATCAGGTTCTTTTTCGATTTGCCAAAGCAGAAATGGCGCGAGGGCAAAATGTGGTCGGCGTGGTTCAGGTTAATACCGACCGTGAAGACTGTCCAAAATGCGATATGGACGTAGAAGTGCTGCCGGACGGCCCAACCATTCGCATTTCCCAAGACCTTGGCCCCAACTCTCAGGGATGCCGCCTAGATCCCGAAGCGCTTGAACAAGCGGTGGCCGAAGTCAGCAATCGACTTGGGACAAACGCGGCACTTCTGGTCATCAACAAATTTGGCAAACACGAAGCAAGCGGGCGCGGATTTCGCGACACGATAGGTCAAGCGATCGCCTTGGGTGTACCGGTGCTTTGCGGGGTAAACGGTCTCAACAAAGACGCGTTTGAAGAATTCACGGACGGCCATGCAACGTTTGTTGAGCCGGACCCAGACTCCATCGCTGATTGGTTTAGCGCGCCCGCTGCGTAAGACGACCAAAAGTCACCGATAGAACAAAAAGTCCTGCCGCAACGCAGACGATGCTTGGCCCTGTCGGCGTGTCGTATTCAAGGCTCACCTGAAGTCCAAGGATCGCAGATAGACCGCCAAGCGCGGCTGCAATCAATGCCATGCTTTCTGGGTTCCTTGCCAATGGTCGCGCCCCTGCAGCAGGAATAATCAGCATCGCGACAATCAACAGGACGCCGACAACCTTAATCGCAACCGCGACTACAACAGCAAGACAAACCGTTAGGATCAGCTGCTCGCGTTTTGGATCAACACCACTCGCCATCGCCAAATCGCCGTTAAGCGTTGCCGTCAGCAAAGCAGACCAACGCGCAGCCATCAGCGATACCACCAAAGCTGCCCCGCACCAAATAATCAGCAGATCATTTTTTGAGACGGCCAAGATATCACCAAACAGATAGGCCATAAGATCGATGCGCACCCCTTGCAAAAAGCTCGCAGCAACAAGGCCGACAGCAAGTGCGGAATGCGCCAAAACACCCAACAGCGTATCCATGGCATAACCGCGCCCCGACAGGGCGTGCACGGTCAACGCCATCACCAGCGCAACCGCTAAGGCACCGGTGAAAACCGAGATTGATAGAGCCAAAGACAGTGCGACTCCCAAAATCGCGGCATGACTGGTCGCGTCGCCGAAATACGCCATCCGACGCCACACCACAAAGCACCCTAAAGGTGCTGCGGCAATTGCGATTCCAAGCCCCGCGAAGGCGGCACGTACAAGGAAATCATCAAACATGGGAATGTTCCGCGTGCGTTTCGCCGTCATGGCTGTGGTTGTGTTCATGGCGATAAAGCGCAAGCGCGCCTTGGGTCCCGGTGCCAAACAATGCCCGATATTCCGGGGCCGATGCAACCACATCCGGCGTACCGTGACAACACACGTGACCGTTCAGACAAATCACACGATCTGACGCGCTCATGACGACGTGCAGCTCGTGGCTTACCATGAGAACCGCAGCTCCGGTTTCATGGCGCAATTCTTCGATTAAGTTGTAAAGCGCCGCAGATCCAGGTTGATCAAGCCCGGTGGTCGGCTCGTCTAAAACGAAAATATCTGGTTTCTCCAATAGAGCTCGGGCCAGCAACGTACGCTGAAACTGCCCGCCAGAAAGCGCAAACATCTGTTTCGACAATAAGTCCGATGCGCCCACTCGGGCGAGCGCGGCATTGATTTCCGCATCAGAGTTTTTCTTTGGCAAAGACAGAAACCGGCGCACCGAGATCGGCAAGGTGGGGTCAATATGAAGCTTTTGAGGAACGTAACCGATCCGCAGGCCGGGCCTACGCTCTAGACTGCCCTGTGTTGGCTTCACGGCCCCTATCAACGCTTTCAACAAGGTCGATTTCCCGGAACCGTTGGGCCCTACGATGGTGACAATCTCGCCGGACGCAATTGAAAAATCCACATTGCGCAAAGCCGTGTGCCCGCCGAGTCGGACGCTCATATTTTTTGTCGAAAGAAGCGTCATTTTTCTGGCTGGCAATCCGCGCAGACACCTTCGAGTTCGATCACCGTATGATCAATCGCAAACCCATTGTCCGCTGCTTGAGATTTCATTCCATCCACCGGGTGGCTTTCCGTTTCCACGACAAGGCTGCAATCTCGGCAGATCATAAAGGCGGGCGAGTGGTCGGAACCAGGATGAGTACAGGCAACAAATGCATTCAAACGCTCAATCTTGTGCACGAATCCATGTTTCTGAAGAAATTCCAATGCACGATAAACGACAGGCGGCTGACCGCCGAGCCCAGCTTTCTCCAGTAGGGGCAGAATTTCGTAAGCGCCCATGGCCCGATCCTCAGACAACAAAATCTCCATTACCTTCCGACGGGCAGGCGTTAGCTTCAAGCCATTGTCTTCACAGTGCTTGTCAGCAAGATCAATGACCTCGTCGACGCTGAAATTTTGATCATGGTCATGTACATTTTTGCTCGTCATCATCGCTCCAGTCGATAGCTATTGATATAATATAACACATCCAGTAGAGGCTTCCTGATGTTATATAATAACGCGGAGTTCGCAATGCTATTTCGATCTATGACGGCAATTGGCCTAATGGCAACCCAGGCACAAGCAGATGTGCCAAATGTGGTGGCGGATATCGCTCCGATTCACTCCTTGGTTGCACGTGTAATGCAAGGTGTTGGTGAACCGACAATGATTATGCAGCAAGGGGCATCCCCTCACGGCTATACTCTGCGCCCTTCGGAGGCGGCGGCGCTGCAAGATGCAGATGTCGTGTTCTGGGTCGGCGAAGAGCTGTCGCCTTGGCTGGAAGACGCTGTTGAAAACTTGGCCCGTGACGCGCATTCCGTCGAACTGCTGCACACCGAAGGCACCAACCTATTGAACTTCCGCGAAGAGGTCGTTTTCGGGGAACATGGCGACCATGACGATCATGGGCATGAAGATAAACACGCGGATCACGACCACGGTCACGGTCATGATGATCACCACGGTGAAGAAAATCATGCGGATCATGATGAACACGGTCATGAAGAAGGTCACAAAGACCATGACGATCATCATGACGAACACAAAGAAGAGCATGCGGGTCACGACGATCACGGGCACGACCACGATGGCGCAGATCCCCATGCCTGGCTGTCCCCAGACAACGCAATCAACTGGCTCAAAGTGATTGCCGAGGAACTGTCGGAACACGACCAAGCGAACGCAGAGCTTTATGCTACTAACGCAGCGGCTGGCGCGACTGAGATCGCAGCGGCATCTGAAGCAATCGCGGCCAAACTTGCACCGATGACCGACGGGCGTTACCTGGTGTTCCACGACGCTTACCAGTACTTTGAAGCAACTTACGGCATCCAAGCCACTGGCTCTCTGCATCTGTCTGATGCGACACCACCAAGTGCTGCCCGTCTGGTCGAACTGCAAGAAGAGATCAAAGAACACGGCATCTCTTGCGTCTTTGCAGAACCACAATTCAACGACGATCTGGTCGCTGCGATCACCCCAGAAGGCACCAACCGTGGCATTCTGGACCCGCTCGCAACCGACATCCCTGCAGGTCCTGCGCTTTACACCGCATGGCTGAACGGCATGGCGCAAGCGGTTGTTGATTGCATTAAGTAATCGCCCAAAGTGAGGCCCTGTCGCATTCGGGACTCACTTTCACAATTCCCATGCTGCGCTGCTGTCATTGGCGGCGCAGCATGATAGGCTCTCCTTCAAAAACAGGATCGAGCCTTGCGCATTCTCTGCATCACCACCGTCAAAGACGAGGCACCATATCTTCTGGAATGGATCGCCCACCACCGCGCTGCCGGTGTGACGGATTTCTTGATCTATTCCAACGATTGCAGCGATGGCACTGAGAAGCTGCTCAAAGCGCTGCAGATGGCAGGCATTGTTCGCCATATTTCCCACGAAAAAACTTCCGGGCAATCCATCCAATGGCAAGCTCTCAAAGAGGCTTGGAAACATCCGCTACGCAAAAAGGCAGATTGGGTTCTGGTCTCGGATGTCGATGAGTTCGTTAACATTCGGGTCGGCAATCATAAATTTACTGACTTGATCTCTGCCGTGTCCCCGGAAGCGGACGCCATCGTGCTTCAATGGCGGCTGTTTGGTCACAACAATGTCTTTGAATTCAACGAAGCACCGGTCACCGAACAATTCACCCGCGCGATACCAGCAGATGCACAATACCCGATTGCCGCGAGCCTTGTGAAAACCCTTTTCAAGACGACCGGTCCTTTCAATATGCTGGGCGTACACCGGCCAAAGCAAAAGGACATCATGAAAGCCCGCCGTCCGATTATGGTGGATGGGTCTGGTCGTTTTCTGTCTCAAGAATTTGCTATGGCCGGAGATCGCATCTCGACCTACGGCAACCCTGTTGGGCGCGACCTCGCAGACGTCAATCACTATGCCATCAAGTCAGCCCAGAGCTTTATCATCAAACGCGCGCGCGGCCTGCCCAATCGCAAGAAAGACGTGGGTCTGAACTATTGGGTAGAGCGGAATTTCAACACTGTTGAAGATACCTCCATCGACGCCATGCGGCCCGCAACAAAAGAGCAGTTTGAAAAGCTGATGAGCTTGCCGGGTGTGCGCACGTTGCATGATGAAGCGGCCGAATGGCATTGCGCGCGTTTCGCCGAACTCATCAAAGATCCCGCCACCCACAAGCTGCTGACACAAATCGCCACCGCAGGCAGCAGTGAGGTGGTTCCACAAAATTTGCAGAAACAACTGATCTCGTGGTATCACGAGGCGCAGAAGAGCAGTGAAAATTAAAGCCCGGTTAAGGGCGTGACAGGTAAAATAGCCAATGACGGCAGCCTTTCATCACATCCGCATCGCGCATCAGCGCATCGGATCGGCCATTGTTCTGGATGCCATCGCTTCCGGAAATGGTGGACGTGTGTTCTTTGCAGCCGACCAGAACCTGCAGGAACTCTCTCCTGGCAAAGGCACCTCAGTTGAGCGAAGCCGAACTGTCGGCGATGCGCTTATTCTGGACACGACCGGAGACGAACAACCGCGCTTTTCCTTTGAAGGGCGCAAACAAACGCTCGAATTGAGCGAACCCCGGCTTGGACTATTCAAACATCAAAACACTGCGCTTGCTTTCCGAAACGGGCAAAGCGCGGCGGTGACGCTGGACTGGTTGCGCTGGCACGCAGAACACCATGAGCTGGAAGCTGCTCTGATTGTGGATCGGGCACGATTTGGCCAAGTTAGAGACTATAAACGTGCGCTTCGTCAGGGGCTGGCGGACATCCCTGGTCTCAAGACTGTTGTGCTTCTGCAGTTCAACACCCCGCTCGGGCAACCGGATATGCCGCATGAACACCATCCGTTTTCTGCCCCTGACGCTCCGGGAAAGGACAGGATGGAAATCCCCGATCCCGATCCTTGGACATCCCCACTAGGACAACTTGGGATATTCGAGTTGCTACGGTATCGCTTCCTCGGCAAAGCACGCGCGGTTGCGCAATTGGACGTCACCGACCTTCTCCCTAAACAAGGCAAGAAGTCCGTTTTTGATCGCGCTCAAAAAACCGGTGTGGTCGCATTGGAAGGTCAACACGTTTACCCGTGGCGGGGGCGCGACGATGATGAGGTGCATTTTGCGGATCATATCTGCAAACAGTTTGACGCCACCAAAACGAAAATGCGTTGGTGTGTCGCGCCTAAGGTTGCTGGGCGGGATGTGACTTGGCGACTGATCCGCATCACTGGTGCGCAAGCTGATAGCGCAAAGGCTATGCGCTTTATGCGGTACATGGGACTGCGTCATCCAGTGGAGAGCGTTTCACAGATCGTGCCCAAAACGTCGTTGATTGAAGACGAGTCCTTACTTGAGCAGTCGCAGAAGTACTTTGGTCACAAACCTGTACGGATGCCCGTGCTCGAAGCACCGGTCGTCGATACCAGCAAGAATTCAGTGACCATCATCACGACGATGAAGAACGAGGGGCCGTTCATTTTGGAGTGGATCGCCTATCACCGCGCCATTGGTGTGGACAATTTCATGGTCTTTACCAACGACTGCACGGATGGCACCGACGAATTCCATGATCTTCTGCAGGCCAAAGGCATCGTCCAGCACCGCGACAACCCATTCCGTGACACTGGACTGAAGCCACAACACGCGGCTCTGCAGGCGGGCGAAAAGGAAGACATCATCAAGAATGCAGATTGGGTGATCTGTATGGATGTGGATGAGTTCATCAACATCAAGACCGGCGACGGTACTTTGAAAGCACTGTTTGAAGCTGTGGACGACGCCAATATGATCTCGCTGACGTGGCGGTTGTTTGGCAACTCAGATATCCATGAATTCAGTGATCGCCCAATTATCGGCGACTACACCCGCTGCGCCCATGAGATGACGCGTAAGCCTCATCAGGCTTGGGGCTTTAAGACACTCTTCCGCAACATTGGTCTGTTTAAGAAGCTCGGTGTGCATCGCCCCAAGGGTCTCAACCCGCAGCTGTGGGAAGACATCAAGTGGGTAAACGGTTCGGGCAACCCTATGCCCAAAGAATTCTTCCGCAATGCCTGGCGCTCTACTCAAACCACCGTCGGTTATGATCTGGTGAGCTTAAATCACTACGCTGTGCGTTCCGCGGAAAGCTTCCTTGTGAAACGAGACCGCGGCCGGGTGAACCACGTGGATCGCGACCAAGGCCTCGCCTATTGGTTCCGGATGAACCACAACATCGACGAAGATCACTCGATCAAACGCATGTTGCCAGCACTTCAAGCGGAAATGGACACTTTGCTTGCAGATCCGGAAATCGCGGCAATGCACGAGAAATGCGTCTTGGCACATCGAGAAAAAATCGATGCGCTCAAGGCGACGGAAAACTACGCAAAATTCTACAAAGATCTGACCGGCGAACGTATGGAGCGGCTATCAAAACTGCTCCCTCATTTTGGGGCCAATGTGTTCTTGGCGGGACCGGATGTCGTACCTGACGAGGTCGCCTTAGCAGATCATCCGGAAGATTTCTTTTTCACCGTCGAGCGGCAAAAAACAACGGCTCATTGACGGGCATTAACGAGGGGCAGAGGCAATGGCAAAACTACCGGAAATCGCAAGCCTTTGGATTGGCGGAGAGCTGTCTTGGCTTGAACAGCTTTGCCTGAAATCCTTTGCCGATCAGGGCCACCACATCACGCTCTACAGCTATGCACCAATCCCGAACCTGCCCAAGGGTGTGCACGCGGGAGACGCGTCAGAAATATTCCCGGCCGACCCGATGTATCGTCACGCGATTACCGGCAGCCCCGCAATTCATGCGGATCTGTGGCGCCTGCACCTGCTTAAGAACACCAACAAGATTTGGGTGGACTGTGACGTGCTGTGCTATCAGCCCTTTGATTACGACAAGGAACATGTCTTTGGATGGGAGAAACACAACCTCGTCTGCAACGCGGTTCTCGGCCTGCCAAAAGACAGCCCGGCTCTTGATAGCCTCATGTCTTTTTTTGACGATGAATATGCAATCGGACGCTGGCTGAAACCTCATCAACAAGCCGCTTTAGAAGCCGAGCGGGATGCGGGTCGGCCTGTTCATATGACGCAGCAGGATTGGGGGTTCACGGGGCCCAAAGCAGTCACTTGGTTCCTTAATCAATCCGGTGAGATTGAACATGCACAGAAAGCAGAGGCGTTCTTTGCGGTCACATTCAAAGACCGCAATCATTTCATCATCAGTCGCCACAATCCGGAAGAAAAGTTCACTGACAAAACCCGCGGGGTGCACCTTTGGGCAAGACGCCTGAAACCACGTCTGCGTGATGATGAAAACAACAAGCCACGCCGTGGGTCGTTCCTCGACCGGATGCTAAAGCAGCACGAGATTGATCCCAAGGACGCACCCATCCAGCCGAAAACCACCAAACTCTTTGGCTCAAGTGACGACCCTCGTTTCCGCGCAATTCTGGCGATCGAGGCTTTGAAAGGCGACGAACCCGTTGCGCAGCTCGCCAAAAACAACAACGTGGAACCGCACGAAATTCGTGAATGGCGCACGACGCTGGTGCGCAACGCTCAAAAGCTGTTTCAGGAGCAACGCTCATGAATGAAGCAACACCGGTTGAAATCCCTAAATCCGATTGGCGCCAATCACTGCGGAAGCTCGGCGACGAAAAAGGGTTTTATGAAGACCTAGGTGATCAACACACAGCTTTGTTCGTCGAAGGCGGTGATACACTCATCGTCACCTTTGAAAACCTCGACCATGTTTACAACTTCACCGATGACCGCATGCCTTGGGGTTATGGGTTTGTGACTGGGCGGGGTTGGTCGATGCTTGGGCTGATGGCTCATGATTGGACGTGGTACCGCGATGAAGCCGTCTTTGATTTTTTTGACCGACTGCGCGACGAAGGCTTCTTTGATCGCTTCAAACAAGTGGTGTTCTATGGGGCATCGATGGGTGCATATGCAGCGGCTGGCTTTAGTTCTGCCGCTCCGGGCGCGACAGTTATCCTAATCTCACCACAGGCCACCCTCTGCCGCGAAATTGCGCCGTGGGAATACCGCTATGTGAAAGCTTGGCGGCGGGACTTCAATTCCCGCTACGGCTACGCCCCGGACTACCTTCACAAAGCCAAAGCAGCCTATCTTTTCTATGATCCGCGCATGCCGCAAGACGCGATGCATGCAACGCTATTTGGAGGAGAGAACCTCACCAAATTCCGCTGTCGCTTTTTTGGGCATCGGATGGCGTCACTCTGGCTGCAGATGGGTGTTCTCAAAGACATCATTGATGGCTGCGTGGAAGGCACACTTGATCGAAACCGGTTCTACGCGTTGATGCGAGAACGCCGCAAAAGCGGGCGCTACATGCGTGAGTTTTTGACAACGCTAGAGCAGAAGGACAACCCGCGCCGGATTGCCTATTTCTGCGAAGCATTGCTCAACCGCCGCCGCGGCCCGCGTTTCCGACAGGCCCTGAATGATGCGAAGGCAAAGCTAAAGAAACGTCGGAAGCGCCGTTAACGGCGCTTCAGCGTGTCTCCGAAGGCGATCTTTGGCGTCAGCTCGACAATCTGGTCACAAGGCTCATTTTTGACCCGCGCCGCGATGATCTCTGCGGCTTTACGCCCAGACTCTCGACGGCACGCATCCATGCTGGCCAGCTGACGCGGCAAGCCCTGAAGCAATTCAACGCCGTTAAAACCCGCAAGACCAATCTCGCCCGGCACATCGACCCCTTTATCCAGCAGATGAAGGAGACCACCTGCGCCAATCATGTCGTTGGAGTAATAAAGAAAGTCGATCTCAGGAGAACGTTCCAAAATCGCTTCGGTCATCTCTCGGCCCTTCGCCAGTGCCGAGCCGCCCGAATAGAATTCTTGATCCATCACTTCGACGCCACCCTTGGCCAGCGCCTCGGTGAAGCCCTCAAACCGTTTACGGGCACGGTGATCGAGCGGCATCTTGGTGCCCAAGAAGGCGATATTCTCATAACCAGCCTTCAAAATTGCTTTCGCCATCTCACGGCCCGCTCGACGGTGTGAAATGCCCACAGCCGCATCCACTGGCTTACCATCCACGTCCATGATTTCTACCACTGGAATGCCAGCAGCGCGCATCATGGCTTTGGCCGCATCGGTGTGCTCAAGACCTGCCATGATCACGCCGGACGGGCGCCATGACAGCATCTCATACAGCACCTTCTCTTCTTTTTCAGGAAGGTAATCGGTCACGCCGACAACAGGTTGAAGTTCCGTGTCTTCCAGCACTTCGCTGATGCCGCTCAGCACTTCTGGAAACACCATGTTCGAAAGAGACGGAATGATGACTGCCACTAGGTTCACACGTTGGCTCGCCAGTGCTCCGGCAATCTTGTTGGGCACGTAGCCCAGTTCTTTCGCAGCTTTCAAAACCCGCTGGCGGGTCGCATCAGACACATCTCCCCGGTTTCTCAAAACCCGGCTCACGGTCATTTCTGAGACGCCAGAAGCTTCGGATACATCGCGCAATGTCAGGGAACGGTTGTCGTCTGTGGCCACTAAAATAATCCTTTGACTGTTAGCGCTATGTTATCGTGAGCATTTCGCCTTTTTCAAGCGGCACGCGCCTTTAAGGGCTTAAAAAGAAAAATGGGCCAGAGCAATGCTCTGACCCTTTGTTATTAGCCACCGAAGTCATCCAACATGATGTCTTCCCGGTCCACGCCCAATTCCAAGAGCATGTTGATGACCGACGAGTTCATGATGGGTGGACCACACATGTAGTATTCGCAGTCCTCAGGGTTCGGGTGATCTTTGAGATATTCATCGTGCAGAACGTTGTGGATAAAGCCTGTCAGGCCGCCCCAATCGTCCTCTGGAAGCGCGTCAGAAAGCGCCACGTGCCATTCGAAGTTATCAAACTGTTCCGCCAGAGAGTCGAAGTCTTCAACAAAGAACATCTCTTTCTTGGAACGCGCACCGTACCAGAACGTGATCTTACGATCGCGGTTCTCAAGGCGCTTCAGCTGATCGAAAATATGAGAGCGCATTGGCGCCATACCCGCACCGCCGCCAACAAAAACCATCTCTTTTTGCGTGTCGCGGGCGAAGAATTCACCGAACGGACCAGAGATGGTCACCTTGTCACCTGGCTTCAGGTTGAAGATGTAAGAAGACATCTGGCCAGCAGGAATGCCTGTGGAACCCGGAGGTGGCGAAGCCACCCGCACGTTCAACATGATCAGGCCCTTCTCATCAGGGTAGTTCGCCATGGAGTAAGCGCGTTCAATTGGCTCAGTCACCGTGGAGTCATACTGCCACAGGTTAAACTTATCCCAGTCTTCGCGGTACTCTTCGCCAATGTCGAAGTCAGTGTACTTCAGCTTATGTGCTGGTGCTTCAATCTGAATGTAGCCACCTGCACGGAAGTTCACGTCTTCGCCTTCTGGAAGCTCCAGAACCAGGTTCTTAATGAAAGTCGCAACGTTGTCGTTGGAACGAACAGTACATTCCCACTTCTTCACACCGAAGACCTCTTCCGGCACTTCAATGTTCATGTCCTGCTTGACTGCAACCTGACAAGACAGACGGTCGCCGCCAGCCGCTTCACGTTTTGTGATGTGGCTTTCTTCCGTTGGCAGAATGGAACCGCCGCCTTCGTGTACTTTGACGCGACATTGCGCACATGTACCGCCACCGCCACACGCGGATGGAACGAACAGTTTTTGTTCCGCGAGCGTCTGCAGCAGTTTGCCACCTGCAGGGACAGACACCGTCTTTTCACCGTTGATGGTGATGTTGACGTTGCCGGTGGACACGAGTTTGGAACGCGCACCCAGAATGATCGTGACCAGCGCCAGAACGATCAGAGTAAAGAGAATGATACCAAGACCAAAGGTTTCCAAGTTCTCAGCTCCCTTAAAGTTTTACGCCAGAGAAGGACATGAAGGCCAATGCCATCAGACCTGCTGTGATGAAGGTGATACCCAGTCCTTGCAGACCGTCAGGAATGTCAGAGTATTTCAGCTTTTCACGTACACCGGCCATTGCTGTAATCGCCAGTGCCCAACCAAAGCCAGAGCTCACGCCATATGTCACGGACTCGGCCAGATCGTAGGAGCGTTCCACCATGAACAGTGATCCGCCCAGGATCGCGCAGTTCACTGTGATCAGCGGCAAGAACACACCCAGCGCGTTGTAAAGCGGTGGGAAATACTTATCCAAGACCATTTCAAGGATCTGAACCAATGCCGCGATCACGCCGATGTAGGAGATCAGACCAAGGAAGGTCAGATCGACTTCATCAAAGCCCGCCCAAGACAGAGCGCCCGGCGCAAGCAGATAGGTCAAGATCAGATTGTTCGCTGGAACAGTGATGGATTGTACAACCATCACAGAGATGCCAAGACCGATCGCTGTGGAAATCTTCTTAGACACCGCAATAAAGGTACACATGCCAAGGAAGAAGGAAAGCGCAAGGTTCTCGACGAAAATCGCCTTAACCGCGAGAGAGATATAGGCTTCCATTTAGTGGCCCCCCACCGTCTGGATTTTGTATTCACGCTCTTCAACTTGTGCAGGCTTCCAAGCGCGGAACGCCCAGATGATCAGACCGATGATGAAGAAGGCAGATGGCGGCAGCAGAAGCATGCCGTTTGGCACGTACCAGCCACCGTTGTTCACGGTTTCAAGGATCGTCACACCAAACAGGCTGCCAGAGCCAAAGAGTTCGCGGAAGAAACCAACCAGCATCAGGATCAGGCCGTAGCCCAAGCCGTTGCCGACACCGTCGATAAAGCTATCGAGCGGCGGGTTCTTCATAGCAAATGCTTCAGCGCGGCCCATCACGATACAGTTGGTGATGATCAGACCAACGAAGACCGATAGCGTCTTTGAAATCTCAAAGGCATAGGCCTTTAGGACCTGATCGACCAAGATCACGAGGCTCGCGATAATGATCATCTGCACGATGATACGGATCGAGCCGGGGATCTGGTTGCGGATGATCGAGATGAACATCGAAGCAAAAGCTGTCACCAAGGTTACCGCGATGGTCATAACCAGCGCTACCTGCAGGGAAGAGGTCACCGCAAGCGCGGAACAAATGCCCAAGACTTGCAAGGTGATCGGGTTATTGTCGACCAAAGGATCGACAAGCATGGTTCTGCGTGTTTGTGGCATTACAGCTTCCCTTCTTTCAGGTTGCTCAGGAATGGTGCGAAGCCAGCTTCACCCATCCAGAATTGCACGAGATTATTCACACCAACCGAGGTCAGCGTCGCACCCGCTAGCGCATCAATGTGGTAATCCGCGCCGGCCGCTGTGGCCGCTTTGGAAACGTTAATCTGCAGCTCGCCGTTCTCGTCTGTCAGCTTCTTGCCGTTCCACAGCGCTTTCCAGCGTGGGTTATCGACTTCCGCACCCAGACCAGGGGTTTCGGCGTGCTCATAGAACTGCAGCGCGAAGATGTCGTTGCCGTTCTCTTCCAGCGCAACAAATCCGTAGAGCGTTGACCAAAGACCATAGCCGTGGATCGGCAGGATCACTTTGTCGATCGCGCCAGCATCGTCACGCAGCAGGTAGATGGTTGCAAAGTTGCCTTTGCGGATGATGCCTGCTGGATCATCGCTGAGCGCAACAGACGTTGCAGGATCTTCAGCAGCAGCGCGGTCATCGAAGGTTGTCGGATCGAACTGATCTGTAAATGCACCAGTCGCCAGCTCAACAACTTGTGGTTCAAAAGCAGCGAATGCCTCGACCACGTCGATTTCTGGATCATAGATGCCTGCAACCTGCAGAATGTTACGTTGCTTGTCCTTCAGCGCATTCACTTCTTGGGTCGGGCGCAGGGCAACAGCCGCTGCGGACACAATCATCGAAGCAACGAGACACAGCGCAACGGCCACAAAGACGGTTTTGCCAACGGAATCAGCGGGCGCGTCTAGGAAGCGACGGATGAAGCCCTTCTTTTCAGAGGTGTTTTCTGTAGTATCAGACATTGCGTTTCGCCCTGCGTTTGATGTTTGCCTGAACAACGAAGTAGTCGATCAGTGGTGCAAAGACGTTGCCGAACAAGATAGCCAGCATCATGCCCTCTGGGAAAGCTGGGTTGATCACACGAATCATCACAACCATGAAACCAATAAGCGCACCGTAAATGTAACGCCCCATGTTGGTGTGAGATGCGGAAACCGGCTCGGTGACCATGAAGGCCAGACCAAATGCATAGCCGCCGATCACCAAGTGCCAATACCAAGGCATGTTGAACATTGGGTTGGTGTCAGAACCGATCAGGTTCAACAAAGTAGAGAAGGCGATCATGCCGCCCAAACAACCCACAATCAGGCGCCAGTTGGCGATACGGGTGATCAGCAAGAAGGCCAGACCGATCAAACACGCCAAGGTGGATGTTTCACCGATAGACCCTTGCATCAGACCAAAGAACGCATCGGACCATTCCAGGCCACGTTCAGGGAAGGACTCATATCCGCTGGAAGCGCCAACAGACAGTGCAGTCGCGCCAGAGAAACCATCAACCGGGGTCCAGATCGTGTCACCAGACATTTGCGCAGGATAGGCAAAGTAAAGGAACGCACGGCCCGTCAGCGCTGGGTTCAAGAAGTTCTTACCGGTACCACCGAAGACTTCTTTACCGATCACAACACCAAAGATGATGCCCAATGCCACCTGCCAAAGTGGCGTAGAAGCCGGCATGATCAGCGCATAAAGCATGGACGTTACGAGGAAGCCCTCGTTCACTTCGTGGCCACGAACGGTCGCAAAGATCACTTCGAAGATACCACCGGCGACCAATGTCACAATATAGATGGGCAGGAAATACAACGCGCCGTGGGCAATGTTCGCCAACGGGTTCGCCGCATTAAAGCCGATACCCAGCGTGTCGATGATCCAAGCGCGCCATCCAGAGGCACCCAGCTCAGCAATCGCCATGTTGGTTTGGTAACCAACGTTATACAGACCCCACAGGATACAAGGGATCGTCGCGATGACCACATAGGTCATGATCCGCTTCATATCGATGTAGGACCGCGCGTGTGGCGCGACTGTTGTTACGGTCTTTGGTGTATAGAGAAAACTCTCCACCATTTCGTAGATGGGAAAGTACTTTTCGTACTTGCCGCCTTTTTCAAACTGCGGCTCAATCCTGTCGAAGAAACTACGTAGGCCCACTGTTTAGCCCTCTTTCTCGATCTTGGTGAGACAGTCGCGCAGGGCGATGCCATATTCATACTTAGCGGGGCAGGCGAAGCCGACAAGACCGAGGTCCTCTTCGTCTAGTTCAAGCGCGCCAAGCAGCTGGGCTTGGTCTGTATCCATCACCAACATGGCACGCAGCAACTGGGTCGGCAGGTAGTCCTGCGGCATCAGCTGTTCAAAGGTGCCTGTAGGCACCATTGCGCGACGACCACCGTTTAGATTGGAGGTCAAAGCGTAAATCTTTTTTGAGAACGCAGAGCCAAGCACCGGCTGAACCGCGTACTTGGATGGCATTGGACGAATCCAACCCATAGGGATCTGCTTCTTGTCTTCCTCAATCGCTGTCAGCTGACGCGCGTAACGGCCAAGATAGGCCGTTTCACCTGCACCCATGCGACCACTCAGGATCGAACCAGAGATCAGGCGAACCGGTACATCGGAGTTCAGGCCGTCTTTGGTCAGCTCTTCCATGGAAGCGCCGGCAACGGTGCGAACCATGCGCGGCTCTTTCATAAGAGGGCCAGACAAAGCAACAACGCGAGATCCGTCAACATTGCCTGTCGCGAGTAGTTTACCGATGGAGATCACGTCATGGTAACCAATGGTCCAGACGAACGTCGAAGCGGTTGGCGGCTCTAGGAAATGAATGTGCGTACCGGCAAGACCAGACGGGTGTGGGCCAGAGAAGCCTGCGGCTTCTACGCCGTCGATGTCAGCGCCAGGAATTTTCGCATCTGCGTGCTGACATAGATATGTCTTACCTTCTGTCAGGCGCGCCACTGCAGCCAAACCTGTCGCAAATGCTTCACTGTCTGCGTTGATGATTTCTTCTGCGTCGCCACATAGGGGCTCAGAATCGGTCGCCGTTACAAAGATTGCCGCTGGACGTGTTTCTGGCTCAGGGACCTTAGAATATGGACGGGTGCGGAAAGAGGTCCACAAACCAGACGCTGAAAGACGCTCTACAAGGCCTTCTTCAGTATTAATGTCACCGACTTTGGAGAAATCGACCGGTTCGGCTGCCGAATCGTCAATTTCGATTTCGACGCTGATCAGAACCCGGCGCGCGCCACGATTCACCGCTTTGATACGTCCATTCACCGGGGAGGTGACCTGAACTGTCGGTGTATCTTTGTGAGCGAAGATGGGGGCACCGGCTCCGACGATATCGCCTTCTTTTACAGCCAATCGGGGTTTCAAACCGATATAATCTGCGCCCAGTATAGCTACTGTGGTCACCGAAGGAGCATCCCCTATGCCGCTTCCGGGTTGACCCAGCACTGGAACGTTCAGACCTTTTCTACATGTGTACTGTTGCACGTTGATATAGTCCCGTCCAATTTTTGTGGTCTTATGCTCTTTAGGGCGACGCTCGGGAAGGTCTATTTGGCGGATTTTTGAAATTTTTTTGTTGAATCGGGTCTGAAAAGCGCTCAAAAGCGCCCCAGTTCATAAAAGACCAAGCAAAACTCTACTTCTGGAGAGATTCACAGTGACCTCGCAGCTTAAACTTTCGCGCCGTAGCTTTCTTGTCATGCCAATCGCGTTGGCCGCTTGTAAGAAAGGATGGTCCATCCTGAACATCACCGGCTTGACCATGGGCACAAACTACAGCGTCGCTGCAGTAGACCATTCTAAGTCCGTAGATCAGGGTGAATTGAAGACAGCGATTGAGAACAGCCTGCAGCTGGTGAACGCTCAGATGTCCAACTGGGACGCAAACTCTGAGATCTCTCGCTTCAATGCTTCCGCGTCTACAGCACCGGTTGCTGTATCAAACGAGCTGGCGACAGTTATGCAGGCCGCACAAGATGTACATGTTGCATCCGAGGGTCGTTTCGACGTTGCAATCGGCGATCTGATCGATCTTTGGGGCTTCGGTTCCGGCGCGACTCGCACAGCAACTCCAAGCGACGCAGAAATCGCCGCGGTTCTGGAAAACACTGGTCATTCCAAAAGCTTGCGCGTTGCAGGTGGCACTCTGCAAAAGCTGCAGCCAGAAGCAGAAATCTACCTCTCCGCCATCGGGAAAGGCTTCGGTGTTGATCAAGTTGCGCGCACAATCGAATCCTTCGGCATCAAAGATTACATGATCGAAATCGGTGGTGATCTTTATACTGCGGGCCTGAACCCAGAAGGCATGCCTTGGCAGATCGGTATCGAAACTCCGGTTGCTTACGACCGCGGCGTTCAGCAAGTGGTCAGCGTTTCCAACCTGGGCATGGCGACCTCCGGTGACTACCGCAACTATTTCGAACAAGACGGCGTGCGTTACTCTCACATTCTGGACGGCACAACCGGTCGCCCTGTGACACACAAAACTGCGTCCGTGACTGTTCTGACTGAGAACGCGATGCTGGCAGATGCTTGGGCAACCGCGATGTTGGTACTGGGCACAGAGCGCGGCCTGCAAATCGCTGATGAACAAGACCTCGCGGTATTGTTTATTGATCGCGATGTTGATTCGGCTCAAAACGGGTTTATCTCGACTGCAAGCAAGCGCTTCGCGCAGCTGCAAGCCTAATCACATAGGGGACAAACCGTGCTCGAATTCGCCTTTACCTTTGGTCTTCTTCTACTGGTTATGACCGGCATGGCCGTCGGCGTTATGTTTATGGGGAAGACGATCAAAGGCAGCTGCGGTGGATTGAACGCGATTGCTGATGCGGACCATTGTCTGGTCTGCAAGAAAGAGATCGACCCTGACAGCCCGTTGCGGGACCGTCTTGCCTGCCCTCGCGCACGCAAAATGATTGAAGAGATGGAATCAGAGCGCTCTTAACCAGCACTGAGATTTCGCTGAAAAGAACGCCCTACGGGGCGTTTTTTGTTGCCCGGCCTATTGCTCAGCCATAGGCACGAGGCCCAGAAACAGCAGCACGACACCGGCAAAAAGCCCGAAAACCCATAGCTGCCAGCGCGGCCCTTCGGCCTTCCAAACCCGGCGATATTTGTATCCTGCCAAGCAGGCAGCCACGAAGAGAATCGTTGCAAATAGCGGTGTTAAAGCGAAATCGTTCAAAGCTCGGGCTTCCCAAATCCAAATTTCTCGTTAGGCTAGTTGTCATGGCGGAGGAACACAATCAAGGGAGGACCTTGCTGCATGCCAACATCTTATCGCGCCACGAATCGCGGTGATACAGCCAGCACCAAAACGACAAGTCAGTCCACGGACACCAATCTCGCGTCAAAAGACGCAAGTGTCGGAGACATTTTGGCCAGTAAAGGGAACGCAATCTTTTCGATTCGGCCCCAAGACACAATCGGTCATGCGGTCGAAGTGTTAAGAGACAAACGCATTGGCGCGGTTGTTGTGACAGACGCAAACGGTGCGTTGGTCGGAATCTTGTCAGAACGCGACATCGTGCGAAAACTGGCGGACACACCGGGCAAAACGCTGCCGCACAAGGTCGAAGACGTCATGACCAAGGATGTTCAAACCATCTCAGCTGACGAAACACTTGTGTCAGCCCTACAAATGATGACGAACGGGCGTTTTCGCCACGTTCCGGTGACCGACTCCACCGGGCTGATCGGCATGATTACGATCGGCGATGTGGTCAATCATCGCCTCAGCGCTTTGGAACATGAAGCACTGCAAATGAAGCAGCTGATCGTCGGGTAAACGAAGCGGCTTCAGCGAATCAAGATGCGGGTCCTTCGGGGCCCGTTTTTTTGGTTATGGGGCAAAAAAATGTGGCGACCCCGGCAGGATTCGAACCTGCAACCTGCCCCTTAGGAGGGATGCGTTCATAGCGCTATTCCTTTTGTGATTTCTTACTGTTGGGTGTTTGTACAGCGTCATTCTGTACATGGTTTGTACGAAAACGAGCCCTGATGTCGGCCTCGTCCGTCTCTGCGTGGGCATAGATGCGCATAGGCAAATTGGGGTCAGACCAGCGACCAGCTTTTGCCGCCGTCACGGGATCGACACCCTGACGGACAACAAGCTCCGTGAAAAAGCCGTGCCGTCCAGCGGGGTGGGCAGAAAGGTACGGGATCCCCGCGCGTTTGCAGATCGTCTTCCAGCGGGTGTTGTAGCCGGTGGAGCTGCCATAGCCGAAAACGCGTGCCTTCATCAGCTTTCCGGTCTTGCGGTTCTTGGGGCGTTTAGGCGGCAGTGCGAGAAGTTCGTCCATCATCTGCGGTGAGACAGTGATCCAGCTTTCTAGATGCCCCTTCTGCGCTTTCACGCGGACCTTGTTCTCATTCGACCGAAGATCATCAGGCTCCAAAGATACGGCCTGATCAATCCGTGCAGCCGTCTCAAACATGAAACGGACCAGCGCGGCATTGTACGGATCGGCGGCATCGCAAAACGCCTCGATCCATTCCTTGTCAGCTGGCGTGCGCTCGACGCGGCTGAGCTTCCCTCGCCGTTTGTCCTGCGCGATCCGCTCGAATTTATCGTAAGGCTTGACGCGGATCAGAGGCGTGCCTTCCAATTCGTGCGCATTGTTGATCACTGCACTCGCGGGCGTCACGATTTCGCGCCACCAAGTATCGGTCGACGCTTTGGGTTTCAGTTTCGGCCCAAGGCTCTTCAATAGCGCGCCAGATATCGCGCCGAGCGACAAGTCACCGATTGCTTCGACAATCGGGATCAACTGCTTCGCTGCTTTGGGGGACGCGTTGTAGAGCATGATTGCATCAGAGAACGTCTTGCTCGGTTCGTCGCCCACGACATAGCGTCGAATCTGGCGTTCGGTCTCATGGTTTATCCAGTCCCGTGCGCCCTCTTCTGTAGATGCCTTAGTGCTTCGCCGGTATGGGCCGGCGATTGGCCGGCCGTTGTACTCAATCCACCCCTTGGCCCAGTAGACACGGCCCCTCTTGTAAATTTGGAGCGGCATGACTGACCTCCTTCAAAAATCGTATCAATCTGCGCGGGCGTGATCAGCATGGTTCGCCCAAGGCGATAAAATGCACCCGTCTCATTCGCTCGCTCGCGCAACGTGCGTTCCGAAATATCGATCCCCATCCCGGCCATAACTTCGACCCACTGCGCGGGAGTCTTTCCGAGCCCGAGGATCTGAGAGCTGTCTGAATAGTTGGTCTCTGCCATTTCAGTCGTCCTTGTCCGCTTAAGTTGAATCGGCGACACGCATGGAATCGCTTGTTCTGCACCTTCTGACGTGGTCAGATGGAATTAATTGGAATTTTATGTCATTTTGTGCAGTTTCGCGCAATTTGACAGTCACGTCAATGGGAACCTTGCATGGCGCGGGATTTGAAGGCTGTCTTCTCGGCAATGGGTGCGCGACTTACGATCGCGCGCAACGAAGTCGGCTTGACGCAAACCGCCATGGCGGACGCGATCGGCGTCTCACACCGCGCCTATCACAGCTACGAAAAAGGCCAGCGCGGCCTTCCCGTTGAGGCCTTGGTCGCGATTGCCGACAAGTTCGATGTAGACGCAGCATGGATCCTTTTGGGCACAAAATCTGTTAGGGCCGCGCATGACTTCGAAGCGCTGAAGAGGATCGAGATTTCGCTCGATCAGCACCTGACTGAGGAAAACATCAAAATAAAGAGCGAGAAACGCGGAGCAATCGTGGCTCGCTGGTATCAGTCACATGTCGAAGGCCGTGAAGTCAGTGACGACGATGTGCACACGTGGATTGAATTGGTAAGGGATTAAGATTGTGAAGCATGCGAGCAAAAACTGGCGTCAAGTCAGACGTGTTACGTTGGAACGGACGCAAAGAAACATTGTCCACCCCTTGCTGCCTATCCAGACTGCCTTTTTGGTTGCTATCTCAATCTATTTCGGCGGGCTTCTTCGCTTCTCAATCTTTTACACAGGCCCTTCCGAGTTCTTCTTGTTTGATGTTTTTCAGGCAGTCACCTTGGTAGCTGCTTCGATCGCAATCATGCTTTTGCTCGGGCCCGTCGTGATTCTGGGTGTGCTATCTCGACGCTTTGAGCGCCTTCTTGGGGAACAGTAGGATCCGAAAAAAAGCACGTCTCAGATGCCATTCTCAAAAGAGCGAACAGAACTCATACTGTCCCGCATTAGGGGCAAGCTAGACTCAAATTCGGTAAATGATTGGGAACGATCATTCCTTCAAAACATGGAGGCGCTGTTCTTGCGGCATGGGCCCAAGACCAGTCTTAGCAAGGCGCAATACTCGAAACTCCACAAAATTCTGAAGCTTGAACGCCCAAAGAGCGACGACAAATCCACTGCTGTAACGCCTCAACAGGTTGGGAAACCAAACGCCCCTTCGGCGCAAAGGCCCGCCGCTAGGACCGTACAGCAACGATCTCGGCCTCGGAGACGGACTGCGTCACCGGCCCAAATCATATATGCACCCAAACGGGCAATTCGTAGAGCCCAACGAAAGCTCTTTTTCCCCATCATCCTCGTTATGGGAATTCTGGGCCTGCTAAGCGCTTTGTTTGATGGTGGGTCATCCAGCGTTCAAACTCGCCCAACCGATGGTTCGACATACGCAATTGTAACCGGGAGTAGCGTCAATCAACGTGAAGGCCCCTCAACCAACAATCGGGTAATGGGGCAGCTGGCAGAGGGCACAAGAGTACGTGTTCTCACCAATCAGAATGGATGGTCGCAGATCACCTCTTCACTCGGGACGGGCTGGATGTCATCAAACTATCTAGTCTCATCAAGAGGAAGTGTTCCCACACCAACAAATAACAATCCAAGCATTAGAACGGTCAGCGCATCTGAAGTTCGCGTCATTGACGGCGATACCGTAGCAATAAGAGGTCAGCCGGCAAACGTTCGGTTGGTTGGGTTTAATGCACCAGAAACCGGATCCCCTGCATGCAACGCTGAGCTACAGCGCGGGCAGCAAGCGACCAATCGTTTGCGAATTCTATTGCGTGAAGCTGAATCGATTCAGTTTCAAAGGGTGGCGTGCTCTTGCCGCCCGGGAACCGAAGGAACACGCGAGTGCAACTATGGTAGACAATGTGGTGTGCTCTCAGTGGATGGCAGGGATGTGGGAAGAATTCTGATTGGTGAAGGCCTTGCGGTCCCCTACCGCTGTGGTGCAACGAGCTGCCCGCCACGGCCAGGAAACTGGTGTCGATGAAGCTAAAATTCATTGCCTAAAGCGAAGATTTTGGCGTCATCGTTTTGTCTGCACTTCTACCGGCCACGCATGTGCGGCCCTAACCGGACATTGATCAATGGCTTGAAATCCTCTTTGCGCTAAGATGCATTGATGGAACAGCGCAGAAGATGTCGCTTGTGTAAGGAGTAAAGACGGTGGTGAATCGGATTGAAAAGATTGAGGATGGCGCAGTAACAAAAACTGCAGAGAGATATCCCCGCGACGGAGGACATTTCTTTGAATGCTTCGAGCCAGGTCAAACAATGAACCCGGTCTGGTTAAACTCTCTGGACGATGTGGCGGATTTCCTTCGTACGGTGCCGAACCGACGCGTGCGGATGGAACCTGGTGCGGCCATGATATCGAGGCATATTTTCATTGACGGAGAACCGATCTGATATCCCGGCCCAAAGCCGCCATCGGGTTGGGATTAAACTGAGATCCGGTTCGCTCCATGAGGATTGGCGGAAACCCTCATACGGATGATTACAGGAAACCCTCCTTCCAGATCGCGGCAATACCGACGATCCCCAGAATACCATCAGCTGGGATCAGTCTCCACGTTATCCTCTGTGTCTTCAGTCTCGCGACTTTCGCCTATGGCATGCGGCCAGCAAATGGATTCCCAACCATTGGTTCATGGGTGCACTTTTTGATAACAGGTCTTCTTGATTGACGTCAAAATAATGAGGCTAATGAATGCGAGTCGTTTTGCTGGGAGCTGGTGCATCGAAGAGTTATGGCGCTTCGCCGACCGGACAAAGGATGCCAATCGCCAACGACTTTTTCCCTACCTTCTTCAAATTGGACGCAGCGGCCAACCCTTGGGTTCTGCGTGACGGGCTAATTCACTACCTTCAGTCGCAGAAAGGTATCACGGACACAGATGCCTATCTCGCAGCAGGTGTAGATATAGAAGAGATACATAGCGAGATTGCTGCCAGGCTGGCGAGTGTTGAAACAGAAGAAGGGGGTTTTGATCGCATAGTTCTTTCAAAGCCCTACAACCAATTGATATTTCTTTTTGCGACGACACTGAATGAGATCGCCAACGGACCAGTATCGCAAAGTCACATCGATCTTGCGAATTCGCTTCGACCAGAAGATGTCATCCTGACTTTTAACTGGGACACTCTTATGGATCGCGCGCTGATGAAGGCTACTGACTGGGTGCCTGATAGTGGGTACGGAATTACGCCACATCGTCTATTCCGCGATGGTTGGGTCGGTCCAGAAGAAAAGTCTTCGTCCAACAAACTAATAAAATTACATGGCTCGGTGAACTGGCTGACCGCTCACCCGATATACGAGGGTGAGGAACTGGTTCTGACGCACGCGCTTCCGGCGGACTCATTATTCGTCTATGAGCATGCTACGCGTCCCTACGCGACACATGCAGGCAGATATGCAAGCGGCTATGCCCCAATGACTTACGGCTATTACCCACCCAATTTGACTGATGTTCCAGGTCGCTCGGCTCCAGACGGCTACGTTATTGTTAAGGTTCAGCCTAAAATGCCTTGGATGCCAGAAGGACAAGCAGGGACGCAGGGTCTTGCTTCGATGCCGTTGATCATCCCACCGGTAAAGGAGAAAAGCTACCAGTTCTTCGGCAGCTTGTTTGAGGAACTTTGGCGCAAGGCAAGCGACGCTCTGGAAGTTTGCGACGAGGTGCTCGTGATTGGCTATTCATTTCCTAAGACTGACCTAAAAAGCCTCGACCTATTTAAGGACGCCTTTCTTCGGCGTGGATCTGTCCCTCGCGTCACGATAATTGACCCCAACCCAACGCGCCCGAAAGAGGTTTTTCAACTGGAACTTGGCATCCCTGAAAGTCATTTGACAGTGGTAGAAAGTCCTTTTCTGGGTGCGGAAACGATTGGCCCCGTTTTTGGGACCTGATGACGCGGCGGATGCGGCGCTCAGTCATAGACATTGAAATGTAACGCCACTCGAAGGTCCGCTTCGGCGACCTCCGACGTTGACCATGCCGCAATGCGGAAAGTCCGCTCTCCACCCCTCGAGCAGGCGAACGGTGCCTCAGTAGTGCTCTGCCCATACCGGACCTTGGCCCGATCCAACCTATGCTGCGCTTGCAGCCCGCATTGCGGACATTGGAAACGTACTCAATATCTGGAGTTGCGCGAACTGGCGGTCTGCAGATATTCGATGATTTGCAAAATTAGTCACGTGTTCCATCATCACTCAGAATCATTTTGAAGAGTGCCTGCTGGGTCAGATTGAAGCCGCTAATAAATGCGCTTTGGCGGCCTTTTAAATGGCGTTTACGCCTCGCATCGGTTGCGCCATGCACGATCGCTGAGCGGACGTCATAGACCTGCTTGATCGCAGCTCTAATGTCGTCCTTGTGCTTTTCGTCGACACCCAGCAATTCAGCCATCCCATCCTGGAGCTGTCGACTGATCCCACCGCCACTAGGTCTAAACATCAATTCCAACGATTGCGAAATGTCCAGAATTCGGTCGTTGGCACCAAAGCGCCCCAAGCGCGCCAAAGCTTCTGAGAGCCGATGAATAATCGGCGCAAAGCGCTCAAATTCCTCACCTTTTCGTTTACCGAAGGCTTGTTTGGCCAGATCGATCGAGCTTTTCTGGAGCCGTGGAGGGGCTCGAAAAGGATCGTGCCGACGCCCGACTTTACGTA
This sequence comes from Cognatishimia activa, assembly GCF_001458335.1. Taxonomy (GTDB): domain Bacteria; phylum Pseudomonadota; class Alphaproteobacteria; order Rhodobacterales; family Rhodobacteraceae; genus Cognatishimia; species Cognatishimia activa. Next base: position 184,478 of record NZ_CYTO01000008.1, read on the forward strand.
TCGGTTGGAAACCACCTTGACTGTGGGCCAAGCCCAGCAAGCCGTGCGCGGATCGGTGCAGACATCCATGCATCAACATGAAAGGTATGACAGGTGTTTGGTTCGCAACTGACAAAAATTCCAAGAATGTAAGAGCGTCGTCCTCAAATCTTGGAGGCCACCTAGGCGGCTCATCGCGATAGTCAGTCTTCCGCCGAAACGCCGGTCGCCAATGGAACGGCCGCACTACAGCGCCAATTTGCCGCCAATCACGTCGGTCCATCTCCTCCGGCACAAAATCTCGGATCCATTCGCGATCCAGATAATCTGAAAGGTCGGCAGCTGGTTTGACGATCAAACCACCCTGAATCTCAAATTCGTTGCGAATTTCGGGACCATGGAACAGCATTAGATCGTAACCCAGATCGAGCCCGTTCGGGACATCATTTCCTAAGGTCGTCGAACTCAGATCAAGGACCGATCCAAGTTCGTTCGCAGCTCTTGCAAAACCGCCGTCGCCATCTTCATGGGCGCGTTCCAACAAACCGGCCACGATTTGCGTCAGCCAGGTGAGCGATGTCCCGTTTAAGATTCTGACGTGAAATTCTTCATTTCCGATACCAGTCCCAAGCGCTCTGGCGAGTGCTGGGTGTGACCTCAGGATACCTCTCACCGGGTCAAGCGCTTCGCGAAGTGGCTTGTAGTATTCCTTCTCAACAGATCGTGAGGCAGAGCGCGCGAGATCAAAGAGATGAGCCATGTCGTCCTTTGGAAAGGGTGTTTCATCCTTTCCGTTGAATGACACGTGTGTCGGGTAAGAGCTCGCCTGCCAATATGCCTCAAGAAATGGTTCTTGAACTTTGGCGAGATGGCTCAGTGACGGCGCCAGGCGGGCGCACCATGAATTCAAAGAGTATGTCATCAAGTTCACTTAGCTGAAAATGGGGGAGATGACATCGGCCCATAACCGACGATCATCAACACTCCGAATGCCGCATTGCGGCTTTCCTAAAGCGGACATAAATAAATCCTGCCAACTTGCTTGAAATATGATTAAGCACGCACCATATCGGTACTGAGTGAAGCGAGGAGGTCCTCGCAGGCGCCTGATAAGCGTCATGTGCCCGTAAGGGCATCCGGTTCGAGCCCGGTGCTCCCCGCCAAAGCCCGCTCTTCAGAGCGGGCTTTTATTTTCTGTCCCAAACCCGAGCCAATGCGCTGCAAAGATGCTGTAGCATCGGTAATGCAGTAAAATCTTTCAAGGGATGAAACTTGATGGAAGTCTTCTATTTCAAAGGCCGCGTAGTTCCTGACCACGTACCGCTCACCGTGAACTACACTCCAAAATTCGAACGGAAGCCAAGTGTGGAAACAGAACCCGACTCTGTCATCGAAGTCTCGATTCTTGAGGGCGGATTCCAAGTTAAAGTTGAGGTCGAGCACTATACCGACGACAAAGCGCTAGCTCTTTTCCAAGCGGCCTGGGACGCAGCTCAACGTTTGGCGAATGCGGCAGGATTTATCAGTGCTATCCCATATCAGATTATTGTCGATTCTGTCGTGAGGCCAGACGGCTCAGTTAAAGCACTTGCACTAGGTGATGCTTATCTGAGATCACTTGGTACTTTCACCGATGACGACATCGAGACCATCGCTGATCTTATGATTGCAGATCATGCATTTGGCGAAGCGGTAGCAGATCTTCTATCGATGCTCAGCAAGACCCACTACGCTCCGATCAGCTACGGTAGAGTTGCGGAAAGCATCGCGCGACTCGTAGCTCCAAACGAAAAGCAAGGTGCCATGTGGGCTAAAGCGCGGAGCGAACTTAGGGTCAGCGAAGGTTTTTTGAGAGCGCTGACGGAGGCATCGACTGATTCAAGACACGGAAATCGGACTCCAGTTAGTGCGGCAACCAATCGGAAACTAAGTCAAATGGCATGGCTTCTGGTTCATCGCTATGTCCACTATCGGTTACGTGAAGCCAATCTACCAAAGGCTGAGTTTCCCGAGCTGTCTGGATAATTCCAATCTAGTTTTCCTCATTTTTTAGCGATCGTAGCCGATAACCGACCTTCACGAGATGATAGAAATACTACGTTGCAACCCTGCTTTCTGGACATTGCGTTCGCAATACCGCGGCAATCTGACAAGTTCGTGTTTTTGCTACACTCAAGTCCGAGTAAGATAGAGCCATTCGAGAAAAAAGTATGGAAAACTAATGACCGCAAGTCCCGAGGCAACAGGTGGCGTCGGCTACACCTTTGAAGATTCAGTAGTGGCGTCATATTTGACCAGCCTGCTTGTTGAAGGCGGTGCGCGGGGAATCTCTGAAGCGATTACTGACGGCGTCTTTCTCCAGCGCGCGGCGCTTGGTGAGCCACTAGACGATATAATTGTGGAGGCGTCGGATCGATACGGCCAACCTGCCAAACTGGCTCTGCAAGTGAAGCAAAGCCCAACGCTGAGTTCTGCTGAAACTAATGCCGACTTTCGAGACGTCATTTCGGCTAGCTGGCGAGAATTCAAGAAAGACGGCTTCAGGATGGGTCGGGACCGTGTTGGCTTAGCTGCTGCTAATATCGCGCAGTCCACACTCCGGGCAGCCCGATCTACGCTTGAATGGGCTCGTACATCAAAGTCGGCAGACGACTTTTTTAGGCGGCTAGAAACCAAGAATTTCGCAAGCGACGCACAAAGAAGGTTCGTGAGCGATGTCCAAGCTCTGCTCCCAGCAGAGGCGAAAGGTGAGGACAATTCTTGGCAGTTTCTAAGGCATTTTGTCATCCTCGTCTTTGACACGCTTTCAGAAGGAGGGTCAGGTTCATTCGAGGCAATTGAACGTCTGCGGAATGCGCTACCAACTGGAGAGCGTCATCGTGCGGAAGAGCTTTGGGTACGACTTTCCCAGATATCACGGCAAGCATCGGGCGCAGCAGGTAGCTGAATAGCCCCTAGAATTGTAGACGCCTTCTGCCCTA
>NZ_CYTO01000009.1:0-13838 GCF_001458335.1 Cognatishimia activa
AAGGTTGGATGCCTTTCGGCAGGAGTGGGTACATCAGTGCAATTGCGCGTGAACTAGATATCCTTCGACCTCAGATTCACCAATGGCACGCAGGGCTTCTAGTCGATGATATCCTTCGACAAGAATGTAACCGCCGCCTTTGTCGGTACGTAGGCGTATGGGGGTGGTTTGGCCATTTTCTAGCATATCGTAGGCGATGTCTTCTACTTTGGCGGAGTCCAGAGTTTTCCTGCGTTTGAGAGGAATGCGAACGTCGGCAATGGCAAATTTTTCTTTTACTGGCATGCATCAACTTGCACCCAATTGCAGCACTCGAGCAAGGGCTTGCATGCGATCTCCACAAATCACCCAATTTGTCTCGTGGAACAGACAGCCAGCAATCAGGGTAGAATGGGAATGAGTTCGTAAACTCTGCGATTCAGTCAGGTCGAAGTCACAGTTGAGAGCGACCTAGAGTATCCGCTCATTTTATTTGTCGTTTTTATTAAACCAGAGACTCCAAAAAAGCCTCTGGTTCTGAGTTCAAATTCTAGATTTTACGCAAGCGCGAGATTGCTCGCAGATTCTCGACCGTTGCGATCAGCTTCAACGTCGTAGGTCACTGCTTGCCCGTCATCCAATTGCTGGATACCAGCACGCTCCAGCGCGGAAATATGGACAAAAACGTCCTTTGAACCTTTTTCAGGTGCAATAAAACCGAAGCCTTTTTGAGTGTTGAACCATTTCACGGTGCCATTAGCCATCGTGTCGTCTCCTATTAGTGCCATTCACGGAATGCAATGGCCCGGCCCAGTGTCGTCATAAGAACTACTGGCCGAAAAGAAACAGGAGGTCGTAGGAAGATGCTATGCGCTTTCAGATATGTATATTCGCTGATTGAATTACAAGGTTCTTAAAGCGCAAACCCAAATTTATATTTCACTGGTAATAATGCGGAAAGTCGTATTCGTCGGAGATCAGGACGGCTGTATCGCCGTTAAAACGAATTTGATTGCAAAATACTACCTTAGAGAGTAGGTAAGCTTACGACGAACGCAGCTCGGAACCATTCAGGCAAAGGACCTGAAGACTGAGTTTTGCCTTCTAAAATCAGAAAAAATCGACTGTCACACCGAGAAATTGGGCTGATGTTTGGAATGAGCGCCGAACCCTTCGTGCGCGACCATATCATTTGTGACGGCTGATCACTCATAAAATCCGGAAAACGGAACTTACCCGTTCATCAAGGTGAGTTTTAAATTGGAATATCCAAGCTCCCGCATGGAGTTTGTTTCGTTATGCGGATCAATTTTGAGCAGGTGTAATGACTGCGATCCCGACAAGAGTCTCAAAAGGTGTGGCGGCGCTTTGTCCGTCGGAGGAAATAATATGAAACTACCCGCATGGACACTGACTGCCCTCTACGGAGCCTTGGTCTGCGCGGTCTTTGCTTCGATCATTGGCTTTACTTGGGGCGGCTGGACAACTGATCGAAGCGCGAAAAAAATGGCCGAACAATATGCTTCCGAGCAAATCACTTTAGCGAAGGTTCCTTTTTGTTTGGAAAAGTCAGATATCGATCCAAACAAGCTCTCTAAACTAACTCAAGTTCAGGAAGCCACGGGATTTACGCGCCGCAAACTTATGACGGATTCGGGCTGGGCGACACCTCCCGGTGCAAACGCCCCCAGCAGCGCGCTGGCTGATGCCTGTATAGCAGGGCTAAAAATCGATGAATCATGAAAACAATATACTGAGTGACGAAATTGGCACTTACGACCCATTTCTAGAAGGCCTGCGCTCCTTAGCAAAGCAAGTTGTTTGTGGGTTCTTGCTCGGCATGGCTTTGCTCTTGTTTGGAGCCAATATTGCCCACTCAAATCCCACCGATATCCCGAAAAACGCTAGCGCCAAAAGTTATGGGGACGGATGGAAATGTGATCTGGGGTACCGGATTGCAGGCGAAATCTGCGTTGCCATAACTGTGCCTGAGAATGCATATGCGACGAACCGCCGTTATGGCCTCGGATGGGAATGTTTGCATGGGTTTCTGCGGGTCGAAAGGGCATCGTGTGTACCGGTGATTGTACCAGAAGGTGGATATCTTGGTCCATCTGGGTCGCGTTGGTTTTGCCACCGGGGTTTTCAGAAAATTGGAAACACCTGTGAGAAAATCAAATTGCCGCCGCATGCCTATCTGACAAATTCAGGGGTTGGCGCTCCATGGAAATGCGACCGCGGATTTGAAGAAATCGGCGATGCATGCGTAGCAATCTCTGTGCCTGACAACGCGTTCTTAAACAACTCTGGATACGGCCAACCGTGGTCGTGTCATCGCGGGTTTTTTGAAGAAAACGGCGCCTGCACGAAGGTTTTTGTACCTGAGAATGCCTATTTTGATGAGGCGACTTACGGAAACGGTTGGAAATGTGAACGCGGTTTTTCTGAAACAGGAAACAAATGCATCGCAATAGAGCTTCCGCCGAACGCTCACCTCGATAGGTCGGGCAACCAATGGGAATGCAACAAGAACTTTTATCGCTCTAAGTCGCAATGTGTGCTCCGCAATTAAATACTTCAAAGCACTCTAGCACCCGTTGAATTGACCTCGGTGGTCCCTGGACCTCTTCGTCCGGGAAATATCCATCAAAAAAAAGGAAGTATCTATGAGCCCCGATCCGAAAACCGCAACAACTGTTCTGCGAAGTTCCAAGGATTTCCAAAGTTCACCAATCAATATGCAGGTTTCAATGTCTGAGACTACACACAACAACAAGACTGCAATTGTGTATTGTGAAGGTAACTTTGCTGAGGTGGACGGTAAAACCGCCAATGGTCTCGTGCGTCATTCAGAAACATACGAAGTATTGGCCGTCATCGATTCCAAGTACGAAGGTCAGGACAGCGGGCAAATACTTGATGGTGTTGCCAATCAAATTCCTGTTTTGAGGAATTTGCATCAGGTTAAAGAATGCCAAAAGATTTTGCCGCAAACGCTGATCTACGGAATGGCACCCTCAAGTGGCACGCTCTCCAAGGACGATCGTAAAGTGATTTTGGATGCGATATCACTGGGAATGAATATCGTCATTGGCCTGCATGAGTATCTTAGCGATGACTTTGAAATTGCGAATGCAGCCTCGGCAAGTAACGTTACCATATGCGACATACGCAAACCAAAAGCGAGCAAAGATTTGCGGCTGTTCGATGGCACTGTGGCCTCGGTGCCAGCCCTGCGCATAGCTTTGCTTGGCACAGATTGCGCTATTGGTAAGCGCACAACAGCGACACTTCTTACGAAGGCACTCAATGATATCGGGATTAGAACCGTTCTTATTGGCACCGGCCAGACGGGTTTGATGCAGGGGGCTAAATACGGCGTCGCGATGGACGCTATTCCGCCTCAGTACTGCTGCGGAGAGCTTGAAGGGGCAATAGTCGCAGCGTCAGAAAGCGAGGACCCCAAGGTCATTATTGTTGAGGGTCAGGGGGCTCTTAGCCATCCGGCATTTTGTACATCGGCTTTCATTTTACGTGGTAGCCAGCCAGATGCCGTAATTCTTCAGCATGCGCCAAAACGCGTTCATCGTTGTGATTTTCCCGATTTACCAATGCCAAGTCCAGAAAGCGAAATACAGTTGATCGAAGCTTTTTCAGATACAAAAGTTATCGGCCTGACCATAAACCACGAGGGTATGTCTGAGATCGAATTAGGTGCGTGCATAGCCGCCTACTCTCGTTCGTTAGACCTGCCTGTAACTGACCCTCTCAGCCGACCAGTATCTCAGCTGCTCAATATGGTAATGACCGCTTATTCGGGTTTGCGATACACAGCCTCCACGGGCGCGGTATGAATTCTCCACGAATAGAGGTGGACTTAGCCAAAATTCGCCAAAATACGAAGGTGTTAACTGGCCGATTGAAGGCGCGCGGTATCAGTGTTCTGGGGGTAACAAAGGCGGTATGTGGCAACCCCGTCATAGCTCAAGCGATGTTGGATGGGGGAGTGTCAGGGCTCGCAGATGCTCGGGTAAGCAATGTTCAACGCATGCGTGAAGCTGGCATATCAGCCCCAATTACCCTGATCCGAACGCCCTTGCTTAGCCAATTGACCGATGTCGTCGAGAGTTGCGGCTCCAGTTACAATACCGAGCGCAGAGTCATTTCCGCTCTCGCTGCAGCTTCAACCGATTTGGGCATCAATCACGGAATAATCCTAGTGATGGAAGCAGGTGATATGCGAGATGGTATTTTGCCCAAAGATATTATTTCTATCGCAAAATATGTGGCTGGCTTACAGGGTGTGACCCTAAAAGGAATAGCTGCGAACTTCGCATGCTTCAGCCGTGTCCCACCGGATCAGCAGAAGATGGTATTGATTTCGGAGATCGCTAAAGACGTCGAAGCTCAATGTGGCAGAGCGTTGGAAATCGTTTCTGGTGGAAACTCGTCAAATATTCCAATGGCACTCAGTCGTTCAAACTTGGCGAGAATTAATGAACTGCGGATAGGTGAGGCAATTCTGTTGGGCGTTGACCCGGTGAGTGGCGACAGAATTCCTCATCTACACACTGATGCTTTTGTTCTGATCGCTGAAGTTATCGAAATGAACGATAAATCAGATATTCCATTGCAGCCCCAGGAACTCCCAAAAGGGTCGAGACTCCAAATTGTACGACATTATGAAAGCGGCAATCGCGTAATTATTAGTGTAGGACAACAAGATACGGATTGTCTGGGCCTCACTTTACCATCTGGAATGACCCATTTGGGTTCGACGAGCGATCACTTGGTCCTAAGAATGAGTCATTCTGAGGTGGGCGTCGGCACAAAAATAAGGTTTGGCATGAACTACAGCGCATTGATGCGGGCAATGGCCACGCCAAATGTGCAGATCTCTTTTTTGCACCCGCCCCGATCATTGCGAACGCGCAAGTTGAAGCCAGCTCATTCCCATCTGAACTTGGTTTGATATCGCGCGTCACGCGCAACCGAGCTTTGGTGCCGAAAGAAAGCGCACCGAAACTTACAACTAGTCGCCATCGAGCAGTATTGAAACTGAAAAGGAAAAGGGAAAAATTGCATGACAAAGCGTTCAAAAGAGTCGGTTTTCAAAAAAAGTTCCATTCCAAAATCGGAAACGCCGCTCGAAAGAACCACGCGTGTCGCACGTGAAATGGTTAATAAAGAAGCTGAGCAGCGTCTTGATAAAATTAGTCGTTTACGACGAACTCGCCTCGAGCGAGAAGCAAACCAGGCAGCTCAGGTTAAAGATGGCAATAAGGGGTAGTAGGCGGTTTGGAAATTGCAGCCTTGATCGAGGTGCTTTAACGACTCTGCTTTGTTGCGTAGCAATTCTACTCAACCGATAGAAATTCCCGTTTGTCAGATGATCGGCACGCTGCGAAAGCACGGTCTCGGTTCCAGCCAAATCAGCACCCACGAATGACGGGATTGGCGACACGCGCTGCCTTGCGACAACGAATGTGCCGCGTTCGCGAGAAAATGCTGCGTCAGCGAAGCACTAAAAACGAACGGCGGGAACGTCCGCCCTGCGGCCCTCGAAAAAGCCACTCTGAACGGCGGGATAGCGATTTTCATTTGCGTTTATGAGCTTACGCGGTGAGGGTGCTCGCATGACCAAAATATACACAGGAAAATGCCTTTGCGGCGAGATCACCTACACTGCCACTGGGTCGCCCATGGTTGTTGCCCAATGCCATTGTGAAGAATGCCGCCGATTAAGCGGAACAGGTCACACCGTGGGTGCGATGTTCCCCTCAAAAGCTGTCGTGGTGCGTGGAAAGTTGAGCGAATTCAACTACTCATCTGACAAGGGGTCTGAGGTTACTAAGGTGTTTTGCGCGAACTGTGGTAGCCCAATTTATGGCAAGAACACACGAATACCGGATCATCTAACATTGTCTCTTGGCACCTTAGATGATGCGAGCGATCTCGATGTTGAAGTCGTCATTTTTGAACGCGATAAACCTAATTGGGACAGGGTTGGCGAGGACGTTGTTTCCTTCGCAACACAGCCAGATTGGAAACCCGAAAGCTGAACGACACCATGTAACACGCTGCGTCTGGAAACTGACTTTTGCGGTCATTGCCCTTACAAAATCATTTTGAAGAGACAGGGAGTTACAGGATGAGCAAATCGCAACAGTTCTGGGATCAATCCGCCAGTAACTATGACAACACAGAAGAAAAGTTTGAATTTATCCATCGTCGGAGTCGCGAGAATACGAAGAAGTATCTGAGGGAATCCGATGTAGTGCTGGATTACGGATGTGGCACAGGCACGACTGCCTGCGAAATTTCAAGCTTGGTGAAGCGCGTTCGTGCGATTGACATCTCAACTGGCATGATTGAAATCGCAAAAGGCAAAGCTGCCGCTGGCGGCGTGATCAATGTTGATTTCGAGCAAGCCGATATCTTCGATGAACAATTCGCGGACGCCTCTTTCGATGTGGTTTTGGCATTCAATATGCTGCACACGGTGCCTGATGCGAAAAAAGTTGTGCAGAGGACGTTTGAACTGCTGAAACCCGGCGGCGCGTTCATCTCTGTTACGCCTTGTTTGGGGGGTAAGAAATCTGCCCTTGTGACGCTGCAAATTTGGCTGGTGAGATTGTTGCTAAAGGTTGGTGTGATCCCCGTTCCGATAAGGCAGTTGAAAAGTGCGGATTTGGACGCTCTGGTGTCGGATGATCGGTTTGATGTCATAGAAACAGAAGAGATATTCAAAGGCGCATCCAGCTATTTTATGGTGGCTAAGAAAGCTACTTAGCCAGGTGGGTCGTATGCCTTTCCTTGGCCTTCGACAATTTCCTAAGTCTGATGATGTGTAAATTCAGATCCCGAGTTTTCTGTTTCAAGCCTGAGATCACGCAAAGCAGTCGTTCGAGTAACCGCAGCGAAAGTCCGTAGAGTCCGCAAAGCAGTCATCTATCCTGGGTGCCAGAATGACTGATTTCTCCGCATGCGCACCCTTCAAGGAAATCGCAGACATGTTGCGGATTACCGCAGGGAGAATTTCTGATCCTCCCTAAAAACCTTCTGACCACTCCAACATTTTCAGTTAGCTATCAGGGTACGTCCTCGGCTTTAAGCTGATTGGGTGGAAAAACCCGAAATTGAGCTCGGATTATGATTTCCGATCGACGTTGTATTCATTCAAATGGAGTTCTCAAGCACTGTTTTAATCGGCAAAAACAGCCGCTTCGGGTCATCCGATGGATTCAATGGGCGAAATCCCAGCTTTGTATAAAACGCCATGCGTTGCTCAAAGCGTTCGTCTACAAACACATCCAGTATCACTGCCGCCGCGCCGATGGTTTCGGAAACCTCCAGCGCCTTTGCCAAAGCATCGGCCATCAGAGCCCCACCTAAACCCTTACCCTGAACGGTCATGTCTGTTGCCAGCGCCGCCAGGTAAACCGCTGGTATCGGGTGACGCTCGCGGCGTCTGGAAAGGGCCGGTGACGCCTCTGCCTCCACCGAATGGGCTGACAGGCCGTAAAAGCCAACTACGCGCCCCTCCGCGTCCACAGCGCACCAGACCCGCAAGCGGTTGGCCTTGATCTGATCGGTGATGCTTTCCTTGAACCAGCGGTCCATCCCTGTCACGCCACAAGAAAAAGCCCCGCGATCATGCGAGGCCTTGTCGAAACGCTCAACTAGGAATTTTGGTTTAGTCATCTGCGATCAGCTCACGTCGTTTAGCAAACAGATCGGTCAGTGCAGCATTCGGCTGGGCGGGTTGGTCGATGGCGTCCGCAAAAGCATCGAACGCTTTAGTGGGCAAGGCGCTCCTATGTTGCGCGGCTTCGATGTCCTGCGCGGCGCGATAAGCGACCGATGTGATAAAGGTGCTGGCGTCCATCCCAACAGCCAGTGAGGCGCGCTCAATCGCATCCAGAACGGATGGCTTGAGGCGCAAATCCTTGCGATGCGACTTCGGCTCACGCAGGGCCGATGTGGTGTCCTGAACCTGAATCATGGTGATCTCCTTACTGCGCTAAGCTAATGTACAATGTACGTACAAGTCAAGATCAATGCGTGCGGTGATTTAAGGAGGGCTTTACAGCGACCAGAGGTGGAGGTTTTTGCGTATTTTGCGGCGGAAATCTATGTGAAGTAATCACCCCTATTTCTTGCCATCTTCCTTCACCGCTTTTTCCCTTATTTTTATGGCTTTGCAAGATGAGGCAGAATTGCCCCCTATCTTCATCCATTTTTCGCTCTGGTAGTGCCCATTGAAATCGGTACAAACGCCGATCCTGAGACCGGATCAGGTGCAGCATTTTCCCTTCGGTCATGCGCAGAACGAACCATCTTTTCCAAAGCAACTTTCTGCGCTTCCCATTTGGCACTCCCCAACGGCGCGGGTGTTCGGGCGGGCAACCAAAATCCCAAGTGCTGGCCATGACGGACGGATGGCAAAAGGCGTTCCAGAGGCGGCATGCCCACTCTGGCGAGCCGGTCATCCCAATCTCGAACGAAACAGATACCCCTTGGAACGAATATCAGCTGGTGTCGATCGTGGGGAACGCCGGATTGCCCTTCATCAGGCAAATCCGTCGCGCCCCCGCGCCCATGTTCTTTTCTAAGTTCTTGTTTTCTGTTCGGGGGGCGATCCTGTCCCCCTTTGCTGGACAAACCTGTCCGGCTTTGTGGACAAGAATGCCCCCCTTTGGCGCGGGATAACGGGACAATTTTGTCCCCCTCCCGGCGGCGGATTGTTGCGCGTTTCAAGGCAGTTTCTGTCGGGCGGTAGCGAGATGATTTCCCTTTGTTCGTACCGCGCTCGATGGTCATGTAGCCAGCCGCTTCAACCTTGTTTAGCGCTCGTTTTACCGATTTCGCATGTTTGCCGATGGCCGCACCAATGGTTTCAAAGGAAGGATGACTTTCGCCTGTTTCATGATCTGCATGGGCCAAAGCCAGGTAGAGAGCTACACGCAGCGCGTTGTCATCAAGGTCATGATCCGTGACCATTTCCAGCAGATATTGGAGTTTGATTTTGCAGAAAGGTAATGTCTCAGACATTGCTCCCTCCTGGAAGTTTTTCAGCACCTGTCAGACCACGGATAAGGTTTGACAATATTGGAATAAGTGCCTGATCTTTCGTTATGGGTTTGACACGAAGTTCGCAGTTAAGTGGTTGAATTCCTGTCAAAAACTTTGGCTTGAAAATCCTCGTGTCGGTGGTTCGATTCCGCCCCCGGGCACCATTTAACTCCTATAGCTAGTCTTGCAGCCTGCGCGTGATTCAATCTCGTGGAGGAGCGTTCTAGATTTCAAGGATCTCTTTGGTTTAGGCATTTCTTTATGTGTCCGAAGTTATCCACAGCCGTTGCCTGTCGCCGCGAACTCTCTGAACCCTTCGCAAACAAAGAACAATTCCGACATATTGATACGTATTTCTTCTTTGATCTGTAAATAATATTACTAAAAAATTTCCACTTTTTGGAAATTCTTTACAAGAAAATGCAATAAACGCAATGGATAAGGTTAAATTGACAAAAAATTATGTATGTTGCCCGCGGAGACGCCGCATTGCAGCGAGGAGCTAACGTGATGCGGTACATTGGGAGGATATTTTATGTCAGACGCATCCACGCGATCCGAATCTGTTGTGCAATCAGCAAATGGATCAACCAAAACCCCACATATCAACGCTGAAACCTACGCGCAGATGTATGACGCCTCCGTGTCACAGCCAGATGTTTTCTGGGGCGAACATGGGCAGCGGATTGATTGGATCAAGCCGTTTACAAAGGTAAAGAATACATCCTTTGAGCCAGGCAATATCGACATTCGCTGGTTCGAAGATGGTACGCTCAACGCATCGGCAAACTGTATCGACCGTCATCTAGCGACCCGCGGCGATCAAACTGCGATCATCTGGGAGCCAGATGATACCAGCAAGCAAGAGCCGCTGCATATTACATATAATGACCTGCATCGCTCGGTCAGCAAGATGGCCAATGTCCTCAAGGATCTTGGTGTCGAAAAGGGCGATCGCGTCATCATCTATCTGCCAATGATCCCAGAAGCCGCATATGCGATGCTGGCTTGCGCGCGGATTGGTGCCATTCATTCTATTGTTTTTGCGGGTTTCTCCCCGGACGCGCTCGGGGCGCGAGTCAACGGTTGCGGCGCTAAACTTGTCATTACAGCCGACTACGCTCCCCGAGGCGGACGAGAAACGCCTTTGAAATCCAACACCGACACTGCGTTGCTGCATTGCGATGATGACGTGCAGTGTCTGGTTGTGAAGCGCACCGGCGGTCAGACCACTTGGACCGACCGTGATCATGACTACAACAAACTCGCGGAAATCGCTTCTGACGACTGCCCCGCGGTTGAGATGAATGCAGAAGACCCGCTGTTCATTCTGTACACGTCTGGCTCTACCGGTCAGCCGAAAGGTGTTGTGCACACGACTGGTGGCTACATGGTCTATGCGTCCATGACCCATGAGCTGGTGTTTGACTACCATGATGGCGACATCTTCTGGTGTACAGCTGACGTGGGTTGGGTCACCGGCCACAGCTATATTGTTTACGGGCCGCTGGCGAATGGCGCGACGACAATTATGTTCGAGGGCGTGCCAACCTACCCAGACGCGGGCCGTTTCTGGGAAGTCTGCGAAAAGCATAAGGTGAACCAGTTCTACACAGCGCCGACAGCGATCCGTGCGCTGATGGGGGCAGGCAACGAATGGGTTGAAAAATATGACCTGTCTGACCTGCGCGTTCTTGGTTCCGTTGGCGAGCCGATCAACCCAGAAGCTTGGAACTGGTATAACGACGTGGTCGGAAAAGGTCGCTGTCCCATCGTGGACACCTTCTGGCAAACCGAAACTGGCGGGCACATGCTTACCCCTCTGCCAGGCGCGACCGAGCTGAAACCGGGTTCTGCCCAGCAACCCTTCTTCGGGGTGCAACCAGTGGTGCTCGAGCCGACCTCCGGTGAGATCATCGAAGGCAATGGCGTGGATGGCGTGCTTTGCATGCGCGACAGCTGGCCTGGTCAGATGCGTACTGTTTGGGGTGACCACGAGCGCTTTGAGAAGACCTATTTCAGCGACTACAAAGGTTACTACTTCTCTGGTGACGGTTGCCGTCGCGATGAAGATGGTGACTACTGGATCACCGGCCGCGTGGATGACGTGATCAACGTCTCCGGTCACCGGATGGGCACCGCGGAAGTTGAAAGCGCTCTTGTTGCTCACGCCAAAGTCGCCGAAAGCGCCGTGGTTGGCTATCCACATGACGTCAAAGGGCAGGGTATCTACGCCTATGTCACTCTGATGAATGGTGAAGAGCCATCCGACGAACTGCGCAAAGAGCTCGAAGTTTGGGTGCGTACCGAAATTGGTCCAATCGCCAAGCCTGACCTGATCCAATGGGCGCCAGGTCTGCCAAAAACCCGTTCTGGCAAAATCATGCGCCGTATCCTGCGCAAGATTGCGGAAGATGACTTTGGGTCCTTGGGCGACACATCCACTCTCGCGGATCCATCTGTGGTCGACGACCTGATCGCAAACCGCATGAACCGGGGTGACAGCTAATGTCTGGCGCGGATACAGCACAGGACGCCCCGATCCTGATCCTGCTCGGCCCCCCAGGGGCCGGCAAAGGCACTCAAGCGCGGATGCTGGAAGAGAAGTTTGGCCTTGTGCAACTTTCAACCGGTGACTTGCTTCGCGAAGCGGTTGCTGCTGGTACTGACGCGGGTAAAGCGGCGAAAGCGGTGATGGAAGCTGGCGGTCTTGTCAGCGACGAAATCGTCATTGCGATCTTGAGTGACCGGCTGGATGACAAAGACTGCGCGGGCGGTGTGATCCTTGATGGGTTCCCGCGCACAACCGTGCAAGCAGATGCGTTGACAGATTTACTGCATGAACGTGGTCAATCTGTAAATGCAGCTATCAGTATGGAAGTTCAGGACGATGCGATGGTGGAGAGGATCTCTGGTCGCTTCACCTGTGCCGCCTGTGGTGAAGGCTTCCATGACACCTTTAAACCTACTGAAATTAAAGGAGTTTGTGATACTTGCGGCTCCAGCGACTTGAAGCGTCGCGCAGACGATAATGCCGAGACCGTCGCTGAACGGCTCAAAGCTTATCATTTACAGACTGCACCGCTCATCACATACTACGATAGCTTAGATGCGCTAAAGCGTATCGACGCAATGGGAGCGATTGAGGAGGTCGCTTCCCAATTGAACAGCGTGGTGACCGAAGTCACCGCGTAAGTGTTCACAACAAAGGACCTTAAAAAGGGTCTGATGGAAACTGAAGGAGGGGGTCATTCCATGTCCCAAAGTGAAGACAACAACGCCTATTGGTCAGCCAATATGCGTCTCATCAAGATCAGCCTCATTATATGGGCGCTGGTCTCATTTGGATTCGGGATTGTCCTGCGTCCAATGCTATCAGGGATTAGCGTCGGCGGCTCAGATCTAGGGTTCTGGTTCGCACAGCAAGGGTCCATCCTTTGCTTCCTAGCGCTGATCTTTTTCTACGCTTGGCGGATGAACGCGCTCGATCGTGAGCACGGTGTAGAAGAGGAATAAGAGCATGGATCAGTTTACAATCAACCTGCTGTTTGTGGGCGCGTCCTTTGCGCTTTACATCGGCATCGCGATTTGGGCCCGTGCGGGTTCCACATCTGAGTTCTACGCTGCGGGTCGCGGCGTTCACCCGGTCACCAACGGTATGGCGACAGCGGCGGACTGGATGTCTGCGGCATCGTTCATCTCGATGGCTGGCCTTATTGCCTTCACTGGCTACGACAACTCTTCCTTCTTGATGGGTTGGACCGGTGGTTACGTTCTTCTGGCGCTGCTTCTGGCACCATATCTGCGTAAGTTCGGCAAGTTCACCGTATCCGAATTCATCGGTGACCGTTTCTACTCTCCAACTGCCCGTTTGGTGGCTGTGATCTGTCTTTTGGTCGCGTCTATCACCTACGTTATCGGTCAGATGCAGGGTGTGGGCATTGCCTTCGGTCGCTTCCTTGAAATCGATGCGTTCTGGGGCCTGCTTCTGGGGTCTTGTGTGGTTTTCGCATACGCGGTTTTCGGCGGCATGAAGGGTGTGACATACACTCAGGTTGCTCAGTACTGCGTTCTGATCACCGCATACACCATCCCAGCGGTCTTCATCTCTTTGCAGCTGACAGGCACACCAATCCCAGCTTTGGGTCTGTTTGGTGAGCACACCGGATCCGGTGAGCCTCTGTTGGTGAAACTGGACCAAATCGTAACTGATCTGGGCTTCAAAGAGTACACAGCCGCGCACGGTTCAACCATCAACATGGTGTTGTTCACCCTGTCTCTGATGATTGGTACCGCGGGTCTGCCTCACGTGATCATGCGCTTCTTTACCGTTCCTAAGGTATCCGACGCACGTTGGTCTGCAGGCTGGACACTGGTGTTTATTGCTCTGCTGTATCTGACAGCTCCTGCTGTTGGTGCGATGGCGCGTCTGAACATCTCTGACCTGATGTGGCCAAATGGCACAGAAGGCGAAGCGGTCAGCGTGGAAACCATCAACACTGCGCCTGAATATGCGTGGATGGCAACTTGGCAGAAAACCGGTCTTCTGGATTGGGAAGACAAAAACGGCGACGGCAAGATCCAGTACTACAACGACAAGAACGCTGATCTTCAAGCCAAAGCAGAAGAAAAAGGTTGGACCGGCAACGAGCTGACCAAATTCAACCGCGACATCTTGGTTCTGGCGAACCCAGAAATCGCGAACCTGCCTGGCTGGGTTATCGGTCTGGTGGCTGCAGGTGGTCTGGCGGCAGCGCTGTCCACAGCGGCGGGGCTGTTGCTGG
>NZ_CYTO01000009.1:13904-28072 GCF_001458335.1 Cognatishimia activa
GGCAGCGCGTCTGTCCATGGCAGCAGCGATTGTGGTTGCGGTTCTGTTGGGTCTGAACCCACCAGGCTTCGCAGCGCAAACCGTGGCCTTGGCCTTCGGTCTGGCGGCGGCGTCCATCTTCCCGGCGTTGATGATGGGGATCTTCTCCACACGCATCAACAACTCCGGCGCGGTGGCAGGCATGCTGGCAGGTCTGGTTGTGACATTGCTTTACATCTTCCTGCACAAAGGTTGGTTCTTTGTTCCAGGCACAAACAGCTTCACAGATGCTGATCCGTTGCTTGGCCCAATCAAGTCCACATCCTTCGGTGCGATTGGTGCGGCAGTGAACTTTGCAGTGGCGTACTTCGTGTCCGGCGCAACAAAGGAAACTCCACAAGAGATCAAAGATCTGGTGGAAAGCGTTCGCATCCCGAAAGGTGCAGGCGCAGCCGTAGACGGCCACTAAACAATAAAGGACACCGCTGCCCAATCGGGTGGCGGTGTTCCATTTACGATCAGATCTGATCTGATATGAATACACTGGTGAAACGCGCAGCCCAGTCATTCAATAAGTTGGACCGCAAGATGTCTCTGTCCCCACATTTGACCCAGTTTCTTGCTTCTGTGCACCCTTACGACAGTCTCCCTGAACCGGACCTTGCCGCGTTGGCCCATGTGGCGAATGCCGTGGATTTTGCCACGGGCGACCTTGTTTTCTCTGTCGGCGAAGAGATCGAGTTCCTCTATGTGATTGCCTCAGGTGAGGTTGAGATCACCGATGAAACCGGCGTGCAACTCTCTCTTCTAGGCCCCCGAAATTCCTTTGGCGAACGGGCGCTATTGCGCCGCGATGCCGCCACCCGAACCGCCCGCGCCATGTCGCCTCTGACACTGATCGCGATACCAAAAAAACGTTTCTTTGCGTTGATCCAAGCCCACGGTAAGGTCGAACGCTTTTTTGACCGTCGTCGTCCGCCTCCGTCGCCGAAGGCTGACTTGAACACAATGCCGGTGCAGCGCTGGATGACCAAAGATCCGCTCACTTGCAATCCAGACACCCCCATTCGCGAAGCCGCGCGGATTATGCGTGACAATCGCATTCTGGCAATCCCAGTCACAACGGATGCAGGCTATGAAGGCCTTGTTGGATTGCGCAATATGTCAGGTCGCGTGATCGTCGAAGGGGTCAGTCCAGACCTTCCCGTCTCAGAAATCATGATGACAGACCGTATGACGCTCGGCCCTGACGCGCTGGTCACAGATGCCCTTCACATCATGGTCGAGCGCAGCATTGGCAGCATCCCAATTGTGGATGGTAAAAAGCTCATTGGGATCATCACCAAGACCGACCTGACCCGTGCCCAAACACTGTCCTCCGCAGATTTTGTCGGCCGGATTGCAAAAGCAAAAACAGCAGAAGCCATGGCCAGTGTCACCGCAGCCATCCCGCAACTGTTGTCTCAATTGGTCGAAGCCGGTAACCCGCATAACGTGGTCACACGCTTGATCACTGACATTGCCGACACCGCCACGCGCCGGTTGCTGGACTTGGCCGAAGAAAAGCTCGGACCCGCGCCCGTGCCGTATCTCTGGCTCGCTTGCGGCAGCCAGGGACGCCAGGAACAGACTGGGGTGTCTGATCAGGATAATTGTTTGATCCTATCGGATGATGTCACTGAAAAGGATATGCCCTATTTCGCAGAACTGGCGAAGTTTGTAAGCGATGGTCTGGACGTGTGCGGCTATTTCTATTGCCCCGGTGACATGATGGCGACCAACCCGCGCTGGTGCCAACCGCTCTCTGTTTGGCGCGACTATTTCCAAGGTTGGATCAACACGCCAAATCAAGAAGCCCAGATGCTTGCATCCGTGATGTTCGACCTGCGCCCGATTGGCGGAGATCACAGTCTTTTCACCGACCTACAAGAAGACACGCTGAAGGCTGCGAGCGCGAACTCGATCTTCACTGCGCATATGGTTTCGAATTCACTGAAACATCATCCGCCGCTTGGTTTGCTACGTGGCCTCGCAACCATTCGTTCGGGCGATCACCGCGACCAACTTGACCTCAAGCATAACGGTATTGTGCCGGTGGTCGATCTGGGGCGTATCTATGCGTTGCAGGGTCAGATGACCAAAGTCTCCACTCGTGCGCGTCTTGAGGCGGCGATACGCCAGGGCATTCTTTCAGAGTCCGGCGGCTCGGACCTGATCGACGCCTATGACCTCATCGCCACTGCTCGGCTTGAGCATCAAGCGGCGCAAATCAAAACGGGTGCTAAACCCGATAACTATCTGGATCCATCCGATCTTTCAGACTTCGAACGCAGCCACCTGCGGGATGCGTTTGTTGTGGTGAAAACCATGCAATCCGCCGCAGGTTCAGGAAAAGGCGCTTTAGGATAAGCCATGTTTATAGAACTCATTGCTACAGTGTTCGCAGGGGTCGCCTGCGCCGGTATCGCCATGTTGATCAACATCATCTTTGGCCGTCGCCTGCCCAAATGGGTCATGCCCATTGCCGCCGGTGCGGGCATGATCGGCATGACCATCTCCAATGAATACACTTGGTATGACCGCACCACGGAAAAGCTGCCCGAAGGGATCGAGATCGCCACGGTGATTGACGAACAAAGCTGGCTGCGTCCTTGGACCCAAGTTTGGCCTTATACCAAACGCTTCAATGCAGTGGACACAGGCACCATGCGCACCAATGAAAGCCTGCCCGATCAGCGCCTCGTCGATCTTTACTTCTTCGGTCGTTGGTCCCCGGTGAACCAAGCGCCCATGTTGCTGGATTGCGCGACTGCGAAATCCGCGATGCTAATCGACGGTGTCGAATTTGCCGATGACGGTTCAGTCAGCAATGCCGACTGGCAAAGCATGGACGAAGCGGACCCCATCCTAAAACTGGCGTGTGAGACCTAATATGGCGACCCGCCTTTCCCTTCGATTGCGCATCTTCCTGTTCTTCTGCCTCATGGCAATCGGCAGCGCTGTGCTATTGGCGGGAACCTTGGCGTTCAGTTGGTCTCGGTTAGAGCAGGGGGCTGATTTAGGCCCCTTTGTGATGGTGTTCATCCTTTTCGCGTTTCTCAATGGCGGCCTCGCTCTGGGCGTCTGGCTTCTCTTTGATGAAAACGTCGCCAAGCCGATCAACAAACTGTCTGCCGATCTGCGACTGCGGGCCCATTCGGGCATCAATGAACCGCTGAACACCAGCTATGCGCGCTATCTCGGCGACCTTGGCAGCGCGGCCAATGCCCTTTCGGAAACCATGAGCTCTTCTGTCATGGATGCTGCCGAACAGGTGGCCCATGAAACCCAACGTCTTCGAGGCGAAAAAGACCGTCTGACCGATCTGCTGAGCCAGATACCGATTGCGTCGATCCTGCTCAATCCGTCGCGCGAGATTGTGCTCTATGACTCCCAAGCCGCTGAGGTCCTTGCCAAAATCGCCCCGCCGCGGTTGAAAGCGCCGATTGCGGACTACTTTGATCGGGTCGCTCTTGATGAAGCGATTAAGCAGCTTGCAGGCGACAATTCCGAAGCACCTCTGTCACTGCGCGATGCTTACGGCACGCATGAATTCGCAGGCCGTATCAAAGATCTAGGCGGGGACGGCCACATGATCTTCATAGACGTGGACTCCGCCGATCTTGATCCCAATGCGCCGCGCCCGCTTGTTTTCGATTTCGATCTGTTTGAGGGCGAACTCGCAACAGATCTGCGTGACACGGCGCTGACTGATTTAACCTATGTGGCGTTTGATACAGAGACGACCGGGCTGTCCGTCAAGGACGATGCGATCATCCAAATAGGAGCGGTGCGCGTCCTGAAAGGGCGTATCGTTAACGGAGAGGCGATCAACACATACGTCGACCCAGAGCGCCCAATTCCGCAATCCTCAACCAAGATTCACGCAATTGGCGATGCGGATGTGCAAGGCGCGCCCAAGATCGCGCAAGCGGGCCGTAGCCTACACCATTTCTGCCGTGATGCGGTGCTTGTGGCCCATAATGCTCCGTTCGACATTGGCCTGCTGCGTCGATCCCAAAAAATCATGGACGTTGAATGGAACCAGCCCGTCATCGACACAGTGCTTCTGTCTGCCGTGGTGTTTGGGACCACCGAAGACCATACGCTGGATGCCCTTTGTGATCGCCTGTCCATCACCATCGCACCCGAGGCACGCCACACGGCTTACGGCGATGCCCAAGCCACAGCGGAAGTCTTGGTAAAGCTCTTGCCGCTGCTGAAAGGCAAGGGAATTGAAACCTTCGGTCAGTTGATCAAAGAAACACAGTCGCATTCACGGCTCCTGAACGATCTGAACGACTGAGCACACCGACCAAATTGGCACTCTTACTTTTGCGCTGTGACGTGCAATTGACTTGCACCTCACTTAACCCTGGGGAATGGTAGCGGTAACGACCAACAGCGCACAGTTTCTATTCCAAATGCCACAGCCAATTGCCGACCCGCGTGTCTTTCTGACGGATCTCTTCCATATCGCAGTCCAAAAAGCGGACCCGATGGAGGTCATTGCGCAACACCTACCAGAGCGTCCAAAAGGGCGTTTGTTTGTGATCGGTGCTGGCAAGGCCAGCGCGCGCATGGCGGAAGCGGTAGAGGCGGCATATGGCCCTTGCGAGGGCTTTGTCATCACGCGCTACGGCTATGCGCGTCCGTGCCAAGGTATTGAAATCGTTGAAGCGGCACACCCGGTGCCGGACCAAGCGGGTGTGGATGCTACAAAACGTATGCTGGAGCTGGTCAAAGATCTCGGACCCGATGACACGGTTCTGGCCCTGATCTCTGGCGGTGGTTCGGCGCTTCTGTGTGCACCTATTGAAGGCCTTACCTTAGAGGACAAACAAGCGGTGAATGCCACGCTTCTCGCCTCTGGTGCGCCAATCGGTGACATGAATGTCGTGCGCCCAATGCTCTCGCAGGTCAAAGGCGGCCGCTTGGCCGCAGCCTGTCATCCGGCGAAAGTGATCAGTCTTTTGATTTCCGATGTGCCCGGCGATGACCCCGCCGAGATCGCGTCAGGTCCAACTTGCCCAAGCAAAAGCTCTCCGCAGATCGCGCTGGAGGTCCTTGATCGCCATGGCATCGTGCTTGATCCTAAAGTCACTGATCTGTTGAAATCCCAAGACCCAGATCCGATCACTGAAATGCCTGAAGGTGACAAGCTCACGATTGTGGCGGCACCATCCCAGTCTCTCGCCGCTGCGGCGGAATTGGCGGAACAACATGGCTGCGAGGTGCGTCTCTTGGGGGATGCCATCGAAGGCGAAGCCCGTGACCTTGGCGCGGCACAGGCCCAGATGGCGTTGGATATCCAGGCCAAGATGGCCTCGGATGCAAAGCCAGTCCTGTTGCTGTCCGGCGGCGAATGCACCGTCACCCGTACCGGCAACGGGGTCGGCGGACCAAATGCGGAATACACCCTGTCGGTCGCTCTCACGCTGAATGGCCAGTCAGGCATCCATGCTCTGGCATGCGACACTGACGGAGTGGACGGCGCGGCTGAAGTGGCGGGGTCCTATACGGGGCCAACAACGCTGACCGACAACGGTTACAGCCGTGAGACGGCCGAAACGGCGCTCATTGAAAACGATGCGCATCGCTATTTCGATAAAGTCGGCGGTCAGATCGTCACCGGCCCAACCCTCACAAATGTGAATGACTTCAGGGCGTTGCTGATCTTGCCGCAGGGCTAACCTGCAAACGGCACAATCACCTGAGCTTCAGGGAATAGCGTGGTCACATCATCTTGTGACTGCGCTTCAAAAATCAGCTTCACATTCGCGCCGGCATCCATGGTGGCGTAGGCTTCCAATCCATTTTTGCGCGCAGCCCAAAGCCGCTCCAAGATCGCCCAGCTGTCTTGCGTCAGATATGTGATCGCTGGCCTTGCTGCCTGCATGGTCGCATGCATCGCCAAAGCATTGGCCTCGGCCCGTTGCCCCAAGGCGGTGAAATTCTGTTCACGCACCATGGCCTCAATGAAATCGCAGTCCGCTTCCGCCTGATCGGGCCAAGCTGCAAAAAGCGGGCTGGTGTCCACCGTGTGGTTCATCCCGTCGCGGGATGAATGGGACTTTGGCCCCACATCCACTGGAATGATCGCAATCCGAAAATCTGGCCAAGTCACGTCAAGCGGAGTGGCAAAACTGTCAGAACCGTCTTCAGCGCGGCCTTTGTCCCAACGCACAAACCCATGCCAGATCGACCGGGTTGCGCTCCCGCTGCCAAGGCGTGCGATCAGGCTCATTTCAGCCTCTGACAAAGACAAGCTAAAGCTTCCGCAAAGCGCACGTGTCAGCGCGGCAAAACCCGAAGCCGAAGACGCCAACCCTGCCGCTGTCGGGATTGTATTTCGCGTGGTGATCTTCAAAGGCTGCGCGCGGCCCGCGCGGAAAAGATCTGCAAATTTAAGGGCTTTACTGGCAAAGGCTGTGCCCATATCCAGCACTTCGCCATTCAACGACACCTGATCTATGCCGCTTTCAGACGGGGCCACTTCCGTATGTGACCCCCATTCCGCCAGCGAAATCGAGAGTGAGCTATTCAGCGGTAAATTCCGCGACCGATCTCGTTTGCCCCAGTATTTTGACAGGGCAATATTGCTGGGCGCATAGGCCGCAAATTCTACCGGATCACCGGCGTCGACCATCGCTTTTGAAATCAAATCGCGCGCCGCATCAGTCATCGATGGTCAGCCCCTCTGTTGCCAGTGTCACCGGCTCAAATCCATCTGGCACCTCACCAAGCGCCACCACACAGTCTCCAAGCCCAGACCCGGAAATCTTAGCAGCTAGCAGACCCGAGGTGTCCGCTGCCCCCGAAATAATCCCCGCTAAGACATCATCACAAACACCCAGCTCTTCCATCAAGCCTTGATAGGCCGTCAGCGACGTCCCAAAAGCAGGCCAGTCCTGTGCGAGCGCCAGCGAAATCGCGCGCTCGGCTTCACGGCCCATACGCCCATAAAGCGCTTCAAATGCCGTTTCGTTGCCTTGCATCCGCTCGGCAATCCGCTGCAACACCTCGCCAGTGGGTGTCTTATACCCGCAATAACGCAGGCTCAGCTGCGGCGGTTGGGGCAGGGGGATCAGCTGTGCATTGGGCGGTGCTTGGTAAGCCAGCATGCCACCCGTCAAACTAGCCGCCAGATCTGCCCCACTGCCACGCCCTTGGATGCGTTGAATAATCCCATGGGCGGTTGCATGAAGGTTTTCAGTCTCTTGCCCCGAAAAACGCGCAATTGCCCCGAGCGCCGCAATTGTCACCGCTGCCGAAGAGCCAAGTCCAAGCGTTGGGTTGATCTGCGAGGTGATATTCAGATCAAAGCCGCTTTTCAGATGCTCTTTAAAGCCGCTGATGGCTGCCAGAATAAAACGATAAGGACCGTCACTGCCCATCTGATCCAGCGTGGTCTCAAGCGGCTCTGCAATCTCTGACGTGATGGTCACAGTACGATCCGCGCGCGGGGTCAGCGACACAAGGATCCGCTGCTCCACCGCTGCCACAATCGCACGATGCCCGTAGACCACCGCATGTTCGCCGGTGATCATGATTGAGCCAGGCGCGCTCGCGCGGATCATGTTGAGGCCTCGGAAACAGGCCCCAATGCCGCGCCACGCTTTGCCATTTTTAGCGGTGACCACGCAAAATCAGGGTGGTCGGACATGAACGCATGCATAGCGGCATCGTCGTCTTGATGCACAAGCATGGCACCGCCAAAATCGCCCTTAACCGAGCCAGCACCGCAAATCTTTGCTGCAGCGCCCGTCGCTTCTAAATCCGCGATGAACCGTTGAGCCGGTTCTGGCACAACACCAATCCGCTCAAGCAGCCTTTGGTTCGCAGAAATCGCCTCTTTGGCGGATGTCCCTTCGGTCAAAGCCGCTTCAAACGCTCCGGTACAGGCGCTGAACTCATCCCAAAGCGGCGTGTCATTACCGTGGCTCGCGCGCACCGCAGCGACGCAATCACCGGTACCGCTGACGGGGCGCCCATGCAGCACCCAGTACCAGCCATCACCAGCCAATAGCCCGTGTCCGTCTGCAACCTTGGGAATGTCCACATGGCCATCGCCAACTTTGATCAAGCCACCGCGCACAACAGCCGCCGCATCAATCGGGCCCGCTTTGCCGTGTTTCAGACGCTCACAAAACCGCACCCGTTTGGCGCGCCCCTCGAGCGTTTTCGGGCGATCCAGAAGTTTCTCAAACAAAACAGTCGTTGCGGCCACAACGGCGGCAGATGATCCCATCCCTGCGCCAATCGGCAAATCCGACCGGCTGCCGAGTTGCCCGGGCGTCGGCAAATGCCCCACGGCACCAATGCCAGTGATCTCAGAACCATCATCACTCGCCGCATCCTGCAAAAGCGAGGCCAATGTATAAACTGCCAAGTCATCGGGGCGGGTGAGGATCTTATGAACCTCCAAGTCGCCCTTCATGAACTGATCAAATTTGCGGTCGAGCTTGGACTTGAACTGCTCCAGCACTTTCAAAGGGTAAGACGCACCGCCAGACAGGTTCTGGAACGCTGTCTTCAGCCCTTCGCCGGGGCTCAGTGGTGTAAACCAAACTTCGGTATATTGCGCGATGGCCATGGCCAAGGCAGGCGCGCCGTAAAGCACCGAGTGCTCACCTGATAAGATCAGCTTGCCCGGCGAATGGGCTATCGCCTCAGGCGTGCTGGTCAATGTAGATGCGCTTGTTCTCATCGATACGTGCCAATCTGTATCGCCCACGTGCCTCTTCTGCCAGCGGTTCGCTTGTGCCGTCAACGACGTTTGGCGCATTCCAAAGGGCAACGTATTCGTCATAGCTTACAGACACACGTTCGCTCAGAATATCCTGATGGCGCTTGGTAAAGAGGTGATCGGCGTAGCCTTCAACAACTTTAGCGTCAAAGAATTCGCCCGTCGCGCCGGAGCCATAGCTGAATAGGCCGATCATGTTGCCGGTCAGATCGCCTTCAGTGTTTTCCAAAGTGGACATGAGGGACAGGTAGATCGAAGCTGTATAGCTGTTCCCGACCACTCGATTATAAGCCATGCCTGACAACGCCTTATCCATATCGATTGGTGTCTTATTCGCTTTGGCCAAACGACCATGCGCTTTTTCACCCATGCGCGAAAACGGCAGATGATAGCAGAAATGCGAGAACGTATCGTACGCGTGACCGCCATTGGCCTGATAGTCTTTCCAAGCCTCAGTCATGGCATTCAGATAACGCAGGGTCGAATACTTGCCGTCAAACAAAGGAGTGCGGCGATCATTTGGACGCCAGAAATCCATTATGTCTTCTGTAAACACACCGGAATTCGCACCAATCTCTAACACTGTCGGGTTTGCAGTGACCAACATTGCCACAGCGCCAGCACCTTGTGTCGCTTCACCGGAACTATCCAGATCATAGCGCGCCACATCCGAGGCAATAACCAGAACCTTGCGATCCGGTTTGCGTGCCACATAGCTGCAGGCCATTTGAAGGGCAGGGGTCGCAGAGTAACAGGCTTGTTTCAGTTCAACATTGCGGCAGTTCGCCGGCAGACCCAGCAGCTGGTGCACATAGATGCCCGCAGATTTGGACTGGTCGATCCCGGTCTCTGTCGCGAACAGAACCGTATCGATACCGTCAGCTCCATACCGATCAATGATGGGTTTCGCCGCTTCCGCCGCCATAGTCACGATGTCTTCATCATGCCCCGGCATTGCGATCTTTTCCTGGCCGATCCCTTTGGAAAATTTCTCTGGATCAATGCCATGGTGTTCGGCCAGCGTTTCCAGCCCGATATAGCGATGCGGCGTATAAAAACTAATCGCCGAAATGCCTGTCGCAATCATAGTCGTGTCGTCCCCGATCGGATCAAGGAAGTATTCCCTTTAAGAGAAGATAAGTCGCCTGCGCCCAGTAAAAATAGGGCCGTACGAAATTCTCGCTCAAATTTCTGTATGGCCTTTACAACCTGAGCCGCCGATTGCTGCGCCGGTGCCAAGAAAGGCGAGGCCGTGCCGCACAGATCTGCGCCTAAAATCAGGCTCTTAGCCATGTCGATTCCGTTCCGAATGCCGCCGGAAGCAATCAAAGTGGTGTCATCTGCTTTCTGCGCCAATACGGCGCGGGCTTCAAGCAGGCTTTCCACGGTCGTCAGGCCCCAATCTTGAAAGACCAGTCCCAGATCGTCGTCATCTTCCCGGCGGCGATGGTATTCGATGCGGCTCCAAGATGTACCACCGCGCCCGGCCACGTCAAAGTGACGAATGCCCGCATGGTACGCCAATGCAACATCAGCGCCCGAAAAGCCCGCGCCAACCTCTTTGATCATCACCGGCACGTTGCTTTTCGCGACAACATCGGCAATCGCATCCGACAGGTTCGCGAAATTGCGGTCCCCTTCCGGCTGAACCGCTTCTTGCAAAGGGTTCACATGCAAATAAAGCGCGTCGGCTTTTAGGATATCCACGGCTTTTGCGCAGTGATCTGCGGTCAGACCTTCGTTGAGTTGCACAGCGCCAATATTGGCGATCAATGGCACGGTTGGCGCGTGGCCGCGCAAGTCAAAGCTTGCTAACGCTTCTTCATCGGTGAACATCACCCGCTGCGAGCCCACAGCCATGGCAACACCGGTTTCTTCGGCGGCTTCGGCAAGGTTGCGATTGATCACTTTGATCTCATCATGCGCGCCACCGGTCATGGATGAAATCAAAAGAGGGAAAGACAGCTCTTTGCCAAGAAAGGCGGTCTTTGTCTCGATCGCGTCCAGATCCAGTTCTGGCAATGCCCGGTGGCTCAATTTGATATCGTCAAAACCGCTGCGGCGGCGTTCGATCTCCGCGTCGCGCTCAATCGCGCGGATGTGCTCAACCTTACGGTTGGCCACTTCTTTATCAGCAGGCGCCTTGCTCAACGCTCAAGTTCCATATGGGTGCGCACCAGCTCACCCGGATTGGTTTGGGCCGCGAGCAGAGACAGCTCGCCACACAGAACAACACCCGCACAGATGCCTGCAAGGCGACGTGCATTGTCGCCAGGCTCACGTTCTTCTTTGCAGCCCATTTCCCGCAAGTTGTCTTCGATGACATCATTGCCTTTGCCGGCACCAACAGATCCCATGATCAGGTTCGGCAACGTGCAGGAAAAGTAGAGATCATTTCCACGCGCTTCCGCATGAACCATGCCTTGGCTGCCTTCAATGATATTGGCCGCGTCCTGACCTGTGGCCAGATAGAAGGCCAGAAGCATATTGGCAAAATGCGCGTTGGCGCTGCGCAAAGAGCCCGCCAGATTGCCGCCCACGAAGTTTTTCTCGTGGTTTAGGTCCACAATCTGTTGCGCCGATGTGCGCAAGATCCGGCGCAGCATCTTTTCCGGAATTTCGATCTCGGCAATCATGTATTTGCCGCGACCCAGAATGCCGTTCACTGCAGAGGTCTTTTTATCCGTACAGAAATTGCCGGAAATCGATGAGTAAGACAGCTCTGGTCGTTCCGAGAGGACCCAATCCAGCACCGCTTCGGCAGCTTTCGTCACCATATTGTGGCCAGACGCATCGCCCGTGGCACATTCAATACGGATAAACAGCAGATTGCCTGCGATCTGGCGGTTTAATTTGATGAGCCGGGCAAAGCGGCTTGTGGTCGCGATGATGTCGGCAACGGTGTCGTGCTGGGCCTCAATTGCCTGCCAAGCCGCATGGGCCTCTGCCGCATTGCGTGCTTTCACAACAATCGACCGTGTCATGCGTTCATCGACCATGGTCACTTGAATGCCGCCGCAATGTCGTGACACACCAGCGCCGCGCGCGGTGGATGGCCAAAGAGGGGACTCATAGGTCGCCAGCGGCACGCTGATCTCGCCGTCCACGATAGGACCTTTGAAGGAGATCGGGCCCACCCATTGCGTCGGTACCGGAGTGGTAAACGTCGGCTTGTCGCGCACCTTTTTCCCCTTTGTCTTTCGGCCCATAGAGGCGCAGATCGTCAACTCTTGCCTGGGTTTAGATCGCTAAATAACGTGCGAACCCAGAGATCTGTGACCTCATACAGGGAAGGCAGGGGGTTCACCATCCCTTTTTCGTCGCACTCCACCCAGAAACGCCACGTAGTTAAGGCTCTAATGAATTGGCGCGAAGCCTTCACTTTCAGCGTTTATCACGGTTTTTGTACAACCGCTGTGCGTCGCTTTTCCCTCAGAAGTTGACGTAAGGTTAGCATTTCATGATTTTACTTTTTGTTCAGTTTTTGGGTTATTTTCCTTAAAATTTACGCCAGTCAGCACAACATTCTTCTCTTGCGGCCTGTATCGGGAATTTGTTGTGATTTTGGGTGTATTTTTGAAATGAATTTTTTTGACATTGCCTGCGGCCCGCGCTATATTTCGATTGCGCTAACGAAGACGGGGCGGAGACCCCAGGCGCAACGGGCAACGACCCGTGTGTTCAGCAATGGAGGACAACACTTGCTTAAGAAAATCACCACAACGGCCACCGCGGCCCTGCTTGCCACCACAAGCTTCGCTGCAGCCGAAACCCTGAATTGGGCGCGTGCAGGGGATACTTTGACCCTTGATCCACACGCTCAGAACGAGGGCCCAACCCACACAATCGCTCACCAGATTTATGAGCCACTCTTGCTGCGTGACAGCACTGGTGCCATCGAAGCGGCACTGGCCACTGACTGGGCTCCGCAGGCGGACAACCCCAATGTTTGGGAATTCACGCTACGTGAAGGCGTAACCTTCCATGACGGTTCCGAATTTGATTCCGAAGACGTGGTGTTCTCAATTGAGCGCGCGATGACCCCTGACAGCGACATGAAAGAGCTTCTGTCCTCTGTCAAAGAAGTGCGTGCGACGGGCAAATACACCGTTGAGATCGAAACTGATGGTCCAAACCCAATCATGGCGTCCAACCTGACCAACCTGTTCATCATGGACAAAACATGGACCGAGGCGAACAACGCCACCAAGGTACAAGACTTTGAAGGCGGTGAAGAAACTTGGGCTGCACGCAACACCAACGGTACCGGCGCTTACAAGCTGGTTTCCCGTGCTGCGGACTCTCTGACTGAACTGGAAATGTATGACGGCTATTGGGGCAAAGATATGTTCCCGCTGGCCTTTGACAAAATCCGCTACACGCCAATCAAAAACCCAGCAACCCGCGTTGCGGCGCTTCTGTCTGGCGAAGTGGACTTCATCCAAGACGTTCCAGTGCAAGACCTTGGCCGCGTGGCCGCTGAAAGCAGCCTGCAGGTTATCACTGCACCACAGAACCGCGTGATCTTCTTGGGCATGAACCAAGGCGATGCGGATCTGACCAAAGACAACGTGGATGGCAAAAACCCATTTGCTGACGTGCGCGTGCGCAAAGCGATGAACATGGCGATCAACCGCGAAGCCATCAAAAAAGTTGTGATGCGCGATCAGTCCATCCCAGCCGGTGTTGCGATGCCTCCATTCGTGAATGGCTGGACAGCCGAGCTGGACACAATCCCATCCGGTGATCTGGCAGCTGCAAAAGCAATGATGGCGGACGCAGGGTATGCGGACGGTTTCACCGTGACGCTGGACTGCCCGAATGACCGTTACATCAACGACGAAGCCATCTGTCAGGCGGCTGTTGGTATGATGGCGCAAATCGGTGTGACCGTGAATTTGGACGCGAAACCAAAGGCACAACACTTCCCGCTGATCAACAATCTGGAAACAGATTTCTACATGCTGGGCTGGGGTGTTCCGACCTTTGACTCCGAATACATCTTCAACTTCCTTGTCCACACCAAAGGTGAAAAGCGTGGGTCTTGGAACGGTACCCGTTACACAAACCCAGACCTAGACGCGAAGATCGTGTCCCTCGCATCTGAAACAGATCTGGACAAGCGTAACGCAACCATCGCGGACATCTGGGGTCAAATTCAGGAAGACGTCCTCTACCTGCCGATCCACCATCAGGTTCTGAACTGGGGCACTTCCGCGAAAGTGGACACCGTGGTTCAGCCAGAAGATCAGCCGAAGATCAAACACTTCGCTCTGAAATAAACTGAAAAGTTTTCCGCCTCCTGCCTTGTGCCGGGGGCGGTCTCTTTTGGGGACGCATAATGCTATCTTACATTGTGAAGCGCGCCCTCCAGTCAGTGCTTGTGCTACTGGCGGTGGGG
>NZ_CYTO01000009.1:28154-108104 GCF_001458335.1 Cognatishimia activa
GGTTCTGGGCCTGAACGACCCGTTCCTGGTGCAATATTGGAATTTCATCACTGGCGCATTGCAAGGCGATGTCGGCGTAAGTTTCCGCCAAGGCCGTCCGGCGCTGGACATCATCCTTGAACGCCTGCCTGCGACGTTGGAACTGGCGATGGTCTCGGCCATCTTCGCCATGGTGCTGGGGATCGTTTTGGGGATCTACACGGCGATCAATCGCAAAGGCGCGATCACCAACTTCATCCTGACGACGTCACTCATTGGCGTGTCGCTGCCCACCTTCCTGATCGGTATCCTGTTGATCTACGTCTTTGCGGTCGAGCTGAAATGGCTCCCGAGTTTTGGACGTGGCGAAACCGTTGATTTGGGTTGGTGGACCACCGGTTTGCTGACGGCCTCAGGGCTTAAGTCACTGATTTTACCGTCGATTACGCTGGGTCTTTATCAAATGACCCTGATCATGCGGCTTGTCAGATCGGAAATGTCCGAGGTGCTGCGCCAAGACTATATCCGCTTTGCCCGTGCACGGGGCCTCAGCGAGCGGGCCATCAACTTCCGCCATGCGGTCAAGAACACGTTGATCCCGGTGATCACCGTTGCCGGTCTGCAAATCGGGTCGATCATTGCCTTCTCCATCATCACTGAAACGGTCTTCCAATGGCCGGGCGTTGGCTTGCTCTTTATCGACTCCGTTCAGTTCGTCGATATCCCCGTGATGGCCAGCTATTTGATGATGATCTCTGTGATGTTCGTCGCAATCAACTTCCTCGTGGACATGCTCTACTTGGCAATCGACCCGCGTCTGCGGGAAGGGAAGGGGACGTAGTCATGGATATGATCAAACGCGCTCTGGACAGCGATCTCTTCTATTCCTTCCGCCGCACGCCGGTGGCGGTGGTATCCGCAATTGTCGCGCTCTCGCTCATCCTGTCAGCGGTCTTTGCACCTTTATTAGCGCCGTTTAATCCGTTTGACCCTAGTTCATTGAACTTGATGAACGGCTTTTCGGCACCCATGGAGCCAAACGCCTTTACCGGTGACAGCTTTATTATGGGCACGGATGACCAAGGTCGGGACGTTCTGTCGACCATCCTTTACGGCATGCGGATTTCGCTTTTTGTTGGGGTGCTTGCGGTTCTCTTCGCGCTGCTCATCGGCGTGGTGCTGGGATTGGTGGCCGCCTATGCGGGTGGCCGCACCGATGCAATCATCATGCGGATCGCAGATGTGCAGCTGACGTTCCCTTCCATTCTGGTGGCCATGCTGATCTTTGGCATCGCGAAGGGCTTCACCCCGATCCATCTGCGCGATCAGATGGCGATTTGGGTGCTGATTGTCTCTATCGGCCTGTCTGACTGGGTACAATTTGCCCGCGTCGTGCGCGGTGCCGCTTTGGTGGAAAAGAAGAAAGAATATGTTGAAGCCGCAATCCTGATTGGCCGTGGTCCAATCGCGATCATCTTCAAACATATTCTGCCCAACGTGCTCAGCCCGGTTTTGGTCATCGCGACCATCTCTCTGGCCCTGGCCATTATCGCTGAGGCGACCCTGTCGTTCCTTGGTGTTGGCGCGCCACCAACGCAGCCGTCTTTGGGCACACTCATCCGTATCGGGCAGGGCTTCCTGTTCTCTGGCGAGTGGTGGATCCTCTTCTTCCCAGCGGTAACGCTTCTGATGCTGGCGCTTTCGGTCAACCTGTTGGGTGACTGGCTGCGTGACGCGCTTAACCCGAAATTGGATGACTGATATGGCGTTACTCGACATCAAAAACATGCTCGTCGAATTTCCGGGGCGGCACGGCACATTCCAAGCGGTCAAAGACGTGAGTCTTGAGGTGGCAGAAGGAGAAATCCTTGGCCTCGTCGGGGAATCCGGTGCTGGGAAATCCACTGTGGGCAACGCGGTTCTCAACCTGCTGCAAGCGCCCGGGCGTCTGTCCTCTGGTGAAGTCTGGCTCAACGGTGAACGGATCGATCAACTAGACAAATCCATGTTCCGCACCATCCGCGGCAAACGGATTTCCATGATCTTCCAAGACCCGATGACCTCGCTCAACCCGATCGAGACCATCGAGTTCCAGCTGGTAGAAACCATTCTCACGCACATGGATATCAGCCGGTCCGAGGCGGAAAAACGTGCCGTTGACCTGCTAGAACAGGTGGGCATCCCGGATGCACCCAAGCGGATCAAACAATACCCGCACCAATTCTCGGGCGGCATGCGGCAGCGGGTGGTGATTGCGCTGGCTCTGTCTGTGGAGCCGGAATTGATCATTGCCGATGAGCCAACCACAGCTCTGGATGTGACCATTCAGGCGCAAATCCTTGAGCTGATCAAAGACCTCTGCAAAAGCCGTAACCTTGGCGTGATCCTTGTGACCCACGACATGGGTGTGATTGCGGAAACCGCAGACAGGGTGGCGGTCATGTATAAAGGTGCGCTGATCGAGGTGGGCGAAACCCAGCAGATCCTGCGTGACCCGAAAGAGCCATACACCCAGTCACTGATCGCAGCCGTGCCGCCATCTAATATCAAGATCCACCGCTTCCCGAAGGTGGCTTTGGCTGAAAGCGATGGCTCGGCTCTTCAGGACTTTGATCTGAAAGGCCATTGGCTGGCATCTGGCGAAGCCCATGATCCAAAGGGCGGCACGTTGCTCGAGGTCAAAAACCTCAGCAAGCGCTTCTTGGTTCAGGGCGCGTTCCTTGAACGCAATCGCACCTATGTGGACGCGATCAAATCCATCAGCTTTGACGTAAAAGCGGGGGAGACTTTTGGCCTTGTGGGCGAAAGTGGCTCGGGCAAATCCACAGTGGCGCGGGTCATCACCGGCATCCATCCCGCCACCAGCGGCGAGATGCGCTTTGCGGGCAAAGACCTGACTGGCAAATCTGGCAAACAAGAAGCCATTGCAGCCCGCCAGGACATCCAGATGGTGTTCCAAGATCCCTATTCATCGCTCAACGGGCGCATGAAAATCGGGTCTATCGTGGCAGAGCCGATGATCGTGAACAAACTCACCTCCGGGGCAGAGGAGCGTAATGAAATCGTTGCGGACCTGTTGGAACTGGTGGGTCTAGGGAAGGACGCGGCACGCAAATATCCGCATGAATTCTCAGGCGGTCAGCGTCAGCGGATTTCCATCGCGCGCGCCTTGGCAACACGGCCACGCTTCTTGATCTGTGACGAGCCGACATCTGCACTGGATGTGTCGATTCAGGCCCAAATCCTGAACTTGCTTAAGGATCTGCAAGAAGAGCTGAACCTGACGCTTCTTTTCATCTCTCATGACCTGCCTGTCATCCGTCAGATGTGTGACCGCATCGGCGTGATGCAGTTTGGCGAGTTGCTGGAAGTGAATGAGACCGAGAAGATCTTTGAAGCTCCAGAACACGCCTACACGCAGCGACTGGTCAGTCAGATGCCAAAGTTCATGAAATAAAAGAGGGGCCTTCTAAGGCCCCTTTTCCTTTGCAACCGGCCCGGTGGCTTATAGCGCCCGACTGCCGTTGATCACCAAATCTGAAACCAAATCCGCATACTTCGCCCGGGCCGCCGGCTCCACCTGTTTGTTCCACATGGCATAGGAGTTCAGCATGCCAAACACCGACATAGAGGTGGCGCGCAGTTTGGATTTGTTGTTCTCAAAGGCCTGAGGTGAAATCTCCAAAAGGATTTCATTCAACGCCCGCACAATCTCGCGCTGATAATTTTTCAACGTTACCTGCTGCTCTTCTGGCAGCAACGGAACGCCTTCCGCCTGAATTTGGTGCTCGGCTTCCATCACTTGATAAGCTGACAGTGTTGCACGGGTGAAAGCTTGTAGCCGTTCTTCCGGCGAGACGCCCTCTGCTTGGATCGAAAGCAGATTGTCCCGTAGCGCCGAGAGATACGTGTTCAGAATATCAAAGAGCAGCGCGTCTTTGCCGGGGTAGTAATGATAGATATTGGCTTTAGAGATTCCACAAGCTGAAGCGACCTGTGCCATGGAAGAACGGGCATAGCCTTCGCGCGCAAAAACCCCTGCGGCGGTCTTGAGAATATGCAACCGTTTCTGGTCGTGGTCTTTCGCAACCGTTCTGGCCAATTTGGTTCCTTCCGCGCATCAGGGTCGCGATTGACGTTAGGTCATCTCTGCGCGGTGTCCCGATTGCGACACTTCATAAGACTTTCCGCGCTGCAGCGCTAGCCCATCTCCCACGCAAGAATCGTCTTGGCAACGTCCTGAGGGATTGGTTGATTGAGAAATTTTTCGATCATTTCCGCCAAATCAAGCAGGATTTACGCAGTGGGTTCGGAAAATTTCCAATTTTTGACATCTGCGTGGGAAAATTTCTAGTGAGCCATGGTCGTCGTTGGGCTTAATGCAAAAATTTCCGTTATTTTGGAAACCATCGTTTTTTGTGATGTTGTACTCTTCCCAAACGAATGGGTCCGCTCTAACCTCTCCTGCAGGACAAAGTTCCAACTGGGAGAAATACTAAGATGAAAAAATTCCTTCTGACTTCAGCAGCAGCTTCTTTGGTTGCAGGTTCTGCCTTCGCGGGCGGCCACGGGGATGAAGTAAAAGTAGGTTTGATGCTGGGCTTCTCTGGCCCTGCTGAATCCTATGCGCCACCAATGGCGGGCGGTGCCCGTGCAGCAGTCGCAGAGATCGCGGAAAGCGGCCTGTTCCTGGGTGGCAAGAAACTGACACTGGTGGAAGGTGACTCCACCTGTGCGGATGCGGCGATCGCGACATCTGTTGCAGAGCGTTTCGTAACCTCTGACGGCGTTTCCGGCATCATCGGTGCTCTGTGCTCCGGCGCAACCACTGCGGCGCTGCAAAACGTTGCGGTTCCAAACGGCATGGTGATGATCTCTCCATCCGCGACATCGCCAGCGCTGTCCACAATCGAGGACAACGGCCTGTTCTTCCGCGCGACACCATCTGACGCCCGTCAGGGTGCTGTGATGGCAGAGCTGCTCCTCAGCGAGGGCGTGGAGTCCGTTGCTGTGACCTACACAAACAACGACTACGGCAAAGGCCTGGCTGACGCGTTTGAAGCGAACTTCACCGCTGGTGGCGGCGAAGTGACCATCAACGCATCTCACGAAGATGGCAAAGGCGACTACTCTGCGGAAGTTGGTGCTTTGGCATCCGCTGGCGGTGACCGTCTGGTTGTTGTTGGTTATGCGGACCAAGGTGGTAAAGGCATCATCCAAGGTGCTCTGGACACAGGCGCGTTTGACCTGTTCCACTTGCCTGACGCGATGGTTGGCTTCGCAACAGAAGCGAACTTCGGTTCTGATCTGGACGGCTCTATGGGCCAGGTTCCAGGCACAGACGCACCTGGCGGCGACCTGTTCGTGCCAATCGGTGAAGCAAACGGCTTTGACGCCACGGCTCCGTTCTCTCCAGAGTCTTATGACGCAGCAGCAATCCTGCTTCTGGCGATGCAAGCGGCGGGTTCCAACGACCCAGCGGTCTACAAAGACAAAATGTTTGACGTTGCAAACGCTCCGGGCGAGCAGATCTTCCCAGGTGAACTGGCGAAAGCCCTGCAAATCCTGGCAGACGGCGGCGAGATCGACCTGGTCGGTGCATCCGCTGTTGAGCTGATCGAGCCAGGCGAAGCGTCCGGTTCCTACCGCGTGATCAAAACCGTAAACGGTAAACAAGAAACTGTCGGCTACCGCTAAGTCGACCTTTCACGGAAAAGCCCGGAAGCGATCCTTCCGGGCTTTTTCAAATTATCCCCCAGCTAACACTAAGAACTTAGAGGGGGAGAACATTCACATGGGACATAAACGATGATCGAAGTGCGTGACCTTCACATGCATTTCGGCGGCTTTCGCGCTGTCGATGGGGCTTCACTGACCATCGAACGGGGAACCATTACGGGTCTGATTGGCCCGAATGGCGCGGGAAAGACGTCGTTATTCAACTGTATCGCCGGCGTTCTGACACCCACAAGCGGCACTGTGCTGTTTGATGGGGAGGACATCACCGGTCTGAAACCACATAACCTATTTCACAAAGGCATTCTGCGAACCTTCCAGATTGCCCATGAATTCCACTCCATGACCTGTCGCGAGAACCTGATGATGGTGCCTGCAGGTCAAACCGGCGAGACGCTTTGGAACACATGGTTCGGGCGCAAACGCATTGCTGACGAAGAACGGGCATTGCGGGCAAAAGCCGATGAGGTGCTGGAATTCCTGACCATCGAACACATCGCTGACCTTAAGGCAGGCAACGTGTCTGGTGGCCAGAAAAAGCTGCTGGAACTTGGCCGCACCATGATGGTGGACGCCGAAATGGTGTTTCTGGATGAAGTCGGCGCGGGTGTGAACCGCACGCTGCTTTACACGATTGGCGACGCCATTAAACGCCTGAATGTCGAGCGTGGCTACACGTTCTGCATGATCGAACACGACATGGA
Source organism: Cognatishimia activa (assembly GCF_001458335.1). Lineage (GTDB taxonomy): Bacteria > Pseudomonadota > Alphaproteobacteria > Rhodobacterales > Rhodobacteraceae > Cognatishimia > Cognatishimia activa. Next base: position 34,574 of record NZ_CYTO01000009.1, read on the forward strand.
TTTCATTAAACAGCTTTGCGACCCCGTCATCGTGATGGCGCAAGGCTCGGTCATGGCCACAGGCACAGCCGATGAGATCATGTCCAATGAAGCCGTGATCGAGGCCTACTTGGGCACCGGCGTCAAAAACAAGAAGAAGGAGGGCGCAAAATGAGCTTCCTCTCTGCCACCAATATGACCGGTGGATATGGCGCTGGGCCGGACATCTTGCATGATCTGGAACTCTCGGTCGACAAGGGCGAGATCGCCGTGATCGTGGGCCCGAACGGCGCTGGTAAATCGACCGGAATGAAGGCTGTTTTTGGCATGCTGAACCTGCGTGAAGGCGCAGTAAAGCTCGATGGCACCGACATTACTGGTCTTTCCCCGCAAGAGCGCGTGCATAAGGGCATGGGGTTTGTCCCACAGGTTCGGAATATCTTCCCAACCATGTCCGTGCGCGAGAACCTGGAAATGGGCGCGTTCATCCGTGACGATGACTTTGAGCCGACCATTGAACAGGTCTACGAGCTCTTCCCAGCGGTCTATGAAAAACGCAACCAAAACGCGGGCGAGCTTTCTGGTGGTCAACGCCAACAGGTCGCCGTAGGTCGCGCGCTCATGACACAGCCGAAACTCCTGATGCTGGACGAACCCACCGCGGGTGTGTCGCCCATCGTGATGGACGAGCTGTTTGACCGTATCATCGAGGTCGCCAAGACCGGCATTTCCATCCTGATGGTGGAACAGAATGCCCGTCAGGCGCTTGAAATCGCAGATAAAGGCTATGTGCTCGTTCAGGGTCGCAACGCCTATACGGACACCGGGGAAGCGCTTTTGGCCGACCCTGAAGTGCGCCGTACATTCTTGGGAGGGTGATCATGGTCGACATTCTCAACGCATTGGTGGCTTTCACCAACTTTGTCATTATCCCCGCGTCGGCTTATGGCGCTCAGCTCGCCATTGGCGCGCTGGGGGTCACGCTGATCTACGGGATCCTGCGTTTCTCTAACTTTGCCCATGGCGAGACCATGGCCTTTGGCACCATGGTTGTGCTGTTGGTCACTGGGCTGTTCCAAAGCTGGGGCATTTCCTTGGGGCCGTTGCCAACTGCCTTGCTGGCGTTGCCCTTCGGTATTCTCGGGGCCTCAGCCTTGGTGCTGTTCACAGACCGCACGGTTTACAAGTTCTACCGTCGTGTGAAAGCCGCGCCCGTTATGCTGGTGATCGTTTCAATGGGTGTGATGTTCATGATGAACGGCATCATCCGTATGATCGTGGGCACCGACGACCGCCGATTTGCTGATGGTGAACGTTTCATCATCCGGGCACGGGACTTCAAAGAGATGACAGGCCTGTCAGAAGGTCTTGCTCTGCGGACCACGCAGGTGCTGACCATTGTGGTCGCGATTGCCACCGTGGCGCTACTGTTCTGGTTCTTGAACAAGACTCGCACCGGTAAATCCATGCGTGCTTATTCAGACAACGAAGATCTGGCGCTGCTTTCTGGTATCAACCCAGAGCGTGTGGTGATGATCACATGGCTTGTGGTGGCTGCTTTGGCGACTGTTGCGGGTACGCTTTACGGTCTGGACAAAAGCTTTAAGCCTTTCGTCTACATGCAGCTCCTGTTGCCGATCTTTGCGTCCGCGATTGTCGGTGGCCTTGGCTCGCCCATTGGTGCCATCGCCGGTGGCTTTGTGATTGCCTTCTCTGAGGTGACGATCACCTACGCGTTCAAGAAAGTGGTGACCTATCTGGGGCCAGAGGGATGGAGGCCCGACGGGCTCGTCCAGCTGCTCTCCACGGATTACAAATTCGCGGTGTCCTTCGCCATTCTCATCATCGTTCTGCTGTTCAAGCCGACCGGTCTGTTTAAGGGGAAATCGGTATGACCATGTCACGTACTCCTATCTATTTCGCCATTATGGCCTGCCTCATCATTGGTGTGGGCATCTTTGAAAGCTGGAACAATGCGCTGTTTATCCTGAACTTCGGCCTGATCTCTGCGATCATGGCTTTGGGGGTGAACCTGCAATGGGGCTATGCGGGCCTGTTCAACGTGGGTGTTGTTGGCTTTGTCGCTTTGGGCGGCTTGTCCGTGGTGCTGACCTCTGTGTCCCCGGTCGGAGAGGCATGGGCCGCAGGCGGCATGCGCATCCTGATCTCGCTCTTGCTGGCGGTTGGCTTTATCGCGGGTGCAATCATAGGCTGGTCTCGCATCCCGAAGAACCTGCCGCGCGGGTTGATCACCGCCGTTTGGCTGATCATCGGCTTCTTCTCTTTCCGCGCGCTGTTTGATCCAGCCGTTGCGGCGATCGAAGCGGTGAACCCGGCCCAAACGGGCTTCTTGGGTGGCCTTGGCCTGCCAGTCCTTCTGGCATGGGCCGTTGGTGGCCTGATGGCTGCAGGTGTTGGCTGGCTGATTGGTAAGACTGCTTTGGGTCTGCGCTCTGACTATCTGGCCATTGCCACGCTTGGTATTGGTGAGATCATCATCGCGGTTCTTAAAAACGAAGACTGGCTGAGCCGCGGCGTGAAAAACGTCAACGGTCTGCCCCGTCCGGTGCCTTACGAGATCGACCTACAACAGTCCGAGACCTTCGTGGGCTGGATGGAGCGTCTTGGCGCTGATCCGGTGACCGGCTCCACCATCTTCGTGAAACTGCTTTATGCGGTGCTGTTCCTCTCTGTGATCATCCTGATCGTGACCCTGATGCAGCTGGCGCTGAACTCCCCTTGGGGCCGCATGATGCGCGCCATCCGGGACAATGAGACAGCGGCGGAAGCGATGGGCAAAGACGTGACCGCGCGCCACTTGCAGATCTTCGTGCTGGGCGCTGCGATCTGCGGCATTGCGGGTGCGATGATGACCACCCTGGATGGTCAGCTCACACCGGCGTCCTACCAACCGCTGCGCTTTACCTTCCTTGTGTGGGTGATGGTGATTGTCGGCGGGTCTGGCAACAACTGGGGCGCAGTTCTGGGTGGCATGTTCATCTGGTTCCTGTGGGTCGAGGTCGAACCGATCTCTATCTTCCTTGTGAACACACTGACCGCTGGCATGGATGCAACCCATCCGATCCGGGAAGGTCTGCTGGACCGCGTGGCCTATCTGCGCCCGCTGACCATGGGCCTGATCCTGCTGCTGGTTCTAAGGTTTAGCCCGCACGGGTTGCTGCCTGAGAAGTAAGTCAGGTTGGACAACGATTGAAAAAAGAAAGAGCGCCTGAAATGGGCGCTCTTTTTTGTTGGATTATCGGAACCCATTTACCCAGGCTGCAACGCCTTCCTAAACAGTGCCGTAAGGAACTCTGTCCCCTCAGTCAGAACCCGGTCCCCTTCACCAAGGAAGAGCTGCGTCTGCGCTTCAAAATCCGCGTAGTGCTGCGTCGTCGCCCAGATCGAGGTCAGCAAATGCCGCGCATCCACCTGCGCCAGCTGACCTGTATCAATCCATCCCTGAATGACGGCGATCTTGGCGTCAATCTGTGGTTTGATATCCACCTCAATGTGATCCAGAACCCGCGTGCCACCTTGAATAATCTCATTGGCAAAAAGCCGGCTTTCGCGCGGATACTTGCGGCTCATCTCCATCTTGCGTTCCACATAGGCCACGATTTCAGAGATCGGATCGCCATTTGGATCCAGCTCATCCAGCGGGTCCAGCCATCCGTCCAGAATGCGGTTCAGCAGCGTGACATAGATGTCTTCTTTGCCGGTGAAATAATACAGGATGTTGGGTTTAGAGAGCCCTGACGCTTCAGCGATCTGGTCAAGCGTGGCCCCACGGAATCCATATTGTGAAAATACATTCAGCCCCGCATCCGTAATCAGATCGCGATTGCGTTGTTGGATCCGGCTGAGCTTTTTTGGCTCAGTTTTTAGTTCGACCATCGGTCTATGCCCCCTCAAGAGCTTACAAACCTACTGGTCCGAAGCCCGTAGGTCCAGCATTTGCGTGGGTTAATTGCCAAAAAGAGGCATGCTTAGATGGGGCGGTCACTTTCGTAGGCAGGCACCGGAAACAGCAAAAGGCACCGCTGGGGGACGGTGCCTTTTGGATAATGACGACGTTCGGGTCACAGGGGAGGGACGGTCCCGGACCCGAACGTCTCATATGGGCGCATCTTAGGCGTGAATTGCCCCCCGGCGCCTTGGGATCAGCAATTGGAATTTGTGTAAGCGCTTGGGTAAGCGGATTTAGGAAACAGTCGAGTTTGTCTTAAGGCTAAGCGTCGTGACGCTTGCGTGTAGAGAGAGCCAGAAGGGTCAGGAGCGGAAGCGCGATTGAACAGAAGGCATAGGTTTGCAGCGCGGCCATGAAGCCAAAGCCAAGAACCAATTGCATCACCGCACCGGTGATACCAAGCAAGCTGCCAAAGAGAAACGTAACAATCGCCATGAAGAACTCCAGGTTCTGGAAGATTATCGCCGCTTCTGCAGGCTCAGGTCAATGTTGACTTACAAGAAGACTATCCAAATCAATTGGGGCGCGAATGTGACGCAAGATGGGCCACTTGGTGAATTTAGCAGATTTATGCGGACTCTCGTATGGCGGCTAAATCGAGGCCCAATCGGTGAACCGAAAGGGTTTGGGTTTGCGTTCTTGGTCCGGTAGCGGTGCAGGGTGCTTATTGGGTTTGGGCATAGGGCCTCCTCTCTCTGAAATAGACATGGGGGCGTGGGCCTTGCGCGGCCAGCAAGGTTACAGACATCTGGCAGTCATGTGAGGAAATGTGTGGGGAAAGCGGGCTGCACTGTCCCCGTGAAGCGTTGCCCTGACCTGCGTAGGGTCGGCGCATCACTTGATCCAATGGAGACTGCTATGTCTGTCGCACGCGTAACCGAAATTATCGCCTCTTCCCCAAAAAGCTTTGACGATGCTTTGGATGTGGGCGTGGCCCGCGCCACCAAGACGCTTAAGAATGTCACCGGCGCTTGGGTGCAGGACCAAAAGGCCGTGGTGGCGGGTGGCAAAATCACCGAATATCGGGTGACCCTGAAAGTGACCTTTGTGCTGGAAGACTAAGCACCAAGACGCTCCTCAATGTGGTTTTTGGGGTCATGACTTTGCATCCTTGGCTCAGTTTGCGCGAACTGATAGCCAGAAGTCATGACACCCAAAGATCCCTTTCGTCCTCTGGACGATGACGCCCGCGCCATGATCGCAGAGCTGATGACATCGAGCCACGCGGCCCTTGCGGTGACCCGAGAGGACGGCACGCCTTCCGTGACCCGCATAAGCTTAGCCGCGGATAAGGACAGCGCTCCTGTCACTTTAATCTCTGATTTATCTTTACATACAAAAGCTTTACGCAACGCGCCCGCCTGTGCGCTCTTGATCGGAGAACCGGGTGAAAAGGGCGATCCGCTGACCCATCCACGGCTGACCTTGCATTGTAAGGCGGCGTTTGTGGAGCAGGGGAGTGCGGCGCATGTTGCTTTGCGTGCGCATTACCTTGCGCAACGGCCCAAGGCGAAGCTCTATGTGGATTTCGCCGATTTCCACTTTGTGCGGTTTGAGGTGGTGGATGGCTTGCTGAATGCAGGGTTCGGCAAAGCCTATAAAATACCGTAGGGCAGGTGCTGCTCTGCGGGATTGCTCGGCAGCCATCTGGGAAGGGTGAATGTGCAAACCCGCCCTACGGTGTCTTTGAAAAGCGTCTTAGGCGGTGAGCATCCGGTAGATCTCATCCTTCAGAGCGGCCCGTTTCTTGCGCATCTCAATGGCATCCAGATCGCCGACCGGTTCCACATTGGTTTCCGCCCGATGCACGGCGCGGTTTAGTTCGTGGTAGTCATCCGCGAGCTTGGCAAAATGCGCGTCCGCCTGTTTGAGGTCGTGGATTTTTGTGACGTGTTCAGGAAATTCCGCCGCGAGTTCGTGTGGTGTGTGACCCATGATGCGTCTCCATTTTGGTGGTTATGGGGAGAGCGTATCGGGTTTGCGGGTTGGGTGATTTGATGGAGGTCAAATTGGTGAGGGAAATGTAGGCCGGGCTTCAGCCCGGCACCCGCAACATTTCATTAACCAAACCGCGGTCATCTTGGCGCATGTCCAACTACATCCGCCCCAAAATCCCCGGTGCGACAGTGTTCTGCACTGTCGTCTTGGCGCAGCGGGGATCGACGCTGTTAGTGGACCACATTGATATGCTGCGAGAGGCGGTGAAGGAGACACGCGACCAACGCCAATTTCAAATCGATGCATGGGTGGTCTTGCCGGACCACATGCATTTCGTTTGGACATTGCCGGAAGGGGATTGCGATTTGGGCGTGCGGGTTGGAGCGATGAAAGCGCGGTTTACAATGAAGCTCCGTAGGGCGGGCTTCAGCCCGCCAGCGACGTTGCCCGTCGTTCGAAACGGCAGATATGCCGGGCTGAAGCCCGGCCTACGCAAGACGAAACGAGAAAGCGCCCTCTGGCAACGCCGGTTTTGGGACCACCACATCCGCAATGACGCCGAATACCGCGCATATGTGCAGTATTGTCATATCAATCCGGTGAAACATGGGTTTGTGGAGCGCCCCGAAGATTGGCCATATTCCACGGTGCATTTGGAAAAAGAAATGTAGGCCGGGCTTCAGCCCGGCAATGATTGGTCAGATGTCGTGTCAATGCCGGGCTGAAGCCCGGCCTACGGTCGTTTGTTGCGTAGGGTGGGGTTTTACCCCACCGTTGCGAGAGGTTTGCGGCCGAGGATGGTGGGTTGGAAACCCACCCTACGGGTTTTAAGCGTCAGCATGCCCTTGTTTTTTGTCTGCATCCTTTTGTTCCGCGATCTGCATGACTTTTGCAAATCGCATTTTGCGCTTTTCGCGAGCGACATACCATTCATCAAAGAGCGTTTCGATAATTTCGATAAGTGCTTGGGCTTCATGCGGGTCTACATCAACAATAACGTTGATGTCTTTCTCCATGTGAGCTCCAATATTACCAATTTTTCTTAGTGCGTCGATTGCATCGATACTATCTTCAGTAACGCCTTTGGGAATGGTTCCTTGTTCAGTCCGCGATCTGAGCTCGTCAATTTCTTTGTACAGCGTGCCTTTGGTGATTCCGCAAAAGTCCCGGATCATTCCTTGAAGGCATCGGCGAGCTAACGTTGCAGACGCTTTAGGGCTTAGGTCCCGGATTTTACATGCCTCGCTGTAGTCCTCAACTAGCGCTCGTGGGATGTAATCGGGCTGAGGTTTTGCTTGGCTCTCCGGCAAAAGGCAAAATGACTTAAGAGTTTTTGGGTTTTGGGGAAGGTAGCATCTATAATTGCTTGCGCTATAGGCCGCTTCAATCAATTCTACGGTTAGTGTTGGCTTCTTGCATTCCGGGTTAGCGCAAGTGATTGCTGATCCCTTCAGACCGATAAATCCCCGATCAGTTTCAGTTACATCAAAGGCAAAACTATTCGAAGAAAAATTGCTGCCGTTTACAATTTGTGCATGGTTGCAATATCGGCAAATCCAGTTGTGTGCCATTGAAACTCCCATTTTTTCAAAAAAGGCGGCCCGAAGGCCGCCTCAAAATCTTACCGTGTAAACTTCTTGTGCTTCAAGCGCTTCGGCAGAACCGTCTTCGCGCCTTTGTGACGGGGTGCGCCCGCGTTTCGGATTTACCGAAACGCTCCCGCGCACTGCTTGAACCCAAACAGCAAGCCCAAGCCATTCACCCTTACCGGGTGAATTTCTTGTGCTTGAGACGTTTTGGTTCAAGCGCATCCGCCCCAAGCCTACGCTTCTTATCTTCTTCGTAGTCCTCAAAATTGCCCTCAAACCATTCCACATGCGCCTCGCCTTCAAAGGCCAGAATATGCGTGCAGATCCGGTCGAGGAAGAAACGGTCGTGGGAGATCACAACCGCGCAGCCCGCGAAATCGACCAGCGCGTCTTCCAAGGCGCGCAGGGTTTCCACGTCCAAGTCGTTGGTCGGCTCATCCAGCAGCAGTACGTTGCCGCCTTCTTTGAGCAGACGCGCCATGTGTACGCGGTTGCGCTCACCACCGGACAGCAGGTTCAGCGGTTTTTGCTGGTCGCCGCCTTTGAAGTTGAAGCTTGAACAGTACGCACGCGAGTTGACCTGCGCGTCGCCCAATTCGATGATCTCCGCCCCGCCGGAAATTGCTTCCCAGACGGTTTCTTTGTCGTTCAGATCATCGCGGCTCTGGTCGACATAGGACAGTTTCACCGTGTCGCCATAGGTGACAGAGCCGCCATCGGGCTGTTCCTGACCGGTCAGCATCTTAAAGAGCGTGGATTTACCGGCGCCGTTGGGGCCGATCACGCCGACAATGCCGCCCGGGGGCAGAGAGAACTCCAGCCCTTCGATCAGTTGCTTGTCGCCAAAGTGTTTGGACAGGCCTTCGACCTCGATCACCTTTGAACCCAGACGCGGTCCATTCGGGATAACGATCTGGGCGCGGCCGACCTTTTCGCGTTCGGACTGAGACGCCATCTCGTTATAGGCCGCAATACGCGCTTTGGATTTCGCCTGACGGGCCTTTTGACCCTGACGCATCCATTCGAGTTCGCGTTCCAGCGTTTTCTGCTTGGATTTGTCTTCGCGGGCTTCCTGCTCCAGACGTTTCGCCTTTTGCTCCAGCCAGCTGGAGTAGTTGCCTTCGTAAGGAATGCCGCGGCCACGGTCGAGTTCCAGAATCCAGCCGGTGATATCGTCAAGGAAATAGCGGTCGTGGGTCACACAGAGGATGGTGCCCTTATAATCGATCAGGTGCTGTTGCAGCCAAGCGATGGTTTCCGCGTCCAGGTGGTTGGTGGGTTCGTCCAAGAGCAGCATGTCTGGCGCTTCCAGCAGCAGCTTGCAGAGCGCCACGCGGCGCAGCTCACCACCGGAGAGATCAGCGATTTTCGCGTCATCTGGTGGGCAGCGCAGGGCTTCCATAGAGACATCCACCTGACTGTCCAAATCCCAAAGGTTCTGGGCGTCAATGTCGTCTTGCAGCTTGGCCATCTCCTCGGCAGTTTCGTCCGAGTAGTTCATCGCCAGCTCATTGTAGCGATCCAGAATGGCCTTTTTCTCGGCCACGCCCAGCATGACGTTTTCCCGCACGGTCAGGGTTTCATCGAGCTTTGGCTCCTGCGGCAGGTAGCCGACTTTCGCGCCTTCTGCAGACCAAGCCTCGCCGGTGAAATCCTTGTCCAATCCGGCCATGATTTTCATCAGCGTGGATTTACCCGCGCCGTTGACACCAACGACACCGATTTTCACGCCGGGCAGGAAGGAGAGGTGGATATTCTCAAAACATTTCTTGCCGCCGGGGTAGGTCTTGGAGACCCCCTGCATGTGATAGACGTACTGATAAGCTGCCATGTCGGGCTCCGGAAATTAGGGGATTCTGATGCGCGCGTGCGCGTTGGAGCGTGTGATAGCGGATGGGGTGGGGGATGGCAAATGGGGAGAAGTTGACGGAGAATTTCAGGGTTTCTTCTTTAGAGGCTGAAATGGTTGCGAAGCTTCTCAGGAATTCTCGTTGTTGGCTTCCCATATTCGATTCTGGTCTTCTGCCAATCTCCGTCCGGATCAAGATTAAGTCGATCCCGATTAAGAACTGAAAACAGACCTTCGCCAATTTTTGTTGGGGTAGCCCACTTAAGGGTGAGGCGATGCCCAAATTCGTTGACCGCACTGTCAGAACGGACAACTGCGACACCTGCGTGTTCCAAAACGATTTCTGGATTTCCTTCAGTTTGCAAACTCATAAAGGTTTCGCCATACGAGACTTTCAATTCACACAAAAAGCCATCCAGCAGATGGGAAAAGATGTTCTTACATGTATTCCACTTCGGAAATTCATTCGCATTGAATTGTAGTTTGCCACGCTGAAAAAGTTTAAAAATCAGTACGAGTAGTGTTTCGTTGATACTTTCCGAGTCGTGCGACAAAAAGCTTCTTCTTAAGTTTCCGTCAAGTTCATATCCGCCAGCTGGTAAAAACAATGGGTTATAAAAACTTCTGATTACTTCCGCTTCTTGCGGTCCGATTTTTCGTAGCACTTCGTTGTACGCCAAATAGCGAGCGTCAAATTTTGAGGAAGATTGGGACAGTAGCTGCGCCCACAACTCAAGAACATTGTCTTGCAGACTATCTTCGCAGGAGGCACCTTCCAGCCAATTCGACAAGTATTTTGTCGAAACGGGCTCTAATTTGAGGCCTTCTGTCTTTCTAATTTCTTCAGCCCTTTTCATCGCAATTGTTGCGGCTTCGGCACGTTGGATGCGAAATGAAGAAAGTTGGTCTTTAACCATGCCGAGAGGCTCTCCAACAACACCAATAGCGTCTGCAGCGTACTGGGCAATCTGCGAAACAGGGCCGAGGCCAGTTAGTTTAAGAGAAGTACCATTTCTTACGAATTCAAAGCTTGGCTGGTCTGTCAAATTTGCACCTAAGAATTTAGTTGAAGATAACTTTTTCAACCTCTTGTATGCTTGAGGAAAGGTCAAGCCCGGCACCGCCGGGCAGCGCCCGACCCTCCCCACGGGAGGGCGCTTCGCGCCGTCCCAGGGTCAGGCGCCGCCCTTTGTTGATAGGGTAGGGCTTTCAGCGGGAACTGGTTTTGGGTGCGCCGCCCTTTGTGGGGATGTCATCCAAAACAAAATGCGTAGGCCGGGCTTTAGCCCGGCTTTGCGACGTTGGCGTGGTGCGTGCGAGCACGCACCCTACGGGCGGTTCACATTCAAAATTGTAGGGTGCGTGATTTCACGCACCGATGCGCCAAACAAATCCGGATGGGTGCCGGGCTGAAGCCCGGCCTACGGTTGCGATGAGGGATGGTGGGGTTTTACCGCACCGCACCCCATCACCCGCGGTTCACCGTGGTTTTGCCAAAAATCCACCGAAAGAACCGGCGGCCCCGCATTCCCATATAAGCCAGCCATGTGCGCAATTTGTGGGCGTGCACGCTCAGCGCCGCTTCAAACCATTGGCTGTCCGCAAAAGCGCGGCGGTAGCCTTCTTCCAGCAGCCAGTCATGGATCAAAGCCGATTTCAGAAAGAACGGATCATCAGGATCAAACAGCCATGTGAGCCCCGGCGGCACCGAGCTTTCAAATTCGCGCCCCGGTGGGATCGTCAGGCTCCAGCCGCTTTGCTTTTTGCCGATGTCCCAGGTCATGGGTTTCACCGTAATCCAGCCGCGGTTGCCGCCCTTTTCGCACCATGAAATATCAGGAGGTTGGGTCATAATGAGGTCCTCTCGTGAAATTGGTTTTGATCAATCACGCAGAGGGTAGCCGAGCGGGGGCGGTTTTCAAAATTGGTGTGCGCTTGGTGGGGTGGAACCCCACCCTACGGCGCGGTTTTGATTTGCGTAGGGTGGGGTTTTACCCCACCGAAACGGCCTTCTCGAAAAACAAATCCGGGTAGGGGTCATCGTTAAAGCGCTCGATCTGGGTCCAGCCGGTTTTGCGATAAAGCTGTTCCGCTTCGGGCAGCGCGGAGTTTGTGTCCAGTCGCAGAGTTTTGATGCCCAAGTCGTTCGCGGCGGTCTCGCACTCCGCGAGCAAACGCTGTGCCAATCCCAAACCCCGCGCGGAGGGGCTGACCCAGAGCCGTTTGATCTCGGCGACGTCCGTGCCAACGCCCTTCAGCCCACAACAGCCCAGCGGCAGCCCGTCGGACATGGCCACATAGAAAGCGCCCAGTGGGGGCATCATATTCGCCGCTTCCGGGTCGCGGGAGAGGGAGACGTCAAAGCCGCGCTCAAACCGGGCTTCGAGTTCGTCATAGTAGCTTTGCAGGCAATAGAGGCTGTCGGTTGCGCGGGGATCCATTTCCTGGATGGTGACCTTGTCGCGGCCAAAGGCGGTGGCGATCAGGTCCATTGCTTGGAGCAGATGGCCGGTGTGTGGGTGGCCTTCGAGCAGATCTGCAGCGTGGTGATCAGAGAGCGCGTCATAGGCGTCAAACTCGGCGCGGCCCTTATCCGTCAGGTCCGCATGGCGCTTGCGGGCGTCTTGGCTGTCAGTGCGGAAGGTGATCAGGCCTTCCGCTTCCAACCCCTTTAACATGCGGCTAAGGACCGCTTTGTCTAAGCCAAGTTGGGTGCGGATCACGGCGATGTCGCTGCCGTAATGGCCGATGGCGTGGATGACACGGGCGACACCGAGGGGACGGCCGCGACCCAGAAATGAGCTGTCCAAAACCCCCAACGCGGCGGTGACGGCGCGGTTAAAGCGCCTAATCCGTTGAATATCATGATCTTTCATATTGTTGACATAAGTCAACCATATTGCACCTGTCAAGCGGGATTAGGGCTGGACAATTTTGGGCCGTACACTTTTATTGCCGCCCATGGTGAGTGGGATCCGAAAACGCGTGACGTATCTAGAGCCGGGCATGACCGTTGGTCTGCTGGGGGGGTCGTTTGATCCGCCCCATGCGGGGCATGTGCATATCACGCTGGAGGCGCTGAAACGGTTCAATCTGGATCGGGTGTGGTGGCTTGTGAGCCCGGGGAACCCGCTGAAAGAACGTGGTCCTGCGGCGATTGCCAAGCGGATGCGCGCGGCCGAAGAGATCATGCAGCACCCCAAGGTCACGGTCAGCGACTTTGAGGCGCGCGCAGGCACACGCTACACCGCGGAAACCATTGCGCGGTTGAAGCTGAACTATCCCGGTGTGCGGTTTGTCTGGCTGATGGGGGCCGATAATCTGGCGCAGTTTCATCTTTGGAAAGACTGGCGCGTTATTATGGACACGGTTCCCGTGGGCGTCTTGGCGCGACCCGGGGACCGGATGGCGGCACGCACTGGTAAGGCAGCGGATGTTTATCGCGACTATAAAATTCCGGGGCGGCACAGCCAGACATTGGCCAATCGTGCAGCACCCGCTTGGTGTTTCACCAATGTGCCCATGAGCAGCCTAAGCTCGACACAGTTGCGCGCGGCGGGCGCGTGGCCTGCGGCGGGTCGCTCGGAAACAAAGTAAACACGCGATCATGATCGTTGAATTTTCGGTGACAAAGGGGGCTTGGCGCTTGCCAATCTGCGCCGGAATCGTACAGTCGCGGTTATGTCAAAACGCCTTTCTCGACGCAGCCTTCTTGCTGGGCTGACCAGTTTGACCGCATTGCCGGTCTGGGCAAATCCGCCGACAAGTTCTTTGCGACCAAAGTTGCGTCCATCGAGCTTTGCGAAAGATGCTTTGGCGACACCGCAAGATCTGATTGACGCGGCCAAGCTGCGGGGCAATGTGAGCTTTGCGGTTGCTGAATTGGGCACGGGGCGTTTGCTGGAAAGCGAAGGGGACACCACGGCGTTGCCCCCGGCCAGCGTGTCAAAGGCCGTCACCGCTCTTTATGCGTTAGACACTTTAGGTGCGGATCATCGCTTTGAAACGCGAGTTGTGGCCATGGGGCCGATTGAAGCGGGTGTTCTAAAAGGGGACTTGGCGCTTGTTGGTGGAGCGGACCCGACCTTGAATACCGATGGCGTTGCCGCCCTAGCGAAGGCGCTTGCGCAGACAGGTTTGAAACGTGTCGAAGGACGTTTCGTGGTTTACGGCGGAGCGCTTCCTTTTGTGGAAGCGATTGACCCGGGCCAGCCCCGCCATGTGGGGTATGCGACCGCCGTGTCTGGCATCTGTCTGAATTTCAACCGCGTCTATTTCGACTGGAAGCGGGTTGGAGATGGTTTTCAGACCTCGATGGAAGCGCGCAGCGAAAAGCATCGGCCAAAGGTCAGAGTGGCGCAGGTGACCCTAAGCCCGCGCAAATCTCCGGTGTTTGATTATGCCAATGTGAATGGGGTGGATCAGTGGTCCGTCTCTCGTGCTGCATTGAATAAGGAAGGTGGCCGTTGGCTGCCCATGCGCCAGCCTGAAGTCTATGCCGGCGAAGTGTTCCGCGCTTTGGCGTCGGCTCAGGGCGTGTCTATGCCCGCGCCTGAGAAGACCACCAGCCAACCGAAAGGCGCGGTATTGGCTTCGCAAAAGAGCGCGCCACTTGTCACCATACTGAAAGGCATGCTGCGCTACTCCACCAATATCACCGCAGAGATGGTTGGCTTGTCAGCCACCAAAGCGCGCGGCACCTATCCCGCGTCCCTGCGCGCCTCAGGAAGGGCGATGGAGGTTTGGGCCAAAGAGGAACTGGGCATCACCGGTGCTAAGTTCGTGGATCACTCGGGCCTTGGGGACCGCTCGCGTATTCAGGCCAAGGAACTGGCCAAAGCGCTGGCGATTTTGAACCAAAAGGCCCAAATCCACCCGATCTTGCGCGGCTTTACCATGCGCGATGACAACGGGCGGCCTATCAAAAACCATCCGGTTGCAGTGCAGGCAAAAACAGGCACCTTGAACTTTGTGTCAGGCTTGGCGGGTTACTTGCAAGCGCCGTCTGGCCAAGAGCTGGCCTTTGCAATCTTCGCTGCAGATACGGATACCCGTGCGAGTCTGAGCCGGGCACAGCGCGATCGACCCAAAGGCGCGCGCAGCTGGAATGCGCGGGCGAAGCGGCTTCAGCAAGCGCTGATTGAGCGTTGGGCGACGTTGTTTGGTTCTTAGACCTTAGCGCTATTTTCCAAACGGGATGCGGCCTCCCTTAGGTCAACGCCCATATTCGGTCTTTTCATCCCTTCAATCCCTTGCTAAACGCCGTCCGTTCGGGGTGGTCCCGGATACCGGTCGCAGCCTACCCGGTTCGCTAAAACAAGGGTTCAAAATATGAAAACACTTGTCATCTGCTCCGGCGGATTGGACTCTGTCACGCTTGCCTACAAGGTCGCTCAGGAGCGCGAGCTTGTGGGGTTGATCTCGTTTGACTACGGGCAGCGTCATAAGAAAGAAACGGACTTTGCCGCCAAAGCGGGCAAAGCCCTGGGCGTGCCCCATGATCTGATCGACATGCGCGCCATTGGCGGGTTTCTGTCAGGCTCTGCCCTGACCGATGATCTGGATGTGCCCGATGGGCATTACGCCGAAGACAATATGAAAGTCACCGTGGTGCCAAACCGCAATGCGATCATGCTGGCGGTGGCCTTTGGAGTGGCGGCCGCAAAGGGCGCGCAATCGGTGGGCACCGCTGTGCATGGGGGGGATCACTTCATCTACCCCGACTGTCGCCCGGGCTTTATTAACGCTTTTCAGTCCATGCAGGACGCGGCGCTTGAAGGCTATGCGGATGTGCAGCTCTACACGCCCTTCGTGAATATCTCCAAAGCGGACATCGTCACCGAGGGCGCGCGCGCAGAGGTCCCGTTTGAAGACACATGGTCTTGTTACAAAGGCGGTGCGCTGCATTGCGGGCGCTGCGGAACTTGTGTGGAGAGGCTGGAAGCCTTTCATCTGGCGGGCGTTGAAGACCCCACAGAATACGAAGACCGCGACTATTGGAAAACCGTGGTGGGGAGCGTCTGATGTATCGCATCGCCAAAGAGTTCGCTTTCTCAGCCAGCCATAACCTCACCGACCTGCCTGAGGGCCATCCGTGCAAGCGGGTGCATGGGCACAATTACGTGGTTACTTTGGAGTTGGCCTCTGAAGAATTGGACGACACGGGTTTCATTGTTGACGTCAAAGAGCTGAACGCGCTTCGGGATTGGATTGATGACACGCTGGATCACCGCCATCTCAACGAGGTGTTTGACCATCCCAATGTCACAACCGAATGGCTGTGCAAGGTGATCTTTGATTGGTGCAAGGCACGCTGGTGCCAAACAAGTGCCGTGAAGATTCAAGAAACCCCGAAGATCTGGGCGGAATACCGTCCCTGATGCTGCGGATTACCGAGATATTTGGCCCCACCATTCAGGGGGAAGGTGCGGTGATTGGTGCGCCCACGGTTTTTGTGCGCGCGGGCGGCTGTGATTATCGTTGTTCCTGGTGTGACAGTCTTCACGCAGTAGATACCGAACATCGCCACACATGGGCAAAAATGGACAGTGCGGATGTCTTCGCAGAGGTGGAGCGCCTATCCGGCGGCACGCCGCTGACGGTGTCTTTGTCTGGCGGAAACCCGGCAATTCAGGACTTTAGCGATGTGATCGCTTTGGGCAAATCCAAAGGCTATGACTTCGCGCTGGAAACCCAAGGCTCCATTGCACGAGAGTGGTTCTCAGAACTTGCGCCGCTGATCCTATCGCCGAAACCTCCATCCTCTGGACATGTGGTGGATTGGGATAAGTTTGATGCCTGCGTGAAGGCGGCTGGCGAGGCCGAAACGGTCCTGAAAATCGTGATCTTTGATGACACGGATTACGCATGGGCCAAAGACGCCGCCGCGCGCTACCCGCAGCTGCCGCTTTACATCCAGCCAGGAAACCACACGCCGCCATCCGCCGATGAGGATGATGCCGCCGTTGATATGGATGGCATCATGGATCGCTATGAATGGCTGATTGACAAAACCCTGGCTGACAAATGGTACAGCCCGAAAATCCTACCGCAGTTGCATGTCCTGATTTGGGGCAACAAACGCGGCGTTTGAACGGAGACGAAAATGTCTGACAAATCCATCTACGAGAACCTGACCCAGTTGGGAAGCCACACAGCTTTGCCGCAAACGCCGGAAGAAGCGGTGATGGAGCGGGTGCCAAATCCGCAAAAAGGGACTGATTATGCGGTGCGTTTTACAGCGCCGGAATTCACATCCCTATGTCCGCTTACATCGGCACCTGATTTCGCCCATATCGTGATTGACTATGTGCCGGGTGATTGGCTGGTGGAAAGCAAATCCTTGAAACTGTTCCTAGGGTCATTCCGCAATCACGGGGCTTTTCATGAGGATTGTTCCGTCACCATCGGAAAGCGCATCGAGGAATTGCTAGAGCCAAAATGGCTCCGGGTCGGCGCTTACTGGTATCCACGTGGTGGTATCCCGATTGATGTCTTCTATCAAACTGGGCCAGAGCTGCCCAATGTTTGGATACCAGAGCAAGGCGTGCCCACATACCGCGGGCGCGGTTGATCTTTGTGACAGGGGGCTGCATTTCATTTTCGAAATGCGCCTCGTTCTGTGTGTCGTTGAACGGTTACAAAATCTGTAATTTTTTGTCGCTTGGAGCTCGTAATGCCTACCGATGAACACATCGGAGGTCCCATTATGTTCCATAAGCTTTCCAAAACATTCTTTGTAAGTGCAGCTCTGCTGACAACCACGTCTCTGACCGCATTTGCAGGCGGCATGCGCAGAAAACCATTGGTGAAACTACCGCTCTGATCGCAGAAGCAGGCCTGGCAACAGCGCCTCTGAACGACGGTGAAAGCGGCAACACCAACTTCCCGTTTGCAGAGTTCAAAGCGCTTGCAACCGTAGGCGAAGTTGACGCTGAAACAGGCAAAGCGCTGACTGGTTACCCAGATGGTCAAGCTGTATGGCTGGCAGATAACGACACTGTTCGTGTTGCATATCAATCCGAATCTTATGCAACCATGGGCCGCGCGCCAAACCCAGAAACATATCCATGGGAAATGGCAAACGGCGTCACCTTCACAGGTTCCCACATCCACACTATCGACTATGATCGCACAGCTTTTGCCAGCTTCATGAGCAATGACGACGCTGCTGCGAGCATGGTGAAAGGCTCTGGCCACCTGTTCAACAAAGTCTACAACGTCTTTGGCGAAATGGTCGCTGCGCCATCCTTCGATCCATCTGACTTGGCGGGTAAATGGGGCAACCAAACACGTCCAGACGGCACTCTGATCCAGTTCGCTCCTAAGTACCGCCTGTCCGCAACAGACTATTTCTTCCAGTCTTTCTGTGGCGCATGGTACGAGCAAGCCAACAAATACGGCGAAGGCATGGGTTTTGCCGATGACGTTTGGTTTGCGGCTGAAGAGTGGGAAATCGGTCGTATGTTCCCAGCAGGTTCTGCGGATTCAGCAGCAACCATGGGTCTTGCATCCGTCGTCGTCGACATCAAATCCGGCACCGCTTATACAGCGCCAGCGCTGGGCCAAACTGGCTATGAGAAGATGATGCCAATCAACTCTGGTCACAAAGACTACGTTGTTGTCGTGACCTCCGGCTACAACCACGGTCAGGAACCTTCCCCACTGAAGGTTTATGTTGGCATGAAGGACCGTCTGGCAGATGGATCCGTGATCGACTACGCAACCGCAAACGAGCGTGACAGCTTCTTGGCGCGTAACGGTCTGCTGTTTGGCAAGCTCTACGGCATGGCAGTGACCACCGATGTTGCGGCGACTTTGGTTGCAGAACCAAACCCAGCGGAAAAGATGATCGACGATTACATCCAGAACGCGGACGCGCCTGCAAGCTTTGAAGCGAAATACGTTCCTACCTCTTACCAGTGGGGCGGCTGGGACAAGCCTGTTGCGGTTCAAGACACAGAAATGATGCTGTGGGAATCTGAGGACGAGCAACCAGAAGGCCACATCTACTTCAACGGTGACAGCAAAGTTGAGCACGTTGCAGCAGACCCATCTGGCAAGCCACGTTACTTTGCGAACATGACCAACAAAGGCGGTCTGTTCCAAGTCGACTTTGGCGCGTTCGACTTTGATGGCGAAACGCTGCCAGCCGCTCTGGATGCGACAGTGACACGGACTGTTGGTTCTTGGGATGGCGCTTTGACTGTGAAAATCGGTGATGAGGGCAAGGTGAAGGACGGTGATGCGTCCATTCACGTTGAAAAAGGCAAAGCACAGATGATCGCACCGGACGGTCTTTTCTGGGCAAAAACTTCCGAAGGCGATTACCTGATCGTCGAAGAAGACAGCGGCAACGACTTTGGTGAGCGTAAATACGTGCTGACGCTGGACGCGGACATGAATGTTGCAGACGCACACCTGCTGGCTCTTGCTGGCGGTAAGTTCTCTTCCCGTTACGAACAGGGCGTTTCCGCTCTTGGCGGCGCGTTCACCAAGGCGGGCACTGCAGAGTTTTCTGGTAACTGGCCAGTGACTGCGCTGATCGCGAAGAAAGCAGATGGTTCTTTCTACACAGTCGAAGAACTGGCGGGCACAGGTCGTCAGGATATCCGCGGCGAGATCGCAACAGCAGATCAGACCTACCTCGGTGGGTTCAGGCCCGCTCTGAAAGCTCTGGTGCGGTAGAAGCCAACGGCTCTGACGCAGGTGGCCAGATCTTCTTGTTCACAATGGACCCTAAGTAAGCCCTTTGGTTTTCAATAAAAAAGACGCCCCCGCGAAGTCGGGGGCGTTTTCATTTTCAGGATTGAATTCTGAGATGCTGTGCTAAAGCGTCATGTGCCGCGCCCTGGCACCTCGTTCGATTGCTGCCGCATGTAGGCGATCAATATCAAGCTCATAGCGGATTTCTTCCAGCAAGCGCAGCTCAGGCTCATAGATTTTGCCATCAGCAGCGGCCACATCGCAGGCCAGCGCATAGGCGGTCTCAAACAGCTCTTCCGGAAGGTTGGCACGCACCAAACCAATCAGTGCTGCGATCCCGTCTTCTTGTTCAAACAAATCGAACACGGTTGGGGTGACGACGCCAAGCCGGTCAATGTCGTAATCGCCAAACACTGGCAGGTTGTTGACGGCGGATTGGATTTTGATCAGCTCCGCGGTGCGCACATTGGCGTCGGATGCGGAGATTGCCACCATCACCGCCACCAGGCTGTCCTGCGGGGTCCATGGATGTGGGGCTTCTTGCGTCATTTCTATGCCTTTGGTCCTAGTTTGTGAATAGGATATGCCTCGCTCGATAGCAGGGCAAGGCTAGATGCTTGTTGCTAAATTGACTTGCAACTTTGGTGAGCTCGGTTTGAATGAAAACCATTATAGTATTTGGATTTGCTTTAGGTATGGAGGCGGTATTGAAGCGCCCAAAATTTGAATTCAGGCAGGCACAGGCGGCCTTTGATTTAATGGAGCTGGTTAAATCCCAAGATGACCAAACGCTCGCCAAAATCGGTGGGGCGGACTTAGTCGAAGTCGTGAGAACGCATCACTGCCGCTTTGCAAGCGAAACATACGAAGATTGCTATTCTAACTTGGCTGGAATCGCTCTTGAGGAGGCCGATAATTGTGCCTTGGCCATGGCGATCCTCGTTGCGAACGATCTTCAACGGGGTTTATGGGCCGGAAGCAGCGTCGAATTTGCTGATCTCTGCTTAGATGGTTTGAAATCCGCCCCGAACGAACTCCGAAGCGCTGTTTTGCGCGGTCTTGATGCAGAGATAGATTTCCCGTTTCAGGTGACCTATCCGATGCCTGAAAGAATATTGCCAAATGTCTGCCGATTGACCTTTGAGTTGGAACAAGTGCTGCCGAGTTTATGTAGTATTGCACGCGAAATGGATGAAGCTGCGCGTAAGTCCGTTTCTCGAGCGGATTATGGCGCGGATGCTGATAGGCACTTTGAAGCGCTAAACGAGGTTCTTGATCGCGAAACCTGCCTTTTTGATAAGGAAGAGCGCTGGCTGCCAGCTGAGGCGGTTGGTCTGGTATCACATGTTTCAGGCAATTCTTCGTTTGTGCACTGTACGGCACTTTTGCTCGCGAATGCTGTCCAGACAGGCGATTTTTATTCAGACTTTAGCTTTCGGTGGATGCAGCACGCGACATACTATAATTCAATGATTGAGCGCTTTCGTGCACCCATTATTGCCGGCGTGCGATATTTGTATGAGACAGATTGTGAGTTTTTATCTTTGGAAGAACGCGAAGAATTTGACCCAGTTCTGTTTCCAGAAAAGATGATCGGGGCAAAGGTTGATTTAGAATTGTTACCTGCGCCGGGATGACCTGTTAACTAGTTCTTAGCTCCAACAATCATTGACCATTCTGCGATAGCGAACTAGGAGATGCCGGTCGCCTCTGCATGGGGCAGGGCGGCGAGATTTTGGAGAAACACATGTCTGATCTGCGCGATGCTGCGATGAGTTCAAAAGCCTGGCCCTTTGAAGAAGCGCGCCGGGTGCTCAAACGCTATCAAAAGCAAGCGCCGGAAAAGGGCTATGTGCTGTTTCAAACCGGCTATGGCCCATCAGGCCTGCCGCATATCGGCACCTTTGGTGAGGTGGCGCGCACCACTATGGTCAAACGCGCGTTTGAACAGATGTCTGACATCCCAACCAAGCTGATCTGTTTTTCAGACGATATGGATGGGTTCCGCAAGGTGCCGACCAATCTACCAAACCAAGAAGAGCTGGCGCAGGACTTGCACCTGCCGCTGACCAAAGTGCGTGACCCGTTTGGCACCCATGAAGGGTTTGCCCAGCACAACAACGCGCGGCTTTGCGCGTTCCTTGATAGCTTTGGCTTTGAATATGAGTTTGCTTCCGCGACTGACTATTACAAAAGCGGCAAGTTTGACGAGACCTTGCTGATTGCGCTGGAGCGGTTTGACAAGATCCAAGAGATCATGCTGCCGACTTTGGGGGCCGAGCGGCAGGCGACCTATTCTTGCTTCCTGCCGGTCAGCCCGAAAACTGGCCACGTGCTGCAGGTGCCGACTTTGGAGCGTAATGTCGCCAAAGGGACGATCGTCTATCAGGAACCTGATGGCGAGAAGATCGAGATCCCGGTGACCGGTGGCAATGTGAAGATGCAGTGGAAGCCTGACTGGGCGATGCGCTGGGCCGCGCTTGGGGTGGATTACGAAATGTCGGGCAAAGACCTGATTGAATCCGTGACCCAATCCAGCAAAATCTGTCGCGCATTGGGTCAGCGTCCGCCAGAAAGCCTGTCTTATGAGCTCTTCAACGACGAGCAGGGCCAGAAGATTTCCAAATCCAAAGGCAACGGCCTGTCCATGGAGGAGTGGCTAACTTACGCCGCGCCGGAAAGCCTGCAGTATTTCATGTATCAAAAGCCAAAGACCGCGAAGCGGTTGCATTTTGACGTGATCCCGAAGGCGGTGGATGAATATCACCAGCAACTGGGCGCATATGCCGGTCAGGATACCAAAGCGCGTTTGAATAACCCGGTTTACCACATTCATGGTGACAACGTTCCAGCCTCAGATATGGTTGTGAACTTTGCGATGCTTCTGAACATGGCGGCAGTTTCTGCGGCGGAAGACAAAGAAACGCTTTGGGGTTTCATCAACCGTTACGCGCCGGATGCGTCTCCTGAAAACAATCCAAAAATGGATGACGCGGCGGGCTTTGCGGTGCACTATTTCCACGACTTCGTGAAGCCAAACCGCGTGTTCCGTGCCCCAACAGATCAAGAGCGCGACGCTCTGAGTGATCTGGCAGCTGCGTTGAAATCTCCGGAGGCAGCATTGGCGGCCATTCAGGCAAAGAACGAGAAGTTGGGCCGTGATGATGAATTGCCAGTCGCTGATTTCTCTGATCCAGAGTTCCTGCAATCCATCGTGTTTGCCATCGGTAAGCTGAAAGAGTTCGAACCGCTGCGTGATTGGTTCACCGCGATCTACGAGGTGCTTTTGGGCGCATCCCAAGGGCCTCGTTTTGGTGGGTTTATTGCTCTTTACGGGGTGGACGAAACGATCGAGTTGATCGAAGCCGCGCTAAACGGCGACTTCCTATAGAAAGAATGGGCAGCGGTTTCGCTGCCCTTTTTCTTAGCAACAGCTACCTGTCAGGGAAGGCACGCAATCGCCACCCAAAGCGGCGGGTTTGCACACTGCACCATCAGCAATCAGTGGGACGCGCACTTCAAAATCGGTGACAATTGGCTCGCCCAGCAGGAAGAGTTGCAGGCCCTCATTGTTGGGTGCGAATTCGACCTTCACATCCGCCCAATCCAGATCTGGCAGGGTTTTGAGGGAATGCAGCAGAATTTTAGTGAGCTTGCCCGCGGTCATATGTTTGCCAACAGACCCATCCAACAGTTGAAGCGTCACTTCGTGGAAGTGGTTGATATTGCCGCCACAGTCGATGCTGGTGGTTGGTGCGGATTTAAGCTCTGTCAGGTGATAGCCTGCGCCAATGGCGGCCTCATCTGTGAAATAAATCACGGGCAGGTCGACGGGCGAAGGGCCGAGGGCCTTGAGGAATGCGCTTAATTTCATGCTGGCATCTTTCATTTCAACGATTCTTGAAATATAGTACATGAGACTGATAATAGTTCAAGAGTTTTTGAAATATGAATGAGCCCGATGCGCTGAAAGCCTTTGCTGCTTTGTCCAATGAAAGCCGGTTGCGATTGGTAAAAGTGCTGGTTGAAGCGGGCGCTGCAGGCCTCAGCGCCGGCGAAGTGGCAGAGCGCATTAGTGCAGCGCCTTCGCGCGCGTCGTTTCATTTAACTGCTTTGTCAGAGGCAGGATTGGTGCGCTCGGAACGGGAGTCGCGCAGCATTCGCTACTTTGTGCGTTTGGATGCTATGGGGGGCTTGGTGCAGTATTTGCTAGAGGATTGCTGTGGCGGGAACAGCCTTGTGCGGGAGTGTTGCAGGGGCTGACGCTGGTCAAAGCGGCGACGGGCGCTACCTGAGGAACAGGAGGGACGGCCATGCGCATCATTTTGACGACAGCTTTTATTTGGGTTGCGACCCTGGTTCACGGGCAGCAGGACGGTATCCGCGCCACCATTGATGCGCAGATAGAGGCCTTTGGGCGCGGGGATTTTTCGCAAGCTTTCACCTATGCAAGCCCTTCAATTCAAATGTTTTTTGGAACGCCAGAGCGGTTTGAAACCATGGTGCGCTCGGGCTATCCGATGGTGGTCGGACCAGATGCTGTGCAGTATTTCGAGCTGAAAGAAATGCGCGGTGCTTATTGGCAAAAAGTGCTGTTTCGCGACGGATCTGGGGCGACACATCTGCTGGAGTATCAGATGATCCAAGTAGACGGGGAATGGCGCATCAATGGGGTGCGCCCGGTGCCGTTGGGGCCGTCTGCATAAGGCTGCGCAACGGGCAGCGAACGCTGCTCTGAGCGCAGATTAACATCTTTCTCCATACCTTTTCCGCAAGCGCTGGCCCAAGTCATCCGGGGTCAGCTTGGCAACGGAAAAGGGATTTCTCATGAACAAAGCGATCACCGATGGCGTGGTGTTGATGCCAACACCCTTCAGCGCAGGGCTGGATCAATGGTCGAGCGGCGATGGGACGCCAGGCTCTGACACCTATGACGGGGCGGTGAATGCGGCCTTTGTGCCAGCGGATGCGGATTTTGGCGGTTGTTTGGAGCTGCAAAAGGTCGAGGCCACCCAGCGGTTGCGATACATGGGGCAGACGCCGTTGGAGCCGGGCTGCTACCTGCAAGTCAAGGCGCGCATCAAGGTGATGAGTGGGGGGCTACCCACCGTGCGTATTGCCGCTTGGGCGGGGACGTCTGGAGGCGCCCATGTGGGCGGGTTGACCGAAGTCGGGCCTGCGGTGGCGTTAAGCACTTATGGCGACGTTGTTGAGGTCGCTGCTATCATTGGGTCCGGGCAACGCGGTGGGGTGGACATGGCTTGGGGAACCGAGCCGACCTATGCCCATGTGGGGCTTGATTTGACCGGGCCAACCGGTGGCATTGTGCGCATCGATGACATTGAAGTGGCGGATCTAACGTCGGCCTTTCACCGAGAGCTGATGGCCATGGTAGATGTGCGCGACTATGGCGCTGTAGGGGACGGGGTGACCGATGACACCGCGGCCTTTGAAGCAGCGAATGCCGCTGCCGATGGACGCACGGTTTTGGTTTCTTCGGGGACCTATCTGTTGTCAGGTGGCATGGTGTTCACGGAACGGGTGCGCTTTGAGGGCACTGTGACCATGCCGCGCGAGGCGATTTTTAGTCTAACCAAGAACTTTGATCTACCAGCCTATATCGATGCCTTTGGCAATGAGCAGTTGGCTTTTGAGAAGGCGTTTCAATCGCTTTTCAATAGTGCGGATCATGAAAGCCTGAATTGCGGCGGACGCCGGATCACGATCACGTCGCCAATGGACATGCAGGCACTGGTCCCCAACCGCACGAGCTATGCGCAGCGGCGCAATATCATCAATGGGCAGTTCTATGTTCAGTCCAGCGATGCTGTCTGGGACCCGGATGTGGCGACCTCTGTTGGGACCTATTCCACGTCCAATCCGCGTTTTCTGACCGGCGTGACCAACGTGGCCAATATTCAGGTTGGCGCGCTCGTGGAAGGCAATGGTGTGGGGCGCGAGGTCTATGTGAAAGCCAAAAATGACGCGACCCAAGAAGTGGAGTTGAGCGCACCGCTTTATGACGCGAGCGGGACGCAAAATTATACGTTCACTCGGTTCAAATACATCATGGACTTCTCGGGCTTTAGTAAGCTGCAGCGCTTCTCGCTCTCCCATGTGGACCTGCTGTGTAATGGTTTTGCCAGCGGTATTCTGTTGCCGCCGGCTGGGGTTATTTTTCATGTGCGTGACAGTTGGATTACGCGGCCGCGGGATCGGGGGATCACCAGTCACGGGGAAGGCTGTCAGGGCATGTTGATTGACCGCTGTCAGTTCCTGACCAATGAGGCGGATACCCGCGCGCAGGATCGGACAACGATTGTGGTGAACACCAACGCCAATGACGTGAAGCTGCGCAACAATCGGGCGAGCCAATTCAAACATTTCGCTGTGCTGGGCGGGTCCAACAATCAGGTGATTGGCAATCATTGCTTCCAAGGGGATGCAGAGACCGCTGGGGTGCGGACCGGTGGGATCGTGGTAGCGAGCAGCTATTGCTCGACCACGATTACCGGGAACTATATCGACAATTGCTCGATCGAATGGACCAATGAGTATGAACCGGAGCCAGATTTCACCACGGGCTTTTCATTCTCAGCTTTGACGATTGATGAGAATGTGTTCCTGACCGGTAATGTGGCCCCTTGGTTTAGCTATTTGGTGATCAAACCCTATGGCACGGGGCAGTCGATTGGTGGGCTGAGTGTCACGGGCAATAAGTTCCGTAGCATTGATGGCTCGATTGATCGGGTGGACCGGGTGGATGAGACCTTTGCGCCGCTTGATTCCACGCGCGGCAAGAATATCCGCGTGGAAGGCAATACGTTCCACCAGATCGAGACGCCGATCTATAACCCGGTGATGGTGTCCCACGACCAGAATACGGCGTCGGACACGTGGATGGTGGATACTGAGGGGCAGTTGCCCTTTGGCGGTCAGGCGCGGTCTGTTGAGTCGGTGGTGGCCACGGAACGGTTGCGCAATGGATCAAACCAGACGCGCTGGGCGGTGCCTTATGTGGACCTGCAGCAAGGGTCCGTCGGAGATCAGGTGCGGCTGAATTGGGAAGAGCCGTTGACCGGAGAAGTGGCGGTGCGTGTTTCGATGAACGCAGTTTAGGCTTGGGGGCCGGATAGGTCGGCTTGCGTGTCTACGTCAAAGGCTTCTACGGGGCTGATTTGTACCATGTTCTCTGCTGCGACCTGTTGCAGAAGCATGCGAGCCCCCTGATCGCCTTCGAGTTTGAGAAGGGCGTCGAAATATGTGTGATCAAAAAGGGCGGGGACCGTTGGACGGTTCCCGTTTTTTGTGCAGGCCGCGAGAGATGCTTTTGTCTCCAAAAGCGTGTTCAGTGTGCCAGTGGTGATATGAGGCATGTCGGCCAGGGCGACCAGAATGCGGTCGGCGTTTAGCGCGATGGCTGCCTTTATACCCGCCTTAAGACTGTCAGATTGCAAACCACCGCAACGGGTGACTTGAAACCCATCAAATTCCGGCTCCAGTGATGGATTGGAGATACAGACAACGAGGCCATCTGCGTCTGACGCCCGCATCGCTTCGGCGGCATAGCGGCACAGCGGTTGGCCTTGATAGGTGCTGAGCAGCTTGTCTTCAGGGCCAAACCGCTGGGACTTGCCCGCAGCCAGAAGGATGCCAATGGTTTTCATTTGGCTGCTTCGCCTGCGACCGCGTGGATTTCAGCGAGCACAGAGATCGCCAAGGTTTGCGCATCGCGGGTGCGTGGAATGAGACCGATGGGGCCTCTGATCCGGTCGATACCCGAGATGTTTTGAGCTTCCAAATCCGCAAGGCGTCTTTGCTGGGTGCGCATGCTGCCTTGGGCGCCGATATAAAAGGCGTCGGTCTTTAGGGCGTCGATGAGGATTTGCTCTTCCAGATCGTGGTCGTGGAAGAACAGGACAATGGCGGTCCGGTCATCGATGGCAGACAGGTCCGTGATCTTTGGCTGGGTCATTAAGTGTTGTGCCGACTGCGGGATCGCGCAGCGTTCAAGCGTGTCGGGGCTGGTTGAGAAGAGCTTCACCCCATGGCCTGCGCCATTCGCCAGCTCGGAAAAGACCTTGGCTTCGTGTCCATTGCCGAACACGCAAAGCTGCAAAGGTGGCTCAAAGAAAAGGTTGATATGATCGTTTGCAACGCTGGTTTCAGAAGCGTCGCTCAGGGCGATGTTGCCCGTTGTAAGGTTGATTGCCAGTGCAGCGGGTTGACGGTTGCTCAGCGCGTGTTCCACCGCTTGAAATGGCTCTTGCGGTGGCGTTGGGATCATCAACACGTCCATCGCGCCGCCACAGGGCAGCTTGAGGTCCACGAATTGTGAGCCAGCGCCGTAAGTGATGATCTTGGTCTCACTCAAGTCTTGGCAATGACTGATGATATCGGCCTCGATACAGCCAGAGGAGAGGTGCCCCTCAAAGCTGCCATCTTCGTAAACGGCCATCATTGCGCCGAGAGGGCGATAGGCGGGGCCTTCTTGACCCACAATGATAGCAACCGCGCAGAGCCTTTCGGCCTGCGCGATTGCGGGAATTATTCGGTTCATGTCGAGGTTAGGCCTTTACTGGAGATCGCCACAAAGCGCCAAATAGCAGAACCGCTGCGCCGATATCGGCAAGGGTGATCGCGGTCATGGTCATGCCGGTGAGGCCGGAATATTGCGTTCCAACGGAAACCGAAGCCACGATGCCGACCAATGCGCCGATGAAACCCAGATGGGCCAGCCAGCGGCGTGGGCGCGTGATCAGGAAGTAGCCGATCAGCCCCCAAAGGACGACCGCGCCTGCCAAGGTGCCAAACAAGGCACCTCCGGACAATACAATTGCAACCACGTGCAGCGCCGCAGAAAGGTAGAAGAAGTAACCGGCTGTGCGGAATGGATTTTTTGTCTCTGTCATTGCGTCCACCAAATCAATCGTTTTCACACGGCATGCCGCCGACACCCCAAGTGAGGATGTCATTCACGTGCTCTTGCAAGCTGTATGGCGCTGCTTCGCGGCCACCGCCGGGTTTCCATGCCCAGTGCAGGATCAAGTCGTGATCCAGGTGCTCGGCGATATCCATGAAGGTACGGTCACCGTTGCGATCAGGATCGCGCAGTTGGTTGCAGACCTCGACAGAGCTTTTGCCAAACCACTCTGCTTCAACCGGTGCCAGTTGCCAGTCCATCGCAACCCGTGGGGCTGCGTGTGGCGTGGTGTTGGCATTTTCCCAATCCTCAGATTTGGTTGTATGGCAGGTGGAACACAGAACCGCTTCTGCACCAATCCGGCTTTCGCCGCCATTGATGTTCATGCCGTGGGGCCGGGTTTTGCCGTAGCTTGGACCGGACCACATCGGCACATTGTCTTCGCCCACGTGGCAGTTGGAACACCGAGGGTGCGACGCCACCTCGTAGATCCGGGACCATGCTTCAAGGGCCGCTTCTGTTGTCACACTTCCCTCCGCTGGAGGGACAATGTCAACGGTTTCCCCAGCAGATACGCTGAGGGCTGACATAAGGGTGAATGCGCTGGCTAGTAGGGCTCGCTTCATCTCTGATCCCCTTAAACGAAATCAATATGTTTGTTGAAAGGCATCTCGCGGATCCGCTGGCCGGTGGCCGCAAAGATCGCATTGCCAAGGGCAGGGGCGGATGGTGGAACCGGAGGTTCACCAAAACCGCGCACTTTCGGGCTGTTTTCAAGCGCCGCGAAGGTGATCGGCGGGCATTGCCAGATACGCATGCCTTCATGAGCATGGTAGTTGCTTTGCTCAGCCATACCGTCGGAATAGGTGATCTCGCAATTGATCGCGTGACCCAGACCCCAGACGGTTCCGCCTTGGCCAAGGTTTTCCAAGTTGCCCGGGTCGATCACTTTACCCACATCGGCAGCAACCCAAACACCGTCCAGCTTAATGCCGCGATCGGTGTTGGTGACCTCGACGACCGTCGCCACAGGCACCCCGAAGGAGAAGCCATAGGCAACGCCGCGGCCGCGGTTTTCACCAAGGTTGGCGCCGTTCCAGTTGCTGATCTCGCCGACCTTTTCCAGCACTTTGACCGACACATCGTGGCCCATCAGGCGGATGCGTTCCTCAAGCGGATCGGCACCAGCGGCATGGATCGCCTCGTCCAGAAGTGTCTCATAGATAAAGACGTTCGGACCTGCGCCCACAGCGCGCCAAGATGACACTGGCGCAAGGGCCTCGGTCAGATAGGAGCGAACGCGCAGGTTCGGCAAGTTGAAGTTCGGTGCATCCCATGCGCCTTCGTGAAGCTGCGCATCCGGACCAGGCAGGCTCATCCCCATCCGACCCATTTGAGAGCGCATGACGGACTGACCTGCGATCTGCACGTCAAGCGATGTCACTTTGCCATCTTTGTGCTTGGCGACACCGCGACCCATGGTGATGTGACGTGGGAAGTCATGAGCGAAGTCTTCTTCGCGGGAATAGGTCATTTTGACCGGTGTGCCGCGCATTTGATTGGCAATCTCGGCCGCTTGTTTGATGAAATCAAACTCGAGCCGGTGTCCAAAGCTGCCGCCCATGAATTTGTTGTGCAGGTGAACGTTTTCCTGATCAACGCCGGTGATGCCCGCGACGATGGATTCAACAAACATCTGAATTTGGTGACCCGTCCAGATATCGACACGCTCGTCAGTCACAAGGATTGTCGCGTTGAGTGGTTCCAAAGGCGCGTGTGCAATGTAAGGAGAGCGATATTCGCCGGTGACTTCTTCGCCCTCTGCTGCATCCACATCGCCTTCTACGCGGGCTTCCGCGTTCAGGCTTTCCTCAGTGAAGGTTTCTTCAAGAACCTTCCAATGATCTGCTTGCTCGGCAGGGTATGGTGCTTCGCCCCAATCAAACTCGATTGCGTTTGAAGCTTGGATTGCGCGCCATGTGTTGTCCGCTATGACAGCAACACCACCGGTGATTTCCAGAACGTCTTTGACGCCTTTCATCTCTTTGGCTGCGGATGCGTCATAGCTGTTCATCGCGCCGCCTTGGCGTGGGTTCACCTTGATGGCGGCGTAGACCATGTCTTCGGTTTCAAAGTCGATGCCATAGTCCAGTGTGCCGGTACATTTCTGGACCATATCCACGCGGTTCATTGGCTTGCCGGCGAGCTTCCAGTCTTTTGGATCACGCAAAGCAACCTTCTCGACCGGCTCGATTGTTGCAGCGATGCCTGCGAGGGATGTGTAGCTGAGTGCTGTTCCATCCGGCAGGATCACAGAGCCGCGTTCTGTTTTCAGTTGGCCGACAGGCACACCGCTTTGCTGGGAAGCCGCGAGCTTGAGTGTCTCACGGGCGCAGGCCCCAGCATGGCGCAGTTTTTCGTAAGTGTCTGGGATCGCTGAGGAGCCGCCAGTTGCCATCATTGGCAGTGCAAGTTTCACAACGCCGCCCAAGAAACCGCGGACGCGTTCAGCGGTTGGGCTATTGTCATAAAGCGGGAAGCCCGCCATGGCGTCGATAGCTGCGCCATTGAAATAGGCTTTGTCAGGCATGCCGAAGCTGACTTCGACCTGATCCAGGTCGATATCAAGCTCTTCCGCAATCAAAGCAGCTTGAGCTGAGAAGATCCCTTGGCCTTTGTCCGCGTGAGTGGCGATCAAAGTGACTTTGTCGCTGTCGACAATCACCCAAGGGTTAAAACTGGCGGTGCCTTGCTGCAGTTCTTTCAGGTTCGGGTTCGCAAAAGGTGTTCTTGCGGTGTAGACCCCAAATGCCACGCCCCCGGCGATGGCTGCGGAGCCGATAAGGAAAGAGCGTCTGCCAATCGTACGTGCGCGTCCCATGCTTATGCCTCCTGAATTTTCTGCGCTGCGGATTTAATCGCGGCGCGAATACGCGGGTAGGTCCCGCAGCGACACAGGTTGCCACCCATGGCAGCATCAATGTCAGCGTCTGTTGGGGAGTCGTTAAAATCCAGCAATTGAGCGGCAGACATGATCTGACCGGACTGGCAATAGCCACACTGAGCCACTTGGTGTTCGACCCATGCGTCTTGCACGGCGTGCAAGCTGTCTGGCGTACCAAGACCTTCGATGGTTGTGATGTCGCCAGTCACGTCACCAACCGCAAGTTGGCACGACCGAACGGCGAGCCCGTCCATATGGACTGTGCAGGCACCACACTGGGCGACACCACACCCATATTTGGTTCCTGTCAGTCCCAGTTCATCCCGCAATACCCAAAGAAGGGGCATATCCGGTTCGACATCGACCTCACGGTCTTTTCCATTTACAGAGAGTTTCATTGCTGCGTCCTATTCCGACCTAGGTCAGTGCGTGGCTGAATGTGCGAATACTGTATGATTATACAAAAGTTGTATTCTTGTACAAAGCTAGTAGAATGACTCTTGTTCGTCAATGAAATGATTAAAAGATGAGAAACGCAGAAATCGCGATGGCCGCTTTGGCCACCGTGGGTAAATACGGGCTTCAAAAGACAACCATGTCGGATATCGCGCAGGCTGCGGGTATATCCCGGCAGTCTCTATATAATGTCTATCCGAACAAAGAAGAGTTGCTGCGCGCGGCGGTCAAGTACTTCATGGACGCCGATCTTCAAATGGTCAAAGAGGCCTGGAAAGACCTTGATGGGGCAGAAGCGAAGCTCGACGCTTATTTCAGCATGGGGCCGCTGCGTTGGTATGATCAGCTGACAGATATGCCCAATGTGAACGAACTTCTTGAGGGCATGAGTGCGATTGTAGAGCCGTCCCTTAAAGACGGGCACCTTAACTGGATCGAACTGTTGGCGGACCTGCTTGGTGAAAAAATCGATGCAGATCAGGCGCACGAGGTTGCCGATCTTGTGTTCTTTTCCGCCAAGAACGCCAAGTTCAGTGCGGCAAGCCGCGCACAGCTGGAGAGGCGTTTGGACTTGCTCAAAGAAATGGTTTTGACGACCTATTTTCGTTGATCTCTGAGATCACCGCCAGAAAGCGATCCACTCTACCAATTCAGAAAATTTGCGCGCGGTGAACAATGCCGCTTGGCCATCTAGCCAATACTGGTCGGCACCCAAGGCCAAGACCAAAACCAAACCGATTCCAATGGCTAAGCTGTTGGTCATAAGAAATGCGCCCCTTCGGTGGTGACCTGAGACAGATATGCCTGAAGGTCCGAAAGGGCGCAATAATCTTTGAAGGTGATGGTTGAGAGATCGGTTTAGATCATCTGACCCATTTTGGAGGCCACATCTGCCATGCGCGCAGAGAAGCCCCACTCGTTGTCATACCATGCCAGGACGCGCACAGTGCGGCCGCCGACCACTTTGGTTTGGTCAGGCGCGTAGATGGAGCTTTCAGTGGTGTGGTTGAAGTCGATCGAAACTTTTGGCTCTGGATCATAACCCAGAACGCCCTTCATGTGGGTCGCCGCGGCTTCGCGCACAACTTCGTTCACGTCTTCCACGGTCACATCTTTGGACGCAACGAAGGTCAGGTCGACAGCGGATACGTTTGGCGTTGGGACGCGCATGGAGGTGCCATCCAGTTTGCCCTTCATTTCAGGCAGAACTTCGCCCAGCGCTTTCGCAGCGCCTGTAGATGTTGGGATCATCGCCATCGCTGCTGAGCGCGCGCGGTAGAGATCTTTGTGACGACGGTCCAGGGTTGGTTGGTCACCGGTGTAGCTGTGGATCGTGGTCATCAGTCCGTTTTCGATACCGATGGTGTCGTTCAGAACTTTCGCCAGTGGGGCC
The DNA here is from genome assembly GCF_001458335.1 of Cognatishimia activa. Classification (GTDB taxonomy): domain Bacteria; phylum Pseudomonadota; class Alphaproteobacteria; order Rhodobacterales; family Rhodobacteraceae; genus Cognatishimia; species Cognatishimia activa. The sequence continues at coordinate 67,320 of NZ_CYTO01000009.1, forward strand.
AAGCAGTTTGTGGTGCAAGAGCCGTTGGAGATCATGTTGTCATTGGCGGTCAACTGGTTGTCGTTCACACCAAAGACGATGGTCTTTTGGACGTTTTTCGCGGGCGCAGAGATCAGGACTTTCTTCGCGCCGCGTTCCAAGTGTTTTGCTGCTTTGGTGCCGTCGTTGAAGTTGCCAGTACATTCCAGAACCACGTCAACGCCGGTCCAGTCCAGCTCGTCCATGTCATAGGTTGAGAACATGCGCATTGGGCCTTGGCCCACATCCATGGTGCCGTTCTGAACAACCACGTCATTGGCGAAACGACCGTGGACGGAGTCATAACGAATGAGGTGTGCTGCGGTTTCCAATGGGCCGGTCGCGTTTACTTTCACAACCTGTACATCTTCGCGCGCCGCTTCCGCGATGTGCATCAGGGTACAACGTCCAATTCGGCCAAAGCCATTGATACCAACAGTAACGGTCATCCGAGTGTCCTCGCTCGTTATGAAATATGAGCTGACATATAGACCTGTCCCGTGACGATAAAAAGACAAAATACCCTTTTATGTCAGTATGTTAGCGTTAACGTATCCGAATGTCCTCCCGTTGGCGATAACGGTGGCGGAACCGTTTGCGTTAACGGTTTAGGGCAGAGCTTTGAATGCATCGAGCGCTGCTTGGCGTGATTCCTTTAGGTCAACGAGAGGGGCCGGGTAGCTGCCAGCAATGGTGGCTTTCACCGCGTCAGGCGCGAGCCATGGCGCATGGGCATGTTTGGCGGTCAGATCCGCAAGCTCTGGGACGTATTGTTTGATGTAGATGGCGTCTGGATCAAATTTCTGCGCCTGAGTGACCGGATTGAAAATCCGGAAGTACGGTGCCGCGTCTGCACCAGAGCCTGCCACCCATTGCCAGCTTGCTGCATTATTGGCGGGATCGGCGTCAAAGAGCGTGTCGTGGAACCAAGCCAGCCCCTCGCGCCAATGGATGCGCAGGTTTTTGATCAGGAAGGATGCCACGATCATACGCACTCGGTTGTGCATATAGCCGGTTTGCCAAAGCTCGCGCATGCCGGCATCAACGATGGGAATACCGGTTTGGCCTTTTTGCCAGCGCTGCAAGGCGGTTTCATCGTTCAGCCAAGGGAATGTGTCGAACTTTTTGTTGAGGTTTTCAGTTGCAAGGTCCGGGTGACGATAGAGCAGGTGGTAGGAAAACTCGCGCCAACCCAGTTCGGATTTGAAATGGTAGGTATCAACCGTGGTTTTTAGCGTTTCGATGGCGTGCCAGATTTGGTTCGGAGAGACCTCGCCGAAATGCAGGTGTGGCGCCAGCCGCGATGTGGCGCTGAGGCTGGGGATATCGCGGGCGGCTTTGTAGTTCGCCACATTGGTGGCGATGAACGCGTCGAGTCGAGTTTTTGCACCCGCCTCGCCGGGGGTCCACCCGGTGACAACGTCTTTGTCCCAAGGGGTGTCCGGAAGCAGATGTTGCGCAAGGTCAGGGGTGTGGCCCGCTAAGCGCACGGTTTCCAGCTGCGGTGCTGGCAGCGGTGCGCGGGGCGGTTGGGCCGCAAGACAGCCGCGTTTAAAGAACGGGGTGAACACACGGTAGGGGGCGCCATCAGGTTTGTTGACCTCCCACGGTTCCCAAAGAAGCGAGCCGTTGGTGCTTGTGACCTCGACGCCTTTGTCTTTTAGCATCTCCATGATCGGTTGATCCAAAGCGATCCCGTCAGGGTCATAGCGTCGGGTCCATGTCACCTGAGCGATTTGGTGGTCCAATGAGAGCTGGGTGAACACTTCGTTGGGTGTGCCGAGGGCAATATGCAACGCACCGTTGAGGCTTTGGTTGAGCGCTGTGAGACTGTGATAGAGCCAGACTTTGCTTGCGCCACCCATCCGCGAAAGCTCCGCTGGGTCCAAAATGTAAAGCGGCAGGCAACGGGTTGATCCTGTGCTCAGTGCTGGGTTGTCGGTCAGTCTAAGGTCGCGGCGGAACCAATGGACGCGGATCGGGGAGTGCTCTGACACGGGCGGGCCTTTCAAGATCGTCCCCAATATCTAGCGGAGGGCGGGCATTTGACCAGAGCGCATGCGTTTCTAAGTTGGATCAGCTTGCTGAAAACCGTTTGAGGCGCAGCGCATTGCTCACCACGAAGAGCGAGCTTAATGCCATGGCTCCCGCGCCCAGCATGGGCGAGAGCTGCCAGCCAAGCCAAGGGTAGAACAAACCTGCCGCCACGGGGATCAGTAGGATGTTATAGCCAAAGGCCCAGAACAGGTTTTGTCGGATGTACTACAGGGTGGCTTCAGATAGCGCTTTGGCCTGCGCGACATTCACATGCACCCGATCCGTGTCTGGCCAAGCGGACAGCGCTTTTTCGACCCGCGGGGCGCAGCACGCAGAGGTTATACCTTGGACGTTCAATGTCAGAGTGTCTGAGGCCATGGATGAGATCCTTGCAAATGCCTGAGACATATAAAGGCGCGTCGTTCGACGAGGGTCAAGGCGGGGTGTTCGCAGCGCGGTCCAGCGCACGTTGATATGTCTCACGCGATTCAGACCAAATTTGTTGCGTTTGATCGAACAAATTTTGAGCGTCTGGGTGATCTTCGAGCTTTGCTAATGACCTGCGAAGGCTACACAATCCCAATACAGCAGCGGCGCCAGAGAGGGTGTGTGCCTGAGATCGGAATTCTAGGTTTGCCTCTGGACCGGGCGCGGGGTGCTCAAAGAAAGCTGCCAAATCTGTGCTGAGTGCGTCAAAGTGATGCTGGATGCGCTCGGGTCCGATATTGGTCAGCAAATCCGCAAACACCGCCGGGTTCATGAGGTTGCATTCGTCCGCGCTGTGGTCATGGGTGTCATAGGCGGTGACTTTGAGTGCGCGGTTGACTGCGTTCTGCAGCAGCTCTGACGTCAGCGGTTTCGGCAGCACAGCTGTGATGCCAGCAGCAGAAAGCTTGGTGTCTTCGGGCGCGATAGATTGTGCGGTCAACGCAAAGATTGGTGGGTGAGTTGGATCGCCCAAAGCGCGTCGGATCTCTTTTGCGGCCGTGATGCCGTCCATGCCGGGCATACTGATGTCCATCAGGATAAGATCATAGTCGTTTCGTTCTGCCATTCGGATCGCGGTCGTCCCATTCGGGGCGATATCAACCGCGTGACCACTGTTGCGTAGCATATCTCCTGTGATCATCTGGTTGATTTCATTATCTTCGACCAGCAACACCTTTGCGCCGCGCGCATCTGGGGGTGTCGCCGAAATGACCTCTTCGGTTGTTTCGGCCTTTGGGGCAGGCGCAAGCGGGACGCGGAACCAGAACATAGACCCTTCGCCTTCGATGCTCTCGACCCCAATCTCGCCGCCCATGGCCGCAACCATGCGTTTGGTGATGCCCAATCCTAAGCCAGTGCCTTGTGCCGTGCGGCTAAAGGTCGGGTCCACGGTGTAGAAATCCTCAAACAATCGCCCGAGGTTTTCTTCGGCGATCCCCGGTCCGTCATCGATGACGCGAAACTCGACGAGATCGTCCCGACCGAAGGGCTCCACGTCTACGTTGATCAATCCGTTGTTATTAAACTTCAAAGCGTTGCCCAGCAAATTTAGCAACACCTGCCGCAGCGCTTGCGGATTGCCAAGAACCGTCTTGGGCAAGTCATCGGAAAGCTTCAGAGACAGGGTGTTGCCTTTGGCTGTGGCGGCTGCCTTTTGGCTGTCGACCAGATCACCGATGGTTTTGCAAAGCTCTAGTGGTTCATGAGGCGGTTTGGAGATGTCACTGTCCAGACGTGAAAGCTCGAGAACGTCGTTCACATGTTGCATCAGCACATCGCCGGACGTTTCAATCGCTCCAAGGTACTTGTTTTGCGCGTCGGTCAGGTCGGTTTTCTTAAGCAAGTCCAAGCTGCCCAGGATGCCGTTCAAAGGGGTGCGGATTTCATGGTTCATGACCGCGAGGAGTTTGTCCTTGGCTTGTTCACCCTGCAGGGCTTTGTCACGGGCGTCCCTAAGCTCTTTCTGAGCCTCAAGAATTGAGGAAATGTCACGTACATAAGCGACAAAAACGTCGTCTTCTTGCGATGTGCGGGCCTGAGATAAAGTCACTTCCGCCGCAAACTCTGACCCGTCTTGTCGAATACCCGTGGTGAGCAGGCGCCCTCTGTCAAGAAGACCCGACTCTTTGGGGGAGCCATATTCGGTCGTTTCAGAAATGCCTTTAAGCAACTCGCTGAGATGGAGCCCTGTGTCATTTCCGGAATTCAAGCCGAACACCTGCTCCGCGGCGGTGTTTAGTTCGAGGATTTTGCCATCAGGTGCGGTTACGAGGATTCCGTCAAGCGCACTTTCGATCATAGCCTCGTTACGCGCGCGAGAGATATTGCTTGATCGCGAGGCTTGCTCGCTTTGCAAATACAGACGGCGCAACACAACAGCGAAGACCAAAAGCCCGCAGATCAGTATAAGCGCGCTGGTGGCGAGCTTCACCAATAGAGCACGCGTTGCAAAGCGCAGGTCGCGACTGTTTTGCGAGGAACTAGCGACCCCAGTGATAGAGAGTCGACGCACCACGGGTGCGATCCGCTCAGTTTCCGACCGAAGCATTGCGAGCTCTTGCGTTAGCATCGCGTCATTGCCGTCAATGTACGGGAGCGCCATCTCCACGAAACCTTCTAGCGTAGCCATGTTCTTAGCAAAGCTCTCATGGTCTCTGATGTTCTGGTTCAGTTGACCTTCTGAAAGCGTCGCAACACGGCTGTAGAAAAGATCGAAACGCGTGCGCAGCTCGGGATAGGTTTCTGGCGACTGCGCCGCTTCCAGAGCTGCCTCAAATCGATAGAAATCAATTTCCAACCGAGACAACGCCCAAACACCATCCCCCGTGCTGGCATCGGACAGTTCATCGACCTGTTGAGCGACTGACCTCAACAGGACGAAGAGTTCAAACAACGCCACCACAACAACGAGGACAAGAGTAGCGGTGACAAAACCGCGTGGGATTCTCATGGCACAGAGCCCTTATTCAGGGAGAGACACTGCGCAGTTTATTGCACCACTTCAATGCGGTCCAACTGCCAAATGCTACGCGAGTATATGGTTTCTGATTGGTAGTCTTTGTTCAGATCGTAGGGATATACAATCCAAAGCGGTCCCTTGTTGCGAACGCTCATCGGTTCTCCGTTCCGTAGGTAAGCAACAATCGGGCCGCCATCGGTTGCGTCAGTGATCGGGATTTCTACCTGATAGTCATTGATGGCGCTTGCAAACAATAGCTTTCCATCAACACCGACAAAATCCAACAAAGCGTTCAGCGATACACCTGTAAAGGACTGAGAGCCTTCCGTCCAAATGGTCGTGGTTTCAAAGCTTTCTGCAGGCATCGCCGCTAGCATATCAAAATCAAAAGCCGCGGCTTCGTCGGTGTTTTGCTTTGTAATTGCTCCGCTCACCGTTAGAATCACTTCGCCGGTCGGTGTGTCGAGATCATCGGCTGCGACGCCGAGCGGCGCGATCGCCATGAATGTAAGGGCGGCGATTTTAAGGATTTTCATAAGGAGCGCTCTCAATAAGTCGTGTTAATCAGTCATGCCAGAAACTCTTCAACTATGGACCTGTTCGTTGGGGGTGACATCTATCCAAAGGGATAGGGGATGTTATAAAAAATATAGTTCATTATGTGATGACACTAGATCAATCAACTTTAGATTTAGTAAGGTGATGTGATCTAGAGAGTGATTTGAGATAGATCCCTTTGATCTGCGGAATAGTATGGTGAGTTGAATTGTGAAAGACACTGTAGCGATGCGAATTTTGATTGCAGATGACCACAGCATGGTTCGAGAGACGCTCTCGGCCTATTTGCAAACGGTTGGAGATGCACAGGTTTCTGTGGCCAGCTCTCTGCAAGATGCCCTTGAGGTGGGACGCCAAGAGGGGCCATTTGATTTATTGCTTTTGGATTACAACATGCCGGGCATGAACGGGCTTGACGGGCTAGAGACTGCGATTGAGGCCGGTATCGCCAAAGGTGTCGCTATTCTGTCGGGCAATGCGCCCACCTATGTTGCACAAGAGGCTATTGATCTAGGAGCGATTGGGTTTCTACCCAAGACCATGACCGCGCAAAGCCTTGTGAACGCAACCCGTTTCATGGTGGCGGGTGAGACGTTTTTCCCTGTCACCCATATGTCTGCGCAAGCTCAAGAAAACCCGGTTGCTAAACAACTTAGCCGACGCGAGGGCGAAGTGTTAAATGGGGTATGCCGCGGACTTTCTAATAAAGAGATCGCTCGCGAACTTGATTTGCAGGAAGTGACGATCAAACTGCATGTGCGCACATTGTGCCGCAAGCTAGAGGCGAAAAACCGGACACACGCGGCGATGATCGCCAAAGAAGCAGGGCTCTTTTAAGATAAGGGCGTCGACCCGCCCCTTACAACGGGCGAGTCATAGCGGCCTTGTTAGAGCTAGCCGCGATCTGCATGCCACGGCCCGTGATGAGAGCCTTCTTTGTCCAGACGCAAGAAGCTGTGGGCACCAAAGAAATCACGTTGTCCTTGGATCATGTCAGCGGTGCCGCGCGATTGGCGAACTTCGTCAAACCATGAAATCGCCGAAGACAGAGCTGCCACGGGCAACCCAGCCAAAACCGCTTGGGACACCACTTTGCGCAATTGATCCATTTTAGACAGCAACAAAGGCGCGAAGTGATCAGACAGGATCAAGCGGCCATCAGGCAGATTTCCACGGAACGCTGTAGCGATATCATCAAGCAATGCAGAGCGAATGATGCAGCCCTCTCTCCAGACTTCAGCAATTTTGGCGTAGTCCAGATCCCATTCAAATTCGTCAGACGCGGCCTTTAGGATACGGAAGCCCTGCGCGTAAGACAGGATGCGCGCGGCCAAGAACGCTGCTTCAAGATCGTCTTCATCAAAGGTCACGCTGTTATTGGGGCCATCGCCGAGGATGCCAGCCGCGACCGCACGGGTTTCTCGCTCCGAAGACATAACCCGCGCGCCCACCGCCGCTTCGATGATGGACGCGGATTGGCCCATGCGGATCGCTTCAATCACCGTCCAGCGGCCTGTGCCTTTTTGGCCTGCTTTGTCGACAATCACATCCACTACCGGTTGGCCGGTGTCTGGATCGACCGCTTCGAGTACCTTAGCGCTGATTTCGGTCAGATAGCTTTTCAGGATACCCTCGTTCCAACGGGCAAACATCGGTGCGATTTCAGACGGTTTCCGGCCTTCGCCATCGCGTAGCAGCCCGTAGATTTCGGCAATCAGCTGCATGTCCGCATATTCGATGCCGTTATGGACCGTCTTCACAAAGTGTCCCGCGCCGTCAGGACCGAAATGCGCGACGCATGGTTCGCCATTGTGTTTCGCAGAGATCGCCTCGAGCACTGGACGGATCGGCTCCCAAGCGCTGGGCGAGCCGCCAACCATCATGGAAGGGCCATGGCGCGCCCCTTCGGCGCCGCCGCTAACGCCGACACCGAGGTAATTGATCCCAGCCGCTTCAACGCGCTTGGTGCGTTCTTGCGTTTCGCGGAAGTCACTGTTGCCGCCGTCAATGATGGTGTCGCCGCTTTCCAGCAGAGGGATAAGCGCGTTGATCGACGCTTCAACCGGCGCGCCAGCTGGGACCAATAGGATAATCGCACGCGGGCTAGGCATCGCTTTGACCAGCTCTTCCACGCTTTCAGTTTTCGTCAAACGCGGCGCCAACTCGCCCGCATTCTCAATCAATGCGTCAATGGTGGATGGGTCCAGATTGTACAGCGCGATGTCATGACCGTTTTCTGCGATATTCAGCGCCAAGGCGCTGCCCATGGTGCCAACACCGATGAGTCCCATTGAGGCTGTGGTCATTCGTTTGCTCCGTTTTGTTTGCCGCACGTTAACCATGGTTTGGGTCGGAAAACCATAGTGTGGTGCATCGGCTGCACTCGAAGCAGAACATGAAATATGCGTGCGTAAACATTTTCCTTTTTTCAAGAGTGTGCCTAAGACAAGGAAAACACGTTTGGCGGGACATGATGCAGAAATTTCTAGTAAAAATCGTATTTTCGATTGCGATGGGCTTTGGCTTTACCGCGGGCACGAGTGCTCAAGCCGAACAAGTTGGATATGGCCGTCTAATTGTGAACGACTTCCTTGGCGATGGTCAGGACCGCTGGCGCTCTGGTTCTATCGCAGGCAGTCACCTATTTGGAACGCCTTGGGACGGGGCGCGGCCTGAAGCGTTTGGCGACATTATCGAGCTGCGGATTCTCGGGCAGGTGATCGCGCCTGAGGATTTGGTGACACCTGCAGCAGGCGATCGGCCTTATGCAGGCGCGCTATCCATCGGCGCCCACACCCACATGCAGCGGGGTGGGTTTGATATTGCTTTGGGCGCTGACCTAACGCTTGTGGGTCCAAGCAGCGGGATTGGTGCATTTCAGGAAGGGTTGCATGATCTATTTAGCATTCCGGGCCCAACCGACGCGGTGCTTAACGGACAAGTGGGTGACAAACTTGCTCTGACAGGTGTTGCCGAAGTTGGATACGAAATTGATCTTGGTGGGCAGGCCCGCATCCGCCCTTTCCTTGAGGCGCGCGCGGGGGACGAGACTCTTCTGCGTACCGGCTTTGATCTGGTGATTGGTCAATTTGGCAATGACGAGCTGTTGGTGCGTGACCCTGTCAGCGGACAACAATACCAGACCACCTATCAAAACCGGCCTGGTTGGTCATTCTTGATCGGCGCGGATGTCGCTTATGTGGATAGCAGTATCTACCTTCCTGCCTCATCCGGCGTAACGCTTGAAGATAACCGCGAACGCTATCGCTTGGGCGTGAACTGGCAGGGGGAACGCAGCTCGGTTTACTACGGTGCGACTTGGCTTAGCCGTGAATTTACGGGCCAAGATGAAGGTCAAGTCGTGGGCGCGCTCCGGTTGAGACTCGACTTTTAAGTCACTGGTCTCACGACGAGATTCAATTAGGGCTTCCCAGAACGAATCACTTTTGGTAACCTCGCCTTAATAAGAATTTGAGGCAGGACACGAGACGAATGGGGACGGGCTTTCAAGGCACGTTCGTCATCTCTTGGTCGCAAACAGAAATTGACGGTCTTGGAACCGCACCAATAAGCGCCATTCAAAAAGGTGCGGTGTGGTTATGGCGTGGAGACGCTGTTCGGGTTGATGGCCCGTCCGAGGTGTTGCGACTGGAGCGGGGCGAAAACGAGCTGATGCTACGGCGTAAGGCTGCGCGAATGGTGCGCAAGCTCGTCGGCGCAGCCATGTCTGATACGCAATCCCTTGATGACATCGATGTAGATGAACCTCTGCAAGACAGCAGTTTTGTGGTCTCTGATGGGCGGCATAGCTACACGGTCACCATGATCGACGTGGACACGGGCGCAAAGCTTTTGATGTTCGTCGACCAAATTCCGCCAAAAGACAAAGAGCTGTGGGTGGTGCATCACACCATGGAAGCGGCGACTGAAGATCCGCTTGATCCGGAAGTGGCACGGGTGATTTGCTTTACGCCGGGCACGCTGATTGAAACCATGGATGGTTCTATTCCGATTGAACGGCTGCGCGAAGGTGATCGGGTGATCACCAAGGACAGTGGCGCGCAGGAAATCCAATGGTTGGGCGCGCGACGCATGACAGGAGCGCGGCTGTTTGCCATGCCGAAGCTACGCCCCATCCGTATCAAACCGGGGGCGTTGGGTCATAATTGGCCGCAGCAGGAATTGGTTGTTTCGCCTGAACACCGCGTGCTGGTGCGTGGTGAAGTGGCGCGTGCATTGTTTAACACGCCAGAGGTTTTGGTTTCCGCGCGCCAATTGGAAAACGGCAGCACGGTCACTATGGATTACCGGCTGCGCGAGGTGACCTATATGCACCTCATGTTGCCACGTCATGAGATCATCTTTGCAAACGGGGTGGAAACCGAAAGCTTCCACCCAGCTGATGCGGCAATGTCCGCTTTGGATGACGAGGACCGCAAGCGTCTCTTGGGGTTGAACCCCGAGCTTGAGGCGCGCCCTTATATCTATGGCGAGCATGCACGCCGCCAGTTGACCGCGTCAGAGGCTGCGATCCTGCGTCACGAAGCGGCTTAACGCTTTAGGTATTTTCCCAATCCACGAAGATTTGGGATTCCACGCCCGCCTCAGCCAATGCCTGTTGGATTTCTTCTATCGCCGATGGATCCTGGGAACTGACAATCACCACATCATTTACGATCAGCGAATACAAAGACGTCACCGGCTCTGGCACAGTGTTCAAGCTCGCAAGGTATTCTTCTGCCGCACCGCGAGACCGAGGGCCCCATTTGCCGTCATGAGAAACACCGATTGTGTATTGCACATCCTTGATCATCTCGCGGCTGACAGAGCGGCCCGCATTTAGATCAATCAAAGTGCGCTCCAGTTCGGCCTGATCGGTGACACGGGCAGGGATGTAGACCTTTTGGCAGGTCTCGACGGTTTTGTATTTGGTGACGGTGCGACGGCTGTTTTCATGGCCGATGGCGCCGCCAATCAGCGCGCCGGCTGCAGCGCCGCCATTGTTGTCGGTAATAACCTTGCCGATGACGCCACCGATGACCGCCCCGCCAATCACCTTTTCAGGTTGGCCGCCTTTGACTGTGGCCTGATAGGGCACGGACTTGGTTGTGCATCGTGTGTCATAGGTGCCCGCGACGGCTTGTGTCGAAAACACCTGGGTAGCAAACGCGGCAGACACGGCGAGTTTTGCTAGAAGTTTCATGGTTTCGCTCCTTTACGAATCTTGGGCTGCGCATCCTTTGGCATGCGCGCCAACCTGTGTTCAGGGCGCTCGATCTTCAATTGTTATGCAATATCATAGCACGAAACCGCTGGTTTGGGACGCTTGAGAGGCGGATAACCGCGGAGTGGTCGATGTTCCGAGTTTATGAATTAACGGAGTGCGAATAGCGCGTGGCACGGGGTGCCACGCTTTTGCCAAGCCAAACTATCAAGCCAAACTATAACGGCGGGAGGCCAGCAAGCTTGCGTCCTTCATCGGTTTTCAGCGTGAAATCCGTTCCAAGAAAATCATCGCCAACGGGACCGCAGAGCACTGCAATCGCCTTTGCGACCCAATCCGCAGGGATATGCGCGCTTTCCGGCAATTTGCTCACGGCATTCACGCCGGTGGCCGTGATATATCTGATCATGTCAGTTGCCACTGTGCCTGGGCTGATCCCAATGACCCGAATGCCGTCCGCGGCGTTCTCTGTGTTGGCAACGCCAGTCAGACGTAACACTGCAGCTTTGGAGGCTGCATAGTGGGACCAACCTTCTAAGGTGGAATGGGCGGCGCCAGAGGAAATGTTGATGATGGTGCCGCCGCCCTGCGCCTTCATCACAGGGATTGCGTAGCGCAAGCCGTGGTAGACGCCTTTCACATTCACATCAAGCGCCTTGCCCCACGCGCTGGGATCGCTGTCTTCAATGCGCGAGATAGGATCAATGATGCCGGCGTTATTAACCAATACATCCACGGATCCAAACGCATCTTTCGCATCTTCGATGAGGGCCTTGACCGCATCAGGATCCGCCACATCGCAGGGAATGGCACGCGCAGCGTGGCCTTCTTTTCGGAGGTCCTCGGCGAGGGTTTCAATTTTGTCAGCGGACCGCGCCGCCAAAACGACGTTTGCCCCGTTTTGGGCAAAGTACCGTGCCGTTGCTGCGCCGATACCCCGGCTCGCGCCTGTGATGATTGCTGTTTTGCCCTTAAGATTTTCCATGGCGTCATGTCTTTCTGAGATGGGTGCAGTTTCAAAACCCTTCGTAACGATTGCGCATTTAGGGATAAACATTTGTTTTTGCCTTATGTTCATGCATATTTTGCACGAATGGAGACTTCAGATCTAAAAACCGCGCTTTTGGTTCAAAGCCACGGGAGCATCGCCGGGGCGGCTCGGGCGATGGATGTTAACCCATCTTCGATTTCACGCAGCCTTGCGGCGCTTGAATCGCGGCTCGGCATTCGGCTTTTTCATCGGACAACGCGCAGTCTTGCCCTGACAGATGAGGGCGCACGCTACTTGCATAGGGTCGCGCCGCTGCTGGATGAACTCGATGCAGCGCAGGACGAAATCGCAGCAGGGGTCAGAACCCCCGCTGGGCAATTGCGGATGACCGCTTCGGTCGCGTTCAGCGAGAAAGTGTTGGTGCCCGCATTGGCGCGGTTTCGTGATCTCTATCCCGGAATTTCGGTGGATCTGCTGAGTGATGATCGCAATGTGGATCTGGCAGAACACGGGATCGATCTTGCCATCCGCCTTTCGCCGAGCCCGAAAGGCGACCTTATTTCCACAAAGCTGATGGCAACCCGTTATCGGGTTGTGGCAAGCGCGGATTACCTTGGGGCGGCGGGCACGATTGCGCACCCGCGTGACTTGATGGGGCACAATTGCTTGCGCTTTGCTTTGCCGGGTGTGCCGAACCAATGGCGATTTAAAGATGGGGAGGGTGCCGAGACCGTCGTCCCGGTGGATGGCTTGTTACGGATTTCCAATGCTCTTGTTTTGCGCAACGCCGCTTTGTCCGGCATGGGTGTTGCCATGTTGGCGGATTGGTTGGTTGGCGAGGATATTGAGGCCGGTCGGTTGGTGGATGTCCTTCCTGATCATCTCTGTACCGCAACCGAATTTGAGACCGCTGCTTGGTTGCTCTATCCAAACCGAAAATACCTGCCGCAGAAAGTGCGTGTGATGATCGACCATCTTAAAGTGTCAGTAAGTTCGCCAGAACGAAACTAGCACTAGTTTTGCTGCACTTTCTGCGTTGACTCCCTGCAAAACGCCTCTATAAGCCGCCTTTCATTGGTGTTGGTGGACCTCGCAAGAGGAACCCTGTCATCCCAGCCAAATCTGGGAAGAGGACAACGCCCTTCGAAAACCTAAACGAAGGAGATCAGCAGATGACTAAGAGAACTGCTGCCAAGTACAAAATTGATCGCCGCATGGGCGAGAACATCTGGGGCCGTCCTAAGTCCCCTCTGAACCGTCGCGAATATGGCCCAGGCCAGCACGGTCAGCGCCGTAAAGGCAAACTTTCCGACTTCGGTATCCAGCTGCGCGCGAAGCAAAAGCTGAAAGGTTACTACGGCGACCTGACCGAGAAACAATTCCGTCGCATCTATGGCGAAGCGGAACGTGTAAAAGGCGATACTGGTGAAAACCTGATCGGTCTGCTGGAGCGCCGTCTGGACGCTGTTGTGTACCGCGCGAAATTCGTTCCAACCGTATTTGCGGCGCGTCAGTTCGTGAACCACGGCCACGTGGAAGTGAACGGCAAGAAAGTGAACATCGCGTCTTACCGTGTTAAAGAAGGCGACGTGATCTCTGTACGTGATCGTTCCAAGCAACTGGCGGTTCTGCTGGAAGCGGTTCAATTGCCAGAGCGTGACGTGCCTGACTACATCGACGCGGACCACTCCAAAATGACAGCAACTTTCGTACGCGCACCGGGCCTGTCCGACGTGCCATACCCAGTTGTTATGGAACCAAACCTGGTTGTTGAATTCTACGCGAAGAACTAATCTTCGCCGACATTCGAATACGAAGAAACCGCGCTGGGAAATCAGCGCGGTTTTTTTGTTTGGGGGCGGAAGAACAATGAAAGACGGGTTTTCTTGGTCTTTAAGCTGACAGCGCAATCATGTGCATAGTTTTGCATTCGTCGCGCTGCCGCATGTCCGCTTTGAGCCCATGATGGACATTGAAATAAGGTGCTCAGGTTGATCGGGAGCATAGCGCGAGGTAGATTTTGTCGAAACAGCAAGAAAGGGTCCGCTTTGGATAAGCAAGTCATCAATCACCCCGATATGCCGGCGCCTTACGGCGCGTATTCTACGGCCATCCGTGCGGGGGACTTTATTTTTGTATCCGGTCAGGCTGGCATTATTCCGAAGTCAGGAGCCAAGGCAGGCGAAGACTTCGAAAGTCAGGCAAGGCAGGCTTTTGAGAACCTTAAGACATGTCTCGAGTGCTCTGGTTCTTCGATGAACGACGTGGTGAAAGTTATCACTTGGCTGGGCGACGCTGAAGAACGCGCCGCCCTCAATGACCTTTTTGGCGAGTATTTCCCCATTGATCCACCCGCGCGTTCCACTCCCATCGTGGACCTTCCCATGGGGTTATTGCTCTCAATTGAGGCGACAGCAATTGCTCGAGATTGAGGTCTACAAACGAACGGCAAAAAAGTCCGCAGAGCGGTTTTTGGGCTTCACTGAATATGAGCTGGCCGATGCTAGTATCGGTGTTTTGTTTTAGCGGCGCCTTCCTCCAATTAAGGAGAAAGGCAAAGCTTAATTAGATCAACCGAACTAGTCAGTCGCCGGCGTCGCCTTCATGCTGCGAAGTACCGCAAAGCCCAGCAGTCCAGACAGGACAGACCCAAAGATCACACCCAAGCGGACCGCGTTCATGGTCTCGTCGGCACCAAAGGCAAGCGAGCCAACAAACAAGCTCATGGTGAAGCCGATCCCAGTCAGGCAAGCGACACCGTAGAGGTGAAACCAATTGATCCCATCGGGCAATTTCGCAATGCCGCTTTTGACGCCGATGAATGTCAGCGCGACAACGCCCATTTGTTTGCCAAGGAACAGGCCAGCGGCGATACCCAGAGTCAGCGGCTGCGTGAGGTCGCTCACAGACAGACCGGAAAGGCTGACGCCCGCGTTGGCGAAGGCAAAGATCGGCAAGATCATATAGGCGACCCAAGGGTGCAATGCGTGCTCGACCTTATACAGCAGAGCTTTTTCGCCGTTCTTTTCCTTCAGCGGAATGGTCAGGGCGATGAGCACCCCGGCAAGTGTCGCGTGTACGCCTGACTTGAGAACGAACACCCACATGATCACGCCAATGATTATGTAGGGGGCGATCCGCTGAATGCCCATTCGGTTCAGGACGACTGCACCTGCGAAGCCGAGCATTGAGAAGGTCAGCGCGTTCGTCGAAAGCTCAGACGTATAAAACAGGGCGATAATGATGATCGCGCCAAGGTCATCGATGATGGCAACCGCCAGCAGGAAGACTTTCAATGCGACAGGTGCTCGGCTGCCTAACAGCGCCAAAACCCCCAAGGCAAAGGCGATGTCCGTCGCAGCAGGGATCGCCCAGCCGTTCAGGTTTTCAGGTGTGCCAAGGTTGATCATGACATACACAAGGCCCGGAACCGCCATGCCGCCGATCGCGGCCATTATGGGCAGGATGGCTTTGTCAAAGCTGGAAAGCTCGCCAAGCAACACCTCTCGTTTGATCTCTAGCCCGATCAAAAAGAAGAAGATCGCCATGAGGCCATCGTTGATCCACAAAAGCGCGGGTTTTGAGATTTCAAAGGTCCCAATGCCAACGCGGATATTGGTGTCCAAAACAGATGTATAAAGCTCTGCAAGCCCGGTGTTTGCAAAGAGCATCGCCAAGACGGCGACCCCCATCAACACAAGCCCGGCGCTGGCTTCCATCTGCATAAATTGCTGAATTCTTGAAAGTGTTTTTTCCATGATTTCCCTGTCGCGTGATCCCTCGACCTATATAGAGACAATACGGAAGCTTGGAACATTCGGTCAGTCCAAATTACCCAAATTCCGGCCAAAATGCGCGGTTTTGGCGCGGTTCTGGGCAGAGGATGACCGTCAGCGGCTTAGGGGCGCTAGAAACTGGATCGGAATTGCGTCGGTGTCATGCCTGTGAAGTCCCGGAATGCCGTATTGAATGCGGACAATGAGTTATAGCCGACGGAAAAGGCGATTTCGGTGATGCCTCGTTGTGGGTCTGCAAGGGCCTCGATGGCTTTGTTCATGCGCAGACGACGCAGAGCCTGTCGCCAAGTCATGCCCAATTCGTCGGAAAACCTGCGCGCTAGCGTTCGTGAACTCATGGCAACAGCGTTGGCGATTTCCTCAAAGTTTGGGTCAGCGGTTAATCGGGCTTCGGTCAAGGCCAATGCCTTGCGGACCGCGTCAGATTGGCCTGTGGGCAGAACTGCGGGGGAAGGGCTTTCAGCCAGCTTCCATACATTCGCGGCGAGCAGCTTAAACAAGTGCAAACCGTAGTCGTCCAACTGGCTGTCCGGGCCATAGTCGCGGCAGGCCAAGACCAGCTCTTTTGCCAAGGGAGTCATCTCAAATACCGATAGGCTCGTCTTTGGTTCATCGACGAATTCGGTGTCGAATAGAACCGAGCAAGCTGACAGTTGCTGAGGCATGGTGACCGTGATTTCGCGGCCAGCGCAAATGAGCGCCGCGCGCGCTGGGGGCAGGGTCCAACCGCGCCCTTCGGCCTCAAGCCGCATGCTGCCTTTAGACGCATAGAGCAGGTAGTGGCGATCCATGACCAGGGTCTTGGATGGCTCTGGGTCAAAGTCTTTCACAAAGGCATAAGCAGCGGGCAATGTCATGGTGATAGCTTAGCCCGTTTCGGATCAATCCGCGATGGGGTCTGCTTGAAAGCGTTTGGAAATCGGAGCCGCGGTCATGAGCGGTGCAAGTTTTGCGCCGCTGTCATTAAAGCTGCTTGAAGCCAGGTACTGCTGAAAGCTGTCTGTCGTTTCCCATTCTTGGACCAGCATGATTTGGCCATCCGTCTGCGGATTGATGAAGGGTTGGTATATCCGACACCCTTGCATCGCGTACACGTCGGGCGCGGCTGACAGCAAAACATCAAGCGCGTCTTCTAAGTCTATTGCTGCGGTTTGAATGGTGACATGAGCGATCAGCATGCAAGTGATCCTTTCGGTTTTTGGAAGACATAGCCTTGAGACACCCGCGCTGGGACGCCCAAAGGGAATGGGACTGTGGCGCAATGAACGAGCCCGGCATTCGCCCCTATGTCTTTTATTTTTGACTCTGAGAACCAGCGATGGCGCCATTTCAGCCAAATGAAGAACTGGCAGAGATGTGGCTTTGAAACGGCCAATAGAATGCACCCGCCGGGGGCGGTGATCCTCGCAATATGCCCCAATGCTTCTATCGGGCCGGGACAATGCTCGATCACATGGGCGCAGAGGACCATGTCATAGTGATTGTCTTGCTCTAGTGCTTGGAAATCCTGGCAAATGGTTTTGGCCCTGGGGTGATCCGATGCCGCTTGGTCCAGCATCGCCTGAGACTGATCGAGCAAGATATGCTCCAATGGGTTTTGACGCAGCTCGCAATAGGCTTTGGAAAACGCACCACTGCCGGCACCGACATCGATCAGATGTCGCGCTCTGTCCATTGGTGCGTGCTTTGCCAAGTGACTGTAGGCAGCGGGGAAGCCGTGGGTTTCCAACATGCCGCGCCATCTTGGAGCGGCGAGGGTATAGCGTTCGTGTAACTCCATGGTCTCTCCTTTGTTGCGTGCAAGGTAGCGGCCTGAAACCTGGCGATCTTGCGTGCAGCGGACAGAGAAGTGCTTGGATCAGACAGTTTGCGCAATTCGGATGGCGGCCCCGATGTGTATTATCTTTGCCGCAAACTGGCGTATCCCGGGGTGCTATGCGACGAATTGCCATTTCCTCCCACCGGCGGAGGCTCTAGAACAAGAGCGAAGCAAAGGGGCCAAGATGACGAAGATCGACGTTCAGCCGGGGATTATGGAAATTGCCTTGTACCAAAGCGGTGAGGCAACCATTGAGGGCGTCAGCGATATTGTGAAGCTGTCCGCCAATGAAAACCCATACGGGGCAGGGGATGCTGCCAAAGAAGCCTTCCGCAAGGCTGGCCAGAACATGCATCGCTATCCGGGAACTGATCACGCGGCGCTCCGTGGGGCGATTGGCGAAGTTCACGGGCTCAATGCGGATCAGATCATCTGTGGTGTTGGCTCTGACGAAGTTTTGCAGTTTATCTCTCAGTCCTTTGCCGGACCGGGGGATGAGATCATCTACACCGAGCACGGGTTTTCCATGTATCCGATCCTAGCGCACGCGTGCGGGGCGACGCCGGTGAAGGTGGCTGAACGCGAGCGCGTGGTGGATGTCGATGCGATCCTGAACGCGTGCACGGATAAAACAAAGATCGTGTTCATTGCGAACCCTGCAAACCCAACGGGTACCATGATCGGTGGCAATGAGATGGCGCGACTGGCCAAAGGTCTGCCCGAGGGCTGCCTTCTGGTCCATGACGGGGCTTACACCGAATATGTCGAAGGCTTTGATGGCGGTGCTGGGCTGGTGGATAGCTGTGACAACGTGATCATGACGCGCACGTTTTCAAAGATCTACGGGCTAGGTGGCTTGCGGGTCGGTTGGGGTTATGGACCGAAAGAGCTGATTGATGTGCTCAATCGCGTGCGCCAGCCGTTCAACCTGTCCAATATGCAGATGGAAGTGGCTGAAGCTGCAGTGCGTGATACAGAATTTGTGGCGCGGTGCCGTTCAGATAACGCACGGCTTCGCGCGTGGTTGGCAGAAGCGTTGGCGGAACTTGGCGTGCCGTCTGATACATCTTGTGCCAACTTTATTCTGGCGCGGTTTGCCTCTGAAGATGAAGCAAATGCGTGTGATGCGTTCCTTCGCAAGGAAGGCGTCATTGTTCGGAAAGTGGCGGGTTATGGCCTGCCCAATTGCTTGCGCATCACTGTCGGTGACGAGGCGGGCTGTCGTCGTGTAGCTTACGCCGTGAAGAGCTTTAAGGAACAGAAAGCATGAGCGCTGCGGACCAGCCGATTTATGGCCGTGTTGCCCTGATTGGTTTGGGTTTGATTGCGTCTTCCATGTTCTGGGGGATGAAACGCGCCGGATTGGCTGGCGAAGTCACGGGCTATGCGCGTTCGCAAGAAACCCGCGACACGGCGCGCAAGATTGGATTGTGTGATCAGGTTTTTGACAGCGCGCAAGAGGCCGTAAAAGACGCAGATTTGGTTGTGCTTTGCGTCCCTGTTGGCGTCATGGGGGCGGTCGCCAAAGACATCGCACCAGCTTTGAAGCCCGGCGCAACTGTTACTGATGTGGGTTCCGTCAAACGTCAAGTGATCGACGACGTGTCACCGCATTTGCCAACAGGCGTGCATTTCGTGCCAGCGCACCCATTGGCGGGGACAGAGCATTCGGGACCAGAGTCAGGGTTTGCCGAGTTGTTTGATAACCGCTGGTGCCTGCTGATTACGGACGCTGAAACGGATCGCACCGCAGCGGATAACTTGGCACGGTTCTGGCGCGGGCTGGGCTCGAATGTGGATGAAATGGAAGCGGATCACCATGATTTGGTGCTGGCCGTGACCTCCCACACGCCGCATCTGATTGCTTACACGATGGTGGGCGTCGCGGACGACTTGCGCCGCGTCTCTGAAAGCGAAGTCATCAAATATTCCGCGTCCGGTTTTCGTGATTTCACCCGGATCGCCGCCAGCGACCCAACCATGTGGCGGGATGTGTTTTTGAACAACAAAGACGCAACCCTTGAGATCCTTGGCCGTTTCACGGAAGAGCTTTTCGCTCTGCAACGGGCCATTCGTCAGGGGGATGGTGATCATTTGCACGACTATTTCACCCGGACCCGTGCCATTCGCCGTGGCATTATTGAAGCGGGCCAAGACACGGATGCGCCGGACTTTGGGCGCGGATCGGCCAGCTGATGCGGTTTGCGGCTTCGGTTCTTGCCTTGATCCTCGTGGCAACCACTGTTGCCGAAGCCAACGCGCCTTATCGATCGCTTCGTCCGGTGGCGCGGCAAGATGTTTTCCCTGTCGCTCTTCCAAGTTTTGCGCCAGCGCGAAGCCTTCGCCCGGTGATCCGTCCGCAAACCTTTGCGAACGTGTCTGCACCTAGAAAAAAACTGCCTGGCGTCAAAGGTGTCGCACGAAACGCGAGCAGCACCAAAGTCGGACGGATCTGCAAAGATCGCGACTTGCAAGGCACGCTCGTTGGCCGTGTTCCGGGTAAACTGGCGGGCTGCGGCGTGCGGGATGCGGTAAAGCTTTATTCAGTCAATGGAATAGCGCTTTCCACGCCAGCAGTCATGGAATGTGATGCCGCCCGGGCGCTGAAATCTTGGGTCGAAAGGGGCATGGAGCCTGCCGTTGGACGCACCGGCGGCGGTGTCGTTAAGCTTGGCGTTGCTGCGGGCTATTCTTGCCGCACGCGGAACCATCGCCCGGGGGCTAAGATTTCCGAGCATGGCAAAGGCCGAGCGATTGATTTCTCAAGGTTTCATCTCAAGAACGGTGATCAAATCTCAGTCCTGAACGACTGGGGCAAAGGGAAATACGGCCGCATTCTGAAGAAGATGCACCGGTCCGCCTGCGGCCCGTTTGGCACGGTTTTGGGGCCTAACTCAGACCGCGCGCACAGAGATCACTTCCACTTCGACATCGCCAAACATCGTGGCGGCCCTTACTGCCGTTAAGCTCCGCCTTAACGAAGAACCAGTTGTGGCGCGATACCAATGGGCAGGAAGCCTGCAAACGTGCGGCCATCTCTAAAGGTGAGCGTCAGGTCGATGTTTTCACCCGGACCAGACAGGGATGAAAACAGTCGCATGATCTGCTGAGCACCGTCGATCAGAAGTGGATCGATCTGACCAGAGTCGCGCGCAATATCGATCATGGCCTGCCATTCTTCCGCCCGCAGAGTCAGCTCTCCTTTCAGGAACTGGTTCTCATCGGTGGTCATCTCACCCACCGCTTGGATCAGCATCGGGCCCCATTGGGCTTTTGCGTTGCGGATGGTGATAGACTTTGGCTGAGGGCGGCGGTCGTTAAGCGCGTGGATATCCCAAGGGCGGTCAAATCCAACAGAGGCATCCACATCAAGCGCGCTCATGGTTTCAGGCAGGGCTGCGGTGCGTAGGGCTTGCGGTGGTGCAACGCCCTGACCTTGCAACGCAAACTGATAGAGCGCGTCGTCGTTTTCGTCCTGAGCCAAGGCAACCAGCAAGGATTGCGCGAAGATCGACCAATCCAGATCCGAGGTGATCTCTAGCGCTTCCGTTGCGAAGTTAGCGCGGTTCAACGCCAAGCTGGTGTTTGCATTGAACACCACCGAGGCTTTCATGTCGTCGCTCGCAATCCGCATTTTTTGCAGCGGTGATGACAGGGTCTGCTCGTTCGGCCACACGGCGATCAGGTGGTTGGGCTTATAGCTCAGCGCAAAAATCTGAAAAAACGGCGCGGACCATGCAATCCCCGTATCAGGGTCGGCCAGCTGGATATTGTCAAAGGTCGTGTCGATCCGGTTCGGGAAACCGCGCAAGTGCAGCTCTGTGTATTCTGCCTGCCAGTCTTCGCTGCGGCGATCCTCAAACCAAGCTTCATAAGCCGTCTTTGCTGCTTGGGCAGCAATGAACCAATAAGCAAACCACCCCAAAGCTGCCACCAAAACGATGATCGTCATACGTCTCATGAAATGGCCCCTTTGCCTTGCCTGTGCTTTGGTGTTTAAACGCGCGGAATTGATTAGGCTAGATGGGAACGTCAGATGGCACTTTGGGTGTTTGGATATGGGTCACTGTTGTGGAACCCTGGCTTTGACGTCGCTGAACAGGCGGTTGCCACTTTGCATGGTTGGCATCGCAGCTTTTGCATGTCCTCCATTCATCACCGGGGCAGCGAAGAGCATCCGGGCCTTGTCCTTGCACTTGATGCGGCGGCCGAGGGCCATTGTCATGGCCTTGCTTTGCGGGTGAAAGAAGGCACGGAAGATGCAGCTAT
This sequence comes from Cognatishimia activa, assembly GCF_001458335.1. Lineage (GTDB taxonomy): Bacteria > Pseudomonadota > Alphaproteobacteria > Rhodobacterales > Rhodobacteraceae > Cognatishimia > Cognatishimia activa. The sequence goes on from NZ_CYTO01000009.1 coordinate 88,980, forward strand.
GGCAGAACTGCGCGAGCGCGAGCTTGTGTCATCGGCGTATTTGGAAAAAGAGCTGCCTTTGACCTTGGCGGATGGGCGCGAAGTCACGGCAGTAACCTATGTAATTGATCCCAACCACGTGCAGTATATTCATCTGTCTCTTGAAGAGCAGGCCAATGTGATTTCAACCGCCGTTGGCGGGCGCGGGCCAAACACGGAATATCTATACAACACTGCCGCGCATTTGTCCGAACTGGGCATTCAAGATGAAGAGTTAGACTGGTTGTCGGCACGGGTGCGTGAAATCACCTCTTAAACGCGTAGTTTTTGCAATAAACCTTGGCACATGGCCTGTGCGCCCTTAGGGTGAACGCGAATAATAACAGCGTCAGGAGCTGGCCAAATGGAGCTGCCAGACCGAGAGGCCGAGCCGCATTTCTCGCAACCCGTAAGACAGATTTTTTCGATGTTGATCGTTCTGGCATTGACCGGAGCTTTGACCTACATCGCATTGCCTCGGGTTTTCCCGGTTTTTGAAGCCAACCCTTATCTGAATGGCTTCATTGTTTTTGTCTTCGTCGTTGGGGTTATGGCCTGTTTCGTGCAGGTTTTCTCGCTGATTTCTTCGACCCGTTGGATCAAAGCTTTCGCGACCAGCGCGGAAGGATACCAACAACTTCAACCGCCACAACTGCTGGTGCCACTGGCTTCTCTGTTGCGGTCTCGTGGCGCGCGAGGACAGATCAGCGCGAGTTCCACAAGCTCTATTCTGGACTCGGTCGCCACCCGGATCGACGAAGCGCGTGAGATCACACGCTATATCGTGAATATGCTGATCTTCTTGGGGCTGTTGGGCACTTTTTATGGCCTCGCCACCACGGTGCCTGCGGTAGTTGAGACCATCCGTAGCCTTGCACCGGAAGAAGGCGAAGGCGGTATCGAGGTGTTTGGCCGCTTGATGACCGGTCTGGAAAGTCAGCTGAACGGCATGGGCGTGGCCTTTGCATCCTCGCTTTTGGGTCTTGCGGGATCTTTGGTGGTTGGCCTGCTTGAGCTGTTCGCAAGCCATGGCCAAAACCGCTTTTATCGCGAGCTTGAAGAATGGCTGAGCTCAATCACCCGCGTTGGTTTTACGGGTTCAGATGGGGACCACGGGGTTGAAACCAATGTTCTTGGCGAAGTGCTGGAACATATGGCGGAGCAAATGGATCAGCTCCAAGACATGTTCACAAAAGCTGAAGCAGGCCGAGCGCGTGTCGAAGGTCAAGTCGGGGACCTGACAGAGGCGGTGCGTTTGATGACTGACAAGATGGGGCAGGGCGGCGGAAGTGCTTCACTTGATCGGGTCGCAGATGGTCAAGATCAATTGATTGCAGCCATTCGCGAAGCGGGCCACGGTGAAAATGTGGATGCAGAAAGCCGTATGCGCTTGCGCTCTATCGACGTTCAAATGCTGCGCATCTTGGAAGAGATTTCCGCAGGTCGTCAGGACAGCATGACAGAGTTGCGCAAAGACTTGGCGGCGTTGACCCATGCGATCACGCAATTGGGTGGTCAAAGCCAACCGCGCCGCCGTCGCCAGCAGCTCAAGGCTGACCCCAAGCAGGAGAGCTAAGCCATGGCGCTTTCCCGCCGTACAGGACAGCGTTTTCAAGCCTCGATTTGGCCTGGTTTTGTCGATGCGATGACCGGCCTGTTATTGGTGCTGATGTTTGTGCTGACCATCTTTATGGTGGTGCAGTTCGTCTTGCGGGAAACCATTTCGGGCCAAGAAAGCAAATTGGATGAGCTTTCGTTAGAAGTGGCCGCGCTGGCACAGGCGTTGGGGCTTGAGCAGGATCGTGGTGATGCTCTCGAAACTCAAGTGGGAACCCTGCGCGCGACCCTGACTAGCGCAGAAGCATTTGCACAGCAGCAAGCCGCATTGATTGCAACCCTGACACAGCAGCGCGACGATACAGCGGCGGCTCTGGAGACGGCCCAGACTCAGATCACCAGCTTTGAAGCCCAGGTCGCGGCTCTGATCTCTGAGCGCGACACGGTGGCGGGCGCGCTGGCAGATGTCGAAAGCCAACGCGACCAACTGCTGACTGAACAAGAAGCGCTGAACCTTGCTCTGGCGCAGGCGCGCACTGAGATTGACGACCAAGTTGAAGCTGCACGGCTCGCCGCGGCACAGCGTGAAGCGTTAGAGGCCATGGTGGCCGAGATGGAAGCCAAAGCGTTGCTTGATGCGGAAAGCAACGCGGCACTTGCAGCTCAGGTTAACGATTTAGAAGCAAAACTTTCCGAAGAAGAACTGGCGCGTTTGGCGGAAGCGGCTGCAGCAGAAAGTTTGCGTGAACGGCTTGAGAACGCCAGTGCGGAACTAACCGCTATGACGCTTGCCTTGGAAGAACAGCGCAAGCGTGCCGAGGAGACATTGACTTTGCTTGCCGCTGCGGAGCAAGCGCGGGAGGGGTTGGATGTAAAGCTCGCAGCCGCGTTGTTGGCTTTGACAGCGGCCGAAGAAGAGGGCGGTCAGCTATCTGAGGTGGTCTCTGATTTGACTGCGCGACTGGAGTTCACCGAAGGCAATGCGGCGCAACAGCAAGCGCGTCTTGAAGAAGTTGAGCGGCAATTGGCTGCGGCTCTGGCTGCGCGATTGGCCGCAGAGACCGCTGCAGATCAGGATCGCGCCGACATTGAACGCCAGCTGGCCTCCGCCTTGGCAGCGCAAGTTGCAGCCGAACAGGCTGCGGCTGCGCAACTCTCAGAAGCGGAAGAGCGCGCGCGATTGTTGGCGATTGCCAATGAAACTTTGGAAGATACGCGCGCACAAGCAACAGAGAGCGAAAAACAAGCGGCGCTGCTGAACCAGCAGGTGGCGGCACTGCGTCAACAGCTCGGCGAACTTCAGGCCTTGTTGGATGATAGCAAAGCACGGGATGCGGCCGCGCAGGTGCAGCTTTCGACATTGGGATCTGATCTGAATGCAGCGCTGGCGCGCGCGGCAGCGGAGGAAAGGCGTCGTCGCGAGTTGGAAGAAGCAGAGCGTATTCGGCTTGAAGCGGAAGCGGCGCGTCTGGCCAGCGAAGCGCAAAACCTAGAACAATACCGTTCTGAGTTCTTTGGACGCATGCGGGCGCTTCTGGGCAACCGCGAAGGTGTGCGCATTGTTGGCGACCGGTTTGTATTTAGCTCTGAGGTCCTCTTCCCGCCGGGTGGCGCGGAATTGAGTTTTGCAGGGCGCCAGCAAATCGCTGGTATCGCTCAGTTGTTGCAGGACGTGGCCGATGAGATCCCGCCCGAGATCGACTGGGTTCTTCAAGTCGATGGCCACACAGATAACATCCCGCTGATCAATGGTGCGCAGTTCAGGGATAACTGGGAATTGAGCCAAGCACGCGCGTTGTCGGTTGTGCGCTTTATGGCAAGCGATCTTGGGTTGCCGCCAAACCGTCTATCCGCAAACGGCTTTGGCGAATATCAACCGCTTGATCCAGCCAGCACCCGTGAAGCCCGCGCCAAGAACCGCCGGATCGAGTTGAAGTTTACCGAGAAGTGATCCTGTGCGAGCGGGACAAAGAAAAAGCCCCGCAGTCTGCGGGGCTTTTTTTAAGGTTGTTTAGGATCACTCCGCTGTCAGCAGCGGTGGCTTTTTCTTGCCCGTGATCTGCGGTTTGTCCGGGCCGTCGAGCTTCAAGAACAGCTCACCATCTTTGACGGTCACTTTTACAATGCCGCCCTTAGCGAGCTTGCCAAAGAGCAGCTCTTCCGCCAGCGGCTTCTTGATGTGTTCTTGGATCACGCGACCCAATGGACGGGCGCCCATTTTGTCGTCATAGCCCTTATCAGACAGCCATTCCGCCGCTTTGCGGGTCAGTTCAATATGAACGTTGCGGTCCATCAACTGAGCCTCAAGCTGCAGCACGAACTTTTCGACGACCTGCAGGATCACCTCTTTGCCCAGTGGCGCGAAGGAAATCACCGCATCCAGACGGTTGCGGAATTCCGGCGTGAAGGTGCGCTCGATTGCAGCAGTGTCTTCGCCTTCGCGACGATCTCGACCGAAACCAATCGCAGCTTTCGCTTGTTCTGTGGCACCAGCGTTTGAGGTCATGATCAGGATCACGTTGCGGAAATCAACGGTACGACCGTTGTGATCCGTCAGTGAGCCGTGGTCCATCACCTGCAGCAGAATGTTGTACACATCCGGGTGCGCTTTCTCGATTTCATCGAGCAACAACACACAGTGTGGATGCTGGTCAACGCCATCGGTCAGCTGACCACCTTGGTCAAAGCCCACATAGCCTGGAGGGGCACCGATCAGACGGGAAACCGCGTGTTTCTCCATGTATTCCGACATGTCAAAGCGCAGGAGCTCCACACCCAAGGTGCTGGCAAGCTGTTTTGCCACCTCGGTTTTACCCACACCGGTTGGTCCGGCGAAGAGATAGTTGCCGATGGGCTTTTCAGGTTCACGCAGACCGGCACGCGCCAGTTTGATCGCTGAGGACAGCGCCTCGATGGCATTATCTTGACCAAAGACCACGCGTTTCAGCGTTTTCTCTAGATCTTTCAGAACCTCTGCATCGTCCTTGGAGACGTTCTTCGGCGGGATGCGCGCGATTTTCGCGACAACCGCTTCGATTTCTTTGGTGCCGATGGTTTTGCGCCGCTTGGAAGCTGCGACCAGATGCTGAGCGGCACCCGCTTCATCGATCACGTCGATGGCTTTGTCGGGCAGTTTGCGGTCGTTGATATAACGCGCAGACAGTTCCACAGCGGTTTTGATCGCATCAGCGGTGTATTTGACGCTGTGGTGGTTCTCGAAATGCTCTTTCAAGCCTTTCAGGATCTTGATTGTGTCCGGCACAGACGGCTCGTTCACGTCGATCTTTTGGAAGCGACGGGACAGGGCGCGGTCTTTTTCAAAGTGCTGGCGGAACTCTTTGTAGGTGGTCGACCCCATGGTACGGAGCTTGCCGCCCTGCAAGGCAGGTTTCAGCAGGTTGGAGGCATCCATTGCGCCGCCAGACGTTGCGCCCGCACCGATCACTGTGTGGATTTCATCAATGAACAGAACAGAGTCTGGATGGTCCTCCAACTCGGTCACAACGGCCTTCAGGCGTTCTTCAAAATCACCACGGTAGCGGGTTCCCGCAAGCAGTGCGCCCATATCGAGTGAGAAGATGGTAGTGCCAGACAGGACCTCTGGTGTTTCACCATTCACGATGCGCAGGGCGAGGCCTTCTGCAATCGCGGTTTTACCAACGCCTGGATCACCGACCAGCAGTGGGTTGTTCTTGCGGCGGCGGCACAGAACCTGGATACAGCGCTCGACTTCGTGGTCGCGGCCGATCAGCGGGTCAACATCGCCTTTTGCAGCTTTGGTGTTCAGATCAACACAGTATTTCGCGAGCGCGCTTTCTTTCTTCTCTTCCCCAGCGGGTTGAGCGGAGCCCGTTGCGGCGTCTTCTTCTTCATCATCCGCGCCAGAGACAGATCGGTTTTCGCCGTAAGCGGGGTCCTTGGCGACCCCATGGGCGATGTAATTCACCGCGTCATAGCGGGTCATGTCTTGTTCTTGCAGGAAGTAGACCGCGTTGCTTTCCCGCTCGGCAAAGATTGCAACCAGAACGTTGGCGCCGGTCACTTCTGTGCGGCCAGAAGACTGTACGTGGATTGCGGCGCGTTGAATAACACGCTGGAAGGCAGCAGTGGGAACCGCTTCCGAGCCTTCAATGTCGACAACCAAGTTGGACAGGTCTTCTTCGATAAACTCTAGTAGGGTTTGGCGCAGCTCTTCGACTTCGACAGAGCAAGCGCGCATCACGCGCAGAGCGTCCGGTTCGTCCAGAAGGGCTAGCAGCAAATGTTCAAGCGTTGCGAATTCATGACGCCGCTCATTGGCTTCCGCCAAAGCGGTGTGGATCGCTTGCTCCAGGGTCTTAGAAAATGAAGGCACTGCTCGGACTCCTTCCAACTGGGGGTTTCTTAAAGGCTTAGCGAACTGCAGCGCCTATAAAGAGACCATGGCCTGATAGTCTTAAAGTTTGGTCGAACCGCGCCCCGCTTCAAGGCCTTTTCGGCATTTTCCGCTCACTTTTGACATCTAAATCGTGACTCGACTGAAACATGGGCTGTAACATGGTCAAAAATTAGAATGTCTTAAGACTAGCGGCGGCGCTGGTGCGGCGACACACTATCTTGTATGTCACCAGCCTGACAGAAGCGCTGCCGCTTGGCAATAACCCCAATGGGTAGTTGGATAAATTAGAATTGATTCCGCTTTAACCGGACCTCGGTGAAGACCTCGAGATCTGACGCGTTCTCCATGCCTAAAGTGGCGCGAATGCCGGTTGTTGAGGAACGCATGAACGGGTTGGTCTTTTTTTCCAGCGACAAAAGTGATGGAACGGTTGGCTCATCCCGGTCGCGCTTGGCTTTGGTGTCCGCGACCCGAGCCTGCAGGTCGGCATTGTTTGGGTCAACCGTCAACGCAAACGCGGCATTTGTCGTGGTGTATTCATGGCCTGAATAGACAAGCGTGTCTTCGGGTAGGGTGGCAAGAACCTCCATGGTCTCCAGCATCTGCGCTGGTGTGCCTTCAAACAACCGGCCGCAGCCGAGCGCCATAAGACTGTCTGCAGAGAACAGGGCTTTGGCCGCAGGGATGTAGAACGCGACATGTCCGATCGTATGGCCTGGTACGTCGATGACCTTTACTTCTACGTTCCCCAAAGAGAAGAGCGAGCCATGTTTCACGGCCATATCAAGATCGGGTAGCCGATGTGCATCAGCTTCGGCTCCTATGACCGTGGTTCCATATTTTGCACGTAGCTCGGGGACACCATCGATGTGATCATCGTGGTGGTGGGTCAATAGGATGAAGTCCAATGTCCAGCCGCGCTTGTCCAGCTCCGCGATAATCGGACCCGCTTCTGGGGCGTCCACCAACGCTGTCAGCCCAGTAAGTGGCGCGTGCAGGATATAAGCGTAGTTGTCCGATAAGCAGGGGACGGTGATGATTTCCAACGGCATAACGCCTCCAAATTATTGCTCTTGTGACCGCCATTTATCTAAGGCGTAACAGAGAGCGCGATATCTTTCTTTTCGTCATTAGATGATAGTTTTATCGACATGAAAACCCATTATGTTAGGGTCACCATGGGTTACCTAACCAGCAGGCGCGATGCATCTCGATGTAAAAGACCTTCGGAATTTCTATTACCGCAGCATGTTGGGCCGTGCGGCGCAAAAAGCGGTGCGCGATGAATTGCGCACGATGTGGCCCGAGGCAAAGGGCCAAACCATGGTTGGTTTTGGTTTTGCTGTGCCGCTCCTCAGGCCATATTTGCCCGAAGCGCGGCGTGTTATTGGGCTGATGCCCGCACCGCAAGGCGTGATGCCGTGGCCGATGGGGCAACCCAATGTCTCAGTTCTGGCGGAAGAAACGCTTTGGCCTTTGGAAACCGGTCGCGTCGATCGGCTTATCATGATGCATGGGTTGGAGAACTGCGAACGGCCGACAGATTTGCTGGATGAAGCGTTTCGCGTCCTTGGGCCCGGCGGAAGGGCGATCTTTGTTGTTCCGCATCGTTCCGGCATGTGGTGCCGCTCGGACAACACGCCTTTCGGATTTGGTCGTCCATATTCCGCGGGACAGCTTGAGGCCCAATTGCGCCATCACGGTTTCATGCCCGAACGCAGCCGCACCACGCTTTATCAGCCACCGAGCCACAAACGGTTCTGGCGCAAGACTGCAAAACTTTGCGAGAAAACCGGTAAAATGCTTTCACCAGTGATTTCGGGCGGCGTGTTAATGCTGGAAGCGAGTAAGCGTATTCATGCCCCGTCTGGAGGGGTTCGGGCCACGGTTCGCAAGCCGTTAGAGATTCTTGCGCCGAAACCAGAAGTGGCGCCAATTTAGGCATTTGCCGATGATGTAAACCAAATAATCTGAATTGGTTTGGAAAACGCACCAATATAGAAGCCAGTTCCGATGGTTTGAATCGCAAGGAATCGGTAAATTTGCCTATTTCTTTGTGAATTTTTTATCAGGAATCTGAGAAAAAGGGTCGCAAGTGCCGCAAGGCCTTAAAAACATGGCGTTTTTAGGAACGGTATGCCTTTACGAACAATGTTGATAGCACGGGTCAGCTCTGTTACACCCCCGGCTGAAATTTACGGTTTCGTTCTTGACCGGAACCAGCAACGTCCTCGGAAGCCGAACCTGTTTGGTAATCTGGGGCCTAAAATTCGGAAGGGTGGACGTGTCCGAACCAGCTTCGATTTCGCAAGGCATCGCTGCGCGCTATGCCACTGCGGTCTTTGAGATCGCGAAAGAGTCCAAGGCAGTCTCGAAACTCGAGAAAAGCCTTGATGATCTAACCTCCGCATTGGATGACAGCTCTGATCTTCGTGATCTGATCAACTCTCCAGTTGTGACCCGCGCCGCACAAGGCGAAGCGATCTCTGCGATTGCGAAAAAGATGGGTCTAGATGCGGTGCTTACCAACACACTGGGTCTGATGGCTGAAAACCGTCGCCTCTTCGTGCTGCCACAGCTGATCGACGCCCTGCGCGCTCTGATCGCTGAGGACAAAGGCGAAGTGACAGCAGAGGTCGTCTCTGCCAAGGCGCTGACCAAGACCCAAGCGGACAAATTGGCAAAGACGCTGAAAGCGCGTGTTGGCCAGGATGTAAAAATCAATGCGACCGTCGATAAGTCTCTTATTGGCGGTCTTGTCGTTAAGGTGGGCTCGAAGATGATCGACACGTCGATCCGCTCCAAGCTCAGCTCCCTTCAAAATGCAATGAAAGAGGTCGGATAAATGGGTATCCAAGCTGCCGAAATTTCGGCGATCCTGAAAGACCAGATTAAGAACTTTGGTCAGGAAGCCGAAGTCGCTGAGGTAGGCCGCGTGCTTTCCGTTGGTGACGGTATCGCCCGGGTCTATGGTCTGGACAACGTTCAAGCCGGTGAGATGGTCGAATTCCCAGGTGGTATCATGGGCATGGCCCTGAACCTGGAAAGCGACAACGTCGGTGTTGTTATCTTCGGTTCCGACCGTGACATTAAAGAAGGCGACACTGTTAAGCGCACCAACTCTATCGTTGACGTGCCAGTGGGTCCTGAACTGCTGGGCCGCGTTGTTGACGGTCTGGGTAACCCAGTGGATGGCAAAGGCCCGATCAAATCTGCAAACCGCGGTGTTGCAGACGTTAAGGCGCCAGGCATCATTCCACGTAAATCCGTTCACGAACCAATGGCGACTGGCCTGAAGTCCGTTGACGCGATGATCCCAGTTGGCCGTGGCCAGCGTGAGCTTATCATTGGTGACCGTCAGACTGGTAAAACAGCGATTGCTCTGGACACCATCCTGAACCAGAAATCCTACAACGAAGCAGCAGGCGACGATGAGTCCAAGAAACTGTACTGCGTCTACGTAGCGGTTGGTCAGAAGCGTTCCACAGTTGCTCAGCTGGTTAAGAAACTGGAAGAGTCCGGCGCGATTGAATACTCCATCGTTGTGGCAGCGACTGCGTCTGACCCAGCACCTATGCAGTTCCTCGCACCATATGCGGCGACTGCGATGGCGGAATACTTCCGTGACAACGGCAAGCACGCTCTGATCATCTATGATGACCTTTCCAAACAAGCGGTTGCTTATCGTCAGATGTCCCTGCTTCTGCGTCGCCCACCGGGCCGTGAAGCGTATCCAGGTGACGTTTTCTACCTTCACTCCCGTCTGCTTGAGCGTTCCGCGAAGCTGAACGAAGACTACGGTTCCGGTTCCTTGACTGCTCTGCCAGTTATCGAAACCCAAGGTGGTGACGTTTCTGCGTTTATTCCAACCAACGTGATCTCCATCACCGACGGTCAGATCTTCCTTGAAACAGAACTCTTCTACCAAGGTATCCGCCCAGCGGTGAACACTGGTCTGTCTGTTTCCCGTGTTGGTTCCTCTGCACAAACCAAAGCGATGTCTTCGGTTGCGGGTCCAGTTAAACTGTCTCTGGCTCAGTACCGTGAGATGGCGGCGTTTGCTCAGTTCGGTTCCGACCTGGACGCGGCAACACAACAGCTGCTGAACCGTGGTGCACGTCTGACAGAACTGATGAAGCAGGCGCAATACTCGCCGCTGACCAACTCTGAGATCGTTTGCGTTATCTTCGCAGGCACCAACGGCTACCTCGACAAAGTCGACGTAAAAGACGTTGGCCGCTATGAGGCAGCTCTGCTGGCACACCTGCGCGGTAAGCACGCAGACCTGCTGCAGTGGATCACCGACGAAGATCCTAAGATCAAAGGTGAAGCCGCAGATAAAGTGAAAGCAGCGCTCGACGAATTCGCAGCTGACTTCGCATAAGGGGTTCGGACCATGCCTAGTCTGAAGGACCTCAAAAACAGGATCGAGAGTGTGAAAAACACTCGGAAGATCACAAAAGCCATGCAGATGGTGGCCGCGGCGAAACTTCGCCGCGCCCAGGACGCTGCAGAAGCTTCTCGTCCATACACAGAACGGTTCAACGCCGTTCTGGGTGGGCTGGCGGCCTCTGTCGGTGGCTCTGACTCTGCACCAAAGCTTCTGTCGGGCACCGGCTCTGATCAGACCCACCTGTTGGTGGTGATGACAGCAGAGCGTGGTCTGTGCGGCGGCTTTAACTCGAACATCGCCAAGCTGGCGCGTGCGAAAGCGGAAGAACTGAAAGCCGCAGGCAAAACCGTAAAGGTTCTGACTGTTGGTAAAAAAGGTCGTGACGCAATCAAACGTGATCTGGGCGACGCTTTCGTAGGTCATGTGGACCTGACCGAAGTGAAACGGATCGGCTATGAGAACGCGCAAGAGATTGCACGTGATCTGCTGGCCCGCTTTGACGGCGGTGAATTTGATGTTGCAACGATCTTCTACGCGAAGTTCCAAAACGTTGTGACCCAGATCCCTACGGCACAGCAAATTATTCCAGCAGCTTTCGACACTGCTGAGGATGAGGGCGCAACAACGCTTTACGACTACGAGCCAAGCGAAGAGGCCATCCTGGCTGACCTGCTGCCGCGCGGCGTCGCAACGCAAATCTTTGCTGCTCTGCTGGAAAACGGCGCGTCCGAACAAGGTGCGCGGATGTCCGCAATGGACAACGCAACCCGGAACGCGGGCGATATGATCGACCAACTGACAATCGAGTTTAACCGCTCACGTCAGGCCGTCATTACCAACGAGCTTATTGAAATTATCTCGGGCGCTGAGGCGCTCTAAGACCGGAGACCGAAACATGGCAAACGCAAAAGGCAAAGTCACGCAGGTGATTGGCGCCGTTGTGGACGTTCAGTTCGAAGATTCCCTGCCGGAAATCCTCAACGCGCTGGACACCGACAACAACGGTAAGAAACTGGTTCTGGAAGTATCCCAGCACCTTGGTGAAAACACAGTTCGCTGTATCGCGATGGACGCGACCGAAGGTCTCGTACGTGGCGCGCCAGTGACTGACACTGGTGCTCCGATCACCGTTCCAGTGGGCAACGCAACTCTGGGCCGCATCCTGAACGTTGTGGGTGAGCCAGTGGACGAAGGCGCGCCGATCAAGGCGGCTGAATCCCGTGCGATCCACCAGCCTGCGCCTGAGTTCGCAGAGCAGTCCACAGAATCCGAAGTTCTGGTAACAGGCATCAAAGTTATCGACCTTCTCGCGCCATACGCGAAGGGTGGTAAAATTGGTCTGTTCGGTGGTGCGGGTGTTGGTAAGACAGTTCTGATCATGGAACTGATCAACAACATCGCGAAAGTACACTCTGGCTTCTCCGTATTCGCGGGTGTTGGCGAACGTACTCGTGAAGGTAACGACCTGTACCACGAGATGATCGAATCCAACGTTATTAAGCCTGACAACCTGGAAGAATCTCAGGTGGCTCTGGTTTACGGTCAGATGAACGAACCTCCAGGTGCGCGTGCGCGTGTTGCTCTGACAGGTCTGACACTGGCGGAACAGTTCCGTGACCAATCCGGTACCGACGTTCTGTTCTTCGTGGACAACATCTTCCGCTTTACGCAAGCGGGTTCCGAGGTGTCCGCGCTTCTGGGTCGTATTCCTTCCGCGGTGGGCTACCAGCCAACACTGGCGACAGACATGGGTGCGATGCAGGAACGTATTACGTCCACAAAGAACGGCTCGATCACGTCGATCCAAGCGGTTTACGTTCCAGCGGACGACCTTACCGACCCTGCGCCAGCGACAACCTTTGCTCACTTGGACGCGACAACCGTTCTTAACCGTGCGATCTCTGAGCTGGGCATCTACCCAGCGGTTGACCCACTGGACTCCTCCTCTCGTTTGATGGACCCAGCGGTTGTTGGTGAAGAGCACTATGCGGTTGCGTCTGACGTTCAGCAGATCCTGCAGCGTTATAAGTCCCTGCAAGACATCATTGCGATCCTCGGCATGGACGAACTGTCTGAAGAAGATAAGCTGACCGTTGCGCGTGCGCGTAAGATCCAGCGTTTCTTGTCTCAGCCGTTTGACGTTGCGAAAGTCTTCACAGGTTCTGACGGTGTTCAGGTTCCTCTGGAAGACACCATCTCGTCTTTCAAAGCTGTTGTGGCTGGCGAATACGACCACTTGCCAGAAGGCGCCTTCTACATGGTTGGCGGCATCGACGAAGTGATCGCAAAAGCCGAGAAAATGGCTGCGGAAGCCGCCTAAGAACGGATAGGTTGGCACCCTTACAGGGTGCCGACTTCCTGAAAGGAGGCCCCAATGGCTACTACAATGCAATTCGATCTGGTGAGCCCAGAACGTGCGCTTGCCTCTTTGCAAGCCTCTGCCGTGCAAATCCCTGGTGCGGATGGCGACATGACAGCAATGCCTGATCATGCCCCAACCATCACCACTTTGCGCCCAGGTGTTCTGACCGTAGAAGGCCCAGACGGCACCAGCAGCTATGCGGTGACCGGTGGCTTTGCTGAGATCAACGCAGAAGGCACCTCTGTGCTGGCGGAAAAAGCGATCCCGACAGCGGACATTACGGCTGCTGATATGGATGAGCTGATCGCCACTGCGAAAGATGCCGCAGAGAACGCAGCAGCGGAAAACAAAGACGCCGCTGCAAAAGCTCTGGCAGACATGGAAGCGCTGCGCGCAGCACTGAACGTCTGATAAGCGTCAAAATTAACCTTAAACAGGCCTCGCGAAACCCGCGGGGCCTGTTTTCGTTTGAAAAGCCTTCCTTAAAAGTTGTAACGTTTCAGCACGTTTAGGGGATGAACGATGAGAAAGATGCGCGGACGCACTCTTGGGATCGACCAAGGGGAACACCAATTGTTTTCCGACTTTGAGAATGGCGGTGACATGTGGACCGGGAAGGGGCCGCGGGAGCGGCGCCAGCACATCAATTTCTCAGAGAACTTCTTGGACAAACCTGTCGTGCAAGTGGCCTTGTCCCTTTGGGACGTCTCCAACGGCAGCAACATCCGCGCAGACATCGCCGCCGAGAAGGTGACAGAATATGGTTTTGATCTGGTCTTCCGAACTTGGCAGGACAGTCAGATTGCACGTGTCCGCTTAAATTGGATCGCCTTTGGTGAGATCGATGACGAAGATAGCTGGGACGTGCCTTAGGGCTGCAGTCAGGGGCCTTACAAGGTAACCTTTTTGACCATGCAGTACATGTTTTCCAGATATTGCCAGTAGACCGGTCCGGCCTCGGCATTAATCAAGACGAAATTATGATTTTCGCCGACTGTGGAGACGATGTCTCCCAAAAGGCTGGCGAAGAATTGCATTTGATCAGGGGTCATACATTGAACCATGGGGTAGCTCCGACGATTTTTGTTCACACATCGCCAAGTTACCATAATGCTGCGGCGCAGCAATTCTGGGTCGTGAATTTCAACGGTTTCTTGGGCTCATTCGCACTAACTGCCTAAAAATTGTCAGGTTGAACACAGTTACGTTATAACGTAACAGTGTGCCGGAACAGTTAGACGGGATCCTCATGTCCAGAAATCGTGGAAACACCAGTCTGAGAAGTAAGCGGCATCCGACCAATCCAATGCGTGACTACGACTTGCTGCCGGCAGAGCTGCGCAATTGGTTATCTTCTGCGATGCTGCCATGGGGCGCAAAGTCTGCCAAACAGGCTTATGAGAAAGCCATCCGTCGGACAGGCAACAAGGCCGACGCTCTGAAAGAGTTGGACGCGTTGCAGCAGCGCTTGTTGATGAAAGACGCCCCAAAGGTCTGGGGCGACCAGTATCCAATTTGAAAGGCCGCCGCGGCGGCCTCATCGCTGTCATGCATGAAGGCAGGGCCTGAATTACTTCAGCAGCCCCTCATACGCGCCTTCCAGAGTTTCCGTTTCAAACAGAGAAGAAACAGAAGCGCCGTTCCAGATGTTCATGATGGCGTGGGCAAACACCGGAGCGGTTGGCAGAACGCGGATGTTTGGCGCGTTCGCAACAGGGCCAGTGGGCTGGATTGTGTCTGTGATGACCAAGGATTTCATAACAGAATTTGTCACACGCTCCACTGCAGGGCCGGACATAACGCCGTGAGAAATATAAGCGTGCACTTCTGTCGCGCCATGTTCCAGCAACACCTCGGCGGCTTTGCAGAGCGTGCCAGCTGTGTCGCACATGTCGTCCACGATCAGGCATTTCTTGCCGGTCACGTCGCCGATCACGGTCATTTCTGCGACTTCGCCCGGTTTTTCACGCCGTTTGTCTACGATGGAAAGGGGCGCATTGATCCGCTTGGCCAATTCGCGCGCACGGGCCACGCCGCCTACGTCAGGAGAGACAACCATAATGTCTTCCATGTTGCCTTTGAATTGCTCTTTGATGTCCAAAGCAAAAATCGGTGACGCATAGAGGTTGTCGACTGGAATATCGAAGAAGCCTTGGATTTGCGCTGCGTGCAGATCCATTGTCAGAACCCGTTCCACCCCAGCTTCCACCAGCATGTTGGCGACAAGCTTTGCGGAGATTGGTGTGCGAGCCTTAGCGCGGCGGTCTTGGCGCGCGTAGCCGAAGTAGGGAATGACTGCCGTGATCCGCTTAGCAGAAGACCGACGCAGTGCGTCGGCCATGATCAGAAGTTCCATCAGGTTGTCATTTGCCGGATTTGATGTCGGCTGAATGATAAACATGTCTTCGCCGCGCACATTCTCAAAAACTTCGACGAAAATCTCGCCGTCGTTAAAGCGCTCTACGCGGGCTTCAACCAATCCCAAATTGCGGTGAATGGTCATCCGACGTGCGATTGCTTGTGCCAATGGTTTATTGGCGTTGCCTGTGATGAGTTTAGGTTCCATGGTGGTTGGCATTTGCAAAGATCCCCGGTTCGCAAGATGACAGATTCGTGACGTTGCGCTCGCTCTAACACGCTGTAAGCTTGACGCAAAGCAAAGCTAACACTTTCGAGGTTTTCATGGCTCATATCGACTACTATTTTGCAACGATTTCGCCTTACACCTACTTGGCAGGGACGGGGCTGGAGGAAATTGCCGCAAAGCATGGTGCGACAATTGCCTATAAGCCATTTGACATTATGGCGCTGTTTGGTCGTACCGGTGGCATTCCTCCAAAAGAGCGTCACCGCAACCGCCAGAAGTATCGGCTGCAAGATATGGCGCGCAGTGCGAAGAAAGTTGGTATGCCTTTGAACCTGCAGCCTGCCTATTGGCCGACCAATATGGCACCGTCCTCTTACGCTTTTATCGCTGCGCAAAATGCGGGCGGGGGCGATTTGGGAGCCTTGGCCCATGGGTTCACCCGCGCGGTCTGGGCCGAAGAACGTGACATTGCCCAAGATGACGTGATCCGGGACTGCCTGACCGCTGCTGGGTTTGATCCCTCGCTCGCGATAGTGGATTGCTGGAAGGCGCGGAAACCTACGCGCGCAATCTAGATGAGGCGGTGGACGCCGGGGCCTTTGGCGCGCCGTTTTACATTGTGGACAATGATCAGATGTTTTGGGGGCGGGATCGGTTGGAGGATTTGGACCTTTATCTGGGAGGTAAGCTTTAAGGGCTTCGCCACTTGTTGAATTGCAGGGGCTTTGCCCCTCGGCGCTATGCGCCTTCACCCCAGGATATTTGAGCCAAAAAGAATGCCTATAAGACCCCGATCTCCGCAAGAGCCGTTGCCAGTTCCGTTGGCAGCGGCTCTTCGCTTTCCCGGCCTTTCGGCAGATCCATTGGGGCGTCTTCTGCTTTCAGATAACGCCAGCCTTGAAAGGGGCGGCGCAAGGCTGGTTGGGTGCGGATGAGGTCTGGTTTGAGCACGATCGCGCAACGCCGGATACCGTCTCCGCCAATGACTTCTTCAAAGCCTGCAATCTCTTGGCGTGCTTGAATGGAGCCTTTGATGACCCAATACATAGAGCCGCCTTTGAGGAGCTCCGCTTCGCGTTTGGGCCACATGCGGGTCACATGGCGCGAGCAGCCATCGCGGAAGTCTAGGCGGCGTAATTGCTGCCATTGCTCTAAGCCATCGACGGTTTCTGTGCCGACGCTGAGTTTGACGAGATGAAGTGCTGCCATTGCGTATTACTTGGGTCCCAGTCCGCGCCGCCTTCGCGCGTGTTCTTTTGTCATATGGGTTGTGCTATAAGGATAGAGCCTCTGTAGGGGGGATCAAGCCCCTGCAGCCATCGCGCGTCAACAGAAATGCCAGAACCTGAGGGGTGTCATGAGCCGATTTGCAGCAGCGATTGCTGAGTCTATTTGGGATATGAAATACCGTTTCAAGGAAGCGGATGGCACACCGATTGATCAAAGCGTCGAGGATACTTGGCGGCGGATCGTGCGGGATTTGGCGAAAGTTGAAAAAGACCCAGCCGCTTGGGAAGAGAAGTTCTACGCGGCCCTTGAGGATTTCAAATACCTGCCCGCCGGGCGCATTACCGCGGGGGCAGGGACAGCACGCAAAGTTACCTTGTTTAACTGTTTTGTCATGGGAACGATCCCGGACAATATGGCTGGCATTTTTGACATGCTCAAAGAGGCCGCTTTGACCATGCAGCAGGGCGGGGGGATCGGATATGATTTCTCAACCATTCGTCCCAATGGCGCGGACGTTAAAGGTGTCGCCGCTGATGCCTCGGGGCCTTTGTCTTTCATGGATGTGTGGGACGCCATGTGTCGCACGATCATGTCTGCGGGCTCTCGTCGCGGCGCCATGATGGCGACCATGCGCTGTGATCACCCTGATATCGAAGCCTTTATCACCGCAAAGTCTGATCCAGCGCGCCTGCGCATGTTTAACATGTCGGTGCTGGTCACAGATGCCTTCATGGAAGCGGTCAAGGCGGATGGGCCTTGGGAGCTGGTCTTTGATGGCAAGGTCTACCACACGGTGGAGGCGCGCGATCTTTGGAACAAGATCATGCGCAATACCTATGATCAGGCGGAGCCCGGCGTGATTTTCATTGATCGCATCAATGCGGCCAACAACCTGCATTATGTGGAAGAGATCGCGGCAACCAACCCCTGTGGTGAGCAACCGTTACCACCCTATGGGGCCTGTTTGCTTGGCTCGATTAATCTTGCGCGCTTGGTTGCGGATCCCTTTGAGAAGGCCGCAAAACTGGATAAAGCAGCCTTGTCAGAGCTTGTGACAACCGCCGTGCGGATGATGGACAATGTGGTGGATGCCTCAAAGTTCCCGCTGGAGGCGCAAGCCCAAGAAGCACAAGCCAAACGTCGGATTGGGTTGGGTGTCACAGGGCTTGCGGATGCGCTTTTGATGCTTGGCTTGCGCTATGGCGGCGAAGAGGCCGCAGCCCAGACCGAAGCGTGGATGAAGGCCATCGCCGAGGCGGCTTATCGGGCGTCTATGGAGTTGGCGAAGGAGAAAGGTGCATTTCCTCTGTTTGACGCGGATCAGTATGTCGATGGTGGCATGGTTCAGCATCTAGATGAGGATCTGAAAGCCGACATTCGCAAACACGGTATTCGCAACGCCCTGCTGACGTCGATCGCGCCAACCGGGACGATCAGCCTCTATGCGGGCAATGTGTCTTCTGGCATCGAGCCGGTCTTTGCCTATGCCTATACGCGCAAAGTGCTGCAGAAAGATGGATCGCGCACCGAAGAGGAAGTGGTTGATTATGCTGTAAAATTGTGGCGCGAAAAGTTCGGCGACAAAGCGCTTCCAGACCATTTTGTGAACGCACAAACTCTAGCACCGGAAGATCACGTGCGTATGCAGGCCGCAGCGCAGAAATGGATTGATAGCTCGATTTCCAAGACCATCAATTGCCCAGAAGAAATCAGTTTTGATGCCTTTAAAGACGTCTACATGCAGGCCTGGGACACAGGTTGCAAAGGTTGCACCACATATCGGCCAAACGACATTACGGGCTCTGTTTTGACCGTTTCAGAAAACTCTGAAGATGCGCCCGGTGAGAAGCCGGCGGATGCCGTCGCTGACACCGGCGAGGTCATCTATATGGCAGAACCGCTGGACCGTCCGGCAACGCTGGAAGGGGCAACCTATAAGCTGAAGTGGCCGGACAGCGAACACGCGATTTACCTCACCGTGAATGACGTGGTGATCAACGGTCATCGCCGACCTTTTGAGGTGTTTATCAACTCCAAAAACATGGAGCATTACGCTTGGACCTTGGCGCTGACCCGAATGATTTCTGCGGTGTTCCGGCGTGGCGGGGATGTCAGTTTCGTTGTTGAAGAACTGAAAGCTGTATTTGACCCACGTGGGGGCGCTTGGATGGAAGGCAAGTACATTCCGTCCATCTTGGCCGCAATCGGCGGCGTGATCGAAAAACACATGATCGCCATTGGCTTTATTGAAGGCGAAGGGAAGGGGCTGAAGTCCGATCCTCATGCGGAAGCTCTGGTGGTTGGCGAAGCGCCCAAAGGCAAGCCATGCCCGTCCTGTGGTGAATATGATTTGATGATGGTCGAAGGCTGCATGACATGCCGCAGCTGTGATTACAGCAAATGCGGCTAATCGCATGTCTTCGTTAGCGATTTGTTTACCACGAATGGGTGAAGGTTCTGACTGTTAGCCAATGGGGTTTGACTTGAGGAAACCACATTTATGACGTCAAAATTTCAAAGGCTTTGATATAATTTCGGCAAGAGCGGTTGAAGAAAGTTAAGAAGCAATGATCACCCCTGTTTTACTCTGTGGCGGTTCA
>NZ_CYTO01000009.1:108173-111988 GCF_001458335.1 Cognatishimia activa
TCTCGGCTTTGGTTGGGGATACCTCCCTTTTTCAAGCCTCAGCTCAGCGCCTATCTGGCAAAGGTTTTTCCGCACCGATGGTGCTGACCAACTCTGATTTCCGCTTCATTGTGACCGAGCAGCTTTCGGAAATCGGCATCGATCCCGGCGCGATTTTGATTGAGCCAGCCGGGCGCAATACTGCACCGGCTGTTTTGTCAGCGGCGCTTTGGTTGGAAGAGAGCGATCCCAATGCGTTGATGCTGGTTGCGCCGTCTGATCACGTGGTGCCCGATACAGTAGCATTTCAAGCGGCAGTCACGGCGGCAACGCCGGCAGCAGAAGCCGGAAAGATCGTCACCTTTGGCATCACACCAGATCGCCCAGAGACCGGATATGGCTATCTTGAACTTGAAGCCGCGCCGAATGGGGGGGCGGTGACCCCACTGCGTAGGTTTGTTGAAAAACCCGATGCCAAGACGGCGGGTGATATGCTGGCGGCCGGAAATTTCCTTTGGAATGCGGGGATCTTCCTTTTCTCGGTGAAATCCATTTTGGCAGCGTTCCGCAAACATGCGGGCGACCTGATCAAGCCAGTGCAGACATCAATTTTGCAAGGCAAAACCGACCTCGGGTTTTTCCGCTTGGATCCGGCAGCGTGGGATGGGGCTCAGGATATTTCAATCGACTATGCGGTGATGGAAAAGGCTGACAATTTGGTTGTCATGCCTTTCGCAGCGGGGTGGTCGGACCTTGGCGGCTGGGATGCGGTATGGAAAGAGACCGGACCCGATGCCAAAGGTGTGGCGACGTCTGGAAATGCCACTGCGCTTGATTGCGAAAACAGCTTGCTGCGGTCTGAGGATGCATCCCTTGAAGTGGTGGGCATCGGGGTGAAAGACATCATCACCGTCGCTATGCCGGATGCAGTTTTGGTCGCAGATATCAACCGCGCGCAAGATGTGAAGAACGCTGTCGCGGCGCTCAAAGAAAAATCAGCCAAACAAGCCACGGCCTTTCCAAAAGACCACCGGCCTTGGGGTTGGTTTGAAAGCCTTGTGGTCGGCGACCGTTTCCAAGTGAAACGCATTAGCGTTTTGCCGGGCGCAGCGCTGTCTTTGCAAAGCCATCATCACCGGTCTGAACATTGGATCGTCGTGGAAGGTACGGCGAAGGTGACCATCGGAGATGAGGAGAAGCTCGTCAGCGAAAACGAGTCCGTTTACATCCCGCTGGGCGAACTCCACCGCCTTGAAAACCCCGGCAAAGTGCCGATGGTTTTGATCGAAGTCCAAACTGGCGCGTATCTGGGTGAGGATGACATTATTCGCTATGAAGATGTCTATGCGCGAGATTGATGCTGCGCGTCGTGACTTTCTAAAGTCTTCAGGATCTTCTCTGCGGCTGCATCCCACGTGAACTTATCCGCCTGCGCATAGCCGCGCGCGCGCATCTCGCCAGCAATGGTTTTGTTTTCGTCTAAGAGCCATATTGCGTTGACCCAGTCATGAAGAGAGTCAGGTTCTGCATATAGCGGCGCTTGGCCACAGACCTCTGGGACCGCACCACCCGTGGTGGCAATCACTGGACAGCCGCAGCGCATCGCCTCAAGCGGCGGCAGGCCGAAGCCTTCTGTTTTTGATGGGAAAAGCAGGGCGCGTGCGTTTTCTAGCAAGGCTTTCATCGCGCTGTCATCGACGCGTCCGAGTAGACGAACGTTGTGGTCGCTTCTCCCGCTGACGGTTTTGAAAACGCTCGTGTTCACGTCGCCAATAACGGCGATGGGGACATCTAGTTTGGTTTGGGCTGCGAGCCGAACGAGCAGGTCTAGGTTCTTATGGGGGGCTTGGCTTCCGATCGCGATGAAGAAGCCGTTTTGGGACAGGCCAAACCGGCTCAGGGCGTTCGGATCTGCGCTGATCCGATCCATATGATCGCAGCCATTATGAACCACAACAGCTTTGCCAGTCGGGAAAACACCAAAGGATTCAAGCTCTCGTCGCGCGAAGTCGGACACGGTAAACAAAACATCCGCTCGGCGTGCAAGACGGGGGAGCAGATGGCGATAGAGCGTCCGGAAACGCCAACTGTAGCTTTCTGGTTGGGTAAAGACCTGAGCATCATGCACCATCACCGCTTGCCGGCGCACCCCAAGCGGGCCAGTGTTGCAAAGGCTCAGCAGCCATTCATCTCGGTCCAACATCTTTGGCAGTCCAAGTTGTTCCCATCGATGCCCCGTGCCCGGCCGCGAGCGGAAAAGCTTTGATAAACCGCCGAGTGGGCGAATAGGAGCGGTAAGCACATCAGGTTTGCTGGGAAGCAGGTAGCGTAGAGCGCTAGAGCTGTCGGTCATCTGCCTTTGGAATGCGTGGGTTAATTCAATAGCAACGCGATCAACGCCTGACATTGGGCGCGTTAAGAAGCGCGCATTGATTGCGATTGACGCTGTCGGCGCCATCGCTTCTGTGGTGGGAATATCTTGCGCGTCTAGCATAAGGGGTCCGTGGGCAATAACGTGATTGGAAAATTCGTTGGTTTCACACCTATGCCGGCATGGTTAACAAGTCGTTGACATGGGGTGGATGACATCCTTTCCGGCTTGCCCAGATAGATATGTTTCTGCCAGAAGAAGCGCCACGAGATAGGCAGAGGCCCGATATGATTTTTGAGAACGCATTGGTTTTGGGACCAGAGGGCCTGAGCGCGCAATCGCTTGCTGTGCTTGATGGTGTTATCTGTGACGAAACAGACGCCCGTTCTTTTGATCTATCAGGCTACTGGATCATGCCGGGTCTCATTGATGTTCACGGCGATGGTTTTGAACGCCACCTTGCGCCGCGCCGCGGGGCGCTGCGGGATTTGGGGCAGGGGTTGATGTCAGCGGATGCAGAGCTAGCCGCCAATGGGATCACCACAGCGACGCTTGCGCAGTTTTACAGCTGGGAAGGTGGGATGCGCGGCCCAGAGTTTGCGCGGCGGTTTCTTGAAGCCCTAAAAACAGCCGACCTGCTGACGGACACGCGGGTGCAGTTGCGGTTTGAAACCCACTTGCTCGCTGATTACTCAGCGTTTGAAGAATTGGTTGCTGAGTTTGATGTGCCTTACGTGGTCTTCAATGACCATATCCCTCACGATGCTCTGGCCAAGGGCAAACGCCCGCCGCGCCACACGGGGCAGGCGCTCAAAAGTGGGCGCAGTCCCGAGGCGCATCTTACTTTGCTGCAAGAGCTTCATGGGCGATCTGAACAGGTGCCTGAAGCGCTAAAGGCGCTGGCCGCACGGTTGACGGCCCGCGGCGTGCGTTTGGGAAGCCATGATGATGACACGCCGGATGTCCGCGCAGGGTTTCAAGCCATGGGGATCGCGATTTCAGAATTTCCCGAGAGTTTGGAAACGGCAGAAGCGGCCAATGCTAACGGTGCCGAAGTTATCCTGGGTGCGCCAAATGTGGTGCGGGGCGGGTCGCATTCCGGGAAAGTGTCCGCGGCGGAGGTCATTGCTGCAGGTCATTGTCATGCTTTGGCGTCAGATTATCACTATCCGGCTTTGAAGCAGGCGGTGTTCCGGCTGGTGGATGATGGCGTTCTGACTTTGGAGAAAGCGTGGTCGCTGGTGTCGTCAGGGCCCGCGAAATTGCTCGGCCTAACCGATCGCGGGACATTGGAAGAAGGTCAGCGTGCGGATTTGGTGATCCTCAACCCTGAAACACGCCGGATTGAGGCAACGCTCGTGAACGGCCAGTTTTCCCATTTAACTGGTGGGGTGGCTGCTCGTTTTCTCGGGTAGCCATGCAGTAACATAGCGGCGCGGCGGGGCCAGTGTCGGTTCAAGATCAA
>NZ_CYTO01000009.1:112065-320284 GCF_001458335.1 Cognatishimia activa
GGGTAACCCGGTTTACGTGGCCCATCTTGCGGCCCGCTTTGGCTTCCGCTTTGCCATAGAGGTGCACAGCCACATGAGGCTCTGACAGCAGCGCCGGCACCTTATCCATGTCATCGCCGATCAGGTTTTCCATCACGACATCAGAGTGGCGTTTGCCGTCACCCAAAGACAGACCCACAACGGCGCGGATGTGTTGTTCGAACTGATCGACCGCGCAGCCGTTCTGTGTCCAGTGCCCGGAGTTATGCACCCGAGGGGCGATCTCATTGACCACCAAACCGTCTTTGGTGACGAATAGCTCAACGCCCATCACCCCCACATAATCCAATGCATTCAGGATTTTAGATGCCATCAACACCGCATCCATGCGCATGGAGCCGGGGAGGTTTGCTGGGATTGTTGTTGTGCGCAGAATGCCACCCACATGCACGTTTTCGCCGGGATCAAAGCAGGCAACTTCGCCGGTGATGCCCCGCGCGGCAATGACGGAGACTTCGTGGCTGAAGTTCACGAAGCCTTCCAGCACAGATGGAGAACCCGCCATATCCGCAAGCGCCGCAGGGGCATCCGCTTGCGAGTTCAACCGTGCTTGTCCTTTGCCGTCGTAGCCAAAGCGGCGGGGTTTTAAGATCGACGGAGTACCAATTGTGTCCAGAGCAGCGTCCAGCTCTTCCTTGGTTTGAACAGCAGCGAAAGGCGCAACCGTAAGGCCCAGATCAGACAGGAATTCTTTTTCCGTGATGCGATCCTGACTCACGCGCAGGGCTTCGCGGCCTGGACGGATCGGACGATGCGCCTCTAACGTGTCCAGGGCAGATGTGGGGATGTTCTCAAACTCATAGGTGATGACATCCACCGCGTCAGCGAATGCAAGGAGTGCCGCCTCGTCTTCATAAGCCGCTGTCGTCACCTGATCCGCCACCTGACCTGCCGGTGGATTTGCGCCAGGTTCAAAGATGTGCGTTTTGTAGCCCAGCCGCGACGCGGCCACGGAAAGCATGCGCCCGAGCTGACCGCCGCCCAAAATTCCGATGGTGCTGCCGAGGGGAAGGGGAGTGCTCATGAGGAGGTCAGCCTTTTGTAGATCTCATCCAGAGAGGTGGAGATGGTGTCATGGACGCCTGCATCACGCAGGTTGTCACGAAAATGCCCGTTGAGGGAACGGGGCAAACAAAGCGCATCGCGCTCTTCGCCCAAAGCACCTGCATGGGTCGGCATCGTTGTGAGGAACCCTTGCACCAAAGTTTTGATGTAGGTTTCTGAAACCGCTTGATCGCCAAGTTTCGCGTTGGTCCATTGGGCAATGGTGTTCAGCATGTCCAATTGGCCCGCAATCACAGCCGCAGAGGTAAGGATTGCGTTCAATCCTGCCTCTTCAGGCATCGCAAGGACGGTGTTGTCCGGGCCGAAAAGCGCGTTGATCAAGGCCACATCGCCCCAAACCGGCAAAGGGCACCCGCCTTGTTCGACAAATCCGTAAGGAATGGTGCGGGTGATCAGGGTTGCCGGAGCGCAAATCTGTTGAAGCTCCGCTTCATTCAGCTCCGCCATCACCGAAATGATCTGATGATCGGCTCGGAATGTGAGGTCTTTCAGGATGTCCGGCGCCATGCTTGGGCGCAGGCAAACAAAGACGATGTCGCTTGCCTCCAAAACCTCTGGTGCTGTGCCAATGGCGACACCATGAGAGGCGGCCAGAGCGGCAGACACATCGCGACTGCGTTCTGTAATGATCACATCATGACCAAGTGCCACCATGCGTCGCACCATTGGTGCCGCGATATGGCCGGTGCCTATGAAACCAATGCGGCTCACTTTTCAGGTTCATCCGCGATGGAGGCGGATAGGTCTTCGCGCCATTTATCCAAACGCGCTGCCAAATCCGCATCTTGCAGCGCAAGAATACCTGCGGCCATCAGGCCACCGTTTTTTGCGCCAGCTGCGCCAATGGCCATCGTCGCCACGGGAAAGCCTCGCGGCATTTGTAGGATGGAGTAGAGGCTATCAACGCCTGATAGCGCTTTGGTCTGCACCGGAATGCCCACAACAGGCACGCGAGTCTTTGACGCCATCATGCCCGGAAGGTGCGCTGCACCGCCAGCGCCTGCGATAATGACCTGCAAACCGCGGTCCACTGCGGTTTTGCCATAGTCCCACAGCCGGTCCGGTGTGCGGTGTGCCGAGACGATCTTGGTCTCATAGGCCACACCCAATTCATCCAGCACATCCGCTGCTTCTTTCATGGTCGGCCAATCGCTTTGGCTGCCCATGATGATTCCCACTTTAATGTCGGTCATTTTCGCCTCTTGTAAAGGAGCGCGCACTATACTCAGAATGCCCCCTTAGGCAATGATATCTGGGGTCAAACGGTCTTCAATTCGGGCGATTTTGTCCTTAAGGCGCAGCTTTTGCTTTTTCAGCCTCTGAATCGTCAACTGATCACCGGTACCACGGTCCACAAGGGCCGCGATTGCATCATCCAAATCCCGGTGTTCTTGTCGAAACACCTCGAGTTCTACACGTAGAACATCGTCGGTTTTCATGGACAGATCGCTTTGGGTGTTCATTGGGGGTCCGTCTGGGTCAGTGGGTGAGTCAGTGAGTGACAGGGTGCCTATGGCCTTCCCTAGAGGATACCGCTTTCCCGGCCAAGAGCAAAGCCCTTGCGCTTGATGCGTTGCACACCCATATTCTTAACAGATCGGGTCGCCGGAATGGGGCCCATACCAATCACGGTCGCTTTAAGAAAAGGACGTGTCGATGAGCAAGATGACGTTGGGGTCATACCCCCACATGCTGGGTTTTGAACAGTTGGAGCGCCTTTTGGAGCGCACCGCAAAAACTGGCAACGAAGGCTATCCCCCTTTTAACATTGAACAAACTTCGGATTTTTCTTACCGGATCACGCTCGCGGTGGCGGGGTTTGCGGAAGAGGATTTGTCGATCACCGTTGAGGATCGCCAGCTGGTGATCCGAGGCCGTCAGCATGATGATGGCGCGGATCGCGTGTTCCTGCATCGGGGAATCGCTGCGCGCCAATTCCAACGCTCTTTTGTGTTGGCTGACGGTGTCGAAGTCGGTGAGGCGGCCATGGAGAATGGCCTGCTGCATGTGGATTTGACCAGGTCCCGTCCGGAAACCGTTGTTCAAACCATCCAGATTAAGAAAGGGTAAGCCATGGAAAGTAAGTTCGATATTGACGCACTGACGGACGATCGCATGGTCTATATCCGTGAGATTGACGCCTCTGATTTGCCTGCGGAGCTGCAGGAAGAGGTCGAAGGCGCAGAGCACTTGTACGCCGTACACGCCGCATCTGACGGCGAGCGTCTGGCGGTTGTGAAAGAGCGTGGTCTGGCTTTTGCCTTGGCGCGCCAGAACGACTACGCGCCGGTGACGGTGCACTAAGAACGTCACTAGGTCATTGAATGAAAAAACGCGGCCCCTAGAGGCCGCGTTTTCTTTTTCTGCATGTCTCCCAAAGCTTACGCTTTGATCAGACCCATGCTTTCCAGCTTCAGAATCACTTGATGCGCGCAGTGATCGACCTCGGTGTTTTCGGTCTCTAGGCGCAGCTCTGGGTTTTCTGGCACGTCATATGGGTCAGAAATACCAGTGAACTCTTTGATCTTGCCTTCTCGCGCCAGCTTATAAAGGCCTTTGCGGTCACGGCGTTCACATTCTTCGATGCTGGTCGCCACGTGGGTTTCCACGAATGCACCGAACTGTTCGATGTCTTCACGTACCGCGCGGCGTGTTGTGGCGTATGGCGCGATTGGCGCACAGATCGCGATACCACCGTTTTTGGTGATCTCGGATGCCACGTAGCCGATGCGACGGATGTTCAAGTCGCGGTGTTCTTTAGAAAAGCCCAGCTCGGAAGACAGGTTTTTACGCACGATGTCACCATCAAGCAGCGTCACCGGACGGCCGCCCATTTCCATCAGCTTCACCATCAAAGCGTTGGCGATAGTGGACTTACCGGAGCCGGAGAAGCCAGTGAAGAACACGGTGAAGCCTTGCTTGGAGCGTGGTGGCTTGGTTTTGCGCAGCTCTGCCACAACTTCTGGGAAGGAGAACCACTCTGGAATCTCCAGACCTTCCGCCAGACGGCGACGCAGCTCGGTGCCAGAGATGTTCAGGATGGTGACTTTATCACGATCTTCGATCTCGTCATTTGGCTCGTATTGCGCGCGTTCTTGCACGTAAACCATGTGTTTGAAGTCGACCATTGTGATGCCGATTTCTTCTTCATGGGCGCGGAACAGCTCTTGCGCGTCATAAGGACCGTAGAAATCTTCACCGGCAGAGTTCTTGCCCGGGCCAGCGTGGTCGCGGCCAACAATAAAGTGGGTACAGCCGTGGTTTGCGCGGATCAGGCCATGCCAAACCGCTTCGCGTGGACCGGCCATACGCATCGCAAGGTTCAGCAAAGACATGTTTGTTGTTGAGCTTGGATATTGGTCCAGAACCGCTTCATAGCAGCGCACGCGGGTGAAGTGATCCACGTCGCCTGGCTTGGTCATGCCCACAACAGGGTGGATCAGCAGGTTGGCTTCTGCTTCACGGGCGGCGCGGAAGGTCAGTTCCTGGTGCGCGCGGTGCAGTGGGTTGCGGGTCTGGAAGGCCACAACTTTGTGCCAGCCCATTTTACGGAAATAGGCGCGCAGCTCGTTTGGTGTGTCTCGGCGCGCTTTAAAGTCGTAATGCACCGGCTGTTGGATGCCTACGATAGGGCCACCCAGATAGATCTTGCCCGCTTGGTTGTGCAGGTAGTTCACCGCAGGGTGCGCATCGTCGTCCGCACCGAAAACTTTTTCCGCTTCACGGGATTTGTTTGGCTCCCAGCGGTCTGTGACGGTCATCGTCGCCAGAATCACACCTTCTTGGTCGCGCAGGGCGATGTCTTGGCCCAGTTCGACGGATTGTGCGAAGTCTTCAGACACATCCAGCGTGATTGGCATTGGCCACAAAGACCCATCTGCCAGACGCATGTTTTCCACAACGCCATTATAGTCTTCCTCGGTCAGGAAGCCTTTCAACGGGTTAAAGCCGCCGTTCATCAGCAGTTCAAGATCACAGATCTGGCGCGGGGTCAGATCGTGGCTTGTCAGGTCAGCCGCTTCGACTTTCAGTTTCTGAGAGCTCTCATAAGAAACATAGAGCTCTGGGATAGGTGCAAAGTTGGATTGCATGAGATTGGCCCTTGATTTTAATGGGTTAAATCCAGTGGTGGTGCCCGTCAATTCCGCGTGCAATGCATCGTATTCGGCGAATTTCTTGGCAAGAAAGGCATCAGTCAGGCGGGTTTTGGTGGCCGCCCCTTTTGAGGTCACACTATAAGCAAAGCGCTTGCGCTTATCTGGCCCACCTCTTTCACTGATCTTGATGTAACCGCTATCTGCGGCATTGCGTAAAAGAGTGTTCAGCCCACCCAGGGATATCCCAAGAGCTTCCGCAATCACACGCTGAGAGGCATCCGGCGCAGCATCAAGCTGGCGCAGAAGCCGGAAGAGGATGTCTTCCTCAGCGGTTGTGGTTTTTACCTGTGCGGTCGTCATGGCTCGAGTTGGCTCAAAATGTGTTCACGTCTGAACGTATTTCATGTGTTCACGATTGAACAAAGAAAAAAATGTGAAGTTTTTGGGGAAAGGGAGGCTGTTGCCTCCCCGCAACGCAAAAAGGTGACAAAATTCCGCAGATATGCCTAATCTAAAGACGTTATTTGGGCGCGTTGTAACATTGGGCGCGTTCACAAATTTGAACAAAGGGTTTTCATGCGACTAAGATTCCTTCTCGCGGCCTGTGCTGCGGCCTTTCTCGCCACAGAGCTGGCAGCTGATCCCGTCGTCGATTTAAAAGGGAAGGGGCGAAAGCTGATCTTGCATTCGGATGTGGAGTTTGACCGCAAAGAACGCCAGCGGGTCAAAAAATTTCAAAAAGAAGCGACGTTTTACGGTGCCATTGCAGTGGATCTTCCATCTCGCGGTAAAGACGGTGTTGGGGCGACTTGGGGATATAATTCGTTGGAGGTAGCCCAGCAGCATGCCTTGAAATACTGCCGTTCCAAGACCACCCAGCCGGGTGCGAATTGCGTCCTTCTGCTGTCCGTTGTCCCAGCAACAAAAAGCAAAGGTTCATTCAACGAGACTTTAAGCCGGAAGTCCCTGGATGGGTTCGCTGGGATGCTGGAGCGGATGGAAGTAAGACCAAAGGAATATGCCGCCTTTGCTGCGTCGAACTTTTACAACTGGGGTTGGGCGATCCGCGAAACCAAAAAACAAGCGCAAACCGATGCGCTAAACATCTGTATTGGTGGCACAAAGAAAGCCGCTGCGCGCAAGAAAGAAGATTGGGCGCGGGTAAAGATTGATCCAAAGACCAATAAATGCCGCGTGCTGCAAACCTTCAGTCCCAGCAAATTGATCAATAAAAAAGCCGCCCGGAGGCGGCTTTCTTTTTATTCCTGTTCCGCGAGGAACTTTTCGGCGTCCAGCGCGGCCATACAGCCCATGCCCGCCGAGGTCACCGCTTGGCGATAAACGTGATCGGTCAGGTCGCCAGCCGCAAAAATGCCCGGAATAGAGGTGCGCGAACTGCCCGCTTCGACCTTCACATAGCCGCCATTGTGGGTTTCCAGCACGTCTTTCACCAACTCGGTTGCTGGCGCGTGGCCGATTGCCACAAAGACACCGGCGCATGGGATCTCTGTGATCTCGCCAGTCTGAGTGTGCTTTACCTTCACGCCGGTCACACCCAAAGGCTCTTCGGTGCCCACAACCTCTTCCAACTCATGGAACCAAAGAGTTTCGATCTTTTCGTGTTTGAACAGACGGTTTTGCAAGATCTTCTCCGCGCGCAGCTCGTCACGACGGTGGATCAAGGTCACTTTAGAGGCGAAGTTCGTCAGGAATAGCGCTTCTTCCACCGCGGTGTTGCCGCCGCCGATCACCACGATCTCTTGGTTGCGATAGAAGAACCCGTCACAGGTTGCACAAGCAGAAACGCCAAAGCCTTTGAACTTCTCTTCGCTCTCAAGACCCAACCATTTCGCGCGCGCGCCGGTCGCAAGGATCACCGCATCCGCAGTATAAGTGGTGCCACTGTCGCCTTTGGCCACAAAAGGGCGGCTTTCTGTATCAAGCTCTGTGATCAGGTCGCCAATGATCTCGGTGCCCATCGCGCGGGCGTGGGCTTCCATGTTGACCATCAAGTCTGGGCCTTGGATTTCCGTGTGACCCGGCCAGTTTTCGACCTCTGTGGTGGTGGTCAGCTGGCCGCCCGGCTCAATGCCTTGCACGAGAATTGGCTCCAGCATCGCGCGGCTTGCATAAACCCCGGCGGTGTATCCTGCTGGCCCCGATCCGATGATCAGAACCTTTGTGTGTTTGGTCTCGCCCATATTTCCCACCCATGTGCTTGCAGTTTTGCGTTAGGCATCGGATATAGACGCGCAAGGCGAGGACGAAAACCCCTCACATAGCGGGTATGTGCTCAAATAATAGTGCGCCAGAAAATTCCCTGCGCAAGATTTCTACTGATTTTTGAAATATTATTGCGCAATCTCCGGCTGCTGTTATAACAACCGCAAATTCTTTGGAGATTTCCGCATGGCCGGCACCCGCCTTGACCCGATTGACCGTAAAATCCTTGCAGAACTGCAGGCGGACGGTCGAATGACCAATGTCGAGCTTGCCAAGCGCGTCGGGATTTCAGCGCCACCATGCTTGCGCCGTGTGCGGACCCTAGAGGAATCCGGCTACATTCGCGGCTACCACGCGGATGTTGATTCCCGCGAATTGGGCTTTGAAGTGCAGGTCTTTGCAATGGTGGGGCTGAACAGCCAGGCCGAGGCAGATCTGTCCGCCTTTGAAGAACTCTGCCGCTGTTGGTCTTTGGTCCGTGAGTGCCACATGCTCAATGGCGAGGTGGACTTCATTCTGAAATGTGTGGCGCCAGACCTGTCGACCTTCCAGAGCTTCTTGACCGAGGACCTGCTGAAGGCGGAAAACGTAGCAAGCGTGAAAACGTCTTTGGTGATCCGCGATGCCAAAGACGAACCGGGCGTTCCGTTTGATGTTCTGGAAGAACGCATCAGCCGCAACGCTTAAAGAGCGGGCTGCAACCAAGCCTTCAAATAGATTGTCAGCTGATCTTCGATTGTGCGCTCATTGTGTAGCGCGCAAAAGTTCAGCGCCATGGCTTGAATAAGAAACGCGCCCAACCCATCGGCCAACAATTCCGCTGAGATATCTTTGCGAAACGGCCCTTTTGCCAACCAAGGGGCAAGGGCGAATTGCGTGCGATAGAAATTTTGCGCGATGGGGCCGATCTCTTCTTTTGCGGCCGCCCCGGAATGGCGCAGGATGACATCAAACACATAGCGCTCTGCTGTCATGAAGCGGATGACCGGGGTCAGAGCCTCGACAATTTCTTCGACCGATCGGGGGGCGGGGCGCATCTCCAGCTCATCTAGATAGCTATCGACCACCGGGGCAATGAGCTGTTCCATCAAGGCATCTTTGTCCTTGAAATGTGCAAAGAAGGTCCCCTTGGCAACACCAGCCTTGGCCACAACCTGTTCGACGCGCAGCGCTTCAAATCCGATATCGGCGACGACCTCTTGAGCGGCTGCGAGCAGCTTGGCGCGGGTTTTCAATGTGCGTGCTTGAACCTTTGTCATGTCATCTTGTGACATAGGTTTTGACCGTGGTCAAATTTAATATTGACCACGGTCATTTTTATCCAGTAATAAATTGACCATGGTCAATAATGGAGATTCGCATGACACAGAAACGGATATTTGTCCTGAATGGGCACCCAGCAGAACGTTCAATTTCATCAGCCTTGGTAGACGCCTATGCAAAAGCCGCCGAGTTGGCGGGGCACGAGGTTCGGCAGTTGAACCTGCATGATCTGAAATTCGACATGGATTACGGAATGGGCGGCTATAAAAACGCCAAGCCTTTAGAACCCGATTTGGAAACAGTTCTCGGCAATATTGAATGGGCAGAGCATGTGGTTGTGTCCACGCCCATGTGGTGGGGTGGGGTTCCCGCAAAGCTGAAAGGGTTATTTGACCGCGCATTTTTGCCGGGTCGCACTTTTGATACGCGAGGCAAATTGCCCAAACCAATGCTGAAGGGGCGCACCAGCCGCGTGTTTTTGACCTCTGACACCCCGGGTTGGTATTTCCGCCTGATCTACGGCAACGCGCTGATTTCGCAGCTCAAGAAACAAGTTCTTGGTTTCATCGGTCTGAAAACCAAAGTGACCACTTTTTCTGGAGCGAGCCATGCACCGCAGAAAAAGATTGATCACTGGGTCGAAAAGGCCAGCGATTACGGGGCGCAAGCTCTATGACCCAAGATCAACATAAAAAAATCCCCGCAGGCATTGGCCATGCGGGGAGTCATAGGGAGGTTGGAGTCTCACTCGTAAAGAAACTCCGGGGGGAAATCTGTGGGGAATTCTGTCTTTGCCTTAAGCGATTTTGCGCAGTGGCATCG
This sequence comes from Cognatishimia activa, assembly GCF_001458335.1. Taxonomy (GTDB): domain Bacteria; phylum Pseudomonadota; class Alphaproteobacteria; order Rhodobacterales; family Rhodobacteraceae; genus Cognatishimia; species Cognatishimia activa. The sequence goes on from NZ_CYTO01000009.1 coordinate 121,575, forward strand.
CTGGCTTCAGGGAAACTTTCACGGACGCGCCGTTCAGGCGTTTTTTGGCCCACGGCAGAACGACTTGTTCTGTCTTGGAAGTTTCCAGGATCGATTTCAAAAACCGTTGTTTACACATTTGACTGCTCCGTCTTGCCCAATCGGGATTGTTCTCTGTTGATGAACAATCTGGCGGTCAATTGGGGCACAGATGGGGCACAATTTTAGTAATTTAGCGGATTTGCAGAGGTAAAACCGGGGCGGTTTCGATTGGTCCTAAAGGCGGATAACCGAAATCAAACGCCCGTAATCTGCCTCTTTTTTATGGGTGGAGCGGCGATAGGAATAAAACCGATCCGGGTCAGAATAGGTGCAGTGGCGTGTCCATTCAGCGTGTCGGATACCAGCCCCCTCTAGGCGTGACAGGCCAAAGGCGGGCAGGTCAAACAGGAAACGATCCCCGTTGCCTTTGGTGAAGAAGCGCTCGCTTTCGTGGCTTTCTGTCAGAAAAGCATCCAAAAACTCCGGCCCGACCTCGTAGGCCTGCTGGCTAATCGTTGGGCCAATCACGGCGGAAATGCTTTCACGTTTCGCACCCAGACCCACCATAGCTTCAATCGTGTTCTCCAAGATGCCATCAAGCGCACCGCGCCAACCTGCGTGGGCTGCACCGATGACACGATTGTCACGGTCCGCAAACAGAACCGGCTGGCAATCGGCAGTCAGAATCGACAAGGCCACACCCGGCGTGTTTGTCACCATGGCGTCTGCTTTTTGCATCTCATGCTGAGGTGCATCCACCACCAGCACATCCGCAGAATGCACCTGATGAACCCGCGCAAGCGCATCAACATCCATGGCCGAGGCGACTCGGTCACGGTTGATTGTCACCATTTCTTTTTGATCAGAGCTGCCCATGCCGCAGTTGAGCCCAGAGAACACTCCAGACGACGCGCCCCCCTTACGAGTGAAAAACCCATGTTGAATGGGTGTCAGACGGGAAGATGTCAGAATCTCGAGGCTCATAAGTCCATGCTCATTGATCGGCGGTTATGCTTCTGTACCGGGGGGTGGGGTTTCGCCGTCGGGATAAAACGCAACCACCTTGAACAAATTCCCCATTTCGTCGGGGTGGGTCAAGCGCCGATGTGCGGCCACATGCTGTTCGATCTGAACGGGTTCCATCAACTCGGCCAAAACCTGCGCACGGGTGGTGATACCAAGCCTTTCCAAAAACACCCCTTGAGGGGTCACGCGCGAAAACCGGCTTGGGGTGCAGGCGCAAAGAAGCTCAAAATCCACATGCGCCGTCAGATCGCTGTCCCCCGGCAGGTCCAGAACATCGACCTCTTCATGGCCTTTGATCGCTTGCAACGTGTCCCCTTGAGAGCGCCAATCGCCATAATCAATGATCAAGGCGGCACCGCCGTGGCGTTTGATCCGTGTGCCAATCTCATGAACGATGGGTTGCACCGGTTCGCAAAGCTCCACCAATTGCCCGTCTTCTGTGTCTTCTAATCGATGCCTAAGCATCGGTTGGTCACTCGGGGCGCCGAGGCCAAAGCAAATATGAGCGTTCTCAAAACCAACCAGCCGTTCGCGCCACACATCGCCTTCGCGAATGAATTGGCGGATCGGGAGCGCGTCAAAGAACTCGTTTGCCACCAAAAAGAGCGGGGCGTCTGGAAGGTCATGAACAGAGTCGTGCCATATGGCGTCGCCCAGCAGCTCCTTTTGTTTCGCGCGTAAGGCGGGGGAGGCCTCAACTAAATGAAGCTCTAATGCATCATGAAAACCGGCCACTTTATTGGTGGCGCGTAGAAGATCGGCCATCAATGTCCCGCGGCCGGGGCCAATCTCCGCCAGTATAATGCGGTCAGGTGACCCTTGATCCATCCAAGCATGGGCCAGCGACAGTCCAATCAGCTCGCCAAACATCTGAGACATCTCCGGGGCTGTGGTGAAGTCGCCTTTTTCCCCAAACGGATCACGGGTGGCGTAGTAGCCAAATTGCGGATGCATCAAGCACTCCGCCATGTAATCACAAATGCGCATGGGCCCCACGGTGCGCATGCGCTCAATCAAAATGTCTTTTAGACTCATGCCCTCACTGTGGCAGCACGGCGCATCAGCCACAAGCCGCCAAGGATCATTGGAAGACTTAAGATTTGGCCCATGGTTAATCCGTAACCGTTAAGCTGCAGCGCAAGACCCAGTGGGTTGCCGTCAGAAATGAATTGCAGATCAGGCTGGCGCACGAACTCCACTAGGAACCGCGCAAATCCGTAGCCCGCAAAGAAAGTGCCTGTTATGCGGCCCGGCGTCTTGAGTGCATCTTTGCGCCAAGCGAGCCAGAGGAGGACCGCGAGCAGCACAGCACCTTCAAGGAACGCTTCATACAGCTGGCTGGGATGGCGTGCGCATACTCCGGCAAGCTGTCCACAATTTTGTGCGTCAAAGCCGGGGAATGCGACCCCCCACGGCAGGTCTGTTGCACGACCCCAAAGCTCGGCATTGGTGAAATTGGCAATACGGCCCAACAGCAGACCGACCGGTACCCCCAAAACAACCACATCGGCGACAGAGAGTTTGGGAAGGTTATGCCGAGCGCAATAGATCCAACCGGCAATCACGACGCCTAGCATGCCTCCATGGAACGCCATACCGCCTTGCCAGACCTTTAGGATGTCTTGCGGATTGGAAAGGTAGTAGCCCGGCTGATAAAACAGCACGAACCCCAAGCGCCCGCCGACAATGACACCTAAAATGGCCCAGGTCAGGAAATCCTCGACCTGAACCTTGTTCATCGGCGCGCCTGATGCATTCCAAAGTCTTGGCGTTTCGACCGCGCGCACCGTGATGCGCCATGCAATCAAAATGCCGACGATATACGCCATGGCGTACCAACGCAGGGCGAATTCAAAGCCACCCAAAGAAATGGTGAAAATCTCGGGTGAAATATCGGGGAAGGGGATCATGGCCTGCATATGCGCATGTCTGCCTTTGCTTTTAAATAAGGTCAACCTTGAGGCCGGGCGGCTTTACCCCCATATAGGGATCAAATGTAACGCCAACACCTTTGGAGTGTGACATATGCAGACCCGCAATAAATTCATGGACGACATGTCCGAATTGATGACCAACGCCATGGGTGTGGCCCAAGGCGCGAAAGATGAAGCGGAAAACGCCATGAAATCCTTAATGGATCGCTGGCTGGCAGACCGCGATTTCGTAACACGCGAAGAGTTCGACGCGGTACGCGCCATGGCGCAAAAAGCGCGCGAAGAAAACGAAGCCCTTAAGGCGCGTATCGAAGCGCTGGAAGGCAAATAAGATTCATTAATGATGGGTTAAAGAAAGGGCTTCGCGATTGCGCGGAGCCTTTTTTGTTTATGGTACAGTGTTTTGCTGAAAATACGACAATTTGCGTTTCGTGGTGAAACAATCCACAAGAAATTGCGTTATCCACAAATATTTCGCTTTACTAATGTGACACTGCCCACCTACCATATCTAGTGAGGGGGCGAGAAAAATATACTCCCCTTCGAGCAGGCACCAAGCGCTAGCAGACGCTGCCACGTCTCGGCGCAAACCAGAAAAGAGGTGGCGCTATGGCAGTTTCTGAGCAGTTTCTTGAAGAAGAAATTCATCCAATCGACATTGTCGAACACATCGCAGAACACCACGACTGGACCTTTGATCGCATCGCAGATGACCAAATCGCGATGGCCGTTGATGGCCAGTGGCGGACGTACTCGATCACGCTTGCGTGGTCAGGCTTTGATGAAACGCTGAAGATGGTTTGCTCCTTTGAAATGGAGCCTCCTGCGGAAAAAATGCCTGAGCTGTATCAGGTGCTCAACAGCATCAACGATCAATGCTGGGCCGGCGGGTTTACGTTTTGGGATGACCAAAAGCTGATGATTTATCGATACGGTTTGGTTCTGGCGGGCGGCCAAGTCGCAAGCCCTGATCAGATCGACACGATGATTAACGTAGCGATCATGAGCGCAGAACGTTTCTATCCAGCCATTCAATTGGCCACATGGGGCGGTCGTTCCGTGGAAGACGCCATGCAAGTCGCGATCGCAGAGGCCTACGGTCGCGCGTAAAGAAGACTGAGAGGGGTGACGCCCCTCACTCCGCCTCGTCGAGCCAGTCTTCGGCGAGGGTGACCTGGTCGAGATCGAAGCCCTTGATTTCAATGCCGGGGAACAAAGCCCCTTCGATTTCGGCGGCTTTTTGAATCCAGTTTGCATCGGTCAGCACTGCACATCGATCATACTTGCCGAGCAAGCTGAATAACCCTGGCAAATAGGTCATCTCCACGCCGATTGCGGCAAGGCTCGGCATTGCAAACTCTGGGATCGTATAAAGCATACGGCCATGTTCGACCCCCTCTGAGGCGGCGATCAATTCGTCTAGCGCGACGCGCATATTCACCGCATCAATATGCCCGTTCAAATCGACATCAACGCGGTTGTCGCCTTTCTTTGTGATTGTCAGCATAGGAAACCTCCTTTTCACCTTTCTCTTTTAGCACATCGCCGCGTGTACTGCTTTGACGCGGATCAAAACCCCCAGGCATTTCGCTCTCGACGCTCCCGTGAAATCTCGCCAAAGTGCGCAGCAAGAGAGAAGGAGCCTTCAATGGATATGTCATTTGTGGCGCAGCACGGGTTGGTGTTGTTGGGATGTGGAAAAATGGGCTCGGCCATGCTGGAAGGTTGGCTGAAAGACGATCTCCCGGCGGCATCCGTTTATGTCCAAGACCCTTATCCAAGCGACTGGGTGAAGGGGGCTGGCGTTCATGTGAATGCGGATCTGCCGACCGCACCGGCCATTGTTTTGATTGCCGTGAAACCACAGATGATGGCGGACGCACTGCCGGTACTAAAAGCGATGGGCAATGGATCCACCGTCTTCCTATCCGTGGCGGCAGGGATTTCTATAGCCACCTACGAAGACATCTTAGGCGCTGAAACGCCCATCATTCGCGCCATGCCAAACACACCTGCTGCCGTGGGCAAGGGCATCACAGCGATTGTTGGCAACGCCCAGACAGATGCGGCTCAACTGGATTTGGCGGACACATTGCTCAGCGCGGTGGGACAAGTTGTGCGTTTGGACGCGGAAGGTCAGATGGACGCGGTCACCGGCGTTTCTGGTTCTGGTCCGGCCTATGTCTTCCACATGATCGAATGTTTGGCCAAAGCGGGTGAGGCGCAGGGTCTTGGCTCTGATCTGGCCATGGCCTTGGCCAAGGCAACGGTCGCAGGGGCAGGGGCTTTGGCGGAAGATGCCGACGATACCCCAACCCAACTGCGCATCAATGTCACCAGCCCCAATGGCACCACGCAAGCAGGGCTTGAAGTTTTGATGGATGAAGCCAATGGCCTGCCGGATCTGATCACCAAAACAGTGACAGCGGCGACAGAGCGTTCAAAGGAGTTGGCCGGTGGCTGAGATCAGTTTTGATGACTTTATGAAGGTCGATATCCGCACAGGTAAAATCGTCGATGCGCAGCCCTATCCAGAGGCTCGCAAACCGGCAATCAAGCTTTGGGTGGATTTTGGGGGTGATTTGGGGATCAAGAAATCCTCGGCACAGATCACCAAGCACTACACGCCTGATGAGTTGATCGGCAAACAAGTGATCGCTGTGGTGAACTTCCCGCCCCGCCAGATTGGCAAATTCATGTCTGAAATCCTGGTGCTTGGCGTGCCCGATGAGGACGGTGAAGTGGTGCTGTTGGCACCGGACAAAGAAGTCCCAATCGGAGGACGGATGTTTTGAAAACTCTATTGATCACGCGGCCATTGCCGGAAACCGTCATTGCCGCCGCGCAGGAACACTACGCCGTGACCGTGCGGCCCGAGACGACGCCGCTTTCTGAGGCGGAGATGATCGAAAGCCTGCAGACATATGACGCGATCTTACCGACTTTGGGGGATCGTTACTCGGAAGATGTTTTTGCTGCAGTGGCCGGTCCCAAAACAAAGGTGATGGCGAATTTCGGTGTCGGCTACAATCACATCGACGTCAATGCAGCCGCAAAGGCGGGTATTTTGGTGTCCAACACTCCGGGTGCTGTCACCGATGCCACCGCTGATATCGCCCTGACGCTGATGCTGATGACCTGCCGCCGCGCAGGCGAAGGCGAGCGCATTCTTCGCAATGGAGCATGGGAGGGATGGCATCCAACCCAATTTCTAGGAATGCACATGAGCGGCAAGACGCTTGGCATTGTCGGAATGGGGCGCATCGGACAAGCCATCGCGCGACGAGCGCATTTTGGGTTTGGAATGGAGGTCAAATACGCCAACCGCTCTGCGAAAGAGATGGATTTCCCGGCCGAGCAGGTTGGCTCGATCCATGAACTGGCCGAACAAGTGGACGTGCTTGTGGTGGCGGTGCCGGGTGGCGCGGATACGCAGCATTTGATCGATGCATCGGTTTTTGCGGCCATGCAAAGCCACGCCATTTTTATCAACATCGCACGTGGTGAAATCGTAGATGAAGCAGCTCTGATCGCGGCGCTGCAGGCGGGGGAAATCGCGGGTGCTGGGTTGGGTGTCTATGAGTTTGAACCCAAGGTTCCTGAGGCATTGATCGCCATGGAAAACGTCACGTTGTTGCCGCATCTTGGCACTGCGGCACTCGAAGTGCGGACCGGGATGGGGCTGATGGCCGTCGACAATTTGATTGCCTTCGCAAAGGGCGAAGCATTGCCAAACAAGGTCTGATGCTAACCTTGTGAATAATACTTCCGTCGCGCCTCTTCCTGAATGGCGCGGCGAAGCTGGATATCCGCCAGTTTCTTCATTTCGTCCTTGCGCAATGCTGGATCGGTCGTGGCCTGCAGGATTTTCAGCTGGGCCTCTTCTTCCTGTTTCAGTTCAATCTCTTTGGGCAGTGCACCGGCTTCAGCCATGATGCGAAAGCCAACGTTTTCAGAGAAATCACCGTCTCCTGCGCGCGGCAAAGGTTTGCCTGCGCCTTTGAGATTCTCAAGCTGACCCTCTCGTTCAGCTTTTCGGATTTGATACTCGGACAGAAATGCAAACTTCATCGTGACCTCACGTCAAGCTATGCCAATTATATAGGTGCGGCGGCGCCTAATTTTTAGTCCCACAGCCCGTTTCGCACTGTCCCATCTTAAAACGCCACTCGCGGCGACAGACGGACACGTAAGTCTCATTGCCACCAATCTGCACCTGCTCACCTTCCGCAAGCACGTTGCCATGATCGTCATAACGCAGCACCATCGTCGCCTTTTTCCCGCAATGGCAAATGGTGCGCACCTCGCGCATTTCATCGGCCAGCGCCAGCAGCGCCGCAGATCCCGGAAAAAGCTCGCCTTGGAAGTCGACCCGCAAGCCATAACACATGACAGGGACCTTCAAATCATCCACAGCGCGGGCCAATTGCCAGACCTGATCTTTGGTCAAAAATTGCGCCTCATCAATGAAAACGCATGCGACGTCGCCTTCGCCTAAGCGTTTTTCAAGTGTGTTGAACAGGTTCGTGTCAGGCGTAAATGTCTGAGCTGCATCTGAAATTCCAATTCTAGAAGCGATACGACCTTCGCCTGCACGGTTATCAAGCTGTGCTGTGAGCAAAAACGGGACCATGCCCCGTTCGCGATAGTTGTGGGCCGCTTGTAGCAAGACAGTCGATTTGCCCGCATTCATTGTCGAGTATTGGAAATACAGTTTTGCCATGCAGGCAGATAGGCCTGTCGCCGGGCAAAAATCAAGCGCGATGGGATGAAAAGTAAAGGCGTTAAATTGAGTTCCGGATGGCCCGCAGAGGCCACCCGGATCTGCTAGAGAACTCGTTACCAGTGCATGGGTGGGCTAAGCCTCTGGGGATGGCCACGCACCTTTACTATTGTCCCTCCTCAAGCAGAAACCTGTCGCAAAGCATCCGAGGAGGTGCCTGTTGACTTTGTTCCCCATCCTATTCCGAAGATTACCCGTGCTTTGGGTTCTTCCGGATTGGATTGTCGATCAAGACAGTTTACAAATGACAACAGAACGATTTGTCTTTAAGGGGAAAGACTTAATGATTTCCCCGTTTTGAGACGGGCTGAAAAAGACGTGTAGTTGGGGGTGGCCTATGGCAGGGCTTGGCAGTTATCTGAAAAAACACACCGAAGCATTGGTGAAGGATGTGGGCATCGAAGCCGCGTGTAAATTGACGGGTAAGTCAAAGGCAACGCTGGGTCGGTACTACTCTGAACACGAAGAACACGCAGACCGCTTTATGCCTGTCGACGCGGTCGCAGCATTGGAAGAAGCGTCCAGCTATCCGCACGTGACCACCGCATTGGCCGAACTAAAAGGCATCACACTGTCCTTTGATGAACGCCGTCGCAACCAAGAAAGCTCCGGTGGCGTGAATGCGGATGTGATCGCCCTAAGTCAGCGGTTTGCGATGTTGATGGGTGAGTATAATCAGTCCATTGAGGATGGGATTATCACCATCAACGAAGCGAAGCGCCTGTTGAAAGAAACGTTGGCGTTGCAGCAAGTGCTTCTGGATATGAAGCTACATCTGGAAGAAGAAGCGAACTGAGTAGGGTGGTGTTTAACCCCACCGCGCATCATTTCGGCATCCAGATGGTGGGGTGAAACCCCACCCTACGTTTTTAGAAACGGATCGTCAGGGTACCCAACCCCAGCCAAATACAGCCCTTGCGGCGGGCTAACCGGCCCACAGGCTGCGCGTTCTTTCGCTTCTAGCGCATCCCGCACATCTTCAGGTGACCACGCGCCAGCGCCGACGCGTTCCAAAGTCCCCACAAAGCTGCGCACTTGATTATGCAGAAACGACCGTGCCCTCACGTGGAAATGCACCTCGGGTCCCCAAGGCATATCGACCCACTCCACGCGCAACTCATCCAAGGTTTTTTGCGGGCTTTGTGCCTGGCAGATGGATGACCGAAACGTCGTGAAATCGTGGTTGCCGATCAGGTAGTCGGCACCGGCCTGCATGGCGTCCAGATCCAGCTCATGATTGATTTGCCACACCAGCCCCGCCTGATGGGTGGCCGGAGCCCGGCGCATCAGAATGCGAAACAAATAGCGCCGCTCCACCGCCGAAAACCGCGCATGCCAATCGTCGTCGACCACAGCCGCATCCACAATAGACACCGGGTCAGGCTTCAAATGATAGTTTAGCGCCTCAGAAAGACGGAACGGCGACCAGTCTTTCTGCAAGTCACAATGGGCCACCTGCGCGAGCCCATGCACACCCGCGTCGGTCCGACCGGCGGCAGCAATTGTGTGCTCGCCGGGCTCAAGTTTGGCCAAGGCGGCTTCAATCGCGCCTTGAACAGAAGGCTGATCCGCTTGGCGCTGCCACCCTGCAAAGGGCGCGCCGTGATATTCGACTTTCAAAGCAATGCGCATGCCTCGCCATAGCGTCGGAAACAGGCGCGTTCAACGCTTAACCGGGGAAAGCGCCACGGTTTTTCCCGCATTCACCCTATGGAAACCGCCCGTCCTGCTGCATATTTGCCATATGTAACGAAAGGGGCAGCAGTGATCATAACCGATTTGGCAAACGAAGTGTCACGCCGTGTGGAAGCGGTGGGGGATGGTCTGTCTGAGGCCCTGTTTGAGCCTGTCATTCGCATTGGTGTCACCGGTTTGGCGCGCTCTGGTAAGACCGTGTTTATCACGTCCTTGGTGTCAAACCTGCTGGATCGCGGGCGCATGAGCCAAGTGGCGGCCATTTCAGAAGGGCGTGTTCTTGGTGCCTACCTGCAGCCACAACCGGACGTGACCGTGCCGCGCTTTGACTATGAAAACCACCGCGCTGCTTTGTTGGGTCCAAAACCACATTGGCCGGAAAGCACCCGTGCGGTGAGCGAGCTGCGCTTGTCCTTAAAAGTTCAGCCCGCGGGTCTTTTGGCCGGACTACAAAAACCACGCACCGTGCATTTGGATATTGTGGATTATCCGGGAGAATGGTTGCTCGACCTCGCGCTCTTGGACAAATCCTATGAAGAGTGGAGCGCTGAGGTGCTTGACCGATTGGTGGCACGGCCTGAAGGCGCCGACTATCTCGACGCGATCAAAGATGTGGACGGGTCTGCCAAACTGGATGAGCCGCAGGCGCAAGCTCTGGCGCAGGGGTTCACAGATTACCTGAATACCGCGCGGGACGCGGGCTATTATGATTGCACACCGGGGCGCTTCCTGCTGCCCGGTGATCTGGCGGGCTCGCCCGTTTTGACCTTTGCACCACTGCCCGCAGGTGACGCCCCGCGTCGGTCATTGGCGCGCGAGATGGCGCGGCGGTTTGAAGCCTACAAATCCAAAGTTGTGAAGCCATTTTTCCAAGATCACTTCGCCCGCATCGACCGCCAAGTGGTGCTGGTGGATGCTTTGGGCGCAATCCATCGTGGCCCCAAAGCGGTTGAGGACATGCGCCAAGCCATGACCGATATCCTGTCGGCTTTTCGCCCCGGTCGAAACGCGTTTTTGAATCGCCTTTTGCTGGGCAAACGGGTTGAGCGCATTCTCTTTGCCGCGACAAAGGCGGATCACTTGCATCACCGTCAGCACGGCAAACTCACGGCGATTATGGAAGCGTTGACCCGCGACGCCCGCGACCGGGCGCAATTTGCTGGCGCGAAAACACAATCGCTATCTTTGGCGTCTTTGCGGACCACCGTGGAAGAAACCGTGGACCATAAGGGGCGGCAACTGGATTGCGTGCGTGGCACCTTACTGGATGGCGGCAAACAGGCGGCTTTCTTCCCGGGGGAGTTGCCTGAAGATCCAAACCACATTCTGTCGGCCGCAAAATCCGGCGCGGATCAATGGTTAAAAGACGATTATCAGTTCATGGCCTTTGCCCCGGCAGAGTTGACGCTTAAACCCGGTTTTGGCCCGCCACATATCCGCCTGGATCGTGCGGCGCAGTTCCTGATCGGAGATCGGCTATGAGCGCACAGCTTCGCGACGCGATCCCATCAGATGCCCATCGCACCGGCGATATCCTGCAGGATTTCATTGAGCAAACCCCATGGATGCCGACGCTTCACAAGCGGAATGAAACCCACGGGTTTTGCGCAACGATGATAGATCGCGGATGGGTCAAAGTCGCTGAGATCGACGGGCAAGTCGAAGGTTTCCTTGCGCAGGATGCAGGGACTGTTCACGCGCTTTATGTGGACGAGAAATCCCGTGGCCAGCATCTGGGTCTGCACCTGCTGCGTGATGCTCAAATGCGCGAAAACGCGCTGGAACTTTGGACGTTTCAGGCCAACACCGGCGCGCAGCGGTTTTACCTGCGCGAGGGTTTTCGGGAAGTCGAACGCACGGACGGGCAGGGCAATGACGAAAAACTGCCCGACATTCGCTATCGCTGGGAAAGGGGATCAGCATGAGCTCGGATCAATCAAACGCAGGGCCGGTGTTGATCGAACTGGACGGGGATCAACCCGCCGTCCAAGACGCTCCAATCGTGCCGGATGACGCATTGCCAACGCCGACCGGTCAAACCATGCAGCAAGTCGTGACCCTTGGTGCCCGCCGCCCATCTGCCTTGGCGCGATGGTTCTGGGGGCTACTGCTCAGCGTGATCGCCGCAGTTGTGTCCGTTTCTGCGTGGAACTTCTTGCAATCTCTTTTGGCGCAATATCCGTTGGTGGGGCTTGGCTTTGCGGTGCTGTCTGCCGGTCTGTTGCTCGTGTCTGCTATCATCGTGATCCGCGAATTGCTGGCCTTTGGCCGCCTGCGACGGGTCGATGCCCTGCATCGCGCAGCGGATGCTGCTGTTGCGGATGAAAACCTGGAAGCCGCGCGCAAAGTGGCGCGGGACCTGATGGGGCTCTATGCCAACCGTCCCGAAACCGCATGGGGGCGCGAGCGGTTGTCTGAGGGTCTTAACGACACATTCGACGCCGCCGCAGTGTTTGATTTGGCGGAGAAAGAGCTGATGGCAAGCTTGGATGCGGCGGCAAGCAAAGAGGTCGAACAAGCCGCAAGGCAAGTGGCGACGGTGACCGCTTTGGTGCCACTGGCGCTTGCGGATGTGGTGACAGCCCTTGTCGCCAATATCCGCATGATCCGCCGAATTGCAGAAGTCTATGCCGGTCGTTCCGGCACATTGGGCAGTTGGCGCCTCACTCGCGCTGTGATGGCCCATTTGGTCGCCACAGGTGCGGTTGCGGTAGGTGATGACCTGCTTGGCTCGGTTGCCGGAGGCTCCGTGCTTGGCAAAATCAGCCGCCGTTTCGGCGAAGGCATGGTGAACGGGGCGCTGACGGCACGGGTTGGGATTGCCGCCATGGAAGTCTGTCGCCCGCTCGCTTTCACCAAACAGACACGGCCCTCAGTCAGCCAGTTGGTCAAACGCGCTTTGGCTGGGGTGTTTGGTAGCTCTTGAAATTCCGCCCGGCGGCACGTCGGGCAGCCCCCGACCGCCCCCATGGGCGGGGGCTTCACCCCCACCCGCGGTCGGGGTCCGCCCTTAGTGGCACGACTTAGGTTTTGCGACTTTACCCCGCATGCGCTCGGGCCTATAACGCCCCCATGACCCGTGTAATGGCGATCATTATTCGAATTATATGCCCGGCGCTCTAAGCATTCGAGCCGCCGGGACAAGGCGTATGGGATACCACGCCGACCCTTCAAAACAATCTGACATCCGATGACCGAAGGACGCCAAACATGTGCGCCGACACTCCTGAGAATACTCTCGACTACAAAACCACACTGAACCTGCCGAAAACCGATTTTCCCATGCGTGCAGGCCTGCCAAAGCGAGAGCCTGAATGGCTGAAGCGCTGGGCAGAGATTGGGGTTTATGATCGCCTACGTGAAAAGGAAGGCCGCGCGCCGTTCACCCTGCACGACGGCCCTCCATACGCGAACGGCCACTTGCATATCGGCCACGCGCTGAACAAAACCATCAAAGACATGATCGTGCGCTCCCACCAGATGATGGGCTATGACGCGCGTTACGTGCCGGGCTGGGATTGCCACGGTCTGCCGATCGAATGGAAGATTGAGGAGCAATATCGCCAGAAAGGCAAAGACAAAGACGCGGTTGACGTTGTCGAGTTCCGTCAGGAATGCCGCGCCTTTGCTGACAAATGGGTCGACATCCAACGCGAAGAGTTCAAGCGGCTGGGCATCACCGGCAATTGGGATGACCCATACCTGACCATGAACTACCACGCCGAAGCGGTCATCGCTGACGAGTTCATGAAGTTCCTGATGAACGGCACGCTCTATCAAGGCTCAAAACCTGTGATGTGGTCGCCGGTTGAAAAAACCGCGCTGGCGGAGGCCGAGATCGAGTATCACGATCACCAAAGCCATACGATCTGGGTGCCTTTCTCTTTCTCAAATGCTCAAGGTGATCTGGCCGAGGCCCGCGTGGTTATCTGGACCACGACCCCTTGGACCATCCCATCCAACAAAGCTGTCGCCTATGGGCCGAAAATCTCTTACGGCCTCTACCGCGTGGACGCGACCGAGGAAGAAAGCTGGACGAAACCGGGCGATCTATACCTCTTCGCAGATGCTTTGGCGGAGGACGCTCTGGGCAAATCCCGCGTGACTGAGTTCACGAGGGTGCGTGACGTCGCCGCGTCGGAGTTTGCAGGTGCAATTCTGAAACACCCATTCAACGGCCTCGAAGGTGCAGATGGGTTCTGGGACTACGAGGTTCCTATGATCGATGGCGACCACGTGACCGATGATGCCGGTACCGGTTTCGTGCATACCGCGCCAAGCCACGGTCAGGACGACTATGAGTGCTTTGTGGCGCGCAATTGGATTGACCGCATGACCCACAATGTGGGTGAGGAATCTCAGTTCCTGTCGCACGTGCCATTCTTTGCGGGTCTGCAAGTCTTTGACCGCAAGGGCAAAGAAGGTAAAGCCAACAACGCTGTGATCGCGAAGCTGGTAGAAGCGGGCGGCATCATCGCGCGTGGCCGTGTGAAACACAGCTACCCACATTCTTGGCGCTCCAAAGCACCGGTGATCTTCCGCAACACGCCGCAATGGTTTGCGTCCGTGGACAAAGAAGTTGGCGATGGTCAGGACAAATTAGGCAAGACCATCCGGGATCGTGCGTTGAACGCCATCGACCAAGAGGTGAAATGGCACCCGCAAACCGGTCGCAACCGTCTCTATTCCATGATGGAAGCGCGCCCGGATTGGGTTCTGTCCCGTCAACGGGCTTGGGGTGTGCCGCTGACATGCTTCACCAAGAAAGACACGCTGCCAACAGACCCTGACTTCCTCTTGCGCAATGACGAGCTGAATGCCCGTATCAAAGCGGCCTTTGAAGAAGACGGCGCGGATGTTTGGTACACCGACGGTTTCAAAGAAAAGGTTCTGGAAGGCATCGCAAACCCAGCCGACTACGACCAGGTCTATGACGTTCTGGACGTATGGTTTGACTCAGGCTCCACCCATGCCTTCGTCCTGCGCGATCGCGAAGACGGCACGGATGACGGCATCGCGGATGTTTACATGGAAGGCACCGACCAGCACCGTGGTTGGTTCCACTCTTCCCTGCTGCAATCCGTCGGCACCAATGGCCGCGCCCCTTACCGCAACGTTGTGACCCACGGTTTCACCCTGGACGAGAAGGGCAACAAGATGTCCAAGTCCTTGGGCAACACCATTGTGCCGGAAACGGTCGTCAAACAATACGGTGCAGACATCCTGCGCCTTTGGGTGGCACAAACCGACTATATGGCGGACCAGCGCATCGGCCCTGAAATCCTGAAAGGGGTTGCCGACAGCTACCGCCGCCTGCGCAACACCATGCGCTATATGCTCGGCGCGCTGGGCAACTTCACCGAGGAAGATCGTGTGGACCCGGCAGACATGCCGGAACTGGAACGTTGGGTTCTACATCGCTTGGCGGAACTCGATGTGAAAGTCCGTGAAGGCTATAAGGCATTTGATTTCCAAGGGGTGTTCTCTGCGATCTTTAACTTCGCAACGGTGGACCTCTCGGCCTTCTATTTCGACATCCGCAAAGACGCTTTGTACTGTGATGGCAATACCTTACGCCGTCGCGCGTCTCGCACAGTGATGGATATCTTGTTCCACCGCCTGACCACTTGGCTGGCGCCAATCATGGTGTTCACCATGGAAGATGTGTGGCTGGAGCGATTCCCGGGTGAGGGCAGCTCTGTACACCTCGTAGACATCCCAGACACCCCAGCGGCGTGGCTTGATGAAGATCTGGCCGCGAAATGGTCCAAAGTGCGTCAGGTGCGCCGGGTTGTGACCGCAGCGCTGGAAGTGCAGCGGGTCGAGAAGGTGATCGGATCCTCACTGGAAGCGGCGCCAGAGGTCTACGTGGCTGACGAAGCGCTGCTTAATCTGGTGAACTCAGTAGAGTTCGAAGATGTCTGCATCACCTCCGCGATCACTGTGAACGCGGGTGCTGCTCCTGATGGGGCCTTCACGATGCCAGAGGTCGAGGGCGTGGCTGTGGTCTTTGCCAAGGCAGAAGGTCAGAAATGCCAGCGGTCTTGGAAGATCCTGCCGGATGTGGGCTCTGATCCAGAGTTCCCGGATGTTTCTGCGCGGGACGCCGAAGCGTTGCACGAGCTGCGCGCGGCGGGCTTGATCTAATATTAAAAAAAAGGCGCTCTGATTTCAGAGCGCCTTTTACTTCGGGTCTGCGTCGCTTTTTAGACGGTCAAATCTTCAGTCGACTCCGTGTTTGCTTCCTCAATAGATTGCAAGATGGAGTCCAACATCTGACTCGCAGCCTCAGCGTCTGAAGTATCTACAAGTGGAATAGGATCGGTATCTGGGGTGGCTACCTCTTCAGTTGAAGCAGTTTCGTCCGCAGTGGCTTCATCCGTAGCAACCGGTGCTACGTCTCCCTCCACGACCCCGCCATCGCCCGTATCAGTTGGGGCCGTGCCGTCTTGCGCAGCTGCGGTATCGCCCTCTGAAGGAACGGTTTCGCCGTCTATGGCTGGATCAGCGACCCCATCGATTGTGGGAGCTGTTGCTTCGCCAGCAGCAGGATCATCCGGTACGATCGGTTCCACTTCCATGCTCGCCAGAATGACAGTAAGTCCGCCCCCGCTTTCTTGGAAATTTGTAGCATTTCCGCCGGTTTTGAAGGCGCGAAACTCACCCTTGGTAATCGTGCCATCGGCGTCGGAATCCATCGCTTCCTGATTTGCAGCGATATATTTTCCAAGTTTTGTATCCTGAATATCCTCAAGTTTGACGCTGCCGTTTTCATCGGCGCCAAGTTTTGCCAACTGAGGGTGGGGTGACGGGCGATTTGCGTGCCCGTGCGCCATTCCATTCATAAGTCCGATCAAAGGTATTCTCCTTTGTTGATCTGCTGCCTCGGCGCAAACTTACCATAATTATGTTAAAGCTAGGTTTCAGTCTGTTCTGAATGGCCTGTTTGAATTTTGAGCCGGAAAAAGTGCCTTGGCTCAGTGCGTTATTTCTGTTTCTGTCTGATGGTTGGTCCAATGTGGGCTAGGGGAAGCAACTAAAATGATTGATCTTGCGATCTATATCCCAGCGTGTTTCGCGATTAATTTGGCCTTTGGGCCGAATAACCTATTGGCCATGACACACGGCACTCAGGCCGGCACGGGATTTGCCCTCAGGGCAGGGATGGGGCGCATTTTGGCCTTTGCACCGATGATAGCAATTTCTGCGATCGGGCTTGGTGTGATCCTGTCCGCGTCGGCCATGGTGTTTACAGCGGTTAAGATTTTCGGTGCGGCCTATCTGGTTTGGCTGGGCGTAGCGCTACTACGGTCATCGGCGTCGGCGGACATCTCAGAGCTGGCGCCGCGTCCGCTTGAATTTCGCTCGGCTTTTCGCAGTGAAATGCTGGTCGCCTTTGGTAACCCAAAAGCGATCTTGGTCTTTGCAGCCTTTTTCCCGCAATTTGTGGTCGTTGAAAACTACACACAAAGCTATTTGATCTTGGGCAGTCTGTTCCTGCTAATGGAAATTGCGGCTCTTTTGATCTACGCCGGTATCGGTCGGTTTGCCGCGCGTGCTGCCTCAAGGCGACTGCACTGGTTCCAGCGCGCGTCTGGTTTTGGGATGATTGCCTTTGGGCTCTTGCTTTTGTTTACCCCAAAACCGGGCAATCAGGGATTGGCGGTTTGAGTGATGCTAAGTGCATGTTTCCATAGCCCTGTGGGCGCGTTGACTGTCTTTGAAGAGGACGGAGCCATCACCAGCCTGAGATGGGCGGAAAAGGAGTCTGCGCATACTGCGCTTTTGGATCAAACCGTCACGCAACTTGCGGCCTACTTTGCTAGCGAGCTGCAGGTGTTTGACCTGCCGCTCAATGTCAAAGGGTCTGAATTTCAGCGGGCCGTATGTGACGAGATGCTCAAAATCCCCTATGGCGAAACCTGCACCTATGGCGATATTGCCAAGACGCTTGGCGTGTCAGCCCAACCTGTTGGCGGTGCTTGCGGTGCCAATCCTATTCCGATCATCATCCCTTGCCACCGCGTGATGGGGGCGGGCGGTAAGCTGACGGGGTTTAGCGGGGCAGGCGGGGTTGAAACCAAAGTGGCCCTGTTGCGCCATGAAGGGGCGGGCGGCTTTCTGATCTGACATTGATCAAAGCGGTGATCTGGTGAACCTGTCAGGTTGACATGCGTATTGCTGAGAAAGGACATTCGCATGACAGATCGCGCGGCACTGAAAAAGGCCATTCACGACCGACTGATGGCTTCGGAAGAGGGCGAATTGGCGGTGGCCATGACGCATTATGAGGCCCATTTGAGCCAGTCCCAAACCGGAGATCATGATCTTCATGATACGGATGATCAGGTCGCATCCCGCGAAAGCCGCGATCTTGCAGCTGCTTTTGATGCACCTGTGCAGGCACACCACGCGAAAGTCGACGCAATAGAAAACACCGATTTCTCGCTGACGGATTATGTGAGGCCCGGCGCGGCGGTCAGCTTTAACAACCGGCATTTTGTTGTCTGCGTGGCAACCGCGCGTTTTGACGTGATTGGAACCACTTACATGGGCATCTCCACCGGAAGCCCGATCTATGAAGCCATAGCGGGATTGCACGCCGGAGACCGCTTTACCTTTCAAGGTTCAGAGCTAGAGATCTCTGATGTCCTTTGACCAATAAAATGGCATGGATTGCGCTACAGGGTGTCGAGCTCTGTGGTGCGATCCGGCAGGATTTGTTGCACGATCCCGATCAGCAGCAAGTAGATTGAGGTCACGACCAGCCCCCAGTGGGCCCAGCTTTCGGGATGAAAATCCACCCATGCGGCCCAGCCGGCAAAGAACGTCCAAGCCAGGGCCATCGGAAGCGACACGCGACGCCAGCGCTCTGTACGTACCGGATGGATAAAGCGAAGGGGTAAGAACATCGCGATGGCCAGCGTCGAAACCAAGGCCAGACTGACCCAGAAATTTGGCTCGAGCGCGAAGATGACCAAGACCAACATGTTCCAGCATCCAGGGAAACCTGAGAAGGAATTGTCTTTTGTTTTCATGCGTATATCTGCGAAATACATGGCAGACGCAAAAGTGATGATGATAATCGCAAACCAACCGGTCCAGCCGTCCATCAGACCCGATTTAAACAAGGCAAATGCGGGAATGAACACATAGGTGAGGTAGTCGATGATTAGGTCGAGCAGTGCCCCATCAAACTCCGACGCATGGGTTTTAACGTCGTATCGCCGGGCTAAAGGACCATCGATCCCGTCCACGGCAAAGGCCACAACCAACCACAAAAACATGAGGCTCCACTCGCCATCTACAGCAGCGAGCATGGCCAGCATGGCAAAGACCGCGCCGGAGGCGGTCAGCAAATGAACGGAGAGGGCTTTGTAACGTAGGCTCATCCGCTTCTGATGGCCTAAAACGCGCGTTGTTGCAACGCGCGCGACGGTTCCTGTGTGCTTATTTGACGATCATCTCGTCTTTCACAAACATATTCGCCCAAGCACGGTCAATTAGGTCTGGGGTCATCTGGTAAGGGATGCCCTCAAACTCACAGATCGAGATCATCTGATCGATCAAGAAAACCGGCTGGTAGTTTGCATAAATATTGTCGATCGTCGGGTATTTCTTCTGCAGAAGATGCACCAGTGCCGTTTCATCCAGCGGCACACCCTTCTTGCGCGCGACCAGCGCGAAGATTTTCAGGAAGTCTTCTTGGTTCGGACCGTCAATCTTGATTTTAAAGAAGATCCGGCGCAGGGCCGCTTGGTCAAAAATCTCATTCGGGTGGAAGTTGGTCGAGAAGACCACCAACGTATCAAACGGGGTTTCAAACTTCTCACCAGATTGTAGCGCGAGGATATCGCGGCTTTCTTCCAATGGAACAATCCAACGGTTCACCAGCGCCTGTGGTGGTTCTTGCTGACGACCCAAGTCGTCCACGATGAAGATACCGCCAGCGGCCTTAAGCTGCAGCGGTGCCTGATAGGTACGTGCTGTAGGGTTGTAGACCAGGTCCAGCATATCCAGCGTCAGTTCACCGCCGGTGATGACCGTAGGGCGGTCACAGCGCACATAACGGCTGTCAAAGCTGCGTTTGCGGCGCAGGCTGTTTGGGTCATCCACTTCCGCTTCTGCTTTGGAATGCACAATCGGGTCATAAACCGTAATCACCTGACCGGCATATTCAATCGCACGGGGCACATAGACCTTGTCACCCATCGCGTCGCGAATGCCGTTTGAGATCGAGGATTTGCCGTTGCCCGGAGGACCATACATCAGGATAGACCGACCGGCACTTACCGCCGGGCCAAGGTGGTCGAGCAAGCTGTCAGGCAGGATCAAATGCCCCATGGCATCGGTCAACTGCTGACGGGAAATCTGAATATTGCGGATGGATTGACGTTTGATTTGTTCGCCATAGACCGCCAGCGGCACTGGCATCGCGCCATAGTATTCGGACTGCGCCAAAGCGTCTTGGGCACGGGTTTTGCCAGCGTCGGTCAGCTGATAGCCCATTTCATTGCCAGAGTTGGCATTCAATGTACCGGTGGCTTCCAGAAACTTCTGTTCGCGCGCCATGTCGATCAGTTCTTGCGTCACCGCTGTGGGCAAGCAAATCGCCCGCGCCACGTCGCTGACCATATCCACATTCTTGCGGAACATGGTTTTCAGCAGAATATCCCGCATCATCACGATGGGCAGTTTCATGTCCTCCAGCCGTTTTGGGGCAGGGGGGGCAATCACCGTGCTAGCGGCGGTTTCAAGCGGCATATTCATGGCATGACCTTTGATCAAACGCGTAGTAATCCGCGCTTTATCATCGCGATGAACATGGCAGGAATTGGGCGAGGGAAAGGTATTGGGGTGCGCCCTAAGCGCTTAGCTTAGCGCCCCCAACAGAAGATAAATCAACAATGTGCCACCCAGCGCGAGCCCCATGGGGAAGTCTTTCTTCTGGTCCCAGCTTTCCCATTCCGGCACCATGCGTCGCACAGGGCTATGTTTGGCGAGCTTATGAGTCACCCAAGCCGCAATCAGCGTGCTCGCAAAAATAACCGCAAGCTGCGTGGCGTCTCCAAGCGGAATGAATGGCGCTGCAGCTGCTGCAAATTTCGCATCACCCGCGCCAACAAGGCCGCCTGCATTCAGCACGATCCCAACCAGAAGGATCACAATAAGATGTAGATAGCGCCAGAGATACGTTTCAAATGGCAATGCAAATACGCCGACGACAGCGAAGACGAGAAATAAAACCATCACCGCTTTATTGGTGATCTTCATCATCTTCATGTCGGTCCAGGCGACGTAAAGACAGATCGGTGCGACAAAGGGTAGGAACCAAAGCGCCTCAGTCAGGGTGATTTGCATTAGCTTGCTTCCAGGGCCCGAAGACTACGTACTGCTGTCTCAAAATGCTGCGGGTGCGTGTCGATGGCTTCACGCAGAAGCGCTTTGCCGATTTCGACATCGCCCTGTTTGATCGCTGAGAGCGCGAGGGTGTGCAAAAGCTGCGCCCGCTCGGTTTGCTCCATTGGGACCACTGGCAATGAATAATTCCGTTGCGCGGCGCGGGCCAGAACAAGGTTATTTTTCGCGGTGAACAATCCTGTGTCTTCGCGGATGGCCTGCCCAAACAGGCGCTCTGCATCAGAGAAATCGCCGCGGGTGAGTTTTGAATAGCCCCAGTTGTTCAGGACGCCGGCTGGTCGCGTGGTCAGACCGATCGCGGTTTCGTAGAAACTGTCGGCCTTCTTCCACTCCTTGGCGGAGTCCGCGACCACGGCTTCTAGGCGATAGCGTTTGAATGTCTCGTGAGTCGGCGGGATCGCATCCAGCGTTTTATCCGCTTGTTCCCAATCGCCAGTGCGGATCAGTGCGTCGGCTAGATCAACCTGATCATCAAGTCGGCTATCTGGGTGTTTCACAACACGTTTCCAAGCGGTGACGGATTCATCATATCGTTTTGCGCGCACCAGAGACGTGGCAAGGCCCCGTTGAATATCAATGCGATCCGGGTTTTCGGATAATGTTCGTGAGAAATAAGCGACCGCTTCATTTGGATCCGCTGCGGTGAGCATCACGTCCGATAGGTCCGCCCCATCGATTGCGTTCACCGCTTCAAGAGCACGATCTACTTCTGCTTCGCCTGCTTTTTGACAGCCCGCCAGCACTACCGCTGCGGCGAGCCCCATACCCATTAGAATAGACTGGCGCATTTTATGCGTCCTTTTGCTGCTCGTCTCTATGGTGTGCTTTGAAGGAGATAGTCAGCTCCGCCCCGGCGCACCAATTTGAATTCTTGTTCTAATTGAGAGGCATCATAATCAGGATTTTCAAATTTTGCGAGTGCCAAGCGCAAATTGTCGCGAATTGCGTCACTTTCGCCATTGTCCAGTGCGAACGCCCTGCGCAGATACTGGACGGCTTCCGCTGTTTTGTCTCGCTCGATCAGAATGACGCCGAGGTTGTTTAAGATTTCTGGACTGAATTCGTTCTTCTCGATCGCGTCACGCAGATTGGATTCTGCTTGTCCCAAACGACCCAAACGCAGGTTCGCGCTGCCGATGTTTGATAGGATTTCCGCGGTAAGGCCTTCTTTGGCTGCAGCGCGTGTATAAGCATCCAATGCGAGCTCATATTCTCCGGCATCCATCAGACGATGGCCGACAAGTATTTGATCTACGGCGTCTTTTTTTGAGTCTACGCTTGGCGCAAAAGGGCTGTCTTTAGATGTGCCAAGGCCGCCCGTGGTACAGGCGGCCAATGCAAGACCGAAAATCAGAACTAGTTTTGACATCAGCCGATTGAGTTGTTTCACGTTGCCTACTGCGAGATCTGTGTAATGTTCACCACGGACGGGGAAACCAAGATCAAAAGAAGTGGCGGAACCGTCAGCATCATAGTGGCAAGAGTCATCTTGGTTGGCAACTTGTTTGCCGCTTCCTCTGCGCGCATGACACGCTTGTCGCGCATTTCGGCCGAATAAACCCGAAGCGCGTCGGCAATTGGCGTACCAAAGGTAGTGGATTGGTTCATCACGGTCACAAAGCTTGACACGTCGGTCACGCCGCAACGTTCTCCCATATCGGTCAAAACGGTTGATTTGTCTTTACCGGCTTTCATCTCGTGGGCGACGATTTCATATTCGTCTGCCAAGGTTGGGAAGCTGGCGCGCAGTTCTTTTGCAACACGGATGATGGCTTGGTCCAGAGATTGGCCCGCTTCCACACATACGAGCATCATATCAAGGCTGTCAGGGAAGCCGTTGGTGATCTCTTCCTTGCGGCTGTCAACACGGCGTGTGATCCAGTATTTTGGCAGGAAGTAACCGGCAGCACCGGGGCCAAGGACCCATTGCAGCATGTCTTTGGTTGTTGCGGTTTCCGGATCGAGTGCCAGCGTGAAATACGCGACCCCAATGATCAGGCCGAGCACGCCAAAACCAACCTGCGCAAGGTAAAATGCGCGCACCGCATCGCGAGACTGGTAGCCAGCTTGCATCAGTTTGAGCTGCATCGAGGAAAGTTCTTCCTCGTTTTGAGGTTCAAGGAACCCTTTGTATTTTTCAAGCTTCTCATTGTTGGAAGCGCGGCGCAAAGCTTCTTTGTTGGCTTTGGCCTTTTTTGAGTCATTGGTCGTGCCTTCACGGCCCGCTTTACCCAATTTGGCGAGGGGGTCGTTTTTGTCACGCATTATCATGGCGATTGCCATTGCGACTGTCACAATACCCAGGGCACCAACGATGATTACGGGTCCGAAGGGACCAAGGGCGTTTGTCATCAGATTTGTAAGTGTATCGAAAATAGGCATTGGGTGTCCTTACACTTTGATATTTGTGAGAATGCGCATGACGATCAGGTTGGCTGCCAGAAATAAGCCAACCGCAATGCAGCCCATGACAAACCAAGGGTGCGTTTTCACTTCGTCGTAATAGTGAGGGTCGCTCAAATTGATGAAAATCAATGCTGCAACCGGGAAGCCAGACAGGAATTTACCTGACCATTTCGCCTCCGCCGTAATCGCTTTCACACGACGGAACAGGCGGAAACGAGCGCGGATCACTTTTGACAGACCCGCGAGGATCTCAGCCAAGTTACCACCGGATTGTTGTTGGATGGTGACTGCCACCGCCAAGAAACGCATGTCCTGCATGTCCAGACGTTCTGCCATGTCTTTAAGAGCTTCGCCCACATCGCGACCGTAAGCGGATTCGTCTGCGATTACGCCGAATTCTGTCGCCAATGGATCAGGTGTTTCCTTCGCAACGATCTGGATCGCTGACGAGAACGGGTGACCGACGCGCAGACTGCGGACCATCAATTCGATGGCATCCGGCAATTGCTCTTCGATCATGGATACACGTTTGCCGGCCTTCATGCTGACCCATGTATAGACCGCGCCAATACCCACTGCTGCAGACATGAGCACGTTGGTGAGCATGCCTGCCTGCGTGCCGATGGTCATACCGACAAAGGCAACGCCACTTAGCACAACCATCATCATGATCAATTGCTGCGGGCTAAAGGCAATGGCTGCCTTCTGCGCTTTTTCTGCGAGCAAGGAATATAGCGGAATGGAGCGAGACTTTGAGTGCTGCGCCATTTCTTTGCGCAACTGTTCTAAGACATCTTGCCGTGCCGCACCTTTGTCCAGCATTTCAAGACGGCGGCTGACCTTGTTATTCAGGCTGATGGATTTCCCGAAGACCGTTAGATACGCGCCCTCTACTAAAACAAGGACGGCCGCGAAAATTAGACCATATATCAGAAGTTCTGTGCTCATGGCTTTTATCCTGCACTCGGTTCATAGATATGCGCAGGCAGGTCATAGCCCCACATGCGGAAACGTTCAGAGAAGTGGCTGCGTACACCGGTCGCTGTAAAATGACCGATGATTTTATTCTCAGGCGTCAAGCCTGTGCGCTGGAAGCGGAAGACCTCTTGCATAGAGATCACATCTCCTTCCATGCCGGTGATTTCGGTGATGGATGTCATGCGACGAGAACCGTCTTGCAGACGAGAGGCCTGTACGATCAGGTTCACCGCAGATGAAATCTGCGAGCGAACGGCTTTGATCGGCATTTCGATACCGGCCATCGCGATCATGTTCTCAAGACGCGATACACCATCGCGTGCAGAGTTCGCGTGGATTGTGGTCATCGAACCGTCGTGACCGGTGTTCATCGCTTGCAGCATGTCGATCACTTCCTCGCCGCGGGTCTCACCCACGATGATGCGGTCAGGACGCATACGCAGCGCGTTTTTCAGACAGTCGCGCGGGGAAACTTCGCCTTTGCCTTCCACGTTTGGTGGGCGGCTTTCCATGCGGCCCACATGGGTCTGCTGAAGCTGAAGTTCCGCCGTATCCTCGATGGTGAGGATACGTTCAGAGTTGTCGATGAAAGACGAAAGCGCGTTCAGCGTTGTCGTTTTACCAGAACCCGTACCACCTGAAACGATCACGTTCAGGCGGGTCGCGACGGCGGCCTGCAGATACGCGGCCATCTCCTCAGAGAACGCACCAAAGTTCACCAGGTCATCAATACCCAGCTTGTCTTTCTTAAACTTACGAATGGAAACCAGTGAGCCATCAACCGCGATTGGCGGGACCATCGCGTTGAAACGAGAGCCATCAGCGAGACGAGCGTCCACATAGGGGTTTGATTCATCAACACGACGACCAACGGCCGATACGATCTTGTCGATGATCCGCAACAGGTGCTTTTCATCTTTAAAGGTGATGTCTGTTAGCTCGAGCTTACCGGAGCGTTCCACAAAAATCTGCTGCGGACCGTTCACCAAGATGTCGTTCACGGTGTCATCTTGCAGCAATGTTTCCAGCGGACCGAGGCCGGTGACTTCGTTGTAGAGTTCTTGGAACAGACCAGAACGTTCCTGGCGGTTTAGAACGATCGACCGTTCTTGCAAGACTTCCGTGGAAATCGCATTGATTTCACTACGCAAATCGTTCTCTGTCGCCTTTTCCAGCGCAGCCAGATTCAAGTTGTCGAGCAATTCGCGGTGAAGTTCCAGTTTGATCTCACCCAAACGCTCTTTGCGTTTGCGTTCTTTATCACTCGCCTCTGCTTTTGCCTTTGCTTTTGGGATCGGTTTGCGCAGAACTGCACGTTCCAACTCCGCTGGATCTTGTCCAGCATCCGCTTCCTGGACAGGCGCGGTTTTTGGGGCCGCTTGAACTGGTTTTGCCTGGGTGTCTTTTTTGTATCTGCTAAACATCCGTCAATTCCTTAAGCCGCCTGGCTGTTGTCCTCATCAAGCTCAAACAAGGATTTTGCGAGCTTTGCGATTTCTTTACGTAGTGGGTTCTTTGCTGCGAGCTGAGCCAATGGCTGGCCGTGGTCGCTGGCTTGCATGACTGGGCGGCCGCCATCGGGGAGAAGAACGTCAATCGCGATATCCAGGCTTTCCGCCATGCGCTTGACGCGGGACTTGCCGCTGAGATCAGTAAATTTCGGCGCGCGGTTCAGCACGTAGCGCAATTTTTCAAACGGCAGATCTTCTGCCTGAAGCGCGCGCTTCATCCGCATTGCGTTCTGTGCCGAACGCATGTCGATTTCAAGGGTCGCGAAGTACACATGAGACTTGTTCAGAACCGTCTCTGTCCATTGAACGATCGTTTTTGGCATATCGATCACGACAAAATCAAAGTGACGGCTTGCCATATCAAGCAAGCGCTCGATGTCTTCTGGTCCGACCATGTCCAATGGCAGCATGTCCGGCGGTGCCGTCAGCACGTTCAGTTTATCATCGAATTTTTGAAGCGCCTGGCCAAAGCTTTCGCTGTCCATGCTTTCGGTGTCTTGCAGCAGCTCGAACACAGCGTCTTTGCGCGGAAGATCTAGGAAAGTGGATGTAGAGCCAAACTGCAGGTCCAGATCGATCAGGCAGACTGAGGGGGATTTGTCTTTCGCGACCGTGGCCAGTTCCCAAGCAAGGTTTACGGCCAGGGTGGTTGTCCCTGTGCCGCCACCTAAACCGTGGGAAGCAATAATGACACCATGGTGCTGCGCACCCGCATTTAAAGAAACCGGGGCGGCCGGTGCTGCCTCAGTTTCAACTTTCGGAGTTGGCGCGGGCAAATCAAGATCAGGCTCGCTACGCATCATATCAACGACTTGGAGCAATTCGCCGGAGGGCGGCGGGTAGGGGATAAACTCATCCGCCCCCATGCGCAGCAATTGATGGAGCAGGGAAGGGGTCACGTCTTCTGCAATCAAGAGGGTTTTGATACCCTTTTCCTTTGCTGCGATGACGATCTTTTTCAGAACTTCCGGGTCATCTTCGTCAAGATCATCAATCGCCAGCGCGATGAATTCGAGATCTTTCGCTTCCGTTTGTTCAAAAAATTGCAGCGCGTCCTCAAATCCAAGATCGCCCCACTGTTCGCCCATGACTTCTTCCATGTCGACAATCAGCAGGTCAAAATTCTGCACATCGCGACAGACCGTGCAGGCCAGGATCGCGTTCGGATCAGAATTTGTCATTTCACTACTCGTCATGCCTTACTTCCTTAGACGATGTCCCAAGATCGGCTCGTATCGGCCAATTCCCGGAAATCACACTCGACTCACGCCGAGCACACTCATCCCGTTGGAAGATTTGTGATGGGCAAACAGGGCAA
This sequence comes from Cognatishimia activa, assembly GCF_001458335.1. GTDB lineage: Bacteria > Pseudomonadota > Alphaproteobacteria > Rhodobacterales > Rhodobacteraceae > Cognatishimia > Cognatishimia activa. The sequence goes on from NZ_CYTO01000009.1 coordinate 148,668, forward strand.
GATTGGGGCTAAAAAACCGAAATTGTGCGGTATCGTGCGACTTTTAGAAGGCAAATGGGCGGTTATTGCCGAATTGGAGACAATCGAAAAAACCTGCTTTAACAACAAATGGCCCGCAAATTGCGGGCCAAAGTTTGGTAGTCGGTTTATTTTTACCGTTGTCTTATTCGCTCTGAGAGATCGATGGTATTGCGCCTGTCGGAATTGGCACAGCGCTCGCGATATACTCGCGGTAAATCACCGCGGCGTATTTTCCGTCCAAGATATTTGGATGACCATCCACAAAACCTGTAACTTCAGTCACTGTGCGGCGGTTGCGGCGTTCGCGGCCCTCGGTCACGATAATTGGCTGTGTCTCGCCGAAGGACACAACGGCTTCTAGTCGCGACCGGTCAATTCCCTGACTGACCAAATAGGAAACCGCTGCACGCGCCCGGCGCAAACCCAGACGCTTGTTGTAAGCATTGGAACCCACCGCATCCGTGTGGCCATAAACTTTAAAGCGCACTTCCGGGAACTGAGCGATCCAGCCGGCTTGGGTGCGCAACGTGTTTCTCGCCGTGTCATCCAGCGCCGCTGAGTTGAACGCAAAGGTTACAGTGCTTGGTACTTCGTCAGCAAAGCGGCGCGCCAGACTAATTGTGTAGCTGCGATCCCCGTTTTGGATCGCGATATTGTTGGTCGTCGCTGCTCCAAAGGTGCCGTGCACGTCAGTGATGGCGCCCGCTTCCTGAAAAAAGTTGGGGAAAGTTGCGTTAGGATCGTCACATGCGGCCAATCCGAAGAGAGCGGTTGAAATCAAAACGATTTTTTTCATTCCCTTATCCTCTCTTAATCCAAGACGTAGCCGTAAGAGCCACTAAAGTCTTGTTTTGCCACTTCGCCCGCAGCGCCCTTTTGGGGGCGGTTGCCTTTGGAAATCTCGCCAAACAAGAACAAATCTTTTTCAGATGGCGGCATTACGCGATCTGTTGGTAATGCAATCGCTTCACCGCGTGTTGGGCTAACAAGATGCGCGGTAATGACGATCACCAGCTCTGATTGAGAGCGGTTGTAATCGGCACTGCGAAATAAGGCGCCCAATACTGGGATATCGCCAAGCCAAGGGACCTGTGCGTTTACGTCTCGGAAGTCGTCTTCCAAAAGACCAGCAATTGCAAAGCTTTGGCCATCGCGCAGTTCTACTGTTGTGGAGGCTTTGCGTGACGTGAAGGCGGAAATTGTGAAGTTACCATTGGTAAACCCGTTCGCCGCGTCGATGCCGGATACTTCCGTATTTAGCTCAAGATTGATCAAATCGCCATCGACCACGCGCGGAACAAACTGCAGGCTTACACCGAACGGCTTGAATTCAACGGTAATCGTGCTGTCTTCTTGGGCAACCGGTACTGGGTACTCGCCACCGGCGTGGAAGGTTGCCTGTTGTCCCGACAGGGCAATCAAGTTTGGTTCCGCCAAAGAGCGTGTCATGCCTCGAGATTCCAGGGCTTCCAGCAGGACGCTCAAGTTAACCGCACCGGAATTGATGCCAAAATTAAAGGCTCCAAGTGTACCTGGAGATACTGCAATTGGATCACCATCGATCAGCGCCTGGGCGTTACCTGCAGACAGGAACGTGCCGGTGCTGAGACCGTTTCCATCAATTGTACCGTTCAATGATGCGCTGAGCGCTTTGGAAACGTTACGTTGCATCTCTGCGAAGCGGACTTTCAACATAACTTGCTGCACACCGCCGACAGTCATGAGGTTAGACACTCGTTCAGGCGCGTAACGTGCTGCTAGATCAAGCGCGCGTTGCATTTTCTGTGGGCTGCTGGCGGTGCCAGAGAGAACGATGCCATCATTTGCAGTGCGCACTTCGATCTTCTCACCAGGCAAGATCTGTTTCAGGCGCTCTTTGAACTCTGTGACATCTGCGGACACACGGACTTCCACATTGGTGATCAATCGGCCCGATGCATCGAGCAAGGTCAAGGTTGTCGCCCCTGGTGACTTGCCCAACACATAGATGGTACGGTCTGAAAGACTGGAAATGTCAGCGATTGCCGGGTTGGCAATACTGAGTTCGGCGAACGGTGTGTCGCTTTCTACGACAACCGCTCGGTTCATTGGGACCCCAAGTCTCGCATCAGTGCCATTGCGCACCACGCGAAGGGTTTCGGCAACCAAATGGCTGCCTAAAATGGGTGTTACTGCGACGGTTACCCCAAGCAGGGCCGCCTTTAGGAAGTTCCGATATGTCATGTGACCTGCCTCTCCGATCACGCCTCAATTCGCGGTTCTTTTCGTCCGCATTGAAGCCAATGTGCGCTAGTTCGCATTTTTTTGCAAGAATCAATGGCTTCCACGTGGTTTTGCATGTGGGGCAGGGGCAACACCTTGCCCAACAAAAAATGCGCCCTTCGGCAAGGGCGCATTTCTAAGCGTTTGATTAGGCTCAATTTGAGCACGGAATTGGGATTTCAACCACATCGGCACCTCGGCGTGTGCGGATGGTACACGTCCGCTCGGCTTCACGCACTTGAACAACTTTTTTCTCGGCGCGCTCGATGCCTAGAAGCTTGTCTTGGTCGACTTCAATGGTTTCTGCGATAGTGTCATCTTGTGACCCAACAAGCGCCAAAGAGAGTTTCCCCGAGTTCTGTGCTTGGGCCAATGCGGCAACCTGTTCCGGTTTGACAGAAACAGTCACTGTGCGCGCAACGTTACCGTCCACTCCTTCTAGGTCTGCCTTTTGGTCAACCGCAATCAGTTTAACACCGGCTTGGATGAGCTTCGTGAAGTCTCGGCTTCCGTCTTCGCTGATCGCTTCAACAGAACCGGTCCAGTACACATCTACGTGGTCGCCCGGCCGCAAGAAGCCTGATACTCCGCTGGCGACATCTACACGAATTGCAAAGGCGCGCATGCCTTTTTCAAGACGTGTGGTCAAGCCCGCCGCTTCACCAGGTTTTGTAATCTTAACCTGCAAGATTGGTTCGCCATCCTCGATAGGACGCAAGATGTGACGCGGGTTAGAGTTGTTGTTTTTGAAAAGGATATCTGAGTCCGCATACCAGCCATTTGGCAGAGATTCTTTCGGCCATTTGACGAGTTTGACTTTCTCCGGCAACAGCTTGTCGCCGTAGTTCAACTTTTCGGAGGCGACATAAATTTCTGTCAGCTCGATCGGAGGAACGCGCGACTGGCGTTCCTGTGCCAATGCGGATTGGTATTTATTCACATAGCTCTGCGCCATGTGGACAGCGAAGCCCGCAAGGCCGAGCCCAACCAATAATACGACTGCAAACAAACCACGCATGGTGTCACCTCAGATTGTTTTTTTCGGCGGCAAAGCGCCGCGATACTTCGATCTCAAGATTGCAGAGAACTGCGGCAAAATAGCGGTCCACAACCGACTTTTTTCTGACAATTGAGGGACGGTATACTCAGTTCCCTAGGCGTCGAAGTTAGCCGCCAGACGTGCCATCGCTGGCTGTCAGCTGTGTTGTGGTAACGTCCCAATCTGCAACAGTTGCAGATACATCTGCAGATAATTGATTGGTTTCTCGTTCAATGGACGAATAAGCGGCAACACAAAGTCCTACGATGCCTGCCGTCAACACGACCCAGTCGACTGTTACTGCACCATTTTCGTTATGGACAAAGGTTTTAATTTTTTGAAACATCTGCGCTCCCTCTCAGCCCAAAAATCATACACGCACGCTTTCAAGCGCAAGTCCGTAGACGGTAAACAAGAAAGGGCCGCGCCGAGAACGGCACGGCCCCATAAGCATAACTAGGGGGCTGTATATTAGCCGCCTGCTGTACCCGCTGCGATAACTTCGTCAGCAGTTACGTTTTCTGCGGCAATTGTCGCTGCAATGTCTGCGGACAGCTGGTTTGTTTCGCCTTCGATTGCAGAGTAAGCTGCAACACCCAGACCAACAACTGCGGCTGTCAGAACAACCCAGTCAACTGTTACGGCGCCGTTTTCGTCTTTACGGAAGTTTTTGATGAACTTGATCATTGTGTGTCCCGCCAAAGGATCTCAGTAAATTTCAGTTTCACCGCCTCAGGTCCGTTGTTGGCCGTCTCTCTCTTTGGCCTGTTCCCGACTTGGTATGAGCATATATAGCCCTTTGATTGGGGCACGATTTGGGCACGAATGGTGCCTTTTTGGGTAGGGTGCTTTTTCTTGTGTTTTGCTATTTAAGTCATTGATAAATAATAGAAATAAAAATAAATAAAGTTTGAGTTTAATGTTTTTCGCCTTTGGGAATGCACCGATTTCCCGCTAGGGTTGTGAGTTTTTGACAGCTGTTTACCTTAAAGACACGCGGTTTTTCTGGTTCTGATGTGATTATCTTGGCAAACTACGCTCAAAACAGAAAATCGGAGCGGACATTCAATGCAGATCAGGCAACTCGCAGGGATTCTTGGCTTGTTAATTGCGTTTCCCTTTGCGACGCATGCAGAAACCGCTGCCAAAAAGCCACCCCCCTTTCCAGATTTTCAAGCGAAGCGCCTGAAGCCGCCAAGCAAAGACGAGACCAAGCGCATCAAGGTACAGGTCGAAGAACGCGCGAATCCTGCCGTGCCGCCTGCGCCGGGCGTTACTCAGCCTCTGATCCCTCCTGCCGACACGTTGAACACAGCCACTCCGGCGCAATCCCTTTATGAATGGTTCTGGGCAAGCATCGACGCATCACCAGAAACGCCAAATCCAGGACGCTTGGCCGATGCGGTTGAGGCCGTGATTACGCCAGATGGCAAACAATCCCTGCCGCCGCCTCGTCTTCAATCCATGCAAGACATCGCGACGGCCTATGGGCGTGACATTCTATTGGCAACCATTGGTACAGAGGTTTCGCCGGCAATTGCACTGGCGGTCATATATACGGAGTCAGCAGGCAACCCCGCTGCAGTGAGTAAAGCAGGTGCTCTGGGTTTGATGCAATTGATGCCGGTAACGGTTGAGCGATTTGAAGTCGCCGACGCCACGCTGCCGAGCGACAATATTAAGGGTGGCGTCGCTTTTCTGGATGTTTTGCTCAAACGCTATAATGGCGACCCAATCTTAGCTTTGGCTGCATATAATGCCGGAGAAGGGGCTGTGCGTGACCATGGTGGCGTGCCTCCGTTCCCGGAGACAAAAAACTATGTGCCTCGTGTCATGAGTGCTTACTCGGTTGCGCGCGGTCTTTGTACGACACAGCCTCTTTTGCCAAGCGATCCATGCATCTTCGCGCCGATTGCGAACTAAGCTTTAGCAATTTGGAACATTCACCGCGAGACCGCCCAGAGAGGTCTCTTTATACTTCTCGTGCATGTCAGCCCCGGTCTGTCGCATCGTCTCGATGACACTATCAAGGGGCACAAGGTGTTGCCCGTCGCCACGCAGGGCAAGGCTCGCTGCAGACACAGCTTTGATAGCCCCAAGGCCATTTCTTTCAATGCAGGGCACTTGGACCAAACCTTTGATTGGGTCGCAGGTCATGCCGAGGTGATGTTCCAAAGCAATCTCCGCCGCATTTTCCACTTGCTCTGGCGTGCCACCCATGACCGCACAAAGCCCAGCTGCAGCCATGGCTGAGGCAGACCCCACCTCTGCTTGGCAACCCGCTTCTGCGCCAGAAATGGATGCGTTGTATTTTACAAGGCCACCGATTGCAGCCGCGGTGAGTAGGAAGTCTTCGATTTTCGAGGATGTGGCTCCGGGCACGTGATCCAGCCAATAGCGGATTACGGCAGGCAAAACGCCTGCAGCACCGTTGGTTGGTGCTGTGACCACCTGTCCGCCCGCTGCGTTCTCTTCATTCACCGCCATGGCGTAGGCGCTGATCCAATCGTTGATCGTGTGTGGCGCGACAAGGTTCATACCCCGCTCAGCCATAAGCGAGTCATTGATTGCCTTCGCACGGCGGCGCACATTGAGGCCGCCCGGAAGGATCCCTTCGTTCTCCAGTCCCCGATCAATGCAGCCGTTCATCACGTCCCAAATGCGCGCGCAGCCTTTGGCCATATTGTCAGCCCCACCACGCGAATGTTCGTTGGCGCGCTTCATGGCGGCGATCGACTTGCCTGATGTCTGCGCCATTTGCAGCATTTCATTGGCTGACTTGAATGGGTAGGGGACCGGCGCGCCATCATCAGTGTCTTGGCCAGCTTCCAACTCTGCTGCGGTCACAACAAACCCGCCGCCGATGGAGTAGTAGGTCTCTTGTAATATGACGTCGCCTTGAGCGTCCGTTGCCATCAAGATCATACCATTGGCGTGACCGGGCAGGGCGGGGCCGAAATCAAACTTCAGATCATTTTTGGAATCAAACACCAAAACCGGCAGGCCTTCGGGGGCGACGGTTTTGGTGTCGCGGATCTCTGCCAGAGCCGCTTCTGCGTCTTCATGTATATATGTCTCCGGTTTGAAACCGGCGAGACCCAGCACAGTGGCGCGGTCAGTTGCGTGGCCCACGCCTGTAAATGCAAGCGAGCCATGCAAGCTGGCTCTAAGGCCGTGGAACTCAAACGGGCTGGCGCGCATGGCGTCCAGAAACCGCGCGCCTGCCACCATCGGGCCCATGGTGTGGGACGATGACGGGCCGACGCCCACTTTGAACATATCAAAGACTGACAAAAACATTAGGTGGCGGTCCCTACTGGTGGGGTTATGGGTTTCGGATCGGTAAAAGGGTTTTCGCTATAGCCTTCGATCCAACTGGCTTTTTGAATCGAGTTTCGTTTCTCTAGCTTAGCGCAAAGCTCATAGAGGTTCGGCCAATCGGACAGCGAAAACCACGGTGTGCCGCCATTTGTATAGAGTGCTACCCATCGCAGACAGGCGGCTAGATAGAAATCAACCACGCTTGGGTCTTGCCCGTTCAGCCAAATATGACCTTGTCCAGCGGCTTCATTAAGCAACTTTAAAGACTGGGTGAGATTGGTACGGCAGCCGTCGCGCAGCGCAGTTTCGTGACCCTCTGCGATATACTTGCCCGGATAGAAGTGTATCCGAAGGTTAGGGTGAAATGTGTTGGCCACGTAAAACAGCCATTTCAGGAAACCTGTTCGCTCTGCGGAATTCATGCTTGGTGCCAACGCCCCGTGGCGCTCGGTCAGCCAAAGCAAGATTGCGCCGGTTTCAAAGAGAATGCCCTGATCTGTTTCCAATGCAGGGATCAGGCCAGCAGGGTTGATCTCTAGATAGGGCGGTAGGCTCTGTTCGCCCTTACTGCGATCCAGCAACACGTCCTCAAACGGGACGTCCAGCTCAAGCAGCGCAAGCCGGATGATCACAGACGCATTGTCGGGTGCGTAATGAAGGCGATACATGTCACTCATATTAATTCCCTAACTGCTATATAAGGATCGGCAGCTGAGTTTCCTATAGGAAACTTCATCAAGTCCCTCAAGTATGTTCAAAGTGATTTCGCAATTTCACCCGATTTGCGACCATTCTTGCAGGCCTCAAGACATTCCGATCACAAATGCCTCTCGCGTGGGGCGGTTATCTTGCCTATAACCTCTGCAAGTACAAAAAACGGAGTCGCCCATGACCACAGAGTTGTCGCCGATCGACAAGGCCAAATTTGTTGCCGCCAAGAAGGCAGTGGAGTTTGTCGAAGACGGAATGCGTGTTGGTTTGGGGACCGGATCTACCGCCGCTTGGATGGTGCGTTGCCTTGGGGAACGCGTGCGCGAAGAGGGTCTTAAGATCCGCGGTGTGCCGACTTCTACCCGCACCGCGAGCCTTGCAAAAGAGATGGGTGTTGAGGTGGTCAGCCTTGATGCGGCCAAGTGGCTGGACGTCACCATTGACGGCGCTGACGAGTTTGACGCTGAACTTAACTTGATCAAAGGCGGTGGCGGGGCGCTGTTGCAGGAAAAGATCGTCGCAACCGCTTCTGATCAGATGATCGTCATCACTGACGCGAGCAAAGAAGTGGACACATTGGGTGCCTTTCCTTTGCCGGTCGAAGTGATCCCATTTGGCTGGCAGACCACGCAGGCTTTGATCGAAGAAACCCTCGTTTCTCTCGATGTCTTGGGCCGTTCTGCGTCCCTGCGGATGAATGGCGAAAGCCCTTACGTGACAGATGAAGGCAATCACATTCTTGATCTGCACCTCAAGCGCATTGGCGACGCGCGCCAAACCGCGATGATCCTGAACCAAATGCCAGGTGTTGTGGAAAATGGCCTGTTCATCGACATTTGTGACACGGTTGTGATCGGCTATGGGGATGGAAAAGCCCAAGTGCGCGACATAAATGCAGGGACGATAGAAGAGAATATGCTGGACTTTGTGGAAGGCGAAAACCTCTTCGCTGATTTGTCGGACTGAGGAAAATCATGAGCTTTGATTACGATCTATTTGTCATCGGTGGTGGCTCCGGTGGCGTGCGCGCGGCACGGGTTGCGGCGCAAGAAGGCGCAAAAGTCGCTTTGGCGGAAGAAGACCGGTACGGCGGCACCTGTGTGATCCGCGGTTGTGTACCGAAAAAGCTGATGGTTTTTGCCAGCGAGTATTCCGGCATGGTGGAAGACGCACAGAACTATGGTTGGGATATTCAGCCGGGCGGGTTTGACTGGGATAAGTTCAAGACATCCATGCATAACGAGCTGGACCGTCTGGAAGGCATTTATCGCAATATTCTGGGCAACAACAAAGTCGAGACGTTCGACAGCCGGGCCACACTTACGGATGCCCACACGGTTGAACTGTCTGATGGCACCAAGAAAACCGCGAAGCACATTCTGATTGCCACCGGCGGGCGTCCGGTCCTGCCGGAAATCCCCGGCATTGAGCATGCGATTACGTCGAATGAGATGTTCCATCTGGAGAAGCTTCCAGAGAGCATTCTGATCGTGGGTGGTGGTTACATTGCCAGCGAATTTGCAGGCATCATGAATGGCTTGGGTGTTAAGACCACTCAATATTACCGCGGTGCGCAAATCCTGCGGGGCTTTGATGATGAAGCGCGTGGGCTCGTTTCTGAGGAAATGTGCCAGCGCGGCATTGATCTGCATTTGGGCACCAATGTCCTTGAGATGCGCAAAGAAGGCGACAAGATTTGGGTCAAAGCCACAAATGGTGACGAAAACCTGTTTGATCAGGTGATGTTTGCGACTGGTCGCTCCCCGAACTCTAAGGGCCTTGGGCTTGAGGAACTTGGCGTCGAGCTGGGCCGCAAAGGTCAGATCGTTGTGGATGACTATAGCCAAACCGCTGTGCCTTCGATCTATGCGGTGGGTGATGTCACTGACCGCGCGAACCTCACACCGGTTGCGATCCGCGAAGGCATGGCCTTTGTGGAGACAGTCTTTAAAGGCAATCCGACCAAACCAGATCACGAATTGATCCCAACTGCGATCTTTACGCAGCCTGAAATGGGCACGATTGGTCTCTCAGAAGAAGACGCGCGCGAGCAGGAGCCGATTGAGGTTTACTCTACGTCGTTCAAACCGATGCAACAGGCCTTTGCTGGTCGATCCGAGCGTGTTTTGATGAAATTGATTGTAAGCCAGGCGACACGTAAAGTTCTGGGTTGTCATATCGTCGCGCCGGGCGCGGGCGAAATGATCCAACTGGCGGGGATTGCCGTGAAAATGGGCGCAACAAAAGAAGATTTCGACCGGACCGTGGCCGTTCACCCGACCATGTCCGAAGAATTGGTAACAATGAAAACTCCGACCCGTACGGGTTGATTTTCTTTACGCATCACACAGGTTAGAGTGATGCATAAGTGTATGACGAAAGGGATGTACCTTTATGGCTGGTAACAACGGCGGCCCCTGGGGCGGCGGCGGAAACAGCGGCGGTGGGGGGGGTGATAACCGTGGCAATCGCGGCAATAACGGAGGCGGCCGACGCCCGCAGGATGATGGCCCGCAGATTCCTGACATTGATGACCTGATGAAAAAGGGCCAAGACCAGCTGCGCGTCCTCATGGGCGGTCGCGGTGGCGGTCAATCCGGCGGTGGCCGTGGCGGCTCTGGCGGTCAAGGTCCTAGCCTTGGCAAAGGCACGATTGGCCTTGGTGTTGTGGCGGCTGTTGTGCTTTGGGGCATGTCGAGCTTTTACACCGTGAAACCGGAAGAACAGTCCGTCGAGCTGTTCTTGGGTGAATATTCCTCCACAGGCCAGCCGGGTCTTAACTTTGCCCCATGGCCGGTTGTGACCCGCGAAGTCATTCAGGTGACCCGCGAACAAACCGAAGACATCGGTGTTGGTGCACGTGGCTCTGATGCGGGCTTGATGCTGACCGGTGACGAAAACATCGTGGATATCGACTTCCAAGTTGTTTGGAACATCAACGATCCAGCGAAGTTCCTGTTCAACCTGCGTGACCCAGAACTGTCGATCCGCGCGGTATCTGAATCGGCGATGCGCGAGATTATCGCGCAATCCGATTTGGCGCCGATCTTGAACCGTGATCGTGCATCTATCGGTGAACGCCTTCAGGATCTGATCCAGCTCACGTTGGACAGCTATGACTCTGGTGTGAACATCGTTCGTGTGAACTTTGACAAAGCCGACCCTCCCACACAGGTGATCGACGCGTTCCGTGACGTTCAGGCGGCAGAACAAGAACGTGACCGGACCCAGAAAGAAGCGGATGCTTATGCAAACGCTGTTCTGGCGGGTGCGCGTGGTGAAGCGGCGCAGACCTTGGAAGAAGCGGAAGCGTACCGCGCTGAAGTGGTGAACCAGGCGGAAGGTGAAGCAAGCCGTTTCCAAGCGGTTCTGCAAGAATACCAGAAGGCACCGGAAGTGACTCGTAAGCGTCTGTACCTTGAAACAATGGAAGAGGTGCTGGGTCGCGTGGATAAAGTCATCATTGATGAGCAAACCGGTGGCCAAGGCGTTGTGCCTTACCTGCCAATTAACGAACTCAGAAAAGGAGCAAACCAATGACACGTTCCCTCCTAGCCTTGATTGCACTTGTAGGTGCAGTCTTCGTTGCGCTGAATTCCTTGTTCATTGTGGATGAACGGGAAAAGGTGCTGGTTCTGCAGTTTGGTGCGGTTGCTGACATCAAAGAAGAGCCGGGTCTGGCGTTCAAATTGCCATTTATCCAAAACGTCGCGCGTTATGATGACCGTATCCTGAGCCGTGACCTTGACCCAATCGAAGTTACGCCGCTGGATGACCGTCGTCTGGTTGTGGATGCCTTCGCGCGCTACCGCATCGATGACGTGAACCAGTTCCGTCAGGCGACTGGTGCGGCTGGCGATCAGGCGATTGCGGTTGCAGGCCGTCGTTTGGACTCGATCCTGCGGTCTCAAACCCGTGAGATCCTAGGTTCCGTGGCCTCAAATGACATCCTCAGCACCGACCGTGCGGCGTTGATGCTGCGTATTCGGACAGGTGCGATCAGGGATGCACAGGCGCTTGGTCTTGAAGTCATCGACGTGCGCTTGAAGCGCACCGACCTTCCACGCGAAAACCTTGACGCAACATTTGCTCGTATGCGCGCAGAACGTGAACGTGAAGCGACAGACGAACGTGCCCGCGGTCAAGAAGCGGCGCAGCGTATTCGTGCGCAAGCGGATCGTACAGTTGTTGAGCTGGTGTCTGACGCAAAACGTCAGGCAGAGATCATTCGCGGTGAAGCAGACGCAAATCGGAACGCAATCTTTGCGGATGCTTACGGCTCTGATCAGGAGTTCTTTGAATTCTACCGCTCGCTCGCGGCCTACCGCGCGGCGCTGCTGGAGAATAACTCCACCATGGTCATGTCTCCGGATAGTGAATTCTTCAACTATCTGAAGTCTGATCTCGGCGCGCAGTAGGGCGTCGTGATCGCAACGATTTTCTGGGCCTTCGGGCTTGTACTGATCATTGAGGGGCTGGCGTTCGCGCTGGCCCCTTCGCGTATGGAAGAGATCCTAAAGCTTATGGCTGAGCTATCAGCGGGGCAAAAACGCCAATTGGGCGTTTTGTGCGCGGCGCTCGGTTTGTGTCTTGTTGTGAGTGCCCGAGTGCTGGGATGACGCCTTTAAAAGGCGTTTTCCCATTGGTTGAAAGGGCATCAATGAAACGCATTCTGCATTCAACAATGACGCCGTTAGTCTACTAGGACGCGTTCTCTTCTAGCCGCGCTACCCCAAGGTTACGGGGGGTGCGGAAATCGACTGCTAGGACTTTTTCTTGATCAGCATTTAACGCGTTCATCGCATTTCTTAGGTGGCCTGCGACCTCAAAGTGGCCGTCGTTTTCAGCCTCACTTGCCAACAATGGCAAAAGCTGCGCCAATCCAACGCCATTATGTGCAGGTTTGTCGTAAATTTCGTCAACGGCTTTCTGAGCCAGGATGAAATGAGCTTTAAGTACCGGGTATTGGCAATAATGTGCCAGACCGGTCATTTCGTTAAGTTTTTGTGTGAACCATGAGTGCATGTTTTCTCCCCCTACGGTGAACTCACTCGCGCTTTTCTCGTCTCCATTCGGTTAATATTGAATTGATACTTGCCAATTTATTGAAATCTGACAACACAAATAGTTAATATTTTCTCCATTTTAGGTAATTAAATTGCTTGACCGGTGATTTGCTTGAGTTTTTTGCTAAGTGATTATAAATGAACACCTTTTCAATTAAGGATGCACGAGGAAATTTAGTGACCAATCTTGGGTGCAAGGATGTCCCAGAGAATTGTAACAAGCTTTTCACAAGCAATTGAACCGGCGTGCAATTGGTTGTGACAATTAAATGCTGACCTATGTTAAGCAAAGATACCTGTTTCGGGGGCAGGTGCGTAACGAAGACCAGATAAAGGAGTTCAGGGAGTGAAACCACAGGCCGTTTCCGTTCCAATTTCAAAGTCCGAAGACAACCGGGCGGGCTACATCCGAATGATGTGGCTTTCATTTATTGCCATTGTTGCGCTGGTTGCGCAGGCGGTCGTCGCTCAGGCGCGTCCCGATAGTTTCGCGGACCTCGCGGACCAAGTGAGCCCATCTGTGGTGAACATCACCACCTCGACCACCGTTGCCAGCCGCGCAGGGCCGCGCGGCGTCGTCCCCGAAGGCAGCCCGTTTGAGGATTTCTTCCGCGAGTTTCAAGATCGCCAAGGAGAAGGGGAGCGACCACGGCGTAGCTCTGCCTTGGGGTCTGGTTTTGTGATTTCTGAAGATGGCTATGTTGTCACCAACAACCACGTGATCGACGGTGCTGATGAAATCACAGTAGAGTTTTTCTCTGGCGAAATGCTTCCGGCGACCGTTGTCGGCAAAGACCCAAATACCGACATTGCGCTTCTGAAAGTTGAAAGCGAAGAGCCGCTACCTTTCGTGAGCTTTGGCGATAGCGATGCAATGCGCGTGGGCGACTGGGTTCTGGCTGTCGGCAACCCGCTGGGACAAGGCTTCTCTGTTTCTGCAGGGATCGTGTCCCAGCGTAATCGTGCGCTTTCCGGTAACTATGACGACTTCATCCAGACGGATGCTGCGATCAACCGAGGCAATTCAGGCGGTCCGCTGTTCAACATGGATGGTGACGTGATTGGTGTGAACACAGCGATCCTGTCGCCAAACGGCGGCTCAATCGGCATTGGGTTCTCTATGGCGTCAAACGTTGTGACGCGCGTGATTGACCAGTTGCAAGAGTTTGGTGAAACCCGCCGCGGTTGGTTGGGTGTTCAAATCCAAAACATCTCTGAAGACATGGTGGAAACCATTGAAGGGCTAGAAGGCACAAATGGCGCGATCGTCACCAACGTACCTGAAGGGCCCGCGAAGGAATCCGGCATTCTTGCAAATGACGTGATCCTGAGTTTTGACGGCCAAGATGTGGTAGATGTCCGCGGGTTGGTTCGTACTGTCGGTAACACCGAAGTGGGCAAAGCAGTTCGCGTTGTGGTCCTGCGTGACGGGAAAACTCAGACACTTAAAGTGACTTTAGGGCGTCGTGAAGAAGCAGAAGCGGCCGTGCCCGCGGTTGCGCAACAAGATCCGGAAGAACCAACTGAGAAAGAGATTCTCGGACTGACGGTTACGCCGGTGACGGAAGCATTGCGTGACGAGTTGGGGCTTGATCCAGAAGCGACCGGTCTTGTGGTCAGCGCTGTGGATGAAGCATCAAGTGCGTTCGAAAAAGGCTTGCGCCCCGGTGATCTGATCGTTGAGGCGAGCCAGCAGGCATTGCTGTCGATTTCTGATCTGGATGCACGGATTGAGGAAGCTGAAGACGCTGGGCGTAAGTCGATCTTGCTGCTTGTGCATCGCGGCGGTGAGCCCCGCTTTGTGGCGCTTGGTCTGGAATAGCACGCTAGCTATATGTCAAAACAAAGGGCGCTTCGGCGCCCTTTTTCGTGTCTCAGCTGTCTTCACTTTGCTCTCGTTTGACCGCAACCAAACCCAGCTGTCGTGCCGTTTCCAAAGCCAGAATTCCGCTGTCGAGGCCCTGCGGTGCTTGATAGCGCCGGATCGCGGCACGGGTCCGCGCATCCATGACGCCAGAAATACGGCCGCGGTACAGTTTGCGTACCTGAAGAGCCCTTTGCACCGATGCGATGAATTCTTCGGTCAAAACAGATGGGCAGGGGGCTTCAAACCAAGTTTCCCGCCGCTCTTTTACGATGCGCTGTAAGGTTTCGGTTTTATAAATTGCGGGCTGAACCACGGAACCGTCCGTTGAAACCTCCGGAGGCTGGACCAAAATTTGCTCGGTCACCGTTTCCACGACGGCCGGACTAACGGATTTGCCCCAACACGTCCCAGGCGGAGCGCCGGGAGGGGTTCGCCCGCCGCTGGCAAACACATCTGGTTCGCGCAAGGCATCCACATTGCTTTGCAGCCCACCTGCGGTGCAGGCGCTTACGGCCAAGGCGGCCAGCGATATCAAAGCGCGTCGGTGTTGCATGCTCGGCCTCTCAAGGCGTTTTTTCTTTTCATATCTTGTTTGAGGAAAGCCGGAAAGCCTGTCGGCGGAATTTGAATGATTAGGTTTGCGTTTGCTCGCCCTATGCAGGGCTGTCGCAACTGTGAAGCATTCCGCCGAAAAAGAACTGGTCTCTCATTCTCGCCCGGCTTAGATGTTTTCCTGAGACAGCTAAGGAAAGACAAATGGCGAAAATCACTTATGTGGAATTCGGTGGCACCGAGCATACGGTCGATGTGGCACCAGGCCTGACCGTAATGGAAGGCGCTCGCGACAATAACGTGCCGGGCATTGATGCCGATTGCGGCGGGGCCTGTGCCTGCTCAACCTGCCATGTCTATGTGGACAGCGCTTGGGCGGATAAATTGGAGCCCAAGGACGACATGGAAGAAGACATGCTTGATTTCGCCTTTGAGCCGGACCCCGCACGCTCCCGCCTGACATGCCAGGTCAAAGTGACCGAAGAACTGGATGGTTTGAAGGTCTTTGTGCCGGAGCGACAGGTGTAATGAGAGACTTGGCGCAGCACCTGACCCAGAGCAAAGCACGGCGTCAGCCGTTGCGCCAATTCAACCGCTTATTTCGCCGCGCTTTGCCGGTGTCTGCTTTTGTGGCAATCTTGATGATGCCGCTCTCTGCGACCGCCGAAATCAAATCCGCGCGCTACCTTAATCCGACAGATCGATATGGCCACAAGGTGCTTGGCGCTGAGGGCGAGTATACGACGCTAGAAGTCACGCTTCGCGGTGGCAAAAGGCTTGCATTGGCTTGGGAAGACACCGTGGTATTTGAAGATACCGCACCACGGCTTGTCGATCTTGACGGGGACGGCGCACCCGAAGTGATTGCCGTGCAAAGCCATCAAAACGGCGGAGCGCAAGTTGCGGTTTATCAGTTCAAGGATGGCAAACTGAGCCCGATGGTCTCAAACCCATTTATCGGCACGCGTTTCCGTTGGCTTGCGGTCGTTGGTGCTGCGGATCTTGATGGGGATGGCCATATGGAGATCGCTTACGTGGATCGTCCGCATCTTGCGAAAACCCTGCGTATTTTGCGGTTTAAGCAAGAAGGGGATAAAAGCTATTCTCTAACTCCCGTGGCGCAGCGAAGCGGCGTAACGAACCATCGTATCGGGCAAGATTACATTTCTGGCGGCATTCGCGACTGCGGTAAAGGCCCAGAAATGATTGTGGCAGATGCGAACTGGAGAAACATCCTGTCTGTCACCTTCGACGGCAAGACCACTGAAGTGAAAAGGCTTGGCCCATTCACCGGCCGATCAAGCATCACAGCCGCCACAAGCTGTTAAACACATTCTTTTTGGCTAAAATATCCCAGGGTGCGCGAGGGGCAGGCCCCTCGCTCCCGAACCGTCAAAGCGCACGCCAGCCGATGTCTTTGCGGTAAAACCCGCCAGGCCAATCAATTGCTTCAACCATTTCATAAGCGCGATCCCGCGCTTCTTGAAGGCTTGCGCCACGGGCCGTGACATTCAGCACACGTCCACCAGACGCGAGAACCTTCTCGCCATCCGCTTTCGTGCCCGCATGGAATACAACATTCATGCTGTCATTTGCCAGGTCATCAAGCCCACCAATGACTGAGCCTTTTTCATAAGACCCCGGATAACCATTAGCCGCCATAACGACCGTGATCGCATGATCATCCGCCCAGTTCACTTGCGTCTCGGCCAAACGACCTTCTGCGGCTGCATGGATCAGATCAAAGGCCTGCGCCCCAAGGCGCAACATCAAAGCCTGACATTCCGGGTCACCAAAGCGCACGTTGTATTCCACCAAACGCGGCTGGCCATCTTTGATCATCAGGCCCGCATAAAGCACCCCTTGGAAGGGCACGCCGCGTTTTGCCATCTCAGCCATGGTTGGCTTGACGATCTCGTCCATGGCTTTGGCTTCGATCTCTGCAGAAAGAACCGGCGCAGGGGAATAGGCACCCATACCACCGGTGTTCAGACCTGTATCGCCTTCACCTACACGTTTGTGGTCTTGCGCGGTGCCCACGGAAAGCACTTCTTCGCCGTCGACCAGAACAAACAAAGATGCTTCTTCGCCGTCCATAAACTCTTCGATGACAACTTCCGCGCCAGCACCGCCAAAGGCACCACCAAACATATCGTCAATTGCGTCCAATGCGGTTTGCTCGTCCATCGCAACGATCACGCCCTTGCCGGCCGCAAGCCCGTCCGCCTTCACAACGATCGGCGCGCCGTTTTCGCGAATATAGGCTTTCGCCAGCTCGGCGTCGGTGAAATGGCCATAGCCCGCAGTTGGCGCATTCGCAGCCGCGCAGATTTCTTTGGTAAAGGATTTGGACGCTTCAAGGCGCGCGGCCCCTTCCGATGGGCCAAACACCAGCAACCCAGCTTCGCGCAGGCGATCAGCGACCCCTGCTGCCAATGGCGCTTCTGGGCCGATGATCACAAAATCAATCGCGTTCTCTTCGGCAAAGGACGCGACTGCACCGCCATTCTCGATATCAAGGGACGCACATTCCGCGATTTGCGCAATTCCGGCATTGCCCGGCGCTACGATCAAACGATCACATTTGGGGTTTTGCTTTACCGCCCAAGCCAGAGAATGCTCCCGTCCGCCGCTGCCGAGAATAAGAATGTTCATCAAGTCGCCCTTCCACATGACCAAGCATCTTGGCCTTCCGTTGGGGGCGTTCTAAGCTGGGCGCGCGCAGCAATCAAGCGAGGCAGGATGTCAGAACTGTTTGACGACCCACGAGAAGGCGAAAACGCCCCGGAATTCTCGGTTTCAGAGCTTTCTGGAGCGATCAAAAAGGTCATTGAGGGCAATTTCGGCCATGTGCGAATCCGTGCGGAAATTGGACGAGTCAGTTTCCCACGTTCGGGTCACGTTTATCTGGACCTCAAAGACGACAAATCCGTCATCGCAGGCGTGATGTGGAAAGGCGTGGCGTCCAAGCTGCCCATGCGCCCGGAAGAGGGTATGGAAGTGGTCGCGACTGGGCGGATCACCACATTCGGCGGGCAGTCCAAATATCAAATTGTCATTGAGAGCATGAAGCCAGCAGGCGTTGGTGCGCTGATGGCCATGCTGGAAAAGCGCAAAGCACAGCTGTCTGCGGAAGGATTGTTCGATCCGGCACGCAAGAAACCGTTGCCAACCCTGCCAAGTGTGATCGGCGTGGTGACCTCGCCCTCGGGCGCTGTTATTCGCGATATTTTGCATCGCTTGCGGGATCGGTTCCCACGGAAAGTGCTGATCTGGCCTGTGGCCGTTCAGGGCGAAAAATGTGCGCCCGAAGTCACGCGCGGGATCGAAGGGTTCAACAAGATGACCCCCGGTGGGGCCTTGCCGCGCCCTGACCTGATCATCGTTGCGCGCGGTGGTGGTTCCGTCGAGGATCTCTGGGGGTTCAACGAAGAAAGCGTCGTCCGCGCGGCTGCGGCATCTGACATTCCGTTGATCTCTGCTGTTGGGCACGAAACCGATACGACGTTGATTGATTTTGCCTCCGACAAACGCGCGCCCACGCCCACGGCTGCGGCGGAGCTTGCGGTTCCGGTAAGGCTAGAGATGCTCGCTTGGGTGGATGAACAAGGCGCGCGTATGACTCGTGCGCTTGAGCAAGGTGTGACCCAGCGCGGCCAACGGCTGCGCGACCTCGCGCGGGCATTGCCGCGCGCGGAGGTGCTTCTTGAGACACCTCGACAAAGATTAGACCGGGCGGCGGAGGCTTTGCCGCGCGCGTTGCGCACCACAGTTGATACGCGGCGCTTGAAGCTGACGGAGAAAGCGGCCGGGCTAAGGCCCAATAATTTGCGCCGTATGATTGACGGCAAACGCAGCGAATTTGGTCGCCGCGCGGATCGCCTATCAGTGCAGCCGATCAAGCGGGATATTGAGAGCAAAAAAGACCGGCTCGCCTCAGTCTCTCATCGGTTCAAAACCGCCGCGGACGCTCAGATTTCAGTTTGGTCAACAAAGCTCGATGGTTTGGAGCGTTTGCGCCAGACCCTTGGGTATGAGGCAACGCTGGAGCGTGGTTATGCAGTCGTTTGGGACGGAGAGACAGTTGTGACCAACACCAAGGCTGCCGAGAAGGCGACATCTCTTGAGATCCAGTTCGCGGATGGGCGGCATGTGTTGGTGGAAGGTGATCAACCAGCGCCGACAGCGGTCAAGAAAACGCCCGAGAAAGCTGCTCCGAAATCCAAGCCGAAACCCAAGTCAGAAAGCCCAGACCAAGGCAGTTTGTTCTAAGCCTAGACGCCGACATCTGGTCCCATGCAGATCAATTCGTGTTCCACTGGAACCTCAAGCAAAGGCGTGCCGCCACCCACAAAGTCGGCGCGCAACCGACCAGCGTTTAGAGAAAACGTCCAGCATTGCGGGCCATCCACCGCATCATAGACGAAACAGATATTCTCGCCTTCCGGATACCAATACCCGTCCTGACAATCATCTTGTAAAAACGACCAGCGCACCCGCCGATTGCGCAGGTAAGTCTCTGCTCCGGTCGGAACGCCATCGGTGCTATAAAGAATGGTTCGCCCTTGGGTGTAGGCGTCAAACTCTTCAGCGGTCATCGGCGTGTCCGCGAAAGCGGGCAGGGCAAGGCTAAGAAATAAGGGCACGGTTTTCATGAAACGCATGCCCCAGCTTTGCAAAATTAAGTCTGTATTGCGAGGTTAAGTGTTGGCCTGCGCAGCATTTAGCTCAGCGGCTTGCGCGGCGGTCTGACCTGTTGCGGCCAACACCCGCTCATCCATCATCGCGCGCCACAGAGGTGGCCAAAGGGAAATGATCCCCATCGCTGGTAAAGAGCGCGGCAGCATTGGTACGTCATCTTCATCCAGCCGTAGCTCGGTGTAATTACGGCGCGGGTTCATATGGTGATCGGAATGACGCGGGACATTCAGCATCATGGCCGACGAAAAGGTATGCGGCGCGTTCCAGCTGTGTTTCGGGCCAACCGGCTCGAACCGGCCATTGGCAAGCAAACGGCGGCGCAGCCCATAGTGTTGGATATAGTCACTGGCAAGGTGTTGGAGAGTTGCGTAGAGGCAGACGAATAACAGGGAAGCGACGCCCATCCATCCCGCCAAAAGGAACGCGATCACAAGGGTGATCGTCGAACAGCAGGCATAAACGAAATAGGGATGTGTCCATTTCGGCTGCGGTGTGCTGGCACGTTTGCGGTCTTTGTTTTCAGCCTCAAGCCCTTTCACGAAAGAGCCATACCAAGCACGCGGCCAGAAGTGATAAACGCTTTCGCCCATATAGGCGGAGTTTGGGTCCCGGTGGCTGGCAACAAACACGTGATGCACTTTGGTATGTGCCGACGCGTGATGGCCAAACATCAAGGTTGAATAGACGACAACACCCAGTCGGCGCAGCCAACGATTGCCTTTATGGATCAACTCATGGGCGTTGGCATTGGAAACCTGTCCGAAATACTGACCAAAGAGAATGAGGCAGGCCAGCCGCTCCCATAGCACAAGTCCGGTTTTGCCCGACAATGCCAGTACCGCGACAACCAACAAGGCGATATGCGTGAAACCAAGGAAAATAGAGAGGCCGAGACCTGCGGGAAACTCACCATCAGAGTTCTTGCGCGCTGCGGCGCCTTCAATCAAGCGATCCATCGTAAAGACGAAAATGGTCAGATAGATCACCGCCAAAATCGCCCACACCCCTCCGAAGAATCCAGAGAGAGCCAGCAAGAAAACCGGTACTGCCGTTGCCAGGTTAAACCATAGCATGTGTTATGCCTCCAAACGCGCGCGTTTGTTTGTTGTTCTTCTGGCTACCATACAGCGTAATTTAGGAAAATGTGAGACGGCTCAATGTCGCTGTTTTGATTTTTGTGCGCTTCTCGTGTCGTGAATGTCGCTTTTGACCTCTTTGTCGAAATCGGTGAAACTTAAAGTGAAGGTAGCTTTCTGCTAGGAAAATCAATGACCCAGCAATTCAAGAAAGGCGTCTGGAAGTCCGGTAAGGGCAAAGGTCGTCATACACCTAAGGGCCGCCAAGTCGAAGACGCGGCGCTGCAAGAGATTCATGCTTTGATCGAAGGCCGCGAGGTGACGCGCGATCAGCTGATTGAATTCTTGCATCTCATCCAAGATCACTATGGTCATTTGTCCGCGCGCCACATCCGCGCACTGGCAGAAATCATGCGCGTCGGGCAAGCGGAAGTTTATGAAGTTGCAAGCTTTTACGCCCATTTCGACGTGGTGCGCGAAGACGATACACCGCCACCTGCGCTGACCATTCGCGTTTGTGATAGCCTGTCCTGTGAAATGGCCGGGGGGCAGCAACTTAAGGCAGCGCTGGAAGATGGATTGGACGCAACCGAAGTGCGCGTGCTTCGTGCCCCATGTATGGGACGCTGTGATACCGCGCCGGTGCTTGAGATCGGCCATAACCACATTGACCACGCGACCCCCGAAAAGGTGGATGCGGCGATCGAAGCAGGGGACACCCACGCCCATATCCCTGACTACGAAACCTATGACCGATATGTGGCGAATGGCGGCTATGGCGTTCTAAAAGATCTGCGCGCCAATGGTGATTGGGAAGCGGTGCAAGACAAGGTGCTTGACGCAGGCCTTCGCGGTCTTGGTGGCGCCGGATTCCCCTCCGGCAAAAAATGGGGCTTTGTTCGGATGAATGAAGGCCCGCGCTATCTTGCCGTGAATGGTGACGAGGGCGAACCGGGTACATTCAAAGATCGGTATTATCTGGAGCGCACGCCCCATGTGATGCTGGAAGGCATGCTGATCGCCGCTTGGGCGGTGGAAGCGGAAAAAGCCTTTATTTACATGCGCGACGAATACCCGGCGGTGCTGGAGATTTTGCGCCGAGAGATCAAAGCATTGGAAGACGCGGGTATCGTTGAACCGGGTTACATCGACCTGCGTCGCGGCGCGGGCGCCTATATCTGCGGCGAAGAAAGCGCGATGATTGAGTCCATTGAAGGCAAGCGCGGTGAGCCGCGCCATCGTCCGCCTTTTGTGGCCCAAGTGGGCATCTTCGGTCGCCCCACTTTGGTGCATAATGTTGAGACGCTGCATTGGATCTGCAAAATCAACCGGGAAGGTCCCGCATGCCTGAATTCGGTCGAGAAAAACGGGCGCACCGGTCTGCGGTCCTATTCCGTCTCGGGTCGCGTGAAAAATCCTGGCGTGCATCTGTTGCCGGCGGGCTCAACAATTGACGATATCATCGAAGCCTCTGGCGGTATGCTGGATGGTCACGTGTTCAAAGCCTATCAGCCGGGTGGACCGTCTTCAGGCCTCTTGCCTGCGCACATGAACGATATCCCGCTGGATTTTGATACGCTTCAGCCTCATGGCACCTTTATTGGTTCTGCTGCTGTGGTGGTTCTGTCAGATCAGGACAGCGCAAAGGAAGCCGCACTCAATATGCTCAAGTTCTTTGAGGATGAAAGCTGCGGCCAATGCACCCCTTGTCGGGTGGGTTGTGAAAAAGCGGTCAAGCTCATGTCTCTGCACAGTTGGGATACCGGCCTTTTGACAGAGCTTTCTGACGCCATGACAGACACATCGATCTGTGGCTTGGGCCAGGCGGCGGGCAACCCGATCCGTTTGACCATCAAACATTTCGCTGACGAGATCTGATCTCGCGTCAAATGCAAATGGGGCGCAGTCTTATTGCGCCCTTCTTGCCCCCTTCTTTCACGCTGGTCTTTTCAATTGCCCTAATCCCCATTAACTGGAAGGAACGGCAATTTCCGGAGGCCTCATGGCGTTTTTCTCAAAACTCAAAGACCGTTTGTTCAAATCCTCTTCGCGACTTGAAGAAGGTTTGGATGCCATCGTGGAAGATGGTGGGGAAGAAGTGGTTGAAGCTGTCGAAGAAACCACTCCAGAAGTGGTCGACGAGCCAAATGTTGCACCGCAAGTTGAAGCGCCTGTTGACGAGGTAGCGCCGGAAGCGCCTGTTGCGGCACCAGACCCGGTCGTACGCGAAGAAACTTCGCCTGCACCCGAGTCTATTCCTGCGAAAGAACCGGAACCGACCCCCGCGTCAAAACCCGCGGAATCAGTGCCGGAGCCGGCAGCGAAACCCGTTGAAAGACAAAGCCTTCTAGGTCGTCTCACAGGGCGCAAACCGGCAAAGCCCGTCGTAAAGCGCGAGCTTGACGATGATATGCTGGAGCAATTGGAAGAGCTGCTCATTGCTTCCGATATGGGCGTCGACACAGCCCTTCGCGTCAGCGCCAATATCGCTGAGGGCCGCTTTGGCAAAAAGGTTTCGACCCAAGAGATCAAACAGATATTGGCCGACGAAGTCGCCCGCATCATGGAAACCGTGGCCAAACCGCTGCCGCTTTATCCGCAAACGCCACAAGTTGTCTTGGTCGTGGGCGTGAACGGGTCTGGTAAAACCACCACCATCGGCAAACTGGCAAGTCAATTCAAAGAAGCAGGCAAATCCGTGGTGATCGCAGCGGGTGACACGTTCCGTGCGGCCGCCGTAGAGCAACTCCAGGTCTGGGGCGACCGGGCGGGAGTGCCCGTTCTGACCGCGCCAGAAGGCTCAGACCCAGCCTCTCTCGCATTTGATGCCATGACCAAAGCGCAAGAAATGGGAGCTGATCTCTTGATGATCGACACCGCAGGCCGCTTGCAAAACCGTCAAGACCTGATGGAAGAACTCGCCAAAATCGTGCGCGTCATCCGTAAAAAAGACGAAAGCGCGCCGCATAATACTTTGTTGGTGCTGGATGCGACCACCGGTCAGAACGCGCTGAGTCAGGTGGAAACCTTCCAGAAACTCGCCGATGTTTCTGGCCTTGTGATGACCAAGCTCGACGGCACTGCAAAAGGTGGCGTGCTTGTGGCGCTGGCGGATAAATTCGGCCTACCAATCCATGCGATCGGTGTCGGAGAGAAAATCGACGACCTTGCCCCGTTTGATCCAAAGGATTTCGCCCAAGCGCTCACAGGCTCTGACTCCCTTTGATCTTCTTCTTTGCAAAAATACTCCGGGGGTCTGGTGGCAGCGCCCCCGCGCCTTGCGCAGCAAGGCTCACTAAATGACCGAGTGGATCATTTCTCTTGAAGGCACTGAAGCTGGACATCGGCTGGCCCTGATGCTCGCGCTAGGTGCCGCTTTCCTGCATGCGGTCTTTGGCGCGCTGCAGAAAGGTCGCCACGATCCATGGCTTAGCCGTGGCGCGATTGACTTAAGCTATGGCCTCATGGCAGCACCCTTTGCGCTTTTTGTGGTGCCGTGGCCCGAGCCCCATATGTGGATCATCTTCTTCTGGGTGTTTGTCATTCATGTCGGCTATAAGCTCTTGCAGGGCTTTGCCTACACCAAAGGGTCTTACACAGTGGTCTACCCGGTGGTGCGGGGGACAGGTCCGCTTTTCGCGGTCATTGCTGCCTACTTGATTTTTGGCGAGACCTTCACCCTGACCCAATGGATCGGGGTCTTTGTCCTGCTGAGCGGGATCTTTGGCCTCGCGATTTATAACCTGATCTTTCTGGAAACAGATCGCGATACGTTAGGTGTCGCGCTTCTTTTGGCCTTTATGACTGGCGCCTTTGTGGCACTTTACACCACCTATGATGCCTACGGTATCCGTTCGACCGCTGATCCCTTCACCTTTCTGGCGTGGTTTTTCATGATCGACGGGCTTTTTATGCCGCCAATCGCCTATGTGCATTACCGCCGGATGGCGCAGAAACCAGACCTGCTGCCCCTCATGGCCCGCGGTATCATCGGGGGCTTCGTTGCCTTTGCCAGTTTTGGGGCCATTATGCTGGCCACACGGATCGGCAATGTGGGCGAAGCAGCGGTCCTGCGAGAGACCTCCACCGTTTTTGCAGCCCTCATTGGTTGGATCGTTTTGAAAGAAACCGTCGGTCCACGCCGCATCGCGCTGATGACATTGATCGCTGTTGGTGCAGTCATTGTTGAAATGGGCGGCTGAGCCCTTAGATTACGTCCAGACTTCAGGAGCAAAGACCCCAAATGGCAGGTAAACCGATCAACCCAACGCTGAAGATGGCGCTTGAACTTGGCCCCATCATTCTGTTTTTCGTGGGCTATCTGAAGTTTCGCGACCAGAGCTTTCTGATTGGAGGCACCGCTTACGATGGCTTTATTCTGGTTACAGCGGCTTTTGTACCGCTGATCGCGCTATCCAGTTTCATTCTTTGGCGTCTCACCGGGCATCTGTCCAAAATGCAGATCGCAACGGTGGTCTTGGTGACGGTCTTTGGCGGGCTGTCCGTTTGGCTCAATGACGATCGCTTCTTCAAAATGAAGCCGACCATGATCTACCTGCTTTTCGGCGGGGTTCTTGGGTTCGGTTTGCTGCGCGGACAAAGCTATCTGAAATTTGTGATGGAAGAAGCCTTGGCCCTGCGCAATGAAGGCTGGATGATCCTGACCAAACGCCTCACGGCTTTTTTCATCGGCCTCGCGGTGCTGAACGAGGTCATCTGGCGGACCCAAAGCACGGACACTTGGGTCTATTTCAAGACCTTTGGCCTAACAGCCGCAGTGTTCCTGTTCTTCATGACCCAAGCGGGTGTTTTGTCGAGATATGCCATCGAAGAAGAGGGCGAAGACGCCGCCTGACGCTGAGATCAGCACCCATTCTAAAGGATAGGTTAGGCGCTCATCGGTGCACCTTTCTTTGTTGTGGCAGCCTTATGGGTAATTCTTCGTGACAATTCACCTTTAACGGCGTCTTCAGATCCGTCAAATAGGTGTTGCCTTACAAAGACATAACGCATGAGGAAGAGTGATGAGTTTATTGGTAAAAGGATCCGTGCTGGCCGCCTGCGGGTTTCTTCTGCTTGGTTGCGACAGGACTGGGTATGAAAGCAAACCAACTGTCCTGAAACACAAATCGGGCCCGGTCACGTGTCAGCTCTACACAGTTGAACGAACTTATTGGGACCATGCAATTGCGCATCCAGAAAGCATGAGCAAAGAAGATGCGGATGCAATCTGCCTCGCTGAAGGTGAACGCCAAAAGGTGGAATATCTTGCGGCTATCAAGTCTAAGAAATAACCAAACCGGCCGATTGGCAGTGACGAAACACGACTGAACTAGGAAAGCCTCTCGCTGTGACCGCTATGGTGTTGACCCTGCGGTTTCAGAGGAGTACATCGACCCCGTGGCGATTTGTTACCGGATTGCGGGCCACGGGGTTTGATGCAGAGTACCTGCGTAAAACCTGAATTCCGCTAAAGAGGTCAGGACGCAAGGACCCCCTTACGCTTGGCCGTACGGGGGTTTTTTATTGCCAACGGCATAGGTCTGCGGCGCAAGGAGACGAAGATGGAGAACTGGAACAAGCGCACGAAACTCGTGCATGGCGGCACCCGCCGCAGCCAGTATAACGAGGTCAGCGAAGCGATTTTCCTGACCCAAGGGTTTGTATACGAAAACGCAGAACAAGCTGAGGCACGGTTCATTGAGACCGGCCCGGATGAGTTCATCTACGCACGTTATGGCAACCCAACCGTCTCGATGTTTGAACAACGTATGGCGCTGCTTGAAGGCGGCGAAGACGCTTTTGCCACCGCTTCTGGCATGGCAGCGGTCAATGGCGCTCTGACGTCTTTGCTCAAAGCGGGCGACCATGTTGTTTCAGCGAAAGCTTTGTTTGGTTCCTGTCTCTATATTCTAGAGAACATCCTGATGAATTTTGGGGTGGAAGTGACCTTTGTGGATGGCACCAATTTGGATGAGTGGCGCGCTGCGGTGCGCGAAGACACCAAAGTTTGTTTCTTTGAATCCATGTCCAACCCGACCCTTGAAGTGATCGACATTGCTGGTGTTTCTGAAATCGCGCACTCCGTTGGGGCGACAGTGGTGGTGGACAACGTGTTCTCCACGCCAGTCAATTCCGATGCGATTGCACAAGGCGCCGACGTGGTGGTTTACTCAGCCACCAAACACATTGACGGCCAAGGCCGTGCTTTGGGTGGCATTGTGATTGGCACCAAAGATTATATCCGTGGCCCGCTTGAAGCTTACATGAAGCATACCGGTGGCTCGCTGTCCCCGTTCAATGCGTGGATCATGCTGAAGGGTCTGGAAACCATCGATCTGCGGGTGCGGGCGCAGGTGGAAAGCGCTCAGAAGATTGCTGAGGGCGTTGATGGCAACCCTGCGCTATTGCGTACACTCTACCCGGGCCTCAAAACCCATGCGCAGAACGCACTGGTGCAAACCCAGCTTGGTGGCAAAGGCGGCACCGTTCTGTCTTTGGACATCAAAGGCGGCAAGGATGCAGCGTTCAAATTCCTGAATGCACTGACGATCCCAGTGATTTCCAACAATCTGGGGGACGCGAAGTCGATCGCAACCCACCCGGCGACCACCACCCACCAGCGTCTCAGTGATGAACAGAAAGACGATCTGGGCATCACCCCTGGTCTGGTGCGCTTCTCTGTTGGTTTGGAAGATGCTGATGACCTGCTGGCCGACGTGCTTGCGGCGCTTGTGGCGTCTCAGGCTTAACCATTGCGCGAAATTCCACTCAGGATGTCGGCTTTTGCCCCTTTTCCGAGTGGAATTGGCATTTCGCGACCTATGTCTCTAAGATAGAAGGCAGTAGGTCGCGAAAAAGGAACGCCTATGAATATCCAGTCGTCAAAGTCTGATAGGCCGATGACCAGAGAAGAGGCCAAAGATGCGCTGGACAAATTGCGCGCTTGGGCCAGTGCGGCCAATCCAACGGAAATTGCAGAATTAGACCCTGCCGTTGCGCGGCTTATTCCGGGCAATGAGGTGTCGAACTATCCGGACCTGTCTCGCGACTACCCGGAAGATTTCACCGTTGATCCGGACTACAAGGCGACCTTGCCTGATCTTCAGAACGGTCCAACCAGCCTGATCAAGGGCGCGAAAAAGCAGATCCAGCATGTGGGGATTTCAAATTTCCGTTTGCCGATCAGCTACCGCACCCGCGACGGCGGCGATGTCACCCTTGAAACCTCAGTGACCGGCACGGTCAGTCTGGAAGAGGATAAGAAGGGCATCAATATGAGCCGCATCATGCGGTCCTTCTATAAGCATGCGGAAAAGACCTTTAGTTTTGAAGTGCTTGAACATGCTTTGGCGGATTACAAAGCTGATCTAGATAGCTTTGATGCGCGCATTCAAATGCGCTTTCGCTATCCAATGAAGATCCCGTCTTTGCGGTCTGGGCTGGAAGGGTACCAATATTACGACCTGGCCATGGAGAAGGTCGAGATCGGCGGCCAGCCAATGAAGATCATGCATTTGGACTACGTTTATTCCTCCACTTGCCCATGTTCTCTGGAACTATCTGAGCACGCCCGTCAATTCCGTGGTCAATTGGCAACGCCACACTCCCAACGATCTGTGGCGCGCATTTCTGTCGTGACCAAAAGCATTCAACGCCTTTGGTTTGAGGACCTGATCGACATGGCGCGTCGCGCTGTGCCGACAGAAACCCAAGTGATGGTGAAACGCGAGGATGAACAGGCTTTTGCTGAGCTGAACGCGGCGAATCCTATTTTTGTGGAAGATGCGGCGCGGCTTTTCTGTCGCGAATTGCAGCAGGATGAACGCATCGGTGACTTCCGGGTTATCGCGAGCCATCAAGAGAGTCTGCACAGCCATGACGCGGTGTCGATCCTGACAGAAGGCGATACTTTCGTAAGCGGCTCGATCGATCCAAAATTGTTCACGACCTTATTTCATGTTGGCTAATCGGTACCGTTGAATGCGTATTCTGACATTTTTGTTGGCCTTGCTGGCCGCGCCCGTTGTCGCTGACGATCTGGATTGCAGCAATGCGATGACCCAACAGGCCATGAACCAATGTGCTCATGCCTCGTATGAGTTGGCCGATGAAGAACTGAACCGTGCCTACAAGCTCGCAGTCGCTCAGGCGCGCGAGATGGATGAATATCTGCAGGACGGTGAAGAGCCTGCAGTAACATTGCTGCGGGACGCGCAGCGCGCTTGGATTGCCTTCCGGGATAAAGCCTGCGAAGTGGATAGTTTGGTTGTGCGTGGCGGCTCTATGCAGCCTTTGATTTACGCAGGATGTCTTGAGCAGCAGACCCGTGCCCGTACTGAGTCCCTTTTGGCCTTTGCCAAAGGCATGCTTTAAGCGGCAAATGCTTGACAGCAGCGCAGCCTCAGGCCAACCCTGCAGCCAATGTTTGATCTACGACCCGTCGGATATGTGATCGGCCTTTTGGTGGCCATGCTAGGGCTCACCATGCTGATCCCCATGACCGCTGATTTGCTGGACAACAGCGCGCATTGGACTGTGTTCCTTGAAAGCGCGCTCTTTACCTTTCTGATTGGGGCGCTGGTTGCGATTTCCTGTCAGGACGGGAACCGTCCGGGACTGTCGTTGCAACAGACCTTTGTGTTGACGACGGGGGTCTGGCTTGCGTTGCCAGTCTTTGGTGCATTGCCCTTTATGCTTGGCGCAACAGAAGCGCGTTTTGTGGATGCCTTCTTTGAGGCCATGTCCGGGCTGACCACGACCGGTTCCACGGTGTTCGCAGGTCTTGAAGAGCTGCCACGCGGTATCTTGCTGTGGCGTGGCTTGCTGCAATGGATCGGCGGCATCGGTATCATTGTTGTGGCCATGGTGTTTTTGCCAGAACTGCGTGTCGGTGGTATGCAGATCTTCCGATCGGAAGGCTTTGATACATTTGGGAAAATCCTGCCGCGCGCGACCGAGATTTCTGGTCAGGTTTCGACCATCTATGTCGCGCTGACCTTCATGTGCTTTCTGACCTATCTGGTCGTTGGGATGGAGCCGTTTGACGCGCTGGTTCATGCGTTCACCACCATCGCGACCGGTGGTTTTGCCAATTATGACGCGTCCTTTGGGACCTTTTCTGGCGCGGGCGAATATGCCGGCACAATCTTTATGCTGCTCGCTGCTTTGCCCTTCGTGCGCTATGTGCAGTTAATCAACGGTGCCGCGCAGCCGTTGTTTCGGGATCGGCAGGTCATCACGTTTTTCGGCACCATTGCTGGCTTGGTCGTTCTTGTGTCGCTCGTCCTAGCCATTGGTCAGGATCGAGACTTAGAGCCTGCGTTCCGCCAAGCACTTTTCAACGTGACCTCAATCACCACTGGCACCGGCTATGCCAGCGCGAATTACATGCAGTGGGGCGGTTTCCTCGTCGCGCTTTTCTTCTTTATCGGCTTGATCGGTGGCTGCGCGGGCTCAACGGCTTGTTCGATCAAAATCTTCCGGTATCAGCTACTGTTCTCTGCGATCAAAGTGCAAATCCAAAAGATCCACACACCCAGCGGCGTGTTCACGCCGCGCTATGCAGGCCGCCCGGTGTCCGATGACGTGCTGAACTCCGTTATGGTGTTCTTTGTGTTCTTTATCGTGACTTTGGGTGTTCTGGCTGTGCTTTTGGGCCTAACAGGTTTGGATTTTGTGACATCTCTGTCCGGGGCAGCGGCAGCCATTGCCAATATCGGGCCGGGGCTGGGTGACATCATCGGCCCGGCTGGTAACTTTGAACCGCTTAATGATACCGCGAAATGGCTGCTTGCTTTCGGGATGCTGATCGGGCGGCTCGAGCTATTGGCGGTCTATGCCATGCTCACACCTGCGTTCTGGCGGTCTTAACCGCGACAGATATCCAGAAACCGCGTTATCTGATCCGTTGAAATGGACCAGTCGCAGACCAAACGGACAGAGATTTTTCCGCCTTCTACGCCATTGTCGTAATAGCGCCCCCCGGCAGCTTTGAGACGTTCATGCGTGGCCAGAGGTAGTTTGCAGAAGATAACATTAGCTTGCGCTGGGTAATCGAAACTGACCCCCTCAATCGCTCTCAGACCTTCCGCGAGCATTGCGCAGTTTTGATTGGCCTGTCGCGCAGAATTAACCCAAGCATCATCGCCTAGATAACCCTGCATCTGAGCCGCAAGATAGCGGTGCTTGGAAAACAAATGTCCGCCGCGCTTGCGTCTTCCTTCGAATTCCGCAGCCTTTTTAGGATCAAACAAGATAACGGCCTCAACGCCCATACAGCCGTTCTTTGTGCCGCCAAAACTCACCGCATCGATGCCCGCTTTCCAGCTCATCTCGGCGGGGGTGCAACCCAGTGCAACCATTGCATTGGCAAAGCGAGCCCCATCCAAATGAGTCGGAAGCCCATGGGCGCGCGCGACATCCGTCAGGGCGCGGAGTTCTTCAAGAGAGTAGACTTGGCCGAATTCAGTGACCTGAGAGAGCGATAGGGCGCCGGGCTTTACCCCCTGAAACCCGCGATCCAGACAACGCCTGATTTCTTGTCCCAGCGCGTCCGGGGTGATTTTGTCCTCATCCCCAACCAGCGTGAGCTTCGCCCCTGAATAAAACTCTGGCGCGCCGCATTCGTCTTCTTGGATATGGGCCATGGGCGCACAGAAGATCGTCTCATATGGTTGCGCTAGGCAAGCGAGGGCCAGCGCGTTGGCTGCTGTGCCTGTGGGCACCAAATAGACAGCCGCGTCATGTGCCTCAAAGATCTCTCGGATTTGCGCCGTGACTGCATGGGAGAG
Organism: Cognatishimia activa; assembly: GCF_001458335.1. Lineage (GTDB taxonomy): Bacteria > Pseudomonadota > Alphaproteobacteria > Rhodobacterales > Rhodobacteraceae > Cognatishimia > Cognatishimia activa. Next base: position 180,077 of record NZ_CYTO01000009.1, read on the forward strand.
GTCGTCGTTGCCATAGCCCAGAACATAGCCCTGATTTGCCTCATTCACCGCGGCCATAACCTGTGGCAGGGCAGGGCCTGTGTTGTCAGAGGCGAAATGCATCAGCTGGGTTCCTCGATGATGTAGTTCTCCCATTCTTCGATGGGGACTTCGAATTCAGAAACGGTGCGATCCCGCACGGACACGCCTGCTTCATGAACGGTCTCTGGATCACCACTGACCAAAGGGTGCCAGTCAAAAAGCGGTTTGCCTTCCCAAAGCAGGCGGTAGGCGCAGGTCTGAGGCATCCAATAGGCGTGGGTGTCCAGATTGTCGGGCGTGAGCACAATGCATTCAGGCACAAACTGGTGCCGGATCGGATATTGAGAGCAAAGACCCGTCTCATCATCCAGCATGCGGCAGGCCACGCAGGTCAGTGCGACCGCGCCGGTATCTTCATCTTCCAGCTTGTTCAGACAGCATTTTCCGCAGCCATCGCAAAGCGCTTCCCATTCGGGTTTTGTCAGCTTCTTCAGAGGTTTGCGTTCCCAGAACCGCGCGGTCAGGCGGTCTCGGTCAATTTTTGGCGTGCTCATAACGCGGATAGAATAGCACGCGCTTTGTCACAATCTGCATCCATTTGTGCAATCAGCGCGTCCAGCCCATCAAATTTCATCTCTGGGCGCAGATATTCCACCAAACCAATAGAGAGTTGCGTGCCGTAAAGGTCGCCAGAGAAATCGAATAGGAAGGTTTCGATATTCGGGAGGTTCTCTCCGAACATCGGGCGGACGCCCACAGAGGCTGCCCCGTGATACGTCCCTTCATAAGGTCCGTCGAGCACATCAATGAGCACTGCGTAGACGCCGAACTTAGGCGGGTGCAATCCGTCGATAGACATGTTCGCCGTAGGATAGCCCAGTTCGCGACCACGTTGTTCGCCGCCAATAACGGGCCCTTCAATTCGGTGCCAGTGCCCCAGCATTTCCGCTGCTTCGCGCGGAAGACCATTGGTCAAAGCAGCTCGGATATTGGTGGATGAGGACACTTTGCCATCGCCGGCTTCAATCAGTGGAGCGATGGTCACGCCAAAGCCGAACTCTTTTCCAAACGCGATCAGATCGTCAGCCGTGCCCAAACGGCCTTTGCCAAAACAGAAATCCGCGCCAACGACGACATGTTTCAGGCCTAAGCCCTCGACAATGACTTGTTCGGCAAATTCACGTGGCTCAAGCGTCGCCAAAGCGGTGTTAAATGGCAGCTCATAGAGCCGCTCGATCCCGATCTTCTCGAGACGGCTGGCGCGTGCTTCGGAGTTGGTCAGGCGGAACGGAGGCGCGTCCGGTGCAAAATACTCGCGCGGGTGGGGCTCGAACGTCATGACGCCCAAAGGCGCATCGGGTGCCGCTTGCCGCGCCAGATCGATCACCGATTGGTGGCCCACATGCACGCCGTCGAAATTACCGATGGCGACGCTGGCGCCTCGGTCCTCTGGGCTGACGAATTGATAGTCACGAATGATCCGCATGAGGCAGGGTTATCGCCGCCGTGAAGCGCATGCAAGCCCGTTCGCGTGTGGATTAGTCGAACTTGCGGGACGGGGCCATGACCATTGCTTCGCCGACCAGAACTTTCTTGCCATCAACAAGACAACGGCAGTCAAGTTTCACCCGGCGCTTGTCGATTTCAATCCCTGTCACTTCGACTTCTGCGCGCACCAGATCACCGGGACGCACAGGGGCGAGGAACTTCAGAGACTGACTCATGTAAATCGTGCCATGACCAGGCAGTTGCTCGCCAATGACGGCAGAGACCAAACCAGCGGTCAGCATGCCATGGGCAATGCGGCCTTCAAAGATGGTGTCGTTGGCATAGTCATCATCCAGATGCACCGGATTGCGATCCGTGGAGACCTCAGAGAACTTTTCAATATCTTCATCGGTCACGATCTTCTGAACATAGCGCACCATGCCCATTTCGATGTCTTCAATGCAGATCGTTCCGCGCGGTAGATTGTCCAACATTTCACCCTTCGCCTTATTGGGTATGCAATAAAAGGGCTTCAAGCCGCCCGTTTGAGCAACTTTATTACTTTGCAGGCGCAGAAAATCAAGTCTTTTCTGACTTAGCGTAGGTGCCCAATGGTGAAGGTTGGGTTGGATTTTTCTGTTTCTAGATAATTGTTTAGCGCATCAGGGTCAGGCTGGACTGATGTTTTTGTCTCACTGGCTGCAAGGCCACCCGAGATAAACAAAGAATCGATATCTTCGCCCATGGCCCCTTTGATGTCTGTTAGGACCCCATCCCCTATGGCAAGGATTCGGTTGTCAGAAACGTCTTTGCCCAATTCCGCAAGGCGACGGCGGGCCAGATCGTAAATCGGTGGGTGTGGTTTGCCAAAATAGAGGCTTTCGCCGCCCATTTCGGTGTAGAGCTTTGCCAAAGCGCCCGCGCACCATTCACGGATTTCGCCGCGGTCCACGACAATGTCTGGATTGGCGCAAAGCAGCTTCATGCCTTTGGTTTTGGCGAATAGGAAATCCGCGCGGTTCACGTCTGGATCAGCCATTGGGTCAAACGGTCCGCAGCAAACGATACCTTCTGCCTCGGCGAGCGGCACGCGCTGGATCTCGACTGGGCTATCCAGCAGGTTCAATGGTTCAAAAAACCCCTCATCGCGCTCCCATTCTCCCATGAAATAGACTTTCTCGCCGACCACGCCGCGAAACATTGCAGAACGCGCAGAGTCACCAGATGTGGCGATCGTGTCATAGGCGTCTTTCGGCACACCGAATTGTTCAAGCTGCACAGTCACGCCTGCGCGTGGCTTTGGGGAGTTGGTGACCAATACCACGGTCCCGCCACGTGCGCGGTAGTCTTGCATGGCTTTGACCGCACTTGGGAATGCGTCCACGCCATTGTGCATGCAGCCCCAAAGATCGACGAACAATGCGTCGTAATTGTCAGAGACTTCGGAAAGTTGTGTGATGATCTGGGTCATGTGAAGGCCTAGCCGAGAATTATTTGGTTGCGAGTGCTATGGCATTAAGTTGCTTCATTTTAAAGACAGAAGCGAAAGTGGCAGCTGTTTCTCTCACAGGGGCCGCCCCAGTTTTTTCATATTTCCCGCAAATTTGCGCCGAATTTACGACATTCAGTTGCCAAGTGCCCTTGGGGGGCTCTGTGAAACCTATAAAGGATAAAGCTTATGAAGCTCATGACTGCTGCCACAGTCGCGCTGATCCTGGCTGCGCCTGCATCTTTTGCGGCGAATGCCTCTGATACTCCAGCGGATATATTGCACCCGAACATCCATGATAAAGTTGGCTTAGGCGCTGGCGACAACAACAACGCGAACCCGAACGGAAACGCTGGGAACGGATCAAATGGTGGTGGAATCCACGGAATTGGGAACACTCCGGGACAGTCCGGCGCGGATCCCGCGGATGGCGATCCTGGCTTTGCAGATCAACTGGAAACCGTTCATGGCGGTATTGGAGAAAAAAATAAAAATGCAGCTGGGGACGACTAAGTTGCAGATACAAAAAAGGCGCTCAAAAGAGCGCCTTTTCTTTTTTTAAGGTTTTGGTTCAAACCTTCAGGTTTGGAATGATCTGCTTTTTGCGGCTCATGACGCCCGGCAGGACCAATAGGTCGCTTGATGCTTCTGCGTCAAAGGATTTCGCGGCGACGGTTTTCACCAGATCGTTTGGTACAAACAGTGTTGCTTCTTCATTGAGGATATCGACAACGAACAGCAGAACCTGATCAACACCGTCTTCTGCTTCAACCGCTTTGAAAGACGCAATCAGGCTGTCTTTGCGGTCCAGAACCAGTTTCGGTGCTGTGGTTTCCAGAACGGACACACGGAACTTGGTGCCGTCGACTTCGTATTCTTTGGAGTCCATGCGGATCAGCTCTGCGTCAGAGAACGCAGAGATGTCAGATTTCGCTTCGAACATCTCGGATGCATATGCGCCCAGATCCAAGTTCAGCTCGCTTGCCAGTTTTTCGGCCAGTGCCTTGTCGTGGTCGGTTGTGGTCGGAGAGCGGAATTCCAGTGTGTCAGACAGGATGCACGACAATGTCAGGCCTTTGACCCAGTCTGGCATTTTGGCTGCGTCGTCCCCCATCAGGTCGTACATGATGGTTGCGGTGCAAGCCAAAGGACGGATGGTGATATCGATTGGGCCCTTTGTTTCCAGGCCGCCCACCAGTTTGTGGTGGTCGATGATCGCAGTGACGTCGAGGTCGTTCACGTTCGCTGGCAGTTCAGCAGGGTTGTTGGTGTCAACGATAACCGCCGCTTGGCCTGCGTCAAATTCAGTGACGATACGTGGTTTCGGGCAACCCCATTTTTCAACAACAAACGCCGCTTCGGTGTTTGGTTCACCCAGCAGAACAGCTTCTGCTTTTTCGCCTTTGATTTCGTTCAGGTACCACGCCCAGATGATTGGGGAACCGGTGGAGTCTGTGTCGGGGGATTTATGGCCGAAAACCAGAGTTGTCATGAGGTGACCTCGTCAGAAAATGCAAATTTTGAGGGCCTTATAGGCGCAGTGTCACAGGTTGTCACGTGACAGGATTATGTGAGCGCCAACAAAAAGGCCCGGTGGTTTCCCACCAGGCCCGATTGATGGATTTGGATGCGTTTAGCTCAGCAAATCAAAGCGATCTGCGTTCATGACTTTGGTCCAAGCTGCGACGAAGTCTTTTACGAATTTCTCGTGGTTGTCGTCTTGCGCATAGACCTCTGCATAAGAGCGTAGGATGGAGTTGGAGCCAAACACCAGATCGGCGCTGGTGGCTGTGAACTTCACAGCACCACTTGCGCGGTCGCGGAGTTCGTAGCTGCCGTCTTTAACTGGGTGCCAGCTATAAGACATATCCGTCAGGTTCACGAAGAAGTCGGTGGTCAGCGCACCGACGCGATCTGTGAAGACACCCATTTGGTTGCCGCCATAGTTCACACCAAGGCCGCGCATACCACCCAGCAGCACTGTCATTTCAGCTCCGGTCAGACCCATCAACTGCGCGCGATCCAGGAGCATTTCTTCAGCAGAGACCGCATAGGTGTCTTTCTGCCAATTGCGGAAACCATCTGCGAGCGGCTCTAGAACGCTAAAGCTCTCTGCATCTGTCATGCTGTCATCTGCATCGCCACGACCCGGCGTGAATGGAACATCAGCGGCATGGCCGCCGGCTTTGATCGCCATTTCAAGGCCGACATTGCCGCCCAGCACAATTGTATCTGCGATTGAAGCACCGGCATCCGCCGCCAATGGCTCAAGTACGCCAAGCACCTTTGCCAGACGCGCTGGCTCGTTGCCGGCCCAGTCTTTTTGAGGGGCCAAACGGATGCGTGCACCATTTGCACCGCCGCGTTTGTCAGAGCCACGGAAGGTGCGGGCGCTGTCCCATGCGGTTGCGATCAGCTCGGCAGACGTCAAGCCGCTGTCCGCGATCTTGGTTTTCAGCGCGGCTACATCGTAACCGGTGTTGCCTGCTGGGATCGGGTCCTGCCAGATCAGGTCTTCTGCAGGCACGTCTGGACCCATGTAATTTGCACGAGGCCCCATGTCGCGGTGAGTCAGTTTGAACCAAGCGCGCGCAAAAGTGTCTTTGAAATACTCAGGGTCCGCCATGAATTTCTGGCAGATCTCATTGTAGATCGGGTCAACCTTCATCGCCATGTCCGCATCGGTCATGATTGGGTTTTGCGGTGTTGTGCTGTCTCCTGCATTCTTTGGCTTTTCGCTATCGGGCATATTGACCGGCTGCCATTGCCACGCGCCGGCAGGGGACTTTTGAAGCTCCCATTCCCAGTTAAACAGGTAGTCAAAATACCCCATATCGAACTTGGTCGGCTCTTTGGTCCATGCGCCTTCGATACCGGATGTGAACGATTTGGACGCGGTGCCGCCGTGGTCTGGGTTGTTCCAACCAAAGCCTTGCGCTTCAATCCCCGCCGCTTCAGGCTCAACGCCGATATTATCGCCTGCCAACGCACCATGGGCTTTGCCGATGGTGTGACCACCGCAGGTCAGCGCTGCGGTTTCCTCGTCGTTCATCGCCATGCGCGCGAAAGTCTCGCGTACGTGATGCGCGGTGCGTGCAGGATCCGGTTGGCCGTTCACACCTTCTGGGTTCACATAGATCAGGCCCATATGCACAGCAGACAGCGGGTTTTCCAACGTCGAGGCATCATCCAGATCATCATACCGGTTCTCAGACGGGGCGAGCCATTCGTTTTCAGAGCCCCAGTAAACGTCCGTCTCTGGTCCCCAAATGTCTTCGCGGCCAAAGCCAAACCCGAAGGTTTTTAGGCCTGCAGCTTCATAAGCCATGTTGCCAGACAGGATAATCAGGTCCGCCCAAGAAAGGGCATTGCCGTATTTCTTTTTCACGGGCCACAGCAAGCGACGGGCTTTGTCCAGGCTTGCGTTGTCAGGCCAAGAGTTTAGCGGCGCAAAACGGATATTGCCGGACCCAGCACCGCCACGCCCGTCTTGCATGCGGTATGACCCGGCAGAGTGCCACGCCAAACGCACCATCAGGCCACCATAGGTACCCCAATCCGCAGGCCACCAATCCTGGTTTTCTTCCAGCACTTTTTTGACGTCTGCCTTCACGCCTTCAAAGTCGAGGGACTTCACCGCGTCGCGGTGGTCGTAATCCGCATCCATCGGATTCGTGCGCGCGCCATGCTGGTGCAGGATGTCGAGATTAAGGGCATTAGGCCACCATTTGGTGACCGGCTTGTCGGATGCGGTGTTGCCGCCATGATGGAAGGGGCAGCCGCCTGCAGAAGTGTTTCCGTCCATAATCTCTCTCCTGAATAAGTCGTTTGTCTGGGTTTCTGAATTTAGATTAGATCTAAGATTTGATAATTTCCAATTGGAAAAAACTTAAGTAGTGATAATTTAGAGTTATGATTGGTCTAACGCTGAAACACTTCCGATACTTTGATGCTTTGGCGCAGAAAGGGCACTTTGGGCGAGCGGCGGAGGCGTGCTCGATCTCGCAGCCCGCACTTTCTGTGCAAATCAAGGAGTTAGAGGCGATGATGGGCGCGCCATTGGTGGAAAGGACCGCAAGGCAAATTCGGCTCACCACATTGGGAGAAGAATTCTTGATCCGCGCGCGTCAGGTCTTGGCGGATGTGGAAGCAATGGGCGAATTGGCGCGCACAGGCGAGGGGCCACTGCGCGGGACGTTGCGGATGGGAATCATACCAACAGTTGCGCCTTACCTTTTGCCTGCAATTATTCGAGGTCTGTCTGATGCTTTGCCAGAGCTAGAACTTCGGCCACGCGAATCTGTGACCCAGTCATTGCTCGAAGACCTGCGCCAATCGCGGCTGGATTTTGTGGTCGCGGCCTTGCCAGTGTCCGAGCCTGCCTTAGAAGAGTTCGCGCTGTTTGATGAAGAGTTTATCTTGGTCCGAGGCGCTCAGGATGCAGGGCTGCCGACGCCGCGGCCGGATCGGTTGCAGGAAATGAAACTGCTTTTGCTGGAAGAGGGGCATTGCTTTCGGGATCAGGCGCTTTCTTTTTGTGACATGAAACGCTCTGACCCTAGCCTTTTGATGGAAGGGTCTTCTTTGTCGACTTTGGTGCAAATGGTGGATGCGGGGCTTGGGCTGACGTTGATCCCCGAAATGGCGGTGCCACTGGAGAGAAAAGGGACATCAGTGACTTTGACCCGGTTCGAAGGAAAGCCCCCGAAACGCACGATTGGCATGATCTGGCGCAAGACCAATCCCTTGGCAGAGCAGCTTTCAGGGCTTGGGGATATTTTGCAGCGGATTGGTCAAGAACAGCGGGATCGATATGTGTTGTGATCGATTTGGGGCTTTGCCCCTCTGGCGCTGCGCGCCATTCACCCCAGAGTATTTTTGCAAAGAAGAATACGGGATGCTGGAGAAATTGTGCAGGACTTCTTAGGGTGCGGGTATGAAGGAGACAGAGCTATATCTGCCGGTGAAATCCTGGCTTGAAGGGCAGGGGTTTGAGGTTAAGGCCGAAGTGGGCGCGGCGGATGTGGTGGCCTGTCGGCCAGGCGAAGATCCTGTGATTGTAGAATTGAAGACCGGGTTTTCTTTGACACTTTTGCAGCAGGCCATTGCGCGGCAACGACTGTCGGATTGGGTCTATGTGGCGGTGCCGCGCTGGAAAGGAAAGTCGGCATGGCGGTCATTCAAAGCCAATGTTGGGCTGTGCAAGCGGCTGGGTATTGGGGTGATGTCGGTCAATCTCGTGGACCAATCAGTCCATGTGCATGCGGATCCGGCCGAGTTTCGACCCAGAAAGTCAAAGCCGCGTAAAGGCGCTTTGTTGAAAGAGTTTGAGCGTCGCGTTGGCGATCCAAACCTTGGCGGCACAAATGGTAAGATCGTGACTGGGTACTTACAGGAAGCAGAGCGCTGTTTGGCCTATGTGGTCGCCCATGGGCCAAGCCGCGGCGCGGTTGTTGCCAAGGAAGCGGTCGCTCCGGCGGCGACGGCGATCATGCGCGATAATCACTATGGATGGTTTCAGAAAGTCGATCGGGGGGTGTATGAAGCCAGCCCCGAAGGGCTGGCTTCACTGAAATCTTAGTTTGTTGTCGTGCCCATTTCAAAAGTGGTGATCCGACCTTCCATCATGATGGGCAGATAGATCGTGTTCCCGAAAACACCGATATCTGCGGTGCTTGCCGGTGCGGAAAGAAGCAGTTCTGATGTGCCATCGGTGACTTTGAATATCTCGCCTGTGATCCAGTCATTGGCGATGTAGCTGTCACCGATTTTTGCGACTCCATCGATATTGGCCAGTTCAGGATAGATTTGCGTGGCTTCTTTTGTGGCCAAATCAATGGATAGCAGATCACCTGGTGCGTCCGTTGAAAAGTCCGGCTTCATGCCCGGCCCCCAATGGCCCACGACCAATGACAAGCCATCCGTCCAAAGCCCATTTGGGTGGGGAAGGGCAGCGTCTTGGTAAAACGGGGCGAGTGTTTCTCCGTCATAGGACCAGATCACGCCTGTCAGCATATCAGACACCCAAACCCGGTCGCCGCTTGCGGTGACGTCGTTGAAAAGACCAATGCCTTCGGGCGTCAGGGTCTTTGTGATTTCACCAGTTTTGCGATCCACGAAGTGAAGCGCGTTCAAATCGGCAACAACCAGATGGTCGCCAAACAAGGCCATGCCCTTAGGGGAGTGCATGCCTGTGGCCCATTTCATATCAAGAACCTTGCCGTCCATGGACAGCCGAGAGATGTAGCCGTTTCCGTCCGGCTCAAACGGGCTGTCCACCATATTTGAGACATAGAGCTGGCCCTTGCTCGGGTCGGGCAAGACAGATTCAGGAAGCTCAAATCCGGTTGCTTCCCACGCTTGGGCAGATGTGGCGAGGAGAAGGGTGGCAAGTGTCAGACGTATCATTTTTGAATTCCTTTGCTGATGACACTTGCAAAGAATTGTTTTACGACCTTATTTTCAAGGTATCCCGTTTGACGTATCAATTTATGATACTTTTTGGAGGTTCAAAGTATGGAAAACCGTTTATTGACCGACGCGTTTGAGATTTTGAAACGCTCATTACGGGCGCGTGGCATGACCTACGCACAAGTGGGCGAGGCTTTGGGCCTATCTGAAGTGTCCGTCAAAAGGATGTTTGCCCAGCGAGATTGTAAGATGTCGCGGCTCTTCGAACTCTGCGAATTGTTGGAGTTGCCGCCCGAAGAAATATTGCAACGGGCGCGCCGGACCCGGACGGACGCGGTGTATTTGCCATTGGAAACGGAAGCGGCGCTGGCGGCCAATCCGTCGCTCTTTCACTTTATGCTCTTACTTCGCGAGAGTTTCTCGTCTCGTCAGATCGCCTCGATTTATAATCTAACCCGTTTGGATATCGACCATTATGGGCGACTGCTAGAGAACCTTGGGCTTGCTGAGTTACTACCCGAAGGAAAAGTTCGGCTTGATATGCCCTATCCGGTGAAAATACGCCCATTTGGTCCGCTGCATTCCATTGTCAAATCGGTCAATCAAAACTTCCTGAGCTTGGCGATTGATGAATCCAACGGCGAAGATCTGGCATTTTCGGCCATGAGCCGGCGCATGCTGCCCGATACGCTGAAGCAAATTGTCAGAGAGCTGGGGGAGTTTCAGTCCCATATCGCCAATCTCGCCCGTCAGGATCAAATGATCGCAAATGATAAAGAGCTGGTGTCCTTTAAGCTGACTGTCGCAGCAGGCATGTTCCATTGCCCAGACCTGCTAGAGATCGACTCTGTGAAGGCGCTTGCCCCGTTGGAAAGCTCATAAATCGTCACAAAAATTTCTCGGTAGACGTTGTTGACTCTATCTTAAGACATGCCTAGCTATTCGTCTGTTAGCACTCGCCGACTGGGAGTGCTAATCGCTCCGCTCGGAGTGAGGGAGAAACTTAAGTAGGGAAACCTAATCATGGCATTTACACCATTGCATGACCGCGTGCTGGTTCGTCGTCTTGAAAGCGAAGAGAAAACAGCTGGCGGCCTGATCATTCCAGATTCCGCAAAAGAAAAGCCTTCTGAAGGCGAAGTTGTTTCCGTGGGCGAAGGCGCACGCAAAGACAGCGGCGAACTGATCGCTCCTGCCGTAAGCGCAGGCGACAAGGTTCTGTTCGGCAAATGGTCTGGCACAGAAGTCACCGTAGACGGTGAAGAGCTGCTGATCATGAAAGAGTCCGACATCATGGGCATCCTGTCCTAAGTCGCCGACCCTGAACACCAAACGAACACTTAGAATTTAGGAGCTATCAAGATGGCAAAAGACGTCAAATTTGATACCGATGCACGTAACGCGATGCTGCGCGGCGTGAACGTACTGGCAGACGCTGTAAAAGTTACTTTGGGCCCAAAGGGTCGTAACGTTGTGCTGGACAAATCCTTCGGCGCACCACGCATCACCAAAGACGGTGTGTCTGTTGCGAAGGAAATCGAACTGGAAGACAAGTTCGAAAACATGGGCGCACAGATGGTGAAAGAAGTTGCTTCTCGCACCAATGACGAAGCGGGTGACGGTACAACAACCGCAACCGTTCTGGCGCAAGCGATTGTAAAAGAAGGTCTGAAGCAGGTTGCAGCTGGCCTGAACCCAATGGACCTGAAGCGCGGTATCGACCTTGCGACTGCAAAAGTTGTCGAAGGCATCGTTGCGTCTGCACGCGAAGTCAAAGACTCTGACGAAGTTGCACAGGTTGGTACAATCTCTGCAAACGGCGAAGCGGAAATCGGCCAGCAAATCGCAGACGCGATGCAAAAAGTTGGCAACGAAGGCGTTATCACTGTTGAAGAAAACAAAGGTCTGGAAACAGAGACCGATGTTGTTGAAGGCATGCAGTTTGACCGCGGTTACCTGTCCCCTTACTTCGTGACCAACCCAGACAAGATGATTGCAGATCTGGAAGACTGCATGATCCTGCTGCACGAGAAGAAACTGTCTTCCCTGCAGCCAATGGTTCCACTGCTCGAGCAAGTGATCCAGTCTCAGAAACCACTGCTGATCATCGCAGAAGATGTTGAAGGCGAAGCGCTGGCAACTCTGGTTGTGAACAAACTGCGTGGCGGTCTGAAAATCGCAGCTGTTAAAGCACCTGGCTTCGGCGACCGTCGTAAAGCAATGCTGCAAGACATCGCGATCCTGACTGGCGGCCAAGTGATCTCTGAAGATCTGGGCATGAAGCTTGAGTCTGTCACCATGGACATGCTGGGCACTGCCAAGAAAGTTCAGATCACCAAAGACGAAACCACTGTTGTGGACGGCGCTGGTAACAAAGGCGAAATCGAAGCACGTGTTGCTCAGATCCGCACTCAGATCGAAGAAACCACGTCTGACTATGACCGTGAGAAGCTGCAAGAACGTGTTGCCAAACTGGCAGGCGGTGTTGCTGTGATCCGCGTTGGCGGCATGACCGAAGTTGAAGTGAAAGAGCGCAAAGACCGCGTTGATGACGCCCTGAACGCGACCCGCGCGGCCGTGCAAGAAGGCGTGATCGTTGGTGGTGGTGTTGCTTTGGTTCAGGCTGGTAAAGCTCTGGCATCTCTGGAAGGCGCAAACGCTGACCAGAACGCAGGTATAAAGATCGTTGCAAAAGCGATTGAGGCACCTCTGCGTCAGATCGCTGAGAACTCCGGCGTTGACGGTGCGGTTGTTGCGGGCAAGATCCGTGAGAGCGAAGACACTGCATTTGGTTTCAATGCACAAACTGAAGAATATGGCGACATGTTCTCCTTCGGTGTGATTGACCCAGCAAAAGTGACACGCACAGCGTTGGAAGACGCAGCCTCCATCGCGGGTCTGCTGATCACCACAGAAGCAATGATTGCGGACAAGCCATCTGAAGGCGGTGCAGGCGCACCTGCAATGCCTGACATGGGCGGCATGGGCGGCATGATGTAATCATCACCGCACATTCGTGTGAATTTAGGGCCGTACCGGTTGGTGCGGCCCTTTTTTGTTTGTAAGCGTTTGGGGAGAGGGCGAGACGCCTTCGGCGAGAGTATTTGGGCAAAGAAGAAGGTGTAGGCATTGCGGCTATTTCTACTGACAGCGCTAACCATGGTCGCCTTTGCGGCGAATTCCGTTCTTAATCGCATGGCGATCGTGGATGGCGGCATGGATGCGATCTTGTTTGCGGTTGTGCGATTGCTTGCGGGCGCTGGGCTGTTGGCTGGGCTTTTGCTTTGGCAGCGCAAGGCCTTCGATTTTAGTTCAGTGAAACGCCCGATTGGTGCGCTGTCTTTGCTGGTGTACCTGTTTGGGTTTTCCCTGGCTTATCAGGCGCTTCCATCGGGTGTTGGGGCACTCTTGCTGTTTGGCATGGTGCAAATGACCATGTTTTTCGCCGCCGTTACCGGGGGTGAAGTGATTGGCCGGAAGCGGTGGCTGGGCACTGGATTAGCCTTTGCTGGGCTGTGCTGGATGCTTTGGCCGAGCGGGGAGGCCGCGTCGCCATTCGTGGCCATGGGATCCATGTTGATCGCCGGTGTCGGCTGGGGTGTTTATTCTTTGGTTGGACGTTCCGCGATAGATCCGGTTCAGGCGACCGCAATGAATTTCATCATTGCTGCCCCGATTGGTTTGGTTTTACTGTTGGTTTTGCCGGTGAATATGGCTGCGATTTCAGGGGCAGGCGTTGCTTTAGCGATCATCTCCGGCGCGATCATGTCCGGTATGGGTTATGCGCTTTGGTATGCGGTGGTGCCTGATTTGGGCGCAACACGCGCGGCAGTTTCCCAGCTCACGGTGCCGGTCATTGCGACCTTTGGCGGGGTGCTGTTCTTGTCAGAAACCGTGACCCTGGAATTTGCGTTGTCCACGGCATTGGTCCTTGGTGGCGTCGGATTGGCGCTGCGGAACAAATGATCCTAAGAAAAACGCCGGAGCGCTGAAGCCCCGGCGTTTTGAGTTTTAGGACGATTGCGCTTACTCAGCGGCGACTGTGAGGCCTTGCAAGCTGCGCACTTCGATCTCGCCGCTTTGTTGGGCTTGGATCGCCAGCGCTGCTGCGTGGGACGCTGCTGCGGTGGTGAAGTACGGGATCTTGTCGTTCAGGGTGACAGCGCGGATATCGCGGCTGTCTTCCACGGCTTGCGCACCTTCGGTGGTGTTCATCACCAGGGCGATCTCGCCGTTTTTCAGCATGTCTACGATGTTCGGGCGGCCTTCATAGACCTTGTTGACACGCTCACAAGCCACGCCTTGCTCGGCAAGCCATGTGGATGTGCCAGACGTCGCGACCACTTCAAAGCCCATTTCGATCAGCAGCTTAGCCGCGTCAGACATGAGCGATGTTTTGTCGGAGTCTTTGATGGAGATGAAGACTTTGCCAGAGTTTGGCAGTTTCATACCCGCGCCCAATTGCGCCTTGAGGAAGGCGGTTGCGAAATCGCGGTCCCAGCCCATGACTTCACCGGTCGAACGCATCTCTGGGCCGAGGATCGTGTCCACGCCTGGGAAGCGGTTGAACGGCAGCACGGCTTCTTTCACAGAGAACCAAGGCATCATTGGGTCGGCCAAAGTCATCTGGTCTGCGATTGGCTGCGGCTGGCTGATGTCAGCGCCTTCTTTGTAAGGTGGGCGCTCTGGGAAGTTAGAGAGCGGCTCGCCTGCCATCAAACGGGCAGCAATGGATGCGATTGCACTGTCTGTTGCTTTCGCAACGAAGGGCACGGTCCGGGAGGCGCGTGGGTTCACCTCAATGAGGTAGACTTCATTGCCTTTGGTGGCGAACTGAACGTTCATCAAACCCTTCACGTGCAGCGCTTTTGCAAGCGCCACGGTCTGGCGTTTGATCTCTTCGATCAGCTCCGCAGACAGGCTGTAAGGCGGAAGGGAACACGCAGAGTCACCGGAGTGAACACCGGCTTCTTCGATGTGTTGCATGATGCCAGCGATATGGACATTTTCACCGTCGCAAAGCGCGTCGACATCTAGCTCTGTTGCGCCATCCAAATAGCTGTCCAGCAGAACCGGGCTATCGCCAGAGACCACAACCGCTTCAGAGATGTAGCGTTCCAGCTGCCCCATATCGCGTACGATTTCCATGGCGCGGCCACCTAGAACATAGGATGGACGAATGACCAGCGGGAAGCCGATTTTCTCTGCGATTTCTAGAGCTTGCGCGTCCGTAGATGCAATGCCGTTATTTGGTTGCTTCAGGCCAAGTTCGTTGACCAGCGCTTGGAAACGTTCACGGTCTTCAGCGAGGTCAATTGCGTCAGGGGTGGTGCCCAAAATAGGGATACCCGCATCTTCCAATGCGTTTGCCAGTTTCAGTGGGGTCTGACCACCAAACTGAACGATCACACCGTGAAGCGTGCCGTTTTCCTGCTCAACCCGCAGGATTTCCATGACATGTTCGAATGTCAGCGGCTCAAAGTACAAGCGGTCAGATGTATCGTAGTCCGTGGACACGGTCTCTGGGTTACAGTTGACCATGATGGTCTCGTAACCCGCGTCTGCCAGTGCGAAACACGCGTGACAGCAGCAATAGTCAAACTCGATCCCTTGGCCGATCCGGTTTGGACCGCCGCCCAGAACGACCACTTTTTTGCGGTCCGATGGGCGTGCTTCGCATTCCACTTCGCCAAAGACAGGCTTTTCATAGGTGGAGTACATGTAAGGGGTCTGCGCTTCGAATTCTGCAGCGCATGTGTCGATGCGTTTGAACACGGCGGTCACGCCAAGGTTCAGACGGGCGCGGCGGACATTGTCTTCGTCGCGACCTGTCAAAATCGCAAGGCGCGCGTCAGAGAAGCCCAGCATTTTCAGGTGGCGCAGGCCTTGTTCCTCAACAGGAAGGCCGTTTGCGCGGACCTCTGCCTCTGCATCAATGATTTCGCGAATGCGATCCAGGAACCATGGATCAAACATAGTCACGTTCTGGATTTCCTCATTGGTCAAACCGTGGCGCATGGCTTGGGCAATCACACGCAGACGATCTGGCGTCTGCTGAGACAGCGCGCGCACAATGGCGGCTTTCTCTGGTGCGCCTTCAATATCGATTTCGTCAAAACCAGTTAGGCCACTTTCCATAGAAGACAGGGCCTTCTGCATGGATTCGTGAATGGTGCGGCCAATAGACATGGCTTCGCCCACGGATTTCATCGCGGTGGTCAGATATGGTTCCGAACCTGGGAATTTCTCAAACGCGAATTTCGGGATCTTGGTGACGACATAGTCGATTGATGGCTCAAAGGACGCAGGCGTCACTTTCGTGATGTCATTGTCCAGCTCATCCAATGTGTAGCCAACCGCCAGTTTCGCCGCGATTTTCGCAATTGGGAAACCGGTCGCTTTGGAGGCCAAAGCGGAAGAGCGAGACACCCGAGGGTTCATCTCGATCACAACCATGCGGCCGTCTTTTGGGTTCACCGCCCATTGCACGTTAGAGCCGCCGGTTTCCACGCCGATTTCCCGCAGAACATTCACGGAATGGTTCCGCATGATCTGATATTCTTTATCGGTCAGTGTCAGAGCAGGGGCCACGGTGATGGAGTCACCGGTATGCACGCCCATCGGGTCGATGTTCTCAATCGCACAAACGATAATGGCGTTATCCGCTTTGTCGCGGACCACTTCCATCTCGAATTCTTTCCAGCCCAGCAGGCTTTCATCCACCAGGATCTGGTTCACAGGGGAGGCGTCCATGCCGGTGCGGCAGAAGTGGATGTAATCTTCGCGGTTATAAGCCACACCACCACCGGTGCCGCCCATGGTGAAGGCCGGGCGGATGATGGCTGGCAGACCGATATCTTCCAGCTCTTCCAGTGCTAGGCGAATGCCTTCGTCCAAATCGTCTTCGCCGTTGTCTTTCTTTGGTGCCGTCACGATGGACGCACGCGGGTTTTCAATGCCCAGACGGTCCATCGCTTCGCGGAACAGTTTGCGATCTTCTGCCATTTCAATCGCATCACGTTTCGCGCCGATCATCTCGACTTTGAACTTGTCCAGAACGCCCATTTCCTCAAGCGCAAGCGAGGTGTTCAGACCAGTCTGGCCGCCCATTGTAGGCAGCAGCGCATCTGGGCGTTCTTTTTCGATGATCTTTGCCACCACTTCAGGGGTGATCGGCTCGATATAGGTTGCATCCGCCAGACCCGGGTCTGTCATGATCGTCGCTGGGTTAGAGTTCACCAGAATGACGCGGTAGCCTTCTTCTTTCAGCGCTTTACACGCTTGGGCCCCGGAATAGTCAAATTCACAGGCTTGGCCGATCACAATAGGACCAGCGCCGATGATCATGATAGAGGAGATGTCGGTTCTTTTTGGCATGGCAGACCTCGGTATAGGTGGCGGCACGGGATGGGCAGCACCACCGTTTGCGCAAATTGTCGTGGGTTATACAAATCAAACGCCAAGGCGCAAGGGGATTCGAATGGGATTCGCAAGAAACCGGCAGGTATTTCGAGCGAATGCGCAAAGCGCTCGGTTGGAGCTTAGCACATTCTTCGCAAGCATGATGGCGTGCGTCGATTTCCGGGATGTCAGAGCGTGCCATCAGCGCTATATCGGGCGGATCAGCTTAGAAAGGCGATAGGTTGCAGATTCGGTTTGATCAGGGCCCATTGGGGGCCGGCACATGGTTTGATGGCGCCGAGCGGTTGATCGTGGCGGACACTCCCGATCAAGTCGCAGAAGCCTTTGCGGCCATGGATCAGGCGCGAGCAGACGGCAAATGGCTGGCGGGCTATGCAACCTATGAGCTGGGTTATGCATTGGAGCCGCGCCTTTTGCCGCGCATGCCAGAAGGCCGAGCACTGCCGCTGATTTGTTTTGGTGTCTATGATGCGCCGGGATTGAAGGCATTGGCCCATGGTTCCGCAGCGTTGACGAACCCAAAACCGCTTTGGGATGAGCCGCGTTATCAGCAAGCCTTTGATCAGGTTAACGGCTATATCGGGGCCGGGGACATCTATCAGGCAAACCTGACATTTCCGATGACAGCGGAATATAAAGGCACGTCCGAGGCGCTTTATGCGGCTTTGAGCACGCGCCAGCCGGTCGGGCAGGGGGCAATGGTTTTGCAGGATGGTTTGCCGGACCTTCTGAGCCGCTCGCCTGAGCTGTTCTTTCGTACAACCAGTGCAGGTGTAATCGAGACGCGGCCCATGAAGGGCACGCAGCCGCGCTCTGAAGATCCGGAAGAGGATGCAAAACGGGTCGCTTTTCTACAAGCCGACGAAAAGAATCGCGCCGAAAACCTGATGATCGTGGACTTGCTGCGAAACGATATTAGTCGCGTTGCCGAGCTTGGGTCGGTGCACGTGCCGGAACTCTTCAAAGTCGAAAGCTACGCGACCGTGCATCAGATGGTGTCTTTGGTGCGTGCTACTTTGCGCCAAGGCGTTTCGTTGGGTGACATTTTCACAGCTCTCTTCCCTTGTGGCTCGATAACTGGGGCACCTAAACTGCGGGCGATGGAGATCTTGAACGATCTAGAACCCGACGCCCGTGACATCTATTGCGGCACCATCGGCTGGGCGGCCCCAGACGGGCGCAGCGATTTTAACGTGGCGATCCGTACTTTGATGGTCAAAGATGGCAAGGCCCGCCTGAATGTGGGGGGTGGTGTTGTTTGGGACAGCACCGGCCCATCGGAATACGAGGAAGCCCTTTGGAAAGCACGCTACGCGGCAGCGTTCCAGCTGGAACGCGACTGATTGAAACCTATGGCTGGTGGCACGATACCGGGTTTAAGCGTCTAGATTTGCATCTGGCGCGGATGGAACGCTCTGCGCGCCAGTTGGGATTTGGTTTCGATGCAGCGGCCGCGCATCAGTGCATGAAAACGCAAGGCGATGCGCCGCTGCGCTGCCGTTTGACTCTGGGCGAAGACGGGTTTGAGTTTACGGCCACGCCCATGGCAGAGAACCCGGCCTCGTGGACCGTTGCAATCGCCGATCAACGCCTTTCTTCCAACGACATCTGGCTACAACACAAAACAACGCAACGTGCGCTCTATGATGCGGCCCGCGCGAATTCGCCTGAAGGCATCGACGAGCTGATTTTTCTCAACGAAAGAAACGAGCTTTGCGAGGGTACGATTACCAACCTATTTGTGACACTCAAAGATGGGCAAATGGTGACACCGCCCATTCATTCTGGCGTCCTGCCGGGCATTTTGCGTCAAACACTGATTGAGTCAGGACAGGCGCGTGAGATGATCATCACGCGCGACCACCTCCAAACCGCTCACGCCATTCACGTTGGCAACGCCTTGCGTGGCTTGATCCCTGCAGTTCTGGCTTAAACGAACGACGAAGGGTAGAAACCCTGCCAACACGGCGGTCAAACCTGACTTCCGGCTTGACTTCCGCCTCTACAAAAGGTGTATCACCCCAGACTGATTTCGCACGCCCGCAGCGTGCCCTGAGACATGCCCGATGAAAGGCCCCGAAGAATGGCAGATACCATGCATGCATACCGCAGCCACACTTGCGCGGAACTGACCAAATCCAATGTAGGCGAGACTGTGCGTCTGGCCGGCTGGGTGCACCGTGTACGCGACCACGGCGGCGTTCTCTTCATCGACCTGCGTGACCATTACGGCGTCACTCAAGTGATCGCAGATGGCGACAGCCCGGTTTTCTCTGAGCTGGAGAAGGTCCGTTCCGAATGGTGTATCCGCATCGACGGCAATGTGCTGGCACGTGACGAAAGCCTTGTGAACCCGAACCTGCCAACCGGTGAAGTCGAAGTCTTCATCCGTGATCTGGAAGTGCTGGGTCAGTCCGAAGAACTGCCATTGATGGTATTCGGCGATCAGGAATACCCAGAAGAAACCCGTCTGAAGTACCGCTTCCTTGATCTGCGTCGTGAGCAGATGCAGGAGAACATGAAGCTGCGCTCTGACGTTGTCATGTCCATGCGCAAACGCATGTGGGACCTGAACTTCCGCGAATACCAAACGCCGATCATCACCGCGTCCTCCCCGGAAGGCGCGCGTGACTTCCTCGTCCCATCCCGTCTGCACCCGGGCAAATTCTACGCCCTGCCGCAGGCCCCACAGCAGTTCAAACAGCTGATGATGGTTGCGGGTTTCGACAAGTATTTCCAAATCGCGCCGTGCTTCCGCGATGAAGATCCGCGTGCGGACCGCTCTCCGACCGACTTCTACCAGCTCGACATGGAAATGAGCTTTGTAGAGCAGCAGGACGTCTTTGACACCATCGCGCCAGTTCTGGCGGGTGTGTTTGAAGAGTTTGGTGGGGGCCGCAAAGTGGACGCGCCAAATGAATGGCCGCAGATTTCCTATAAAGAAGCCGCGCTGAAATACGGTTCTGACAAACCTGACCTGCGCAACCCGATTGAGATGCAGGTTGTTTCTGAGCACTTCGCCGGGTCCGGTTTCGCGATCTTCGCAAAACTGCTGGAACAAGACGGCACCCAAGTGCGCGCGATCCCAGCGCCGACCGGTGGGTCTCGTAAGTTCTGCGACCGCATGAACAAGTTTGCTCAGCAGGAAGGTCTGCCGGGCATGGGCTACATCTTCTGGCGCAAGCAATCTGCGGACAGCATCGCGCAAGAGCAGGGCATCTCTGTGAAAGAGGTCAACGCGAAAATCAAAGCGGGTGAGATCATCCTGGGCGAAGAAGCGGCCGGACCACTCGCGAAAAACATCGGCCCAGAGCGTACGGAAGCGATCCGTCAGCAGCTGGGTCTGGGTGTGGGCGATGCCGCCTTCTTCTTGGGTGGTAAACCAAAGAGCTTTGAAAAAGTTGCGGGCCGTGCCCGTGATGTGATTGGTGAAGAACTGGGCCTGATTGACAAAGACCGTTTTGCCTTTGCTTGGATCGTGGATTTCCCAATCTACGAGGCGGACGAAGAGACCGGCAAAATCGACTTTGAACACAACCCGTTCTCTATGCCGCAAGGTGGTATGGACGCACTGAATGGCGATCCGCTGGAGGTCAAAGGCTTCCAATATGACCTAGCATGTAACGGCTATGAGCTGGTGTCCGGCGCGGTTCGGAACCACAAGCCAGAAATCATGTTCAAGGCGTTTGAAATTGCCGGTTACGGTGAAGACGAAGTGCGCAATCGTTTTGGGGCGCTTGTGAACGCGTTCCAATACGGCGCGCCGCCTCACGCAGGTTGCGCGGCAGGTGTTGACCGGATTGTCATGTTGCTGGCCGATCAGCAAAACATTCGCGAAGTCATGATGTTCCCAATGAACCAGCGCGCAGAAGATCTGATGATGAACGCGCCGAATGATCCACAAAGCGATCAGTTGATGGAACTGGGCCTGCGAGTGATCCCACAGGATTAAGCACTCTTTGAAGACGCATAGAAAAAGGAGGCTTCGGCCTCCTTTTTTGTGCGGGTATCCGCCGCATGAAAATAAAAACGACGGAAGTCAAAGCCCAATGCGTTAAACTCTGCACTCAGAACAAAAGACAGCAGACGCAGACCATAACGGCGGCCATTGATGTTTGATCCGACCTTAGCAGAAATCCGGTTTGGCACCGGACTGTCCCCTAAGCTTTCTCCACCGGGCAGCGTGCGGGATCTTTTGGATGGTGTCCGGGTCAGGGACGCAATGGCACGGCGCTTCCCAATCGAGCCTTACGATGTCTTTCGCCACCGCATTCGCGCCCATATGGATGCGCAAAAAGCCTATCGGCAGAACCGAGGGAAGCCGGAAGAACAAGAACTTAATGAGGCGCGAAAACAGCTCCGCCGCAGTGCGAACAGCGCCTATGGTGACTTCTTTCGCAACGCCTTTCTCAGACGCATTCATACGGAAACCGGGTTTCGGGAAAGGCTATCCTTTTTCTGGCAAGATCATTTCACTGCCCGTGGTCGGCTGCAAGTCGCCCGCAATGCCACGGGGCCTTATGTGGAAGAGGCAATTCGCCCGAATTTGAGCGGACGGTTTGAGGATCTTTTGATCGCCGCGGTGACCCATCCGTTGATGTTGTCCTACCTTGATCAAAACCAGTCCGTTGGACCCAACAGTAGATTGGGAAAACGTTCCGCAAGACGCGGTAATGCTAAGGGGCTCAATGAAAATTTGGCGCGTGAAGTCTTGGAGCTCCACACGCTTGGGGTCGATGCGCAATACTCACAATACGACGTTCGGGAGCTGGCCGAGCTCTTCACCGGGCTGACGTTCAAGCGTGATCTTACCTTCCAGTTCAAAGCCGCACTCGCGGAACCAGGTGCCGAAACCGTGTTGGGTAAGTCCTATGGGCCGGGCGGTGGGCTAAGGGAGGTCAAAGCTGTTTTGCGGGACCTCGCGCGCCATCCAGCGACCGCGAAACATCTCTCCAAAAAACTGGCGCTTCATTTCATTTCGGATCAACCAGATCCCGCCTTAATCGCGTCCATGGAACAGGCTTTTTTAGACAGCGATGGCGAGTTGTTGAGCGTTTACTCTGCCATGCTCTCTCACCCAGCAAGCTGGTCGCCCAAATCGCAGAAGGTCAAGCTTCCTTTCGACTTCATGGCCAGCGCATTGCGGGCGTTGAATGTGGATGAAAAGACCCTGAAGAACACGCGAACACGCGATCTGAGAAACATTCTTTATGTGCCAATGCAGATCATGGGGCAGCCTTGGGAAGCCCCGAATGGGCCTGATGGTTGGCCGGAGGAAAACAACTACTGGATCACGCCGCAGTTTATGGCAGCCCGCTTGCAATGGGCCCTAGCTGCTCCGCAGGCGCTGCGTCAAACGTTGCCTGATCCGCGGGACTTTGCGCGCGCAGCGTTGGGCGATCGTTTGCCCAAGGATGTAGCCTTTGCGGCAGGTGCCGCTGAGAACCGCTGGGAAGGCATTGCTCTAGTGCTGACCTCGCCTGCGTTTCAGAAGCAATAGGAGAGAACGATGAGTGTGATCTTACCCCGCCGTGGTTTTCTAAAACTCTCTGCTGCAATTGGCTGTTCTGCCGCCGCGAGCCCACTTTTGACACCCGTTAGCCTTGCGTCTGCCCCCGGTGAACGCCGACTGATCGTGATCATCCTGCGCGGGGGTATGGATGGGTTGGATGTGTTGCGTCCAATGGGCGACCGAGATTTTGCCAGCCATCGCCCGAATTTGGCGGCGTCAGGTCGAGATGGCCTGCGTCTGACAGAGTTTCACGGCATGCACGCCGCGCTGAAAGACTTGCGCCCCCTTTGGGCTGACGGCGATTTGGCCTTTGTGCAGGCAACTTCGACACCATATCGCGACAAGCGCAGCCATTTTGATGGGCAGGACCTGCTGGAAGCGGGCACTATCGATCTTGCGCCGATGGGGCGTCGCACCGGTTGGCTCAATCGCATGCTGCCGCATTTGCCGGGGGCAGAAGAGCGCACCGCTTTTGCCTTGGGGCGCGAGGATATGCTTTTGCTGACCGGCGAAACGCCAGTGTCCAATTGGTCCCCCGAAGTCGATTTGACGCTGAGTTCGCAGGGTCTGCGTCTGCTAGAGCTGATGATGCAAAGCGATCCTGAAATGGCGGCGAGCATGGCAGAGGCGATTGCGCTTGCCGGCTCTGATGGGGACAGCGTGACCTTTGAGATGTCAGAAGACGCCATGATGGACGAAATGATGGCTGACGCGAAAGAGGCGCGAAAAGGCAAAACCCATCTGAAAATTGCTGATTTCGCAGCAGAACAATTGCGAGGAGAAAGCCGGATCGCGTCTTTCTCTGTTGGCGGCTGGGACACACATGCCAATCAACAGCGTGCATTGAATGGCCCCTTGGAGCGGCTTAGCGAAGTGATCCTGCGCTTGAAAGATCAGCTTGGTGCGCGGGTTTGGGATCAGACTTCGGTTCTTTGTATGACTGAGTTTGGCCGGACCGTGCGTGAGAACGGAACGAAGGGCACGGATCATGGCACCGGGGGTACAATGATCATGGCGGGCGGTGCAATTCGCGGGGGCCGAATTTATGGGGAGTGGCCGGGATTAGCCGAGGCCGATCTTTATCAGCGCCGCGATGTCATGCCGACTTCGGATGTGCGCGCCTGGGCCGCTTGGGCGATGCATGACAGTTTTGGACTGCCGAAATCTGTCTTTGAAAATCAGGTTTTTGCCGGTCTGGACATGGGCAGCAGCCCCAATCTCTTGCTCTAGACCACTTTTCGATCATCCATTCGGTCCTGCATGAGCCCTGCGAGCTGTGAAACACATGAACGGTCCGACTTTCCGTCAGACAGAGTTTTTAAAACCAGATCCGATGCGCGTGCCAATCCGTTGTCGTCAGCACTGCGCGCTACGCCTGACAGGAATTGCGCCACATAAGCCACGCTCTTTCGGTCCATACCGTCTCCTAACATGTCCGATGCGTGCGCAAGATCATCGATATAGGCGATCGGATCAGGTTTGATGTCTTGTTTCGGAACGGCTCTGGGACCGTTGGGGACGCGCTCTCTTGGAAGGTGCGACAGGATGATGTTCTGAAACTCTGCAACGGATGTCAGCGGCTTGTCCACGAAACGATCCGCGCCTGCGGATCGTGCCGCATGGGCCAAATGCGGATCACCAGAAATCGCAAGCAGAACGTCAACGCGCGGCGTTGCGCGATTGAGGTCGCGGATCAGATCCAAACCCGATCCATCCGGCAATCCAAGATCAATGATCGCGATGGACGGGCGATAGACTCGCAAATGTCGGCGCGCCGAGGCCACACAGTCAGCCCGTCGAATTCGTGCACCGCTTTTCAAACAAATCAATCGAAGTGCTTCGCTCGCAAATCGGCTGTCCTCGACCGCCAACACCGTTAATCCCAACAATGGGCGCGCGGGCGTGGGGTTTGTCATGAAGGTGTTGAAATCTTCCATGGGTGGCTCCTCGTGACGAATGACGGGTTACGACGTCACGTTATGGGGCACATAGATAACAACTGGTTAAGCTGGCGGCGCGGATCGCTTGTCAGGGGCAGGGCGCTCCCCCATAACGAAGCCACTTAAAACGACTACGACGAAGGAGACGCCAATGATCGGCCGTTTGAACCACGTGGCGATTGCAGTTCCAGATCTGGACGCCGCCGCAGACCAATATCGCAACGCTTTGGGTGCCAAAGTTGGTGCACCACAAGATGAGCCGGACCATGGTGTAACTGTGATCTTCATCGAGCTGCCAAATACAAAGATCGAGCTCTTGTATCCGCTTGGCGAAAATAGCCCTATCCAAGGTTTCTTGGATAAAAACCCATCCGGCGGCATTCACCATATCTGCTACGAAGTCGACGATATCCTTGCAGCACGCGACCAACTGCAAGCCACCGGTGCGCGGGTGCTGGGCAGCGGCGAGCCTAAGGTTGGTGCCCATGGCAAACCCGTGCTTTTCTTGCACCCAAAAGACTTCAACGGCTGCCTTGTTGAGCTAGAGCAGGTCTAAGGGTCGCAGCATTGATGCTGCCCTTGTCGGGGCGATGCTTGCGGCTTAGGTATACGGGCAGCCATCAGGTTGCCCAAAGCCACCCTTGAATAAGGAAGCCAAATGTCCATTACATCCGCGCTCGTCATGTATGCCGTTGTCTGGTTCATGACCTTTCTCATGGTCATACCGGTACGTCTGCAAACGCAAGGGGATGTGGGCAAGGTCGTTCCGGGAACGCAGGCAGGCGCGCCGGAACATCACCATCTTAAGAAGAAAGCTTGGATCACCACAGCAATTGCTGCGGTTGTATGGGCGATCCTCTTTTGGATCATCACGCAGGGCATCATCGAAGTCCGTGATTTTGACTGGATGAATCGCCTGCCGCCCGTGAGCGAGTCGGACTATTAAGCTAAGCTTCGTCCCTCAGGCTGCGCGTTTTGAACTGGGTAACTCACCTTCCAGCAAATGGAAAATATGCGTGTAAGTGGCCGCGCCCATGATCGGGACCAATAGGTTCACGATTGGAATGGAGAGCGGCATAGCCATCAAAATACCTGCCGCCCAAATGGTCGGGAAATGCTCTCGACGCAAGTCCTTGGCCCCGCTGCGCCCTACGCGTCGCATGGCAACGAGTGTGAAATACTCTCGCCCCAGAAGGAAACCGTTCAAAGCCCAGAACACAAATGGCGCAAATGGCGGTAGTACAACATAGATCAGCAACGCCAATAGGTTGGCGATGATCATGATCCCTAGAAAGCTCACGGTGTCTTTGAAGCCTTCTGCGAAACTGACCTTGTCGGCCTTTGGTAAATGACCATAGTGCTTGTCTTCGACTGCGTCTGCCACTTGGTCTAGAAAGAGCGACGTGATCGCCGAAGCGACGGGCACCATCAAAAACACAGAGGCAAGCAGGATCATCAGGAATGACCCAATGCCAATCCCAGCACCGATCCAGCCGCTTTCACCGAACCAGCGTTCCAGAAGATCGGGAAGGCCAACCCAGTTTAGGCCCGCGACCATCAAGAAATAGGCACCGACCAACAGCGCCAGCGTCAGACCAATCCCGCGCCAAAACACTTTGCGAAAGCGCGGGTCAGTCATCTGGCCTAAAGCTGTTAAAAAGGCTGAAAAGATTACTCCGACTGCCATGTGACCTTTTCCTCTGGATTGGGGCGAGGGCGTTCTGGTGGCGCGAAGCCTTCGGTGCCGATGTGGATGATACCGGCCACTTTTTCATGGGCCCCAAGACCAAAACCTTCTTCAACAAATGCGCGGTCATGGCTAGCCCAACCGCTTAGCCAGTTGGCGCCCCATCCAGAGGCGAGGGCGGCGTTCAAGAGCGCCAAGCAGACGGCACCGGCGGAATAGGTCTGTTCAATTTCGGGGATCTTGTCGCTTTCAACTTTGCTTTCAACGACAACAACCGCCAAGTTGCCCTTCACAAACTGATCTTTGCCTTTGAAGGTTTGATTGCTGTCTAAGCCAAGCGCTTCGGCCCGTTTCACCGCAAGATCGGCCAACCGTGGCATTGCGCCTTTTTCCAGGACGATGAAACGCCATGGCTCCAGCTTGCCGTGGTCCGGCGTACGCATGGCTGCTTCCAAAATGAGGGCAAGCTCTGCACGGCTTGGCACCGGCTCTTGCAATGTCTTGGCGGGGCGGGACCGGCGGGTCAGCAGAAATTCTAGGGCAGCGTCATTGCGCTCGGGCATGGGGATCTCCAGTCAGTCGCCCCAGATGTCTGCTTCGCTGAAGTAGATTTCAACGGGCAATACCAAAAATTCCGAGCTATTGGGGCCGTTTGGCAGGAATTCTCAATTCGTTTCGCGAGAATTCCTTAACCTCACGTCTCTTCCCGTGCAATGCGATAGACCCCTTCGGGCAAATCAAGCGCTGCAGCCAGATCTTCCGCCTGCGCAATAGACAGCGTGATCTTCTGCACGGTTTCCGTGCGCGGATCCAACTGCTCTAGCGTGATGCAATCTTCAAAAAGGTTGATGGTAATGTCTTCTTGCAGATGGGATTTCCCTTCATCCACAAGGGTGACAACGGTGGAGTCAAATTCGTGCTCTATGCTGAACATGATCTCAGCCTAACGCGGTTTTACAAAAGCGCAAGCGATTGAAACGCAGTAAGTCGCGCAAGATCACGCGAAATTGCGCGGATGACCTGACAGGCTGGTTTTGTTGCGCACAAATCCTAACTAAGCTGAAGAGAAAGGAGACAGGATGCCTCGCTTTCGACATGTGATCCGTACGGCTTTGCTTTGCTTCGGTTTTGCCCTTGCAGGCTGTGCTGTCGCGCCCACGTCTGAACCGATAGAGCCGATTGAAGCGTCCAAGATTGAGGCCTTTGAGGAGGTTGTGACGCGGCTCGGTCCGATAGTCACGGATACCTGTGAAACCTTTGATTTCGTGCGCAGTTGTCGGTTTAAGCTGTTCGTCGTTGAGACTGAGGATGATGTTTCAAACGCGTTTCAAACCCTAGATGGTTTTGGCCGGCCAGTGGTTTTGGTCACCCGACCCTTGCTCGACGAGCTGCGCAATGAAGACGAGATCGCGCTCGTGCTGTCTCATGAGGCCGCGCACCATATTCTCAACCATCTGGGTCGACAAAAATCTGACGCGGCTCAAGGGGCAACCATCCTCGCGAATGCTGCAGAACGAAAGGGCGGGACACGCCAGGATGTCCGCGACGCGCGGCGGGTTGGGGCGGTCGTAGGTCGGCGTCTCTTTGCGCAAGAATATGAGTTGGAAGCGGACGCGCTGGGCGCGGTGATGGCGCGCGAAGCCGGGTTTGATGCCATAAATGGCGCACGCTTTTTCTTGCGCATCCCTGATCCCGGCAAGCATGCGCTGAATTCTCATCCTCCAAACGCACTGCGTCGTGCAACCGTGCGCGATGCCGTGC
This sequence comes from Cognatishimia activa, assembly GCF_001458335.1. GTDB lineage: Bacteria > Pseudomonadota > Alphaproteobacteria > Rhodobacterales > Rhodobacteraceae > Cognatishimia > Cognatishimia activa. Next base: position 207,808 of record NZ_CYTO01000009.1, read on the forward strand.
TCAATAATCGCATGCCTGAAGGCGCTCTGGAGATTTTGCTGCCAGCGACGTAAACTCCTAAGAAACAATTGGGCAAAAACAAACGAGCGAAGAGATGCGGGCTTTTAAGACAATGAAATCCGTTGCGGCGATCTGTAGTGCGGTCGTGATCAGTGGCTGTGTTGAAACGACCGGCTCTGCGGTGAGTACGGCCCCCAGCGGCCCGACCACACGTTCACCTGCTGTGGCGTCAAATGATCCGGCGGTTCAGCGTTACAACCGCGTCCTCGCGCGGATGGAAGCCGTGTCTGAGCGCACATGCCAGCAACGGGTGCGTTCCGGTGTGAATTGCGATTTCAAAGTGGTTTTGGACACTGATCCCGATAAACCAGCCAATGCCTATCAGTCATTGGAACGAGACGGGCAGCCTGTGATTACGTTCACGGTTGCTTTGCTCAAAGAGATGCAGAACGACCACGAAGCGGCCTTTGTCTTTGGCCATGAAGCGGCGCACCATATTGCGGGCCACATTCCGCAGATGCAGCAAACCGCGACCTTGGGTGCCGTTCTCGGTGGCGGCATAGCTGTCCTTTTGGGGGGCGGGCAATCGGCCGTTGATATCGGCACAAACCTCGGCGGCACCGTGGGTGCGCGGGCTTATTCAAAGGATCACGAACTCGAAGCAGACGCTTTGGGGGCACGCATCACCCACGATGCTGGCTATGATCCAGTTATGGGCGCGGCCTTTTTTGAGCGTATCCCTGATCCGGGCAATGTGTTCCTTGGCACCCACCCACCAAACGCCGAACGCATTGCAACCGTGCGCTGGGCGGCTGCTAATTTCTAATGCGCCAAATCCTGAATGTGGTGTCTGACCGGGGCAGCAAATATGCGGTGACTGGGTTTGAGGTGACCAACCGCGCCGAAGTCGACACCGCCCTTAAGCAGCTGAAACGCGATAAGAAATTCGCCAAAGCAACCCACAACACTTGGGCCGTGATCCTGGGGGATGGCACGCCTATGAAAGGCGATGACGGAGAAAGCGGTGCGGGCATGGTCATTGTGCGCATGCTAGAGCGCGCGGAATTGCGGGAGCATTTGATCGTTGTCACCCGCTGGTACGGCGGCACCAAACTTGGCGGAGACCGCTTTCGGCGTGTGCAGGATTGCGTAAACGCTTATCTGGATGGTTGACACCAGAGTTGATTTGCAGCCCGCCCCCGTTGTTCGGTAGCATCCCTTAGCAACGCGCGATTTTATTTTGAGATATCAGAGGTTCCTATGTACCGTGCTTTTGTTTTGACCACCGGACTTCTTGCTCTTGCTGCCTGCGATACACCACGGGAGCAGTGTGAGGCGAATATTGATGGCAACATCAAAGCCCTCAAACAAGCGATTGCTGACAGCGAGGCCAATCTCGCGCGCGGCTATGGGTTGCAGACAGAGATTGAGCCAAATTTCTATTACGGACTTTGTGTCGGGGGCGACCGGATCGAGACCTGTTTGAAACAAGACCTCAAGCGCAAGTCCAAGCCCGTGGCAATCGATTTGGATGAAGAACGTCGCAAACTTGCCTCGGCCAAAGCGCGGCTTGCACAAGAAGAGCGGGCACGCAGCGCTGCCTTGGCACAATGTGCTGCGCAATACCCAGAAACGTAGGCCGGGCTTCAGCCCGGCATCCATCCGACAAAACTGACAGACAAAGCTCGATAAACCACGCTCTGTCTTGCGAGACTCCTTGGGAGGGCTTACCTCTTTAGGCAAGGGTTCCTTCAGAAGGTTAAAAAGATGCGGATCATCAAAATTCTTCTCTCTGTCATTGTGGTGCTGGTGCTGACTGTGGTCGGTCTGGTCTTTGTGTTGCCGGGCGAGAAAATAGCCAATTTGGCAGCGGATCAGGTGAAAGCGCGCACTGGCAGGGATTTGGCCTTCACTGGTGATGTGAACTTTAGCGTGTTCCCGACGCTCGGCGTCTCTACCGGTGCTGTTTCATTGAGCAATGCGGATTGGTCCGATAAAGGGCCGATGTTTGAAGCCGATGGGGCTAAGATTGGTGTTGATTTGATGGCTTTGATCGGTGGCGCGGTCCAGATCAAGAATATCGAACTAGACGGCGCGAAGGTCCTGCTTGAGCAAGACGGTGAAGGTCATGCGAATTGGGATCTGTTGCCGTCGGGCGAAAGCGCAGACGTGGCGACATCTGACAGCGCGGCTACAGAAGAAGGCGCGGGTTTCACGCTTGATAAACTTACGATTTCCGATGCGTCCGTGCGTTACCTTGATGGTGCCGGCCAAGAAATTACGTTGAATGACGTAAATGCTTCCTTAGATTGGGGCGGCAGCGACGCGGTGATTTCGTTGACGGCCCGCCCGGCGAGCGAGGCGGTATCTGTTGAAGCCACAATTGGAAATTTAGACACGCTTCTGGGCGGTGATATCACAACCCTGCTGGCCGAGGTCAGTGCTGCTGGCAATACTGTCAAATTTGACGGTCGCGCATCAATTATTCCAGAAATTCAAGGGGTTGCAAGTGCCAGTGTGCCAAATCCAGACGCCTTCATGGCGGCGCTTGGCCTCGCAGGAGCGGGCGCCCCGGCGACGGATTTTAGTGGCGATGTCACCTTCACCAAAGACCAAATCTTTAGCCTGCGGGGGGGTAAAATCAAACTCTCAGGCAACAGCTTTTCCGCCGACGCCGATGTGGATTTGAAAGGCAAACCTGTCGTAACCGCGAAGATCAACGCCGGGGATTTCGAGCTGACACAATTCACTGGAACGGGCGGCGAAGGCGCGTCATCTGAAAGCGCTGAAGGCTGGTCGAAAGACCCCATCGATGCCAGTGCGCTTGGATTGTTTGATGGTCAGATCACGATCAGCGCGAGTTCGATTGCAACCGGCACTTTGAACTTTGGCGCGTCGCAACTGATTGTCGACGTGGATCGCTCTCGTGCGGTTGCGACCTTGAAAGAGCTGAACGGCTATGACGGAAAAATCTCGGGTCAGTTTGTGGCCAATAACCGAAATGGTTTGTCTGTCGGTGGTAAGATCAACGTGGCCGGGATGCAGCTGCAAGGTCTGCTGACAGATTTTGCCGATATCTCGCGCTTTACCGGCGCAGCGGATGCGGCCCTTGGGTTTCTCGCTTCCGGAAATTCATTGCACGCGATCATGAACTCGCTTGACGGGGACGGTAATGTCCAAGTCGGGCAGGGGACCATTTCCGGTATCGATCTGGATCAGCTGTTCCGGGGCACCCCAAGTGGCGGCACCACCGTCTTTGACAACATGACCGGTAGCTGGACCATCGCCAGCGGCATCTTGACGAATAACGATCTGCTGATGGACCTGCCAAACGTCCAAGCGAAAGGGGCTGGCACGATTGGCCTAGGGCCGCAAAACATCGACTACACGTTCACACCGCAAGTGAAGAACGACACCGATACAGGCATTGCGATCCCTGTGCGGGTGAAAGGGCCATGGGCAGATCCTCGCATCTGGCCAGATTTGGAAGCTGTGGTGAATCAGAACTTCAAAGAAGAGACCAAACAGCTTGAAGAAAAGGCAAAGCAGGCGGTGGCTGATAAGCTGGGCGTGCAGGCGGAAGAAGGCCAATCGCTTGAAGACGCTGCCAAGGAAAAGCTTGAGAAAGAAGTTGGCAATCAGCTTCTGAAACTGCTGGGTCAAAACTAGGCTAAAAAACAACCAGTTGACTTGCGAGGATTTGGGTGGCACCAATCCTCGCATGACACGGATGACCAACATCTTTGTAACCTATTATCCCCTGCCTAAATAACGGCGGGGCATTTGACGTGACCGCCGCTGGCCGGTGGATCACGTAACTTCCCAACATCACACGCATCGGCTCGCGGCTCTGACCCGAAGGGCTGAAGACATGCGTAATGCAACAGAAACTGCCGCACGGCCAACCGTTGGTTTGTTTGGCTTTGGGGGCTTTGGTCAGCTGATTGCTGATCATCTCGCGCCCCATGTGGATTTGAGGATCCATGACCCCTACACCTCTGTTTTCGGAGGCGTAAGTTTGATCGAGGCGGCAGAAGCTGACGTTGTGATCCTCTCCGTCCCCGTCAGCGAGGTGCGCGGGATCTGCGAAGATATCGGAGACTTCCTGAAACCCGGCGCGATGGTCGTCGATGTTGGTTCGGTGAAGATCAGTCCGATTGCCGATATGGTTGAGTGCCTGCCTGACCATGTTCAAATCGTCGGCACGCATCCACTGTTTGGTCCGCAAAGCGCCAAAGCGGGTATCGCTGGCCATAACATCGCGCTTTGCCCTGTACGCGGCAGCGATTGGCGGATGGTGCGTTCTTTCCTGTCACGGGTTCTGAAATTGAGGGTGATCACCTGCACCCCTGAAGAGCACGACAAAGAGGCTGCCATGGTGCAGGGGCTGACTCATTTGATAGCGAAAGTGATAACCGAAATGGGCCCATTACCAACGCGCATGACCACGGCGAGTTTTGAATTGCTGTCTCAGGCAATTGAAATGGTGAAAGACGATCCGCCCACGGTGCTTCAAGCAATCGAGGCCTCAAATCCATTCGCAGCTCAGGTGCGCGCGCAGTTTTTTGAGCGGGCAGAGCGTCTGAAAGAAACCTTTGAGAGCGCGGACTTTGCTGCTCAAAACTGTCATGAGCAGCGTAATGACCCGTTCATTGGGGTAGATTTGCACGCCAAAACCGGTTCAATGCAGCCCATAATTCAATCGTCATTTAAAACAGCTCTGACTTAGACAGGACAGCTCATGCCGCTCTCAAAATTGCTGCGCATCGCCGGTTTGGTGTTCCTGGCGGTCACGTTCATTGTCGTGGGCGATACCGCTGGGAAATTGTTGACCGCGCAGGGTGTCGCTCCGATTTTCATCGCATGGACGCGGTTTGGTTTGGCAGCGATCATCCTGTTGCCTTTGAGCGGGCTTACAAGGGGCGAGCTGCGCTATTTTCGTGACCCACGCGTTCTCGCGCGCGGGGGGTTAATTGCCTGTGCAATTTTCTGCATCATGAATGCGCTCCGAACCGAACCCATCGCCAACGTGTTCGGCGCTTTTTTCATTGGCCCAATCGTTTCCTACATTCTTGCGATGCTGTTTCTGGGTGAGCGCCCGTCCAAAAGTCGAACTGTTTTGCTTGCGGTTGGTTTCATTGGGGTAATGTTCGTTGTGAAGCCGGGGTTTGGCGCGTCTTTGGGCATTCTTTTTGCCTTGGCGTCAGGCACGTTCTATGGGTGTTTCTTGGCGATGACACGGACCGTGTCCGGGATCTATCGCCCACGGCTTTTGTTGATTTCCCAGCTGCTTGTGGGCTCTGCCGTGCTGACGCCTCTTGGATTGATGACACCGTTTCCTGCCTTTGATTTGCCGTTAGGCGCATTGATTGTGCTCAGCTCCGCGGCGTCTGCAGCTGGGAATTATCTTTTGGTGGTCGCCAATAAAGCTGCAGAGGCGAGCCTGATTGCGCCACTCATCTACACTCAGTTGATTTCGGCGACCATTGCGGGTGTTCTGGTCTTTGGAGACTGGCCCGACGCATATGCGTTTCTAGGGCTCGTCCTGATTGCATGTTCCGGGTTTGGATCGTTGGTCGCGCAGCGCGCAAAGTGATGGCGATTGCCGCAGAGCCTTACAAGTTTTTCTCGATGCGTGTGCCACCGCTAACCTAACGGGGTGAAAGATTTTGCTTCTCAAGCGGATCATTCCCTCCTATAGAGCGCCCATGATGATGTCAGTTTGCCATAAAATCGCTCGACGATTCCGACGCTAAAGCTCAGCCTGTTGTGTTTCACAAGAACACAGCGAAAGGCCTGAGACCCATCATCGTGCAATTTCAAACGCTTTGATTTTGCAAAAAACGCGCAAAGGCGCATCAATCCACTCTTCTTTCATTGACACCTCAGCCCAGCTATAGCACCCCGTTGTTTTCAAGCTCGGGATTTACTGCCGGGCTCATGCAAAAGGACCAGACTATGATCTCCTCTGTTTTGCCGACCTATAATCGGGCACCGTTGACCTTCGTGAAAGGCGAAGGCTGCTGGGCATACGAGGCCGATGGGCGACGTTTTCTGGATCTGGGCGCTGGGATCGCGGTGAACGTGCTTGGGCACGCACATCCGGCCTTGGTTGATGCGCTGACAAGCCAAGCCAATGCGATTTGGCACGTCTCTAACCTTTACCAAATCCCCGAGCAGCAGGACTTGGCTGACAAGCTGGTTGCGCACAGCTTTGCGGACACCGTGTTCTTTACGAACTCCGGCACCGAAAGCTGTGAATTGGCCGTGAAAATGGCCCGCAAATACTGGTATGAGAAAGGCCAGCCTGAGAAGACCGATATTATCGGGTTTGAAGGGGCTTTCCACGGACGCAGTTCCGCGGGTATTGCCGCTGCTGGCTCTGAGAAAATGGTGAAGGGTTTTGGCCCGTTGCTGCCTGGGTTCAAGCATCTGCCTTGGGGCGACTTGGATGCGCTGAAAGCGGCCATCACTGATACAACCGGCGCAGTGATCCTCGAGCCTGTACAGGGCGAGGGCGGAATTCGCCCCATGGATGACGCGGACCTGAAAGCGGTGCGGGCGATCTGTGATGACGCCGGCGTTCTGCTCATTTTAGATGAAGTGCAATGTGGTGTGGCCCGGACGGGCAAGCTTTTTGCACATGAATGGGCGGGCATCCAGCCGGACATCATGATGGTTGCAAAGGGCATCGGCGGCGGTTTTCCGTTGGGGGCTGTGCTGGCCACCGAAGACGCTGCAAGCGGTATGGTCGCAGGCTCCCATGGCTCGACCTATGGCGGCAACCCTCTGGCCTGTGCGGTTGGCAATGCGGTTATGGACATCGTGACCACGCCGGAATTTTTGGATGATGTGAACCGCAAGGCTGGATTGCTGCGTCAAAAACTAGAAGGCCTTGTTGCGGAATTTCCGGACGTCTTCGAATTCGTCCGGGGCAGCGGCCTGATGTTGGGCTTGAAATGCAAAGCGGCGCAGGGCGATGTGTTGCAGGCGGCATATGATGCAGACCTGATCACCATTCCGGCAGCGGATAATGTGATCCGTTTGTTGCCGCCGCTGACGATCTCTGACGATGAAATTGATGAGGCCATCACGCGCCTCACCAAAGCCGCCACCGCTGTTGATGCGGCGCAAAAAGGATAAGTGCCATGAACCATTTCCTGGATATTCACAAAACCGACCCAGCGGAATTGCGGGCCATCATCGACAATGCGAAGGCTATGAAGGACGCGCGCGCGGGTCTGCCTAAGGGTACACTCGACGTAGGGAAACCTTTGGAAAATCATATGGTTGCGCTGATCTTTGAAAAGCCGTCAACCCGGACCCGCGTGTCCTTTGATGTGGGCGTGCGCCAGATGGGCGGCCAAACTATGGTCCTGTCGGGCAAAGAAATGCAGTTGGGTCATGGCGAAACCATCGCGGATACAGCGCGGGTTCTAAGCCGTTACGTGGATCTGATCATGATCCGGACCTTTGAGGAGCAAACTCTGCTGGAACTGGCGGAATATGCTGATGTGCCTGTCATCAACGGCCTGACCGACCGCACGCATCCTTGCCAGATCATGGCCGATATTCTGACTTTTGAAGAGCATAATGGCCCGATCAAAGGCAAAAAGGTTGTGTGGTCCGGGGATGGCAACAATGTCTTCGCGAGCTTCGCGCACGCAGCAGGCCAATTTGGTTTTGATCTGACATTTACGGGACCTGAAGCACTGGACCCAGAGCAAGAGTTCATTGATCTGGCGCGCTCAAAAGGCAGCAATGTGATCATTGAACGCGATCCGTTGAAAGCCGTGGAAGGCGCGGATCTGGTGGTGACAGACACTTGGGTCTCTATGCACGATCCGCAATCTGCGCGCGAGCGTCGCCATAATCAGTTGCGGCCTTATCAGGTGAATGAAGAGCTAATGGGGGCGGCGAAATCTGATGCGCTGTTTATGCACTGCCTGCCGGCGCACCGGGATGAAGAAGCCACCAATGCAGTGATGGACGGTCCTGCTTCGGTGATCTTTGATGAAGCCGAGAACCGATTGCATGCACAAAAGGCGGTGATGCGCTGGTGCTTGGGGAAGTAATCGCTTGCGGCGAGACCCGGGGTTTCACCCGTCGTCATTGGTCACTCGGACCAATGGCGCAACCAATGCCGACCCCCAGAGTATTGTCTCAAAGAAGAAGGTAAGAAGCGGCGCTTATGAGCGCCGTTTTGCTTTCAGGGTTGGGTCGGCCTCGGTTGGGTCTTCGGGCCATGGGTGTTTGGGATAGCGCCCACGCATGTCCTTGCGCACATCACCGTAGCTGCTGGCCCAGAATCCGGGGATGTCCATGGTTGTTTGCACCGGACGCTGGGCTGGGGACAATAGGGTGACTTTCAGCGGCGTGTGACCGACCATTGGGTGCGTTTTTTGGCCAAACATCTCTTGCAGGCGCAGGGTGATCTCGGGGTGCTCGCCCGCGTAATCGATTGGGATCTGGCGATTGAGAGGTGTGGTGAAATGCGCCGGGGCTTCTTTGTCTAAGAGCTGCATCTGGGGCCAGTCGAGCATGGCACGCAGGGCGTCCAGAATATCGAACTTCTTCCATTGGTCAGATGTTTTGACGCCATTGAGATGCGGGAGCAACCAGTCGTCGATGCTGTCGATTAGGGCGGCTTCAGTCATATCTGGAAGGGCGTGACCAGCTTTCCGAATAAGCTCAACACGGGCGATAAAACGCAGCGCTGCTGGTCTGGGGCGCAAGCCAATCTCGCGAACGCCATCAAGCATCGCTTTGGCAAGCTGGTCGTCAGGAGCGTCTTTCCAGATGCGATCATCCAGAGTGACTGCGCCTAGCCGTTCTTGGCGCCGCGCCACCACACGCCCGTCGCGTTTGGACCATGCGCATGTGTCTTCCCAAGAGATCTGATCGGCGAATAGACTGCGTACCTCTGCTTCCGAGATCGCGATGGCTTGCCGGATGCGTGCCTCTCGTGGATTGCCGTCAAGGTCTGTTGCAACAATCAAGCGCTCGTTTGCGAGCGGGTCTTCATCGTTTAAGACAGCGCCTTTCCCTCCGGACAAAACAAAGCGCGCGGCATCGCCCTTTCGTCGCAACCCAATGCGGTCCGGGTAGGCCAAGGCGGCCATTTCCGCCAAAGACATGTCGTTCGTTTCGGGCGCAAGCCGCGCAAGTCTTTTTGCTTCATCGCGGATCGTGTGCAGCGCGCCTCGGTTCACCTGATAAGGGCGCGCTTGCTCAAACCGTTTGAGGTCTGCGATGGCCTCGGCCCGCAAAGATAAATCCACCGGTGCCTGCCGCGCCAATGGATCGCGGGCCGCTAGTAGAGCTGCGAGCGGCGCGGCTTTTTTGCCAGCAAGCGCAAGCATATGGGCCAAACGCGGGTGAAGCGGCATGCGAGAGACGGTCTCGCCATGCGGTGTGATGCGCCCGTCTTTGTCCAAGATGTTCAGCATTTGCAGAAGGTTTTGCGCTTCTTGGAACGTGCCTGATGGCGGCTGCGTCAGAAACGGCAGATCAGAAGGCGCCGCCCCCCAAGCCGCGAGTTCCAAAGCAAGCCCCGCCAAATCAGCAGCTTCAATTTCAGCTGGAGGGAAGGGCAGCAAGCCCCCTTCTTCACCTTTGGTCCACAGGCGATAACAAACCCCTTCCGCCACACGGCCCGCGCGGCCTTGGCGCTGGGTGGCTTCTGCCTTGGTCACTTTCTCGGTCACTAAACGAGACATGCCCGATCCCGGATCAAAACGCGCGCGCCTTGCGCGACCAGCGTCGACCACGACCCGCACGTCTTGAATGGTCAAAGAGGTCTCAGCGATGGAGCTGGCAAGAACCACTTTGCGCCCCGTGTCAGCTGGTTGAATGGCGGCACGTTGTGCTTTGAAATCCATCGCGCCAAACAGTGTGTGGACATGGCAGTTGTTGGGCAGGTTCAGATTGCTGGCCGTGCGCCGGATCTCTCCCTCGCCGGGCAAAAAAACCAATACGCCGCCCTCGGTCTCTGAGACCGCTTTTTCAATAAGGCGCGCTGTGGCGGTTTCTAAACGGTCCTCTTTGCGCATAGGTTTGTCGAGCCAGCGTGTTTCTACCGGATAACTGCGGCCCTCAGAGGTGATCATGGGCGCATCACCCATCAATGCCGCCACCGGCTCTGCATCGAGTGTCGCAGACATGACGAGTAACATTAGGTCGTCACGCAACGCGCCTGCGATCTCCAAACACAGGGCAAGACCCAGATCAGCATTCAGAGAGCGCTCGTGGAATTCATCGAAAATAATGGCTCCAATACCCGCGAGTTCCGGGTCTGACTGGATCATCCGTGTCAGAATGCCTTCGGTGACCACTTCAATTTGTGTGGCTTTCGAAACCTTGGTCTCACCCCGCACCCGGTATCCCACCGTTTGACCCACCGGCTCCCCCAACGTCTGAGCCATGCGTTCAGCGGCGGCGCGGGCAGCGAGGCGGCGCGGCTCTAACATAACGGTTTTGCCGGGCACAATCTTTGCGTCTCGCATGGCGAGCGGAACAACCGTCGTTTTACCGGCACCTGGGGGTGCCTGCAGCACCGCGCGGCCATGCGCCTTTAGGGCGGCGATCAGATCGGGTAAGGCGTCGTTGATGGGAAGCGTGACCATATGGCCTTATCCCGAAAGGTCGGCGTCGGGTAAAGCTTCAATCCTTGCGGACCAATGTGACCGGACCAAAGAGAGAGCCAACTTGCGCCCGTACGGGACGCCAATGTCCATTGCTCGCATCAAAGGTGAGCCGCAGCGGGAAAAACTCGGTTTCTTGCAATTGCGCAGGACTGTAGCCAGCAACGCGAATGTATTTGCCATGGCAGATGATGCGCTTTCCATCATTGCGCTTTGAATGAAAACGCAGGCGTGTGACGCGTGCTCCGTCAAAAACCGTTCGATCCAATTGACAGCTTGGTGCGGCGGGGGCGGGACGGAAGGCCGACAATATCGCACTAAATGGATCAAGGGGCCGCTTTAAAGATTTGTCGTCAACAAAGGTCCCACTGGCATTCAAACGCCCAGAAATGTCACGCACTTCTCCGTCTGCAAAACTGAGGGACGCCGTGCTACTCCTGCGTCCGGTTTCCATTTCTTCTCGGTATTCCAGCGGTATCAGGTCGGCTTTCTTGATGAACCCGTTCCCTTGCAGGTCAAACCGGACACGCGCCAAGATGCCCGCCGCGCCTTTGGTTCGAAATTTCGCTCGGCCACGGTATGTCGTCTCATTGAGCTTTGCCTTCAGGTCAAATTGTCCCACGGGAACGCCCAGCACCCGAACCGACCATGTTTGTGTGAGGGGTGCGTCATTGGCCATTGCGGCCTGCGTCGAGAGAATCCAACCCTGCGTCATCAAGACGCCAATCCACAGAAACGCGCGAAAATAAGCTAGACACAGGTGCCGTCGAAGGGGCATGACGTTGCTCCAGAACAAAATACGAAAAGACAGTCATCAATAGGGCCGTGGCATGGACATCGCAGAGCTGCGTGACAGGATTTTGAAGCAAGACCGCCGGGCTTTGGCGCGGGCGATCACGCTTGTGGAAAGCGGGCGCGCTGACCACCGCGCCCAGGCTGCGGAACTCTTGGAAGAACTGCGAGGATCCGGCCGGGAGGCATTGCGCATTGGCTTGTCAGGGACACCCGGTGTCGGAAAATCGACCTTCATCGAAAGCTTCGGCATGTTTCTCACGGCCCAAGGCAAACGGGTGGCGGTGCTGGCGGTAGACCCATCATCCACGCGCTCCGGTGGCTCGATCCTTGGCGACAAAACGCGCATGGAGCGGTTGTCGCGCGACAAGAACGCTTTCATTCGCCCATCCCCCAGTCAAACGCATCTGGGCGGTGTGGCGCGCCGAACCCGCGAAGCTGTCGCGCTCTGTGAGGCGGCTGGGTTTGACGTTGTTCTCATTGAAACCGTAGGCGTGGGACAAAGCGAAACGGTTGTAGCGGAGATGTCAGACCTCTTTGTCTTGCTGCTTGCGCCAGCCGGCGGGGACGAGCTTCAAGGGGTCAAACGGGGCATTATGGAGATCGCGGACCTGATCTTGGTGAACAAAGCCGATGGCGATCTGAAAGCCACCGCGACCCGCACCTGTGCCGACTACGCAGGGGCATTAAGGTTGCTGCGCAAGCGTGCGCAAGACCCAGATGATTTCCCCAAGGCGATGACTGTCTCTGCACTGGAAGAGCAGGGGCTTTCTGATGCGTGGGGCGAAATGGGTGCGCTTAGCGATTGGCGGCACGAAAACGGCCATTGGGACAAACGCCGACGAGCACAGGCGCAGTTCTGGTTCCTCGAGGAAGTTAAACAGGGCGTTCTTGCACAGTTGGACTCCGGCGATGCCAAGGCGCAAATCGCTGAATTGGCGACAAAAGTTGCAGGTCAAGCGATTACCCCGTCTGCGGCTGCCGATAAGGTTCTGAAGGCGCTGGATATTCGCAAGCGATAGCGCCGTTCGGCCTCTGTTGGGGAAATGCAAAAATACCCGCGTGGTTTGTCATTTCCTTGTCGTGAATCACTTGACGCCGCCCGGATTCAGGCCTAAAGACGCCCAACGAATTTCTGGGTGCTGCCCGTGGCGGCGCCTTTTTGCTTTATCGGGGTTGTTATCCCCGTAGACCGTAAAACGAGGATGAACCCATGTCGCGCCGTTGCGAATTGACCGGAAAAGGCCCGATGACTGGCAACAATGTCAGCCACGCCAACAACAAAACCAAGCGTCGTTTCCTGCCGAACCTGAACGACGTGACTCTGCAATCCGAAACACTGGGTCGCGGCGTCAAACTGCGTATCTCTGCATCTGCTCTGCGTTCCGTTGATCACCGCGGTGGTCTGGACGCGTTCCTGGCAAAAGCTAAGGACACCGAGCTGTCTGCGAACGCTCTGAAGGTTAAAAAAGAAATCGCAAAAGCACAGGCGGCTCAAGCTTAAGCCGGCTGCTTTTAAAGCGTTTTTCTTTCACTGGACAGTGAAGAAAGCCCCGCCTGACATCAGGCGGGGCTGTTGCATTTTGTCGCTTTTCCTTCACGCGAAACGCAGCCTATATATTCAGTAATGACATCGCTGCGTGTTCATATGTCCGCCTATCTAATCGCGCTTATGCTCTTTACGGGCCAAGCTTTGGCGATGGCACGGGGTATGCCGCTGAGTGTCGGCACGATGGAGATCTGTTCGGGCCAGCACACGGTGATCATCGCTATTGATGCGAATGGAGAACCGACTCACGCGCAGCATCATTGTCTGGACTGCACGCTTCTGGCTTTGGGGCTTCCTGACACGAGCGCTGGACCAGCTGTCCCTGAATCCGTCGCTTTCGCGTTCACTGCACCTTTTGATTCTATTGAGAGCACGACGAATAAAATCCTGCGTCTTAATGCGAGGGCGCCTCCTTCTTTGGTTTGATTTCCCCCTAACAATCAAATTAAAAGAACGGAGAAAGCTATGTCTTTCAAATCACTTACCTTGGCTGCAGTGGCGGCAATCGCGTTGACGTCCCCTGCATTTGCAGAGAGCAAAATCATGATCAAAGACGCATATGCGCGCGTCTCTTCCAAAATGGCAAAGTCCGGTGCGGCTTTCTTAGAAATCCACAATTTGGGTGATTCCGCTGATCGTCTGATCGCGGTGCGTACCGATGTTGCTGCGCGCAACGAGCTGCACACCCATAAAGAGATGGGCGATGGCATCATGAAAATGATGGAAGTCGAAGAGGGTTTCGAGATCCCGGCCGGTGGTAGCCATATGCTTGAACGCGGGGGCGACCACTTGATGCTGATGGGGCTGACAACCAGTCTGGCACACGGTGATGAAGTGGAGGCGATCCTGGTCTTTGAACAGGCCGGTGAGATTGCGGTCACAATCCCAGTCGATCTTGAGCGTAAGGCGGAGCATGGTCACGTCGATCATGGTCACGAAGGCCACGGCGACAAACACAAACATCACTAAATCAAAGGCCGGGGTGACCCGGCCTTATCTATTTAGCTCTTCCTCCACCCATTTCGGCACAATGCTGCTTGCAGGGCCAAACCGGCATTCGGAAAACCGTGACGCGCCTGCCGATGGTTCTAAGTTTAACTCGATCGTATGGGCTCCGAAGTGATCTGCTTCGGCGACAAAATTGGCCGCCGGGTAGACCTCTCCTGACGTTCCGATTGATACGAACACATCCGCTTTTGACAGCGCGAGACCAATCTCTTCCATATGAAATGGCATCTCGCCAAACCAGACCACTTCGGGTCGCGTGGCGGGGGTGTCACAGCCTGCACAAGGGTCGCTGGGGGACATGACCATGGGGGCATCCCAACGCAGGTCACAGGCGGCGCAGCAAGCCTTGTTCAAAGCTCCGTGCATATGAAGGACATTCTTGCTGCCTGCTTTTTCATGCAAAGAATCAACGTTTTGGGTGACGATTAGGACTTCGCCATCCAAGTTTTGCTCCAGTTTCGCAAGCGCGACATGTGCTGCGTTGGGCTTGGCTTTTGCGGCCTGCGCGCGTCGCGCGTTGTAAAAGTCATGCACCAATTGAGGATTGCGTGCGAAGCCTTCTGGCGTGGCGACATCTTCGATCCGATGTTGCGCCCAAAGCCCGCCTTCGTCGCGAAACGTTCCAAGGCCGCTTTCCGCTGAAATTCCCGCGCCGGTGAGGATCACGATATTCGTCATTTGGGCTCCTTGCGTGTCACGACTGCGCTGCGTTATCTGGGACATATCGCAATTTCGGAGACCCGTCATGAAAGTCTTGTTCGTCTGTTTGGGCAATATTTGCCGCAGCCCGTCGGCAGAGGGCGTGTTTCGCGAAATGACGACTGCTGAGACCGACAGTGCGGGCACCGCCGGTTGGCATGCGGGAAAGCCACCATACGGGCCAATGCAAGAGGCGGCAAAAGCGCGGGGTTATGACTTGAGCGACCTGCGTGCGCGGCAGTTTACGGCTGCTGATTTTGACCGCTTCGATCTGATCATCGGTATGGACGCGTCCAATTTGGCTGATATCGAAGATTTGCGTCCAAACGGGAACACGACACCGGTGAAGTGTTTTACCGATTACGCGCCCGAAAGCGGGATGACCGAGGTGCCGGACCCCTATTACACCCGTGATTTTGATGGGGCGCTTGATCTGATTGAACAGTGTTCAAAGGGTTTGCGCGCCGAGATCGGCTGAGCAGTTTCAGGTTTTTGGAAGTTAGCGCGCGCAGATTCGCGGTCTAACACTACCCTTTCAGGACCTTAAACTCTCCTTCCAAAAAGGGCTGGCTGCGCAAGGTCGGTGTGATGATTTTGTCCTGCAACATGGTGCGGAAAGACGCGGCAAGATCGCTTGGGACGTTCTCTGCGAAATCCGGGCTCGCCAAGAGTGAGATTTGCCGGGAAAAATGCGCAAAGGGGAGGGGATGCGCGGTGATCTGGTCGTGGAACCTCACAGCGCGCATGAAGCCAAGCGGTGTGGTGATGGTCCAGCCAATACCGCGCGAAACGCAGGCCATTAGCGCCAGATGGCTTCCGATTTCAAACCGTTCTGGGAAGGTCAGTTTTAAACGCGCCAGATGGGCATCGATCTGGCGAGAGATGAGCTGCTCTCGCTCATAACGGACGAAGGGCAGCCGTTGCATCACTTCATTGACATCCGCACCTTGAGGCGCGATTTTGGACGGCGCAACAAGAACAAAAGGGTCCCGCGCGAGGGGGTATTCTGTAGCATAGTCAATGGCTTCGCCTGACGTTGCCGTTATGCCGAGATGCAAGCGACGATCGCGCATCATTTCTGCGATCGCGTTACTGCTTGCTGTGATCATCTTAAATCGGCACTTGCTTAGGCTTTCGGCCAAAGTCGATACCAAACGCGGAGTTAGCTCATTGTCAAAGTCATCAATGATGCCAATCGACATGGTGCTGATATGGGAGAGGTCCATGACCGTCAGCTCGGATTGCGCCAGTCTAAGCTCAGACAGAACCGCTTGCGTGCGACCCAAAAAAGATCGCCCTGCAGGGGTCAATTGCATCGGACGCTTGCCGTGATCCACCAGCGCCGTCCCAAGGGCTGCTTCAAGGTTGCGGATTTGCTGGCTTACAGCAGGTTGGCTTAGGCCTGTCAGTTCCGCCGCTTGCGCAACAGAGCCGCTGCCTGCCAAGGCATCAAAAACCTCTAATCCACGCAGAGTGACCCCTTTGGTCAGCATAAAATCGTCTCCCGCTAGATTTACCTTTTGTGAAACTAGACGGGAAATCGGTCAATTGAAAATGTTTTAGGCCCGGCCTTTAACTATGTTGGCTGCAAAGCGCGGCGGCGGTTTGACCATAGTCTTTGTAGCGGAGCCAGAACTTTTCGTGGCTGCGCCGGTCTGATTGACGAATTTCCTGAGCCTTGTGAGGGTCTTTGAAAAAACTTGCCGCCAACTTTTGGTCAGAGCGTGACAGCTCTCCGTTTGCGACGCTTTGCAGGCAGTTGCACATTCTGCGCGTTGCCGCTTCGCGGTCAGATTTGCGACAGGCGGAAGAAATCGGGCCTGCGTCCGCCGGAGAAACATCAAAAGGAAGGATCATCATCGCCAATAGGGCGCCACCGATTAGGTGTCTCATGGTTTGCCTCTTTAAGTAACCTTCGGCATGTGCCGCAGGATTTGCCTCAAATGCGTCCGAACTTTGCGCCCGTGACTTTGTTGTTGGCTAGTATGCCTTAATTCTCATCAATATCAAAGTGGGTCTCAATCAGTTGTGATTAAGGATGGTTCAGAAGCGCCGCCAGGTAGAGATCCGCGCCCCGTACCGACCTTCACCCTCGGTGCTGGCGCTTAACCCCACCTGCAATTTTGCGTTTCGAAAGAGAGGGATAACGACCGTTGGCTGCAATTCATAGGTCCAATCGCTGCCAGCGGTTTTCTGCGCGAACCCCTGCAAAATATAGAGCCGTTCTTTCTTATCTTTGACCCCAACTGTCGTTTCCATTTTAAGATCACGCCCCGTTTGCGCGCGCAGACGGATCTGCGCTTCGATGCTCCACCACCCATTTGTTTGGCGGATTTGCATAGAGCGACCGACGGACATCCCAAGACGCAGAGCTTTTTTAGGGGCCTCCCTTTTTAGGTCCACCCCAAGCCCAATATCATAGGCAAATGCCCATTCATCCTGATCTAGATGGATCGGAAAGCGCGCGAATATGGTCGCCTGCGCATCGCCGTATAGTTCCTGACCCGCATGTAACCCCAGGGTGACCTGATCGTTTAATCCATATTCGGCATAGATCCCTGAGTAATACCGCAGGTTACCCTGGTCGCGCCCAACGGATCCAATGCTGTCTACGGCCAGAAATCCTTCCCCTCCCGAACGCAACCAGGGGCCAGCTTGGGCCGCGCAGGACATCATTGTCATTATGATGATCCAGATCGTCCGCATTGGCTCTCCTCACCAACGCAGCATCGGATATCTTGGTAAACAAAAGCTTAATTTGTCGAAAAACACTTCAGCAAAAAATGCTTGGTTGTAGCAGGATTAGGGCGATAGGTTCGAACGATCCCAAATGTCGGCAAAGGGGAGGCGTGATGTACAAGAATGTTCTAGTACCGTTGTCGTTTGACGAAGACCAAGTGGTGGAAGCGGTTCTAACAGCGGCTGCAACGCTCGCGGATCCGGACGCGGTCGTGACCTTGATCCACGTGATGAGCCCGGTGCCAGACTATGCGAGTTCCTATTTTCCGGCCGGTTACAAAGACGAAGCCCGCGCCTCTATTGAGGCGTCTCTCAGCACGATGGCTCGGGATCTTCCAAATGCGCGTAGCGTCGTGTGCGAAGGACGACCGAGCAATGTCATCTTGGCTTGGATCAAAGATCGCGGAATTGATTGCGTCATCATGTCCGCACACAAGCCGGGGACGCATGAATTCAATTTAGGCACAACAGCAGCGCAGGTGATCCGCCATGTCAGTTGTGCGGTGCATGTGGCGCGCTAGTCATAGCCACCTCACAACTGTGACCGTCCCGACAGCAATGATCGGGAGGCAGGACAGAACCAAGGCAAACGGTTGCGCGGCGTAGCTTCGTGCCATCCGCAGAGCAGGAAAAAAGCACAATATGATGGCAACGCCACAAAGGAACAAAAAG
The DNA here is from genome assembly GCF_001458335.1 of Cognatishimia activa. GTDB lineage: Bacteria > Pseudomonadota > Alphaproteobacteria > Rhodobacterales > Rhodobacteraceae > Cognatishimia > Cognatishimia activa. The sequence continues at coordinate 225,910 of NZ_CYTO01000009.1, forward strand.
CCTTCGAGGGACTGGTCAGGAAGCTCTTCGTCCGGCGCCATATAGGCAACAACCATATAGACCACCCAAGCGAGCAGTTGGAACGCGATCAGCAGACGAATGGTCAAATGCATCGACACGGATATTCCAATTCAAGGTGTCAGGTCGCTGCCTGAGGTAATAAACTCTTTCTTAACATATAGGCTAATTGCGAGAAATCACGGGCCAGCCACCGGAAACGTTCAGAATCGCCTAATTCAACGACGAAACAGGCGCTGTGTATCGTTCTCGGCCTTTATCCCCAAAATGTGCGTTTTGTGAAATTTTATGTTCAGTTTCTGTGGAAAACTCAGCTTGTTAGCCACTTTGGGTAACCAACGCTAAGTGGATATCTAAGGCCATTCGAACCCAAGTTTTGACAAGGACACGGGCGCTCAATCGATCTCGATCGAGCGTATAAGACTGTTTTCCAAAGAGTTACAGTTGAAATTTAACGCGATTTGCGCCGACGCACATTGCCGCCCCGTTGGCCGGGCCGTCCTGCCGTAGACCGCCCTTTTGATTTCACGGCGCTTTCAGCTGCAGCATCAATCGCTGATTGGCGCGCCAACGGATCATCCGCAATCGCGAGATCCACGGCCTCAAGGCGTTTAATTTCATCGCGCAAACGTGCCGCTTCTTCAAACTCCAAGTTCTCTGCAGCCTTACGCATGTCATCCTTAAGCCCATTAAGATGCGCTTCCAAGTTGGCCCCATGCATGGGCTTTTCGATGGTCGCGGTGACGCGCGACATATCCGTGTCGCCTTGATAAAGGCCTGCAAGAACATCCTCGACATTCTTCTTCACCGTCGCAGGGGTGATGCCGTGCTCTTCGTTGTAGGCAATCTGTTTTTCGCGGCGGCGATTGGTCTCTTTCAGCGCGCGATCCATGCTGCCGGTGATCTTGTCTGCGTACATAATCACGCGGCCATCGGCGTTCCGCGCGGCACGGCCGATTGTCTGTACAAGAGAGGTTTCGGAACGCAGGAAGCCTTCTTTGTCTGCATCCAGAATAGCAACAAGGCCACATTCAGGAATGTCTAAGCCCTCGCGCAAAAGGTTGATCCCGATCAGCACGTCAAACGCCCCAAGCCGCAGATCTCGCAAAATTTCGATCCGCTCCAGGGTATCAATATCGCTGTGCATATAGCGGACCTTGATACCCTGTTCGTGCAGGTATTCGGTCAGGTCCTCGGCCATGCGTTTGGTAAGGGTCGTCACCAAGGTGCGGAACCCATCTGCGGTGACTTTGCGGATCTCATCCAGCAGATCGTCGACCTGCATATCCACGGGGCGGATTTCCACCTCTGGGTCCAACAGACCAGTTGGGCGGATCACCTGCTCGGTAAAGACACCGCCGGATTGCTCCATCTCCCACGCTGCTGGTGTGGCTGAGACAAAGACCGATTGGGGCCGCATTGCGTCCCATTCTTCAAACTTGAGCGGGCGGTTGTCCATGCACGAGGGCAGGCGGAAGCCGTGTTCCGCCAAAGTGAACTTGCGGCGGTGGTCACCGCGATACATGCCGCCAATCTGTGGAACAGAGACGTGGCTTTCATCGGCAAAGACAATGGCGTTGTCAGGGATGAACTCAAACAGGGTGGGGGGCGGCTCGCCCGGAGCGCGGCCCGTCAGGTAACGGGAGTAGTTCTCGATTCCGTTACAGAACCCTTGCGCTTCCAGCATTTCCAGATCGAAATTCGTGCGTTGCTCAAGCCGTTGCGCCTCAAGCAGTTTGCCTTCGTTGACCAGTTGATCGAGCCGAAGTTTCAGCTCTTTCTTGATGCTCACAATGGCTTGGTTCAACGTTGGCTTCGGCGTCACGTAGTGAGAATTCGCATAGACCCGGATTTTTTCGAAATCATCGGTCTTTTCCCCGGTCAGAGGGTCAAATTCAGTAATGCTCTCAAGTTCTTCCCCAAAGAAAGACAGCCGCCATGCGCGATCTTCAAGGTGGGCGGGGAAGATCTCGAGGCTATCGCCACGCACCCGGAATGACCCACGCTGAAACGCCTGATCGTTGCGCCGGTATTGTTGGGCCACCAGATCCGCCATCACTTGGCGCTGATCATAGTCTTTGCCCACATGCAGGTCTTGGGTCATGGCGGAGTAGGTTTCCACCGAGCCGATACCGTAAATACAGCTGACCGAAGCCACGATAATCACGTCGTCGCGTTCAAGAAGCGCTCGCGTGGCCGAGTGGCGCATGCGGTCGATCTGTTCGTTAATCTGGCTTTCTTTTTCGATGTAGGTGTCCGACCGCGGCACGTAGGCCTCGGGCTGGTAGTAATCATAGAAAGAGACGAAATACTCGACTGAGTTCTCTGGGAAGAACCCTTTGAATTCGCCATAAAGCTGGGCAGCCAGCGTTTTGTTGGGGGCTAAAATGATCGCCGGGCGTTGGGTTTCTTCGATGACTTTCGCCATGGTGAATGTTTTACCGGTGCCCGTCGCGCCAAGTAGAACTTGATCCCGCTCGCCTTCTTTGATGCCGCCGGTCAGCTCTGCAATCGCAGTCGGCTGGTCCCCAGCAGGCGCAAATTCCGTATGCATGGTGAACCGCTTGCCACCTTCCAGCTTTTCCCGCCGGTGGGGCACGGTTTGCATCATTGGCATGATCTGATCTGGCTGCGCTTGATCCATAGGGATTCCCTCTCTGGCCCTTAATGTGAACCGATTGGCAGGAAGCGCAAGATGAGGGGGTGGCAAATATCACTTTGTGATGCCGCTATTGTCAATTTTTGGCAGGACGGCGGTGCCACGATTGGCTTGAAAAATGCGTGTAAAGCTTGCGACAGCCAAAGTTTTTTTTCATAACGTTGATGTCATAGGAGATCTTCAATGAACGCTCGCATTTATCAGCCAGCCAGAAACGCAATGACGTCCGGCCAAGCCAAAACCAAAATTTGGGTTTTGGAGTTTGCACAAACCTCTGCGCGCGACATTGACCCATTGATGGGCTGGACCGGCTCTGATGACACGCAATCCCAGGTGAAGTTACGTTTCCCTACCAAGGAAGCGGCAATTGAATATGCTGAAGAACACGGGATTGAAGCGACGGTGACCGAGCCGCATAAGCGCAAACCCAATATTCGTGCAGGCGGCTATGGAGAAAACTTTGCCACGGACCGAAAGGGCCCGTGGACACATTAGCGTTTTCTCTGCGTTGACATCGACGCTTGCCTGTAAGAAACCAACCACAAGTGCGGTCCCTTAGCTCAACTGGATAGAGCAGCTGACTTCTAATCAGCAGGTTGAGGGTTCGAGTCCTTCAGGGATCGCCACCTCAACCTTCTTTGCAAACCTTATGCTGCGGCGTCCGCCATCGCGAATGCTTCGTCAAACAGGCGCAGCCAGTCAGTTTCAAAACGGTTTTTGCTATTCATCGCGAACGCTGATTGCTTTGCGATTGCAGGTTTCTCCGTCCCATTGGCGATGCGCTCCAGGTCGCTGGCCAATGCCGAAACGCCAATACCGGTCATTTGGGTTGCCCCGTCTTGCACTTGATCTGTCAAACCGTCGACCGGTGCCACTAAGACAGGCCGCCCAGCCGCCAGTGCCTCTTGCGCGACAAGCCCATAGGCTTCCCAGCGAGATGGGACCAGCAGTGCATCAATGCTTTGCATCGCCTGAGATGGATTGGCGCTAAAGCCTTCAAAAGAAATGCGGCTGTCGCCTTTTGCCATGCGTCGCAGCAGTTTTTGATCTTCGCCGATACCAAAGATTTTCAAACGCAGGTTTGGGTCGCTCAACTGGCGGAACGCAGCGATAGCGAGATCAAACCCTTTTTGCTGATGCAAACGGCCCAAAAGGCCAAAACAACGCGGGGTGCCTGAGACTGGCGGGAGCTTGGCGAAATCGGTCAGATCCACCGCAGATCGGATGATCCGCAGTTTGGTGCTGTCCACCAAGGCACGTGTCGCCATCCAACTGCCCTGGGATCGGCTCACGCACACCACTTGATCAAACAAAGCATAGGCCGTGCGCAGCAGGGTGTAGAAGCGATCTTTATTTGGCACATTCAGGGCCGTGAAGCGCTGGGTGTAACTATGTTCCACATGCACGAGCGTTGCATTTGGGTGCATCGCTCGCAGTGCCATCAATGCGGGCAGGTTACGCCAGTTCACGGAGAGGTGGCTGATAATCATATCCCCTTCAAACTGTGGCCAGCGCCCGCGTGCAGGAACCATCTGGAGGTTTTGGTCAACCTTCGCGTTCAAGGCCTCTGAGCTCTGCATAAAATCGATGACACGAGTCACGCCGCCGGAGGTGGCATCATCAAGCAAATGGGTGATTGTTGGTTTCATCGTCTTTCCTCCTGAAATTAGGACGTGGTTGCGCGGTTGCGCAGGGTGAGGGGATTCAGTTTCAAGTATTTGAGCGCGTATGCCGCCAAATAGGTGGTCACAGTTTTGAGTGGCTCGGATCGCAGTGGTTCTAAGGAAGATTGGTTTGCGGCTCGTAAATAGGAGAGCGCTTGGCCACCATCGCTGCCGCTTACTGCGCGCCGGGCGAGGTAGCGCAATTGATAGGCGCGCGCGGCGGGTTCATGGGCTTCAAAGAAGGCTGGATTCAGCGGGCGCAATTTGGTGATAACCCTTTCCCAGCTCGCCAGTTGCCGTTCTGTATTTGCAGACAACCCGTCTAGCGCCACGCGGTAATGGGTCAGATTTCCGCGAATGCCTTCGATCTTCCAATCGGTGATAAGTGCAAAGCGAAGCCAGCATTCAATGTCCTCAGATTGGCGGAATGTTTCGTCAAAGTAATAAGCGCGGTTTGTGCCATGAGGGTGGCTTGCGATATCCATCAACGCGGCGCGGCGCATGACAGCAGCAGAGCCATTGCCGACAGGATTGCGTTTCATGATATGCGCGGCATTCACCCCCTTAAGGCGCGGGGTCTGAGAGATGCCGAGCGAATTGCTCTCGTTATCAATCATGAGGGACCCCGAATAACTTAGTCCCAGCCGTGGATTGGCATCAAAATGGGCCACGTGGCGGCGCATTTTGTCCGGGTGCCACAGATCATCTGCGTCGCAAAACCCGATGATGTCGCTGCGTGCTTCCTCAATCCCGCGATTGCGCGCGCCCGCCAGACCTCGGTTGGCCTGTGACACGTAGCGAATGCGTTTGTCCGCGAGATAAGGCGCGACGACGTCACGTGTGTCGTCGGTTGAGCCATCATCGATGATGACAATCTCGATGTCTTTTAGGGTCTGAGATTGCAGTGAATCCAGCGTCTCAGCAATTGTGGCAGAGACATTAAAAGCGGGGACAACGATGGTTGCTAAAGGCATGAGATATCTCCGGATTAAGACAGCAAGCTGCGTTTGATTTGGGTGGGCAGGTTTGGCGCGGCCAGCGCCGCAACCGCCGTGGCGACGCCACGTCTTGGAGGCCAAAGGAAGGCCGCTGGGTTCTGCTTTAGCCCTTTAAGAGCAAAGCGGCGGGCTGTTTCAGCGCCATCTTGAAGGCGCAAGGCACGGCGTGCGAGGTAACGCAGATAGATGGCTTCCTGGGCAGCCTTTGGTCTGTGGCCAAAATAAAGTGCCGTGCGCAGCGCAACGCGGCGGGACTTGGCCATAGCGATCAGGTCAGCAGACAACCCTCCACGAGAGGTGCGGTACCAGACGTGGCGGTCGGCAATCGGGTGAATTTCAACGCCCATGCCCACCAACCGGATCAGCCATTCCAAGTCTTCGTTGTGAACCAGACCGGCAGCCAAGCCGCCACAGTCGTGGAAATGCTTCGCACGCAAAGAAAAGTTGGACATGGTGCAAACAGGGTTCTCACCCATCAACATGGGAATGGTCAGGGGGCCATTGGGAACGGTTGAGCGTGTAATCTCTTGATCTGGTGTCTCGAAAAAGCTGATTTCACCAAACGCCCCACCAATTTTCGGATCTTTGAAAAGCGCAAAGAGCTGCGCGAGTTTGTAGGGTTCCCAAATGTCATCCGCATCCAGGAAACACAGAACCTTCCCTGCCGCCGTCGCTGCGCCTAAATTTCTGGCGACGGAAGGGCCACGGTTTTTGGTGTGGATGACACGGATATTGGGTTCTGCTTGCTCCCATTCAGAAAGCCGCGCAGCGGTGTCATCTTGGCTGCCGTCGTTGACGCAGATCAGCTCCCAGCTGGTGTGGCTTTGGGCGAGCACAGAGGTGATGGCGCGGCCAAGCGTATCTTCGGCGTTGTAGCACGGCATAATGATCGAAAAATCAGTCATTTAAAGAACCTCTTGATTGCGCGGGGTTGGATAGGATGGCCACAGGATGCAGAGCGCTCCGATGCCAAGAAGGACAGTCACGATTGCAAGATGGGCGGTCGCGAGACCCATCAGCCCCCATGGCGCGACGAAGAACGCGGTTGCAAGCAGGGCAAGGGTCACGGTGAAGGTGTAGGCGAGTTCGGTACCAGGGTTGCCAGTCACGCGCAGCTTGGCCGCGGCGGTGGACCAAAGGGTCAGGGGAATTGCGGTCAAACACAGAACCGACACCACCGGGGAGATATAGGCCCAGTCCGAGCCAAGCAGGATGGGGACATAGCTTGGGGCAAAGACAGACTGGGCCAACACCACGGGGGTGATCAGGAAAAGACCAATGGCGGCAAGGCTGCGGGGATCTGCACTCATGCCTTTGCAGAGGTGTGGAAAGACAACTTTGTCAAAGGCTGCAACATAGGCGGTCGCGATGCTCAGCCCCGCATTGAAGGCCATAAAATAACTCCCCAATCCTTCGGCTCCGAGAAGTGCACCGATGACCAATTTATCCGCATGTAGACGGAATGCGTTGACGAGGGACGTGCCAAGCACAGGCAGGCCAAAGGTGATGAAGCCGTGGATTGGGGCTGGAGGGACACTTGGGTCACTGGTCCACGGGCGCAGACGGCGCATGGCGATCAGCCAGATCGGCGCAGTCAAAACGCGCGGTAGAACCAGAACAAGAGGGGACGGGAAGACAAAAACCAAAGCGACAGACAGCAGGTTCGCACTGACAATCTGCGTGCCGGCGATTTTCGCCGTTTGCGTGAGCTTGCCTTCCCGCATCGCCAAAGCGGCTTGAACCAATCCGCCGGGCATAAACAGGTATTCGAGAGAAGCGAGGGCCACAAGCCCGCCTACAATCGGATTGCCGAGAGCTGCAAAGCCGGCACCAATGGCCAGCTGACCAAGGAACAGGATCGCGGTCACCTGCCAAAACAGGCGGTGCGCACGGGCTGTGATGGATGGCAGGTCCGCCTCGTCAGCAGCCATAACTTTTTGGCCAATACCATGTTCTGTGAGGCTTTTGATAATGTCACAAACCGCCAAAGCTGCTGCGGCGAGGCCGACTTGTTCAGCGCCCAAATGGCGCGCCACCATAACCACCACGAAGATACGAGAGAGTTTGCTGGCCACTTCCGAGGCTCCGTAGGCCATCAGATGGGAGAGAAAACCATTTGAATGTCGAAAGTGGCTCAGCATGGAGGGCTCCTTGTGGGATGGCTCCAATTTGATCTAAGCAACGTTCCGATTCCCGGTCCCGTCAGGCCAAAAGCGAGGCCAAGAGGTCACAATTCTACCCAAACGGGTATAGGACCCCTCCGAAAACGATTGCCGGATGGAGCGTTTCGTGCGTTATTTCCAAAAAAAGAAAATAAACTGAGGCATGTGGGCAATGTTCTTGAACAGATTGAACCACTTTAAGACGCCGATCCGTGCGATGGGTCTGGGCTTGCTTTTGGCGAGCTGTGCTGCCGTGGTGGATCCTGAAAACATTGAGCCGACCGATCAGGGCGATGGGTATCAGGCGCAATACCGCAACGTGGTGACCCGGCGTGATGACAAGTTCCTGACCTCTGCTTCCATGAATGCTGAAAAGTGTTTGCCGCTTCGAGGCGGTGAGACTGGCGGTAAATCCATCGGGGTGCGCACGCTTCTTGGCGAAAAGATCTCGCGCAATGATCTGTTGGATGTTCGCATTTCTGCCGATGAATCCCTGACGGGTCGCTATGTCGTGTCTCGCGATGGCACATTGAAGCTCCCATTCCTAAAAGCCGTTCCCGTTCAAGGCCGGTCCGTACAAGATGTGGAAAGCATGTTGGCAGGGGCGCTGATTGACGCTCAGCTCTATGACGTGCTGCCACCTATTTCCGTTCGTTTGGTGGATTTTGCATCGGTGAATGTCGGTGTATCTGGCGCGGTGTTTGAACCCCATCAAATGAACCTTGGTGGTACACGGGGTGATGAGGTGGACCCAAACCGTGCCCAAGCGCTGGGCGCGTCCACAGAATCCCGAAACCTTTCTGCTGCGCTGCGTTCCGCTGGTGGCATTCGCCCGGATGCCGATATCTCTGCAGTCGAACTGCGTCGTCAAGGACGCCTTTATAAGCTCGATCTGCGCGGCGTGTTTGAAGGCCGCAATAGTATTGATGTGATGCTGTTGACCGGAGATCAGGTCTATGTGCCATCACGTCAGTGTTTCCAAGATGACCTGATGCGCCCGAGCCCGATCAGCCCTCCGGGTGTGACCATGTTCTTGTCCAACCTGACGGTTCCCGCGACCGGCAATGCGCCCTCTGCCGTGGGCCGCGAGGTGCGTGAAATGCCGTATGGCACGCGTTATATGCAAGCAGTGGTAGACACGAACTGTGTTGGCGGCGCACGCATCAGCAGCGCTCATCGGTCCGCTATGCTGCTGTCGCGTAACCCAGTGACAAAAGTGTCTGTTGTGATTGAACGCGACATTGAAGACATGCTGCGCCGTGCAGATAGGGATGATTACGATCCATTCATCCTACCGGGTGACGCGATTGCCTGTTACGACAGTGCGGTGACCAATGTGGCGGAAGCGGCTCGGATATTGGGTGCAGTAACGCTTGGAGCGACCCTGAACTAAGCTGCAGCAAGACCCGTTTTAGCGCGTTCCCATGTGTCCAAGATGTCAGTGATCGCCGCCGCTGGAACCTCTTCACCGGTTTTGACCAAGGTCTCTGCGTGTTGCAGCGCGTTCTGGTAGGGAACTGCGCCAAACAATCCTGCGGTTGACGCGATCTTGTGACAGCGCTGGCGCAATTCCTCATCCTCCAATGGCGGCGTGTTGAGCCACGCCGCGAGCGCATCTCCTTCAGAAACAAACCGCGTCAAGAAGGTGTCGTATTTGTCGCCGAACATTGCCTTCGCTTCTGATGTTTCCATTGTCTCCTCCGGCTTTGTTTCTGAAACGCGCTCAGGTGTCGCGCCGATTGCGGAAAGCGCTGCGCGCAGCTCCTCAATCTGGACAGGCTTTCCAATGAAACCATCCATGCCGCTGTCGCGGAAACGCTTGGTATCTTCGGGTAAGACATTGGCCGAAAATGCAAAAATAGGCGTCTTGCGGGCGCGGCGCACATTTGCGCGGATCCGCTTTGTTGCTTCCAGGCCGTCCAGCTTTGGCATGTTGATATCCATGAGAATGCCATCAAAATCCGCCTTCTCAGCCCAATCGATGGCTTCGAAACCGTCGGTGGCCAGCACCACGGAATGCCCTTCTGCGCGAAGCATCTTCTCCACAACAAATGCGTTCATTTCATTGTCTTCAACCAGCAGCAAATGCAGGGGTGCAGCCACGGTTTCATCAATGTCAGAAGCGACTTCTTTGGGTTCGTGCCCTTCCGGCATTGGCAAGCGCAGCCAGAAAACGCTGCCTTCTCCCAAAGTGCTTTCAACGCCGATTTCACCACCCATCTGAGTGGCCAAACGCCGCGCAATCGCAAGGCCAAGACCGGTCGAGCCTGTGTCTCCGCCTGCGCGGTTTGTGGTCTCAAACTCTTCAAATATTCTCTCAAGATCGGCCTCGGCGATCCCTCGGCCAGTGTCGATGACGCGGATTTCGAGCATGGGCGACGCCCCGCGATGGCCAATCTGTTCCAGTTCAATGTCGACACGGCCATTGTCGGTGAATTTCACTGCATTCCCCACCAAGTTGAGCAGGATTTGCTCAAGATGACCTTTGTCATTTTTGACCCAAGTGAGCGGCGCCCCCATCCAGGTCCAGCTCATTGCTGTCCCGTGCTGTTCTGCGCCGCCGCTCTGGCTGTCCACGATCTCTTGGAAGAACTCGCCCAGATGGAACGTTTCTTCTTGGATAGGCAGGCGACCGCTTTCAAAGCGTGCGATGTCGAGAATGGAATTTACGTGTTTGAGCAGTTGGCGACCCGAAATCGTCATGTTGTTTGCGAATTGTTTTTGCTCACCGCTCATGGACGTGTTTTCCATCAGAGACAGGTTTCCAAGCAAACCGCTAAGGGGCGTTCGGATTTCGTGGCTCATGACAGTCAGAAACTCTGCCTTGGCTTTCTCGCCAGCCAGCGCTTGGTCCCTAGCTTCGGTCAGCTCTTCTTCTGATTCAACTTGCGCAGATATATCGCGCAGGAACGCAATCAGAATATCGCCATCAGGACCATGGCCCGACTGCAGCGCCAACTCTACTGGGAAACGCGATCCATCTTTGCGTAAGGATTCAATGCGAATGCGGCCTTTGCCGACAAGTTTCTTCTGGCCGGTTTCCTGCATGCGTTTCATGCCGGCGTTGTGGGCGTCACGGAGTTCCGGTGGCACGATGAGGTCGCCGATCGAGCTTCCGATGGCTTCTTCTGTGCTGAACCCAAAGATTGTCTCAGCGGCGGAGTTGTAGTCCAAAATGAGCCCTGAATGATCAGACACGATCACGCCATCCAGTGAGGTTGATAAGATCGTTTCCATGTGGGCGTTCGCTCGGGCCAAATCATGGCCGCGCTGGCGGCTGTTGGCGTCTGCCGCGCGGGTATACATCACCAGCGCGCCCATGGAGAGAAGCAAGATCCCGGTGACCGCAGACAGTTCTAGCAGTGTCGACGACAAATGCGCGCGCAATTGGTCTGAAGCATCAGCAAAATGGGACAAACCAGACACATATAGCCCACGGACCACGGGGCGAATTTCAACCGTATCAGCATAGAGTTGGTCCAGCGATGCACCTAACGTGGCATCGTCTGCGTCAATCAGCGGTGCGGACTTCTGAAGGAAAGCTTCGATGGACTTTTCTGCAGCGCTGAAGTTCTCCTGCAGCCGCGCATCTTCAAACACCAGACCATTGGCAACAATATCGTGTCGGCTGAAGAACACGTCAAAGTCTCTTCTCAAACTGGCTAAGTCAGGCGCATCAGACTCCATTGCTTCGCGTAGGCTTAAGCTGAAATCCAAATACTCAATCTCGACCTGTGATAAGGTCCATTGGACCGTGTCCGATTTCGCAGAACGCAGTTCTCGCAAATCATCCATGACCCGGAAGGCCAGAAGGAAGATGATGCCCAAGCTGATCAATGCGGCGATGGGCAATAGAATCGCGCGTCGCCGTCTCGCGCTCTCATTCGAAAGTGGTCGTAAGTTCTGTCTTGTCACAGGCCGCTACCAACTAAATGATTTTATTCAATCACATCAATTCTATTAAGCTGCCAAACTGAGCGCGCGTAAATGGTTTCTGTGCGATATTTTGCAGATTGATCAAATGGGTACAGCAACCAAAGCGGGCCTTTCCCGCGGCGTGACATGGGCTCGCCATTCATCCGAAAGGCAACAATCGCATCGTCATTTAATGGCTCGTTCAATGCAAACTCGACGGCGTAATCATTGATCGCGGTGACCCGAATTTTGTTTCCAGAAAGATCAAGATTCTTCAACAATTCGGTCAACCGGACACCTTCGAAACGGTTTACGCCGTTGGTCCAGATGGTCGAAGTGACAATCTCTTGGTTCTCCATCCCATCAAGCGCGGGCAGATCCAATGAGATTGTCACCTCCTTCTCCCTGCTCGAGATATCAGTGATCTCTAAGAGGACCGGCTCCGGTCCCTGGACAACTTCTTTTGCATGTCCGGGGACGCTGGTGCTGAAAGCAACAACGCAAATTCCCAGAAAAATGCATAAAAAACGGGACATAGATCCGACCTCCTAGCCTCAGAATGGCGCAAACTTTGATGTTGTGCGCGATATCGTGCGGGTATCGACCTATCCGAGTGGATAGGTCCGCTGGTTTGCGAAAGTGATCGTTCTTAATATGCGCCGCGACCGGTCAGAACGGCGCGGAAGGTCGCCATAATCAGCACCGCATCAAGTAGCAGCGTCCGAGAGCGGACATAGGCCAAGTCCATGTCAATCATCTGATCAAACCCGATATCCGCACGCCCAGAGACTTGCCAGATCCCGGTCAGGCCAGGTTTTACAGCAAGGCGGCCTTTGGCTTTCTCGGGGTAAGCTGCAACTTCTTCTGGCAGAGCAGGGCGTGGACCAACGATCGACATATCCCCCTTAAGCACATTGAAAATCTGCGGTAGCTCATCCAACGAGTAACGACGGATAAAACGGCCGATGCGGGTGATACGTGGATCCGCTTTGGATTTAAAGCAAACCCCATCGCGGTCAGACGTCGCCAAAAGGGCCGCACGTTTTTCTTCTGAATCCATGGCCATGGAGCGCAGCTTGTACAATGTGAACCGCCGTCCGTTTTCTCCGACCCGCACCTGCTTGAAAATTGGTGATCCTTTGCTTTCAAGTCGGATCAACGCCATGATGACCAATAGCACTGGCCCAAGCGCGAGCAGCGCACCGGCGCTGAGCACGATATCTAAGCCGCGCTTTGTTTTGCGCTCCGCTGAACTTTGCAAATACGGCCAAACCGCCGCCCGCGCTAGGAATGTCAGGTTGCCGACAAGATAGCGTTTTGCCATGCGGCGCGGCTCCATCATCAAGCGCCAAACCCATTCTGCGCGTGCCTGACGCACCCAAACAGGAGCGCGGGAAACATTGCCTGCAAGAAAGTCGAACAACCCGCCAACGGAAATACAGACCTTGGCTTTGAGCCCGTCAAAGTTACGATCGATCCAAAGCTCTTGCAAAGGGACGCCCATGGCCACCAGGAGTATTTTGGCACCAGACTGGTTGATCGCTTTGACCGCAGACCTGTCTTCTGCACCGTTATAGCCGTCACGCGTTCCAGCGACTTGCAACCCAGGTATCCGGCGCTGCAACTCCATCGCTGCTGCGTCAGCCGTGCCCGGTTTACCTCCGAGAAGATAGACACTCTGGCCACGTTTGGCGGCCTCAATCAGAAGTTTAGGTACAAAATCGGTGCCATTTAGGTTTTCCCGGATCCGGCTGCCTTGCATTTTAGCCGCCATCTCGACGCCGATCCCATCAGACAAGACCATATCTGCTCGCTCTAGGGCCGCCGCATACATGTCATCTTGTGACGCAACATTCGCGCAATGGGCATTCAGGAATGCCACATGACGACGTCCGGGCGCGAGGATTCGAGAGATCGCCTCGCGCGTATATAGGTTGTCGATCCGCCGCCCGAGCACTTCGCGGCAGATCGGAAGATCGGACTTTGACTGGATCGGCGATGTATCGATATTTACTTGATAGGTCATGGCTTGCTCCCTTCGCTTTTCCCTAAATTGACGGGGAAGGGCGCGGCTTTCTTGATCACAAACGGGGCAAATTGCGGCTAAATTGGAGAAGCATGGAAATAAAAGCTGTTTGTTTTCATGCCATTGGGAAAATGACTATCCCTTTGGGTAGAGTTATCACCTGATGTTTCCCGCGAAATTTTCCCATTTCGGCCACAGTTGTCTGCAATGTTTAATTATTGAGTAATGGTATCGAGCGAGGGTTCGACGATGCGAATTTTAATTGCTGATGATCATGATCTGCTGCGCGACGCGTTGGTGGCCTTCATGGATCAAGAAGACAATATCGAGACCCACACGGCGGCGGATCTGACAGAAGCAGTCGCGCTGATTGATGGGGATTGGACGTATGATCTGGTGCTGTTGGATTACAACATGCCAGGCATGAACGGGCTTGAAGGTCTAAAAGTGGCCGCAGACCGCAGCGGTGTGCACCGGGTCGCGCTTATGTCCGGAGAGGCCAGCCGCGACATTGCGGAAAAAGCGTTGGAGATGGGGGCAACAGGTTTTGTTCCCAAAACCCTGCCGGCGAAATCTCTGGTCAACGCGATCAAGTTTATGGCCATGGGCGAACAATACGCGCCTTTGGATTTCATGACTGCAGAACCAGAGGCAAATGATCACCCGCTTCTGGAAAACCTCACGGACCGAGAGACGCAGGTCTTGAAAGGTCTGACAGAAGGCAAGTCCAACAAAGAGATCGCGCGCGATCTGGACTTGTCCGAACCAACCGTGAAGCTGCACGTGAAAACGCTTTATAAAAAACTCGGCGTGGCAAACCGCACCCAAGCGGCGCTGATTGCACGCGATCAAGGCGTCTTCTAAGACCTATCCATTCGGATCAAGGGGGCATTCATTTGCCCCCGATACTCTCAAATCCCCCAGACCATTGAAAACCAACACGCCCTAGGCTGGCTCTGAAACAACAATCAGTGCGAGTGCCCCCAATGGTAATGCAAAGCGATCTTCCGGCCTATTCATCGAATGCAGAATACCTGAGCCGACTGGACAAAGTGCTGTCCAAGGGAAAACCCGGACAACCGGGTTACTTGCTGAAACGGATTACGCGTTACACAGGGGTGTGCTTAATCTGGATTGCCCTAATCTGGGTGCCCATCCTGGGCTATCTCGGTTCCGCGCCGCCCAAATACACATCGACAATGTCCCTCATCCTACCCGGGTCGGGCGTATCCGCCAGTGTAAATATGGAAGGGATCGGTCAAGCCAGCAGTTTCGCCTCTTCGGCCTTTGCCAGCAATTCCCTAAGCCCGACACAAACCTATAAACGCCTCTTGCGCGCTGACCGCATTTTGGACGCGGCAGCAACATCCTTGATGACAGAACGCCAATACCTCCCGCGACCCAAAGTGACCTTGGTGGACCAGACGGGCCTTATCCATGTCGAAATGACTGGGGTGTCCCCGGAAGAGGCGCGGGATCGAAACCAAGCGATCCTCACCGCGTTTTTCACAGAGGTTGAGGCTCTGCGCGCGGACGATCTTGAAGAACGAGAAGAGGGGGCTGTCAAAGCCATTGAGGAATATCGCGATTCAGTGCTGGCGACCCGTCAAGCGGTGAACAATCTGCAAACTCAAACGGGCTTTATCTCTAAAGATCAGTTCGATCGTCAGGTCACCGATAATGACAATCGACAAACCGAAGTGGTTGGCCTGCGCGCTGAACTCGAAGAAAAAGTTGCGTTCGTGGCTCAAATGCAGGCAGCCCTCGGTCTCACTCCGCTGCAAGCTGCGCGTGCGCTCGATCTTTATTCCGATCAGCGGTACCTCGCGCTGGTGGCTGATTTGGCCGACAAAGCCACGCTGCGCAACGAGGTTGGCGCGCTTTATGGGGCACGCCACCCAGAGCGCCAGAAAGCAGAGACCGATTATGCCCGTGCATTTGAGGCCACGGTCGATGCGGCAATGGCTGTGACCGGCTTGCCGCGCGATGTCGCCGAAAAATTGAATGTGTCTCAGTTTGGGGACCGCACATCATTGCTTGCAGAGTTGTTGCGCAATGAAGCCGAACGCGCAGGACTTGAAGCGCAATACCTTGAACTGAACCGCCGCTACATGCAGGAGAAAAACCGGCTTGAACGCGCCGCCTTGGCCGCCTCAAAACTAGAGGACTTGCAACGCGACTTCCAAGTAGCCGAAGCGGTTTTTGCCTCCGCAATAGCGCGCGCTCAATCCTCCAAGACAGACGTGTTTGCCTCGTACCCACTGGTACAGGTGCTAGAGAACCCATCACTGCCCGAAGAAGGCACTGCATCGCGCAAAAAGATGGCGCTGCTGGCGGGCTTTGGGGCAACGTTCCTCGTGCTGATGGCGCTGTCGTTAGGTTGGGTTCGCAAGAGCATTATCCGTTGGGCGATTGGCCTGCGCGAAGGCCCAACTCATGTTTGATGGCACCGTCGGCCTCAAGCCTCAAAACCCAGCGGAGGCTTTTGTTTATAAGACAATGGCGCGGACCTGGCCTTTCTACGCAGTGGGCGCGCTGTACGTTGTTGGTCCCGTCATTGCTTGGCTCTTAGGAGGGTTGGCGGTGCTGGCGCTTTACCTAGGTCCAGCCATGCGGCGAGACCTACAGCCCAATCCGATCCCGCCAGCGGTCTGGATCTGGTTGATCGGCATGGGGGCCATGTTGCCCATCCTGTGGGTCGGTCATGCAAATTGGGGATACGGGCTTACGGCAACCATTAAGTCGACGATAGGCTGGGCCAAGGGCTGGGCATTGATGGCCTTGTTTCCTTTGGCAGGGGCGGTGCTGCCGATACGCCGCGAAATCCTTGTGCGCGGGCAGTGTGTGATTGGATTGTGGACGCTGTGCCTGGCGCCGCTTTTGTTGGTCGCCCCTTATATCGGTCTGCCTGAACGCATTTTTGTGTCGCCGCTCAAAGCAGTCGGCGGGCCGGGTCCAGAATATTTTGGGCTCTACCTCTTCACCTATGATCCAGCGAGCATGACCCCCCGCTGGCAGTTCTACGCCCCGTGGTCCCCATTCGCGGCGCTTTTGGGCGTGTGCATGGTGCTCTTTGCGCTTGAAGAAAAAGACCGCCGTTGGCGCTGGGCTGGTCTTGCGGCGGGCGTCCTTATGGTTCTGGCGTCCAAATCTCGTATGGGGCTGGTGGGATTGATCTTTTGCACCATGCCTCCAAGGCTTTTGCCGTTGCTTGGAAAACAATGGGCTGTGATGACACTCGCTTTGCTCACGGCGAGCCTCGCCGTCACTGCGGAAAGGTTGTTTGACTCCGTGGGGGCAGGGATCTCTGCCTTCAAAAACGCCCGCGCCGATAGCACACGGGTGCGTTCAACACTGCAGCGCATCGCGGGCGAACGTTGGCGCGAAGAAGCGGTGTGGTTTGGCCATGGTCGCCCTGAACCGGGCAGTCATATTGTGGAATATATGCCCATTGGAACCCACCACACATGGTATGGGCTGTTGTTTGTAAAAGGTGTGACCGGGTTTCTGGCCCTACTGATTCCGCTGCTTTATCAACTGCTGCTCGCACTTTCAGACGCAGCACTGCGTCCAAGGGGACGGTTGCCGTTGGGAATTCTGTTGGTGATCGTCATGTTGTCATTTGGGGAAAACATTGAAATCGAGGCCTATTTGCTTTGGCCGGGCCTTATGATCCTTGGTGTTCACGCCCGAGAAATTGCAGCTGACCCCAAGAGTTTTGTTGAGCCAAAACGGATTAAAGCCAAACCTGCTTAAGCCGGTGGCAGGCATTCAATCAACAAACCTCTGAAAACAAAAACGGCTCCCGAAGGAGCCGTTTTTCGTTACATCAACCCTTTGAAGGGATTGTGTAAAATGGTGGGCGACCCTGGAATCGAACCAGGCGTGAGTCGCCTCGAGGGAGTTACAGTCCCCTGCCACACCTTGCGGCCTGTCGCCCACTTGCCAGCATCGCTGCTGAACGTGAGGGGCTGATTACAGGCCGTATCAGGGGGCGTCAACAAGAAAATCTCTTGCAGATGAAGCAAGTTCACTGCATTGGTACCGCTCCTGATTTTGGAAGGCAAAAAACCATGACGAAGCCCACAAATAAGCCTGGCAAGAAGCCCAAGTGGGTTGTTGAAAAAGAGCAGGCGAAAAAGGCTGCTGCCGCCGAAACAGTCTGGTTGTTTGGCCTTCACGCCGTGCGGGACGCCTTGATGAACCCGGCGCGGGAAAAACTGCGGCTCATGGTGACAAAAAACGCTTCTGATAAGTTGGCAGAAGCGATTGCCGAATCTGGAATGACACCTGAAATGGTAGATCCGCGCAAATTCAAAGCGCCGATTGATCCACAATCCGTGCACCAAGGGGCTGCGCTTGAAGTGAAGCCATTAAACTGGGGCAGTTTGACAGACCGCGCGATCGGCTCTGATGACCGCCCACCGCGTCTTGTGTTGCTGGACCGGGTGACGGATCCCCACAATGTCGGCGCGATTCTACGCTCTGCAGAGGTATTCGGGGCCCAAGCGGTGATTGGCACGCGCCATCACTCAGCCCCTGAAACCGGCGCCTTGGCCAAAACGGCTTCTGGTGCTTTAGAGCGTCAGCCATATCTGCGCATGCGCAACCTTGCGGACACAATCGTCGAGCTTCAGGGCATGGGATATATTGTGCTTGGCCTTGATGGTGAGGCAGATGAAAGCATCGAACAGGCCCTTGAAGGCCGATATGACCGTCCCGTTGCGCTCGTCTTGGGCGCAGAAGGGCCGGGCCTGCGCCAAAAGACCAAAGAGACCGTGGATCAACTGGTGAAAATCGATTTCGTAGGTGGGTTTGGCTCTTTGAATGTCTCAAACGCCGCAGCCGTCGCGCTTTATGCGGCCAAGCCGAAAACCTAAGACTTGAAACCGGCCCTGTTGGGCGCGATATCTTTTGCAACTAAGGGCAAAAGGGCAGGGCACACATGGGACCAAAAATCGCGACATGCTGTTATTGCGGAACCCGCGCGGTTTTTAAACTAAGCGGCGATGTGCAACATGAATTGGCTTGTTCCTCTTGTGGAGCGCCTCTGCATGAAATCAAACAGATGCCGCTCAGAAGCCCCGCTCAGACCCAAAAAGTCGAGAAAAAGCAACATTACGAGCAGCCTCGATCCTATAAGAAGTCCCCGAAAAAAAAGGAGAAATACAAGAAAAAGAAGAAGGGCTTTCTGTCAGAGCTCTTCGATGATTTCGACGATATTCTCGATATTTTCGATTGAAACATTTGCTGACGGGCGCTCACAAAGCTGTCAGTGCCCCTAGGGTGCTCAACATTATCGCATAGTATCGGGTCAGATTTTGAATGGAGACCCCTATGCTGAACCGCCGCACTTTTTTGCTGACCGCCGCCGCGAGCCCTGCAGTTGTCGCTCTTGCATCACCTGCGCTTGCCAAAACACCTGAAGTCTTTGCCACCGATGGCGTCGCGATCAATGGTTATGATCCGGTCGCTTATTTCAAAGAAGAGACACATGTTAGAGGGTCAGAAACCTTCAAAACCATGTGGAAAGGCGCGGAGTGGCGCTTTGCGAATGCCGAGAACCTTGCTGATTTCAACGCGAATCCAGAGGCTTATGCGCCTCAGTATGGTGGCTATTGCGCCTATGCTGTGGCAAGCGGCTACACCGCTAAGACCGATCCAGATGCATGGACCGTCCATGACGGAAAGCTTTATTTGAACTTTAATAAATCCGTGCGTCGTCGTTGGCTGAAGGACGTGCCTGGCAATATCGCCAAGGGTGACGCCAACTGGCCAAGCGTTTTGAACGCATAAACTCAGAGCGTTCGAAGAAGTTTTAAAGAAACGTTCACAATTATCTTACAAGCTCTGGAATGACGATGAATACGTCATATCTGTAATAAGGAAGGGCAAGATCGGAACTCTTGCCCTCTCTTCACTGTCCCTCGTTCCGCACTGCGCCCGGTCTAGTCCGGGCGCTTTTTTGTTTGTGTTAATGAGGTTCTTGGGGCTGGTCATTTGCCCAATGAAACGAAAGAGTGTGCATATGACAGAACCAGATGATGCCACCGTCAACGAGGTGTTTGAGCGAACCAAAACCATCGCTGTTGTGGGGTTTTCCATGAACCCGGCAAGGCCCAGCCACTACGTGGCCGCGTTTCTCTTTGAACAAGGCTACCGCGTGATCCCGGTGAATCCCGGTCATGCGGGTAAAGAAATGTTTGGCACGACCATCCGCGCGTCACTGGCAGATATCGATGAACCAGTGGACATGGTGGATGTCTTCCGCCGTTCTGATGCGGTGATGGAGGTCCTAGAAGATGCGCTTGCCAATCTGGATGGCCTGCAGACCTTTTGGACACAGCTGGGTGTTTTCAACGAGGAGGCGCGTCAAATGGCCGAAGCGGCGGGTCTGACCGTGATCATGAATCGCTGCCCGAAAATCGAAATCCCGCGACTGGGACGTTTGAGTTAGGATTTAGGCCGGCTGGCCTTTTCAGCAATCCCACTGGTGCCTTGGCGGCGGTCAAGCTCGGCCAGCACTTCATCCAGCGTCACACCGCGCGATTGTAGCATGACAAGCAGGTGAAACAGCACGTCTGCGCTTTCGCTGATTAGCCCGTCGCGGTCATCCTTGATGGCTTCAATAATGGCCTCAACCGCTTCTTCGCCAAATTTCTCGGCGCATTTCTCCGGGCCTTTGGCAAGGAGTTTGGCGGTCCAGCTGCTATCCGGGTCAGCTTTGGCGCGTTCCGATATGGTTTGGGCAAGATCGTTAAGCGTGTTCATGACGTGACCTTACTGCAACCGCATGGGAATGCCATTGGCAATCATGTGTTCTTTGGCTTCCTGCACGGTGTATTCACCAAAGTGAAAGATCGACGCAGCTAATACAGCAGATGCGCCACCCTTGGTGACACCTTCGACAAGGTGATCCAAATTGCCGACACCGCCCGAGGCGATCACGGGAATATCCACCGCATCAGAAATCGCCTTGGTCAGCGGGAGGTTGAATCCCGACTTCGTGCCGTCGCGGTCCATGCTGGTGAGAAGAATTTCGCCAGCGCCTTTGGAAGCAACGAGTTTTGCGAATTCCACCGCATCAATTGGGTTGCCGCCCGCATCAAGCGCTTCTTTACGGCCGCCATGTGTAAAGATGCCCCATTTGTTTGGTTCGCCATTCTCGTCATGGCCCACGGTTTTTGCATCAATCGCGCAAACGATGCACTGGCTGCCAAATTGATCCGCCGATTCTGCAATCACGTCTGGCCGGGCCACGGCAGCGGAGTTGAAGCTGACCTTGTCAGCACCCGACAAAAGTAGCGCACGCACATCGTCTTTGCTACGCACACCGCCGCCAACGGTCAGAGGGACAAAACACTGCTCTGCCGTGCGGCGCACCATATCAAACATGGTGCCTCGGTTTTCATGGGTTGCGTGAATGTCCAAGAAACAAATCTCGTCCGCTCCTGCCGCATCATAAGCCCGAGCGGCTTCGACCGGATCACCTGCGTCGCGCAGACCAACAAAATTCACGCCTTTGACCACACGGCCATCGGCAACATCGAGACAGGGAATAAGGCGCGTTTTTAACATGCGGCCCTTATGGCGTGATTTGGCAGAGGGGGAAAGGGGCTTTGCCCCTCTTGGCGATGCGCCAATTCACCCCAGAGTATTTTTGCAAAGGTGAATGAATGGGTCTTAGGCTTAGGCAGGCGATAAAGCTGAACCGGCTGCCGCTTTAGCTGCGCGCGCTACCGCATTGCGTGCGATCAGAATATGAAACGGCATAATCGTCGCTAGGTAAAGGCGGCCACCGATATTGTGCGGATGAACCCATGTCGCCAACGAGAGCTGCTGGTCTTGGCAGATCACCGAAACTCGGAATTCCAGATGTTTGTCATCAAATCCAGCGATGAGCTCGGTGTCTGTTTCGCTCTCCACTGGGAAGGACCCCAATTTGTCTTTCGCGTTAGGGCCGTCTTGGTCCAAGCCAAATGGCGCAGTGACAATCCCGCGAAGCTTGACCAGTGCCTGCGCCCAGCTCGGGAAATCGACAATGATTTCTGCCGCCTTGCGGGGCGAGGTATTGGCTGGGGTGGCGTAACAGTCCACAAAGTCGCCGGGCTGTATACGATCATGCAGTGTACTGATTTCGGGGAGGGGGATTTTCGAGACCTTAGGAGACATGCGCAAATCCTTGTTGTGACGTTCCCCTAAACTATGGGGATAGTGTTTTTTCATACAAGCAACCGTGCGGGTTTGTCACAGGCGAAATGCCCCAAAATGGTCACATTCTGGCGGTTGATCGAAACCGTCGATGAGGTATCAAAACTCCATATTTTACTGGGGGTTTTGTTATGTTTCGTTCTCTGCTTTTCGGCAGCGTTGCCATTGTTGCGGCCACGTCAAACGCTTCGGCAAATTCCAAAAGCGACGCGATGGAGTGCCGTCTTTTTGAGCTCGCCTATAAGGTCACACAGGTTCAAAAGGACGCGGCCTTTTCCGACATTTTGGTGGACTGCCCCGGCTATGAAAGCTGGGAGTTCGAGATGTCGACCCGTGAGAACAGCAATGCCTATCTCACGGCCAAAGATGCCGCGCTGCCTGCGAAAGTGCAGGCGGGCGGTGCGCCTGCAAGAGTGATTTTCCAGCGTATGATTGCCAGAGGGGTGCCTTTGGATGTGGCCAAAGCGCTCGTTGAGACGCGTGCCTTTGACAAAGCGGTCGCGAGTTACGGCCGCTGAATTTGGACTTTAGGACTTAAGCACCGCCAACGCCTCAGCCAGATCAATGGCGCCATCATAAAGCGCACGGCCAGAAATGGCGCCATTCAAAGGCGCACCGCAGGTTTTCAGCGCTTCCAGATCGGCGATGGAAGAGACACCACCGGACGCGATCACAGGGATAGATACGGCATTTGCCAGATCTGCAGTGGCTTGAACGTTCGGGCCTTTCATGGCTCCGTCGCGCATGATGTCGGTGTAGATGATCGCAGCAACGCCCGCGTCTTCAAAGGATTTCGCGAGGTCGGTGACCATCACATCGGTTTCCTCTGCCCAGCCTTTGGTGGCAACCTTACCGTTGCGCGCATCGATACCGACCGCCACTTTGCCTGGGAATTCTTTGGCCGCTTCGCGCACCAAATCCGGATTTTCCACCGCTACTGTACCCAAAATCACCCGTGCGAGGCCTTTGTCGATCCAACGTTCAATGGTGGCCATATCGCGGATACCGCCGCCCAGTTGCGCTGGCACTTTGGTCTGTTTCAGGATTTCTTCCACCGGTGCCGCATTCACCGGCTCACCAGCAAAAGCGCCATTCAGATCAACCAGATGCAGCCAATCACAGCCCGCCTTAACGAACTCCAGCGCCTGCGCCGCCGGGTTGTCATTAAACACTGTGGTCTTGTCCATATCCCCATGCAGCAAACGCACGGCCTGGCCGTCTTTTAGGTCAATGGCTGGGTAGAGGATCATGGGCTGTTCCTTAGGTATGAAGGCTGTTGCAGGCTCTTATGCATGCGTGGAGGCAAATGGCAAGCTTACCCCAAGTCATTCTTGATTGAAGACCATTTGCTGCGTCAGGCTATCGGCCAATAGGGAGGAAAATCGATGAAACGAGCAATTCTGAGCACAGTAATGGCTGGCGCCATGAGCGTTGCGGCGACCTTTGCAATAGCGGATGCAGCCAGCGGCACATGGAAGACCGAACCGGGTGACACCGGCGGCTACCTGCATGTGAATGTCGCGCCCTGTGGCGCATCCATTTGCGGCACGATTGCCAAAGCGTTTGAGGCGTCCGGTGCAGCGTTGGGCGACTATGAGCATCTCGGCAAAAAGATGATCTGGGACATGAAAGCAGCAGGCGATGGCTCCTATTCTGGTGGTAAAATCTGGGCGGCAGACAAGGACAAAACCTATAAGTCCAAGATGTCATTGTCCGGCAATAAGCTGACCGTGAAAGGCTGTGTTGCCGGTGGCGCAATCTGCCGTGGGCAGACTTGGTCTCGGGTGAACTAGGGCTTAGCCAAACATACCCAACTGCACGGGGATCACAGCGTATCCCCCTTTGAGCTTGGCCGCCTTAAGGCGTTCAAGCTCTTCTTTTGCCGCAGCGCCTTCAGGCAAGTAATCCCGTTTTTCCTGCGCGGCGCCGCCAATCACACCCCATTCGCGCACCAAGCACCATTCACCAAATAGCGTCTTGTTCAGACGCAGGGCGTAATAGCGCTTTTGCTTGCGTGTGTGGTTGAATTTTTCAAGGCGGACGTGCACGCGGGTGACTTTCAGAGGCGTTAACTTTTAGCTGGCCCCATATGCCCCGCGTGCTCTGCGCTGTCCAGCGCGCTTAGACCGGGCCGGTATACTCGCCACGCGCCGGGTAGTTATTGGCGATCGCAAAATCGAGCGCACCGAGCAGTTCTCGGAAATGCGGGCGTACAAACGGCATGGTTTGAACAGATGCATAGAACAGTGTCTGTTCCGGGGTCACCATGAAGAGGCCCGGCTCGCTGAAAAGGGCAGGTTCTTCGATACCGATTGAGGTCTTGCCGCGGGATGTCGAGATATAAAGCCCCCAATCGCGCGCTTCCTGCAGCGGAAGGTCGTAAGCAAACCGCAGGCCATTTTCGCCGATCTTTTCCGCCATCGCCGCAGCGCGTTCTTCGCCGTCGGAACTCACGGCCACAACACCAACACCGCGTTCTGCAAAGTCATCCTTCAACTTTTGCAGCTCTGTCAGGTATGTCGCGCAGATTGGGCAATGAAGACCACGATAAAAGCAGACGACAGTACCGCGCTCGGACCCTTCTGCGCTGAGGTCAAATGTACCGCCACCCACAAGTGGCAGCGTCAGGTTAGGGGTTTTTTGGCGGGGCAATAGCATGGTTTTTCTCCGGTAGTGTTGCTTTCTCTTGCACTATTTCAGAAAAATATGTCAGGTAATTCCAGTTTACCTGACCAATAGGCCGAAAAATGGATCGCATCACCACGCTTATGAACAGATTTCACCGCAACGTCCGTGCGGCAAGTCCCGCAAACGCTGATTTGGTGATCCTCGGGACTCAGGCTGCGCCCGAAGAGGTGTTCTTCTATTCCAAGCAGCGCGGCACGCATAAGCCGACGGGACGCGAGCTCTGGTATGCACAAGTCGATTGGACCGGCAATCGCAATCCATTTCAGCAGGCTTTGCCTGAAGAAGTGCGTTTTGATCTGACCGCCAATTCAGAAACGCAGGCGCTGGTGCAAGTGATCATGCAGGAACACAGCCAGCCGCGCTGCGCTGGGGATTGGGTTCTCAACCGTTTGGGTGATGTGCTCTTGGTGCGAATATTGCGGGATCAAATTGACAATGGCTCCACCAAACCCGGCCTAATTGCGGGTTTGGCCGATGATCGATTGAGTCGCGCTATTGTGGCCATGCATGATCATCCAGGACAGGGGTGGTCCAATCAGGATTTGGCGGAAGAAGCGGGGCTGTCTTTGTCGCGCTTTAACGAGCTCTTTGCGGCGCAAGTGGGGGAAACCCCGATGGGTTACCTGCGTCGTTGGCGGCTGACACTCGCGCGGCAGGATCTTGAGAAGGGCGATCGCGTGGACGCGGTGTCGCGGCGCTATGCCTATGGATCGCCGGAAGCGTTCACGCGGGCCTATCGCAAGGCTTATGGTGAAACGCCCATTTCTGCGCGGAAGTCGCTCGCTGTGGTTTAGGCTAGGAAATGGGCTTTAAGGCGCCCATTTCAAGAAGTTGCCTATCATACGCAGACCTACATGCTGGCTCTTTTCCGGGTGGAATTGCATGCCAATCATCGTGTCGCGCCCAATAATCGCGGTGATATCGCCAGCGTAATCCACATGGGCGATACGCTCCGCTGGGTTAGCCACCTGAAAATGGTAGCTGTGCACAAAATAAACGTGCTGGCCGTTTTCGACCCCATCCAGAATGGCGTGAGGCTGATCGATCACCAGATCGTTCCAACCCATATGCGGAACCTTTAGGGATGCATCACGCGGTTCGATCTTCACGACCTCACCGCCAACCCAATCGAGGCCCTTGGTGTCTTCATATTCACGACCCATGGTCGCCATCAGCTGCATGCCAACACAGATGCCAAGGAAAGGGCGGCCCTTTTCTTCGACCGCCTCAACCATGGCGTCATAGATGCCTTTATGCCCGCGCAGCTCTGCCGCACAGGCCGGGAAAGCACCGTCACCGGGCAGAACCAAACGATCCGCTTTGGCCACCACGTCTGCGTCAGAGGTCACAACCACGTCGCCCGCATCGACTTCGGCGGCCATGCGTTGAAAGGCCTTCTCTGCGGAGTGCAGATTGCCGCTTTCATAGTCAATAATGGCAGTCAGCATTAAAGCGCGCCTTTGGTGGACGGGATGTCGGTCGCCTTGCGTGGATCGGTCTCCACGGCGGTGCGCAACGCGCGCGCCACGGCTTTGAACGCCGCCTCCACAATGTGGTGGCTGTTAACGCCGTGCAGCTGATCGATGTGCAACGTGATGCCGCCATGCGTGCTGAACGCTGTGAAGAATTCACGCACCAACTCGGTGTCAAACGCACCGATCTTCTGGGTCGGAATGTCCACATTCCACACCAAAAAGGGGCGTGCCGACAGATCCAGCGCCGCCCGCACTTGGGCATCATCCATTGGCAGGTGGCACTCGCCATAGCGATTGATCCCGCGCTTATCCCCAAGCGCCTGAACCAGCGCCTGACCCAGAGCGATACCTGTGTCCTCGACCGTGTGGTGGTCATCAATGTGATAGTCACCCTTGGCGCGGATCTTGAAATCGATCAGCGAGTGGCGCGACAGTTGATCCAGCATATGGTCAAAGAACCCGACACCGGTCTGGTTGTCGTAGCTCCCTGTGCCATCGAGGTTAATCTCGACGCTGATCTCAGTTTCCGCAGTCTTGCGGCTGACGCTGCCTGTGCGCATGGGTCTATCCTTTTGATCTTTCGCGGCTCTTATAGGGGGGCAAATAGGCGAGGAAAAGGCGAAGAAACTTAAATCGTTACAACTGTGTTGAATTCGCGCCGGAAACATTTTGGAGCGGGCGAGGCGATTCGAACGCCCGACCCTAACCTTGGCAAGGTTATGCTCTACCCCTGAGCTACGCCCGCACTCTCAAAATGTCTCTGATCTGTCTATCGGAACCGATGGAGCGGGCGAGGCGATTCGAACGCCCGACCCTAACCTTGGCAAGGTTATGCTCTACCCCTGAGCTACGCCCGCACCGTTGAGTGAGGCGTGAAATATAAACTCTCTCTGTTCGCCGCAAGAGGAAAAGTGCTTGTTTGTCAAAAAAATGCTGCCCAAGCAAAGAAAGCGCGAAGGAAAATTTCGGGCGGTGCGTTTTAGCTCCCATGAAGACAGCAAACGACCATTATCCCCGTGGATCGCGCAAGAAAGGCTTCAAACCTCTTGCATTCCCGATGGCGATGACCGTGGCCCCAATAGCGGCGATGGCCCATGATGGCACCCATTTGGCGCGCATTGTGTCTGACGTGACCGACGTGTCTACGATCGGCGCTCAGTTGGCTTTGGAACTGACGGTTTCAAACTTCTCGAATGAGCCCGTGACTTTGCAGGCGATCTCAACTCAGAACGCGGATAGCAGCGTTAACAAGCGTCGCCGTTAAAACAGCGCAACGGCCAGCAGGACAAACGCGGTGCCCACAACTTGGGTCAGTGTCAGAACCATCCCAATAGTGCGCAGGCCGAAATTCATCGGGTGCGGTTGCAGCCCAATGGCATGGGCCGCGCGCCCGATCAATAAGCACAATCCTGAGGCATGTACGGCGAGGGCTGGTAGGCCCTGCAGTTCTAACAGAAGCAAAAGGATCACGCCGATGGGAACATATTCCGCGCAGTTGGAATGGGCGCGGATGCGCTGGCGCAGTTCCGGATCGTTATTGTCGCCTAGCGAGATGCGGTTGCCGCGGCGATACCCGATCACGCGGGTTGATAGCCAGATGTAAAGCAAAGCCAGAACGCTTGCGTAGATTGCTGTGATGGTGCCCATAAAACCCTCCGCTTTCGATGAAAGCTAGGGCTTGGGAATTAATTATCCAACAAAAAAGCCCCGCATTTTGCGGGGCTTCCTTAACGTTATCGTGAGGCTGTTACTCCAGCTCGACCAACAGGTCCTTGGCGTCGATCTGACCACCTGGGGTAACGTGCACGGCTTTGACAACCGCATCACGTTCCGCGTGGATGCCTGTTTCCATCTTCATCGCCTCAATCGTCAGCAGCAGGTCGCCTTCTTTGACCTCTTGGCCCACAACCGCGCCAACAGACGCCACAACACCAGGCATTGGTGCGCCAATGTGGTTTGCGTTGCCCACTTCGGCTTTTGGTCGCGAAGCGGTTGACGCTTTGACCAGACGGTTAGGCACGCGGATCACACGTGGCTGACCGTTGAGTTCAAAGAACACTTTCACTTCGCCGTTCTCATCGGTTTCACCGATCGCTTGCAGCAAAATCTCCAGTGTTTTACCCGGATCAATCTCGGCAGAGACCTCTTCACCGGCTTCCATACCGTAGAAGAAGGTCTTTGTTGGCAGAGCACGGACCGGACCATACTGCCGGTGGCGACCCATGTAATCCAAGAAGACTTTTGGATACATCAGGTAACCGTTCAGATCTTCGTCATCGACCTTATAGCCTTCGAGCTGGCCTGATAGATCCGCACGGGTTGCTTCAAGATCAATCGGTTCCAAATGCGCGCCGGGACGATCTGTGTTTGGCTTTTCACCTTTCAACACCTTGTCCACGATGCCGTCTGGGAAGCCGCCCGCAGGTTGACCCAAGTTGCCGCTCATCATGTCGACAACAGAGTCAGGGAAGGCCACGTCTTTGTCTGGGTTTTCCACGTCATCGCGGCTCAGGCCTTGGCTCACCATCATCAGCGCCATGTCGCCCACAACTTTGGAAGATGGTGTCACTTTTACGATGTCGCCAAACATCTGGTTCACATCCGCATAGGTCTGCGCGACCTCGTGCCAACGCTCTTCCAGACCCAAGGACCGCGCTTGCGCTTTCAGGTTGGTGAACTGACCACCTGGCATTTCGTGCAAGTAGACCTCGGACGCCGGTGCAGGTGTGCCGCTTTCAAACGCCACATATTGCGCCCGGACACCTTCCCAGTATTCGCTGATTTCGCGGACGGACTCGATGTCGATGCCGGTATCGCGATCAGTGTTGCGCAGAGCTTCTACGATAGACCCCATGCATGGCTGCGATGTGCTGCCAGAGAAGGCGTCCATGGCCGCGTCAACCGCATCCACACCTGCTTCAGCTGCGGCCAGTACAGTCGCGCCGGAAATGCCTGAAGTGTCGTGTGTGTGGAAGTGGATCGGCAAGCCAACCTCTTCTTTCAAGGCACGGATCAGCAATTTCGCGGAGGCTGGTTTCAGCAGACCCGCCATGTCTTTCAGACCCAGAACATGGGCACCAGCGGCTTCCAGCTCTTTTGCCATATCGACGTAGTATTTCACGTCATATTTGGCGCGGTTTGGATCCAGAATGTCACCGGTGTAACAAACAGTGCCTTCACAGACTTTGCCTGCTTCCTGTACCGCATCCATCGCGACGCGCATGTTTTCAACCCAGTTCAAGCTGTCAAACACGCGGAACACGTCGATGCCTTTGGCGGCTTCAGCCACAAAGGCCTGAACCACATTGTCAGGGTAGTTGGTGTAACCCACACCGTTAGAAGCGCGCAGCAACATCTGCGTCATCAGGTTTGGCATGGCAGCACGCAGGTCACGCAGGCGCTGCCATGGGCATTCCTGCAAGAAGCGATAGGCCACATCAAATGTCGCGCCGCCCCAGCACTCCATAGAGAAGAGCTGTGGCATGTTTGCGGCATAGGTCGGCGCAACGCGCACCATGTCTATGGACCGCATGCGAGTCGCCAGCAGTGACTGGTGCGCATCACGCATGGTTGTGTCTGTCAAAAGCAGTTGTTTCTGCTGCTTCATCCAATCCGCAACCGCCTTAGGACCCTTTTGTTCCAATAGGTTACGGGTTCCGTATGCAGGATCCGCTTTCTTCGCCGGCGGCACTGGCAATTTTAGATCTTCTGCCGGTGTTGCGCGGCCTTCGGTCTCTGGGTGGCCGTTCACGGTGATGTCAGCAATATACGTCAGAACCTTGGTGCCGCGGTCGCGCCGCTTCTCGAAGTTGAAAAGCTCTGGTGTCTCGTCAATGAACTTCGTGGTGTAGGAGTAGTCCAAGAAGGTTGGGTGCTTCAGCAGGTTTTCCACAAAGGCGATATTGGTGGACACGCCGCGAATACGGAACTCGCGCAGCGCACGGTCCATCCGGTGGATCGCTTTTTCTGGCGTTGGTGCCCATGCGGTTACCTTGGTCAAAAGCGAGTCATAGTAACGCGTGATCACGCCGCCTGCATATGCGGTGCCGCCATCCAAACGAATGCCCATACCGGTTGCAGAGCGGTACGCGGTCAAACGGCCATAGTCCGGGATGAAGTTGTTCAGCGGGTCCTCAGTCGTCACACGGGTCTGCAGCGCATGGCCGTTCAGGCGAATGTCTTTCTGGTCTGCTTTACCGGTCGCCTCGGCAATGGTTTTGCCTTCTGCGATCAGGATTTGGGACTGAACGATGTCGATGCCAGTGACTTCTTCAGTCACGGTGTGCTCAACTTGCACCCGAGGGTTCACTTCGATGAAGTAGAACTTGCCGGTGTTCATATCCATCAGGAATTCAACAGTACCGGCGCATTCATAGTTCACGTGCTTACAAATCTTGTAGCCCAGCTCACAGATTTCCGCGCGCTGTTCTTCAGACAAGTAAGGGGCAGGGGCCCGCTCAACCACTTTCTGGTTGCGACGCTGAACAGAGCAGTCACGCTCAAACAGGTGGTACATGCCGCCATGTTTATCGCCCAGGATTTGCACTTCCACGTGGCGTGCGCGGGTAATCATCTTTTCCAGATACCCTTCGCCGTTGCCAAAGGCAGCTTCTGCTTCGCGGCGGCCTTCCAATACTTTTTCTTCGACTTCTTCTTCACCCATGATTGGGCGCATGCCGCGGCCGCCGCCGCCCCAAGATGCTTTCAGCATCAGTGGGTAGCCAACCTCTGCGGCTTCTTTCTTAATGGCGTCCATGTCGTCGCCGAGAACGTCGGTTGCCGGGATGACCGGCACGCCAGCCTCAATCGCCACGCGACGGGCAGAGGCTTTGTCACCCAGCGCGCGCATGGTTTCTGCTTTAGGACCGATAAAAGTGATGCCGTTTGCTGCACATGCATCCACGAACTCTGGGTTCTCAGACAGCAAACCATAGCCCGGGTGGATCGCGTCTGCGCCACTTTCGCGTGCGACGCGGATGATCTCATCTATGCTTAGGTAAGCCGCAACCGGGCCCATGCCTTCGCCGATCCGATAGGCCTCATCCGCCTTAAAGCGGTGCAGGCTGAGCTTGTCCTCTTCCGCGTACACAGCCACGGTTTGCTTGCCCATCTCGTTGGCGGCGCGCATCACACGGATCGCGATTTCGCCACGGTTTGCTATCAAAATCTTCTTGAAGTCTGCCATCAGCGGAGGGCCTTTCGTCTTTCTGAGCGCGTTAATTCTGCCTTGGCTAGACCGTCGCTTCTCGCTGAATCAATACCAAGGACTGCGTATATAGCAGGGATTGGTCGGGAAATTTGGCCGGTTTGCTACCCTTAATCCGGCAAAAACGGGAATTTCTGCTGCGTTTAGCGCTAAAATGTTTGCGCAAACATGAATGTAGGTCAGGTATAGTGACCTAAATGCCGCATTACAGAAAATCCGACCGACTAATTGGTCGGCTAATTGAGCCAATTTCGAATGTTGGGTCGGGAGAGCTGCCCAATCTTTTTATTCTGCAGCGATCTCGGTTGTGCCACGTTTCGAAGCTGATTTCAGATTGCGTTCCTCATGGTCGCTCGTGGAAGAGGTGACAATGGGTTGAGATTGCTCGGCGAGCGGCGGGTTTTGATCGGTTCTGTAATAGATCACCTGATCGCGACCGTTGTGCTTGGCCTGATACATCGCTTCATCCGCTGCACGTAAAAGCTCCTGCGGCAGTTCACCGTGTTGCGGGGCCGTCGCGACCCCAATCGACGCAGTGATTTTTGGCAAAGGCTGGCTTTGATAGGTCAAGGCAAGACCTGAAATTTTTGAGCAGAGCACCGTAATGCGTTCTTGAAGCTCTTCATTTGTCAAACGAGGCCATAACACAACGAACTCTTCCCCGCCCATACGGCAGGCGATCTCATCGTCGGTACAACTTTCATCTAAGATTTCACCGACCGCACGCAAAACGTAGTCACCTGCATCGTGGCCATGGGTGTCATTGAAGCGTTTGAAATGATCAAGGTCGAGGTAGACCAGATGTGTATTTTGTTGTTTGTCGCTAGATGTCATGAGGAAATGACGCAGGCGGTCGATCATGTGTCGGCGATTGAACAGTCCGGTTAAGGGGTCTCGAATGGATTGTTCTTGCAGTTGATCACGCATCCGAACGTTGGCAATCGCCATGGAGATCTGTTCGGCACACATTTGCGCAAGTTTACGAGACTCCAGGAACTCTTCCTTATCAGCATGCGCCACCTTTTTCAGGTGCATGAGCCCAACGGTTTCTCCATGGGCCAAAATCGGGAAACAAAAATAAGGTTCGCCGTCTTCCTCATCGACATGTTCACAAACAAAATCCACCTCGTGCACGCCATATGTATATGTGCGGCCACGGCGAAGCCCCCAGCACCCATCTGGGTGAATGTGGCGCTTTAACTCGCCACCATTCCACGCGCTGACCCCATCCAGAACATCGCGCGAGTTGGAATAGACATAGATTGAGCCTGCGCAATCCGGCAGCATATAGGCCATGAATTTTGTGAACATCTCAAAAAGCTCGTCCAACGAGCGGCTGGACTGGAGCCATTCATTCAACTCTCCGAGCAATTTGACTTCCTGCGCGAGGTGCAACTGCTGGTCCATCAGCGCCCGTTCGCTTTTTGATTTCGAATTGAGCGCATTAAGCCGCGCGCGATTGGATCGGACAATCAAACCGCCAATAAGCAACACCACAATAATCGCCAACGCGCTTAGCGCGATCAAAGCGGTGTGGACGCGTTGTATGAAAAGAGTTCTGACCTTTGTGATATCGGTATAAAACTCGATCGCCCCAATAAATTCACCATTTTGCATCATCGGCACGTAAACTTCTGCGATTTCATGAATCGCGTCAGGCGCCGTGTTGTGCGAGTGAAGCAGCAGCCCGTCAATTTCAGACGCTGGCTTGGGTTCATGTTTGTAATAGATTTCGCCGTCGGAAACGATGGAAGTGAAATAGTCTTTTTCGTTGATGGTGCCCAAATCTGACGAGCGGGTAGACCAAAACACGCGCCCATCAGCTGTAAACAGCTTGAAGCGATAGACGTCTGAGGCCTCGGGCAGAAGGCTCAGAAAGTCGTTCTCTTCGGGGCTTGTGGTACCATTTCGAAACGTTGCTTCCGTGTCTCTGAGGTGAAGCGTGATGCGCCTTTGCCAAAGCTCTGACCGGTCTAAGATGTCTTGCTTCAAGAAATAATCGACGACAGGGGTTGGCAAGTAAGCTGCTCCAGAAATGGCTGCTGCGATCGTCAAGACCGCCAGAACAGGCCAAAGCATGCTTACTTTTTTGTTTACGCTTGGTTCAATCACCTCGCCCATCGCAATTACCTCATCCGTACCCCGGACTGCGGTATCGCAGGGATTGGGTTGATGAATCGTTAATAATCTCGAACACTCTGCGGTGAATTCGTTTCAAATCCTCTAGAAACTGCCTCCGCTGTAACGCAGAAACACCGGCGAACAGTTGCGAACAAGACCAGAACATGGCTTTTCCTATAGCGCGGTACCTTGTAGAGTTCGCCCATGAGCAGCTTTGATGAATCTGACGCCTTTGAAGGCGCGTCCCAACAGTCCCTTGCCTCCCGCGCCATGGCCGCGCGGCCGACGCCGTATCTGGACGAACTGAACCCAGCGCAGCGGGAAGCGGTCGAGAAGTTGGATGGCCCCGTTTTGATGCTGGCAGGAGCCGGGACCGGGAAAACCAAGGCTCTGACTTCGCGTATTGTGCATTTGCTCAACACCGGCCGGGCACGACCAAATGAAATTTTGGCAGTGACCTTTACCAACAAAGCGGCCCGCGAAATGAAGGATCGGGTCGGGCGCACGCTGGGTCAGACCATTGAAGGCATGCCATGGCTTGGTACGTTCCACTCGGTCTGTGTGAAACTTTTGCGCCGCCATGCGGAGCTCGTCGGGCTGAAGTCCAACTTTACGATCTTGGACACCGATGATCAGATCCGGTTGCTTAAACAGCTCATCCAAGCGGCGAATATTGATGAAAAACGCTGGCCACCACGCCAACTCGCATCCCTAATTGATGGTTGGAAGAACAAGGCACTCACGCCAGATCGTTTGCCATCTGCGGATGCGGGCGCGTTCAACAACAAAGGCGGCGAGCTTTACGCGCAATACCAAACCCGTTTGCGAGAGCTGAATGCCGTCGATTTTGGCGACCTGCTTTTACATGTGGTGGTGATTTTCCAAAACAATCCGGATGTGCTTGAGCAATACCAGCGCTGGTTCCGCTACGTGCTGGTGGACGAATACCAAGATACCAACGTCGCCCAATATCTGTGGCTGCGGCTGCTCGCCAAAGAACACCAAAACATCTGCTGTGTGGGCGATGATGACCAATCCATCTATGGCTGGCGCGGTGCAGAAGTCGGCAACATCCTGAAGTTTGAAAAAGACTTCCCGGGGGCACACGTGGTGCGGCTCGAACAAAACTACCGCTCCACGCCACACATTCTGGCGGCGGCCTCTGCGGTCATCTCCGGCAATGAAAACCGGCTTGGGAAAACCCTTTGGACAGCTGCTCAACGAGGCGAGCAAGTTAAGCTAATTGGACATTGGGACGGCGACGAGGAAGCGCGTTGGATCGGCGAGAAAGTCGATGGTCTTCTGAGTGGAAGCGCGCCGGAAGCCAAGCGGCGAGAAAACGCTCGCTCGGAACAAATGGTTGAGGAGGTAGATCGTCTTCACGATTTAAATCTACAAAGAGGATACAATAGCCGGGCTCAATTGGTTGATGCGTTAAAAGAAAGTGAAGTTTTTAAAGAGAATGTCGAGAACGAAGATCTTCTTTGGGAACTCGCAACCCGTAAGGAAGAAGGTCGTTCAGTTGAGGTTTGTTTCCAGAAGTTCGATCTAGAAGACATGGCCATCCTCGTGCGCGCCTCCCACCAAATGCGCGCTTTTGAGGATCGGTTCCTCACCATTGGCCTGCCGTACCGCGTCATCGGCGGCCCGCGCTTTTATGAGCGCATGGAGATCCGCGATGCCATGGCCTATTTCCGCGTGGTGACCAGCCCCGAGGATGACCTGGCGTTTGAGCGAATCGTCAACACCCCCAAACGCGGCCTCGGCAACGTGGCGGTGCAAAAGATCCAAGCGGCAGCGCGGGAAAATGGCGTCTCGCTCGTGGAAGGCGCGCGCATTCTCTTGGACAACAAAGGCATCGGCGGCAAAGGCGCAAAAGAACTGCGCATTCTGGTGGACAATATTGACCGCTGGCGCGGCCTTGGGGTGCAGCGCGAGGTGGAAATCCCACTCAATGACGATGAGGTCATTGATGATGGCACCACCCAATCGGCGATGCGCTTTGCGCCTGCTGGCGATAATATGCCCCACACGGAACTGGCCGAGATCATCCTGGATGAATCCGGCTACACCTCCATGTGGCAGAATGACAAAACCCCCGAAGCGCCGGGGCGACTGGAAAACCTCAAAGAGCTCGTCGGGCAGCTCGCGAATTTCGACAACCTTCAGGGCTTCTTGGAACATGTCAGCCTTGTCATGGACAACGACAACGATGATGCGGACGCCAAAATCTCCATCATGACACTGCACGCCGCTAAAGGCCTAGAGTTCCCGGTGGTTTTCTTGCCGGGATGGGAAGACGGGCTGTTCCCGTCACAACGGTCGATGGATGAAAGCGGTCTAAAAGGCCTCGAGGAAGAGCGGCGCTTGGCCTATGTGGGCATCACCCGCGCCGAGGAAGTCTGCACCATCAGCTTTGCAGGCAACCGCCGCGTTTTTGGCCAATGGCAATCGCAAATGCCAAGTCGCTTCATTGATGAACTGTCTGAGGAAGACGTGGAGGTGCTAACCGCACCGGGCATCTATGGCGGTGGTCATTCAGGCGCTACCGGAGATTTCGGCAGCGGCATCCAAGACCGTGTGCAATCGGCCAATACCTATAACTCGCCCGGCTGGAAACGCATGCAAGATCGCGCAGGGCAACGGGGCCTAAGCCAACCGAAGGAAAGCAAACATACGATTATCGATCTTGAAGCGGTCTCAAGCCATTCCGTGGGCGATCGCGTCTTCCACCAGAAATTTGGTTATGGTGAGATCATGGAGATCGAAGGCGATAAGCTTGTGATTGAATTTGACAAGGCCGGTGAAAAAAAGGTCGTGGCCAAATTCGTAACTGCTTCAACTGATATCCCGTTCTAGCCGCCATCGCGCCTCCTTAGGTTTAGGGTATCCTTTCTCGCGTGCCGCCTGTCCCCAAGCGGCACGTCCTCTCATTCACCTTTGCAAAAATACTCTGGGGGAGGGCGAACTCTGTTCGACCGGGGGCAAAGCCCCCAAATTTAACCAAAGCGGCAAAGCCCTCACCCTTCTCAAGCCGCGGTCGAAACATGCGATATCCGAGCCCCGGTTTCGGTGTTTCGCGCGGTCAGGCTCACATCATAGCCCCAAAGCCTGCGCAGATGCTTTAGCACCTCATCGCGATTGGCTGGGTCCAAAGTGATCCCATCGCGCACCGCATGGGTCAGTTTAAGTTCGCGATCCCCTGACAGATCCGCGTCATCTACTTGGATGTCTGGTTCCAAATACGCCAAGTCGTAAGACCGCGCCAATGCAGAACGGATGTTCCGATAGCCTTGGCGATTGTGAATATTGCTCACCACCAGGTTGGCCTGTTTGGCGTCATCAGACAGCATGAATAGTTTGAACTTGCGGATCAAGTTTGGCGACAGGAACTGCAGGATAAAACTCTCATCGCGATAATTGGCCCAAGCGTCTTTCATCACGCCTTTCCAATCAGGGTTGCCAGCGATGTCAGGGAACCATTCTCGGTCCTCGTCCGTCGGCTCCTCACAGATGCGCCGGATGTCCTGCATCATGGCAAATCCCAGCGCGTATGGGTTCAGCCCGCCATATCTCGGATCATCATATTCGGGCTGCAACACCACATTTGTATGGCTGTGCATCATCTCCATGTAAGCGCCTTCAGAGATCAGGTCTTTTTCCAGCAACCGATTGATAATGTAATAATGCGTGAAGGTCGCGCAGCCCTCGTTCATCACTTTGGTTTGCTTTTGTGGATACATGTATTGGGCGATGTAGCGCACGATACGCAAAAGCTCTCGCTGCCAGCTTGTTAAAACCGGACTGTGCTTCTCCAAGAAATAAAGCAGGTTCTCTTGCGGCAAGTTCATCTTTCCGCGCCGCTCTGACAACGCACCATCTTCCTCAGAGCCTTCTAGGCGATCTTTCCCAAGCGTATTGTCCGCCCAAAGCTCCAAAACACTCTGCTGGCTCTCATAGCCATCCCTCTGCCGCTGCATCGCCTGCAACTCTTCTTTGCTAGGACGGGGAGGGCGCCCGTAGCGAAACACACCTTGGCTTTGCAGGGCATGGGCCGCGTCTAGGATTTCCTCGACCGCATCGATGCCATAGCGCTCTTCGCAGTTGGCGACGAAATTCTTGGCAAAGGCCAGATAGTCATGAATGCCCGCTGCGTCGGTCCATTGTTGGAAGAGATAGTTGTTTTTGAAGAAATGGTTATGCCCGAACGCGGCATGCGCCATCACCAGGGTCTGCATCGCCATGGTGTTTTCTTCCATATTGTAGCTGATGCAGGGGTTGGAGTTGATCACGATCTCATAGGCCAAACCCTGACGACCAGTCCGGTAAAGTGCCTCATCGCGAGCGAACCGTTTGCCGTAGGACCAATGCTGATACATCAGCGGCATGCCCACGGCGCTATAAGCGTCGAGCATCTGTTCCGAACTGATGATCTCGATCTGATTTGGGTAAACGTCTAACCCCAATTCCTCTATCGCAATTTCCTCAATCGCGTCATGGGCCTTGCCGAGCAACTCAAACGTCCATTCCGGACCATCAAACAAGAGGTTGCTCATGCGGCATTCTCCTTATTTGCGGCAAAGAGATCGCGGAAGATTGGATAGATGTGACCCGGCTCGGCCACCCGGCGCATTTGGAATTGCGGGAAGGCGTGATCCACTTCGCGCAGGTTTTGCCAAAGATCAGCCCCTTCTTCGCTATTGTTGAGCAGCTTGTCGTCCCCTTCGCCGACGATCTCCACATAGGCGTAGTACTGACAAACGGGCATCAGAGCATCAAACAGCAAGTCTTTGCATTTCACGCTGTCATTGCCGAAGTTCTCGCCATCTGAGGCCTGTGCGCCATAGATATTCCACTCGTCCGTCGGATACCTGTCTTCAATGATCTTCTGCATTTCGGTAAGCGCCGTGCTGACAATGGTGCCGCCGGTTTCTTTGGCGTAGAAGAACGTCTCTTCATCCACCTCTTGTGCTTGGTGGGTATGTCTAATGAACACGATTTCGGTGTGTTCATAAGCGCGTTCGAGGAACAGATGCAGCAACATGAAGAACCGTTTCGCGAGGTCTTTTTCTCGTTCCTGCATGGAGCCTGAAACATCCATCAAACAAAACACCACAGCGCGGGAGTTTCTGATCTTTTCCGGTACGGTCGTGTCATAACGCAGATCAATCGGGTCGATGTAACCCACGAGTTTGCGGCGCCGGTCCAAGATCGCCAGCTTTTCCCGCAACTCGACGATCCGGGCACTGTGATCCTCGGATTCATCTTCGATGCTTTCAAGGTTCTTAAGCTCTTCTTCAAGAGCCTTAAACGCCGCCGTTGAAGGCCTCTGCAGCGCAATCCTTCGCCCAAGCGAGTTCCGCATGGTCCGCACGAGGTTCAGGTTATTCGGTGTCCCAGCCGTCGTAAGGCCAGCGCGTCGGGTGCCAACGGTTTCTGTCTCAACGGTGTTCTTTTTGACGAGATCAGGCAGTTCCAACCCTTCAAACAGGATCTCAAGATACTCGTCTTTGGTGAGGGTGAAGGAAAAGCCATCCTCGCCTTCTCCATCTTCCGCACCCTTTTTGCCGCCTTCTCCCGCGCCACCTTTCGGGCGCGGGATGGTGTCCCCAACGACAAAGTCTTTGTTTCCGGGCAGGACATGCTGGCGAAACCCACCTTTTGGCGAATTCGCAAAGAACGGTTCTTTGATGCCTTTTGCTGGGATCGTCACCTTTTCCTCGGACCCCTGATCGGCCCCCGTCACGGATTTGTCCCGAACGGATTTATCGACCATTTTTTTGATGTTCTCGCGCGCCCGTCTCAGAAACCGTTGCCGGTTTCCGAGGCTCTTGCCTTTAGGGTTGGCGCGTCTGTCGATGAAATGATGCATCTGTTCGCGATCACCCCGCTTTGTTGACGCGCATGTACCATTCCACCAAGCGGCGGACCTGCCGCTCGGTATAGCCATGGGTCTTCATCCGCTGGACAAATTCCATGTGTTTGCTTTCCGTGTCGCTGTCTTTCTTGCTGCCAAAGCTGATCACCGGCAGAAGCTCTTCGACCTGGCTGAACATGTGCTTTTCAATCACATCGCGCAGTTTCTCATAAGAATTCCATGGCGGGTTCTGCCCCGTGTTCGCACGGTGGCGCAGCGCAAATTTCACAACCTCATTGCGGAAATCTTTTGGGTTCGCAATGCCGACTGGTTTTTCGATCTTAGACAGCTCCGCGTCCAGAATTTCACGGTTATAAAGCTGACCCGTGTCAGGATCTTTATAGTCTTGCTCTTCAATCCACGCGTCCGCGTAAGAGATATAGCGATCAAAGACGTTCTGGCCGTATTCCGTGTAGCTTTCTAAGTAAGCCTTCTGGATCTCATTGCCGATGAATTCCTCATAGCGCGGCGCGAGTTCGGTTTTGATGAACTCCAGATATTGCGCCTCGGTTTCCTGTGGGAACTGCTCCCGCTTAATCATCTGCTCCAGAATATACATCAGATGCACGGGGTCGGCGGCGACTTCTTGGGTGTCGTAGTTGAAAACGTTCGACAAAACTTTGAAGGCAAACCGTGTGGAAATGCCATTCATCCCTTCGTCCACACCAGCAGTGTCCTGATATTCCTGAACCGTTTTTGCCTTTGGATCGGTGTCTTTCAGGCTTTCCCCGTCATAAACCCGCATCTTACTGTAAAGGTTTGAGTTCTCATGCGGCTTCAAGCGGCTGAGAACCGCAAAGCGAGAGAGGATCTTCAGCGTCTCTGGCGCGCATGGCGCATCCTTGAGTTCAGAGTTCTCTAGCAGCTTGTGATAGATCTGAGCCTCATCAGAAACGCGTAAGCAATACGGCACTTTCACAATGCTGACGCGGTCAATGAAGGCCTCGTTGTTTTTGTTATTTTTGAACTGCTGCCATTCGCTTTCATTGGAATGAGCAAGGATCAGGCCACTAAACGGGATCGCCCCGAAGCTCTCAGTGCCCATATAGTTGCCCTCTTGCGTCGCTGTCAGCAGCGGGTGAAGCATCTTGATGGGAGCTTTGAACATCTCGACAAATTCAAGAATGCCTTGGCTTGCGCGGTTTAAACCGCCAGAGAAGCTGTAAGCGTCAGGATTGTCCTGGCTGAAATGTTCCAGCATTCGAATGTCGACCTTACCCACTAGGGTCGAGATGTCTTGGTTGTTCTCATCACCCGGTTCAACCTTCGCGACGCAGACACGGCGTAGGCGAGATGGGTACACCTTCTGAACCGAGAATTTAGAAATGTCGCCGCCGAATTCATCCAGCCGGCGCACAGCCCATGGGGACATCAGCCCGGGCAGCCGGTGTTTGGCGATCCCGTATTCGTCTTGCAGCACATCGCCCATTTTGAGCGGATCAAACAAACCCAGTGGGCTTTCAAATATGGGGGAGAGCGTGTCGCCAGCCTTGAGCACATATACCGGTTGCTCTTCGACCAGTCGTTTCAGGCGTTCAGCCAGAGATGACTTGCCGCCGCCAACTGGGCCGAGGAGGTAAAGGATTTGTTTGCGTTCTTCCAAGCCCTGAGCCGCATAGCGGAAATAACCCACGATGCGCTCGATTGTGTCTTCCATCCCATAGAAGTCTTTGAAGGCCGCATATTGCTTGATTGTCCGGTTTTGAAAGATCGGTCCAAGGCGGGCATCTTTTGAGGTGTCCACCAGTTCCTCATCCCCGATGGCCGTCAGCATCCGCTCTGCCACATTGGCATACATCCCCGGATCATCGCGACACCCTAGCAGGTAGTCCTGCAGTGACATTTCTTCGGCGCTCGCGCCCGAATACTGTTCCGCAAATAATTCGACGATATCCTTCATGTGTATGGTCCCCTTTGGTGACAAAAATCGAGCCCGGTATCCTCCTCGGGTCAAAGTGAAAGCGCAGTCCGCACAGGTCTTTATTTGCCGAACGTCAAAGGCAACGATGGTGGCAACCGCAGACTGCGAGAGTGTTCAGAAATCGCTCGATGTTGCCACTTGGCCTGACCGATTTATGCCACCGGAACGCCCGGAAGCCATTGAACCCAAAGGGGTTTTCGGTCTTTGTTTATACCTTCAGGGTACACCAAAAATCCTGAACTTTCCATATTAATCTGGGCTAGATCTTGTGATTTGCCAGAGCGCATCAATAAATCGTGTTCCAATTCACGGTTAATCAAAAGACGGAAGATTTGGTTAACGGTGCCGAACGGAGCGTTCAAAAGTTTGTAACACTGTGAAAATCTGAGTTGGCTGGTTTTGGCACGTTTGGCCTGTTTTTATTTGCGTTTTTGCCCACGTGCTTCGGAACCCTTTAGCGCTAAATGCCATGCTAAAACGAAAGCAAATGTGCTCCGCTGCCTCGAAGACATTTCAAAGCATTTTGGTGCTCAATGATGCAGTGCTGATATTTTGATCACTGTAGCGAATTGAAACAGATCGTGTGGGAAAAGCGCCTTGGGATCGCCAAAAAAACGACCGCTCGGAAGGGCAGTTGCCGTTAGGTAAGATTCAGGAAACGCGAAGAGATTCGCTTTATGCCTTTGGATGAGTTCGGTTATAGACATCCATCAAACGGGCAGTGTCCACGGCTGTGTAGGCTTGGGTTGTGGACAGCGAAGCATGACCAAGCAACTCCTGAATAGATCGTAGATCGCCACTCGCTTCCAAAAGATGGGTCGCAAAACTATGGCGCATGGCGTGAGGCGTCGCGGTCGGCGGTAGCCCCAGTTGAAGCCTCACGTTCTGCATAACCGATTGTATTTGCCGGGCGCTCAAACGCTTGCCGCGCACGCCGATAAATAGCGGGCCATCCTGTTCCAGCGGGTAGGGGCATTGGCGCAGGTATTCATCCACGGCCTCACGCGCCGCCGGCAGCACGGGAACGATGCGTTCCTTTCCGCCCTTACCGATGATGCGCATCACTTCAGGCAGCGGCGCTTCGTTGCGGTTCAGCCCCAAGGCTTCGGAAATCCGCAAGCCACATCCATAAAGCAATGTGATGACCGCAGTGTCCCGCGCTCCGACCCAGGCATCTTTGGATTGGATTTCGACCGTCTCGATCACCGCTTGCGCAGCGTCAGGTGCAAGTGGGCGCGGCAGTTTCTTTTGGAATTTCGGCGCGCGAGTCGACAGGACCGCAGTGGGGTCAAAGCCTTCTCTTTCTGCTAGCCAACGAAAGAAGCTTTTCACGGCGGACAATTTGCGCGCCAAGGAGCGCGCCGATAAGTCGCCGGACCGCATTTGCGCCATCCACGCCCGCATGTCGCGTACGGTCAGTCGGGCGAGCGGGCCAAGTCCCTGCTGCTCGCCTTTATATTCCGTCATAAAGGCGAGGAACTCGGAAACGTCTGTAAAATAAGCGCTAAGCGTGTTTTCAGAGGCTCCTTTCAGAGCCTTTTGTGCCTCAAGCCAGCTGTCCCGGGCCTCGATGGAAGCAGGGGAGATCATCCCCCGATCACGACAACCAACGCCGCATGGCGCGCTCAAACACGCCACCAAAGAATGCAAGCAGGTCAGAGCCCTGTTGAGGCGAGAAGTGATGTGGGTCTTCGGCCCCCATCAACAGCATGCCGGGCAGACGACCAGCGCCCAAGTCCAAGCGCAGGCAGGCTTCGGAGCGTACGAAACTTGCTTTGTCGCCGAAGATTTCATGGGTCGTCCCATCAATCTGGCGCAAAGTGACAGGGCGCGATGGGACATTGCGGCCATTGGTGAGGTAGGTCTCTATAAACCCGGGTTCCGCGACAGACAGCACATCGCCAAGTTTGCGGACACTTGGGTCATTGTCTTTTTGCTCAGTCTCCAGAACCAGACGCACCGCATCAACACGCAGGATTTCAGCGACCTCGCCGTCGAGATCTTTCAGGAAGGTTTCAAATTCCAGCGGGTCCATCATGCGAAGGATCGCGCGGTGGACTTGATTGGTGCCCGCGAGGTTTTCGTAAGCCGCAGCAATCACGCTGCGGTGGGTGTCTTCCAGACGATCCAGGCGCGCTTCCAGACGTTCCATGGCGATACCACGCAGGTCGACAATATTGCCGCCCATGGATTTCTCATTCGCGGCAATCAGCGCGTTCATGAGATCATTGTCATCCAGAATCATTTCAGGCGCGGAAATGATCTTTTCGCGCAACGTGTCTTCGATATGTGCTGTCTTGGTCATGCTCGTGCCAATACTTCTTTTGGCAGGACCATATCAGAAGCTTTTGGCGAGTGCTGCATTTTTTTGGGAAATGTGCGGTTAACCGCGATTTGGGTTGGGGGAGGGGCTTTGCCCCTCAGCGCTGGCGCGCTTTCACCCCAGAGTATTTTAACAAAGAAGAAGCCTATTAGAGGATTTTGATATCCGCTGCGGCGATGTCTTTGAGGAAGGCATCTAGGCCTTTGTCAGTCAGCGGGTGGTTGATCATGTTTTTGATTACGCCCGGAGGCGCTGTGATGACATCTGCACCGATACGTGCGCTGTCCAGGATGTGGTTCACAGAGCGAATAGACGCTGCAAGGATCTGGGTGTTGAAACCATAGTTGTCATAGATCGTACGGATGTCTTCGATCAGATCCATGCCATCGAGGTTGATGTCGTCCAAGCGGCCGATGAACGGAGAGATGAAAGTTGCACCGGCTTTTGCAGCGAGCAGCGCCTGGTTTGCAGAGAAGCAAAGCGTCACGTTCACCATCGCGCCGCCATCGGAGAGGGTTTTACAGGCTTTGAGGCCGTCCCAAGTCAGAGGCACTTTCACGGCGATATTGTCGGCGATTTCAAGCAGCTTGCGGCCTTCTGCAATCATTGTATCCGCATCTGTCGCGGTCACTTCTGCAGAAACAGGGCCATCAACCAAGTCACAGATTTCTTTGGTGACTTCGATGATGTCACGGCCAGATTTTTTGATAAGGGAAGGGTTAGTGGTCACACCGTCCACCATGCCCAGATCATTCAGCTCGGCAATGGCGTCGATTTCAGCGGTATCAACGAAGAATTTCATGGAACAAGTCCTTTGATGGGTTGGCCTAAAGTCGGGGGTCGTTTACCTCATTAGGGTACGCGCCGAAACCCCTAACGGGAAGAAAGTGTGAGCGCTAACGGTAATTGAGGTAAATTTGGGCGAACCCGACTTCTTTGATGCAGGCACTCTGGTGGGAGTGCTGACCACGCAACCGCTGGATCGGGTGCTTGATTATAAAGCACCGGAAGGTGGGTGTTGGGCTGGAGCCTTTGTGGAAGTGCCCCTTGGCCCGCGCAAAGTGATTGGTGTTGTCTGGGGCAAAG
Source organism: Cognatishimia activa (assembly GCF_001458335.1). GTDB lineage: Bacteria > Pseudomonadota > Alphaproteobacteria > Rhodobacterales > Rhodobacteraceae > Cognatishimia > Cognatishimia activa. The sequence goes on from NZ_CYTO01000009.1 coordinate 270,300, forward strand.
GCCGTGGAGATTGGGATATCTCTAAGGTGCGTTCGGTCATTCGTGTGTTGGACGTGGCGCCAATGCGCGAAGAGATGCGCAGTTTTTTGGAGCGGGCGTCCCAATACACTTTGACTTCAATGCCCAGTATGTTGCGATTGGCAACCCGCGCGCCGGGACTGTCTGATCCACCTTCTATGCGCAAAGTCTACCGGTTGGGGGACAGTGAACCCGACCGGCAAACCGATGCGCGCAAGCGAGTGCTAGAGACGCTTCGCGACTATGGAGGGCTGTCTTTCACGCTCAAAGAACTCTCAGACATGGCGGGGGTGACCTCTTCTGTGGTCAAAGGGCTTGTGAAGCTCGGGGCGGTGAATGAAGAAAACGCACCGCGAGATGTGCCGTTTCACCGGATGGATCCGGATTATGACGCAAAAGACTTAACCGAGGATCAGGCTACGGCGGCGGCGCAGCTGACGGCCGATATTCGGTCGCAAGACTATAATACCACCTTGCTGCGTGGTGTGACTGGCTCTGGTAAAACAGAGGTCTATCTTGAAGCCATTGCCGAGTGTCTGCGCATTGGTCGTCAAGCCTTGGTGCTGTTGCCCGAGATTGCCCTCACCGCTGAGTTTTTTGGCCGTGTCGAGGCGCGGTTTGGCGCGAAACCCGCCGAATGGCACTCGGGCGTCACCATGACCGAGCGGCGGCGGATCTGGAAAATGGTGGGGCAAGGCGGCGCCCAGATCGTGATTGGCGCGCGTTCGGCTTTGTTTCTGCCGTTTCAGAACCTCGGCCTAATCGTCGTCGATGAAGAACATGACACATCCTATAAGCAGGATGATGGTGTCCTTTATAATGCGCGGGACATGGCGGTTCTGCGAGCGAGTTGTGTGGGGGCGAGTGTGGTTCTGGCTTCCGCGACACCTAGTCTGGAAAGCTGGGCCAATGCCGGATGCAGGGAAATATAAGCGCATTGAGCTGACGTCGCGCTATGGCCCTGCGGTGATGCCTGACATGCGCGCGATTGATATGCGGGTTGAAGATATGCCTTCGGGCACTTGGATATCTCCGACATTGCGGGCTGAAGTCACGGCGCGGATCGAGAAAGGTGAGCAATCGCTTTTGTTCATCAACCGCCGTGGCTATGCGCCGGTGACGATCTGCCGGGCTTGTGGTCATCAAATCGCCTGTGAGCAATGCGATGCGCGCATGGTCGAGCATCGTTTTCTCAAGCGCTTGCTGTGCCATCAGTGCGGGGAAAGCGCCCCGATGCCTGAAGCCTGCCCAAGCTGTGGTGTGGAAGGTAAGCTCGCCGCGGTGGGGCCGGGGGTAGAGCGTTTGGCTGAGGAAGCAAAAGAAGCCTTTCCAGAGGCACGGCTTGCGGTGTTGTCCTCTGACCTGTTCGGATCGGCGCGCGCCTTGAAAGAAGGCATTAAGACCATTGCGGAGGGCGGGGCGGATGTGATCATCGGCACGCAGTTGGTGGCAAAGGGACACAACTTCCCGCTGTTGACCCTTGTTGGCGTGATCGATGCGGATCTTGGCCTTCAAGGCTCCGACCTCCGTGCAGCGGAGCGCACGTTTCAATTGATCCGTCAGGTTGCTGGCCGCGCTGGGCGCTCGGAACGCAAAGGCGTTGCGATGCTGCAGTCTCATCAGCCCGAGCATCCGGTGATCCGGGCGATCCTTGCAGGTGACGAAGAAGCCTTTTGGCAGGCAGAGGCCTCTGAACGTCGCCATGCCGGGGTGCCGCCCTATGGCCGTATGGCGGGGATCATCCTGTCATCGACCGACGTCGCCGAGGTGTTTGATCTCGGCAATGCATTGGCGCGCAACGACCAAGCGCTTCGCCAGATTGGAGCACAGGTCTTTGGTCCGGCTCCGGCTCCCATCGCACGGATACGAGGTCGACATCGTGTGCGCCTTTTGGTGAAGGCAGACAAGGCAGCGCCTCTACAGTCGGCAGTTGCCAAGTGGGTTGGCCAATTCAAACTAAAGGGCGACATCCGTCTCTCCGTCGATATCGATCCGCAATCCTTTTACTGATCCCATTAAGATCGCTGCCAGACCAAACGCATTTCTGCGCATCCCCATGTGCAAGCCTGCATGTATGATTTCGCTCGCCTCATGAGGCCATCAAGCGTAGAGGAAAGCTATGTTTGATAAAGTCCGTCTTGATGAAACCGGGCATTTGCCCCGTTGGCGACAGCCGATTGTATTGCTGTTTGTGATGGCCGCGGCCATGCCACTGGCTTTTTCAACATGGCTGGCTTTGCTGAACAACTTCGTCATTGAGGTCGCGCGTTTTGACGGTGCCGATATTGGTCTGTTGCATACGGTGCGCGAGATTCCGGGCTTTATGGCCTTTGCGGTGATCTTTCTGATCATCATCATTCGCGAACAGGTACTCGGAGTGTTGTCGCTGGTTCTGCTTGGGGTGGCGACCGCTGTCACGGCGCAATTCCCGACCCTAGGCGGCATTTTGGTCGTGACGCTGCTCAGTTCGATCGGTTTTCACTACTATGAGACAGTGAACCAAAGCCTGCAGTTGCAATGGTTGGATAAAAAACGCGCGCCCAAAGTGCTGGGTTGGCTGACGGCAACGGGGTCCGCGGCAACGCTTGTGATCTATCTGGCGATCATAACCACTTGGGAGCGGCTGGGGCTTAGCTATAACACAGTCTTTATGCTATCCGGCGGCCTGACAGCGGTCATCGCTCTGGTCGCCCTTTTTGCTTACCCGCAATTTGAAAGCCCGACTCCACAAGTCAAAAAGATGGTGCTGAAAAAGCGCTATTGGCTCTACTACGCGCTGCAATTTATGGCCGGTGCGCGTCGGCAGATCTTTGTTGTGTTTGCAGGCTTCATGATGGTCGAAAAATTCGGCTTTGATGTGCACGAGCTGACCGGACTTTACTTGGTCAATCTCATCGCCAACATGATCTTTGCGCCTTTCATTGGTGGCTTGGTCGCGCGTTTCGGTGAGCAGCGGACACTTCTTGTGGAATATCTTGGCCTTGTGATTGTCTTCTTGGCCTATGGAGGCATCTACTATTTTGGCTGGGGAGTCATGCTGGCCATGGCGCTTTATGTCGTGGATCACTTGCTGTTCTCCATGGCGCTCGCTCTAAAGACCTATATTCAAAAGATCGCTGACCCTGAGGATATTGCGCCGACAGCGGCCGTGTCCTTCACCATCAATCATATTGCTGCGGTGTTCCTGCCTGTGCTGCTTGGTTTGTTGTGGCTCTACTCGCCCGGTGCAGTGTTCGCTCTTGCGGCCTGTATGGCGGCCACGTCTTTTGGACTGGCCTTACTCATTCCACGCCACCCTCAAAAAGGGTTTGAGACGCGGCTGAAAGGCATTGGGCCGGTGCCGGCTGAATAAGCGGCTCTTGACCTTGCCCTTGACCTTGGCGAGCCACGCCCGTAGGCCGCTTGCAAGCCTTAGAAGGATCAAGAGACATGCCAACATTTACCGCCCTGACCACTCTGGAAGGCAAAGACCAGGCCGAACGTCTTGGTGAAGCGATGGAAATGCTTGATCCGGAACCAACCGGTGTAGGGGTCTTTGAGATCGAAGATGACTCTGGGCTGTGGGAAGTGGGGGCGTATTTCACGGAAGAGCCTGACGCTGCTGCGCTCGCTCTGCTGGAAGCCGCTTTTGACATTAAGCCCTTCGCGGTGTCGGAACTGCCTGAAACCGATTGGGTTGCGCATGTAAAGCGTGAGCTGGTTCCGGTCGAAGCCGGGCGCTTCTTTGTATATGGCAGCCATGACGCCGACCAGGTGCCAGAGGATTGCGAACCGCTTTTGATTGAGGCGGCGATGGCTTTCGGCACAGGGCATCACGGAACCACCTTGGGTTGCCTCAAGGCGCTGGACCGTTTGGCCGGTGAAGGTTTTGTCGGGCAAAACGTTGCTGACATTGGATGCGGCACTGCGGTGCTGGGGATGGCGGCGGCGCGTATTTGGCCGAACCCCGTGTTGGCAAGCGACATTGATGAAGTCGCCGTGGATGTGGCCATTGCAAATGTGAAAGCCAATGACCTTGAGGGACGCGTGATCTGTTTGGAAGCCGCAGGCTTTAGCCATGCAGATCTAAAGGCCAAAGCGCCTTATGATTTGGTCTTTGCAAATATCCTAAAGGCCCCCTTGGTGGGCCTTGCGCCTGAAATGGGCGAGAACATCGCTACTAAAGGATATGCGATCTTGTCCGGCATCTTGAACGAACAAGCGGATGAAGTGGTGGCAGCTTACCAAGAAAATGGCTTTTTGGTGCACACACGTGAGGAAATCGGCGAGTGGACCACGCTAACACTGCAACGCTCATAGGCGCGATTCGTCCGCGTTCCACAGTTTTTCACTGAATTCAGGCCACCAATGTGTGGCCTTTTTCACACCCTTTGCGCTGAATTGGGCCTGCAAAGGGGTTTGAATCGGGCCGTTTTGTGAAAATTGGCCTTGCTTGCCCAAGTTTTGCCACAATTTGGAGGGAATGTAGCCTTGTTTGGTGGGGGCCAAACGAAGTGTGCTGCTATGGCTGATCCACGTGACGAATTTTCCCTGCGCCTGCGTCGTCTGAACGCACAGCGTAAGAAAGATCTTAAGCGCTCCCGCTCTGCCTTCATCGACAATGATGGGTATGTGATTGTGCGCGGTTACCGTGAAAAACGCGGTATTCCTTACACTGGTATTATGATCCTGGTTGTTGGGTTCTTCGGGCTGAAAGGCGCGATGATGGCTCAAATGGGGGAAGCAACTTACGCAGCCAAGGTGGACGAATTGCGCGCGAGCGATTCATCTGTCGCGCAGGTTGGCGTTTGGACGCTAACGCCGGATCCGGTGTCAAACCTCGTGGCGACGCATCTTCGGGACTATCTTTGAGCCCCAAACGGTATTGCTTAAAAAGAAAAAGCCGCGGCAGTTTGTAACTGCCGCGGCCTTTTCGTCTTCCTAAGGAGGGACTTAGGTAATGGAGTGGATGTCGCGGCGGATCAGACCGATGTCTTCCAGCTCGCGGTCTGTCAGTTCGGACAGAACTTTGCGTGTTTTACGTGCGGCATTCCATGCAGCAACACGGCCCCATGTGTGGGCTAGGATCAGACCGAACTGACCATTAGAAACGTTTTCAGTCCGTGCGGTTACGAAAGCGGCCATATCGATAATCCTTCTGTTTGAGTTATGGTCGTTGTGCTTAAGGCGCATTTAGACTGATGGATGAGTCGCGACAATCGACAAGAAATCATCCCCGCTCTGCGTTTTTTGCATGCCTCATAAATGTGCACAGCGCTCAGAAAACGGCCTTTTGGCCCCGTTGGAGGCGAAATCAATGCAGCGGCAGCTAAAGCGCCTTGCGGGGTAAAAGCTTTGAGGCAGTCGACTATCTCACGAAGATGCTTGGCGGACGTTCTTGTTTTGTGCTAGGTCTTCTGAAAAGGCCAAAAAGGCAGGAGCAGTCATGCGCGTATTGGGAATCGACCCGGGTTTGCGCAACATGGGATGGGGGATCATCGATGTTGCGGGCAGCCGGATGAGCCATGTGGCCAACGGCACGTGTCACTCAGAGGGCAAAGACCTCGCCGCGCGGCTATTGTCATTGCATGAACAGCTGACCGACGTCATCCATCGACACGAACCCGATCATGCCGCGATTGAACAGACCTTTGTGAACAAAGATGGTGTCGCCACTTTGAAACTGGGACAAGCGCGCGGCATCGCTCTTTTGGTGCCAGCACAAGCCGGGCTGACGATTGGCGAATATGCTCCCAATAAAGTCAAGAAAACCATTGTGGGCGTCGGCCATGCGGAAAAACATCAGGTTGAACATATGGTGAAGTTGCAATTGCCCGGCGTTAAGATTGCCAGCGCGGACGCGGCAGATGCCTTGGCCATTGCCATGTGTCACGCCCACTACGCTCGGGCCAGCGGCAGCTGGGAAGCGGCCCTAAAGAAAGCAAGCGCATGATTGGCAAAATTACTGGCCGAATTGAGTATCGCACCACAGATCACGTGCTGATTGATGTGCGAGGCGTGGGTTATATCGTCTACTGCTCTGAGCGCACCTTGATGGAGTTGCCGGGCAATGGTGAAGTGGCCGCTTTGTTCACGGAAATGCTGGTGCGCGAAGATATCTTGCAGCTGTTTGGCTTCACCACCTTGCTTGAGAAAGAGTGGCATCGGTTGTTGATCTCCGTGCAGGGCATTGGTGCAAAGGCGTCTTTGGCGATCCTTGGGACATTAGGCCCAGAAGGGGTTGGTCGAGCGATTGCACTGGGTGACATCAGCGCCATTAAAGCGGCCAAAGGCATTGGTCCCAAAACGGCGCAACGCGTGGTGCATGAGCTAAAAGACAAAGCCCCGGCCGTCATGGCGCTGGGTGGATCATTGGCAGAGGCCCATGGCGAAGCGCCGGCATCCGCTGATGTGCTTGAGGAACCTGTTGCATCGCCGGCGCCCGCACCCAAAGCGCCTGCTGCAGGTGGCGCTGGAGCAGCGGCGCAGGCAGAAGCACTGTCTGCTTTATCAAACCTAGGCTATGGGCCGGGCGATGCCGCTGCCGCCGTTGCAGAAGCATCCGGTGCTGATCCCGAACTTGATACCGCCGGATTAATCCGCGCAGCGCTGCGTTTACTCGCACCCAAAGGATAAGGCATGGAAGCACCCGATCCCACATTGCGCCCGGAACCTCGCCCGGAAGATGCTGATCGCGCCTTGCGCCCCCAAGGTTTGGGGGAATTCATCGGTCAGGCGGAAGCCCGCGCCAACCTGAAGGTTTTCATTGAAAGCGCTAAACAGCGTGGCGAGGCCATGGACCATACCTTGTTTCATGGTCCTCCAGGCTTGGGCAAAACAACCCTCGCACAGATCATGGCGCGCGAGCTTGGCGTCAATTTCCGAATGACCTCTGGGCCGGTTTTGGCCAAAGCGGGGGATTTGGCGGCAATCCTCACAAACCTTGAGGCGCGTGACGTGCTGTTCATTGACGAGATCCACCGCCTCAATCCTGTGGTGGAAGAAGTGCTCTATCCAGCGATGGAGGATTTCGAATTGGATCTGGTGATTGGCGAAGGTCCCGCCGCGCGGACAGTGCGGATCGAGTTGCAGCCCTTCACGCTGGTCGGGGCGACGACCCGCTTGGGACTGCTGACGACGCCATTGCGGGATCGCTTCGGTATTCCGACCCGCCTGCAATTTTACACCGAGGATGAACTCAACGAGATTGTGACGCGCAACGCGCGCAAGCTGGGGGTGCAGCAGGAAGAAGGCGGCGCACGCGAGATCGCGCGGCGCTCTCGTGGCACCCCGCGGATTGCCGGGCGTTTGCTGCGCCGAGTGGTTGATTTTGCCCTTGTGGAAGGGGATGGGGTGATCACCAAATCGCTCGCGGATGGGTCTTTGACCCGGCTTGGCGTGGACAACCTTGGTTTAGATGGGGCGGACCGGCGCTATTTGACCTTCATTGCGGAAAATTATGGTGGTGGCCCCGTTGGGGTGGAGACGATCTCTGCGGCACTAAGCGAGAGCCGAGATGCGATTGAAGAGGTGATTGAGCCGTTTTTGCTGCAGCAGGGGCTTATTCAGCGCACCCCGCGTGGACGCATGTTGGCGCGCAAGGCGTGGAAACATCTGGGGCTTGTGGCACCGGAGCCGGGCAAATCTCAGACCGACTTGTTTGAGTAACGCGCTGGAATTTTGAGTATTTGGGCAAAGAAGAAGCTGAGGGCGTCATGGAAAAGACCGAGCGGTTGGATTTGCGCGAGCTTCAGATCATGGCGAGGCGTGTCTCTGACATCTATGCCCAGAACTTTGACGTGAACCGCGACGCGGCTTGGTATTTGGGTAAGCTCACAGAAGAACTGGGTGAAGTGTCATCTGCCTTTTTGAAAACCAGTGGGCGCGGGCGTGGTGAAGTGGGTCATGAGGCGCTGGCAGATGAAATGGCTGATTTGTTTGGCTTCCTCTTGCTGTTTGCCGATTGGCAGGGCATTGACCTTGAAACGGCGTTCCGCCGGAAATGGGGCCAATATCTGGAAGCAAGCCATGAGCGTCACGACACCTGAAGCCATTGAAGCCTTTTTCACCCGCAGCGATGGGAAATACGCTTTTGCCCGTTGGGGCAGACCCATTGCACCGATTGTCTTTGGGGTGGATGACGTCACTTTGAGCACTGTGAAGGGCGCGATCGAGGCGGTGGTGACCTTGGCAGGGCATCAGATGGCAGAGACGGATCCAGAGTTGGGCAGCAATCTCATGTTTTTCTTTTTCCGGGATTGGAAAGAGCTGCTTGAGGTGCCTGATCTGGATCGACTGATCCCCAATTTAGCGGAATTGGTTACACAGCTTGATGCGGCGGGCGCCAATCAATATCGGGCCTTCCGGTTTGATGATGGGCACGCCATTCAAGCGGCCTTCGTGTTTTTGAAAATGGATGCGGCGCTTTCTAAACTGCCTGCAGATACGCTGGCCTTGGGCCAGGCGGCGCAGGTGATTTTGCTTTGGGGCGATCAGGCTTTTAAAGACACGTCGCCCTTGGCGGTCTTGCCTGAAAATGGCGCAACGATTTTGCGCCCCGAAGTGGCGGGAATTATTGCCGCCGCCTACGATCGCATGATGCCGGCAGTGGCAAATGATGCAAGCCATGCCTACCGCGTATTCGCGCGTTTGCAAGCCGCATCATGAGCTTTGCATAACCTCTTCGATGCTGCGCCAGCCGTGTATCATTTCGCGCGTTTCCAGATGGTAGCTCCATAGGCAACCACCGCCAGCGCTCTGATCACGCGACCGGGCGATGCTTTTCTGGGCCAGTGCGCAATAGAGCAATGTGCCAACACCACCATGGCCGACCATGAGGATGTCATCGGTAGCAGCGTGAGCTGTTACTTTGTCAAACACGCCGAGAATGCGCGCTTGCGCATCAATTGCGCGCTCCCATCCGCGAAAACTGGTTTCGGGATGCGCAAAGAACTGATCCGCCGCCTTTTCAAATTCAGAGGGCGGCAGAAACCCTGTCGCACTACGGTCGTTTTCATGCGAGGCCGCTTCGAGTTTGATGTCCAACCCCAAAGCACGTGCGATGGGGGTTGCTGTTTCAATTGCTTTGACTTCGTCGCTACTGACAATTGTTTTGGTCCCGATCAGGGCATCGGATTTTGCGAGCAGATTCGCACGCGCTTTGCCCTCTTCAGACAGGCCCCATTTGGGGACCTCAACCGCGGGGTCTATCTTCACTTGCGGGTGGGTTAGATATCGAAAAATGGCCATGGGGCGTCTGCTTCAAATTGAATTCATTGATATTTGTCGCACTCTCCCGTAACCGGAATGTGAATATCGGAGGCAGGCCCAATGCAGCATAACTTTCCAATCCGCGTCTATTACGAAGACACCGACATGGGCGGGATCGTGTTTTATGCCAATTACCTAAAATACATTGAGCGAGCACGCAGCGATTGGGTGCGCGAGATGGGGATCAATCAGCGTGATCTGAAAGACAAAGAAGGTCTGGTGTTCGCTGTGCGTCGGGTTGAAGCGGACTACCTCTCGCCTGCGCATTTTGACGATGAGCTGATTGTCGAGACGCGGCCGGTTTCTGTGTCTGGGGCACGGTTTGTGCTGGAGCAGATTGTGAAGCGCGATAGTGTCCTGCTGTTTCAGTCCATTGTCACGCTTGTTTGCATCAATGAAGCGGGCCAACCCGTGCGTTTGCCGGCAGATATTCGCTTAATGCTACACTAATTGTGCGCAATTTCCTGTGAGGGGCGTGCATTGCGCAGCATTCCCCGTAGATAAATCCCATAAAACCCGTTAGTTTTCTGGCAAAAGGGCCAATAAGGTCCGCCAATAAACGAGCAGGCATATGGAAGCAGCAGTCGATTTCTCGATGTGGGGGCTATTTGCGCGCGCCACATTGACCGTGAAACTTGTGATGGTGATGTTGGTTGTCGCCTCTTTCTGGTCATGGTCCGTGATCATTCAAAAGATCATTCTTTATCGCAGTGCTCGGCGCGAGGCGGCGCAGTTTGACCGCGCCTTTTGGTCAGGCGAACCACTGGATGGATTGTTTGACGAGATTGGCCCGGAACCTGAGGGTCGCTCGGCTCGGATCTTTGCGGCTGGCATGATGGAGTGGCGGCGAAGCCATCGTCAGGACGGTGGATTAATTGCCAATGCAACCAGTCGGATTGATCGATCCATGGATGTAGCCGTCGCCAAAGAAGCGGAAGCGCTGCAAAAGGGCCTTCCGGTGCTTGCGACCATCGGCTCCACCGCGCCATTTGTCGGACTGTTCGGCACCGTCTGGGGCATTATGAATGCCTTTATCGAAATTGCTGAACAGCAGAACACGAACCTCGCCGTGGTTGCGCCGGGTATTGCCGAAGCGCTTTTGGCAACTGGGCTCGGCCTATTGGCCGCGATCCCAGCGGTGATTTTCTACAATAAACTCAGCGCCGACAGTGATCGCATCCTTGCGGGCTATGAGGCCTTTGCCGACGAGTTTGCCACCATCCTTAGCCGCCAGTTGGACAGCTGATCCATGGGGGCGGGCGTTATCAAAAAACAAAGTGGCGGGCGGCGCAGTCGGCGGACGCGCAGCCAACCAATGGCAGAGATCAACGTCACCCCATTTGTGGACGTCATGTTGGTTCTCTTGATTATCTTCATGGTGGCCGCGCCTTTGTTGACCGTGGGCGTGCCGGTGGAGTTGCCAAAGACCGCAGCGAACCCATTGCCGGGCGAGCAGGAAGAGCCACTGACGGTGACACTCACCGCCGAAGGTGCGGTTTTGATTCAGACAACCGAAACCTCTTTGGCGGATCTTGTGCCAAAGCTGCGTGCCATTGCGGTCGAGCGAGCCTCTGATCGGGTTTATCTGCGGGCTGATGGCGCTATTCCTTATGAAAACGTCGTCCAGATCATGGGCGCGCTTAACGCTGGTGGATTCAGCGATATCGGTTTGGTGACCGACATTGGCGGGCCAAATCTTGACGGCGCCGCTGACGGTTCGGATGGCTGAGGCCTAGTGGTTTGAAATCTCGCTTCAATATCGGTCACGTCGTCTCCGGTGGAGCGCATACGCTTTTGATTGGCTATGTGCTTTTTGGTGGCGTCTTTAGCTCTGAGCCAGAGCCGCCGGTGGTGACCGGTGTCGATATTATTTCGACCGAGCAGTTTGAACGAATTTTGAACGCGGATCGCCCGCCTTTAACAGCAGATGATGTGGAAACCCCGGTTGCGCCCGAGATTTCGGAAGCCCCGCCTGAGGTGGTGACAGAGCCAGATCCAGTGACACCGCCGGCACCGCCAAAAGCGGCAACCGCGCCAGAGCCTGAAGTGACGCCTGAGGTCGAACCACCGGTGGAGCAGCCTGTTGAGCTGACAGACACCGCCCCTGAAATTACGCCTCCCGCGGAGCCTGACGTCGCGCCAGATCAATCGGTGCGACCGGTGTCTCGGCCAGTGACACGTGTCGCTCCAGAGGCGGTTGAGACGCCGGAACCGGATGTGCAGATCGCTGATGTGGATCAAGCGCCAACAGCGCCTGCGGAATCCGAGACAGAGTCCATTGAGGCGCAAGAAGAAACGGCACGGGAAGAGGCGGCCCCTGAAATTCCGACCGAACCAAAATCCGGCGCGGTCACGTCGTCCATTCGTCCAAAAGCGCGGCCAAATCGCCCTACGCCACCTGCCACACCGGCGGAAAATGATACCCAAGCCGCAGAAACCCAGACCGAGTCTCGCGAAAGCAGCGTGAACGATGCTCTGGCGCAAGCCTTGGCGGAAACGCCCGCGGCACCTTCGGGACCACCGCTCACATCTGGCGAAAAAGATGCGTTGCGCGTCTCGGTTCAGGAATGTTGGGTCGTGGATGTGGGCAGTCAGGCGGCAAATGTTACGGTGACTGTTGCAATGTCACTTGATCGTGATGGAAAGGTCGTAGGAGGGTCACTCCGACGGCTAAGTGCAACTGGGGGCGACGAAAATGCGGCAAATGCCGCCTTCGAATCCGCCCGCCGCGCGATTTTGCGCTGCCAACGGGGTGGCTATAAATTGCCGATAGAAAAGTATGACCATTGGCGTGATGTGGAAATCACGTTTAATCCGGAGAAAATGAGGCGCAGATGACAAAAATTTTCTTGGCTCTGATGCTGGTGCTGACCAGTGTGCATATGGCTCCGAACGCGGCAATGGCGCAAAACGGGCCGCTGCGGATTGAAATCACCGATGGTGTGATCGAACCGTTGCCCTTTGCGGTTCCTGATTTCGTTGCTGAAAGCAACGGGGCAGGGCAGATTGCCCAAGACATCGCGCGGGTCGTGGCGGCTGATCTGTCTGGCACCGGGTTGTTCCGCGAAATCCCGGAAGAAGCTTTCATTAGCACAATCACCAATTTCGCCTCTCCTGTGCAATTTGCGGATTGGAAAGCAATCAACGCCCAGGCATTGGTATCGGGCGCGGTGAGCGTCGATAGCTCTGGCAACATCGCTGTCAAATTCCGCGTGTATGACGTGTTCGCGGGTCAAGAGCTGGGTAACGGGTTGCGGTTCCGTGGCACCCGTGACGGGTGGCGGCGCATGGCGCACAAAGTGGCTGACGCGGTCTATTCTCGTATCACCGGTGAGAGCGGCTATTTTGATAGTCGTGTGGTCTATGTGTCTGAAACCGGGCCAAAGAACGATCGTAAGAAGCGCCTTGCAATCATGGATTACGATGGCGCGAACCTGAAATTCCTGACCGATAGCAACAATATCGTGCTTGCGCCGCGGTTTTCTCCATCTGGCGACCGGGTGCTCTACACCTCTTATGAAACCGGGTTCCCACGGGTGTTCGTTCTGGACATCGGTTCCGTGACCCGCCGCGTTCTTGAAGCGCAGTCGGGCGACATGAGTTTTGCGCCGCGCTTCTCGCCAGATGGGCAAAGCGTGGTTTTCTCGGTGACCGATGGAGGCAACTCTGACATCTACAGAATGGATATTGCGACAGGTACACGAACACGTCTTACGTCCGCACCTTCCATCGAAACAGCGCCAAGTTTTAGCCCCGACGGCTCAAAGATTGTTTTTGAGAGCGATCGGTCTGGCACCCAACAGCTCTATGTAATGAACGCCAACGGTGGCGAGGCAAGTCGCATCAGCTTTGGTCAGGGGCGCTATGGTACGCCGGTCTGGAGCCCGCGTGGCGATTTGATCGCTTTCACCAAACAAAACAAAGGCCGTTTCCACATTGGTGTTATGCGCACGGATGGTTCTGAAGAGCGTTTGCTGACCGCAAGCTTCTTGGATGAGGGCCCTACCTGGTCGCCAAATGGCCGCGTGATCATGTTCACCCGTGAAACGCAGGGCGCAAATGGCTCGGCTTCGCTTTACTCGGTGGACGTCTCTGGGCGTAACCTGAAGCCGGTCCGTACCCAAGGCGGCGGATCAGATCCAAGCTGGTCGCCACTGCAACAATAACGTCACACCTGCACATATGATTTCGGGGCAACCTGTGGTAATACCGAACACAAATAACAATCTAGAGGCGCAAACGTCGGGAGCATCATCATGAAGAGTATTTTGGGTAAATCCGCCCTGCTTGTCGCTTTTGTGGCGCTGAGCGCTTGTACCAATCCAAACGGTCTAGGAGGCGGTTTCGGAGGCGGCGCTGGGGCAGGGGCCAATGGTTTTGAGCCAGGCAGCGTAAGCGACCCAACCAGCCCAGCTTACTTCCAGCAAGCCATCGGCGACAGGGTGCTGTTTGAGGTGGACCAATCCACGCTCACCAACGCCGGCCGTGCGACGCTGACGGCACAGGCTGATTGGTTGATCACAAATGCCGATTACATGGCGATCATCGAAGGCCACGCTGATGAACAGGGCACCCGCGAGTATAACCTCGCGCTGGGTGCGCGCCGCGCCAACGCGGTGAAGGAGTTCTTGCTCAGCCAAGGCATCCCAAGCAGCCGCCTAAGAACCGTGACATTCGGTAAAGAACGTCCAATTGAAATCTGTTCGAATGAAGCCTGCTATTCCCAGAACCGCCGCGCGGTGACGGTGATCTCTGCTGGTCTGACGAGCTAAAGGAGCGAACCCATGCGCGCGCTGGCTTTGGTTGTGGCCCTTATGGGCTTTGTTTCTCCGCTTTCGGTTGCTGCGCAATCGGAGGAAACGCTGGCAGATATCCGCCAGCAGCTCTCAGTCCTTTATGTTGAAGTGCAGCGCTTGAAGCGTGAACTCTCCACCACTGGCGCACCGCAGGGAAGCGTGTCTGGCGGTTCGGTGCTAACGCGTCTTGATGCAATTGAAGCAGAGATGCAGCGTTTGACCGGAAAGACGGAACAGCTTGAGTTTCGCGTGAATGAAATCGTGCGTGATGGGACCAACCGGATCGGTGACTTGGAATTCCGTCTTGTGGAACTCGAGGGCGGCGATTTGAGCCAGCTGGGTGAAACCACCACGCTTGGCGGTGATTTCGGCGAACAAGTTCCATCTGCCAATCCAACACCTTCGGAAAACACTGAACTCGCCGTAGGTGAACAGGCGGACTTTGAACGCGCCTTTGCGGCACTTGAAGGCCAAGAATTCCGCGTTGCGGCTGATCAATTTGCTGCATTTACGCAGACCTATCCGGGCAGCCCATTGGAAGCAGAGGCGCATCTGCGTCGCGGCGAAGCCTTGGAAGGCGCTGGCGAGATGCCAAACGCGGCGCGCGCTTATTTGGAAAGCTATTCAGGCTATCCCCAAAGCCGTGTCGCGCCAGAAGCGCTTTACCGCCTAGGGTCAGCACTTGGTAAATTGGGTCAGACCTCTGAGGCCTGCGTGACCTTGAACGAGGTGGAGATTCGCCATCCGGGGCATGAGTTTGCCGCGGAAGCCAAATCCCAAATGCAGAGTTTGGGATGCAGCTAGGTCGGTCTGACACCGACCTGCTCGCGATCCTTTCATCTGAAATTGCCAAAGCTGGAGCCACACGGATCGGCGTCGCTGTATCCGGTGGTGGCGACTCCATGGCGTTGCTGCATCTGGCAACGGCCCTCGGCGAACGCTTTCGCATCGAGGCGATCACCGTTGATCACGGTCTGCGAGAGGGATCAACAGCGGAGGCTGAATTCGTCCAAAAGGTCTGTTCGACTTTGAATGTGCCCCATGCCACGGCCCGATGGACGGGTTGGAAAGGTGAAGGGAACCTCCAAAAGCGGGCACGGGAGGCGCGCTACAGCCTGATTAGCGAATGGGCCAAACGACGCAAGCTACACGTGGTTCTGATCGGTCATACACAAGACGATGTTGCCGAGACATTTCTGATCCGGCTTGCGCGGGAGGCCGGCGTGGATGGGCTCGCGGAAATGGATGCGCGGTTTGAGCGTCATGGGGTGACTTTTCTGCGGCCCATGCTGTCAGCATCGCGCGAGGACTTGCGGCAGTTTCTGAAACGCCATCGGCGCGATTGGCGTGAGGACCCGTCAAACGAGAACGAAATGTTTGAACGGGTGCGCATCCGTCGCGCAATCGAGACGTTTGAGGGGCTTGGAATTTCGACTGAAAGCCTTGCTCGGGTTTCTCAAAACATGCGCGATGCGCGTGAAGTTTTGGAAGCTGACGCGCGGTGCCTTGGCAAAGCATTGGTGACGCAAGTCCAAGGCGACTTATTGATTGAGCGAGAGGGCTTCCTTTTTGCGGCCAAAGAGCTGCGCCGCCGTTTGCTTGTGAAAGCGCTTAGATGGGTTTCAAATGCCGACTATGCCCCTCGTCGTGCGCCGGTGGAAGAGCTCGATCATGCGATTCAGGAAGGCCGCAACTTTTCATTGGCAGGCTGTATGATCACAGTGACCAAAACCCGCATTCGCATCGCGCGAGAGTATAACGCGGTGCGCGATATTGTTGAGCATTCCCCCAGTTGGGATCGTTGGATTGTGGATGGTCCATGGGAAATGGGGATGCAGGTGCGACCTTTAGGAGAGCCGGCACTTGCCGGACTAGAAAATTGGCGAGAATCGGAGCTGCCGCGTAAGTCGCTGATGAGTAGCCCCAGCGTCTGGAAAAAAGATGTGTTGATCGCTGCGCCACTTGCTGAACCGTCAAGTTCTTGGGAAGCTGGCTTAAAATCGCCCGATTTTCTCGCCAGCCTTTAATGCAAATTCATTATCGCATTGAACATGCGGCTTTGATGGCTATTTATGACCGATAGCAGCTGTGTTAGGACCAGTTGCAATCGACTTTGAGGAGAATTGCCTTGGGCAACGCACGCAATATTGCATTTTGGGTTGTGCTCATCCTGCTGATTTTGGCCCTGTTCAACTTGTTCAGTGGTAACAACAGCACGCTACAGAGCCGCGATATCGCCTATTCTGAATTTGTGGACGCCGTGGAAGATGGCGCGGTCACAAACGTGACACTTGATGGCGAGAAGGTCATCTATAGCGGTTCAGATGGCACCAGCTACGTGACCATCGCGCCAGATGATGCACGCGTCACAGATCTATTGCTGGCCAATGACGTGAACGTTGCTGCGAAATCTCAGGAACAGTCCGGCCTTCAGGCCTTTATTCTGAGCTTGCTGCCATTCCTGCTGCTGATCGGTGTGTGGATCTACTTCATGAACCGCATGCAAGGCGGCGGCAAAGGTGGCGCAATGGGCTTTGGCAAATCCAAAGCCAAGATGCTGACCGAAAAGCATGGCCGTGTGACTTTTGATGATGTCGCGGGTATTGATGAAGCCAAAGAAGAGCTGGAAGAAATCGTTGAATTCCTGCGCAATCCGCAGAAATTCTCTCGTCTTGGCGGTAAAATCCCGAAAGGCGCATTGCTGGTGGGCCCTCCGGGTACTGGTAAAACCTTGCTGGCACGCGCGATCGCGGGTGAGGCGGGTGTGCCATTCTTCACCATCTCTGGTTCCGACTTTGTTGAAATGTTTGTGGGTGTGGGTGCATCCCGTGTCCGTGACATGTTTGAACAAGCCAAGAAGAACGCGCCTTGTATTGTGTTCATCGACGAAATCGACGCTGTCGGCCGTCACCGTGGTGCAGGCTACGGCGGTGGTAATGACGAACGCGAGCAAACGCTGAACCAATTGCTGGTTGAGATGGACGGCTTTGAAGCGAACGAAGGCGTGATCATCCTCGCAGCGACCAACCGTAAAGACGTGTTGGACCCTGCGCTGCTGCGTCCAGGTCGTTTTGACCGGAACGTGACCGTCGGAAACCCTGACATCAAAGGCCGTGAGAAAATCTTGGGCGTGCATGCGCGCAAGACGCCACTGGGCCCTGACGTTGATCTGCGCATTATCGCGCGTGGTACACCTGGCTTCTCTGGTGCGGACCTCGCGAACCTCGTGAATGAGGCAGCATTGATGGCTGCGCGTGTCGGTCGCCGCTTTGTCACAATGGAGGATTTTGAATCCGCCAAAGACAAGGTGATGATGGGGGCAGAGCGTCGCTCTATGGTTCTCACGCAGGATCAGAAAGAGAAGACGGCTTACCACGAAGCGGGCCACGCGGTTGTGGGTCTGAAACTGCCTGAATGTGATCCGGTATATAAAGCGACCATCATCCCACGCGGTGGCGCATTGGGTATGGTTGTGTCCCTGCCTGAAATGGATCGTCTGAACTATCACAAGAATGAATGTGAGCAGAAACTGGCCATGACCATGGCGGGTAAAGCAGCTGAAATTTTGAAATACGGGGAAGACCACGTGTCTAACGGCCCTGCGGGCGACATCATGCAAGCCAGCCAGCTGGCACGTGCGGTGGTTCTGCGTTGGGGCATGTCTGATAAAGTCGGTAACATCGACTATGCCGAGGCACATGAAGGCTACTCTGGCAACACCGCAGGCTTCTCTGTTTCCGCGAATACAAAAGAGCTGATTGAGGAAGAAGTAAAACGCTTCATCCAAGAAGGCTATGACACAGCGTTTGAATTGCTGACCAAGCACAAAGACGAGTGGGAACGTCTGGCGCAAGGTTTGCTGGAATACGAAACCCTGACGGGTGAAGAGATCAAGCGCGTGATGAATGGCGAGCCTCCACAGTCCGATGACGACGAAGGCGGAACGCCGGAGAAAGAAGATAAGCCTTCTTTGACAGCGATTCCCAAGACCAAGCCCCGGGGCAAGTCCGGTGACGGTGGCATGGAGCCCGAACCGACAGCCTAATAGGTAAAAAACGACATTGCGGACCCCGGAGATACCCATCTCCGGGGTTTGTTTTTTAATAAATCCCTTAAAGTGTTAGGGTTTTCGCAAATGATGCGCGAAGTTTCCAATCCGCGACATTGCATTTGATTTGCGACGTAACTTCTCTTCGAAATGTCGGATTTGCGACCTGCTGGTCTAGAATCCCGCGGTACTCATTAGGTAAGACACGGCGCACCGAAGGAGAAATGCGGTTATGGCCTACAAAACAGATATCGAAATCGCACGCGAAGCGAACAAGCAACCGATCCAAGAGATTGGCGCGAAAATTGGCATGTCTAATGACGACCTGCTGCCTTACGGCCATGATAAGGCGAAGGTCAGCCAGGACTTCATCAACTCTGTCAAAGACAAAGAAGATGGTAAGCTGATCCTCGTTACAGCGATCAACCCGACCCCGGCGGGTGAAGGTAAAACCACCACCACGGTTGGTCTGGGTGACGGCCTGAACCGCATTGGCAAAAACGCGATGGTTTGTATTCGCGAAGCGTCCTTGGGTCCGAACTTCGGTATGAAGGGTGGTGCTGCTGGTGGCGGTATGGCGCAGGTTGTGCCTATGGAAGAAATGAACCTGCACTTCACAGGTGACTTCCACGCGATCACCTCCGCTCACTCTTTGCTGTCTGCAATGATCGACAACCACATTTATTGGGGCAACGAGCAAGAGATCGACATCCGCCGCGTTGCATGGCGTCGTGTTGTTGACATGAACGACCGTGCGCTGCGTCAGATCACTGCGTCTTTGGGTGGCGTTTCTAACGGTTTCCCACGTGAGACCGGCTTTGACATCACTGTGGCCTCTGAGGTTATGGCGATCCTGTGTCTGGCAAACGACTTGCAAGACCTTGAAAAGCGCTTGGGCGACATCATCGTTGCTTACCGTCGCGACAAGACACCGGTTTACTGCCGCGACATCAAAGCAGAAGGCGCAATGACCGTTCTGCTGAAAGACGCGATGCAGCCAAACCTTGTACAAACTCTGGAAAACAACCCAGCGTTTGTTCACGGCGGTCCATTCGCGAACATCGCGCACGGCTGTAACTCTGTCATCGCGACCAAGACTGCGCTGAAAGTGGCAGACTATGTTGTGACCGAAGCGGGCTTTGGCGCCGACCTTGGTGCAGAGAAGTTCATGAACATCAAGTGCCGCAAAGCAGGCATTGCGCCTGACGCGGTGGTTCTGGTTGCGACCGTTCGCGCGATGAAGATGAACGGTGGCGTTGCGAAAGCTGACCTTGGCGCGGAAAACGTCGAAGCGGTTGAAAACGGCTGCGCGAACTTGGGCCGTCACATCGAGAACGTGAAGTCCTTCGGCGTCCCAGTTGTCGTTGCGATTAACCACTTCGTCACCGACACCGAAGCGGAAGTGCAGGCAGTCAAAGACTACGTGGCAACTCACGGGGTTGAAGCGGTTCTGTCCCGTCACTGGGAATTGGGCTCTGAAGGTTCTGCGGAACTGGCGGAAAAAGTTGTGGCTCTGGCTGACTCCGGTGCAGCAGCGTTCGCGCCAATCTACCCAGATGACATGCCGCTCTTTGAAAAAGTCGAAACCATCGCGAAGCGCATCTACCGCGCAGACGAAGTTCTGGCTGACCAAAAAATCCGCAACCAATTGCGCGAATGGGAAGATGCAGGTTACGGCAACCTGCCGGTTTGCATGGCGAAGACTCAATACAGCTTCTCCACCGATCCAAACTTGCGCGGTGCGCCGGTTGGCCACTCTGTTCCAGTACGTGAGGTTCGCCTCTCTGCCGGTGCGGGCTTTATCGTCGTGGTCTGCGGTGAGATCATGACCATGCCGGGTCTGCCACGCAAACCAGCGTCAGAATCGATCCGTCTGAACGAAGAAGGTCAGATCGAAGGCTTGTTCTAAGAGCCTAATAAGATTACTGCGGTCCGTGAGCTTTCGGGCCGCAGGAGATACAGATGACCACACCCAAAAAACCGCAAGATTGTTCATCAATGGAAGAGGTCCGTTTGGGCATCGACGCTTTGGACAAGACTTTGGTGGAGCTTCTTAAAGAGCGGGCAGGGTACATCGACCGGGCGACTGAACTGAAGCAAGGCAATGGCTGGCCAGCCCGCATTCCCGAGCGCGTAGAAGAAGTTGTCAACAACGCAAGGCGTGTCGCTGAAACCGAGGGTTTAGACCCCGATTTGGTGGAACAGCTTTGGCGTCAATTGATCGACTGGTCCATCACCCGGGAAGAAACCGGTCTGGGCCGAAAATAACGCTTTCCCATCAGTTAGTGTGGGTGCGTAGGAGAGAGTGATGACTGCAAAAATTATCGACGGCAAAGCCTTCGCCGCCACTGTACGCGAAAAGGTCGCGGGTCATGTGGCGCGCCTGAAAGAAGAACACGGTATTACCCCAGGCTTGGCGGTGGTTTTGGTTGGCGAAGATCCGGCCTCTCAGGTCTATGTGCGTTCAAAAGGCAAACAGACTGTTGAAACCGGCATGAACAGCTATGAGCACAAGCTGGACGCGGATACATCTGAGGCGGACCTGCTGGCGGTTGTTGAGAAACTGAACAACGATCCGGCGGTACACGGAATTCTTGTTCAGCTTCCATTGCCAAGACACCTGAACGAAGATCTCATCATCAATTCCATTGCGCCTGAAAAAGACGTGGATGGTTTCCACATTTCCAACGTTGGATTGCTTGGCACCGGTCAGAAATCCATGGTGCCTTGCACACCGCTGGGCTGCTTGATGATGCTACGTGACTACCATGGTTCCCTGTCTGGAATGGACGCGGTAGTGATCGGTCGCTCCAACATCGTCGGCAAACCGATGGCGCAGCTTTTGCTGGGCGATAGCTGCACAGTGACAATCGCACACTCGCGCACAAAAGACTTGCCAGACGTTGTCCGCCGCGCTGACATCGTTGTTGCCGCCGTGGGCCGCCCTGAAATGGTGCCCGGTGATTGGATCAAAGAAGGCGCGACAGTAATCGACGTGGGTATCAACCGCATCGAACGCGATGGTAAAAACAAATTGGTTGGCGACGTGGATTACGCGTCCTGCGCAGAGCGTGCCGGTGCAATTACACCTGTGCCGGGCGGTGTTGGCCCAATGACCATTGCTTGCCTTTTGGCAAACACAGTGACGGCTTGCTGCCGGGCAAACGGCTTGGCTGAGCCAGAAGGTTTGACAGCGTAAACCGCCTTAATATCAATAAAAAACGCCGTTGCTCTGCAGCGGCGTTTTTTTTATGGGGATTCGAAGAGTTTTCTCACGAAGATTTTATTTCGTGAGAAACGCTCTTATCCAATGACCAGTGATAGATTAAGGTGGTGCGATGATGTGCAGAAAGCGTTTCGACAAAAGACGATGATTGAAACATTTAAAGACACCTACAAAACGCTTTTTTCTAAGCTGACTCTTTCAATTTGGGTTGTTGCAACCTTGTTGACGGTTTTGTCTGGTCCGTTTGGGACCTTTGAGGAAATGACGTCGGTCCAGCTCGCAATTTACTGGACCTCTGTGACCACCAGCTCAATCCTTCTTGGATACCTCGCCTATGCGTTGACACGATGCACGCTGGGATTTGAAGAGACCACGCTAAGCCGTATGATGGCCGGCACATTGGGCACTTTCTTTATCGCAACAGACGTATTTGCCCTGAGCCATTGGGTTTATGACTTTGCCGACGGTCCATCCTATTTGTCATTGCTAGGTTGGGTTGGGTTTGTTTTTTTCTCGGTCATCTTGGGGCGTTTCATGTTTTCACAAGCCATAGAAAAAAATGCGCAAGAGAACAGGTCGAGCCCGATCCAGATTGTGGTACCCACGCCGTCCGAGACATCGCCAGAGCCACGATTGTTTCAAAGATTACCGTCTGGCGCCCATGGTCGGGTCTATCGATTGTCAGCCAATGATCATTTTGTGCATGTGCGTACTGAAACGGGCGAGCATAAGATCCGCATGCGCCTGCGCGACGCGATCCTAGAGATGGATGGGGTCGATGGCGTCTGCGTTCACCGCTCTCATTGGGTGCCACTTGACGTCATGGTTTCAGTTAGAAAAGCGAGCGGCAAAATCTCAGTGGTTCTCAACAATGGTGAAGTTGTTCCGGTGAGCCGTAAATATCGTGAGAATGTGGATGCTCAAAAGCTGCCGGAGTGCTCTAGCGACGTAGGGTCCGCGGCAAAGGTACAATCCGAGGCGTCTGCCCTGTAACGATTGCTTTCGCTTCAGGCCGCATGAGATCTTCCAATACGGCCTCTGTGCTGCGTAACCCGCCCGTATAAGTCCCGTATGCCGGCATGATCACCCGATCTGCATCAAATAGGAACGCAGGGCGCGAAATGCCGCGCAGGCGCGTTTGCACACGTACTTTGGGATGGTAATGGCCAGAGATTTCACCGCTATCACCCGCCTTGGCAATATGGCGGAAGGTCAGTGGCGGCTGCAATAGCTCGGACAAGTGACTGCCGGGCAGTTCCACTGCCCCGGGATCATGGTTGCCCTCGATCCAGACCCAACGACGTCCGGCTTGAAGTCGGTTGATCCAATTGCTTTCGCTTTCCGGCATGGCGTCCAGCACGTCCAAATCGTCGAAACTGTCTCCGAGACAAACCACCGTTTCGGCATTGGTAAACCGCAGATCTTGCTCCAATCGAATAAGCGTGTCGCGAGTGTCATATGGGGGCAGGGCTGCGCCGCCCCGGCGCGAGATCCGTTCGGATTTCCCAAGATGAAGGTCGGAGACGCATAAGAGGCGTTTGTCCTGCCACCAGAGCGCGCCAGACCCCAGCGCGGTCAGCTGAACGCCAGCCAAAGAGAAATCTACGGTTTTCATGTCAGTATTGGTGGCGCGATTCCAACGGTAAGACAAGGCTTTAGGGCTGCGGCCTACGCAAGCCCCGCAGCTTTCATCAACGCGGCTTCTTCCTCCTCGAGTAACCGCTCTTCTGCGCTTTCGCCCACATATACTTTGCCAACTTCCAACAGAAGTGGCGCGGCCAGCGGCGTTACTCGGTCGAGCCGGACAAGATCGATCCGATCCTCGACACGATCCAGCATTTCTTCAATGCGCGAGAAATCCACGAGACCACGCATGGCTTCCTCTCGCGTTATGCGCATCAAGAGATGATCCGGGTCATATTTCAGCAGGGTGTCATAGAGAATATCGCTGGAAAACGTTGCCTGCCGCCCGGATTTCCGTTGGCCCGGCGTGTTGCGTTCAATCAGCCCAGCAATCGTTGCGACACCTCTGAAGGTGCGCTTGATCAACGCGTTGCCTGCAAGCCAACCTTCAAGCCCTGCGTGGATCGCATCGCGATTGAGCAGGGCGCTTGGGTCCGTCACTTCATCGAGCCCCCAGATCAATGTTGCGTAATCTGTGGACACAAACCCAAGGGGCGCAAGGCCCAGGTCCTCCATGCGTTTGGTAAGCAACAGCCCCAATGTCTGCTGCGCGTTGCGCCCGGCAAAACCATAGACACAGATGTGCTGACGGCTGTTATGGGGGAAGCTCTCGATCAGCAAACGTCC
The DNA here is from genome assembly GCF_001458335.1 of Cognatishimia activa. GTDB lineage: Bacteria > Pseudomonadota > Alphaproteobacteria > Rhodobacterales > Rhodobacteraceae > Cognatishimia > Cognatishimia activa. Next base: position 293,947 of record NZ_CYTO01000009.1, read on the forward strand.
CGGTTCTGGCAAGCGAGACACATGGCGCTGCAAGGACAACCACTCTGCGGTGTGGCTAGGGAGTTCTGGCCAGTCGTGCTGTTGAAACAGGCGCAAAATCCGTTGCGATAATTGCGTGGACGTGGAGAATTTGGTCCCCGAGAACACAGCCACTTTGGGTTTTTTGCGGGCGTCTTTGCTGACCTCAACGGTCATTTCTCGCAGGCCTTCGTATTTTACGATCTGGCCGCCGATCAGGAACGTGTCGCCGGGCAGTAGCGATGCTGCAAAGGCTTCTTCGACTTCACCTAAGGGCTTCCCACCTCGGCTGCGTTTCATACGGACTTTGAGAAGATCCGCGTCTTGGATTGTCCCCGCATTCATACGAATCTTGGATGCCGCCCGCGGATCGCGCAGGTGCCAGCTCCCGTCAGGTGCCTGTTTCAACCGCTGCCATTGGTCATAGGCCCGCAGGGCGTAGCCTCCGGTCGCACAGAAATCTAGGCAGGCGTCAAACGTCTCCCGGTCCAGATCCGTGTAAGCGCCGACCGAGGTCATTTCTGAAAAAAGATCATCGGCCAAGAAGGGGCCAGAAGCCGCGCGGAGGAGGATATGCTGGCACAAGACATCGAGAGGGCCGGGACCGCGGGTCTCGCCATCAAGGTCCTGGTCCAGAACCGCTTGAAGTGCAGCGGTGCATTCGACAACCTCAAACCGATTTGCAGGCACCAGCAGGGCCTTGGAGGGCGCGTTGTAACGGTGGTTGGCGCGACCGATCCTTTGCACCAAGCGTTTCACATTTTTAGGGGCGCCGATCTGGATCACAAGGTCCACGTCGCCCCAGTCTATGCCCAGATCTAGGCTGCCGGTACAAACAATCGCGCGAAGATCTCCGCGCACCATTGCGGCTTCTACCTTCAGCCGCTGGTCTCGATCCAGCGACCCGTGGTGGATGCCGATGGGCAGACCTTCCTCATTGGCAAGCCAGAGATTGTGAAAGAAAATCTCTGCTTGAGCGCGTGTGTTGTGAAAAATCAGCGTCGTGTTGTGTTGTTTAATCTGTTCGAGCACGGCCGGGATCGCATAGGCCGCCCCGCCGCCAGACCAAGGGGGCGGCTCGTTGGTTGTCAGCATCTGGATGTCAGGATCAGGGCCGGGGTCCGCGCGCAGGATAGTGCAAGGGTCTGGCTGCTTCGCCAAAAGGCCTGCGATTTCTTCGGGCTTGTCGACTGTGGCCGAGAGGCCGACCCGGCGCAGGTCTGGGCAAATCTGTTGAAGCCGGGCTAAAGCCAGCATCAGTTGGTCGCCGCGCTTGCTGTCCGCCAGCGCATGGATTTCATCGACCACCACGCGTTTCAGTCCTTGAAAGGTGCGCGCGGCATCCTCATAGCTGGTCATCAAGGCCAGACTCTCCGGCGTAGTCAGCAAAATATGAGGCGGGTCCGCCCGCTGACGTCGTCTTTGAGTGTAAGACGTGTCTCCGGTGCGGTCCTCAATTCGGATGTTCAGACCCATCTCATCCACAGGCGTGCGCAGATTGCGTTTGATGTCTGCGGCCAGCGCTTTTAGCGGCGACACATACAATGTGTGCATGCCCTCATGTGGTTGCTCTGCGAGGTCAACAAGCGTGGGCAGGAACCCCGCAAGGGTTTTACCGCCGCCTGTCGGGGCGATGAGCATTAATGAAGGCTCATTCGCGCGGGCGAGCATCTCTTGTTGATGGGGATGGATGGACCAGCCCTTGCTGGCAAACCAGTTCTCAAACGCTTCCGGGAATTGGTCACGTAGGGTTTCAGATGTCGCTGCCAATGCTTTCCGTCCTTACCCTTCGCGATCAATCGTCAGTCAGCTTGGGACGGACCTGCCACCAATTCAAGAGCTGCGGCTGCGCTTAGGCAAAGTTGCGGGAGACAAAGCGGAGCCATTGGCTGCGGATTGTCCTTCAACGCTTGCGCGAGTGCGTTCGCAAACGCGTCTAACTGTTGTAGGCGCGGGTTGTTGGGGACAGATTGTACGATGAATGCCACGATGGTCTGGGCGATCTCAGCGATGGGTGAAATCTCCAACGGTTCTGAAAGCACCTTTAGTCGCAGTGCGTCAGAGACAGCTTCGGCGACCTTCTGATCAGTTGTGATGTACAAGCCGATGGTTTCGGACTTCACTGTCTCAAGCTGTTTTACCAAGCTTTCAGCCTCAAACGGGCTCTCTTGCAAACGTTTGGCGCAGTAGGTCAGAAACTGCCGCATGCGTAGTGCAAGGCCAGCCGCTTCAATTTGGTCGGCGGCAACCTCATACTGAATGAACTGCGCGTGTTCTGGCGCTTCCATCGCCTTTTGAAATGCTTTGGTGACAGCGCCGGCAAATCCATCATTCAGCAGGTCCAACCCAGCCGGATCGATTTGCACTTCCATTGAGCTGCGGTGAATAAAAAACGCACTGTCTTCCGGGGCAACACCAAGGCTGCCTTGCGCCTTTGCCAGACTGCCCAGCACCAACAAGATCGCGCGCACCGCTGCACTGTCGGAAAAGAGCCGTGCCGCCTCTCCCGTGGGATAGGATTTGGCAAACATCGGACTGTCAAAAACGCTGGCGGCCATGGGCTGTGATCCTTCTAGGTGGGCGCAGATGAAGCGTGGCCGATACGTACTAGAAATTCCGTCAGGTGCAATGCAAAGGCCTCTGGCTGATCCTGTGGTGGCAGGTGGCCTGACTTACGTAGCAACACGAAGTCAGAGCCGGGGATCAGGCTGGTTGTCTCGCGTGTCATGTCATTTGGGACGAAACGGTCCTCGGCACCGGCGATGCCAAGGCAAGGCAGGCGTAGGCCCGCTGTGGGCGTGTAAAAGTCCGTGCCTTTGATGGCGTCCAAAGCACCGGCGAGACCTTCTGAATTCGTCTGCTCGAAAACATCGAGGGCGGGGCCCTCTAGCCCGTCCTTCAAAGCGGCACGGTGGAACCAGAGGGGCATCAAGCGTTTGGCGAGGTCGGATTTTCCGCCGCCGTTGATCTCATCGATCATTGCCTGCCAATGGGGCGGATGCCCTAGTTTGGCTGCTGTGTTCACCAACACCAATGCGCGCACCTGATCCAGCCGTTTCACCGCCAGCCCTTGCGCTACCAAACCGCCAAGGCCAATGCCAACCACCACCGCATCGCGGATGTTCTGGTTATCAAGCGATTGCTCGACCTCGCGGATCATCGACCCCATGGAATATGGCGGCGGTGGGCACTCGGTTTTGCCATGACCACGAAGGTTTATTCGAACAATGCGCAACGTTTCTGGGAGCTGCGGAAGCACCGGGTCCCATGTCGAAAGATCGCCGCCCAATGAGTGTAATAGCACCAAAGGCGCTCCGTCTTCCGGGCCGGATTGAATGGTGTTGGTGGCGAAACTCGCTGCCGTGAAGTCCATGTGTCGGTCTTATCCTGCCTTACCAATCCGCATATGGGCTATGATTTGTCCATGATCGGATGCAAGCTTGTTGTAGGGCGCTTCCGGGTGGCTGCCATCGGTCAGATGGTCATTGAACACGCTGAAGTAATCCATCTCTCCAATACGCGCAGCATTGTCAGGATGGAAGTGGTTGCTGAGATAAATCTGGTCAATGCTTTCATGCACACCGCCAAACGCTGTTGTGTAAACCATGTCGCGCAAGCTTTTGCGAACAAAGAACTTTTCTGCTGGCGTGAGCTGTAGTTTCAACATCTCTTTGCGGATCTGAGCGTCTTCTTCCTCGCTATAGCGATCCCGTGGGGTCTCCGCGTCATGGCGCAACATCCAAGCGTAGTTCTTGAAGGGTGTCTCACCGGAAATGATCTCGGAACTCACCGCATGTTCGCCATCATTGAAGTCGCCGGTCACCATGACTGGACGGCCCTTTTGCAGCTCTTCCACAATGGCTTTGCGTAAGACCCAAGCCTCGGCCATGCGCCGGACAGCCGCGCGCATGGAACCCAAAGCGCGGCCCACCGCATCATATTTCGTAAGATCGGCTTCTGGCGCAAAACCTGCGCCTTCCGGGGTGATGTGCTCCCCCAGTTTGGATTTCAGGTGGCAGTTAAAGACCGTGATCACCTGATCACCCACCGGGATGCGCACTTTGAGGATCGGTCGACTGATCTTGCTGATGGTGAACCCACCGGCATCACCGCCACCAAGTTCTTGGAATGGGATGGTGATCGGCTGATCCAGCTCCTGAATGATTTCAGGATCCTCTGCGAAACCAAACCGGCTGAGAACCGCGACGCCGGGGCGTCGTTGGCCAGCAAGGCCGGTGTCATTCACATTAGGTGCAAAGGCCAAAGCAGCATCGCCATAACCATCAAACCCAAGCTTCTTGAAAATGGCTTTGCGATGATAGCGTTTGTCGCGTCCGGGAATGACGGCATCGTTGAGTTCCGCGCCGCGCCGCTCCGTCTCATTGATGACATCACGCAGTGCGTCTTCTTCAAAGATCTCTTGAAAACCAACAATGTCGGCATCCATGGACAGCAATTGATCCGCCATCCAATCCACCTTCCAAGCGTATTCTTCCGATGTATAGCTTTGAAACTTGTAATATTCTTTGTCAGCACCAATCAGGTTTTTGACATTGAAAGAGGCAATCGTGAACTGGGTCATTTCGCACCTTGGATCAGGTTGTTTGCATCAGATGTAGCGTAGCGATTGCCTGCAACAAAGGGGAGAACACTTGGTTCGCACCCCCAAACGACGGATTTTGTCAGGGGGTTAAGCTTTGATTTGATCGACCCACTGGCGCAAAGCGTCGACGCATTCGGGTTCATCCAGGAATGGGATATGCCCGCGGTCTTTGACTTCGACGGTGATGGCGTGGGGCAGGGTGGCGCCCATTTTTTCAAAGCAATCCGGGGCTAAGATGTTGGAGTGTTCACCGCGCAGCACCGCAACAGGGATATCGGAAAATACCTCATAGAAGGGCCAAAGGTCTGGCACTTGTTGGACACCGGCTTCAAGCACCGCATCCCGCAACTTGGGGTCATAGGTTAGACCCAGGCCTTTATCGGTTTGACGGTAAAGATGTTCGATCTCTTCGCGCCAGCGCGACGCGGGCACATTGTCAAAACCGACCATTACCTTGGGCCGCTTTTTGCTCGCTTCTTTCAGCGTTTTCCAGACAGGTGGTCGGCCGAGGTAATCGTTGATGACGGCCAAGCCGCGCGGATCGATCTCCGGGCCAATATCGTTGAAGGCAACACCCAACAAACGGTGCTTGGCCATCGCGCCAATCGCCATGGCGCAGAGCCCTCCTCGAGAACTGCCAAGCAGCGCGAATTGCACGATCCCGAGATGGTCCATCAATTCCAACGCATCCATGCTTTCGCGCGGGATATTGTAGGAGGCGTAGTCTTTGTCCCAATCAGAGCGACCCCGGCCTCGGTAATCCATCTTGATCAGGCGCACGCCATCAAGGTGGCCATCGATATAGCTGAAATCATTAGAGTTTCTGCTGAGACCGGAAAGGCATAGCACCGGGAGACCTTCGCCCTGATCAGAAAAATAAAGCGTCAGGCCGTCGGTGGTTTCAAAATTGGGCATTTGCTGTCCGTCACTGCGCCGCAAGGGCGGGGATATCTGTGAGATCCGATAATATATGCTGTGGCCGGTGGGGCAAGCGATCAACCGGCTCGCTCGCGCGATTGACCCAAACGGTTTGAAAGCCAAATCCAGTGGCACCCGCTGCATCCCAGCCATTGGAGGAGGCAAAGAGCACCTGATCGGGTGTACAGTTGAAATGCTTGAGAACCAGCTCGTAGACCTGCGCGTCGGGTTTGAAAATGCCAACGTCTTCGACACTCAAACTGTCATCCAAGACATCGTTAATTCCGGCGCTATCGACGGCGGCTTGCAGCATTTTGGGTTCCCCATTGGACAGGATTGCTGTGTTCAAACCTTTGTCCTTGAGCGCTTTTAGCATTGCCGGCACTTCAGGGTAGGCGGCAAGCTCCCAATAGAGTTGCAGAAGACGTTCTCTGATTTTTGGGTCACTCTGCAAACCGGAGGCCTCCAGCGCCCAATCCAGACCGTCTTGGGTCACTCTCCAGAAATCCGTGTGTTCTTTTGTGATGGCGCGCAGCCAGGTGTATTGCAATTGCTTCAATCGCCAATCTGACGCCACTTTTGGCCACGTCTCTGATAGTGCCTCAAACCCAGGTTCTTGCGCAGCTTCACGCGCCGCTGCTGACACATCAAACAACGTGCCGTAGGCGTCAAAGATACATGTGGTGATGGTCATCTGCTGGCTCCTCCTTGCCTCAGATTGAAGCGCCCACGGGGAATGTCAATCATCTGGTTGGCTTTGATGGGTGTTCAGAGTAGTGTGCCGCCGATTGTGCCCAAGTAAATCAAGCATTTTGGGCGAGAGCTTAGGTTAGGATACCAAAAATGACAGCGGCAACATCAGGCGATAGCGTTCGCATTCACTACACAGGCACCCTTGCAGATGGCACGGTTTTTGACAGCTCAGAGGGCCGCGAACCGCTAGAATTCAAGCTGGGTTCCGGCATGGTCATCAAAGGCTTTGATGATGGTGTGACTGGCATGGCCGTGGGTGAAAAGAAGACCGTCACCATTCCTTGTGCAGATGCATATGGTGAGTTTCAGCCAGAGATGGTGCAAGACGTGCCACGCGCGCAGATTCCTGCGGAAATCCCGGTCGAGGCAGGTCTTGTGCTTCAAATGCAGTCGCCAGATGGGCACGTCATGCCGGTGAAGATTGTCAAGTTTGACGACCAAACCGTGACGCTAGATGCGAACCATGATTTGGCGGGCAAAGACCTGACCTTCGCTCTGGAACTGGTCAGCATCAACGGAACATCTGAGTGCGGTACTGATGGCGAAGGTGGCGGCTGCGGTTGCTGCTAATTCTCTGATAGACAGACACAAAAAAGCCGGGCGAAGTGCCCGGCTTTTTTGTTTTGAAATGTCGCGGTTTACAGGTGCTCTTGCTGCGGCATGCCAAGAACGTGGTACCCGCCATCCACACGAATGATCTCACCAGTTGTGCAAGCGCCTGCGTCTGAAGCGAGGTACACGGCTGTGCCGCCAACCGCTTCCAAGGTTGCGTTAGACCGCAGCGGCGCGTTTTGATCCGTGTGCTTATAGGTCTTGCGCGCGCCACCGATTGCCGCGCCTGCAAGGGTTTTCATCGGGCCCGGTGAAATCGCGTTCACCCGGATACCTTCTGGACCCAAGTCGTTTGCCAAATAACGTGTCGCGCTTTCCAGCGCGGCTTTGGCAACACCCATCACGTTGTAGTTCGGTGTCACACGGTTTGAACCGCCATAAGTCAACGTCAGCAGCGTGCCGCCATTGTCTTTCATCATTGGGTAGGCACGGCGTGCGACTTCGATGAAAGAGTAGGCTGAGATATCCATGGAGTTTTTGAAATTCGCACGGCTTGTATCGAGGAAACGCCCGGTCAGCTCGTTCTTGTCAGAATACGCAATGGCGTGAACCACAAAATCGATGCTGTCCCAACGCTCGTTCAGTTGCGCAAAAGCAGTGTCCAAAGACGCATCATCCGTGACGTCCACATCAACCATAAAGTCGCTGCCGACTGAAGCTGCAAGCGGCTCTAGCCGTTTACCAAAGGCTTCGCCCTGATAGGTGAAAGCCAATTCGGCACCCGCATCTGCCATGGCTTTGGCGATGCCCCATGCAATAGAACGCTCATTTGCGACGCCCATAATCAGGCCGCGTTTACCCTTTAGCTGTTCGGACATTCCAGTCTTCCTTGCTTAACCGTTGTACTTCGACAAGATCATCGAACCATTCGTTCCGCCAAAGCCAAAGCTATTTGTCATGACGCTATCAAGGCCCGCGTTCTCAACATATTCAGTCGCGATCTCACCTTCGTTGATGCCCTCAGCCAAGGTTTCTACGTTGATGGATGGGGTGATGAAATCGTTGTCCAGCATCAGAAGGCAGAAGATGGCTTCCATCGCACCCGCCGCACCTTGACCGTGACCGGTCATGGATTTGGTAGAGCTGATCGGAGGCACAGAGCCTTCACCAAACACGCGACGCACCGCTTCAACTTCGCCAACGTCACCGACCGGCGTAGATGTGCCATGCGCGTTGATGTAGCTGACCTTGCGACCTTCCGGCAGCGTTTGCAGGGCAAGACGCATTGCGCGTTCTCCGCCTTCACCAGATGGGGCCACCATGTCGTGACCATCAGATGTGGCTGCAAAGCCAGTGACTTCCGCGTAAATCTTTGCGCCACGCGCCAGCGCGTGCTCCAGATCTTCCAGAACCACAATGCCGCCGCCGCCGGTGATCACAAAACCATCGCGATCTTGGTCAAAGGCACGAGAGGCTTTGGTCGGTTCGTCATTCTTTTTCGAAGACATCGCGCCCATAGCGTCAAACAGGCAGGACAGGGTCCAATCAAGTTCTTCGCCGCCACCGGCAAACATAACGTCCTGTTTGCCCATCATGATCTGCTCTGCGGCGTTGCCAATGCAGTGCAGGGATGTCGAGCAAGCGGAGGTGATCGAATAGTTGATCCCTTTGATTTTGAACGCCGTTGCGAGGTTTGCTGAAATGGTCGAGCTCATGCATTTTGGAACTGCGAATGGCCCAATCCGCTTGGTCGCGCCGGTTTTCGCGACAGTTTGGTGCGCTGTCAGCATGGCCGAAGTCGAAGGGCCACCAGAACCTGCCACAAGGCCGGTGCGCTCGTTTACAACGTTCTCTTCAGAAAGACCTGCATCGGCAATCGCCTGAGACATCGCGATATGCGCGTATGCAGCGCCGGGACCCATAAAGCGGAGCGTGCGTTTGTCGACATGTTCGGAAACGTCGATCTTTAGCGTACCTGCGATCTGGCTACGGAACCCGTGTTCCACCATCTCAGGGCTGGCTTCGATGCCAGATTTACCCGCCTTAAGGCTGGCGACAACTTCTTCCGCGTTATTGCCGATTGAGCTGACAATGCCCAGACCGGTGACGACAACTCGACGCATGCGTGTACTCCTTAGTAACAACCGCAGTAAATTCTTGTGGCTAATGCCTTCGGCCTAACGCCGCAGGCTTTACGCTTCAGACAGGGCAACCTTCATGTCTTTGACCTCATAGGCCACCTCGCCATCGATTTTCACGATGCCATCGGCCACACCCATGGTCAAACGGCGGGTTTGTACCGCTTTGGTGAAGTCAATTTCGTATGTCAGCAATTTGCTTTCTGGACGTACCATGCTTTTCAGCTTCACTTCGCCAACGCCCAGTGCGTAGCCGCGCCCTTGCCAGCCGCGCCAGCCAAGGTTGAAACCCGTCAGCTGCCACAGGCCGTCTAGACCGAGGCAACCTGGCATAATCGGGTTGCCTGGGAAGTGGCATTCAAAGAACCAAAGGTCCGGGGTGATGTCGAATTCCGCGAGCACATGACCTTTGCCATGGGCGCCGCCGTCACCAGAGATCTCAGTGATGCGGTCCATCATCAACATCGGAGGCGCAGGCAATTGCGCATTTCCGGGGCCAAACAATTCGCCACGGGCGCATTTGAGTAGGTCCTCTTTGTCGAAGCTGGTTGGAAAATCGGCCATGCAGGCATGCCCCCTCTTGATTATCGGTCTTTCTTTCCCTCTATCACCCGGATCGCAGCAGGTGCAAGGGCAGGGGGTGCTACAAGGTGACCTAAGGTGAATTGGCTTGGAAAAAATGAGGTCGTTGGAGCAAACCTAGATGAAAATGATTTGCAATTGAATTCATTGCTATGTGCTCTTAGTATTAGGAGATCATTACGACAGGCTTAGGCAGATGAATACCGACCCGGTAAAGATTGGAACCCAGTGGTTGACGGACGGCGGCGTGCGCCCGACCCGGCAAAGGGTGGCGCTTGCAGAAATGCTTGTGGGCGATGGTCGCAATCGTCACGTAACCGCAGAGAGCCTGTATGCGAAGGTCCAAGATCGCGGTGAAAGCGTGTCTTTGGCGACCGTTTACAACACGTTGCGTGCGTTCTGTGACGCGGGACTGATGCAGGAAATCACTGTTGACGGTTCCAAAAGCTATTTTGACACCAACACCCATGATCACCCACATTTTTTCTGGGAAGACGAGCGCGTATTGACCGACGCTCCGGCAGAACAGTTGGAAATCAAGTCTTTGCCGGATGTGCCTGAGGGCGCTGAGATTTCCAAGGTGGATGTGGTGATCCGTCTTCGCAAGAAGTAACCAGAGCCTAAGCGCGAAAGAAAAAAGCGGCCCGTTTGAGGCCGCTTTCTTTTTGTCTTAATCGGAGCGGATTACCACTCGGCGACAGAACCGTCGGCGTGACGCCAGACCGGGTTGCGCCAGCGATGGCCTTCTTTCGCGCGTTCAATCACGTATTCTTCGTCGATCTCAACGCCCAAGCCAGGGCCATCCGGGATCGCAACCATGCCGTCTTCATATTTGAAGACGTCTTTGTTCACGAGGTAGTCCAAGATGTCATTGGACTTGTTGTAGTGAATGCCCAGAGATTGTTCCTGAATAAACGCGTTGTGGGACACCGCATCAACTTGCAGACATGCCGCCAGCGCAATTGGACCCAGTGGGCAATGCGGTGCGAGAGCGACGTCATAGGCCTCTGCCATTGTCGCGATTTTTCGGCATTCCGTGATACCAGCAGCATGGGATAGGTCGGGCTGCAGGATGTCCACATAGCCATCCTGAAGCACGGATTTGAAATCCCAGCGAGAATACAACCGTTCGCCCAATGCAATCGGGGTCGCAATGTGGTTTGCAATATCGCGCAGCGCTTCTTTGTTTTCAGAGAGCACCGGTTCCTCAATGAACATCAGGCGGAACTGTTCCAGCTCTTTGGCCAAAACCTTTGCCATTGGCTTTTGAACGCGGCCGGGGAAATCCACGCCGATGCCCAGATCGTACCCTACGGCATCGCGAATGGTTGCGATGGTCTCAACCGCCGCATCGACTTTCGCATTCGTGTCGACGATCTGCATTTCCTCACAGCCGTTCAGTTTGATCGCCTCAAACCCACGCGCCATGACGTCTTTGGCGTTCTGAGCAACATCCGAAGGACGGTCGCCGCCAATCCAGGAATAAACTTTGATTTTGTCGCGGCACTTACCGCCCAGCAGGGCATGCACCGGCAGGTTTGCTGCCTTACCTTTGATGTCCCACAACGCCTGGTCGATGCCGGCAATCGCGGACATATGGATGCCACCACCGCGGTAGAAACCAGCACGGTACATAACTTGCCAATGGTCCTCGATCAGCAGTGGGTCTTTTCCGATCAGGTAATCGCTTAGCTCGTGGACGGCGGCTTCCACAGAAAGAGCCTTGCCTTCGATCACGGGCTCGCCCCAACCGGTAATGCCTTCGTCGGTCTCGACTTTCAGAAAGCACCAACGTGGCGGCACGATATAGGTGGTCAGCTTTGTGATTTTCATGTCTTGAACTCTTATAGGCTTTGTTTTGTTGGGCCGATCACCGCCGCGTCACGCAGTTTGCGCGACGAAAGCGCGATTGTCACCAATTGCTATACATCGGAGCATCGGTTCGGGCAAGGAGGTTTCAATATTTAGCACTAGGTTTCAAATAGTGAAACTTGCGTCCTGAAAAGTCCTACTTCAGCCTGATACTCTTGGAGTGGTTAGCATGTGCTTGCGTTCAAAGGCAGGGAACGAGAGGGGGCGTTACGTCAGGGCGAGATGAAAGAACAAGCTGGTTGCGTCGATGCGCCTAAGCAATTTACGACGCCGCTTAGAACCATTGACCCGGTTCCATCAATCCTAAATCCAGCAACTGCCGAGAATGCCATTCAAACGGCACAGAGTTGTGCCATTTAAAGGTGTTGATATCGAAGGTGCTGCCTGCGTTGGTCTTGAGCGCTTTCGCCGTGCGGAAGGAACAAACCGATGCGGTGATGTTGTTGTGCCATTCGCAACTAAACGTGTTCATTTCCTCGTCTGACATGGTGAAATCAGAGCGCAATTCCACGTCTTCTGTCGCGCGAAAGATAGAAACGCGGTCGATTTTACGACGCACTTGAGGGATATGTTCCTCGTAACGCCAGCGCAGACCGCCATAGAAGTTCAATTGCCGGTCTTTGGGATGGTTGTGATTGTCGGGATCGTTGCGGGACAGGGCGTAGTATCCTGTCTTGTCCATCATCGCTTTTTCGATAGAGACCGCGTTGGGGTTCTCCCATAGATTATCTGCATAAAGGTCAATCACATAACTCAACATCGCGCTGCGACGCTCTTCCGTATGGAATGCGAGCATTTCACCCACTGTACGGGTCTCACAGAATGGGAACAGCAAGTATTCGGCGTTAAAGCAGTAGTAGAGCCATTGCCCGGGCACTTCTTTGGCGACCCGGTTCACCATCCGGATCATGTCATCGCCGTTGGTGCTTTCGCAATCGACGCGGATCACGTCTTCGCTCACATCATATGCCATTTTAAAGGCCGCGGGCATGAAGGCGATCACCTGTTTGAAGCCAAGATCCACGTGATGACGAAGGGTCGTGTCGATCTCTACCTCATCTTCAACAAAGATCAGCGCCAAAGGCCCTTTGGAAATCAGTGCCTTATCCTTGGCGATAAGTTCGTCAAATGAAGAGAAACGCATGATTTTGGTACGGGCCTGCTGTCGAAGTGATGTTCTGTTGTTTTCTCTAAATTCGGTTAATTTGACGTGCATTGCAAGTGTGTCTGAGCATGCTATACGGTGCGATCTCAGATCTAGGGAATACGCGTGATGGCCGATACCAAGAAACTGTTCATCAAGACCTATGGGTGCCAAATGAACGTCTATGACAGCGAACGCATGGCGGAAGCCATGGGGGGTGCTGGGTATGAGACCACCGATAAGCCTGATGAAGCGGATATGATTCTTCTGAACACCTGCCACATTCGTGAAAAGGCGGCAGAAAAGGTCTATTCCGAGCTAGGCCGATTGAAGAGCTTCAAAAAGGACAATCCGGATCTGAAGATCGGTGTTGCGGGCTGCGTGGCACAGGCTGAAGGCGAAGAGATCATGCGCCGCCAGCCGTCCGTTGATCTGGTTGTTGGCCCGCAGGCCTATCACCGGCTCCCGGAGATGGAAGAAAAAACACGTAAGGGTAAAAAGGCGCTGGATACGGATTTCCCTGAAGAGGATAAATTCGAAAAACTAAAGCGCCGTCCAAAAGCGAAACGTGCGCCTGCTGCATTCCTTACAGTCCAAGAAGGCTGCGACAAGTTCTGCGCTTTCTGCGTGGTGCCTTATACGCGTGGGGCCGAAGTCTCTCGCCCAGTTGAACGCATCATCACCGAAGCACGCGATCTGGTGGAACGCGGCGTGCGCGAGATCACAATGCTAGGTCAAAACGTGAATGCCTACCATGGCGAAGGCCCAAATGGGAAAGTCTGGACATTGGCAGACCTGATTTGGGAGCTCGACAAGGTTGACGGGTTAGAACGTATCCGCTTCACCACAAGTCACCCCAACGACATGCAAGACGATTTGATCGACGCCCATGCAGAGTGCAAGAAACTGATGCCTTACCTGCACCTGCCGGTGCAGTCGGGCAGCGACAAAATTCTCAAACGAATGAACCGCTCGCACACTGCGGAAAGCTACATTCGTTTGATCGAACGCATTCGCAAAGGCCGCCCGGACTTGTTATTGTCCGGTGACTTTATCGTCGGATTCCCAGAAGAATCTGAGGAAGACTTCCAGGCGACGTTGGATCTCGTCAAAGAGGTCAAATACGGTCAAGCATATTCCTTTAAATATTCTAGCCGTCCGGGCACGCCAGCAGCGGAGCGTCCATTGGTGGATCAAGACGCGGCGGATGAACGGCTTCAGCGCCTGCAAGCATTGCTGTCTAAACAACAGAAAGAAGTGCAGGATTCAATGGTGGGGCGGGAAGTGTCTGTTCTTTTCGAAAAGACGGGCCGATTCGAGGATCAAATGGTCGGCAAATCCGATTATCTACATGCGGTTCACGTGGCAGGGTCGGGAGCGGAGATTGGCGACATTCGCAAAGTAAAGATTGTCGAAAGCGGCACAAATTCCCTTAAGGGTGTGGCGGTTTAAAGGCCATTGCCAATTGGCCTGATCCGTCGCGGTCGATCAGAAATCGCATAAACGCCTGATCTGTTCCTAGGTGTGACCACCACATCTAGTATTATTCCTTCACATGTACCAAAAATTTGCTAGACTGCCGCTAATGCAGGACAACAAATAGCCCGTGCCGCGTCACTAGAACGCTGGGGGGTGCGGGCAAATAGAGGGTATGATCGTGGCAGTTACATTGAATGCATCCACGCGTAAGCTGTTGGGAGGGGCGTTGATTGCGGCCATGTCCATCACAGCCTCCGCCGGTGCCGCCATTTCTGAAGGAACCAAACAGGTTCGTGCGCAGGAATATATTCCAGGTATTTGGGTTGATCCCGATGGGTGTCAGCACTGGGTCATGGATGATGGCGCTGAAGGTTACATGAGCCCGGTTCTGACACGTCAGGGCCTGCCAGTTTGTAACGAAGGCAACCTTTGTGGCGAGTTGAGCTCGGATCAGTTCTTCCGGTCAGGCAGCTTAGCCCTTAGCAGTTCTGGGAAATCTCAGATCAAGAACTTCTTCAAATCCGCAGGCGCGCAATACTACATTGTCATGGGCCATACCGACAGCCGCGGCAGCGATGAGGCCAATATGGCACTTAGCCTGCGTCGGGCCAACGCAGTGGCCAAGGTTGGTCAAGCGGCTGGTGCTCAGATCGCCGATGTACGCGCCTATGGTGAACGTATGCCGCGGGCCTCTAACCGTTCATCCGCGGGACGGGCAGCCAACCGTCGTGTTGAAATTATGTGTATTCGCTAAGGGGGGCTGGTCATGAAAATCGTAAAACTCTGTGTTGCTCTGACCGCAATGACCGCTTTGGCCGGCTGTTTCAGTGAAGAGCGTGGCCTTGGGGTCTCCGAGATATCCGACAAGACAGTCGACGGTGGCTATGATGCCAAACCGCTGACTGATCTGGTTGCGGGGATTTGGGTCGATCCAAACGGCTGTCATCACTGGATCATTGATGACGGAAACGAAGGTTATATGGATGCGCGTCTTGATCGCTACGGCAAGCCGGTATGTGCGCCAATTGCGCCGCCAAATCACGCGACCGGTGACTATAAGAAAGGCACGATCTTTAACGATCCGGCCTAAGCTAGGCACCTGAAATTGCTTAATTATTCGGCAGATCGCGCGAAGAAATTCGCGCGATCTTTTTTTGTGAAGCTTACATGAATTTTACCAAGCTTGCCCTTGCGCTGGGCCGCACAAATTGCAACGCTGAGACTCAGAACACCAAGCCTAGGAGATCTACTTGGCCACCAGCGCCCTGACCCCACCGCCCACACCTGAAACCGTGAGAGAAGTCTTGATCGAGTTTCCCGACAACCGTTTGCTGATTGATCTTTGCGGAGAATATGATCGCAACCTGGCGGATATAGAGCAAAAGCTGAGTGTGCAGATTATCCGCCGTGGCAATCAATTGGTGATCCACGGTGAAGAGGCCGCGCAGCAAGAAGCGCATGAGGTGCTGCAATCCCTTTATGAGCGTCTGGAAAGCGGCAAGGCTGTGGAAAGCGGTGACATCGATCGCGAAATCCGCATGGGCACCGCTGAAAAAGGCACCGGTCCGCGGGATGGCGACCAACTTGAAATGTTCAAGGGCGGTCACATCGAGATTAAGACAAAGAAAAAACATGTGGAGCCGCGCACGGATGCGCAAAAGGCCTATGTGCAAAGCCTGTTCCAGAATGAGCTGGCTTTTGGCATTGGCCCTGCCGGCACTGGTAAGACCTATCTTGCCGTGGCCGTGGGCGTCAGCATGTTCATTTCTGGTGAGGTGGACCGGATTATTCTGTCTCGTCCGGCTGTAGAAGCGGGCGAGAAGCTGGGCTACCTGCCGGGTGACATGAAGGACAAGGTCGATCCTTACATGCAGCCGCTTTATGATGCGTTGAATGACTTTTTGCCGGGCAAGATGTTGGCGAAGTTGATCGAAGAAAAGAAAATCGAAATCGCGCCGCTGGCCTTCATGCGGGGCCGGACCTTGGCGAACGCGTTTGTGGTTCTTGATGAAGCGCAGAACGCCAGCACGATGCAAATGAAAATGTTCCTGACCCGTTTGGGCGAAGGCAGCCGAATGGCGATCACGGGCGACCGATCCCAGATCGACTTGCCGCGCGGTGTGCAGTCAGGCCTGAAGGATGCGGAGCGGCTGTTGAAGGGCACGAAAGGCATTAGTTTCAATTACTTCACGGCCGATGATGTCGTGCGCCACCCATTGGTTGCGGCCATCATCAAAGCCTATGACGCGGATGCCGAACGGGCGATGGCGGAACCTAGACGTCCAAGTCAAAAACAATAATCCCATCTCCGCCACCTTGGCAGAGTTGGGCGAGTTGGCCCCCGAGCTTTTTATGTTTTGGATGGTCTGCATAGTGATGCAGGGCATCTTCGTTTGTGAACCCAATCACGAATCCCTGATCGTAGCTCTGTGACTTCTGTTCGAAGTCTTTGTTGGGCCCGAACTTGAAACTTTCGACGCCGTCCAACGTTAAACTGAAGGCCTCCAACGCTTTCAGGGCCGCAGTCTTATCAGCTTCAGAAACATCATCGCGAAAATGACAAAAGACGCAGTGCAGGATCATGTTGGCCTCTAATAAGGGTATTCATTTCGCTGTTCACCCTATGGCTTTCGCGCTATGGCGAGAAGATGGAGATTGATCTTGTCATAGAAGATGAACGCTGGAGTGCGGTTGACCTTGAGCGGTTGGCGGAACGTGCAGGGCAGGGTGTCGTGGCCGAGCTTGAATTAGGACCAGATTGGGAAATTTGCGTCATGGCCTGTGATGATGCGCGCATTGCGGATTTGAATGCCGAGTTTCGTGAAAAGCCGTCCTCCACCAATGTGCTGAGCTGGCCTTCGGAGGAACGTGGCGCTGAGGTGGATGGCGATCAGCCTTTGCCACCGACCGGTCCCGACCCGGAACTTGGTGACATCGCGATTGCCTTTGAAACCTGCAAACGTGAGGCGGATGAAGCAAACAAGGCATTTGAGGATCACGTGACCCATCTTTTGGTGCATGGCATTTTGCACCTATTAGGGTATGATCATATCCGTGACCAAGATGCCACTTTGATGGAAACATTAGAGACAAAGATACTTGGCAAAATGGGTATTTCCGACCCATATAGAGAGATACCGGGGTAGAACCCCACTTGGAAAGGTAAAATGGGCGACAGCACCGACGGGTCCTCTAGCGCAGCGCAAAGCGCGCATGGGCTGACCCAAAAAGAACAACGATCCGGCGGGTTTTTCCGTCGTTTGATTGAAGCGATAAGCCCTGCTGACGCAGGCGACAATTTTCAGAACCCTCAGGTCGAAAATACCTTCACCCCTGCGCCGGGCATGATCAACCTGCGCCGGATGCGGGTTGAAGATGTGGCCGTGCCTAAGGCCGACATCAAAGCTTTGGCGGCGACCATGAGCCGTGGCGAGGTTGTTGATGCGTTTCGTGAAACCGGATTTACTAGGCTGCCTGTTTATGATGGCACGCTAGATACGCCGATCGGGTTTCTCCATTTGAAAGACATGGCCCTGCAATACGGTTTTAATGGTGCAAGCGGCCGCTTTGCGCTGCGTGCCATGGTCCGCCCATTGCTGTTTGTGCCGCCTTCCATGCCGATTGGGGTTTTGCTGACGAAGATGCAAACCGAACGTCGCCATATGGCTTTGGTGATTGACGAATATGGCGGGGGCGAAGGGCTTGTGACCATCGAAGACCTGATTGAGCAGGTGGTCGGTGAGATCGAAGATGAACACGATCAGGCCGAAATATCGTTGTGGACGGAAGAAGCGCCAGGTTGTTTCATTGCCCTTGCGAAAACGCCACTTGATGAGTTCGAGGCTCAGATTGGCCGGTCATTGACCTCCCATGAAGACATTGACGAGGAAGAAATCGATACCCTTGGGGGATTGGTCTTTATGCTTGCTGGTCGTGTACCTGCACGGGGCGAAGTTGTGGTGCATCCAGATGGCACCGAATTTGAGGTCATCGACGCTGATCCCCGTCGCATCAAACGGCTGCGGGTCCTGCTGACGGAAGCGCAGCAGCATGTGGCTGAGTAAACTTCAGGAAAATTGGTCGCATCAGCCGCGCTGGGCGCGGATTGGTGCGCCGTTTCTTTTGGGGATGATCGGAAGTTTAGGGCAGGCACCTTTTGGCTTGCCTTTGCTCTCACTGATTGGATTTGCGGCCGCTTTCGCTTTGTTGACGGCCGCCCAAAACACCCGCGCTGCTGTCTTGAATGGTTGGCTGTTTGGGCTGGGCTATTTCATCGTGACTTTGCAATGGCTCGTGTCGCCCTTTTTGGTGGATGCAGGCCAAACCGGCTGGATGGCCCCATTCGGGGTGTTCTTCATGAGCGCTGGTTTGTCGCTGTTTTGGGCGTTGGCATTTGGGGTTGCAAAGCGAGTTGGGGAGGCTTCTTTAGTTGTAACCTTGGCAATCGCCGAACTGGCCCGCGCCTATGTGCTTACGGGTTTTCCATGGGGTATGCCCGCTTATGGGCTGGTGGACAGCATTCTGGGGCAGGGGGCGGCCTTTCTGGGGCCGCACGGGCTGAACGTCATTTTTTTTGCTTTAGCTTTCTGGATGTTTCAGTTGCTGGCGCAGCCAAAACCGATCTTCCGCCCTGCGGGTTTTGTTCTCGTGTTCGGTGTGGCTTTGTTTTGGCCACTGCCAAAACAGCAGGGCGAGGTTGAGACTGTCGGCACGATCCGATTGGTGCAACCCAACGCGCCGCAGCACCAAAAATGGGACCCGGACTATATGCCGATTATCTTTGATCGCGCATTGGAATTGACGGCCCAGCCCGGTGATGTGGATCTGATCATTTGGCCTGAAACAAGCCTTCCGGCTGCTCTGCCCGGAGGTGCGACTGAACCGGACCAGATTGCAGAAGCCGCGGACGGGACTCCTATTGTGTTTGGCGCCAACCGGTTTGAGATTGTGCGGTTGTTCAACTCGGCGGTTTTGATGGACGAAATAGGCCAAATCACCCAGACCTATGACAAACATCACCTGGTCCCATTTGGGGAATACATGCCGCTTGGCGAGTTTATCACGCAATTTGGCTTTTACGGACTGGCCGCTTCTGAGGGGAGAGGCTTTTCCCGCGGCAGCGGCGCAGAGGTGATGGATCTGGGGTCTATGGGAATGGCTCTGCCGTTGATCTGCTATGAAGCTGTCTTTCCTCAAGACGTGGGGGCCTCTAAATCCCGCCCTGATTTCCTGATGCAAATCACCAATGATGCTTGGTTTGGAACGTTTTCGGGCCCTTATCAACAGCTTGCGCAGTCGCGCATGCGCTCGATCGAGCAAGGTTTACCCATGGTGCGCGCAGCGAACACAGGGATATCCGCTTTGATTGATGCGAAAGGGCGGGTTGTGGAGGCGTTGCCCCTAAATGAGGCCGGTTTCTTGGATGTGGATCTGCCCAAACCGTCCGGCACAACTTTGTATAGTCGCACGGGTGATCTCCCCGTGTCGCTCATTTTATGCTGTGGCCTTTTCGCCCTCTGGCTGCGCAATCGTCGCAATACCATTTGACGTTGTCACTCACGCACCCTAATTGGGGGGCTATTACTGTCTGTCACAACGGCTTCCTGGCGTGACAGATGAAATCTAACGGAGCACTTCATGGCCAGACAGAATTACGTTTTCACTTCCGAGTCCGTCTCGGAGGGCCATCCTGATAAAGTTTGTGACCGCATTTCCGACGCTGTACTCGATGCATTCCTCGCCGAGGAACCAGAAGCGCGTGTTGCGGCTGAGACTTTTGCCACCACCAACCGGGTTGTGATTGGCGGGGAGGTCGGGCTTTCCGATTAGGACAAGCTAAAAGACTACATGGGCAAGATCGACGAGATCGCCCGCGCTTGTATCAAAGACATTGGATATGAGCAGGACAAGTTCCACCACGAGACCGTGGAAATCACCAACTTGCTGCACGAACAATCCGCGCATATTGCGCAGGGTGTTGATGCGGCGGCGGACAAAGAAGAAGGCGCTGGCGATCAGGGCATCATGTTTGGGTATGCGACCAACGAAACCCCAGACCTTATGCCTGCGCCGATCCAGTATTCCCACGCAATCCTGCGCCGATTGGCAGAAGTGAGGAAATCTGGTGAGCAGGCGGTTTTAGGACCGGATGCGAAATCTCAGCTTTCTGTAAAGTATGAGAATGGCAAGCCAGTTGGTGTGACGTCTTTGGTGCTGTCCACGCAGCATTTGGATGAAACGCTCACGAGCGCAGACATCCGCGCTATTGTGGCCCCTTACATCGAAGAGACCTTGCCAGCAGGCTGGTTGACCGATGAGACCGAGTGGCATGTGAACCCAACCGGTAAATTCGTGATTGGTGGCCCGGACGGGGATGCGGGTCTGACGGGACGTAAAATCATCGTAGACACCTATGGCGGTGCTGCGCCGCATGGTGGGGGTGCCTTCTCTGGGAAAGACCCAACCAAAGTTGACCGTTCCGCAGCTTATGCCGCGCGTTACTTGGCGAAAAACGTAGTGGCGGCAGGTCTGGCGGATCGCTGCACCATTCAGCTGTCTTATGCGATTGGTGTGTCTAAGCCTTTGTCCATCTATGCCGATACCCATGGCACAGGACAAGCGGCGGATGCTCAGATTGAAGCGGCGGTGTCTCAGGTCATGGATCTGACCCCGCGCGGCATTCGCGAGCATCTGCAAATGAACAAACCGATCTACCAGCGCACCGCGGCTTACGGCCACTTCGGTCGCAAGCCAGACGCCGATGGCGGCTTTAGCTGGGAGAAGACAGATCTGGTGGACGCCATCAAGGCAGCCATCTGACTTACCGCTAGATTGAGTTGAGAAGCGCGGCCCATCGGGTCGCGCTTTTTCGTTGGTGCCCTTGACCCAAGGCCCAGCATAAGGCAGTGGAGCGCCACTTATAAGAGGCTGACCATGTCTGACGATCCAAAACAAAGCGATAAACACCCTTCCGGCGCGCCATGGCGCAATTTCTATGGCCGGTTCAAAGGCAAGGGGCTGCGGAAGTCGCAGGAAGCCTATCTGGATGAGGATTTGGCGAAGCTCTCTCCGGGTGCGGTCGACTGGGATGTGAACCCGGATCGCGAAAATATTGATCTGGCGGGGCTCTTTGGGGACAAAGACGTCTGGTTGGAAGTTGGTTTCGGTGGCGGCGAGCACATGGTGCATCAGGCCGTGAACAACCCTGATGTGGGATTCATTGGATGTGAGCCTTACATCAATGGCGTTGCGATGTTGTTGGGCAAAATACGTGATGCTGAAGCCGAGAACATCAACGTGCATCCCGGTGACGCGCGCGACATGTTTGATGTGCTGCCGGATCAGTCGATTTCAAAAGCCTTTTTGCTCTACCCAGACCCATGGCCCAAGAAGCGCCACCATCGCCGCCGCTTTGTGACGCAGGAGCATTTGGAACCATTGGCGCGGGTTCTTAAGCCCGGCGCTATTTTCCGGGTTGCCACAGATATTGAAGACTACGTGCGTCAGACATTGGAAGAGGTTCCAAAAGCGGGCTTTGAGTGGCTGGCGGAACGCCCAAACGACTGGCGCGAGCCTTGGGGGGATTGGATTTCGACCCGTTATGAGCAAAAGGCTCTGCGCGAAGACCGGACGCCGCATTATCTTACGTTCAAGCGGCTTGGGTGAGTAGGGGCTTTGCCCCTCTTGGCTTACAGCCAATTCACCCCAGAGTATTTTGACAAAGAAGAATACAGGGGTTTTTGACCGGCAGCGCGCGCGTGCCATGGACCTTCGGAATGTTCTGCGCTAACAGCCTTTTGACTGCTTTTTGAGGATTGTGAAAATGTCTGGCCACGGCACCCCCATTCCAATGACATCACGCCCCTGCGGCCCGCTGAAAGGTGAGGCCAATGTACCGGGCGACAAGTCGATTTCGCATCGCTCTCTGATCCTTGGGGCATTGTCGGTGGGTGAGACCCATATCACCGGTCTTTTGGAAGGCGAGGATGTGTTGGACACCGCCAAGGCGATGCGCGCGTTTGGCGCTGATGTCATTGAACATGGCGGCGGTGAATGGACCGTACACGGTGTTGGCGTTGGCGGCTTTGCAGAGCCTGAGAACGTGATCGATTGCGGCAACTCAGGCACGGGCGTGCGTCTGATTATGGGCTGCATGGCGACGACTGGTATTTCGGCGACATTTACCGGCGATGCGTCTTTGAACAAACGCCCAATGGCGCGGGTCACCGATCCGATTGCTTTGTTTGGCGCGCAATCCGTTGGACGTTCTGGTGGCCGTTTGCCCATGACAATCGTGGGCGCGGCTGATCCGGTGCCGGTGCGTTATGAAGTTCCAATGCCATCGGCGCAGGTGAAGTCCGCCGTGTTGCTCGCGGGCCTGAACGCGCCGGGCAAGACCGTGGTGATCGAAAAAGAAGCGACGCGCGATCACACCGAGCGCATGTTGCAGGGATTTGGCGCAGAGCTGACGGTTGAAGAGACCGACGAGGGGCGCGTTATTACTTTGACAGGCCAGCCGGAACTAAAAGCTCAGAAGATCGTCGTACCGCGCGATCCATCTTCCGCAGCTTTCCCGGTTTGCGCGGCGATCATTACGCCCGGATCTGATGTTTTGGTGCCAAACATTGGCTTGAACCCAACCCGTGCTGGTTTGTTTACCACGCTTCGTGAGATGGGGGCCGACCTGACCTATGAAAATGAACGCGAAGAAGGTGGCGAACCGGTTGCGGATTTGCGTGCGAAATTCTCGCCGGACCTCAAAGGTATTGAGGTCGATCCAGCCCGTGCAGCGAGCATGATTGACGAATACCCGGTGCTCTCCGTTGTCGCGTCTTTCGCTCAGGGTGACACCGTGATGAAAGGCGTGAAAGAGCTGCGTGTGAAGGAATCTGACCGGATCGACGCCATGGCCAAGGGACTGCGCCTGAATGGTGTTCAAGTCGAAGAAGGTGACGATTGGTGGATCGTCAAAGGTCTTGGCCATGGCAATGTGCCGGGTGGCGGGACTTGCGCGAGCGAACTTGACCACCGTATTGCCATGAGCTTTATGGTCATGGGCATGGCGGCACAGAAGCCTGTCAGCGTGGATGATGGCAGCCCGATTGCGACGTCTTTCCCGATCTTTGAAGGACTGATGGCGGATCTGGGTGCCCAACTTGTGCGTGACAACCACTAATGGCGGACGAAACACGTATCACCATCGCAATTGACGGTCCTGCTGCGGCTGGCAAGGGAACCATTTCCAAAGCCGTTGCTCAGCAGCTCGGGTTCGCGCATTTGGATACGGGCCTGCTTTACCGTGCGGTTGGGGCGAAGACATTGTCTGGTGCGGAGGCCGTTGACGCGGCGACGTCATTGCAGTCCGAAGATTTGGAAGCGGACAACCTGCGCACGCCTGAGGTCGCTCAAGCAGCGTCTAAAGTTGCGGTGATTGCTGAAGTACGTGCCGCGTTGGTGGACTTTCAGCGCGCCTTTGCACGGCGTCTTGGTGGAGCCGTATTGGATGGCCGCGACATTGGCACGGTGATTTGCCCAAACGCCGACGTGAAACTTTTTGTGACAGCCTCTGCGGAGGTGCGTGCAGAGCGGCGCTATCTTGAGCTGTCAGGCAACGGTCTAGACGTGAGCCGCGACGAGGTGCTGGCAGATGTCAAAGCGCGGGACGAGCGCGATATGAATCGGGCTGAGGCACCACTCAAGCCTGCCGATGATGCGGTTTTGATCGATACGTCAAATCTGACAATTGAAGAGGCCGTAGACATGGCGCTCGCGACGATTAAATCGCGTCGCCAATAAAGCTTATCCAAACAACCGGTTGGGAGCTTCAATAGCCCCCGGACAGAGTCACAACTTCGCCAGTCATGAAACGACTGGCGTCTGACGCGAGAAATACGGCGGTGCCGATCATCTCTTCTGGAGTGCCTGCGCGGCCCATCCAGTTTGCGTGATCCAAATAAGCGGCCCAACCTTCCGGGTCGTTGATTTTGCGGTCGGCATTCCGGTCTGTATCAATGAGACCTGGTGAGAGCGTATTAAGCGTCACACCGCTGCGCGCATATTCCCGCGCTTGGCTTTGAATTAGGTTGTGCTGCGCTGCTTTTGTGGCAGCGTAAGCTGTCACCACCGGTTTCGGGCCAGATTGGTTGATTGAACCGATGCTCACCACACGGCCCCATCCACGCCCAGCCATGCTCGGCAGACAGGCACGCAGCATGTCCACGGTAGAGCGCAGATTGACGTCGATTTGGAACGTGAGGTCGTCGTCTTTCAGATCTGCCAATGGCGCGTTCACTTGGGCGGATGCGTTGATCACCAATATGTCCAACTGACCGGCTTGATCCTCACAGTCTTCAATGAGTTTGCTGCCCATTTTGGGTGCCGAAAGATCCCCATGAACCGGGCTGGCCAAACCGCCTGCATCTCTGATTACTGCCACCGTTTCGGCACTGCTTTCTTGAGTTTGGCCGTGCACAAATACATGCGCTCCCGCGGCGGCAAGCCCCTTGGCGATGGCGGCACCGATCCCTCGGCTTGCGCCGGTCACAAGGGCGTTGCGTCCGGAAAGGTCAAAAACAGCATTGGGGGTATAGTCCATTTAGTCCTCGAGTTTGAACTGATTGCTGGGCAGGCCTTTGACGCCCGCATCTACTGCAAAAATTCCACCAGATAGCGGCGCCTCAGAGAGCGTTGCCGCTGGCAAACGGGTACGGGCACTGGTGATATACATAGTGGCATTGTCAGTGCCGCCAAAACAAAGGCTGGTCGGGCGCGGGACTGGGACGTCGATATCATAATCGATGCTGCCATCCGGAGCATAACGGCGCACTTTCCAGCCATCCCAAAGCGCAACCCAAACGCCGCCTTCCGCGTCAACTGTAATCCCGTCGGCACGGCCATCTTCAGAAGGGATCTGCGCAAAGGTCCGGCGGTTTGAAATCTGGCCGGAGCCCGGCACGCAATCATAGGCGTAAATCAGGCCTGGAATGGTATCGACGAAATAAAAGGTGCGGTTGTCGGGGCTCCAAGCGAGGCCGTTTGAAACGGTCAAACCGCTTTCTTGCCGTGCCCAAGTACCAGTGCTGTCGACGCGATAAAGCCCGCCGGTTGGTTTGGCCGCATCCATCCGCATGGACCCAACCCAGATCGCACCGCCGGGGCCGATCTTTGCGTCGTTAAGACGGTTTTCGTGCAAGCCTTCTTCTGGATCGCAGAAGGGGCGCAGGCTGCCGCTGTCAAAGTCCAAAACCTCCACACCATCTTGCGTGGTGACGATCAGTTCCTTTTCAGTCGTTGGCAGGACGGAACTGACAAGCTTGGTCAGGACGCAGGCCTCATTCACGCCGGTTTCGGCGTTGAAGCGGTAAACGGCAGGACGCAGGATATCGACCCAATAGAGCAGGTTGTCAGTGCTGTGCCAGATCGGCGCTTCGCCCAGTTGTGCGCCCCAAGGCAGGACGCATTCCAAATCCATCGGTGCGCTTTTGCTGCTTTGTTGGCGCGGCTGGGGGCGAGAGCTGATGGCGACAGCACCGGCGGCACCGGTGATACGGCGCGCGGCGGCGATCAGGTCGCGACCTGCCGGGTGAATGCGCTCTTCGCCAAGCCGAGAGGCGGGCGCAAGAATGGATAGAGCGCCCAGTGGGGTTCCATCCGGCGACGACACAACGACCGAGACGCCATTCACGCCTTCAAGATGTTCTTCGTAAGAGACCGCATAGCCACGTGCCTTGGTCAGGGCGAGGTCGCCTTCCAGTTCTTTCTGCGTCGTGAGAGTGGTTTTGGTGAAAGCCTCTAACGGGGATTGATCAATGAAAGCGCGGGTTAGGGACGGGTCTTGGAAAGCAAGCAGGGCTTTGCCCGCGGCGGTGCAGTGGAGTGGCACGCGATCCCCGGCGCGCACATGCACGCTTAGGCCAGTGCCAGAACTCTCAGCCATATAAAGCACTTCGTTATTGTCGAGCTTACAAAGCGCGACAGTTTCCCCGAGTTCCGACGAAAGCCGCTCCAGTTCAGCGCCAGCCACCGCGTTCAGATCGAAAGTATCCCAGACCCGGTGGGACAATTCCAGAAATCGTGGCCCCAACGAGTAGGTGCCTTTTTCCTCGTCATTCCTCACAAGCCCAAATGCGATGAGCGTCCGCAGGATGCGCGCAAATGTTGGCTTTGACAGTCCCGAGGCGCTCAAGAGCTCGGCAAAACGCTGTGGCTTATCCGCGTCTGCGACCAGATCAAGCAAGGTCAGGCCTTTGGCAAGGGCAGCCGCACCGGCGGGGCGGTTTT
>NZ_CYTO01000009.1:320294-320374 GCF_001458335.1 Cognatishimia activa
TTACCGTCAGTTCGATCTTTTTCAGACCAGTATGTCACTCTCTGGAGCGGGCGAGGCGATTCGAACGCCCGACCCTAACC
>NZ_CYTO01000009.1:320384-595128 GCF_001458335.1 Cognatishimia activa
CGTTTTTGTTGTTGATCCGCATCCTAAACTCTATGGCCAGGTATTTCGACAGGCTTTGCGACATCAACTCGGCATTAAAGCAAGGGCGATCATTTTGCTGATCGCCCTCGGGGGCTATGCTCCTATTTTCCGTAAACGAGTTCTGGGAGGAACATTGTCACGGCGGGGACAAAGGTGATCACGATCAGAGTTAGAACGATCGGGATATAGAAAGGCATCATTGCCCGGACCAATGATCCATACGAGATCTTTGCCACATCCATCATAATGAACAGGATCACACCGAATGGCGGCGTTACGGCTCCGATCAGCAAGTTGAAGATCATCATCACACCGAACTGCACAGGATCAATCCCAAGATAGCCCACCATCGGCCAAAGGGTTGGCACGGCAATCAGCAGGATCGCTGCTGTGTCCAGAACGAGGCCGGCCAGCAATAGCATCAGGTTGATCATCAACAGAAGCAGGATTGGGTTTTCTGTGACGGACAGCAGGAAGTTCTGCAGGTCTTGCGGCACGTTAAGCGCAGAAATCAGCCATTGAATTGGAGCCGCACATGCAAGGATGAAGACCAGTGCGCCGATGGTGAAAACGGTGCTCTTCGTAGCATCTAGCAGTGCTGGCATGCTTAGCTCTTTCATGGCGATACCTAGGATGATCGCGTAGACAGTCACAATTGCGCCAAGCTCGGTTGGGGTGGCGATACCGGTCAACAGGCCGCCGACGAGCAACAATGGGGCCATCAAGCCAGGCAGAGCGCGCCAAGCGGAACACCGAACCTCGCGCAGTGTCGCGCGTTGGGTCACCGGTGCCTCCACGCGCTTCGTGACAGCGAGGAAATAGATCAGCACCATAAGGACGAAACCCAGGAACAGACCCGGGATGATGCCTGCAAGAAACAGTTTGGCGATGGATTCACCAGACAGCACCGCATAGATCACCATGATCACGGATGGCGGAATGATTGGCCCGATGATGGAGGATGCTGCTGTGACAGCTGCGGAGAAGGCTTTCGAAAACCCGGCCTTTTCCATCGCCTTAATTTCAATCGCGCCAAGGCCTGCAGCGTCAGCCGCAGCCACGCCGGACATGCCGGAGAACACGATGGACGCAAGGATGTTCACGTGTGCCAGACCGCCATGAATATGTGCCACAAGTGTTTTCGCAAAAGCAAAGATCCGGTCTGCTATGCCGCCCACGTTGAGCAGGTTTCCGGCAAAGACAAACAATGGGATCGCCAAAAGCGGGAAGCTTTCAAGTGACGGGGTCATCCGTTCAAGGATCACCTTTGGTCCCGCGATAGAGATCATCAGGTGGCCGCCAGTCATTTGCTGGATCAAGATAAAGATCACAGCGGCGCCGAGCATGGCAAAAGGCACCGGCATACGCAGGAAGATTAGCCCGAACAGTAGGGAAAGTAGAAGGAGAGCTTCCATTAGACCAAGGCCTCGTTTTCGTCTTTGCGCTCGTAGATCACGTCATAGGTCGTCGATAGGATGATCGAGCCAAAACAATAGATTAGAGGCAGAATATTGTAGTAAGCGATTGGAAAGTTAACCGGCAGCGAGATGGTGCTGCGGATGAACTGGACCTTCAGGACCGGGGCCGTGTATGTGAGTAAAACAACCAATATAGTGATTGTGCCAAGGGACATGACGACACCCAAGAACCGTGCAACGGGACCGCGTGGGAAGAGGTCCACCAAGATATGGCGCTTGTCTTTCGCGGCCACGCAGGCCCCAAATAGAGTGAGCAGAATGAAGAAGATGGTCACAACCTCTTCCATCCAAGCCAAGGGTGCGTTGAACACATAGCGGGCAATTACTTGGTAGATGATGGTGCCAATGATCAGCCCTACGAGGAGCATGCAGATGGCCATTTCGATTTGGCCCTGCACGCGAATGAATGATTTGAGAGCGTGACGCATTGCCCCCTCCTTAAAGTTCAACCCGGTTTGAGTGATTTCAAATGTAGCATGGGCTACGACCTTTGGCGCAACATTGCACCTGAGGTTTTAAAGGAGGGCCAAGCGTGGCTCAGCCCACCTCATGAGTTATCGAAAGCGAGGCTTACTGCGCTTGAACTTTCTCAAACAGGCCTGCGCTCCACAGACCATCTGCTTCGGCCTTTGCCACACCTTCACGCGCCGCTGCTTGCAGGGCAGTCGTGTCGTAGTCACGCACGGTCGCACCAGTGGAACGCATTTGATCCAACACTTCGTCACGACGCGCGCTTGCGTCGTCAAAGGCGAATTTTGCAGCGTCCTCAGCCGCAGAAACCAGGATTTCTTGGTGCTCTGCTGACATGGACTGGAACTTGGTTTCGTTAATCATGATCGCGGAAGAGGCCCAAACGTGGTTTGTCATGTAAACATTCGGTGCAACCTCATGGAAACGCTGAGAGATCGCCGCTGTTGGAGGGCCTTCAGCGCCATCCACCAGACCGGTGTTCAGACCAAGGTAAACCTCGCCCCAAGCAACCTGCGTTGGTTGCGCGCCCAGAGCGGACCACAGACCCAGATAGGATGGGATTTGTGGGATGCGCATTTTGCGGCCATCAAAGCTGCCATCCGCTGGCAGTTCATCATTCATGAACACGATGCGTGGTTCTGTTGGGCCGCCAGACAGCACACGGATACCCGCCTTTTCGCGCATGTCTGTTGTTAGGTCTTGGAAGAGTTCGGAGCGGAAGAAATCAAACACGTGGTCGCTGTCACGGAAAGTGAAGCCCCAAGTCATGATCGCTGTATCTGGTGCATAGGCAGAGAGCCAAGAACCCGCGGTGCCCAACGCATCCACAGAACCCGTCGCCATTTGGTCCATCACTTGTGGTGGCGTGCCCAGCTGGGTGCCGGTGATGTAGTTCACGGTGATGTCGCCGCCGGACCGCTCTTCGACCAAGCCTTTGAAATGCTTGTTCATGCGGTCCATCTGAGAGTCGATGGCGTCAGAGTTTACAAGCGTCAGGGTTTCAGCGGAAACCCCAAATGCCATAGCGCAAGCAGCAACGGCTCCTAGCATGGTGGTTTTGATATTCACGGTTTTTCCTCCTCCAATGAATAATTCGGTGTTTGATGGGTTGGCGGCCGAATTGGCGCGCCGGTTACAAAGGTTTGAGCAGGGCGATCGCCTCCTCAGAGAGTTCGACCCCAAGCCCATGGCCAGTCGGCGGCACGTAAGCGCCGTTTTGACAGTCCATGTCCCCCTTCAGGAGGCGGCGATTAGGCTCAAAAATCGAATGTTGGAATTCGTGGAATGTTGTGGCTTCCAATGCGCTTGACGCTTGGATGCTGGCGGCCAAGAAAATGCCGCTGCCAATTGTGGCATGTGGAATCACCGCGATACCATGCGCGTGGGCCAATTCGCCGATGCGCACGAAATTCGTGATGCCTTTGTGGCCCATTTCTGGCTGTACAATAGCGATGTCACACCGCTCCACTCGGTGCTGCATGTCAAAATGGGTGCGCCATTCCTCACCCACAGCAGTGGGTGTCTTGGTGGCTTTGGAAACCTTTTCCAATCCGGCGATGTCTTCGGTGCGAACGGGCGCTTCCGCAAACCAAAGGCCGTGCGCGGCCATGCCCTCTATCAACTCGATCGCTTCGTCAGCAGTTTGGTTCCAATGCATGTCGGCTGCAATTTGTGCGTCGGGCCCAAGTCCTGCGCGCAACGCGGCAATCTCGGCAACCGGGCCGTCATCCGCAACCGGAGCGGCAAACTTGAAGGCATTGAAACCACGGGCTTGCCACGACTGTGCCAAGGCCACGCGTTTCTCAGTTGTGTCTTCTGGCAGGCCAGAAATATATGCTGGAATGGTTTCGTGTTTGCGGCCACCGAGTAGGCTGGCGACGGACTCTTGAGCCAGTTTGCCCGCGATGTCCCAAAGGGCGATATCAATGGCGGCCAATGCGTCGACATAAAAACCGCCAGTGTAGCCTCGAACGCGCATGAGATCGTAGAGATCGTCATAAATTGCGGCAGGATCACTTGGGTCGCGCCCGATAGTGAAGTCCGCGAGCAAGTCATTGATCAACTCACCAACCGCACCAGGGGCAACAAGCCCGTAAGTCTCGCCCCAGCCAATTGTGCCGCCAGTGGTTTCAATCCGAACGAGGATTGAGCGATCAAATGTTGGATAGACAGTCCGGTTGCCTTTGCGCACCAAATACCCTTTGGCATTTGGTTCTTCCCCTGGCCGGGCCGCGCCTAAATAAGGCACGTCCCGAGGGAGGGTCAGCGTAAAGACTTCGACGGAATTAACGGTCTCAGACACGGATGACTCCTATTCTGCTGCGGCTTGGATGATCCCAAGCTCTGCCAGGTTTGAGTCAATATCGGCGATGGCATGGTCGTCCAGTGCTGCCGTGGGAGCGCGTACGAAAGAATTTTCAAGAATACCACGGCGGATCATGGTGTGTTTGGTCAATCTCATGCGGTAAACCGCCTGCAATGTCAGCAAGGGCAGGGTACGGACATACAGGTCGCGCGCTCTTGCGAAGTCGCCATCGCGCCAAGCTTTGTCCATTTCGACATGCTCGCCGGAAATCTCCAGAGCGGGCATCGCTGCGCAGGCACCTCGTGCGTACTCATCTAAAATATAACGGGCCCCGCCACCGCCAATAACACCCAAAACAGTGTCGGGTTTATGTGCCAGGATTTCAGTGATGGCAGGACCAGCCGGGAGAGTTTCTTCTTTGACGTAAGCCACCTGAGGGAAGCGCTGTGCAATTTCCAGAATGGTCGCCGCGGAAAGATCAGAGCCGCGCGGGGCAGGTGCGTTTTGCAAGATGACCCGGACCTCAGGCAGCGCGCTGAAGATAGGTTCAAAAAATGCTGTCACGGCTTCAACCGCATTACCAATGGATTTTGGCGGCTGGATCATAAGCCAGTTCACGCCAAGCTTCTGTGCCACGCGACCATGCGAAATGACCTCATCTGGAGTCTCAGCGCTCGCGCCAGCGACAATCGCAATCGCACCATCAACAGATTTCACCACTTCAGATAGCAGCGCCTCGCGCTCGTCTGGCTGAAGGTGTTCTACCTCACTGGCAAAACCCGGGAAAACGACACCGGATACGCCGGAGTCAATCGCATAGCGGACCAGCTTTGGCATCGCCTCAAGGTCAACGCCGCCTTCGGGCGTGAAGGGGGTTGGCAGGACGGGAAGTATTCCGTTTAGAGCGTCGTGCATCGTGTGGTCCATATTGTGATACTGCAAAACATATTTTGACACTAGCGATGGTTGCCCGATATATCAACCCCAGAATTCAAACCCTGAGTTCAGGCCCAAAGTTCAACGGAGAAAAACTCAAATGGAAACTTCTACACGTGTCCCAAACCCCTTTGCTAAAAGGGTTATTGTTGTCGACTGGGGCACCACGTCCCTGCGTTGCATGTTGGTGGAGCCTGACGGGGAGATCGCTCGGGAAACCGAATCAAGCCGGGGGATTCGGTTCATTGCAGACCGGGCATTTGAGCCGGAATTGATGAACGCTCTGTCTTCTTGGTTTGACGAATTTGGCAATTTACCGGTGATCGCTTTGGGAATGATCACAAGCCGCAATGGCTGGATTGAGGTGCCATATGTGCGCTGCCCAGCGACCGCATCCGACCTAGCAGACGGTATTATTCAGCGCCGTTTGCCCAATGGGGCTGATTTATATTTTTTGCCCGGGATCACGGACACAACGCGCCAGCCTTTCCCAGATGTGATGCGGGGGGAAGAGACGCAGATCCTTGGTTTTGGTCTAGATAAAGAGGCGACAATTGTTTTGCCGGGGACCCACAGTAAGTGGGCAAAAGTTGGTCAGAACCGGATCTTGGGGTTCCAGACCTTTGTGACGGGCGAGATCTTTGCCTTGATGTCAGAGCATTCTTTCATCGCCAAAGCTGCTGCGAAATCCGAAGGCATTGATTGGGAGAGCTATGATCGTGGGGTGAGGGTGGCTGAAAATGCAACTGCTGGCGATGCCGCTTTCCTGACGCAACTCTTCTCTGTGCGAACAGGAATGTTGGCCAATGAACTCAAATCAGAAGAGATGCAGGATTATGTCTCGGGTCTATTGATTGGACTTGAGTTCCGTCAGGCACGGGATTGCGGCTGGATGAAGGCCGGGGATTCCGTTGGCATTGTGGGCAATGATGGCTTGAACGACCGTTACCGCCGAGCGGCCGCGATCTTTGATTTGGTCACGGTGGACGGCGGCGAACACGCAGCAATCGCCGGGGCATTGGAAATCTTTGCATCCGTCAAGGCGCGCTCGGACGCGGCTTGAGTTTAGTCCGCTAAGGAACGGCGGACACGTCGGTAAGGGACCGCGTTTTTAAAGAAACGCGGTCCTTCTGGTTTAAAGCCATTGCGCTCATAAAACGGCAGTGCGCTTTCGCGCGCGTCAAACCAAAAGAAAGTCGCATCCGTTTCTTTAGCTCTCTCCAGAAGGTACGCCAGCATCTCGCTCCCAAACCCTTGTCCTTGGTAATCGGGGTCGGTCGCAAATTTACGCAGCCGGATTCCGTCATCCTCAAAAAGCGATGCCACGCAGACCAACCCACCATCGAGAAAACCGCCGAAATGCGACGCCGTTTCATCGCCTTCGACCTTGGATTGTTCGATCGGGTGATTTGGCCAAAGTACCTTGTGACGAAGGGGGAGGGTTTCAGCGTCGCTGATGCGTTTGATCGTCAAATTCATTTTGGCGTTGCTTATCCCTTTTTGTATTCGGCTTTGTACGTTGCCACCGTGGGCTGTTTTCAATGCTAGCCAATTCTGAATTGCCTTTCAGTATTTTGATTTCGCGTTTTTGGAACGCCGACCCCCCTTGCAAACAAGGCCATTCCCGCCTATACGCCCCCTTGTCTGACGACCGTTAAGAGTCGCAAATCTGGTGAGCAGGGCCAAAGGGAAACCTTCGGCCCTTGTTGTTTGTGTATTTTCACCAATGTTTGCAACGCTTTAGCACGCGGCGTTAGATGCAACGAAACCAAGACCGGCGGAGACAACCGCGCGGCCAGAAAACATTGTTAAAGGAAACTGAGACCACATGGCTCAAGCAACATCTATGGAGGAATTCGAAGCCCTCCTGCAAGAAAGCTTCGAAATGGACACCCCAGAAGAGGGTTCCGTTGTTAAAGGCAAGATCATCGCAATTGAAGCGGGTCAGGCCATCATCGACGTAGGCTACAAAATGGAAGGCCGCGTTGAACTTAAAGAATTCGCAAACCCTGGCGAAGCTCCTGAAGTTTCCGTTGGCGACGAGGTAGAAGTTTACCTGCGCGCAGCTGAAAACGCTCGTGGCGAAGCGGTTATCTCTCGTGAGATGGCACGTCGCGAAGAAGCATGGGATCGCCTGGAAAAAGCATACGCAGACGATGCACGCGTTGAAGGCGCGATCTTCGGACGCGTTAAAGGTGGCTTCACAGTCGATCTGGGCGGCGCTGTTGCGTTCTTGCCTGGCTCCCAAGTTGACGTACGTCCTGTACGTGACGCGGGCCCACTGATGGGTCTGAAGCAGCCATTCCAAATCCTGAAAATGGACCGTCGCCGTGGCAACATCGTTGTGTCCCGTCGTGCGATCCTGGAAGAGTCCCGCGCAGAACAGCGTGCTGAGGTTATCGGCAAGCTGGCAGAAGGTGATGCGGTTGACGGTGTTGTTAAGAACATCACTGAATACGGTGCATTCGTTGACCTGGGCGGCGTTGACGGCCTGCTGCACGTCACCGACATGGCATGGCGTCGTGTGAACCACCCATCTGAGATCCTGACAATCGGTGAAACCGTTAAGGTTCAGGTCATCAAGATCAACAAAGAGACACACCGTATCTCCTTGGGCATGAAACAGCTGATGGAAGATCCATGGGATCTGGTTGCTGCGAAATACCCACTGGAATCTGTGCACACTGGTCGCGTCACCAACATCACCGATTACGGTGCATTTGTTGAGCTGGAAGCAGGCGTTGAAGGTCTGGTACACGTTTCTGAAATGTCTTGGACTAAGAAGAACGTACACCCAGGCAAGATCGTTTCTACTTCTCAAGAAGTCGAAGTCATGGTTCTGGAAATCGACGGCACCAAGCGCCGCGTTTCCTTGGGTCTGAAACAGACACAGCGCAACCCATGGGAAGTGTTTGCTGAATCTCACCCAGAGAACACCGAGGTTGAGGGCGAAGTTAAGAACATCACCGAATTCGGTCTGTTTATCGGCCTGCCAGGTGACATCGACGGTATGGTTCACCTGTCCGACATCTCTTGGGATGAGCGCGGCGAAGACGCGATCCAGAACTACCGCAAAGGCGACGTCGTCAAAGCGGTTGTGTCTGAAGTTGACGTTGAAAAAGAGCGTATCTCTCTGTCCATCAAAGCACTGGGTGGCGACAAGTTCGCAGACGCAGTTGGTGGCGTGAAGCGTGGCTCTATCGTAACTGTTGAAGTGACTGCGATCGAAGATGGCGGCATCGAAGTGGAATACGAAGGCATGAAATCCTTCATCCGCCGTTCTGACCTGGCGCGCGATCGTGCAGACCAGCGTCCAGAGCGCTTCAATGCAGGCGACAAAGTTGACGTACGTGTAACCAATGTTGACTCCAAGACTCGCCGTCTGGGTCTGTCCATCAAGGCACGCGAAATCGCGGAAGAGAAAGAAGCGGTACAACAGTACGGTTCTTCCGACTCCGGCGCGTCCCTGGGCGACATCCTGGGCGCAGCTCTGAAGGGCGACGAATAAGTCGACCTTTAGATCAGCGATCTAAAAACCTTTTGGTCTCGCCCAATCGGGCGG
The DNA here is from genome assembly GCF_001458335.1 of Cognatishimia activa. GTDB lineage: Bacteria > Pseudomonadota > Alphaproteobacteria > Rhodobacterales > Rhodobacteraceae > Cognatishimia > Cognatishimia activa. The sequence continues at coordinate 329,158 of NZ_CYTO01000009.1, forward strand.
GACCTTTCCTTTTTCGGCTCCCCTTGGAGCCACCTTTTGAAAGATCCCTTACGTGAAACAAGCCCTGCAAGACGCGCTGGATGACCGCGGCTATGAAACCCTGACGCCTGTGCAACAGGCCGTCATCAGCGACGACTATGTGGGCAAAGACCTGTTGGTGTCCGCGCAAACTGGATCTGGCAAAACCATCGGCTTTGGATTGGCGATTGCGCCGACATTGCTGGGCGAAGGCGAACGGTTCGAGCGCGCAGACGCGCCTTTGGCTTTGGTGGTCGCACCCACCCGCGAATTGGCTTTGCAGGTGAAACGCGAGCTGGCTTGGCTTTATGGTAAAGCAGGCGCAATTCTGGCCTCCACCGTGGGTGGCATGGATATCCGCACTGAACGTCGCAATCTGGATCGCGGCACGCATATTGTTGTGGCCACCCCAGGCCGCCTGCGTGACCACATTGAAAAGGGCGCGATTGATCTGTCTGAAGTGCGCGCGGTTGTGCTTGATGAAGCGGATGAGATGCTCGATCTGGGTTTCCGTGAAGACCTAGAGTTCATTCTGGGCGCATGCCCTGAAGACCGCCAGACGCTGCTTTTCTCAGCGACGGTTCCAAAAATGATCACAGCTCTGGCGAAGAACTACCAGAACGATGCGATCCGTGTTGTCGTGAAATCCGAAAACAAACAACACGCCGATATTGAATACCGCGCCATGAATGTGGTGGATCGCGACGTTGAAAACGCGGTGATCAACACATTGCTTTATTACGATGCGCCAAACGCGATTGTGTTCGGCAATACACGCGCAACAGTGAACCGCCTGACCACGCGGCTTTCAAACCGTGGGTTCCGGGTTGTTTGTCTGTCGGGTGAACTGACCCAAGCGGAGCGTACCAACGCATTGCAAGCGATGCGTGATGGACGGGCGAATGTCTGTGTCGCGACTGACGTTGCCGCGCGCGGCATTGACCTGCCTAACCTAGATCTGGTGGTGCACGCCGAACTTCCCGGTAGCCATGAAACGCTTCTGCACCGTTCTGGCCGGACGGGCCGGGCAGGGCGCAAGGGCACAAGTGCTTTGATCGTCACCAAACGCACGTCCAATAAAGCCAACCGCATCCTGAAAATGGCAAAACTGGATGCCACATGGGGCGGTGCGCCAACGGCAGACGAAGTGTCTGCGCGTGAAGATGAGCGCATGATGGGTGATGAGGCTTGGACGCAACCGATCAACGAGGTTGAGCAGGGCAGTGTGGATGCGCTGACCGCAGCATTTTCCGCGGAACAACTGGCCGCAGCCTATCTGCGCCTGCGCCGTACTGCGCGATCTGCGCCAGAAGAGCTGAATGCTTTCACCGAATCCAAACCGCGACGCAAAGAAGATTTTGGGCCAAGCACTTGGTTCTCTGTGTCTGGTGGCCGCAAGGCGGGTGCAGAAGTGCGCCGGTTGCTGCCTATGCTGTGCAAGGCAGGTAACCTCACCAAAGACGATTTGGGCGCAATCCGCATTCAAGACAACGAAACCTATGTTCAGGTTTTGAGTTCGAGCGTTGATGGCTTCCTTGCAGCCATTGGCCCGGATCAAAAGGTCGAAGATGCCAAGATCGAGAAGGTCGACGGCGAGCCGAAGCTCGAGCGCCCAGAGCGTTCTGAGCGGCCAAACCGCGGGTTCAAAAGCCGAAAGTTCGATGATCGCGGACCGAGAAGAGACGGCCCTCCAAAGTTCAAAAAGCCGGGTGGCGGCAAGCGGTTTGATCCGTTGGATGACAAACCTAGAAAGAAGCCGCACCGTAAAGGTGGAGATTCTGCCGCGAAGCCGCGTGAAGACAAACCTTACAAGCCGCGTGACGAAGAGGCTTGGAAAGATCGCTCTTCCAAAGGCGGGAAATCTGGCGACCGTAAGTCTAAAGGCCAGAGCTTCGGAAAACCTTCTGGTAAGCCAAGCGGTAAGCCAAAAGGCCCACCGCCGCCAAAGGGCAAACCCAATAGCAAAAAGAACAAAGCCCGTGCGGCAGCCAAAGCAGCTGGTGGCGACGCGCGCCCTAAACGGCGCTAAAGGCGACGTGCGATTGCGGCGAATCGACAAGGATTTGCCGCAACGCAGCATTCTTTGCGCCCGCAGAACATCGGGTCTTTGATCGGCATGCTATTGCTCAAAATACGACTTTGAAGCGTATTTTTGTAAGAAATCAGGGGTTTGTGAGGCTGAAACCGGAGTTAATGTTTCCGTTATGGGCCGAGATGCCTATAGTCGGGGTGGATGCATATAACAACATAAGCAATACCCCTGGGGAGTGGACATCGATGATCCGATCGGAACTCATTCAAAAAATCGCCGACGAAAACCCGCATCTCTATCAGCGCGACGTCGAGCGTATTGTAAACACTATTTTCGACGAAATTACCGAAGCCATGTCTCGTGGTGATCGGGTGGAATTGCGCGGCTTTGGCGCCTTTTCCGTAAAACAACGCGATGCCCGCGTCGGCCGCAATCCGCGCACCGGTGAATCTGTCGCAGTTGAAGAAAAACACGTTCCGTTCTTTAAGACAGGGAAACTCCTTCGGGATCGTCTGAACGGGAAAGCCTAAACATGCGTTATATTCGCTATGCATTTTTGGCCACGCTGGGCGTGGTGCTGATTTCTATTGCCTTGGCTAATCGTGGTTCGGTGACATTGAACCTGTTGCCAGATCCATTGGCGCAACTCTCCGGCATGCATTACTCGATTTCACTTCCGCTTTTTGTGGTGATCTTTGGCAGCATCATTGCAGGCCTGATGATCGGCTTCGCATGGGAATGGATGCGCGAATACAAACTGCGTGCTGCAGCCGGACGTACAGAACGCGAATTGCAGCAAACCAAGCGCGAGGTTCGTCGCTTGAAAGGCAAGCAGGAAGAAGACAAGGACGAGGTTCTGGCGCTTCTGGAAGAAGCAAGCTAAACCCGTCATCAAGTCTGATGCAGCGCCTCGGATTGTTCCGGGGCGTTTTTCGTTAAAGGTTTGTCATGAAAACACGCGTCAAAATCTGCGGGCTAAAAGAAGCTGAACACATCAAAGTGGCCGCCGAGGCGGGCGCTGCCTACGTTGGGTTCAACTTCTTTGCCAAATCTCCGCGGTTTGTTTCCTTTGATCAGGCGCGGGAATTGGCGTTGCAGACACCCATTGGCGTGGCCAAGGTTGGGCTTGTGGTAAATGTCGAGAATGCGTTTCTGGATGACCTACTGGCCAAAGTGCCGCTTGATATGATCCAGCTGCATGGTCACGAAACACCCGAGCGCGTGGCAGAAGTGCGTGAAATCTACGGCCTGCCTGTGATCAAGGCTTTTGGCATCGCTTCCATAGAAGACACCAAGAACATTGATGTTTACGGCGCGGTCGCGGACCAACTTTTGGTGGATGCAAAACCTCCGAAAGATGCCAAGATGTTGGGTGGCAACGGCATCACCTTTGATTGGACTTTGGTGAAACGTAAGTTTTGGCCAAAACCTTGGATGCTGGCGGGGGGGCTGACGGTCGAAAACGTCGCCAGTGCGATCCAAATGACGGGCGCTAAACAAGTGGACCTGTCTTCAGGTGTTGAAAGCGCGCCGGGTGTGAAAGACCCGGATTTGATCCGTGCTTTCATCAAAGCTGCAATGCAAGAGCCCGCGCCGAAACTTTCCTAACACTTAAGCAATACTTTGGCATGGAAACTTCCCCGCTTTCGCCCTAAGACAAAGGCTAAGAACCAGTGAGAGAGGCATCCATGGCCAACGATCTTTTCAACAGCTTCATGAACGGTCCCGATGAAAAAGGCCGTTTCGGTGATTTCGGCGGGCGTTTTGTGTCAGAAACCCTGATGCCGCTGATCCTTGATCTGGAAGCGGAATATGAAAAGGCAAAGGACGATCCGACCTTTTGGGCGGAGATGGATGACCTGTGGACACATTATGTAGGCCGCCCAAGCCCGCTGTATTTCGCGCCGCGCATGACCGAGGAACTCGGTGGTGCCAAAATCTATCTCAAGCGCGATGAGCTGAACCACACGGGTGCGCATAAGATTAACAACGTGCTGGGTCAGATCATTCTGGCAAAACGCATGGGTAAGACCCGGATTATTGCAGAAACCGGTGCGGGCCAGCACGGCGTTGCCACCGCAACGGTCTGCGCGAAGTTCGGTCTGAAATGCGTCGTCTACATGGGTGCCCATGATGTTGAACGCCAAGCGCCAAACGTCTTCCGCATGCGCTTGCTCGGTGCTGAAGTTGTGCCGGTGACCTCTGGTCGTGGCACACTGAAAGACGCGATGAACGACGCGCTGCGTGACTGGGTGACCAATGTCGCTGACACCTTCTACTGCATTGGCACCGTGGCTGGTCCGCACCCATATCCAGCGATGGTGCGCGACTTCCAAGCGATCATCGGCAAAGAGGTCCGCACACAGCTCGCGGAACAAGAAGGCGAGGGCCGTTTGCCTGATACCGTGATCGCGGCAATCGGTGGCGGCTCCAACGCGATGGGTCTTTTCTTCCCGTTCCTTGACGATGACAGCGTGAATATCATCGGTGTTGAAGCAGGCGGCAAAGGTGTGAACCAGAAGATGGAGCACTGCGCTTCCCTAACTGGTGGTCGTCCGGGCGTGTTGCATGGCAATCGGACGTATCTTTTGCAGGATGATGACGGTCAAATCCTTGAAGGGTTCTCGATCTCTGCTGGCCTGGATTACCCGGGGATTGGTCCAGAGCATGCTTGGCTGCACGACATTGGCCGCGCGCAATATGTATCCATCACCGACAAAGAAGCTCTGGAGGCGTTCCAGTTTGCGTGCCGCACCGAAGGCATCATCCCAGCACTTGAGCCAAGCCACGCATTGGCACATGTGATGAAGCTCGCGCCAACCCTGCCAAAGGATCATATCCTGGTCATGAACATGTGTGGCCGCGGCGACAAAGATATCTTCACGGTGGCCCGTCATCTCGGGTTTGACATGTCAGGCCCCGAGGGCCGCGTGTTCGAATAAAAATTCAGAGGCGGGCCCAGAGCCCGCCTTTTTCTTTAGATCAGCTTATTTTTGATGGCGGTGCGGCTGCCAATCTCCCGAGCTATTCTTTGAAACTCATTGACGTTTGGGCAGCGATTGGGGGAGACACGGGCGCTCATTGGTTGCCTGTCAGTCACCGCATTCCAAATCGCCGCACATATGCGCAAGATTGGTTTTGGTTTGTTTTCGTTCGCTTTCGTTACAACTCGCATAATCCACCTCAGTTCAAAATTAATTCAGATATGCGCGTTTCGGAGTTCCATTTTACTTTATGGTTTCGACGAAATTTGGAAATCGTGTCGGTATCGGTACGTTCGGCGGCAATGGTGCCTTTGCGCCATAAACTCAAGTTTATGCCCATCCACATTAGGTTGATCTTTGGCTGGATAAACCCGCGTTCAATAGAGAACCCCTCAATCCTGCTGCATTTGTTTTTCACAGCCAGCGAGACTGCTGGTGCCCAACACATCGGAGAAACAAATGAAAAAACTTCTTGCCACTACCGCCGCGATCACACTGGGGTTTGCCACGCAGTCATATGCGCAAAGCTTTACCGACACGATTGTCGCCGACCTTGAAGCGCAAGGTTACACGGACATCGAAGTCGAAACCGACGGCGATAAAACTATTGTCGAAGCTGTCCTAGGCGATACCGAGTATGAATTTACTTATGACAGCACCAGCCAGGAGCTTCTTGAGACTGAAGAAGAGCTCTTCGACGAAGATGATGAAGATGACCTCAAAGATGAAGACGGCGAGGGCGAAGACGAGGATGATGAGGATGATGAGGATGAAGACGAGGATGAAGACGAAGATGATGAAGATGATGACGATGAAGATGAGGACGAAGACGACGACGAAGATGATGACTAACTAAGGCAGGGTAACAGGGCCTTGTCTTGAATTTCCCAGTCTAGTCCTGTTTATCCTCAGGCTGGTCCGTGTTGCATCCCCCGAAAGCACGGACCGGCCATTGCCATTGGAGGCACCATGCAACATCGAATGATACTCGTAGCCACACTATGCGCCGTTTTGGCGACGCCTGCTTTTGCCAATCCGCATGTTGACCGCATCGTGAGCCAGCTGAAGGCTGAAGGCTATAACAGCTTTGAAATGGAACGCACCTGGTTGGGGCGCATCCGGATTGAAGCAGAAAAAGGCGATATCGACCGTGAGATCGTGATCAACCGCAGCACTGGCGAGGTTCTTCGGGATTACCTTGTAGAAGAAGGTGGCTTGTTCTCGGATGGGGAAGACGAGGACGATGATGAGGACAAGAAAGAAGAAGAAGACGAAGACGAAGAGGATGATGGTGATGATGACGATGGCGAAGATGAGGAAGATGATGATGACTCTGACTAGCCATTTGTCCCATCTTCAGACCACGGAGAAGCGCATTGGATAAAAAGCATCTTTTGCTGCTTCTGGCCGTTGTTCAGATCGGCTGCGCACTCTTTTTTGTTTCAGAGATAGTCTTAACGATATTTGGCGGGCGTACTGCCCCCATCAGCTGGCGCCTTCGCGAGCTGTTAGAAATTGGTGCGGCTGTGGGTTTGCTTTTAGGCACAAGCTTTGCGTTTGTCGCGCTAAGAACCGCCCAAAAACAGCAGGCAAAGGCCGAGGAAAGCCTGCGGCAGGTTCAATCTTCATTTCACGAACATCTTGAGGAAAGGTTTGACCAATGGGCGCTCACCAAAGCGGAACGAGATGTGGCTCTGTTTTCATTAAAAGGTCTATCGGTCTCAGAGATTGCTGGCGTGCGTGAGACGTCAGAAGGCACGGTGAAAGCACAAAGCAATGCGATCTATCGCAAAGCTGGAGTCAGTGGGCGCAGCCAGTTGCTGAGCCTGTTCATCGAAGATCTGATTGTTGACTAGGTTGCAGTGTGCTCTTCCAAAATCCGCAATGGGATGATTTCAAGAGCGCGTCCATGAGTGGCATTTAAATAGACCTTTGGCGCACAGCCTTCGTCATGGGCTTGCAGAAAGCGCGATGCACAAAGACACCACTTGTCGCCGGGGTTGAGGCCGGGAAAACCGAACTCTAGCCGCGGCGTAGACAGGTCATTGCCGACATATTTGGAATAGGCGAGAAATTCTGCCGTCATCACCGCACAGACCGTATGGCTGCCAGCATCGGCATCACATGTATTACAGTGCCCGTCCCGGAAGAACCCGGTCATTGGGTCACTTGAGCAGGGTTCTAGAGTTTCCCCCAAGACGTTCAGGGATGGGTCTTTCTGCATGTGTGTTCCTGACCTATCTGATCCAGTCTAAAGTTTGCGGGGCCTGCCAGTCCATCCAGCGGCCGTGAAAATCGACCCGTCCAAGCTGAACTGTCAGGTCGCCGGGCCATAGGCGTAGCGTCAAAGCAGCGCCTGGGGAGGAACCGTCATTTTCCATTCTGAGCCAAGCCAAAGGACGGTCAGCAGTGGCGCTTTCACCCGAGGATTCAATAAGAGAGGCCCCTTTAGCCTGTGCTGTTTCAGGAAAATACTGCCACGCGATGGTGTGATAAATCAAATGCAGCCCGTCAAATGGAGCTGATAGCCGGGACTCTAGCCATTCTATTGCGTCCCCTTGATCAACAGAGGCGTTTTGTATGGCAATCGCGGCTTTGGTGAGCGTGGCCCTTTCGGGTTGATCGGCCCAGAGATAGGCAAGAAGCCGCAACTGAGTTTCGGGATCTTGGCTGTCGAGCGGGTTCAAGTCGACACCACGGCGCGAAGCCACTTTGATGGATCTTGCCTCCGGCGGCGTGCCGATCCAATCCGGTGTTAAGTGGACAGATGAAGCGTCTCCAAAACTGTTCGGACCTGCCTGCATTGAAAACTGGTCAAACATCAGATTGAGCCCCGCGCTGGCGCCGAGCTCTGAGAGATGGAAAGGGAGGGTCGTTTGCGCTGCAAGGTAATGTGCTGCTGCAATAAGGGCGACAGACCTGCGCACTTCATTGGTTTGTGGGGCGTTTTCTAGCCACGCATTCCAAAATTCCGGATTGCTGATTAATGCAGTATCGACCGCATCCCAAAGTGCGGCGTCGGGTACTTCATTGGGGGGGTAACAGGCTGCAAGAGCTGTGCTCTTTCTGGCAACAACCAGATATTGCAAACCGCCTGCGATCCGCAGCGGTAAGGATATTCCAGCCGGGCTAATGTCGCCAGAAAACTGGTTCTCCCAGCTGCGCAAAGCAGGATGTGTTGCGCTGTTGTCTGCCAGCAAGCCCATGAGTTTCACCATGAATGGGCTGCCAAGCCGGTCGCAATGCACCGCCTGATCACGGCATGCGATGGCAAGGCGGTTGCTCATTTAAACTTGTCCATAAGTTTTTGCATCGGACTACGCGTGTCTTCGGGTTCCGGCTGTGGTTCTGGTGCTGGCTTGGCTGCTTTTGGCTTGCTTGTGGACGACCGCGGTGGAGCCACCCGCAAAGCGACCGCGTTCATAAACTTGCCTGAATCTCCAGCTGCCAAATGGGGCGCTCCGTCAGAAATGCCTCGGATCAGGTCATCCAACCAGTCTTGATCTGCTTTCGCAAAGTCCCGCAAGACATAGCCCGCCACCGCGTCTTTGTGGCCGGGATGGCCGATCCCCAAGCGCACACGGTCATAATGCGGCCCAAGATGTTGGTGGATTGAGCGCAGCCCGTTGTGACCCGCATGGCCACCACCGGATTTCACGCGGCACTTACCGGGGGCAAGATCGAGCTCGTCGTGAAACACGGTTACATCTGTGCTTTCTAGTTTGTAAAACCGCATCGCTTCACCGACCGATTGACCCGACAGGTTCATAAAGGTCTCGGGCTTGAGCAACACAACCTTCTCGCTTCCGAATTTCCCTTCGCTCACCTGGCCTTGGAACTTTTTCCGCCAAGGAGCAAAGCCGTGATCCTCTGCCAGACGGTCCAGCGCCATAAACCCGATATTGTGGCGATTGCCCGCGTATTTTGGGCCCGGATTTCCCAGACCGACGAAAAGTTTCATTATCTTTAGCCCTTTGACGGTCGCGATATGTTGGCGACCTCTGTTGCGGCAAATCTATGGGTGCGGGGGATTTTTTTCAATCGCCATTGGCGGTTGGGTCGTTGGGCAGTAGCGTATGGCAATAAGCTAAAAAAGAGCAGTCTTAGGGTTCAAATGCGCGTTTTTACCATCAATGACATTGCGATTGAGCTGCCTGATTGGCTGGAAGGGACAGCGATTGAAGAAAAGCTCGCGTCTGGCGACTACGAAGGGCATGAAGCCCATGCCGCGCTTCAGCGGATCAAGCCGGGGATGCGGGTTTTGGAGGTTGGGGCAGGGCTTGGTTACGTGAGCTCGATCTGCGCAAAACTCGCAGGACCAGCCGCGGTGGTCAGTATTGAGGCCAATCCACGCATGGTAGAGGCGGCCAAAGCCACATTGAAGCGGAACGGTTTTGAAGACGTCTTGCTGGAACACGGTGCGGTGGTGGGGAATGGTCACCATGATGCGATGGTGAACTTCCGCGCGGGCACTTTGTTTTGGGGCGGGGCGACCTTGCCCAATGGGGTTGAGAAAGAGGATATGGTGCCAGTCCCTGCTTTGCGCATTCGCCCATTATTGATGGAGTTTCGCCCCCGCTTTGTGATGCTTGATGTCGAAGGGGGAGAGGCGGATCTGTTTAAAAAGCCCTGGCCGCCATTTGTGAAATTCGTTGTACTGGAACTGCATCCAAGCAAATACGACACTTCCGTGATCAAAGAGATCGTGGATTGCATGTCAGAGACGGGGCTCACTTATGATCCGGTCACATCGCGCGGTCGCACGTTGGGGTTTCGGCGCGTGCCTAACGCGTAAGCAAGCGTTGAGAAGCATTTAGAACCGCAGCGAGCCATGCTGAAGAAAGCGCGCGATTGCCACGATGATCTCCGCCCGGGACGATTTGCAGGTCCACCGAAACGCCATGGGTCGTCAAGTGCCAGGCATAGCTTTCGCTGAGAACAGGCGGCGTCGTCTTGTCATTATCACCAACCAGAAGCGTGATATGTTCTATGACTGGGCTGGGACGAGTGACCGCCGACACTGAGCGTGTAATCGTCCCCTTTGGCCAGTCAGGGTTCATGGATTTCCAAAGTTCTAAATCACAGGCGCAGCCGACAAGGATCGCTTCTTCAGCGAGGTTATTTTCGAGAGACATTGCAAGAGCCAATTGCGCTGCGCCGCCGGAATGGCCGATCGCAATAAGAGGTGTGTCTGCCTTCAACCGTTTTAGGTTCTCTGCGATGAGAGCAGCACTTTGAAGCGTGTATTGATCGCGTCTGCCATAGTTGTTTCCCGGGCTTTCGCGCCCCCACGGATCTTTGTATCCGGGCCGCAGTAACATGTGGACAGTGGCCATTGGGAGACGTCGGGCAATTTCTGCGCCGAATGCGGCGTAGGCCAAGGGGTCGCCGCCGTTTCCTTCGTCTCCGTGCAACATGACAATTGTTAGATCTTGTCCCGACCCGAGTTGAAGCCCGGCTAGGGGTTCTTCTGCACTGGCTGCAAATCCAAGTGCGATCCAGAGGGTGATGAGAAAACAGCGAACAAACAACAAAACGTCCTTCGAAAATGAAAGGGTACACACAAGGTGAACACTCCCCAATCTAAATGGTTTGGTCAACCGCCGTTGGGTTTGGTCACCGACTGAATGCTCGCTATTAACAAAAAAAACGCGGCCTCCTATGAGACCGCGTTTCAATCTTAACGCAGAATGCGCGCTGAGGATTATTCCTCTGCTGCTGCCTCTTCTGCTGGTGCTTCCGCATCCGCTTCTGCTGCGTCGCCGTCTGCATCGTCGTCTTCAGAACGCAGTGCAGATGGTGCAGAAATGTTGCCGATCACGAAGTCACGGTCGATGGTTGGCTTCGCGCCTTCTGGCAGAGTCACGCCAGAGATTGTGAATGTGTCGCCAACCTCGGCGCCAGCCATATCCACAACGATTTTCTCTGGGATATCGCCTGCGATTACGTTCAGTTCGACTTCGTTACGCACAACAGTCAGAACGCCGCCTTTTTTGATGCCAGGTGCTTCTTCTTCGTTGATGAACTCAACTGGGATGAAGAGGCTGATGCGGGATGTCCGCTTCAGGCGCAGCAGGTCCAGGTGTGTCGGCAGGTCTTTAACCACGTGACGCTGCACGTTACGGCAGATCACACGAACGTCTTCTTGACCTTCGACTTTCAGGTTGAAGAGCGTGCTCAGGAAGCGGCCGTCTTTCAGTTTTTTCAACAGAACGTTGAAAGGGATGTTGATCGCTTGTGGTTCTGCATCACCACCGTAAACAACACCAGGTACGAAGCCGTCGCGACGAGCTTGACGAGCGGCGCCCTTGCCTGTCCCCGTCCGGACTTCGGCGTGAAGATCAGGGATCTGTCCAGCCATAATAATTCTCCAAAAGTTAGGGCAGGGTTCCTCCAAGGCTGTAACCCCGCGTGAAGCCCGGGCCATAGCGCAGAATCATGAGGCTGGAAAGGGCGAAAATCACCTAAATAACGTGAAATCAGCTCTCCATCGGGTTCAAATGGCCACCGGCCTGCAAAATCCGGTCATAGAGCGCAAATTCAGGGGCGCGGGCCTTGCGCAATTTGGCTTCGACATCCGGCGAGAGCGGAGTTGGGGCTTCTGGTGAAACGTTCTTGATGGGGAACTTAAGGCGCTTTTCAAAACGCTCTTCCAGCCAGCTTCGGGCAACCTTCTGTGTCTCATAGGCAAAGAGGTGCTCGAGTGGTTGTTTGCCGTCAGCCATTGTCAGAAACCCATACTGGCTGCCAATGGCCGCGAAGGGTGGTTCCGGGTCCTGAAGAGCCGCCAAAACGAAGTCATCAAATGAACAATTTGCCACCTGATATTTGCGCTTTGGGTCAGAGCGATATCTGTACCAACTGCGGATCTGTTCAATCGGGTCGCGCATGATCGCCATGCGCTCGGGTTTAAGGCCGTAGAACTGATCCAGAAACGGCATCATGCGGCGCTGGAATTGACCGGCCGTCATATGCTTGCGCCGCTTGGCAAAAACGATGTCCGCATCTGCGCGCAAAGCCATTTCATAGGCCGTGGTTCCGGTTTTCGGGACCGCTAGAAACGCAAGGTTTTGTTTGAAATAGATCTGCACGGCATTGCCCAATTTTTTTTGTATTTATCGCGCGACGGATAAAGCCTGTCAAAGATGTTTCGATTCCGACGCAGGCAGATCACCCAGCTAAATCAAGTATTTTGAATGCCAACGGGACAGGAGCGACGGCGATTACCACGCTCAGCAGAAATGGCCAAAAACGATAGGCATTTGAGAGTCCTGCAAAGAAAGCAAGGCCGCCGCCTCCGCCGAGAATAGAATTTCCGGGCGTGTTCAGCAAAATGATCAAGACGAGGTATCGGTTTTTTACAGCAAATCGGGCGAGGCGGTTGTCGAGATTTTGCATGATAGCCTTAGGTTCATTCTGAGGTTCGGCCGCTTGCTGTCGGCGAAGAAATTCGGTGATCTTCCCCAGTCTCAACCAATTTGACAAAGATATTAGAGACCGAATTGGCACAATTTTTGCGACTGAATAGGACAAAAACATTGCGCCAACCATTCCCAGAAACACCAAGGGCGCGGCTTGTGCGCCGAAGAAGAACAATAACGCAAAGCCAACCTCCGCGCCGGGGACAAAAGGTATTGCTGCGGCCACGATAAAAACCACGAGTGCCACCATGACCATCGCGTGAATACGTGGTTCATTCATGGGACGCATTTCAGGAATCGCAAGGTCTCTTAGGTATGATCCAGCGAGCCAGCCTAAGGTGAGTACCCCCGCGTAAAGCGCAACAGCGCGACGGACCGTCCATATGCGCCCTAAAAGCGCGCGCACATCGGGTTCCCGTCTGGGTCCAGAGCTGACATTTTTTCAAGGATTTCAGGCAGGGTCATCGATGTGCGGTCTTGGTGTTCGTGGCCTTGAAACGCGATCTCTCGCTTTGTGGTCCAATACCAACGCTTGCGCTCCCAATTTATTGAAACGTCAATGCTGCCATCCTCTTGCACCACGCCGTCATAGGTGAAGCGACCACGGCTCTCGCTTTCCAAGACCCCTTGAAAGCGCATACCTTCGCTTGTGGGTTCAGTTGTGTACATTCCAGGCCTAAACCCGCAGCGGGTACAGATGTCTGACCAAAAATGGCCGTCGGAAAAATGCAAGCTATCTTCCAGATCGGGGTTCGTCCGGGGCCCGATCACTCCATTGAAAATTCGGCCATCCAGAGACTGTGCAGACACAGGCGCTATCGACAACGCCATCCACATAAGCGCCGCTCCAATCGCTGTCGCGATTATAGGTAGTTGAAATGACCTTCCGCTTCGCATCTCCTATAGATCCTGATTATGCACATTGCTTACTGGTACAAAAACAGAACTTTGGGGATTTGCCAAATCACGATGCCCAATTCCCTTCAAAATCGTCAGGAATCATCAGGATGTCGCGGTCAATTGTCTCTACGCTTGTACGACCGCACAGGGCCATGGACACCTCGAACTCTTTTTGCATGACTTCCAAGGACTTAGTAACGCCCGCTTCGCCCATTGCTCCGAGGCCATAGATAAAGGCGCGCCCGATATAGGTGCCTTTGGCCCCCATGGCGACGGCTTTCAGGATGTCTTGACCAGAACGAATGCCGCTATCCAAGTGCACTTCGATTTTGTCGCCAACCGCGTCCAAAATCGCGGGCAGGGCGCGGATGGAGGACAACGCGCCATCCAGCTGACGGCCGCCGTGGTTTGACACGATGATTGCATCCGCTCCAACGTTTAGCGCTTCTTTGGCGTCGCGCGGGTCAATGATGCCTTTGATAATAAGCGGCCCGTCCCACATTTTGCGGAACTCGCGGATACGATCCCAGTTCAGTGCTTGATCGAACTGCGTATGCGTCCACTCAAACAGCGATGAGGGATCTTTTACGCCTTTCGCATGACCGACGATATTGCCAAAGAACCTGCGTTTTGTGCCCAGCATTTCCAGCCCCCAAGGGACTTTTGTTGCAAGGTTCACCATGTTCTTAAAGGTGGGTTTTGGCGGGGCGGAGAGCCCGTTCTTTAGATCCTTGTGACGTTGGCCAAGCATCTGAAGATCAACGGTAATCACAGCGGCAGAGCATTTTGCATCCTTGGCGCGGTCAAAGAGACGCCGCATGAAATCATCGTCTTTTAGTGTATAGACCTGCATCCAGAACGGCTTGTCGGTGTTCTCGGCAACGTCTTCGATTGAACAGATCGACATTGTCGACAGCGTGAAAGGCACGCCGAACTTCTCTGCAGCACGCGCAGCTTTAATTTCGCCATCCGCTGATTGCATGCCGGTTAGCCCGACCGGTGCCAATGCCACAGGCAAAGACACATCTTGCCCTATCATCTGCGACGCGGTGCTACGCCCCGTCATGTCGATCGCCACCCTCTGCCGCAAACGCAGTTGGTCAAAGTCAGATATGTTTTCGCGGAAGGTCTGCTCTGTGTAGCTGCCCGACTCCGCGTAATCGTAAAACATCTTTGGAACCCGGCGCTTATAGATGCGCTTTAGGTCTTCCACATTTGTAATGACTGGCATGTTTAACCCTATTTTGGTCACCTAACATAACCAGTATGTGACCGGGGATGTGAGTCAAGCCTAGACGGGGAGGGCAGTGCTGGATTTTGTGCGTCTGAGGACAAAATTCGTATGGGATGACCGGACAATCCCAAGCCGTAACACGCGCTTCATGATGAAAGTTTCAAGTTCTTCTGGCCCCTCTGCCACCACTTTCAGCATGTAGTCATTGGACCCAGTGATCGAGCAACACTCAGTAATCTGATCTTCCGTCTGCACAAAACGGTCAAACGCCTCAATCGTTGCCTCCGTGTGATCCAGTAAGGAGACGTGCATATAGGCCTGCGCATGCAGCCCAAGCAGTCGAGGGTTCAAGATCGCCGCATAGCGGTCGATCAGCCCAGCTTCTTCTAACCGCTTTATCCGCCGCCAGCAGGGCGACGTGGACATGTTCACTTCGTCCGCCAAAGCTTGGAGGCTGATTTTGCCGTCCCTTTGCAGAACGCGGAGGATTTTTTTGTCATTTTCCTCAAGCAACATGGGATTTTTTCTCTTCGGTGGGATTTTTGGGTAATATTTGCTGATAATTAGCCCGAATCCAAGTGAAACGGCATGTTTTCCCTCTAAATCCGGCAAAAAATCGGGGTAGAGGAGAGAAACATGCCAAAATCCACCAAATATGTTGCGAAAATCCCGAACGAGCAGGGGTTTATAGACTACACACCCGAGGAAGATGCGGTTTGGAGCGACCTGTATGCGGCACAGATTGACGCGGTAGAGGCGCATATGGCGCGGCCATACCTTGATGGCCTGAAAAAGCTCAACATGCCCCAATCCAAGGTTCCGCAGTGCCCGGATATTTCCGAGGCTCTCACGCGGGAAACTGGGTGGAAGGTTCAGCCGGTTCCAGCGTTGATTGGTTTTGACAAGTTCTACGGTATGCTCGCAGACCGAACCTTTCCGGCCGCAAGCTTCATTCGGTCGCGCGAGGACTTTGACTACATCGAAGAGCCAGACATCTTCCACGAAATTTTTGGTCATACACCACTGCTGACCGATCCGCGTTTCGCAGAGTTCTCTAATGCCATCGGAAAAGCGGGACTGAAGGCTGAGAAAAAGGACTTCAGCTGGCTCATTCGCCTCTATTGGTTCACCATCGAGTTTGGCCTGACCCGCGAAAATGGGGAGCTGAAAGCACTTGGATCTGGCTTGGCATCTTCAAAGACTGAACTGCCCCATGCCGTCCTCTCCAATGAACCAACACTGCGCGCCTTTGATATCGAAGATATCCTGCGTACGCCTTACCGGATTGATATCCACCAGCCGATCTATTTCGTGATTGAGGATATGGATGAGTTGTTTGCCGCCGCCGACCGTGATCTGATGGTCGATATCAAAGCCGCTCAAGCCAAGGGACTGTTTGCACTCGTCTACCCAACTGTTGAAAAGAAGGCATCTTAAATCATGACACAAGCAACAGAATGTGTGCCTTGCTCAGAAGGGACTGGCGTGTTGGATCAAGCGCGGATCGAAGAGGGGCTGGAGAGCTTGCCGGGATGGGAGCAGCGCGACAACACGATCTTTAAGCGCTACGCGTTCAAAGGCTTTGCGAAGGCGACGCAGATGGCGAACTTGGTGGCGTGGCATTCAGACAAGATGGGACACCATGCGGATATCAGCTTTGGCTGGGGTTATTGCGAAGTGGTTTATACGAGCCACGAAGCGGGCGGTCTGACCGAGAATGATTTCCTCTGCGCGATACGACTTGAGGCGCTGCTGGATTGATATGTCCATAATAACCAATCGGCGAGGCCAGCCGCGGACCCTGGGTGGGGGTGAAGCCCCCTCCCGTGGGGAGGGTCGGGGGCTGGCCGACTGCGTCGGCTTTCAGTGATTAAGCGCGGTGCGCGCCGTCTGCGAGGGACTTCACGAAGTCCAAAACCTCTGAAACCGGCTTGCCTTCTGCGATTTCGCTGACAATCGCAGAGCCAACAACAGCACCATCCGCAATCGACGCAATGTCTTCTGCGTTTTCAGGGGTTTTGATGCCGAAGCCTACAATTACAGGGAGGTCGGTAGAGGCTTTGATCCGTGCCACTTCAGGCCCGACATTTGTCGCCTGCGCGGTCGCCGCGCCGGTGATGCCTGTGATGGACACGTAATACACAAAACCGGATGTGTTTTGCAGAACAGTTGGCAGGCGTTTGTCATCGGTTGTGGGCGTTGCCAAACGGATGAAGTTCAAACCGGCGTTTTGCGCTGGAATGCAAAGCTCGTCATCTTCTTCCGGTGGAAGGTCTACAACGATCAATCCGTCAATGCCTGCTTCTTTGGCATCGACCAGAAACTTATCCACGCCGCGATTATAGATCGGGTTGTAATAGCCCATCAGAACGATCGGTGTTGTATCGTCCTCTTTGCGGAACTCACGTGCCAGCTCAAGAGTCTTCTCCAAGGTCATGCCGATATCCAACGCGCGTTGGCCGGCAAGCTGAATGGTTGGACCGTCGGCCATCGGATCGGTGAAGGGCAGACCCAACTCAATCACATCAACGCCAGCACTTGGCAGACCTTTGACGATCTCCAAAGAGGTCTCATAGTTGGGGTCGCCCGCCATCACATAGGACACAAATGCCTTTTTGCCTGCGGCTTTTAGTTCAGCGAATTTGGCGTCGATACGAGTCATGGGGGCCCCTTACTAGTCTTGCTAGGGGTTTGCCCGTTAAATCCGGGAAAATCAATGGCCGTTGCGCTCTGGAATGTCTGCGGGCGCTTGCGTCATCTCTGATCCTTGCATAAGAGCGGTTCCAACATGTGACAGGAGACCAGAATGGGCTTTAAAGTTGGGATCGTCGGGCTGCCAAACGTTGGCAAATCCACCACGTTTAACGCGCTGACAAAAACCGCTGCGGCGCAGGCGGCGAACTTCCCGTTCTGTACGATTGAACCAAATGTCGGCGACGTGGCCGTTCCTGATGATCGTCTGGACAAGCTTGCGGCCATTGCCAGCTCCAAACAGATCATCCCAACCCGCATGACCTTTGTGGACATTGCAGGTTTGGTGAAAGGCGCGTCTAAAGGTGAAGGTCTGGGTAACCAGTTCCTTGCAAACATTCGTGAGACAGATGCCATCGCCCACGTACTGCGTTGTTTTGATGACGATGATGTCACTCACGTGGATGATCGCGTTGATCCGGTCGCCGATGCTGAAACCATTGAAACCGAGCTGATGCTCGCGGATTTGGAAAGCATCGAAAAGCGCCGACAGGGTCTGGTGCGCAAGCTCAAGGGCAATGACAAAGAAGCCAAAGAGCAGGATCGCCTGTTGGCCATGGCGCAAGAGGCGATTGAGAACGACCGTCCTGCACGCACCGTTGAAATTGATCCAGAGGACGAAAAGCTTTGGAAAGGGCTGCAACTGCTCTCCACCAAACCGGTACTCTATGTTTGTAACGTCGGTGAATCTGAAGCAGCCGAGGGTAATGAACACTCTACGGCTGTGGCTGAGATGGCGGCCAAGCAGGGCAATACTCATGTGATCATTTCTGCGCAGATCGAAGAAGAGATCAGCCAGCTGGAAGCAGAAGAAGCAGAGATGTTCCTCAGCGAAATGGGCCTTGAAGAAGCGGGCCTTGACCGTCTGATCCGCGCAGGCCACGACCTACTGCAACTGGAAACCTATTTCACCGTCGGCCCAAAAGAGGCGCGCGCGTGGACCATCACCAAGGGCACTGCGGCACCTCAAGCGGCTGGCGTGATCCACGGCGATTTTGAACGCGGCTTTATTCGCGCTGAAACCATCGCTTACGATGACTACATCGCATTTAACGGTGAGCAGGGCGCAAAAGAAGCGGGTAAAATGCGGGCGGAAGGCAAGGGCTACATCGTCCAAGATGGCGATGTGATGCACTTCTTGTTTAATACCTAATCCCGTTTTCGGAAAAATTTGAAACTGCTGTCAGTGGGCGCGATTGGTTTCGCGCTTGCACCTCCTGTTGCGTTTCGAAATAAGAAGCGATCAAACTTAGCTGAGCGCGTACAGGAATAATAAAAATGACAAAACTGATTATTGATACGGATCCAGGCGTCGATGACGCGATGGCGATTTTTTATGCGGCAGCTGCGCCTGACATTGAACTGCTGGGGCTGACCTCGATTTTTGGCAACGTGACCGTCGAAATGGCCACCCGGAATGCTCTGCGTTTGGTTGAGGCCGCTGGGCTTGATATTCCCGTGGCCGCCGGGGCCCCGACACCATTGGTCTTGCCTCCATTTACGCCCTCTTTCCACGTCCATGGCGACGAGGGGTTCGGCGACATTCCTGCTGTGACCCCCAAAGGCAAAGCAATCGACGAAAGCGCCGCTGATTTCCTGTGTCGTATGGCGCGTGAACATAAAGGCGAACTGGTCGTTTGCCCGATTGGCCCGCTGACCAACATTGCCCATGCGATCCAGCAAGATCCTGAATTTGCCACCAATGTGAAACGCATCGTTCTGATGGGCGGTAGCTATCGGGAAGGGGGCAACATTACCCCTCACGCCGAAGCCAATATCTATCACGATCCCCATGCCGCAGAAGTTGTCTTTGCAAGCGGAGCACGGGTGGAAATGGTTGGTCTTGATGTGACCCACCGGATCCTTTGCACGGCTGAGGATTTTGCAGAAATGGCAGCAACGGCGCCAAAACTGGGTGGCATGCTTCAGGACATGAGCCACTTCTATCTGGAGTTCTACAAGACTGTCGGTAAATTTGACGGCTGCTCGCTCCACGACCCAGCCGCCGTGATCGCCTGCACCCATCCAGAATGGTTCACGGCAGAAAACGTCGCGATCCAAGTGTCTTGTGAAGAAGAGACGTCAGGTGCCACAATCGACGCAACGGACGAGCGTCGCCCAACAGCGGTTTACGTGGCGGTTGAGGCCGACAAGGTCAAAGCACGCTTCATGGAGCAAATCGCGAAATTGGCATAAGCTGACCGCGCAAAAGACACTGATTGGCGCGGGCGGATTTCTTTGCCTGCGCCTTCAAAAAAGTGACAAAAACCGCTTGTCCTCCAAAGGCCTTATCATTACTACCGGTTCTCGGAGACGTGGCCGAGTGGTCGAAGGCGCTCCCCTGCTAAGGGAGTATACGTTAACGCGTATCGAGGGTTCGAATCCCTTCGTCTCCGCCACTATAATTTTGCAGTGCGCTGAAAATGCGGGAAAATATGAGGCTCAATCCGCTGATTTCCCCCATTCTTTCCTCCAATAGGTGTCGAATCAAGCGCGCACCTTGTTCGTTTGAATTCGTGCCGCTCACCCACGCGCGAAAGAGACATTCTCGCACACGGCATTGCCATCACGCTTCCCTGCGGATTTGCCGATCGTCGATCTCGGCCCATAGCAGACACTGGTGCAAAAAACGTCTAATGGCAGCAGCCAGCCCAAAGCGGACATTCAAGCGCAGCCGGAACTAGGCTCCAATGCTGCGCCAGGTCAGCGCATGATAGGAATAGTGCCGCGTAACATACGCCAACTCGATTACAGCACGCCGAAGAAAGTCAGTAAAAGAGCATATCGTTGAGATGACTTTTTCCGGCGCTTAGTGTGAAGGCAGAGGCTAAATCTCAAGATATTCGCGGCGCTGTCACGCGGCTGAATCTTGAACTGCTGTTATTTCAGGCTGAACGATATGGCACTGGAGTCGCGCATGCGCAAGTTTCTTGTTTTCAGCGATCTGCATCGTGTGGATACCGGCGAGACGTCAAACGGGCATGATACATAGCTTCGGTTCCAACCCAATCGGCTAAAAAAGCCCGCGACAGATCGCGGGCTTTCGCATTTTCACTAGATAAGACCCTTAGGCCGCCGCTTCGGCTTTCGCCTCTTTCAGGTGCTTCAGCAGGTTCTCAGGGCTGGACACGCCATATGGATCCTCTGGGTAGTTGTCGTCACGGCCTGGCTCTTCAAACCATGCTTCGACGACACCGTTGTTGACGATCGCCGCATGACGTCAGGACCGCATGCCAAAGCCCAGGTTGTCTTTGTCAACCAGCATGCCAACTTTGCGAGTGAACTCGCCAGAACCGTCAGGGATCACTTTAACGTTGTTGATGCCTTGCGCTTCGGCCCATTTGTTCATGACAAAGCTGTCGTTCACGGACATGCAGTAAATCTCTTCAATGCCTTCTGCCGCGAAATCTTCGAAACCATTTTCAAAGCCCGGCAACTGGTAAGTGGAACAGGTCGGGGTGAAAGCGCCCGGCAGCGAGAACAGGATCACACGTTTGCCTGCAAAATAATCCTCGGTGGACATGTCCTGCCAGCGGAAAGGGTTCGGACCTTCGATGCTTTCATCACGAACGCGGGTGCGGAAGGTCACATTAGGGAGCTTTTGTCCTGCAAACATTGGAAAATCCTTGGATTGGCTGTGTTCGTTGGTCGCGCATACAAGCTTGCCCCGTTGGAAGATCAATGCACGTCCGTTAAGGTGTACTAATCAATTGAGAAGAAAAACTTGATGGTCGGAAAACGTGTCTTTCCAACTTATTGGTTAAGTCATTGCAATAAATATGAAAAAGTTGGTCGTAGAACTGGTCTGCGCTCGTAGAGGCTAGGAAAGACTCGAGACAAGAGTACTTTGTTTCATCTTGACCTTACAGTGACTGGAACCTTTATTTGAAGTCTCGGCACAACAAAGGAGGCCGAGATGACCCAAACCAATATTGCGATTCTTACCGTTCAGGGAATGAGCTGCACATCCTGTGCAAGTCGCGTCGAACGTGGCTTGAACGCGACCCAAGGAATTTCAGGCGTGTCCGTGGATTTCAAGGCGTCGAAAGTGCATTTCAACTACGAATCTTCTGCATTGCTCGACAAGGCAACTGGAGTCCTTAGCGATTTGGGCTACCCCGCCCAAGTTGCCTAAGAAAATGTCTGCCACACACCACTGATGAAGCATTAAGATTTCGAAAGGCTATCTAGATGGGATACCCACATTCTACCACGGTTCAAGTTGAAGGAATGAGTTGCGCGTCCTGTGTTGGACGGGTGGAACGCAGCCTAGAGGGCGTCAACGGTCTGACGGATGTGACAGTGAACCTAGCCTCTGAAACGGCGCGGTTCTCTTTTGAGGATACGAAAAACGTCTGGGACGCGGTCGAGGCGCTGCGGGAGCTGGGGTATCCAGCGCGCGAAAACACGCTAACACTGACAATTGACTCCATGTCTTGTGCGTCTTGTGTGGGGAGAGTGGAAAAAGCTTTGTCCTCCGTGCCGGGTGTCATTGCGGTCAACGTGAACTTAGCAGCGGAAACGGCACGAGTAACGTTTGTTGAAGGCGCTACAGATGCATCTACGATTCAAAAAGCTGCGACAGAAGCCGGGTACCCTGCCACAGTGGTGGAGGCGGCAAATACTCCAGACCGCTCAGCGCGAAAGGAAGAAGAGGCCAGTGCACTTGCGCGCCGTGTTTTGTTCGCATCGATCTTGGCGCTACCGGTGTTTTTGATGGAAATGGGTGGCCATGCTATCCCGGCCTTGCATCATATGATCGGGCAGACAATCGGCCACCAGACCAGTTGGGTTCTGCAATTCCTGCTTACCACTGCCGTTTTGTTTGGTCCGGGGCGGCAGTTTTATCTTAAAGGGTTTCCGGCACTCTTCAAAGGCGCTCCGGACATGAACAGTTTGGTGGCCGTAGGCACCAGTGCGGCTTACGGCTATTCGGTGATCTCTACTTTTTTACCGCAGCTTTTGCCGGATAACGTGCGCGCGGTCTATTTTGAGGCAGCTGCTGTCATCGTCGTGCTGATCCTGCTCGGGCGCTGGATGGAAGCTCGCGCAAAGGGGCGAACCGGGGCAGCGATCCAAAAACTATTGGGACTGCAGGTGCGCAAGGCGCGTGTGGTACGCGATGGCGCAGAGTCCGAGATCGATGCGACTGACCTGCGCGTCGGCGATCTTGTGATCGTGCGTCCGGGCGAACGTTTAGCTGCCGATGGCGACGTGACCGAAGGCGAAAGCTATGTCGACGAAAGCATGATCACAGGCGAACCAGTTCCAGTGGTCAAATCCGAAGGTGCAACCGTGACTGGTGGCACTGTAAATGGTGCAGGCAGCCTGACCTTCCGCGCGGCTCGCGTTGGAAGTGACACAACACTCGCCCAGATCATCCGTATGGTGGAAGATGCACAGGGGGCAAAGCTGCCAATTCAAGGTTTGGTGGACCAGATCACATTGCGATTTGTTCCAGCTGTCATGGCAGTGGCTGCTTTTACTATAGTGGTTTGGCTGGTCTTGGGTCCAACTCCCACATTGACCAATGCACTCGTGGCGGGTGTTTCGGTTCTAATCATTGCATGCCCCTGTGCCATGGGGTTGGCAACGCCAACCTCGATCATGGTTGGCACAGGCAGGGCGGCGGGAATGGGTGTGCTCTTCCGAAAGGGGGACGCGCTTCAAACGCTGGGCAAGGTTGATATCGTGGCGCTGGACAAGACTGGCACCGTAACGGAAGGCCGGCCGGAGTTGACCGATTTGGTCTTGGCCAGCGGATTTGAACGAAAGGATGTCCTACGCCTTGTGGCCTCAGTAGAAGCGCGTTCCGAGCATCCGATTGCCGATGCTATCGTGCGCGCCGCTAAAGCGGAAGGCGTTGAGCTATCTGAAGCGAATGAGTTTGTCTCAGCGACCGGGTATGGCGTCGCAGCTCAGGTTGAAGGGCGAGAGGTCTTAATCGGAGCGGATCGTTTGATGCAGCGGGAGGGTATCGTGCTTCAATCGCTAAGCGAGGTGGAAAGCGAGATTGCAAAATCTGGGCGGTCCGCACTCTTTGCGGCCATTGATGGTCAGATTGCCGCCGTCGTTGGTGTGGCTGATCCGGTCAAATCCAATAGTCGCAACGCAATCGCAAAGCTGAAAGCCAAGGGTCTGAAAGTCGTGATGATCACAGGCGATAAACAAGAGACAGCAGAAGCCATTGCTCGCGAGACAGGGATTGAGCACGTCGTGGCAGGTGTCTTGCCGGATGCCAAATCCAAGGCGATTGAAGCACTTTCCAAAGAAGGCAGTGTGGCCTTTGTTGGTGATGGAATCAACGATGCCCCAGCGCTGGCGCGTGCAGATGTGGGGATTGCGATTGGCACCGGCACGGATGTCGCCATCGAAAGCGCTGATGTGGTTTTAATGTCAGGCGATCTTGGCGGAGTGGTCAACGGTATCGAAGCTTCGGCCAGCACTCTGCGCAATATCAAGCAGAACCTGGGCTGGGCATTTGGCTATAACATAGCTTTGATTCCAGTTGCAGCAGGAGTTCTTTTTCCTGTCTTTGGCCTATTGTTATCGCCAGTTCTTGCCGCAGGCGCGATGGCGCTCAGCTCGGTTTTTGTCCTGACGAATGCACTGAGGTTGCGTTGGATAAAACCGGCGTTGGACGACACATCCCAAGTGCCGGCGTGATCAAACCCACATGAGTGGTCCAGTTTGATTGTTAGTTCATGATCGGCCTATGGTCCATCTGCATGATGGTTTTGTGAGGCGTTTGTAACCCAACAAAATCCGTACATCTAAACAAACGTTTAGTTTGTTTCGTCCCGGGATCTTGAACTCAGCGCACCCGTTGGTTGGGTGGGCAACAACACTGCGAATTGTTTCGGTGTTTTGAAGGTATCTCTGATGATACCGATTGTCGGTAGATCGTAGAGATCGCCGTAAGTCTAAGGCGATCTCTATCTCTGTTTTCTCTTTGAAGGGCCAGAAGACTGGCTATCTCAAAGTTGCAGTTGCTTAAGGTCTTCGTAAGCGCCTGAAACCGTTGGTGTCAGCGGGAAAAGCACCGCCTGTATCGAGTGATAGATGTCAGGCTTGCCTTCAAATTGCGTCACTGTCGGAACGCCATTCGCATCAATCTCCGGGAACCACCCCCCATTTTCTTGATCGACGAAATGAGTGCGCGCAAAGTCCCATACGCGATTGTACCATTCTAGATCAGAGGCGGCGGCATCCGTCTTCATTAGGGCGGCTAGAACACCGATGGCTTCAGTCACGGGCCACCAATAGCGGTCTGTGATGTCAGGTGTGCCGTCGAAATTCAAAGTATAGCAAAAGCCGCCCGCTTCGGTGTTCCATGCGTCCTCGAGGGCGCGGTAGGCGATCGTTCTGGCGGTTGCGATGCGGTCTGCGTTTGGTTGGCCGCAGAGTTCGTTGAACTGCAGTAAAAGTCTTGCAATTTCAAAGGAATGGCCGGGTGTCGTGCCTGCTGGCCGAAACATTGGGTTGCCGCTATAGCTGCGGTCTACGGCCCAGTTTTCCATATAGTGTTCGGGCAGCCTCCAACCCTCTGACGGGGCGATTTTGTGGGCGAAGAAATGAAGGATGCGGCTGGCCCTATCCAGATATTTCTCTCGGCCCGTCGCTTCAAACGCCGCAAGTAAAGCCTCAATTCCATGCATGTTGGCATTCATGCCGCGATAGGTCGAAAAAGGCGTCCAATCCGCATTGAATTCATCGCAGAAGAGACCGTGATCCTCTTCCCAAAAACGTTGTTCCAGAATCTGATCCACGTCCTCAAGCAACGCCATTGCGTCTGGATGATCCACCGCAAGAGCGCTTGATGCTGCTAGCAAAACAAAGACGTGCCCGTAGGCGAGTTTGCGACCGTCGTGAATGTCAGCGCCCTCTAGGGCCCATAGATACCCGCCATGCGCTGCGTCTCTGTGGTGGGAGAAAAGGTACGAGACACCTTGATCGATGATGTTGTCACAATTGTTGCGTCCAGCAAGTTTGCCCAACGCGAAAGAGTGCACAAGACGCGTGGTGGTGTGTAGTTCTTGAACTGCGCTAGGTAACGGTTGTCCGGTGAGGTCCAGAGTGTAAAAACCGCCCGAAGGACAAAGGCTTGGCTGAAAAAAATCAAATTGGGTCTTAGCGTTCTGGACCAAAAAGTTCTGATGGTCTGGGGTCATCCAATGAGCTTGGGAGAAAGCGGACATCGTTAAGGAATCCTGTTATCGGTTTGGAGCTTGAGAGATTGGCTGAACGTATTGCAGCGATTCAATGGGGGCATTGTCGATGCGTTTGCGCAAGAGGGTGGCCATTTGAAATCCCGCCGTGGCCAGGTCCTCATAGATGCTACCGACTTTCGGCCGCGTAAGATCGAAGAGGCCAGAGGTTTGTTTTACGACCATGCGAACGTCTTTTTCAGGAGTCAGTTCGAGGTCCTGAATGGCGGCAAGGGCGGCGAGCCCAGACACTTCGCCAGGCAGAATAAGGCCATTGGGCCGGTGCGCCTTCGCAAACCTTTCAGAGATTGCCGTTTCAATCTGTTCGGCGCTGCTTTCCAAAGTTGCACCTTCAATGATTTCAAAGGCCACGCCGGTTTCTCGCACTGCTGTCATGAATCCATGCAGCAAATGCTGTCGAAAGGTCAGGGTAGAGGGCGGGAGCAAGATGGCAATCTTGTCTGCGCCCTTTTGGATCATGCGCAGCGCGGCTTCATATGCGAAACCGAAGTTGTCGTAGTCAACATATGCGTGCGGCGTCGCAAGTTCCGTACGTCCATGCGACACAAATGGGAAATTCGCTTCAGACAGGTACCTCACGCGCGGGTCGTTGGGTTCTGTTCTTGAGAAAAGGATCCCATCGGCCAACTTGTTTTTTACGATCCGGGTGAGGACGTCTCCATGATCATCCGCCCCGAAATCAGGTGTGACAACAAGATGGTAACCGCTGCCTTCCAGACCACGGGTGATCCCTCGAATGATAGATGTCCCAAATCCAAAAATCTCGTCATGAGGCGGTAGGATCAGGTTGATGACTTGGGTTTTTCCGGTCCGCAGCCGCTGTGCCGCGCGGTCAGGCGTGTAGCCAAGTTCAGTGGCGATACTCAGAATGCGTTGGCGTGTGTCTGCGGCAATCTTTGGATCATTGGCCAAAGCTCGCGACACTGCTCCTACAGAAACCCCAGCTTTGCTAGCTATAGATTTCTGGGTGGGGCGTTGATCCTGGGTCTTTTCCGCCAACCTGTTCTCTCCTGTTTTCAAAGGGTTTCATAATTTTAAACGTTTTAAACGTCAATGCTTTCCCGCCAATACCCAACGGAGTTTATGAAATAAGCAACTTATATTTATCAAGTTTTTAAAAATGACTTGAGTTCCAATGACTTTAAAACGTATTAAATTGGAGTCGCGGTAGTAAACCCCAATTTCTGCCTTGTGATTCCATGGTGGGTTCAAAGCTGGCGGGCTTGCGTTGATGCGATGGAAATAGGAGAGGCGCTATGATCCTTTGTTGCGGAGAAGCACTGATTGATATGATCCCAGAGCCACTCGCTATGAGCTCGGCTTCGGGCGCGGATGGGTTCGTGCCCCATTCTGGTGGGGCGATTTTTAACACAGCCATCGCTTTAGGCCGATTGAATGCGCCGGTTGCTATGATGACCGGGCTTTCAAACGATCTGTTTGGCCAGCAGCTTTATGACGATTTGGCGAAATCAAAGGTGGATACCTCTTACCTTGTCCGCCAGGACCGTCCGACGACACTTGCTTTCGTTCAACTGACTGACGGACATGCAAGCTATCAATTTTATGACGAGAATACCGCCGGTAGAATGTTGACGGTAGAAGACATGCCAGCGGTGCCAGACGAGGTGAAGGCGCTCTATTTTGGCGGGATCAGTTTGGCGTCTGAACCTTGTGGCGATGCTTACGCGGGCTTTCTTGAGCAAGCGCCAGAGGATTGTTTGATTATGATCGACCCGAACATACGGCCGAGCTTTATCGAAGACGAAGATCGTTACCGGGCGCGTCTTGCTAAGATGATGTCTCTGGCGACCATCGTGAAGACTTCGGACGAAGATTTGCTGTGGCTCTCGGGCCAGTCTGTTTCCCTTGATCAAGCAATCAAAGACTTGTTAGCGGCTGGACCAAGTGTTGTGATTTTGACGGAGGGCAGCAAAGGGGCCACTGCCTATTTGCAAAATGGCACGCAGGTGAGGGTGGCCGCCAATAAAGTTGATGTTGTCGATACTGTTGGGGCAGGCGACACGTTCAATGCCGGGGTGCTGTGCATGCTTTCACGTTTAGATCATTTGTCACGAGCGGCTTTGAACACTGCGGGGACCGACGTCATCGAAGAAGCGCTGCGTTTTGGCGCTAAAGTTGCGGCAGTCACCGTGTCTCGCGCTGGGGCGAACCCGCCTTGGGCGCAGGAACTGTAACGCGCGTGCGTTGCGCGTATTCTTTTTTGTTGCACGGCACTTTGTCCCGCAGTATGCGTTTCCTATAGGAAACACGCCCGCCGGGAGAGTCTGGAATTCCAGCGCCGAAGGAGCAACCGCCCCGGTCCCTCTCAGGCAAATGGACCGGTGGGACGTGCAACACGCCGAAGAGCGGCCTTTTGGCCCACCGACGGAGCAAGCCCGGCAGGGTGAATCTCTCAGGTTACAGGACGGCGGGGGCAGGTGGCGCAGCCACCTTAATGGCCGGAGTTTGCCATGCCTCACGTCGCAATTCTTGGCGCCGGAATTACCGGTGTCACGACCGCTTTTGCCCTTCATCAAAAAGGCTTTGATGTCACCGTCTTTGATCGCCAGCGCTACGCAGCTATGGAAACATCGTTTGCCAATGGCGGTCAGCTTAGCGCATCGAATGCGGAAGTCTGGAACCAATGGTCCACGGTGATCAAGGGCATCCGCTGGATGTTGCAAACGGACGCGCCCCTATCTGTCAGTCCCCGCCCAAGTTGGCACAAATTCAGCTGGATGGCAGAATTTTTGGCGCAAATTCCCCGTTATCGCCGCAATACAATTCAGACGGCGCGTTTGGCGGTTCAGGCGCGTGCTGGCCTATCTGAAATGGCGGAACTGGCGGGGTTGGATTTTGATTTTTCTCCGGCAGGAATTCTGCATTTCTATAAAACCAAATCTGATTTTGATCACGCAAAAATGGTGACGCAACTCTTGTCAGAAGGGGGTGTTCATCGCCGGCAATTGACGCTTGCTGAGGTGCAAGAGATCGAGCCAAGCCTAGAGGGAGACATCCTCGGTGGTTTCTGGACGGAAAGCGACAGCACCGGTGATATTCACAAATTCACGATTGGCCTCGTAGACTGGCTCGCGCGTCAGGGGGTGCTATTTAGGTTAGGGCGTCCCGTCGGTAACGTGCGCGCAACTGACAACTTTGTGGACGTCGATGGAGACCGTTTCGACAGTGTGGTCGTCGCTGCCGGTGTCGGCTCGCGCGCCTTGGCCAAGCAGTTTGGTGATCGCGTTAATATCTATCCTGTGAAAGGCTATTCAATCACCGTAAACCTGCGCGATGAGGTCAGCCAGAATGGTGCGCCGATGGTTTCGCTTTTGGATGATAAGGCTAAAATCGTGACCTCTCGCCTTGGAAAGGATCGCTTTCGGATCGCTGGGACTGCAGAGTTCAATGGCGAGAACCGCGACATCCGTGAGGATCGGGTCAGACCTTTGGTGACGTGGTGTGAAACCTATTTCCCGAACGTCAGCACGGAAAGCGTCGTTCCTTGGGCGGGACTGCGTCCAATGATGCCGAACATGATGCCGCGCGTTGGCCGTGGCCGCCATAGTCGGGTCTTCTATAACACAGGTCATGGTCACCTCGGGTGGACGCTCAGCGCAGCAACTGCCTCGATCATAGGGGACGTTGTCGCCGAAACGACCAGAGCAAATTTGGGCGTCAATGGATCAAGTTCCGGAGCCGTTGTCCCTGTCTAAACCAGAAATCCCGCGCCCCTGCGTCTGTCAGGGGTGCATTTTGGTTGTTACTCAGTCTGCCGATTTCGATTGTTTGCAACGCAATACATCGGTCAGAGGTCTATATGCTTCGGGATCAACCAAGGCGCATCCAGCGCGGGCAGTTTGCTTTGGTTTATTTGTGGTCTTCTTGAATTGTACGGCGGTGTCTGTTGCAGCGCTAATATCTGTTCCTATCGGAACGCGCTTTGCCAACCGGATCCGTAAGCGTTTGAGCGTGTCAAAATCCGCGATGCCATTCACAACAAGCTGTTCGTCTGCTTGGAATTTCCCGATCACGCGGCGCATTGCAGCTGAGTTCTGCCCATTTACGGGCCCATTATAGTAATCGAGTTGGGTCAAACCCCGTTGCAGCTCTATCAGCGCGGATTTTTGAGTGCGCGCCGTAAAGGCATGTTCTTGCAAGTTGCTGCGTTTGGCATCGGTTTCGATGCTCGACAAACATTGCCAATAGGGCACGCCGCGATGGCGTCCGATCAGTTCAATCAAAGACAATTCGATCAGGTTTCGCACCGCTTGCCCCTGACTTTCAATGCGGTCGAGGCGGACTGACAGTCCTAGATCATCCAGGTTAATGATCCCGCTCGCCGTAGAGCGCCGCTGCATGCTGCGCACGACCATTGAATTGGCGACCGATGCACCGGGGACCACCCGTCGGCTAGGATAGGACACGAGATGTAAGTCGACACTGACAACGGACAAGCCCTGCCGTCGGTTTCCTGTGACGTTTAATAGGCTATCGTCTGGCGCCAAGGCGTCTGTCCCGTCTTCCCAACCGAACCCAATTTCATCAGTAGCGACACTTGAATCAAGCTGACTTATAGAGCCACGGATATAATAGTCCGGTCGCGGTTCCTTTTTGCCTTGTGTGATGCTGAGATCGATCAGCCCGCCATCTTTAACAATACCTTGGTCAAGGAAGACATAGGCGCGGCTCGTGCGGGTCATGCGATTGATCGCATTGATCAACATATCATCACCGCCGACGGAAATGCGTCGCGTTTTGTCGGGAATGCCTGTTGAAGACACCTTGATGGTGCGTTTGCCCTGCAAAAGCCCGTCCATGCAGCGGAGAGGCGCGTCAAATGATGTGAAATTCCGCGCAGGCCGCGTATTTGGTTGGGCGATTTCCGGCGCTAAACGCGGTGGTGTAACGCCACAGTTTGCGAGCGTCGTCGCTGCAATGACGACAATGCCGGCCCACCCGCGCAATCCCGCCCTCGCTGCCAACACGCAATTTTTTCTAAACTCTTTGAGACATCGCATGGGCCTTTGCTAGGTCGGAAATGTTAACCAGAGGCTCATCAACACAGAAACATATCTAAAATTGAACGTTTTGCGTTTGATTAAGGTTTTGCCGTCAGAACCTCATTGTGATTGAGAAGGAGACGGACAATGCGACGATTTGTGTTTTCGCTTTCGTTGGTAATGAGTGCCGCTTTCGTGTCATCCACGACGCAGGCTGATGTGTATGAATTGTCTTTAGAAGCAGATGTTTGCGCGATCAAAACGGCCTTGGCAGGCAAACCGCCTGCGGGCTGCGTTGCTGATATAAACCTCGGCAAGATGAGGTCGATGAACACGCATCAAAACGGTTTGGTCGTGGATGCGGGGACGCCGCAAAATGGTTATTTTATTCACTTTGCGTTTGATTCCGATCGCTTGACCAGTGCGTACCAGCAACACTTGCAAAACCTGTCTCTGGCGCTTCGCTCCGAAGATATGGCCGGGATTTGCATTTTGTTGGTCGGGCATACTGATGCGGTTGGGTCATCGGCGTATAACCAAATTCTGTCAGAGCGACGCGCGCGCAGCGTTAAAAATTTCTTGGTCGGTGCGCTATCCATGTCCTCTGGGCGCTTCGCGGCAAAGGGGCATGGTGAAGGGAACCTGCTAGACGGGTATACACCCTCAGATGCGCATCATCGTCGGGTTGAAATTCTTGCACGAGAGTCGGATGGCGCATGTCGCAGCGGCTGACGCGGCGCAATCTGCTGTTCAGTTTTGGCGGCGGACTGGCGGTCAGTTCTGCTGGGGTCGCACAGTCATCGGAATTGTTGCGTTCAGCCAAACACGGCGCGGGAAATGGGTCAGTTTCCCCATGGTTGCCGGGGCAGGCAACTGCGTTATGTATCGGCGTAGCGGACTATGAAGGCCGTGCGTATCTGCGTACACCGGGTGCAGACGCCAAAGCGGTCTCAGATCGGCTTTCCAGGCTTGGTTATAAGGTGCACACCCTTATCAACCCGACTTTCAAAGAAACGCTTCGCGGACTTGCATCTTTTCGACTGCAATCAAGAGGCGCTAAATTAACTCTGATCTACGTTGCGGGTCATGGGATACAGATCGCAGACACGCTTCATTTTCTGACACGGGACGCCTTTAACGCGGGTGACATTCGACCGGAGAAGTTGGTTCCAGAGACCAGCTTTCTGCAGGCGACAGGAGACCAGCCAAGGCAGCGGGTTCTTATCTTAGATTGCTGTCGCACGGCTCCGGGTGTTTTGCGTGATCGTTGTGTTGGAAACAGAGCTATCACGCCTTCGGGCCAGGCGGGCATTTGTGTCACCTACGCCGCGCAACGAGGGGGGGGCGGCCTATGATGGGATCGGCCCGCACAGTCCCTTCGCCCATGCCTTTTTGCACAGCTTGGAGGCTCCGGAAATGGAGTTTGAGCGCGCGACGCGGCACATACGCTTGGATGTCATCAAGCGGACTCAGGGCTTGCAGGTGCCTTGGATGCGCTCTTCTCTGCTCCTGCCAATCTCAATTGCCGGCCATTTGCCGCAAGCGTAAACTGCGCGTTCACAAGGCAACGAGCTGGCAATGATGTCTCATTCTTACGAGTTTACGCAGTATGCGAAGGAAACGAGACGCAGGGTTACTTGTCCTTTAGCCATTCCAGGGATCTAAAAATTCATAATGAATACAAAAACCTAGCTTTCTGCCAACGCGACGTCATCCTGTCGAAATATTGCAGAGAAAGGACCTCTGTAGCATACATTTGAGAGATGAGGAGCTTTTGCATCGGGTCAATCTGAGTGCTCCTTAATATTGGGGGGGTGACCGTGGCCATCATTGAATATCAGGTGCAGGGCAAAGTTGCCGTTGTCACCATGAATAATGCTGAAAACAAGCAGAACCCGGAATTCGCCCGGCAAATGCTGGCTGCGCTGGATCAGGCAGAGGCGGATAAATCCGTCAAAGCCATGGTGATCACCTCAAGCGATGAGAAGAACTGGAGTCAGGGTGTCGATCTCGGGTTTCTGAATGCGGCGCTCAAAGAGCAGCGCCATGATGACATCAAAGCCTTTATGTATGGCATGAACGAGGTGTTCTCGCGCCTCTTACTTGCACCGTTCCCGGTGATTGCAGCCATCAACGGGCACGCGTTTGGTAATGGGGCGATGCTCGCTTGTGCCTGCGACTTCCGGTTTATGCGCTCTGATCGAGGCTATTTTTGTTTTCCTGAGGTGGATATCTCGATCCCATTCCTCCCGGGCATGATCGCTTTCGTAAAAACCGCAGTGCCTTATTATCGTTTCAACGAGATGAAGCTGACGGGTCGTCGGGTGGGGGCGCCCGAATTGCAAGATGACCACATCATTGAGTTGGCCTGTGTGGATGCCGAGGATACGTTCGCGAAAGCGATGGAGTTTGCTGGCACCTTCAACAAAGCCCGCGGGATTTTTGGCGAGCATAAGCGCCGCCTGCACAAACACATTCTGGAGGTGATGGAAGCGGAAGATAAACCGCTGATCGAGTCCCTCCAACTTATGGCGTAAGCCGAAAGGACCCTTCAGATGAGCATGAGTTTTGATTTTTCCGGCCAGAACGTATTTGTCGCTGGCGGCACCAGTGGCATCAACTACGGCATCGCGCAGGGCTTTGCCCGCTGGGGTGCGAAAGTGATGGTTGCGTCCCGTAAGCAGGACAAAGTTGATAAGGCCGTTGAAGGTCTGAAGGCGCTGGGCGCTGAGGCGGCAGGGGTTTCCTTTGATGTGCGCGATTATGCGGCTGTCGAAGAAGGTTTTGCCAAGGCGGCGGACTTCTTTGGTGGTGAGATCGACAACTTGATCTCTGGCGCGGCGGGCAATGTCCCAGGCCGTTTGATGGATCAATCGCCAAACCTCGTGAAATCGATGGTCGAGATCGACCTCATGGGCACATTTCACGTGATGCGCGCGGCCTATCCGCACCTAAAAAAGCCCGGCGCGAGCGTCGTGAATATCTCTGCGCCTCAAGCTTTTGCCGCAATGAGCCATCAATCCCCCGTATGTGCTGCCAAAGCCGGTGTCGATATGGTTACGAAATCCTTGGCGCTGGAATGGGGAGAAGACGGAATTCGTCTCAACTCTATCTCGCCGGGCCCAATCGATGGCACGGAAGGCATGGCGCGGCTGGCCCCAACAGAAGAGCTGCGCGCAATGGTCACCAAGTCGGTGCCGATCCAGCGGTTCGGCTCGCCAGATGACATTGCAAAGGCCGCAGGCTTCCTTTGTTCTGACGCTGGTTCTTATGTGTCAGGCGTGGTGTTGCCCGTTGATGGGGGCTGGGGCGTTTCTGGCGCATCCGTTGTGATGACCGGTGCCGCGAAATTTCTGGATAAGATGACAGGTCGTTAAGGCCGGTTATTCGACCTTCGAGCGTACGGTTGAGCCGGGGATTAAGTTGAAGCCCACGTCTTGGGCTCGTTTAACTGGCTCACCATTGATTTGTGCCAAGACCATCTCTGCCGCGATCTGACCGATGCGCAGGTGCGGCACCGATGTAGATGTCAAACGGTGGGGGAGGATCGACGCAATCGGCAGATCACCCCAACCGGCGATGCCAATGTCATCGGGCACGGACAGGCCGCGTTTCTGGCAATATTGAAGCCCACCCACAGACATATTGTCGTTCTGGTAATAGATGACTTCCACGTCGTGATTGGCCGCCAAGAGCTGCTCTGTGCCATAGAAGCCCGTGTAAAAACCCGGCGCGTCTTTAAGCAAGAGCTGCTTTTTCAGCGAGCCGCCGGAATCCTCGATAACCTTCGCGTATCCTGCGAGACGTGCGCTGGCGGCGTTGGCCGTGTCATGGGATGTGCCAACATAACCGAACTTTTTGTAACCTAGCCCAGCAAGGTACCGGCCCATGCTATAGCCGCTGTCAAAATGGTTTAGCCCCACAGACATATCCAAAGGGCTGGTGTTGTGATCCCAGATCTCCACCAGCGGAATGCCAGAGCCACGCAGCAGCTGGATCGATTTTGGGGAATGCGACCCCCCAGTGATAATCAGACCCGCCGGTTGCCAAGACAGGACCGTCTCCAGCCACTTCTCTTCCTGTTCCAGCGCATGCTCTGTCATGCCGAGAACGGTTTGGTGTCCGAAGGCGACCAGTTTGCGGTCGATCCCTTCAAGAACCTGCGTGAAGATTTCATTGCCCAATTCGGGGATCGAAACCCCGACAAAAGTCGACTTCTGATCCCCGGCAAAAACCGTCGCCAATCGATTCGGCACATAGCCAAGGCGCTCAACCTCAGCCATAACTTTAACCTTCGTGCTCTCCGAAAAACCGCCTTCATCGCGCAAAACGCGGCTTGCGGTCATCTTTGAGACCCCAGCGGCCTTTGCGACCTCTGCAAGGCTTACCTTATTGTTTTTAATTGATTTATCTTGGCTTTTGCTCATCGGGGTTACGCTAACGTTACGGGTAACTCTTTTTTGTTGACACATCGCTTAATCGAGAGAATGCTAGCGTAACGTTACGGGTAACTCAATAAAGATGTTGAGGAGCGTCGAGTTACCTGAACCACTTAGCTTCGTGACTGAAGCTTTGTCACTGAGGAGGACACCGCGTGCCAAGCGCATTACAGAACAATCTGTTTTTTGATGGCATTCAAAAGCACTTCGGTGGGACCTACGCGCTGCGTGATGTGTCCCTCAACATCGAGCGTGGGGAAATTGTTGCCCTTCTCGGTGAAAACGGCGCGGGCAAGTCCACGCTAATCAAAATTCTGGGCGGGATCCACAAACCGGATGACGGTCGGGTTCTAATCGATGGTGAACCTTACGAGCACCGCCCGGGTGGATTTGGAGAGCGCCAGTCGGTGGCTTTCATCCACCAAGACCTTGGCATGATCGAATGGATGACAGTTGCTGAGAATATCGCACTTGCTCTCGGTTATTCGCGAAAGGGGGGGCTGATCCGTTGGAGCTCTGTCGAAGAGTTCGCCCAGCAGGCCCTGGACAAGGTCGGGTGTGATATCGATCCAACGACGCGGGTTCAGGACCTGTCGCGCACTGAGAAGTCTTTGGTTGCCATTGCGCGAGCATTGGCAGTGGATTGCGACTTTCTGGTGCTTGATGAACCCACCGCATCTTTGCCCGCCGATGAGGTCGAACGTCTTTTCGAGGCATTGCGTCCATTGAAAGAGCAGGGGGTGGGCATGATCTATGTGTCTCACCGTCTGGACGAGATCTTCCAGATTGCCGACCGCGTGGCGGTACTGCGGGATGGTGAACTGGTCGGCATGCGCGCCATTAGCCACACCACGCCAGAAGAGCTGGTTTACATGATCGTCGGCCGCAAGACGCGTCAGGTTCTGAAACCCAAAGCTGCGCCAGGCGAAGCGATCCTCAGCGTGCGCAATATGCAAGTGGATGCGGCTGGTCCGGTTGATTTTAGCCTGCACCGCAATGAGATTATCGGACTTGTGGGCCTGCGCGGGGCAGGGCACGAACATGTCTCTCGCGCTTTGTTTGGCTGTGAACCATTCTCTGGCATGGTGTCTGTGAATGGACGCGAGCCCAACCTCGCTTCGCCGCAGACCGCGCTGGAATCCGGTATCGGCTTGGTCGCACGGGATCGTACCGCTGAATCCGTGGCTATGTCGCTCAGCATCCGTGAGAACACTTTTATGAACCCTGCGGCTGTGGGTCGGTCTCTGTTTTCCTTCATGAGCCCAAGAGAGGAATCCTCTTTGGCCGAAAAGATCGGCGCGGAGGTTGCGCTTTCGCCCAATGATCAAAGCATGTCGATCGAAAGCCTGTCGGGGGGCAACCAGCAAAAGGTTGTGATCGGTCGTTGGCTGGAAACCAAGCGGGAGCTTTTGATCTGCGAAGACCCCACCGCCGGTGTGGATGTGGGGGCAAAGGCCGAGATCTACGCTCTTTTGAACACCGCCATTGAAGACGGCGTTGGCATTGTTGTGGTATCCACTGACTTTGAAGAAGTCGCCGCGATCTGCCACCGCGCCATCGTCTTTAGCCAAGGCAAAATCGCCGGAGAGCTATCCGGCACTGAACTTACAACTGAAAACCTGATCCAGGTTGCATCGGCGTCAAACGTGGCGACGAACTGAGGAAGAAGAAATGCAATCCCTTGAATCCAATGCACTTGAGCCCACCAAAGCAGAGCTGAAAAATGCCAGCTCGCGCACCCGCCTCCTGCGGCTGCTACCCGTCTATGGTCTGGTGATTTTGACTGCACTTCTGATCCTGCTGTTCTCGATCCTGTTGCCAAATACCTTCCCGACGATGCTGAACCTGCGGGCGATCATTTCGGACAAAGCCATCATCGCGTTGCTGTCCTTGGGGGCCATGATCCCGATGGCCGCGGGGCGCATCGACCTGACCGTGGGCTATGGCATCGTCCTCTGGCACATTCTCGCGATCTCACTGCAAACGCTTTATGGCCTGCCTTGGCCCATGGCGGTCGCCATCGTGCTTGTGCTGGGACTGTTCACTGGTTTCCTGAATGGCTTGCTGGTGGAAGTGGCGCAAATCGACAGCTTTATTGCGACTTTGGGCACGGGCACTGTGCTTTATGCGCTGGCTCTGTGGCATACCGGAGGTCGTCAGATGGTGGGTGCACTGCCCGATAGTTTCTATGCCATCAACGGTACCTTCGTCTTTGGCTTGCCCATCACCGGCTACTACGTGCTCGGCATCACCATCACCATGTGGCTGATCCTCGAATACACACCGATTGGCCGTTACCTGTACGCCATCGGAGCCAACCAACGCGCCGCTCAACTCAACGGTATTCCCACACGCAAGTTTGTCATCGGGGCATTTATGTCCTCCGGTTTCATCACCGCTTTCGCAGGCGTGCTGCTTGCCTCCAAACTGCGCATTGGTCAGGCATCTGTGGGCCTAGAGTTCCTGCTGCCTGCACTTGTGGGCGCATTCTTGGGCTCAACAACCATTAAACCCGGCCGCGTGAATGTTTGGGGCACCATAGTTGGTGTTGCCATCCTCGCTGTGGGCATCTCGGGTATTCAGCAATTCGGCGGCTCTTTCTGGGTCGAACCGATGTTCAACGGTGTAACCTTGCTTATTGCCATCGGCATCGCGGGTTACGCTCAACGGCGCAAAGGCGCCAAAAAGTGAAGCCAAGCATAAGGAGGAGATTATGCTTAAACGGACCTTCATGGCAGTATCAACTGCCGCACTACTATCCGGTCTAGGTGTACCGGCTTTCGCAGAAACACCATTTGACGGCCCGACATCAGGCCCAACGGCAGCGGGTGGCAAGTCCATCGTGGTTGTTGCCGGTGATCTGAAAAACGGCGGTATTCTTGGGGTGACCAACGGCGGGGAGGAAGCGGGTGGAACCATCGGATGGGACCTGCGCGTTCTTGACGGCGCTGGCTCGATCCAAGGTCGCACCGCGGCCATTGGTCAGGCACTTGCGCTGAACCCAGACGGGATCATCATCAACGGCTTTGACGCGGTTGAACAGCAAGCAGCGCTGGAAGGTGTTGTAGGTGCGGGCATCCCAATGGTGGCCTGGCACTCCGGTCCAAAGATCGGCTGTGACGCGCCGGGTGGCATTTTCGCGAATGTTTCAACCGATGCGATGACCGTATCTGAAGTGGCCGCGGAATGGGCGATCAAAGACGCCGGTGATGGGGTAGGAGCCATCATCTTTACCGACAGCACATATCAAATTGCGATCGACAAAGCGGACCGTATCAAGGAAACGATTGAGGCGATGGGCGGCACCGTGTTGGAATACGTGGACACACCAATCGCGGACACGTCTTCGCGCATGGGGCCACTGACCACCAGCCTGTTGCAGAAGTATGGCGATCAATGGACGCATGCTTTAGCGATCAACGATCTTTACTTTGACTTCATGGGCCCAGCATTGGCGTCCGTTGGCATCAGCAGCAAAGATGGTCCTCAGGCGGGTTCTGCAGGTGACGGCTCTGAAGCGGCCTTCCAGCGCATTCGCTCTGGTAACTATCAGACCATCACGGTGGCCGAGCCTCTGAACCTTCAGGGTTGGCAACTGGTGGACGAGCTTAACCGCGCCATCCAAGGCGAGGCTTGCTCTGGCTACGTGACATCTCCGGCGTTGGTGACCCAAGAGGGTCTCGCGAAGCTGGGAGATACCAACGAGTTCGATCCTGATAGCCCATATCGCGAAGCATACACCGCGATCTGGGGCAAATAAGGCTCTCCCTCGGCGGCTCTCTCCGCTTCCTGAGAGAGGGTCGCCACTTTTAACGCAAACTGTACGAAGCGCGTTGCTTGGTCTGTGACCAGGATTGCGGAGCTTTGTCAAAAGAGAAGATGACACAATGGGGAAATACACACTTATCGCATCATGCGCGCTGGCCGCTGCGGCAACTTTCGCATCTGCAGACGACGTTAAGAAACGCACCGCAGCCATGGATCAAATCCGTATGGGGGCGGCCACTTTGGTGCCTGTGATCAAAGGCGACAAAGAGTTTGATGCGCAGGTCGCAGATCTGGCTTTGCGGATGACCTATGCGGGCGCTTTGGCCTTTGAAGGAAAATTCCCGGAAGGCAGCACGTCCAAAGGGGCAAATCCCGCGATTTGGGAAAACAAAGCTGACTTTGATTCAAAGGTTTTGGAATTCATTTCCAATGCCGAAGCGGCTGTTGCGATGCAACCGAATGACCTTTTGTCACTTCAGTCAGCCTATCAGCCTTTGCTGAAAAACTGCGCGGCTTGCCACAAGGCATACCGGATCAAGAACTGATCCAGCTGCAAACAAAGGAGATGCACAATGGCTGGTAAACCGCTCGTGCAAATGAAGAACATTACAAAACGTTTCGGGGGCGTCACTGCCTTGCAAGACGTAAACCTAGAAGCCTATGCCGGCGAAGTCCTGGCCATTGTTGGGGATAACGGGGCGGGCAAGTCCACCCTGATCAAAATCCTCACCGGTGTTTATCAAGCCAGCGAAGGTGAGATCTTTCTGGATGGAAAACCGCTTGAAATGGGGAGCCACTCTGACGCAATCGATGTGGGTATCGATGCCGTTTACCAGACCCTTGCCTTGGCGGATCACCTGACACCGGCCAATAACATGTTCTTGGGGAATGAACTGACCAAGACTGTCATGGGCATAAAGGTTCTCGACAACAAACGTATGAAATCTGAGGCGACCCGTGTTCTGGATGAACGCCTTGGTGTGCGTTTGCGCTCCATGGACGTGCAAACCGATAGCCTGTCGGGCGGTCAACGCCAAGCGGTGGCCATTGCACGTGCGGTTTATCATGAAGATCTGCGACTGCTGGTGATGGATGAACCCACCGCTGCGCTGGGTCCGCAGGAAACAGCACGCACATTGAAACTGATCAAGGCGCTGCGCGAGCAGGGTCTAGCCGTCATCTTGATCAGCCACTCGTTGGATGACGTGTTTGAAGTGTCTGACCGCGTTCATGTGCAACGCCGTGGCCGTGCCGTGGGGGTTGTGAAAACCGCTGAAAGCTCCGTGCAAGAGGTCCTTGGCCTCATCGTCGGCGCGCAAGACGCTGCGGCGTAAGGAGAGAGACAATGGCTGCAGCTACAACAAACTTACAAGAACGCACCATCATGGATCGGCTCGAGCCGTATCTGGCCTTCATTGGTCCCATGGTGATGATCTTCGCGATCCTTCTGTTTATGGGGATTGCTGAACCGGCACGCTATTTCCGCCTGTCAAATTTGAACCTGATCCTGCTGGATGCGGCGCTATACATGCCGATGGCCATGGCGATGACTTTTGTCATCACACAGCGCGGGATCGACCTATCAATTGGTTCCATCGCCGCGCTCTCTGGCATTCTGATGGCCTTCTTGATCAAGCAATATGGATTCCCAGCCTATATCGCGATCCCTCTGGCGATCCTGATGGGCGCGGTCATGGGCCTGATCAATGGCTTGATCATCACTCGCTTTAAAGTGCCTGATCTGATCGGCACCTTGGCCATGGACCTTGTCTATCGCGGCCTCGCGCTGGTGATTGCGAAAGGTCTGGTTCTGGCGCGGTTCCCCGATCTATTGACGGATATTGGCCGTGGCCAAATCCCAGGCTTCATCCCTGTTCCGGTTGTGATCGGTCTGTTGACCATGGCGCTGGGCTATTGGGCGCTGACGCAAACGCATTTTGGACGTTACACGATCTCGATCGGCTCTAGCCCTGAATCCAGTGAGATGACTGGCATCGCAGTGGATCGTCACAAGATCTATGCCTATGTGCTGATGGGGGCCTGTGCCGCGCTTGCCGGTGTCATGCTGACCGGCAAACTGAACGCGATCCAAGCGACCTCTGCGCCTTACTTCAACCTGCATGTCATTGCGGCTGTGGTTGTGGGTGGCACGTCCCTCTTTGGTGGCCGCGCCTCCATGTTGGGCTCGCTCGCAGGCGTCCTGCTTCTATCCATGATGATCAACGCTCTGGTGACATTGCGCATCGAATTCTTCTGGCAATCCGTCGCCTCCGGCGTGGTGATTGTGAGTTCGGTCGCGCTGTACACATGGATGCAAAAGAAAGACCGCGACGGTGCACGCAGCCTGCTGGCAGGCCTGCGGACCACTGAAGCACAAAAGATGATCAAATTTTCAGCCCTGCTGATTGGGTTGCTGATCCTGTTGCTAGCCGTTGGGGCTGGTCTGGCAACTGATCCGACGCCAAGCGGCTAAGGATAAAGTTGGGACGTCGGAGGTAGGAGCTCCGGCGTCCCTGTAAGGCTCCACATTTTTCGCGAAAGGGAGGACTCACCGTGAAAACATTCAACAAACTACTACTCGCTACAAGTGCAATCTGTACGATTTCCGGCGCAGCGTTGGCGGAAGGCCACGCAAAACTTCCGCTGGTCGAGCTGCCAGGGATTGAAGACCGCGACTACTGGATCCCCGGCGAAGTGAACGCCGAAGGCAAGCTGGAAGCGATGCAAGCGGTCGTGGGCGCAGAAGCGGTGCCGTTTAGCGGCAGCCAAGATGGTCCGATCCAGATCGCTCTGATCTATCCATCAGCGGACACCTCCGACTTCTGGGCACGCAACTATATTGCGATGACCAAACGTCTGGAGGAGTTGGGAATTGAATTCGAAACAACCGAATTCGCCAGCCGTCAGATCGAGCACTCTCTGCAGTCCACATATGCAAACCAAGTCGTGCAAGACGCAGACCTTTATGACTTTGTGATCTTCGGCCCGTCCGAGCTTGCGATCCAAGCTGATAACATCGATAAGATGGCACAAAGCGATGGTTTCTCGACTTTCGTCTGGGCGTTCCACACACCGCTGAAAGATCTGAAAGCGCAGCCTGATGCGTGGTTTGACTTCAGCTCTGCAGCCGGTGCGCTGACCATGTGTGACTACATGCTTGGTCGTTTGGGCAATGACGTAACGATGGCCATGAACCGCGGTATTCCGGGTATCACCGACAACCAACGTTCTGGCGATTTCAAAGCTTGCGTCGAAGAGAAGGGCAACTGGACAACCGCCTATGAGCACTATGGTGAATACCAGCGTGAAGGCGGCTTTGAAGGCACATCCCTGATCATGCAGGCTTACCCAGAAGCGAAGATCATCCACAACGCGAACACCGCGATGGCGATGGGTTCTGTGGAAGCGCAAGTTGCCATGGGCAAGGAAAAAGACATCTTCTCAACCGGTTGGGGTGGTACAGGTCTGGAACTTGACGCGATCCGTCGCGGCGAGCTGGACGCAACCCCAATGCGTATGGGTGACGATGTTGGTGCGGCCACAGCTGAGGCGATCAAGGCGCATATGGAAGAGCGGGCAGGGGACCTGCCATTCGTATTCCTAGGCCGGATCACCGTCGCGCATGACCAGATGTCTGCGGATGAGATCGATGCACTTGAGAAAGAAGCCTTCCGCTTCTCCGGCGTCGGTGCCCTTGAGCGCTAAAGCAAATTGGGTGGGCCTTTTGGCCCACCCGTTTTCCAGACCTAGGTGGTGTTGCCTCGCTCGAGAACGATGGGTTCTATCTGCACACGGTCTACACTCTCTCCGGTATAAAGGGACACAACGCCTTTAGCGGCCTTGGTGCCGATATCCAGATAAGACATGTTGATGGTAGTCAGCTTTGTCCGCACCGAATGAACATTGGACGTTGCGTTGAACCCTGCAATTTTCAGAGAGTCAGGAACCGAGATCCCGCGTTCATAAGAGACCCGCATCCCACCCAGAGCCATTGCGTCGTTCAGATAGTGGATGCCCTGAATATCTGGGTAATGATCGAGTAAACGCCGGGTCAGAACTTCGCCGCCTTCGGCCTGTCGGGGGAGATCTTCGGCAACGCAACGTATTAAGTCGACACCTTGCGCCTTAAGCGCGTCTTCGAACGCATTCGCCCGCTGAGCCGCGCAAATATCAAGTTCCAGTTCAGCGCCAACGTAACCAACTTTTTTCAGCCCAAGGGACAGGAAATGTTCTGCCATCAGTTTGCCCGCATCAGCATGAGAAGGCCCAATGTTGATGTTGAAATCAGTGTTTTCAACGTCCCAGATCTGGACGACCGGGCAAGCCTGTTTTTTCAGAAGCTTGATCGTTTCTGCTTTTCGTTCGATCCCGCCGTGCAGGATCAAGGCTGCGGGGCGGATCGACAGAAAGGACGAGACCTGCTCATAGTCAACCGCAGGATCGAAGTAGCTTTCACCTATGAATGTGCGCAAGCCGGCTGGGCGCAACTCGGCGTTTATCGCGCTCAGGATATCCGAATAAACGACGTCGCGAGCCGTTGGAATAAGCACGCCGACCATATTGCTGCTTGCACCTGCAAGAAGGCTTGCCAACTGATTGGTGACATAGCCCAGTTCGTTTGCAGCTGCCTGGACGCGTTTTCTGGTCTCTTCAGGGATTCGTCCGGTTCCTCGCAGAACCTTGGAAACGGTCATTGCACTGACACCTGCCAGTTTTCCGACATCCGACAGAGTCACCTTCTGGTTAGTTTTGTTGTTTATTGTCATGATCTTAACCTCAGGTCAGATGTTTTCCGAAAACCATTCTACAATATTTTATTGACGTTCGGCTACATTGGGTTATCGTTAACCCAAGAATGCCGCTACGAAGTGATTTTGCAAGATCTCAATGCTGTACGGCGTAGAAATAAGTATTGGAAGGGAGGCCAATGCGACTATTGAATTGGCTTTGGAAAGCCCTGGATGGGCTTATCGCGGTGTTAACGATCGGCATGATTTGCCTGGTCTTTACCAATGTTGTCTTGCGTTACGGTTTTTCTTCAAGCTTGCGCCCATCGGTCGAGCTTTCCCGGCTTGGATTGGTGTGGGTTGTGATGATGGGAGCAGTCGTGGCAATGCGTCGTGACGAGCATTTGGCCGTAACGGAGTTTTCAGCCAAGCTGTTCCCCAGGGCAGTGCCAGTGTTGCGCCGCATTGGTTGGGCGATCACTTTGATCTGCGTTTCCATGTTGTTCATTGGTGCATTTCGCCAAATGCAGGCGAATTGGGGGAATATCTCTCAGCTAACTGGGCTGCCTTCCGCTCTTTTCTATCTGGCGGGGGTGATCTCTGGCGGTTTGATGGCCTTCGTTGCGGCGGTTTGTATTTTCATTCCGACAGCATTGCTTCCGAAAGAGTTGGACTTGTCATGACCCTTGCACTTTTCCTTGGCGTTCTGCTGGTTTCTATCTTTTTGGGCCTACCGGTGGCTTTTGCGCTGCTCTTGTCTTCAATCGCATTGATGTTTCATTTGGATAGCTTCAGTCCTGATATTCTGGCGCAGTCGCTTATCAATGGTGTCGATAGCTTCCCTCTTCTGGCAATTCCTTTCTTTCTCGTCGCAGGGGAAGTTATGTCTGCGGGTGGATTATCTCAGCGCATCGTTCGACTTGCGACCACATTGGTTGGTCATCGTCGCGGTGGCTTGGGATATGTCGCGATTTTTACATCGATCCTTCTGGCGGGGCTGTCCGGGTCTGCGGTCGCCGATGCTGCCGCATTGGTAAGCATCCTTTACCCGATGATGAAAAAGGCGGGCTATCCAGAGGGCCGTTCAATGGGATTGTTGGCGGCAGGCGGGATTATCGCGCCTGTCATCCCACCTTCCTTGCCGTTAATTCTAATCGGCGTAGCCGGCGGCATTTCCATTAAAAACCTGTTCTTGGGCGGCATCGTTCCCGGCCTCATGATGGGCGTCACCCTGATGATTGTTTGGTCATTCTTGGTGCGCGATGAGGACATGGAAGTCACACCGCGCGCGACAGGAAAAGAAAAACTGGAGGCATTGAAAGACGGCTTCTGGGCACTGCTTTTGCCGATCATCATTATCGGAGGGATCCGCTTCG
The DNA here is from genome assembly GCF_001458335.1 of Cognatishimia activa. GTDB lineage: Bacteria > Pseudomonadota > Alphaproteobacteria > Rhodobacterales > Rhodobacteraceae > Cognatishimia > Cognatishimia activa. The sequence goes on from NZ_CYTO01000009.1 coordinate 374,039, forward strand.
GAATCTTCACGCCAACCGAAGCGGCGGTTGTAGCAGCTGTTTACGCTCTTTTTGTTTCGACATTGGTTTATCGTGAACTCAACTTGAAAACACTATTCTCTGTGCTGGTTTCTGCAGGTCGCTCCACTGCAATGGTCATGTTCCTTGTGGGCTGCGCCATGGTCGCGGCTTGGCTGATCACCATTGCGCAACTCCCACAACAGCTCGCGGCAATGCTTGGTCCACTTGTGGACAACCCCCGGCTTCTCATGGCGGTGATCATGCTGATCGTTCTGGCCGTGGGTATGGTTATGGATCTCGCTCCGACAGTTTTGATCCTCGTTCCGCTGCTGATGCCCGTTGTGAAGATGGCCGGGATTGACCCTGTCTATTTCGGCCTAATGTTCGTCATCAATACATCTATCGGTCTGATCACACCGCCTGTTGGCAACGTTTTGAATGTTGTCTGCGGGGTAGGGCGCGTGCCCATGTCGGCTGCGGTGAAAGGGGTTGCTCCTTTCATTTTGGCTTACATCGCGCTGCTGACGCTCTTTGTGATCTTCCCACAAATCATCATCGCACCAATGAAAATCATCATTGGGTAAAACTGGAGGAGTAAACGATGAAAACTATGAAACGAATTGCAGGCGTAGCCGCAGCACTCGCTGTGAGCGCAACTGTCGCGGCTGCTGGGACCACGCTGAAGCTGGCTCATGCTGCACCTGAATCCGATTTGCAGCAGACCATGTCTTTGTTTTTCAAAGAACAGGTTGAAGCGCGCACAAATGGCGAGGTCAAAGTAAATATCTTTCCATCAGGTCAGCTGGGAAATGACGCTCAGATGATTGATGGGACGCGCTCAGGTATTATCGATATTTCGATGGTTGGCTTGAATAACTATTCCGGCCTGATGCCTGAATCTGCGGCTTTCACTTTGCCTTTTATGTTCCCGACACGTGACACTGCCTACAAAGTTCTGGACGGCGAAGTTGGCCAAGGCGTCTTGGATGACATGGGCGCGCATGGTTTGAAGGGGCTCGGATTCCCGGAGAATGGCTACCGCAATATGACCAACAACCGCGGTCCAATCAAAACACCAGCGGATGTGCAGGGCCTGCAAATGCGTGTGAACAACTCCAAAGCCTTGAACGATATGTTCAATGCGTTGAAAGCGAACCCGCAGCAAATCCCGGTTGCTGAGTTATATACGGCGCTAGAAACAGGTGTTGTGGACGCGCAGGATCACCCGATTGGCGTGACACTATCATTCAAGTTTTTTGAAGTTCAAAAGTACCTGAGCATGACACGCCATGCCTATTCTCCGCTGGCTGTTGCTATGAATCTGAAGAAATTCGAAGGCCTTTCCGCGGACGAACAAGCGGTCATTCTGGAGGTCGCCCAGGAAGCGGTCAATTTGCAACGTGAACTGAGCATCGAGAAAGAAGACAGCATGATTGCAGAGCTCGAATCAGCGGGCATGACAGTGAACCAAGATGTCGACGGCGCGGCTTTCCAAGCAGCCATCACACCGGTTTGGGACTCCTTTATTTCCCAGAACGGCGACACGCTGGTGAACGCGATCCTCGCGGCTTCCAAATAAGTTCAAATATCGAGGAGCTGCGGAACCATCGGCAGCTCCTCAAACACACCACTATATTGATTTTTGGCATCACAAGAGATGTCGCAAAGGTGCACTATGGAAAATACGATACAGGCCCGTGTTTTGACACATCGGGGCACTATGAAAATGCTGGATGCGGCGATCGCCGCTGCTGAAAAAATTGGACAACCGCAATGTATCGTCATCGTTGACGCAAGCGGCGAATTGCTGGCGGAAATCCGCATGTCTGGGGCAAAGTTCTTAAGTCGTAAGTCCGCAAAATCTAAAGCAATTACGGCAGCTTCTATCGGAGCGCCGTCCTCGAAAATCCCCGAATCTGTGAGGCCGCAAATCGCGGCGGCAACCTCTGGAAGCGTCACGGGTTTAGGGGGTGGGCTGCCCATTATCTGCGACTCTGCTTTGCTTGGTGGCATAGGCATCGGGTCTGGAAGTCCTGCTCAGGATATCGCCGTGGCGACGGCCGCGCTTGAAGCCATCGGAGCAGAAACCGAATTCGCGTAATTGTGCGCGTTTCATATCAACCATCGCCCTGAATTGAACTCGATTTGTGTTGACAGGGCTTGTGTGTGACCGGTAACACTGTGACCGGTCACATTTGTGAATGAAGAGGAGATTCTCGTGGCGCAATCCATGATGCTTATCGAAAAATGCAGTCACTGCGTTAGCTGGTACGATATCGACACCGGTGAGCTGCAAGGGCGTCTGGGACTGCCTGACTTTCCGCACGAATTCGTGGTGGATGACGAATTCCGCTATGCCTATGTGGGCCACTACGGCGTGCAGAACTCTGGCATCGATGGCACTGATGGCCGCTCTGTCATCGTGGTCGACATTCAGAAGCAAGAAATCGTACATACCTATGATCTTGGCGAACACGCGCGTCCCCATGGCATTGACCTAGATGGGGAAGGACGTCTTTACGTTCTGTCCGAATGGACAGGTCATCTTCTGGTGAAAGAAAACCCACGTGCCTTTGATCAAGGCTGGGATCACATCACCCCAACGGGCGGCAGCAAATGTCACCTGTTTGCCTTGACCGCAAATGGGCGCACTGCCTATTCCATGAACCTGACCTCTGGCGATGTGACCGTCTTTGATCCTTATGATGCGTCGGTCAAACCGATTTCCATCAAAACCGGTGAAAAACCAGAAGGCCGTTGCTTGCGCGAAGAGGCAGGCATCCTTTACACGTCGCAGCGTATTTCCAACACCGTCGCCGTGATCGATACGGACACTCTGGAAATCAAACGCCAGTTCCCGACACCAGATGATCCATGCCGCATCTACTATGACGGCAAGCGCAATCGTCTGGTCACCATGAACCACTTCGGCGGCTCTTTCTCTGTTTTTGACGAAGCAACAGGCGAGATGCTGCACGAACAAAAGACACCGGCGAACCCGCTTGCGCTTTGTATCGATGACAGCTGCGACTACGCCTATATCGCCATCGATTGCGAGCAGGTGCAGCGTTTTAACCTAGACACATTTGAGGTCGTGCAGACCTTTGACACCGGTAAGGAACCAGACGTGATGGTCATCCTGCCGGACGGATTTTCTAAACATTGGGAGAACAAGGCATGACCAAGCCTCGTATCGCCATCGTGCCGGGGGATCCCTCTGGCATTGGACCGGAACTGATCGCGAAACTGATCAACGACGAAGGCGTGCTGGATGCCGCGAATGTGCTATTGGTGGGTGATAGCCACCTTTGGCAGCAAGGCGGGCGCCAGACAGAGCTGGACGTGCCTCTGACAACAATTTCTGAAGCCGAGATTGCCGACCAATCCGGCCTGTCTCACTTGGAAATGGAAACCATCGAGCCTGACGACATCCGCATCGCGGAAGTGACCGTTGCAGGTGGTACCACATCCTTGCGTTGCTTGGATAAGGCCCTGGATCTTGCGCAAGACGGTCTGGTGGATGGCGTGCTTTTTGGCCCGTTCAATAAGGCGGCCATGACCTCTGCGGGTCTGAACGCGGAAGACGAACACAAATACATGGCGCGCTACCTTGGATTTGAGGGCTATCACTCTGAAATCAACGTGCTGGACGAGCTGATGACCACCCGTGTGACCAGCCATATCGGTCTTAAGGATGTGGCGGCCAATATCTCTGAGGAAGGGATCATGAAGGCGGTCAATCTGGCGAATGACACCCTGCGCAAAGCGGGCAAAGATCGACCAAGCATCGCTGTTGCCGCGCTCAACCCGCATGCGGGGGATAACGGCAAGTTCGGTCGTGAAGAGATCGAGGTGCTGGAGCCAGCCGTCAAGAAAGCGCAGGAAAAACAGATGGATGTGACGGGTCCTTGGCCGTCTGACACCGTCTTTCTGAAGGCAAAGCGCGGCGAAGTGGACGCGGTTGTGACCATGTATCATGACCAAGGCCAGATCGCGATCAAGCTCATGGGCTTTGAGCGCGGCGTGACCGTTGCGGGCGGCTTGCCGATCCCAGTGGCAACACCGGCCCACGGCACCGCATTCGATATCGCAGGACAGAACAAAGCCAATGTAGGCGCAACCCGTCAGGCCTTTGACCTGCTGGTGCGCATGGCAAAAACACACCGCGCGGAACGCGACGCGGCTTAAGGAGTTAAGACTATGACAAAGATTAAGAGCGTTCGCACACGTGTCTGGAACTGGAAGGGCCCAACGGTACCGCCAGCGGGTAACTTCTGCACCAACGCATCGGATGTTTTGTGGGACAAGGGGGACGCGATGTCGTCCTTCCGGTTCCACAACTGGCTGACCTGTGAGATTGAGACGGAAGACGGCACTGTTGGCATCGGCAACGCGGCGCTAGCGCCGACGGTTGTGAAGAAAGCCATCGATGATTGGTTTGCGCCGATGGTGATTGGCGAAGATCCGTTTGACTACGCCTATCTCTGGGAAAAGATGTACCGCCGCTCCCATGCATGGGGCCGCAAAGGCGTCGGCATGACCGCGATCTCAGCGATCGACCTGGCGATCTGGGACCTGATGGGCAAGTTGACGGGCAAGCCCGTCTTTAAGCTGCTCGGTGGCCGCACCAAAGAGAAGATTCCGGTTTACTATTCCAAGCTTTACTCTGGCTCGATTGAATCCATGCAAGCGGAAGCGGAAGAAGCCAAGAAGAACAACTACCAAGGCTATAAGATGCGCTTTGGTTGGGGTCCAAAAGACGGCATGGCCGGCATGCGCGAGAACCTCAAGCGTGTCGAAGCGGTGCGCGAAGTTGTCGGCTATGACGTGGACCTGATGCTGGAATGCTATCAGGGCTGGAACTTGGACTACACCAAACGCATGCTGCCAAAGCTGGTCAAATATGAACCTCGCTGGCTGGAAGAGCCGGTGATTGCCGATGATGTGGCGGGTTATGCCGAACTCAATGCCATGAACATCGTGCCAATCTCTGGCGGTGAGCACGAATTCTCGGTGATCGGCTGTAAAGATCTGATCGAGAAGAAAGCGGTTTCTGTTCTGCAATATGACACCAACCGTGTGGGCGGCATCACAGCGGCGCAAAAGATCAACGCGATTGCCGAAGCCTTCCAAGTGCCGGTGATCCCACATGCGGGTCAGATGCATAACTACCACCTGACCATGGCCAATGCGAACTGCATGATCTCGGAATACTTCCCGGTGCATGACGTCGAAGTGGGCAACGAGCTGTTCTATTATATCTTTGAGGGCGACCCAGACGCGGTCGATGGCTTCTTGCAGCTGGATGATGATCTGCCGGGTCTGGGCATCACCATCTCTGACAAGCACCTCGAACACTTCGATATCGAGGAATAAGCATGTCAGTCAGTTACACAGGAATTTGGCCAGTTGCGCCAACGCCGTTTAACCCGGATGGCACGCTTGACCTTGAGGGTATGAAACGTGTTCTGGATTGCCTGATCGATCAGGGTGCAGATGGGATCTGTATTCTGGCGAACTTTTCAGAACAGTTTTTGCTGTCTGATCAGGAACGCGAAGTCCTAACCCGTCTGAGCATCGAACATATCGCGGGCCGCGTGCCGGTGATTGTGACGATCAGCCATTACGCGACCCAGATCGCGGTGGAGCGGGCACAGTTCTGTAAAGATCTGGGTGCAGACATCGTGATGATGATGCCGCCCTATCACGGCGCTCTGCTGAAAGGCACGCCACAGCAAAGCTATGATCAGTTCAAGGCTGTGGGCGAGGTCGGTATCCCAATCATGGTGCAAGACGCGCCGCTCTCTGGTGTGGAACTGCCGGTGCCGCTTTTGGTGAAGATGGCGCAAGAGATCGAAATGGTGAAACTGTTTAAGATCGAATGCCCGCGGGCGGCGAACAAACTGCGTGATCTGATTGCGCAGGGCGGGGACGCCATTGAAGCGCCCTTTGATGGCGAAGAAGCGATCACCTTGCTGGCCGATCTGGATGCGGGCTGCACTGGCTCCATGACCTCTGGCATGATCGTGGATCAGATCAAACCGGTTCTGACACACCACTATGCGGGCCGAATTGAAGAGGCGACTGCGGCTTACGGTCGTGTGGCCATGGCAATCAACCATGAGAACCGCCAATGCGGTTGGCAGTCTTGTAAGGCGGCCATGGTTGAAGGCGGCGTGATCAAATCCGAGTTCTGCCGCCACCCGATTGAACCGCTTCACCCGGCCATCCGGGAACGCTTGATTGACCTTTTGAAACCTCTGGACCCGATGGTCCTAACCTGGGGCAAATAATATGATTATCGGTAAAAATCTCATCGACGGCCAATGGGTTGGCTCAGACGAAGCAGCACAATCCCCTGACATCGAGGGCCAAAGCTTTGCTCTGGCCACCAGCGAGCAGGTGAATGACGCTTGTGAAGCCGCACGCCGTGACTTCCGCGCTTATAGCGGCAAGTCCCGCGCGGAACGCGCTGCTTTCTTGCGCGAAATTGCTGTGCAAATGGATGCATTGGGTGATGAAATCACCAAAGCAGGCACCACAGAAACCGGTCTGCCGGATGCGCGCCTTGAAGGCGAGCGCGGCCGCACCACCGGTCAGCTGCGCCTGTTTGCTGACCTGATCGAGGGCACAGATTACCTCGACATTCGTAAAGACGGCGCCCTTCCTGACCGGACACCTCTCCCCCGTCCGGACCTGCGCCTGACGCACAAAGCCATCGGCCCAGTGGTCGTGTTTGGTGCGTCGAACTTCCCACTGGCCTTCTCCACCGCCGGGGGCGACACCGCCTCTGCATTGGCGGCTGGTTGCCCAGTGATCGTCAAGGGCCACAGCGCCCATGCGGGCACCGCGGATCTGGTGGCGCAAGCCATCGCCCAAGCGATTGAAATCTGCGGCATGCCAAAAGCCACCTTCCAGATGCTGCAAGGTTCTGGTCGCAAGGTTGGGTCTGGTCTGGTCAATCACCCAGAGATCACCGCCGTTGGCTTCACGGGCTCTCTGGCCGGTGGTCGTGCACTCTATGACCAGTGTCACTCCCGTCCAAAACCGATCCCATTCTATGGCGAACTGGGCTCTGTGAACCCAATGTTCTGCCTGCCAGAAGCGGTTGAGGCGCGCGGCGCGGCAATCGGCGCGGGCTGGGCCGGGTCCCTGACCATGGGCGCAGGCCAGTTCTGTACCAATCCAGGCGTGGCCGTGATGGTCAAAGGCTCCGGCGCGGATGCGCTGGAAGCGGCTTGTGTTGACGGGCTGAAATGCGTGGCCGAGCAGAAAATGCTCACCGATGGCATTCATGACGCGTTTGAGCAGGGGGTTCAGACCTTCAAGGAACTGATGGTGGAAGTGGGCTCTTGCGGCACCGCGGCCGCCAAACGCTCGGCCCTGCCTGCGCTCTTCAAAGTCTCTGCAAAAGAGTGGATGGCAAACCATCAGCTGCAAGAAGAAGTCTTTGGCGCAGCGGGTATCTTGGTGCTTTGTGATGACGTTGCCGAAATGCAGGCCTTGGCGGAAAGCCTTGAAGGTCAGCTGACCTGCACCCTGCATATGGATGAGGGTGACACGGAAGTAGCCCAAGCGCTCTTCCCTGTTCTGGAAGAAAAAGCCGGTCGTATTCTGGCCAATGGCTTCCCAACCGGTGTTGAGGTTTGTTCCTCAATGATGCACGGTGGGCCATACCCATCCAGCACCGATGTGCGTGCAACTTCGGTGGGGACCTTGGCGATCGTGCGTTGGCTGCGCCCAGTCAGCTACCAGAACATCCCAGCAGCTTTGCTTCCCGAAGAGCTAAAAGGCTGAAATTAAACAATTGTGACCGGGAACATTCTGCGCTAACCTCTTCGTCAAAGGGAGAGGAAATTTGGGCAGTAAGAATTCCGGTCACAAACCCACCACGATGCGTGATGTTGCCAAGGCAGCAGGGGTATCGCGAATGACTGTCAGCCGTGCGTTGAAAAAAGACAGTCCCATCTCAAAAGAAACGCGCGAGCATATCCTGAAAGTTGTGAAGGATATGAAATACGTTCCTGATCAAATGGCGGGCTCTTTGACCACCAAAAAATCAGGATTTGTTGGGCTTTTACTACCCTCTTTGGACAACTTGCACTTTGCATTGACGGTTCAGTCGCTCACTCAAGTGGTTGAAGAAAACGGTCTGCAAATGCTTTTTGGCCACACGGCCTATTCACCAGAACGCGAAGAACAAATTTTGGAAACTATGCTGCGCCGTCGGCCAGAGGCAATGATCTTGTCTTACGATGGCCACACGGATCGCACCTTGGAACTTCTGCAAGATGCCGCGATTCCCGTGGTCGAAATCTGGGAGCGTCCTAAGAATCCAATCGAGCACACAGTCGGCTTCTCCAATGAGATCGCTGCCTACGACATGACGACGGCGTTGATCGGGCAGGGGTTCAAGAACATCGTTTTCCTCGGCGAAATCGACGATGACTGGACCCGTGGTGCGGCGCGTCGCAATGGGTTTGAACGTGCGATGGCAGAGGCGGGGTTAGATCCAAAAGCCGAAGTACGTTTCGGCACGCCGCCATTGTCTATTGAGAACGGTGCCGCAGCTGTCGAGCTGATCCTGAAAGAATACCCGGATGTGGACTGCGTTTTCTGCGTTTCAGACATGGCCGCTTTCGGTGTGCAAAGCCGTCTCAAAGCCATGGGGATTTCGGTTCCAGATCAGATATCTGTGGTCGGGTTTGGTAACTTTGAAGTCTCTCGTTTTGCGTCGCCAGCGATCAGCACAGTGGTGGTGGATCCAATCGCAATTGGTCGTGAAACAGGGGAGTTGATCGTGCGCTTGCTTGATGGCGCTAACGAAAACGACGAATCCCCAACCCATGTCACTCTGCCCCCAAAGCTTGAATTCCGGGCCAGCTCAAAGACAGTCTAAATAAAGTGGCTAATGTGCTGATAAATAACATTTTATTTTTCTTTGTGACCGGTCACATTAGTGATAGTGTGACCGGTAACAAGGCGGAGGAACAATGCCAAAGATTCAGCTAGAAAACCTCGTAAAACGTTATGGGGACTTTGAGGTTCTTCACGGGATCAACCTCGAAATGGAAGAAAACGAGTTCACCGTTTTCGTTGGTCCTTCAGGCTGCGGTAAGTCAACGACCCTGCGTATGATTGCAGGTCTTGAGTCCGTATCCGGTGGGGAAATCTATATTGACGGAAAACCAGTCAGCAACCTCGAGCCAAAGGCGCGTGACCTAGCGATGGTGTTCCAGGACTACGCGCTGTACCCGCATATGAACGTCGCGCAAAACATGTCTTTTGCCCTGCGTCTGCAAAAAGCGCCAAAGTCTGAAATCGACTCTAAAGTCAAAGATGTTGCCAAGATGCTCGGTCTGACCGAATTCCTGCATCGTAAGCCGGGCGAGCTTTCCGGTGGTCAGCGTCAGCGTGTGGCCATGGGCCGTGCTTTGACCCGTGACAGCGGCACCTTCCTCTTTGACGAACCACTGTCCAACTTGGACGCGAAGCTGCGCGGTCAAATGCGTGCAGAGCTCGCGCTGATGCGTCAGCAGGTTCAGAAGAACATGATTTACGTAACCCACGACCAGATCGAAGCGATGACGCTGGCGGATCGGATTGTGGTTATGCATGGCGGCTATATCCAGCAGCAGGGCACCCCTGAAGAGCTGTATAAGCGCCCGGTGAATAAATTCGTGGCAGGCTTCCTTGGGTCGCCTCCGATGAACTTCTTGGATGCCGAGCTGACCGACGAAGGTGGCAAACTCTTCGTTGTTGGGTCCGGCTTTAAGATTGCATTGCCAGAAGAGCGTGCACACACGCTACCAGCCAATGCAAAAGGTCCGGTCACCATGGGCATCCGTCCCGCGGACCTGACCTTCGCACCGAAAGCGGCGGATGATCAAAGTTTTGATCTGCAAGTTGTCGTCTCTGAATACATCGGCGCGCAATCAGTTCTGATCTGTGACTGTGCAGGCCAGAAAGTAGAAGTCGAACTGAAGTCTGACACCCCAATCGCACTTGGAGAGAAGCTGCGCTTTGAGGCCAATACAGACGCCATTCACCTATTCGATCGCGAAACGGAGGCCGCACTTTAATTAAGCGGCACAAAACAGCAGTGGAGGAGCATATGCTGAATTACCTTACGAAAGCAGGAGCGGGCGTCGCAGCCCTAACCCTGTCCACTACCTTGGCAGTGGCCAACCCTTATGCGGATTATGAGGGCCAGACTCTGGTCGTGAACTTCCCAGCACACCCGCACTTTGATGCGGTCATGAAAGTGCTGCCAGAATTCACAAAAGAAACTGGGATCCGCGTTGAAGTTGACCAACTGCAGTACCTGAAGATGCGTGAAAAGCAGACTCTGGAGCTGACAAAGAACAAAGGCGACTATGACCTGATCGCTTACGTTGTTTTCTCCAAAGCTGACTACGTTTATGCGGACCAGCTGGAAAACCTGGCGAAGTACTTCATGAACCCAAAGCTGGCTGACCCTGGCTATGACGCAGATGACCTGATCGACGGTTACGTTGGTAACATCGGTGTTGCTGGTGGTACAAAAGGCTACCTGCCTGGTCCAACTGGCTCTCTCTACGGCATCCCATTTGGTTCTGAGACATCCATCCTGGGTTACCGCAAAGACATCTTTGAAAAGCACGGCCTAGAGGTTCCTACAAACTACGACGAACTGCTCGACGTTGCATGTAAGATCCCTGAGCTAGAGCCTGGCATGGGAGGTCTTGCGTCCCGTGCGGCGTCTGGTCACCACGCATCCCACGCGTTCTTGCTGCACCTTGCCCCTCTGGGCGGTCGCATCTTTGACGATCAGTGGAACCCAATCGTGAATAACGAAGCGGGTGTGAAAGCAGCAGAAGCACTGAAAACAATCGTTGATTGTGGTGCAGAAGGTGCGGAAACATTTGGTTTCGCAGAAGCGGGTGCGTCCTTCTTGCAAGGTCAATCTGCAATGTTCCTGGACTCCACAGTGTTCGCGGGTCAGGTGAACAACCCATCTAAGTCCAAAGTTGTTGGTAAAATCGGTTGGGCGCCACACCCAGTTGGCACCCGCGCGGGTTCCCAGACGGGTGGCTTCGGCATCGGTATCCCATCCAACGCAGGTAACAAAGATGCAGCATTCCTGCTGATGCAGTGGCTGACAAGCAAAGAAGCAGACAAGATGATCGCCATCGCTGGTGGTAACCCATCTCGCTTCTCCACACACGCTGACCCAGCTGTGCTGGAAGTGCACCCACACCTGGAAGTCTTCGGTGAAGCGCTGAAAAACGCTGACCCAGACTGGCGTCCGATCATCCCAGTATGGGGTAAGATCAACGCGGATATCGGGACTTCCCTGTCTAAAGTTCTGACAGAAGGTACGGACATCCAAGAAGCTCTGGACGGTGTTGCAGAACGTGCACGCGGCATCATGGATGACGCAGGTTACTACACCTGGAACTAATCTCTGAAACCAGCTCTTAAACTGGTTTTCCTCCTCGGGCGCCGCGCCACGGTGCGGCGCCCACCCAGACCAAACTCTCTACATCGAAGGGCCTCAATCATGAGTGCTGTAGCAAGGGCCAATCGGCTCACCCCATACATGTTTCTTGCGCCTGCCGCCGTCGTGCTGGTCTTCGCGCTGCTCTACCCGATCGGGTACATGGTATACGCCAGCTTTCTTGACTGGAGCCCAAGCCAACGGATCGGCCAGGCCGACTTCATTGGCCTACGGAACTACGCAAACCTCCTGACCGACGCAGCTTTCCTTGAAAGCTTCTGGGTCACCATCAAATTCGCGGCTGTGGTCGTGACGCTCGAAATGGTGATCGGTGTCGGCCTCGCGCTGCTTCTTGACCGCAACATCCGCGGCATGTCGCTTTTGCGCACAATCTTCATCCTGCCAATGATGATCGCTCCGATCGTCGTGGGTCTGATGTGGCGCTATATGTACCACCCAACCGTGGGTATTTTTAACCGCACCATCAAAAACTTGGGCTTTGAGACCGGCATTCCTTGGCTCTCTGACAGCACATGGTCCTTCATTGCGGTTGTGATTGCTGACGTATGGCAGTGGACCCCATTCATCTTCATCCTTGCCCTGGCTGCGATGCAATCCTTGCCACGCTCTGCTCTGGAAGCAGCAGAAATCGACGGCGCAACTGAGTGGCAGAAGGTCATCATGATCAAAATCCCGCTGATGATGCCGGTTCTCATCGTGACGCTGCTGCTCCGCCTGATCGATGCGTTCAAAGTGCTCGAGGTGATCATGGTTCTCACCAACGGTGGCCCGGGTCTGTCGACCGAGATCGTTGCGCTCCGCATCTTCCGCACCGCGCAGGAATTCCAAGAGCTGGGTGAAGCGGCAGCAATGTCCAACCTTCTTCTCCTGATGCTCATGGCCCTGACCATCGGCATGTTCATGTACACGAAAATTCAAGAAGCCCGCACAGCACGCATGCTGAAAGCGGCTCAGCAAGAGGACGAATAAGATGGCTGCCTCAACCACAGAAAAACAAAACCCGGCGTTTTACGCGCTACTGGTGGCCCTTGTGGTCATGTCCGTGGGGCCAATCGCCCTGATGCTGGCCACATCTTTCAAGATGAACGTGGACATCTATGACGAGAGCGTTTCAGCCTTCTTCTTCACGCCAACCATCCGCAACTACGAGACCGTCCTGTGTAACGTTCTGTGGTACGAGCCGGCACATGTAGACTATTGCGACCCAACCTTCGGTCGTGCGCTTGGCAACTCGCTCTTCATCGCGATTGTCTCCACCGGTCTGACTTTGGTGATTGGCTGCATGGCGGCTTATGCGCTCGTGCGCTTTAAGTTCATGGGCCGCGGTGCGGTGTCTATGACCACTCTGATGATGCGTATGGTGCCCCCTGCGGTTCTCTTGGTGCCGGTGTTCGGGATTTGGACCTTCCAATATGGTTTGGACCAGTCCCATCTGGGGATCATCCTGGTCTACACAGCCATGAACCTGCCCTTCGTGATTTGGATTTTGCAGAGTTTCATCGTGCAGGTGCCAATTCAGCTTGAAGAAGCGGCACGTATGGATGGCGCAAACCCGGTGCAGATCTTTTTCATGGTGGTTTTGCCAATCATCAAACCGGGTCTTGCAGCGGCGGCGATCTTTACCTTCCGCATCGCTTGGAACGAATTCCTGCTGGCAAATGCCTTGTTGGGTCGCTCCACTCGGACGGTGCCTGTGACCATCGTGAACTCCATCACCGAATATGACATCGACTGGGGTGTGATTATGGCGACGGGTATGTTGCTGGCGGTACCGCCGATCATCTTCACCTTCGCAGCGTCCCGCCAAATCATCACTGGTATGACAGCAGGTGCGGTTAAAGGCTGATGCTGGACTGGTTGCTCTCATCCATCGACCCATCGCGTGGTCATGAGGTTGGCTTTGCCATCTCATGGCACGCGAGGCTGATGACGCTGGCTTGGGGCGTTCTTGTCCCAGCGGCGATCTTCGCGGCACGATACATGAAAATCGTGCCGGGTCAGGATTGGCCGCGGGAGCTCGATAACAAGACGTGGTGGCATTTTCACTGGATGGGGCAGGCCCTTGCCTATGCCATCTCTTTGATTGGCCTAGGTCTGGTCTTGGGGCGCGGCGAAAACCCGTTTCAGCTGAATCTCCACACGGTGCTTGGTTACGTCGTTTTGGCCTTTGGCACTTGTCAGGTTTTGCTGGGCATCTTTCGCGGCAGCAAAGGCGGCCCAACGGCTCGTGCGACGGATGGGAGCCTACATGGCGACCACTATGACATGACACCCAAACGCTTGATGTTTGAACGCGTGCACCGGTCCCTCGGGTATTTGGCTTTGTTGCTTGGCATGATCACCATTTTGGTGGGCATGTGGAACGCAAACGCGCCGCGGTGGATGTGGGTGGTTCTGGTGAACTACTGGATGTTCCTCGTGGTGGCGTCGGTCATTGCCCAGATACGCGGCAATGCGGTGGATACCTATCAAGCCATTTGGGGACCTGACCCGTCTCTTCCCGGAAACAAATTGCCGAAAATGGGCTGGCGTACTGTCCGGCCCAGCGAGAAGACGAATGGCCAATCCGGCCAGACCCTAGAAGGAGCTGAATGATGTTTGGCGTCATTGAAGGCACAGGCTTTGAAGTCATCGAGCCAGAGTTTGGAGCATGTTTCATTGGCCATGCCCGGGTTGAGCGGCTTTGGACGGGTGCACGTTGGTCCGAAGGCCCAGCGTGGTTCCCAGCGGGCCGTTATCTGGTGTGGTCTGACATCCCAAACAATCGCCTGATGCGTTGGGATGAGACGGACGGCTCTGTTTCTGTTTTCCGTGAACCATCCAACAATACCAACGGCAACACGGTAGACGGGCAGGGGCGTCTGGTGTCTTGCGAACACCTCACGCGCCGCGTGACACGCACGGGCTTTGATGGCTCTATCGAAGTGATCGCGGACGCGGTTGATGGCAAACGCCTGAATTCACCAAACGACGTGGTGGTGAAGTCCGACGGCTCTATCTGGTTCACCGATCCGTCCTATGGGATCATGATGGACTATGAAGGTGATCGGGCGGAGAGCGAGATTGGCGCCTGCCATGTCTATCGTTGGGACCCGGAAACCGGCGTTGCGTCAGCGGTCGCGACAGATTTTGTGAAACCCAATGGTCTGGCCTTCTCTGATGACGAAAAGACGCTTTTTGTATCTGACACTGGCGGTACGCACCAAGAAGGTGGTCCTGCGCATATCCGTAAATTGGACGTAACTGCCGATGGCAAAGGCCTGACCGGCGGCTCTGTGTTTGCCGATTGCACCAATGGTTTCTTTGATGGCTTCCGCCTGGACCGTGATGGCCGTGTCTGGAGCTCTGCTGGGGATGGTGTGCATTGCCTGAATGCCGACGGCGTCTTGATCGGCAAGGTGCATATTCCAGAGATCGTCGGCAATGTCTGCTTTGGCGGCGCTAAACTGAACCGCCTGTTTATCGCGGCCACAAGCTCGCTTTATTCGGTTTATCTGAATGTGAATGGGTTGAAGTAACCAGTTCAAAATTTGACCAGTACAACAGGAAAACCCCGCGCCTTGGCGCGGGGGTTTTTTGTCATGGCCTCAATGGGTTCGCAGCGAGTTCACCGGCGATGTCTTGATCAAGCGGCGTTCCAAAACTGTTCAAAATATAGCCCAGCGTTGAATAGAACCCGACCGTCGCGATCAGATCGAACATCCCCGATTTGCCGACCAGTGCGACCAGTGCGGTTTGTGAGTCTTGAGACAGTTGCCGCTCGTTAAACAGGTCGTCCACCGCAGTGGCCAATACGGCGTCATCGCCCTTTATGTCGATGATGGGTCCGCTCAATCGAGCAATACGCACATCGCTCAACCCATTCTTGCGACCCCGGACAATATGCTGGTGCCACTCATACGAGGATCCCAGCTGCCAACCGGTGCGCAAGATGACGACTTCGCTGAACTCAAGACCAAGCGTCGTTTGGTTGACCACATGTTCTCGCAAATCAGCCCATGCCCTCAGCAAAGCAGGATGATGGGCCATGGTGCGATAGACATTCAATCCCCCCGCAAAGCCCGCCAACATATCGGCGAGCTCTTGGGGCCAGTCTTCATCAGACAGCGGAGGGTAGGGGGACGTCATGTTCTAAGACTAACGCACTACGTGAACCGAACACTTGGAGTGGCGCACAACACGTGCCGCATTCGGGCCAAGCAAATAGTCTGAAAAATCAGGCTTGTGCGCCCCGATCACGATAAGCCCGCAATTGGTTTCAGCCGCCACGTGCAGGATCTCTTCATAGGCTGACCCAGTGGCCACAACATGGCGCACCGAGGCATCCGCGTCCGCGCCAAGGCTCGCGATGATTTGCTCTTTCAAGGCAGTCTTGGCTTCTGCAACCGCTTGGTCATGGTGGCTTTGGTCAAAGAAGGTCGCCACCACGCTTTTTCCGTAGTCAGGGATGACGGTCACAACATCAAGCTGCGCGCCATCCATATCCGCAAGGCGTTTGGCTTCTTTCAAAACCGCGTCATCTTTACCTTTGTTCGAGATGTCGACGGCACATAGAACGGAACGGCTCATGCTGGAACTCCTTGTTTGGACGCGCGCGCTTTTTGAGCAAAGAAGATCAGTGCCAACAGCAGCAAGCCCGGAATGAACAGCAGTTCTTTTGGCATTTGATCTGCTGGGGCTTTCACTTCTTTCACGGTGACATATTCATCGCCGTAGAAGTCATAGCCTTGCAGCGTTGTCGCAAATGGTGTGCCAAAGAGAGGCTCTTCGACCACCAGCTTACCTTCTTCCTCAAAGGTCAGAAGACCCAGTTCGTCCATACGTGCACCGGCTGGGGTCTCGCTGATCGGCAACACCAAGGTGGTGTCTTTCAGCTCGCCCGTGTCAAAGTCAGGCCCATTCAGAACAATGCGCAACTCTGACCCCGGCGCCGCTGCATCCACCGCTTCAGCCAAGGCTGTTGGTTGGACTTGCGCGAACGGAGGTTGAATGCGGTCCAGGAAGAAATCCGGACGGAACAGCGAGAAGGCGATCAACACCAGAGCAACGCTCTCATAGATGCGGCTTTTGGTGACGAAGTAGCCCATGGTCCCTGCGGTAAATACAAGGATCGCGATACTGGATATGACAAAGACCAATATGCCTTGCACAAGCGTCACATCTATCAACAAGAGGTCTGTGTTGAAGATGAAGACAAAGGGCAGGGCCACGGTGCGCAAGCTGTAGAAGAACGCCGTAAAGCCGGTCTTGATCGCATCCCCGCCGGAAACAGCAGCCGCTGCAAAGCTCGCGAGGCCCACAGGAGGGGTCACATCGGCCATGATACCGAAGTAGAACACGAAGAGGTGCACCGCGATCAGCGGCACGATCAAGCCCGATTGCGCACCGAGTTCCACAACCACACCTGCCATCAGGGAGGAGACCACGATGTAGTTCGCGGTTGTTGGAAGGCCCATGCCAAGCACCAGAGACAACAGACCCACCATGACCAGCATGAGGATCAAGTTGCCGCCGGATAGGAATTCGACGAGGTCAGCCATGACCTGGCCCACGCCGGTCAATGTCACAGTGCCCACGATCACGCCCGCAGTGGCAGTCGCAAGACCGATACCAATCATGTTGCGCGCGCCATCCACCAGACCTTGCAACAGATCCACGATCCCGTCTTTGAAACGCTCAACGGTTTCGCTTTCGCCGCGGAAGATTGCCTTCAGCGGGCGCTGGGTCAGTAGGATCACAAACAGAAGCGTTGTGGCCCAGAAGGCCGAAAGACCTGGAGACTTCTGTTCGATCATCAGGAAATAAACCAGAACGATGATCGGCAAGAGGAAGTAGAGACCGGATTTGTAGATCTCGCCCACAACAGGAAGCTCAACCTCCTTTGCGTGTGGGTCGTCTGGCTCCAAGTCAGGCACCTGTGCCGCGAGGTATAGCAGAGCCACATAGGCCAAGAACACGAGAGCACAGAGGATCAGACCAGAGGCTGGCAGCACCGAGGTGATGGCTCTCACCGGGTACTGGACCCCGTAGCAAAGCGCTGCAAAGCCCACGAAGAACGCGGCCATGCCACCAATGGTTTTGCCCATGGAAACCACGCGGTCACCCAGTACCGGCATGTTGCGTTTCACCGCTTCTAGGTGAACGATGTAGACCAGCGCGATATAGGAAATCGCCGCAGGGACAAAGGCGTGGGTAATCACTTCCACATAGGAAATGCCCACATATTCCACCATCAGGAAGGCCGCAGCACCCATAACCGGGGGCATGATCTGGCCATTCACAGAGGAGGCCACCTCAACCGCGCCGCCCTGTTCTGACGTAAAGCCCACACGTTTCATCAGGGGGATGGTGAAGGTGCCGGTGGTAACAACGTTGGCGATGGAAGAGCCTGAAATTAGACCAGTGGCGGCAGAACCAACCACAGCAGCTTTCGCCGGACCGCCTTTCAAATGCCCTAAAGCACCGAACGCCATTTTAATAAAGTAGTTACCCGCGCCAGCCTTATCTAGCAGGGCCCCAAACAGCACGAACAAGAACACAAACTTGGTAGAAACACCCAGAGCAATACCAAACACACCCTCGGATGTGATCCACATGTGGCTCATCGCCTTTTTCAGGGACGCGCCGCCCCAACGGATCACGTCGGGAACCAGCTCGGAGGAGCCAAAGAAGACGTACATAAGGAAGATCGTCGCGATGATCGCCATTGCTGGGCCAAGCGCGCGGCGCGCGGCTTCAAACAGCAGGATCAGGCCCGCGAGCGCGAACCACTTATCGGTGTTGTCTGCCAAACCGCCGGAATTCACGATCTTTTGGTAGAAGAAATAGCCATAAAGCGCGATGAAAGAACCAACGCCCGCCATGATCCAATCCTGAATAGGGATGTAGTTGCGGGGGCTCGATTTCAGCGCCGGGTAGGCCATGAAGGCCAAGAAAATTGCAAAGGCCAGGTGGATCTGACGCGAGTTGTTGATGACGGAACCGGGCAAAATGTAGTTGGCAAGTGGCGATGCCAAAATAACCTGAAATACCGACCAGGTGATGGCGATGATGGCCAAGAATGTGCCGACACTGCCTTCTGGATTACGCGCACCTGCGTCGGAAGAGGATACCAGATCCTGCAATTCCTCTTCGCTGAGCGCACGGCCTTCTGTCTTTTGATCCGACATGGAAATTCCCCCTGAATTGTCCCAATTTTTTTGGGTTCAATATTATTAAGTGAAAGAGGCGCCCTCGTTGCTGAGAGCGCCTCTTTCTTTCGTCACACTGGGTTATTCAATCCAGCCTTGCTCGCGGTAGTACTTCGCGGCACCTGGGTGCAGCGGAGCGGACAGACCCGCAGTGGCCATTTCTTCTGGCTTCAAGTTTGCAAATGCTGGGTGAAGTTTTTTGAAGTCATCGAAGTTTTCGAAGACCGCAGAGACAACGGTGTAAACCGCTTCCTCGGAAACAGCGTCAGAAGTCACGAAAGTCGCGCCAACGCCGAATGTGGATGTGTCGCCGTCATTACCACGGTACATGCCACCGGGGATGGTTGCTGTACGGTAGAAAGAATTGTCAGCGATCAGACCGTCAACCGCATCACCAGACACGTTCACCAGAACAGAGTCACATGCAGTTGTCGCTTCTTGGATGGAACCGGATGGGTGGCCGACGGTGTAAACCATCGCGTCGATCTGGTTGTCGCAAAGCGCTGCGGACTGTTCTGCCGCTTTCAGCTCTGTTGCCAGAGCGAAATCGCCAGTTGTCCAGCCTTTTGCTTCCAACAGAACTTCCATTGTGCCGCGCTGACCGGAACCTGGGTTGCCGATGTTGACGCGTTTGCCTTTGAGGTCGTCAAAAGATGTCACGCCTGCATCTGCACGGGCCACAACGGTGAATGGCTCTGGGTGTACAGAGAACACTGCGCGCAGGCCTTCGAATTTACCCGCATCCGCAAATTTGGATGTGCCGTTATAGGCGTGGTACTGCCAGTCAGACTGCGCAACGCCAAACTCCAGCTCGCCTTCGCGGATGGTGTTGATGTTGTAAACAGATCCACCGGTGGATTCCACGGAACAGCGAACGCCGTGCTCTTTGCGGCCCTTGTTCACAAGACGACAGATCGCGCCGCCAGTTGGGTAATAAACGCCGGTTACGCCGCCGGTGCCGATCGTGATGAACTCTTCGGCAACAACTGCTGGTGCGGAAACCGCCAGCGCGACGACTGCAGCGGCAGCTGTGTTGATTTTAGAATAAGACATGTGTCACTCCCAATTGTCTTTTCTTTTTTTGATGCTGGCCCCCCGCCAACACGAATTACTGATTACGCACATGGTTTGCCGTTAGTTTACGAGGTGGCGACTAAAGGCAGCAGGGGGCTCAGCACATTGCAAAATGGTCGTTTACAGGGCGCATTCTGTCTATGCGCGTAACTACCTATAGAATTCACAAGGTCGAAATGATGACATGCCGCCGGTTGAAATTCACGGAATCAAGACGATGAGCCACGTTTTCCCACGCAATTCCAATAAGTTGCCCCCGATCGGCGCAAAGGGCGCAGGGGTCTACCTCTATGACAAATCAGGAAAGGCCTATTTCGATGGATCTGGCGGTGCCGCCGTTTCATGCCTCGGGCACGGTGATCAGGACATCATTGATGCGATCAAAAAACAGCTTGATTCCATGGCGTTTGCCCATACGGGATTCCTTGGGTCAGAGCCTGCAGAACAGCTCGCGGATCTCTTAGTAGAGCATGCGCCCGAAGGGTTGAACCACGTCTATTTTGTCTCCGGAGGATCGGAGGCAGTAGAAGCCGCTCTAAAGCTGGCGCGGCAATATTTCATCGAAATCGGCCAGCCGGAACGGTCCAAAATCATTGCGCGCAAGCAAAGCTATCACGGCAACACATTGGGCGCGCTTGCGGTTGGCGGAAATGAATGGCGCCGTGCGCAATTTGCGCCGCTCTTGATTGATGTGAGCCATATCAGCCCGTGCTATGAGTACCGCGGCCGCCGCGATGACGAGAGCGCTTATGACTATGGTCAGCGCATGGCGAACGAGCTGGAAGCCGAAATCCTGCGTCTTGGACCTGAACAAGTTATGGCATTTGTAGCCGAGCCGGTGGTCGGCGCGACCATGGGCGGGGTTCCATCTGTGGAAGGCTACTTCAAACGCATCCGAGAGATCTGCGACCAATATGGCGTGCTCTTGATCCTTGATGAGGTCATGTGCGGCATGGGTCGGACAGGGACGCTGTTTGCCGCCGAGCAAGAAGGCATTAGCCCAGATATCTGCACAATCGCGAAAGGACTGGGGGCTGGCTATCAGCCCATCGGAGCCATGATGTGTTCAGCAACGATCTATGATGCCATCAAAAATGGCAGCGGCTTCTTCCAACACGGCCATACATATATTGGTCACCCCACGGCTTGCGCTGCGGGTTTGGCGGTTGTTCAAAAACTGACGGGTGGGATTGTTGACCAAGTCACGGCAAAGGGTAACCAACTGCAAGCGCTGTTGCGCGACGCATTTGGCCAAAATCCATATGTCGGAGACATCCGCGGCAGGGGCTTGTTTGTGGGGATGGAATTTGTTTCTGACCGAGAGAGCAAAGCCGTTATTGACCCGGCGCAGAAATTCAATGCGCGCCTGAAGGCAGCCGCCTTTGAAGCGGGTTTGATTTGCTATCCGATGGGCGGTACCATCGATGGAAAACACGGGGATCACGTCTTGCTCGCACCACCTTTCATCTCGGAAACGCATCATCTTGAGGAAGTGGTCCATAAATTGTCGAGCGCCGTCGCCCAAGTGACCACTGATCTAGGGATGTGATCTGAGCCTTTGGCGTATCGTTTCAGAAATGATGGTATGAGATTTTCGCTGGGCTTCGTCCTGGCGATTTCCCTTGCGGGCCTACAGTTCATCGCGATTTTGTTCGTGGTGACAACATCTTACCTGTCTTCCGAACGCGCGATCTTGGATCACGCGCGCGGGTTGATGGAAGGTGTGGGGTCTAACGCAGTAGAGCACACCAAACGCTTCCTAGAGCCGGCGGGTGAGATTACGGATCAGGCCCAACGTGTTCTAACAACCGGGCTTGTCGGCACCACAGACCGCGAGACAATGGAAAGGTATTTCTTTGAGCTCGTGCAAACAGAGCCTCAGATTGCCGGCGTGAACTTTGGCGATGAAGAAGGCAACTTTGTCTATGTGATGAAGAGCGATGGGCCAGGCCCATATCGCACTAAATTTATCACGATAGAGAACGGCGTGCGTCACGTGGATTTCATCTGGCGTGACGAGAATTACCAAGCGGTGGCCTTTAGCAACGATCCACTCGATACCTATGATGCGCGGACGCGGCCTTGGTATCTGAAAGCCAGTGATCTAGAGCGCCGCATCTGGACCAATCCCTATATCTTCTTTTCATCCCAACAACCGGGCATCACTGTTGCAGCTCCGGTCATTTTCGAAAGGGACGGGCTACAGGGTGTGGTCGGCGTTGATATCGAGATTTCGGATATTTCCGGCTTTTTGTCAGACCTACGCGTCAGCGATAGCGGTGCTGCCATGATCCTTGGGGAAGATGGCAGCCTTTTGGCCCATCCCGATCCCAATCAGATCAAGGTGCAGAACGAAGACGGCTCATTGAGCTTTGCCAATATCGGCGATATCGACGATCCGATTTCTCGGGCGGCTTTCGGCAATATCGAAGGCCCAAACATCACCAATTTGGTGTCCCAGTCCAATTTTGACTATCAAAACCACGAATACATGGGGCTATTCGCGCCGCTCGCCGGGGTGGACCTGCCTTGGACCGTGGCCGTTTACGCCCCGGAAGATGACTTTATCGGTGAAATCAAAGCCAATCGAGAGCGCAATATCTGGATTGCAGCAGGGATTTCCGTGCTGACCGCGATTGTTGGATTGACCATTGCTGAATTGATCCTGCGACCCGTTCGAGCTTTTGCTGTGCGAACGGCATTGGTCTCGCAGGGCGAAGTCTCTGCACGTGCGCCTTTGCCAAAGACCTATAAAGAGCTGAGCAAGGCCAACAAAACGCTAATTGACGAGATTGCGCAGCGGCGAGAATCTGAGGCGAAGGTACAGGAGCTTAGCCGAGACCTGGCCCATTTCTCGCGCGTCAGTGTTATGGGACAAATGGCCAGCGGTTTGGCCCATGAACTTAGCCAGCCTTTGACCGCGATCACTCAGAATGTGGACGCCGCGATTTCGACTGCGAAGGAAGAGGGCGCCAATAATGAAGACCTCTTGGCGATCCTGAACGATCTGGATGAACAAGCCCACCAAGGCGGAGACGTGGTGCGGGCTCTGCGTGGGTTTGTGCGTAAGGATGAAGGCGAGATTGCATCGTTTAATTTCAACGAGTTGATCGATCAGGCCAAACGTCTGATGCGCCATGAGGCGGAAGATCATCACGTGACATTGGTTTATGAGCGCGCGGCAGATCCGATGGTCATCGGCAATCGTGTTCAGGTAGCTCAAGTCCTGATTAACCTTATTCGGAATGCGATTGAGGCTATTGCCGCGGCAGAGTCTAAAACCCGACAGGTGGTGGTGCACGCAGAAGCGGATGGCAAGGTCCTAGAAGTTCGCGTTGAAGATACGGGGCCGGGGGTGCCGGAAGGGGTGAAGCTCTTTAAGCAATTCCAAACCAGCAAAGAAGACGGCATGGGGCTAGGCCTGTCGATTTCTCGCAAAATCATTGAAACAAATGGTGGCCGGTTGTGGCTGGACAAAACGGCAGTTGGCAAAACGCGCTTCTGCTTTACCATTCCCCGTGAAAGCGCCTAAAAGGCCGACCAAATCGCGGAAGTCGGGACAAAATCTTGGAAAATTCAATCGTATTTCTGGTGGATGACGAAGAAGAAGTGCGCGCAACCCTGTCGCGTGCCCTGCGCAAACGTGGCTTCACGGTTGTGGCCTATGAGTCTGCACAGGCCTTCTTGGACGCATACAGACCGGAGCAGACGGGGTGCGTGGTTCTGGACTACGGTATGCCCGAGATGAATGGGTTAGAGCTTCAGGCGATGATGAATGATGCGGAGATTTCGATCCCCGTGATCTTCATCTCTGGCCATGGCGGTATTCCGGAAACGGTTCAGGCGATGAAAGCGGGCGCTGTGGATTTCTTGGAAAAACCGTTTCGCCAGAGTGCTTTGGTGGCCTGCATTGAATCTGCATTTGAACGGGATTTGCAAAACCGCAAGGTCGCCTCGGAAGAAAACGCCGCCAAAGAACGCTTTGGCCGCCTGACCTCTCGCGAACGGGAAATTGCGGTGTTTATGATGGAAAACCCGTCTAACACGGCCAGCAAAGAAATCGGCCGCGCGCTTGATATTTCACCGCGCACCGTCGACCACCACCGTGCTCGTATCTTGGAAAAGATGGAGATCGGGTCGGTGATCGAACTGGTGGAATTGTCACAGAAAGTGCTGTCTTAAATCGACACGCTTGCCAGCAGCTCTTCGCGTTTCAGCTCTGCTTTGGTTTTCGAGAAAGTGACTTCGCCGCGGGTCAGCACCGTGAATTCATCGCCAAGATCGTAAGCGAAATCAAAGAATTGCTCCACGAGGATAATCGCCATGTCGCCTTGATCGCGCAGGTAGCGGATCACGTCGCCGATCTGTTTGATAATATTGGGCTGGATGCCTTCGGTGGGTTCATCAAGCAGGAGTAGTTTTGGTTTCGCCACCAATGCACGGGCAATTGCAAGCTGTTGTTGCTGGCCGCCGGAAAGGTCACCACCACGGCGGTTGCGCATGTCTTGCAGGACCGGGAAGAGCTCGAAAATCTCATCTTCGACCTTGCGTTTTTCACGGTCCAAGCAGGCATAGCCCGTTTCCAGATTTTCGCGCACGGTCATCAGCGGGAACACGTCGCGACCTTGGGGCACATAGCCCACGCCCATCTTGGCAAGCGTGTATGCTTTCGCGCCTTTGGCGACAGGTTGTCCGTCCAAGGTCATGTCTCCACCAGAGCGTCCATGGGTGCCTGAAATCGCTTTGAGCAGGCTGGTTTTGCCAACACCATTGGTGCCCATGAGGCAGGTGACTTTGCCCACTTCGGCGGCGATGGACACATCATACAGGATCTGCGAATGCCCGTAGTGCAGGGTCAGGTTTTCTACATTCAGCATCTCTTAGCGCCCCAGATAAACATCAATGACTTCAGGGTCTTGGGTGACGTGGTCAATGGAGCCTTCCGCAAGAACAGACCCTTCATGCAGCACGGTGACTTTACAGTTCAAACGGCGCACAAATTCCATGTCGTGTTCAACAACCACCACCGCGCGGGATTTGGCCGCCTCCACCAAGATTTCCGTGGTTTTCTCACGCTCCGCCGGGGTCATACCCGCCGCTGGTTCGTCCACCAGCAAGAGGCGCGGGTCTTGGGCGAGCAGCATACCGATTTCGAGCCATTGCTTTTGGCCGTGACTGAGTTCGCCTGCTTTGCGGGTCAGCTGTTCGGTCAAGTTGATCTCTTCCGCCAAAGCTTCGATGCGTGCCGCGCCCTCGGCGGATTTGCGATAGAACAGCACCTCGAACGGGCCACGCGGGTTTTTCAACGCCATGGCGAGATTTTCGCGCACGGTTTGATCTTCGAACACCGTGGGTTTTTGGAATTTTCGACCAATACCTTCACGGGCAATCATGCTCTCGGATTTGCCGATCAGGTTGATGGATTTCTCACCCCACAAAACGCGGCCCTCATCGGGTTTGGTCTTGCCGGTGATGATGTCCATAAAGGTGGTTTTGCCGGCCCCGTTGGGGCCAATGATTGCGCGCATTTCCGGCTCGCCAATCTGGAAGGCCAGATTGTTGATCGCCTTAAAGCCGTCAAAAGAAACGGAGACGCCCGAGAGTTCTAGAAGGGTGCTCATAACGCGTCCTTTTTCAATCTGTCAAAGATCATGCCGATGCCGCCCGGGAAGAAGAGGGTGACCGCTACGAAAGAGAAACCAAGCAGCACGAGCCACCATTCGGTCCATTGAATCGTGTAGAACCCAAGGTTCACATTTGGCGCTCCGCCGCCGGTGAACCAGCTAGACAGCAGCGAAACAAAGGCTGTGCCGATGACTGCTCCGTAAAGGCGACCACGACCCCCGATTGCCACCCAAACCGCCAGATAGATCGACGCGATTGGGGCAATTTCTGCCGGGTTGATGATACCGGCTTGCGGGTAGTAAAGCGCGCCTGCGATGCCGGCGATAATCGCGGTGAGCGTAAAGACAAAGAGCTTATAGCTTTCAACGTGATAGCCAAGGAACCTGACGCGGGCTTCATCATCGCGAATAGCGCGGATGACGCTGCCCATTTTGCCGGACAGAACCCGGGCAAAGAGAACGTAGCCCAAAGCCAAAGCCAGGGCGGATGCCCAGAAGAAAGCCATAGAGATCATCGATTGCGGCACCGCTTCAAAGCCCGGAATGTTCTGCAGGCCAGACAGACCATTGTTGCCGCGCAAACCACTGTCGTTTTGGAACAGGTAGAGCGCCAGCGCGAGGGTCATGGCTTGGGTCAGGATCGACAGGTAAACGCCGGTGACGCGAGAGCGGAAGGCGAGCCAGCCAAAGATCAATGCCAAAAGGCCCGGCACCAGAACCACCAGCAAGAGCTGCAGGAACAAGCTGTGGGAGAAGGCCCAGATCAGCGGGAATTCAGACGAGCCGACGACTCCAAAGATTTGCGTCGCAATGGCGTCGTTGATCTCGGTGGCCGTGGCCGGAATGGTGCGTTCCGCCAAGTTCTGCGTCACGATGGTTTCCGTGCGCGCATACATCAGCCACATGCCCACTGCGTAGCCACCAATGCCGAAGAAGGCGAAGTGACCAAGCGAAAGAATACCGCAATAGCCCCAGACCACGTCCATGGCGATGGCCACAAGGCAGAGGCATAGAACCTTGCCCAAGGTCTTAACAAAAGAGGTGGAAATCACCCCTGCGCCGGTGGCTTCCGCCAGTAGGGTCACGCCAAGGGTGAACAGACCCAGACAGGCGAGGAACCACAGGACGGATGGGTTTTCAGCAAGAAAGCTCTTACGCATCGGATCAATCTCCCGCCGCGCGGCCTTTGAGGGCGATGATGCCCTTTGGCCGGAATTGAATGAACAGGATGATGAAGAGGATCATATAGGTTTGCGCCGCCAAAGTGTTGGACGGGTTGAGCCACTCGACCCCCTTTTGGAACGTGCCGATCATCGCAGCCCCTGCAAGGGTGCCCCAAACGTTACCGACACCGCCCACAACCACGGTCATGAAGGACTGTACGATATAGTCAGAGCCCATTTCAGAGGTCACTTTGGCGAAGAGGCCGATGGCCACACCGGCGATGCCCGCGATGCCCGAACCCAAACCAAAGGTCATCATTTTGATCTTGTCCGGGTTGATCCCCATAGAAGACGCCATGCGCGGGTTTTGCGTCACGGCGCGCACTTCCAGTCCCAGACGGGTTTTCTTCAGGATGAAGAGCAACAGGCCCAAGAACAGGAGCGCCAGAACAAAGATCGCAATCCGGATATAGCTGATCTGAACCACGTCATTGATGATCCACGCGCCATCCAACCAGCCCGGAGAGGTCAGAGGACGCGCCTGCGTGCCAAAGATGTTTTTCGCAAGCTGTTGCAGTGCAATTGAAATACCGAAAGTGGCCAGCAGTGTTTCCAGCGGGCGATTATAGAGCCAACGGATCACCAAGCGCTCCATCGCCACGCCTGCGGCGAAGGTCACCATGAAGGCCAGCGGGATCGCGACAATCAAAGACGCGGTGTAGTTGGGCACAAATTGCTGAACCACGTAGCCTGTGTAAGCGCCCATCATAATGAACTCGCCATGGGCCATGTTGATGACGCCCATGACGCCGAATGTAATGGCGAGGCCGACTGCTGCGAGGAAGTAGATTGATGCCAGAGAGATCGCATCGAGGCTGAGGTCAAAGAACTGGTTCACAGCCACATTGGTTTGCACTTCGCGCTGTGCTTCCGCTGCAGCAGAGGTCACATCGGCATCGTCTTCTAAATAGACGCGGCTGAACTGGTAGGTCTCAAGCGCCTCGGTGACCATTGTGTCTGTTACGCGAGTAGGGACCGCACCCGCGGCTGCCAAGCTGTCATAAGCTTGCTCGCGTTTGCTGAGGTCGGCCAGTTGCGCCACAGGGATGTCCGCGACTTTGCCGCCTTCCACATTGGCTTCCAGCGCCAAGCGGAGTTCATTTTCAGAAATCTGCGGGGTGAGGCTTTGCTGTTCAACAAGCAATTCGTAGGCCGCATTGCGTGTGATATCTTCGCCGACGGTAAGCTTCTCGGCGATATTGCCTTCTGCGTCACCTTCAAAGCTAACGAGTTCGCTTTCCAAAATCTGTGAAAGCACCGCGCGGCCTTCTACGCTGAGGTCATCTGACATGCTTTCAATCGCGGCAACCCGTGCTGCGCTGTCGTCACCAAAACGGGCGTTGAGGTAGTTGGCCAGTTGTTCTTTGCGCGCTTTCAAAGCTGCGTCTGGTTCATTCTCAATTGATCCCAAGAGGGGGGCGAGCATTGCGCCGGTCATATTGCGGGCAATGGCGTTTACTGCGCTGCTGCGGCGCGCAATATCAGGATCGCTGAGTTGGAATTGCACCAAGGCCGAGGCGATTTCTTTGCGCACGCCGCCATTGGGTTTGATTTGTTTGACCGCTTTTGCGTCCACCGTGGAAACCACGTCGCCTGTATCCACATCGGTCAGGGCAATGCCCCCATCCGCTTTTGCTCCGTAAAAGAACAGCCCGTCTTCTTTGCGGCTGTAGACGTCTTTGTTCTGCCAGCTCTCAAGAAACTGTGGGGCTGTCGGAAGACCGGACGCCACCAACGCATCTAGCACGGGACCAACGGTTTTACGGGAAGGTTTCGCCACCACCTTTTGGTTTTCTTGCAGCAGGCTTTGCAGCTCTTGCGCATGGGCGGTCAGTGGCAGGCACAAGAGGGCCAGCACCATCGAGAGGATACGGATCATGGGAGGGTCGCCGAGTTAAGTGAGGCCAAGGCGAAAAACGCGCCTTGGCCGGTCGTTCTTAGATCAGATTAGTAGTTAGACTTGATCTGAACGCAGGAGTTGGTTTCGGTGTTGTACATACCGCAACCCAGTTCTTTCCAGTCGGACTTCAGAACTGCAGATGCTGGCAGGAAGTCTGTCCATGCGTCACCTGGAACTTCAGTGGTTTTGGAGATGATGTCGAACTGACCGTCCGCTTGGATTTCACCAATCAGAACTGGTTTCGCCAGGTGGTGGTTTGGCAGCATCACGGCTGTACCGCCTGTCAGGTTCGGGTACTCTTGGCCATACATCGCTGTACGTACTGCATCAACGTCAGTTGTGCCCGCTTCTTCAACCGCGTTTACCCACATGTTGAAGCCGATGAAGTGCGCTTCCATTGGGTCGTTTGTTACACGCTCTGCACCTGCGAAGGCTTTCCATGCGTCGATGAATTCAGCGTTTACGTCAGTCTCTGCGGACTGGAAGTAGTTCCAAGCAGCCAGGTGACCAACGAGGTTGGATGTGTCCAGACCGGACAGCTCTTCTTCACCCACAGAGAACGCAACCACTGGGATTTCGTCTGCAGAGATGCCAGCTGCTGCCAGCTCTTTATAGAAGCCGATGTTCGCGTCACCGTTGATGGTGGAGATCACGCCAACGGATTTACCGTCTTCGCCCAGAGCAACAACGTCTGCAACGATGGTCGCCCAGTCGGAATGACCGAATGGTGTGTAGTTCACGAAGATGTCCTCTTTCGCGATACCATTGTCTTGCAGGTACTGCTCAAGGATGTTGTTTGTCGTACGTGGGTAAACGTAGTCAGTGCCCAGCAGAGCGAATTTTTCTACGCCCAGCTCTTCCAGGAAGTAGTCAACCGCAGGGATCGCCTGCTGGTTTGGTGCCGCACCGGTGTAGAATACGTTCTTGGAAGACTCTTCGCCTTCATACTGAACAGGGTAGAACATAAGGCCGTTCAGTTCTTCGAGAACTGGCAGGGCGGATTTACGGGACACAGATGTCCAAGAACCAAAGATCACGTCAACTTCGTTTACGGTCAGCAGTTCGCGCGCTTTTTCAGCAAATAGTGGCCAGTCAGACGCTGGGTCCACGACGACCGCTTCCACGTCACAACCCAGAACGCCGCCTTTTGCGTTTTGCTGGTCAACCAGCATCAGCATGGTGTCTTTCAGAGTGGTTTCAGAGATCGCCATTGTGCCGGACAAAGAGTGCAGAACACCCACTTTAACAGTACAGTCCGCCGCCATCGCCGCAGAACCAGCAATCGTCAGAGCAGCTGCGCTGGTTAGGGTTTTTGCGAATTTCATCATATTTAACTCCCCGCGGAGCACCAGCTACGTTGCGCAAAACTGCACAAACAAGTAGCAATGACTCCGCAACGTTTGTTGCATTTCGTGTGGCGGTCTTACCGAGGTCCAATCGTTTGGCCGTCACACACCATTTTCCCCCACGAGCCGCTGAGAGCATGAACCCGTGATCAGGTGGCCTTATCAAAAGTTCTGAACTGGCTTTCGTTCAATGTTTGGAGGCGAAACCAGAGCTTATTTCGGGGCTGAGGTTAATTTTTGTGCAAATATATTTGCCGTAGTCTAAAAATTAATCAGTTAGGCGCGCCTTAGCGTCAATTTTACCGCTAACTGATCACTTCCTGACGCATTTGATGAAGGATGCAGCAGAACAGTTTCGGGAATCGTTACCATAATCACTGCTGCTACATATCAGACCCAAACTGCGATCGGTCCTGTGCCGCGTACCAAGGGGACGCTTGCGCTATCGTCTAAGTCTGTTGGCGGAGCCAGTGGAATTGATCGGTTCCGCACCTCTGGGGCAATGAAAGCGCTGTTTCCACGCGCTGAAGATGTTCAGGCCATTCTTATCAATACATCTGGAGGGCTGACAGGCGGGGATACCATCGATCTTGAATGTGCGGCGGGCGCTGGCAGTTCTTTGACATTGACCACACAGGCGGCAGAGCGGGCCTATCGCGCGCAAGAAGGTCATGCGCGGATGACCACTTCGCTTGAGGTTGGCCCGGATGCCCAGATCAATTGGCTGCCACAAGAGATGATCCTGTTTGATGGGTCTGCACTCGAGCGACGCTTGGCAGCGAACCTTGCGCCTGACGCGCGATTGCTGATGGTCGAGCCGGTGATCTTTGGGCGCGTGGCCATGGGGGAAACCCTGACATCGGTTTGGTTTAAAGACCGCATTCGAATTAACCGCGATGGCGAGCCGCTTTATTGGGATGGTCTTGATTTGGACGGCGACACCGTCGCCCATCTCGCGCGCCCGGCAATCGGGGCCGGGGCCGGGGCGATGGTCAGCCTGATCTATGTCGCGCCTGACGCGGAGGCTCATCTTGATGCGATCCGCGCGGTCTTGCCCGAAACCGGTGGTGCCAGCCTTCTTGGCCCCGACCTTTTAACCTTACGCATGGTTGCGCCTGACGGTTTTGAACTGCGTCGCAGCCTCATTCCTATTTTAGAGCGGTTGACCAAAGACCAGCTCCCTACCTCTTGGAGACTTTGAACGATGAACCTGACCCCGAGGGAAAAAGACAAGCTTCTGGTGGCCATGGCCGCTGAGGTGGCGCGCAAACGACTGGCGCGCGGTGTGAAGCTGAACCACCCTGAGGCGATTGCCCTGATTACGGATGCCGTTGTGGAAGGCGCACGAGACGGGCGTTCCGTGGCTGACATGATGGAAGCAGGTGCCGAGGTCATCAGCCGCGACCAATGCATGGATGGCGTCGCCGAAATGATCCACGAGGTTCAAGTTGAAGCCACATTCCCTGACGGCACCAAGCTGGTGACCGTACACAACCCAATTCGCTGAGGAGATCCCGTTATGAAAACTGCACTGAAAACCATTCTGCCGATTGCCCTGACCGCATCTCCTGCGCTTGCTCATACTGGTGTGCATATGCACCCACATGGGAGCGAGAACTGGATCGCGGGTGCGCTGCTTGTGGGCACCTGTGTTGCTGTTTATGGCGCGCGCCGTCTTGCAGCCCTTCGCGTGGAGAGCCGCAAATGATCCCGGGTGAGGTTATGGCCGCACCGGGCGAACTGGTGCTGAATGAGGGCGCGGAAGCGATCACATTGATGGTTGCCAATACCGGGGACCGCCCGGTGCAGGTGGGCAGCCATTATCATTTCGCTGAAACCAATCCCGGTTTGGAATTTGATCGTGAAGCGGCCCATGGCATGCGCCTGGACATTGCTGCGGGCACTGCCGTGCGGTTTGAACCGGGCCAGCGCCGCGAAGTTCAGCTGATCCCGATTTCCGGGAACCGTGTCGTTTATGGGTTTAATCAAAAAGTCATGGGGGCGCTTTAAATGCCAGCAACCATCAAACGCTCTGACTATGCGGCTATGTTTGGCCCGACCGTGGGCGACAAAGTGCGCCTTGCGGATACAGACCTGATTATTGAAGTCGAAAAAGACCTCACCGGCCCTTACGGCGAAGAGGTGAAATTCGGCGGTGGTAAAGTGATCCGTGACGGAATGGGCCAAGCCCAGACCACCCGCGCCGATGGCGCTGTTGATACTGTTATCACCAATGCTTTGATCGTCGACCATACGGGCATCTACAAAGCTGACGTGGGCTTAAAAGACGGCCGCATTCACAAAATTGGCAAGGCGGGCAACCCCGACACGCAACCGGGCGTGAACATCATTGTAGGCCCCGGCACAGAGGCGATCGCTGGCGAGGGCCGCATCCTGACCGCAGGCGGTTTTGACAGCCATATCCACTTTATCTGTCCGCAGCAGATCGAGGACGCATTGCACTCGGGCCTGACCACCATGCTCGGCGGAGGCACCGGGCCAGCCCATGGGACATTGGCCACCACCTGTACTCCCGGTGCTTGGCACATTGGTCGCATGATGCAGGCGGCAGATGCGTTTCCGATGAACCTTGCTTTTGCAGGCAAAGGTAACGCGAGCTTGCCAGCGGCTTTGGAAGAACAGATCAAGGCCGGTGCTTGTGCCATGAAGCTTCACGAGGATTGGGGCACTACTCCGGGGGCCATTGATTGCTGTCTATCCGTGGCGGATGACATGGACGTTCAGGTGATGATCCACACGGATACGCTGAACGAAAGCGGGTTCGTAGAAAACACTGTCGCCGCCATGAAGGGCCGCACCATCCACGCCTTCCACACGGAAGGGGCCGGGGGCGGTCACGCGCCGGATATCATTAAGATCTGCGGCGAAGAGCATGTTCTGCCATCTTCCACCAATCCGACCCGTCCTTTCACGGTGAACACGATCGAAGAGCATCTGGACATGCTCATGGTCTGTCACCACTTGGACAAGTCGATCCCAGAAGATGTGGCTTTTGCCGAAAGCCGTATTCGTCGTGAGACAATCGCGGCCGAAGACATCCTGCATGACATGGGTGCGTTCTCGATTATTGCCTCGGATTCTCAGGCCATGGGCCGTGTGGGCGAAGTGTTGATCCGCACCTGGCAAACCGCTGATAAGATGAAGAAACAACGGGGTCGTCTGGCGGAAGAAACGGGCGATAACGACAACTTCCGGGTGCGCCGCTATGTGGCAAAATACACCATCAACCCGGCGATTGCGCATGGTCTCAGCCATGCGATTGGCTCAATTGAGGAAGGCAAACGGGCTGACCTTGTGCTGTGGAACCCTGCCTTCTTTGGCGTGAAACCGGAAATGGTTCTGCTGGGTGGCACCATTGCAATGGCGCAGATGGGTGATCCGAACGCGTCCATCCCGACACCGCAACCAGTCTACAGCCGCCCGATGTTTGGCGCCTATGGACGGTCTGTTGAAAACTCTGCCGTGACCTTTGTGTCTGAAGCGGCGCAAGCGGATGGGATTGGCGACAAGCTCGGCATCGCAAAGGCGACCATGGCCGTGCAAAACACGCGCAACATCGGTAAGAAAGACCTGAAACTGAACAGCGCCACACCCGAGGTTGAGGTGAACCCCGAAACCTATGAGGTGCGCGCAGATGGCGAACTTTTGACCTGTCAGCCAGCGACTGAATTGCCCATGGCGCAGCGCTATTTCCTCTACTAAGGCCAAAACGATGACTGCACTACCTTTGGCTCAGACACTCCACCGCCACAGCCACGCGGACCACGCGGGGACGGTGACTTTGAGCTATGACGACCGTTTCCTGCGCCGCAAACGCCTGATCATGGACAGTGGCGAGGCCTTTGTGGTGGATTTGGAAAAAACCACGTCGTTGGATCAGGGCGACGCGTTGGAATTGGCTGATGGGCGTCTGATCAAAGTGAAGGCGGCGGTTGAAGAGGTGCTGGTGGTGACCGGTGAGAACCTGCCACGCCTGGCCTGGCATATTGGCAACCGCCATACGCCATGCCAGATCGAGGCGGAACGGCTGCTGATCCAGCGCGATCCGGTGATCAAACATATGCTGGAACACCTCGGCGCAACCATTTTGGATGCGGACGAACCCTTCACGCCGGAAGGGGGGGCCTATGGTCACGGGCGCACCCACTCCCATGATCATGGGAACAGCGCCCATGATCATGACCACGGACATTCCCACGATCACAGCCATGCCCATTGATCCGAAACTCCTGACCTTAACCCAATGGTTGTCGCCATCTTTCCCGGTGGGAGCGTTTGCCTATTCCCATGGGCTAGAGCAGGCGGTGCGCAGTGATTG
Source organism: Cognatishimia activa (assembly GCF_001458335.1). Classification (GTDB taxonomy): domain Bacteria; phylum Pseudomonadota; class Alphaproteobacteria; order Rhodobacterales; family Rhodobacteraceae; genus Cognatishimia; species Cognatishimia activa. Next base: position 408,235 of record NZ_CYTO01000009.1, read on the forward strand.
GGTGAAGGACGGCGGCAGTCTGGCCGCTTGGCTTGAAGATGTGGCGCTCTATGGAAGTGGCCATAGCGATGCGATCTGGATCCGGCTGGCTTATGCGTGTGAAGACGTGGCTGCGGTTGAGGCGTTGAACTTTAAATGCCGGGCTTATGCGCCTGCGTTTGAGCGGCAACGAGAGGCAGAACGGCAAGGGCGCGCCTTTGCGAAAGTGGCCTCAGAAGTCTGGACGCTGACACTGCCCGATCTGCAATTCCCGGTGGCGCTGGGCTTTGCAGCGCGGCAGGAAGATCTGGATATTGAAGCGGTGATCACCCTTTATCTGCAGGGCTTTCTTGGCAATCTTGTGGCTGCCGCGCAGCGTTTGATGCCTTTGGGGCAAACCGATGCGCAAGGGATTTTGGCAAAGCTCAATCCTGTTTGTTTAGACATTGCCGCGCAAACCCAAGGCAAGCAGTTGGACGATATCTCCTCGACTGCTTTCCTGTCTGATATCGCCGCGATGCGGCACGAAACTCTACAACCTCGGATTTTTCAATCATGACGAAAATGAACGGTCCATTGCGCATTGGCATTGGCGGCCCGGTGGGCGCTGGCAAGACGACCTTGACCGCGCGCTTGTCCGAAGCGCTGAAGACTGAATACTCGATCGGCGTCATCACCAATGACATCTACACGCAAGAAGATGCTGAAGCGCTGATGCGCATGCAGATCTTGCCGCAAGACCGCATTATTGGCGTAGAAACAGGGGGTTGCCCTCATACGGCCATCCGCGAGGATGCGTCCATCAACCTCGCAGCAGTTGCTGAAATGCAGGAACGCCATGCGGATTTGGAAATCGTTTTGATTGAGAGCGGTGGGGATAATCTGTCTGCAACGTTTTCTCCGGAACTCGCGGATCTAACCATCTACGTGATTGATGTGGCGGCTGGCGAAGAGATCCCACGCAAGGGTGGTCCTGCGCTGACGCGGTCGGACATTCTGATCATCAACAAAACCGATCTTGCCCCGCATGTGGGCGCCTCTCTCGAGGTAATGCAGTCTGACGCGACGAAGGCCCGTGGTGGTCGACCGTTTCTGTTCACCAATCTGAAGGCAGGTGAAGGTGCTTCTGCGGTGAAAGATGAGGTGCTAAAACAGGCGGGGCTAGCGGCTTGAGGCCCAGAGCCTTGAATAAGCCGCATGGCTTGGCCTTTGAGGGGTGTTCATGACAATCTCGCCAGACATTCTGGTCTTTAGCGATCTGGACGGAACGCTGATCGATCACGAAACCTATGCGTGGTCTGCGGCAAAACCTGCCTTGGCCGCTCTCAAAAAAGCGGGTGCAGGGGTTGTGCTCTCAAGCAGTAAAACGGCGGCCGAAATGATCGTTTTGCGCACAGAGATGGGTTTGAATGATTGGCCCGCAATTGTTGAAAACGGGGCAGGGGTTTTGCCCTCTGGTGCTGCGGCCCTTCCTGAGCCTGTCCAGTATGCACAACTCAGAGCGGTGCTGGACCAATTGCCAGAAGAGTTTCGCCAAATGTTCACTGGATTTGGTGATATGAGCATCGCGGATTTGGTTGAGGCAACGGGCCTTGATCAAGACGCCGCGGCTTTGGCGAAAGAGCGTTGTTTTTCAGAGCCGGGACTTTGGTCTGGCGACGAAGCGCAGAAGGGCGTTTTTCTCAAAGCTCTCGAAGATCAAGGTATTACCGCCCAGCAAGGCGGTCGGTTTTTGACCCTGTCATTTGGCAGCAACAAAGCGGATCAAATGCGTGCACTGGCCCATAAGTTCAATCCCAAACACACCATTGCGCTTGGGGATGCCCCCAACGATATTCAGATGTTGGAAGCAGCTGAGTTTCCGGTGGTGATCAAAAACCCTCACCGTGCGCCGCTTGCACCGCTCGTAAACGAGACCCGCGCAATCCGAACGCAGCTTCCCGGGCCACAAGGCTGGAACGTAGCCATCCTTGACCTGTTGAACCAAATAGCACCGAACCCAACGACCTAAATTTAAAGGCAAAATTCCATGGCAGACTTCCATCAGAACGGCAATATCACCACGCTTCACGATTTGCGGGTGCGCTCGCCGGAGGACTTGGAGATGGAGCTGCGCACCTTTGCGGAGACCCGCAAAATCTCGTTGATCCTGCCGTGCCTTTATTCCGAGCTTGAAGGTGAGGCGATGCCCCACATCTTGGAAGAATTGTCCAAGGTATCCTATTTGCATCGTATTATCATTGGCTTAGACGCCGCAGACGAAGCGCAATTTCGCCACGCAAAGGCGTTCTTTGAAGGATTGAACCAGAACCATATCGTGATTTGGAACGATAGCCCGCGCATGCTGGCGCTTGGTGACCGGTTGAAAGCTATGGGGCTCGCGCCGACGGAAAAGGGCAAGGGCAAGAATGTCTGGTCGTCGCTTGGGTATCTGATCAGCTGTGCTGACAGTGCGGTCATGGCGATCCATGATTGCGATATTCTGACCTATGATCGTGATATGCTGGCGAAATTGGTCTATCCGGTGGCCAATCCAAACTTTCCCTATCAAGTGGCAAAAGGGTTCTACCCGCGTATTGGTGGCGGCAAACTGAATGGCCGCGTGACGCGCCTGCTTGTCAGCCCGCTTTTGATCGCGCTCAACCGTGTGATCGGGTCGCGCGATTACATCGATTACCTGCGCAGCTTCCGATATCCGTTGTCGGGCGAATTCGCGATGCGCACCGCGATCTTGCCGGACTTGCGCATTCCTTCGGACTGGGGCTTGGAGATTGGTGTTCTTTCTGAGGCTTGGCGCAATCTCGCGCGCAAAGCGGTCTGTCAGGTCGAGATTTCCGACGCCTATGACCACAAACATCAGTCCTTAAGTCCGGATGAGGCCACAGCAGGCCTAAACCGCATGTCGACAGATATCTGCAAAGCGATTTTCCGAAAGCTTGCTGCTGATGGCACGGTTTTCACGCAAAACACCTTCCGCACGTTGAAAGCGACCTATTATCGCTGCGCATTGGATGCGTTGGAGTCCTATTACAACGATGCCAAAATGAACGGGCTTCAGATTGACCGCCATACGGAAGAGAAATCGATCGAATTGTTCGCCGAGAATATCGTGCGCGCAGGGCAGGTTTTCTTGGAGAACCCGAACGAAACCCCCTTCATTCCAACCTGGAACCGCGTGCATTCCGCGGATCCTGCATTCTTGTCAGATCTTCAGGATGCGGCACGGGCAGATGAGGCGGAATACCAATAGGTTAGGGCCTGTTGGTGATCCATCGACATTGGTAAGGGGCAAGGGTTAGGTTTTCCTCATTCATGTCCACCGCTTCACCGGTCAACAAATCGATCCATTGCTCGTCATCGATGAGATTCATGGATAGGTGAGGTATCTCTACCTTGCGATCACTGACGTTGTGCAATGCAAAGATGGACTGGCTGCGATCCAAGCTTTGCCGCCAGATGCCAAAGACCTCGTCCGCCAAAGGAATGGTGAACTGTGTTGCGTTGGGGTGGAACGCAGGCTGCGCGGCGCGGACTTTCAGTCGGTCACTTAGAGCGCTTAACACGCGAGATTGTGCGGAATTTGGATCATCCAAACGCGCGTTCAGCTCAGGATAATCCCAACGATGGCGGTTGATCGCGCGGTTCATGCCGCGATGTGCGACCTGTTCGTGATCGTTCGGGGTGGCCAGCATTGAGTGAATGTAAAAGGCTGGTATCCCCTCAAGGGACATCACGATGGTTTGGGTGCACAGGAACCGCTCAAAATGCAGGTTGTCCGGACCATCAAAGGTCTGGCCAGTGGCGTCATAGAAGGTTGTATTGATCTCGTATGGCGCTTCGCCTCCATTGGGGAGCGCGCGCATAGAGACCAGGCCGCCAATAGCTTTGATCGTATCGATCATTTTCGCTTTTTCATCTTCCGGCAAGATGCCCTCGACGGGGCGCATGCCGATACCGTCATGGCTTGCGGTGAAGTTCAGATAGGCGCAACCCATTGGTGCGGGTGGCATGCCGCTTTGCCAACGGCGCAGGTAATGCGCCGAGCCCGACATAACCGCGTGTAAGATCAGCGGCGGCAACGGGAAGTTATAAATCGCATGGGCTTCGTCCCGCTTGCCGAAATAGCTTAGGTTTTCAGCCTTTGGTACGTTGGTTTCCGTAAGAAGGATGATGTCTTCTTCGGCAAAGTCGCAAAGGTGGCGCATCAGCTGCACCACCGCATGGGTTTGGGGCAGGTGAATTGATGGGGTGCCGACCTCTTTCCAAAGGAAGGCCACCGCATCAAGCCGGATGATTTTCACCCCGTTGTCTACGTGCAAACGGATGATGCGTAGGAACTCGAGCAAGACCTCAGGATTGCGGAAGTCCAGATCGATCTGGTCATGGCTAAAGGTACACCAGACGTGGCGCGGTCCATTTGACGTCTCGACTTTCTGGAGCAAAGGGGTCGTGCGGGGACGGACCACTTCGCTAACATCATCGTCGGGGGAGGCCTCAAAAAAGAATTTGTCATATGGTGACTGGCCCTGACGATAGGCGTTAAACCATGTGCTTTGGCTGGACATGTGGTTCAGCACCAAATCAGACATCAGGTTGAAATCTGCGCTGATGCGATTGATGTCGGGCCAATCGCCAAGCTGTGGATTTACGGCGCGGAAATCAGAGACCGCAAAACCATCGTCAGAGGTATATGGGAAAAACGGGAGAATATGGACGGAGTTCAAGACACCGTTTAGGCGACGCAATAAGAAGTCATGCAGCAAATCCAGCGGCTTATGGGAGCCATCCAAAATCGAGTTGCCGTAGGTGATCAGCAAGGCGTCTTTTTCATTCCAAAGGTCATTGCTGGGCGCGCGCCCTTTTTCAAGACGCGCTTTGTCTTCTGGCCAAAAGGCCTGTTTTACCTCGGACCCAAAGGCCGTTACGTCGATGTCAGGGTAAATCTCTTTGATCAACGCGGTTAGTCGGGCATCAAAGGTGCTGGTTTTTTGGTCGCTCATGAGTCTGGTTTGCCAAAGCAGTGGGTCATCGCAACCGATTTTGCATCAATTCTGCCTGAACTGCGAAAGCTAAAGCGCATGTGCCTGATATTTGTGCAGATTTTTAGTGTTTAAGGGGGAGCAAACCCTCTGGTTGAAATTCGACAGCCTTGTGATTTGGCTCAGTCGGATAAGGTCAATTCAATGACCTCGCCGCCAGCAGCGTCGGCGTCTGCTTTATCATGGGTGACCATCAAAACGGGTAAATTGGCAGCACGTGCGCGATCAAAAACCAATTTACGCATGCGGTCTCGTAGGGTCGCGTCCAGGCGCGAGAATGGCTCATCCAACAAAATGGCTTCTGGTTCCGCGAGAAGCATCCGCATAAGAGCAACCCGCGCACGTTGACCACCTGAAAGCGTATCAGGATCGCGGTTGGTGAAACCTTCGAGGCCGATTTCGTATAGCGCTGCGTCGATTTTTGTCGCGCGATCATCAACGCCGGGCGGCAGCCCAAAGCCTATGTTTTGGCCGACGGACAGATGCGGAAACAACAGGTGATCTTGAAACAAAATGCCGACGCGTCGCTTTTGCGGTGCAAGCTCGTTTAGCTTGCGTCCGTTCAAAGTGATGACGCCGGAACAAGTGAATTCTGGTGCCAATGCTCCTGTAATTGCCGACAAAATTGTTGATTTGCCAACGCCGGATGGCCCCATCAGGCTAACCACAGTGCCCGGTGCCACTTGGGTGTTTACGGCGGCCAAAAGCCGCCCATCCCGGTGATGGATCTGTAAGTTGTCTAGGCAAAGACCTGTCTCAGCCATGGAGCAATCCTTTTCGGTTGCGAAACACCAATCGAGGTATGATCAACGCAGCAGCAAATGGCCACCATGCGTTGGCGGTAAGCACAAGGGTCCAGACGCCGATGGCGCGTCGGTCTCCGCCGGACGATAGGGCGAGTGCTTCGGTGGTTAAAGTTGCGACGCGCCCGCCCGAGGTCATGAGCGTTGGCAGAAATTGCCCAATCGACACGGCCATTCCAATCGCCACTGCAGTCAGAATGGGGGCGAGGAGCATGGGCAGGCGCAGCCGCCACAACACACCGTCCGCTGAACTGCCCATCGTGGCTGCAATCGTTCCAATGCGGGCGTCCCAAGCGCGGAAGGGACCGGCGAGGGCGAGGAACACATAAGGCAGCACAAAGATGACGTGGCTGATCAACACTGGGGTAAATCCTTGCGCCGCCCCGAATTGTAGGAGCAAAATTTGTAAGCCCGGAAGGAAGGCGATCTGCGGCAAGATGAGTGGCAGGTAGAGAATGATCATGCCGCCCCGGCCAAGGTTTTGACCACGTCTGACCTCGGCCTCAAGGCAACCAAGCACAAGAACCAATGCAATCAGCGTCGCGGCAATCGCCAAACCAAGCGTGACCAAGGTGACATCGAGCGCCTCCCAACCGTGACGGCTCCAGCTGCGCAGGCCAAATGAGCTGGGGAGCGCTTCGGGAAAACGCCAGCGTCCAGCGAAAGACCAGATGGCTTGGCTGATCAGGCCACCGATGATGGTGATGGCGGCAAAACTTGCGAGGGATAGACCGAACAGGCGGCTGACGCTGTCGCGGGTTCCGGCTGCGCGCGCGCCTTTGTTCACGGATCGATTGCGAAGCCAAGCAAACGCGCGTTCGCCAGAGAACCAGATTAGGATAGTGGCTGCGACCAATGCCAGTTGCGTGAGCGCCGCCGCAGCCGCTGGCGCGCGCAGGGCGAGATCCGGATCTGTCATCCACTGTAGGATAAATACGGAAAGCGTTGGCGGTGTTGTGGGGCCCAGCACCATGGCCACATCGACGTTCGACATGGCATAGGCGAGCACGGCGTAAACGGGCAGGCGGATTTGGCCATAGAGAGCAGGCAACACCAAAAGCAACCATGCGCGGGTCTTGCCATAGCCTAGCGACTGCGCCACTTGCATACGCCCGCGCACGCCGATTTGGGGGAGGGCCGCGAGGGACATAAGCAGCAGAAATGGCAATTCTTTCGCGATCAATCCTGCGATCAGAGCGATCCCTTGCGGGTCCTGAACAATCAGCAAATCCGGCGGCCTCTCCCAGCCCGTGGCCCACGGGGATAAAAGGCGCGAGGCCCAGCCCGATGGGGCGATCATAAAGGCAAGACCCAGCGCGGCGGCAGCATGGGGCATGGCAAGGAGCGGTGACAGAACGCGCTCTAACGCTTTGAAAACACGGGTGCCATGCCATCCGGCGATGAGAAGGATACAGCCCAAAAGGGCGATGGCGGTAGAGATCACTCCGGTTTTGACGGAAAGCCAGATGGACATTTCAATGCCCGGCTCACTCAGAAACATGGCCCATGGGGTGAGTGAGAACCCACTTTCGCCTGTCAGGCGCATGCCGCCGAAGGCGGGCAGCAACGTGCCCAGTAATCCAGCGGCGATGGGGCCGAGAAGAACGGCGATGGTGATAAGGGGGATAAGCCCCCAACCACCGCCGTTGTTGGTCTTATTGCGCAACACCGTAACGCTCTGTCCAGTCCGCTTGGATTTGTGTCATCCAGCTTGGGTGCGGTTCCGGGAGGGCTTTGCCCAGCTCGGCAGGGGGCAGCGTCGCAATACCCAGATCGAGATTGGCGAATGCGTCCGCATCAGCGGCGGGCAGCGCGGCCATGTCCAGAACGGTGCCGTAACCCAGAATGTCAGGGGTTTGGGCGCGCAGCTGTGCTTCTGGGCTGAGCAGGAAGTTTGCCACCACCATGGCACCGGCTTTGGCGTTTGCGTTGTAAGGGATGGCCACGAAGCTCGCGTTGCCCAAGGTACCGCCGTCAAGCACGTAGGTGCGTGCGCTTTCTGGCAGTTGTTCGTTGGCAATGGCTGCGGTTGCTTCACCCGGAGAGAAGCTGATCGCCAGATCGACTTCGCCATCGTTGATCAGTTGCAATTGGCGCGGGCCAGTCTGTGGGTAGGCTTTGCCAGAACGCCACAGGTTTGGCGTTGCGGTTTCAAGCCATGCCCAAAGCGGTGCGGTGACCTCTGCATAATTGTCGCCTGCAGGTGCTTGCAGTGCTGTGGCATCCGGTGCCAATTCGATCAGCATTTGCTTGAGGAATGTGGACCCCAAGAAGTCCGGTGGCTGTGGGAAGGTGAAACGGCCCGGGTTGGCGGCGATCCACTCTTGCAGCGCGTCTGCGGATTTTGGTGGTTCTGGCAGGGTTTCACTATCGTAGATGAACACCACCTGCGCCATGGCCCATGGGCTTTCATACCCGTCTGTGGGGACCGTGAAATCGGTTGTTACAGTCTTTCCAGCCACGTCGACATATTGCCAATTCGGCAGGCTTTCCGCGAAAGGGCCAAACAGAAGGTCGGCTTCTTTCATCGCGTTGAAGTTCGCGCCGTTGATCCAAATCATATCAACCGCGCCACCTTCATCTTTGCCCGCAGCCTGTTCGGCTACAACGCGGCCGACCGCATCGGCCGTGTCCGTCAGTTTGACATGTTCAAGGGTGACCCCATGGTCTTCTTTGACCCGATCACCAACCCAAGCGATGAAGTCATTGGTGGTGGTAGAGCCGCCCCAAGCATTCCAATAAACGGTCTCGCCATTTGCCGCTTTCAACACGCTGTCCCAATCGCTTGGGTCTGTGTCAGCAAACGCGGCTGAGGCGAGAACAAGGCTGCCTGCGGCCAATAGATGTTTCATGGGGTGTCCTTCCCTTGGTACTTTTTATTCGTTAAGTCTTGGCAATGCCTGCGTTTTTGAGGCGGGCCCGGACCATTTTAAACAGGGATAGAGAAGCGGGCACGCCCTCGCAACGGTGATGAAGGATTGCATCCGTTATCTTACGAACTTGTGATTGAAGGTCATCTTATGACGTCGACAAAGTGACTTTGGTTGGTGCAGTTTTGGTGCCTGGCCAGGCCGTTTCTTCGGGTCGTCGAATCGTGTGTAAAATTTTTATCTATAAAAAATTTCAGGCGCAAAAGAGATTCTAAGCAATTGAATAATAACGATAAAATGACACACCCAAGAAATGGGCGTAAAAATTCGCGCCGTAACGGAAAATCCTTCTAACTTATTGTTTTTAAACTGATAAGTTTTGTCGTTCTGATTTTCGCACTCTGCGGCGCTTGTGATTTGGAAGCGCAGCGGTCATCCCTAGCATCAACAAAACGGGACAGCTTTGAAACCATGGCGATCAATTATCAATTAAATCTCTGCGCGCTGCGCCGAGCTGCCCCGTTGCACGAGGCAAGGCAATGAATATGCCCAGCCGGATAGAGCTTCGCGACGCTAAGTTTGAGGTTGAAGGTAAAGCCATTTTGCATGGGCTGGACCTCGACATCGCCGCGCCGCGCATTGGCATCATTGGTCGAAACGGGTCCGGCAAGTCCACGCTCGCCCGATTGCTGGTTGGACTGGTTGCGCCGAGTTCGGGCGACGTGCGCATCAATGGGCATGATCTGGCGAAAGACCGCCGCGCCGCGCTTCGCGAAGTTGGCATTCTGTTTCAAAACCCGGAACACCAAATCATCTTTCCCACAGTCATCGAAGAGATTGCCTTTGGCGTGGGTCAGCTTGGCCAGTCCAAAACAGAGGCCGCGGAGAACGCGAAGGAAATCCTAGCGCGGTTCGGCTTGAGCCATTGGGAAAACGCCTATATCGCCTCGCTATCTCAGGGCCAAAAGCATCTTGTTTGTCTGATGGCGATTGTGGCCATGGCTCCTAAGCTTTTGATTTTGGATGAACCTTTTGCAGGTCTTGATATCCCAACCAAAGCACAGCTGACCCGGTATTTGGCCCATTACGAGGGCAGCCTTGTACATATCACCCACGATCTGGCGGATCTTGAGGGCTATGAACAGCTGATCTGGATCGATCAGGGCAATATCAAAATGACCGGTGCGCGCGATGACGTCATCGCCGCCTACTTGGAGGCCATGCATGCGCTAGGAGGGGATGATGATCTCGCTGACCTCTCCCGTTAGGACCCGCGCCCATGAGTGGCCTGCGAAGTTGAAACTCGCGGCGCTGGCTTTGGTGACCATGGGGCTCTACCTGATCCCTGAGTTGTGGCAGCTTGGCTTGGTCACGCTTTTTGTCATCGGGCTTTATGCACTGCCGGGGCGTGTGTTTTTTATGGGGGGCATGCGCCGCCTCGCCATTCTTTGGCCTTTTGTGGCGGTGTTGGCGATTTGGCATATCGCGACTGCGACCTATCTGGATGGCGTCACGTTTCTGCTGCGCCTGATCTGTGCCTTTGGATTGGCCAACCTGGTCACAATGACCACAGCATTGACCGAGATGATCGAGGTCATTCGCTGGCTCGCGACGCCTTTGCGCCGCTTTGGGTTAAACACTCGCGCGCTGGAGCTGGCGATCGCGCTGGTTATTCGCATATTGCCATCCCTGATTGAGAATGGCCGCCGCTTGGTGGACGCCTGGCGCGTGCGGTCCCATCGCCGCCCCGGATGGCGGATTGTTTTACCTTTTACCCTGAATGCTCTAGACGATGCCGATCATTTGGCAGAAGCGCTGCGGGCTCGGGGTGGACTTCTCGAAAGCAAGGAGAGCTGAGAAATGGAACGTAATGTGGTGATGATCGCCCTGTTTACTGCGTTGATTGCGGCGCTGGGGCTGTTGCCGAAACTGACTTTGGCAAGTGGTATTCCGATCACTGCGCAAAGCATGGGCTTTATGCTGGCGGGCGCGATTTTGGGCGCGAAACGCGGTGCATTGGCTGCGCTGTTGTTTGTGGTGCTTGTCGCGGCAGGTCTGCCGCTCTTGGCCGGTGGCCGTGGTGGTCTGGGCGTCTTCGCAAGCCCTTGGGCAGGCTTTTACTATGGCTTCCCACTGGCGGCATTTGTCACTGGTCTGGTGATGGAGCGCTGGAAAGGCGGCAATGTTGGCCTGATCGCGGGTATCGCAGCCGTGATCGGTGGGATCGGCGCGCTGTATCTGGTTGCGGTGCCTTACTACATCATCGCTAAGCCTGCGGGTCTTGGTGAATCTCTGCTGGTCGTTATGGCGCCTTTCATGCCGGGTGACCTGATCAAAGCGGTGATCACCGGCCTGATCACCGGCGCGCTTTACAAAGCACGCCCATCTAGCATCCTGTCCCGCGCAGGTGTTGCGGCGTAATGCCAAAGTCCTTTCAGGACATAATGAACGCGCGCTGTTCGGTCAGGGCTTTTAGGAAAGCCCCGGTCGAGCGGTCGCAAATGGAAGCGATCTGTCAGGCAGCACGCAAAGCTCCCAGCGGGGCAAATCTGCAACCGGGCAAATTCCATGTGCTAACCGGCGACGCGCTCGCCGGTCTTTGCGCGTCTTTGCAAGCGGCCATTGCTGAAAATCGTCCCTTTGACAGTGAATATTCCTATTTCCCCGATCCCATTCCTGCGGAGCTAAAAGCGCGCCAGCGCAGCGCTGGGTTTGCGCTTTATGAGGCACTGGGGATCGAAAAACGCGATGTGGCCGGACGGCGGGCACAGTTTGCGAAGAACTACGATTTCTTTGACGCGCCGGTCGGCGTGGTGGTGACCATCCAGAAAGACATGGGCAAAGGTTGCTTCATGGATATGGGCATGGCCATCATGAGTTTTCTGTTGGCTGCCGAAGACGAAGGCTTGGGCGCGACTGGTATTGGCGCGCTGGCGAATTATGCGAGCGTGGCGCATGCTCACCTCGGGTTGGCTGAGGATGAAATGGTTGTTTGCGGCATTGCAGTCGGGCACCCGGATTTGGACGCGCCGGTGAATAATTTCCGCACAGAACGCGCCGCGCTTGAGGAATTCACCAGTTTTCGTGGTTTCCCAGATGAATCCTCTGAGGACTCCACTGAATGAGTCTTGATCTGAGCGCGTCTACGCAACCAAGCGTGACCCGCGCGGAATGCGATGCGGCGTTAGCGCAGGTTTTGGCTGCCCCCAAGGATAACGTGCCGGTCGAGATGATCTGTTTCCGCCCCGGCTATAGCGAGCGCAGCTTTCCGGACCGACTGGAACTTTCAAAAGAACTGGGCATCGTTGGCGAGCGTTGGCAAAAGGATGCGTGGCTCAAGCTGCCAGACGGCCGCCCTGATCCCCGCATTCAGGTTTCGATCCTGCCCAAGCGCGTCATGGACCTGTGTTGGCGAGATCGTGAGAACACAATTCATCCGGGGGATCCGTTCATCGCTGATCTGGATACGTCGGAAGCAAACCTAACTGCGGGCACGCATCTGGCGATTGGGTCTGCGGTGGTAGAGGTCACAGGGTTCTTTAATACGGCTTGCGTGAAATGGCGGGATCGCTATGGCGCGGAGAGCCTTGCGTGGTTGAATGCCCCGGCCAATAAAACCTACCGTCTGCGCGGTTTGTTCTGCCGTATTGTCGAGGATGGAGAGGTCCGGCTTGGGGATCTGATCTGCAAACTGCCCGGTTAGGCTTCAAGGATCACGGCGCTGCCCAAACCGCCTGCGGCGGCGATGGCCGCTAGGCCTGATTGACCTGACGCCGAAAGATCATGAAAGAGCCGAACAGCCAAGATTGCGCCAGATGCGCCGATTGGGTGCCCGCGCGCTAATGCGCCGCCTTTTTGATTCACCTTGGATGGGTCGAGGCGCGCACCTTGAACACATGCGATGGCCTGAACCGCAAAAGCTTCCATGATTTCAATATGATCAAAGCTTTGCGGTCCGTGGCCTGTCTGTTGGCAAAGAGCGTTGATCGCCGGGACTGGCGCGAGACCCGGCTGTTCTGGATCGGCGCCTAGGCTGACCCCGGCAGAGAAACGCAGGGACGGTCGCGCGAGTTGTTTGGCGATCCGGTCTGATACCATCACTACAAACGCTGCTCCATCCGCCGCAACCGCCATATTCGCGGCGGTGATGCTTCCAGCGACGGTCTTAGCCTTTTCGCAATGGCGCGGGGTAAGGTTGCGGGTGAAGGTGTCATTGATAGTGTCAGAAACAACTGTGAGTTCGTGCTGTAAATCTGCCCGGTGCGACATCGCCTTGGAATGGCTATCTTGCGCCCAACGGTCCTGAGCGTCTCGCGTAATGCCCAACTTCTGCGCCAAGGTATCCGCTGCCGTCGCCATATCAGGATCGCGGTCTGGCCATGGGGTGAATGGCGCTTGATCATAAGGTTCTGGATCGCGGCCATCGCTAAACTGATGCATGCGCAAGGGGCGACGCGAGTAGCTTTCGACACCGCCTGCAATCACCACATCATGCAGTCCCGAACGGATCATGGCATCTGCCAAGATCAACGCATCCAAACCGCCAGCGCATTGGCGATCAATAGAGAGGCCGCCAACCCGCTCGGGCAATCCAGCCGCAAGGGCTGCAATCCGCGCTTGGTTGCCGCCAGCGCCAAGTGCATTGGAGAGGATCAACTCTCCGACTCGATCCGGCGTCAGACTTGCTTCTTGTATGGCGTCTTGGATCACAGGTGCTGCGATTTGGTGGGGGAGGAGTTGCGCAAAAGCCCCGTTGCGGGGCACCACGGCAGACCGTTTGGCAGCAATGATATGGCTCATGAGCGGTGCTCCTGCCAGAGTTTCATAAGGGTTTGAAGGTCTGGTTTGCCTGCGGCGAGCTTTGGCAAAGTCTCAAGGAACATGACGTCGCGGGGCACCGCAGCGGGCCCCAAAGTCTCGCGACACAGTTTGCGAATGTCGCCTTCACTTAAAGACGATACGACAAAAGCCACAAGCGAATGGCCGCGCAATGCGTCTTCGGGCGTGATTACAGCGGCCTCCGACACCGCTGGGTGGTCCAACATCCGCGCTTCAATCGCCTCTGGAAAGACATTTTGGTCCGCGATCGTGACCATACGCTTCTTACGTCCCTTTAGAAATAGATGCCCGCTCTCATCCAGCAGCCCCATTTCGCCGATGGAGAGATAGTCCTCATCCCATACAGCGCTCTCGCCACTTTCATAGTCTTCAAAGAGATACGGACTTTTCACCCAAATTTCACCGACTTGCCCAGCTGCAAAGTCGTCGCCGATGCGAACAGAGACATCGGGGTAGGGGCGCCCGACAGAGCCTGCTGGTGCCGACTGGTCGGCAAGTGTGATAAAGCTGGTTTCAGAAGCTCCAAAGAATTCAATGATTTGCGCCTTTGGTATGACGTCGCCCAGATCCTTACGCAGGCTCGTATCCATCTTGCCACCGCCGCAAATGACAAGGCGTATGTCAGTGATTTTAGCGGGCTTCGTTCGAAGCAGTAACCGCAGCTGAGTGGGCGTTGCGTACAAAACGCTGACACCGAAATCTGCCAATGCCTTTGCTTGGCGGGTAGGGGATATGTCATCCAAAATGGCGATATCGCATCCGAGATGCAGGGCTTCCATGACCCCGTAAAGCGCAAGGGAATGGCTGAGCTGCCCGAAAACCGCGTATGTGTCGCGGTCAGTTATTTCGAAAAGAGAGCGATTGGCGTCAAAGCTCGCGCGCCAGCTCGGCGGGGTGCGCCGGATCTTTTTCGGTGTGCCCGTTGTCCCCGCGGTTTGCACGATCAGCCGTTGCGGATCGCCGGATCGGATGGCCAATTCTGCGCCTGCGAAGATCGTTTTTCCATCGCGAATTGCCTGCAATAGCAAGTCCACGTCCGCGCTTCCCGCGTGAAGGATGGTGCTTTGATCTGAGATGGAAAAACGGGTGCTGTCGCGCATGTTGGGCTTCGTTGATGGCTCTTTTGAGGACCATAGCAAATTGGGCGAATTTAGCCAGTAGAGCGGTGTCGTTGCCAATAAAAATGGGGCTCTAACAGGCGCACGGGAATCGCGTTTTTCAATGTGAATTCGCGCCAAATCCGGTTTGCTCAATTCTTTGGCCTAGGACCAAGGTCTTATTTTGCGACCCAGGGCGCACCAGTTTTTCTTTAAATGGAAAATTGCAGGAATTTGTTTCATTTCATTTTTCGAAGTGGACTTTTGTCCTATTTTGCCGGGCCGTGTTGATGTAAATCGGGAAATTCGTCTATTTTGCCCCTATATCGAAAACACCAACCCAATCCGGTTTTTGTCCGGTGCGGTGAATGGTAACCGAAACATCTGTGCGCTGATCTTCTGCATCCGCACAACCGACATAGACCAACGGAAACTTCCACGGTCGAACCGCATTGATCAAAGGGACCCGGTGTCCTGGCGATTTAAACTAAAAAGGAAAAAGACATGGGCCTGCGTATTAACGACACTATCCCTAACCTGACCGTGACCACCGACCTGGGTGAGTTTTCTCTGCATGATTTCGTCGGCGACAGCTGGGCGATCCTGTTCTCCCACCCAAAAGACTTCACACCAGTTTGCACCACTGAATTCTCTGCAGTTGCACAGTTGGCAGACGAGTGGGAAAAGCGCGGCACCAAGGTGATCGGCGTTTCCGTGGACGGTGTTGAAGACCACAAAAAGTGGAAAGGCGACATTGAATCCTTCGGCGGCGCAACCGCTGGTTTCCCAATCATCGCGGACGATGGTCTGGAAGTTTCCAAAGCATTCGACATGCTGCCGGCAGAAGCGTACCTGCCAGATGGCCGTACACCTGCGGACAGCGCGACCGTACGTTCCGTATTCATCATTGGCCCAGACAAGCAACTGAAGCTGTCCATGACATACCCAATGACTGTCGGCCGTAACTTTGCAGAAATCCTGCGCGCTCTGGACGGTCTGCAGACATCCTTGGGCAAAGGTGTTGCGACACCAGCGAACTGGGTTTCCGGTGAAGATGTGATCATCCCACCAACCGTGAACAACGAAGACGCAGCAGCGAAGTTCGGCGAATTCAACGCGGTTCTGCCTTACCTGCGCTTCACCAAAGAGCCTGCATAAGCGTCTCTTAACAAACATGGCGAGGGCGGCGATTTGGCCGCCCGACGTCACCTCCAATCAAAAGCCACCTTCAGTGCAATCAAAAGCGACACACCATGCTAGATAGCCAATCTGATAAACAGAACCTCATTGTTGAGGGCAAACTTGCAGACAACGAACGTCTGAAGCGCGAAAGCAATTTCCTGCGCGGGACGATTGAAGAAGATCTGCAAGATAAGATCACCGGTGGCTTCACCAATGATAACTTCCAGCTGATCCGCTTCCACGGCATGTATCAGCAGGATGACCGCGACATCCGCGCCGAGCGTGCCAAGCAAAAACTCGAGCCGCTGCACAACGTGATGTTGCGCGCCCGTATGCCCGGTGGCGTGATCCAGCCAGATCAGTGGTTGGTGATTGACGACTTCGCACGCGAGCACACAAGCTATGGCTCGATCCGCCTGACCACCCGTCAGACGTTCCAGTTCCACGGCGTTTTGAAGCCAAATATCAAGCACATGCACCAGGTGCTGAACTCCATCAATATTGATGGGATCGCAACCGCTGGTGACGTGAACCGCAACGTTTTGGCGTCTACAAACCCTGTGGAAAGCCAGCTACACGCGGACGCGTATGAGTGGGCGAAGAAAATCTCTGAGCACCTGCTGCCAAAGACACGCGCTTACTATGAAATCTGGCTGGACGAGGAAAAGGTTCACACAACCGAAGAACCAATTCTTGGTTCCACCTATCTGCCACGGAAATTCAAAACCACCGTGACCGTGCCGCCAAACAATGAAATGGACGTGCACGCAAACGATCTGAACTTTGTCGCCATTGCTGAAGACGGCAAGCTGGTTGGCTTTAACGTTCTGGTAGGCGGTGGTCTGGCGATGACCCACGGCGACACAGCGACATACCCACGTAAAGCAGATGACTTTGGCTTTATCCCGCTGGAGCACACGTTGAAAGTGGCTGAGCATGTTGTGACTGTGCAGCGCGACTGGGGCAACCGCACCAACCGTAAGAATGCAAAGACAAAATACACGCTGGACCGCGTTGGCATTGACACCTTCAAAGCAGAAGTTGAGAGCCGCGCAGGTGTGAAATTTGAAGAGTCCCGCCCATATGAGTTCACGTCTCGTGGTGACCGTTTCGGTTGGGTTGAAGGCATCGATGGCAAACATCACCTGACACTCTTTATTCTGTCTGGCCGCATCTTGGACTTCCCAGGTCGTCCGCTGAAAACCGGTCTGCGCAAGATTGCTGAAATCCACAAAGGTGATTTCCGCATGACAGCGAACCAGAACTTGGTGATCGCAGGCATTGCTCCGGAAGACCGCGCCGAGATCGAACAGATCGCCCGCGACCACGGTTTGATCGACGATCTGATGACGCCGCAGCTCAAGAACTCTATGGCTTGTGTGGCGCTGCCAACCTGCCCATTGGCGATGGCGGAAGCAGAACGTTTCTTGCCTGATCTGGTTTCTAACGTGGAAGGCCTTTTGGCGAAGCACAACGTTCCACAGGATCACATCATCCTGCGCGTTGTGGGCTGCCCGAACGGCTGTGGCCGCGCGATGCTGGCAGAAGTTGGTTTGGTCGGCAAAGGCCCGGGCAAATACAACCTTTACCTTGGCGGCAACCGCGAAGGGACCCGTGTACCGAAGCTCTACAAAGAGAACGTTTCGCCAGAGGTCATCTATGAGGCGCTTGATCCGCTGATCGCGGATTGGGTTGCGGAACGCAATGAAGACGAAGGGTTTGGGGATTTTGTGATCCGCAAGGGCGTCGTGGCGGAAGTCAAAGTGTCCAAGACCGATTTCCACGCCTGATAAGACGCCTGAACCTAGGCATGAGTTAAGACTGAAGGGATTATCCCATGAATGTAGCAGTACAAACAAAACCACAGTCTGAAGTAGCGGCAACAGGCCCAAAGGTCTTCACCGCTGCCAACACTTGGTTGGAAGAACAGACTGCTGACACACGGATCGCGTGGGCGTTGGAAAACCTGCCGCGCGATCATGTCATCTCGTCCAGCTTCGGCATTCAATCCGCCGTCATGCTGCACCTGATGACCATGCATGTGCCTGACATTCCAGTTCTGCTGTTTGATACCGGCTACCTGTTCCCAGAGACCTACCGCTTTGTGGATGAGCTGAAAGAACGCCTGAACCTGAACTTGCAGGTTTATCGCTCTGACATGAGCCCGGCATGGCAAGAAGCACGCTTTGGTCAGCTTTGGGAACAAGGCGATGAAGGCCTGAAAAAGTACAACAATATGAATAAGGTAGAGCCAATGCAGCGCGCTATGTCCCAGGTGGGCGCAGGCACGTGGTATTCTGGCTTGCGTCGCGCTCAGGCGGAAAGCCGGTCTGAGCGTAAGATCTTGGAGTTCCAACACGGCCGGGTGAAATTCCACCCAATCGTGGATTGGCACAACCGCGATGTACACCGCTACCTCAAAGATCACGACCTGCCATACCACCCGCTTTGGGAACAAGGATATGTCAGCGTCGGCGACACCCACACTACACGCAAGCTGGAAGACGGCATGCGTGAAGAAGACACTCGATTTTTTGGCATGAACCGTGAATGCGGCCTGCACGTTGATCAGGATTAAGACCCATGATGCTCACTCAAGTGCCTCAAGGCATTAACCCTCTTTCCACTGAACAAGCGCAACAGTTTGCGCAACTCGCCGGCTCTTTGTCGCCGATCCAACAGGCTTGGATCAGTGGCTATCTGGCTGCGACCGCGCAAAGCGGCGTCGTTGCGACGGCCCCAGCGGCTGCGCCGGTTGCCGCAGCTGCGCCGCTGACCGTTCTTTACGGCTCTCAGACCGGTAACGCGAAACATATCGCGGCGGATTATGCAGAGGCGGCGAAAGCGCGCGGCATGGACGTGAAACTGGTTGATATGGCTGATTTCAAACCAGCCAAGCTGAAGGACGAAAAGTTCCTGACGATCATCGTGTCCACCTACGGTGAAGGTGAGCCACCAGAGCCTGCGGAGAAACTGCATGCGTTTTTGGCGTCCAAAAAGGCACCAAAACTGGATGGTGTTCAGGTTGCCGTTCTGGGCATTGGCGACAGCAGCTACGAGTTCTTCTGCCAGACTGCGGTTGACTTTGAAGACCGCCTCAGCGCGCTGGGTGCGAAAGTTGTGCATGAACGCGCGATGTTTGACGTGGATTATGACGATCACACCGAGGGCTGGATCAACGGTGCGCTGGATGTGTTTGAACCAGAGCTGAAAGCCGCGGCGCCTGCTCCGGGTGGCAATGTCGTTCCAATGCCGGGTGTTGCTGCAGCTGCTTCGGTGTCTCAGTATTCCAAAAAGAACCCATTCGCGGCGGAAGTCAGCGTTGTTCAAAAGATCACTGGCCGTGACAGCACCAAAGATGTGCGCCACGTGGAGATCTCTTTGGATGGCTCAGATCTGACTTACCAAGCCGGTGATGCGCTGGGTGTATATTTCCATAACGATGCGGCGGAAGTCGACGCGATCTTGGAAGTGCTTGGAGTTGACGGTGCGGCGGAAGCCAAGCTGGGCGATGTGACCAAATCCCTGCGCGATCTGTTGATCGAAGATCTGGAGCTGACCCAAGCTTACCCAACATTTGCTGAGAAATACGGCAATGCGACCGGTGACGAGAAGCTGATCAAACTGGCAGAAGACAAGGTCCTGCTGCGTGACTACCTTGAGCCACGCCAGATCTTTGACATCCTGCGCGATCACCCGCACCAGATCGAACCACAAGCGCTGGTGGACTCCTTACGTAAGATGCAGCCGCGTCTTTACTCTATCGCCTCCAGCCAGTCTGAAGTTGAAGACGAAGTACACCTGACGGTCGGTGTTGTGGAATGGGATGCGTTTGAGCGTGGCCACTTGGGCGGTGCGTCTGGCCATCTTGGCCGCCGCGCGGACGAAGGCGACAGCCTTCGCGTGTTCGTGGAAAGCAACAACAATTTCCGTCTGCCGCAAAACCCTGACACACCAACCATCATGGTTGGCCCTGGCACCGGCATTGCGCCATTCCGCGCTTTCTTGCAGGAACGCGAAGCGCAGGAAGCGGAAGGCAAGAACTGGCTGTTCTTTGGCAATCCACACTTCACGCAGGACTTCCTTTATCAGGTCGAGCTGCAGGGCTACCTGAAATCCGGTCTGCTGAGCAAACTGGACGTGGCCTTTAGCCGTGACCAAGCGGAGAAAGTCTATGTGCAGGACCGCATCCTTGAGAATGGTGAAGAGCTTTTCAAATGGCTCGAAGATGGCGCGCATTTCTACATCTGTGGCGATGCAAACCGCATGGCCAAAGACGTACACGCGGCGCTGCTTGAGGTTCTGAAAACCCATGGCGGTTTGAATGAAGAGAAGGCCGAAGAGTACTTGGCTAACCTCAAAGACCAGAAGCGTTACCAGCGCGACGTCTACTAAGGCTCACGCAAAGGTTAATCAGAAAAGGCCGCTCTGAGGGTTCTCAGAGCGGCCTTTCTTATTTTTGGTGTCTTCCGCAGGGGCCGCTAGCAGAAGACTTCGTAATCTTCACCACGGCAGAAGCCGATCACTCCAAGACCACAGGCACGCGCGGTTTCAATCGCAAGGCTGGTCGGGCCAGAAGCCGCAATCAACAGCGGGCTACCAAGCACAGCGCATTTCTGAACGAGTTCCAATGAAATACGGGACGTAACCACGACGGCACCCTTCGATGTATCAACCCCATCTTGCACCAATGCCCCGACCAGTTTGTCGAGCGCATTGTGGCGACCCACATCTTCGCGCGCCAAGATGATCCCCTTGTCGGGTACAAAGAATGCTGCCGCATGGGTGGACCGCGTGCGTTCTTTCAGCGGTTGCCAGTCTGAGATTTCCGCCATTGCTTGGCTGATCTCGCTCGGTGTCAAATTCAAGCGGGCGGGGGTTTTTGGCAGTGACTTAGCAACCTGCTCAAGGCTTTCGATCCCGCAAAGCCCACATCCTACGGGGCCGGCCATGGCACGGCGGCGGGCGGCAATGGCTTCTGCGCGGTCCTCTGTCACCCAAAGTTGAGCCTCGAACCCTTTTTCGTGGCGGATCACCTCAAAGCTCTCGATCTCTTGGATCGAGGACACATAGCCTTCGGTCAGCGCGAACCCAAAAGCCAGATCACGAATATCGCTGGGTGTGCCCATCATGACGGCGGCGGAAGAGCCATTGAATGCGATGGCAATAGGTTCTTCCACGATCACTTCGCGCATTTTGTCCGAGCCGTTCGCGGATTGCGCGTGCACGATTTGCGTTACGCCGGTGCTGTCGTGATTGATCTGTGCGGTCATGACGCCATCTCCAATGGATCAGCTTTGGTGAAATGCGCGCCCTGCGCCGTCAGCGCAAAGAACCGCCGCCCGGATTTCTCGCCGCGATCCTCCACCGTGATCAACCCAAGCTCCTCATCCAAATGCGTGCATTCCCGGATCACCAAGGCATGGGCTGCCTCAAAGAGGCGGGCGGAGCTGCGCGTATCCTTTTCCACTCCCAAAGCCGATGCACACAGGATCAGCGGGCCGAGTTCCGTGAGGAAGTCGAGCTCGTGCTGCATGACCTGATCGAGCAGATCAAGAAGCGCATCCTGTTGGTCTTGGGTGGCGGCGTTGCTCATGGGTTGGATTTCTCCAAGCGAACAAGCACGGACTTCGAAGTTGGCGTGAAGCTCAGGTCGCCCACGGTTTGGTGGGGCACCAGCGCGTTCATTTCAGGGTAGTAGCCGCCGATACATCCACGCGGAGTGTCGTATTCGACAACACGGAAGCCTTTGCATTCGCGACGGTGACCGTCCTCGTAAGTGCCAATGATATCAACGATATCACCGCCCTTGAGATCCATCGCCTTCAGATCGCGCTTGTTCACAAAGACCACTTCGCGTTCGCCATAGATACCGCGATAGCGGTCATCCATGCCATAGACCGTGGTGTTGTATTGATCGTGAGAGCGGAAGGTTTGCAGCACGAAATGCGCATCCTTGCCGTTGACGCTCTGCCATTCGGTCAGGGCGGGCAAGTCCGCGTCGCCGAAGTTGGCTTTGGCCGTCGGGGTGCGGAACTCACGTTCGGACGCGGGGTTGCGCAGCCAGAAACCACGGGGTTCTCGGACCTGTTTGTTGAAATCCCCAAAGATCGGCAGAACACGGGCAATCATCTCGCGGATTTTGTCGTGGTCTTGGCCCAGCGTATCCCAGTCGACCCGTTCGCTGCCGACGGTGGCTTTGGCGATGCCTGCAATGATACGCACCTCAGACAGCAGCGACTTAGAGGCAGGCAGGTTAATGCCCGATGACCCATGCACCATCGACATGGAGTCTTCGACGGTGACCATCTGGCGGGTGCCTTCAAGGTTTTTGTCGATCTCGGTCCGACCCAAGCAGGGCAACACATAAGACTGTTTGCCGGGCATCAGGTGGCCGTGGTTGAGTTTGGTGGCAATGTTCACTGTCAGGTCCAGCTTGCCCATGGCCTCGGCCACCAAGTGGCTATCTGGCACCGCACGGGCAAAGTTGCCGCCCAATGCAATAAAGGCTTTTGCGGTGCCATCCAGCATCGCGCCAATGGCTTGGATCACGTTATGGCCACGCTCGCGGGGCAGGGAGACGCCCAGTTCTGCTTCCATCGCATCAATGAATGCGGCTGGGGCCTTTTCATTGATCCCAACAGTCCGGTCGCCTTGCACGTTGGAGTGGCCGCGCACGGGGCAAAGGCCGGTGCCTTTGCGGCCAACATTGCCTTTGAGGAACATGAAAGACGCGATCTCGCGGATCGTATCGACAGAGTGCACGTGCTGAGTGATACCCATTGCCCAAGCGACAATCACGCGGTCAGCGTCGATATACATCTGCGCCGCGGTTTCGATGTCTTCGCGGGTGAGACCGGATTGATCAAGGATCTGATCCCAAGAGGTCGCGCGGACCAAATCACACCAAGCATCAAATCCGTGGGTGTGTTCCGCAATGAAAGCATGATCCAGGACCGCTGGTTTGCCTTCCGCTTGCGCTTTGTCTTCTGCTTCAAGCACCACTTTGGACATTCCACGGAAGATCGCCATATCGCCGCCCAGACGCGGGCTGATGTAGTGTGTTGAAGTCGGCGCCGACGTGCCGCGGATCATTTCGATTTTGTTTTGCGGGTCAGCAAAACGGGTCAGACCCTTTTCTTTGAGAGGATTGATCGCAACCACTTTCGCGCCACGCTCCACAACCTCACGCAGGCTTGCGAGCATACGCGGGTGGTTCGTGCCGGGGTTTTGGCCAACGCAATAGACCAGATCAGTCTCGTCAAAGTCTTCCAGAAGGATTGTGCCTTTGCCAATGCCGATGGCTTGGGTTAGGGCAACGCCGCTGGCCTCGTGGCACATGTTGGAGCAATCGGGAAAGTTGTTGGTTCCGAACAGGCGCACAAAAGTTTGGTAAAGGAACGCGGCTTCGTTGCTCGCGCGGCCAGAGGTATAAAACTCTGCCTGATTTGGGTCTTCAATCGCATTCAAAGCCGCGCCGATACCCGCAAAAGCGTCTTCCCATGAAACCGCTTCATAGTGGTCGGTCTCTGGATTGTAGCGCATTGGATTTGTCAGGCGGCCTTGGTGTTCAAGGTCATGGTCGCTCCACGTGCGTAGCTCTTGAACGGAATGCGCCGCAAAAAACTCTGGTGTCACGCGGTTTTTCGTGGCTTCCCAAGTGACGGCCTTTACACCGTTTTCGCAGAACTCAAAGGATGAACCGTGTTCAGGATCGCCCCATGCGCAACCGGGGCAGTCAAACCCATCCGCTTGGTTCAAGCTCAGTAGCGTCTTCGCGCCGCTCACCGGTTTGCCGCTGTTCTTGAGTTGACGCGCAACGCTTTTCAGCGCGCCCCAGCCGCCCGCCGCCTTAGAAGGCTTGCGCTCACAGTTATCTTTCGCCACCGCACTTTATCCTGTCGCCTAAGCAGAAATGCTTCAGTTGTTAGGGGTTTGGGTAAGGTCTGAGCCGCCAAAATATGACGAACCAGACATACCTAAGTCTCGAGGACCCGACTGTCCTCTTTCGTGGAAACTAGACAAACGACTCGGCTAAACAATGCTCTAAAGCGTCATTTCTTTGCGTAAATCCGCTATCGTTGATCGCATCGAGGGTGAAAGTTTCCGATTGTCAGACGCAAGATCGTCTTTGGAAAACTGTTTCGCTGTTTCGGTGTTTGCCCGACGGGCTATTACGACCGTGCGCGTAGGAGCCAAAGGAAGAAACAACCACCGATCAAACCAGTGACGATCCCAATCGGCAGATCCTCTGGCGCAACGACCTTGCGGGCAATGACGTCAGCCCACAGGACAAACAGCCCGCCAAACAAACCAGACACAGGCAGCACCCGGCGATAATCGCCGCCCACAAACCGGCGGGCGATGTGAGGCACCATAAGACCGACAAAGCCGATCATGCCTGAGAAAGCGACCATGACTCCGGTGATCAGAGCGGAAATGACGAAGACTGTCAGGCGGAACCGCTTGACCGAAATGCCGAGCGTGGTGGCGGTTTCATCGCCGATCGTCATGGCGTTCAGATAAGGCGCGTTTAGCACTGCCCAAACAGCGCATGGCAGAAGGATAATCAGCGGGTAGATCAGATGGCTCCATTGCGCGAGCCCCAAGCCACCAAGCATCCAGAACACAACGGTATGGGTGGCTTTCGGGTCTCCGAGGAAAATCAGCACATTGGCGAGTGCCATTACGATAAATGAGATGGCGACACCGGTCAGAACCAATCGGTCCGCGCTGCTGGATTGGGTGAATCGCGTAACGCCTAGGACCAACAGCGTTGCGGCGAGTGAGCCAAGAAAGGCCATCAAAGGCACGGTCAGAAGGCCAAGAAACAAGCCAGTGTGCAGCAGCGCCAAAATCGCCCCGAATGCACCGCCGGATGAAATTCCCAAAAGATGGGGGTCAGCAAGCGGGTTGCGCGTAACGGCCTGCAACATAGCGCCAACAAGCGCCAAACCGCTGCCCACCATGATAGCGAGCAAAATACGCGGGAAACGGATGTCCCAGACAATGGCCTCGCGGCCTTTGGACCACGTGGTCTCGACAGTTTCAGGGCTGATCTTGTTGATCACCACACCCCAGACTGTGTCGACGGGGATCGAAATGGCTCCGGTCCCCACCGAAATGGTGATCGAGGCCAAAAACAATGCCCCCCAAAGCAGAACCTGCATCGCCATAGGGCGATTGGTTTTGCGCGAGGGTGTTTTTTTGGCCTCGGTCGTCATTCTTACTTGCTCCAGAACGCTTCAGACAGGGTTTTCACTGCCTTGATGTTGCGCGGACCTGGGGTCGCGTCAACATATTCCAGAGTGACGAAACGATCGTTCTTCACCGCGTCCAATTCAGCAAAGGCTGGGTTGTTCATCATGAAGGCGCGCTTTTCTTCCGCAGTTACGTTGCCGTAGTTCACGATCACAACCACTTCAGGGTTCTTTTCAACAACTGCTTCCCAGTTCACGGTGCCCCAGCTTTTCTCAAAGTCATCCATGACGTTGGTGCCGCCGGCCGCTTCGATCAGCGCGGTTGGCATTGCATAAAGGCCTGCGGTGAACGGCTTGTCTTCGCCGCTGTCATAAACGAACACGCGCAGTGGGTCGCCGGTTTCCAAAGTCTCTTGGAACGCCGCAAGCTCTGCTTTGTAGCCGTCGACCAGCGCTGCCGCTTTGTCTTCTACGTCAAAGATTTTGCCCAAGTTCAGCAGATCGTTGTACATGTCATCCAAGCTGGCTTTTGGCTTGTCGCCCACGTGGATGCAGCTTTCCGTCAGCTCGTATACGTCGATGCCGAATGGTGCGAGAGACTCCGGTGTGACTTCGCCGCCCACTTTCATGCCGTAGTTCCAGCCCGCGAAGAAGAAGTCCGCGTCCGCGCCGATCAGCACTTCTTTGCTTGGGTATTTTGCGGACAGTTCTGGCAGTTCTTCAACACCGGATCGCATGTCCTCATCCAGAGTTTTCCAGCCGGAAATGCCAGTGTAGCCGACCATTTTGTCCGCCAGACCCAGAACAAGCATCATCTCTGTGAGGTTCACATCGTTAGAGATCGCAGCTGTTGGCACCTTATCAAAGGTCACATCGCGGTCACAGCTTTGTACGGTAACGTCCGCTGCGGCTGCACTTGCCAGGCCCATCAGGCCAAATGCGATGGGGAGGGATTTCATTGACTGTCCTTTCAATGAGAGAGTTGGAATGTAAATTGGTTTGTTTGGCTCAGGCTTAGCTGTTCCAATTGAGTCGAAACGTCAAAAACCGACGATACAAGGTCCGTTGACAACACTTGGTCCGGCGGACCAAAGCCCATGGCGTTGCCATCTTTCAGCACCAGCACATCGTCGCAGGCTTGCATGGTCATGTTCAGATCATGCAATGAAACGATGATGGTCAGGTCGAGATCCGAGATCAGATGCAGGATTTCCAGCTGATGACGGATGTCCAAATGGTTGGTGGGTTCATCCAGCACCAATACCTTTGGCAACTGGGTGAGGGCGCGCGCGACCATGACACGTTGGCGTTCGCCCCCTGAAAGGGTGCCGAACTCGCGATGGGCCAGCGCACCCAGATGCATGCGTTCCATGACCTCGTCGATGATCATGTCATCGTCTTCGTTTGTGGTGCTAAAACCCAAACGATGAGGCAGGCGGCCCAAGGCGACTACGTCGCGCACGGTAAGTGCAAAATCCGTGGCCTGTTCTTGCAGAACCGCGGCAACCACACGGGCGACGGCACGCGGGGCCATCGACCAGATGTTTTGCCCATCTACTTCGATCCGTCCCGTCGCCGGAACGTTAAAGCGATAAAGTAGGCGCAACAGAGTGGACTTGCCTGCTCCGTTCGGCCCAATGAGGCCAAGCACACGGCCAGCTTGCAAATGAAAGCTCAGAGGTTTGAGGATCAGCGGCTCTGAGGCACTTGGACCCCATGAGACGTTGTCGACCTTAACATCCGCGCTGCCGAGGTTCGCTCCGGACAGGCAGCTCATTGCACAAGTTCCGGCGTGGCTTCAAAGGCGATGATGGAGGCGGGGACCCGCGCCAACGTGGACTTGCGCAGCTTTCCCGGCCGGTCGACAGAGCTGCACCAGCCATCATTCAGGAACGCATAGGTTTTTGCGAAATTCACGAGGTCATCGATGTCTTGGTCTGGATCAATGTCGCCAAAAAGATAGGTGGCTTTGCGCGAGCCAAAATAGGCCACGGTGCATGGGCGATTACAGCCCGCCATGCAGGCGGTTCCTGAGATTTCGAATTCTTCAGGGATTGCATCGCCCGCAGCGGCAATCGCATCGCGCAGTTTTAAGATTAGGTCATAGCCCGGCCGACAGCTTTGGTCTTTGTGACGGCAAGAGGTACAGACAGTAATTTGGTGAGTGCTTTTCCGGTTCATCTCGCCCTCCGCGCATGCGCGGAGCGTGAAGGTAGACCAGTCATGTCAAAGGCCGGAGCCAAATAAGTCATCATAGGTTTCCCTCCGAGGCACCCCGCCCGGTTTGGTTACAACAATGATGGCAGGTATCCTGACTTACGGGTCGTCGCGTCTCTGATCCTTCCCAGGCCTTCCCAAGTGGTGGGCCCAGTGGCTATTCAGAGTTGCTCGCCGCTTACAGTTGCGGGGGCAGTTACGGAATTGGCAGCTGTGAAGCGCGCCGCACCGTATTCCCTTTTACAAGGCATGCGCCTTGAAACCATCGAGGAGAGAGCTAACAGCGCACGGTTCACCTTGTCAATCACGATTGCTGCGGCGCAATAAAATGACGCCACGACGCTTATCGCTGGACAAAGCTATGTGGGTTTGGCTACCTCGACAATACGCCACAAATTGTTCTGAAAGACCAATAAATTATGCCCCAAGCCCGGTTCACTGCGGTTTCTGACCATGCTGTTTTGGTGCAGTTGGGGGATGAGATCAGTGATAAGATCAATCTTGAGATCCAGTCGCTAGATCGAGCAATTGCTGCCGCTGGGATCAACGGTTTCTTGGAATCAATCCCGGCCTTTGTGAACATTTTGGTGGTATTTGATCCTTTGGTAACTGACCACGGCAGCATCGAGGCGGCGATCAAACCGCTGTTGGCAGATGTTTCTGCGGTTCAAGGGCGGGGGACAGAGCGCGTGGTCCGGGTCTGCTATGATCTCGATATCGCGCCGGACCTGTCCGAAGTCGCTGCGCAGGCGGGGCTTTCTGAGGATACGGTCATCAACATGCATCTTGGCGCGTCCTACCGCGTGGGCATGTATGGCTTTGCACCCGGCTATGCTTACCTTTCCGGCGTGAATGAAGCGATTCAAGTGCCGCGCAAACCTTCGGCCTTGCGCGATGTCCCGGCAGGGAGCGTTATTATCGCTGGGCCTCAATGCTTGGTGACGACCCTGACCATGCCGACGGGTTGGTCTATCATTGGTCGCTCGCCAACAGAGATCCTGACTGACAATCCGCGACATCCGTTCCTGTTCGATGTGGGTGACACGGTTCGATTTGAGCGCATTGACCGCGCAACCTTTGAAGCAGAGAAAGGTCTGCGCCATGGGTGAAGCGCGTCTCAAAGTGGTGGCCGCAGGACCCTTAGTGACCGTGCAAGATGCCGGGCGCACGGGTTATATGCGCTTTGGTGTCGCTGCGAGCGGTCCTATGGACCGCTTGTCTCATGCGGCGGGCAATGTTGCTCTTGGCAACGCACCTGAGGCGAGCGGCATCGAGATCTCGATGGGGGGATTGGTGTTGGAATGTGTCAGCGGCACCCTTTCTCTCGCGGTGACAGGTGCCGACTGTTTGGTCGAAACCTGCGGCGACAGTTTGGGCAGTTGGAATGTTATCTCGTTGTCGCCGGGCGAGCGCTTGTCGATCCGTGCGGGTCACAAGGGCAGTTGGGCGTATTTGGCTTTCGCCGGGAATTTAGAAAGTCAGGAATGGCTTGGTCACAGCGCGACCCATTCGACCTCTGGGTTCGGTGGCGGTGCTTTAAGCGCTGGGCAGGTCCTGACCGTTCGCGATGCTGCCCTGCGCGAAGATCGCCATGGCGCCATTGAGCGCCCCGCCATTGCTGCAAGCGAGGCCATCCGCGTGGTGATGGGCCCGCAGGACCGGTTCTTTGATCCAAGTGCTCTTTCTGCGCTACAGGAACAGCCGTTTAGACTGTCCGCGCAATTTGACCGAATGGGCGTGCGCCTAGATGGGCCGAAATTGTCAATAGATGGGGCATTGTCGATCCCATCAGAACCGGTTGCGAAAGGCGCAATTCAGGTTGCTGGAGATGGAACACCCACCGTGCTGCTTGCTGATCATCAAACCACAGGCGGTTATCCTAAGATTGCCACTGTGATCAGCACCGATCTGGATCGAATAAGCCAGATGCGCGCAGGGGATGTGGTGCATTTTGAGGCGGTTTCGCCTGAGCAAGCCGTCTCAATCGCACGAGACAAGGCTCTGAAAATGCAGGTGTATTTAGAAGAAGTGGCGGTCCCGCGGGGAACGCTTGCACAGAGGCTGATGCGGGAAAACTTGATCAGCGGCGCAGTCTCTGAAACGCCAGACTGATTGCAAAAGAAAAACCCCGGCGCTTTGAGGCTCCGGGGTTTTTGCGTTCTTAGAAGTGAACGGATTTTGTATCCAGCGGCTTTTGAACCGGTGGGGCAAACTTGGTCAGGTCGATGCCTTCCACGGCCACTTTGTATTCTTCCAAAGTTGGGGTGCGGCCCAAGATTGCGGACAGAACCACAACCGGAGTAGAGCCCAGCAGGCTTTCACCTTTCTTTTCAGGAAGGTCAGCCACAACACGGCCTTGGAACAGGCGTGTGGATGTCGCCAGAACGGTGTCCCCTTTTTCCGCCTTTTCCTGGTTCCCCATGCAAAGGTTACAGCCAGGACGTTCAAGATACAGGATGTTGTCATACTCAGTACGCGCAACTTCCTTTGGAGCGTTGTCGTCAAACTCAAAGCCTGCGTATTTCTGCAGGATTTCCCAGTCGCCTTCTTCCTTCAACTCATCGATGATGTTGTAGGTTGGCGCGGTCACAACCAGTGGTGCTTTGAACTCAACAGTGCCATTGGCCGCTTCAAGGTTCTTCAGCATTTTTGCCACGATCTTGATGTCACCCTTGTGAACCATACAAGAGCCAACAAAGCCCAGATCGACTTTCTTCTCTGCTTTGTAGAAAGAGATCGGACGGATGGTGTCGTGTGTATAGCGCTTGGACACATCCGCGTTGTTCACATCAGGGTCAGCGATCATTGGTTCAATGATCTGGTCCAGATCAACAACAACCTCTGCGAAATATTTCGCGTTGTCATCTGGGGTCAGGGCAGGAACCTCACCAGACTTGATTTCCGCGATCCGTTTGTCGGCGATCTCAAGCAGGCGGCCCAGCGTGCCGTTGTCGTGTTCCATGCCTTTGTCGATCATGATCTGGATGCGGGATTTCGCCAGTTCCAGAGAGCCGATCAGCGTTTCATCGTTGGAGATACAGACGGAAGCTTTCGCTTTCATTTCTGCGGTCCAGTCGGTGAAGGTGAAGGCTTGGTCCGCCAAGAGTGTGCCGATATGAACTTCGATCACGCGGCCTTGGAAAACGTTGTCGCCATGCTGTTCAAGCATCTGTGCTTGGGTTGCGTGTACCACATCACGGAAGTCCATGTGATCCGCCAT
Organism: Cognatishimia activa; assembly: GCF_001458335.1. Lineage (GTDB taxonomy): Bacteria > Pseudomonadota > Alphaproteobacteria > Rhodobacterales > Rhodobacteraceae > Cognatishimia > Cognatishimia activa. Next base: position 438,681 of record NZ_CYTO01000009.1, read on the forward strand.
TGTGCCTTTGAAGGTCACTTTGACTGACTCTGGGATTGGCATCGCTGCCTCACCGGTCGCCAGTGCTAGCGCCACTGTACCGGAGTCAGCACCAAACGCGACACCCTTGGACATACGGGTGTGGCTGTCACCACCAATGATGATCGCGCGGTCATCCACGGTGATGTCGTTCAGCACCTTGTGAATAACGTCTGTCATGGAGTGGTAAACGCCCTTTGGGTCGCGGCCGGTGACCAGACCGAAATCGTTCATGAACTTCATCAGGCGAGGTGTGTTCGCTTGTGCTTTCAGGTCCCAAACGGACGCTGTGTGACAGCCAGACTGATACGCACCGTCAACGATTGGAGAAACAACAGTCGCCGCCATTGCTTCGAGTTCCTGCATGGTCATCAGACCAGTGGTGTCCTGAGAGCCAACGATATCCACGGCCACACGGACGTCGGAACCGGCGTGCAGTGGTTTGTCAGATTTCACACCCAATGCATTGCGGTTAAAGATCTTCTCAACAGCAGTCAGGCCTTGGCCTTCGTTGTGGATTTCTTTGGAAGGAGCAAAGGCGGACTTCAGCTCTTGGCCAAGCGCTTCTGCAGCGAATGTCTGTAGTTTTTTACCAAAGACAATCGCGTAGGAGCCACCTGCTTTGATGAATTCCATCTTTTGCGGCGTGAAGGAGGCGTCGAGTTCCACCAGCTCTTTGTCGCCCGCTTCGTTATAAAGCTTCTTCTCTTTGGTGTTGATGGTCAGAACCGTGCCTGTGGCAACAGAGTAGACTTCTTCCAGAATTGGGTCGCCATCGTTGTTGAGGATCACATTGCCGTCTTCGTCGGTTTTCTTGACCCAGTTTTTCAGGTCGATGCCGATGCCGCCGGTCACGCCAACGGTCGTCAGGAAGATTGGCGAGATGCCGTTGGTGCCGCCAACGATTGGGGCGTAGTTCACGAACGGCACGTATTTAGAAGCTTGCTTACCGGTCCAAAGCGCAACGTTGTTGATGCCGGACATACGGGAAGAGCCAACACCCATGGTGCCTTTTTCTGCAACCAGCATCACACGCGCGTCTGGGTGCTTCAGTTTCAGCGCTTCGATCTCTTTCTGCGCTTCAGGGGAACACATGCATTTACCGTGCAACTCCCGGTCCGCACGAGAGTGCGCTTGGTTGCCAGGGGAGAGAAGGTCGGTCGAAATATCGCCTTCGCCAGCTACATAGGTGACGATTTTGATCTCTTCTTCGATCTTCGGCAGCTTGGTGAAGAATTCTGCTTTCGCGTAGCTTTCCAACACGTCCTTGGCGATGGCATTGCCCGCGTCCAGGGCGTCTTTCAGGCGCGCCATGTCAGCGTCGTAAAGGAAGACTTGGGTTTTCAGAACTTCTGCAGCGTCTTTGGCGATGGCGTCGTTGTCGCCCAGTGCTAGGTCCAGAAGAACGTCGATGGAAGGCCCGCCCTTCATGTGGGACAGCAGTTCAAAGGCGTATGTCGGGGTGATTTCCTCTACACCTGCGTTGCCCAGAATAATGTCTTTCAGGAAGGCCGCTTTCACGCCCGCGGCGCTCGTGGTGCCCGGCAAGGTGTTGTAAATGAAGAAGTTCAGAGACTGCTCGCGGTGCTCATTGCCGGTGTCTTTGATCTGTTCGATCAACTCAGCAACCAGTGCACCATCATCAATTGGTTTAGGGCTCAGGCCTTCGCCTTTGCGTGTTTCAATCTCTGTGAGGTAATCTGCATACAAGCTCATGATATTCCCGACGCCTTCCATAGTATGTTTTGCTTGCTGCCGGGACGCAGAATCAACTGGCGCGCCGGAGAAGCTTGCTGAGCGCTGATATAATTCAGCATACAATTGTATGCAAGGGTGTTGAGCAAGAAAAATAAGGGTATATCCAGTACGCCCGCCTTGCAGATCAGCTGCGCCATTGCCAATCTCACCAGAGAATGAACGACAAAATAGCATAAGTTCTATGACCAAACCATCATTGCTGCGTCAGCGCTGGGGGCTATTGCGCCAAATCCGGCGGGTCAGTCGTGCGGATCACTGTTTGGGTGGATGCGTTGATCAGCGATCAAAATAAAGACCCGCGCATTTAGAAAACACGCGGGCCGGATGATTTTGTTACGAAGACTTTCTTGGTTCTTATAGGAGAACCGGTTGTCCATCCTCGTTGGATTGAGCGGCTGCATCCGCAAGAATCTGCGCTTGCAACCCATCATGGATTGTCGGCGACATGGTCACTTTGCCTGATACAGCATCAATGAAGTGCAGCATCTCGGCCCGGTATGCGGCCTCATAGCGTTCTAAGAAGAAATGCTGTGCCGGTGCTTTGCGATAGCCTGTATCATCGGCTTGCTCGACAGTGTTCTCTAGCTGGTTCTCCGCACGCAACATGCCCTTTGCGCCATGGACCTCGATCCGTTGGTCATAGCCGTAGGTTGCGCGGCGAGAGTTGGAAATCTGACAGATCTTCCCTGAAGCAGTGGTCAAAATGACTGCGGCAGTGTCCACGTCCCCAGCTTTACCAATCTCTGGGTCTACGAGTGACGAGCCCTTCGCATAAACGCTGACCACCTCTTCACCCAGAAGGAACCGCGCCATGTCGAGATCATGGATCATCATATCCCGGAACAGACCACCTGATGTTTTCACGTAACCAATCGGCGGCGGGGAAGGGTCGCGGCTTTGGATCGTAACAAGTTCCACATCGCCAATGGCACCATTCGCCAATTGCGCCTGCAAATGAGCGAAGTTCGGATCAAAACGCCGGTTAAACGCGGTCAGGAAAGACACCCCAGCCTCTTCAACCACCTTGATACAGTCGCGAATACGGTCCGCGGACATGTCGACGGGCTTTTCACAAAAGATCGCCTTGCCGGCTTTCGCAGCCGTATGGATCAGGTCGTAATGGGTGTCTGTCGGCGTGCCGATCACCACCGCGTCCACATCATCGCTCGCAATCAACTCTTCCGCGCCAAGCACTTGCGCTCCGGTCTTTGCGGCCAGCGCTTCGGCAGGTTCCGCGAAAGCATCAGCCACGACAGAGACCCTTGCGTCGTCGATGCCAAAGATTGACCGAGCATGCACCGCGCCAATGCGCCCACAGCCCAAAAGTCCGATATTGATCATTATGCGGCTCCTTTGAAGGCCTGAAGAACCGTCCGTGTGGCGGTCATAACTGGATCGTGGGTTTCCTTTAGGATGCTCACGCGGTCAAACCGATCTGGGTCGGCATTCACCGCATCCCGCAACGCATGTCCAAAGGCCATACGCAATTCGGTCCCAATGTTGAATTTGCAAATCGCAGAGCTGCGCGCAAGGCTGGTGCGCTGGGCGACCGGCACGCCAGATCCCCCATGGATGACCAGTGGGATATCGGTCACCGCCTCGATGGCGCGGATGCGTGGCTCATCAAGGCCCGGGCCATCCTTGTCTTGCTGCAAATGCGTGTTTCCGACGGAAATCGCCATCGCGTCAACGCCAGAATTTTTCGCAAAAACAGCAGCTTCTTCCGGATCGGTGCCTGAAGACTGCTCGCCGCCAGAATAGCCCACAAACCCAATCTCGCCTTCGCAGGAGACGCCCGCCGCATGGGCCATTTCGGCAATCGCTGCGGTTTCATCGATGTTTTGCTGCAAGGGTTTGCGAGAGCCATCAAACATTACCGATGTGAAGCCACTCTCAATGGCAATCTGGCAGTCCTCATGGGTGTAGCCATGATCCAGATGCGCCACCACGGGGACGGATGCTTCCTCGGCCAAATGACGGAACATTTTACCTAAGACGGGCAGGGGCGTGTGTTCGCGACAGCTCGGCCCGGCCTGCAAGATCACGGGCACGCCTTCTGCTTCGGCGGCCCGCACATAGGCGCGCATTTCTTCCCAGCCAAGGGTCACCAATCCGGCCACCGCGTGGCCGTTCTTCAAAGCGGGTTGCAGGACATCTGCAAGTGTGACGAGGCTCATTTGAACTTGGCCACCATATCCATGATCCCCGGGATCGTATGGAGTTGCTCTTCATGGGTTGGCTGGAAGTATTGCTTCAAGCTGCGTTGAGACAGGCCACCCAGAATGGTGAAGTAATACATCTGATAGCCCGGCAGAACGGCGCAAGGGTGGTAACCCTTGTCCAAACAAATCGTGGAGCCATCCATGATGTGATAGGCATCGCCCGGCTTGTTGTCTTCGCGCTGCAGCATCTGGATGCCAGAGCCGTAGTTCGGCTTGAAGCGGAAATTGTAAGTCTCGTCATGGCGGGTTTCGATCATCTCGCCATCTTCGCCGGGACGATCCGTGTCGTGCTTGTGGCTTGGGAAGCCAGACCAGCCACCTTCGCCGACGGTGAAGAGTTCGCTGACCAAAAGCCGGCCGACTTTATCATGATACTTAGTGCCAAGGATGTGTTTGATTTTGCGATGGGTTTTCGTGTCGTCAGACCCGTATTGGACAACATCCAGCTCTGCTTCGCGCACGTCAAATGGCTCAAGCACCTTGTCGTATTTCGCACCGGCGATGAAGGTCTCGGTGGCCTCGGTCACGCAAGTGATACGCACTTTCGCGCCGACTGGGACATAAACGCCTTCTGGCTCGCCATCCCACACATCTTCCGTACGGCGACCAAGGTCAGGATAGATTGCACCTTCTACGTCTACATCAACGGTGCCGGTCGCTGGCACCACACAGGTCTCATATCCCGGCACGGCATATTCAAACACCTCGCCTTTCTTGAGCTTGACGATGTTGAAATAGTTCAGCGGGACCAGCGCGTTCTCCGCATCCACGATGGGTTTGTTCTGGTTGTCATGGGGCGCAATATGCATTTGGCTGGTCCTTTAAGGGGCTGTTGGGCCGGCATGAGCGGCCAAGAAATCATTGAGTTGGTCGGTGGTCGGCATAGAGGGCGCGCAGCCCGGTTTGCTTACAACAATTGAGGCGCTGGCAGAGCCGCGCAGGATGGCGGTTTTTAGGTCGTGCCCGTCGGCGATGCTGGCCAGAAGCCCGGACATGAAACTGTCGCCTGCGCCATTGGGTTTCACTGCATCGACCGGGTAAATGCCGGTGCGGATTTCTTCGCCCTCATAGAACGTCACCGCACCTTCGTGACCCATCTTATAGATCACAAAGCGACCGTCATCGGCGAGCCGTTTGGCCATATCCAGACCTTTGTCGATCCCGCCCGCCATAAAGCCGAATTCTTCGTCATTGCCGACGATCATATCGCTGGCCTTGCCAGCTTGGGTTAGCACATCTGCGGCCACCTGTGGTGAAGGCCAAGAATAGGGGCGATAGTCGATGTCAAATAACACAGGAATGCCTGCCGCTCGGGCGTTTTCGAAGGCTTTGAAAGTGGCACCTCTGGACGGTTCCGCAGCAAAAACGGTGCCCGCTGTGATCAGGGCGGTGAAGCGAGAATAGTCAACGCGATCAACATCTTCTTCGGTGACTTCAAAGTCTGCCGCGCCATTGCGGTAGATGACATTTTGAAAGTCTTCTATGCAGCTCTCATAGATTGCCAGAGATGTTCGCGCCTCGCCGCCTTCCGGGCGCACATAGGTCGTTTCGACCCCATAATGTTCCAGTCGATTGGTGGCAAAACGGCCAACCGCGTCGTCAGATACAGAGGTCACCAATGCTGCTTCGCACCCTAATTTGACCAGGCCGGCACAAATGTTTGCGGAGGAGCCCCCAAGATCGGCCTTAAACACCTGGGCGTGTTCCGACTTTGTGCCGATCGGGTCAGCATACATGTCCATGCCGGCCCGGCCAAAGACCACAAATTTGCGGCCCTTAATTGCGTCTATAACGTTAGCCATCAAACGCCCTTCCGCTGTTTGCTGCGGGAGGACTCCCAATCCACATGAGCGGCGCGCACGCGGTCACTTTCGGTGATATGAGGGCTGCCCACTTCCCACCATGCGTGACCTTCAGCGGTCCAACCTTCATAAGGGTCAACCTTCATCACGATCACATGAGTTTTGTCGCTGGCTTTGGCGCGCTTGAAGGCGTCGCCCAGCTCGGCAGGATTGGACACCGTTTCAGCAATTGCACCTTGCGAAGCGGCATGCGCTTCGAAATCCACGGCAAAGGGTTCTGGAATGGTCGGGCAATCCTCAAGCAGGTTGTTAAAGCTCTCATTGCCAGTGTTGTTTTGCAGTTTATTGATCACCGCAAAGCCACCATTGTCGAGCACCAGAATGATCAGTTTTTTGCGGCTCAGCACCGACGAATAGATGTCGGAATTCATCATCATGTAAGAACCGTCGCCAATGAAAACGATCGTGTCTTGATCCGGCTCGCTTTCGGCCTGTGCGATGCGAGCGCCCCATGCGCCAGAGATTTCATAGCCCATGCAGCTAAAGCCAAATTCGACATCCACTGTGCCAGTCGACAGCGTCCGCCAGTTGGCGGTGACTTCAGCTGGAAGGCCACCAGCTGCGGCCACAACGCGGTCGCGCGCGTCACAAAGTTCGTTCACAACGCCAATGGCTTGCGCATAAGAGTTCGGGCGGTTTCCGTGGGCGACATTTTCCGCCACATAGCCATCCCATTTCTTACGTTCGGTTTTGGCAAAATCGACCCATTCAGTAGGGGCCGCATAGTCCAGTGCTGCATCCAAAGCCGTGAGGCTGAGTTTCGCGTCACCAACGATTGGCAAAGAGCGGTGCTTGCCCGCGTCATGACGGCCTGCATTGATCGAGATGATCTGCGCGTCTTTTGCAAATGCTGTCCAAGACCCCGTTGTGAAGTCTTGCAACCGGGTGCCAACTGCGAGGATCACATCGGCCTGCTCTGCGATGGTGTTGGCGCTGTTTGATCCAGTTACCCCAATAGGGCCGATATTGAGATCGTGCGTCGCGACCAAGTTTGCGCGACCGGCAATGGTTTCGACCACAGGGATCTGGTGTTTCTCTGCAAAGTCGGTCAACTCGGTGACCGCGCGGGAATATTGCACACCGCCGCCCGCGATGATCATCGGGCGTTTGGCGCTTTTCAAGGCTTCTACCGCGTCTGCAATCTCATTTGCATCCGGTGTCACGCGGCGAATGCGGTGTACTTTCTTTTCAAAGAACACAGCGGGGAAATCATAAGTCCAGCCTTGAACATCCTGCGGCAGACCTAGGAATGCCGGCCCGCAATCCGCCGGATCAAGAAGAGTCGCAAGCGCATTTGGCAATGACTGGATGATCTGTGCCGGGTGCGTGATGCGATCCCAATAGCGGACAACCGGTTTGAACGCGTCATTAACGCCGTAGGTCGGATCCTGAAAATTCTCCATTTGCTGCAACACAGGGTCGGGCAGGCGGGTCAGAAACGTGTCCCCGCACAGAAGCAACATCGGCAGGCGGTTTGCATGGGCCAAAGCGGCGGATGTGACTAGGTTGGATGTGCCAGGACCAGCAGAGGCTGTGCAGAACATAAAGCGTTGGCGCAACCACTGTTTTGCATAGCCAGCCGCCGCAAACCCCATGCTTTGTTCGTTCTGGCCACGGTAAAGCGGCAGCGCGTCCTGATGGTTATAAAGGGCTTCACCAAGGCAGGTCACATTGCCATGGCCAAAGATGCCAAACCCACCGCCACAAACGCGCATTTCCTGCCCGTCGATCTCGATGAATTGGTTGGAAAGCCAACGGATTATAGCCTGCGCTGTGGTCAGCTGAATTGTGTCGGCTGATGATGTCATTGTTTCGCTCATAGGTGGGCGACTTTCTTCAAAAATTCGACGCTATGCCGAATGGTGCTTGCGAGTTTTCGAATCTCAAGATACAGTTTTTGCAACCGGTTGCAAACTGGTTTTCAAAAATCGTAAAGTGAATCGCACGCTGAGCTCATTGGGAGGGAGGGCCTTATGACCCAGATCGGCATTGGCATCCTTGGGGGTGGCTATATGGGCAAGGCCCATTCTGTGGCCATGGCTGCGGTTGGGGCTGTGTTCAATACAGCGCTGCGTCCGCGCCTTGAGATGATCTGTGCATCGTCACCCGAAAGTGCTGAGCGCTATCGCGCGGCCTACGGGTTTGCGCGCGCAACAGATGATTGGCGTTTATTGGTGAATGATCCAGCGGTAGAGGCCATTGTCATTGCCACGCCGCAAGAGACCCACAGAGAAATCGCAGAGGCAGCCTTTGCCTTGGGCAAACCTGTGTTCTGTGAAAAACCACTCGGCGCATCCATAGCCGACAGTGCGGCTATGGTCGCGGCTGCGGAAGCGGCTGGGGTCGTGAATATGACCGGCTTTAATTATATCCGCACGCCAGCCAGTCAGTTTGCTCGCCAATTGATTGCAGAAGGGGCCATTGGGGACGTCACGTGGTTCCGCGGTGAACACACCGAAGACTTTTACGCAGACCCGCAAGCGCCCGCAACTTGGCGCACATCGGGCATGGCGAATGGCACGATGGGAGACCTCGCGCCTCACATGATCAACGCCGCGCTCGCTTTGTTGGGGCCCGTAGCGGAAGTTATGGCAGATGTAGAAACGGTCCATGCCAAACGCCCCGGCGGTGACGTGACAAATGATGATCAGGCCCAAATGATGTGCCGTTTTGAGAGCGGTGCCATGGGGCATATGTTCTTCAGCCGTATCGCGACGGGTCGCAAGATGGGCTATGCTTATGAAATCACTGGAACAAAGGGCGCCATTCGCTTTGATCAAGAGGATCAGAATGCGCTTTGGCTTTATGAAATGGATGGCCCCGAGGCGACCCGCGGGTTCCGCAAAATCCTGACCGGGCCTGCCCATCCTGACTATCTGCCGTTCTGCCAAGGCCCAGGCCATGGCACCGGGTATCAGGATCAGATCATCATTGAGGCGAAGGACTTCCTCGAAGCCGTCGCCACCAAAACGAACAAATGGCCGACTTTCAAAGACGGCCACGACGTGAACCGAATTGTCGCTGCGGCGCTTGCTTCCTCGGACACAAAGTCCTGGCAAGACGTCAACGCATTCTGAGCATCAGGAAGGAAAAAGATGAGCATCAGAATTGGCAACGCCCCTTGTTCATGGGGTGTGGAATTTGCAAATGACCCGCGCAACCCAACTTGGCGGGAGGTTTTGAAACAGTGCGCTGAGGCGGGCTATAAAGGGATCGAGCTGGGACCGGTTGGCTTTATGCCTGAGGATCCGGCCGAGCTGGCCCCAGCGCTGGAAGAATTCGATCTAGAGCTGATCGGGGGTGTGGTGTTCCGCGCCTACCACGATCCGGATGCATGGGAAGATGTGCTCGATGCAACGCATCGCACGGCCAAAGCGCTAAAGGCCCATGGGGCGCAGCATTTGGTTTTGATTGACTCCATTTCACCCCGTCGTGCGCCTACTGCTGGGCGTGCCGCGGAAGCCGAGCAAATGGATAAGGCCGAGTGGATCGCGTATCGCGACCGCATTGCTGAAACCGCTCGTATCGGCACCGAGGAATACGGGCTCACCGTTGGTATTCACGCACATGCAGCTGGGTTCATGGACTTCGAACCAGAGCTCGTGCGCCTGCTGGATGAGGTTGACGAGAAGATCCTGAAAATCTGCTTTGATACGGGGCACCACTCCTATGCAGGTTTTGATCCGGTGGCCTTCATGAAGCGCTATGTGGATCGCATTTCCTACATGCATTTCAAGGACATCGATCCAAAGGTGAAGGCAGACGTCATTGCCAATCGGACCGGATTCTATGACGCTTGCGGACAGGGGATCTTCTGCAATCTCGGCGACGGCGATGTGGACTTCCCTCAGGTACGACAAGTGCTGCTGGATGCGGGCTTTGAAGGTTGGTGCACCGTCGAACAAGACTGTGACCCAACCCTTGATCCGGACACACTTGGTGACGCGCGCAAGAACCGGGAATACCTTGAATCCATTGGCTTTTCATAAGGAAACGGCACTATGGCAACCATGAGTAAACTCAAATGGGGCATGATTGGCGGCGGTGAAGGCAGCCAAATCGGTCCAGCACACCGACTGGGTGCCTTGGCGGATGGGCACTTTGCTTTCGCTGCGGGTGCTTTGGATCACCGTCCTGACGTGGGTCGTGAATATGGCCAGCGGCTTGGGCTTGATGCGGACCGTTCATATGGCGACTGGACCGAGATGCTTTCGGGTGAAAAAGCGCGCGAGGATCGGATCGACCTGGTGACTGTCGCAACCCCGAACGCCACGCATTTTGAAATCACCAAGGCTTTCCTTGAGGCGGGCTTTAATGTGCTTTGCGAAAAGCCCATGACGATGACCGTCGAAGAAGGCGAAGAAATCGTCAAAGTCGCTGAGAAATCAGGGAAAATCTGCGCTGTAAACTACTGCTACTCCGCTTATCCGATGGTGCGCCAAGCCCGTGCTATGGTGCGAAATGGCGAACTTGGTAAAGTGCGGTTGGTGGTCACCAATTTCAGCCATGGTCATCACGGCGATGCCACCGACGCGGATAACCCGCGCGTGCGTTGGCGCTATGACCCGGCGATGGCGGGTGTCTCTGGCCAGTTTGCCGATTGCGGTATTCACGCGCTGCATATGGCGAGCTTTATTTGTGATGACGAGGTGAAAACCCTTTCCGCAGATTTTGCATCCACCATCCCCAGCCGCGAGCTAGAAGATGACGCGATGGTCAATTTCCGTATGGAAGGGGGTACCGTTGGTCGCCTTTGGACATCTTCCGTGGCAATTGGCCGTCAACACGGTTTTGACATTCAGGTGTTTGGCGAGACAGGTGGTCTGCGTTGGGCCTCGGAACAGCCAAACCAACTGATCTACACGCCAGTCGGTGGTCGCACGCAGGTGATCGAAAAGGGAGAGGGCGGTCTTTATGAAGACGCCCAACGCCTGAGCCGCGTAGCGATTGCGCATCCGGAAGGGTTCCCGTTGGCGGTGGCCAACATCTATTGTGACCTCGCGGATGCCATCCGTGGCGAGAATAGAGATGGGCTGCCGAATGCAGCGGCTGGCGTGCGCTCTATGGCAGCCGTGCACACGGCGGTTGAGTCTGCAAAAGACGGCGGAGCGTGGCTTGACGCGCGGCCATCGATTTTCCGGTAAAGGCGGGTCTTTAAATTAGGGGATGGGGCGCAACGTGCCCCGTTCCACAATTTCGCAAGGGAAAATGCGCGTTTCGGGATAGCGGTCATTCTCATCCAGCATCGCAACCATCAACTCGATCGATGATTGCACAATCTGACGGATCGGCTGGTGAATGGTCGTCAGATTGATGTTTTCCCAACGCGACATTTCCATATCGTTTAGCCCAATGATCCCGATGTTTTCGGGGCAAGAGAGGGGGCTGTCTTGGATTGCCGACAAAGCACCAATAGACAGAACGTCATCACCGCAGAAATAGGCTTCTGCTGGGCCTTTATCCAATAGGCGCAGCATTTCTTTGCGACCCGCTTCAAATGAGTATTTCTCTGCAAAAGAGAAGGTGGTCTCAATGTCCGGGTGGTTTTCCATTTCGGCCATGAACCCCGCATGGCGGTCTTGGGTCGATGTTGCGCTTAATGGGCCGCCCAGAAACGCGACCTTTTTATAGCCGCGCGCCACGAGGGTTTGCGCAGCCATGCGGCCACATTGGACGTTGTCGATGCTGACGATATGGACCTTTGGGGCAGAAGATGCGCGACCAAAGGAATGCACCACCGGAACGCCTGCGTCTTTGAAGGCTTTTGAAAACCCTGCTGGCAGTGTGGATGATGCGACCACCGCTCCATCCACAGAGTACTGCCGCAACATGCGCACAGAATTTTCTGCATCAGTCTCATCAGACAGATTCACCAGCAGCGGGCGCAAGCCGCGATCTTGCAGGCCTTTGGTGAAGAGATCGAAGACTTCTAGAAAGATCGGGTTGTGAAAGTTGTTGGATACAAGACCAATAAGCTTGGTCCGCCCGGTCGTGAGGGAAGATGCCAGCGCATTGGGGCTATAGCCCAAGTCTTTTGCAGCCTTTTCTACCTTGCGGCGCATTTTTTCGGAAACCGATGCCCCGTCAGTAAACGTGCGGGAAACCGCGGATCGCGAAACGCCTGCACGTTCTGCAACCTCTTTCAATGTCACGGCCATTCTGGCGTCGTCCTTTCTAGTCGTTAGCGTCCTTTTAACTGTTTTTGCAGCGTTATACAGCATGTCCGGAAAAAACTCTTTTTGCAACCGGTTGCAAAAAGTTTTGAGATGTGGTTAAAATTGAGTCGGCCCCGGAGGAGTGCGCTTTGCGTTTGATCCTCCGAGCAAAAACCTTGGGAGGAAAATATGGCTTCAATTTTGAAAAAACTGGCATTGGCAACGGCAGTGGTGACCGCACCACTGATGGCTGCAACCGGTGCCAGTGCGGAAGGCGAGAAGTATATTCTGGTCAGCCACGCCCCTGACAGCGACAGCTGGTGGAACACCATCAAGAACGGCATCGCGCTGGCGGGTGACCAAATGGGCGTGGAAGTCGAGTATCGCAACCCGCCAACCGGCGACCTTGCAGATATGGCACGTATTATCGAGCAGGCAGCAGCATCTGGTCCAAACGGCATCATCACCACTCTGGCTGATTATGATGTTCTGTCCGGCCCAATCCAAAATGCCGTTGCAAGTGGCGTTGACGTGATCATCATGAACTCTGGTACACCAGATCAGGCGCGCGAAGTGGGCGCTTTGATGTATGTGGGTCAGCCAGAGTATGACGCGGGTTACGCAGCAGGCCTGCGCGCGAAGGGTGACGGCGTTGGCAGCTTCCTTTGTGTGAACCACTACATCAACTCACCATCTTCTACCGAGCGTTGCCAAGGTTTCGCGGACGGTCTGGGTGTGGATCTGGGCAGCCAGATGATTGACTCCGGTCAAGACCCTGCGGAAATCAAAAACCGTGTTCTGGCATACCTGAACGCAAACCCAGGCACAGAAGCGGTTCTGACCCTTGGGCCAACATCTGCGGACCCAACTTTGCTTGCGCTTGATGAAAACGGCATGGCTGGTGACATCTACTTCGGCACCTTCGACTTGGGCGACGAGATCGTCAAAGGCATCAAAGGTGGCGTCATCAACTGGGGTATCGACCAGCAACCATTCCTGCAGGCTTACCTGCCAGTTGTTGTGATGACGAACTACCACCGTTACGGCGTACTGCCAGGCAACAACATCAACTCTGGTCCGGGTTTCGTCACTGCAGACGGCCTGACACTGGTTGAGAAATATGCGGGCGAATTCCGCTAAGTTTTATATCCTCCAGCAGGGCGGCTTAGCTGGCCGCCCTGTTTTCGGTATACTCCCCTCACATCGACAAACTTCGTGGAGCTTTCCATGTCCGACGCACAAACCTCGGGCGTTGACGAGCGCGTTAAGCAACAATCCAGCCTGCGCAAAGCCCTGATCCGACCAGAACTTGGCGGCATCTGTGGCACAGTCATCGTCTTTATCCTGTTTTTTCTTTTCGCTGGCGACAGCGGCATGTTCAATTCCCAAGGGGTCATGAACTGGAGCGTGGTCTCCGCGCAATTCATGATCATCGCTGTGGGGGCTTGCCTCCTCATGATTGCTGGTGAGTTTGACCTCTCCGTGGGCTCTATGATTGGCTTCTCTGGCATGATGATTGCCATTTTTGGCGTCACCTTGGGTTGGCCGATCTGGCTTGCGATCATCGTTACCTTCCTGATGGCCATGGCGATCGGTTGGGTGAACGGCATGATTGTTGTGCGCACGGGCCTTCCAAGCTTTATCGTGACCTTGGCCTTTCTGTTTATCTTGCGCGGTTTCACCATCTTCTTGCCTCAGGTGATTGAGCGGAAAACCATCATTGGTGGCATCAAAGATGCCGCGGAAGGCGACTGGCTGGGTGTAGTGTTTGGCGGCAAGATCCTAAAAGGGTTCTTCCAATGGCTGGGCGATAATGGTGTGATCGCGACCTTTGAGCGGGGCACCCGGGCAGGGGAGCCGGTGGTCGACGGCATTCCAATGTTGATCGTATGGGCGATTGTCTTGGTCATTCTCGGCCACGTTCTGTTAACCCGTACCAAATTTGGCAACTGGATCTTTGCTGCTGGGGGCGACGCAGAAGCGGCGCGTAACTCTGGTGTTCCGGTCAACCGCGTGAAAATTTCCATGTTCATGTTCTCAGCCTTCTGCGCGACGGTCTTCGCCACCTGTCAGGTGATGGAGTTCGGATCCGCCGGTGCTGACCGTGGTTTGCTGAAAGAATTCGAAGCCATCATCGCGGTGGTGATCGGTGGCGCTTTGCTAACAGGCGGTTATGGCTCCGTTGTGGGTGCAGCCCTCGGTGCGCTGATCTTCGGTGTCGTACAGCAGGGTCTGTTCTTCGCAGGCGTGGAAAGCTCGCTCTTCCGCGTGTTCCTTGGCGTGATCCTTTTGGGCGCGGTGATCCTGAACACCTATATCCGCCGCATCATCACAGGGGAGCGTTAAGATGGCTGAACCTATCATTCGTATGACCAACATCGAAAAGCACTTCGGCTCTGTGATTGCCTTGGCGGGGGTGTCTGTAGATGTCTTTGCTGGGGAATGTCACTGCCTGTTGGGTGACAACGGTGCCGGTAAGTCGACCTTCATTAAGACCATGTCCGGTGTGCACCAGCCCACCAAGGGCGAGATCTATTTTGAAGGCGAACCAATGAACTTTGGCGACCCTCGGGATGCCATCTCAGCAGGGATTGCGACGGTGCACCAGCATTTGGCGATGATCCCTTTGATGTCGGTCAGCCGTAACTTCTTCATGGGCAATGAGCCTGAGAAGAAAGTCGGACCGTTCAAGTTCTTTGATCACGAATATGCCAATACTGTCACGATGGACGCGATGAAGAAGATGGGCATCAACCTGCGAGGTCCTGACCAAGCGGTTGGCACGCTATCCGGTGGTGAGCGTCAGACGGTGGCCATCTCTCGTGCAGTACATTTTGGGGCGAAGGTGTTGATCCTCGACGAGCCAACGTCGGCATTGGGTGTGCGTCAGACCTCCAACGTTCTGGCAACCATCGACAAGGTGCGCAAGCAGGGCATTGGTGTTGTCTTCATCACCCACAACGTGCGCCATGCCATGGCGGTTGGAGATCGCTTCACAGTGCTGAACCGGGGTAAGACCCTTGGAACCGCATTGAAGGGCGAAATTCAGCATGAAGAGTTGCAAGATCTCATGGCTGGCGGCCAGGAGCTTGCGACGCTTGAGGGCAGCCTCGGCGGCACCGTCTAAGACTCGCGCTCAGTAACGATGAGATCAAAACCGCCCGGTGTGATCCGGGCGGTTTTTTCTTGTTTGGGGTTGTCTAAGAGACTCTTCAAGCCCAAAAAATTTGTCTAGCGATTTACAAAACTGACGCAGTCCTGTCGTGACTCTGTCACTTAATGTTTAAGAAACTGCAATCGCATCCCCATAGGTTCGGCCTCGAATTTTTGGGGGACTGGAATGCTCACCGTCACAAACTTGACGAAACGCTTTGGCAGCAAAGCCGCGGTCGATAACGCGAATTTTGATGTCAACGAACCCGCTATGATTGGCATTATTGGTCGGTCGGGCGCTGGTAAATCTACCATGTTGCGGATGATGAACCGTTTGGCGGATGCATCCGAGGGCTCAATCGTCTTCGAAGGTGAAGACATCACTGCCCTAAAAGGCGCAGCAAAGCGCGCGTGGCAGTCCCGCTGTGCGATGATCTTTCAACAGTTCAATCTGGTGCCTCGGATGGACGTTGTGTCCAACGTTCTGCACGGAACACTGAACCGCCGCAGCACAGTGGCGACCATGTTCAACCTCTATCCAGAGGATGACATCCACAAAGCGATTGAGATCCTTGATCGCCTTGGTATTGCGGACCAAGCCCCAAAGCGCGCCGAGGCGCTGTCTGGCGGTCAGCAACAACGTGTGGCGATTGCCCGTGCCGTGATGCAGGACCCGCAGATCATTCTTGCGGATGAGCCGATTGCTTCCCTTGACCCGATGAACGCACAGATCGTGATGGAGGCTCTGCGCCGCATTCATGAAGAAGACGGGCGCATGGTGATCGCGAACCTGCACACGCTCGACACCGCGCGTCGCTACTGTGACCGCGTGATCGGCATGCGCGACGGGCGCATCGTATTCGATGGCACCCCGGATCAGCTAACCACCGGAGCGGCACGCGACATCTACGGCGCCGGCGATGACTTCTCTGAAGCCGCCACATCCACCGAAATTCAAGCTTTGGACAGGTCCGCGGCAACCGCCGTCAATGCCTGATCCTGAACCTCATCGTGCACGGAGGTGTGCGCGAGACCTATCATCATGGAGAGACTGATGAAAAAGACTATCGTACTGGCTCTGGCCGCTTCTACTGCTCTGTCCTCTGCTGCAATGGCAGAAGGCATCTCTGAATTCCGCATCGGCATCTTGGGCGGTGAAAACGCACAAGACCGCATGAACTCTTACGAGTGCCTGCGCGCATACACAGAGGAAGCTCTGGGCGTTCCAACAAAACTGTTCGCACCTGCTGACTACGCTGGTGTTATCCAAGGTCTCGTTGGCGGCACTCTGGACTTCGCATGGTTGGGCGCGTCTTCCTACGCTGCAACTTACCTGCAAAACGAAGATGCAGTTGAGCCAGTGCTGATCAAAGTGAACCTGGACGGTTCCATCGGCTACCACTCTATCGGTTTCGCACGCAAAGACGCAGCGATTGGGAACCTGGACGACATGGAAGGCAAAGTGTTCGGCTTTGGCGACCCTAACTCCACATCCGGTTACCTGATCCCATCCATCGAGATCCCTCAGTACAAAGACGGCATCACAATGGACTCCGGCAAATACTTTGGTGAAGTGAAATTCACCGGTGGCCACGAGCAAACAATCGTTGCGGTGAACAACGGCGACATCGACGGCGGTGTGACTTGGGCAGACGGCCAAGGCAACTGGGAAGACGGCTACAACTCTGGCGCGCTGCGCAAAGCTGTTGACGCGGGTCTGGTTGACATGAACGACCTGGTTCAAATCTGGAAATCCAAGCCGATCCCAGAAGGTCCAATCGTTCTGCGTAAAGAGCTGCCAGCGGACGTAAAAGCGACCATGACTGCACTCGTAGACAACATGTATGAAAACGATCAGGACTGCGCATACAACATCGCAGCGGGCGAAACTCTTGGCTTCCAGCCAGTGACCCACGCGACCTATGAGTCCATCATCGAAGCACGCAAACTGAAGTCTAAATAATTCAGTTTTTCCCCTGATGGCGGGCCCCAGTCTTGGGGCTCGCCTTTTTCATGATAAGGCCCCGATATGGCAGAACTTTCCGCAGGCAGTGTCAGCGTCAATAGCATCCAAAACTCTTATATGGAGCAGGTGCGCCGCAAACGACTGTATTCCTTTATCGCTTTGATCATCTTCGCCGCGTTAATGGTATCCGGTTTTAACACCGCTGCCGCCCGGAACGGTGGTTCTTTCTGGGGTGGGATCGACAATTTCTTTGACTATCCGGCAGATGTTGTCGGCGAAGCTGCAGAGAAATTTGCCGAACTTCCTGCGCATTTCGTGACCTATTTCCCGGCCTTGGTAGAGACGGTGAATATCGCCGCTGTCTCCACTTTGATCGGCGCGCTTTTTGCAATCATCCTTTCGCTTCTATCCACCCGTGGTCTGGCGAAATTCCCCAAACTGGTTGGCGTCTTCCGCCGTGCGATGGACATCATGCGCGCGGTGCCAGAGATTGTGATTGCATTGATCCTGATCTTTATTCTGGGCGGTGGCCCGGTGCCCGCGATGATCGCCATTGCGATCCACACCGCGGGCGCTCTGGGCAAGCTTTATTCCGAAGTGAATGAAAACGCCGACCTCAAACCGGTGGATGGGCTAAGCTCTGTTGGCGCCACTTGGTCGCAAAAAATGCTGCTGGCCGTGGTGCCGCAGGTCGCGCCAAACTGGCTGTCTTACGCATTGCTGCGTTTTGAAATCAACATTCGCGCCTCGGCCATCTTGGGCTTCGTCGGCGCGGGCGGTTTGGGCTACGAGCTCAAAAACGCGATCTCCTGGGGGCAGGGGCGTTATGACGAGGCAGGGGCCATGTTCATCCTGCTCTTCTTAACGATTGTCCTGTTTGACCAAATTTCAAGTTACTACCGCGACCGGCTGGTGCATGGCGCGGGTGAGGGAGGGCACTAAGATGGCTGCTCTGGACACCAATCCTGTCACCAACACCGCCGCTTTGCAGGCTGACGCAAGCCGCCTGTTCCGCAAAAAGCGCCTGTTTTCCTTCGCGGTTCCTGCGCTGATCCTGGTCTATCTGACCTATATCTTCTTTGCCTTTGACATCATGGGGCTAGTGCAGAAAGCCAATGGCGACAACGCGCGTTCGCTTATCGCCGACACTTACAGCCACAAGGTTCACATCACCCGCGACAACCGCAATGGCGCGGTGACTGCGGCCATCGAAGGCGAGAAAAAGGGTCGCTACCCAGAAGGCACCGCGCCGGATTGGGTAGAACTCGGCGAGACAACGGTCATTGATCTGGGTGACGGACACATCATCACCTATGGTCCTGAAACCATCACTTATGATGTGCCAGGCTACGGTTTAATCAAAGCGACCCCAAGCCGCTCTCGGGGTGTGGTGCAAGAATACCCGACCGATGAGATCCCAGAATGGATCAACGCCTCTAAGAACCGGATGGCGATCACCACAGAAGCGGGCCGTCTGACTGTGACGCGTAACCGTTCCGAGGTGTTCCGTTACTTCACCGGCTGGGAGCTGTTCTTCTTCACGCTGTCTAGCCCGTATCACGGCATGGGATTTGGCGAACTGGTGTCGCGCGCCTTCAACGGTGAAGCCGCTGCAATTATGAACGACTTTTGGAACAACCCGATGTGGCTGCATGGCCAAGTCGCTTGGGCCATTGGTGAAACCATTCTGATGGCTTTCCTTGGAACCATGGGCGCAGCGATTGTTGCTCTGCCACTCGCCTTCCTCGCGGCCAAGAACTTTGCGCCCCTTATGGCGGTGCGCTTTGCCACCCGCCGGTTCTTTTACTTCCTACGCGGCGTGGACGCCTTGATCTGGACGATTATCCTATCCCGCGCCTTTGGCCTTGGGCCTTTGACCGGTGCGCTGGCGATCTTGATCACGGATACGGGCAGCTTTGGTAAGATGTTCTCAGAAGCGCTTGAGAATGTGGATAAAAAGCAGATCGAAGGCATCCGTTCCACTGGTGCCAAACCGATCCAACGTTATCGCTTTGGCGTCATCCCGCAGATCACCCCGGTGCTGCTCTCTCAGATCCTCTACTATCTGGAATCCAATACCCGCTCTGCCACCATTATTGGTGCGATCACAGGCGGTGGTATCGGCCTGATGCTGACCCAAGCGATCATCACCCAGAAAGACTGGGAAGAGGTGACCTACTACATCGTGCTCGTCGTGCTGATGGTGATGATGATGGACACAATCTCTGGCTGGCTGCGCGGCAAGTTGATTGGGTCCTCTGAGGACAAGCATTAATGGCGAGACTAAAGGCTGACGCGCCGGTTCTGCACGACAATGCAAGTGTCGTGAATTCAGACATTGGCGCGTTTTGTGAGGTGGGTGAGGGCGCACGGCTGCTCAACTCCACTTTGGGCGACTACTCTTATTGCGAGCGGCTTTGCGACATCGCGAATGCAACGATCGGCAAGTTCGCCAATATCGCAAGCTTTGTGCGGATCGGCGCCACGGATCATCCTCTAACGACAGCTTCGCTTCATCATTTCATGTATCGTTCAGGGTGCTACTGGGATGATGCGGAAAACGATCAAGCTTTCTTTGAACACCGCGCGTCGCGGCGAGCGACTTTGGGTCATGACATCTGGATCGGCCACGGGGCGATGATCAAACCAGAGGTGACAATTGGCCATGGCGCGGTGATCGCCGCGGGCGCGATTGTGACCAAAGATGTGGCCCCTTACACAATCGTGGCAGGGACCCCGGCCAAAGTTCTGCGTTTGCGCCAACCTGCTGAGATTGCCGAGCGCATGATCGCGCTGGCTTGGTGGGACTGGGATCACGAACAGATTCGGTCTGCTTTGGAGGACTTCAGAGGCCTCAGCGCTGAAGCGTTCCTAGAAAAATATGAGCGCTGATAGCACGTTAGTCTTCTTCAAAAGTCAGCGTCATCCGCTCACCGCAAAACCACGTCATGCCGTATTCAACCGGCATGCCGTCGCCATCCACATCTAACCCCGTTGAGTAGAGCAAAGGAGCCCCCTCGCGGACCTGAAGCCGCAAAGCTTGGGTGGCATCCGCCAAGACCGCTCGAATACGGGTGCTGGAACGGGTGAAGTCCGTCACGCCTGCTTTGGCGAGGGCTTTGGTAATACTGGTTTCTTCTGCCAGCGCTTGCGCAATTCCCGGCAGTCGTGCTTCAGGAAAATGGCTGATCGAAAGCGCGATCGGGTGTCCGTCCGTCAAAGACACACCGTGTCTGACACAGATTGTATCGCCGGTTGGGATCTTTAGCCGGTCCGCCTCTTCTTCGGTTGCGGGGCGGCTTTCAAGGCTGAGGGTCCGTTTTGATGGCAATCGCCCAGCCTGCCGCAAATTCTGGTGAAAGCGCATGCGTTTTCCCAGCGGATACTCCGCCGGGACCGATTTTACAAAAGCCCCCGCGCCACGACGGGTGTGGACTAATCCTTCTTCCACCAATGCAGACAAGGCGTGGCGCACCGTATGACGGTTGACGCCAAACCGTTCAGACAGAACCGCCTCAGTGGGCAGCTTGTCCCCCGGCTTGTAGCGGTTCTCGGCAATATCCATGCGCAAGGCATTTGCGATGGCTCGCCAGATCGGCGTACGGCCGTTGGATGATCGATTTGATTGGGTCATTTCATGGAAACTTCACAAAACTCTGCTGGTCGGAATCACCTCAGTCGGCGATAATATGTCTAGTTGTATAGTAAACTGCAAACTTGTCGAGAGGCCATGCAAGAGATCCAACAAAAAGAGCGCAAAGCTTGGTTGAGCCTGATGGCGACGTCGCCTGATGGCGCGTTGACCAAGCTATTTGCACAAACCGCCGAGACGCCCGCGTTTGACTGGCTGCGTCCCCCGGAAATTGGCAGCGTCATGGTACGTGGCCGCACCGGCGCAACGGGCGCACCCTTTAATTTGGGTGAGATGACCGTGACGCGCTGCTCGCTCAAACTCAGCACCGGTGAAGTCGGACATGGCTATGTGCAAGGACGCCGCAAAGAAGACGCCGAAAGCGCAGCACTGGTCGACGCGCTGATGCAGACAGAGGCGGCGACTGAGTTGCAGGCAGCGGTTTTGTCTCCGCTCTCTCAACAAGTTGCTGACACCAAATCGGCTCGTGCGCGCAAAGCAGCATCGACGAAGGTCGATTTCTTCACCATGGCGCGAGGAGAGGACTGATGGAAGCTCTTGAACTCACAGGCGGGTTTTTCGATCCCGCACCAGAAGCCGCCCGTGCCTTTCGCCAGATCATGACGGTCATGGCAAAACCGGGCACCATTCTAGATTTGGATCAGGCCGAGGCCCCAGCACCGGTGTCAAAAGCTGCAGCGACCTTGCTATTGACCCTTTGTGATCCGGATACAGGCATCTACCTTGCCGGGGACGCTGACACTGATGCCGTACGCAATTGGATCAACTTCCACATCGGCGCACCGCTTGTATCGGCTGCGACCTGCGACTTTGCGGTTGGCACATGGGAGGCGCTTGCGCCGCTGTCTCAATTCAAAATCGGCACCTCCGAATACCCGGATCGCTCTGCCAGCCTGATCGTGGAAAGTGACGTTCTTGAAAACCAAGGTGCGGTGCTGCAAGGCCCGGGCATCAAAGACCGTGCGGCGCTGAGCTTGCCGGAAACGGCGGCATTCCAAGCCAATCAGATGCTCTTCCCGCTAGGGCTCGATTTCTATTTCACCCAAGGCAGCCGCGTCGCGGCCCTGCCACGCACGACGGAGGTCCGCTGATGTATGTTGCTGTAAAGGGCGGCGAACGCGCCATTGAAAACGCGCATGCCTGGCTTGCTGAAGAGCGCCGGGGGGATACGTCTGTTGAAGAACTGTCCATTGCGCAAATTCGCGAACAGCTGAAGCTGGCGGTGAACCGGGTGATGGCGGAAGGCTCGCTGTATGATCCTGATCTTGCGGCATTGGCCATCAAACAAGCGCGGGGCGATCTGATTGAAGCAATCTTCCTGATCCGTGCCTACCGCACAACATTGCCGCGTTTTGGGTCCTCAAACCCAATTGAGACAAGTGAGATGGACTGCGAGCGCCGGATTTCCGCGACCTTTAAAGACCTGCCGGGTGGACAGGTTTTGGGCCCAACCTTTGACTACACGCACCGTCTGCTGGATTTCAAATTGGCCGCAGATGGTGAGACAATCGAAGTTCCAGAGCGCGACGCGGTGCCTGAAACGGTGCCCCATGTGACGGAATTCCTGAACAAGGAAGGGCTTATTCAGGATGAAGCGGCCAGCGAAGACACGCCGCCCGACCTGACGCGCGAGCCACTCGAACTGCCCGCCGACCGAGCTTTGCGCCTGCAGTCTTTGGCACGTGCGGATGAAGGCTTTACGCTGGGCATGGCTTATTCCACCCAACGGGGCTATGGCCGCACCCACGCCTTTGTAGGCGAGCTGCGCATTGGCGCGGTGTCTGTGGAAATGGACATTCCAGAACTGGGATTTGCCATTGATCTTGGTGAAATCACCGTGACGGAATGTGAAACCGTGAACCAGTTCACCGGTTCCAAAACAGAACCCCCGCAATTCACCCGCGGCTATGGTTTGGTCTTTGGTCAGTCAGAGCGCAAGTCGATCTCGATGTCTCTTGTAGACCGGGCATTGCGTTGGGAAGAACTGGGCGAAGACAATGTTGGCGCACCGGCGCAAGATGCAGAATTTGTGCTCTATCACGGCGACAATATCCAGGCGACCGGGTTCCTCGAACATATCAAACTCCCCCATTACGTGGACTTCCAATCTGAATTGGAATTGATCCGCAAATTGCGCCGTGAGGCCATGGAACGGGCTGTGCCGGAGGCAGCAGAATGAGCGATTACAACTTTGCTTACCTAGATGAGCAGACCAAACGCATGATCCGCCGTGCGATCCTCAAAGGTCTGGCAATCCCCGGCTACCAAGTGCCGTTCGCCAGCCGCGAAATGCCGATGCCCTATGGTTGGGGCACCGGCGGGGTGCAGGTCTCAGCGGCGACATTGACGCCAGAGGACACGCTGAAAGTGATCGACCAAGGGGCCGATGACACCACCAACGCCGTGTCCATTCGCAAGTTTTTCGAAAAGACGGCAGAGGTCGGAACCACCACGGAAACCTCGGCGGCAACGGTCATCCAAACCCGTCACCGCATTCCTGAAGAGGACCTGAGCGAGGACCAGATCCTTGTCTATCAAGTGCCCATCCCGGAACCACTCCGCTTCTTAGAACCTCGTGAAACCGAGACCCGCAAAATGCATGCGTTGGAAGAATACGGCCTCATGCATGTGAAACTCTATGAAGACATCGCCAAACACGGCCATATCGCCACCAGCTATGCCTATCCCGTGAAGGTGGAAGACCGTTACGTGATGGACCCGTCGCCAATCCCGAAATTTGACAATCCAAAGATGGAAATGTCTGCCATTCAGCTCTTTGGCGCAGGGCGCGAGCAACGGATCTACGCGCTGCCGCCATACACCAAGGTTGTGAGCCTGGATTTTGAAGATCACCCGTTTGATCCGTCTAAAGCCCCCCATGCCTGCGCGCTGTGCGGGGCCGAAGATTCCTATCTGGATGAAGTGATCACAGATGACAAAGGCGGGCGGATGTTTGTCTGCTCTGACACGGACTATTGCGAAAAGCGTCGGGCGGAAGGCCATACCGGTGACCTGACCAAGGAGACAGCGGCATGACACCATTATTGTCAGTCAAAGACGTTGCCAAACACTATGGCAATCACATCGGCTGCACCGATGTCAGCTTTGACCTTTACCCCGGTGAGGTCATGGGAATCGTTGGGGAATCTGGCTCCGGCAAATCCACTTTGCTCAACTGTCTGGCGGGGCATTTGCCTTCTGATAAAGGCGAGGTGATCTTTGACACCCGCGTCGATGGCCCCAAAGACACGCTGAAAATGTCAGAACCCGAGCGGCGCATGCTAGGGCGGACTGATTGGGCATTTGTACATCAACACGCGCGGGATGGCCTGCGCATGGGGGTAAGTGCCGGCGGCAATGTGGGCGAGCGGCTCATGGCCGTTGGTGCGCGTAACTATGCCGATATTCGCTCTGAAGCTGTGACATGGCTCGACCGGGTCGAGATTTCGGAAGACCGTGTGGATGACCGCCCGACGACATTCTCTGGTGGCATGCAGCAGCGTCTACAGATAGCGCGGAACTTGGTAACTGGACCGCGGCTTGTCTTCATGGATGAGCCGACCGGGGGCCTAGACGTTTCTGTGCAGGCGCGCCTGTTGGACTTATTGCGTGGCTTAGTGCGTGATCTCGGACTTTCAGCGATTATCGTGACCCATGACTTGGCGGTTGTACGCCTTCTGGCGGATCGCCTGATGGTGATGAAGTCAGGCCGTGTGGTTGAGACCGGTCTGACGGATCAAGTGCTTGATGACCCACAACATTCTTACACCCAGCTGCTGGTCAGCTCGGTTCTGCAGGTGTGACTATGATTGAACTTTCAAACGTTTCCAAAACCTTCACCCTGCACAATCAAGGCGGTGCCGTGCTGGAAGTGATGCGCGGCGCAAATCTTGTGGTGCCAAAAGGGGAGTGCGTTGCTTTGACCGGTGCATCCGGTGCGGGCAAGTCCACGCTCATGCGGATCATCTATGGCAATTACCTGGCTGCGGCAGGCACCGTTAAAGTGGGCGATGTGGATGTGACCAAGGCTGCGCCACGGGAAATCCTCGCGCTGCGCCGGGACACGCTGGGCTATGTCAGCCAGTTCCTGCGGGTGGTGCCTCGGGTCTCGACACTGGACGTGGTCGCCGAGCCGCTTCTGTCTTTGGGCGTGGCAGCTGATGAAGCCAAAGACCGCGCGGCGGCGTTGCTGGGCAAACTCAACATTCCCGAAGCGCTCTGGGGACTGAGCCCAACGACTTTCTCCGGTGGTGAACAACAACGCGTGAACATCGCGCGCGGCTTTGCCCATGAATATCCGGCTTTGCTGCTTGATGAACCAACCGCGAGTTTGGATGCCACGAACCGAGAAGTGGTTCTTGGGCTTATTGAGGATGCCAAAGCACGCGGCACCTCTATCGTCGGGATTTTCCATGACGAAGCCGCCCGTGCACGGGTCTGCGACCGAGAAATCGACGTCACCGGGTTTTCCCCACAGGCGGCCGCATGAGTGGGCGTCTGATCGGGATTGTCGGCCCGTCTGGTGTGGGCAAAGACAGCGTCATGCACGGCCTTGTGGAGGCCGTGCCAGCACTGAAGCTCGTGAAACGCACCATCACCCGCGCACCGGGTTTGGGTGGCGAAGACTATGAGGCTGTACTTGAAGAAGAATTCGACATGCGCGCCGGAGCAGGGGAATTTTGCCTCTATTGGGAAGCGCATGGTCTGTACTACGGCGTGCCAGATACCGTTCGCACCCGCATCGCGCGCGGCGAGCAGCTTCTGGTGAACCTATCCCGTGCCGTCCTGCCTCGTGCGCAAGAGGTGTTTCCCGAATTGCTGACCCTCAACATCACCGCGACCCCTGAAACCCTTGCCACGCGTCTGGCTGGACGGGGGCGCGAAAGCGAGGCTGAGATCGTCAAGCGCCTTGAGCGCGCAAGCAGGCCATTGCCGGAAGGGGCGAAGGTCACCGATTTGTCTAACGACGGCTCTTTGGAAGAAACCGTCGCCAATGCTATTGAAATTCTATTCCCGCAAAAGGTGCCGTTATGAATTCTCCCATTGCGTCCAACAACTTGGCCCCATCGTCGGTTCAACTGGGCAGCTTTTGTCTCGCGAACGCGCAGATCGTCCTGGAAGATCATGTCATCACCGGCGCACTTTGGGTGCAGGACGGGATCATTGCGAAGATCGAAGAAACCTCTGATGTCCCAGATGGTGCCATCGACTGTGCAGGGGACTACCTGATCCCGGGCCTGATCGAGCTGCACACCGACAACCTAGAGCGCCACATCCAGCCGCGTCCAAGCGTCGATTGGCCGCACGATGCGGCAATCCTCGCCCATGATGCGGAACTGGCCAGTGTGGGCATCACAACCGTGTTCGACGCTATGCGTGTTGGCTCGATCCCAACCGGCAAGGGCGGCTACATCAAATATGCGCGGCAACTGTCCAAAGAGCTTTGGCAGCTGCGAGAGAAAAACGTTCTGAAAATCAGCCACTTCCTGCACCTTCGGGCAGAGGTGTGTTCAGAAACCTTGGCGGAAGAATTGTCAGAGTTCGATGAAACCGACCGCGTCGGCATCGTCAGCCTGATGGATCACACTCCGGGACAACGTCAGTTCCGAGATATCTCGAAATTGAAAACCTATGTGGCTTCAAAACGCGGCATGAATGACGCGGAATTTGACGAGCATGTTCAAAAGCTTCTCAAGCTGCGCGAGACCTATGGCGAGTTGCACGAGGCAAAGACCGTGTCTGAAGCGCGTCGGTTTGGCGCCGTGCTGGCAAGCCACGACGACACCACAACAGAACAGGTCGAAGTGTCTTCTGGTCACGGCATCCACCTTGCTGAGTTCCCCACCACGGTTGAAGCCGCAGGGGCCTGCCGCGCCAATGACATCGCCATCATGATGGGCGCACCAAATATCATTCGCGGTGGATCTCATTCCGGCAACGTGTCTGCGCTTGATCTGGCGGATCGCAACTTGCTGGATATCATCTCCTCTGACTATGTGCCTGCGGCTTTGCTGCTATCGGCCTTCCGACTGGCTGAACGTTGGGATGATCTACCGCGCGCCGTACGCACGGTGACCGCCAATCCAGCAGATGCGACGGGTCTCAAGGACAGAGGCCGTCTCGCACAAGGTCTCCGCGCCGATATTGTGCGGGTTTCTGCTCTAGGAAGCACCCCAGTGGTGCGCGGTGTATGGAGCCAAGCGCGGCAGGTTGGCTAGGGCCTATTGAAGGATCAAGAGCCAACATGAGACGGTGACAATTGACAGTGCGGTGCCAATCAACACCGCACTGGCGGCAACGCGTTTTGCGTGCCCATAGAGGTTGGCAAAGAGGTATGCATTAACGCCCGGCGCCATCGAGGCGGTTGTAATCATCGATCTGACATTGTCTTGGGAGATGTCAAAATGGCTGCCAAGCGCATATGCAAGGGCAGGGGGAAGCCCCAAGGAAAGTGCGCAAATATATAGGACAACACGCAGATCACCCTCTGGTCGATACCGCCGTAAGACGCCGCCGATCGCAAAAAGTGCGGTCGGTAGGGCGGCTTGGGACAATAGATCGATGCTGTCATCGATGGCTGTTGGCAGGGTGATGCCCGAAAGGTTCACCGCAAAGCCAGCCGCAATCGCCAAAACCAGCGCGTTTGACACCATACCGTTCAAAACCGTGGTCACCGTGGCAAAGAAGGACTTGCCGCGTGCTTTCACAATTTCCATGGCTGTGATGCCGACCCCATAGGCAAAGAGCGAGTGCACCGAGATAATCGCAAAGTTGCCGCCCAGTGACTCTGCTCCAAAGGCGCGCTCTGCAATCGGAAGGCCCAGCATCAGAGAGTTGGCGAAAAGACTGCCAAAGCCGATCACAACACTGTCTTCCCACGGGCGGCCAAAGAGATGTCTAGCGCCCAAAAGCCCCGCGCAGAAACACGCAAACCCGGCGGCATAATAGCTGCCCAGCATCGCCCCATCAAAGTTGGCTTTAAGGTCTAGATCCGCAATCGCGCCAAAAAGCAGGGCTGTCACCAAGAACAGAATGGTGAAGCGCATCATGCTGTCGACCACCGTATCGGTGACCAAACCTACCCAACGCGCAACATAGCCCAAACCGATCAAGACAAAGACCGGCAGAACGATGTTTAGGATGTCAAGCATTTGAAATTAAATCGGAAAGCTAAGTTTAAGCCCATCATAGGCGGGCCGAATATGGCTTGCGGTTTCCGCCGAAAGCGTCTCGTAATCCAGATCCACATGCATGTTGGTCAAAACCGCTTCTTTTGGTTTTGAGCGTTCAATCCATTCCAGCGCCGTGTCCAGATGGAAATGCGTTGGGTGTGGTGTGCGGCGCAACGCGTCCAAAATCCAGCAGCGCAAACCTTCAGTTCTCGGGGCGACGTTTTCTGGGATCTCAGACACATCCGGCATGTAGAGCACGTCATGCATGCGGAACCCCAGCGCATCAATGCCCCCGTGCGCGACTTCTAGTGGCTCAAAGGTGATCGGGCCGCCGGGGCCGTCGATATCGACAGGCTCATCGGCAATGCCATGCAGATCAAGGATCGGTGGATAGGGCGAGCCTTGGGGCTGCACAAACGCATAGCCAAAGCGAGAGAGCAGGGCGTCTTGTGTTGGGGTGTCCGCCCAGACTTTCACCCGCTCGCGCATATTGAAAACGATCATGCGAAGATCATCCAACCCATGGACATGGTCAGCATGCGCATGGGTGTAAATCACACCATCCAGACGACCGACATTCTCACGCAGCAACTGGTGGCGCATGTCGGGACTGGTATCGATCAGGACCGTGGTTTTGCCTTTGGCATTCTCGCGCTCCACCAAAAGCGAACAGCGGGTGCGGGTGTTCTTTGGGTTTTCAGGATCGCAATCCCCCCAAATGCCGCCCAAACGGGGCACACCACCAGAACTGCCGCAGCCCAGAATTGTGAAGGTCAGCGTGTCACTCATGCAGCGACCGCCTTTGGCACCGCTTTGGTGAAGAGTCGTTCGAAATTCGCCTCGGTCTGAGCTGCGAATTCCGCATAGTCCATGCCGAATACCTCTGCGCCCACTTTCGCGGTATGTGCCGTGTAGGCAGGTTCATTGCGTTTGCCGCGGAACGGGGTCGGGGCCAGATAGGGGCTATCGGTTTCCACCAGCACCCGGTCGACAGGCGCGGCCGCAAAAATATCGCGCACTTCTTGGCTTTTCTTGAACGTCGCAATGCCAGACATAGACAGATAAAAACCAAGGTCCACACAGGTTTTGGCCAATTCCGGGCCCGAGCAATAGCAGTGCATCACACAGCTGTATGCGCCGTTAGCATATTCATCAGAAAGAATGCGTGCCATGTCTTCATCTGCCGCGCGGGCATGGATGATCAAAGGCAGGCCAGTCTGCCGCGCCGCTTCGATGTGAACATACAAAGATTGCTTTTGGATCTCAGCGCTTTCCGCGGTGTAGTGGTAGTCCAGACCGCTTTCACCAATACCCACGAACTTGGGATGTTTGGCCATGGCCACAAGCTCTTCGACAGTGGCCAAAGGTTCTTCTGCTGCACTCATGGGATGGGTGCCTGCCGCATAAAACACTGGGTCGTATTTCTCTGCCAAAGCACGCACTTGCGGCTCGTTCTTAAGCCGCGTGCAGATCGTAACCATGCGACCAACGCCTGCCTCAGCGGCGCGTTCGATCAGCGCCTCGTGTTCGCCGTCAAAATCCGGGAAATCCAGGTGGCAGTGACTGTCGGTAATAAGCGGAGCTTTGGTCATAATCAGCTTTGCGCGGTTTGTTGTATCTTCCAAACCGTATCCAGCACCATCGCCGCCGGGTCAAGGTTTACCGACTTACCATGCCGGCTTCGTGAGGTGATCTCTGCAGCGACCTCGGCCCATGCCCGGGTTTTGTGCGGTGTAGGGGATAGACGCCCTAGCAGGTCTGCCTCGCCGGGGGCTGCTTCCACGCCCGGCAATTGACCGGTCGCGCCCGTGCGGGCAACCCGGATCAGGAAGAGATCTATCAGGTTGAGCAGCATTTCATACCGCTCCTCCGAGCCGCGCCCAACCGCTGAATCCGCCAGCGCCAAGGCGCGTGGGCGATTCATTTGTGGGAGTTCTGAAAATAGGTTGATCAGATCCGCATAAATCCGCATCCCGCCAGATTGAGAAAGCCGAATGGCTTCGCCTACCGAGCCCGACGCCAGCTCGCCCATTGCCGCAGAATGATCAGTCTCCACATCCGCCTGTTCAAGCGCAGCGGCCATATCCTCGGCGTTCAGCGTCGAAAGGCGTAGTTCTCGGCAACGGGACCGAATGGTGGGCAAAAGCCGCGATGGTTGGTGTGAAATCAGAAAGATCACCGTGTCTGCCGGTGGCTCTTCGAGAAGCTTCAAGAGAGCGTTTGCGGCGCTGACGTTCATTTCATCGGCGCTATCCACAATCACCACCCGACGCCCGCCATCGGTGGCCGAAAGCGCAAAGAAATTCTTCAGCTTGCGGATTTCATCCACCGTGATCTGGCTTTTGAGCTTCTTGGTTTTCTCATCATAAGGTCGCTTGACCGAGAAAAGCCCCGGTTCTGACCCCGCTTGAATGCGGCGCGCGACCGGGTGTTCAGGATCAATCGCTAAACTCTGCGCGATCTGGGGCGCATCATCAAACATGCCGCCGCCATCACTTTTAGGCGTCGCCAGCAAAAACCGTGCGATCTGCCAAGCGAGGGTTGCTTTACCGACCCCTTTGGGGCCTGTCAGCAACCAGCCATGGTGCAAACGGTCAGCGTTAAACGCCTCCAAGAACCCATTTTGGGCGGCGTCCTGACCAAACAGTTTCACCGTCTCACGCGGATGCGGCGCGCCGTCAATCTGGTCGCTTTGGGGGAGGTCGTCTTCGCTCATGCCAGATAGTCTGTCACAGCCAGTCGGATGTCGCCAGCCACATCATCAACGCTGCGATTGCCGTCGATCAGGCGAAAGCGGTCTTTGAATTGCTGTGCGAGGTCTAGGAACCCGTGGCGCATTTTGAACTGCAGCTCTTGGCCAAAGTCTTCAAATCGCTCTTCCGCTGTCTGACGGCCTTTGGCACGGGCGAGACCCACGGCAGGGTCCATGTCGATCAGGATCGTCAGATCTGGTTCTGTCCCAATCATAAGTCTATGAAGCTTATCAACTTTTTCCCGCAAATCCCCACGAGAGAGGCCCTGGTACATGCGTGTGCTATCCGCAAAACGATCACAGATCACAACCTTGCCTGCATCTAGCGCCGGATAAATCGTACGCTCCAGATGATCCCGACGCGCAGCAGTAAAAAGCAACAACTCCGTCTCTGCAGACCAGCGATCCGGGTCGCCTTCAAGCACCAAAGAGCGAATTTCTTCGGCCCCAACCGAGCCGCCGGGCTCTCGGGTCAGGATGACCTCATGCCCAAGGCTCTCGAGGTGTTCGGCAAGCAATCGGGTCTGCGTGGATTTCCCGGACCCGTCGATGCCCTCAAAGGTGATAAATGTACCGGGACGATCCGGCTGATCTTCTGGTGACGTCAACTTGCTTCCTCAGGAGCCGTGTCTGGTGCGATGCCAAACTGTGACATCAACACTGCTGTAGCGGTGCGCAAGCGGACCGTAAAGCCTCCTGCGGCCACATCGGCCTCTGCCACAAGCGGTACACGGATTTCAGGCAAGTCCATGGGTTTTATCACAAGTTCCGCCAGTTGCTGACCTTTAGAAATCGGCGCTTGAAGTGGTCCGTTATAGACAACCTCGGCCTCCAGATCATTCTGCCCGATGACTGGAAGCAAAACATTCACATCTTCAGCGGAAACCAGGCTAACCTTCTGGTATGCCCCCATCCAAACATCCGCTTGAGCAACCCGTTTGCCCGCGCGCAGCACTTGTCGCTCGCTAAACTGGCGGAAGGCCCAGTTCACGATCTGCTCGGACACTTCAGCACGATCTTTGGTGCTGTCCATGCCAGACACCGCAAATATCACGCGGCGATTGCCCTGTTTGGCGGAGCCGACCAAGCCATAGCCTGCTTCTTGGGTATGGCCGGTCTTCAGTCCATCGGCGCCAATGCCAAGCTTGAGCAGCGGGTTGCGGTTCAGCGTGTTACGCGGGGCGCGACCGTCGAAGGCAAACTCGGTTTCGGCAAACATTGGGTAGAATTCAGGAAAGTCTGAAATCAGGCGATTGGCCAATAGGGCCAAATCGCGCATCGACATGCGATGCCCCGGCGCGGGCCAACCGTTGGAGTTGGCGAAGGTCGAATTTGTCATGCCGATCTGGCGCGCGCGCAGAGTCATCTGGCGCGCAAACCCTTCTTCCGTTCCATCAGGGCTTAGGGTTTCGGCGATTACAGCACAGGCGTCATTGCCAGAGAGCACGATAATGCCGCGCAGCAGGTCGACGACCTTTACACGGTCTGTTGTGTCCAAAAACATGGTGGAGCCGCCATAGCTCATCGCATGTTGGGACACGGGCAGCCGTTCTTCCATGGACAAACGCCCATCGCGCACTGCCTCAAACGCCATATACAGCGTCATGAGCTTTGACATGGAGGCAGGGGGAACCGCGTCATCGGCATTTTTGGTCAAAAGCACCGTGCCGGTGGTCTGGTCGATCACAAAAGCTGTCTTCGCGCGGGTCTCAAACGCCCAGGCAGGTACAGAAATCATCGCTGCGGCGATAGTGCCCAAAACCATGGATTTAAGTGTGTTTTTCATGATCCTGATCCCTTGGAAACAGAGTTCAACGAGTGAAAATTAATGGGTGACCGCGTACGCGTCGCTAAAGCCGGTCTCTTTGACCTTTTTCAGCATCGCAGAACGTTCAGATGAGGATTGCGCAGGACCCACCACCACGCGCCAGAAGGCTTTGCCATTGCTTTCCCCGGGCTTAATGGTCGCGTCTAAGCCAGCGCGGCTCATCTGCGCAGCCGTATTCTCGGCATTTGCTTTGACGCTGAAGATGCCAATTTGAAGATAAGGCTTAGACAAGCTGCTGGTTGTTGGGGCTGGAGCCGCTGCAGGCGCAGGTGCCGTTGCCGTAGGAGCGGCCTCTGCCGCATCAATCGCTGCAGCTGCGGAAGCCACCGGATCAAGCGTTTCGGTTTCAACGGTTTCAACCGCGTCTACTGTCTCTACCACTTCCGGCTCAACCGGCGCTTCCTCGCGGCGTAAAGCTGTGACTTCTAGCTCAACGGGCTGACCCGCAAGCATAGAAAGAGCGCCTGCTGCGTCAGACGACACTTGCAGCCGTGGGCCGGGCAAAGCGCGTTCGCGACGGAACAAAGCACCGATCACGAATTTCCCATTGGCTTGGTTGCGAATGATGACCCGCTCCGGGTCGGTCACGTCGGGGTGGGCAACCCAAACGCCGCCCAATGATGGGCGGCCGTCCCAAAGACCGGCTTCTTTTGCGGAAAACACTTCTGGCGCTTCCACATCCCGTTCAACAAACGTCGTTGACGTGCTTTGTGTGGGGCCAGCAGAATCCGCACCACCACCAAGGTTAAACCCTTGAAAATCTTCACAAGCTGCAACCAAGCTCAGTGCCGATACAAGCATTGCGCCGCGCATAAAACGGGTTCCTGAACCCAGAGTGTAGATGGAATACTTCATGACATGCCCTCTGCCTGAATATCGCGCCGCTTGTGGCCTTTATGACCGGTCTTATGTGTCGACGTTCTATCTGCCAAGCGCCCATTCCCCTCGTGGCGCCCGTTCCTTTGAGCGCAGTCTATCGCGCGGGGGGCTTTCTGAAAAGGCTGCATGGAAGCATCGGCGATTTTTCCCCAATTTGATCTTTCAGAATCATTTCAACCGCTTTAGTCAGGCCCGACCGGAGGAGTGGCAGAGCGGTTGAATGCACTGGTCTTGAAAACCAGCAAGGGTTAACGCCCTTCGTGGGTTCGAATCCCACCTCCTCCGCCACTATCCCTGACAATCCACTCTTGGCGACGCACTCGAATTGCTGGTCATTTTTTGATCCTTGGTGGATTTTTCTGCCTGATTTTCGAGCAAATACCACCATTTTCATTATTTTTGGCACGCAGTTTTATTGTTTTTCGACCTTTTGCACGGGTGTGATGAAGGTGCAGGACGCTTAGGGTTCCGCCGCATTCCCAGCGGGTCAGGTCCGAGAAGCGTCACCTTGTTGGCAAAATCCAGCAAGGCACACGGCGGGCCAAAATCCCGGGAGACTACTGCGCTGGTTTTGTCCGCGCCCTGATCTCTTTGTTCCGCCAGCGGGTCCAAACCAACGAAAAAATCGGCGGGACGCGCAATGGGGAATGACATGAAGATCACAAAGCTACTGTCCGCAACCGCCTTGTCTTTGGGCGTGCTTACCGCTGCAGCGCCGCTGGCCGCAGAAGAGAAAACCGAATTCAAACTCGCTTGGTCCATCTATGTGGGCTGGATGCCGTGGGGCTATCTGGAAGACAGCGGGATCATGGACAAATGGGCCGACAAATACGGCATCGACGTCGAGATTGTTCAGTTTAACGACTATATCGAGTCCATCAACCAATACACCGCAGGCGCTTTTGACGGTGTTTCCGCGACCAACATGGATACGCTGTCCATTCCATCGGGTGGCGGTGTCGACACAACCGCTCTGATCGTGGGCGATTACTCCAACGGCAATGACGCGGTGATTATGAAAGGCGAGGGTGGTCTCGCGGACCTTAAGGGCAAGCCGGTCAATTTGGTCGAGCTCTCTGTATCTCACTATCTTCTGGCACGCGGTTTGGATTCCGTCGGCCTTGAGGAATCCGATCTTGACGGTGTCATCAACACGTCTGATGCCGACATGATCGCGGCCTATGCCACCGATGATGTGGACGCGGTAGTCACCTGGAACCCGTTGGTGTCCGAAATCACTGGGTCCAACCCGACCGCGAACGTCTTGTTTGATAGCTCTGACATTCCGGGCGAAATCCTCGACCTGATGGTGGTGAATACCGAAACCCTCGCCGGCAACCCATCTTTCGGTAAGGCTGTGGCGGGAGCATGGTACGAGCTGATGTCATTGATGGCAGCGGGCGACGAAGCTGCGCTGACGGCGATGGCAGAAGCGTCCGGTACCGATCTGGCGGGCTATAAAGCACAGCTTGCCGCGACTGAGATGTTCTACGATCCCGCAGCAGCGGTAGCGCAGTCCACATCCGCTGATCTTCCGACCACAATGACCAGCGTCGCTGAGTTCCTGTTTGACAAAGGCATCCTTGGCGAAGGCGCGCCAAGCGCTGACTTCGTGGGCATCGCTTACCCGGATGGTTCCACCACCGGGGACGCGGGCAACGTGAAGTTCCGCTTTGACACGACCTACATGCAGATGGCCGCCGACGGCGCGCTGTAAGCACCTGAAACCGGAGCAGACCTGGCAAAGGTCTGCTCCTTCACAACAGGAGGTCCGTTAATGCGCCTGATCAACCTCATACCGGCACGACCGGCGGCCATTTTTCTGGCGGCTTTGCCTTTCATCGCGATTTTCGCAGCCTATTCCATCGGCTCTGACATTCGCCTTGAAGCCAATCCGCAAGACAAGTTGCTGCCAGCGCCGTCCACCATCGCCGAAACCGCGCAACGGTTGTTCACGGAACCCGATCGGCGGTCCAAAGAAATTTTCCTTTGGAATGATACGTTCGCGAGCCTTGCGCGTCTTTTCGGTGGGGTAGGGATCTCAGCCTTGTTGTCCTTGCTCATCGGCCTCGCGATTGGGTTGCTGCCTTACGCGCGTTCAACAATGTCGAGCTTCATCGCAGTACTCTCTATGGTGCCGCCTCTTGCGCTCTTACCAATCCTCTTCATCATGTTTGGTCTTGGGGAAACATCTAAAGTTGTCCTGATTGTCATCGGGATCACCCCGTTTATGACCCGCGATCTTGCACAGCGCGTGCTGGAAATCCCGCAAGAACAAATTGTCAAAGCACAAACCCTTGGCGCATCTTCCGCTGTGATCGCGATGCGGGTGGCCCTGCCGCAGGTGCTGCCGCGGTTGATCTCTAACGTGCGCCTGTCGCTTGGGTCTGCTTGGCTCTTTCTCATTGCCGCAGAAGCAGTCGCGTCCAATGTCGGCCTTGGCTACCGCATCTTCCTTGTGCGCCGCTATTTGGCGATGGATGTCATCCTCACTTACGTGATTTGGATCACAATCCTCGCCTTCATCATCGACTGGCTGCTCAAGACGCTCTCGCGCAAAGCCTTCCCTTGGATGGAGTCAGGCCTATGAGTTTCGTAACTGTCTCAAATGTTTGGCAAAAATACGGGGATCGCTCGATCTTGGAACGGGTCAATGTGACCATCGAGGAAGGCGAATTTATCTCAATCGTCGGCGCATCTGGTTGCGGTAAATCCACTTTCTTGCGCATGCTCCTGGCGCAAGAACGCCCCTATAAGGGCGAGATCAGCATCGATGGCGGGGACACTGCCAAAGAACCCAACCGCGAACGCGGTGTGGTGTTTCAGAAGTACTCGGTCTTTCCACATCTCAGCGTGCGCGAGAACTTGATTGCTGCGGAAAGCTTTGACACAGCCTTTGGCCGCCTTAGCGGAGCGAAACGCAAAGCTGCTGAAGCGCGCGCCGATGAAATGCTCGAGCGCATTGGCCTCAATCACGTTGCCGACCAATACCCGGCATCGCTCTCTGGCGGCATGCAGCAACGCTTGGCTATTGGACAGGCCATGACCGCCAAACCGCGCATCCTGCTGCTCGACGAGCCGTTCGGCGCGCTTGATCCGGGCACACGTTTGCAAATGCACGATTTTCTTTTGGAACTGCGTGATGAGACCAACATGACGGTCTTTATGGTCACGCACGACCTGCAGGAGGGGTTCAAACTCGGGGACCGTGTTCTGGTCTTTGATAAGCCGCGCTGGGACCCGCATGACCCAGGCATGTATGGCGCGACCATCACATATGATTTCGATGCCCGCGATGGGGGCATCCCGTTTCAATTGAAGGAGGACGCAGATGTTTCTGCATGATCGGGACCGTTCCCGAACCCACCACCCTATGGACTTAAAGGGCACCATCGAGGCGCGCGAGAAGCGCCATCACCACCCGGACCTGACCAAGCTTGCAGGCTGGAAGGCCATGCATCTAGAGGCTGATCTGCCCGAAGGCCGCATGGAAGAAGAACGCCAATGGGCGCTCCGCATGGGCCTGACCGGTGCTGACAGCATCGAAGACAAATCCATCCCGACTTTTGCGCGCGGGGAACTGCCGCATTTCGCCGGGATCAACACATTCCTCAAGGCACCTTATGCCGAGGACGTTCTGGAGGTCGCAGACTATGATGCCACGGTACTTGGGATCCCATTTGACGGCGGTACAACTTACCGTCCAGGCACCCGCTTTGGCCCGCAAGGGGTCCGTAAAATCTCGGCGCTTTATACGCCCTATAACTACGAGATTGGCGTCGATCTTCGCGAGCAAATGACCCTTTGTGATGCAGGTGACGTGTTCACGATCCCTGCAAATATCGAAAAGTCTTTTGATCAGATCAGCCGTGCTGTGAGCCACGTGGCCAGCTCTGGTTCTTTGCCAATCATGATTGGTGGCGACCATTCCATCGGCTTCCCCTGTGTGCGCGGGATCGCAGAGTGTACGTCCAAGAAGATCGGTATCGTGCATTTTGACCGTCATGCGGACATTCAAGAGAAAGACTTGGATGAGCGGATGCACACGACGCCATGGTTCCATTCCACCAACTTGCCCAATGTCCCCGCGACAAATCTCGTACAGATCGGCATTGGGGGCTGGCAGGTGCCACGCGAGGCGGTGAAGGTCGCGCGTGAGCGCAACACGAACATCATCACCATGGGTGACATGGAAAAAATGGGCATCGACAAGACCATCGAGATGGCGCTGGAGATGGCCTGGAAAGACGTCGACATGGTCTACATGTCCTTTGACATCGATAGCATCGACTGTGGTTTTGTACCGGGCACAGGCTGGCCAGAACCCGGCGGTTTCTTGCCTCGTGAAGCTTTGGCATTGGCCTCTGGCATCGCAGCAGAAGGCATTTGTGGCTTGGAGCTGGTCGAGGTGTCTCCGCCATATGACACATCCGACATCACCGCGCTGATGGGGACACGGGTGATCGTGGACGTTTTGGGGGCCTTGGTGTCCAACGGCAAGCTGGGGGCGCATAAGAAATTCATCGATAAGCCAGTGAGCTTACCGCATGGTGAATTCAACGGTCGCCGCTGGCGCAACGATGGCCCGCATAAGGTGGGGGTCTGATGCCACACGATCACCCACATCACCACCACCACCATGACCATGATCACAGCCATGCCCCGCACGGGCATGGTCACAATCATGCCCATGGCGATCATCTGCACAGTCACATGCATCACGCGGATGAGGCGGCGGACCTTCAGGTTTTAGCCACGCAATTCATCGAAGGCTTTCTTCAGGCAGCGGATAAAACCAGCTATTTAAAACTGGCTGGCGTGCCCTTTGAACGCCCCTCAAAGGACGGGGCAAAAGCGCTCAAGCTGATCGATGTAGAACTGACCACCGATTGGCAGGTTGGCACCGCATCCCCGTCTTTTGGATCTCGTGAACTTAGCTACCTGCCATTTCCCGGCGAGATGGTCCAAGAACGCACCAATATGTCGCTGATCTACGTGTCGATGGATGAAAAATCCACGCTCGATATTCGCGACTTTCTTTATCAACGAAAACAGGAGATTGAGGCATGAAACGTAGCCTTATGACCATCGTCGGCCTCTTGGTCGCATCCCCAGCATTTGCCCATGTAGATGGGCATTTTCACACCCACGGGATCGAAAATACGCTGATTTTGGCGCTGCTTGCTGCCGGAACCGCTTATTTGCTTTGGAAGCGTTGATCGCGACCTAATCGGGCCCAGAGTCTGTCGCTGGGCCCAACACGGAACGCTGCGGGCGTATTGCGAAATGGGCTTTCTAGAATACTGGCTCAAAAAGTGCCCCAACTCCGCGAAGAGGGATCGAAGCTGGGGCGAGCGTTCCTAAAATATAGTAGATTATGCAGAAATTTCGGTGGTCAGAGCGTATGAAGTCCGGTCAATGAGAGATCATCCACGGGCGCTTCGTTGGAAAGCTTTTGGCTCCGTTTGGGTGATGCAGTGTTTTGCTTGGCTTTTTGGTTCCTCCCCCACAACATCCACAACCTGGCCCATGGTTGCTGCGTTTAGGGCTGTCTGCGGAACGTTCGTTTGTTTCATGAGCGTGGCGCACGCGGCTAGATACCGCGGATAAACGCGGGACTGATATCATCACCCGACGGGCCTCGGTTCCACATTCAGGGCACGGGCAAGGATCCATGAACCGGCTCATTGGCCTCATTTCCTCAAAAACCCCACATTCGTCGCATTCATATTCATAGACCGGCATGACATACCTTTCGCTCTAGTTCGGGAATTGCCCCCTGATGAACAGGAGGCAAAAGAGTTGTTTAAAGATCGGGGGCGAGTGGAACGTCGATGGAACCATCTAGATATTTGGTCGGCCCATCCGCATTCGGCATCATGTCCCACTCAAAGATATCGTTCGGCAACCAAAGCGTTGCACATGCGTTCGGAATATCGACGACGCCAGAAATGTGGCCTTGCACCGGCGCGGTTCCCAAGATCGCATAGGCCTGCGCGCCGGAATAACCAAATTTCTTCAGGTACTCGATCGCGTTCAGGCAGGCCTGACGATAGGCGATATGTACGTCCAAATAATGCTGTTCGCCCTGTTCATCGACACTAATGCCTTCGAAGATAAGGTAATCATTGTAGGACGGTGTGATCGGTGACGGTTTGAAGATTGGGTTCTTCACGCCGTATTTGGATACGCCCTCTTTGATCAAAGACACTTTCAGGTGCAGCCAGCCAGCCATCTCAATCGCACCACAGAAGGTGATTTCGCCATCACCCTGACTGAAATGTAGATCCCCAATAGAAAGGCCCGCACCATCCACATAGACTGGGAAGTAGATCTTTGAACCGCGACTAAGGTCTTTGATGTCACAGTTCCCGCCATGTTCACGGGGCGGAACAGTCCGCGCGGCTTCTGCTGCTGCCGCGTCGCGCTCTTCGCCTTTCATTGCACCCATATGAGCGCTCTGCGTGTTTGGCAGAGCAGCCAACGGAGGCGTGCGGTTTGGGTCTGTATTAAACAACTCCGTTTCGCGTGTGTTCCACATATCCAGCATTTTTCGGTCCGGCAGACAGCCGATCAGACCGGGGTGGATCAGACCGGCATATTTCACACCGGGCACGTGGCGGGATTTCGTAAACATCCCGTCGATATCCCAGATAGATTTTTGGGCTTCGGGGAAGTGCTCTGTTAGGAAGCCACCGCCGTTTTGCTTGGAGAAGAAACCGTTAAAGCCCCACAGCATGTCTTCTTTGGCACCGATGTCGAGAATCTCAACAACAAGCAAATCGCCGGGTTCTGCACCTTTGACGCCGATAGGCCCCGATAAATAGTGCACTTGTTCCAGTTCAACATCACGTACGTCGCTGGCGTCGTCGTTATTTTTGATCTGGCCACCGGTCCAGTCATAGGTTTCGATTTTGAAATCATCGCCAGGCTCAACCCAGACATTAATCGGGATGTCTGGATGCCAACGGTTGTGAATGTTCTCGTTTGTATGTGGGCTTTCACTAAGGTCCACAGAGATGAGCGTATCGGCCATAACGCAATCCTTTCTTTTGACTTCCGTTAAACTGAGAGAAATTTTGAGACCTTGGCCTCATCCACCCCATCGCGGGGGCTGTCGTGCACGAAGGTGCCGTTTTCGATGACCATCACGCGATCGGCGACGTCCAAGGCAAAGCTCAGAACCTGTTCCGAAACGATGATCGTCAGGCCCTTCTGGTCGCGAATTTTGCGCAAGGTGCGGGCCATTTCTCGAATGATGGACGGCTGGATGCCCTCGGTGGGTTCATCCAACAGCAAAACCTTGGGGTTTGACGCCAAGGCGCGGGCGATGGCGAGCTGTTGTTGCTGACCACCTGACAAGTTGCCACCGCGCCGGTCTTTCATTTCCAACAGCACCGGGAACAGT
Source organism: Cognatishimia activa (assembly GCF_001458335.1). Taxonomy (GTDB): domain Bacteria; phylum Pseudomonadota; class Alphaproteobacteria; order Rhodobacterales; family Rhodobacteraceae; genus Cognatishimia; species Cognatishimia activa. The sequence continues at coordinate 479,506 of NZ_CYTO01000009.1, forward strand.
TCGTAAATGTCTTCCGGCACTTTCTTTTGCCCGGTGACGGTCAGGCCGGTTTCCACGTTTTCTTGCACGGTCATGGATGAAAAAATCATCCGACCCTGTGGGACATAGGCGATACCATTGGCAACGCGCTGGTGGGATTTCATGCCGGTGACGGCTTTGTCGCCCACAACCACATCTCCACCCTTTTCAGGCACAATGCCCATCAGGGTTTTCATCAGCGTGGTTTTCCCCATGCCATTGCGACCCATGATGGCGACGATCTCGCCGGGCTTCACGTTCAGATCCAGACTGTGCAGGATTTCACTTTCGCCATAGGAGGCGCGCAGGGATTCTACATTCAACATTTGGAATGCCCTTTCTTAATGGCCTAGGTAAACTTCGACGACCTTTGGGTCGTTCTGGACGTGATCCATGGAGCCTTCGCTGAGCAACTCGCCGCGATGCAAAACCGTGACGCGCGTCGCGATGTCGGCCACAAAACCCATGTCGTGTTCGATCACGATCACGGAACGGTCCTGGATAATGCGGTTGAGAAGCTCGGCAGTTTTCTTACGTTCCGCGACCGACATCCCGGCCACCGGTTCATCCAGCATCAACAGCTCGGGGTCTTGGATCAGCAGCATCCCAATCTCGAGCCATTGTTTTTGGCCATGGCTGAGATAGGCCGCTTTTTCATCCAGTTGATCGGTAAGGAAAATGGTTTCCGCGATCTCTTGAATGCGGTCCTTCACCGCCTGATCTTGTTTAAAGAAGACCGCACCAAACACACCGTGGCCTTTGGGGTAGGAGAGTTCGAGGTTCTCAAAGACCGAGAGATCTTCGTACACACTTGGCGTTTGGAACTTGCGCCCAACACCGGCATGCACGATCTGGTCTTCGCGCATATCTAAGAGGTTCATACCCTTGAACTTCACGGTGCCCCCGGTGGCTTTGGTGCGACCGCAGATTAGGTCCAAGACGGTGGTCTTACCCGCTCCGTTTGGGCCAATGATCACCCGGCACTCGTTGGGTTCAACATAGAAGCTGAGATCATCGACTGCCTTAAAGCCATCAAAGGAGACGGTCAGATCTTCGACGCTGAGAATAAAACGTTCTGACATTGGATGCTCCTATTCTGCCGGTGCTTTGTTAGGGCCGGGTGCTTCAGCAACCTTGGTTTTTTTCAGGGTCTTCTCGATCCAAGGTTCAACTTTTTCGGACCAAAGACCTGCCAATCCGTTGGGGAAGGCCATCACAACGGCGATGAACAAACCACCAAGGCCAAGCAGCCAAAGTTCTGGGAAACCTTCAGAGAAGGTGGTTTTGGCGAGGTTCACCAAAAGCGCGCCGTAGACCGCGCCAAGGATGGATAGCCGTCCGCCAACGGCGCAGAAAATTACCATCTCGATCGAAGGTACGATGCCCACGAGGGTAGGGGACATAAAGCCAACCTGTAGGGTGAACATTGCGCCACCGATGCCCGCAAAGGCCGCACCAAGACAGAAGATGAAGATCTTAAAGTTCGCGACGTTATAACCCGAGAAGCGTACGCGATCCTCTTGGTCGCGCATGGCGATCAAGAGCCGCCCTAGTTTCGACTTGCGCACAAACTGCGCCACAAACAGGACCGCGAAAAGCAGGACGCCATTGACGAAATAAAGGATGTTCTTGGCTTCGTCCGTGCGGATGTCCCATCCCATCAGGGTGCGCAGATCCGTGATGCCATTCACACCGCCGGTATAGCCCTGTTGACCGATGATCAGGATCGTCAGGATCGCAGCGAAGGCCTGTGTAATGATTGCGAAGTAAACACCGCCCACACGCCGGGTGAACATGGCGAACCCGATGATAAAGGCAAAGACGACCGGCACCATGACCACAGCCAACATTGTAAAACCTAGGCTGTAGAAGGGTTGCCACCACACTGGCAGTTCCGTCAGTTGGTTCCAGTCCATAAAGTCTGGAATGCCAGGTGTGGATTGGATGGATGTGTTCTCTGGCGTGGATGCTTCAAGCTTCAGAAACATCGCCATGCAATAACCGCCAAGCCCGAAGAAGATACCCTGACCAAGGCTGAGGATGCCCCCCGCACCCCAGCACAAGGCCAGACCGATCGCCACAAAGGCGTAGGTCAGGTATTTGCCAAACAAGTTCAGGCGGAAGGTGTCGAGCGCAAGTGGCAGGACAAGAAAGATGACCACCGCAAGGATCACAAATCCCAAGAGCTCTTTGCGGTTCATGTAATTGGACAGTGTCATTCCGATGGCTCCTTATTTACGCAGTTTCAAGGCAAAGAGGCCTTGCGGACGGATCATCAGGATGCCGACGACAACCAGCAGGGTGATGACCTTTGCCATGGAGCCAGAAAGGAAGAATTCCATGATCGACTGCGCCTGAGAGATAGAGAACGCGCTGGCGATCGTACCGAGCAAGGACGCCGCGCCGCCGAAGACGACTACAAGGAAGGTGTCGACGATATACAGCTGGCCAGCGGTTGGGCCGGTAGATCCGATCATCGTGAAGGCAGAGCCTGCGACACCGGCCACACCGCACCCGATGCCAAAGGTCAGACGGTCGGTCCATTCGGTGTTGATGCCGACAGCCCCAGCCATCACGCGGTTCTGGTTGATGGCGCGCACTTGGCGACCCCAAGTCGAGCGGAACATCATGATGTAAACCGCCAGCGAGATGCTCACCGCGAGAACCATCACAAAGATACCGTTGATCGGAATTTCAATCAGATCAGTAAGCGGCAAAGAGCCCATCATCCAATCGGGGATGCTGACGCCCACTTCACGTGCGCCAAATACACTGCGGTAAATCTGTTGCAGGATCAGGCTGAGGCCCCAAGTGGCCAAAAGCGTATCCAAAGGACGCTTATATAGGTGCCGGATCATGGCCCATTCGACCAATAACCCGAGAGCGCCAGACGCTATGAAGGCCAAAAACATGGCGACAAAGAAATATGCGCCAAAGAGCCCGGGCATGTAAGCCGAGAAAATGTTTGAAACAATGTAAGTGACGTAAGCGCCAAGGATCATGAACTCGCCATGCGCCATGTTGATCACGCCCATCTGCCCAAAGATGATTGCGAGGCCGAGTGCCATCAGGACAAAAACGGAAAAGAGAATTAAGCCCGCAAAGCCTTGCATGGCGAAAATCGCGCCAAGCTCGGCCGTAGAGTAGTCAGCAAACATGCCTGCCTCCGGTCGATGTAAGGGGGGTGCCAGCCCGGGGAGTTAAACGCGGGCTGGCGAGGGGAAGTTCCGGTTCGGGTTTATTGGTACCCTTCTGGGAACGGGTCAGGTTCCACGAGGTCAGCGGTCTCAAAGACAACCTCATATTGACCATCAGCCTGCGCTTTACCGACGCGCGTTTTGGACCAAAGGTGATGGTTTTCGTGGACCTTCACATATCCTTCCGGTGCGGATGGAAGTTCGATGCCAACCTGAGCCGCGCGAACTTTATCGACGTCGAAGCTTCCAGCTTTTTCTACCGCCGCTTTCCAGAGCCATGGACCAAGATATGCGGCCTGTGTCACGTCGCCGATCACGATGTCCTCGCCCCACATTTCTTTGAAGGCTTTCACGAATTCCAGGTTGTTTTCGTTCTGCAGGGATTGGAAGTACTTCATGCAGGCATAAGACCCGGCGATGTTTTCGCCGCCAATGCCGCGGATTTCGTCCTCGGTCACAGAGATGGTCAGAACAAGTGGCTTCTCAGCCGCTGGGTCGATACCTGCCGCAGTCAGCTGTTTGTAGAAGGCAACGTTAGAGCCACCCACAACAATCGCGTAGATCACGTCAGGCTTTTTCAAGCGGATCTTGTTGATCACAGAGTTAAACTGGGTGTGGCCCAGAGGATAATATTCCTCGCCAACAACTTTACAGCCGTCCATGAAGTTTTCGATGTGCTTACGCGCGATCTTGTTGGATGTGCGTGGCCAGATGTAGTCAGAACCCAAGAGATAGAAGGTCTTCGCACCTTTCTCTTTGTTCACCCAGTCCAGACCCGCGATGATCTGCTGTGTGGCTTCTTGACCGGTGTAGATCACGTTCGGGCTTTCTTCCAAACCTTCATAGAAGGTCGGGTAATAAAGGAAGCCGTTATACTGTTCGAACACTGGTAGAACCGCTTTGCGGCTTGCGGAGGTCCAGCAGCCCATGACGCTGGCCACTTTGTCGTTCACCAGCAGCTTTTTGGCTTTTTCCGCAAAAGTCGGCCAGTCGGATGCGCCGTCTTCTTGAACATATTCGATTTTACGGCCCAAGATGCCGCCTTGTGCGTTGATCTGCTCAATCGCCAGTTTTTCGGCCTGTACAGAACCCGTTTCAGAAATCGCCATGGTGCCTGTGATCGAGTGCAGGATACCGCAGGTCACTGTATCATCGGTCACAGCAAGACCAGTCGTGTTCACCGCAGATGTTGGATAATCAGCAGCTTTCAACCCTTTTGGCATAAACAGAGTGCCGGTCAGCGCCGCACCTCCTGCGAGCATGGCGCGACGGCTCATACCCTGTGAAACATTGGTTTTTCCCTTGTCAGACATATCGCTTCCTTTTCAGTGCGCTTAAAAAACGGGCGATTCTGGCTCACCCGGCTGACAATCATGTTCGTTGGCAATGCTGCAGTGCAGTATACGTCAAATGACGTATACCGGTGCGCGTTTTGAGCAGTATTCTCATTCCTCAGGTGATCGGAAATTTTGGGGAAACACGTCGCCGCGAAAATTTGGGTGTTGCCTACATCCTTGTTTTCAATCGGAGATTGTGTGTTGGGGACGTCTGAAAATGGCTATGGCATTTGGCGCGACCCGTGAGAAGCGCAAATATAATCGTTGGGTTGCCAACGAAACGATGGAGGATTTTGCCCTCCGCTTTACGGCACGCCGCGCGCGCCGCTGGAGCTACGGGCGCGTTGCAAATACGGCGCTGGGCTCAATTTCCTTTTTGGCTTTGGAAGCGATCGGCGCCGCCATCACGCTGACCTATGGGTTCGACATTGCGATCGTTGCAATCATGATGGTTGGCGCGATCTTATTTCTGACGGGTTTGCCCATTTCCTATTATGCGGCGCGCTATGGATTAGACATCGATCTTCTGACCCGAGGCGCGGGCTTTGGCTATATCGGCTCGACGATCACATCGCTGATCTACGCGTCATTTACATTTATATTCTTTGCGTTAGAGGCTGCGATATTGGCCCTTGCGCTGGAATTCTGCCTAAGAATTCCACTGTTCGTCGGCTACGTGGTCAGTTCCCTAATCGTCATTCCGCTGGTGGTTCATGGGTTCTCCAAAATCTCTACCTTCCAGACTTGGACGCAGCCGCTTTGGGTGCTTTTGCACATCATGCCTTTCGTGTGCCTGGCATTTGTGGGCTACGATATCGACACATGGACCGGGTTTTCCGGCCCGTCTGACGTTCCAGATGCGTCACGCCTGCTGATGTTTGGAGCGGCGTCCGGGGTCATATTCTCCTTGGTTGCACAAATTGGCGAACAGGTAGACTTCTTGCGCTTCTTGCCCGAACCCAAAACGCCACAAGAACGCAAGAAATGGTGGATCGCACTGGTGGCCGCTGGACCCGGTTGGTCCATCTTAGGCGTCCTCAAAATGCTGGCGGGCTCCTATCTCGTGACTTTGGCAGTCCGCGAAGGGGTTGCTTTGGAAGTGGCTGGCGACCCGACGCGTATGTATTACATCGCCTTTGATCAATTCATCGGATCCCCCTTTTTGGTGCTGGCGCTGACCGGCGTCTTTGTCACGCTGTCCCAGCTCAAGATTAACGTGACCAACGCCTATGCCGGCTCCATTGCTTGGTCGAATTTCTTCTCCCGCCTAACCAAAACCCACCCCGGCCGCGTTGTCTGGCTGGTCTTTAACGTGTGCATCGCGCTGATGTTGATGGAATTGGGCGTCTTTACGGGCCTCGAACATGTCTTAGGCGTCTACTCCCACGTTGCGGTGGCATGGATTGGGGCCCTGGTGGCTGATTTGGTGATCAACAAGCCTTTGGGACTAAGTCCAAAGGGGATCGAATTCCGCCGAGCACATCTTTACGACATCAATCCGGTTGGAATTGGGGCGATGTTTGCGGCCTGCATCCTCTCTTTTATGGCTTATAGCGGCCTACTTGGGCCGTTGTTGGAAGCGTTCTCTTCCTTTGTTGCCCTTGGCGCTTCCTTCGCCCTTGCACCCGTGATCGCCTATGTCACCAAAGGCAAATATTACCTGGTGCGCGAAGCGGCGCCAAATCTCACTGGAACCCAGACCTGCAACGTGTGTGAGTACAGCTTTGACCCTGAAGATATGACAAACTGCCCTTTTCACGGAGGGCATGTTTGCTCGCTCTGCTGCACGCTTGAAACGTCGTGTCATGATGAATGCCGCACCGAAGCTGGCCTGAAGGTAAATATCCAGCGTTGGCTCTTTTCCTATTTGCCTGCACCGATCGCTCAGCTTTTGATGACGCGTTTGGCGCAGTTTTTGTTAGCCACACTGGCGATCTCAATTGCTGTTGGGACCTTGTTGCTGGTGATACGAAACCACGAAGGTGAAGCGAATTTTGATGCGGTTCTGACCGTGCTTTATGGCTCCGCTGTCATTGTTATTGGCATTTGCGTGTGGATGTTCTTGCTGATTGGGGAAAGTCGGAAGAAGGCCACGGAGGAAGCAGAACGGCAAACGGATCGGTTGCTCAAAGAAATCCGTGCGCATGAGCGTACGGACCGAGCGCTGCAAAAGGCCAAGGAAAAGGCAGAAGCCGCCAATAGTGCCAAAACCCGTTACATGTCAGGCCTCAGCCACGAACTGCGCACGCCACTAAATGCGATCTATGGCTTCGCCCAATTGTTAGAGAAGGACAGCGCATTAGGGCCTTGGCAATCATCCCTTTCAAGCATTCGCCGCTCAAGCGAGCATCTGGCGGGTTTGATTGACGGTTTGCTTGACATTTCCCGCATCGAAGCGGGACGTCTAGAAATCATGAATGACCGCATCAACCTTGTGGTCTTCCTCAGTCAGGTTGCGTCAATTTTTGAAGAAGAGGCACGCAATAAGGGCATCTCTTTTGAACTGAAAACCCATGGCAATCTGCCGGCCTTTGTCAAATCCGATGAGAAGCGCCTTCGCCAGATCATCATCAACCTGCTGTCCAATGCCATTCGCTATACCAACAATGGTTCTGTGCGTCTGAACTTCTCATACCGCAACGAAGTCGCGATCATCGAAGTCATTGATACCGGCGTCGGGATCGCATCTGATCATCTTGAAAGTATCTGGAGGCCATTTGAGCGCGGCGAGCGACGGGGTGGGCAGGGCTCTGGGTTGGGTTTGACCATCACAAAGCTGCTTGTAGAGGTGCTTGGCGGCGACATTGGTGTTGAAAGCGTTCAGGGAAAAGGCAGCACCTTTACGGTACGGCTCATGTTGCCTTCAGTGACACCAAGTGCGTTTGAACCAACAATGAGTGAGAGCGATAGCAGCACGCTTCCCGTGACGGGGTATGAAGGGCCGCGCAAAACAATTTTGGTCGTTGATGATGACTTCAATCACTTGGCACTCATTGACAGTTTTCTAAGTGGTTTTGGCTTCGTGGTTCTTAGCGCACCGACCGTTGATATGGCCGAGGCGATGCTGGCAGATGCCAATGCAGATATCATTTTGCTGGATATCGACATGCCCGGACGAGATGGTTGGAGCTTTGCGCGACAACTCAGGTCAAGCAAACACGCCAGTACCCCAATCGCGATGATCTCTGGGCACGCCCATGAGGAAGGGCTCCATCGGTCTGAAATTGGTTTGCACGATGCTTTCTTGGCGAAGCCTTACAACCTGGATGATCTCCTGTTGCAAATCGCAGAACTTCTCAAGGTCAAACTTGTCTTCAAAGAAGCGCAAGATTCAGACTTCCATTGTCTTCTGACCGAGGAAGATACCAATCGCCTGATCGAATTTGCCCAAATCGGTCATGTCAGCGCGCTGCGCAAACTACTCTTGGAACTCAAAATTGCGCGGACCGGACCAGACAGGCTGATGTCAGAAATTAATAGCAAGCTGGAAAGCTTTGATATGGCGGGGCTCGTCGAAATTCTAAGGGAGCACGAAAGCCATGAATGATTTTGGATCTCAGAGCATAGCGCTGGTGGTGGATGATAACCCGGAATCTTTGGGGATGGTTTCCGCCGCTCTTGAAACCCAAGGCCTGACGGTTCTCGTCGCGAAAGACGGACATTCTGCGATCCAACTGACAGAGCGTGTGCAGCCTGACGTTATCTTGATGGATGCAATTATGCCGGAGCTTGATGGCTTTGAAACGTGCCGCATTCTGAAAACCGGACCCAACCCAACCCTTGCACCGATTATCTTTATGACGGGCCTGAGTGACCAGGAACACGTGGTCAAAGGCCTTCAGGCAGGAGGTGTCGACTACATTACGAAGCCGGTTGTGATCGAGGAATTGCTTGCGCGTATGACAACGCATGTCCTGAACTCGCGCCTTTTACAAAGCGCGCGACAAGCGATCGACGCCTCTGAAAGACTTGTTTTGGCTTTCGGCAAGGACGGTGACCTAAAGTGGGGGTCGCAAAAAGCCCTTGAGGTGAAAAACGCCGGAAACCTTGATCTGGAGACCGCTGCGTTCAAAGCGTGGCTGCGCAGTTGTATTGCACAGCCGGTGTCCTCGATAGCGCCGTATGAAAGCGAACAGAGCACACTACAGTTTATTGGTTATTCGGATGCCCAAGAGATCTTGGTGAAGCTCGTTGCCAAACAATCGGAAACAAATGAAGAGACGCTGAGGGTGGCGTTTGGTTTAACCGCTCGGGAAGCAGAGGTTTTGTTTTGGCTCACGCTCGGAAAAACCAACCGTGACATCAGTGCGATCCTGTCGCTGAGCGCGCGGACGGTGAACAAACACTTAGAACAAGTGTTTCAAAAGATGGGTGTCGACAATCGCACATCGGCAGCGGTTTTGGCGGATCGGCAGCTGAATTTGGAACATCGGGACTAATTAAAGCTTTGTTATTTATAGGTTTGATGTAACCGAACCTCTCCGAGGTGAACCGGCTGACTACTTTTATCAAGCGCCGTGAATTCGCCCTTACGGAGACACAAATTCCGGCAGGGATTGAGTGCTTTCTGAAACGGAAACTTCCCTAAACATCGCGCACCCACCGTCGATGATGTCTTGGGCAGGGGTGTAGTCAAAGCTGTCATAGAATGTATCGGCACCATAATCCTTAAGCGAGACGTCTTGCCATTCAGAGACGATGTGTTCGTAGTTTTTGGACAGAACCCGCGAACGCGGTGCGAGATTACTGACCAAAACCAGTCCAGTGGGTTTGCAGCCGATCACTGTGATTTTGAGATCCGGGCGATAGCGTTGCAAGATCGGGATCAGTTTCCAAACATCGCCGGTCCACGCCTCTTCCGGGGCGTCCTCCACATTGCGTGTGGTCATGTCGTAGTCGTAAGGGCAGCAATCATGCAGTGCGATCACACCGCCGGGCAAGGAATTACGCTCGGTATTGATGAAATCTCGCAGCAAGAACTCCATCAAGTGCATCCCATCCAGAAAGCTAAAGCTGAGCTTTGCTTTGAGCGCGCTGAGAACCTTGCTCTCAAAGAAATCATCGCTGGTCTGTTGAAAGCAAAGCAATGCAGGTTTTTGGCCGATTACATTGGTTTCAATGCGAAAAAACGGATCAACTGCAATGGTTTTGCTACGTACGGGTTCAAAGGTTCGTCCGGTGCGGCAGCCGACCTCCATGTACCAATCAAAAAGGTTGGCTTGATGGATGTTCCTGAGAAATCGCACATAGCGCATGTCGTCTGGTCGGTTAAACATTGCTCTTCCTCATCTGCATTAAGCGGCGCGTTTTGCCCGGCGCTCACGTCTGAATTTTCGCAACCATTTGCGACGCCCGCTCTCATCAAGCATTTCTTCACCCGGGGCGAGCCCTGCATTAAGCGAGACTTGTTCCATATCTTGATCCGGCAGATCCCAAAAAGCATTTGGGCTGATCAGGTCATATTCAATCAGCCTCGCCCGAAGGGCCTCAAAATCTAAAAAGGCGACAGAAAAGTGATCGCTGCGTTTGGGCGGCCAATAGATGGATTTCAGCGTTTCAATCGGCTCAACGGGCAGGCCGCGCCGGTCGTTCATTTGTAAGAGCATCATGCGAGGCAGATGCGCGCGACGCTGAATGACCGCCGCTTGTTGGTTTTCGCGGCGGACCATCGCGTAAAGGTGCAGGGCGGAGCCTTCTGCAAAGATCAACTTGCCCGCATTTTGAAAAAGCGCGATTTGCTCAGCAAAAGACAGGCTTTCGGGCGCGATGATCTCATAGCCTTCGCGTTTAAGCAGCGTTTCAAGATGGTCTTCACATGCATAGCGTCCCGCGGATGGACCCAAAGCGCTGCGCGTTAGATAGATCCGCCGATCAGGATCGACCGGTCCAGCGGGCGGCAGACGATCGTCGATCCAAGCATGAAAGCGTGGTGTGCCCAGGCCGCCCAATGCTTCGCCGTAGACATTGCTGGCAGTGTAAAGCTCTGAATAGGTGGCATTTTCAAACCGAACCTCAATGTCGTTCTCAACACCCAGTAGATCCAGAAACGGACGAATGAAGGGGAACTGCTGATTGGGACGCTTTGCAGAGTTCCAAAAAACCAGCTTTGTGTCCTTGGGCAGCTCATCAAGCGCCCACAGTCGACCCAAACAATTCAGAATGACGTGGCCAAATTGATCGCGCGCGACCCCAGCAAAAAGCGTTGGTTGATCAATGATGGGCAGCTCTGCGGGGATATTTGGCTCGCCCTCGGGCACTGACATCACATGTTCAGAGCGGATGTCGCAGCCCGGTAGGGCAACGCCGTTGTCATCATAAATACTGAAAACACGCTGGGTTCGGTTAAGCCTTTGGCCAACCAAAAAATGCCCTTTAAACGGGCCCTGAACCCCTGGTTCAAAAGACCGAGATAAACTCAATGCGAACTCTTTAACTGCTCATTAATTTTTTCTTAGAGCTAACGCGGAATTCGCCTTTTGTCTATCTTTTCCACAGGCTTATCCACATTTCACCGCGCGGGTGCGAACCTTTGGCGTCATTAAGTGTGGGTTTTTACTTTGAAAGCGGCACAATTTTTATGGCTTCATTTACCAAAGCTGTGCGCACGGATTTTGCGATTTCAATGGCCCCCGGCGTATCTCCGTGAAGGCAGATTGTATCTATAGCTGTTGGAATATTCTGACCCGAAGCCGCGATGATCGCACCGGCTTTGACCATCTGAACGACGCGGTCTGCTGCTGCATCGGGATCATGGATAACGGCACCCGGCTGTTTACGATCCACCAATGTCGCATCGTCGTTATAGGCGCGGTCGGCAAAGATTTCGCAGGCGAATTTGCAATTGAGCGCCTGTGCAGCGCGCTGTTGGGCGGTGCCCGCAATGACCATGATGATCAGATCCGGAGCCACGGAAAGCGCTGCCTCATAACAAGCTTTGGCCATGGCCTCATCTTCAGCACACATATTGGCCAATGCACCGTGCAGCTTCAGATGTTTGACTTCGCCGCCAACGGCACGCGCCATGGCTTGCGCGGCACCGATCTGGTAGCGCACCAGATTGCCCAGTGAAGCATGGGAGAAGTTCATCCGTTGGCGGCCAAACCCTTGCAGATCTGGAAAGCCAGGATGGGCACCGATGTTGACGCCTTTCTCAACCGCTTTCTGCATGGTTGCAGCCATGACATCCCAATCACCCGCGTGAAATCCGCAGGCAATATTGGCCGATGTCACGATGTCCAAAAGCGCACTATCGTCGCCTTTTTGCCAAGAGCCAAAGCTCTCACCCATATCCGCGTTTAGATCGATGGTTTTGGTCATTTAGGCCTCGCTTTTGGCTGGTTTACACGGCTCACAGCGTGACAGCAAATGGTAGGGTCGTGATTTGCGCTGGAGATCGGTGTGGGCGCTATATAGTAACACCTGAGGCACCAAATTATGTCCAAGGAAAACTGTCTGCCATGTCAGCACCAATCCCCGTCACGATCCTGAACGGTTTCTTAGGAGCCGGGAAGACGACCCTGTTGCAGAACCTTCTTGTGCAGGCGCGTGCGTCAGACGATGTGACCCTTGGGGTCGTGGTGAATGAAATGAGTACGCTGGATGTGGATGGCAGTGTGTTGGACACAAGCGAAGTGATCTCGCGAAATAGTCCACATTTCGCGTCCATCCCCGGTGGCAGTGTCAGCAGCACGGATGGTTTGCCGCAATTCCACGAGGCGGTGCAAAGCGTATTGGCAGATGGAGAGGTGACACACCTGCTGCTTGAAACGTCCGGTAGTACCCATCCTTGGCCGTTGCTCTCTGCAATCCGTCAGATGAGAGAACTAGACCTGCATGGGGTCGTCTCGGTCGTGGACACGGTGGTGCTGTGGCAGGACTATGATCAGGGCAGGGCGGTTCAGGCCAAGGCCAGCGCGAACTTGCAAAACGACACCCGTGGGATTGAGAACCTGCTTGCGGAACAGATCATGTTCGCAAATCGCTTGCTGTTGAGCAAAAGCGACAAGGTGGAGCGCGAGGTTTTGACCAAAGTTGCCCAAGCGGTGCACCCCCTCAACCCTTACGCGGATATCATTGGAATGCAGTGGGGAAATGTGCGCCTGACGGACCTGCTCGCGATGCCTGCCTATGACTATGGCCGGGTGGAGACCCTTGGGGCAGAGCTCACCGAGTGGGAAGACAAGCATGGCACGGTGTCCATGGCAAAGCCCGAAAGCTACGCCATTGGCAGCCGGGTTGTGAATGATCCGCGCCCATTCCATCCGCAGCGCCTATGGGACGTTTATAACAAGTTCCTTGGGATCGGCATTTACCGCAGCAAAGGCTTCTTTTGGATGCCGACACGGGACAATCTTGTGCTCTTGTGGAACCAGACCGCTGGCAGTGTTGGCCTTGAGATTGTGAACTATTGGAAGATCACAGCACTGCAGGATGAAAGCCTGAACCTTTCTGACTGGGAGGTTGAGGCCATGCAGCAGAAACTGGTGGATATGCACCCAGACTTTGGGGATCGTCGCTGCAAACTGACGGTGATTGGCCAAGAGGCAGAGCTTGATACGTTTGTTGAGGCGCTTAAACAGTGCTTCTGTACGGACGAAGAAATTGCCGTATGGAAAGCGGGCGATGTCTCTGGTTTTGCTGATCCATGGCCGCGGTCGGTCTCAACACTTTCTTCTGAAAGCTAAGATACGCCCGGCCAGTGGGTCGGGCATAATGTGTTAGGCCGCGAGTTTGCGGTTGCGCTGACGCAGCAGCAATTGCTTCATCGCAGTGAGATGCGGGAATTCCACCAACATACCAATCACCAGTGCTGCCAGAATTAGCGGCTCACCGGGGATTGCGACTGCGGTGACCGCGAGCATCATTGGCGCGTTGCGCGCAGCGGTGGTCATTGTCAAAAGCGCGTGCTGCTCATAGGGCAGGGCAGTGACGCGAGAGATGCCTTCGACCACAAAGTAAGTCACCACGAAGAACAGGAAGATCGCCACTAGGATGATGCCAAAGATCTGTGCTTGATCTGCGATTGTTATGATGTTGCCTGCAAAGATCTGCAGGATCAGCGCGGCGATCACCACCGGAATGATGTGGCCAGCCCAAGTCATGATGCGCGCAAAAAGGTCCTCGGGCAGCGCTTTCGTCATCACAAAACGTAGGGCTTGCGCGGCTAAAAGTGGCACAAGGAACCAATCCATCAGCGTGCCGGGCACGGATTCAAGATCCACAACGCCGGTGTGGCGCGTGAAGAGCCACAGCCAAACTGGAAACAACAAGAGTTGGGTCAGCATGTTGATTGGGATCAGCGCGGCACCCAAGGCCGTGTCGCCTTTGGCCATGCGTGCGAAGCCAAGGAACCAATCCGTACAAGGAGCAAGGAAATAGATCAGCAAGCCGGTGTAAAACACTGGCTGGTTTGATAAAAAGACCGTCGCGATTGCAAAACCAATGACCGGGATCACAAGGAAGTTTGCACCCCAGGCGATGCCCAGAAAACGCAGGTTTTTCAGGCCATCAAGCAGCGCGCTAGGACGCAGCTCAAAACAAAGCAAGAAGATCATCAGCAGAAGCGTTTGATCGATGTAGTTGCTGACCATGCCGCTCGCCTCTGGGCTTGCTAGGCCGAGGAAAGAGCCAGCGATGATCGCGCCAATGAACAGCGCTGCAACGCCGCTACCGGCGAGCCCGGGTTCTGGCGTGTTTGGTTCGGTTTTATGCTGTGAATCATTCACGGGCATTTTGAATTAACCTCTTTAGGTGGTCATGACGGCAATCAGTGGCGTCGCTTGGGCATTAGCATAGACATTTGTCAGCTTCGCAGCAGCTGAGATCGTCAAGGAACATGTTGTTGTCGTAATAGGCTTCAAGCGGTGCGGTATCGACACCCATTCGACCCGCGATGGCGTGCGCGACCACGGCAAAACGTTGACGGAACTTGTAGATGAAGCAAAACAAATGGCCGTTGTGAGACACCTCTGGACCGACGAGAAATAACCCCGGCTGCGACGTGGATTCATCGTCTTGCGTCAGCAACGGCAGCCCGGCGTCTGTGTAGTCAAAGTGTTCGGAAACAGGGCGTGTGCCAGTTCCAAAGCCAGTGGCCAAGATAGGCGGTTGCTCAGATACCCAAGAGCGGCCATCGCGCGCAATTATTTCGACACCGCTTTCGGTTTCTTGGAGCGCTTCAATGTCTACGTCTGGGATGAGCTCGATGTCCAAATGGGCGTGGAAGGTGCTAAGCCGTTGTTGTGTGTAAGGAGAGAGGCTGGCGCTTGGGTCTTTGTTTCCATCGAGCCAAGGCGCGCCACGATCTAGTACGTAGACCTTTTTGCCATTTGCTCCGAGGCCTAGGGCTGCATCCATACCGCTTTCATAGCCTCCAATCACAAAGGCTGTGTCGCCCTCAATCTCGGTCCATGTGTCGACGGTGCCATAGTGACGGCCCAGTTCCGCGCCTTTCAAGCCTTTCCCGCTTGGCGCACCGAACTGACCGCAGGCCCAAATCACGAAATCTGCTGTGAAAGATCCGTGGTTCGTGTGCAGGGTAAAACCTTTGTCTTCGGGCGTGATGGATTGAACATCTACGCCACACTGGACGTTAAGATCATAGATTTCGGCGGCTTGCTCCAAGTAGCGCGCATAAGCAGGCCCGTTTGGGTGTTCAGTGCGCAGGGACCAACCCGGAGAGCTGTCATAGCTCACGGCGTTAAGGTCGGTGATGCCAAAAACGTTGCCGGGAAAAGAAGGGGTCAGGAGCTTGGTCTCTGCAGGCCAATCGCGAAAGCTTTGTCCTATTTTGTCGCGTTCCAATACCCATACGTCAGGGATCGCCAGATCACGCAGGACACGCGCGACTCCAAGGCCCGCAGGCCCTGCGCCAATCACTGCTACAGTCATATGTTCGGGGAAATGCACCCCGTCTTCGCAGATCATCAATTGATCCCCTTCGGTAAGCCACGCATCGACGCAATATATCAGTTCACGTCAGCGCAATAAACAGGGCATGGGCGGTTTGTCATTACGACAAAAGACCCAGGGCGATTATTGGCCAATGAATTGATTTGGCGTGTATTTTTTGGTTTGTCAGGCCAAAATCAAATCTGATTGCAGCAAATGATTAGCGCGATGGATTGGCGCAATATATTCGGTTTCTCAGCTCCGATTTTGAACAGTCGACGGATGTTATAACGTAACATTTCTGGGTGCAATGGTTTGATTGGCCTTAATTGCCCCAACTGTCTCGTGGGATTTCACAATCCAGTCGTAAGACGTTGGGCGTAATTTAGTCCATCTTGCAAAGTAAAAACCGGTAAGTTCGAGATTGATTGCAAATTGGGCAATTTGCGCAAGGACGCTTAATTTTTAGACAAATCTGGCCCGTTTTGTTCCGCGCCGCCAAATTCCGGTCCGCATGGGTTGAGAATCTGAATTGCGCCAATGCAGATAGGGCAAAAGCACTTCGTGCACCCTGTGTTCATGTCTGACAGCGGCGTCAGATCTGGTCCTTGCGCCAAACACAAACTGGGCAGAGCCGCCCGGAGCGTTCGTAGACGCGGCCCATTTTTGCTGGCCCTCTAAAGATCGCAACCACCTCCCATTCAGACCGTGATCAGATGCGCGGCATAGATTTCTACGCGAGCTTTTCGGAATTGATCAGCGAGCCACCAAAGACAGGAAACACAAATGTCGCAGACGGGCCCAGGATTTAGCACCGAACAACAAAAATACCTGATCGATGCTTTATCAAAGATCAACTTGAACCGACTTGTTCCTTCGCAAGGCGGCGGTGCCGCAGCAGAAGAAGAAACGGTTTATGGCGTGCCGTTGGAGGATCTTTGTAAAGAGGAAGTCGCCAAGTATGAAACGCATCCGCTTGATATGTGGCGTCAGATCGAGAAATGGGAAGCCGAGGGACATCTGGCGGAAGGCCTAGATCAATTCCTTCTGCGCCACCACGGTTTCTTTAATGTGACGCCCGCAAGCCCGGGTTACATGATGCGCCTGCGTTTGCCCGGCTGCGTGATGCGCAGTGACCAGATGAGCATGCTTGCCAACGTCGCTGAGGAAAATGCCGGTGGCTACTCCCACGTTACAACCCGCGGTAGCTTGCAACTGCGTGAGATCCTGCCAGGTAACATCATTCCGATTGTTGAGAAACTGCAAACTGTTGGCCTGACCGCACAGGGCACCGGCGCTGACTCCGCGCGCAACCTAACATGTTCGCCAACCGCGGGATTTGACCCACAGGAATTGCTTGATACGCGTCCCCTAACATCGCGTCTGTCGATCCGCATTCTGAAGACAAAAGAACTGCAGGGCTTGCCGCGCAAGTTCAATATTTCCTTTGATGGAGGCGGGGTGATCTCTTGTGCCTCTGACACCAACGACATCGCGTTCCAAGCGGTCACCGTGCTTGAAAACGATCAGGGTATTGAGCCGGGTCTTTGGTTCCGCATCGCACTGGGTGGCATCACCGGTCATAAGGACTTCGCGAAAGACACAGGATTGGCGTGTCGCGTTGATGAAGCCGTTGATGTGGCAGAAGCCATGCTGCGGGTCTATGTCGAACACGGCAACCGCACCAACCGCGGCAAGGCACGTTTGAAATATGTGCTGGATGACAAAGGGGCCGCTTGGTTCTGTGAACGCACGCAGGAAAAGCTGGACGAAGAGTTCAACACAGGCATCAAACTGACCACTCTGCCCGCCGGTATCGATGCACCGCGCGCGACCATTGACCGTCAAGGTCACATTGGTGTGCATCCGCAAAAGCAAGATGGGCTGAACTATATCGGTGTGTCCCTAGAGCTTGGCCGTCTAACCCCAGAGCAGATGCGGGGCTTGGCGCGTATCGCCAAAATGTATGGCAGCGATGATATCCGACTGACCGTTTGGCAAAACCCGATGATCGTGGGCGTGCCAGATGATCTGGTTGAAACGGTACAGTCAGAAGTGGCTGCTCTTGGTATGGGCACGGACGCCACGGCTTTCGCAGCGGGCGCGGTGGCATGTACAGGTAAGTGGGCCTGCAAACTGGCCGCTGCCTACACCAAACAAGATGCCCTGAAAATTGTGCGTCACCTGGAAAGCAAATTCACTCTGGATCAGCCCATCAATATTCACCTGACGGGCTGCGCGAACTCCTGTGCGCAGCACTATATTGGTGACATTGGCATGGTTGGTGCAGCGCTTGCGGGCGGGGCCGAAGGCTACAACATCGTGATCGGTGGTGGCACTGACCAAGACCAAGGTTTGGCGCGAACGCTTTGTGGTCCGGTGCCCGCCGAAGACACGCTGGCTATTCTGGAACATGTGGTTGGCGCATACCTAGAGCGCCGAGAGCCAGGCCAGACTTTCCTCGCATTCACGCGGTCGCTTGATGATGCGGCCCTGCAAACATTGCTGCCCGCCGACAATGCGATGGCCGCTTAACCCTGACATTCCTTTTTCGGAAGACGACCAATGACCGCTCAAGACCCAAATCTGATCAAGAATCTCGCCGTTGCAATTGGCCAGACCCAATCCCAAGCGCCATCGGCCTTTATCGGCGAAGACGCGCCGTTTAACGACGCGCAGCGCCAATGGTTGAATGGTTTGCTCAGCGGCTTGCACGCGGTGGCCAATGCGGCAGACGCCGGCGCAGAAGCTGAGGTGGGCACCGCATTGACGGTTCTTTACGGGTCCCAATCAGGTAATGCCGAAGCCCTTTCCAAGGACCTTCGGAAATTCGCGAAGACTCAGGGGTTTGAAGCTGAGGTTTCGGCGCTGGATGACAAAACCCCGGCGGATCTGGCTGAAGCAAACCACGTTTTGATCCTTGCTGCGACCTTTGGAGAAGGGGAACCCACCGACAACGCTGCGAAATTCTATGCTGCATTGATGGATGAGGCGGCGATGCCTCTGCCAGAGACGCTGAACTTTAGTGTGTGTGGATTGGGCGACTCCAGCTATGCAGAGTTCAACAAAGCCGCACGCGACATCGATCGCCGCTTGGGCGAATTGGGCGCGACGCGCGCCTCGGACCCAATTTTCTGCGATGTAGACTTTGACGACGATTACGCCCAATGGCGCGACGGGGCTTTCGCAAGCGAGGCTTTCCAAGCGGCGGCTGGCGCAAGTGCGGCACCGGAACCTGTGACCGCAGCCGGGCCCGCATTCGATAAGAACCATCCCTTTATGTCTAGCTTGATGGTGTCCGAGCGTTTGAGCGGCGCGGACTCTGCAAAATGTGTGAACCATATCGAGCTTTCTCTCGCAGGGGGTGGGCTTGATCTGGATTACGCGGTTGGAGATGCGCTTGGTGTTTGGCCGATGAATTGTAATCACGAAGTGGCGGCGATCCTCGCGGCGACTGGATTCACCGGAAAAGAAGCGGTTGAGCTTAAAGCCGGGCCTGCGAGCCTCAAGTCAGCCCTGATGAGCCGGTTGGACTTAACCACAGTGACGCCAAAGACCCTGGAAGCCTGGGGGCTTGAGAGCGTCGCGGACGATGCTCAGATCATTGACCTGCTGAAGGGTGAAAGCCTTGAGGGGCTATCTCCACAAAGCCTCGTGGATGGGCTGCGCCCATTGCAGCCGCGTCTATATTCCATTTCCTCCAGCCCCAAAGCCCATCCGGGCGAGGTTCACCTGACCGTGGGTGAAGTGCGCTACAATCTGCATGACAGCGACCGCAAAGGGGTGGCCTCCACTTACTTGGGCGAGCGTTTGGCAGAAGGTGGAA
This sequence comes from Cognatishimia activa, assembly GCF_001458335.1. Classification (GTDB taxonomy): domain Bacteria; phylum Pseudomonadota; class Alphaproteobacteria; order Rhodobacterales; family Rhodobacteraceae; genus Cognatishimia; species Cognatishimia activa. Next base: position 498,774 of record NZ_CYTO01000009.1, read on the forward strand.
TGGTGGGCGTTTACGTCCAAAAATCCGCGCATTTCCACATTCCAGATGATGATAACGTGCCTTTGATCATGATCGGGCCGGGCACAGGCATTGCGCCGTTCCGCGCCTTTCTTGAAGAACGCGAAGCCCGCGGTGCGGAAGGAAAGAACTGGCTCTTCTTTGGGGATCAGCACGAAGCCTGCGATTACCTGTACCGCGACCAGATCGAAGCGTGGTGTGAAAGCGAAGTGCTTAACAAAGCCAGCCTCGCTTGGTCCCGTGACACATCTGAGAAGGTTTACGTTCAGACCTTGCTTAAGAAAGATGGCAAAGAAATCTATGATTGGCTGGAAGAGGGCGCCGCGATCTACATCTGCGGTGACGCAAGCCGCATGGCGTCTGACGTCGACAAAGCCCTGCGCGAAGTAATCCAAGAACATGGCGGCAAGTCCGCGGAGGAGGCGGACGCTTACATGGACATGCTCAGCTCTTCCCATCGTTACCAGCGCGACGTTTACTAAAGCGTTCACATGCTAAAGAAAGCCCGGCGACAACGCCGGGTTTTTTGCGTTTGGAGCCGGGGTTTTGGCGTTTTTAATCCCCGACACTCTGGACAACCTAGCGTCTCCCTTGTTCTTTGTTGCCCGCAGCCATCGCGTTGCAGGGACTAAGGGAAGAGACATGACCAATCACGCTGAAGCCATTGCTGAACTGAAAGACCTTTTGGGGGATCGTCTGTCCCAAGGCCAATCGGTGCGTGAGACGCATAGCCATGACGAAGCCTACACAACTCCGGTTCTGCCAGACGCGGTGGCCTTTCCGGAAAGCACACAGGAAGTCTCTGAAATCGTTAAGATTTGCGCGCGCCATAAATGCCCGATTGTGGCCTATGGGGTGGGGTCTTCGCTTGAAGGGCATGTGGTGCCCGTCAAAGGTGGTGTGAGCCTCAATATGATGGGGATGAACAAAGTGCTGGCGATCCATGCCGAGGACCTTGATGCGGTTGTGCAGCCCGGCGTGACGCGGACGGAACTGAATACAGAGCTGCGCGATACCGGATTGATGTTCACCGTCGACCCCGGCGCGGACGCGACGATGGGCGGGATGGCCGCAACACGGGCATCGGGCACCAACAGCGTGCGCTATGGCACTATGCGAGAGAATGTTCTGGCGCTGGAGGTGGTCACCGCAGATGGCAGCATCATTCGGACAGGCACCCGCGCCAAAAAGTCCTCGGCGGGGTATGACCTGACCCATCTTTTTGTGGGGTCAGAAGGCACGCTGGGGATTATCACCGAACTAACCGTGCGCCTGTTTGGTCAGCCTGAAAGCATCTCGGCCGCCACCTGCGCCTTTGAAGATATTGATAACGCGGTCCAAAGCGTCATCCTTGCAATCCAAATCGGTCTGCCCATGGCACGGATCGAGTTGATTGATGAAGTCCAGATCAAGGCGCTGAACAGCTATAATGACAGCTTCGATCTGCCTGAAAAACCGCATCTGTTTCTTGAATTCCATGGCTCGCCGGCTGGGGTTGCGGAACAGGTCGAGAGTTTCAAAGATATTGCCGAGGATCTGGGTGCCACTGATTTTGAGTGGGCTAAGAAAACCGAGGATCGCAATCGCTTATGGGCGGCGCGACACAACGCCTATTATGCGGCGCGCTCCCTTCGCCCACAGGGATCTGCCGTTTTGACGGATTGCTGTGTGCCGATCTCCGCCTTGGCTGATTGTATTCGCATCGCAAAAGATAAGATTGCCGAGGCGGGGCTTATCTCTCCGATTGTCGGGCATGTTGGGGACGGGAACTTTCACCTGCAAATTCTGATCGATCCCGAGGATGAAGTCGAGTTTTCAGCCGCCAAAGCGCTGGCATCTGAACTAAACCACGTAGCGATTGAGCACGAGGGCACGGTGACGGGCGAGCATGGTGTTGGCTTGGGAAAAATCGCATATATGGAAGCGCAAAATGGCGCGGCTTATGGTGTGATGGCGATGCTGAAACGCTCAATGGATCCGGACAATATCCTGAACCCGGGCAAAGTGGTGCAGATCAATTAAGAACAAGCGGTAGAGCTCTGATTTCAAAAGGAAGAGTGTTGGAGCGGGTAGCGGGAATCGAACCCGCACCTTAAGCTTGGAAGGCTCTTATGATACCATTTCACCATACCCGCTCGGTAGAAATAGGACCTATTTTATCCAGATTCCGAGGTCAATAGTGAAAGCGCGAAATTGGGTGCTGGATTAGCTTTTGTCTGAAACTGACCTATCCATTCCATGATACTCTCGGTTCGGCATCATGTCTGATGCGATGGCGAAGCGATTGGACATGTTGAAGAACCCGATCACGTCCGCCAGATCAAAGATCTCTTCCTGGCTGAGACCCGCCGCTGACAACGCCTCTCTATCCGTGTCACCCACATCAAATGGTGTTTTCGTGAGTTTCCACGCAAAATCGAGCATGGCGCGTTGTCGATCCGACAGTTTGGCAACCCGATAGTTCATCACCATCATCTCACCAAGCTCAGGGTCGCCGGATAATGCGCGCACCGTTTGGCCATGGGCCACAAGGCAATAGAAGCATCGGTTGGCGGAGCTCACGACCACTGCCACCATCTCGCGCTCTAGCTTTGAGAGGCCTGAGGGGGCGAGCATTAACGTGTTATAATAGTTGGAGAAGTTCCGCAGCTTTTCCAGGTTAAACGAAAAGGTGGCCAACACGTTTGGCACCATGCCGAGCTTTTCCACGCAAATGTCGAAGTATTTCTTCGTCTCATCGTCCAAAGCTTCATATTCAGGAAGGTCAAAGACAGAGATGTGGTCTGGCTGTGGCATGCGGCACCTTTGGTTTGATGGCGTTATCGCGATGAGTTGATCATAGGGAATGACGCCTGTCAGGGGTTTTCGGTTGTGACGGTGCGTTCGCTTCACTGTTGCACCAAAGGAAAAAGGCCACCCAACTGTCGTTGGATGGCCACGTGAATTCAGGTTTGAATGGGTGGACCCTGAATTCTAAACTTGTCCCGGTAGCCAAAGCACAATCATTGGGAAGGCCACCAACAACGCGATGGTGATCGCGTCGGCAATGAAGAAAGGCGTGACGCCTTTGAACACGTCTTGCACACTCAGATCATCGCGCACACCGGCGACCACAAAGCAGTTCAGGCCGATCGGCGGGGTGATTAGGCAGAACTCGGCCATTTTCACGACCAAGATGCCAAACCAGATCGCACACATGGGTCCGCTCATGCCGAATGTGCTTTCAGCGGCTGAAACGAACTCTCCGCCATTCAGAGCCATAACCGCTGGGTAGACCACAGGTAGGGTCAACAGAAGCATGCCGATGGCGTCCATGAACATGCCCAAGACGGCGTAGGCCAGAAGGATGCAGATCAGGATCAGCATGGGCGACATGGTCAAGCTGGTGATCCAGTCAGAGAACGCACCCGGCAGGTCCGCAAAGCCCAAGAACCGCACGTAGATCAGAACGCCCCAGATGATGGTGAAGATCATGACGGAAAGCTTTGCGGTCTCAAGCAAGGCTTCTTTCAGTTGTGGCCAGCGCATGCCTTGGACGAGCGCCATGAGGAAGACCACGAAGGCCCCGATCGCGCCGCCTTCAGTCGGCGTGCCCCAAGCGTCTCCGCCAAACGGGTTGTAGACAAAGAAGATGATGGTCACGACGACAAAGACGATTGGTAGGGCTGGGGGCAGGGCGAGGAAACGCTCTTTCCACGTAAAGCCACTGACCGCTGGGCCAAAGCCTTTGATGGTCAGCGCCATGCCGATGATCAAAAGCCCATAGATCAGCGCAGAGAATGCGCCGGGGATGAAGCCAGCCAGCAGCAGTTTGCCCACGTCTTGTTCAACAATGATGGCGTAGATCACGAGGATCGCTGAGGGAGGGATCAGGGATGCAAGTGTCCCCCCCGCAGCGACAACCCCAGCGGCGAACCGCTTGTCGTAACCAATCTTGAGCATTTCAGGGATCGCGATCCGGGCAAAGACGGCCGATGTTGCAACTGACGCACCGGATACCGCGGCAAAGCCTGCCGTTGCGAAAACGGTCGAGACGGACAGTCCTCCGGGCACCCAAGCGAGCCATTTCTTCGCCGCTTCAAAAAGGGCCTTTGTCAGGCCCGCGTAATAGGCGAGGTAGCCAATCAGAATGAAGGTTGGGATCAGGCTAAGCGCTTGGCTAGAGATCTTTGAATGGGGCACTTGGCCTGCAGTTTTCACCGCGACGGTCAGGGCTTTTTCAAATCGTGCGGGATCATAGCCGGACTTGGCCCAGAAGATCAAAATCAATCCGATCATGCCCGCCATGCCCGCAGCAAACGCCACGCGCATGCCCAGAACAACCAGCACCAACATGCCCCCGGTGACGACAAGTCCAATATCGATAGGTTCCATTGTGTTGTCGTCCTATTTCTCATTGCCCGAGACTTGCTCGGCTTCCATGGCGGCCTGTGTTGCAGCGTCGGCAATCAAAGGCACGGCAATGGGATTTTCTACATTTGTCAGAAAGGCGCGGGCATAGGCCACAAGCTGAAGCGCAAGGCGGATTGCCAAGAGCCCAAATGCCAAAGGCGCCATGAGTTTTGCGGGCCAGATCGGCAGCGCAATATCCATCGAGCTATCGCGGCTCCACATGGGGGCTCCAAAGTCAAAGCTCCGGTCGAAATGGGACCATGTGCCCCACACAAGCAGGACCATCAGCAAGAAGATCGCGAGCGTTGTGATGAATTCGACCAAATAAAGCGTGCGGCCTTTTAAAGCGCCGACAACCATATCCATCCGAATATGCCCGCCATCGCGTTGGGTGAACGAAATCCCCATGAATGCAATCAGCGGCATGGCTTGTTCGATCCAGTCCACATAGCCGGGCAGGGGTTGGTTAAAAAAGTTGCGACCGGAAACTGAAATCACCGCCAAGATCATGAGCGAGAAAACCGCCAATCCACTGATCAAAGCAAAGATACGTTCTAGTCGATAAAGCCGCTGGTCGATGCGGCTAAGCAGGCTGTCATCAGACAGAACCAAAGAGGAACCGGCCATGCCATGTTCTCCTATTATGTCGGGTGAAACCGAAAGAAACCCGCGCTGAAAGGGTGATCAGCGCGGGCTTCATTGCGTTTGCGGATTACATGCCTTTTGCGATCATGCCGGTGACAAGATCGTATAGCTCTTGCGCTGGCAGGCCGCGGGCCGTGTTGTCTTCGATCCAAGCGGCTGCGGCAGGTGCAGCTGCAGCTTCCTTGAAGGCTGCGATTTCTGAGTCAGCGAAAGTCACCTGAGAAATGCCACGCTCTTCCAGCGCTGGGCCCCATGCCGCCATTGTGTTGTTGTTGTAGTTGTCCACGTAGTGATCCAGCGCTTCGTCGATGGATCCAAGCAGCGCGTCACGGTGGGCGTCAGGCAGATCAGCAAGCGCATCGGTGTTCACAACAACCGGGCAGTTTACGGTGCCTGGGTTCAGGTTGGTGGTCCACCATTTGCCATTTTCAATGGTGCCAAATGACATATGCGCATGTGGTGCGAAGCTCACCGCTTTCACAACGCCGCTGTCCATAGCTTGACGTACTTCGGATGCGGACATGGAAGTTGGCACCGCGCCAATGGTCTCCATCGCAGCACCGATACCACCGGTTGCGCGCACGGACAGACCTTCGAAATCTGCCAGTGTCGCAGGCGCCACACCGACACCGACGATGTTGTATTGAGGCAGTGGGGACGGCATCAGAAGCGTTGCGTTCCAACGCCCCAGGTCTTCTTGAGTGGCCGGGTGGCTGTAAACTGCCTTGGACAGCTCGATCTCTTGCTCCAGCGATGCAACGCCAAGGAATGGCAGCTCCAGAACGGTGATGGATGGGTTCTTGTCGCGGTGGTAGCCCGCGCAGAACTGCGCCATTTCAAACGCGCCGATGGAGATACCGTCCAGGTTCTCGCGGTTCTTAGACAGGCCGCCATAGCTGATGTTCAAAGTGAACTCGCCGCCGGTCTTTTCGCTGACCAGTTCAGCAAGCTTTTCCACGTGCTCTGTGAAGGCGCGACGTTTGCCCCAAAGGGACACGTCCCATGATGTCGCTGCGGCTTCGGTGGCAAAGGTAACAGTCACTGCTGCAATTGCTGCAGCCTTTAGTGAATATCGCATGTGATCCTCCCAATCATGCGTTGATGTGGGGAAAGATTAACAATGCGAATGGTTGCCGCGCTATGAAGGAAAATGCCGTCAGAAAAGAGATTGCTCTGCGGATTTCCGCAGAGCGGTCTCGCGACGCTAGTTAGACCGCACGCAACAGCAGTTCAAAGAGCAGCATGCCAGCAATCGACATGGTCACGGCGCTTGCGATCATGGGGCTTGTGGCGTTTTCCAACGCTTCTGGGATCAACTCAGAAAGGGTCATCCAAATCATGGCTCCAGCGGCAAGTCCCAAACCAATGGGCAAGAATGGCGTGAAAAAGGTCACAAACATGAACGCGGGAACCGCCAAGAGGGGCTGGGGCAAGCTTGAAAAGACGCTCCACCCCATGGCTTGCCAGACCTTCGCGCCCCGCGGCACCAGTACAAGCGCAATGGCTAGGCCTTCCGGAATGTTATGAATCGCAATCGCCGCCGTGATGAATTCGCCCAGGTTGCCTTCTCCAGCGTAGGCAACGCCGACGCCCACCCCTTCAGCGGCAGAATGCAGTGTCATAATGCCAACGATCATGAGCATTTTGACCGCGTCTGCCCCCACGATATCGCCGATGTGAAAATTGTCGTAGCGTTCAATGATTTGATGGCTGATTGCGATAAAGACAAAGCCACCGACTAATCCTAGGATCGTCCGTGTCGGGCTAAGGGCCATACCTTCCTGAAGCAGGCTGAAACTGGCCGCAATCATCAAGCCCGCCGCAATCCCATTGCAGATGGAAACAGCTTTCGGCGACATGCTGCGCCAGATGACGAAAGGCAAAGGGCCAAGGCCCGTGGCCAAAGCCGTAATCAATGCAGCGAGAAAGACATAAATGACAGGGTCCATAGCAGCCTCGATTGTCGCAGAAATCCGGACGCTGAATACGTCTGGATCGCTAATTTGGTCACGTATGTGCTCAATTTAGAATTATTCTAAAACAATTAAAAGACCTAATTTGAGTAAGCGATGCGAGGGTGCATCGATCTTAAAGCAATGCGTCTTTGTCCAAGCCAAGCTTCACGATTTTTTCATTCAAAGTCCGTCGCCCAATGCCAAGTGCCTCGGCTGCTGCGTCCATGCGGCCTTCGTGAGACCGGACCGCTTTGGCAATCAACTCCCGCTCTAGTGCGGCCACGGCTTCGCGAAGCGTGGCGGGGAGGTCATCCATCTGTGAGCCACCAGAAATCGATTGGGCCAAAGACCCTGCGCCGCGACGGGCAGACAACACCCGGCGCTCACAGACATGACGCAGTTCGCGCACATTGCCGGGCCAGTTATGGGCGAGCATCGCCGTCAGGTCTTCGGGCAGGATTTCTGGTGCTTCGATTTCATAAATACGTGCATATTCCGCCAAGAAATGCGCGGCCAATATGGTCAGGTCATCCGGGCGTTGACGCAAAGGCGGCACGGTTATGGTGACCGTATTGATGCGGAACAGCAGGTCTTGGCGGAGGCGTCCGTCGGTGACGGAAGCGCTGACATCTTGGTTGGTGGCCGAAAGCACGCGGAAGTCCACGGGGATTGGCGTGCTTGCGCCTATGGGCAGGACTTCTTTGTCTTCAATGACGCGCAGCAATTTTGCTTGCACTTCGAGGGGGCAGGCACAGATCTCATCTAAAAATAACGTGCCGCCTGACGCAGCCACAAGGCGCCCTTTGTTCTGACCTTCCACGCCAAACATCTCGCTTTCAAAACGGTCCGAGGAAAGCGCGGCGCAATTGACCGCGAGGAAGGGCGCATCGGGCCGTTTGCCAAGATCGTGCAGCGCACGGGCAACGAGTTCTTTGCCTGTGCCCGTTTCTCCTTCGACCAAAATCGCCACGTCGGTTTCCGCGAAATCAAGGATGTCTCTGCGCAGATTGGCGACGTCTTCGGTCTCGCCAAGCAAAATTCGGTCGAGACCGGACAGACGATAGAGGCGCTCTTTTAGCCTTTCATTGCTGAGACGCATGCGGGACTGTTCTGCTGCGTGGCGCAGGGCTGTCAGCAAACGACGTGGCTCATATGGCTTTTCCAGGAAACTGTACGCGCCGTTTTGCATGGCTTCCACTGCCATAGGGATATCGCCATGGGCACTGATAAGAACCACCGGAGGTGCTTCTGCATCCAGACTGGCGAGCAGTTCCAGCCCGGACATGCCCGGCATGCGCACATCAGACAGGATCACATCTGGCACGGACCCTTTCAGGTGATCAGCCACTTTGGAAGCGCGGGAAAGCGCCTCCACCTGCCACTCGGCAGCTTCCAAGAGATCCACCAAGGATTGACGCATGCCTGTGTCGTCATCAATGACCAAAATGCGGAATGGGGAAGGGTCGCTCATCGATCAAGTCTCGCTCAAAGCTATGGGCAGGGTCACGCGGAACACCGCGCCGCCCCGTTGGGCATTGCGCGCGGTCATTTGGCCACCGTGATCGTTTACGATACTGGCAGAGATCGCAAGGCCAAGCCCCATGCCTTGGCCGCTCTCGCGGCTTGTGACAAAGGGCTCCTGCAGGTCGGCCAGCGTGGCTTCCCCCAAACCATGGCCTGTGTCGCGGATTTCAAACCAAGCAGCGCCATCAGAGTGATCCAGCGTGACAGATAAGGCCCGCGCGTCGCTGTCTTCCATGGCGTCAATCGCGTTGCGCAGGAGGTTCGTCATCACCTGCTCTAAACGCAAACGGTTGCCGCGGACGGTGACCGAGGTTTTAGGTATCGTCAGGTCCACTTGGACTTCGCGGGTGGTGATATTTGGTTCCACCAATGCCAGTGCTGCACGCATGGCAGCGCAAAGGTCCACGTCTTGAAACGGGTCGTCTTCGCTGCGGGCAAAGAACTTGAGCTGACGGGTGATACCTTCCATCCGGTCCACAAGACCGCCAATCTTGCCCGTGAACCGCGTGTCTGCTTTGGTACCGATTTCAGCGGCCGCCACATGATTGCGCATTGCGGCAATGGGTTGGCCCAGTTCATGGGTCACGGAGGCCGCCAGTTGCCCGAGCGCCGCCAAGCGGCTGGCCTGTTCCAGCTCCTTTTGCGTGCGCTGCAATCTGCGTTCCGCTGTCCGACGCTCATCGATTTCCACCGCCAAACGTTCATTGGCACTACGCAAAATCGCTTCTTCTTTCTCTGAACGGGCGAGCGCGCGGGCCACGCGCCGGGCGCGTTGCACTTGGGCGGCGATCAATAGCGCCCCAGCCAGAAGAACGATGAGCGCGGCAACCAGCCAACTGCGCGCAATCGCCTGATCGTCACTTGCGAAATAGTGCAATGTCCAGCCATGCGGCAGATCGTTCGCACGCAAGTAAATGCGTTCGACCCCTGCGACTTCAGCCTTTTGGTCGTTGAGTTGTTTCCAATCTAACGGGGCAAGCGGCTGGCCAGTGAATTGGCGCGCCTGTTGGATGGTTGCACGCTGTTGATCTGAAAGAGGGCCAAGGGTGCGGTATCGCCATTCAGGCTGAGACGACAACAGGATAACGCCATCTTCATTGGCCAAGAAAACTTGTTCACCCGCGTTACGCCAGCGATCTTCCAGATTGGCGAAGGCGATTTTGATGGCAATCACGCCTTCTATCGTGCCGCCTGCGCTTAGAACGGGGTCCGCGATGAAATAGCCCGGCAGGCCCGTCGTTGCGCCGATGGCATAGAACTGACCCGTGTCACCAGCAAGCGCGTCGCGGAAATAGGGGCGGAAGCCGTAGTTTTGGCCGACAAAGCTAGAAGGGTCATCATGGTTTGAGGCCGCAACTGTCAGGCCTTCTGTGGTCATTAGGTAAATGGCATCTAGCCCGGCCGCGTCGGCCATTCCGTTGAGGCGCTTATTGAGCACATCAGTTTCGCCGCCCTCTGCCGTGCTCAGTACAAAGCTATCGCGCGCAAGCACATAGGTGAGGTGCGAGAACCGATCGATTTCGGCGACCACTGAGCTGCGGTAAAGCGAAAGACGGCCCTCTGCGCGGGCCTGTTCTTGGGATGTGAACAGGGAATGTGAGACCTGAAAGCCAATCACCGACAGAGCAATTGTCGCCAATAAAGGCAGAATGTATCGAAGCGATGCCATGTGTCTCTCCCAAACGGAATCGCGCGCATATGGGTCTCTCCGCTGCCCAAAGATGCGCTAAATTCCGCAAGGGGCACCCTATGGGCATTTGAGGCGGGCAGACAAGGGGGCAAAAATGTTCGGTTTTCATGATGGTTGAAATCGCATTGTTTGATCCAAATATGTCGCTGCGACATTCACCCGTGACATAGGCGCCTCTTGACCTCCTTTGATCCGGTTGCCACTAACGACTTAAGCCACGCAAAGGGGACCAGATGGCGCGCTCACCTCAGCCAGCAAAAACCGAAGATGAACGGGAAAAGTCCAAGGATGTAGGCGCCTTGCGCCAGTTGGCCCCGTTTATCAAGCCATACCGATTCTTGGCGATTTTCGCTGGGATGGCGCTGGTGCTCACAGCGACAATTTCCTTGATCATGCCAATGGCGGTGCGCCGGGTGGTGGATAATTTCCGCGCTGCTGACGCGGCTTTGCTGGATCAGTACTTCCTGTCAGCCATTGCAATCGCCGGACTTTTGGCGATTGGCACAGCGCTGCGCTACATGCTTGTGACTAAGCTGGGCGAAAGGGTCGTGGCCGACATTCGCAAAGCGGTTTTTGAGCGCGTGATGGGCATGAGCCCCGCGTTTTATGAAAAGATCATGACCGGTGAAGTGCTGAGCCGCATCACCACGGATACGACCTTGATCCTCTCTGTGATTGGCAGCTCGATTTCCGTGGCGCTGCGCAATGTGCTGCTTTTGCTGGGCGGTTTGGTGTTGATGCTGTTCACCTCGGCCAAGTTGACAGGGCTTGTGCTGTTGATCGTGCCAATGGTGATTGTGCCGATCGTTGTTTTGGGACGGCGCTTGCGTAAGCTTTCCCGTGAGAACCAAGATTGGATTGCTGAAAGCTCTGGCAACGCCTCTGAGACGCTGACAGCGGTGCAGACGGTGCAGGCCTTTACCCATGAAGCCGATAGCCGCCAGAAGTTTGTGGACATTACTGACCTGTCGTTGGGAGCTGCGCTGCGCCGAGTGAATACACGGGCTTTGATGACCTCGATCGTGATCTTCCTGATTTTCTCCGGCGTGGTTGGAGTGCTTTGGATCGGCGCGCATGATGTGCGTGTCGGCGATATGAGCCCAGGGGTTTTGATCCAATTTGTGATTTACGCAGTGATGGTGGCGGGCTCTGTGGCGGCGCTGTCAGAGATCTGGGGCGAGTTACAACGTGCGGCTGGCGCGACGGAGCGTTTGGTGGAACTGCTGCAAGCAGAAGATACGGTTCTTGATCCAGAAAGTCCGGTCGAGCTTGGTGATACGGTTCGTGGTGAGATCACCTTTGAGAATGTGAACTTCAACTATCCTGCGCGACCAGATATTCCGGCCTTGCAAGACGTAAGCATCACGATCAGGCCCGGTGAAACCGTCGCTTTTGTCGGACCATCCGGGGCGGGTAAGACCACCATCATTCAGATGATTCAGCGTTTCTATGATCCCTTGTCAGGTCAGGTGCGTCTCGACGGGGTCGCGCTGAACGAAATGGAGCGCACGCATTTCCGCCAAAACATTGCTCTGGTGCCTCAGGATCCAGTGATTTTTGCAGATACCGCGCGAGAAAACATTCGCTTTGGCCGTCCGGACGCGACAGATGGGGAAGTGGAGGCCGCTGCCCAAGCCGCGGCTGCGCATGAGTTTATTGCTAAATTGCCTGAAGGCTATGACAGCTATGTGGGCGAGCGCGGAGTGATGCTATCCGGTGGCCAAAAGCAGCGTATCGCCATTGCACGCGCAATCCTGCGGGATGCACCGGTCTTGTTGCTGGATGAGGCAACCTCTGCATTGGACGCAGAAAGCGAGCGGCTTGTGCAGCAAGCGGTTGAGGGGCTGGCGGAAACACGCACCACCATTATTGTCGCCCACCGTTTGGCGACGGTGAAAAAGGCTGACCGGATTATTGTTATGGATCAGGGGCGTATTGTGGCGCAGGGGCGTCATGATGAATTGGTCGCTGAGGATGGACTTTATGCCAAACTGGCGCGTTTGCAGTTCACAGATGGAGTTGCCGCATAAGGTATTGGGTCTTTGCCCAACTTTTGGTTCCGAGGGGGCTTCGCCCCCGTGCGAACTGCGTTCCCACTCCCCCAGGATATTTGAGCCAAAAAGAAAGCGCGGACTGGGGTTTAGGATTAATTCGAGTGTTGAATCCTCTTGTTCGACGTAACGTTCGCACTAAAGTTGACCTGCGGGTAAGCTTGCCTTGAGTAGGCTGATTTTGCCACATTCGGTAAACGCCAAAACCACCCGGGGAGAAGGGGTGGCGCTGACTGAGGGAGGACCTAATGAATTTTGCATCTTGTGCAGATCGCGACGCCATTGAGCAGGAAATGCCGTGGGAAGAGCGTGACGTTTCTAAAACCATGTATCAATTCCTTACCCACGCGCGAGATCGGTTCCCGAACCGGCCTGCGGTGAGTTACCAATTGACGTCCGGTCCAAAAGACAAAGCGGAGACTTTGACTTGGGACGAATTGCACAGGTTTACCGTTCAGGCTGCCAATCTGTTTCGCAGCCTCGGTGTCGGCGAGAATGATACCGTCGCCTATGTATTGCCAAACGCCAACGAAACGCTGTTCGCGCTTTTTGGTGGGATGATTGCGGGCATTGCGAACCCGATCAACCCGCTGCTGGAACCAGAGCAGATCGCGTCGATTTTGCGTGAGACTGATGCCAAGGTTGTCGTGACGCTGAAGGCGTTCCCCAAGACCGATCTGCCTCAGAAAGTGACTGAGGCGGTGCGTCATGCGCCGCACGTCCACACCGTTCTTGAAGTAGACCTGCTGCGCTATCTGACGCCGCCGAAGAGCTGGATCGTTCCGTTGATCCGCCCCAAAAATGATGGCGAGCACCATGCGGAAGTGCTGGATTTCCGTAAAGAAATGGCAAAGCACAACACCACGCTGGATTTTGAAGACAGTGCAGGCGACCGGGTGGGGGCTTATTTCCACACTGGCGGCACCACCGGCATGCCGAAAGTGGCGCAGCACCGTTACGATGGCATGGTCTATAACGGTTGGCTGGGCGATACGCTGCTCTTTACCGAAGAAGACACGATCATGTGTCCGCTGCCCTTGTTCCACGTATTTGCGGTTCAGGTGATCATGATGTCCGCGATTGCATCGGGTGCTCACGTGGTCTTTCCAACCCCGCAGGGCTATCGCGGCGATGGCGTCTTTGACAATTTTTGGAAGCTTATTGAACGCTGGAAGATCAGCTTTGTCATTACCGTTCCAACGGCAGTATCTGCCTTGATGCAGCGCCCGGTGGATGCGGATATCTCTTCCGTCAAAGTGGCTTTCTCAGGCTCCGCCCCAATGCCAATGGAGCTTTTCAAGCGTTTTGAAGAAGCCTCCAAGGTGACCATTGTCGAAGGCTATGGCCTCACCGAAGCAACCTGTCTTGTGTCTTGCAACCCACCGAGCGGTGAGAAGAAGGTGGGCTCTGTCGGTATTCCATTCCCTCACACCGATGTGCGGATCATCAAGCAGACCGCGGATGGTCCCGTTGAATGTGCAACCGACGAGATCGGTGAGATTTGCATTTCTAACCCGGGTGTCTATGCGGGGCACACCTACACCGAAGCGGATAAAAACGCGGATTTGTTCCATGCCGATAAATATCTGCGCACCGGTGACCTCGGTCGCATCGATGAAGATCGCTATCTTTGGATCACGGGGCGCGCGAAAGACCTGATCATTCGGGGCGGCCACAATATCGATCCAGCCGAAATTGAAGAAGCTTTGGCGCAGCACCCAGCCGTCGCAATGGCAGGTGCAATCGGTCAGCCCGATAGCCATTCAGGCGAATTGCCTTGTGCCTATGTGGAGCTGGTCGAAGGGGCTGAGGTGACCTCAGAGGAACTGCTGAGCCACGCAAAGACATTGGTTCACGAGCGGGCAGCGCATCCAAAGCATGTAGAAGTGCTGACTGAGTTGCCAAAGACCGCTGTGGGCAAAGTGTTCAAACCGGACCTGCGCAAAATGGCAATTACGCGCATCTATGATGCTGCTTTAGAAGAGGCGGGCGTTCCTGCGCGGGTCTCTGAGGTTATCGACGATAAGAAACGCGGCCTGGTGGCACGTTTGGCCAAGAATGGTGCCGATGACGCCGCCGTTGGCAACGTCTTGGGGTCCTTTACGCGACCTTGGGAGTGGGTGGACGGCTAATTCCTCCATTCGTTTTAGAAAAGGCATGTTGTTTTTAAGTTCATGTCTTTTCAAACGCGCATGTTGCCGCTAACACATGTTGAAACACTGTGTGGGAGGAAAGTGACGGATCAAACCGTCACCATTGCCTCCTGCATATTCTTTGGCATTTTGGTTTTAGCCTGTCTTTCGCAATGCTGAGGACAGGCAAGACCGTGAGGAGGGGACCCAAATGACGCATATTCTGGCCATCGATCAAGGCACAACTTCCAGCCGCGCCATCGTGTTTGATGCGCAGATGAAGATCGTGGCCAGTGCGCAAGAGGAATTCCCTCAACATTTCCCGCAATCGGGCTGGGTGGAACATGATCCCAAGGATCTGTGGAACACCACTTTGGCGACCTGCAAAGACGCTGTTGCCAAGGCGGGGCTTGAGATGGGGGACATCACCGCAATTGGGATTACCAATCAGCGGGAAACCACCTTGATTTGGGATCGCGAAACCGGCGAGCCTGTACATAACGCCATCGTCTGGCAAGACCGCCGTACAGCTGACATCTGCCGGATCTTAAAATCAGAGGGCCATGAAGCCCTGATCACCAAGACCACAGGGCTTTTGCTGGATCCTTATTTTTCTTCCACCAAAGTGAAGTGGATTTTGGACCATAACGAAGGTCTGCACGCCCGCGCGCGGCTGGGGCAATTGGCCTTTGGCACAGTGGACAGCTGGATCATTTGGCAACTCACGGCAGGCAAGCGTCATGTGACCGATGCGACCAACGCTGCGCGGACGATGCTCTATGACATTCATAACGGTGAGTGGTCTTCAGAAATATGTTCTTTGCTGGATGTGCCACAAGCGATCCTGCCAGAAGTGCTTGATTGTGCAGCAGATTTTGGCGTGACGGATGCCGGTGTGTTTGGTGCAGAAGTGCCAATTCTTGGCGTTGCAGGTGACCAGCAAGCCGCGACCATCGGCAATGCGTGTTTTGAACCGGGGATGCTTAAATCCACCTACGGAACCGGGTGTTTCGCTTTGCTGAACACTGGGGATAAACCGGTCACCTCTCAAAACCGTTTGCTCACGACCATCGCTTATCAGCTAGATGGGAAACCAACCTACGCGCTGGAAGGCGCGATCTTTATTGCAGGGGCCGTGGTGCAATGGCTCCGCGACGGGTTGGGCATTATTGAAGACGCCAAAGAGACCCAAGCACTGGCTGAATCTGCTGATAAATCACAAGATTTGATCCTTGTGCCAGCCTTCACGGGGCTTGGGGCGCCATATTGGGCGCCGGACTGCCGCGGGGCGATCTACGGCCTGACCCGTGGGTCTGGGCCTGCTGAATTTGCACGGGCTGCACTGGAGAGTGTTGGTTTCCAAACCCGCGATCTTTTGGAAGCGATGCAGGGTGATATGGGCGGCGAAAGCGAAGCAAAACTGCGGGTGGATGGCGGCATGACCGCCAGCGATTGGACGATGCAGTTCCTTGCGGACATTACCGGCGCGCCTGTAGATCGGCCGACGGTTCTGGAAAGCACCGCTTTGGGGGTCGCATGGCTGGCTGGAATGCGGGCAGGGGTTTACCCATCCCAAGAAGAATTCGCTGCGCAATGGGCGCTCGACCGAACCTTTGAGCCAAAGATGCAGGCGCCGTATCGCGAAGATCGCTATGCGGGTTGGAAAAAAGCGATTGAGGCGACGCTGTCGGTCTGATTGCAGGTGGGGTGAAACCCCACCCTACGACCACTGATCGGTATCGATCCAGATCGTGACAGGGCCATCATTCACCAGTGACACTTTCATATCCGCGCCAAAGATGCCTTTGGCGATGGGTACACCTGTTTCAGCCAACGCACTCGCGAAATACTCGTAGAACGCATTGCCGTCTTCAGCGCCGCAGGCCGATGAGAAACCGGGGCGATTGCCGCTTTTGGTGTCCGCAGATAGGGTGAATTGGCTCACCACCAAGGCGCTGCCGCCGATATCCAGCACAGACTTGTTCATCTTGCCGTTCTCGTCGGTGAAAATGCGCATCTTGCTGATCTTGGCTGCCAGACGATCCGCCTCAGCATTGGTGTCCCCCTTCATGGCACAAATCAGCACCAGAAGGCCGTGCTCGATCTCTCCGACAACTTCGCCATCCACACGGACTGCAGCCTCGGAAACCCGTTGAATCAATGCACGCATGTTCTTAACCTTATGATCTTATTGGTTCATTGCGACGACGTAACCCACGCCCGCCGCGATGATTGCGCCAAATACCACCGCAATAGCGATTTTCCAAGCAGACCAAGGGCGTTCGCCCTGAACCCGGCCGGTGCGTCCGTTGACCACAAAACGGTAGGTCTTGCCGCGGTACTTATAGGCAGCCATCCAGACCGGCAGCAGGACGTGCTTAAAGGTCACATCTGAGATCTGCGTGTCGATCTTATGGACCCTTTGCCGGTCTCCGCCGATGTCAAATTTCACATCGCGATGAATGACCCGGTCCATATGGGCGCGGGCTTCAACAAAACCCTCTTCCAACTCGACCGAGTAGCCCTCGGCTCGAAATCCGGCGAGGAATTCTGGGCGGTAGGGCTCCATTGCGCCAAGATCCCATGGCTCTAGAGCATCCGTAAAGCGTTTGGGCAGACTTTTTGAGGCCAGGACCAGCACATCATCAAAGAACCGCGCTACCTGGCCAGAGACTGCGCGCCAACGCACTTTGGTCACGCGCTGCTGCTCTTGTTTTCCGTCACGCATGACGGTGCGTGTTTCGTGGTATTCAGTGCCGCGCTCGCCGCGATAGCTGGACTTGGTGTCCGCATCAAAGGTCCAATAGGGTACATAGATGCCGTCCATCTTACGACCCTTGCGCGCGTATTCCTGCAAGCCATTGGGGGCAAACCACAGCTTACCCAACCAATCCGTCATGGCGCGGTTGGCCGCCCGTTCGTCCAGCGCAAAAGGCAAAACGCCCTTTGGCTTGATCTGACGATGGGTGCCCGTATCGACCACCACGGGTGTCGCACAGAATGGGCACTCAGAAGAGTGGGTGACCTCGTCAAACTCCACCTGCGCGGCGCAGTTGGGGCATTTGGAAATCCGGGTCTCTTCAATCTCTTGCGCAGGCAAAAGGTTGTTGATGGCTGCTTTGAAGTCGAGCTCGTTGATTGAGCCCTGCCACGGGCCGAGCTCGGGCATGTCAGCGGTGGAGCCGCAATGGTCGCAAACCAATTGCTTCTCTCGCGGCGCAAACCGGTAATCCGCCCCGCATTGATCACACGGAAAACGATGCGTCGTTTCGGGCGCAGGGGCGGGGGGCGGCATGTTGGTCATGGTCGTCCG
Organism: Cognatishimia activa; assembly: GCF_001458335.1. Taxonomy (GTDB): domain Bacteria; phylum Pseudomonadota; class Alphaproteobacteria; order Rhodobacterales; family Rhodobacteraceae; genus Cognatishimia; species Cognatishimia activa. Next base: position 516,494 of record NZ_CYTO01000009.1, read on the forward strand.
GACGAATGTGTTGCGTTAGGGATTATGCACCAGGCGGCGGAGGCGGTGGCATCACGGTGAAGAGCTGTGCAAGTTCTTGCACATCTCCGGCCGCCAACCAGCCGTCTTGACCCGCGGTCCAGACATAGGTTTCGCGCGTCAGCGTGCCATCAGCAGCCATCTGACCCAAACGTGCTTTGGAGAATGGGCCCGTGGTTTTGCCGTTTTCGGCAATATGCCAAACATGTTCGACCGGCGGAGGCGGTGGGGCAGGTTGCGCTGCTTGGGGTGCTTGCCCCCAAGGGCCCGGCTGGCCGCCCATCATGCCTTGCGCCATCTGCAGACCCATGGCTGCGCCCATTCCCATTCCCATGGCATCACCGGCACCGCCACCGTTGCCAACAGCTTCGGCGGCTTTCCATTTCATGTGATCATTCAGGTTGCCCGCAATGCCGCGTGATGTGCGGTCATCCAGTGCTTGCTCTACCGCTGGCGGCAGAGAGATATTTTCAATGTAAAGCTCTGGGATCGACAATCCGTATTGCGCAATCACTGGATCAATCGCCTCAGCGACGATCTTGCCGAATTCAGCGGTATTTGCCGCCATATCCAGCACCGGAATGCCTGCGCCTGCGATGACCCGAGAGAATTCCTGAACGATGATGTTGCGGATCTGGAACGAGATTTCGTCCATGGTGAATTCACCATCGGTGCCCACGATTTCCGTGAGGAACCGGGCAGGATCAGAGACGCGGATCGAGTAGGTGCCGTAGGCACGTAGGCGGACTGGGCCGAACTCTGGATCGCGGGCGATGATCGGGTTTTTTGTGCCCCATTTCAGATCGTTAAAGCGTGTTGTGTTGACGAAGTAGATTTCAGATTTGAATGGGCTTTTGAAACCGTGATCCCAATGCTGAAGCGTTGTCAGGATTGGCATGTTGTTGGTTTCAAGCATGTAAAGACCGGGCGTAAACACATCCGCCAGCTGGCCTTCATGCACAAACACCGCCGATTGCCCCTCGCGCACGGTCAGCTTTGCACCGTACTTTATCTCATGGCCTTCACGTTCAAACCGCCAGACCATGGTGTCACGCGTGTCATCGGTCCAATGAATGACATCGATGAATTCACCGGTCAGAAAATCAAAAATACCCATTGGACACTCCTTACTTGGTCACAGGTGAAACTACAGGCTTTCCGCCGTTAGGGCGAGCGCCATTTCGTTGACGATGGGCCGCGCCTCAGTTGCGCTCATACCGATGTTAAGCCGTGGATCGTAAAGCATTTGCAACAGCTTTTCGTCGTGGCTGGTGAGGTAGGCGAACTCATCGTCGTCGTTGAAAATCGAGGGGCGGGCTTGGTCGCTGTCATTCATCAATCCCATGCCTTGCGCGATTTCCTCGTGGAAACAGGATTTGCGCAGCAGATCTGGGTGTTCAGCGCGCACGATGGCGACGGCGGATTGGATCGTTGGCATTGGACCGTCTGCGTGGTTCACAATGATCAGGCAATGCATGTCGCGCGGCAGGTTTTGCAGTAGCGATTGATTGATGCGCGAGAGGTTTGGCAGAAGTGCCGCAAAACGCGGCTGCATGGCAGCACGGTCGTCTTCACCAATGACTAAGACATGAAAATTTGACCGCATTGGGCTGACGCGCATCGGGTGGCCGGTGATGCCTGACAAGCGGCTAACAAATGCCTGCACGGTGGCTTTGTCCTCTTGGCGCTGGTTGTCACTGACACTGGGCCCGAATTCGATTTTAACCCGGATCGGCGCGGTCCAACGTGCGAGGCGGCGCGCACCTCCATCTGATGCTTCAAGACGTGCGCCGATCTGGTGTTCGTCGTAAAAGGCAATGCGCTCGAAATTACGCGCGAGCATCGTAGAGGTATAGGGGCTATCCGGCCCGCCCCCGTCAGTGCGTAGCAGGTCTTGGACCAAAAGGTCTGCTTGCAAATTGGAATAGTATTTCGCGATGGCCTCGCTTTGCTGGCTTGGCACAAACGGTTGCGCCGAGGGCAAGGGCAGGGCCACCGGAGTTGGATTAGGGGACCGCGCATCCGGATCAGCCAAAGTGCAGGCGCTGAGCGCGCCCGCAAAAAGGCAAAATTTCAGGATGCGTGGAACCATACTGTCTTATTCGCCGCCAGTTGCAGTTGCGACTGTATCGCCCAGACCTGTTGCTTTGGCTTTTGCCGCAGCCAACGTGTCGCGCAATTCCGCTTCCATCGCCTTAAGGTCTTCTTCTGCTGCCGCGCGTTTGGCTTTGCCTTCGTCAGCAATCTGCAGGCTTTCCTCGATGGTGCCGATCAGATCTGCATTGGCTTGCTTGACGGCTTCGATATCAAACACACCACGCTCCATCTCTTCGCGGATCATCTTATTGCTGTCACGCAGGTTCTTGGCATTCGCGGTCAGCAACTCGTTTGTCAGATCATTGGCATCACGAACAGCCGCCGCTGCTTCTGCGGAGCGTTGGATCGTAACGGCCTGTGCCAATTGGGTTTCCCAAAGCGGCACGGTGTTGACCAAGGTTGAATTGATCTTGGTGACCAAAGACTTGTCGTTTTCCTGCACCAATCGGATAGAGGGCAGGGACTGCATGGTCACCTGACGGGTCAGCTTCAGGTCGTGCACGCGACGTTCTAGATCATCGCGCGCTGCGCGTAGGTCGCGCAGCTCTTGCGCCTTCATCACCTGATCTTTTTCCTCTGCCGCTTGCACCTCAGCTTCTTTGGCTGGGATGTCATTGGCATCCAGATCAGCAATCTTGGCTTCGCCTGCTGCGATGTAAAGCGCCAACTCGTCATAGAAGCTTAGGGTCTTTTCATAGAGCACATCCAAAGACTTGATGTCTTTCATCAGGGTGTGTTCGTGATCCAGCAGGTTTTCGGTGATCCGGTCGATCTGATCTTGGACCTCTTCAAAGCGCGCAGTGAATTTCGCAAATGGCGCGGCGCGGCCTAAGAGTTTTTCCCAGAAAGACCGCTCGCGACGCACGTCCAGTTCGGAAACAGAGAAACCACGGATTGTGGTCACGATATTGCGCAGGCTATCGCCCGCTGGACCCACGTCTTTGTTGCGTACGTCCTGCAGCATCGCTTGGCTGATTTCTTGCAACTCAGATTGCGCCGCAGAGCCAAAGGTCACGATGGAGTTGGTGTCGCTCATGTCGAGCTCGGCCATGCGCTTTGTGATTTCGGCGCTGGTGGGTTTGTCCGCGTCCGCGAGCGGCACAATGGCATTCGCCTCGATTGGCTCTGGCAACACCACTGCGGTGACTTCATTCACTTCGGCCAATACGGCCTCGGCTTTTTGACGGATGGTCTCAGACATGTATTTCCCCTCGTTAAATTTGTTCACGCATCATTTCTGATGCCTTCGCGTTGCAGTCTTTCGCGCAACACGTCGATTTCGATTGTCAGATCAGAGTGATCGTTCTGCAGAAGTTTCTGGGTGCGTGCCGCGAAGTTCTGTTCCAGATCATCCAGCAATTCCGCATAGCCCGTGCGCGCCTCTTCGCTTTGATTGCGGCTGTAAACATCGGCAAACTTCGCCGTCGCATCGCGTGCGCCCTTTAAATAAACGCTAAGGTATTTACGCGCAGAGGTCAGGTCACGCGGATCATCCTCAATGGTGCGGAAAAGATCGCGTGCGGTTTTCTGAAAGTCCTCGACCCGTCGCTCCATCGGCCGACTGCCAGCGCGCTTGATCGCGTCAGACATCGCGGTCAGGTGGTTCTCCGCTTCGTCAACAGCGCGCGCGACCCGGTCCGTCTGGTAGGTATCAATACCTTCCGCGCCTTTGTCCTTGAGCGGGTCAAAACCGAAGGCAAAGCTGTGAATGACAGTGCCAAGCACACCAAAGATGGCTGCTTCGATGGCGCCAAATCCAGCGATGCCTGCGGTGGCCAGGCCAAGCCCTGTCAAAAGCGAGCCAAACATCTTACGTGGCAGGGCTGGTCGACGGGCAACTTTACGTGCCTCATAGGCTTCTTGGGCCAAAATCCCTTCGCGCGTCATCCAGGCGGCTAAAAGCAACACCCCTAGCGCCACAAGATATTGCGCCATAACGATTGGCTCGGACGTGAAGGCTTTCCAGATCAATGGAAGGGGCGCAATGAACAACATATTGGTGCGGCCGCCAGCTTTGCTGCGCTTGGCATTCAGGAAAGGGCCGGGCTTTTGCGCCTCGTGCTGTTCTGTGGAGCCATCCGGGCTAAATTTTCCACCATACCGCTTGGCCATTATGTGCCACCTCCCGCGATGGAGACGTAGAACATCAATATGACAAGCAAAACAAACGCCAGTTTTTGCAAACCTGTGTCTGACATAAATGTGATTTCCCCAGTAAGCCTGCCAGAAACCTAGGAAGTTTCGCTCTTCGTTACTAGGGGGAAGAAATCGACGGAGGTATCACGGCGGGGCTTCGCCGCCGCGACAATTTTTGTTTGAAGCGCCAGTTAGTGGCGGGTTTCAGCAGTGCGCTCTGTGTTCAGTTTGCGCGCATAGCCCGACTGGATGATCTCTACGAGGAAGAGCACGACAACGCTGAAGTAGAAGGTGGTCTTAGACATCGGCTCCAGCGCATAACCAAAGAACTTAAGCGCAAGGTCATCGTCATGCATCGCGTGAGACGCCGCAACACCCGCTTCGCCAAGCAGCACCACACCAACGATTAACAAAATGAAGAGGCCCAGCACCTCGTACATCCGGTTGCGTTCCAGGAATGCGGTGACCCCGTCCGCAAGAACCAACATCGCTGCGCCGGATAGTAGGATGGCGATGGCCAAGATCGGGAAGACATCGGTGATCGCAAGCGCGGAAAGCACGGAATCAAAAGAGAAAATCAGGTTCATCATCACGATCAATGCAACCACTTTCACCGCTGATTTGCCGGATTTATGATCCACATCCGCATCCAAATGCTGGATGGTCAGCATATGGCTGATCTCTTTCACCGCGGTGTAAATGATAAAGATACCGCCCAGAATGAAAATCAAAGTGGCGAAGTTCACGCCGCCTTCGATAAGTCCGGGGCTGTTGAAGATCCAGAAGGGTTCGGACAGCGCATCAATCAGCCGGATCATCGTAAAGAGCAGCACCACCCGCAGGGCGACTGCGATGATAATGCCCCAAAAGCGCACGGCGCGTTGGTGGGCAACGGGCGCGCGTTGGCTCTCGATAGAAATATAAAGCAGGTTATCAAACCCAAGCACGGCCTGCAGGAAGCAGAGCATTAAAAGATTGCCTAGATTTTCAAAAGTTAACAGTTCGGCCATGGTTTGCCCTCGTTCGCATCGCTGGTTTTACGAAGGCATAACGCAACTTAGGGCAGGGGCAAAGCAACGATGGCGGGGAAAATGCAACGTGCTGGCACCGTTCAAATCAGTGACGACAGATAAGGCCGATGGTTAGGGTTTGCGCTTTGGCGTGAACTTGCGCGGTGCGTTTGGTTTTTTGCCACCAGGCTTCTCTGCCGACTTTCCGCGAAACGCCGGTTTGGCTGCACCGGGCTTACCTGATTTTGCACCTGGCTTGCCAACTCTCGAACCCGGTTTGCCTGCTGGTCCGCTGCCCGGTTGACCACTCGGCTTTCTGCGACGTTGCGGTTTTTTGCGCTCTTCCGGCGGCACTGCGCCGTCCAGACCCAGCTGGTCGCGCACCACCCGTCTGCGCAGCTCATCCACTTCGCCGGGTTTCAAATCCCCCAGTTGAAACGGGCCATAAGCCACACGAATAAGCCGGTTCACGGTCAGCTCAATCGCCGCCATTGCGCGGCGGATCTCGCGGTTTTTGCCCTCTTTCAAAGACACGGTCAGCCAAGCGTTGGCCCCTTGTTGACGATCAAGGCTGATGGTCATGGGGGCGAAACGCTCGCCATCCACGGTGATACCGCGGCGCAGGGGGGTAAATGTCTCCTCGGTCGGGCGGCCATTCACCCGGACCTTATATTTGCGCACCCAACCGGTTGCCGGCAGTTCAAGCTTGCGTTTGACCTCACCATCATTGGTCAAAAGCAACAGACCTTCAGAGTTCAAATCAAGCCGTCCAACCGTCATCACATGTTTGGGCATTGTGTCCGGTAGCGCATCAAAAATCGTAGACCGGTCTTTTTCGTCTTTATGTGTGGTCACAAGACCAACTGGCTTGTGATAGAGCCAAATCCGTTCCGGTTCTTTTTCAGCAATGCGCTTGCCATCTACCTCAATGAGATCACGCTCCCTTACGTTCAGCGCAGGAGAGGTCAGAACCTGCCCATTCACCGCCACGCGACCTGCTTCAATCATGCGCTCCGCATCCCGGCGCGAGGCAATCCCGGCACGTGATAGAACTTTGGCGATACGGTCGCCCGCGGGCGTTTTTTTGGAAGGATCATGGGTCATTTGCGCTTCCTAGCGCCGATTGCCCCATTGCGAAAGGGTCAATCATCGGGCATCTCCTGAATTCATGAGTGCTTTCAAAAGCCATATGGACCTTGCCCTAAGCGAAGCCCGCGCCGCCGCCGCGCGCGGCGAAGTGCCTGTTGGTGCGGTTGTCATCGGCCCTGATGGTGCCATTCTCGCGCAAGCGGGCAATCGAACCCGAGAGCTCAATGACCCGACGGCCCATGCCGAAATCCTAGCCATTCGCGCGGCCTGCGAGAAACTCGACTCTGAACGCCTGCCGGGTTGCGATCTCTACGTGACGCTAGAGCCGTGCCCAATGTGCAGTTCTGCGATTTCTCAATCCCGCATCGCGCGGCTTTACTATGGGGCCTCTGATCCAAAGTCCGGCGGTGTCGCCCATGGTCCTAAAGTCTTTGATCACCCCCAAAGCCACCACAAACCTGACGTCTATGACGGCATTGCCGCAGAAGACTGCGAAGCAATCCTGAAAACCTTCTTCCGCGACAAACGCCCATAGCTTCTTCTTTGCAAAAATACTCACATGAAACGGGCGCGGGAGAGTGAACCCTTGTTCACGCTGGGGCGAAGCCCCCATATTCCTTCCGAACGAATAAGCGAGCGACAAATGGATCTCACTCAAACCCTTGATGGCTATTGCGAACGCCTCGACCCAAGCTTTTGGGCGGAACCGATCAACGCGATCACCAATGTCGCCTTTCTGATCTCAGCCATCATCATGTGGCCGCGCAGCAGGGAACTCGCGATGGCGCGCCTTCTTTGCGTGATCCTATTTGTGATCGGCATCGGCAGTTTCCTGTTCCACACCTACGCCCAAACCTGGGCGGCCATCGCCGATGTGCTTCCCATCATTGCCTATGTGCTAGCTTATATCTTCGCGGCGACCCGAGATTTCTATGGACAAAAGACATGGGTTGCAGCGCTCGCAGTTGCGCTCTTCTTCCCATACGCCGCAGCGCTGGTGCCGCTCTTCGCTCAAATCCCGGGCTTTGAAAGCTCATCCGCCTATGGTCCGGTGCCGCTATTGATTGTGATTTACGCCGTCGGCCTCAGAAACAAAGCGCCTCAAACCGCGAGAAACCTCGCGATTGGGGCCGGACTAATCTGTCTCTCACTCTTCCTGCGCTCCATTGATATTCCACTTTGCCATGCGTTGCCTTACGGCACCCATTTCCTTTGGCATGTGCTCAATGCGGTGGCTCTAGGCTGGATGATTGAAACCTACCGCCGACACATGCTTGCACCGCCCAAAAACCTTGGCTAAACGCTACACCCAAGTTTCATTTGGAGTTTGCCAATGTCGATAGACAAGGACACCGCGGCGCGCGTTGCAAAACTGGCGCGTATCAAGGTCGAAGAAGACGCGCTTCCGGCGCTGGCCGAAGAATTCAACACGATCCTTGGCTTTATTGAGCAACTCAATGAGGTCGATGTGGACGGTGTTGAACCGATGACCTCTGTGACCCCGCAAAAACTCAAACGCCGCGTCGATGAAGTGACCGATGGCGATCAACAAGACAAAGCGCTGTCAAATGCGCCAGATGCACGCGAAGGGTTCTTCGCAGTTCCAAAGGTGGTCGAGTAATGTCTGATCTGAACAAACTCACACTGGCCGAAGCACGCGACAAACTGCGCGCCAAAGACGTAACTTCTGTTGAACTGACAGAAGCCTGCCTGAAAGAAATCGAAGGCGCTGGCGCGCTCAACGCATTTGTGCACAACACACCGGAGCTGGCGCTTGAACAGGCGAAAGCGGCAGATGCGCGTTTGGCTGAAGGCGATGCACCGGCAATGTGTGGTCTGCCGATCGGCATCAAAGACCTCTTCTGCACAAAAGGTGTGCCATCCCAAGCGGCAAGCCGCATCTTGGAAGGCTTTGTGCCGGAATATGAATCCACGGTCTCGCAGAACCTGCTGGATGCAGGTTCCGTGATGCTGGGCAAGCTGAACATGGATGAATTCGCCATGGGCAGCTCCAATGAAACATCTGTCTATGGCAACGCCGTGAACCCATGGCGTCGCGAAGGCGACACTGCAGAGCTCACTCCGGGTGGCTCTTCCGGCGGTTCTGCCTCTGCTGTTGCGGCCGACCTTTGCCTTGCGGCGACCGGCACTGACACAGGCGGTTCCATCCGCCAGCCCGCTGCCTTCACAGGCATCACCGGCATCAAGCCGACTTATGGTCGTTGCTCCCGTTGGGGCGTTGTGGCCTTTGCCAGCTCGCTGGATCAAGCGGGTCCCATGACCAAATCCGTGCGCGATGCGGCGATCATGCTAGAAGCCATGTGTGGTCACGACCCAAAAGACAGCACTTCCATGGACCTGGCCGTGCCAAATTTTGAGGCCATGCTGACCGGCGATATCAAAGGCAAAAAGATCGGTATTCCAAAAGAATACCGCATGGACGGCATGCCGGCAGAGATCGAAAAACTGTGGGAAGACGGCACAGCGATGCTGAAAGCCGCTGGTGCCGAGATCGTTGATATCTCTCTTCCACACACCAAATACGCGCTGCCAGGTTATTACGTGATTGCGCCAGCAGAAGCGTCTTCAAACCTTGCGCGCTATGATGGCGTCCGCTACGGCCACCGCGCGACTTTGGATGCGGGTGACGGCATCACGGAAATGTACGAAAAGACCCGTGCCGAAGGCTTTGGCTCAGAGGTCCAGCGTCGTGTCATGGTTGGCACTTACGTGCTGTCTGCTGGTTTCTATGACGCCTATTACAACCGTGCCCGCCGGGTCCGTGCCCTGATCAAGAAAGACTTCGATGATGTCTACGCCACCGGCGTTGATGCGATCTTGACCCCGGCCACCCCATCTGCGGCCTTTGGTTTGGGTGAGATGAACGATGCCGATCCGGTGAAAATGTATCTCAACGATGTCTTCACCGTGACCGTAAACCTCGCAGGCCTGCCCGGTATCACCGTCCCAACCGGCACCGATAGCCAGGGTCTGCCGCTGGGTCTGCAGCTGATCGGCCGTCCTTGGGAAGAGGGCGATCTGCTGAATACTGCCTATGCGCTTGAGTCTGCGGCTGGTTTCGTAGCCAAGCCGGGCAAATGGTGGTAAGACGCTCCTCAAAGCAAAAAGGCAAAGTAAAAAGCTGAGAGGCGAAGTGATGCGGTGGATTTTCTCAGGATGCGCAATTCTGGCTCTGGCGGCATGTGACCCGCCGGTGCCTGACAGCGCGGCTGGTGTTGGCTTTGACAACAGCAATTTCAACCGTTCCGCGCCGCGGGGCTTTGAGCCATCTGTGCCGCCTGCACAGGCGGTGTCCTCGGAAACTCTGGACGTACTGGAGGCGACCGGGCCGGTGACACCACAGACAGGGCAGTCAACGGATGGCCGTCAGGTCGTTGAGGCAAGCCCATCTAACCCAGCGCCTGTTCAACTTGAAAATGCTGGTATCTCGGATGAAAACGACTTTGACGCCGTTGGCTCTCGTCGCAGCATCGAAGACGACGCGCGTCGGCGGGAACAGATCGCAGGGCAGTATCAAGTGGTTGAAGCCACCAAACTGCCCACCCGCACCGCATCGGCTGGCCCGAACATTGTTGAGTTTGCCCTGCAGCATACCAACCCACTGGGCAATCCAATCTATCAACGTTTTGGCCTGAACGCGGTGGCACGCTTTGACAAAAACTGCCGCAAATACCCAAGTGCGGACCAAGCCCAGATTGATTTTCTAAGCCGTGGTGGCCCGCAAAAAGACCGTCTTGGGATTGACCCGGATGGCGACGGCTATGCGTGCAGCTGGAACCCAACGCCGTTCCGCAGCCTAAGCAACTGATCGCGCCGCGCGCCTTGGATATCATCCAAACGCCATCCCCAAACTTTGGCCCGCGCCGCGATGGCGCGCGCCCCTCGTTGATTGTGCTGCACTATACGGCAATGAAAAGCGCCGAGGCGGCGTGCAAAACGCTCTGTAATCCTGACACGGAAGTTTCGGCGCATTACCTGATTTCCTCTAAAGGCGTGATCCAGCAACTGGTGGCGGAAGAGATGCGCGCCTGGCATGCCGGGGTAGGGCAATGGGGAGAGATCACGGATGTGAACTCCCACTCCATTGGGATTGAATTGGATAACCTTGGCACTCACGGGTTTGCGGAGCCACAAATGGCCGCACTGGAACTGCTATTGCCGCAAATCATGCAACGCTGGTCGATCCCTGCGCAAAACGTCATCGGCCATTCCGATCTTGCTCCGCACCGCAAGATCGATCCGGGCCCGCGTTTTGATTGGAAGCGGCTTGCGCTTCAAGGGCTCGCGGTCTGGCCCGACAATGTTGCTGCACCTGTAGACATGTGGTGGTGGAAGGACTTAGCAGATAGCTTCGGCTATCCCATTTTCGGCGATTTTGGGGAGGATGTAGATGCAGAGGCTGCCTGCTTCCAAGCCTTCCGCAGCCGCTTCCGTCCTTGGGCCAAAGGCCCACAAGACCAAGAAGATGCCCGCATCATGGCGCGGCTTGCGGCGCAATCCACCCAATAGCCTTCTTCTTTGCAAAAATACTCAAAACGCGTGGCCAGCCAAAACCACCCCGTTGACGGCTCTTGTCCCACCCCCTATCACTCCCTCTCGCACAGGGGGCTGGATGGCCGCGGGGGCAACCTCGAGGAAAGTCCGGACTCCACAAGGCAATGGTGCCGGGTAACGCCCGGCTGGGGAAACCCAAGGGATAGCGCCACAGAGAAGAGACTGCCCTGCTTGTCAGGGTGATGGTGAAACGGTGGGGTAAGAGCCCACCGCGGGACTGGCAACAGAACCGGCGCGGCAAGCCCCACCAGGAGCAATGCCAAATAGGGACCGCGTGCCGCATGGCAGGGGTGTCTTGCCCCGAGCAGGTCCGGGTTGGCAGCTAGAGGGCGCTTGGCAACAGGCGCTTTAGATGAATGGTCATCCAAGGGTTTCGACCCTGGACAGAATCCGGCTTATAGGCCCCCTGTGCTGATACACTGCGTATATTTTCATCTTCTTAAGCATATCTGAGGCAGTTTTTTCTTGCTCAAACGGTCAAGTTTTGAACGAATGAGAAAATATTTGCTGAATTTCCGAGCAATCTGCTCGGTGCGGTAGAACCGGGGCATGCTGAATATCGCTCATCAAATGGCTGCCGAAATAGCATCTTTTGGTACAACGGAGAGGCTTAATGAATAAACTTACGACACTCACAGCGGCGATGACCCTCGCCGCGACATCCGCCATTGCCGGGGGCCATGGCACTGATGTGCCATTCGCGCTTGATTGGAAATTCGAAGGCCCATCAGCGCCTTACTTTGCAGCGATCGACAATGGTCACTTCAAAGAAGCGGGGCTGAACGTAGAAATCACCGCGGGCAAAGGCTCCCTTGATGCGATCCCAAAAGTCGCCACAGGCGCTTTCCCAATTGGATTTGCGGATATCAACTCGCTGATCAAATTCTTGGACCAAAACCCGGGTGCACCGGTGATTGCCGCGATGATGGTTTACGACAAACCACCATTTGCTGTGATTGGCCGCAAATCCCTGGGCGTTTCAGGGCCTGCTGATCTACCGGGCAAAGTGCTCGGTGCTCCACCGCCAGATGGCGCATGGGCGCAGTTCCCGATCTTTGCCAAGGAAAACGGCATCGATATGGACTCAATCACCGTGGAACCCGTCGGCTTCCCAACACGTGAGCCGATGCTGGCCGAAGGAAATGTGGCATCCATCACTGGGTTCTCTTTCAGCTCTTACCTGAACCTCGTGCGCCTTGGGGTGCCAGAAGATGATATCGCCACCATCCTGATGGCGGATTACGGTCTGGATCTTTATGGCAACGCGATCATCGTGAATACCGAGTTTGCCGAAGCAAACCCAGAGATCGTCAAGGGCTTCTTGGGCGCGGTCGCTAAAGGCTGGAAAGACGCCATTGCTGACCCAGCGGCGGCTATCCCATCTTTGATCGAACGCAACCCAGCAGCGGATGCGGCACTGGAAGAACGTCGTCTGAAGCTTGCCATCGATGCCAACGTGGTCACCGACTATACCATGGCCAACGGCATGGGCGCGATTGATGCGGCGCGTCTGGACAGCGCGATTGAGCAGATCGGCTTGGTCTACGAGTTCACAAACGCACCAGACGCGAGCCTCTATTTCACCGATGCATACCTGCCTGAAGGCGGCTTTGCTCTGAAATAAGTCAAATACGGAGCGCGCTTATCTCGCGCGCTCCGCTTTTTTGCAAAAGAACGATTATGACCTCACTCATCGATATCAAAGGCGTGCGCCACGCCTATAAAACGGCCAATGGCCCGTTGCCTGTGCTGGATGGATTGAACCTGTCTGTGCCCGAAGGCGGTTTTTGCGCTGTTGTTGGCCCATCAGGGTGCGGCAAGTCCACGCTGACCCGTTTGGTTGCCGGGCTGATGAAGCCCGATGAGGGGGAGGTCACGCTACATGGTGAACCGGTCCGTGGTCCGCGCTCGACAGTAGGAATGGCGTTTCAAAACCCAGTTCTGCTGGAATGGCGGTCGATCCTCAAAAACGTCATGCTGCCGCTCGAAATCGTGCCCGGCGGCCTTAAAGGCAAAGCCGCAGAAGACCGTGCGCGTTATTTACTGTCTTTGGTGGGGCTTGAAGGGTTTGAAGACAAACGCCCGTCCGAGTTGTCGGGTGGCATGCGTCAGCGAGCATCGCTCTGCCGCGCACTTGTGCATCAACCCGAGGTGTTGATCCTAGATGAACCGTTCGGCGCATTGGATGCGTTCACGCGTGAAGACCTTTGGCAGACCATGCATGAGGTAAAGGCCAAAGAACCTTTCACCGGTGTCTTGATCACCCATGACTTGCGCGAGTCAATTTTCCTCGGCGACCAAGTGGTCGTGCTCTCAGGTCGCCCCGCGCGCACGCAATACGTCATGGAGATCAGCCGGGACAAGGCTCCAAGCCTTGATGATCTTTACACCCCAATTGCGGCAGAACGCCTGAACACCCTGCGCCATCAGATCGAAATCGCCCAAGGGCGCGTGACCGAGGAGGCCTCCGCATGATCCAGTCTCTGCGCAAAGTCATTGTTCCGCTAATTGCGATGGTGGTCTTCCTGTTGCTGTGGGAAGCACTGGTTTGGGTGAACAACTGGCCGAATTACAAAATGGCCTCTCCGAGCGATCTGTGGCCTGCCTATACGCGCTATTGGGAGCTTTTCCTCGTAATGGGCTGGCAAACCCTCTGGCGCACCGTACTGGGCTTGATCTTGGCCATTATCGTAGGTGTCGCCATCGGTATGGTCATGGGTTTCTCTCGCACCATGCGCGACGCGCTTTATCCTCTTCTTGTGGGCTTTAACGCCATTCCAAAGGCAACCATCGTGCCGATCGTCGCACTACTGTTTGTGGGTGCTCATGATTTCAACACGGTGCTGATTGCCTTCATGATCTCATTCTTCCCAATCGCGGTGTCTGTCTCAATCGGCCTGTCCACACTGGAACCTGAATACCGTGACATCCTGCGCGCGCTCGGTGCTTCTCAGGCAACGATTTTCTGGAAGATTGCCCTGCCAAAGACCCTGCCGGAATTCTTTGGCGCGCTCAAAGTGGCGGTGACCTTGGCGTTTATCGGGACCAACTTGATGGAAATTGTTAGCCCCCATGGGCGTGGGCTTGGGGCCCTGTTTGACAGCGGCAAAACAAACTCGGATTACCCGCTCATGTTTGCGGTCCTCATCGCCTTGGCGGTGCTGGGGATTGTGCTTTACTACATCGTTGTGGCCTTAGAACGTATCTTTGCGGGCTGGGCAGAACGACCGGCGGGATAGGCATTACGTGATTTGATCGTCGCTCATGCGGTTTGAGGTGCGTTGCATACGCCCGATCTGGCGCAGGGAATCCGTCAGCATCGCTGTGACCAGACCAAACATGAGAAATCCGTTCGCACCAGTCATACCCCCAAGCAGCCTTTGGTCTTGGGGGAGCGTGACATCCCCAAGGCCCAGCGTGCTGTAGGCGACAAGCGAATAGTAGACGGCCTCTTCCCAGCTGGCAAAGACCGACATTTGGGCAAATACGACGGCCCAAAGGGACACACCAAATCCCATGATAACCATGGCCGAAACAACGGCGAGGAAAAACACCAAAGCCGATTTGTGACGCCCATATGGTGCCCGCAGTGCGGGTTCCAACATGAACAAGATTTCATTCATCCACCACCAAACGACGCTTGCCCCGAGAAGGGACACAAAGGTGATGATCGATCCGATCAGAAGTTGGCTAAACATAACAGTCCCTAAATCTCATTTTCCACAGCATGTCGCATCAGTTGCCGGGCGCTAACGCATAGGATCAAGTTCCTACAAACATGTCCATGGGGCAGGAGGGGCATCGGATCCGCACAATTTTCTCGTAATCCGCGACATTTCCTTGCGACACCCATTGACACGACTGCCGCTATCATTAAAAGGCGGGCTTCATAGAGATTTCACGGGCATCTGCTGCCCGCGCAGGAGAAGACCAATGGCGAAGCCGACCACAATTAAGATCCGCCTGAACTCGACCGCGGGTACTGGCCACTTCTACGTGACCAAGAAAAACGCACGCACGATGACCGAAAAGATGGTCGTCAAAAAGTACGACCCGGTGGTGCGCAAGCATGTCGAGTATAAAGAAGGCAAGATCAAGTAAGATCGCTTTCTAGGACACATGCAAAAGCCGCGCCAACCAGCGCGGCTTTTTGCTTTTCTGGATTAGGAAACCTCTCAAAAAGCAAATCCCGCGCTGAAGACGAAATCAAACTTCAGACCATGATATTGGAACAGGGAAATGCCTTTTGAATATGAAATCCGCCCCGCCATAACTGATGACGCTGACGCGATCTCAGCTATGATCACGCGCAGCTATTCAGAGCTGCTCAAGCCTGACTACAACCCACGCATACTGGCAAAGGCCTTGCCGCGCATTGGTAAAGCGCGGCCAGAGCTGTTGATCACTGGCACCTATTTCGTTGCCGAGTCAGAAAATGGCGACATCCTTGGCGCAGGGGGGTGGACTGACATTAGCCCAACCCGTGGCCTTGGCATTGCGGGCGAGGGCCATATGCGCCACGTGGCGGTTGATCCAAGTCATTTGCGTAGAGGGATTGCAGGGGCGCTTGCAGCGGCGGCATTTGCATCCGCAAGAGACAGTGGCGTCACGTGTCTGCGCTGCATGAGCACACTGACTGCAGAACCATTTTATGAACGCATGGGGTTTGAGACCGTGCAGCCGATTGAACTGACGCTAGAGCCGGGTCTGTTCTTTCCAGCGATTGAAATGCGACGCAGATTGAACTGAAGGGCGCGGGGGTGCCTTAGCGGGTGACGATCCGCGCGTTCTTTAAAATGGCGGCCTGCCAAGTTTCCGGATCGGTCACGGGAGTCAGGTCGCCTACCAGCTCGATGCGCTGGCTTTCGTCCAGAATCTCGATTGGCTCGGCCAAAGTGATCTGTAGGTTCGCACCGTGGCCCGAATTGCCGCAGAGCGGGCAAAGGCCCATGTCAGAGACTAGGATGAGATCCTTGATCTTTTCGCCGGGATACATTGGCACCGCATAACCAGAAATCTTAATGCCCTCACCTAGGGTCGACATTTGTGCCGGGAAAGTCTTGCGGACCTCGTAGGAGGTATCGGTGACGATCTCTTTGATTTCGATCTGTTCTAGCAGGGTCCAAGCATCGGTTTCGGCAATTACGCCTGTGGCCGCAGAGGCGGCGGCGGTGGTCATGGCGGCGGCTAAAGCGATGCGTTGTTTACACATAGGTCCCTCTGCATTTTCAGGGACATTGCCATGAACTTAGGAAAAAGTGAATCGCTTTTTAACGATCTGACAAAACACCGCAAAATATCGCTTACACCAAAGGAAAAAGGCCGACGCATGCGCCGGCCTTTCAAATTCAAACTGTTCACAGTTGCTTATTCGCGGTTGCCCAGCAGTTGCAGCAGGAACATGAACATGTTGATGAAGTCCAGATACAGGGACAGAGCGCCCATGATCGCGGATTTCGCCAGCCATTCCTGGTCGCCGTGATGAGCGTGTGCCAGGTAGGTGTTTTTGATGTTCTGTGTGTCGTAAGCGGTCAAGCCAGCAAAGATCAGCACACCCAAGATGGTGATTGCGAAATGCAGCGCTGGGGAGCCTAGGAAGATGTTGATGATGGACGCGACCAAGATTCCGATCACACCCATGATCAGGAAAGAGCCCCAACCAGAAATGTCACGTTTTGTGGTGTAGCCATAGAGCGACAGACCCGCAAAGGCGATCGCTGTCACAAGGAAGACCTGCGCGATCGAGAAGCCTGTGAAGGCCACGAAGATCCACGCCATGGACAGACCCATAACCGCAGCAAACACGTAGAAGAATGTTTGTGCGCCAGCTGCAGAGAGACGGTTGATCGCCGCGCCAAACAGGAACACCATTGCCAATGGGGCAAACATCACGATCCAGCCCAGAATGTTCGGGGACAGGGTGATTGGGTCACGGAATACGCTGAGCAGTGCAGGGGATGTGCCCACCGCCCACGCAACAGCGAATGTCAGCAACATGCCGACAGACATGGTGCCGTATACTTTGTTCATATGGGCGCGCAGACCCGCGTCGATCTCTGCAGCGCGTGCACCTGCGACGCCACGGATGGTGTCAAATTGAGCCATTAAAGCCTCCGATAGGTTGTCCTTTGAAAGTCCGATTTGTTCGCAACGGACCTTTGTACATGAATATCGGTCGTCTTTGGGTCTTTTTCAAGGAATTCCGGCAGGTATTCCGCCGGAATTCCGAGCGATTTTCAGTATTTTGATGTGTTGCGCGCGTTCACGCCGGTTTAGGTCCGTGGCCCGTGGCTTGGAACGTCAAAAAACGAACGAGAAACTTCACGTTCCACATCATAGGGGGTCAGCCCGATATCGCGCAGCTCGCGATCTGTCAGTTTGCCCAACACTTTACGTTGGCGACGCAATTCGACCAGATCCTGCCAGCTGTGGTTTTTATGACCGGCCTTCTCGAAAGAGAGACCTGCAAAGCGGCTTAGGGTTTGTAGGAATGCCATTGTCTTCTCCATTCTTAAAAATTGATGCTTTCAGTGAGTTTCATCAAAACTCTTGATATATATGCGTCATCATGAAACATTAGGAAAACGAATGTTTGTTAAGTGATGCATCAAGGATTGTGATTATGAGAAATCTCGACGTAACCACGTTGCGCAGCTTTATGGCGGTCGCCGATTTGGGTGGTGTCACCAAGGCAGCTGGGTTTTTGAATCTGACCCAATCGGCCGTGTCCATGCAGCTTAAGCGACTAGAAGAACTGCTGGGTCTGGATCTATTTGATCGTACCGGGCGCAGGATTGCACTGACAGCATCGGGGGAACAACTCTTAGGGTACGCTCGTCGCATGGTGGCATTGAACGATGAGGCGGTCCGCCGACTAACCGATCAGGAATTTGAGGGCGAAGTTACGATCGGCATTCCACACGACATCCTTTATCCATCCATTCCAAATGTTTTGAAAAAGATGCGGGCAACCTATCCGCGGTTGAAAGTGAATGTTGTGAATGAAAACACGCACCAGCTTTTGCCGAATTTCGAAAAGGGAATGTACGATCTCATCCTGACTACAGAGCCCACACAAAGCGGTGATACGCTTTGCGCACTGCCTTTGGTCTGGATTGGATCTCCTGGCGGTGCGTGTTGGCGCCGCCGCCCTCTACAGATCGCACAAAGCCGCAATTGCTCGTTTCGTCCGCGCATGATTGGCGTGCTCGATGAACAGGGTGTCGATTGGGAAAGCGCAGTGGATACGGGGTCTGATCGATCGATTGAAGTGACCGTCGCTGCCGACTTGGCGGTTTCGGCGATGATCGAGGGAACTGAGCCCGCCCAGCTCGAGGTGATCGACCATGGGGGGACGTTGCCCGATATCGGTATGCAGTACATTAATATGTACGGCGGGGAAGCCGTGAAAGGGGAAGGGGTCACAGCGATGGCCGACTTGGTGCGCCAAGCATTCAGAGAGATGGGTGCACAGGCAAAGGCCCACGCGGTGACACACTTAAAGTCAGCCAGTTAGCGCGCTTAAGGCACGATCACCACTTTGCCTGTGGATTTTCTGCTCCGTAAAAGCTCCATGCCTTCGGCTACATCCTCCAGTGGGAGGGTGTGGCTGACATGGGGCTTTAACTTTCCTGCCTCATACCAATCGAACAGGGTTTTCAGACTGTCAGTGACCACTGAGGGTTTGTATTTCAGATACCCCCCCCAATAAACGCCGATCACTGTGAGGTTTTTCACCAGCATATGGTTGGCGGGAATTTTAGGAACATCGCCGCTGGCAAAACCAATTGGAAGCAGTCGCGCGTCGGGATTTGAGGCGCGGAATGCCGCGTCCCATTGCTCGCCGCCGACCGGGTCATAGACCACGTCTGCGCCACCCAGAGATCGCACGACGTCTCGAATGTCTTCAGTCTTTGCGTCTATGAGATGGTCTGCGCCTGCGGCTTTCGCAACCGACAGTTTTTCTGCGCCACGGGCACAGGCGATCACCTTTGCTCCCATAAGCTTGCCGATTTCAACCGCAGTCAATCCGACGCCTCCGGCGGCACCCAGCACCAACAACGTTTCGCCGGGTTGCAACCTTGCGCGGTAGTCAAGCGCCACATGGCTGGTGCCATAGGCAATCTGAAAGGCCGCAGCTTCTTCGAAAGACATCGAATCAGGAAGGCCGACCGCTCGGTCAGTTTCAAAGCATCCGTACTCCGCAAGCCCGCCTTGCCCACCAAAAACCGCGACGCGGTCTCCGATGTTCAAACCACTTGTGTCAGGACCAATTGCATCTACGACGCCTGCAACCTCCATTCCCGCCACAAAGGGCAATTCTGGGGTGTCCTGATATGTTCCGCGTTGCATCAACAGGTCGGCAAAGTTCAATCCGCATGCGCATATTTTCATACGAAATTGACCTTTTGAGGGCTCAGGTAAAGGTAGATCTACGACCTTAGGGCGTTCACTATGTGAATAAACTTGGTAGCCGCGCATGATTCTTGCTCCGCTGGTAATTTCCTTCATTTCCTAGGGGCTTTGGCGCAATTTTTGAACCCAAAACCCAGCGTCACAAGGCGCTATGATCCAGCAACCCTAGGTTATATGGCGCATCATTTTTTCTCAAATAACTTGATCAATTCAGAGAAGCTGCTAAAACAGGTCTGCTGTTGTAGGGATGCGCAGCATGCATCAAGACGTTGAGCCAGTGTGGGAGCTGGCAAAACGCCCGGTAGGGCGGCGGGAGCGCTGTACCGGTTTGTTGTTAAAAATTAGGAGTATTCCAATGACGCACCCCGTAGACGTGCATGTTGGCAAGCGTATTCGCCATCGGCGTTGGCTGGTCGGTATGACCCAACAACAGCTGGCAGAGCAGGTCGGTATTAAATTTCAACAGATTCAAAAATATGAAACCGGTGCAAACCGTGTGAGTGCATCTCGGCTATGGGATATCGCCGATGCGCTTGACGTGCCGGTGAGCTTTTTCTTTGAAGGCATTGGGGATCAAGCAGAAGAAGCACCGACCGGCGCTTTCCCTGCTGATTTGATGGGAGACAAAGAAGCATTGGATCTGGTGCGGTCTTACTATGCGATCCCTGAAAACCAGCGCCGTCGTTTGTTCGATCTAGCGCGGGTTCTTAGCAACGTCGCATAAGCCTTGAGTTTCTTCTCGCCCTGCGGTAGCGCGGCTATGGCAGGGAAGGGAACATGATGCTCATCAATGACAAGACCAGCGCCGAGTTGATTTCTGTGGCGCATGAGATGGCCGACGCAGCGCGTGCGGCCATTTTGCCGTTTTTTCGCACGACTTCTCTGAATACCGAAAACAAGCTGGATGATGGCTTTGATCCCGTCACAGTGGCGGATCGCGCTGCCGAGGAAGCCATGCGCGAGGTTCTCACAAAGCGTCGTCCGCAGGATGGCGTTCTGGGCGAAGAATTTGGCGCGCAAGAGGGTACATCTGGGCTAACTTGGGTGCTTGATCCGATTGACGGCACCCGCGGCTTCATCAGCGGTACGCCGACCTGGGGTGTGCTGATTGCGGCCAGCGATGAAACCGGTCCCGTGCTTGGTGTCGTGGATCAGCCATATATTGGCGAGCGGTTCTTTGGGGGTTTTGGGATTGCTGAACGCAGCGGGCCACATGGCGCTATGCCCTTAAAAACAAAAGATACTTCTGAGCTTTTCGACGCTATTCTTTTCACCACATTCCCAGAAGTTGGCACCCCAGATGAGCGTGCTGCATTTGAACGGGTTTCCGAAAACGCGCAACTTACGCGCTATGGAATGGATTGCTATGCCTATGCTCTGGTGGCCGCGGGGCAGGTCGACTTGGTGATTGAGGCAGGATTGAATGCGTATGATATTCAAGGTCCGATTGGCGTCATTCAAGCGGCTGGCGGCGTGGTGACCGATTGGGAAGGCAATCCAGCCCATGAGGGTGGGCGCGTTCTAGCGGCGGCAAATGCTGAAATTCACGCCAAAGCCCTAGAAATTTTACGAAAATCCTAATCGCTTAAGTTGAAAAGCTATTTGCGCTTCGATAGCCTGATCCCGCGCTGAGTCCTTTGCCCGATTTCTGTCAGCGCCTCAGTCGCTCCTCCGAAACGGGTCAAAGGAGTGGCGTATGAATCCAAAATCAGAAATCTTGATCAAGAATGCAGATGTTATTCTCACGATGAATGACGCGCGTGAGGACCTAGTCCACACAGATATTCGCGTTCGGGATGGCCTGATTGTTGAATTGGGGCAGGGGCTTAGCAGTGACGGTGAGCTGGTTCATGCGACTGGGTGCGTCGTCACACCGGGTTTGGTGAATACGCATCACCATCTTTATCAAACCCTGACCCGCGCGGTGCCAGAAGCACAAGATGCTTTGCTGTTTGGTTGGCTCAAGACCCTCTATCCGATCTGGGAAAAGTTTGGGCCCGAAGAGATTTACGTATCGACGCAGATTGGCTTGGCGGAACTTGCCTTAACCGGGTGTTCGATGACGTCTGATCATCTTTATCTTTACCCAAACGGGGCGCGGCTGGATGACAGTATCGCCGCGGGGCAAGAGATCGGGATGCGGTTTCACCCCACGCGCGGCGCTATGAGCATTGGCGAAAGTGACGGTGGCTTGCCACCGGATTCATTGGTCGAGAAGGAAAACGCTATTCTCGAAGACTGCATTCGTGTCGTGGACAAATATCACGATGCGTCTGAGGGCAGTTTGCTGCGCGTTGGCATTGCGCCGTGCTCTCCATTCTCCGTCAGCCGAGGTCTGATGCAAGACGCGGCCAAGCTCGCCCGAGATAAGCAAGTGATGCTGCATACGCACCTCGCGGAGAATGACGAGGATATAGCTTATTCCTTAGAGAAATTTGGCTGCCGTCCCGGGCAGTATGCTGAAGAGCTGGGTTGGACAGGGGATGACGTTTGGCATGCCCATTGCGTCAAACTTGATGGTCAAGAGATTGATCTCTTTGCCGAAAGTCATACCGGGATCGCCCATTGTCCCTGTTCAAATTGCCGCCTGGGTTCAGGTATCGCGCCTGTTCGTCAGATGCGAGATGCGGGGGTGAATGTTGGGCTTGGCGTGGATGGGTCTGCCAGCAATGACAGCTCCAACCTGATGGAAGAAGCCCGCCAAGCGATGCTTCTTCAGCGTGTCAGTCAGGGGGCAGACGCCATGAGCGCGCGGGAAGCATTAGAGATCGCGACACGGGGTGGCGCTGAGGTTTTGAATCGGCCGGAAT
Organism: Cognatishimia activa; assembly: GCF_001458335.1. Lineage (GTDB taxonomy): Bacteria > Pseudomonadota > Alphaproteobacteria > Rhodobacterales > Rhodobacteraceae > Cognatishimia > Cognatishimia activa. The sequence continues at coordinate 538,644 of NZ_CYTO01000009.1, forward strand.
GCGGTCAGATCGCCGTTGGGAAGCGTGCAGATATTGCGATTTGGGACGTGTCGGGCATTGAAAGCGCAGGAAGTTGGGACCCCGCCGCATTGGTCTTGGCGGGCCCGCGCAAGGTGCGGACCCTCTTTGTGGAAGGTGTCCAAATTGTGCGCGATTACCACATCTCTGCCATAAACCTGCCATTAATGATTGAGAGACAGAATAAGCTTGTGGGGGCATTGCAGGAGAAACTGTAATGTCAAATTTGGATTTCACACGCACCCGCACGCAGAAGCCAAGGTTCCGTGTTTGGGCGCTTGCTGTGATGCTGCTCACCGCGCTCTTCGCCATTCCTTCATTTGTTCAAGCGGAACCGGTTCGTGATGTCGCCAACATGACCAACCAATATCGCGCAAAATATGGGCTTAAGCCGCTGCATATCTCTCGGAACCTCGAGCGGGTGGCAGAAGCACATGGCGAGGACATGGCGCGCTATTCGTTTTTTTCTCATTCCGGGTCCGATGGGTCTGATATTGGCGACCGTGCCCTTCGCGCAGGCTACCAATACTGTGTGATTGCCGAGAATATTGCTCAAGGTCATCGTTCGCCCCAAGCCGTGACACGGGGGTGGATCAAGTCCCCAGGGCATCGCCAGAATATCTTGGACTCAGACGTGACTGAGATTGGTGTGACCCGTGGCCGTGGCAATACCTGGGTGATGGTTCTGGGCAGCCGTACTTGTTGAGGGCCTGTTAAGCGGCTTTGCCGTTGATCCAGACCGCGCGGATGGCGCGGTCATCGCCCATCATGATGGTGGGGAAGATTGATTCCCAAAGGTCCTCTGCGCGGCTTGACCGCTGAGAGATCGCATCCGTGCTCGCCAAATCAAGTACAACCAAATCAGCTTCCATGCCGGCAGCCAAATTGCCGATCTTGTCATCAAGATGCAAAGACCGCGCGCTGCCTTGCGTGGCGAGCCACAGAAGTTGCGAGGCATGCAGTGGGTTATGCCGCAACTGTCCGACCTCGTAGGCCGCTGCCATGGTGCGGAGCATCGAGAAGGACGAACCGCCGCCGGTATCCGTGGCAAGTCCGACGTTGTGGCCTTCAGCCATGAGGCCCTGCATGTCAAATAGTCCTGACCCTATAAACGTATTGGATGTTGGGCAATGGACCAAACCTGCACCGGTTTCTTTGAGACGCGCGCGTTCTCGATCGGTCAGGTGAATGGCGTGCCCATAAAGGCCGCGCTCGCCCAAAAGACCAAACTTTTCATAGGTATCCAGATAATCCCTGGCGTCTGGGAACATGCCGAGGACCCAGTCGATCTCGTCAGTTTGTTCTGACAAATGGGTCTGCATCAGGCAATCCGGATGCTCTGCCCAAAGCGCACCCATGGCATCCAATTGTTCTGGCGTTGATGTGGGGGAAAAACGCGGAGTAATCGCGTAGCTGATCCGGTCCACACCATGCCAAGCTTGCAGCAATTGCTTGCTTTGGTCATAGGCAGTCTGGGCTGTGTCCATCAGCCCTTCGGGTGCATTGCGATCCATACAGGTTTTGCCTGCGACCACGCGCTGCCCGCGTTTCTGCGCTTCTTCAAATAGGGCATCCACAGATACAGGATGGATGGTGCAATAGCTGGCCACTGTTGTGGTGCCGTGGGCTTTCGTCAGATCCAAATAACGCCCTGCAATATCTGCCGCGTAGGTCTTTGACGCAAAACGCATTTCTTCTGGGAAGGTGTAGCTGTTCAGCCAATCAATCAGCCGTTTGCCCCAGCTCGCGATCATTGCGGTTTGCGGGTAGTGCACATGGGCATCTACAAAGCCCGCCATGATCAGGCCTTTGCCGTAATCAATCACCTTGGCGGTTGGGTTAAGTGCGCGCAGAGTCTCTGCCTGACCCACCGCTGCGATTTGCCCGTCTCGGATCAAAACTGCGCCCACTGTCTCATGGCTCACCGCATCTTCAAAGGGCACCTCAAATGGGTTTGCCGTGAAGCTCAGCGTTTGGCCCAAGAGTAGTGTGGGCTGACGGGTGTCAGGCGTGTCAGACACGGGGTATCCTTTCAGACATGGCATAGGCGCGTGCGACCTGCGGGTTCATTCTACGCAATTTGCACTGGAAACGAAGGGGGGCGGCCACATTCGGGCGAACCTAACGGCTTGTTGCGCGATTTCACATCAAGTTTTTTTAGAAACGCTTTCGTTCATTCCCGAAAACAAAGGATTTTCCCCAAGCGCCATTGAGTTTCACCCGAAACCTCCCCTATGGTCGCCTCAACCCCAAAGCATTAAGACCGGGAGGCGACTATGGCAGACCTTAATGATCAGATCGCACCGGAAACTGAGCTTGAGGAAGAAGACGCATATGTCCTTGATCGTCGTGGCGTCGCAGCCGTTCTTTATGCGGTCGAGATTGGCGATCGTGATCGGTTGCTTGCGCTTATGGAGCCGATGCACTCCGCCGACATCGCGGACCTTCTAGAACAGATCAATCCCTTTGATCGCGGGCGTCTGATCCGGCTTTATGATCAAGAGTTTGACGGGGAAATCCTCTCTGATCTGGATGAGAATATCCGTGAAGAGGTTATGGCGGCTCTGCGCCCCGAAACGCTTGCGGAAGCGGTTCGGGATATGGAATCCGATGACGTTGTGGATTTGGTCGAAGACCTTGATGCACCGCAACAGGAAGCCATCCTTGAGGTGCTGGAAGACGCGGACCGGGTCGCGGTTGAGCAGGCGCTGAGCTACCCGGAGTTTTCCGCCGGTCGTCTGATGCAACGCGAAACGGTTATGGCCCCGGAACATTGGACCGTTGGCGATGCGATTGACTATATGCGCGATGCCGAAGAGTTGCCGGAGCAATTCTACCACGTGATCCTTGTGGATCCGCGCATGCGACCGGTCGCGAATGTGACGCTGGGCAAAATCATGGGTGCGCCGCGCACCGTACCGTTGAAGAACATCGCCGAAGAGATGTTTCAGATCATTCCTGTGACGCAGGATGAAGGGGACGTCGCTTACGCGTTTAACCAATACCACCTGATTACCGCGCCTGTTGTCGATGAGAACGAACGGTTGGTCGGCGTCATCACCATTGATGACGCGATGGAAGTGCTTGATGAAGAGCATGAAGAAGACATTCTGCGTCTCGCCGGTGTTGGTGAGGAAAGCTCGCTGTCGGACCGGGTGGTGGAAACCACACGCCAACGTTTGCCTTGGCTGGCGGTTAACTTGGTGACGGCGATCTTGGCCTCCCTAGTGATCGCTCAGTTTGAAGCCACCATTGCGCAATACGTGGCGCTTGCAGTTTTGATGCCGATTGTCGCCTCCATGGGTGGCAACGCGGGCACCCAGTCTTTGACGGTTGCGGTGCGCGCACTTGCGACCAAAGACTTGACCAGCGCCAACGTCTGGCGAGTTATCCGCCGCGAGGTGCTTGTGGGCCTGATCAATGGGGTGGTGTTTGCCCTTGTGATGGGCGTGGTCGGCATCATTTGGTTTGGTTCGCCGATGCTCGGTGTGGTGATTGCTGTCGCAATGGTGGTCAATCTTGTCGTGGCTGGCCTTGCGGGAACCGGTATTCCAGTGTTGCTTGAAAAGATCGGTGTCGACCCCGCGCTGGCGTCTGGTGCCTTTGTGACAACGGTCACCGATGTGGTTGGTTTCTTTGCCTTTTTGGCATTGGCAGGAGCGATTTTGCTGTGACATCAGAAGATTTGCAGGCGCGCAAAGACGCAGCTCGTAAGGCGGCTTTCGCCCGTCGTAAGGTTGCGTTTGAAACTGCCCATCCGGGGCAATCGGCCTATCTTTCCGAGTTTCTGGCAGGCTACAGGGGCGTGCCGGTTTCCGGTTTCATGCCGATCCGCACAGAAATCAACCCATTGGCTGCAATGGCAGAAGCTGCGGCTCATGGCACCGTCGGTGTGCCGGTGATTGAAGCGGCGGGGCAGCCATTGAAGTTCGCGCAATGGGAGCCGGATGCAAAGATGGTCTCTGGTCCGTTTGGAGCCCAGATCCCAGCGGATGCCACCTATTTTGAGCCCGAAATTGTGATTGTACCGTTGGTGGCATTTGACGGGCAGGGCGGTCGTTTGGGCTATGGCGGCGGCTTCTATGATCGCACACTGGAACTGTTGCGCAGCAAGCGCGCGACGCTTGCTGTCGGCTTTGCATTTGATGCGCAAGAGGCAGATGGCTTGCCGTTAGAGCCGACGGATCAGCCGCTCGATCTGATGATCACTGAGACTGGTATCCGCGATTTCAAAGCCTAAGCTGGCTTTCGCAAAATCAAAACGCCGGCTCCGAAAATCATGACCATACCGAGCAACGTTGTGGTGCTGAGTGGGATTCCGAAGAATAGGATATCCCAAACTGCCACGAAGACGAGGTAGCTGTACTCAAACGTGGCGACCGTTGCAGGAGGTGCCAATTGATAGGCACCCGCCAACATCATGCCGATACACACGGCAAACACCGCCAGCAGGATCAATACAAGGATGTCTGAACCTGAAACCGAAGACCATTGCCCGAACAAATAGGGGTAGGTCTGAAAGAACTCTGCGCTGGGGTTCAAAGTGAATAATGCAAGGCTGATCAGGCAACCTGCCAAAAACATCATTGTATTCAAAGAGAAAGACAATGCTTCCAGAGGAACACCCTGACACCGTGCGCGTGTAATGATGTGAGTAAACGCATATAGGACTGCGGCGCAGACTGGCAAAAGCGCGAAGGTCGAAAACGCGTCTGATCCCGGCTGCAACAACACCAAAACGCCGATAAAGCCCAGAACAACGCCAATCCATCCCAGACGGCTGACCGGCTCTCCGATCAGGAAGGCCGAGAGCAGGGCAATAAAAATCGGCGCGAGGTACATGGCCCCGCCCATTGTCGCCAAGCTTAGGAAAGGGATCGCCGCATAGAAGCATAGCAAGGCGCATGTCAGACACAGGCCGCGCATCAACGGCCAAAGGTGAAAGGCCGCTTTGATCGCCTCATATGAACCATGTCGCACCCGGGCAATCACGAAAAGGATCGCCAGAGCAAAGACGCCCCGCAGGCTGAAAATCTGCCAAAGCGTCATATCGCTTGCGAATAGTTTAAACACCACGTCCTGCAGCGAAATTGTCAGCGCCGTAAAGACAATCAGGACAAGCCCGGCTGTCACATTTTGATGTGTCGCTATGCTACTCATTTCTGCTCCAAAAGAAGGCGTTCTGCGCATTGGTGGCACGAGAGACGGGGCTCTGCATAGACCTTTTCGTTAGGTCCAGACCGCACATATCAACATCCCTCTTGCTCTTGTCCTTTTGGCCCTATAGGCGAGAACCCCATGAAAATACTGTACCTCGGAGATGTCATGGGCCGCGCGGGACGCAACGCGGTCAAAGAGCACCTGCCACGGCTGCGCAAAGAGTGGCGGCTGGATTTCGTTGTGGTGAACGGCGAGAACGCCAGCAACGGAATGGGGCTCAGCGGGGATCATGCCAAGCTGTTGTTTGAAGCGGGTGCAGATTGTGTGACGCTGGGGGATCATGCTTTCGATCAGAAAGACATGATGCAGTATATTCAAAACGATAGCCGTGTGATCCGACCTTTGAACTATGCCCAGGGCGACGTGCCGGGCAGGGGGCACCGCATCTTTGATGTGCGCGGTAAGAAAGTCCTTGTGCTTCAAGCTCTTGGCCAAGTCTTTATGAAACGCCCTTACGCAGATCCGTTCTCTGCGGTGGACCGGGTGCTAAAATCCCACCCGCGCGGCGGTCTGGCTCAGGCAATCATTGTCGATATGCACTGCGAAGCCACGTCCGAGAAAATGGGCATGGGCCATTTCTGCAATGGACGTGCGTCTTTGGTGGTGGGTTCACATACCCATGTGCCGACTGCGGATACTCAAATCTTGGACAAAGGCACGGCTTTTCAGGCGGATGCAGGTATGTGTGGCGACTACAATTCTGTGATTGGCATGGAAAAGGCCGAACCCATGCGCCGTTTTATCACGGGCATGCCAAAGGGGCGTTTCACGCCGGCTTTGGGCGAAGCGACGGTGGCGGGGGTTTATGTGGAAACAGATGACCGCACCGGTGCCGCGACACGGGTCGAAATGGTGCGCCAAGGGGGGCGTTTGAGCCAATCTGGTCCGGTGTTTGATTAAAAACCAGACCATTTTCCCTCAAGTTTCTGTCAATGCAAAGAAGGGGTTGCCCCCTGTGGCCCCTTAGGGGAAGCTTGCGTAACGCATTTTGCGCAATGCAATACAGGGCACTTTTACCGTATGGACTTCTTTGCGTTCTCCCAAACCACCCAAGCGATCCTGACTTTGACGACCGTCGCGGTCATGTTCATCTTCTTTCTAAGGGAGACCTTTCCCACAGAGGTTGTGGCCATTGCCGGGGTTTCGGCGCTCTTGATCCTTGGAGTGCTGCCCTACGAGCAAGCGCTGACAGTGCTGTCAAACCCCGCACCTTGGACCATTGCCGCGATGTTTATCGTCATGGGAGCGTTGGTTCGGACTGGCGCTCTTTCTGCTTTCACTCAAGTCGCGGATGCAAAGGCAAAGACCAACCCAAAGATTGCCGTTGCGATGTTGATGGCATTTGTGGTGATCGCGTCCGCAGTTGTCAGCAACACACCGGTGGTCGTGGTGATGATCCCGGTCTTTATTCAGCTCAGCACGACGCTAGGTGTGTCAGCCAGTAAGCTACTGATCCCATTGAGCTACGCGGCCATCCTAGGTGGTACACTCACGTTGATCGGGACCTCGACCAACCTGCTCGTAGACGGTGTGGCCCGCGCACAAGGCCTCGAAGGGTTTTCAATCTTTGAGGTCACACCATTGGGCATTATCCTTGTCGCTTGGGGCATGATCTATCTGCGTTTCATTGCGCCACGGTTGCTGCCAGATCGCGATAGTATGGCGAACCTTCTGGGCAATCGCAGCCAGATGAAGTTCTTCTCCGAGGCGGTGATCCCACCTGAATCAAACCTGATTGGTCGCGAAGTGACCGGCGTTCAGCTCTTTAAGCGAGAAGGGGTCCGCCTGATCGACGTGGTCCGGGGCGATGAATCCTTGCGGCGCAAACTCAAAGGGGTCGAGTTGCAAGTCGGTGACCGAGTGATCCTGCGGACAAAAATGACCGAGCTATTGAGCCTTCAGCGCGACAAGTCCCTCAAACGCGTGGATCAGGTGAGCTCGGTTGAAACCAATACAGTTGAAGTTCTGATCACTCCGGGATGTCGCATGGTCGGGCGTCGCCTTGGGTCGCTGCGCCTGCGCCGTCGCTATGGTGTGTACACATTGGCGGTGCACCGTAAAAACCAGAATATTGGCATGCAGATCGATGATCTGATCGTCCGCGTGGGGGACACCTTGCTACTGGAAGGCACAACCGAGGACATTCAGCGACTGGCGTCCGATATGGATTTGGTCTCTGTCAGCCAACCGACCGAGCGCGAATACCGCCGAGGACACGCGCCGATTGCCTTCGCTGCGCTGATTGGCTTGGTCTTGCTGGCGGGTCTCGGCGTTGCGCCGATCTTCTTGCTCGCCGTCTTGGCGGTTGCTGCTGTCTTGTTGACCCGCTGTATTGATGCAGACGAAGCCTTTGCATCTGTCGATGGGCGCTTACTTGCTTTGATTTTTTCTATGCTTGCGATCGGTGTGGCTTTGGAAAGCTCGGGTGCCGTCAGTCTGATCGTTGAAGGGATCGCTCCTTACCTCAGCATGTTGCCGCCGTTTCTGTTGGTCTGGGCGATTTATCTGCTGACTTCAGTGCTCACGGAAATGGTGTCCAATAACGCCGTTGCGGTGGTTGTGACCCCGATTGCCGTCGGCCTCGCTGACGTTATGGGAATTGACGCACGACCACTTGTCGTCGCGGTGATGGTTGCCGCATCCGCCAGTTTCGCAACGCCAATCGGATACCAAACCAACATGTTGGTCTACGGCCCCGGCGGCTACCGCTTTAGCGACTTTATGAAAGTCGGCATCCCTCTGAACCTCAGCATCGGCCTCTTGGCCAGCGCCATTATCCCATTCATCTGGCCTTTAAGCCCCTAAAACGGCTTTCTTTTTGGCTAAAATATCCTGGGGGAGGATGCGTGTCAGCGCATCCGGGGGCAAAGCCCCCATTTCTATAATGGCCAGAAGACCAGGATGGACGGGATCGACACCGCAACCACCAAGATCTCAAGCGGCAAACCCATGCGCCAGTAATCTCCGAACTGATAGCCGCCCGGGCCAAGGATCAACGTATTGTTCTTATGGCCAATAGGCGTCAGGAAAGCTGCACTGGCGGCGACGGCCACAGCCATCAAAAACGGATCGGGCGACACGCCCAGCGACTGCGCCATCTGAATACCCACCGGAGCCGCCACGATGGTGGTCGCTGTGTTGTTCAACACGTCACTCAGGGTCATTGTGACGAGCATGAGCACCGTCAAAATTGCCCATGCGGGTAATCCTGCGGTCAAATCCACCAAGGTTCCTGCAATCAGTTCGGTGCCGCCAACGCGTTCTAATGCCGCGCCAAGGGGGATCATACTGCCCAACAGCACCACAACGGGCCATTCAATGTGCGTGTAAAGCTCTGACAGGGGCACAATGCGTGTAAATACATAGGCCATGACCACAATGCCCAAAGCGATTGGCAGGTAAATGATGCCCAATGCCGCGGCGATCACCGCGCCCACGAACAAGCCAATGGCCAGCCATACTTTTTGATCCGCAGTGACGGCCAGACCACGATCTGCCAATGGCAGACAGCCAAGCCATTCGGTGATGTCGGCACCGCGATCCTTTGGCACCAAGAGCAAGAGAATGTCACCGGGGCGAACTTCGGTTTTTCGCAACTGCTTGGTGATGCGCTTACCTTGGCGAGACATCCCCATCAGAACCGCGCCTTGACGCCATGCCAGCCCCACGCGTTCGGCCGTTTTACCAGCAATGCGGGCGGTCTCTGGCACCACGACCTCGACCACATCTAGCCCTTCACCCGCAGCTTTCAGACGCTCCTCACGGCTTTCGTCAGAAAAATTCAGCCCCAACGCCGCGCGAAACTCATCAAGCGCGTCCGGTGTTGCCTCTAAGATCAATGTGTCTTCCGCCGCAAGGATCGAGTTTCTGGCCCGGCCGTATCGCCGTTTTCCATCCCGCATGAGACCCAGCAAGGCAACATCTGCTTTGGCGGCATCTTCTTCGAGCGCGCCGAAACGCTGTCCGATCAGTTTGCTTCCCTCTGGTACGGTCAGTTCGGCCACATATTCTGTGATATCCGCCATCGCCTGGCCCGCATCTTCGCGCTTGGGGATGAAACGCCAGCCCACCAAAGCCACAAATGCGAGACCTGCGATTGCCGTAACGCCGCCCACTGGAGCAAAGTCAAACATCCGGAACGGCTCTCCCAATGCGTCCTCTCGGATGGTTGCGATGATGATATTGGGCGGCGTGCCGATTAATGTCGCCATGCCGCCAAGGATCGTCGCAAAGGACAGGGGCATCAAAGACAGGCCCGGGCTGCGGCCCGCCTTACGCGCCGTTTGCACGTCCACAGGCATTAAGAGCGCCAAGGCGGCCACATTGTTCATAAAAGCCGATAGGACACCGCCAACGCCGCCCATCAGGGCGATATGGCCGCCTAAGCTGCGGGAACTGTCCACGAGGGTGCGTGTGATCAAGAACACTGCTCCAGAGCGCACGAGACCCGCGGAGACCACTAAAACAAGCGCAACGACCAATGTTGCCGGGTGTCCAAAGCCCGAAAACGCGTCTTTTTCAGGGACGACGCCTAGCAAAACTCCGATCAGCAGCGCCGAGAACGCGACCAGATCATAGCGAAAACGTCCCCAGATCAAGAAGGCAAACACCGCACCAAAAAGGGAAAAAAGAATGATCTGGTCTTGGGTCATAAAGGGCCTCAAATGCTTTGATCTTAGCCAATCTTACGGGGCGGTTGCAGGCAAGGGGAAAAAGGGCGCAAAAACCGCGCCATCGGTAACTTGCAGCCCCTACCGACCTTGCGGTATACGAGGCGAAACCAGACTTAAGAACAGGACAATACGCATGGCTGGCCACAGTAAATGGGCAAACATCCAGCACCGCAAGGGACGTCAGGACGCCGCGCGGTCCAAGCTGTTTTCTAAACTCGCAAAAGAAATCACGGTTGCCGCGAAAATGGGTGACCCGGACCCAGAGAAAAACCCGCGACTGCGTTTGGCGGTGAAAGAAGCCAAAAGCCAATCCGTACCAAAGGATGTGATCGAACGTGCGATCAAAAAATCCATGGGTGGCGATGCGGAAAACTACGATGAGATCCGCTATGAAGGCTACGGCCCGAACGGTGTCGCAGTCATCGTAGAAACCATGACTGACAACAAAAACCGCACCGCGTCCACTGTGCGTTCCACCTTCACAAAGAATGGTGGGAACTTGGGTGAGACCGGCTCTGTTGGCTTTATGTTTGAGCGCAAGGGCGAGGTTGTTTACCCGGCTTCCGCTGGTGATGCGGACGACGTCATGATGGCGGCGATCGAAGCAGGGGCTGAAGACGTGGAAAGCTCTGAGGACGGCCACACCATCTATTGTGCCGATACTGACCTGAACGATGTGTCTAACGCATTGGAAAGCGATTTGGGTGAATCTGAATCCACCAAGCTGATCTGGAAACCAACCACAACAACAGAGTTGGGTCTGGAAGATATGCAAAAGCTCATGAAGCTTGTGGATGCGCTAGAAGATGATGATGACGTGCAACGCGTCACCACAAACTTTGAAGCGACCGATGAGGTTATGGCGCAGCTCTAAAGCGCTTGGCTCAACACAAAAACAACGAAGCCCGCTCATGGCAGCGGGCTTTTTTTGTGTTTGATTTATTGAGGCAGGACGCCAGCGTCGACCAGCTCGTTGCGGCTTGGATACCAGATCGAACTTCGATCCAGATCAAACACCTTATCTAGGAAATCTAGATCAAGACCGCGTTCCAAATAGTATTGTTGATCGGTTCTCATCTCACGCAGCGGGTTTACGTGTGGAAGAACTTGGACGAAGTCCAATCCATATCGATGGAAACCCAACTGAGCGCCCGGGCCCAGCGTGCGTTGTTGACCCGCCATAAACACAAGCAGGCAAGAGGCGCTGCATTCATTTGCGACATGGGTTGAGATGCCGTTGGCCATCACGGTTTCAGCCATTCGCCGCGCTTCGCGTACATTGCCGCCGGGGCTGTTGAGGATCAGCGTTTGTAAGCGATCGGAATTTGAAAATTCTTCTGAGATCAGAAAATCCGCACCCTGAGCGACAACACCTTTGAAAACCAACTCTTGACCGTCCCGTGTTGTCTCGGCGACATAGCGCTCTTTGGGCGGAGTCGGGCCGCTCGCGGCAATTTCTTCTTTGTTTTCAAACCGGACATTGACGTCTGCGTCTTGAAACAGAAGCCACCATGTAATCCCCATGACGATGCCTGACATCAAGAATATGGCAAATCCACCGGTTACGGACCAGAAACGCCCAGTCGAATTGAGGTGATGGCCTGCAGCATTCGCATAGCGGTTCAAGCCCCAGACAAAAGCCGCAAGATCGACCGCCACAATGGCAGACAAAATGGCGAGGGTGAGGGGGTCAAACAGGGAAAGCGCCAGAAGAGCTGTCGAAAGGACAACACGCAATAAAACCCCAGTCAGCCACAGGGCGCTGAGGAACGACGGCGATTGCCGTTCGAGGTATGTTGCAGTGGCTGCCATGCCAGCTGTCTCCGGTCTCAAAAAGTCTCAAGTGAACTTCTGGGTAGGAGATGCCAGTCAGATGGGGCGCGTTTATGGCAAGGATTGGATACTTGTTTGGCAAACGCGCCGGGTCAGCGGAGCCAAAAGCGATTTATGTAGCCGACTCACCTGCCAATACAATGGCACTTTCAAACGCGCGTTGGGGCGGATTTCCACAAGTTCTCCGCGTTTAAGAGCATCTTGTACGAGCGGCATCGGATTCAGGCCCCAGCCTAAACCAAACCGCGTGGCGCTGGCATAGCCTTCTGCTGATGGAACTAGGTGGAAGGGAGGACGAATCTTGCCTGAAAAATGCCGGTCAAGCCATTGAAATTGAATGTCATCTTTCTCATTGAATCGCAGCATTGGAGCACGTTCAATGCTGCTTGGATCTACACCGTCGGAGAAATATCGATCCATAAAGTCGGGGGTCGCGACGGCAATATATACCAAATGCCCCAAGTCATGGACGTCGCAGCCAGCCAACGCTGCAGCATTTGATGTTACCGCGGCTGCCACTTCGCCGCGCCGCAGGAGCTCGTCGGAGAAGTCCTGATCATCCACATGTAGACCATAAAGATACTCTGGCACTTCAGCCAACGCATCTAGGAACCAAGTCGCAAGGCTGTCAGCGTTCACCGCGATGCGAATGCGCCCCTGTTGCGTGTCAACCTTCGTCCCAAGATCAACCGCCAACGCCTGTTCCATCGCCTGCATGTGATCAGCATGTGCGGCAATGCGGCGACCGGCTTCGGTACCCGTGCATGGCTTTTCGCGATTAACCAGTTTAACGCCGACATTCTCTTCTAACGCTCTTAATCGTTGCGAAATGGCTGATTGTGTGACACCAAGCTCTGCAGCGGCGGCGTCAAAGCTTCCGTTTCTAAGAATAGCGGAGAGCGCGCGAAGGTGTTGGCCGTCAAGTTTCATAAGATTATCTTATTTTGGGTCACAAACTTTAATTTGAATAATCAAAGATTTGGCGCGATACAAGTCCTGCGAAGTGGAGTTAGCAATTGTACGAAGCGATGGGCGCCGGGTTTCTTCTCGGTTTTTCCTTGATCTTGGCTATTGGCGCACAGAACGCCTTTATCCTACGCCAAGGTTTAAAAGGGGAATATGTCCTGCCGCTGGTCCTGACCTGTGCCATATCTGACGCCCTGTTAATTGCCGCAGGCGTCGCCGGGTTCGGAGCTCTCGTCCTTGCCTTCCCACTCGTAGTATCCCTGGCAAAGTGGGGTGGAGCGGCTTTTCTGCTCGTCTACGGAACATTGAGTTTCCGCTCCGCCCTACGTGCCAATGATGCGCTTGAGACCTCAGGAAAAACTGCGACGTCGATTTGGGCTGCCGTCAGTACTTGTTTGCTACTCACCTGGGCGAACCCGCATGTCTACCTTGATACCGTTGTCCTTTTAGGCGGGATTTCCGCACAATATGAGCTCCAATGGGCGTTCGGTTCTGGCGCGATCGTATCGAGCTTTGTCTTTTTCTTTTCATTGGGTTACGGGGCAAAGCTCTTGCGGCCATTATTCACAAGTGCGCGGGCTTGGCGTGTGTTGGACTTGATCGTTGGATTGGTCATGTGGACCATCGCAGCAAAGCTGATTTTTGGCTAAGGCCTAGCCAACTTCGTACGGGATCACACCGCGTTCATTTTCATGGATAGTCAGCTTGCGTTCAAGCGGCGGCACCGATCTTTGGTGGCAATCTGGTCGCTCGCAGATCCGGCAAGAAATGCCGATCGGTTCAAAGGACGCATCGGACGAGATGTCCATATTGTCCGCATAGACGATCTTGTCCGCGTGTTTGATTTCGCACCCAAGCGCAATCGCATAACGACGCACCGGTGCGCCATAGTGGCCGCCTGACTTGGACACGTCCCGGGCAAGTGAGAAATACTGTACCCCATCAGGCGTTTGCGCCAGCTGACGCATGAAACGGCCGGGTGTTTCAAAGGCTCGGTGCACGTTCCAAAGCGGGCAAGCACCGCCAAAACGGGCAAATTGCAGCCGGGTCGCGGAATGGCGTTTGGTGATTGTGCCTGCTTGATCGACGCGGACAAAGAAGAACGGAACCCCTTTGTTATGAGGACGTTGCAGTGTCGAAAGCCGGTGGGCGACCTGTTCAATCGAGGCCCCAAATTGCGTTGCAAGGATCTCAAGGTCGTGGCGGTGGGTGCGCGCGGCGCTAAGAAACCGCTCATAGGGCATGGTGGCTGCGCCCGCGAAATAGTTGGCGAGGCCAATCTTTGCGATTTGCCGCGCTGAGTCTGATTGGAAACGCGCAAGGTCTAGTGTCGCTTCGAGCAAAGAGTTGCGTTGGAGCAGCGCGACCTGAAGCAAAAGTTGGAAGTTTCGCGTCTCTGGCGTCGCGAGATCGGACAGGCTCAGGACCTTGCGCTGGTCATCATAGCGTCGCAGGGCATTAATGCTTTCAAGGGTGACCCGGACACCGATGCTTTCAAGCGCCGAAATGGCCGCTGCTTGGATGCCGCCATGCTCAGGCGCGGTTTCGGCAAAGCGTTCAGCGGCCCGATCCACCGCGTCTATATAATTATCGCAATAGTGAAAGAAGTCGCGCACTTCATCCCATGGGCTTGCTTGTGTGAGAGCGTCCTGACGGCCAAGCGCTTCGTCCAAAGATGCCAGTCTTTCATGGGTTTGGCGGTAGGCGCGGTGCAGATTTAGGAAGGCTCGGGCCAAGGCGGTAGCGTTGGTGGCGGAAAGTTGAATATCTGCAAGAGGAACTTCGTCATCAGCGAGCACTGGATCTGCCAAAGCCTCACGAATATCGCTCACCAAACGCTCGCCATCATCGCTTGTGAGCTCGGTGACGTCGATGGCAAATTCTGATGCCAATGCGAGCACGACTGTGGTGGCCACAGGTCGATTATTGTTCTCCATTTGATTGAGGTAGGGCAAGGAAACACCCAGGTTCAGTGCAAAATCCTTTTGGGTCAGCCCCAATCGTTTGCGAATTTCCCGCAGCTTTGCGCCGGCGAAGAGTTTTTGGGTAGCCACAGGACGTTCCTTTGCAAATTTGCACCTTGCTTCATTTAGCGCGGTTCAGCTTTGCAAATCCAGTTGTGACGTTGGGTTTTACTCTTAGGCCTGCAGCCGTCTTTCTCGCAAAACGACTGCAATGATGGACAAAAGCCCTAAGAGAGCGCTGAGTGTCATGAGCCAGAGCAATGGGTTCGGTCCGCTATCGGCCGTTAGCAGAGTTCCGGCCCATGCGGACAGTGCAGCTCCTAGACCGATCATCATTGCGCCGCTAAGGCCGGCCGCTGTTCCCGCAAGGTGAGGGCGCACAGATAAAGCGCCAGACGTGGCATTGGGAATGGTGAGTCCGTTGCCTAGACCTGTCAGGGTCATCGGTGCGAAGAATATAAGTGGGGATGCGCTGCCAGCAGAGATCGCAGCCAGAACAACCGCAGGCCCCGCAGCGCTGAGAATGCAGCCGACGATGATCATCGGGCTTAAGCCGACCCGTTGAGAAAGAACACCGGATAGGAAATTGCCGAGCATATAGCCCACAGCCGGTGCCCCAAAAAACAGACCCAATTGGGCAGGTGTCATGCCGTAGAACTCTGTTCCCACAAAAGGCGCGCCGCCCAAATAGGCGAAAAAAGTCCCTGAACAGAAGGCCATAGACAGGGTGTAGCCCCAAAACCGCGGGCTCACGAGCAGGTGCGGGTATTCTTTGAACTGTTCGATCAAAGTCTGACCGCTTGCGGTTTTCGTCTCGCCCAGATCGTTCCATGTGATCCAGAACGCCAGAATTCCCAGGCCAGCGAGCAGCCAAAAGTTAGCATGCCAATTAAAGTAGTTTTCCAAGAAACCGCCGATCGCCGGGCCAACCATTGGCACAATTGACATGCCCATCGTCACAAAGCCGATCATCGAAGCGGCTTTCGCCGTGTCATACATGTCGCGCACCACTGCGCGGCTAAGCACCATCGATGTCACAACGGCAGCTTGGCCCAATCGGAAGGTCAAAAACATCTCGACGCTGGTTGAGAAAACACAGCCGATGCTCGCCAGAACAAACAACGCGAGCCCCCACAGGATCACAGGGCGGCGGCCAAATTTGTCAGAGATCGGTCCAATCAAAATCTGCAAGACCGCGCTAAAGCCCAAATACATGCCAACTGAAAGCTGCATGATCCGGTAGTCGGTTTCAAAATAGGTCGTCATGCCCGGTAGGCTTGGCAGGAATATGTTCATGCAAAGCGCAGAAAGGCCCGCAAGCAGGATCAGGGTGCTGATATGGGGTGGGGTGCTGCGTTTAAAATATCGCACTGAGACTTCATCGGACATGGATTCAGCCGTAGTGCCGAGTGCAGCTTCTGTCCACCCATTGCCATAAAAAACTAAACTGGATGGTTTGAAATTTGCATATTTGCAATTTGCCGGGGCTTCATTTGCTATAGTTTGCAAATTTGCGGGATATTTATTGCGATGGATCGGCTAGGTCCTATTCTGCGCCTAACTGCAAGAGGACCGAACATGAAAGATATTCTGCAAGAGCTCGAAGATCGCCGGGAAACCGCTCGTCTGGGTGGTGGTCAGCGTCGGATCGACAGTCAGCACGCCCGCGGCAAACTTACTGCGCGGGAACGGATTGACCTGCTGCTTGATGAAGACAGCTTTGAAGAATTTGACATGTTCAAATCCCACCGCTGCACCGACTTTGGTATGGAAGAGCAAAAGCCAGCGGGGGATGGGGTCGTCACCGGTTGGGGCACGATCAATGGCCGTATGGTCTATGTGTTCTCTCAGGACTTTACTGTGTTTGGCGGCTCATTGTCCGAAACCCACGCGGAAAAGATCTGCAAAATCATGGATATGGCCGTGCAGAACGGTGCGCCTGTGATTGGGATCAACGACTCTGGTGGCGCGCGTATTCAAGAAGGTGTTGCTTCCTTGGCGGGTTACGCTGAAGTGTTCCAACGCAATATCATGGCGTCTGGCGTGGTGCCGCAGATCTCTGTGATCATGGGCCCATGTGCGGGCGGCGCGGTCTATTCCCCAGCGATGACCGACTTCATCTTCATGGTGAAGGACACGTCTTACATGTTCGTCACTGGTCCAGATGTTGTGAAAACCGTGACCAATGAAGTCGTGACCGCGGAAGAGCTTGGCGGGGCGTCCACGCACACCAAGAAGTCTTCTGTTGCAGATGGCGCGTTTGAAAACGATGTTGAAGCGCTGGCTGAAGTGCGCCGTTTGGTCGACTTCCTGCCTCTGAATAACAAAGAAAAGCCGCCGGTGCGCCCGTTCTTTGACGAGCCGGGCCGCATTGAGGATAGCCTTGATACGCTGGTGCCTGAAAACCCGAACACCCCTTATGACATGAAAGAGCTGATCCATAAGGTGGCTGACGAAGGTGACTTTTACGAAATCCAAGAAGACTATGCCAAAAACATCATCACCGGCTTTATCCGCCTGGAAGGCCAGACAGTGGGTGTTGTTGCAAACCAGCCAATGGTTCTGGCGGGCTGTCTGGATATTGATAGCTCCCGTAAAGCAGCGCGTTTTGTGCGCTTCTGTGATTGCTTTGAAATTCCAATCATGACGCTGGTCGATGTTCCGGGCTTCCTCCCTGGCACGTCTCAGGAATACGGCGGCGTCATCAAGCACGGTGCGAAACTGCTGTTCGCATATGGTGAAGCGACCGTGCCGAAGGTGACCGTGATTACGCGTAAAGCCTATGGCGGTGCCTATGACGTTATGGCGTCCAAGCACCTGCGGGGTGATTTCAACTATGCATGGCCGACTGCGGAAATCGCTGTGATGGGCGCGAAAGGCGCGACAGAAATCATCCACCGTGCTGATCTCGCGGATGCAGACAAGATTGCGGCGCACACCAAGGACTATGAGGATCGTTTCGCGAACCCATTTGTGGCCGCAGAGCGGGGCTTTATTGACGAGGTGATTATGCCGCATTCCACGCGTCGCCGGGTCAGCCGGGCCTTTGCCTCCTTGCGCAATAAGTCCCTGAAAAACCCATGGAAAAAGCACGACAACATTCCGCTTTAAGGTAGGATCAAGGACTTCGCCGTGGCAGACGCACCAGCCATAAAACTCTATCCGCCATATCTGGCGATTACGGCCCCCGTCGTGGCGGTGATCCTCGATTGGGGGGCGCCGCTTGGGTGGGACTTTGCTGGTCCCGCCGGGCAGGTGGCTTTTGGAGCGGCTTTGGGGGGCTTTGCCCTTTGGCTGGCGGTTTCCGGTGCGCGGGCGTTTAAGGCTGCGGGAACAAACGTGGATCCCAAGCAGGAAGCATTGGTGTTGGTTGAGACTGGTCCATACCGGCTGACACGCAATCCAATGTATCTGGGAATGGTGACGTTGCAGATCGCGCTAGGGTTTATGTTTTCCTTGGAATGGTCTCTGGTTGCGGCACCCATCCTCTGGGCCGCGCTGAATTGGGGCGTGGTTGTGCATGAAGAGACCTACCTCACGCAGAAATTTGGCGAACCTTATAAAGCGTTGCTGCAACGTACGCGGCGGTGGATCTGATGGCACGTAACGCGTGGCATATCCTGAAAGACGAACAGTCTGTGACAGTGGCCCGTCGTGTCCCTGTGCGGTTTGATGTGGTTGCAGAAGTCAAATTGCCAACCGCGCGCAAGCTGCGCGTGGCTCAGCAGGTGCGTCAGGATTTGTGGCGCGCGTTGCAGGGGCAACCGGGGTTCTCGCCCGTGGTGGAAGTGCGCGATGTGGACGGAGAGCTCGCCATTCGCGCCGGTGGTCAATGTGACCGTCAGGTGGCACGTGCCGATATGGAAGCGCGGATTGATGCGCTGCTGAATGACGCAAGCAAGCGCGCCCGATGGATACGCTTTGCGCAGCATCGAGGAGGCCGCCTTGATGCTTAAACGAACGAAATTCGTCGCATTCGGAGGAGTACTTGTACTTGCGACCACGGCCGGTGCTATGGAGGTTAGCCCGGCTGTGCCCTCTGGTTTGAAGTTTTCGTTGCAGGAGGCATTTATGGATGCCCTGCAAGATGGCACACAAGCGCTTCGGTTGCGCTATGTGGCTCCTGAGATTGGGACGTCCCCTTACGACTACACAGGTGTTGCGGACGATTTCATGAGCCTTTGCACAGACATTGGCCTGCCGATGTTGGCAGAATCCGGACAATCGGCGGATCAAGTTATTGTGTCTTTTTCGAACCAAGAAACCGAATTTGGGGTCGCCAACCCCAATGCCACCCAGTATTTCGAGGTTTTCACCTTGGAAAACGACACCTGTATCTGGGAGGCATTCTGATGAAGCCGCAATATCTAGGGGATCGGCAGGCCAATCGGCGGGAAGTTGCGTCTTTGACGTCACATGAACGCGCCATGGTTGCAGATCCGTTTATTTTTCTCGAGTTTTCAGCTACGTTCTGCCGCGGGTATTCCCAAGATACCTCGTACCCCGCAAGGGGCCCAAAACTGGGGCAGGCAGGGTCTTTCGGCTCTGTTGTCAATGAAAAGAAAACTAGGAGACTAAAATGTCCAAGAGCATCAAAGCCATGGTCGCGATCGGCCTCGTTGCATTCGTCGCAGCCTGCGCACAAGAACCAGAAGAAGAGTATGTGGTCACCGACCCAGCTCCGATCTCTACAGAGCCGACACACACCGGCAAATACAAGTAATTCTTTTTGGGGGCGGCGTCGCGCCGCCTCCAAAACCTCAACCTGTAATCTAAGCCCAGCATTTGGTCCTCAGGTTTCTTTACATAAAAATCTGGACTCAGCCCGTCTTTTCTCCTTGAATTGGACCACTTGGAACAATGAGGGAGAAGAAAAATGCGCCTACACGTCGCGGGTTTCGCCGCGTTGTATCTGGTCGCGAGCTGCGCATCGCCAGAGCCAGAAGCGATCACAACCGAACCACGTTACGACAAATTCGGAAATTATGAGTGCGAAGTCATTCCGGGCACCAATACATGTGTGCCCGATGACGATGAAGACCCATGCATCCTGCCGGACGGCAGCGTTGCGCCGCCCGGCGTTGAATGTCCACCTCCGGAAAGAGGGGATGACGACGATGACAGTTCCACAACCGGTGGCGGTCGGCCTAGCACACCGGGCACCGGGGCACGTCCATAGTGATCTGACACAAATCACGCGACCTTCCGGTCAAGTCTCAGGATCGGAGGGCGCATCATGCTAAAGCATCGTGGCTTTCCGGGCCGTTTGCCGGGCACTGATTTCCAATTCACAATTCGCCGTCCAAATCCAAAGGGCGTAACCCCGCTGAAGCGTCTTGAGCGTTTCCGCGATCGCCGTCCGCCGGATCGCAAGGCCGATCTCGGCTTTATGCAGGCGCTTTGGGAGCATTTCGGCGAAGAAACCTTTGAACGCGGCAATCTGGATGCGGGGCGGCTGAGCTGGCTCTTTGGCCGTGAAGTGATCCCAGCAGAAGACCCGTTCGATCCTGCAAGCTATGAGGCATTGCTGCGTATTGATGTGGACGTTGCGCGTGCGTCTTTCCCTGATGCATTTGATGGATCGGACTGGAGATGATGCTAAGTCGGCTAAATCCCGCTGGTTCTTCAGCAATCGCTTCGGCGGAGAAGGTGCCCTTTGGCATGTCTTCGCCGATGATTTGCGAAATTGCGCGGGATAGTGCTGACAATTTGATCAAACCGAAGGCTGAGGTTGCGCGGCGCAATACACGCAAGAATAGTAATGACATGGCATCAGCGGTAACCCTCGCTGATGTTTGTAACAGTGTATTCCGTTACCCATCCCAACGCAGCTGGCGTGGTACTGTCCCCACCACGTCAGCTGCAACCTCATTCTCCGCAAATAAACTTAACAATAATGCGCGGCAGATTGCCGATTTGCGCGCAGAATACGAACTGCGTTTTCCTGCTTCTTTGACCATGGCAGTGTCGCCCCAGACCACTAAAGGACAAAGGGGCAATAGCAGATGCGAATTCTCAAAATCACGGCGATCACATGCATCGCATTCGGCGGGCTGGCGGCCTGTGGTGACACAACGCTTGAACAAGGCTTGCTTGGCGCTGGCGCGGGTGCGGGTGCAGCCGTTGTTACAGGCGGCAACACCACAGCGGGTGCAGCCATTGGCGCAGCCGCAAATGTGGCCTACTGCAAAACCTATCCAGACCGCTGTAACTAACCCAACAACTGCGTCTCCGGTTTACGCCGGAGCGCAACCGATGGATTCAACCACCAAGGCCCGCCGCGGCTTTGGTGGTTTTTTAATGCCAAAGTTTACGACTGGGCCTTCGCACTTAATCGCGGGCCCCGAAACAGAAGGGACATCCGATGTTCAATAAGATCCTGATCGCCAACCGTGGTGAGATCGCCTGCCGTGTCATGAAAACGGCCAAGAAAATGGGGATTTCCACCGTCGCCATCTATTCCGAGGCAGACCAAAACGCGTTGCATGTGAAGATGGCCGATGAAGCCGTGCATATCGGCCCGCCACCGGCGAACCAATCTTACATTGTCATCGACAAAGTGATGGCTGCCATCAAAGAGACCGGCGCGCAAGCGGTGCACCCGGGCTATGGCTTCCTGTCTGAAAACGCGAAATTCGCTGAAGCGCTCGAAGCAGAAGGCGTTGCCTTTGTCGGCCCACCAAAGGGTGCGATTGAGGCGATGGGCGACAAGATCACCTCTAAGAAAATCGCTCAAGAAGCCGGCGTTTCCACAGTGCCGGGCTACATGGGGCTGATCGAGGACGCGGAAGAAGCGGTTAAGATTTCCAATGAAGTTGGCTACCCTGTGATGATCAAAGCCTCTGCCGGCGGCGGCGGTAAGGGCATGCGGATTGCCTGGAATGACGATGAGGCGCGTGAAGGCTTCCAGTCTTCTAAAAACGAAGCGGCGAATTCCTTCGGCGATGACCGGATCTTCATTGAGAAATTCGTGACCCAACCGCGCCATATCGAAATTCAAGTTCTGTGCGACCAACATGGCAACGGCATCTATCTGGGCGAGCGGGAATGTTCTATCCAGCGCCGGAACCAAAAAGTTGTGGAAGAAGCGCCATCCCCGTTCTTGGATGAGGCAACCCGCAAAGCCATGGGCGAACAGTCCGTCGCGCTGGCCAAGGCCGTGGGCTACGCTTCTGCAGGTACCGTGGAATTCATCGTCGATGGCGACAAGAATTTCTACTTCCTGGAAATGAACACCCGTCTGCAGGTGGAACACCCTGTGACCGAGTTGATCACCGGTGTCGACCTTGTGGAACAGATGATCCGCGTCGCCAATGGCGAACCGCTTTCCATCAAACAAGAAGACGTGAAACTGACCGGCTGGGCGATTGAAAACCGTCTTTACGCCGAAGACCCATATCGCAACTTCCTGCCATCCATTGGCCGTCTGACCCGCTACCGTCCACCGGTTGAAGTGGCCGCTGGACCAATGGCGGAAAACGGCACATGGCATGGTGATGCTGCCGTCGGTGAAACCGCGGTGCGCAACGATACCGGCGTTTTCGAAGGCGGCGAGATCAGCATGTACTACGACCCGATGATCGCAAAGCTTTGTACTTGGGGTCCGGATCGCGGCACAGCGATTGAGGCCATGCGGAACGCTCTGGATGGTTTCGAGGTTGAAGGGATCGGTCACAACCTTCCATTCGTGGCAGCGGTGATGGACCATGAGAAATTCATCTCTGGAAATATGACCACCGCCTTTATCGAAGAAGAATATCCTGATGGGTTCGAAGGTGTTGAACTCGGTGAAACCGAATTGCGCCGGATCGCAGCGGCGACCGCCGCGATGCACCGCGTTGCGGAAATCCGTCGCACACGCGTGTCGGGCCGTATGGACAACCATGAACGCCGGGTTGGTGAAGATTGGGTTGTGACCCTGCAAGGCACTGAGTTTGCAGTGAAAGTGGATGCTGACCAAGAGGGTTCAACGGTTTCCTTCGATGGTGGCGAAAGCGTACGTGTGGCATCGAGTTGGACACCTGGTGACCAGCTGGCAAACGTCGACGTGGATGGTGCGCCTTTGGTTCTGAAGGTCGGTAAGATCTCCGGCGGTTTCCGCATTCGCAACCGCGGCGCGGATCTGAAAGTGCATGTGCGTTCACCACGTCAGGCGGAACTAGCGAAACTGATGCCAGAGAAACTGCCGCCAGACACGTCCAAGATGCTGCTGTGCCCAATGCCGGGTCTGATCGTGAAGGTCGACGTAGAAGTGGGTGACGAAGTGCAAGAAGGTCAGGCACTTTGCACTGTTGAAGCCATGAAGATGGAAAACATTCTACGCGCAGAGAAGACCGCTGTGGTTTCAAAAATCAACGCAGGTGCTGGCGACAGTTTGGCCGTTGATGATGTGATCATGGAGTTTGAATAAGCACATGTTTAATGCGCGTATCATAACAGCAAGGGCCGCCCAGCGGCCGAAAGCTGTGCGCGCGCATTATTGCGTGAGTCTGCGGTCGCGGATTTCTTGCTGGCGCGTTGGCAGCTTGTCGATGGAGCGTGAAATTTCGCGTACATCCCAAGGCAAGGGCTTGCGGAGATACACTGTTCCGTCTTTGCCAACCAGAACCAGCATGAAGCCACGCGGACGGTATTTGGTGCGCAGCTCGGTTTTGAGCGCCGGGTTCGCATCCGTCAGCACAATGACATCCCGTTCGGCAAGCTCTTCTGGCAAAGCTTCCAGCAGCTCCATCTGTTGGACAAAACGCGGGTCTGCGGGGCTGTCTGCAAAGACAATGACCAGCCGGTTGACCCATTGGAATTCGGAAATATCTACGCCATCCGCATCAAAAAAGATGCTGGGCGCTTCGGGTTCTACCTCGGTTTCCACTGTCGTTTCTTGTGCCATCGTTGGCCCAACAAACGGAACAATAAACAGTGGTAAAACAAGAGCTAAGCAGAATCGTTTTAAGTGCGTCATGCCCTTCAATATAGGCCAAGACCGCGCGAATGCGATGGGCGGGGCTTTAAACTTATCAAATAATTTCGCGAGCGAGCCTTTGGCTTTGCGCGCATTCACTGACGGGGCCACTTTGCGCCCTGAAGGCATGAGGACGACACAATGACCACAAAGAACGATTGGGAAAAGCTCGCCGAGAAAGAGCTGCGCGGCCGTCCGCTGGAAGATCTGCAATGGGACACGCTGGAAGGTATCGACGTGAAACCGCTTTATACGGCGGAAGACACGGCAGATCTTGACCATATGGGCACGATGCCGGGCTTTGGTCCGTTTACGCGGGGCGTGAAGGCGACCATGTATGCGGGCCGTCCTTGGACAATCCGCCAGTATGCGGGTTTCTCCACAGCAGAAGAATCCAACGCATTTTATCGTCGTAACCTTGCTGCTGGTCAGCAGGGTGTGTCTGTTGCCTTCGACTTGGCGACACACCGGGGCTATGACTCTGATCACCCGCGTGTGGTCGGTGACGTCGGTAAAGCGGGTGTTGCGATTGACTCGGTTGAGGATATGAAAATCCTCTTTGACGGCATCCCACTCGATAAAGTGTCCGTGTCCATGACAATGAACGGTGCGGTGATCCCGATCCTTGCGAACTTCATCGTTGCGGGTGAGGAGCAGGGCCACGACAAGTCACTGCTCGCAGGAACCATTCAGAACGACATTCTGAAAGAGTTCATGGTGCGGAATACCTATATTTACCCGCCTGAGCCTTCCATGAAGATCATTTCGGACATTATTGAGTACACCTCCAATGAGATGCCGAAATTCAACTCAATTTCGATCTCCGGCTATCACATGCAGGAAGCGGGCGCGAACCTGGTTCAAGAGCTGGCTTACACGCTGGCAGATGGTCGTGAATATGTGCGTGCTGCGATCAATGCGGGCATGGATGTGGATAAATTCGCGGGCCGTCTGTCCTTCTTCTTTGCCATTGGCATGAACTTCTTCATGGAAGCCGCCAAACTGCGCGCAGCACGGACGCTGTGGCACCGGGTGATGACAGAGTTTGATGCGAAGTCCGAGCGTTCCAAAATGCTACGGACCCACTGCCAGACCTCTGGTGTGTCGCTGCAGGAACAAGACCCTTACAACAACGTGATCCGCACCGCTTACGAGGCGATGTCCGCGGCATTGGGTGGCACGCAGTCCTTGCACACCAATGCTTTGGACGAGGCGATTGCGCTGCCAACGGACTTCTCTGCCCGCATCGCTCGGAACACGCAGATCATCCTGCAAGAGGAAACCGGTGTGACCAATGTGGTCGACCCATTGGCGGGCTCTTACTACGTGGAAAGCCTGACCGATGAGCTGATCAACAAAGCCTGGGCCTTGATGGAAGAGGTCGAGGAAATGGGCGGCATGACCAAAGCCGTGGCCTCTGGCATGCCAAAACTGCGCATTGAAGAGACCGCTGCGCGTCGTCAGGCCATGATTGACCGGGGTGAAGAAGTCATTGTGGGTGTGAACAAATATAAGCTCGCCCAAGAAGACGACATCGAGATTCTGGACGTCGACAATATGGCTGTACGTGACAGCCAGATTGCCCGCCTAGAACAGATCCGCGCCACACGGGACAACGATGCGTGCCAAGCGGCACTTGCTGAATTGACCCGTCGCGCGAAAGAAGGCGGCAACTTGCTTGAAGCCGCCGTGGAAGCCGCACGTCAGCGTGCCTCAGTCGGAGAGATCAGCATGGCAATGGAAGATGAATTCGGCCGCCACCGTGCGGAAGTGAAGACATTGGCTGGCGTTTATGGCGCGGCTTATGAAGGCGACGAAGATTTTGCTCGGATCCAGAAATCCATTGAGGATTTCGCAGAAGAAGAGGGCCGTCGCCCACGTCTTCTGGTGGTGAAGATGGGCCAAGACGGTCACGACCGTGGCGCGAAAGTGATTGCGACGGCCTTTGCGGATATCGGTTTTGACGTCGATGTTGGTCCGCTGTTCCAGACACCTGACGAAGCCGCGCAAGACGCAATTGACAACGATGTGCACGTGGTTGGCATTTCCTCTCAGGCAGCGGGGCACAAGACATTGGCGCCTCAACTGATCGCGGCTCTGAAAGAGAACGAAGCGGAAGATATCATTGTGATTTGCGGCGGGGTTATTCCGCAGCAAGACTATGATTTCCTGAAGAAAGCAGGCGTGAAGGCGATCTTTGGTCCGGGCACCAATATCCCGGAAGCGGCGCAGGACATTCTGCAGCTGATCCGCGAAGCGCGCAGCTAAGCGATATTGCGGGGGGCTTTGCCCCCCGTTTTGAGTATTTGGGCAAAGAAGAAGCGAGAGTGTTTGTTCTTTGCAGGTTCAGTCTTTCCAAACCTCTGGCATTTGTTAGTCTCTGCTTTCGGTCGATGGGCCAAGACGGAGGCAGAGATGCAACTTGACCATATTGTTGTCGCGGGGGCGCGACTGGATGATGCTGTGGCGCATATTGAAGCGGCGCTTGGTGTGTCGATGCAGACCGGCGGTCATCATGTCCGCTATGGAACCCATAATGCTTTGATGGGGCTCGCGGATGGTATCTATTTGGAAGCCATTGCGATTGACCCAGATGCCACGCCTCAGAGCCTGCCGCGCTGGTTTGGTCTGGATGCGTTTAGCGGAGCGCCGCGCCTGATCAGCTGGGCGGCACGTGTTCCTGATCTACCTGCTGCGATCAGTCAATATACCGTCGCTGGCGATAGCATTGATATGCAGCGGGGTGATCTGCGCTGGCGCATGGCGGTCCGGGCTGATGGGCAGTTGCCTTTGGCCGCGGCATTTCCATCCTTGCTGCAGTGGCAAGTCAGCCCGATTCCACCAGAGACGCTTCCAGCGTCCGGGTGTGCACTGCGGCGTTTGAAAGTGCACACACCGATAGAGTTGTCGTCTATCCCTGAAGTGTCAGCCAAGGCGTCCATTCAAGTTTTGTCTGCACCAGCGCTGAAACTTGAAGCGGTATTTGACACGCCTCATGGCGAGAGGGTTCTCACGTGATCGTCCGCGCGGCCACCCTATCTGACGCTCCAAGTGTTGCTGATATCTGGAACGCTGAGATCCGCAATGGAGTAACCACGTTTAACTCTCGTGAGAAAACAGTCACTGAATTAGAGGCGCAGATCAGTGAACGCGGCGCAGGCTTTCAGGTTGCTGAAAACAAAGGCTTGGTCGTCGGCTTTGCCACTTACTTCCCATTTCGCGGTGGGATTGGCTATGCCCACAGCAAAGAGCACACGATCTACCTGTCCCCCAAAGCGCAAGGGTTAGGGGCAGGGCGCGCGCTGATGGATGCCATATTGAGTGTCGCCAAAGAGAACGGCGTGCATTCCATGATGGCTGGAATTTCATCTGAGAACGAAGCCGGCGTGCGGTTTCATGCCGCTTTAGGTTTCAAACATGTGGCTCGCATACCGGAAGTTGGCTACAAGTTTAACCGTTGGATGGATTTGATTTTGATGCAGAAATTTCTTTGACGCCGTACTGGCTGGCGATGAATTTCTGAGCGAGAGTACTTAGGTTGGCCCCATGAGCATTTGGACCCAAATTACTGAGGCGATTTCTGCCCTCGCCAATGGCGAAAGCCTGAGCGAGGTGTTCGAGCGCCTGCGCACGCCACCGGAACGCTCTGTGGCCTTCACCATCGCGGTGATTGCTCTGGGCGCGAAGATGGCCAAAGCCGATGGGCTCGTGACGCGTGACGAGGTGACAGCCTTTCGCGAGGTGTTCCATATTGCGCCGCAGGATGAGGCTGGGGCTGCCCGGGTGTTTAATCTCGCCCGTCAGGATGCGGCTGGCTTTGAAGAATACGCTCAACGCATTCGTGGGCTTTTTTCCGAGGATCACGCTTGCTTCTGTGATCTTATGGAGGGGCTTTTTCACATCGCTATGGCCGATGGGGAGTTTCATCCGAATGAGGATGTTTTCCTAGACCGTGTGGCCGAGATTTTTGAAATGGATCCGGCCAAATACCAAGCGATCAAGACGCGTTTTGTGCCGGATGCGGAGCCAGATCCATTTACGGTACTTGGTATTGACCCAAGCGCCTCTGAAGAGGAGGCGCGCAAGGCTTGGCGGCAATTGGTACGCGAGACGCATCCTGATGCCATGATCGCGCGGGGGCTGCCAGAAGAAGCCATTAAGATCGCAGAAAAGAAGATGATCGACGTCAATCGCGCTTGGGAAACCATCAGCGGCAAGGCTGCATGATGCGCATCGCCACGTATAATGTGGAATGGTTTACGAACCTCTTTGATGAAGAAAATCAATTGGTTCTGGATGACAGTTGGTCCGCGCGCCATGACGTGACAAAGCGCCAACAGGTCGAGGCGCTGGGGATTGTGTTCACGGCCTTAGACGCGGATGCGATTTTGGTGGTGGAAGCGCCGGACCAGAACAGCAAACGCGCGACGGTCCCTGCGCTTGAGAATTTTGCGAAAGGCTTTGGTTTGCGTGCAAGAGAGGCTGTGATCGGCTTCTCAAACGACACACAGCAAGAATTGGCCTTGCTTTATGACCCAGACGTCCTGACCGCGCGACATGATGCAGTCAGCAGCTTGGACGCCCCGCGATTTGACCAGCAGTTTCAGATTGACCTCGACGTAGATGAACGCGCGGATGCGGTGGTTTTTTCAAAACCGCCGCTTGAACTTGCCTTAACCACAAAGGCGGGGCGTGACCTTCGCTTTATTGGTGCACATCTGAAGTCCAAGGCCCCCCATGGCGCTCGCAACCGCGATGACGTCATGCGTATTTCCATCGCCAACCGTCGCAAACAATTGGCTCAGGCCATTTGGCTGCGTCGACGGGTTGTACAGCATCTGAAAAATGGGGAATCTCTGATCCTTGCAGGCGACCTCAATGATGGTCCGGGGCTGGATGAATATGAGGATCTGTTTGGGCGTTCATCGGTCGAGATTATCCTGGGAGAGCAGGGCGAGGATTGCCTGCACGACCCCCATGCACGGGCCGCTTTAGGCCGGAGACTGGGAGCGCAGCCAACGACATCTCGGTTCTTTATTGAAAAAGAAAACAGATACTTACAGGCACTTTTGGACTACATCATGGTGTCTGCTGATCTTAGGGCTTTCGGGCCGAAATGGCGTATCTGGCACCCATTTGAAGACCACGCATGTTACCGCCTACCAGAGCTGCGAGAGGCGCTTTTGACCGCTTCGGACCATTTTCCTGTTACAATGGATATCGATATTTGAATTGAAACTGGCCTTTGAAGGACCCAGATCATGTCCATGAAGAGATTTATTTTTTGCCTGTCCCTCAGTCTTGCAACCCCGGCCATTGCTGCTGAGGAAGAAGACGGAAAGTCCCTGATGCAGCAGGGTGCCGAGCTTTTCTTTAAGGGGCTGACGGAGCAGATGGAGCCAGCGATTGAAGACCTCAAAACGCTGACCGAGGATATGGGCCCAGAGCTTCTTGAATTCTTCTCTAGCATGGGGCCAGCACTTGGCGAACTGTTGGAAGAGGTGGAAGACTGGAGCGTTTATGAGCGCCCGGAAATGCTCCCCAATGGCGATATCATTATTCGGAGAAAGCCTGATACCGAGGCCGAGGCGGATGATGAGGGTGTCGTCGACCTTTAAAGGCTGATCACCTCAAGGTCAGCGCCCATCGCATCAGCCAATGACTTCAGCCGCGCCGCGGCGACTTCTCCGTAAAGCGAAGCGGCAGAAGCAGGCAGGGTGAGTTTCAACGCTCCTTTGTCCGGATCGTAGTCGAACTGACCGGTCTCTGCGTTTTTCTTCATCCAAAGCATTGCGCCGAACCGCATGGCTTTGCCCAGAATCTCGGCCTGTTGGATTTCTTCGTCAGACAGCAGCGAAATCAGCTCTTCAAACCGAGTGCCTTCGCGTTTGTTCCGGTAGCGGTGCAGCAAAGCAAGACCCAGTGCAACGCGTTCATCATGCCCCAAGCCCCCCAGATTGGCGCGGGTTGCGTAGTCAAAACAGGTTTCTGCGCGGTAATCAGGATGCGCGCGCCAACTGACGTCATGCAGCAAGCAGGCGGCTTTGATAATGCGCAAACGCGCACGGCCTGCATCTGGAAAGAGGGGGCGCACAAAATCAAACAGGGATTTGCCAAATCCCGGCAAGCGCGCGTCCTTGCTTTCAGCAAAGCGGCAGGCTTCGATTAGCGGATCCCGATCGCGCAGCTTGTCTGACATCTGCTCATACAGCATGCCTTCGCGGATCCCGTAAGACGAAATGGCGATGTCGTGGGGATCAAAGCGTTCACAAACGCCGATCAGCACCTCAATCGCCATCGGAATTAGCGACATACGCAGCGAGGATACACCACAGCGTTGGCGCAGCTCTTCTGGATCAAAGGCTTGAATATAGGCGGCCGTTTTGCGGATGTCTTCGGCGCTCATGCGATATTCATGTAGAACCCGTAGGGGGTAGTTGCGGCGCTCCATATCAATGCGGGCAATGGCGCGCCAAGAGCCACCGACAAGGAACAAACGGTCTTCTTGCTCGCCCATCTTCTCTTTGAGCTGATCTAGCGTTTCGCGAATATAGGCCGCGCGGCCCTCAGCGCCGCCAGCCACATCGCGCAGTTTCAGGGGACCAAGAGCGGAGGTTACGCGTTTGCCAATTTTACCATGGCTCATTTCGGCGAGTTCCATGGAGGAGCCGCCAATATCGCAGACCAAACCATAAGAACCGGGCCAGCCGAGCAGGACGCCCTGTGCCGAAAGACGCGCTTCTTCTTCACCATCGATGACATGGATGTTCAGGCCGGTTTCACGCAGTACATCGGCGCAGAACTCTGGTCCGTCCTCTGCCTCGCGCACGGCGGCGGTTGCCACAGCAGTCAGCGGGTCATCACAGATATTGGATGCAATTTCTTGGAAACGTTTCAAGGCGTTAAGGGCGCGTTCGCGGCCTTCAGGATTCAGTTTGCCCGTGTCAGAAAGACCCGCACCAAGGGAACACATGATCTTTTCATTATAGAAATAGGCAGGGCTACGCGCCGCGCCATCAAACACAACAAGGCGGACTGAGTTTGAGCCAACATCGACCACCCCCACACGAGAGAGTTTGCGCGCTGCGGCATCTTCAAAGATAGGGCGGCCAAAGACCCCCCAATCCTGTGTGGACTCACCGGTTCCGTCCATGAATCACCCCGTCTCGACCTTTGTGACGTTTTTGTAAGATGCGTCAGGGCTTTAGCTGCGTCAATGCGGTGATTGCGGGCTTTGGTATTGGTCAGTTTGTGTGGGTTAGTTTTGGTACATCCGCTGCGCCAGCAGATCCTCGACCTGAGAGCGACGGGTTTTCCATGAAGAACCGGTGGCAGTTAAAGGCGAATTGTCCTTCGGGCACCGGCTGGCGGTCAAAACTGCCGTCCGCATTCATCACCCAGCTTTGGGCCACATCCGCAAGGTTGGCGGCCATCACCTGGCTGACAATCTGCGCTTTCACGGTGGGGTTTTTCACTTCGACCAAAGTTTCCACGCGACGATTGAGGTTGCGTCCCATCCAGTCGGCCGACGAAATAAAGACCTCAGCCTGTTTTGAGGGCAGCCCGTGGCCATTGCCGAAACAGGCAATCCGGCTGTGTTCAAGGAAACGCCCAACGATGGATTTCACGCGAATATTCTCGGACAAGCCTTTGATACCAGGTCGCAATCCACAAATCCCGCGCACAACCAGGCTGATCTTTACGCCCGCTTGTGACGCAGCATAAAGCGCATCAATGACTTCTGGTTCGATCAACGAGTTCATCTTCGCCCAGATTTCCGCAGGACGTCCAGCTTTCGCGTGTTCCGCTTCCGCTTGGATCTTCTTAATCAATGTCGACTTCAAAGAGTGCGGTGAGATGGCGAGGTTTTCCAAACTGTCCGGCTGTACATAGCCTGAGAGGTAGTTAAAGACCTTGGTCGCATCGCGACCCAGCGCGTCATCACAGGTGAAGAAGCTGAGGTCAGTATAAATCTTCGCGGTAATCGGGTGATAGTTTCCGGTGCCGTAGTGGGTGTAAGTGACCAGCCGGTCTCCTTCTCGGCGCACGACGGTCGAAACCTTTGCGTGGGTTTTCCAATCGGTGAACCCATACACCACATGAGCGCCGGCGCGTTCGAGTCGGCGGGACTGACGAATGTTGGCGGCCTCATCAAAGCGCGCTTTCAGTTCAACAAGAGCGGTCACCGATTTGCCGTCTTCCGCGGCTTCACAAAGCGCTTCCACGATAGGGGAGTGATTGGAGGTCCGGTAAAGCGTCTGCTTGATCGCCACAACGTTAGGGTCGCGTGCTGCCTGTGTCAGGAAACGCACCACCATGTCAAACGTCTCATAAGGGTGATGCAGAAGCATGTCTTTTTGTTTGATCGCAGCAAACATATCGCCGCCGTGGTCCTGAACGCGTTCTGGCACCCGTGGGGTAAAGGATGGCCACAGAAGGTCTGGGCGCTCATCCAAGACCAGTTCTTTCAGGTCTGCGATGCCGATCATGCCTTCGATCTCAACCACTTCCTGCTCTGTGACGTGCAGCTCGTCCATGATCAATGATTGCAACGACTTCGGCGCGTTGGCGGACATTTTCATGCGCACCACTTCACCGCGGCGACGGCGTTTCAGGGCGACTTCAAACTCGCGCACCAAGTCCTCGGCTTCTTCTTCCACTTCAAGATCACTGTCGCGCAAGACGCGGAAGGTACAATGGCCTTTGGCTTTGTAGCCGGGGAATAGGCTGTCCAGATGCAATAGCAGCAGGTCTTCCAGCGGCAGGAACCGTAGTTGGTCGCCGTCACTTGGCAGTTGCACAAACCTGTCGATCTGTTGCGGAATTGGCAGCAGCGCTTGCAAGACACGCTTGTTCTTCTTGCGCTCCAGTTCCAGCGCAAGCGAGTAGCCCAAATTCGGAATAAACGGGAACGGGTGCGCCGGGTCGATCGCCAATGGAGACAGGACCGGGAACACTTTGTTCAAAAAGAAGGCTTCGAGGAAGGACTTGTCGTCCTTCGTGACATCCTTGTGGCCAAGAAGGGCAATGTTGTTTTCGCCAAGCTCAGCGCGCAGAGCCAAGAAAATGCTTTGCTGGGATTGCATCAAATTGCGCGCGTCTTGGTCAATCAACGCCAGTTGTTCTTGCGGAGTGAGACCGTCTTGGCCGGGCGTCGTGTTACCTTCACGATGCAACTCTCGCAAACCGGCCACACGCACCGTGTAGAACTCGTCCAAGTTCGCCGCTGAAATCGACAGAAAGCGCAACCGCTCCAGCAAAGGCACAGCCGTATTCTCAGCTTCTTCTAAGACCCGCCAGTTGAAGCTGAGCCAGCTCAGCTCGCGATTAAAGAACCGCGATGGACCGGTGAGGTCCAGTTCAGGCATGTCTACTGGGTTGGGGAAGTCGGATTTCAGAAAGTCTGCGTGAGTCATAAAGAGGGGTATGCCAATGGCCGGTAACGGGAAGATGACAATACTAACGAGAGGGGCTGGGATGTCCAGATGGCTTAAGTCAGCCGGATTAAATCGTTTTTTACGATGTCTGTTTGCGGAGAAAGCGGCTGGCGAATGCGCGTGTAATGGGCTTTTTCTCAGAAAGCGATGCCCGGTCAAGGTCTTCGACAAGCGCGCGAGCCGCCGCATAACTACGGTCGATTTGTTTGACCAAGAATGGGATCGTGTCGGGCGTCGGCACCAGTTGTCGGTCATTGAATAGTTTCGCCAGTAGCACGGATAGCAGCATGTCGTCGGGGTCTGACAGGGTCGCGGTCATAGTGCCTTGCATGCGGCTTTTTAGGTCGGGCAGAGTAAGGCCCCAGTGTTTTGGATCCTGCGTGCCGGTAAGCAACAGCGTGTTGCCTTCTGCAAGCGTGAGGTTGTGCAGGTGAAACAATGCGTCTTGCGCTGGCCCGTTCTCAGCAATCGCTTGAACATTCTCAACCGCGACAGGGCCCGATGCAAGTGACGGGATGTCGGCGCTCTCCAAGTCGGTTGCGTCCAAGATCGCACCACCGCTTTGATTTGCCCACACATGCACCAAATGCGTTTTGCCGCTGCCTGCTGGTCCGGTGATAACCAATTTGCCGCTGCTCCAATTCGGCCAGTTTTCAACCAAAGCCACGGCCATGGCATTGGCGTCGGAAACGAAGAAATCATCTCGGCCCAGAGCGGGGCGCACTGGGAGGTCGAGGCTAAGCTGTTCTGCCATATTAGTCGTCGCTGTCTTTCGCGGCTTTTCCGGCGATCCCCGTGTAAAGCCGGGATAGTTTGTATTGGTCAGCGCCGTAACGCACAAGCACGCCGATGGCGGCGGCCACAGGAACGGCGATCAACATGCCGACAAACCCAAACAAGGTGCCAAAAACTGACAGCGCAAAGATCAGCCAAACCGGGTGTAGCCCGACGGAGTGGCCAACAAGTTTTGGTGTCAGCACATTGCCTTCTATGACTTGGCCCAACCCGAAGATACCTGCAACAAGACCTAAGGATACCCAATCGCCCCAGAACTGGAAGAGGCCCAGTCCAATCGCCAATGCGCCGCCCACAAGCGCTCCGACATAAGGGATAAAGGTAATAAGTCCGGCCACGAAGCCGACCACGAGACCGAATTGCAGGCCGACGAGCATCAGCGCGATGGCATAGTAGGTACCAAGGATGAGACAAACCGTGCCCATGCCGCGCACAAAGCTGGCGAGGGTTTGGTCAACCTGACCTGCGAGCTCACGGATGATAGGCGCATGATCGAGCGGCAGGAGGCCATTGATCTTGGCGATCATATTGTCCCAGTCGAGCAATAGGTAGAATGCGACTACAGGGACGATGACCACCAGCATGACAACATTGAGCAAGGATGCGGCGGATGTGAGCGCAGTCTGCAACAGCGCGCCGCCGCGGGTCTGGACTTGTTCGCCAATGGCCAGCAACGCCTGATGTGCCGCGCTATCGGGCACAAAGAGCTGCGGGAAACGTTGGTTCAGGAACGCTTGCAGATCCCGCGCCAGATCAGGCGCAATCTGGATCAGGTTGGTGGCTTGTGATACCAAAGTGGGCACAACCGCCAAAATCATGATTACAAAGAGTAAGAGCGCGACCAATGTAATAACGGTGGTCGCCGCTGCGCGAGAGAACCCCATGGTTTCCAAACGATCTGCGACTGGATCAAGGAAATAGGCAATTGCAGCGCCCATTGCGAAGGGAAGAATGACATCTCCTAAGAACCACAGGGCCACTAAGAAAACCGCGGAGGAGATACCCCAGTATTTGACCTGTTCTTGAACTGGCAATGCCATGCGCGTGTCCCTGCAAACTTCTTTGCTTAGACATCGCCCATGGCATCAGATGTTTCAAGAGTGCGTCAAAACAATCTTGTTCTTGCTCTTAGTGGCAATCAGGGCGCTTACCCGGCAGCAGAACCTTGTCGATCACGTGGATCACGCCATTGTCGGCTTTGATATCTGCGATAATAACGTTCGCCATTTCACCGGTACCATCAGCGATGGATACACCGCCGCCATCTTTGGTGATGCACAGGCGCTCGGACGCCAGCACGGGCTTGAAATAGTTAGAGCCGCTTGGGATCATGCCAGCCGTGAGGTTGCGGTCATCTACGTGGTAGAGCAGCACATTTGTCAGGTCGCCCTTGTTCTCTGGCTTGAGCAGGGTGTCGACGGTCCCTTCAGGCAGAGCAGCAAACGCGTCGTTGAGGGGCGCGTAGACGGTGAATGGGCCCGGACCTTGCAGAGTTTCAACCAGACCGGCAGCGCTGACTGCTGCGACAAGTGTGGAGAAGCGATCATCGCCCACGGCGATATCAACGATAGTGTTGGATGCAACTGCGGACGAGCCAATGGTGGCGGCCACGATGGTGGCCGCAAGTTTCTTTGCGAACATAGTGATTTCCTCTCTGAACGCCGCACCCAATCCCCGAACTCAAGGAGCTGAGTTCATTCCCTAGGTGCAACTGTAAAGAGATACGCCATCTCGATCAGATTGGATCAAAAAATAATTTTGTGGCGCGTTAAGTCGTTGTTTTAGGTATCAATCAACAGATGCGACGTCCGCCGCTGCGGCTTCATTGTCTGCCGCCACAGTCACACTGTATTCGCTAAATGCTATGTCACGAGTGGGTTTGACCGCTTCGTATTCGGGGCTCTTGAAAACCATGTCGACGGCAGCGCGGCTTGGGTATTCGACAATAAACACCTTCTTGGCTGGGCGATGGCCAACCACAACTTCGTTAATGTCGAAAGTTTTTGTTATGACGGCGCCAGCGCGTTCCATGAGCGGACCTGTGACACGGAAATACTCTGCGAGCGCCATAGGCTCATCATCATTAAGAGTTACCATGGCTACCACAGTGACGGACATAGTTTGCTCCTTCTTTCGCGCTTCTCTTCTTCACCTAGAGCGATGGACGCACGGTGGCAATGGGGTTCGACCGACGATTTCGCTAGCTATCCTTTTGAGACAAGTCCCCATTCGAAAGCTCACCGAGGTTTTGACGGATGAACAACTCGCCGGACGAACCAAGTCTTTCTCTGTATTTTATTGGGGCGATCCCCATTGTTTTGCGAAAATCCCGCCTAAAGCTTTCTAAGGATCCAAACCCGCAGATGTCGCATATGTCTGCGAGGGATGTGTTACTTCCATCTAAGAGTTCCGCAGCGCGGGCCACGCGCTCGCTCTTGAGCCAATTCAGCGGTGTATTGCCCAGCTCTTCGTGAAAACGCCTTGCAAGAGTGCGCTCGCTTGTTCCGGCTGTCTGCGCCATGCGCGCCAAGGGCCAGTCTTCGTTCAAGTGTGCGCGTACTTGGTCTTGTAACGCCGATAGGCCTGCACCAATCCGGGCTTTGGGTTCAGGACGCGGAATGAATTGGCGTTGTCCGCCATCCCGTTGCGCCGGAAGCACCAAACGCCGTGCGACCGTTGCCGCGGCTGCTGCCCCATAGTCTTGCCGAATAATGTGAAGCCCAAGGTCAAGCCCCGCAGCGGAACCTGCAGAGGTGTAAATGCCGTCGCCCTCGACGAATAAGACATCCGGGTTCACGGTGATCTCTGGATACATTGCAGCTAACGTATCTGTATAGCGCCAATGGGTCGTCGCTGACTTGCCATTTAGCAGCCCCGCAGCTGCAAGTACGAATACACCCGAACAGATAGAGGCAATACGTGCGCCATTCTTATGAGCCGCTTGAAGCGCCTCACAAAGTTCTGCAGGAACAGGCGTTTCAG
This sequence comes from Cognatishimia activa, assembly GCF_001458335.1. Lineage (GTDB taxonomy): Bacteria > Pseudomonadota > Alphaproteobacteria > Rhodobacterales > Rhodobacteraceae > Cognatishimia > Cognatishimia activa. The sequence goes on from NZ_CYTO01000009.1 coordinate 575,491, forward strand.
CGCCGCGCCAGCCGGGAACCACGATCAGGCTCGCATTGCGCAGCTTTGCTAGGTCGTGCTCTGCTTCAATGACAATTCCGCCGGTGGCCCGGATCGGCCCCGGATCAGCAGAGACTGTCGCGAAACTGTACCACTGTTCAAACTCCGGACGGGGAAGGGCAAAGAGTTCGACCGCAATCCCGAACTCGAACGTGCAAAGCCCGTCATAGGCCAAGACACAGACCAAAGGTGCATCAGAGGCGGTGCGCTGAAGGGTTGTCATGGTGTTCATTGGCAAAATTCACATTTCACATTTGATTTTCGCGATTGGCAGGAATTGACCGAACTATGTCAGTTCTGCCAATATCGCTGTTTTGGCAATCATGGCAAGTCTGTTTCAGAGATTTTGAACAGGAGACTGACCCATGGCCCAAATGACCGATCTAACCGCCGCCATCGAAATGTATTTTGACGCGATCCATGATTGCGATGTCGAAAAGCTGAATACGGTCTTTCATCCAGCCTCCAGCCTGTTTGACGCAGATAATGGCAGCATCTTTGTCGAACCGATCGATAGCTTTAGTGAAGATGTGGCAGGGCGCGTGTCACCAGCCAGTGTCGGGCAGGCCATGGAGGCCGAGATCCTGATGATTGATTACCTGTCTCCGCTCAGTGCAACGGTCAAAATCCGTATCCGTGCGCATAAGAACGTCTTTGTGGATCACCTCGGCTTTGTGAACGGCGAGAACGGTTGGCAGATCGTGTCCAAGATCTGGCACCTAGAGCGGGTGATTGATTAAGCGAATACTTGTATGGAGGGGAGGAGAGGCGCGAAACTGTTTCTCTTCTCCCACATTGCGTCAACGATGCTTGCCTGTATGGGGACAAGCGCCTAAACGGGACATAACTTGAATTCAGACTTTGGAGCGAGCATGCGCCTGTCCCGTTATTTCCTGCCTGTGCTGAAGGAAACCCCTTCAGAGGCCCAAATTGTCAGCCACCGCTATATGCTGCGCGCCGGTATGATCAAACAGTCCAGCGCCGGGATTTATTCCTGGTTGCCGCTGGGTTTCAAGGTGCTGCGCAAGCTGGAAAACATCGTACACGAAGAACAGGTGCGCGCCGGGCATGTGCCGATGCTGATGCCAACGCTGCAATCGGCGGACCTTTGGCGTGAGAGTGGTCGTTATGACGGCTATGGTGCAGAGATGCTGCGTATGAAAGACCGCCACGAGCGCGATATGCTCTTCAGCCCAACAGCGGAAGAAATGTTCACAGATGTGTTCCGCAGCCATGTGAAGTCTTACAAAGACCTGCCGCTGACCCTTTACCAAATCCAGTGGAAGTTCCGTGATGAGGTGCGTCCACGTTTCGGTGTGATGCGGGGCCGCGAGTTCTTTATGAAAGACGGCTATAACTTTGATCTCACCAAAGAAGACGCGCTACACGCCTATAACCGTCACTTGGTCAGCTATCTGCGCACCTATGAGCGGATGGGCCTGCAAGCGATCCCAATGCGTGCGGATTCTGGCCCGATTGGTGGCGACTATACTCACGAGTTCCTCGTTTTGGCAGAGACCGGCGAGTCCGAGGTCTTCTATGACAGCGAGATCACCGATCTAAAATTTGGCGATCGCGCGATTGACTATGACTCTGTAGAAGAGTGTCAGGCCGTTCTTGAAGAGTTCACCTCTCGCTACGCCCGTACGGATGAGACCCATGATGAGGCGGCCTTTACCGATGTGCCTGAAGAGCGCCGTCGCACGGCCCGTGGTATCGAGGTCGGTCAGATCTTCTATTTCGGCACGCAATATTCCGAAGCAATGGGCGCAACAGTTCAAACTCCGGATGGGGCGAATGTTCCTGTGCATATGGGGAGCCACGGTATTGGTGTGTCCCGTCTGCTGGGCGCGATCATTGAAGCAAGCCATGACGATAAAGGCATCATCTGGCCTGAGGGCGTCACGCCATTCCATGTTGGTATCGTGAACCTGAAGCAAGGGGATGAGGAAGCGGATGCAGCTTGTGAAGCTCTGGAGAAGAGCTTTGAAGCGCTGGGCCTTGAGCCGCTTTATGATGACCGCAAAGAACGCGCCGGTGGTAAATTCGCGACCATGGATCTGATTGGTCTGCCTTGGCGTATTACCGTTGGCCCGCGGGGGCTCAAGAATGGTGTTGTCGAACTGACATCGCGCCGGACCGGTGAGAGCGAAGAGCTGTCCCCAGAAGAGGCGGTGAAAAAAGTTGCAGAGATTTATGCCAATCACCGTGTGAGCGGTCTGTAAGGCTTTCACCCCATATCGAATTTTGAAAGGCGGGCTTTGGTCCGCCTTTTTTGCTGTTTACCGCCTAAGTTTCAATGCTTTGCGCATGGGGCTTGCTTTGGGATGCCTCTGGCGGGAGTATTTGTGCAAAGAAGAAGAGAGTAGGGCATGATTTCACGCATCTTGGTGTTGGCAGGCGGTTTCAGCGGGGCGGTGGGCCTGTCGCAGTTTCCGGAGTTTTCTCAGCAATATGCGCAACGCCTTGGCGGGGCTGTGGATGAGCTGCAGGGATTTGTTGCCGAGTTTGATGCGGATGCGGCGTCTGTCGGGCTTGGGCGCGAAGAGGCGTTGACTCAACTTGCTGCGGGTGGGGAGCTTGGCGCGGCACGGGCTGAGACCATGTCGAAGACCATCAACCGATATGAACGGTTGCGCGCGGCGCAAAATACGCTTGAAAGCGCTGGGCCGTTTTCGCGGGTCTATAATGTGGCGCAGTTTAATGATCGCGAAATTGCTCAAGCGGCCTTGGCAGATTTCAAGCCTGCAGTTCCCGTGACTTTTGAAGGCGCAATCTTTGCCATCGGGGGACTTCTGTCCGGTAGTGCTTTGGTTTCCTTTGTTTTATCGCTCTTGCGCTTGCCCTTTCGGCGGCGGAAAGCAGCCGAGGGGTCGGCTTGACCGTATTGGGCGCGCTGCTTACGGTGCGCGCAAATAATTGAGAGCAGATAAATGGCCCAACCCGCGCCTTTTTCACGATTTGAATGGATGATTGCCTGGCGATACCTGCGCGCCCGTCGCGCCGAGGGCGGCGTGAGTGTGATGACATGGATCTCTCTTGTTGGGATCACACTGGCAGTGTTTGCGCTGATTGCGACTTTGGCGGTGCGGTCTGGTTTTCGGACAGAGTTCGTCGATACGATCCTTGGATCAAACGCCCATGTGACCGTCTATCAAAGCGCTGAAGTGACCGAACGCGGCAAGTTGGATCGCACCATTCACGACTATGAAGAGATGGCAGCGCGCCTGCGCGGTGTCGACGGAGTGACGCGCGCGGCGCCTTTGGTCAAGGGTCAAGTCATGGCGAACCAGCGCCAGCGCAATGCCGGAGTAGAAGTCTTTGGGATTACGCTTGAAAACCTGAAAACCATCCCGCGAGTTGCACGACCGGAGACAGCGGACGGCGATATTGAACGGTTCAATGAAGGGGTCGCCATTGGATCGGGTGTGGCGCGCGAGCTTGGCGCTACGGTTGGAGACAAGATCAAGCTGATTTCCCCAAATGGGGTAAAGACCGCCTTTGGCACCAGTCCTCGGGTCAAATCCTATGAGGTGGTCTATGTATTCACGGCCGGTCGCTATGACATTGACCGCACGCGGGTCTATCTGCCCTTCACCGAGGCGCAGAGCTATTTCAACCTTGAAGGCAAAGCCAGCGAGATTGAGGTCATGGTAGAAGATCCTGAAGAGGTCGATCTGTTGGCGCTTGATCTGATCAGAGCAGCGGGCGAACGGTCTTTGGTTTGGACTTGGCGTGACAGCTCCGGTGGGTTCCTGCGCGCGCTTGAGATTGAGGACAATGTGATGTTCATCATCCTGTCGATCCTCGTGTTGATTGCGGCCATGAATATTGTCAGCGGTCTGATTATGCTTGTTAAAAACAAAGGCAAGGACATCGGTATCCTGCGCACGATGGGGCTGACCGAAGGATCTGTCTTACGTGTGTTCTTTATCTGCGGCGCTTTCACCGGAGTGATTGGCACGGCGCTTGGTGTCGTCTTAGGCTGTCTCTTTGCGATCTACATTGATCAGATATTCTCGTTTGTGAATTTCATCGCTGGCGGCGGGGTCTGGGACCCGGCTGTGCGCGGCATTTACCAATTGCCCGCCGAGCTGCGGCTAGAGGATGTCATCAAGGCCGTTAGCCTGTCCCTGGGGCTGTCTTTCATCGTTACGATTTTCCCAGCCCGCCGCGCGGCGCGCATGAACCCGGTGGAGGCGCTGCGTTATGAGTGATGTTTTGAAACTCGAAGGTGTCACCAAAACCTACAATGCGGGATTGCCCAGTGAAGTGGCTGTATTGAGGGGATGTGATCTGACTTTGGGTGAGGGCGAAGTGGTTGCGCTTGTGGCACCGTCAGGGTCGGGCAAGTCGACGCTTTTGCATATTGCGGGTTTGCTGGATGTGGCGGATAGCGGGGACGTTGAAATTGCAGGACAGCCGTTGAGCGGGAAATCCGACCGCCGCCGCACCATCACGCGGCGCCAAGATGTGGGCTTTGTCTATCAATTCCACCATTTGCTGCCCGAGTTCACCGCGCTTGAGAACATCACATTGCCGCAACGCGCCAACGGGGTGTCGCGCGGGGATGCGGAAACTCGTGCGATGGAGTTGCTGGCCTCAGTCGGTGTTGAAAGCCGCGCATCCCACCGGCCTGCGGAGCTGTCTGGTGGCGAGCAGCAACGGGTCGCCTTCTGTCGTGCGCTGGCAAACGCGCCCAAACTGCTGTTGGCGGATGAACCCACCGGTAACCTTGATCCGGGTACGTCTGATCAGGTGTTTGATGCGTTGATGGCTTTGGTGCGTGGCACCGGCATGTCAGCTTTGATTGCCACCCATAATTTAGAACTGGCCTCCCGCATGGATCGAGTCCTGCGGCTGGAAGATGGCGTGCTTGTAGCGGATTAACCGCAATTTGATCCCGCGCAAGGTCTGGGTTTCCTTGTCATGGCAAACTGAAGTTGCAATGACAGGAGGAGCCGACATGACATCACGAAGGATACTAACTCTGGCTGCGGCGATTGCGGCCACTACGGGTTTAGCGCAGGATGATGCTCTGCCCGGCGAAGAGATCTACCTGAACAATTGTGCTGCTTGCCATGGCGTTTCGCTTGACGGCAAAGGCGTGATGGCCGGTGTCATGATTGTTAAACCCAAAGATCTGACAAGGCTGTCGCGCAATAACGATGGCGCCTTTCCGCTTTTTCAGGTGATCCAGCGCATTGATGGGCGCGATCCCTTAGTGTCACATGGCTCGCCCATGCCGGTTTATGGCGATTTCTTTGAGGGTGAGGACGTGATTATCAAATCAGATGCGGGACAGCCCATTGCCACAAGCGCGCCGGTGGTGGCGTTGGTGGACTACCTGAAAGCTCATCAGAAATAGCTTTTAAGCTTGCTGGGTCAGCCAAACGCCGCAAGCCATAAGGCCGATACCCGCCGCACGGGTCAATGAAAGTGGTGAAATCTGTGCACCGAAAAGGCCAAAATGGTCGATGGCGGCGGCTGAAATCATTTGACCAATCAGCACAAAAAAAACAGCGTTTCCGACGCCAAATTTTGGTGCCACGAAGGTGATGGATAGGACATAAAAGGCGATCAGCACGCCCGCGAACAAAAAGTGTTTCGGTGCAAGCGATACCCCGTTCAATTTCGGAATTTCGCCGGAAACCACCAAAACAATGCTTGCAGACAAAAGAGCAACGCAAAAAAGCACCACACTTGCGGAAATCGGTGAACCAAGGCTTTTTCCAAGCCCAGCGTTTAGAGCTGCAAGAATTGGAATGCCAATCCCGGCAACCAGCATGACCAGTGCGTATATCGACGTTTGGGACATGATAATCGCTTTCTTTTAAAAGGTTACACACTCATCGCCAGAACGCGGCTGATCTGGGTCAGGCCACGGCCGGATTGTTCCATCCATTCGTTGAAAGCCCCCTGAACCGCGCGCATTGCCGTTTTTGATGTGGCAGGCTTATCAATCACGCCTTCAGCGATCAAACGCGCCGTGACGTCCTGAGACAGAATAAAGCTGTCTACGCCCATGAAGCGCAGACTGTAGGGCGCGCTCATGCCGCCCATGCGTGCGGCGCGCTTCTTCAAAAGCTCTAGCAACCCGATGAAATCTGTCGCGGGCCAGTCTGCAACGACTTTGCCAATGCCCCCATCATCGCGCAGCTCTTGGATAAAGATTGCATTGTCGATGACCGTGCGCAGTTTCATTCCGTTGCGCACCACGGCTTTGTTGCTGAGCAGCGCGTCGAATTCTTCATCATTCAAAAACGCACATCGGTTGACGTCAAAGCCATCAAAGGCTTCTTCAAATCCGGGCCATTTGTTCTCAATGACTTTCCAATTGAAACCGGCTTGAAAAATGGACTTGGTAAATTGCGCAAGCCAGCGGTCTTCGGGGATGGCGGCGATCTCGGCAGCTGAAAGCGGGCTGGGTAATTGGGCTTCCAATGCATCCACCCCGCCTTTGCGTTCCGCCGCAATCGCGAAGATGTCATCAAAGTCACGCATGGTCGTCTCCAAAGCCGTTTCCTGGCAAGCATACCCACGGGGGTCTTTGTTTTAAAAGCCAAACCTGCATGCATTTTTGCACAAGCGGGCAGGGATATTCGCGCAAGCTTCACGTCAATTTCAAAGGTGCCCTTGCAGCTCCCTCAAGGCGATACTAAGACTCTTGCAGACACAAATGATTATCGTGCGACACAGCAAGAGGCAGGCGATTATGAAAGATCCGATTGAGACCTATATGAACCTCGTTCCGATGGTGGTTGAGCAGACCAGCCGTGGTGAACGGGCCTATGATATCTTCTCGCGCCTGTTGAAAGAGCGCATCATTTTCCTGAACGGTCCTGTGCATGACGGCATGTCCAGCTTGATCGTGGCACAGCTTCTGCACCTTGAGGCAGAAAACCCGACCAAAGAAATCTCTATGTATATCAACAGCCCAGGCGGCGTTGTGACCGCGGGTCTGTCGATTTACGACACCATGCAGTACATCAAGCCAAAGGTGTCCACTTTGGTGATTGGTCAGGCCGCGTCTATGGGGTCACTTCTGCTGACCGCAGGCGAAAAAGACATGCGCTTCAGCCTGCCGAATTCGTCGATCATGGTGCATCAGCCATCGGGCGGGTATCAAGGTCAGGCGACCGACATCATGATCCACGCGGAATACACGCAAAAACTGAAGCGTCGTTTGAACGAGATTTACGTCAAACACACCGGTCAGTCTTACAAAGAAGTCGAAGCCGCGTTAGAGCGCGATAACTTCATGTCCCCGGAAGATGCAAAAGAATGGGGCTTGATTGACCAGATCGTTGAGAGCCGTGTGGGTGACGACGAAGCGGAGTAATCCGCTCGGAAAGTAAACAAAGACCCGGCGTTATCCGTTTGAGTAGGTGCGGCGGGTCAATTTGAGATTGTATGCGCGAAAGCGCTGCCCTAAGCTGGGCGAAACACGAAGACAGCGCGATGCAGAAGCGTCCACTCGTGAAGATTATGGGGCCTGAAAGGTAGACTATGGCATCAAATTCCGGCGGTGACAGCAAGAACACCCTTTACTGCAGCTTCTGCGGCAAAAGCCAACACGAGGTCCGCAAGCTTATTGCAGGCCCAACGGTGTTTATCTGTGACGAATGTGTCGAACTTTGCATGGACATCATTCGCGAAGAAACAAAGTCAACCGGGCTGAAATCTTCTGACGGTGTGCCAACACCAAAAGAGATTTGCGAAGTGCTGGATGACTATGTGATCGGTCAAGCGGTTGCAAAACGTGTTCTGTCCGTTGCTGTGCACAACCATTACAAACGTTTGAACCATGCTCAGAAGGCTGGTGATATTGAACTGCAAAAGTCCAATATCCTTCTGATGGGGCCAACCGGTTGCGGTAAAACGCTCCTGGCGCAAACCCTTGCGCGCATTCTGGACGTACCGTTCACAATGGCGGATGCAACCACGTTGACCGAAGCCGGTTACGTTGGCGAAGATGTTGAAAACATCATTCTGAAACTGCTTCAAGCGTCTGAATATAACGTTGAACGCGCCCAACGCGGCATCGTTTATATCGACGAAGTCGACAAGATCACCCGTAAGTCTGAAAACCCATCCATTACCCGTGATGTATCGGGGGAGGGTGTGCAGCAGGCGCTCTTGAAGCTGATGGAAGGCACCGTGGCTTCTGTTCCTCCGCAAGGGGGCCGTAAGCACCCGCAGCAGGAATTCCTGCAGGTGGACACCACAAATATCCTCTTCATCTGCGGCGGCGCATTTGCGGGTCTGGACCGCATCATTGCCCAGCGTGGCAAAGGCTCTGCCATGGGCTTTGGTGCAGATGTACGCGCTGATGACGAGCGTGGCATTGGAGAGATATTCCAAGATCTGGAACCAGAAGATCTGTTGAAATTCGGTCTGATCCCGGAATTCGTTGGTCGTTTGCCGGTTCTGGCAACGCTGGAAGATCTGGACGAAGATGCGCTTGTCACCATTCTGACCAAGCCAAAGAACGCGCTGGTCAAACAATATCAGCGTCTGTTTGAGCTGGAAGACACTGACCTGACCTTTACTGATGACGCGCTGCAAGCCATTGCGCGCCGCGCGATCGAGCGCAAAACCGGTGCCCGTGGTCTGCGGTCAATCTTGGAAGACATTCTGCTGGATACAATGTTTGACCTGCCGGGGATGGACAGCGTCACTGAGGTGGTTGTGAATGAAGAGGCGGTGACCTCGGATGCCGCGCCGCTGATGATCCATGCGGATGCGGAAAAAGAGCCGGCCTCAGCAGGCTAAGCCAACAGTTTTTTGATTTAAGCGGCGCGGATTGATCCGCGCCGTTTTGCATGAAGGATGATGAAATGAAACGTATTTTCTCTGGCGGTGAGTTTGAGCCAAAGATCGGCTATTGCCGCGCGGTTGTCGCCGGTGGTTTTGTGCACGTGGCAGGCACTGTGGGGCTGGGCGACACAGTGACCGAGCAGTGTAAATCCGCGCTCGCCACAATTGAAGGTGCCTTGAAAGAAGCGGGCAGCGATTTTTCTAAGGTTGTTCGCGTGAACTACTACCTGCCAGATGCCGCAGAGTTTGAGCCGTGCTGGCCGATCCTTGCGGAGACATTCAGTGACAACCCTCCGGCTGCTACAATGATCGAATGTGGTTTGATCGACGCGAAATTCCGCATCGAGATCGAAGTCACCGCGCTCGCATAACTTCAAACAAAAAAACGCGCCTGAGAGGGCGCGTTTTTCTTTTCTGTTAAGCGTCTTCTGGGGCTTAGTTAAAGCGCACCAGAGAGGCTTCTTTCTTGTCCAACGAACGGCGAGCCGCTGCAAATTCTTTCAACGCGCCTTCGATTTCCAGTTCTGGGAACAGAGTGAATATCTCTTTGCGTTGCTCTTCTGTCAGCGTCGTCACCGAATAGTCGCCCGGCTGGAAGCTTTCAGACCAAGCCCCGTTGCCAAGCACCACTTCGTGGTTTTCAAACAGAATGTGGTAGTAGCTGACGGATGAGACCGCCGCGCGTTCAACGCCTGTCTTGCCCACCAGATGCTTTGCTGCCACCAGTGTTTCGCGCTCATCAAACAACAACGCGTTGGCGTCATTGGCAATCAGCATACGGTGGTTCGGTGACACCATCAGGTCACGCTCTGGCTGATTGTGGCCAAGGCTCCCTGCCTTGATCAAAATCGGCTGCAAATGAGGGGCTGCGGTCAGTGCCGCTGAATCCAGTGTCTTGTGACCAATCCAAGCAATTTCTTGCAGACCGTTGTCACGGGTGATCACACGGTCGCCTTCAAGCAGGGTCTGAACCGTGCGTTCGCCGGATACTGTTGCAATCTGTGAATCCTGCGCGAAGCAGATGGTTTCGTAATCGTGAGCCATATCCCAACCTTTCTTGCGCAGATGAAGCCCCCGTTTCACTTACGCATCCGCCGCAATACACGCGGCAACCTGTACTTCTGCACGGTCCAAAAACACGGCAATGAAGCCAATGGGTGATCTATCCCAAAACCACCGGACCGATGAAACCGCCCTTGGGCGGCGTCTTCCAACCTGCGACACAGCACGAAAACCGTGAAGCCTACGAAAGCCGTGAAGCCTTTAATAAAATCTACACTTTTCCGAGCTTTCCCAAAAGCGTCGTTCCGCAAATGTCGTTAATTGGCGGCTTTTTGGCAGGGGAAAAAACTGAAATCGGCTTCACGCAATTATGGCAGAGTTGCGCGATTGGAAACGATACCCAGTATCTAGCAGCAATATTCCGAATAATTCATGAATGCACATGGTTTGCGGAAGGGGTTAGTCGCGGAGATTGTCTCAAATCGTGGAACAGTGTTTTTGGGTAGAAAGGTGAACAAAAGGTTAATTTGCAACACATATGGCCGCGACAAACCACAGGGATGCGGAACCAATTTTGTAGGTAAAGCGCGACTGTTGTGGAATTGGAAACAGTTGACCCTTGGGGAGACTGGTTGGAGAGAGAAAACAACACGGTTTTCGAATCAAATTCAGCAGGATCTCTGTAATGCGAAACAATTCCCAGGCGTTGCCGGGGGTTCGTTACCAACCTCAAGCCGCCAATACATTTTTGCGATCGTTTGCCTCTTTGTTCACAATGCCCTAATTGAGCGCAATATCCTCTTCTAACGACGCTTTCTTGGAGTATCAGCACGTGAGCCTATTCATCGACAGCCCCATCCGCACCGCGGCGCGCCTGTCTGTGGCTCCCATGATGGATTGGACAGACCGGCATTGCCGCTATTTCCATCGGCTCCTCTCCAAAGAAACGCTGCTTTATACGGAAATGGTGACCGCACCGGCTTTGGTGCGTGGTGGGGCGCTACATTTGCTCGACTTTGCGCCTGAAGAACACCCGGTCGCTTTGCAACTTGGGGGATCTGATCCAAGCGAGCTTGCGCAAGCCACAAAGTTTGGCGCGGATGCGGGATATGACGAGATCAATCTGAACGTGGGTTGTCCGTCGGATCGTGTTCAGTCGGGCACGTTTGGTGCCGTCTTGATGAAGACGCCAGAGCTTGTGGCCGATTGCGTTAAAGCCATGCAGGACGCGAGCGATGTCGAAGTAACGGTGAAATGTCGGCTTGGGGTCGATGATCAAGACGCGCACGCCGTGCTGCCGCATTTCTTGGAAACTGTGTCTGCCACCGGGATCACGCGGTTCACAATCCATGCGCGCAAAGCTTGGCTGAAGGGCCTGTCACCAAAAGAAAATCGCGACATTCCTCCGCTGGATTATCCACTGGTTCACAAAATGAAGGCGGATTTTGCACACCTGCATATTTCCATCAACGGTGGAATCAATTCGCTGGAAGAAGCGATGCCGCATCTAGAGCAAGGCTTAGATGGGGTGATGATCGGCCGAGCAGCCTACCACGATCCGGCTCAGGTTCTGCTTCATGCGGATTCCCGAGTGTATGGCAAAGATGATCAAAGCAGCGCCGAGGCGGCGGTGCACGATATGTTGCCTTACATCGAGGCGCATCTCCAAAGCGGCGGAAAACTGCATCAAGTGACCCGTCATATGCTGGGTTTGTTCACCGGTAAGCCTGGGGCACGGGCGTGGCGTCGCGTGCTCTCGCAAGGGGCCAGCCGACCCGGGGCAGGACCAGAGCTGCTACTAGAAGCGCTCTCCCATATTTCTCAATCACATCCAGACCAAGCGGCGGAATAAAGCACATGCCAGATATCTCTCTTCTTCTTCAGATGGGCGCTTTGCTCATCGTTATCGGCGCGTTTGCAGGCGTTCTGGCGGGACTTTTGGGCGTTGGCGGGGGGATCGTTCTGGTTCCTGCTTTTTATTATGCGTTCCAAACGCTTGGCTATGACGGGCCGCAACTGATGCAGATGTGTCTGGGCACGTCTTTGGCCACCATTGTGGTCACGTCGGTTCGTTCTGTGCTGAGCCACAACAAAAAGGGTGCCGTTGATTGGGATATCCTGCGCTCTTGGGGGCCGGGGATTGCTGTTGGTGCCGCGATTGGTGTGACGATCGCCGCGCAACTTCGGTCCGAGACACTGGTGGCGGTCTTTGGCGTGCTCGCGATTATTGTCGGCGTCTACATGGCTCTAGGCCGTTCAGAATGGCGTTTGGGGGAAGACATGCCCAAAGGCGGTACGCGTGCTGTCCTAAGTCCTTTGGTGGGCTTTCTTTCTGTCCTCATGGGGATCGGTGGTGGTAGCTTCGGCGTTCCTCTGATGAGCCTGTATGGCACGCCGATCCACCGCGCTGTAGCAACAGCTGCAGGATTTGGTCTGATTATCGCTGTGCCGGGCGTGATCGGTTTTCTGTTGGTGCAGGTGGATGCCGCCGTTAGGCCGGTTGCAACCATTGGCGCTGTGAACCTGATTGCCTTTGCCCTGATCATTGCGATGACACTGATGACTGCGCCGATCGGCGTGCGGCTGGCACACGCGCTAGACGCGAAACCTTTGAAGCGAATCTTTGGTGGTTTCCTGATTCTGGTCGCGCTGAACATGCTTCGAAAAGCGATTGGTTACTGAGGCTTACTCAAAACTTTCTGTTCATTAACTTTAGTTCTATGAACAAAGAGTTCTGACTTGGCCGATTGTGCCAGCTTGGTACACAGTGACGGCAAATAGCTTTATTTCGCCTCAAAATTGTCCAATTCTCTTTTGGTAGAGATTTTCGAGGGCATATTTATGGAACTCCTGATTGTGTTTGGCCTGCTGACTGCAGGTCTGATTGCTGTTTTTCAAAATGATGATGATGAGGCCACCGTAGACGGTGGCGGCGACGGCGGGTCAGACGGCGGCGGTGACGATGGCACCGGGGGCGGCGATGGCGGCCCAGGTGATGGCGGCGGCGGTGACGGCGGCATGCTCGGGATGTTGATTGAAGGCACAGACGGAGCGGACTCCTTGGCCGGCGCTGAGGGCGATGACACGATCAACGGTCTTGACGGCGACGATGTGATCGACGGCGGAGCTGGCGACGATGACATTCTTGGTGGTCTTGGAGATGATACGATCAACGGCGGTGAAGGCGATGACACCATCGGTGCTGCCGCGGGCAACGATATCATCGACGGCGGTGAGGGCGACGACAGCATCCGCGGTGGCAATGACGGCGATCAGATCTCTGGTGGTGACGGTGCTGATTTCATCGACGGCGCAAACAGCGGTGATGTGCTTCTCGGCGAAGATGGTGATGACACCATTCTCGGTGGCCGCGGTGATGACTTCTTATCTGGCGGCGCGGGTGCGGATTACTTAGACGGCGGAGTCGGTAGCGACATCCTGTATGGGGCTGCGGACGACGACGAGTTGTTCGGTGGTGACAACGACGACCTGTTGGTTGGCGAAGAGGGCGAAGATACGCTGCGTGGCGGCGGTGGTGACGATATTTTGATTGGCGGCGGCGTCGGCGTGTCTGGTGACGACGATGAAATCCTGACGTTCTTCACTGACGATGAAGGAGATGTCCTTCGTGGCGAGGCGGGGCATGACCAAATCTTTATGGACACCAACGACACCGTGAACGGCGGTATCGGCGAAGATGTGTTCCTGACCGGTGTCTATGTGGACGAAGACAATACACCGATTGTGAATGATTGGGACGACGGTGAAGACATCCTTGCGATTGTGGTTGAAGAAGGCGCTCCGGGTCTTGTCACTATCGAAGAAGGTGACGAAGCGGGTCAGGCGGATGTCTTCGTGGACGGCCAAAAAGTGGCTGAAGTCGTTGGAGCCTTTGGGACTTTGACGCTTGATGACATCACGGTTGTCGAGGCGGACGTGACGGCGAATACGGTTTCACCGATCGCGGCCTAAGCTAACCTAGAAAAGAGAGCGACGCGTGGCGTTATTCGCCGCGCGTCGTTTGCCGTTTTAGGGCTCTGTTGCGACCACCGCGACGTTGCTTCAGGCGGCTTGCGCGGCTTGGGAGCTCACTCATCAGTTTCAGCCGATGGTCTTCGGTGTAGCGGCCCCACTCCAGGATCTCATCCATGGTCCGGTAGCACCCGGTGCAGATCTCTGCGGTTGGATGAATGCCACACAAGCTGACACAAGGCGAAGAAATCTCCGCCCGCGACCAAACCTCTGATTTATCCTTTTTCGCCAATCCAGGGTCCTTTATGCGCCGCGCCGAATATGGGCGAGGCGATCCAATGCACCTTGTAAGATATAGCCCGCCGCCACATGATCAATAACTTCAGACCGACGTTTTCTGCTGGTATCCGCCTCAAGCAGCGCCCGTTCTGCGGCGACGGTCGAAAGGCGTTCGTCCCACAAGAAGATCGGGAGAGGGGTCAATTGTGCCAAATTGCGCGCAAAGGCGCGGGTAGATTGAACCCTTGGGCCCTCGGATCCATCCATGTTCAACGGAAGGCCAAGAAAAAGCGCAGCAATGTCACGCTCTTTGATGATCTCAAGCAGTTGCGCGGCATCTTGCGTGAACTTCTTACGCCTAATCGTGCTGAGCGGAGTCGCAATGGATTGAAAGCTATCCGACACTGCGACGCCAATGGTTTTTGTGCCAAGGTCGAGCCCTGCCACCGCACGCATTGTGGGCACTTCAGAAACATGTGCCTCGATATCTTCAAAAATCTTTTGCATCTTTAGTCGAGTCCAGCGCCGCGGGCGGCTTGTTCAATTGTTGCCAAGGCGTCAGGTTTTTCAGCAAAAACTGTCTTTGCTTCATTCCAGATGACTTGCGCACGGTCGGTTTGGCCGAGCACACCATAAGCACCGATCAGCCGCGCCCATTCGTCAGGCGTTCCGCCTTGGGTGCCCAGCCGTTCTGCTAGCCCTGATACCATGCTTTCAATCATGGCGCGCCGGTCTTCAGCGGATAGATCTTCTGCGGCTTCAATTTCTTCCGCGCTGGGGCCATTTAAGGAAGGTGCAGGCGCCGCATAAGTGACGCCCGCAAACCACGCAAGATCGTCGATGCGTGCACGGATCGGAGCGACCCAAGGAGCGCCTTCTGGGCCTTTCTCCAATAGGTCGCGCCAAATCCGGAAGGTCATGTCGGGCCGGCCGCTCTGAGATAACATAAGGCCAAGATAGTAGCGCGCGAACCCGCTTTCAGGGTCCAGCTCAAGGGCTTTGCGAAGGGCTTCCTCCGCTTCGGGGGAAACATAAAGCTGTGCCGCCCGGATCATCAAATCAGCAAGCTGCACATAGTCAAAGCTGCTTGCCGCATCTCCCTTCAGCTCAATGACTCTGCGTTGCGCCGCATAGGCCGCCTTGTAGTTGGTCATAATTGCTTCATTGCGGGTCAAAAGCTCGAAGCCCCGAAGATCATTGGGACGCTCAGCCACGGTCGCGCGCAATTGTTCCATCAAAGCGGCGAAGTCAGGGTCAATTTCCGGCGGGGTAAGCTTGGGAAGTTGGGCTTCGAACTCTTGCTGGGACAAGCGATTTTCCAAATTGTCCTGAGCATCTGTTTTGCGGTCGATCAAAGCGAGGTCAGGGTAACCGGGATTGCCGAGGCTTTGGTAGAGAGCGGCTGATCCAAGCGCGATCACTAAGATCGAGATGCCAGCCGCGAGCATTGCGCTGCGCTTTGAGCCACCCGAACCGGTCGCTTCTTTTTGGATTTGCGCGTCGGCGGCCAAGATGCGGCGCGATACTTCGGTGCGAACCCGTTCTGCGTCTTCTTCTGACAGCACACCACGGGCCAGATCGCGTTCGACCTCGGTCAATTGGTCTCGATACACCTGCAGGTCATAAGCCGCAGGGGAGACATCGGTCTCATTTGTTCCCGTGCGACCCAGCAACATCGCGCGCGCAATGAATATTCCGGTGATCAGGGTCAGCCCGATCGCTGTCATCCAAAATGGCATGGTTGCATTCCCTTCGTGGATTTCATCTAACCTTTGTGGAGCGAGGGTGAAAGCCAGAATGCCAAATGTGACAATTGGCGCAACTTTTCTAGGTGGAAGAAAGTTTTCCAAATCCTGAGTGAAATCGTTCTTTACCCTTGACCTTTCGGGCCAAAAACTCACATCTGTCACACAGATTGACCGCACGAACTGAATGGAGGCCCCCATGGCTTTTGAACTTCCTGATCTTCCTTACGCTCACGACGCATTGGCCGCACACGGCATGTCCGCAGAGACACTGGAATTCCACCACGACCTGCACCACAACGCTTACGTGACCAACGGCAACGCAGCGATTGCTGGCACAGAGTGGGACGGCAAGACTCTTGAAGAGATCATCGTGGGCACCTACGACAAAACTGCCGTGGCTCAGAACGGTATCTTCAACAACATCTCTCAGCTGTGGAACCATAACCAGTTCTGGGAAATGATGGGCCCGAACAAGACCGCAATGCCAGGCGAGCTGGAAAAAGCGATTGTTGAATCTTTCGGTTCTGTTGACGAATTCAAATCCCAATTCTCCGCAGCAGGCGCAGGCCAATTCGGTTCCGGCTGGTGCTGGTTGGTGAAAGACACTGACGGCGGTCTGAAAGTGACCAAGACAGAAAACGGTGTGAACCCACTGTGCTTCGGTCAAACAGCTCTGCTGGGTTGTGATGTTTGGGAACACTCCTACTACATCGACTTCCGCAACAAACGTCCGGTTTACCTGTCCAACTTCCTGGACAACCTGGTGAACTGGGAAAACGTCGCGTCCCGTCTGTAATTCGCGGACTGACGCAGGAATGACAAAACGCCCTCTCGTTTGAGAGGGCGTTTTTGTTTGATCACATATACCATTTGCCCGGAAAAATTTCGGGTAATGCAATGCGACGGGACGCAAAGCGTTTTAGGCTAAGAACACGTTGGGCTTGCAGCTTTAGGAATGCGACGCTCTGAACGGTTAGGCGCGTTAGAGGGACCGCGCGCTTCGCTTTGGTTGGGACAAGTGTTTCAGCAGACATTTCATCTTCCTCGTTATGACATGTCCCATTCTCTGACAGTGTGTTCGACCAATCATGAGCAGCTTTGCCCAAAGCGTTTTGGGCAATTTTACCCATGGGTTTGCGTCGAATTGGTGTAGAATGCGCGCATGAGCAAACTGTCATTCACTCCGGAAGAACTGTCCGAACTCATTGGCCTGGTCTATGACTCGGCCTTTGAGGAGGTACAGTGGCAGTCGCTTCTCAAGAAAATCACAGAGTTGTTTCCAGGAATTGGTGGGATTGCTTGGGGGTATGATGGCGACACTATGCTGCCCGAATATGTCAGTGCCGATGCTGATATGCTTTTCCCGCGATCCTTTGATTTCAATATGAAAAATAACTTCGGCGAGACGATGTCGGAGTCCGTCAAGCGCGTGCCCAACGGTTTTGTGGCGCGCACGATGATGATTTATTCAGAGCACGAGCTATTGAATTCAAGTTGCTACCAAGATTTTTTGAAACCGTCGGGCTACCGAAACTCATTGCATTTGAAAGTCGACCACAACGGCGAGCGCGGAGCGCTTTTAGGGTTTCCAATCCCAGAAGACACAAAGTTAGAAGCCGAGCTGCATGACCCGCTTTTTGAGCTTTTAAAATACCTTTCGCCCCATGCGGTACGGGCAAGCCAGCTCGCGCGGGCTTTGACATTGGCCAAACGTGCGACCGAAGTGTTCAGTGGTTTCCTTGACGGGATCATTTTGCCAATGCTTGTGACCAACGCCAGCGGGCGCTACCTGTTTGCCAACGGAGCAGGGCGCCGCGTTTTGGAACGCGGGGATCCTTTGCGCCTCGGTGCTGATGGGGCGCTAAAGCTCACCAATAGCCATGATACTTTGGACCTTTATCACAAGCTGAGCCAAACCAACCGTGATCAGATCCAAAGTGGCATGCGCATTGAAGCAGGTGACAGTCCGCTTATGCTGGCGATCTCACCCTTTCGCCCGTCCATGAGGGATGCCAGTGCCATCGATAGACACCTGTTAGATGAAGAACGCATGTTTGCGATTTTTGTGGGTCAGTCGGAACGGGATGCGGTGAACACCGGTTTGCTTGAAGACGTGTTCGATCTCAGTATCCGCGAGGCGCAGGTCTGTAAGAGTTTATTAATGGGGCAAAGCGTCGCCACGATTGCTGAGACCTCCCATCGATCCCCCAAAACCGTGCGAAATCAGATTCAGATGATCTATGAGAAAGTTGGCGTGTCTTCCAATGCTGAGCTCTTAGACTCGCTTTCGGTCTTCCGCACGGTTGGGACGATGTTTGAAAACAACCCCGGTCCGCGCGCCGTTACAGACGCGCTTTAAAGGTTTCTACAGCTTCTTCGACCGTCGACGTCACAAACATGAAGTCTTTAATCGATGCATCGGCAAACCCCTGATCAACCACGTGATCAATCAATCCGATCAGCGGATCCCAATAGCCATTCACATTCAGCAAAACGATCGGCTTGTCGTGCAGGCCAATCTGTCGCCATGTGAGCACTTCAAAGAATTCGTCCAATGAGCCCGCGCCGCCGGGCAAGACCACCACCGCATCGCAGTTCATGAACATGACCTTTTTGCGTTCGTGCATGTTCTCGGTGACGATGTAGCGGGTCAGATCGGTTTTCCCGACCTCCCAATCCACAAGATGCTGGGGAATCACACCGAACGTATCGCCATGTGCCGCCTGCGTCGCGCGTGCCACCGCGCCCATCAGCCCCACATCGCCCGCGCCATAGACCAAACGCCAATTTTCATCAGCGATGGCTTGGCCAAGCGCGGTTGCTGCTTGTTCATAAGCCGGATCAACGCCCGCGCGCGAGCCACAAAAGACACAAATGGAGGCAGTTGCCATGAAAATCTCCTGAGGAATCAAAGGGCTTTTGACCATGGTTACCCAAGTTGCTAGGGTCCCTCAACTAAGACGACTGCCAAATACTGGGGAAGGGGCAGCCATGAGCAAAATCTCATCATTTTTTGCAGGTAATTTCGCAGCAGTAGGGGCCGCCGCAGTGGTCGTGATTGGTGCTGGTTTCTATTTTACCGGTGCGTTCGATCGCTCGCAGCCTCTAGCGCGGGAAACTGTACAGGAGACCGTGACAGAAGCGGTGGCAAAGCCTGAATCGGCGGACACAGAGGACGCGACCGTTGCAGAAGCAGAGCCTGCGGCGGAAACAGAAGCGCCGACCGAGGCTGTTGTTGAAGTGGAGCGCGCTCCAAGCGCTGAAGCGGAAGAGACGGTAGAAACTGAACCAGTTGTCGAAGCCTTGCCAGAACCCAACGCCCCGGCGTTTGACGTTGTCCGTGTTGAACCTGATGGGAGCGCCGTGATCGCGGGATCGGCCGATGGCAATGGCGGTGCGGTCCGCATCCTTTTAGACGGTGACGAAGTCGCGCAATCCGAGGCCGGTTCTGACGGTCGCTTTGCTGGGTTCTTGACCATTGCGCCAAGCGAAGACGCGCGTGTGCTGAGTTTGGTGCAAGAGATTAATGGCTCCGATGTTGTGTCTGAAGAAACTGTGATTGTTGCCCCAGTTGCTGCCCCAGTTGCTGCCCCTGTCGTGGCCGAAGCGGTCAAACCAGAGGAAACTCCCCAAGAGACCATGACCGAAAAAGTCGCTGAAGTGACCGAAGAGGTTACTGAAGCTGTTGAAAGCAAAACAGCAGAAGCAGCCAAAGAAGTTGTAGAAGCGGCTGAAAAAGCCGTTGAAGAGGTAAAAGAGACAGTACAGGCGGTTGTAA
>NZ_CYTO01000009.1:595208-608362 GCF_001458335.1 Cognatishimia activa
CAGCGACGGTCGCAGAAGAAACGACACCCGTTGAAACAACGGAACCAGAAGTGGCTCCCGAAGAAACCCCGGTTGTGACTGCAGAAGCGACCACAGAACCTAAGGCCGAAGTTGTTGCCGCGCCAAAACCAGAGCCAGCCCAAGCGCCTGCTGTGATTGTGACCAGCAATGAAGGAGCGCGTGTTGTGCAAGCGGGCGGAGATCAAAGCGAAGAGGTCCGTAAAGTGATCTCCGTCGATGCGATCACATATTCTGATGAGGGCGCGGTCCAAGTCGCGGGTCGTGCGACTGGTGGAGGCTTTGTGCGCATTTACCTGAATAACAGCCTGCGCGGCGAAACCGACGTTGCCGCGGACAGCAATTGGTCTACAGAGCTCGCTCCGATCCCATCAGGTGTCTACACATTGCGCGCCGATCAGGTGGATGCAGAGGGCAAAGTGCTTTCACGCGTTGAGACACCCTTCAAACGCGAAGCACCAGTAGAGCTGGCAGCAGCTGCTGCCGAAGTTGAAACACGCAAAGTGGTGCAAGTCACCGTACAGCCGGGCAATACGCTTTGGGCCATTGCGAAAGAAAGCTACGGTGACGGCGTGCAATATGTGAAAGTTTTTGAAGCCAACAAGGACCGGATCCGCAATCCGGACCTCATTTATCCAGGTCAGGTATTCACCGTACCTGAATGACGTCTATGACGTTTCGGTCAAGAGAGGGCAAAATGCCCTCTCTTTTCGTTTCATCGCATGACAAACCGACACATTCATTCGTTTCGTGAAGAAATATCGCGCAGATGGGGTGGTCAGAACGACATGCAGCACCTAGTTAAACGTCCCTGAAAGCAAGCGATCGGAGCCAGCTATGCAGCAATGGCGGACAGCCTCCCCGGAAGAATTAGCGCGCCACCGTGAGCGGAGCGGCTGGGACATCATACGCAAAGTTGCCCCGTACCTTTGGCCGGAAGGTGAGCGGGAGATCCAAAGGCGTGTCGTGATCGCGATGCTGGCTTTGGTGTTGTCTAAGGTCGTTGCAGCAACCACGCCTCAGCTTTATCGTCTTGCGGTCGACGCGCTGGCTGAAGATGGCGTGTCGGTTTTCATACTTGGTGCAGTCGGCTTAACCATAGCCTATGGCTTGGCGCGTTTTATGTCGATTGGGTTCCAAAACCTGAGGGATGCGGTCTTTGCGAAAGTTGGCCAAAGGGCTCTGCGTCGTCTTGCGTTGGAAACGTTCGAGCATATCCATCAACTGTCCATGCGCTATCACATCACGCGCAAAACCGGTGGGCTAAGCCGTATTATTGAACGAGGCGTGAAAGGTGTAGAGTTCCTTCTGCGCTTTATGCTGTTTTCGATCGGACCCTTGGTTCTTGAGCTTTTGTTGATTGCCGCCATTCTCTATTTTCAGCTGGATGCATGGTACTTGGCGGTGATTGTTGTGACGATTGCGGCCTATGTGTGGTTCACGTTCAAGGTCACAGAATGGCGTGTGAAACTTCGCCGGGTGATGAACGAACAGGACACAGATGCGAACCAGAAGGCCATCGATAGTCTGCTGAACTTTGAAACCGTCAAGTATTTTGGGGCCGAACGCCGCGAAGCGGCGCGATATGACGAGTCCATGAAAGGCTACGAAGCGGCGGCTTTGAAAACGGCCTATTCGCTGGCAGGTCTAAATGTCGGTCAGAGTCTGATTATCACAAGCGGTCTGGTGATCGTCATGGTGATGGCCGCAATCGGTGTAGAGAATGGCACGCTGACGGTTGGTCAATTTGTGATGGTGAATGCCTATATGGTGCAAATCACAATGCCGCTCAATTTCCTTGGAACCGTTTACCGGGAGATCCGCCAAAGTCTGGTGGATATGGGGGAGATGTTTGACCTTTTAGGGCAGCCGTCAGAGATATCTGACAAACCTGATGCTAAAATGTTGAAGGTCGATGGCGGCCAGATTGCGCTTAAAGATGTGGCCTTTGGCTATGATGAAGAACGCCCAATTCTGAAGGGTGTGTCGTTGACCGTTGGCGCTGGACAAAACGTCGCTATTGTTGGGTCCTCTGGATCGGGCAAATCGACGATCGGACGTCTGTTATTCCGTTTCTATGACGTCAATAGCGGGGCGCTGGAGATCGATGGGCAGGATGTCCGTGATGTCACTCAGCAAAGCTTGCATGATGCTATCGGCGTGGTGCCGCAGGATACAGTGCTCTTCAACGACACCATCCGCTACAACATCGCCTATGGCCGCGACAACGCGACCGAGGAAGATATTGTTGAGGCGGCAAAAGCCGCTCAGATCCACGACTTCGTCTCGTCTTTGCCGGAAGGTTACGACACCGCGGTTGGCGAACGTGGACTGAAATTGTCCGGTGGAGAAAAACAGCGCGTCGGGATTGCGCGCACGCTCCTTAAGAACCCGCCGCTCTTGCTATTGGACGAGGCGACATCGGCGCTTGATACAGAGACAGAGCTTTCCATCAAAGAGGCGCTCGCGCGGGCTGGGGAAGGGCGGACCGTGATCACCATCGCGCACCGATTGTCAACAATTGCCGAAGCGGACAGGATCGTTGTGCTTGAGCAGGGTGAGATCGTCGAAGAGGGGACCCACCAGGCGCTTCTAGAGCAGGACGGTCGGTACGCTCAACTTTGGCAGCGTCAGCAAAGTGACGATGTGACTGCAGATCTCAGCGCTTCTTTGCCTTTGGCTTCCCAAGCCAAGTCGTAACCGGTGGCATTGGCGCGGGACAAGCGCCAAATTCCGTTCAATCGGCGTAGCAAAAAGCTGGACCGCCAAGAGATCAGTTTTCGGTTCCGCGAATCAAATGCAACTTCATCGACGCCAATCAGTGCCTCTGTAAGGCTAGTGGCGTGCACAAGGCTCACCTTATGGGTGACCCGAGCGATCCCACGGCTCTTGTGAACCCGCGCCGCAGCGAAAAAGGCTCCGGCCGCATCGGAAATATTATGTAATTCTAAGACCTTGCCTTTAACGGCAATCTCAAAAGGAAACTCGAGGAACTCACCGAGATCCTCGAATGCCTCCGCGTCAACAACGCGGTAAAAATCCCGCATCAAAGTGCGCAGGTTTTCGTCGATAGTCATAGTTAAGCCTGTGAACTACTCTGCAGCCTGAACAGCCGCCTCTTTTGTTTCCACCGCCTTAACAGAAGTTGGAGCCTCATCCCATAGGATTTCTGGGGATTTGATACGTTTGGCGGAACGCCGCAGAGCCCAGTCCTGAGCCGCTTGACTGCCGCGACCGCGTGTGAGGCGTGCGATCAGTCGGAAGAACCAGCTTACATAGGTGGTAAACCAGACCCGCAGCGCCAGCATGGATGGCGTAAAGATCAAGGTCAACACGGTCGCAATACCCAAGCCAAAGACCACGGCGGTGGCGAGTTGTTTCCACCAAAGCGCCGTTGGGCTATCAACAGAATAGCCACCATCCACGAAGTTCAGGCTAAGACCAAACATCATTGGCGCAAGGCCGGCCATTGTTGTGATGGTTGTCAGCAAAACGGGACGAATACGGTCCTGTGCGGTGCGCACGATTGCCTCAATACGTGGCATGAAGCGGCTGTATTCCTGATAGGTGTCGATCAGAACGATATTGTTGTTCACCACGATCCCGGCCAGAGCGACGATCCCTGTCCCGGTCATAATGATCGAGAAAGTTTGATTCATCACAAGCATGCCAACCAGAACACCTGCAGTCGAGAGGATCACGGCCAGGAGGACCAGAACCGAGTTATAGAAACTGTTGAACTGCGCGAGCAGGATGACAAACATCAAACCCAATGCGGCCGAGAATGCGCTCATTAGGAAGGCACCAGACTCTTCTTGTTCCTCTTGGTCCCCGGTCCATTCCCAGCTGACCGAAGGTGCAAATGGGTTGGTTTCAAGCCACTCTGTCAGCAGCGCGATACGTTCCGTCGGCGTGACAGGCACTTGCCGTGCACCTTCGTCCAGAGCGGTTTGGGCATCTTCCAGATTTTGATCTGACAAAAGCTGGAACACTTCGTAGCGTTCGCCTGTTTCAGCGGTAAGAACGCTCCCAGTCGCAACCGCGCCTTCCTTTAGCGCCTTTACCAATGCATGGGTGGTCAAGCTGTCGCCTTCCCCACTTTCAAGCTTGATGAGCCCCGGAACGATGTCAGCCTTCACATCATAGAACCGTTCTTGGTCGACCCGGCTGATAGAGGCGCGTTTCGCCACCGGGTTGCGTGTGACAAAATTAGCCAAAGGCACCAAGCCTTCGTTTGTGCGCACTTTGATGTTGTCGAGCGTCGACAGCACCCGGTCTTTTTCCGGAAGGCGCAAACGGATTTCAATCTCTTCGTCAGAGCTGTCGACCCGCATGGTGTCGAGCAAAATACCGCGTGTCACCAGCTGCACCATCGCACCGACCGTTGCCACATCCGCGCCGTAGCGTCCGGCCTTTTCCACATCAACGTCGATTTGCCAGTCAATGCCGGGGAGGGGGAGGGTGTCTTCAACCAGCGTCAGGCCCGGCGTTGAGTTAAACGTATCACGAGCCAGAATGGCCGCTGCATTAAGGTCGTCCCAGCCATCGCCGCGAATGCGCAGATGGATAGGTTTGCCGGACCCTGGACCTTGCTCAATCGGCTTGGTTTCAACGTAGAAACCCGGAAGTTTCGCAAGCTCTGCATTAAGCTCATCGAGAACTTTGTTGCCGTCAAAGTCAGGCGCGGTCACGTTGCGCTCAAACATTCCGAAGAACCAAGTCTCACGCGCAGTCGGGCGTTCATCCCATGGGATGATTTCAAACTGAACCTGCCCGACCGCGTCCGGAGGGGAATCCCCGCCGCCCGGTCCGCCGGTATCAAGACCGCCAGCACCGGCAAAAGAGAACACATTCACCACCGCCGGGTGGGCCATGATGATTTCTTCGGCTTGGCGCACCATGGCGTCTTTTTCAGCTAGGGAAAGGTTGCCGCGTGCGCGGACAAAGCCAGTGGCTTGCTCTGGCTCGGTCTCAACAAAGAACTCAACGCCGTTATTGTTTTGCCCAAAATAGGTGATGATCGAAATAACTGTGAAAATCACTGCGGCAATCGACACCAAGGGCATGAATGGGTTGCCTACGATTAGTCGCATCAAACGACCAAATCCGTTGAAGCTGTACCCGCTTTTGACCGAATTGCTTTTGAAACGAAGCTCTGCGGCGCTTAGGACAACAGATGCGGCAAAGGCAAAGAACACGAACAGTACTGCGCCGAAGGCAAGAGGCGCGACACCGGAACTGCCCTCTGGAAGCAAGTAGGCTGGGTTCAAGATCTGCATGACGGCGCTGAACAAACCGATCAAGGCAAATGGTACCAATGCGAAACGTAACGCCCAATGCAGACGCGTGCGCAGATTCTCAGATAGCGTGTTCAAGAACCGGCTCATACGGCCCGAGATACCGCCGACAACCGGCAGGTAAATCAATGCGACCAGCAGGGACGATGACAAGACGAAGATCATCGTCACAGGCAACATGCCCATGAATTCCCCCGGTACGCCCGGCCAGAAAAGCATCGGCAAGAAGGCACAAAGCGTTGTTGCCGTAGAACTGACAATTGGCCAGAACATCCGCTGCGCAGCTTCGACGTAAGCGTGCATCGGACCGGTGCCCTCTTTGATGCGCTTGTCTGCGTATTCCACCACAACGATGGCGCCATCAACCAGCATGCCCACCGCCAGAATGAGGCCGAACATCACCATGTTGGAGATGGTCACCCCCATCACGGCGAGGAAGGCAAAACACAGCAAGAATGAGGCTGGGATCGCGAAGCCAACCAGCATCGCAGCGCGGCTGCCCAATGCTGCCAGAACCACGATCATCACCAGAGCGACAGCGGTCAATACAGACCCCTCAAGCTGGCGCACCATTGAGTCCACCGTGCGGCTTTGATCATTTGAGGTGCCAACTTGAACGGCGGCCTTTAATTCATCGGGCCAACGCTTCTGAGCTTCCGCCAAGGTTGTCTTGATCTGCTCAACGGTTTCGATGATGTTGTAGCCCTTGCCCTTAACAATCTGCAAAGCAACGGTTTTTTCGCCATCAAAACGCGCCGTGCCGCGGCGGTCTTCAAACGTAAAGTTAATCTGAGCCAGGTCGCCCAACGTGACAACACGGTCGCCATTGGTCTTGACCGGCAATGCGTAGATATCTTGGACGTCATCAAACGAGGAAGGGATCTTAACTGCAAAGGTACCCTGTTGGGTTTCTACCTCACCGGCGGCAATCAACTGGTTGTTGTTGCGCACGACATTGATCACTTCACCCGCCGTGATGTTGTAGGATTCCAGTCGCAGCGGGTCTATCACAACCTCGACCATCTCATCGCGTTTGCCAGCGATGGCTGCTTCAAGAACCGCGTCAATCGCTTCAAACTCATCCTGCAAATCCTGTGCAAGACGGGACATGGTGCGTTCGGGCACATCGCCGGACAGGTTCACGATGACGATAGGGAATTCAGAGAAGTTGATTTCGGTGATCGTGTATTGCTCAGCACCCGTTGGAAAGCTTGCCTGAGCCGTGTTCATTGCGTCTCGCACATCCGCGATGGTTGAATAGCCCCTAGTTTCCTAGACGCCTTCTTGTTTGTCGTTTAACTGTCTGTTTTCAAAATCGACGGGCGACAGCATCCCGTTTCTGGCATGTTTTCTTTTCGGGTTGTAGAACATTTCGATGTAGTCGAAGATGTCTTGTCGCGCGATTTCGCGGGTTTTGTAGGTTTTTCTTCGAATACGTTCACGTTTCAACAAATTGAAGAAGCTTTCGGCAACCGCATTGTCGTGACAATTTCCGCGCCGGCTCATGGAATGAACGATGTGATGGTCGCGTAAAAATGACGCCCAATCCCTGCTTGTGAATTGTGATCCTTGATCGGTGTGGACAAGTAATCCAGCAGAGGGCTTGCGCCGCCATAGCGCCGTTATTAGGGCCTTGATGACTAAATCAGTTGGTTGTCTTGACTGTGTCGCCCAGCCGACGACGCGTCGCGAAAACAAATCAATGACGACGGCCAGATAAAGCCAGCCCTCACGGGTTCTGATGTATGTAATATCAGCTACCCAGACGCGATTAGGCGCATCGACATCGAACTGGCGATCCAGCGTGTTGTCGACAACAACAGATGGTTTGCCACCGTGATTGCTTGGCTTGGCTTTGTATCCGATTTGGGCGCGAATGCCCGCCAATCTTGCAAGTCTGGCCACGCGGTTCTCAGACACGCTTTCACCCATATCGATGAGATCGTCGTGGATTTTGCGATAGCCATAAATTTTACCGCTGTCCTGCCAGGCCTTCTCGATCAGCTTGGTTTGGCGCCGATCTTCCATCGCACGCAGGCTTAACGGATTTTTAATCCATGCGTAAAACCCGCTGAAATGAACGCCCAAAACACGGCACATCGTCCGAATTGTGAATTGCGCCCTATGCTCCAAGATAAAACCGTACTTCACTTTGCATTCTTCGCGAAGTACGTGGCGGCCTTTTTTAGGATGTCACGTTCCTCCGTCACACGCGCCAGTTCTCTCTTAAGCCTGCGAACTTCGGCATCAGAATCCGATGACGGATTAATCTTCGCCGGAAACTTCTTCATCCATTGATACAGCGAGTGTGTACTAACACCTAAACGCTCAGAAACTTCCCGAACAGCATATCCCCGAACGGTAATTTGATGCACCGCATCGCGCTTAAACTCATCGCTAAAATTTGGCTTCCCCATAGTGACCTCCTGTCCTCAAAATTAGGGCAGAAGGCGTCTACAATTCTAGGGGCTATTCAGGTTGCGCTTTTGTCCCAACCAAAGTCGAACTCCAACAGCAGCGATGCGTGGTTTTCAGAGGCGATACCGGTCATGCGGTCCAGACCGTCAAGGTCAACGGCCTCGGTTTCCATTGGTTTGACCAACAGGCTTTCAGCGTCTTCTGCGGATATGCCGGGGAAGCTTACAGAGACATATAGGATTGGGATATCGATGTCCGGCTCGCCTTCTTTCGGAAGGCTTGCGTAGGAAACGGCCCCGATCACCAATGAAATGGCGATGAACGCCAAAATCATACGGGCCCGTTCAGAGGCCCATGAAATTACGCCGGTCATTGATCACTCTCCTGGAATGTTGGCATGACCGGAACGCCAGATGTCACAAACTCCTGACCGACGACGATCACGTCAGACTTAGTCGGCAGGCCTGCGAGCCAGATGCCTTCAGTCGTGTCGCGCAAAACCGAGACAGGGACGAAGTCTGCTTCATTGTCAGTGGTAACCACTCTAACGCCCAATGTGCCTTCATCGTTCAAGGTCAGAACGGACTGTGGCAGGAAATGCGCTTCTTTGCCTTCGGCGGCGATCACGATCTCGGCCGTTTGGCCATCCCGGATCATCAGGTCTGGGTTTGGCACTTCCAGTTCAATGCGGAAAGTACGGGTCTGCGGGTCAGCAGAGCGCGAGATAAAGGTCACTTGGCCGCCAACTTCGTCACCGCTGATCAAGCGCGCGCCACCTCTGGCACCAAGCGCGACGCGGTTCACTTGAGTTTCTGGCACAAAGCCAACGATTTTGATTGGATCAAGCTGAATGATCGTCGCGCAATGGGTTCCGCTCGGGCCACCTGCTTGCAACAAGCTGCCGAATTCCGCGGTGTCAGATTCAAGCAAACCCGCAAACGGCGCTTTCACAGTTAGCCGATCGATTTCTTTCTGCGCACTCGCCACACCAGCTTCGGCGGCTTGAATGGCCGCTTGCGCACTATCCAGGCCAGAGGTTGCTGCTGCAACACTTGCTTCTGCGGCGCGAACTGCGGCTTGTGTTGCTGCCACACGGGTCTCAGACGCAAAGCCATCTTTTGACAGTTTAGAGGCCGCGTTGTCGTTGATCTTTGCCTCCTCTAGGCGCGCAACCGCTTCATCAACACGTGCTTTCGCGGCCGGGACGCCTGCTTTGGCTTCGATCAAACGGGCTTCTGCTTCAGCAAGGGTCGCGTGCCGTGTGCCAGGATCGATTTCACAGATGATCTGGTTGGCCTCCACAAAGGCACCTTTACGAAGAGGGGTAGAGATGATCGTCCCAGATGTCTCAGCCAATACATCGACCTGACGTTCCGCCTGGGTTTCGCCGCGCACGACCACCGCGCTGTCAATCACGCGCGCTTCTGAATGAACTGCAACCACACGCACGATGTTGGATGGAACCGCTTCATCGGTCTCTGATGCTTCGGCCACTTGGGCAACCGCGTCTTCATTCGCAGGATCGTCTGTCGCAGCAAAAGCCAGAAGGGCGTCCCGCTCGATAATGAAGAAATACATAAAGGCCGACACAATTACGGCGATAAGAATTGGCACGATACGCATCTTTTATAGACCCTGTTTTTCACATCTTTGTGTTGCAGGTAGAAACATCCGCCTGAATTACAATAGTCGCAGGCGTATTTTCTGAACCGTTCAGTTCAGTTTATGCCCAATGTGGCATTGACGCAAGGTTATGCGCCATTCGCGGCTTTGACTTGGCAGTCTGAAATCCACGGGTTAAGAGTGTGCCAAATAATTAAGGAAGATGCCGTGAGCGATACCGATAGCTTTATTGATGAGGTCTCCGAAGAGGTCCGCCGCGACCAACTTTACGGAGTGTTCCGCAAATATGGGTGGATCGCTGTTTCAGCCGTTGTGTTGATTGTGGGCGGGGCGAGCTTC
The DNA here is from genome assembly GCF_001458335.1 of Cognatishimia activa. GTDB lineage: Bacteria > Pseudomonadota > Alphaproteobacteria > Rhodobacterales > Rhodobacteraceae > Cognatishimia > Cognatishimia activa. The sequence goes on from NZ_CYTO01000009.1 coordinate 604,904, forward strand.
AACGAGTATCGCAAAGCGCAAACGACAGCTGCTGCAGAAGCTACGGGCGATGCGTTGTTGGCCGCCTTGGATGAGAACGAAAGCTCGAATCGTGTGCAAGCACTTGGGGCCGCAACCCTTGAAGCGCCAGAAGCCGAAGTGGTGCGTCAGTTCTTGCTAAGCGCAGAACAGGTCAACGCGGGTGAATCCGCAGCTGCAGCCAAGTCTCTTGAGACATTCCTGAACAGCGCGCCTGAAACCAGCCAGATTTATAAAGACATTGCAGAGCTGAAAGCGCTGGTTCTTGCTGGGGATACGATTTCTGTGGAAGACCGTCGCGCGCGTCTGGAGACGCTTGCAAATCCGGGCACACCTTTGGCGCTGATCGCGTCCGAGCAAATCGCGCTGTTGGATATTGAAACCGGCAATACAGACGCAGCGATTGAACGTCTACAGGGTCTCATTGTGGATGCGGAAGCCTCCGCGGGCTTGCGTCAACGGGCTTCTCAGTTGATTGTGGCATTGGGCGGGGAACCGGAAACGCTTCCATCGTTGGCGACAGACCAGTAAGAAGACTACACCAGTAAAACGAACTGGGTGAAAAAGACCGGAGGGCAGGGGCTTGGCACAACGGAAATGGATCATCGCGGCAGCGGTCGCGGCAATGGTCAGCGGTTGTGCTGACCGCGAAGTCATCCTAACGGGCGAGCGGGAAGAGCTGAGAGGCGAAGAGCCTCAGATCGAGCTTCCTTCAGAGACCCGTGCAATCCGTTTGGCTAACCAAACCAGCAACGCAAACTGGACCCATCGCCACGGCACGCAAAAATATCGCACAGCGCATCCGGCGCTTGCGACCGCGCCAAACCTAGCTTGGACTGCGGATATTGGTGAAGGTGAAGGTCGCCGCCAACGCATTTCTAGCGATCCGGTTGTCGCGGATGGCCGTATCTTCACAATCGACAGCGCTGCCACTCTGGTTGCCACCGGCACTGACGGTGCGCGCCTTTGGTCCTTGGACATGACGCCGACGGGCGATAAGTCCAATGACGCATCCGGTGGTGGTCTTGCGGTAGCCGAGGGCAAGCTCTTTGTCACCAACGGTTTTGGTCGTCTGATGGCGGTTGAGCCAGCGACGGGCGAAGTGATTTGGGAGCAGCGTCTTGGCGCAACCGGCAGCGGCGCACCAACCGTCTTTGGCGGTTTGGTCTATGTAATCTCTGGCGATGACCTCGCTTGGGCGCTTGATACCGACACCGGCCGGATTGAATGGCAACTGTCCTCAACCCCTGATGTGAACAACCTGCAAGTACCGTCCGCACCTGCGGTCACAGACAAGTTCGTGATCTTTGGATTTGGCTCGGGCGAAGTCCAAGCGGCCTTCCGCAAAGGTGGTCTGCGTTTCTGGGACGCCGGTGTTCAAGGTCGTCGTGTGGGTCGTGCACTGTCCACAGTGGGCGACATTTCTGGCGATCCAGTCGTCGTGGGCAAAACCATCTACGTTGGCAACCACTCTGGCCGCCTTGTGGCGCTGGATAGTGATACCGGTGCACGCAAATGGACTGTGGAAGAAGGCGCATTAAGCCCAGTTTGGCCGGCAGGGGACTCTTTGTTCCTTGTGAATGAGCAAAACCAACTGGTGCGCATTGACGCCTCCACTGGTGAAACCATCTGGGCCAAACGGCTTTCAGATTTCATCAAGTCCCGCCCAAACAGACAAGTGCGCCGCCACGGTCACTACGGTCCGGTTCTTGCCGGTGGGTGGCTATGGGTTGCGTCCTCGGACGACACTTTGAACGCCTATGACCCAACCTCCGGTGAGCTGCACCGCTCTGTTGAATTGCCCCATGGCGCATCCTCAAACCCAGTGGTCGCGGGCAACACGCTCTATGTGGTCAACAAAAAAGGCGAATTGCTCGCTTTCCGTTGATTTAAAAATGCTGTAAGGCCGCGTCTTCAGACCTTCTGGAGAGACTCATGAGTTTCACACTCGCCATTGTGGGGCGCCCGAATGTGGGCAAATCCACGCTATTTAACCGTTTGGTGGGCAAAAAGCTTGCCCTGGTAGACGACCAGCCCGGCGTCACGCGCGATTTGCGTGAGGGTGAGGCGCGTCTTGGTGATTTGCGCTTTACGGTGATTGATACGGCGGGTCTTGAGGACGCGACCGATGACAGCCTTCAAGGCCGCATGCGTCGCCTGACGGAACGCGCCGTGGATATGGCTGACGTTTGCCTCTTTATGATTGATGCCCGTGCAGGCGTGACGCCAACCGACCTGATTTTTGCAGAAATCCTGCGTAAACGTTCAGCGCATGTGATCTTGGCTGCGAACAAAGGCGAAGGATCTGCCGCGGATGCCGGTGTGATCGAGGCCTATTTACTGGGTCTGGGTGAACCCATCCGCTTGTCCGCAGAACATGGCGAAGGGATGAACGATCTCTTTGTGCAGCTTCTGCCTGTGGAAGAGAAGTTTGCGAAAGTCACAGAAGACAACGCTCCGGTCACTGACGTTGAGTTGGATGAGGAAGAGCTGGAAGACGGCGAGCTTCCTGCAGTTCCAATGCCGACACGCGAAAAGCCGTTGCAGATTGCCGTTGTCGGTCGTCCAAATGCTGGTAAGTCCACACTGATCAACCAGATTCTGGGTGAAGACAAAATGCTGACCGGCCCAGAGGCCGGGATCACGCGCGACGCGATTTCCTCCCGTGTGGATTGGAATGGCGTGCCGATGCGGATTTTTGACACAGCGGGCATGCGCAAAAAGGCGAAGGTGCAGGAAAAGCTTGAAAAGCTGTCTGTGTCTGACGGTCTGCGCGCGGTGAAATTTGCCGAAGTCGTGATTGTTCTGCTTGATGCGGCGATCCCGTTTGAGCAACAAGACCTGCGTATTGCCGATCTGGCCGAACGCGAAGGTCGCGCGGTCATTGTCGCCGTGAATAAATGGGACATTGAGGACGAGAAGCAGGAAAAGCTGCGTAATCTCAAAGAATCCTTCACCCGTTTGCTGCCACAGCTGCGTGGTGCGCCACTGATCACCGTTTCTGCCAAAACTGGCCGTGGGATGGAACGTCTGCACGATGCCATCATGCGCGCCTATGACGTTTGGAACCGCCGCGTGCCAACGGCGCAACTGAACCGTTGGCTAACGGGTATGCTGGAACAGCACCCGCCGCCCGCACCGCAGGGTAAACGCATCAAGCTGCGTTATATGACCCAAGCAAAAAGCCGTCCGCCAGGATTTGTCGTTATGTGTTCGCACCCGGACAAAATCCCGGAGAGCTACAATCGCTATCTGGTGAATGGTTTGCGCGAAGACTTTGACATGCCGGGCACGCCTATTCGTTTGTTCATGCGTGGGCAGGGGGATCAGAACCCTTACAAAGGCAGCCGCAAGAAAAACGCCGGGGCGTTGAAAAAACATCTCAAACCCCGCGCGATCCGCGAAAAATAACCCATCAAAAAGACCCGCCTTTATCGGCGG
>NZ_CYTO01000009.1:608372-618043 GCF_001458335.1 Cognatishimia activa
TAGCAGCTTTCAAAACGGTGCGCCTTGTTTGGCCGACGGATCAGCAAGACCTCGCCATCGGCGCGTTTTGCCGAGACCCATTGGCCAAATTCTGCTGCGATTTTGAGCCAATTTCCGCGCGCGCTTAGCGGCCAAATGCCCGAAATCACGCCACCTTCATCCTGCGATTGTGGGCCCGAAACGGGGCTGTCATCTCTCATCTCACGGGGATGCCCCGTCATGAAACGAGACATAAACTCAGGAGATAAGTTATGAAAAAACTCGTTCTATTTGCAGCACTGACGGCAATGGGCCTGGCGACAACAGCGATTGCTGAGGTTCTGGTGGAAGACACAGACGGCAATGGCGCATTCAGTTTTGCAGAGCTGCAGGCGGTCTATCCAGAGCTATCTGAGGAAGCTTTTGTTGCCTTGGACGCCGATGAAAGCGGTGAGCTGTCTGAAGACGAGCTGAAGCTGGCAATGGAAATGGAAAAGCTGCCGAAATAAAAAACAATCTCGCCCCAGATTGAAGAAGGCCCGGCAATGTGCCGGGCCTTCGCATTTAAACAAGCTCGCCGTTTGCAGAGAGCGTTGTCTTGCCACCCAAGTAGGGGGCGAGCGCCTCTGGCAGTTTGACCGAGCCATCTTCTTGCTGGCCGTTCTCCAGCACCGCAATCAAGCAGCGCCCCACAGCCAAGCCAGACCCATTCAGCGTATGCACATATTCCGGCTTGCCGCCATCCTCGGGCTTAAAGCGCGCATTCATACGGCGCGCCTGAAAATCACCGGTGGTGGAGACAGAGCTGATCTCGCGATACGTGTCTTGGCCAGGCAGCCATGCTTCAATGTCAAAGGTGCGCTTGGCGCCAAAACCCATATCGCCGGTACACAGCACAACGGTGCGGTAAGGAATGCCCAGAGCTTCTAGAATACCTTCTGCGCATTTGAGCATACGTTTTTGCTCTTCGTCAGATTCGTCTGGATGGGTGATGGACACCATCTCGACCTTTTCAAACTGGTGCTGACGCAGCATGCCGGCAGTATCGCGGCCCGCAGATCCCGCTTCAGAACGGAAACACAAGGAATGTGCCGTCAGGCGGATCGGCAGGTCTCGCGCGTCTAGGACGTCGCCAGCCACGGAATAGGTCAAAGGGATCTCAGAGGTCGAGATCAACCACCAGCCATTGGTGGTTTGATAGCTGTCTTCCGCAAATTTCGGCAATTTATCCGTGCCATACATCGCCTCATCGCGCACCAACACCGGTGTGTTGATCTCGGTCAACCCGTTCTCATCCACATGGGTGTTGATCATGAATTGCGCGAGCGCACGGTGGATACGTGCCACGGCACCTTTCAGATAAACAAACCGCGCGCCAGAGATCTTTGCCGCGGTGTCAAAGCTCATGGACGCCGCAACACCGCCGATTTCGTAATGCTCTTTCGGTTTGAAATCGAATGTCGCAGGCTCGCCCCACTTGTTGACTTCAACATTATCGTCTTCATCGGCCCCATTAGGAACGTCCTCTGCGGGCGCATTGGCAATCCGTGCCAGCATGTCGGTCAACTTTGCATCGAGCTCTTTGGCCTCGTTCTGCATCGCGGCCACTTCAGCTTTCTTGTCACCGACAAGCGCGCGCAGGCGTTCAAACTCCGCCTCATCCCCTTTGGCTTTGGCAGCACCCACATCTTTGGCGGCTTTCTTTTGGTCCGCCTGAGCCTGTTCAGCCGCAGTGATCTTTGCCCGACGCTCAGCATCTACTGCCAAAAGCTCCGAAGACATCGGCGCGTCTCCACGGCGGGAGAGGGCGGCATCAAACGCTGCCGGATTTTCGCGGATCGCACGGATGTCATGCATGGGATCTAGTCCTTCAAAAGTGATTCATTTGGTGAGGTGGTTATGCCGTATTTTTTTAAGCTCTGTAAGCTTCTGTCGTACCTCGCTTGAAAATGAGTGAGTTAGGCTAATTCCCCAAGCATATGCAGCATGTTTCACACCTTGCATCCTAACCCTTTCACACATAGGTTCCCTGCAAAATTCGCGGCAGGTGCCGCGCCAACAACAAGGACACCCCGATGGAAGCGATTGGCCAATTTATCCCACTTATTCTGATCTTCGGTATCATGTATTTCCTACTGATCCGCCCGCAGCAGAAAAAAGTGAAAGATCACCAAGCCATGGTGGCTGCCGTTCGTCGCGGGGATGAGGTCGTGACCCAAGGTGGTCTGATCGGCAAAGTGGTTAAAGTCAAAGACAACAACGAACTGGATGTTGAACTGGCAGAGGGCGTTAAAGTCCGCGTCGTTCAGTCCACTCTGGCGCAGGTTGTTTCCAAGACCGAACCGGTTGAATCCAAATAAACTCTGATAAGGCTGGCGCATAATGCTGCAAATCGCCCTCTGGAAACGGGTCCTGATCTGGAGCGTCTGCGCCCTGGGTCTGCTTTTGGCCCTGCCCAATGGCTTCTACCCACGGGTCGAAGCACATAACGATGCCTCCGCATCAATTGAAGCCGGGTTCTCCGGCAATGGGTTAGAAGAACAGGCGGCCATGTGGCCGTCTTTTCTGCCATCCTCCCTCGTTAACCTTGGCCTAGACCTGCGCGGTGGTGCGCATCTTTTGGCGGAAGTGCAGGTGGAAGATGTGTATGAGACCCGCATCACCTCTTTGTGGCCTGAAGTGCGCAACCTGCTGCGCGAGCAGCGCGCGACCGTGGGCACCATTCGCCTGCAACCTTCTGATCCAACAGAGCTGCGCGTAAAGATCTCGCAACCGGACGCGATCCAAGACGCGGTTGCCGCAGTGCGCACTCTGGCGCAGCCGGTTGTGTCATTGACTGGAGCAGGGGCGACGGACCTTGTTGTTTCTGCGGATGATGACATGGTTGTCGTCACGCTGTCAGATGCTGAGAAGCTGGCAACAGACGAGCGCACCGTACAACAATCCCTTGAAATCATTCGCCGTCGTATCGACGAGGTGGGCACACGCGAGCCGACAATTCAGCGCCAAGGCGCGGACCGGATCCTCATTCAGGTGCCGGGCATTGGCTCTGCGAGTGAACTGAAAGACATCATCGGCACCACGGCTCAGCTGACTTTCAATCCAGTTGTAGGCCGTGCAACCGACCCAGAAGCACCAGCCGGTGCAGGCAACGAAGTTGTTCCATCGCTGGATGAAGAGGGTGTTTACTACATCCTTGAAAGCGCTCACGTCGTGAGTGGCGAAGAACTGGTCGATGCGCAGCCGAGCTTTGACCAAAACGGTCGCCCGGCCGTGTCTTTCCGCTTTAACCCATCGGGCGCGCGGAAGTTTGGTGACTATACGGCCGACAATATTGGCTCTCCATTTGCCATCGTGCTGGATAGCGAAGTGATCTCTGCGCCGGTTATCCAAAGCCATATTGCGGGTGGCTCCGGTATCATCACCGGGAACTTCTCTGTCGAGGAAAGCACCAATCTCGCGGTTCTGCTGCGCGCAGGTGCTTTGCCAGCGGGGCTGGAATTCCTAGAAGAACGCACAATCGGTCCAGAGCTTGGCCAAGATAGTATTGAAGCCGGGCGTATTGCCTGCTTGGTCGCCTTTGCGGCGGTGCTGGTCTTTATGTTCCTGAGCTATGGCACGTTTGGTCTCTTCGCCAATGTGGCGCTGATCATCAACGTGGGCCTGATCTTTGGCCTGCTGTCTTTGGTGGGCGCAACTCTGACCCTGCCGGGTATTGCTGGTATCGTCCTGACCATTGGTATGGCCGTGGACGCAAACGTGCTGGTCTTTGAGCGGATCCGCGAAGAGTTGAAAACCAAGAAGGGTGTCGCGCGCGCGATTGACCTTGGCTACGAGAAAGCGCTGAGCGCGATTATCGACGCCAATATCACCACCTTCATCACAGCGGTGATCCTGTTTGCCATGGGCTCTGGTCCGGTGCGTGGCTTCGCCATTACCTTGGGCGCGGGGATCATGACATCTGTCTTCACCGCGATCTTTGTCACCCGTCTGATGGTTGTGATCTGGTATGAACGCCGCCGTCCCAAAACGTTGGAGGTGTAAAGATGCGCTTAAGACTTGTTCCTAAAGAAACCAGCTGGGATTTCTTCGGTAAGACGAAGATTTCCATCGGGTTTTCATCTTTGATGATCATCGCATCTATTGCGTTCTTTTTCATCCAAGGCTTGAACTTCGGCATCGATTTCCGCGGTGGCACAACCATCCGTACAGAAAGCGCTCAGACGGTTGTAGTCGGCGATTACCGCGCGGCGATTGACCCGCTTGGCTTGGGCGATGTGACCATCACCGAAGTGTTTGATCCGACTTTTGAAGACAACCAAAACGTCACCATGATCCGCATTCAGGCCCAAGAGGGCCAGGAATCGGTGACCGCTGATGTGGTGCGTAATGTGGAACTCGCTCTGAAAGAGGTGGCTCCAGACATCACCTTTGTCTCAGTCGAATCCGTTGGCCCTAAAGTTTCCGGCGAGCTGATCCAGACTGCGGTCATTGCCGTGGTTTTGGCGATTGCAGCGGTTCTTGTCTATATCTGGCTGCGCTTTGAATGGCAGTTTGCCGTCGGTGCCGTTGCGGCGCTCGTGCATGACGTCATCCTGACCATCGGGATCTTTTCGGTGCTTCAGATCCGCTTTGATCTGGCCATCATTGCAGCTCTGCTGACCATCGTGGGCTACTCGCTGAACGACACGGTTGTTGTGTTTGACCGGGTGCGCGAGAACCTGCGCCGTTATAAGAAAAAAGACCTCAAAGACGTTCTCAATCTCTCGATCAACGAAACCCTGAGCCGGACGGTGATGACATCTGTCACCACCTTGCTCGCGCTTCTGGCCCTATTCGTTCTGGGTGGAGATGTTATTCGTGGCTTTGTCTTTGCCATGATTTGGGGGGTTATCGTGGGTACTTATAGCTCTGTTTTTGTTGCATCAACGGCTCTGCTGAAGCTTGGGGTCAAGCGGGATTGGTCTAAACCTGACAACACCGCAGGCAATCAATTTGCAAATGTAGATGCATGATTTGCTTACAACAGCCCTGGCGACGCCGGGGCTGATTTGGCTGGTGCTAACCATCATGGCCGCGGGCATTGTCCGCGGCTTTGCTGGTTTTGGGACAGCGCTGATCTTTGTCCCAATCGCAAATATCTTTCTGCCAACAGCTGATGTGATTGCGGTTATGGTGCTGACCGGGATCTGCAGCGCAGCCGCGCTTTTGCCGCGAGCCGTGAAAGTCGCAGAATTGAAAGACGTCTCGATTTTGGGAGGTGCCGCGATCCTCACCGTGCCAATCGGGTTGTGGATCATGACACAACTGCCTCAAGACATGATCCGTTGGATTGCGGCCCTGATCGCCGCTGCGATGCTGTCAGCCTTGATCCTTGGGTGGCGTTACACAGGAAAGATTGATCTCAAACGGTTGCTCGGAATCGGTGCGACCGCTGGCGGAATTGGGGGAATGACTGGGCTGACCGGGCCGGCTGTTATCCTGTTCTATCTCGCAAACGGATCGCGTGCAGTGATTGTTCGAGCCAATACCATCGTTTTTCTTGCCATCCTTGATGTGGTGATTGCCATCAACATGACCATCGGCGGATTGATCACGTGGCGGCTCGTCGCATTGAGCTTTGTGTTGGCCGTGCCCTATTTTATAACCTCCCGATTGGGGCAAGCATTGTTTGACCCGAAATACGAAACCACGTATCGATCAATGGCTTATCTGGTAATTGGCCTCGCCGTTGTGACGGGGCTTCCGCTCTGGGAATAGTAAGCGCGCCAAACGTTGGAGGCAGGCCTTGCGGTTGACCGAGATCCAATTTGGAGATGCCCAACCCATCGAAAGCTATGGGCCGGATTTCGTGCGCGTTGCGGGCGAAGTGATGGCCGCGCCGACTTTGGTGCACGCCACTGGGGCTGTCCATTGGGGCGGCACAGAGGATACCGATACGATCATCGCATTGGCCGCTGAACTGGACTTTATTCTGCTGGGAACGGGGGCAGAGATGCGCCATGCGCCTGCAGAGTTCAGAAAGGCTTTGGAAGAGGCAGGGATTGGCGTTGAAGTGATGAAAACGGACAGCGCTTGCCGAACCTACAATGTTTTGGTCAGCGAAGGCCGCCGTGTTGCAGCCGCGATCCTGCCGGTGGAGAATTAATCGGTGGCTTTGGCAGTAGAGAACCTATCGGTCGCCCGTGGTGGCTTGCCGCTGCTCGCAGGGGTTCATTTCAGGGTTGCTGCGGGACAGGCCCTGATCCTGCGTGGACCCAACGGGTCCGGTAAAACCACGCTACTGCGGAGCATTGCGGGTTTGCAAAAGCCGACTTCTGGGCGCGTGGAATGTGCGGAAGATGCAATTGCATATGCGGCACACTCAGATGGTTTGAAGTCAAACCTGACAGTGTCAGAAAATCTTGCATTCTGGGCTGACGTTTTTGGCAATGACGACATTAGCCCCGCATTGGAAGGCTTTGATCTAAAATCGCTTTCTGACCGACCAGCGCATGCATTGTCTGCTGGTCAGAAGCGGCGACTTGGCCTTGCGCGGCTTTTGGTGACAGGACGCCCGATCTGGGTGCTTGATGAGCCCACAGTGTCGCTCGACCAGACTTTCGTCGCCATGTTTGCTGATGTGGTCAAATCGCATTTGGCCGGTGGCGGCAGCGCCTTGATTGCGACCCATATCGATTTGGGGATTGAGGCCGAAACCCTCGATATCAGCGTTTTCAAGACCGACCCAACAGCGGATCTTGGCGCATTTGACGAGGCGTTTTTATGAGAGCGCTTTTAAGACGAGACCTGACCCTTGCGTTCCGATCCGGAGGTGGATTTGGGCTTGGTCTCGCGTTTTTCTTGATTGTCGCGATCTTGGTGCCCTTTGCGGTGGGGCCAGAAAACGCTCTGCTCTCAAAAATCGCGGCAGGCATCCTGTGGCTCGGCGCTTTGTTAGCTTGTCTTCTTTCCCTTGACCGTATCTTTGCGCTCGACTGGGAAGACGGCACCCTTGATTTGCTGGCGACCGCTCCTGTGCCTTTGGAAATGGTCTGCGCCGCCAAAGCTTTGGCCCATTGGCTCACGACTGGGCTGCCCCTTACTCTGGCCGCGCCGGTCTTAGGTATTTTGCTAAGCCTCCCGCCTGAGGGCTATGTCTGGCTCATTGCCTCGCTTCTTCTTGGCACACCTGCCTTGTCTGTCATCGGCACATTCGGTGCAGCGCTCACCGTTGGCATCAAACGCGGGGGCCTTTTGCTCTCGCTCTTGGTTTTGCCGCTCTACGTCCCCACTTTGATCTTTGGTGCCGAAGTGGCGCGTCGTGGGGCAGAAGGGCTAACGGTAACCACACCTCTCGCGTTGATGTCCGGAGTGTCGCTGGCGGTGATCGCAGTGCTCCCCTTTGTCAGCGCCTTGGTATTGCGGGTGAATTTGAGATGAGGGGGCAGGTTTGTTTGAGCAGGATCAATGTGACGCAGTGGATTTTGCACGAAGAAGCGTGCGTCCAGACACGAAAGCGAATTAGAAAGTAGCCATGGCATCTATTTGGCAATATGCGAACCCAGCGAAGTTCATGCGCCTGTCCGACACCCTTTTACCTTGGGTGTCTTTGGCCGCGGCCTTGTGCTTGGTCGGTGGGCTGATCTGGGGGTTCTTCTTCACGCCAGATGATTTCCGTCAGGGCTCGACCGTCAAAATCATCTATTTGCATGTACCTGCGGCGCTCATGGCGATCAATATTTGGTTCATGATGCTGGTTGCCTCACTCGCATGGTTCATCCGCCGTCAACATATCAGCGCCTTGGCTGCCAAAGCAGCAGCACCGATTGGAGCCGTTATGACAGTGATTGCTTTGCTGACAGGGGCGATCTGGGGCGAACCGATGTGGGGAACATGGTGGGTTTGGGACCCGCGTCTGACCTCCTTTTTGATCCTGTTTTTGTTTTATCTGGGCTATATCGCCCTTTGGGAAGCGATTGAGAACCCAGAGACAGCCTCTGACCTCACGGCAATCCTATGCCTCGTGGGCTCTGTTTTTGCGGTGCTCAGCCGCTACGCTGTGAACTTCTGGAACCAAGGCCTGCACCAAGGCGCGTCCGTCATGCGGGCAGGGGCCATTGCGGGCGACACAGAAGAACGGGTCAGCAACGTCTTTGCGGCCCCTCTGTTTATGTGTATCGCCGGGTTCGGGTTGCTGTTCGTGGCGTTAATTCTGATGCGCACAAGCACTGAAATCCGCAAACGCCGCGCGGCGGCGCTGATGGCACGGGAGCGCATGTCATGATGCCCGATCTTGGAAAATACGCAGGAACGGTTTTATCCGCCTATGGCGCGTCCATTATTTTGATCGTGGGTTTGGTGTGGTTGAGCGTGCGCGCGGCCAAAAAATCTAAAAAAGCTTTGGACAAACTGGAGCAAAATGATGGCTAAATTCTCGCCTTTGATGGTTGCGCCTCCCGTTATCTTTGCTGGACTTGCAGCCTTGTTTTTCTTTGGCATGCAGCGTGAAAACCCCGATGAACTGCCAAGCGCAATGGTTGGGCGACAAGCGCCAGCCGTGATGCTCGAGCCGCTGGATTTCTTAGATCCTGCCACTGACGCCGATCTGCGCAGCGGCGAGCTCACGCTGGTCAACTTTTGGGCCTCTTGGTGCGCGCCGTGCCGTGCAGAGCACCCAACCTTGGTGCAGCTTCAACAAGAGGGGCTGACAGTGATTGGGGTGAACTACAAAGACACGCCAGAAAACGCTGCGGACTTCATTGAGGAACTGGGCAATCCATTTGTCAAAGGTGGGGCTGATCCCAATGGGCGCATGGCGTTGAACTGGGGCCTTTATGGGGTCCCAGAAAGCTATCTTGTGGATGGCGACGGCAATGTTCTGCTGCGCATTGCAGGGCCACTGGTTCAGCGAGAGCTAGAAGGCCGGTTGCGCCCCATCCTGAACGCGCAATAAGCCTTAGCGGAAGATCGACAGGTTCAGGGCCAGCCCTTCGCTAAGCCAGATCCCATGATCCCGGTGGTCTTCCAAATGCGCCCCGGTTTCGGGATGGCAAAAGACCACCAAGTCATCGCGATTTAACGCAAGCCATGGCAGCAGCTTTTCAAACTGCGCAGGCGTTGCCCCCAATTGGCACGATGGCAAAGGGTGGGGACCAACGGCGCGGTCATGCATATGGCCCATCTGAACCCCAAACTGCATTGCCGCGGTTTCACACAACGCTTGAGCCTGTGCTTTGGTCTCGGCGTCAAAGTAGACGTGGGCGTGGTAGCCCTGAATGTTATCCGTATGTTTCATGCTTTGAACATGCGCATGGACGATTTCAAAACAATCATCAGAAACGCGCAAAACCTGTGCAGGGATGCGCGGCTCATTTCGAACACACATTTTCTGACGGAATTCTCGCAATTCGTTGATTGGCGTTTCAACCCCGTTCGTTTTATGCAGGAATAATACCTGAATTTGAGGAAGGTTTTGGGATGGCAGCACTTCAGCGATGGGTTGGGATTGCCGCGCTTTCAATGGCGGGCATGTTTACTTCCGTAGCCAATGCAGGGGATCACCCGGTTGTGGTCGAACTTTACACGTCTCAAGGATGCAGCAGCTGTCCGCCCGCGGACGCCTATTTTGGCAAAGAGCTGGTGGGGCGCGATGACGTGATCGCATTGGCGCTGCATGTGGATTACTGGGACTATATCGGCTGGAAAGACCA
>NZ_CYTO01000009.1:618053-618260 GCF_001458335.1 Cognatishimia activa
GCCTATTCCAACCGCCAAAGAGGCTATGCACGCGCTGCCGCCAAACGCTCTGTCTACACACCGCAGATGGTGATTGGCGGCGTTGATCACGTGGTGGGCAATCGCCCAAGTGATGTGCGCAGCAATCTGGCAAAGCACGAAAACGCGCCGTCTGACATCGAGCTTGCTGTCTCTCGCAGCGGGGACCAGCTGACTTTTGATCTAGAG
>NZ_CYTO01000009.1:618305-663174 GCF_001458335.1 Cognatishimia activa
CCAAAGAGACGGTCGCCATCAAACGCGGCGAAAACGCGGGTCGGACGCTTTCTTACCACAATATTGTGACGTCTTGGAAAACGGTTGGTGAATGGAACGCGCGGCGCGCGAAAACCCTGCGCACGAACGTGCCCGGTGATGCGCCAGTTGTCGTGATCGTTCAGCGTCAGGGCTTTGGCCCTATCGTAGCTGCGGCAGAGCTGCGCTAGAGCACTCAAACTTGCGAATAAAAAAGGCCCGGCAAGATGCGCGGGCCTTTTCTAATTCTATGGTTGGTTCGACTTAGCCAAACACACGTTTGAAAATCGTGTCCACGTGTTTGGTATGGTAGTCCATGTTGAACTTCTCGTTGATGCCGTCTTCGCCCAAGGCTTTCACAACATCACCGTCCGCCAACAGCTCTTCGCGGAAATCTGTGCGGAATTCCCAAACTTTCAACGCGTTACGCTGAACCATGACATAGGCGTCCTCGCGGGAAACACCTGCTTGGGTCAATGCCAGCAACACGCGTTGAGACATCACCAGACCCGGGAATTTGTTCATATTGTCCAGCATGTTCTCTGGGAAGACGAGCATCTTGTCGATCACACCGGTCAGACGCGCCAGCGCGAAATCAAGGGTCACACAGGCATCAGGGCCAATCGCGCGCTCTACAGAAGAGTGTGAGATATCACGCTCGTGCCACAGCGCCACGTTTTCCATCGCTGGAATCACAGCAGAACGGACCAGACGGGCCAGACCGGTCAGGTTTTCTGTCAGAACCGGGTTCTTCTTGTGTGGCATCGCAGAAGAGCCTTTTTGGCCCATAGAGAAGAACTCCGCGCCTTCCAGCACTTCGGTACGCTGCATGTGACGGATTTCAATCGCGACGTTTTCAATAGAGGAGGCGATGACACCCAGCACGGCAAAGAACATGGCGTGGCGGTCGCGTGGAATGACCTGAGTGGAGATCGGCTCTGGTTTCAGGCCCAGTTTCTTACAAACATGTTCTTCAACCGCAGGGTCGATATTGGCGAATGTGCCAACCGCGCCAGAGATCGCTCCCGTTGCAATCTCTTCGCGTGCTGCTTTCAGGCGATCCAAGTTGCGGTCCATTTCCGCATAAAAACGCGCAAATGTCAGACCCATGGTGGTTGGCTCTGCGTGGATGCCGTGGGAGCGGCCGACGCGAACAGTGTCTTTGTGCTCAATCGCACGCTTTTTCAGCGCGGCCAGCAGGCCTTTCATATCCTCAATCAGGATATCCGCAGAGCGCACCAGTTGGACGTTCAGGCAGGTGTCCAGAACGTCTGAGCTTGTCATGCCTTGGTGCACAAAACGCGCTTCTTCAGAACCCACATGTTCCGCAAGGTGGGTCAGGAACGCAATCACATCATGTTTTGTGACCGCTTCGATCTCATCAATGCGCGCTACATCGAAATCCACGTCTTTGGCTTTCCAAACCGCGTCGGCATTTTCCCGTGGAATAACCCCCAGATCCGCTTGTGCGTCACAGGCGTGCGCTTCGATCTCATACCAGATCTTGAATTTGCTTTCAGGGGACCAGATGGCCACCATGTCTGGGCGGGAATAACGTGGGATCATGTCACAGCCTTGTGTTCTTTAAGAGATGTCGCAGGCCGTATAGACTGGGGGACGGTAAGGAACAAGGCGGCGCACTAGATGATTGCACAAATTCCCCTGTTTTTATGGCCTTTGAGGCGGGATTTCCTGCCTGCTTGCTATGAAAGGCGCTAACAAAATGCCCCCAAGTCAGCTGAGCGACTTCGTAGGGGCGTGGCGGGTCACGCGTGAGATCGAAGATCATATCGCAAACACCCAAATCACAGCCGCGGGCGAGGCAGTCTTTACAATGCAGTCTGATCAGGTTGGGGACGGCCTTATCTACAATGAGACGATGGAAATTACCTTTCCTGGGTCCGCCCCAATGCACGCCACAAGGCGCTACTTTTGGCTTCCAAATGGTGCGGGGCAAATCGCCGTTCATTTTGACGACAATCGCTACTTCCACGCGGTCGCGCTCGAAACCCCAACGCCAAAGGATCACCATCAATGTGATCCTGACAACTACAACGTTGCCTATGACTTTTCAGATTGGCCAAATTGGCAAGCAAGCTGGACTGTCAAAGGCCCTCGCAAAGACTATGTGATGCTCAGCCGCTACACGCGCCCCTAATCCTATTCACCTTTGCAGAAATACTCTGGGGGAGGGCGAACCTGTTCGCCCGGGGGCGAAGCCCCCTAAAACGAAAACCGGGCGAAGCCCCCTCTCGTATCTCAGTCCTCAGCCAGTTCTGTGACCACATGGCTGGACTTCTCCATTGTGCGATGCACTGGGCAGCGGTCAGCGATTTCAAGCAATCGCGCCCGTTGGCTTGCATCCAAGTCCCCAATCAAATGGATCACGCGCCTAAAGCTGTCGATCCGCTCGCCAGAACCCGTGCCTGCATCCTGTGCGTGCACCTTATTGTGGCTGACATCGACCCAAACATGGTCCAGTGGCCAACCTTTGCGCCGCGCATACATGCGGATTGTCATGGAGGTACAAGCCCCAAGACCCGCGCTCAGAAACCCATAGGGTGTCATGCCCTTATTGGTGCCGCCATAGGCCAAAGGCTCATCCGCAACCGTGTGATGAAACGGCCCGGAATTTACGTCTTGCAAGAACCCAGCCGCGTCGGCCTCTGCCACGCGCACGACCCCTTCTGGCGCGCCAATCGGCGGGGCAGGAGGGGTGAGCGTCAAATAGCGCGCGGCCCAAGCTGAAATCACCTCTGCGGCGTATTCCGCGTCTTCTGGGCGGCTGATCAGGTGATCTGCGTCATCCAAGGTGACAAAACTCTTAGGATGTTTTGCCGCTCCAAAAATTTCTGCGGCATTGCTGATATCGACCACATTATCCAATGGCGCATGCATCACAAGCAAAGCGCGCTTTAGATCGGCAATCGCCGGGGCCAGTTTTTGGTCGGTGATATCTTCGACGAATTCTTTACGGATCGTGAAAGGGCGTCCGCCAAGATCCACTTCCGCCAAACCTGCCTCAGATATCTGATCCAACGCGTCGCCAAAATTATGGGTCACGTGATGCGGATCAAACGGTGCGCCCAGCGTAGCAATGGCTTTCACACTCGGCATGTCACCCGCTGCCCGCAACACCGCCGCCCCGCCCAATGAATGCCCAATCAGCATATTGGGTGCCATGCCGCGTTCTTTCAGATAGGCCGCCGCGGCGTGGAGGTCGGCTACGTTGGATGAGAATGTGGTGTTAGAGAACTCACCTTCAGAATGGCCTAACCCTGTAAAATCAAAACGTAAAACCGCGATGCCCATGGCTGCCAAACGACCCGCAATGCGCCGCGCTGCAGGGATGTCTTTGGAACAGGTAAAGCAATGGGCAAACAGCGCCGTCGCCAGATGCGGCCCATCGGGTACATCCAGTCGCGCCGCCAGCTTCTCGCCGCTATGGCCCATAAATGTGATACGTTCCGTGGTCATACTTGGGTCGATCCTTTCTCCTTCGTCATTCAACTTGGGCGAACTGAGAGAAAAACCCAAGGGACCTTTCAGCTTTGTCACGGGATGGTGAGGCGTGGTGAGGAAACGGGTAATATTTATGGTCATTCAAAAAAGGAGAAGAAATCCGGTCATCTTAAATCAAATGAATTGGGATAGGAAGAATGCGGATGCTGCACACGCATCGGGAAGAAATTTTGAACAGGAACTGGCACGGTATCGATTTAGAATGGTCTAAAGCTCATCTGGAATTGAGAAGTGTTCTGGATGGTATCCAAAGCGCGAATTTCAGAATACTTTTTTGAGGGTCTGATCTAATTTTTGAATGCCGGTTCTACAATCAAGCAAACCTCTTTTTGGGCAGATTTCCAAACACGCCAGTTGGTTCAAATAGCCAGTTTGCTCCCACCTTCCTGAACGAATTACCTAAGATCAAACAGATTATGGTTACCGTAATCGCAAGCAAAGCAACACCGTAATGCGCAAAGTATGGCAAGGCTTCCAAATCAGAGGAGTTGACAATTATCGCAATCAACAGCGGGTGGATAAGGTAAATTTGCAGAGAGTTTTTTCCCATATATACGAAGCGCGCGCTGAGAAAACGTGTCTTGCATAGAAACACAGAGATCGAAATTCCCGCACATAGACCAGCAATCCTTGCGAGAGAGTAGGAAATTCCGTGGTCTATACTATAGCTTGGGATGCTTGGCATCAAATAGACAAAAAGAGATATTATCGCGGCAATAATGGCGAGTTTTATTGGGTTTTCAGAGACCCAATGAATCGCGAGTTGACCGTAAAGTGCTGGGATTACGAAGAAAGGCAAATATAGAAAAAGACTTTCTTGTGTGTACGCAAATCCCAGTTCGCCTTTCAGGTAGGAAGACGCTCCGACAAACCCGAGAATTATGCAAGCTGCGGTTGCGATCTTCGGCTTTAGCGTCGCCAGTTTTGCGATAGGAAAGTAGAAGGCAAGCGCCCAGATGAACCAAATGGGGAACTCGGGGCGGAAAAAACTTTCCAACCAAACCGAAACTTGTTCCCATGCAGTTATCTCGCCATTGATTGGTCGGATAAATAGAAACGCTACGATAAAAATAATGGACCATAGCGCGTAAATGTAGACAAAGCGCCAGACCTTGCGTGACAGCAGATCGCGCCAGCTTTTGTTGATACTTGAAGCGGCTAGAAAACCTGAAACCGCAAAAAACAAAGGCATTCTGACCGGATTAAATAAATCAGAGACCGACACAAAGAATGAACTAGAAAGTTCTTCGCTGCGTAACCTCAACTCACAATGCAACAAGACCACTAGGAAAATGCTCATCCCCTTGGCCAAATCCATCCATTCAATTCTGGTCGAAGAATTCATTAAGAAATCCCCATCTAACGAAACAATCTCAAGAAAATACAAGGCTTGGTTTTTGATAGTAATGTAACGTTTAAAGCGTCAACATGTCGGGCAAGCAACGAAGCTAAAAAATAAAAAAGGCGCTCCGAAGAGCGCCTTTTGCATCGATTTGCTGAAATTAGCAGCTGTAGTACATGCCGAATTCCACTGGGTGTGGAGTGTGTTCGTACAGTTCGACTTCTTCCATCTTCAGCTCGATATAGCCTTCGATTTGGTCTTTGGTGAACACGTCACCGGCCAGCAGGAAGTCCATGTCCGCTTGCAGCTCGTCCAGCGCTTCGCGCAGGGAACCACAGACTGTTGGGATATCTGCAAGTTCTTCCGCTGGAAGATCATACAGGTTCTTATCCATAGCTTCGCCTGGATCGATCTTGTTCTGAATGCCGTCCAGACCAGCCATCAACAGCGCTGCGAAGCACAGGTATGGGTTGGAGGATGGGTCAGGGAAGCGTGCTTCGACGCGCTTCGCTTTTGGAGATTCAGTCCAAGGAATACGAACACAGCCAGAACGGTTACGTGCAGAATATGCGCGCAGAACTGGTGCTTCAAAGCCTGGGATCAGACGCTTGTAGGAGTTGGTGGATGGGTTTGTGAAGGCGTTCAGCGCTTTCGCGTGCTTCAGGATACCACCAATGAAGTACAGAGCTTCTTGGGACAGATCAGCGTATTTGTCGCCTGCAAACAATGGTTTGCCATCTTTCCAGATGGACATGTTCACGTGCATACCTGTGCCGTTGTCGCCGTAGATTGGCTTTGGCATGAAGGTTGCGGATTTGCCGTAAGACTGCGCCACGTTGTGGATGATGTACTTGTACTTCTGCAGTTCGTCCGCTTGCTTGGTCAGGCTGTCAAAGATCAGACCCAGCTCGTGCTGACAGCTTGCCACCTCGTGGTGGTGCTTGTCCACTTTCATGCCCAGACGCTTCATAGTGGAAAGCATCTCGGAACGAATGTCCTGTGCGTCGTCTGTTGGGTTTACAGGGAAGTAGCCGCCTTTGATGCCAGGACGGTGACCTGTGTTGCCCATTTCGTATTCTGTGTCTGTGTTCCAGGACGCGTCCTGAGCATCAACTTCGTAGGATACTTTGTTGATGGAGTTAGAGAAACGAACGTCGTCAAACAGGAAGAATTCAGCTTCTGGGCCCATGTAAGCCGCGTCACCGATACCGGAAGACTTCAGATATGCTTCTGCTTTTTCCGCTGTGCCACGTGGGTCACGTTCGTAGGCTTCACCCGTGTCTGGTTCAACGATAGAGCAGTGCACGCAGATTGTTTTTTCCGCATAGAACGGATCAACATATGCAGACTCTGTGTCTACGATCAGTTTCATGTCGGAGTTTTCGATGGATTTCCAGCCGGCAACGGAGGAACCGTCAAACATGAAGCCTTCTTCAAGGAAGTCTTCGTCGACCAGGTCAACGTCTACAGTTACGTGCTGAAGTTTACCGCGTGTATCAGTGAAACGAATGTCGACATATGCCGCTTCTTCGTCTTTGATCAGCTTGAGAACCGCGTCTGCGCTCATTCTCTCATCCCTTTCGGTTACAGATAATTATGATTGGTTAAAGTGCATCAGAGCCGGATTCACCGGTACGGATGCGGATGGCTTGTTCAATTGTGCTGACGAAAATCTTACCGTCGCCGATTTTGTCGGTCTTTGCCGCATCTACGATGGCGTCAACCGCTTGGTCGACCATGTCGTCATCCAGAACAACTTCGATTTTCACCTTTGGCAGGAAGTCCACCACATATTCTGCACCACGGTACAGTTCTGTGTGTCCTTTTTGGCGGCCAAAACCTTTGACCTCGATCACCGAAAGACCCTGGATGCCTACCTCTTGTAAGGCTTCTTTGACTTCATCCAATTTGAAGGGCTTGATGATCGCTTCGATCTTTTTCATCGGGGACTCCTCACCTGAAAGATACTTGAATTGCTGATCCCACTTTCACGGCGGGGTCACAATTGGCTAAGATGACACGGGCTATGCGCGCAGGCCTGATTTGTAAGTGGTGATTAAAAAATAGGCAATATGGATTCAAATTGAGCTGAATTGAATCTCGCGAGCCTAACATCTGAGGAATTAAATGACTGAACTTTTAACAGCTGCCCAAATGCGCGCCATTGAACAAGCGGCGATTGATTCCGGTGAGGTCACCGGTTTGGAATTGATGGAGCGCGCGGGGCAGGGAGTGGTTGAGGCCATTTTTGAAGAATGGCCGGAATTGGCGGGCGCAAGTGGCCGAGGGGCCAGCCCCTCGGGCTCCCCGGAGTATTTAGACAAAGAAGAAGTGCCGTTTCGTGCGGGGGTTTTGTGCGGGCCGGGCAATAATGGCGGTGACGGGTTTGTCGTGGCGCGGCTCTTGCATGAGCGGGGCTGGGCGGTTGAGGTGTTTCTGTATGGGGAGGCTGAAAAGCTGCCGCCTGACGCGCGGGTAAATTATGAGCGGTGGACGGATCTGGGGGAGGTGAACGACGTCTCTGTTTGCGCGATGAACAAAGGCTGGAGTTGCGACCTCTTGATTGACGCCTTGTTTGGCACCGGAACGACAAGAGCGCTTCCTGATTTAGGTGAGCTCTTCTGGAACATGGAAGATATGGTCGATTGCTTCCAAGTAGAGCCTCTACATGAGATCGGAAGACCGGCAATTGTCGCGATCGATTTTCCGAGCGGAGTATGTGCAGACAGCGGAAGAGATTTCCCACATCGGGATGAGCATTGGCGGTTCTCTGCGTCGGCACACATCACGGTATGTTTCCATCAACCAAAGCTTGGGCATTTTATAGGAGATGCGGTTGAGAAATGCGGGAAAGTTGTCAACAAAGACATAGGATTGCGGCCATCACATGAGTGGCGAAAATCAAATTGGCGACAAATCTGCAAGCTGTTGCAAGCAGCCCATCAAGATTGGCTCAGAAAATTAACGGATCAAAACAAGTTTGGGAATGGCCATTCGGTCGTCCTTACCGGTGAACGTGGTCACACAGGTGCCGCCCGTCTTGCGGCGCGCGGAGCGCTTCGGGTCGGTGCTGGTCTGGTCACATTGTGTGTTCCCGAAGATGCGTGCCAAGAGGTGGCCTCACAAGTCACATCAATCATGATGAAAACGGTTGATGACGCGGCCGATCTTTCGGCGGCGCTTGAAGACAAACGCATCAACGCGCTGTGCATTGGCCCAGCCTTAGGGCTAGATCGCGCGAAGCCATTGGTTGCGGCTGCGTTGGATGCCGGGCAGCAAGCCCGGCCTACGGTGCTCGACGCGGATGCTTTGTCAGCCTTTGCAGATGAACCGAATGCGCTCTTTGCAATGCTCCATGAAAAATGCGTGCTGACGCCCCATGGCGGCGAATTCGCGCGGCTCTTCCCGGATATTTCTGAAAAGCTTAACGCGGTGCCCACAAAAGGCCCGGCCTATTCCAAGGTCGATGCAACGCGCGAGGCTGCAAAGCGGGCAGGGTGCGTGGTGCTCTTCAAAGGGGCGGATACGGTGATTGCTGCGCCCGATGGGCGCTGTTCGATCAATTCCGCCCATTACGAGCGATCCGCCCCATGGCTTGCAACAGCCGGCTCTGGCGATGTGCTGGCGGGCTTTATTACGGGGCTTTTGGCGAGAGGGTTTGATCCCATGGGGGCCGCCGAAACCGCCGCGTGGTTGCATGTGGAATGCGCGTTGAAGTTCGGGCCCGGATTGATCGCCGAGGATATCCCGGAACAGCTCCCGGCGGTGTTTCGCGATTTAGGGCTGTAAGGTGCATTTTTCCTCTTACATCCGGTTTCGAGCTTTGCTAGGTAGCCCGAACGAAACGCTTGAGAGAGTCGTTTCAACCGGATGCGGGTGTGGCGGAATTGGTAGACGCACCAGATTTAGGTTCTGGCGCCGCAAGGCGTGGGGGTTCAAGTCCCTTCACCCGCACCACTTCTTCTTTAGATTTCATCGATAGATCAGCGGCTAAGAAGAGATGCTTTGGCGGAACTCTGTCGGTTCGTCTTTTTGACCCACATTCGCCTTGCGCCACTGCGTAAGAACCCCTATTAGAGCCTCTGATTTATTAGGCTGCGGCGCACAATACCGCCCAACTTTAAGAAGGATGCCACAATGCAGGTCACCGAGACCCTGAATGAAGGCCTGAAGCGCGGTTACGATATCGTCATCACCGCCGCTGAGCTGGAAGAAAAAGTCAACGAAAAGCTGGTTGAAGCACAGCCGGAAATCGAAATGAAAGGTTTCCGCAAAGGCAAAGTGCCTATGGCTCTGCTGAAAAAGCAATTCGGTCAGCGTTTGCTGGGTGAATCCATGCAAGAAGCTGTTGATGGCGCGATGTCCAAGCACTTTGAGGATTCCGGTGACCGTCCTGCTCTGCAGCCAAAAGTCGAAATGAAGAACGGCGAAGAGTGGAAAGAAGGCGACGACGTTAACGTCGAAATGTCTTACGAGGCTCTGCCAGAGATCCCAGAAGTTGACCTGAAGTCTATCTCTCTGGAGAAGCTGGTTGTGAAAGCGGCAGATGCGGATGTTGACGAAGCATTGGCAAACCTCGCGGAAACAGCGCAAGACTTCAAAGCGCGTCGTAAGGGCTCCAAAGCGAAAGACGGTGACCAAGTGGTCATGGATTTCGTTGGTAAAATCGACGGCGAAGCCTTTGACGGCGGCGCAGGCGAAGACTTCCCACTGGTGCTGGGTTCCGGTCAATTCATCCCTGGCTTTGAAGAGCAGCTGGTTGGCGTGAAAGCGGAAGAAGAGACAGACGTCACTGTGTCCTTCCCAGAAGATTACCAAGCCGAGCACTTGGCGGGCAAAGAAGCGGTCTTCTCTTGCACCATCAAAGAAGTGAAAGAGCCGGTTGCTGCGGAAATCAATGACGAGCTGGCGACCAAATTTGGTGCCGAAGATCTGGCCGCGCTGAAAACCCAAGTGGGTGAGCGTCTGGAAGCGGAATACGCAGGTGCGTCCCGTCAGGTTCAGAAGCGTGCGCTGCTTGATGCGCTGGACGCGAAAGTGTCCTTCGATTTGCCGCCATCCCTGGTGGACGCGGAAGCGGGTCAAATCGCGCACCAGCTGTGGCACGAAGAGAACCCTGAGGTGGAAGGTCACGACCACCCAGAGATCAAGCCAACTGAAGAGCACACAAAACTGGCAGAGCGTCGCGTGCGCCTAGGCCTGTTGCTGGCAGAGCTGGGCCAAAAAGCAGAGGTTGAAGTGACCGATGCGGAAATGACCCAAGCGATCATGAACCAAGCACGTCAGTACCCAGGCCAAGAGCGTCAGTTCTTTGAGTTCGTTCAGCAAAACGCACAGATGCAGCAGCAGCTGCGTGCGCCACTGTTTGAAGACAAAGTTGTGGACTATGTTTTCGAACTGGCTGAGATCTCTGACAAAGAGGTTTCCAAGGACGATCTGCAAAAGGCAGTTGAGGCGCTGGAAGACGAATAAGTCTTTCCGCCCTAGTGAGAATGAAAAGGCTGCCCGAATTGGGCAGCCTTTTTTGTTTTCGATCGGCCTATGCGCTTTGAAACCAAACTTTGAATACAAAAGGGGGGCGCTTAAATAAAGCGCCCCCCGGTGTGTTGCGTCGTTGGGGTACGCAACCCGTCTGGGGGATGATCAGACGGATCTCAGTTAAGCCTGTGCGGACGGAAGAACGCTTTTGGAAGAGGGCGCAGCAAGAGGCTGTCGGCGCTGCGGTAAGCTGCGCGCCATACGTTGCAGCTCTGCAGGATCATCGGTGCCAATTTTCTCGGCCAGAATTGAAAGCAGGCGTGCAGCGGCCACTGCGTCCTTGTCATCTTGGGCGTTTAGGAATTGTTCATAACAATATTGCTGCAAATCCGATGTTTTTGGTGAGGGTGCCACGATTTCAGGCATAGGTTCTGCCGCGATCGAATGGGCGCGTAATTTCGCTTCTTGGCCTTCCTCAAATAATTCGAGCGCGGTGTCGTCGTCCAAGAAAACATCGTGATTGATATTTGCAAATTCGCGAATGGATGTGATGCGTTCTTCGGTACAGTCCATTAAGGCGACCATGGCTTTGACCACCCCCATGGGTTTGGTGCTGCCGATATAGTCGTATGGCGCATTGCCAGACCGTTTCATCACTCGGTTCATCACCGGATCAATCACGGCGACAATATCCGCGATCCCTGCGGATTTGGCATATTCAAAAACACCCACCATCAACTCAGACGTATAGTGCGAAATCGAGTTCCGGCATTTGCCACCTTTCAATTTCTCTGTGTCGATACAAAAGCGAGTGGCTTCCCATATCTGAGTGGATCGGAGCGGCGGCTCGCCATCCAAAAGGTCAGAAAAGATATCAGCCAACATGTTTGGCCCCGTCGTCTGCAGCAAGCGCATACAGCCCACGACGTCGCCATCGTCATCCAGACAAACCAAGTGAGCGGGGTTAAGGCTGTCATAAAGGTCGAATTCTCTTCCGTCCTTTACGTCAACCGCCCAACCTAACCGGTCAGAAAAGACCCTGGAGCGAAGTTGATAAACTTCATCTAAAACTTGAGTGAATTTGGCTTCGTTTAGCGCATCAATGACTGTGATCATGGCCACCCCTACCCAATGGTTGTTCGTGGTTAATAATCCTTCAGCGGAACACGCCACGCTATTAGGGGTTTCCCGTAGTTCTCCTAATTTTCGGTAAATTTGGCTAAAGTTAGCTTAAAATTCTAACGCGATTAGCAATTGGATTGGGCTCGATAACGAAGATCAGAGACCAAATTAGAGGCACCTAACCAGGGTAAATCAATCCCAAGGCAACGGCTCTGCCGACCGCTTGCGCTGTTGTGAGGGTATTCAGCTTCTCTCGTCCGCTGCGCAGATGTACCTCTACTGTGCGGTGGGAAATTGAGAGAATGTCACCGATGTCTTGCTGGCTCTTACCAGCCGCAGCCCATTGCAGGATTTCCTTTTCGCGCAAAGACAGCTGTGGTCTCAGAAAATATCGCGGCAGCAATTCGGTTTGCATGACATTGTCATGCATGTGCACCGCAGCAACTTGCAGATCACCGATGATCTGGCGCTTTTGATTTTGCCAGGTGTCCAAACTGCAATTCTTTGACACGCTCAGGAGCCCAAATTCCCCAAACGGGCCTCGGATGGGCACCGATAGACCAACGTCAGGAATTCCAAAATCGCGGCCAGATCCAAAAACGCGATCAAAATTCTCATCGCGGTTGAAACGTTGCCAGTCCACTGGCGCAACGCTTTTTGCACTCATGTGAATTGCTGGATCCACGTGGTGCAATTCGTTCTTTGAATAGTGATCTACCCAGCTGGCTGGGTAATTGGCGTAAAAACGTACGTCTCCTGAAATCGGGCTCATGGCCGCATAGGATGCAAACTCTATATCGAGCTTGTTGCACAGGTCGTCGATAAACGCGGGAAAGCGCGCTTCGTTCTCTGGCTGTGTGTTTAGATCAATCAGGTCCAAGTTTTGACCTCTTCACTCCCAAGTCGCAAGTGCCGCGATCAGGAGTTCGCGACACTCAGGTTGTTGCCGGCGTCCAGCGCCATAGACCGCATGAAGGCCAAAACAGCACTGCGCTGACTGGTGGGAAGCTTGCGGTAGAGCTCCATCATTTCGATAGCGTCACGATCTGACAGAAATTCCATTTTATCAATAGGGGACCCAGCAATATCCGCTGCGTCATCAGAGCGTTTGATGCCTTCGAAGAAGTAAACAACATCCACCCCAAGCTTTTCGGCGACCGCCCAAAGACGGGACGCGCTCACTCGGTTTGCACCGGTTTCATATTTTTGAATCTGTTGGAACTTAACGCCAATAGCGTCGCCGAGTTCTGTTTGGCTGATACCCATAGCGTGGCGACGCGCACGGATCCTTTTGCCAACCAAGACATCGATCTTATTCATACTTCACCTGTGGTTCTAACTACTAATACGACACAGACAGCGGGGAGCGATCCGTCTCGAGGCGACTTTTATTATTCTGCAAGCCTTTCTGCCTGAATTATGGCGTCAGGGCAAATTCTTCGCCTTAGAGTAGTGGTGTGCTGAATCATTCAGCACTGGCTTGCATGCGAGGCGGCGCGCCTGTGGGCGCGACGCCTATTCTTACAAAGCAGATTAGGACTCTTCGTCCGCTTCAGCTTCTTCTGCAGGTGCGTCTTCAACCAGGTTGTCGTCGTCAGCTGCTGCGGAACCGATATCGTCGAACAGTTCGGCGATTTCGAATTCTGCTTCTGCTTCTGCTTCCGCGGCCAGTTCCTGAATGGATTTACCGGACGCTTGCAGTTCTGCTTCTTCTTCGGAACGGGCAACGTTCAGTTCGATTTCAACAGAGACTTCTGGGTGCAGACGAACTTCTACGTTGTGCAAGCCCAGGTCTTTGATCGGAGAGATCAAAGCAACTTGCTTACGGTCAACGGTGAAGCCTGCTTCGGTTGCAACTTCTGCTGCGTCACGAGGTGTAACGGAGCCGTAAAGTGCACCAGCATCGGAAGCGGAGCGAATCACGATGAACTGCTGGCCAGCCAGCTTCTCACCCAGGGATTCTGCTTCTTGCTTGGTTTCCAAGTTGCGTGCTTCGAGTTGCGCTTTTTGCGCCTCAAAGGATGCTACGTTGGCGTCAGACGCTGTCAGCGCCTTGCCTTGTGGCAGCAGGAAGTTACGAGCGTAGCCCGGCTTCACATCAACAACTTCGCCCATTTGGCCCAGTTTGGCCACGCGCTCAAGAAGGATAACTTGCATAACAGTCTCTCCTTATTTCACGGCGTAAGGCAGCAGAGCGAGGAAGCGCGCGCGTTTGATTGCACGGGCCAGCTCACGCTGTTTTTTGGCGGAAACCGCAGTGATGCGGGAAGGAACAATCTTGCCACGCTCAGAGATGTAGCGTTGCAGAAGTTTTGTGTCCTTGTAGTCGATCTTAGGCGCATTCTCACCAGAGAATGGGCAGACCTTACGACGGCGGAAAAATGGTTTTGCAGCCATGGTTTACTGTCCTTTCTTCGCGCTATCAGTTGCGGCGCTCACGGCGGTCGCCGCGATCGTCACGTTTTTGCATCTGAACAGACGGACCTTCCCCGTGTTCGTCAACTTTGATGGTCAGAACACGCATAACATCGTCATGCAGACGCATCAGGCGTTCCATTTCTTGAACAGCAGGCGCAGGTGCGTCTGTTTTCAAGAAAGCGTAGTGGCCCTTGCGGTTCTTGTTGATTTTGTAGGCCATCGTTTTCACGCCCCAGTACTCGGACTCAACGATGGAACCACCGTTGTCGGAGAGTACGGAACCAAAATGTTCGATAAGACCTTCAGCTTGCGTGTTGGACAAGTCCTGACGCGAGATGAAAACATGCTCATACAGTGGCATGTGAACTCCAGTTCATTTCAAGCGCATTTCAAAGAGCGAGACATTAACCTTCCTGCGCCTCACCCACGAGAGACTGCGCGGTTCTAAATATTTGCAAAAAGGATGGCGCTGTATAGCGAATTGCCCGATTTAAGCAAGCGTTTTTGGGATTTGAAACAAACTGTTTCCGCCACATTTCAGAGGTCTTTGCCCAATTTGTGCCGTTTTCGGGTCGCAGGTTGCAAACATCGTTAATTCCTGAAGAAAGTCGGGTCAATCATGGTGATAGAAGTCGCGCCCTCCAACAGCTTTCAGTTGTTTAACTCTCTGTACCAAACCGTGCGCCGGACTGTCTCTGTCGGTATCGGCCTTGGACTGGTTGCCGCTGGTGCCGCGCTTTGGGTGTTGCCTGGCTTTGAAACCGAAACTGCTGGGGTCATGAAGGCGATGATGGGCGTCCTGTTGATCGCGATTGGGGTCAGCTTTGCCCGCGTTGGCGGTGCCAGCCGGCCAGTCGAACTGGTTTTTGACCGTACCACGCAAGAATGGAAGATGGCCTCGCGCAAGGGGCTTCGCCGTGGATTTAAGCGTCAGTTTGACCGTATTGCGCCGAGGGGCTCCGTTTTGACGCTGAAAGGGCCTGTGGCAGCGATGTCAGACGAGCAGGATGCGCCGCTCTTTGATCTTCATCTTGATGGCCATGCCCGTGCCGTGTTGCGCCAAGAGGCCGCGCGCCTGCACGCAACGGCCTGACTGCTCAGCCTATCTGCGATTTGGCAAGAGACCGCCTGTGCGGATCTGCACAAAAATTGTTGAGTGAGCGTGAATAGGATTTTCACGCTACACATGTTCATGTGGCTTCAGTGTAATCAACCACGGAACTTATCCATGAAATCTCTTATCCTCGCAGCTGGTATGATGGCTGCTGCAACGCTGGCTCATGCCGAAGCAGAAAAGTATGTTTTGGACGCGAGCCATAGCCAAATCGTTTTCTCTTACAATCACTTAGGTTACTCCACCACCTACGGCATGTTCTCTGGTTTTGAAGGCGAGATCATGTTTGATCAAGACGCGCCTGCAGAGTCTTCTGTGTCCGTCGCGTTTCCTGTGACAACCATGTTCACAGGCTGGGAACAGCGCCTCGGTCATTTCATGTCTCCAGACCTACTGGGCGCATCTGATGATAAAACCGTAAGCTTTGTTTCGACCGGCATCGAGGTGACCGGCGACGACACGGCTTTGATCACTGGCGATTTGACCATCAATGAAATCACGAAATCCGTGGTTCTGGATGCGAAACTGAACAAAACCGGCGATCACCCACAGGCGGGCAAGCCTTGGGCTGGCTTTGACGCCACAACCACTCTGTTGCGTTCTGACTATGGCGTTGGCATGGCCGCACCATTCGTCAGCGACGAAGTTGAAGTGACCATTTCTATTGAGGCGACGAAGGCAGGCTAAGACCTGTCATCACGTCCTAAAAACAAACCCGCCGGAGCGATCCGGCGGGTTTTCTTTTTTACTCTTGTCGTTCGGCGGTTAGTGCGACGGACACCCCGACGGTAAAGCCAAGATTGCTTTCGTCATTCATGGTTACACCAATCCCATGATCCAGGCGTTGGATAGACGTCTCACCGCGCATGGAGGCCGTGTTACCGTCGATCTCTAACTGAAATACCAGCTGCAAAGGCATAGCGACCCCTTTCAACGTCAGCGTCCCATCCGCAATATACTCGTCATCACCGTGAGGGGACGGGGCCAGCTCCGCAGCAAAGGTCGCTGTCGGAAACTCGGCAACATTAAAAAAGTCTGCGCCCATGGCTTGATCGGTCACTGATCCTAAAGTCAGCGAGCCTGTGGCAATTTCCACAGTGACGTCGCCATGACGACCATCGACGGCTTCTTCTTCAAAGCTGATCTGCGCTGTCCAATCCGCGAAAGTCCCCGTGACGTTTGAACCAAACTGCAAAACGTCAATCTCAAGCGTGCCTTCAGCAACCTGCCAATCGGAGTCCACTTGAGCGAGCTCAGCGGCTTCAGCCTCATGGTCATGTGAATTGAAAAAACCGCCAAAGGCTCCGACGGTCATCGCGATCGCCCATACTGCAAGGGCTGCCGCGATGGGCGCAACGCTGCGACCGTGAGGGGCGACCTCTAATTCAGGCGTACGACCAGGGAGCATGCGTTGCAGTGTCTGGTCCTTGTCGATCACGAAGTGCTTCATAGCGCCGCCGATATGGGCCAGAATGGTCAACCCCAGCACAATGACCAATAAGAAGTGCAGCGTCGCGGTGAAACTCGCAACCGCTTCCGACTTCGGCACGAAAGGTAGGTTGTTCCCAAAAGGCAGCCAGACCGGCGCAAAACCGGTGGTGGATGCATGATGAACCCAGCCAGTCAGCGGAACAAGCAACATGGAGCCGTATAAAAGCCAATGCGCGGTCTCTGCTGCGGTCGCTTCCAGCTTATTGTCTGCGTTCAGCAAGCCAGGTCGCGTTTGGGTGATTGCCCAAAGAATTCGGAAAAACGCTGTAAAGAAAGCCAAAATGCCCACAGTCTTATGAGCCGAAAACACATTGGCTTTTAATGAAAGCTGATCGTTGGTTTCAAACGGGAGGTTCTGGGCGATTAGTCCAAGGGCGAAAGCACTCAGGATCAGAAATGCGGTCATCCAATGGAAGACCTTGGCGATACTGCCGTAATTGGCGTGGGAATTTGTAAGGCTCATCAAAGGGTCCTGCGGGTTGATTGGCTTTGTCTAGACTACGCATGTTGAGCCATTGCGCAAAGGGGCGCGCAATCTGAAACTCCGTGCGAGCCCGCGCAATGACATTGCAGTCCTGCACAGCACACGGTATTGCGGATAAAACGCAAAGATTTGGGAGTTCTCATGAGCAGAGCATTCGTTTTTCCAGGGCAGGGCGCACAGACCATCGGCATGGGCAAAGCTTTGGCCGAGGCTTATCCAGCGGCACAGGCTGTGTTTGATGAAGTGGATGAGGCTCTGGGTGAGAAACTCAGCACTTTGATTTGGGAAGGCGACCAAGCCGAGCTGACCCTGACCCAAAACGCCCAACCCGCTTTGATGGCCACATCCCTGGCCGCAATGAAAGCGCTTGAGGCGGAAGGGGTTTCCATTGAGGCGGCGTCCTATGTGGCTGGCCACTCTTTGGGGGAATACTCAGCGCTCGCAGCGGCAGGTTCTTTGACCATCGCAGATACGGCGCGTCTTTTGCGGACACGCGGTGAAGCAATGCAAGCGGCGGTGCCGGTCGGCGTTGGCGCGATGGCGGCTCTTCTGGGGCTGGATTTCGCAGCGGCTGCAGAAGTTGCCGAGGCATCGGCCCAGGGCGAAGTTTGCCAAGCAGCCAATGACAATGATCCGGGCCAGGTTGTGGTGTCAGGCCACAAAGCCGCCGTGGAACGTGCGGTCGAGCTGGCAAAAGAAAAAGGCGCAAAACGCGCGGTTTTGCTTCCAGTCAGTGCACCATTTCACTGCGCATTGATGCAGCCGGCGGCGGAAGTCATGGCGGAAGCCTTGGCACATGTGAATATCGAACGCCCAACGGTCCCAGTGGTCGCCAATGTGCGCGCCCAAGCGGTGACCGATACGGCGACGATCCGGTCTTTGCTCGTTGAGCAGGTGACTGGCTCTGTGCGCTGGCGTGAATCTGTTGCTTGGATGAGCGGCGAAGGCGTGAGCGAGATTTACGAAATCGGCGCAGGCAAAGCGCTCTCAGGTATGGTGCGCCGCATTGATCGTGCGATTGCATGTACCGCCGTGGGCACACCAGATGATGTAAAAGCCGCTGCTGAGAAGCTGGCATAAACCAACTGATTTGAATTTCGGGAGTTCAAATGTTTGATCTAACAGGTAAATCCGCGCTGGTCACTGGCGCATCGGGTGGCATTGGCGGCGAGATCGCCAAAGCCCTGCACGCCGCGGGCGCAAATGTTGGCCTTTCTGGCACACGGGTAGAGCCGCTGGAAGCATTGGCCGCCGAGCTTGGCGAGCGCGCATTTGTGCTGCCTTGTAATCTGGGCGACGCGGATGCGGTGAAAGAGCTGCCAAAACAAGCGATTGAAGCAATGGGTGGCTTGGACATCCTTGTGAACAATGCAGGCATCACCAAAGACCAGATCTTTATGCGCATGTCTGATGAAGAATGGCAGCAGGTGATTGATGTGAACCTCACATCAGCGATGCGTCTGTGCCGGGCCGTCATGCGTCCAATGATGAAAGCCCGCTGGGGCCGCATCATCAACATCAGCTCTGTGGTTGGCGCAACCGGCAATGCGGGGCAGGTGAACTATGCAGCCTCTAAGGCGGGTATGGTCGGCATGACCAAGTCCATCGCATATGAGGTGGCGAGCCGCGGCATCACAGCAAATGCGGTTGCGCCGGGCTTTATTGCCACTGCGATGACTGACAAGCTGAATGACGATCAAAAAGAAGCGATCAACAAGCAAATCCCTGCGAGCCGCATGGGCTCGCCAGCGGAAATCGCCGCTGCTGTGCTTTATCTGGCAAGCGACGAAGCAGGTTATGTCACAGGCAGCACCTTGCATGTGAACGGCGGCATGGCCATGTTGTAAGCACTTGATTGGCTGGGATGGGGCAAAAACCGCATAGCGGCCTTTCGGGTTTTACAGTGCGAAAGCGTTTGCCTTGTGCATTTCATATGCTATAGGCGGCGCAGTTTCCGGGTGAGCCGCTGGCTTTTTCGGGGTATCCGGGGGAGCCGGAACAAGAGCCGCCCATTTGGGCAATAGATTCTCCGCTTTGCGGAACCACAGGCCTTAAGGCCGATACGAACGAGGAATTGATATGAGCGACGTCGCAGCACGCGTAAAAAAGATCGTTGTAGAACACCTGGGTGTTGAAGAAGACAAAGTTGTCGAAAACGCATCCTTCATCGACGATCTGGGCGCAGACTCTCTGGACACTGTAGAGCTGGTTATGGCTTTCGAAGAAGAGTTTGGTATCGAAATCCCTGACGACGCAGCAGAGACCATCCAGTCTTTCGGCGACGCAGTGAAATTCATCTCCGAAGCTGCTTAAGCTTCGTTTAGAGATAATTTTAGAAAAACCCTCGCTTCGGCGGGGGTTTTTTTGTTGGGTGAGAGTTTGCAACGCGAAATCGTTGTCTGCTTTGCGGACAAAACTGCCGTTCGCCGCACTCGCGAAAAACTTCCCAGATCCCTGGTTAAATCTGAAATGTGGCCGAATTTTTGGACATTCGCTGTGATCCATAAACGGGTCTATTTAGCCGTACGCCGAACATGCCCAATTTCGCCTCGACACTAAAATAGCAAACCTTATTAAGTATTAAAAATCACCCAAGCTCAATTAAGAATAGCCGCGGCACAAGGAGCGCCGCGGCTGGTTCCGCATTCGATTGGCTTTGCCACCAATCAGAATTCGAGTTAGCTGAACATGTCGTTGGTGATGCCTGTGTACCAGCCTTCGGACTCTTCATAGGTGGCCTTGCGCACGTCTGAAGTTTCGCCAGTCGCGCTGATAAAGCCATCAACCTTGGCGATCTTCTCGTCAGTCGCCTCATATGTGGCACCCACCTTAACACCATCATTTGTGTCGATGAGCGACCAGCAGGTATTGGAGAACTTCGCTGGGAATACACGAGAGCCCGTCAACGCACCGCGCACTGCATTTGCGCAGACCTTCGCCTGTGAGTTCGCTGAGAAGCCAGACTTTGGCATGTCGCCCTGTTGGGACGCGTCCCCAAGAACGTAGACATCAGGATCCGCTTTTGTGGACATATCCGCCGCATTCACGGGCGCCCAGTTGCCGTCGGTGACGCCAGCGATTTCAGCAATGCGACCAGCCTTCATTGCCGGAATCACGTTGCAGACATCTGCTTTGGTAACCTCGCCATCGATAGTCACGGTCATGGCCCCTGGATCGACGGAAACGTTGCCACCACCGAAGTCTTCACCGATCCAATCGATCATGCCTTCGTAGTGGTTCGCCCAACCCTCTTGGAAGAGAGCCATTTTGGAGAATTTAGGTTTCGGATCGGCCACGATGATTTTCGCGGTTGGGTTGTTGTTCTTCAGGTAGTGAGCAACCATCGAAACCCGCTCATAAGGCCCAGGAGGGCAACGATATGGGTTTGGTGGCGCAACCATCATAAATGTGCCGCCTTCTGGCATCGCCGCCAGCTGAGCTTTGAGCAATTCCGATTGAGAACCCGCTTTGTAGGCATGGGGCATCTTGTTTTGAGCGGTGATATCCCAACCTTCAACAGCGCCATCAACAAAGTCGATGCCGGGGGATAGGATCAGTTTGTCGTAGTTCAGCGTTGCGCCACCCGCGAGTGTTACGGTCTTCGCAGCACGATCAACGCCGGTTGCCCAGTCATGCACAACGTTCACGCCCCGTGCCGCGAGGCCGCCATAGGTATGGCCAATATCCGAAATGCTCTTGAAGCCACCCAAATAAAGGTTGGAGAAGAAGCAAGTATAGTAGGTTCGCGTCGGTTCAACCAAGGTCACATCAACCTCGCCTTTGCTGTCCTTCGCAATGTAGCGCGCTGCGGTCGCACCACCAGCACCGCCGCCGATCACAACAACTCTTGGCTTACCGTGTCCGGCCGCTTGGACTGTTGGTGCCGCCAGCACCGACAAGCCTGCGGCTGACGCTCCTAGGAAACTCCGTCTGTTCAATGCCATTGGTTTTCTCCTCCCGTTCGCATTATTCTCCCAAGCTCTTGAAATAACTCGCAAGAGCCGCGATCTCATCATCGGCCAGACGGCCGGTGATCATTTGCATCACCGGGTTTTCCCGGTGTTTTTCGCGATACGCATGCATCGCAATCACGAAATCTTCGGTCTCCCACCCGATGATTCCGGGAATTCCATCATTGGCACCGGTCGCCTGATGGCAGGTGGTGCATTCGCTTGAAAGGTATTCGCCATATGCAAAATCCCCTTCGATTGCCAATATGTCCGGGGCGACCGTAAAGGCCGCCTCTATCGGCTGGACTTCTTCAGCCCGGGTTTCCGAGAAAGGTGGCCAGGTATGCAGCAACGGCTTCCTGGTCCTCCTTTCGTTTTAGGCCTGCGAAGGCCATTTTTGTGCCTTTCAGATATTTCTTAGGATTCTCCAAAAACGCTGCGAGTGTCTCTGCATCCCAAGTGCCCCCCGCCGCACCGGCTTCGGTAAGTGCATTGGAATACTTAAATCCATCGACGGACGCGATTTGACTGCCTAACACGTTGTTGAGCACTGGCCCTGTTTTGTGCTTCGCGCCTTCGCCTACCGCGTGGCAGGATTGGCACTTGCGAAATACTTTCTTACCAGCAGCGGCCAGTTCCGGATCAGGCGTTGCAACTGCCGCTGTTTTGATGACCGGAGCTTCCTGAACTGTCGTCGTAGAGGGCGTTTCTTGGGGCAGTTCGAGTGCCGCATCGTCCTCGCCTTCTTCTTCGGTCTCCGGCGTCACATCCAAAACAGAGGCGCGCATGGTAATGTCGACGCTGTCTTTGCAGTCAGACATACATGGCTCGTCACGCCAAATTGGATATTCCTCGGTGTCGCGGCCTTCCACGACGAAACCGTCGGCGTTGTGCATCTCAACGTCCATGAAATTTTCATGGCTTAGTTCGAAGTCATCATCGACCAAGTCGTTGGAATAGAGAATGTAGGCGACAATCGCGTAGACCTCATCATCGGTCAGCGTCTGCGCGCCACCGAATGGCATTGAACGATGCACATAGTCCCAAACGGTAGATAGATAGGGCCAGTAGGAGCCAACCGTTTTGACAGGGTCCTTATCTGCAAGCGTGTCAAATCCACCGGCCAGAACAGGCCAATTGTCTACACCCTCGGCAAAGTCACCATGGCAGGCTGCACAATAGGTCGCAAAGACTTCTTCGCCGGTATAGACGTCACCCTTGCCCGGCGGAAGCCCACGACCATCAGGCAAAACATCGACATCCCATGCTGCGATCTCTTCTTGGTGTGCTTCACGACCAAGACCAAGGCTCTCTACCAAACGAGGCGCTGGTTGGGTCAATGATCCGCCACTGGCGACCTGCAATGCAGCGGTTGCTCGCACATCTTCAATTTCGGCCTTCAAAGCATTCGCCGTGGCAACTTCTGTTGCCGCCTGCGCACGTGCATCGTCTGCCTGCACAAGCACCTGTTCGACCCGATCCTGCAACAGTTCAATTTCCGTATCACCGTGCTCTCTAGAGGACAAACCATAGGCAACCCCAAGCACGAGCGCGGTCCCGCCCAATGCCGGGACAAGAATATTAGGAGACTTCGACATTTTCTGCCTCCCCGTCTTTGTTTACAAACCAAGTCTGGATGCAGTTGTTGTGGTAAACGGAGTTTTCACCGCGAACTTCGCGCAATGCGTCTTTGGTCGGCTGCACGTATCCGGTCTCATCCATGGCACGGGCCTGTAGCAGCATCTCTTCGCCATCCCACTCCGTATCAAGATAGAAACGCGTCAGCGCTTTGCTGTCACCTTGTTTGCCAAGACGCGCCGTCTCCCAGTTCATGCCGCCATCTTTGGAGACATCCACACGGGTGATTTTGCCGTGCCCAGACCAGGCGAGACCTGAGATCACCAAAGGACCGGGACCATGGGGGATTGGCGACTGTGGGCTTGGCGACGTAATGACGGATTTCGCGTCCATGACCCAGGTCCATTTACGTGCCGTGCCATCTTCTAACACATCCGTGTATTTGGACGTCTCTTCGCGGCTTTCGACAGCCATATCAGTCACTTCGATACGACGAAGCCATTTTACCCACATGTTTCCTTCCCAACCGGGGACAACCAAACGCACGGGGTAGCCATGTTCTTTGCGGAGTGCTTCTCCATTTGCTTTGAAGGCGACGATCACGTCGTCCAGTGCCTTTTCCATTGGAATAGAGCGCCCATTCGAGGACGCGTCTGCGCCTTCGACATACACCCATTTATCAGACAGGTCGCCAGCGCGATCCAACCCTGCTTCTTTCAAGAGAAGCCGGAGCGGCACGCCCGTGTACTCCATGTTATGGATCATACCGTGAGTGAACTGGACGCCGTTCAACTGTGCGCCAGCCCATTCCATGCCCGTGTTTGCCGCACATTCGCAGAAGTAGACGTGGTTTTCCCGCGGAAAGCGTTCAATATCTTCATAGGTGAAGACCAAAGGCGTATCAACCAACCCATTGATCATCAGGCGATAATCTTCTTTACGCAGCTCGATCGCACCCGAGTGGTGGCGCTCAAACGCACAGCCCTGGGGCGTGATCGTCCCGTCCAAAGCATGGATCGGCGTGAAGTTGATCGACGAGATTGGATCCGCCGTCAGCCAAGGCACGTTGCGACGGATCACGTCGCTTTCAAACTCTATTGGCAGCCCATAGGGCGTTTCATCCACTCCCTCACCTGTTATCGACGCCCAGTCCTGCAATTCTGTAATGAGCGGATCCGGTTGCGACGCAGCTGCTCCCCCAGCCGCGGTCGCACCGGCTAAGGCGACACTACCCCTTAGAAATGCTCGACGAGACGATGATAGATTTATGTCATCCATTGATGTCTCCTCCCCTTCGTTAAGCGCCGACAATGTCGACGTTGTTGTTCTCCGACACGGAAACCGTGCCGAGTTTTCGAATATGTGCTTCAACCACATCCCAAATCTGAGGACCTTCGGTACCTTCGTTGACCGAGGCCCAACCAGCGACGGAATAGGACTTGGATGGATCAACTTTTTCGCCTGTCCGCAAAAGGGTCAGGTCCGAAATCCGCGCACCCTGCGGTTGGTTAATGTCGATCCGATAGCTAAGCCCACCGGTGCGCACCATGTCACCGCCCTGTTGATAATAAGGGTCCGGGTTGAAGATGTTGTCGGCCACATCTTCCAATACGGCCATCAGCGTTTCACCCGTCATTTCGGTACGATAGGCTTCGCCGTAGGTCATAGAGGTCACGTTCCAGATGTCTTCACGCGTAATATCTTGACCCGGAATAAGCGATGGCCCCCATCGGACGCCTGGGCTTAGGGCAATCTCGGCCTCTCGCTCGGACAGAAGCGCATCACAGATCAGGTCATCCCAGGACCCGTTGAAATTGCCACGGCGATAAAGCGTACCGTCGGTTTGACCGATCACTTCACGCATTGCTACTTCATGGGGCGCGCGTTCCGCCTCGATCACTGCCGCGACTTCTGGGTCTGGTGCAATCACATCAGAGAAAATCGGGATAAGCTTGTGACGATACCCCATCATACGGCCATCGCGCACATCCAGATCAACGCGTGATACGAATTTCCCGTTGGACCCGGAGGCAACAACGATCGTCTGACCGACAACAACCGGCTCTGGCAGTGCGTCATGGGTGTGTCCAGACAGGATCACATCGATGCCGCTGACCACCGAAGCCATCTTTTTGTCGACGTCAAAACCGTTATGGCTGAGGACAACCACACAATCCGCGCCGGCGGCGCGCACTTCGTCGACCATGGCCTGCATGTTCTCATCTCGAATACCGAAAGAAAACTCCGGGAACATCCAACCGGGGTTGGCAATCGGCATGTATGGGAACGCCTGGCCGATGACAGCGATTTTGCTGCCGCCACGTTCAAAGAACTTATAGGGCGGGAAGAGTTCTGCTGGCTCATCCCATTCCGCGTCAAAGATGTTCTGGCCTAGGGCTGCGAAAGGAAGGCCTTCGACGATCTCGTTTACGCGCTCGGATCCAAGCGTGAACTCCCAATGGAAGGTCATTGCATCTGGCTTGAGTGCGTTCATCACGTTGACCATATCTTGGCCTTGCGTGTGATAGCATGTGTAAGACCCGTGCCAAGTGTCGCCACCGTCCAGCAAAATGGCATCGGGGCGGTCAGCTCGGATCGCGTTAATGGCGGTTGCAATACGATCCAAGCCTCCGACACGCCCGTAACCTTTTGCCAACGCGGCAAAATCACCAGAAC
Source organism: Cognatishimia activa (assembly GCF_001458335.1). Lineage (GTDB taxonomy): Bacteria > Pseudomonadota > Alphaproteobacteria > Rhodobacterales > Rhodobacteraceae > Cognatishimia > Cognatishimia activa. The sequence continues at coordinate 643,499 of NZ_CYTO01000009.1, forward strand.
TCAACGCATAATGGCTCGGGCCACCATCAGCGATACCGTATAATTTGCGGAAATTGCCGCCGGTCAGATGAGGCACCGCACCTTTGTTGCTTCCAACACCGATGTTTACGGAGGGCTCGCGGAAATAGATCGGTTTCAGCTGCGCATGAATATCCGTCACATGGATCAAGGAAACGTTTCCGAAGGTTTCGAACTGAAACAGGTCGTCTTGGGTTAGGCTTTGTTGAGCGGCCAACCGCGCCCAATTGCCAAAACCAGAAGCCCCGAGCATCGCGGATGCAGCCATTCCGACTTGAAGAAAGTCACGACGGGAGATCATGGTCGTCTAACCGTTATCATATATGCGCATGTATTCATGTGTATGTCGCGGGTCCGCATTGAATTGGATTGGCTGCTAAAGGGGGTTAGGCGATGGCGATTTTCTTCTTCGCTTCGTACACAGACCCATCGTCGTCGTACCAAGTGAACTGGAACTCTCCAGCTTCGGGCACAACCGCTTCGAACTCGAAATATGGATTTGTGGAGATCGACGTTTCGAGCGCCACATCAATAATGTTCTGACCATTAAAGTCAGCTGTGAAACGATTGATAATGGATCGTGGGATCAACGCACCGTCGTCGCCGTGACGCTGCCCGCTTTCCATCTTGTGGCTGATTAGCGTCTTAACGGTGACTGTATCGCCAGCAGCCGCTGTCTTCGGCACTTTCACGCGGGGTTTTACACCTTTTGCCATGGGTAGCTCCTTCGTATGTTAGCCGCCGCAGCCGCCGATTGTGACTTTGACATTGGCTTCAGCGCGCTGGAATGATCCGTCTTCCATTTGCGCAATGGCGATAACATTCTGCGTCGTCGCCAATCGGATGCGCGTGGAGGCAAAGCGTGACCCGCTCAGCGGACCGAACGTGAACGCACCGACCTTTGGCGTCGGGTTCCCGTCTGCAAAAATTGCAACGGCCACTGCACCTGGTGCATCAAACTCTATTGGAACCGAATTTCCGTTCTCAGCGATTTCTGGTGCCGAGATTGATAGATCGCCTGCGCCTGGCGCCGTTCCACCTGTGAATTCAGAAATTGCATCTTCTGCAAGGCTCGCAAAAGCAGGCACGGCTGGCAGACCAGCGAAGGCGATTGCCCCACCGCTGATCGCGAGAACCTGTCGTCTTGAGAATGTCATCCGCTTCTCCAGTATCGTGCCAAAGGCACGTGATTCCAATTAGGTGCAGGATACGGATGCGCAGACTGAGTCCAGTCTCGCTGCTTGTGCGCGATAGCCTAAATGGCTTCGCCTCCTCCCCTGCGGGTGTAAACCCTTGCCTGTACACTAAGGCACACCAACGAAATTTCGCAACAACAAATTCATTATTTTGAATTTATTAATATGTTGCGCCTGCACAATGATTTTCCAATCACAGCTTTAATTATTGGGTCTTCCAAACGCTGCGGTGCAGAAAGTCACGTGACCGGCGATACGAAAGGATACCTCAATCTCATCCTATTTTTCCGAACTCGGGAACCTGCGCTAGGATCCAATAAGCAAAAATTGAGATGGAATCAGAGGCGATCAGCAGCGCGAAAACGATCAGCAACACACCCATCACACGCTCAATATGAGCGAGTTTAGATCGGAACCGCCCAATCCAATTCAGAAACGGGACGATAAAGGCCGCAGCGAAAATAAAAGGCAATGTCATTCCCAAACCGTAGGAGATCAGTAGAGAAGCCCCTTCAAAAACCTGCTCTTGCCCTGCCGCCATAAACAAAATCGCCGCCAAAATTGGCCCAACACAAGGCGTCCATCCAAAGGCAAAGGCAAGACCAAGCATAAAGGCTCCCATTAAGGTGCTGCCGTTTGAGGTTGAAACGCTCACGCCAGTCTGCTTCAGCAAGAAGTTCAATTTGAACACCCCGAGAAACTGCAGCCCCATTGCAAGTACGATCGCTGCAGCTAGCCAGCGCAGCACATCAAAATAGTCGCGTAGCGCTTGCCCTAGGGTCGTCGAGACCAAGCCCAGCAACACAAAAACGGTAATCATACCCATTGAAAACACGATGGACGTCAGGATCATATGCCATCGCACACGGCTGGGTATTGAACCTTGCTCCGCCATTTGGTGCACGCTTCTTCCCGCCAAGTAGGTCAGGTAGAAAGGCACTATTGGCAATATGCAGGGGGAAACGAAAGACAACAACCCGGCGCCAAATGCGGCAAACAACCCGATATCCATGCGCTCTCCTTCGCCTTGATAAATTCAAATATTTGATTATGTTTGACGGAAACGCTCCAAGAACGGAAGTCTGAATGTTGCGAAGCTTCGTTTTGTCAGCGGCTATGACTGTCGCATTTTTTTCGCTCGCTAAGGCAGAGACCGTTCTTTTGATGGCCGAAGAACGTGGCTGCTATTGGTGTGCGAGGTGGACCGAAGAGATCGGACCCATCTATCCAAAGACAGCCGTTGGCAAAACCGCTCCGCTCATTCGCTACAATCGCCGGGATGAAACACCGGATGTCTTACTTACAAATTCCGTGCGCTTTACCCCGACCTTCATTTTGGCCCATGATGGGCAGGAAGTTGGACGCATTGAAGGCTATCCCGGCGAAGATTTTTTCTGGGCTCTCCTTAAATCGCTGTTCACAGACGCGAATATCGCAATAGACGAAACTGGAAAGACAAATGACAGCTGAAGCCGCGCAACCTTCTCAAACCACATCGCGTTTGCCGGTCTTTGACAAGAATATGTGCCATGAAGACATGGAACGTATGATGACAAATGCAGAAACCGCATCGAATTTTCTTAAGGCGATAAGCCATGAAGGTAGATTGATGATCTTGTGCCATTTGGCGACAGGCGAAAAATCGGTGACAGAACTCGAAGAACTGTTGTCAGCGCGGCAATCCGCGGTCTCTCAACAGCTAACACGGTTGCGACTTGAGGGGCTCGTTTCGCCACGTCGGGAAGGTAAGGCAATCTATTATCGCCTAAAAGATGACAGACCAAAGAAAATCATGGAAGTTGTTTACGAGATGTTTTGCTCGGCGGAGTAGAAGAGTAAACGACTTTGTTGCACAGCCGTATCGGGGAGGAGACGGACGTGTTGGAAACGATTGGCGAAGCAAATTTTGCTGCAATTATTGGGCTTTTTGGCGGCTTGATCCTTGGGCTGGCCGCACGCGTTGGGCGGTTTTGCACCCTTGGGGCCATCGAAGACTTCCAATACGGGCACGACAGTCGCCGTCTCAGAATGTGGGGGCTGGCTATCGGTATTGCGGTGATCGGCAGCCACATTGCACTGCAATTTGAAACATTTACGGCAGCAGATACCGCCTACCTGGATCGAGTTTGGAACCCGATTGCGACAATCATCGGTGGGTTGATGTTTGGCTATGGGATGGCCCTTTCTGGTAACTGCGGCTACGGCGCTCTGGCCCGCCTTGGCGGCGGCGATTTGCGATCTTTCGTCGTTGTCATAGTCATGGGATTGTCTGCATACTTCGTTATGTCAGGCCCTTTGGCTCATGCGCGAGTCGCCATTTTTCCAGTCATAACCGGAACAGATGCGCCGCAAGGTATAAGCCAATGGATGGAAGCACAGCTTGGCATTTCAATGCTTGCCGGTGGTCTGCTCATTGGCGGCTTGATCACAACGGTTAGCCTTGCAAATAGACGCTTTATCGACTCTCCCAAGCAAGTTATTTGGGGCGCGTTGGTCGGGATTGCGATTGTTACGGGTTGGATCGGGACGGGGTACGTTGCGACAAATGGGTTTGGCCTTGAGCCAGTCGAGACCCATTCATTTGCAGCACCGATAGGCGACACGATTTTTTATGGTATGACCGCATCAGGAAACACACTTTCATTTTCAGTGGGCTCGGTCATCGGCGTTCTTGCTGGTGCTGCATTGGGCTCATACTCAAAAGGACATTTCCGCTGGGAGGCTTGCGAAGACCCACGCGAGCTGCGCCGCCAGATTTTTGGGGCAGCCTTAATGGGCCCAGGCGCAATCTTGGCGGTAGGTTGCAGCGTCGGGCAGGGAATTTCAGCCTTTTCCATCCTCGCCTTCAGCGCCCCGGTTGCTTTGGTCGCGATTTTTGTCGGCGCAACGATCGGCTTACGGCAATTGATATCAGGGTTTGCGGCGGCTGAGTGATCTAATCAATTTTTTTATGCCTATTGGAAATGAGTGGCCGCCTTTAAAACGATGCCTCGCTTCTAGTGTCTGCTGCAGCTTGAAGCCGTCAGGAGATGATTTCAAAGCAAAGGACCGCTCTTGGTCGACTGTCCAACGCACCAATTTTTTGCGTGAGCAGCATGTTGCTTGTGCAGCATTACTCACTCTGGGCTCATAACTGTCATTCGCCGCACCGCAAAACAAAAAAGTAGACAAGTACAAAAAAGGCCACCCAACCGGGTGGCCTTTCTCATTGTAAATTCAGCTCAAACTCACTCAGACGCCAACCCCCATTTCGCACCCAAGCTGTCAAAGAAGCCTTGTTCCTTCTTCAGGCCAATCCAGGTGTTCACATAGTTGATCCAAACCTGATCCGCCTGCGGCAGCAGCATCGCCACTGGGGTCGGGGAGCGGCCTTCTTCAACCGGCACGATCATCAGGTTGTCGTATTTCTCAACCAAAGTCGCCGCTTCGATGTTAGAGGTGATGTTGGCATCCGCGCGGCCAGACAGCACTTCTTGAAAGTCGCGCGCGGGGGCTTCGACAATGCGGTGCTGTGCATCTGGGAAATAGGCTTTCACTTGCGCTTCTTGGGTGGTGCCCAAGGTCGCGGCCACAGAGACATCCGCCTTGTTCAGATCATCCCAACCGGTGAAACGGTCGGCGTTCTTCTTCAAGGTCAGTGGCACGGTCACCAAAGCGAAGTAGCTGTCAGAATAGCCCGCCACTTTGGCGCGGGAGGCTGACACAGATGCGGAACCGGTCATGTCGTACTGGCCAGAGGTCACGCCGGACACCAGAGTTTTCCAATCGGTTGGGACAAATTCAATCTCAACGCCCAGATCTTTGGCCAGCTCGGTCATGACGTCGATGTCATAGCCTTTGTACGTGTTGGTGGCGACGTCGCGCATGGTCATTGGGTTCCAGTCGCCGGTTGTGCCGACTTTCAGAACCCCTGCGGATAGGATTTCATTCAGTGCTGACTGCGCCGATGCTTGTAGTGCACTTGTGGCCAATACCGCCGCGGCGGCTGCAACTTTAAGAAATTTCATGGATTTTCCTTCCAACACATCTACTTGATGAAACTGGAACTAGGGTTGCATGGTGAATAGTAAATGCAAACAGTCTAAAAACACGCAAAACCGCAAAAAAACATCACATTTTGACGAGCAGGCCCATGACCACATCCCAGACTGAGACCAAGCCCATCATTTCGATGGAAAATGTGTCCAAACACTTTGGGGATTTTCAGGCTTTAAAGAACGTCAATCTGGACGTGGCTCTGGGGGAGCGGGTGGTGGTGTGTGGTCCATCTGGGTCGGGGAAGTCGACGCTGATCCGCTGCATAAACCGGCTCGAGCGTCATGATGCTGGGCGCATTACTGTGGACGGCACAGAGCTGACCAATGATGCGGCCATGGAAAAGGTGCGCGGTTCCGTGGGCATGGTCTTTCAGCAGTTCAATCTGTTCCCGCATTTGACCATCCTAGAAAACCTCTGTTTGGGGCCGCGTCGGGTGCTGGGGCTCTCCCCTAAGGACGCACGGGACAGGGCGTTGACCTACTTGGAACGGGTGCAGATCCGGGACCAAGCGGACAAATACCCGCGGCAACTGTCTGGTGGGCAACAGCAGCGGGTGGCGATTGCGCGCTCACTTTGCATGGAGCCGCGGATTTTGCTGTTTGATGAACCAACGTCCGCGCTTGACCCCGAAATGATTGCTGAGGTGCTGGAGGTCATGACGGAACTTGCCGGCAGCGGCATGACGATGATTGTGGTGACCCACGAAATGGGCTTTGCGCGCCGGGTGGCGGATCGGATGGTCTTTATGGATCAGGGGGAGATCGTTGAAGTCGGCCCCGCGGAAGAGGTGTTTTCTGCGCCGAAATCCAAGCGCTTTGCGCAGTTCATCAATCAAATCTTGAACCACTGAGGATAGAGCCATGAAAAACCTTCTCATCCTCGGTACCTCTCTGTTTTTGCTTAGCGGCTGTTCGGGCAATTGGGGCTGGTACGTGGTGGACCCAACCACGCCATCAGGATTCAATAACCTCAAATTCATGGCCAGCGGGGCGATTTATACGATCCAGATGTCGCTGACGGCCATAGCGATTTCGGTTGTCGTCGGCCTGCTGGTGGCCTTGCCGGGCTTGTCAGAGAAACGCGGCTGGCGGGTTTTTAACCGCACCTATGTCGAAATCGTGCGCGCCGTACCGGTATTGGTGCTGATCCTCTGGGTTTATTACGGACTGCCTGCCATCACAGGGATCACCCTTGGCGTCTTTTGGGCTGGCGTTTTTGCCTTAGCGTTAAGCGACAGCGCCTTTCAGGCAGAGATTTTCCGCGCGGGCATCCAGTCCATTGGACGCGGCCAATACGAGGCGGCGCAATCCATTTCTCTGAATTACCGCGACACCATGCGCTATGTGATCTTGCCGCAAGCGATCCGGCGCATATTGCCAGCCTTGGGCAATCAGTTTGTCTATATGCTGAAGATGTCTTCGCTCGTGTCCGTCATTGGCATGCAGGAGCTCACGCGGAAAGCCAACGAGTTGGTGGTGGCAGAATATCGACCGCTCGAAATCTATACGATCCTCGTCCTAGAATATTTGGTTCTCATCCTCATCGTCTCTGCGGGGGTTCGGTGGTTGGAACGGCGGTTGATGGGGGACGAGGTCTGATCAAACTCCGCTTGATCAACGTTATATCATAACATATTTTCAGCGCCGACGAGGTGCATAATGATGCGAAGTTTCGCGCCGTTTGCGCAGTTAAGGAAAGCTTTTTATGACAGACTCCAAAGCCAATGACATCAGGGTGCCTGTGACGATTCTCACAGGGTTTCTGGGTGCCGGCAAAACCACGCTTCTGAACGCGATTTTAAACGATGCGTCCAACGGGCGCGCAGCCGTGATTGTAAACGAGTTCGGTGAAGAAGGGCTAGATCACGATCTGATCGAGGAATCCGGGGACGAAATCACCCTGATGCAATCGGGCTGCCTGTGCTGCTCGGTCCGGGGTGATCTGTCAAAAACCATCATGCTGTTGCTTTCACGGCGGGCCTACAAGCAATTGGAGTTTGAGCGGATTGTGATTGAGACCACGGGTCTGGCTGATCCCGGCCCGATATTGCAAACGCTGCTGGTGGATCGACACCTTGCAAAGACCACGAAGATGGATGGCGTGGTGACTGTTGCGGATGCGGTCAATGGGCCAGCAACTCTGGATGCGCAGTTTGAGGCGGTGTCTCAGGCAGCAACGGCGGATTTGATTGTGGTGAGCAAAACCGATCTGGTGTCCCCCTCTGAAGTCACCGCATTTGAAGATCGCCTAAGCCGTCTGAACCCAGCAGCCCAGATTGTCCATTCTGTGAAAGGGCAGGGGATCTCGGATAAAATCTATGGGTTAAGTGCTCTGACGCCGGATGCCAAGACGTCGGATGTCTTGGCGTGGACCAGCGATGCGAAGGCTACGGCGTCTGCACCTTTAGGCGCGACACAGCCAGCCAAAGCCGATCCTTTGGCCAACCTATCGGGCTTTGCCTCTACGAAATCGACACCGGTGGCCAGCTCCATGCATGACGACCGGATCGGATCCGCGTCAATTGTGTTGGATGACCCGATCCCGGACGTGGTGTTTGACCGGTGGCTGGATACGTTGATTTCTTTGCGGGGCCCTGACGTGCTGCGCATCAAGGGGATTGTGTTCCTTGAAAGCGTCGACCTGCCATTCGTGTTCCACGGCGTCCAACACGTTTTTGATCCACCCGTACAGCTTAAGGAATGGTCCAAAGAGGACCGCCGTTCGCGCATTGTGGTGATTGCCCGCGATTTAAGCCAGCCAGAGATACAAGCGAGCCTTGAGATGCTCAAAATGCGCGAAAAAGCTTAAACAACGATATGCAGCCTCTACCTTTATCGGTGGAGGCTGTTTCCTTCCAGAAGCGATTATTTTGGCCCAAGTCGGTTTTGTGCCCAAACCCGCCGATTTGGGATCAGGAGAAAGCCGGGTTACTGTAGAAGCTTGTCCCAAAGGGCGTGTGTGCCCGATCGCGGGACGCGATGAGCTTTGGAGGAAGGCATGATTGTATATCCCACATTGGAATTGCAGAACGGCAAATGCGTGACGCTGGAGCGTGGACGCCTTGAGGAACCAGCAATCTGGCATGTGGACCCGGTGGAGACGGCGCAGGGTTTTGCTGCGGATGGGGCCGAATGGGTGCATGTGACTGACTTGGATGCCGTCGCCGGTGAAGGCGACAATGACGCCTTGATCGAAGAGATGATCCGCACAGTGCCTGCCTCCGTGCAGATCGGCGGCGGCATGCGGTCCCGCGAACGCATTGAGCATTGGATCGACAAAGGCGCAGGCCGTGTGGTGGTGGGCACTCTGGCAGTGCAAGACCCAAGCACGGTGCAGGAACTGGCCATGCGCTACCCGGATCAGATCGTGCTGGCGGTGGACATTTTCCAAGGCAAGCTGATGACCGAAGGCTGGCGCAATCCCGGCGCGATGGTGCCCGAGGATTTTGTGCGCGCTTATGATGACGCGCCGCTCGCTGGGGTGATCGTGACGGATATCGATGCCGACATCGGCGATCAGGACGGCCAGCTTGGGGTAATCTCGGGTCTGTCTGCAGCCACGCGCCACCCGGTGATTGCACGGGGCACTGTGCACGTGGCCGATGACGTGTCGCGCCTGAAATACGTGGCCAATATCAGCGGCACAATGGTGGGGCGGTCGCTTTTTGCCAAGGATTTGGATTTGAAAGAGGCCTTAGAGCTGGCGCAGGAAGCACCGGAGCCGAAGGCTCAGTTTGTTTAAGGAACGGGTTTAGGAGCGCGTTTTCCCGTGGCGCTCCAGCGACTTTGATGCGACCCGGATCCTAGAAACCGCGCTCCTGAGAAGGGGCGCGGTTGTTTTTTGACGATCTGGGCGCAGACTCTCTGGACACCGTAGTGCTGGTTATGGCTTTCGAAGAAGAGTTCGGCATCGAAATCCCTGACGACGCAGCAGAGACCATCCAGTCTTTCGGCGACGCATTGAAATTCATTTCCGGAGCTTCTTAGGCTTCGTTAGAGATCAAGTCGGAAAAACCTCGCGCAAGCGGTGGGGGGCTTGGGGAAGGGAGGACGCCAAGTAGTTCTAAGTCGTTTGATTGCAGACTAATTTTCTGCGGCGATGGCCTTTTCCAAAATATCGTATAGCTCAGGCGCGACGGTAAAACCTTTTGGAGTCGTAAACGAATTTATTAAAGCGTCGTCGTAGCCGTACTTTTTTGCGATAGGTTTTAGCGCTTTATGCAGTTTTTTACCTTTTACAGTCGCTGGTGATTGCTCTCCTGCAGCTTGCCATAGATCTTCCGCTTTTGGACACCCACCATCAGGCCATAGAGAGCGCATGATTTGTTTTCTTTTCTCAAAAAACTCTTTCCGGACTCGTACTACATTACTCGCGGCTTCGGTCCTCCACTCTTCGGCAGTTGCCTCACTGATCCCATAAAGCGCCGACAAATACTTTGCAGAACAAAAGTATCCCTCTAAGTCCGATCCCGCCGTTACCCAGGGATAAACTCCGTCAGTGGAAAAGCTTTTGCGCCACATTTCTGCTTCGTCTTCCGTCATGAAGTCGCCATCTCGGTGAATGCCTGCTTTTACTTTGAGTTCACCATCGATAAGCAAACCCTCCAAAAATTTATCTTTTGGCAGGTTTTCGATTCCAAAACATCGGCACACGGAAACTTGAGCCGACAATTTTGGCCATTGTCGGAGAATTGCGCGAAGAGGTTTGTCGTCTTTGTCTTCTGCGAATAGCAGGATAGATTTATCCAATCCTCCCCAACCTAAGAGCCTGCGGATTGCTTCATCATCTTGGGTTTGAACAGTCCCGTCACGCATCCAAACCAATTTTGAGGCTAAGCTGGCTGCTCGAACTATATTGGGGCTGTGCGTGGTCAAAATGATTTGTGTTTCGAATTCAATTGAAGCCGCTTCTAATGCTTCGACCAAACGTTCTTGCTTATCAGGATGCAAGTGGGCATCCGGTTCGTCGATAAGCATAATTTTCGGCCTAAACAAAATTAGATAAGCAAAGATTTGTACGACTTGAAGGATGCCCGTGGCGGCAGTTTCGAGGGGCCGAACGTTTCCGCTTTTGGTGTCTTTGATTGTAGCCGAGATGTGAAAATCTTCTCGTTCATCAAATGAAACACCAATTGATGAATTCGGATGAACACTAGCAATTAGGCGATTGAGTGCATTTAGCCTAGTTCTGCCAGCACCTGGTTCGCTGTCGAAGCTGCTATCAGTACTTAAGTTGTACAAAATATTCCGCAGCACTCCTCCGGCATCACCGCTAGATGCTTGTCGACGGAGTGTCGGTTGCGCCAAAATTGCTTCGCTCTCAGAGAGGCCGGCTAGTCCAGGGATGTAGGCTGTAATAAATTGTACGCGTTGCTTATAAGGTGTTACAGCGCTTCCACCTTCCATGTAGGCTGTAATGCCCCCTTTGTTTCTAGCTGCTCTAATTTTAACGGAAGCTTGCGTCTGGCCGTCTGTATCGGATTCGTGCCTGAAATAAACTTCAACCGCTTCGGATTTTGATCCAGTCTTTAGCTCACCGTTGTGTAGTGTTTTAAGCGGTTCGCTAGACGGGATATAGTCCAGTCTTTCGAAAGAGATCATTTCCTTTTGGTTTTTAGGCAGGACATAGCTAGCGGCTCTCGCGGCCCAATGGATGGCTTGGAGCACTGATGATTTGCCGCACCCATTTGGACCAACAAGTATAGTGACATCACCTATTGGAATTTTAGCTTCTTGCGCTGCTTTAAAATTCCTAACCGTTATTTCGGTCAGTCTAGACCAGCGTTTGGCGCGCGAAGAACGGGTGTCTACAACACGCGAACCGGTTAGTTCTTCAATAGTTCCTTCCGGTTCGGGCGCATCAAAAGCGTTGAGGCTGACTTCTCGCGAATTTTGACCATCAGCGACACCAAGTTCATCTAAAATTGCAATGTCTGTGTCTTCACTAAATTCTAGCAAATAGCCGTAAATTTCGCCTTCTTTTCCAACTCGTTCTATGAGGTGCCAGCTGGTTGTCTCTAAATACTCAATGTCTATTTCCCAATCAGTTGCAATGTCTTTTGCAGTTGGCTCAGACTGTGGTTCAAATCCGCTCATGAAAGTACTTTTCTCGTTTAAATTTGATTTAGTATACGAAAATACGAATTTCATTAAAGCGGTGATTGCGCTCATTGCCTTAAATGTCCTCAAGACAATCCAGCCAATTTCCACCAACCCCTCAACCCACTCTTGCCCCTGCCACCCAAGCCTTGGTATGAGCATGCAACGAATTGAGGAAAGGGCAGCGAAATGCGGCGTGTCGTCATTACTGGTCTGGGGCTTGTGACCCCTCTGGCTTCTGGTGTGGAAGAAAGCTGGACGCGGATTTTGGACGGGCAATCCGGTGCCGGTCCGATCACCCGGTTTGATGCGGAAAATGTCACCACCAAATATGCCTGCGAAGTGCCTTTGGGCGATGGCTCTGATGGGACGTTCAATGCCGATGATTGGCTGGCCCCAAAAGAACGTCGTAAAGTCGATGACTTTATCCTTTACGGCATTGCCGCCGCCGAGATGGCCGTGCAAGACGCCGCTTGGACCCCTGAGGGCGAAGAGGATCGTCTGCGCACCGGTGTCATGATTGGCTCTGGTATCGGTGGTCTGAACTCCATTGCGGAAACCGCGATCCTGATCAAAGAGCGTGGGCCGCGGCGCGTGTCTCCGTTCTTTATTCCGGGGGCGTTGATCAACCTGATTTCTGGCCAAGTGTCTATTCGCTATGGCTTTAAAGGGCCGAACCACTCGGTTGTGACCGCCTGTTCCACGGGCGCGCACGCGATTGGCGATGCGAGCCGGTTGATCAAGAATGGCGATGCGGATGTGATGATTGCCGGCGGCGCGGAAGCGGCGATTGGTGAGATTGGTATCGCGGGCTTTAACGCCTGTAAGGCGCTGTCCACCAAACGTGCCGATGACCCGAAAGCGGCGTCCCGTCCATATGATGAGGACCGCGATGGGTTTGTCATGGGTGAAGGCGCGGGTGTTGTCGTGCTAGAAGAGTATGACCACGCGGTGGCCCGTGGTGCGAAGATTTACGCAGAGGTGCTGGGGTATGGTCTGTCTGGCGATGCCTATCACATCACTGCGCCATCTGAGGATGGTGAGGGCGGTGAACGCTCTATGCGCGCAGCTCTTAAGGACGCAGGTCTGGAGCCAGCGGCGATTGACTATATCAACGCGCATGGCACATCCACCATGGCCGACAGCATTGAGCTGGGCGCGGTGGAGCGCATGATGGGCGATGCGGCGGCGAATGTGACCATGTCTTCCACGAAATCCATGACCGGCCACCTCTTGGGCGCGGCGGGCGCGATTGAAGCGATCTTCTCGGTTCTGGCGATCCGGGATCAAGTGGCACCGCCGACCATCAACCTGGACAATCCAGCGGTTGAAACCAAAGTCGATCTTGCGCCGAACGCAAAGGTGGAGCGTGAGATCAATGTGGCGCTGTCCAATTCCTTCGGGTTTGGCGGCACCAATGCCTCGGTGATCTTCGGAAAGGTCTAAATCCATGTGGCGGAGCATCGCGTCGAACGCGCTGACGTTGTTGATAGTCGCGATGTTCCTATTGGGTGGTGTCATCCTTTGGGGACAGAGCCAGTATAAGGCCGCGGGCCCGTTGGCCGATGCGATCTGTGTAAAGGTCGAACGTGGCTCTAATATGCGCCGCGTGTCGGGGCAGCTGGAAGCGGCTGGAGCGGTGACCAATGGCGCGCTGTTCCGTATTGGTGCGGATTATGCGGAAAAGTCTCAGCAACTGAAAGCCGGGTCTTTCTTGGTGCCTGCGGGTGCGTCCATGGAAGAGATCACAGATATTGTGACCCGCGGCGGGGCGTCCACCTGCGGCACTGAAGTGGTTTACCGCATCGGTGTGACCCGCGCGACGGTGCAGGTGCGAGAGCTTGATCCTGCGACCAATCGGTTTGTCGATGTGGTGTCCTTTGAGCCTGCTGAGGCGGAAGCACCAGAGATTTTCACCAAGGTGCGCGCGCAGTCGGACACGCGCTATCGCATTGCGATGGCAGAGGGTGTGACCAGCTGGCAAGTTGTTGATGTGCTTGGCAAGATTGACCTGCTGAGCGGTGAAGTTGAGGTGCCAGCAGAAGGCACCTTGGCGCCAGATTCCTATGAGATCAGCGAAGGGGATACCCGGGCCTCTGTCATCGACCGTATGCAGTTGGCGCAGGCGACAGCAGTCGAAGAAATCTGGGCTGCTCGCGATCCCGAAGTGCCGTTGTCTGACCCGGTTGAACTGCTGATCTTGGCGTCGATCGTTGAGAAAGAGACCGGTGTTGCGGAAGAACGTCGTCAGGTGGCGAGCGTGTTTGCGAACCGTCTGAACCGCGGCATGCGTCTGCAGACTGACCCGACAGTGATCTATGGCATCACGAAGGGTGAGGGCACGTTGGGTCGTGGTCTGCGCCGCAGCGAATTGCAGCGTGAGACACCGTGGAACACCTATCAGATTGATGGTCTGCCCGTGACGCCCATTGCCAATCCGGGCCGTGCGAGCCTTGAGGCGGCGGCGAACCCTGATACCACAGAGTACATCTTCTTTGTGGCGGATGGCACCGGTGGCCACGCCTTTGCGACCACATTGGCAGAGCATAACCGCAATGTTGCCAAATGGCGTGAGATTGAGGCCGAGCGGGCCAACCAGTAGCTTGTCTGGCTACTCGTAGCCTCCTGTTAAATCACGCCAGATCACCGGGGCCAGTTGTGGCCCGATCTTGTAATACCAATGGTCATGCCTGGGAATGTTCACGTAAGTCACATCATGGCCCGCATCGGAGAGCATTCTGGCCGCGCGCTGCATATTCTCCTGTGGAAACAGATGGTCGTGTTCGCCCGTGTAAAGGTACAGTGGAACCGGAGTGTTTGATCTGCGAAGCGCATTTGCTCGTGTTGCGGACCCGTGACTGGCCATCGCACGCCATAAAGGGTTATCTTCTCCGGCTAAGCTCTGCACAAAAATTCCTCCTGCAGAATGGCCCATCACGTAGACTTGCTTACGGTCGATTGGATAATGGTTTTCAGCCTCATTCCGCAGTGCTTGCATAAAGGGCAGACCATCGTCACTTAAGTTCCAAGTTTGCGGATTCTGTGCTTCTGGAGCAATCAAGACAATGCCTTGTCGCTGAGCGGTCTCGCGCCACATGTCTATCATCGAGGTACCAGGTCGGTTTGATCCGTGAAGCAAGATCAAAGTCGGAAAAGGTCCAAAACCACCAGGTGATGTCCCAAACCAAGTGCGTTTGGTTGAGGCGTTTTCAGGGAATGTGAACGTATGCCTTTTGGCTATGTTCACCGGTGGCGTGTAGGTCGCGCTTTCTTTCCTTAGGTCGAAGTTTTGTAAACTATCGTAAGCTTTGAGCCGTCCAGGAGTTTGGTTTTCTGCACCAGCTAACGCGCGATCTTTTATGTCACTGTTTGCCGGTGGGAAAAGAATGACTATTGCGGCGACAGCGACTGTAATTGTCGCCAGAAATACAGAGAAAAAACGTAGCATTTGTTGAAAGCCCGAACATCATTAAAATTGAATTGAGGGTTGATTAACAAATCTAGGTGGCCGTTTTATGGCTCAACTTGGCCGAATATTCAAAGAAAAAGGGCGCAGCCATCTGCGCCCTTTCTTTGTTTTGGTTAACCCGCGTCGCGGATGCCGCCGCGCCCCAAGGACGGGCTTGGGTTTGCGTCGTGCAGGTCTTCAATGGCGTTCAGCACATCTTCTGACAGGGTGACGTCTTCGGCCGACAGAACCTCTTCCAACTGTTCAATCGATGTCGCGCCGATGATGTTTGACCCCAGATAGGGGCGGGAGTTCACAAAGGCGATGGCCAGTTGGGTTGGCGTCAGTCCGTTGTCAATTGCCAGCTCGACGTATTTGCGGACGATGTCGCTGTCGCGGTTTGCGTGGTGTCTGCCCATAATATTTGCGCCCCATGGCAGGGTGAAGCGGGCGTTGTCGGGTTGTTTGCCGTCTAGGTATTTGCCCGACAAAATGCCGCCCGCCAGAGGGGAGTAGGCCAGCAAGTCGACCTTTTCTTTCATGGCAACTTCGCCAGTCGCTGTGTCCCAGTTGCGTTGCAGCAAGGAATAGGGGTTTTGGCTGGACTGAATGCGTGGAAGGCCTTTGGTTTCAGCCAGTTGCAAGTATTTCATGATCCCCCAAGGGGTTTCATTGGACACGCCAATCTCGCGGATTTTGCCTTTTTCGATCATGCGACCCAAGGCGTCCAACATGCCTTCCATGTCTTCGCCGCTCAGTTCCGTATGCAGATGCGGTTGGAAATCCCGTTGTGCGAAGAAGTTGGTTTGGCGCTGCGGCCAGTGGAGTTGGTAAAGGTCGATCACATCGGTTTTCAGGCGCTTCAGAGAGCCGTCTACGGCCTCTTCGACATCCGCTGGCATTAAGCCACGACCCCGGCAGAGCGGCGCAGGGCCGGCCATTTTGGTGGCGAGGATGACTTCGTTGCGACGCCCGGTTTTTTCAAACCATTGGCCGATGATGTCTTCGGTGCCGCCGGTGCTGTCCTGGCCCGCTGGGACCGGGTAGATTTCGGCGGTGTCCCAGAAGTTCACGCCGTGATCCAGCGCGAGGTCCATTTGGGCGGCGCCTTCATCATAGGTGTTCTGCATGCCCCAGGTCATGGTGCCCAGGCAGATGCGGGAAACGTTCAGGTCGCTGGTGCCAAGCTTGCGGTATTTCATCAGATGCCCCTGTTTAAATTGTTCTGAAATAAATGGGACCCGCCGGAGGGCAGGTCTCTTTGATTGCAAAGTAAGAGGTATTGCGTGGAATTAAACCACTTACCAAGTGGTAACGCCGCAAAAAATTTGCGGCTTTGTGTGTCAGCCGTTCCAAAGCTCTGTGTCTGGGTGGAATTGCGACCAGGCAAACCAGAAAGCTTGGTGGCTTCCGAGTGGCTCTCCAGAAGCGTTGACGGCTTTTACGCCGCCTGCATCCAAGACGAGGCGGATGTTTTCATGCGTGATGTCTTTGCCGCGTTTTAAGGCTGAAACAGCTTTGCTGCGCTGAAAGGCGATGGGTTGGCCAGAAGCGGTGATGACGCCGATGATGTCTTCGTGCACAGGCAGGCGGGGGTCCACGTCGCCGACAGGGAAGATCGGGCCGCCCGCGTCACGACCATTGCGGAAATCAAAATTGCGACCCAAAGCCAGTTCTTCAATTAAAACAGTGGTTTCTGGGTGCGCTTTCTTCCATTCACCCCATGTGGTGGTGATCACATTGGCCTGATTGAGCGTGATGCCTTTCTTGGCCAAGGGTCCCGTGACCGCATTGCCTTTGAACGTGTCAAAGACCGAATAGCTGGTGATGTCATACATGACTTTATTGGACCGGATCAGCATACCAGAGGTACGCAGCACTGGGCGCTTGATGCCTTTGGGCAGATCGTCGGTGAAATAGGCCTGAGCCGCGCCGCAAAGGGTGCAATAGGGGATTGCGAGGTCGCGGCCACCGAGTGTGTCGTTGACCATCTCGCGCACTTCCATGATCTGGCGGGGGTAGGCGCGGTATTCGCCGTTCACTTCAATGCCGAAGACAATGTCGCGGTTTTTCAGCCATTTGGCCTCCTCTGCGGATTGCACTTCGGGATTATCGGCGGCTGGAATGCAGTTGCAGCGGTCATCGGTGGTGTCATAGGGGCGATTGTCGATGAAAACGCCACCCCAGGACACATGGCGCCAGTCGATGTCGCCCTCGACAAAAAGCGGTTCCCATTGCGGCACCACAGAGGTGAAGATCTCGCGTTTCACGCGCAGATAGTTCGGCGGTGCAGGGATGTCCCAAGCGATGAGGTGGTCGGTGATCACACCCCAATGGTTGCGTCTGGGTGGGGAAATGCCCAGCAGTGCGGCGGCGGAGTTGGCGAGGGCTTGGTTAAGCTGCGCGTTGGAAGCAAACCGCATGAGGTCAGCAACGATCCAAGCCACACGTGCGTCGCCTGAATTCGTGATCCTGTGCAGGCTGATGTTTTGCGGGTCGCCCCATTGGCCTTCCAGCATGCTGTCGATGAAGGCGACTTGGATCGCGGTTTCCAGTTCGCTGGAGAGTGGGCCGGTTTTGATGGCGGGCGGTTGTCCGAATTGGTCGATGGCGTGATCAGTTTGGGCCGTTGCTGGGAGGGGCAGAGCAGTGAGCGCAAGGAGAAGCGCTAAGGACAGTGCTGCTTTGAAACGGGGTATCTGAGCCATTGGGCTACCCTTTGCTGAGATTAGGTTGGGCATAGAGTTCACGGAAATCCATTCAACAGCCAATCACGTTTGGGTTAGATTGGAGATGAGTTCGAATAAATTAACCTGATTGGATCAAATATTTGCCGTATTATCCGGACAGGAAGAGTGGATTGATAAAGGACTTTTCCGATGAATATTGATGATTTGATGAAGCGAACCACTGACCTGATGATGGGTTTGTCTGGTTTTGATCTTGAGCGTCAGGCGAAGCTTTTGCCCGAGTGTGAAGCTTTGAAGAAAGAACTGGTTGCTGCGGCACAGGCCCATCCTGAACTCGCGGAATTGGAACAGCTGAGTGAAGCGTTGGAAATGAGCGTTAGGTTGCATGCAGAGCTCATGGAAAATCCGTCGCTCGCTGCTGACATCGAGGACCGTATGAAGCAGCCAATTGAGCCGGAGACAGCAATTTTTGAAGCTATTGATGACTGCGATTTGGAAGCCGTTCGTGCGGCGCTAAGTGACTGGGATATCAACAAACAAATTGGTCAATATGACAAGACTGCGCTTTATGCGGCGATGTCCAACATGCTTGGCGTATCTTTGGACGTTATTTCCCTGCTTTTGGATCATGGCGCGGATCCAAGTTTGGGACTGACCCATACGAATGTTTTGCATGGTTTGGGCTTTGCAAATCTGAACGATGTTGATGCCACAGCACTTTCGAAAATTGTCCTTCGCTGTGTCGAGCTTGGAGCAGATATTGAACAGCGGTCTGAAAACTTGGAATGGACACCCCTGATCACTGCTGTTTCAGAGTGGAACCCGGTCGCAACAGAAGCGCTTTTGTTGGCGGGTGCGGATATAAAAGCGCGTGCAGGCGACACCGGGAAGGGCTGTTTTTCGGGTGCTGGTGTGTTTGCTTTTGCAAATGGCCATGCGCCAACGATGGCAGTTTTGAAGTCCTACTCCAAAGCGAATTGATCGATGTTTTTTAGGCTGCGATCTGTCGGTTAACGCTCTGTAAATAAACGAATTATTGACAATCGTCACGGTCCTTGTTAAAGATATGACATGCTGGAAGAAATGGGCGCGGCCTTGGGGAAACCTGAAGGCTGTTTTCATTTCGCTCGTGTGGGAGGCAACAACACGAGAGGCGAAAACAAATGCAACAATCAAAAACGCCGGAAAATGGCTCTTCCGTTGAAGAAGAGTTTGATGCGGTTCGCCAGACTTTGGCGCATCTGACCCAGTCTTTGCGGGGTCTAGAGGATGAGGTCATGGCAGGTGATGCCGCGTCGGTGCGGGAGGCGAGCAAATTGCTGAGCGATATCCGCACCTGGAGCCGTTTGGCCATAGAAATGGAGGCTCGTTTTGAAGAGCGACGAAAACAACAAGCAGGTATTGTCGATGGATATGCGCTCGACCTTATTGAGGCCCGACGGACGATCGGGTGCCGATTGGCTCGTTTGCGAAGATGTTGCCGTGAGGGACAGGTTTCTGGATGGGTTAAGTGAGGGAGAGCTGTTGGCTCTCCCTTATTTGTTTGAGTTCTGGGCGATGGGGCATCAGTTGCCCCCCGTCTTGGCGAATGGTGGCGATTGGAAGACCTGGGTTGTGATGGGTGGCCGGGGGGCTGGGAAGACCCGTGCGGGGGCGGAATGGGTGCGCTGCATGGTCGAAGGGGCGAAACCGTTGGATGTGGGGAAGGCGGCGCGGGTGGCTTTGGTGGGCGAAACCTTGGAGCAGGTGCGCGAGGTGATGGTGCATGGGGAGAGTGGGATTATTGCCTGTTCACCGCCGGATCGAAAACCTGTCTGGCATGAAACGCGGCGGCGGTTGACTTGGCCGAATGGGGCCATGGCGCAGGCGTTTTCCGCCCATGACCCGGAACGGCTGCGGGGGCCGCAGTTTGATGCGGCTTGGGTGGATGAGTTGGCGAAGTGGAAGAATGCACAAGAGACCTGGGACATGCTGCAATTCGGGCTGCGCTTGGGGGATCATCCGCAACAGGTGGTGACGACGACGCCGCGCAATGTGCCGGTGTTGCGCAAGCTGTTGGAGGTGGAGAGCACGGTGCAGACCCATGCCACAACGCAGGACAATCGGGCAAATTTGGCGGAGAGTTTTTTGGCGGAAGTTGAACGGCGCTATGAATAGCCCCTAGTTTCCTAGACGCCTTCTTGTTTGT
>NZ_CYTO01000010.1:0-21145 GCF_001458335.1 Cognatishimia activa
TGAAAACCTGGCGTCCTAACCGATAGACGAACGGGCCACATTGCAAACGAGTCGCAAATTGGCGTTTCAAAAGTCCCTTATCTATCAGGGAGTTTCTAGCTTCGGTGGCAGCCCGTAGGGGAATCGAACCCCTCTTTCCAGGTTGAAAACCTGGCGTCCTAACCGATAGACGAACGGGCCATTCCGAAGCGTGAGGCGGTATTTATGCAAAGCGCTGGTGTGGCGCAAGCGGAAATTTGCAGGGATTTGAAAAAATCTCAGAAGCTGATGGAGGGGCTCTGCCCCTCTTGCCCTGCGGGCAATTCACTCCGAGATATTTGGGCCAAAAAGAAAGCGCCTATGCCGGGGCCGCATCCTCAAGTCGGAGCTGAACAGCCTGACGGCCACCCCAGGTGTTAATGTCCAGTCGCCCGGCCAAGTGAAAACGTTTGCCGCCGTGGTTTTCCAACGCCGCGCCAATTGGGGTGTCATATGCGCCAAAACAGATCGCTTCAAGCCGCGCTGCAAGCCCGTCGCTGAAGGTGATTTTAAGGTGGTTGTCGCCTATGCGTTTGGCAAAGCGGATTTCCACATCTGGGAAAGCAAAGCGAGGGGCAGGGGCGCTTGCGCCAAAAGGACCTGCGGCTTCGAGTTGGTTTACGAGATCCAGAGATGCAGCGCCTGGCATCAGCATGCCGTCAAGCTTTAGGTCAGCCGGACCGATGGCACCGGCCCCTTGTTTGTCTAGAAGTTCGGCAAGCCGCTCCATCGCTGGTTCGAGTTTGTCTCGCATAACCGTAAGACCTGCAGCCATTTTGTGGCCGCCGCCTTTTACAAGCAGGCCTTCTGCAGCGAGCTTTTGGATAGAAGCCCCAAGGTCGATGCCTGAAACCGATCGTCCCGACCCTTTGCCTTCGTCGCCGTCAAAACCGATCACGATGGCAGGGCGGTTGGTGGATTCTTTCAATCGACTGGCCACAATTCCCACCACACCCGGATGCCAGCCATCAGCGGAGGCCCAAACCAAAGGCGCATTAAGGCCCCGTTCTTCCGCTTGTTCCATCGCTGCTGCGCGCACGGCGGATTCAATGTCTCGGCGTTCGGTGTTCAGTTGGTCAAGTCGGTCGGCCAGTGCTTGGGCCTCGTGAGCATCTGCCGTCGCCAAAAGGCGCGCGCCGAGGTCGGCTTGCCCAATGCGTCCACCTGCGTTAACGCGCGGGCCAAGCAGGAAGCCCAGATGATAACTTGTTGGAGCCGTGTCCATGCGCGAGACATCGGAAAGCGCCACGAGGCCAGGACGTTCACGACGTGCCATAACCTTAAGGCCTTGCCGGACCAGCGCACGGTTTGCGCCAATGAGTGGCGCGACGTCCGCGACCGTTGCAAGAGCGACCAGATCGAGCATCGCCATGAGGTCAGGACCTTTCGCGCCGTCCTCGCGCATTTGGCGATTGGCTTCCACGAGCATCAGGAACACCACCGCGGCGGCACAGAGATAGGCCAGTGCGCCATCTTCATCCTGGCGGTTTGGGTTCACTACCGCGTGGCACTCGGGCAAGGTTTCTCCGCCAAGGTGGTGATCAAGCACGATGACATCCGCGCCTTTTGCAGCGGCGATTGGACCATGGGAAAGCGTGCCGCAGTCCACACAAATGATCAAATCATGCTTACTGGCCAATTCCGCCATAGCGGCGTCATTTGGGCCATAGCCTTCGTCAATGCGGTCCGGCACGTAAAGCGTCGCTGACAGGCCCATGTCCCGCAGCCAAACGAGCAAGAGCGCTGCAGAGCTGCCACCATCGACGTCATAGTCAGCAAAGACTGCAATTGTCTGGCGGTTTTTGACGGCTTCCAAGAAACGCGCCGCAGCTTTTTCCATATCCCGTAAAGAGCGGGGATCTGGCAGCAGATCCCGCAATGCTGGAGCAAGGAAATTCTCTGCCTCATGCGCAGGCACACCGCGTCTTGCCAACACTTGGCAAAGAGCCCGGGGTAGGGTGGTGTCTTGTTCTAACGCTTCTGAAGCTCGGTCAATTTCTATCGACGGGCCCACCCAGCGGCGGCCCGTTAGAGAACTGGAAACGTTGAGAAAGTCACCCATGCGGTTGTGACTTATTCCGTTGGAGTGCGGTAGGTCATACGACGCACGGAACCGGATTTAGAGCGCATGAGCAACGTGGTTGTTTCAAGCCAGCCTGGCTCGCGCTTAATGCCCGGCAGGAGAGAGCCGCCGGTGACACCGGTCGCAGCAAAGATCACATCCGCGGTGACCATCTCGTCGCGCGTATAGATCCGGTCGAGGTCTTCGATTCCCGCTTTGCGCGCGCGCGCTTTTTCGTCGTCATTACGAAAAAGCAAACGGCCAGACATTTGCCCGCCCATGCACTTTAGTGCCGCCGCCGCAAGCACACCTTCGGGTGCGCCACCTTGGCCCATATACATGTCGATGCCGGTGGTTGCGCTGTCGGCGCAGTGCATGACACCAGCCACGTCGCCGTCGGTAATGAGGCGAATGGATGCACCGGTGCTGCGTACTTCTTCGATCATGTCCTCATGGCGAGGGCGTTCAAGAATACACACAGTGATGTCTTTCGGCAGGCAGCCTTTTTCAGTCGCAAGGGCAGAGACGCGCGTCGCAGGAGGCATGTCCAAAGTCACGATGCCTTCAGGATGGCCCGGACCAATCGCCAATTTGTCCATGTAAACGTCTGGGGCGTGCAGCATCGATCCGCGTGGGCCCATTGCAATCACTGTCAGAGCGTTTGGCATGTCTTTTGCTGTAAGGGTCGTGCCTTCAAGCGGGTCCAACGCGATATCCACGCCCGGACCATTTCCTGTCCCCACTTCCTCGCCAATGTAAAGCATGGGCGCCTCATCGCGTTCGCCTTCGCCAATCACGACGACGCCAGAAATATCCAGCATGTTGAGTTGTTCGCGCATCGCGTTAACAGCCGCTTGGTCTGCGGCTTTTTCATCGCCGCGGCCGACCAATGTGGCAGAGGCCAAAGCGGCTTGTTCAGCGACACGGGCCAAGCCCAGAGCCAACATACGATCGTGAAATTCAGGCTGGGTGCTCATCGAAGTGGTCCTTAAAATGATCTTTATGGACACAGGTGTAGCGGGCGCAGCGGTGTCTCACAAGCCGCTGCGCGTTCTGGTATCGTTATCAAACAGTCTCGATGCGCAGGGCGACAGGGTCGCTTGCCAGAACGTCAGAGCCTTTGAGTGCTTCAAGTGCATCTTGCAGAGCGCTGCGTTGGGTTTTGTGCGTGACGATCAATACCGGCGCTTCAGTGCCATCGTGTTGGCTTTGACGCATGCGATCAATGCTGACACCCGCATCGCCCAAGGCTGAGGCGAGTTTTGCCATTGCGCCGGGGCGGTCCAACAGTTCTAGGCGCACATAGTAGGGTGCTGGCGAGTTTGACGTTGCCGGTTTTGCTTCTTCGAGCTCTTTTGCGGGAACGCCAAAGGTCGACAGGCGCAAACCGCGTGCGACATCACAGATATCGCCCATCACCGCGCTTGCGGTCGGGCCTTCGCCTGCTCCGGGGCCGCGCAGAACAACTTGTTCAACCGCGTCACCTTCCAGAACGACCATGTTTGTACCGCCTTTGAGCTGGCCCAACGGGCTGTCGGCTGGCACGAGGCATGGAGACATGCGTTGTTCTAGACCACGGCCGGTCAGCTGCGCGACGCCCAGAAGCTTGATGCGATAGCCCAAGTCTTCCGCCTGATTAATATCTTCAATCGAGATGCGCTGAATGCCTTCTAGCTCGACACCGTCGAAGGCAACCTTTGTACCGAACGCGATAGAGGACAAAAGCGACAGTTTGTGACCGGCATCAATACCGCCCACATCCAAGTTCGGATCGGCCTCCAGATAACCAAGCGCGTCAGCCTCGGCGAAGACTTCGTCATAAGGCAGACCTGCGTCCTGCATGCGGGTCAGGATGTAGTTACAGGTGCCGTTCATCACACCCATGACGCGGGTGATCTCATTGCCCGCAAGGCCTTCGGTCAAAGACTTGATCACAGGAATGCCGCCAGCAACCGCCGCTTCAAACCGGATCACGCAACCATTTGCTTCGGCTTGCTCTGCAAGCGCTTGGCCGTGAATGGCGAGCAGGGCTTTGTTTGCTGTCACCACGTCTTTGCCCGCCGTAATCGCCGCCTCGGTGGCGTCTTTGGCAGAGCCCTCATGGCCCCCCATTAGTTCAACGAAGACATCGACGTCATCGCGCTGTGCCAAAGCAACCGGATCGTCTTCCCAAGCATAATCAGTCAAAGACACGCCGCGATCTTTGTCGCGAGAGCGGGCAGAGACCGCGGTGATAACCACAGGGCGTCCAGTTCGCGCCGCCAAAAGGTTGGCTTTTTGGCGAACGATTTTGACCACGCCGACCCCGACGGTGCCAAGCCCAGCAATGCCCAGACGCAACGGTTCTGTCATCACAATCTCCTTTAACTTCGACTGCTCGCAAGCCGTGTAGCGGTTTCGCACACGAGCTGCAATTGAGTCAGCTAAACATTTCTGATTTGGCCGCGAGTCTCAAAAAACGACGTTTCGGCTTGCGTTTTTTCGGAACAATTGTTCAATAACCGCTCCGATTTTTCTAAACACGGGGCGATAGATGGCGCGCACATCCGGCTCACATTCTGAAATCACCGGCCCGCGTATTTTGGAGGCCGCGCTAAAGCTATTCGCGGAAAGCGGCTATGCGGCTGTTTCTATGCGCAAAATTGCCTCTGAAGTTGGGGTGCAAGTCGGCGCGCTCTATAATTACACGCCTGATAAGCAAAGTCTGCTCTTTGGATTGATGCGCGATCACATGGAGAAATTGGTGGCGGCATGGGATCAAGAGACGCGACCAGATACGCCAATGGCACGGCTTGAACATTTCGCGCGCTTTCACGTTGGATACCACCATGTGCGTCGTGATGCCGTTTTTATCGCTTATA
Source organism: Cognatishimia activa (assembly GCF_001458335.1). Classification (GTDB taxonomy): domain Bacteria; phylum Pseudomonadota; class Alphaproteobacteria; order Rhodobacterales; family Rhodobacteraceae; genus Cognatishimia; species Cognatishimia activa. Next base: position 4,942 of record NZ_CYTO01000010.1, read on the forward strand.
TGGAGCTCCGCAATCTCACGCCTGAAAACTTCGCAGTCATCGAAGGCTTGCGCAGCACATATGAGGGAAAGCTCGAAGATATTTTGGAAGAGGGCGCTCGGAACGGTTCGTTTTCTGTGCCTGATGCAAAGATCGCGTCAATGGCTTTGATCGCCATGTTGACCGGAGTGAACACGTGGTTCCGAGAGACAGGGCGTCTGCCTCTCGAAGAGGTGCAAGATATCTATTGGGAAATGACCCGAAAGGCCGTGACTGCGTGAGCCACTAGTGTGCCGGTTTGATGAAGGTGCCGTTGCGCAGCTCTTTGAACGCTTGCTGCAGTTCTTCACCAGTGTTCATCACAATGGGTCCGTGCCAAGCCACCGGCTCTTGGATCGGTGCACCTGAGATCAGCAGAAAGCGAATGCCCTCTGGGCCTGCTTGAACAGTGACTTCATCGCCCGTGCCAAAGCGCACCAACGTGCGGTTACCGCTCATGTCCCGAATGTTAACCTCCTGACCTGCCACTTCTTTTTCAAGCAGCACACCTGTCGGATTGCTGGCATCCGCAAAAGCACCAGCCCCTTCAAAGACATAAGCAAAGGCCCGACGATAGGTATCGACCGGGAACGTCTTTTTGACGCCCGGAGGAACGTAGATATCTAGGTATTGCGGATCTGCTGCGATCCCATCAATTGGGCCTGTTTTACCCCAGAAATCTCCGATGATCACCTTCACGCGGGTTCCGTCGTCTTCCAGGATCTCGGGGATATCGCTGCCCTTCATATCCTGATAGCGCGGTGCGGTCATTTTCAGGTCAGACGGCAAATTGGCCCAAAGCTGGAAGCCGTGCATTTGGCCATCGGCGTTTCCTTTCGGCATTTCCTGATGGAGAATGCCGGAGCCAGCGGTCATCCACTGCACGCCACCGGCGTCCAGACTGCCTTCGTTGCCGAGGCTATCCATGTGATCCACGGTGCCAGACAAAACATATGTAATGGTTTCAATTCCGCGATGGGGATGCCACGGAAAGCCTTGCGCGTAGTCTTCTGGGTTTTCATTCCGAAAGTCATCAAACAGCAAGAACGGATCAAGCTGGCTTGGCTCATGAAACCCAAAAGCGCGGTGCAAGTGAACGCCAGCGCCCTCCATGGTCGGAATGGCTTGGCGCGTTTCTAAAGTGGGACGTAGCGACATAATGCTCTCCTTTCGTCCTGAAACTAGTGGCGCGGCGACCGTTGTCCAAGATATGGCTATGTGCACCGGTGAACGCATTTTGTGCATGTTCGCATTGCTCAACCCTAGGGAGTCTCAATTTGACCGATCGAAAGCCGTTAGATCCGCAGCTGAAAGAACCAAATTCTGCGTTCCAAGATCACATGGGGTATCGCCTGACTCATTGGGAGGAGGGGTATGCACGGCTCGAGCAACCCATTGAACCATTCTTAATGAACCGTGCGGGTATTCCCCATGGCGGCAATTACGCCACGCTCTTGGATACGGCGATGGGGTTTTGCGGGACCTACACAGGTGATCCGGGAAAGCGAAATTTGGCTTTGACGATGTCTTTGACTGTGAACTTTGTTGCAAGGGCTGAGGGGGATTTGCTGATTGCTGAGGCCAATTTGACTGGCGGCGGAAAGCGCACGTTCTTCGCTGAGGCGCGGGTTTTGGATCAAACTGGCCGGGTCGTTGCACAGGGGTCGGGCGCATTTCAGAGGCGAGAGGCGGTGTAATTCCGTGTTTCGCGCCTTGTTTGACTTATCTTTTTCAAACAAATTTTTTTCATGAGCTGAAAATGGAGATGTTTACTATCACTTATTCAATATTTATAGTTTTCCGTGCTTTGGGAAAACAAGCGGCCGTGCTGAAAGCTTTGCGGTTGCAGACGCGCCTTCTGAAGGCTTAATTGTAAAATACTTGTTTTAAAACAAAGATTTATGCGGCGCAATTAAGACATTTTGAACTTTTTTCTGCGATTTTCTATGCCATTCTGAGGCGAAATCCGAAGCGCTCTGCGTACTTTGACGAACACAATCGTGTTGAGTGCTCGGAAACTGAGGTCGCTCAAAACCGAGCCACTTATCCCTAACCTGTGGACTAAATTATTGGGGCCTTTCATTGGGCTGAATACCAAAGTTCACAACATCGGTATTTCTATCCAGAGTTTTATACACGGTTTCTGCACAGGCTTACCCACAGCCAATGCCAGCAGACTCTTCCAAAAGCGCGCCAATTCCCGAAAAAATCGCATCAATTGTCGCGTCGTCCATCAGGTAACTGAGGTTAAAACGCACAAATCCAGGCTTGCCTTCTTCATCTCCATTCAACAGCGCGTCGCGCAGCTGTTCTGATTGAATGTCACTGATGCCAAGGAGGGAATGCACATATGGACCAGCGCAGCTACAGCCGCCGCGGGCTTGGATGCCATAGCTTTCTGAGAGCTGCTGTGTGAAATGCCGGTAGTCTAAGCGCTGACCCTTTTTGTCTCTCGGGACAAAAGAGAAGATCGGCAACCGGTCTGTGCGCGCAGGCGCGAGCATGTCCATGCCAGGCAGACTGTTTGCCGCGCGAAATCCGAAAGCACTCAATCTTTGATTGATTGATGTGATTTGAGTCTGGCCAATGCTCTCTTTCACCAGAACCGCAAGTGCGGCGCGGATGTCACCCACGACGTTGGGCGTTCCGCCTTCTTCGCGTTGTTCAAGGCGGTCGACATAGTCGTGCTGGCGTTCGTTCACAAAGGCAACGGTGCCACCGCCTGGACGACTTGGCTGCATCGTTGTGACCGCATCGCGGCGGATGATGAGTATGCCAGACGCGCCGGGGCCGCCGATAAACTTGTGTGGGCTGAAAACGATGGCATCGATATTAATCCCGTCAGGGGACATAGACATTGGCAGATAAGGCGCGCCGCCGGCGTAGTCCCAAAGAACGCGTCCACCGTGAGCTTTGATCAATCGTGAGATCGGTGCAGGGTCGGTGCAAACGCCCGTCACGTTCGAGGCTGCTGAAAAGGCACCGATAATGAGGCTGTCCTTGTCTGCGATTTCCGCGAGCACGCTTATAAGATCGTCAAGATCAACACCGCCCTCCGTTGCCTCTGCGATCTCAATCACTTCTGCGCCGCTTTCGCGCCAAGGTAGGAGGTTTGAGTGATGCTCGTATGGGCCCACAAGAACATGAACTGGCCGGCCGGCGGCGACGGCGGCATGGATGCCAAAAAGATGGATGGCTTGGTTCAACCCGGTTGTCGCTCCGGATCCCCCGAAAATAACCGCATGTTCGTTGGCGTTTGCATTACAATGCCGCGCGATCAGGCCACGTGCTTCTTCTCGCATTCTGGTCATGCGCGCGCCACAGAGGCTCTGCTCGGTATGAGAGTTTGCGTAATAGGGAAGCACTTCCTCCAAAACGAAGTCTTCGATTTGCCGGAGCGCGCGCCCGGAGGCCACATAATCCGCATAGATCATTTTCTTTTGCCCAGTAGGCGTGTCGATCCTGACGTTTGCGCCGATCAAACCAGAACGCAGCTCGGCAATCGGGTCCTCAAGACACTGAAGCATGTTGTCAAAATTTGCGAATGCGGTCTCAGGGTAGAGCATTTGATCGGTCCTTTGTTTTAACTTCTCCATATTGACCCGATAAATTTAGAAAAAATTAATCAAATATTGGATTGATAAGTATAATACTGTGTCATATGATAGAGAAAATGAACAAAATAGACGACATTGATCGCCGGGTGCTGGATGTGATGCAGCGCGATGCGGGATTGTCCCAGCGGGACGTCGCGGATCGAGTTGGTTTGTCTCAAAACGCGCTTTGGCGGCGACTGAAACGTCTAGATGAATTGGGTTTCATACAGGGCTCGCGGACGCGGCTAAACGCGACGCAGCTGGGTCTGGATCTGACGGTTTTCGTCATGATCCGGACCCGCAACCACTCTATCGAATGGGCGGAAGACTTCCGCAAACATGTCGGGCGTATCCCCGAGGTCGCAGAGATGCACCGCATTGGTGGGGAGTGGGACTATATGCTCAAAGTCGTCACTCGGGGCATGTCGGGTTATGACGCTGTATACCGAAAACTGACCGCAGGGTTCGATTTGGACGTGGTGACCGGGCTTTTCAGCATGGAAACGATGTTGGATGATCGTCCTTTGGATGTTTACGGCTGAAAGACCCGATTTGTTGTCATGAAAACTTCATCAAGGATTACGAGGTTCTTGGTTGACCGACTCATGAAGTATCAATAATTCCAGATATATGGATAAACCAGCTGCTCTTTCGGCTTTTGCCGCCCTTAGTCAAACTGCCAGACTGGATGCCTTCAGATTGCTTGTGCAGTCCGGGGATGAAGGGATGCTAGCCGGGGAGGTGGCAGAGGCCCTGGAAGCGCGTCAGAACACCATGTCCACGAACTTATCCGTGCTGATGAATGCGGGCCTTGTGCACAACAGCCGAGAGGGCAGGGCCATTCGGTATTTCGCCAATATGGATGGCCTGCAAGGGTTGCTGGGCTTTCTTTTGCAAGATTGCTGTGGGGGGCGACCAGAGATGTGCCGCCCTCTGATCGAAGACATCACTCGAAAATGTTGAAAGGGTAATCCTATGACCCAGAAGACCTATAATATCCTGTTTCTCTGCAGTGCAAATTCCGCGCGTTCCTTGATGGCAGAGGCCATTATGCAGCGCGAAGGTTTGGGCAAATTCAAAGCCTTTTCAGCAGGTTCCAATCCAGCGACTGCGCCAAACGATAATGCGATGGCTCTGCTAGAGCGTAATAACTATGACATCAGCCAGTTCCGCTCCAAAAGCTGGGATGAATTTGGCAAAGAAGACGCACCTTTGATGGATTTCGTTATCACGGTCTGTGACAAGGCGAAGGGTGAAACCTGCCCAATATGGCCCGGGCAGCCGATGTCCGCGCATTGGGGCGTGCCCGATCCGGTCAGCTTCGAAGGAAACGAAGCACACACGGGTGTGATCTTTGCCAAAACCTTCGCTCAATTGCGCAATCGGATCACTATTTTTGCAAATCTCCCAATCGAGTCTTTGGATGCTCTGGCATTGCAAAAAGAAATGGATGCGATTGGTGAAATCCAAGATAGCGAAGACGAGGACGGCTAACTCTATGACAGATGACACCATTGCGCCGCTCAGCGATGCCGGCCTCGGCACGTTTGAGCGCCTATTGTCCCTTTGGGTCGCTTTGGCCATTGCAGCAGGTCTGCTGTTGGGCAGTCTTGTGCCGGGGCTTTTTGCCACTTTGGCGTCCTTGGAGGTGGCCTCGGTCAACCTGCCGGTGGCGGTTTTGATCTGGGCGATGGTGTATCCAATGATGGTCGGGGTGGATTTTTCCGCCCTTAAACAGATTGGAGACCGCCCCAAAGGCATCATCATCACCTTGGTTGTAAATTGGCTGATCAAGCCTTTCACAATGGCCGCGCTTGGTGTGTTGTTCTTTGAATATGTCTTTGCGGGCCTCATTCCAGAAGATGACGCGCAGGCTTATTTGGCGGGGGTCATCCTATTGGGGGCCGCACCTTGCACCGCGATGGTCTTTGTGTGGTCCAATCTGACACGCGGAGATGCGACCTATACGCTGGTGCAGGTCTCGGTAAACGACGTGATCATGGTCTTTGCCTTTGCACCCATCGTTGCGCTGCTGCTTGGGGTCAGTGACATTACTGTGCCGTGGGATACGCTGATTATCTCCGTTGTTCTCTATGTCGCCTTGCCGTTGATCGCTGGCATGATCACGCGCCGTCTGTTGACCCGCCAAGGTGGCGAAGCCGCAGTCGAAGCCTTTCAAGCAAAGGTCAAGCCAGCGTCGATTGTTGGGCTTTTGATGACCGTTGTGTTGTTGTTTGGCTTTCAGGGGCAGGTGATCTTGGACCGCCCCTTGGTGATCCTGCTCATCGCGATCCCGCTGTTGATCCAAAGCTATGGCATCTTCTTTGTGGCTTATGGCGCAGCGCGGCTTTGGAAAGTGCCGTTCAATGTGGCCGCACCCTGTGCGTTGATCGGCACGTCAAACTTCTTTGAGCTCGCCGTTGCCGTGGCCATCAGCCTCTTCGGCCTGGGTTCGGGTGCCGCGCTTGCCACCGTCGTAGGTGTATTGGTCGAAGTCCCCGTAATGCTCTCTCTTGTTGCTTTTGCCAATCGCACGCGCGGTTGGTTTCCATCCTAATGTTCGTTCGTAAGGAATTGAAATAATGACTAAAATCGCAATAAACGGCATAGGCCGCATGGGCAAGCTTGTGCTGCGTCGCCTATTTGATATGGGGTTGGGAGAGCACATTGTTCTGTTGAACGACCCGTTTGGCGACATCGATACCCACGCTTTGTTGGTCGAGTTTGACACCGTGCATGGCCGCTGGAAGGGCGATGTGTCCCATGATGCAGAGAGCATCACCATGAATGGCCAGACCATGCGTTTCACACAAGAGATGAAGCCTGCTAATCTGCCGTTGGATGGTGTTGATCTGGTGATCGAATGCTCTGGCAAATTCAAAACATCCGAAACGCTGCAGCCCTATTTTGATGCAGGCGTGAAGAAGGTTGTGATCTCAGCTCCGGTCAAGATCGAAGAAGCATTGAATATCGTTTATGGCGTGAACCACGACCTCTATGACGATCAGCGCATCGTCACCGCCGCCAGCTGTACCACCAACTGCATTGCACCGGTTGTGAAAGTCATGCTGGAAACCTTCGGGATCGAGCAGGCGTCTTTCACCACCATTCACGATGTCACCAACACACAAACCATTGTCGACAAGGTCCACAAAGACCCGCGCCGCGCGCGCTCTGCGCTGAACTCGCTGATCCCGACCACAACCGGGTCTGCCAAAGCTGTCGTGCAGATCTTCCCAGAGCTCGCAGGCCGCATCAACGGCCACGCCGTACGCGTACCGCTGCTGAACGCATCTCTGACCGATATCGTCTTTGACGTCACCCGCGATGTGACCGAAGAAGAGGTCAACGCGGCCATGGAAGAGGCGGCCAAGGGCGCTCTGAAGGATATCTTGGGCTATGAGGCCCGCCCGCTGGTCAGCTGTGACTTCACTGATGATGATCGCTCCACCATCGTTGATGCGCCATCCACCATGGTCGTGAACAAGCGTCAGGTTAAAATCTACGCGTGGTATGACAACGAGTGGGGCTACTGCTGCCGCTTGGCGGACATCACAAAAATGGTGGCAGAAAGCCTGTAACCCACAGCCTGGCGATTTAGCCGGGCTTTTCTCTTTTCCAGGATCAGAGCCATGGCAGAGACCACATCTGAAAAACCAAACGGCCTTGCCGCCTATATCACAGTGACCGCCGCCTATTGGGCTTTCATGCTCACCGATGGTGCGCTGCGGATGTTGGTGCTGCTGCACTTTCACACGCTCGGGTTTTCACCGGTGCAGCTCGCCTATCTCTTTATCCTCTATGAGGTGATGGGGGTTATCACCAACCTCTCAGCGGGCTGGATTGCGGCGCGCTTCGGTCTGACATCCACGCTTTATGCCGGATTGAGCCTGCAAGTGGTTGCATTGGTTGCGCTGGCACAGCTTGATCCCGCTTGGGGGATCACGGCATCGGTCATCTTTGTGATGTGCGTGCAGGGCCTGTCGGGTGTCGCCAAAGACCTTTCCAAAATGTCGGCAAAGTCTGCGGTCAAGCTGCTGGCTCCAAAAGGGCAGGGCGGGCTCTTCCGTTGGGTGGCGATCCTCACCGGGTCCAAGAATGCCGTCAAAGGCTTTGGATTCTTGCTGGGGGCAGGGTTGCTCGCGGTCTTTGGTTTCCTAACAGCGATCTGGGCGATGGCTGCGGTTCTGACACTGATCCTAATCGGAACCGTGATCTTCATGCCGCCGGGTCTGCCGCAGGGTAAAAAGTCGGCGAAATTCTCCCAGGTTTGGTCCAAAGACCGCAATATCAACCGTTTAAGCCTTGCCCGCATGTTCCTATTCGGCGCGCGCGATGTGTGGTTCGTCGTTGGCATCCCGATCTATTTCTACGCGGTGCTGAGCGACGGTACCGAGGCCGGCAACCGCGCGGCATTCTTCACCATCGGTACTTTCATGGCGGTCTGGATCATCCTTTATGGCTTCGTCCAAGGCCTCGCCCCGAAGCTGCTGAAAGCGGCCGAGCGCGACACCGCGCAGATCGTGAACTCCGCCATTCTCTGGGTCGGATTGCTAACGCTGGTCCCGGCAGCCCTAGCCGCCGCTGTCTACGCCCAAATCCCATTCTTAACGCCGATCGTCGTCACAGGCCTGTTGATCTTCGGTTTCATCTTCGCCGTAAACAGCTCGGTCCACAGCTACCTGATCCTCGCCTTCACCAGCGACGAGCGCGTCACCATGGACGTCGGCTTTTACTACATGTCCAACGCTGCAGGGCGCCTCGTTGGAACGCTTTTGTCTGGCGTCAGTTACCAAGTCGGGGGCCTCCCGCTCTGCCTCGCAACAGCCGCCCTCATGGCCGCTCTAAGTTGGCTGTCGGCCCGCCGCTTAACGGGCTAATCTTCTTCTTTGCAAAAATACTCCCGCCGGAGGCATCCGACGGAACAAATCCCCACACCGTCAGCCTGTTCAGAACCGCTTGACCAGCAAGCGTTTCCACGACATATCCCCCTGCATGACAGAGCTTTCGAAAATCCGCAATTTCTCCATCGTCGCCCATATCGACCACGGGAAATCCACCCTCGCTGACCGCCTGATCCAAGAGACGGGCACGGTGGAAGATCGTGACATGAAGGAACAGCTGCTGGACAGCATGGATATCGAACGCGAGCGTGGGATTACGATCAAAGCCAACACCGTGCGCATCGATTATGTGGCCGATGATGGGGACACATATGTCCTGAACCTCATCGACACCCCGGGCCACGTAGACTTTGCCTATGAAGTCTCCCGCTCCATGAAAGCGGTAGAAGGCTCATTGCTTGTCGTGGACTCCACCCAAGGGGTGGAAGCGCAGACGCTCGCGAATGTCTATCAGGCGATTGAGGCCGATCACGAGATCGTGCCAGTGCTGAACAAGATCGACCTGCCAGCGTCTGACTGCGACCGCGTGGCGGAACAGATCGAAGACGTGATTGGCATCGATGCAACGGGCGCGTTGCAGGTTTCGGCGAAAACCGGGCAGGGCATCCGTGAAACTCTGCAGGCCATCGTTGACGAACTCCCAGCCCCAGAAGGCACTCGCGATGCACCGCTCAAGGCAATGCTGGTGGATTCATGGTATGACGCCTATCTCGGCGTGATCGTTCTGGTGCGGATCATGGACGGTACCCTGAAAAAGGGTCAGCGCGTGAAGTTTATGTCCAACGACACGCTGCATTCCGTGGACCGCGTCGGCGTCTTCCGCCCGGAAATGCAGATGGTCGATGAACTTGGGCCGGGGGAAATCGGCTTCCTGACCGCGTCGATCAAACAGGTCCGCGACACGCGGGTGGGTGATACGATCACCAATGACCGCAACGGCACCGAAGAAGCGCTGCCGGGCTTCCAGCCAGCCCAGCCGGTGGTTTTCTGTGGCCTCTTCCCGGTCGACAGCTCTGAATTTGAAGACCTGCGCGATGCGATTGAAAAGCTTGCGCTGAATGACGCGTCTTTCTCATCTGAAATGGAAACCTCTGCCGCACTTGGCTTTGGCTTCCGCTGCGGCTTCTTGGGTCTTTTGCACCTTGAAGTGATCCGCGACCGGATTGAACGCGAATACAACATCGAGCTGATCACCACCGCCCCGTCGGTGATCTACCACATCTATATGAAGGCCAAGCAGGACGAGGAAATGGAGATGATCGAGCTCCACAACCCCGCCGACATGCCTGACCCCTCCAAAATCGACCACCTGGAAGAGCCGCGTATCAAGGCGACAATTCTTGTTCCGGACGAATACCTCGGCGACGTGCTGAAACTCTGCCAGGACCGCCGCGGCATTCAAGAAGACCTGACCTATGCGGGCACCCGCGCAATGGTGGTCTATGACCTGCCACTGAACGAGGTGGTCTTTGACTTCTACGACCGTCTGAAATCCGTGACCAAGGGCTATGCGTCCTTTGACTATCAGATGACGGGCTACCGCGAGGATAACCTCGTGAAGATGTCCGTTCTGGTGAATGACGAGCCGGTGGATGCGCTATCCACCATGGTGCACCGGGATCGTGCAGAGATGCGTGGGCGGGCGATGTGTGAAAAGCTCAAGGATCTGATCCCGCGTCACATGTTCAAAATCCCGATCCAGGCGGCGATTGGCGGCAAGGTGATCGCGCGCGAGACGCTGTCTGCACTGCGCAAAGACGTGACCGCGAAATGCTACGGCGGCGACGCGACCCGGAAGAAGAAACTGCTGGAGAAGCAGAAGGCGGGTAAAAAGAAGATGCGCCAGTTTGGTAAGGTGGATATCCCGCAGGAAGCGTTTATTTCGGCGCTGAAGATGGACGATTGATAAGGCTGCGTTGGCTTGAAAACACTTTTTTCAGATGAAAGTGAGGGTCAACTTAATGGCCATGACTTTACTGCGGTAACTGTCGTAGAATTTTCACCGAGGAAATTGATTGGTTTCAGGGAGCAGTTCGCCCATGAAGCATGCAAATTGGAGCGTTTGATCCAAGGTAAAGACGAGTCCTTCGTCCCCAAAGTACCGATTTTGCATGGCACCGACTTTCTAAGGGAATATCCCGACCCTCAAAAATTCAGTTATTTAAAAGTATTTTTGGATTCATTGGTCGAGAATTGTAGTCGGATTTTTCGGTTAGGATATTTCAATAAATCGATTCAACTGTTTTGCGAAAGTAAAGGCCAAAAAGCTCTGACTCGCCAACGGCGTGTCCAATTTTGTCTAATGAACTTCTGGCTGATGTATCGGCCGCCCGAGGATGAACCATTCACGCTGATTCACGAGTTGGACGCGGAGGCGACGCTACGCTCTTCTCAGTTTTCAAATTTGGATCAGGGAAGTGGGTACTCAATGTTGCACGAAATAGGGCAGGAAAGCTTAATTGTCGATCTGGATAATTTTCTGGGTCACTACTTTGCACCGAAAAGTGAGATTGGCTGCCAGGCGGCTGATGTTTGTTCATATCTGGCTCTTAAAAGCGCAGATGCGCGAGCAACTTCGTTTGGAAGGCGAATGTCTGAGCACTTCGCATTAATCGAAAACAAGTTTGTTTATAACCGAATCCATGAAATGAAGCTGCATGGTAATTCCCGGCTCTAAGAGTGCCATAATGGTAGGGTGTGTGCTTGCACGTACCGCTCGACGGTTTCGATTTGCGCTGACGTTGAAATGGTGCGTGAGATCACGCACCCTACGGGCCAAATGCATTTATGGTTGAAAACGGCCAATCTTCGGGGTTTTCGACATATCCGTGTTTGACCGGGTTCACCCAACAATATCGGATGTGGGTGTCATAATCTTCCCGGTCGCGTATGTGATGTTCCCAATATCGACGTTGCCAAATGCCGCGCTCATTCCGCGCCATATGGCTTTTGCTGCGTGGACCGACTGGATGCCGTCGTGAAAACCGGGATTTGATCAACCGCCATCGTGTCGCGTAATCACTGTCACCTGCTGGCAATGTCCAAATGCAATGCATGTGATCTGGGAGAACGACCCATGCGTCGATTTTGAACGGACGTTCCTGCCGTGTTTTGATGACGGCTTCCCTTAAACCTTGAATGTCATCTATCAATAGCTGCGATGAGCGGTCCGCCAAAGCGACTGTGAAGAATATTGTAGCGCCGGATTGTTTGGGGCGGAGGTAATTCGGCATGGGGTATTTGAACAGGAAATGGGTTGATAAAAAGTGAACGTAGGGTGCGTGCTTGCCCGCACCACATGGAATCGGAGCGTTGGATGGTGCGTGAAATCACGCACCCTACACACCGATTCTCATCCACACCCCGCAAAATCCCAAACGCCGCAATGCAGCATCTGCACTTTTCTCGAAATTTCTTTTCCAACGGTGCAAGCCTGCCGCAAAACACCGAAATTTCGACTTATCCACAGGAAATCCACAAGCCTTTCCAATGGTTTACCCTCAAGAAAATCACATAACATTCAATATTTTTCTTGCCGGATGCCCAAATCAAATGCCAACGTTAATCCAACGCAAGAGAGCACACGGCAAGATCATCAGATCAAACCAGACACTCTCAAGCGGGACGCAAAGGTCTCTCAGGGCTGGCGCGGGAAGGGGACGGGAACGGATCTTTCCAGCACGGATAATCTAGGGTTTCGGCCCTTGTTGTAAGACACTGTTTTATAGGCGCGGTTTTCGGACCTGACTTGTGGAACTGAGATGATCCAACCGATCTGAGACGCTGGCCGAAACAACAGGTGCTCTTTCAGAGCGACCCTCGCGGGAAGGCAGTGCAAAAACCCTTTGTGAGGTCGGTTCTAATGCCGGTCACATGGATGATGTCTTCGGACTACACTTCATGGGCTTGTGTTAGGTGGCTTTTGATCAAGTTCGCTTGATCGGTGGTCTTACATCCGACTTGGGGGGAGCGACCCCAGTGGATTGCTTTGGAGGGTTCGCCCATCAAAGTCTGCCCCATTGGATCGTATCCCGCTGTGCGAAGGCTCGACAGAGCATTTGCATTTGAATGAAGAGGATCTTGGTTTTCCCGTGTGGAGCTCCGCTATCTGAACATTCTAGGAAGGCGTCAGGGATTGGGGGTTCGCCCCTTGCTGCGAGGACCGCGTCTGAGCACCTGACGTCTTCTTCTATTTTGGACGACAGTTTTTTCTGAATATATCGAGCAGCGCTCGGTGTCCGCGCTTGCGCGTCTGAAACCGTGGCAAAAGGTGTAGAGCAGTCACTAATGAGAAGGGGCTCGTTGTGAAAACAACGAGCCCCTTGCGTCAGTTCTGCATACCGCGTCTTTATGCACCTGTAAGGGCAGGGATATAGGTGGCTTGCGCAAAAATCAACTACATCTTGTGTTGTTGCGCTTATTTTGTTGTTCTTGTCACCGATTAAGCCAAGCGCGGACGGTTGCCATGAATTCCGCCGGTTTCTCTGCGTGTAACCAATGGCCCGCGCCGGACATCTTCACGAATTGTGCTTTTGGAAAGAACTCGCGGATCGTGGGGCGATGCTCGGGCAGCACGTAGTCTGACATTGCACCTGACAGGAACAGTGTGGGCTTGTCGAATACACCGCTGACATCCGCAGGGAAGCCAACGATTTTGTCCATTTCTGCCTGAAGCACATCGAGGTTCAGGCGCCATTTTTTGGATTTGAGGTCAAGGGATTGGGTGAAGAAATTGCGCAAGGTGGGATCCTCGACACCGGCCGCTTCCAACTGCGCCACAGCGTCCGAGCGTTTCTCAACCGTCTCTAGGTTCACTGCTTTCATCGCGACGATGAACTGCGCTTGGGTGTGGGTGTAAGGCACCGGGGCGATGTCTGCCACAACCAGACGTTTGATAAGGTCTGGCGTGTGGAGTGCGGCGACCATGCATGCTTTGCCGCCCATGGAATGACCCAGAACGTCCGCCGGGCCGATCTCGTTTAAAACCTCGGCCAAATCCGCCGCCATATCCGGGTAGCTGTGGCTGTCTTGCCAATCCGAGTTACCATGGTTGCGCATGTCCACCGCAAAGACCTGGCGTTCATCCGAGAGCTTCTTGGCAATCACACCCCAATTGCGCGCAGACCCGTAAAGTCCGTGCACAATCAAAAGCGGTGGTCGGTCGGTGGGCTCACCATGAGAGATCATATTCAACATGGGTGCATGACTTATCACAGGGCCCCTGTTGGGCAACCCCCTGTTGTGGTTGCCTATGTCGTGGTAAGAGGCCTCAGGGAGCGCGTTTAAGTGATTGATGCAAAGACGTTAAATTCTGAAATTCAGCAGATCTTGCGGTTGATCGATCGTCAATTTGGCATTCAAGCGGATGATTTGGCCTCTGCCATGCGCAAAATTGGGCGGCGTCTGCCAAAATCGGCCCATCGCAATGCACAGAAGCTGATCAAAGCGCAGTCCCATGCCCAAAACCCAAAGATTGCTTTGCACTTGGATCCCGCGCCTTTGAAAGCGCCTTACGATGCCCTTGTCGCGGCGATTGAAGCCTATGATCGCAAAGACGCGATGAAAGGGCGCGCACTCGATATCGCGTCGACTTTGGTGTTCAATCTGCTCTGTGCCTTGGCGTTGATTGCCTTAGTTGCCTATTTCGCAAAGAGCGGATGAGGTGGTGTCTCGGGCACGTGGGGCTTTGAAGAAAGGGCTTCACGGAAGACCAGCGTGACGGTGACGAAGCTGACATAGAGCAGAAGATACCAAGACCCCATTTTGGCAAAGCTCACCCATTGGTCGCTGGATTGGCCGGAATAAAGCCATGTCTTGGTGAATGTGCCGATATTTTCTGCGAGCCACAGAAAGAAGCTCGAGAAGAAAGCGGCGAGCGGCAAGGGCATCCAATACCAGCGTGCGCCAATCGAGAACCAAATACGTGTTCTGATGAAAAGGATGACCGTGGCTGCAAACAGAGCAAGGCGGATGTCAGGAAGGAAGTGATGGGCGAAGAAATTTACATAGATCGCCGTGCCCAGAAGGACGGTTGTCCAGAACGGTGGATAGGGGGCGAACCGCATGTCAAACAGCCGGATGACGCGCGCCATGTATGACCCAACAGCGGCATACATAAAGCCTGAAAACAGGGGCACATTGTATAGCTTCATGATTCCGTCGCCGGGATAGGCCCAACTGCCGGCGTGGACTTTGAAGATCTCCATCGCAGTGCCGGTGAAGTGAAACAGAAGGATCACCCGAACCTCGCGCCAGGACTCCATACCAGTCGCCAAAAACAGGATTTGAAGCCCCAAAGCGTAGGCCAAAAGCGCATCGTACCGCGCGATAGGCCAATCCGCTTGCCAGATCTGACTACTGATGATGATGCCAGCCAAAAGGGCGGCGCCAAAGATGGCGGCCCAGCCTTGTTTGAGCACAAACATCACAAATTCGGCGACCCCAAACGGAAGGCGGTGCCGCATCCAGTCCCCTAAATGGCGCTCTAACTGACGGGTGCGGTTTTGGGGCATTAAATTCTCATTACTAGAAATGCACTAAACGGCTTTGAAAACACAAAAAAACCGTGCCCAAAAGCTTGGACACGGTCAATGTTATTGTCTGCAGAGAAGCCTACAGGTTGTCATAAAGCGGGAAGCGCGCGCAGAGCTCTGCGACTTCTGCTTTCACTTTTGCTTCAACGTCTGCGTTGCCTTCTTCGCCGTTTGCCGCAAGGCCATCGACAACTTCGACGATCCAATCTGCAATCTGACGGAACTCTGCTTCGCCAAAGCCGCGGGTTGTGCCCGCAGGGGTGCCAAGACGCAGACCAGAAGTCACCATTGGTTTTTCTGGGTCAAACGGGATGCCGTTTTTGTTCGCTGTGATATGCGCGCGACCCAGAGCTTTCTCTGTTGCGTTGCCTTTCACGCCTTTTGGACGCAGGTCCACCAGCATTACGTGGGTGTCGGTGCCGCCGGTGACGATGTCCAGACCGCCCTTCATCAGTTGATCTGCCAGTGCAACTGCGTTTGCGCGCACCTGCTGTTGGTAGGTTTTGAACTCAGGACGCAGCGCTTCGCCAAATGCCACCGCTTTGGCTGCGATCACGTGCATCAGAGGACCACCTTGGATACCCGGGAAGATCGCAGAGTTCACTTTCTTTGCGATGTCAGGGTTGTTGGTCAGGATCATGCCGCCACGCGGGCCGCGTAGGGTTTTGTGTGTGGTTGTCGTTGCTACATCCGCATATGGGAACGGGGAAGGGTGCTCGCCTGCAGCCACCAGACCGGCAAAGTGCGCCATGTCCACCATCAGGTATGCGCCTACGGAGTCAGCGATTTCGCGGAACTTGGCAAAATCGATCTGACGTGGGATCGCGGAACCACCCGCGATGATCAGTTTTGGCTGGTGCTCTGTCGCCAGCGCCTGAACTTCATCATAGTCGATCAGGTTGTCTTGCTTGCGCACACCGTATTGGATGGCGTTGAACCATTTGCCGGATTGGTTTGGGGCGGCACCGTGGGTCAGGTGACCACCGGATGCGAGGTTCATGCCCAGAATGGTGTCGCCTGGCTTGATCAGCGCAGTGAAAGCACCTTGGTTTGCCTGAGAGCCAGAGTTTGGCTGAACGTTCGCGAATTCACAGCCAAATAGCTGCTTTGCACGATCAATCGCCAGCTCTTCGGCCACGTCTACATATTGGCA
>NZ_CYTO01000010.1:21155-189309 GCF_001458335.1 Cognatishimia activa
TTAATTCTTCAATATTATCAATGGCTTGAGTTTTTGCACTCAAGCCTTTTTTGCGTTTTGCGCCCAAGGCCAGCGTGAGAAGTCCAGACAGAGCGCCTTCTAGTAAGATGGTAAGCGTCCGTTGAACCCGAGCTTACGCGCTCTGCTGGCGGCAGCTAAGTGTCCACCGTGGATAGTGGACACTTAGGGGCACTCTATGAGTAGGAAGAAGAACCGGTTTTGGGCTGACGAAGAGAAGCGCGAGATTTGCGCGCAGGCGTTGAGGCCGGGGATGTCTGTGGCGCAGGTTGCGCGTCGCTATGCGGTGAATGCGAACCTTATTTTCAAATGGCTGAAGGATCCGCGCTTTGCGCCGGAGGCTGATGCGTCCGACGAAGAAGCGGCGTTTTTGCCGATTGAGATCGAGGCTGATCTCGCCCAAGGCCCGGCGTCAATCGATGTGCCAATGCCGTCTCCATCTGCCCCTCTGTCGGCTAGTCGGATCGATATCACCTTGTCGGATGGTCGGCGCATTCTTGTTGAAGGGCCAACGGCACTGGCTGCTGTGATCAGCCTCGTGCAGGGGTTGGCGGTTTGATCCCTGTTCCCAGCAACACGCGGGTCTGGTTGGCGGCGGGCGTGACGGACATGCGGCGCGGGTTCAACACCTTGGCGGCCCAGGCCGAGAAGGTTCTGGAGCTTGATCCGTATTCTGGGCACTTATTTGTGTTCCGGGGGCGGCGCGGCGACTTGCTTAAAATTATTTGGTGGGACGCGCAGGGCGCATGCCTGTTCAGCAAGCGCTTGGAGAAAGGCCGCTTTGTCTGGCCTGCTGCAAAGGAGGGCAAGGTCAGCGTAACGGCCGCGCAATTATCGATGCTTCTTGAAGGTATTGATTGGCGGATGCCACAAAAAACATGGCGTCCGCTGAAGGTTGGGTAGTACAACAAATACAAGGCCTTGTGCGCTTTCGGGATTCACGTTGTGGCCATGATGCGCTATAGGATCAGCGATGCTGAAGAACCTTGATATCACGCCAGAAGACCCCGACGAACTGAGGGCGGTGAACCGGCTTCTGGCGGATGAGGTCAAGTCGCAGGCTCTGCTGATCAAGAAGCTCAAACATCAACTGGCAGGCCAAAACCGTCATCGGTTTGGTGTGCGTTCTGAGAGCATGGATCAGCTCAATCTGACCTTCGAAGAAGATGAGGCGATTGCCGAGGCCGCATCTGAACAGACCCAACCTGAGACGCCGTCCGTTGAAGACAAACCTCCGCGCCAGCACAGCCGCAAGCCGTTGCCTGATCATCTGGACCGTCATGAAGAAGTGCTATCGCCAGGTGAGGATTGCACCCGCTGCGGCGGCAAGCTGAAGACGCTTGGAGAGGATATCACCGAGGAACTGGAGTATGTGCCGGGGCGCTTTGTGGTGAATCGGATTGTCCGCCCGCGCAAAGCTTGCGGGGGCTGCGAAGCGATTGTGCAATCACCTCTGCCGTCACGCCCCATCGAGCGCGGCAAGCCTGGTCCCGGCCTTTTGGCGCATGTTCTGGTCAGTAAATACGCGGATCACCTGCCGCTGTATCGGCAAAGCCAAATCTATGCCCGCGAGGGCATCGACCTCGACCGCTCAACCATGGCAGATTGGGTTGGTCGCTCGACGGCGCTGTTGGAGCCATTGGCCGATGAGATCGGGCGGATGGTCCGGCGTGGAGATGCGCTGTTTGCTGACGATACGCCGGTGAAGATGCAAGCGCCGGGGCAGAAGAAGACCAAAACGGCGCGGGTTTGGACCTATGTGCGCGATGAACGACCGTGGTCGGGATCATCACCGCCCTGCGCGTGGTACCAGTTCACAGTCGATCGCAAAGGCCAACATCCGGTCAGCCACCTTGCAGGCTACAAGGGTTGGGTCCATGCCGATGGATACTCCGGCTTCAACGGTTTGTTCGGCCACGACAAGGCTGATGAGATGGCCTGCATGGCCCATGTACGCCGCAAGTTCGTGGATGTCTTTGCGTCGCAGGGCAACGCTATTGCCGAAGAAGCCATCCGCCGGATTGCCGAACTGTATGCCCTGGAAAAGGATGCGCGCGGCAAAGCGCCCGAAACGCGTGTCGCGCTGCGGCAAGCGCGGGCCACACCTGTTTTCGATGATCTGGAAGCCTGGCTGCACGCGCAATTACCCAAAATCTCGGGCAAGTCACCGTTGGCCCAGGCCATCCGCTATGCCCTTGGCCGGATGCCAAAGGCACGGCCATACCTTGAGAACGGCCACCTAGAGCTCGACAACAACACAGCCGAACGCGCCGTCAAACCTGTAGCCATTGGCCGGAAGAACTGGATGTTTGCAGGTTCAGAAGGCGGCGGCAAAGCCATGGCAATAGCATTTACCCTCATCGAAACGGCAAAGTTAAACAAAGTTGATCCGCAAGCTTGGCTCACATGGGTCCTTGCCAAAATTGCCGATCATAAGATCACACGCCTCGACGAGCTCCTCCCGTGGCGTTACGCTGCTCAAGCAGCGTAACAGGCCTCGCGACTTTTCAAAAGAGCGGGTTCAACGGACGGGCACCCTACAGTAGCGACTAAGACAACAAAACTAAATGCTGTGCCAACGGCAAAGGGCAAGCTGCGTCATCATCCGAAAGTAACCCCGAATGCTATGAACATGAGATTGGTTGGGCCCAGTGTGATGGACGTAGCAAAGGCTAAAGTTGCGAAGGCAAAAATCAGTCAGGTATAAAATATCGATTATCCAACCCCAATTTTCCTAGGCGTCAATCCACTGGGTGAGCAGGCGTGGTCCAAACCCGGTTGCCCAAGTAGGATTTGTGGGTTTGCGACCGCTGGATTTATAAGCCATTCCAGCCATATCAATATGTGCCCACTTCTGGTCTGGGTTCACGAAGCGCTTTATGAAGTGCGCTGCAGTACTGGCCCCGGCGCTGCGTCCGGGCGTGTTGTTAATGTCCGCGAAATCAGAGTTTAACATTTGATCCAGCTCTGGACTTAAAGGCAAACGCCAAAGTTTCTCGCCGCTCTGCATCCCCGCAAGGATCAAGCTGTCGATCAGCTCATCATTGTCGCTCAGGACTGCTCCAAATTCGTTCCCGAGTGCGCTGACGGCGGAGCCAGTCAAGGTGGCGAGATCAACAATTGTATCTGGCTTAAAACGTGACTGGGCCAACCAAAGCAAATCGGCCAGTATCATCCGGCCTTCGCAATCCGTATTACGCACTTCTATGGTTTGTCCATTCGCTGTGCGCACGACATCCCCCGGTCGCATTGCATTTCCACCAGGCATATTTTCAACCAACCCAACAATTCCGACCACGTGTCGACGTGCTTTACGCTTCGCCAAGGCGTGAAGTGTCCCTATTACGGCAGCTGCACCGCCCATATCGCCAGTCATATCAGCCATGTCGAAGGCGGGTTTGATTGATATACCACCAGAGTCAAAGGTGACGCCCTTCCCAATTAAAACCAGCGGATCACGATCAATCGGATCACTTCCGGGCCATCTTGCGATCACAACCTGACTTTCCTGGTGACTGCCAGCGCCTACTGCCAAAAGGGCGCGCATACCATGAGCCGATAGAGCGGCTTCCCCTAAGACTTCAATTTCAAGGCCATCCCGTTCAAGGCGACAAATCTGTTCGGAGAATGCTGGAGGTGAAAGGATGTTTGACGCCTGAGAAACGAGATCCCTTGTCGTGAATACGCCTCGTGACAAAGCGCCCAACGGCTCAAAGCATGCCTCCGCCCCATCACAGTCTACGATTAAAGCCTCCAACTGCGATACAGCCGCGGTTTTGACCGTTTTATGCTGATCGAAGCGGTAAGCAGCCAATGTGGCTCCATATGCTATTTGTACGGCGATCTGCGGAGCTGTGAGACGTATGACTGCATCAACCACTCCCATGGCAGAGAGAGTTTTGTAAACATGCGCGCCGATATTCTGATAAGTGAGGTCCGTGTTTTCCTCCACTTTTCCGGCACCTATAAAGACAAGGGCCGCAATATCGTCATTTTGAGCCGTGTAGACACACAAATCCTGCCCGTGCTTCTGCTCAAAACTAGAAAAAGAAAGCGCGCGAGTCATAAGCGCCTTATCTACATCCGAGAGCGGCAAGTCGTCCAAGTGGACTCCTTTTTCATATTGCACTGATATTAGTACGCTGGCGCGTTCAGTATTGCTGAATTTCAATTTCATTATCGTTGTCCGATTTGTTGCGATGCTGCCTCTTGAGAGGGCAGGCTCACCAGGTAAATTAGGAATGATCTTCGGGCATAAGATCATAAGGTTCGCGCCAGCCCGGGTGCGCGCGTATTCTCTGCAGCCATGCCGATACCGCTGGGAACTCCGAGGCAATAACGACACCCAACTCTTCGCTGGGATAGAAGAGATAGCCTGCTAGGGAGAAATCCGCGATGGTAAGGTTATGTTTGCTGGCAATATACTCACTCTGGTGCAGATGTTTTTCGAGGATGTCGAAGGCCGCCAACATGCGGTTTCTTAAGAATGCCATGACATCGGGTTTGAAAGCACCTGGCCTGACGAAGTGTCCAGCACGGTAACTGGCAATACTTGCTGTAAATTTATGGTTGTCGAACAGCATCCAGCGCAAGACTTCGTAAGCTTCATCAGGGGTCTCGGCCGCGAACAGGCCTGTTTGATCGGATAAATACTGTAAAATGACACCAGATTGGCTGAGCACCTTTCCCTGATGATCCAGTACGGGACATTCACCTTGCTTGTTCAAGGTGCCGCGAAACATGTCTTCATGTGTTGCACCGTTGAAATAGTCTACGAAGACCGGTGCCCAATCCAGACCAGCCATCTCCAGAAAAAGAGCGGCCTTATATGAGTTCCCTGAATTAGAAAAACAATACAATTTGTATTCGCTCATGCCCTATGCCTCCGTCGCGCAAAAATCTGTCGCAATCTGGAACAAGATGTCGGTCAGGGTTTCAACGGATTGGATCGAAACACTCTCACATTTGCTGTGCCCTCCACGTCCCTCTGGCCCCACCAGAATTGCAGGGATACCAGCTTCACCAAGCAGTGCGCAGTCTGTCCAGCCATTCATCCCGGCGATTTCGGCGGGCCTGCCTGTCGCGTTCAAAATTGACCGCGTAGCAACATCAATAATTTCGGCGCCTTGCACACATTCATATGGTAACCGCACCAGCCCCCGTTTCAGCGTTGCTTTGAAAGCGGGATCGGCTGAACCCAAGTTATTCAGCAATTGTTCAATCTCAGCTTCAACTTCATCTGGTGTTTCTCTTGGAAGGGTACGTCTCTCAATAGAAAGTTTGCACTGAGCGGGATAGCTGGACATTTCGACACCGCCCTTGATCAGGGAGGCGTGCACCGATGGTACACCAACGAGAGGATGTACGGCCTGTTGTGCCAACTCAGCGGCATAATTCTCCAAAGCGACCAGAAACTTTCCTGCCTTGACGATGGCGTCAACGCCTTTGTCTGGGTTGGAGCCATGCGCCGCTACCCCCTCGAACACCAGATCGAACCAAATGAACCCCTTATGCGCGGCGACGATTTTGTGGCCCACTGGCTCCGGTACAACAGCTGCATCCGCGTGATATCCGGCGGCGATGACCTCTTGTGTACCAAGGCTTGCGTGTTCTTCATCAGCAACACAGGTAACGATAATATCTCCGGCCAGACCGGATTGTGCGGCGCGCGAGGCTGCAATCATCATGGCCGCGACGCCTGACTTCATATCTGCACTACCGCGCCCGTAAAGCCAGCCATCAGCCAGCTTTGGGTCAAACGGATCGCCGTCGTAGCTTTCGACGCTTACCGTATCGAGATGGCCGTTGAACATGAGTGTTTTCCCACCCCCAGTTCCTTTTGCGACGGCGACAATACTCGGGCGTCCTGACGTGGATTCCAGTCGGGTGACATCAAACCCACGGGTTTGAAACCACTCACCGACAAAATCCGCAGCTTGCGACTCGCCAGCCCCCCCATCCGAGAGGCTCGGATTGACAGAGTCTATGCGCACCAGTTGGCTCAGCAGCGTGATAACTTCACTCATTGGTAATATCCTTCTGAATTGGAGATTTTTGGTTCGCGAACAGGGCATCCCACACAGACGTATTGTCTGCTCGAAACGTCTTGAATGCGCCAGAACCGTCAGGGCGTTGTGGCTTCACTTTTGCACAAGCCCGTTTGGAAATTTCTTTTGCCCAAAGGTTCACGTTAGCCAAGTTGGCTGTGTCTACACCGTGCCCCTTGGCCACGCGCACCCACGGATAGAGGGCGATATCGGCAATCGAAAATTCACCTGCCACGTAGTCGGTCGTTGCCAGCCTGCGATCCAGATCTTCGTACAGCGACCGGACGATCTTTGCGTATCGCTCGCTCGCATAGCTGTCCGCGACCTGTATTTGGCTTGCATAGCTGTGAAAATGTGTGGCCTGCCCGACCATTGGTCCAAAAGTGGAGGTTTGCCAGAAAAGCCATTTCATTACGTCGCTGCGCGCCGGTTCGTCGGCAGGCAGGAGCTGGCCAGTTTTTTCAGCGAGATACATCAAGATTGCACCGGATTCGAATACCGTTGTGCCAGTGTCACTGTCTTCAATCACAGGTATCTTTGCGCTTGGGGAACGCGTTCTGAACAATGGATCAAACTGCTGGCCTTTGTCGATTTCGACCCACCTAAGTTGATACGGGATCTGGATTTCCTCCAGCATCATCAGGATTTTGCGACCGTTTGGCGTGGCATCATAATACAGGTTAATCATTGGTCCGCTCCGCTGACCTGTGCCGTGACGACACCCTGTGACAGCAGTGTGGATATTTCCTGCTGCGAATACCCAATGGCAGACAAAACCGAAACGCTGTCAGCGCCAAGATAAGGTGCTGATCTGCGTTGATCCGCAGGGGTTTTCTCAAACGCGGCTGCATGTCTCGCTTGTCTAATGCGGCCAATGTTGGGTTCATCCAACTCATAGGTCGCGTCTGTGGCGATGGCTTGGGGGTGAGCGTAGGACTCCGTTCTGGTGAGAACGGGAGCGCAGGGAACATGTGCGGCTTCCAACTTGTTCAACAACCTGTCACGAGGCCAATCAATGATAGCCTCCTGCGTCATCTGCAGTCGTGTATCGACGTTCAACTCACGCAACGCTGCGGTCGAAAATCTAGGGTCATCCTGCAGATCTGAACGATCCAATACGCGGCATAGGGCCGACCACTGTGCATCAGTCATCACAGAAATTGTCAGATATCCGTCCTTCACCTCATAGATCAGGTCGACAAAACTGGCTTTGGTTTCGGTCGGTGGCTGCGCGTCATCATCCTGAACGAATGTGTGATCATTCATATCGGAGGCCCAAAGAAACTGTCGGACCGCATCTGACATTGAAATATGTACATGCTGTCCGGTCATGGAATTTTTTCGAGCATAAAGCGCTGCAACGATGGCTTGGCTCGCGGTGAGCGCTGTCACCTTGTCAGCGAGGATCGTACGGACCAGCTTAGGGCGGGCCGCATCTGAACCCGCCTGAATCGTTGCCAGCCCTGACGCGGCCTGGACAAGTGGATCATAGGTCGGCTTGTTCATCCACGGCCCCGTGTTTCCGAACCCGGTGATGGACGTGAAAATCAGCTTGGAATTGATGGTGCGCATTTCCTCGTAACTCAGCCCAAGCCGCGCCATAACGCCGGGCCGAAAGTTTTCGACCAAAACATCCGCCTTTCGGGCAAGAGTTTTGACAACATCAATGCCTGCCTCCGATTTCAGATCTACAGCAATGGATTGTTTGTTGCGATTGTTGTTCAAGAACATCGCAGACATGATTTGATTGCGTCGCCCGATTAGGCGCGTGTAATCGCCTTCGCCCGGCCGCTCGACCTTGATAACACTGGCGCCTTGATCAGCCAGCAACATCGTAGCCATCGGCCCTGACAGCATAGTCGTCAGATCGAGGATAATTGTTCCGGCCAAAGGCCCTGATGATTGAGTCGTCTGCATTTCGGCCTCTTTTTGTATTCAAGTCACAATCTACATAGAGGCATTGGTCGAATAT
The DNA here is from genome assembly GCF_001458335.1 of Cognatishimia activa. GTDB lineage: Bacteria > Pseudomonadota > Alphaproteobacteria > Rhodobacterales > Rhodobacteraceae > Cognatishimia > Cognatishimia activa. The sequence goes on from NZ_CYTO01000010.1 coordinate 29,193, forward strand.
ATAGCTTTAATCAGTCATATGTGTTTGATAATGTCAAACAATGATAAAAAATCTGTATCACATGATGGTCTTCGCCAAGGTTGCGCAAACAAGGAGTTTTACCGCCGCTGCTGACGCACTTGGCATAGGCCGTTCCGTCGTCAGCAGCCATGTCAGCCAGCTTGAGCGAAACCTTGATATGAAACTGCTCATTCGGTCTACGCGATCCCTCTCACTCACGTCACAGGGGCAGATCCTTTTTGAAAGCTGTGGCTGCATCGCGCGTGAAATCGAGGTTGTGCAGGAGCGTCTGGATGCGCAACATTCGGAGGCGGCGGGTAATATTCGAATGACCTGCTCGGTCAATTTGGGGACTGGAGTGTTTTCCGGCATGCTTGCAGAGTTTCAGCGAAACCACCCGGAGATCACGATAGAAATGATCCTCGAAGACCGCATGGCCGATGTTGTTGAAGAAGGTTTTGACCTTGCAGTCCGTACCGGATGGAAAGATGACGGGCGTCTGCGATTGATTAAGTTGCCGACACCCCGCATCCTGATCTGTGCAGCTCAAGAATGGGTGAAGCAAAACCCCGAGATTAAATCACCTGGTGATCTTTGCAATGTGCCATGGGTTCAGACCAGCTTAAGCACCCCAACCGGGAAACTCCGTTTACGCCATCGCTCAGGAACAAAAAAACAAATTGAGGTCACGCCTGTGTTCTCAACGAATGCAGGATTGGCAGCGAAACTAGCGATCATCGCAGGTGCCGGAGTTGGTTTACTGCCGGACTTTGCGATTCAGGAGGAACTGCATAAAGGAACAATTATCTCGCTCTTGCCGCAATGGACGGAAGAAAAGGACCACCCATTGTCTGTTGTTGTTCCGAACCAAGCAACACAATCCCGCCGCGTACAATTACTGATCGAATTCATCAAGACGAACATTCAAAGAACTCATATATCAGGCGATAGCCCTAAATATCCACGACACTAAACTACGGATTCGTTGGCGTATTAACGGAAGGCCGGGACAGGACAGATGTCTACCTCTCATCATCAAGGAAAACCCCCAAACCAACCTTCTTACGGCCCATGACAACCGAGGTTCTAAATCGGCGAACATTGCTATCTTCGAAAAACAGCCGATGGGTCAATTTTTCAAAGTCTTCCATATCTTTAGCGGTGCAGATAAGACAAAAGTCAGCTTCACCGGTGACATAATAGCATTGCTGGACCTGCCTATCTTTCATCGCGCGTCGGACAAATATGTCGATCTGATCAGGGCGCTCGCGCTCAAGTTCAACCATGATGACAAAACTCATTCGCTGACCGACTTTGGATGGATCGATCACAGCAATTTCGCGCAGGATCACATCTGAATCGCGCAGTGCCTTTACGCGCCGTTGCACAGTTGCCGATGACAGCCCAGTGATATGGGCCAATTGATCCAAGCTTGTCCGCGCATTTTCTTGAAGCGTGTTAATGATTTGATTGTCAGCCCAATCCATCTCCATCGATCATTAATCCTTCATTTATGAAATAATTTTTCAATAAGCGCATCTTTATGATGCGATTCCATCATAAACTACCGGTATCATCGTGCAATGAAAAAATTGTCATTCACCCTCGCGTTTGAACGCCCCCTTCACCTACTGGATCGCTGCCCGATCTATAAACCTTCGCCATTACTTCACCGGTTTTTTGGACCAAAGTATGTTCTTCTTAAGGACGAGACACAGCGCATGGAGCTTGGCGCATTCAAGGCACTTGGTGGTGTTTATGCTGTCGCCCAAATTATCATAGGGCCTGGTGGGTCGCAGGATATGCCCTTATCTGAAATGCGTGAAAAAGCTGGTACGATGACATTCATTTGTGCGAGCGCAGGAAATCATGGAATGGCCGTAGCTGCGGGTGCCCGCATCTTTGGTGCGAAGGCCCGCATTCATCTGCCCGAGACGGCTCCCCAGGTCTTTGAAAAACGATTGGTACAACAGGGAGCACAGGTAGTGCGTTCGGCTGCAACCTACGAAGAAAGCGTGAGATGTGCGATCAAGGACGCCGCAGATAACAACGATATTCATTTGGCGGATGGGTCTTGGGAGGGCTACATGGAACCACCGCGTTTGGTCATGGAGGGCTATACCGTTATTGCGCAAGAGTTGAGAGAGGCTTTTGTCGAGACTGGTGATTGGCCGACAGATGTATTTCTGCAAGCGGGTGTCGGTGGCTTGGCTGCAGCAATCACCTATATGATCCGAGCCAACTGGCCGGTCCAACCAAAAATTACTGTCGTAGAACCCGAAAACGCGCCGTGCCTGCGCGATGGTGTAAAAGCGGGCCAAGTTGTCACTGTCGTTGGTCCGGTATCAAATATGGGGCGCTTGGATTGCAAGACGGCATCGATGCTCGCCTTGGAGGTCTTGCGCCAAATGGCAGACAGCTTTGTCACAGTGTCGGATCATCAAGCACAACTGGCGACAGAGAGTCTGGCGGCAGTCGATATTAGAACGACTCCGTCAGGCGCATCAGGACTTGCAGCCCTCTTGGCGTCGGATATCTCTGTCGATGCCCGGCCCTTAGTCATCATCTCGGAAGGGCAAGTATGACAGACGATATGGCACTTCCAAAGGGGTGAGGTGCCCCTAGATTTGTAGACGCTTTGCTTGGTAATTTTGGAAGCAAAGGACGACGCAAATGTCAGGGCAAATTCGTTACTCAGATGAGTTCAAGATCGACGCGGTGGCGCAGGTCACGGAGCGCGGATATTCGGTCAAGGAGGTGGCTGAACGGCTCGGGATCAGCACCAAGTCGCTGTACACATGGATGGCTCAATTTTCGAAGCCGCAGAGGCAGACCGATCAGGAGGCCGAGGTCAGGCGGCTCAAGAGAGAACTGGCGCGCGTCACCGAGGAGCGCGACATTCTAAAAAAGGCCACCGCGTACTTCGCCAGAGATGCAAAGTGAGGTACGCGTTCATCGACGCGCATCGCCAGCAACATCCTGTCCGTGTTCTCTGCAAGATGCTGAGCGTCCACCCGAGCGGCTTCTACGCATGGGTTAAAGAACCGTTAAGCCAGCGTACGCAGGAAGATCGACGTCAGACCAAGCTGGTGAAGAAGGCGTGGAAAGACAGCGGCAAGATCTATGGCTATCGCAAAATCTACGACGACATGATCGACATGGGTGAGACCGTCTCAGAGAACCGCGTTGCCCGGTTGGCCCGCCTTGCGGGTGTTCAGGCACAGATCGGGTACAAGAAGAAGCCAGGCGTGTAATGCAGCGGTCGAGACTTTCTTCAAAACCATCAAGGCAGAGCTGATCTGGCGCCAGTCCTGGCCAACGCGCAGGGCGGCTGAATTGGCTCTCTTCAATTATATAAACGGCTTCTATAACGCCCGCAGAAAACACTCTGCCCTAGGCTGGAAAAGCCCCTTGGCTTTCGAAAGAAAAGCCGCATAAATGAGTACTCGAAGCGGCATCAAACCGCGACAGGTCCACGCTTTGCACGGCGTGGGGAAGTCACGGGTCATTACCTATAAGGTTTTGTTCATGCCGCCGCGTTTTGAGGCTGAGCTGCCCTTTAAGACTTATCCACGCTTGAGGGTCGAGGGAGAGATTGCCGATGTCCCGGTGCGTGGCGCATGGATGCCTGTGGGCGACGGCAGGCGCTACTTCATTGTCTCACCTGACATCAAAGCCAACACGGGTCTGGACGTTGGTGATGTGGTCGAAATGCGGTTCAGGGTCGATGATCAGGACTACGTGGATGTGCCTGGCGCTTTGCAAGCGGCCTTGAACACGGATGACGCGGCTTTGGCGCAATGGGATAAGCTTACAGCCGGAAAGAAGCGGATGTTCACGAACCACGTTTTCTCCGCAAAGACTGCGCCTACTGAACAGCGCAGAGTGGACGAGGCAGTCTTCGCGATCACAGAAGGGATCACGCTGCGCGACCTGCAAAAGAGGAAGGGGTAGGTTCGGAAGGTTTTTCAAGAGCAGCCATTGGCGCAGCCGCAGCGAAAGCACACTCCGTCCCGCATCTTACCGGTTCGTGCGCCATGCGGCGAAGGTCGGCTGATCCCTGTTCGCACTTATTCTGGGTTTGGGCCGATGATTGCAGGCTGGTCGCACATAATGTGGGTTCATTCGCAGATAATCCGGGTTTGGCCCCTTCGATAGATGCAAATAATTCGGTCGAAAATCGCGATGATTGCAGGTCGAGCCAATTATAAATGCAGGTCGCTACAGTTATCGGTCTTCTTCTGGGGTGGCGCTCTCTGAATCATAGATGAGAACATTATACGAACATTTTTACTGAGAAAACCTGATTTTTATGTCAGCATTGCTGACTTATTTAACATAACTCTCATTACGCGACCAGCATTTGTACGCGCAAAGCGATAATTTCACCTATGATCTAACGGGTTGTGCGGAGCTTCAACTATGCTTATGTAGTTACGTAACTACAAGAAAGGAGCTACAGTGACCCATTTCACCAGCAGAGAGTTCAACCACAGTATCAGTAAAGCGAAAAAAGATGCCCTGCATGGACCCGTCTTTGTGACGGACAGAGGGAAGCCGTCGCATGTTTTGCTCAGTTATACCCAATATCAGCAGATCACATCCGAGAATATCAGCATTGTTGAAGCGCTTTCTATGCCAGGCTTGGCCGACATAGATTTCGAACCACAAAAGTCGCGTATCGTTGCTCAGCCGGTCGATCTTTCGTGATCTTCCTGCTCGATTCAAATGTTGTGTCCGAGCTTCGCAAGGCAGCTGACGGCAGAGCTGATACCAATGTGACCGCGTGGGCTGAGGGTCTCGCACCGGAAAGCCTCTACATTTCAGCAATATCTCTGATGGAATTGGAAATCGGTGTCAGGGGCAAGGAGCGCAAAGACGCTGTGCAAGGCCAAATGTTGCGGACCTGGCTTGATAGGCATGTCATCCCATTTTTTGATGGCCGGATAGTTCCCATTGATGATGTTGTCGCGATTCAATGCGCCAAGCTCCATGTTCCTGATAGAAAGTCTGAGCGCGATGCCTTGATAGCTGCAACAGCACTGGTACATGATATGATCGTAGCGACCCGCAATGAGAAAGATTTTGTTGAGACGGGTGTTCGTTTACTCAACCCTTGGACAGGAACTAACGGAAACCAGGCATGAAAATTTGCTCGATAGACACAAACCGGGATCTGACTGCTGCGCTCAGACGTGTTGATGTCGTCTGGGGTGCGGAACCAGGCACGCCCAACGGCGACGAGTTAGACAGTCTTGTAGATATGATCACCGCGTATGAAGATCTTATTTACCCCGTTCCAAAGCCCCAAAATAGAAGGCCATGAACGATAAACGTTGGCCACATTTTCCTGGATGGGATGAACATGCAGCAACGGCTGAAGCACTCGCGAAAGCCTGCGGGGCTAAAGCTGTTTGTTCTCAGAAATATGAATATTTAAAGGTCGAAATGAGCAGCCTCATCTGACTGGTCCAGTTTGATTGTTAGTGCATCGTTGGCCTCTGATCCATCGGTATGATGGTTTCCGGGGCTGGCGGTCGATAGCCCAATGCACTGTGGGGTCTCTTAGTGTTGTAGTGCTTCCTCCATTCTTCAATCAGGATCTGAGCTTCACGCAGGCTGTAGAATACTTCACCATTGAGTAGTTCATCTCGCATCCGTCCATTGAAGCTTTCACAATATCCATTCTCCCAGGGTGATCCCGGCTCAATGTAGGCCGTCTTCGCACCGACAGCGGAGATCCAATCCCGGACGGCCTTAGCGACGAACTCTGGGCCATTGTCGGAGCGTATGAACTTCGGCGCGCCTCGCAGGATGAACAGATCCGTCAGGGCGTCGATGACATCTGCAGAGTTCAATTTGCGCTGCACCTTGATTGCCAGGCATTCACGGCTGTGCTCATCAAGAATGTTCAGCGTGCGAAAGACCTTGCCATCATCTGTCCGGCAATGAACGAAGTCATAGGACCAGACATGGTTGCGGTATTCAGGCCGCAGCCTTACGCATGAGCCGTTATTCAGCCAAAGCCGGCCCTTCTTTGGTTGTTTCGCTGGAACCTTAAGCCCCTCTCGTCGCCATAGTCGTTCAACACGACCATCGCTGACTGACCAACCGGCTTCTCTTAGCAAAGCGGCAATCCGACGATACCCGTATCGACCAAACTGACGAGCCAATTCAATCATATCCGCAACCAGCCTGTCTTCATCTGGGCGACCTCGGGGAACATGCCTTTGTGTCGAACGATGTTGCCCCAATACGCGGCAGGCTCGGCGCTCAGAGACTTTGAACTGGCTGCGTACGTGATCAATGCAGGACCGGCGACGAGCGGGGCTCAGAAGTTTCCCCGTGCAGCTTCCTTCAGGATTAATTTGTCTAACGTCAAATCCGATACAGCTCTTCTGAGCCGCTCATTTTCCTTCTGAAGCCGCTTCAGTTCTTTCAATTGATCTACGCCCATTCCACCGTATTTCTTTCGCCAGCGGTAATAGGTTTGTTCAACAACACCGATCTGTCTGATCGCATCAAGACGGGACATGCCTTGCCCCATCAACACCTCAACTTGCCGTAACTTCGAAACTATCTCTTCCGGCTTCGGTCGCTTGTTTGCCATTCTTGGTCCTCCGTTTCCTAACCTTAGGCGCGGACCAGTTCAGTGGGGGAGGCTCAGGGGCTGACGTTTCCCTGCTTGATCTTGATCCAAAGCGGTTGAACCTCGCTAAAGAAAGGTTTGGATTCACCGATTGTTATTCGGACATCGCAACAGCTTTGGACGCCAATGAAGGCTACGACGCGGTCTTTGATGCAACGGGCCATAAGGTTGCGATCGAAGCAGGGTTTAGTCTCGTTGCACATGGTGGCAGCTACATTCTGGTGAGCGTCGTAAAAGAAGACATCACCTTCAGCGACCCGGAGTTCCACAAACGCGAAATGCGCCTCATTGGCAGCCGCAACGCTTTGAGCGGTGACTTTGATTGGGTCATGAGTGCCATCCGCGATGGTTCAATAGATACAGATGCTCTGTGTTCCGAAGTGATCCGATTGAAGGATTTGCCTGACCGTTTTGCAGGCCTCTCGGCTGATCGCGGTGGCATAATCAAAGTGATTGTCGATCTTGAGACCTGAGTCATATGACCTCAGGAACGCTGAAACTCCATCATGACGACAATGTGTCGATCGCTTTGACACCGCTTGGACCGGGTGATGAAGGTGCAATTGAAGTAATTCCCAAGTCTCACAAGATCGCGAAGTGTGATACTACTGCGGCGAAAATGAATTGCGCTTCGGGCAGGTGATCGGGAAGGCGGATCGGACCATTCGAACCTCAAAAAACTCAGCTTCAAGCCTTGTCACCAAGAATGGGTTTTCAGGAGTAATGCCGCGACTTTACTGCGCGAAGGATAAACTCACTCTGCAGCCACAGGTTTTGACCAGTCTTCCCATTCCGCGCCGGAAGCAAAAAGTGGGCCGTCCCAGTTGAATGGGATCTGGTGGATAATTGTCTCGCGTCCCTCGATCAACAGCACATGATAGGCAGGTTCCATCGGACCTCCGGCTAGCAATTTAGCTTCTTTCATATCAGGATAAGACTGATTGCAGGTTGATGGCACGCTTGCAAACGGGATGCCGCAATAGGTGCCGTGAATCGGCGCGTGCACGTGGCCAAAGTGGATGTAGTCGATCCTATCACGATATGTGTTCAGCAGGTCTTTGAACAAAAGCCGATCTTCCGCCACCAGTGCAATCTGGTCCTCAGCTGGGAGTTTGATCTCCATCGGGTTGTGATGCAGGAAGATACGCGCATGCTCTGCCTGTTGCAGTTCCGCTTCCAGCCAAGCACAGCGATCCGCGCCAAAGTGACCCGCATGGGTCAAGGGCTGCGTGCTATCAAGGTAGATAAATGTGCTATCGCCGACAACTTCGGAATGGTTAACATAGCCCAGTTCGTCTGTTGCCTGGTCTGAAAAAACAGACAAAAAGATTGAACGGTCATCATGATTGCCAATCATCAATCTCACCGGCACGGTTTGCTTGGCCAGCACCTCATGCAAGGCGTCATAGGCCTCGCGCTCGGCCCAATGGGTCAGATCCCCAGTGATGACAATACGCGCGGCATCAGAGTGATTTTCATTCACGTCTGCCAACGCCTTGGCCAAACGTTTATGCGGGTTTAGACCGCCCATGCGTTCGCCCGGAATGGTGAAATGGATGTCGGAGATATGGATGATTTTCATGGTGGTGCTCGGCCTAAGAATAAGAACGGCCGCCAGCTGGTCACCGGCGGCCGCAGTGTTGAATTAGCTGTTTGGAAGCAGGTCGTTGACTTCTTCGACCATTTCTTCTTGCAGCTCTTTCATGTCGGTTGCATCGCCAGTCACGATGCGCTCGATGCTGTCGTAAATCACCTGAGTGATCGCCAGACCGTTGTCACCTGGGTAAGCCAGCCAGTCGCGCAGCAGAGGCAGCTGATCCACAGCTGTTTGCTTGTTTGGGTTCTGATCGTAGAAATCAGCGAGGATGATTTCGTTGGCCGCTTTGTTTGGCGGCATGTAACCGGTTGTTTTCGCAACTTCCGCCGCACCATCGCCAGACGTGATGTACTTCAGGAATGTCCAAGCTGCTTCTTGTACCGCGGGGTCTTCGGAGGTGGAGGTCAGCATCGCAGCGTTACCACCTGCTGGCAGACCTTTTGGTGTGTCACCCAGACCCGGGAAAGGGCCAGTTTTCAGTACGAAGTCACCTTGGGAGCGCTCAACCGCACCCAGCGCAGATGTAGACCAGAACATCATTCCGATTTCACCAGCAGAGAAAGACGACAGCGCCGCTTTCCATTCCAGGTTCTGCATTTCACATTTGGTGAAGATTTCCTGCATCTGCTCCAGCGCAACCAGAGCTTCTGGGCTGTCCAGAGTGACCTTGCCGTTTTCGACGATCGCTTTGTCCTGAGACCACATCAGCGCCTGCATGAACCAGTTGCCGGTGATGTTCCAGCCCCAGAAGACTGGGTTGTCAACGCCGTTTGCGTTCATGGTTTCGCAAGCCGCGATCACTTCGTCCCAAGTGGTTGGCATCTTGTCGATGCCTGCCGCGTTCAGAACGTCCATGTTGTAGTAGCCCACTGGCAAAGACACAGAGAACGGCAGGCCGTGCACGTTGTCACCGAAAGTGGACAAGGACAGCATTGCGTCGTGGTAGCCGTCTTTTTCAAAGTCCGCTTCTTTCGCGATGAATGGCTCCAGAGACTGCGCGATGCCTTTTTCAACAAGGATCTGCTGACGGTTCAGGCCCTGCATTGTGACGTCTGGCAGGTTGCCAGATACGGATTCACGCAGGATGGTGTTTGTGCCGTCTTCGTAGGATTCATACGTCGCGCGGAACTTTACGTCGATGTTTGGGTGCGCTTCTTTAAAACCTGGCATCATCGCTTCGTAAGTCACGTCAAAGAGGTGGCTATACGGGTATGCGAATTCGATTGTGATCATGTCGTCTGCGGTTGCAGCAGAGGCAGCGACGATCAACGCCATTGCAGAAGTAGTGAATTTCATGTTCTCTCTCCAATTGTTGACCGCCTTTGGTTTGGCGACTACGGCGGTCTTCTCAAGTCATCCCTGTTGGGATTGCGTTGGTAGGCCGGGCTTAAGCCCGGCTTACTTCATTCCAGAAAGCGTGATCCCTTCGATAAAGCGGCGCTGTGCTACCAAGAAGGCGACGATCAGCGGTGTGACGATCACGGTGGCGGTGGCCATCATGGGGCCGAAGAAACTGCCGTCTCCATCGCCTTTGAATTCGCGCAGACCTAGCGGAGGTGTGAAAAGGTCGCGATTGCCGGTCACAACGATGCGCGGCCAGAAATAGTCGTTCCAATGGGCAACAACAGAAAAGATCGCAAAGGCCAAAAGTGCTGGGATCGCGGTGGGCAGCATGACGCGCCACACGATGGCGAATTCTCCCATGCCGTCCATACGCGCCGCATCAATCAAGTCATCCGGCACGGTCATAAAAAATTGGCGCATCAGAAAAATACCAAAGACAGAGATCGTCCACGGCACAACGAGCGCGGCATATGTATTCGTGAGCCCCACTTTGGCCAGCATAATGTAAAGCGGCAGGGCAATGGCGTGCACAGGGATCAACAGGCAGAACAGCACTAGGGAAAAAACCGCCTCGCGCCCCCAGAACTTAAGCTTTGCAAGTGCGTAGGCCGCGGGTAAGGCAACCACAATCTGGATCAAAAAGATCGACGCGGTTACGATCACACCGTTGAGCAGGTAGCGCAGCAAAGGCGCTTCTGTGAAGGCTTTGGTGTAGTTGAAAGCAATCGGGCGCATCTGGCAGTCGGCCACCGCTTCGGCCACCAAAGCATCCCGAATTTGGCTGTCGGTCTGGTTCGGAAAGCGTGGTGCAGCGGCGGCGACGTCATCACGGTCTGGGTCGCGCAGCTTTACGCAGCGTTCGTCGACCATCATTTCTTGCCGCCCAAAGAAGCCACCTTCGCCCCTGTCAATTTCGCCCGGCGATTTGAACGAATAGCTGACCATCATGTAAAATGGGGCGATCACAATGAGTGCGCCGAGGATTAGGATTAGATGTTTCCAAAGATCGCGTGTCATCAGTAGTGCACCTTGCGTTCCACCAGCCAGCGCTGGATCAGCGTTAGGAACATCACAAAGATCAGGAACAGAACTGTGATCGCGGAACCAATGCCGATCAGGTTCTGTTGGATGCCTTTTTCAAAGATCGCGAACATCATCACATAGGTCGATTTGTTCGGCCCGCCGCCTTGCGGCCAAAAAGCCTCGATCGTGTCAAAGACTTGGAAGGCCCGGATGCAGGAAATGGTCACAACAAAAACAGTTGTCGGTCCAAGTGCCGGCCATGTCACCAAGCGGAACCGTTCCCAACCGGATTTCGCTCCGTCCATTTCGGCAGCGTGGTACAGCTCGCGATGCACGCCGGTCAGACCAGCAAGATACAGCACCATATTGAAACCAAACCCTTGCCAGACGCCGATAAAGCAGATCACCCAGATCGCGTAGTCTTTGTCCCCGAGCCAAAGTGGGAAGCGGTCTGCACAGCCGTTTTTCAGGAAAGGAATGATTTCAAGAATTGTCCCGCAGGACATTTCCAGCGTACGGTTGACCATGCCAATCGACGGATGCAGCATGAATTCCCACGCGATTGCCATTGCCAGCAAGGTCGCCATAACGGGCAGGAAATAAATGGTTTTATAGATGTCTCCGATCCTGCCCATGGAGTTAATCAACAGCGCAGCGCCGAGACCCAAACCGACGGACAATGGCACCACTGTGACCACATAGGTAAAGGTGGCGATGAACATCTTTTCATATGTCGAGCGAGAAAAGAGGCGATCATAGTTTTTCGCACCGACCCAATTGAAGGTATCGTTGCCAAGTGAATAATCCGTGAAAGACAAGACGCCGGCGATCACAACCGGGATCAACAGGATCAAGACCATCAATCCAAGCGCAGGTGCTGTTAGCCACCACGCCGTGCGCCGCTGTGCGGTTTCCGCACAAGCAATCACAGGCATTTTGGTTTCCGCAACGGCCATGCTAAGCAACTTCGCTTTGCGCAGGGACGGTGTGCGGGTTGAAGATACGTTTGCCGTCAGAGCCGAACAAGAGAGCAGCACTCCCGTCAAAGGCCAAGCCAACATTGGCACCAATATACAAAGAGCTGCGCTGCTCGGGGGCGGCCCGCAGAGTAACTCGGCCGTCATGTCCTGCAAGACTGATTTGTGCAAAGATTTCGGAACCAAGGTTTTCGACGTGGACGACCTGACCCGCAAGGACCGCGTCTTCGCCAGCAAGGCGCAATGCCTCGGGGCGCAATCCAATACGCACGGGGCCACTCAGATTTTTAGGGGCCAAGGTCGGCAAAACAACGTTGTCGAATGTTAGTGCCCCATCCGACGCTTCCACTGGCAGGATATTGATTTTCGGCGAGCCGATAAATTCAGCAACGCGAATGTCCAATGGATTGTTGTAAACTTCGTCTGGCGCGTCGCATTGCAGGATTTCGCCGCCCATCATAACCGCAATGCGGCTCGACATCGTCATCGCTTCGACTTGATCGTGGGTCACATAGACAAAGGTCGCACCCAGACGACGGTGCAATTCAGCAATTTCGGCACGGGTTTGAACGCGAAGCTTGGCGTCCAAATTTGACAACGGCTCATCAAGTAGAAAAGCCGCGGGTTCCCGAACCAAAGCGCGTCCCAAAGCCACGCGCTGACGCTGGCCTCCCGACAACTGACCAGGTTTTCGATCAAGAAGATTATCAATCTCGAGCGTCTGTGCAGCGTGTTTGACAGCAGCGGCAATTTCGACGTTTCTATTACGCGCGCCCGGTATAAACGGCCCGATCACCGGAAGCCTCTGCGATGCACTCAATTGGCGCATTTTCAGAGGCACCGAGATATTTTCGGCAACGGTCAAATGCGGGTAAAGCGCGTAGGACTGAAATACCATAGACAGGTTGCGATCCGCCGCGCGAATACCGGATACGTCCTGCCCGTTAATGCGGATTGCACCCGAAGTCTGGCCTTCAAGCCCAGCAATGATGCGCAGCAAGGTTGATTTACCGCAGCCGGATGGGCCAACAAGTGACACGAATTCTCCGTCAGCGATATCCAAGGATATCCCCTTGAGCACCTGCGTGTCCCCAAAGGCTTTGGTGACATGATCAATCTGTAGATCGGCCATCTGATTCCCCTATCAGTTGGCGGAAGACCTAATAGGCGAAGGCGAAAGTCCTATGACGTCATATTAGTGAAACCGATGGCTGGTACCGGAATAACGAAAGGAAAACCAATGCGGCCGAACCATCATCAGTTTATCGCCTTTTCCTATGTGGTGCGCGAAGGAAGTTTTTCAGCTGCCGCCCGTCGTCTCGGGGTAACTCAGTCCACCGTGACGCAGCATGTTTCAAAACTAGAAGAGCTTGTGGGTTCAGAGCTCCTACTTCGCAGTCGTGACGGCGTTTCGCTAACGCCTACGGGTCGAGATTTCTTCGGATTGGCGGATCGCCTTGTCGCTCTGGACAGCGAAATCGGGGAGCGCTTGCAGGGCTACTCTTCATTAAATGAGGGTCGCCTCAAGGTAATTGCAAATGCCCCCCAACCGGCTTTGCAAGTCATTGCCGCGTTTAATGATCGATTTCCAAATGTTCACATTGATTTTCGCCTTTGCGACTGGACAACGGCCAACCAACTTATCCGAGATCGCGTGGCTGATGTGGGCTTGATTACAGATGCGCCAGAGCGTGACGACTGGGATCGCGTTTTCCTTCAAAAATCGCGCTATGTCCTGTATTGCCGTTTTGACCACCCTTTGGCTGCGCGGAAAATTGTTGGTTTAGAGGATCTTGTGGATCAAACCATTATACTTCCAGAAAATGGTTCACTAACGCAGCGTGTTGTGCGTCAGAAACTTAAAGAGCAGCGGATCGCGCTCCCTCAACTTATTACTATGACCACATTCCCTGTCATGTGCGAAGCTGTCAGGCAGGGCCTTGGTGCAGCAATTTTCTTAAAGAACAGCAGCGGTATCTATGATGATTTGGTTGAAATTCCGGTGCGAGATTTTCAGCAAGAACACCAAACGTGGCTGGTCGCACCCAAGGATCGCGCCCGCTTAAAGTTGATCAGAGAATTTCGTACGGCCGCTTTAGCAATTGCCATTAAGTAGCTTACGAGAGTGTCCCGGCCAATTAGACGGACCGCTCTGTAAGTCAGTCAGTTGGCAAGCAAACTGGTATCCGCCTCATTTTCCGCGATGAGCCATCCAAAGATTTCTCGGCAACTGGTTCCTGCGCATTGCTTTCATAGCATCGCTTCGCAGCATTAGGCACATTGGGCGCGCGGTTAGACTTCGCAACGTTCTCGGATTTTTGATCCCCACAGTTGTTGACAAATGTTTACGTAATCATCTAAGCATGGCGGTACATGTTTACGTAAACATACTCACGATCAAATGAATACGTATACATTTTTTGAGCTGGAGGGCTCATTCCAAACTGGGAGGAATTAAAAATGAAAAAATTACTACTCGGCACGACTCTATGCGCCTTGACCACAACCTTTGCTGCGGCAGAAGAAACGCACCGTCCAGAGTGCTTTGCACCGGCGCCTGGGACATCCACCATTTCCTACGATGCCAAAGAAGGTCCCTACAAAATCGCATTTGTGAACGGCTTTGCGGGCAACGATTGGCGCATTCAGGCGATCCAATCGGCAAAAGCCTGGGCCGCGCGTGACGACAATGCGGGCAAACTTTCGGAGTTCAACGTTGTATCAGTCGGTAACGACAGCGCCGCGCAAATTGCCGCGATCGACAACTTCATTGCCGCTGGCTACGATGCGATTACCTTTATCGCCGTGAACCCAACAGCATTTGAACCGGTGATCCGTCGGGCAAATCGCGCCGGCACGGTTCTGGTTCCATTCGACAATGTTTTGGACACTGATCAGGTTGTTCAAATCAACGAAAGCCAGATGGCTCTGGGCACGTTGAAAGCGACCTCCGTCATGGAAGAGCTTGGCGGGTCCGCAGAAAAAATCCTAATGGTCAACGGTCTTCCCGGCAATGCAACTGACCGCGATCGCCGTCTTGGTATGATGAGCGTTTTGGAAAAGGTTGATGGTCTGGAAATTGTTGAAGTTGTTGGAAATTGGGATACCGGTACCAGCCAGAAAGTCGTTGCGGATGCTCTGGCGACACATGGCCAATTCGACGCGGTTGTTTCTCAGCATGGTTCTGCAGGATCAATCAACGCACTTCAAGCCGCAGGCCACCCAATTGTTCCAATGGGTGTCGATGGCGAAAATGGGGTTCGCATCTTAATGGATGAGCTTGGCATCCCCGGTGTATCTGCAAGTCAGGCCCCCGCCATGTCTGCTGTTGCACTTGAGGCTGCCGTTGCACTCTTAGAAGGCAACACATTGCCTCAAACCGTGTTTCTCCCCATTCCCCAAGTCGCGGCAGCGGACCTGGAAGCTGGGGTGAACTACTTCCCGGATCTTCCGAAATCGTTCAACACCGGAACGGGGTATGTGGATTGCTTTGCGCCATTCACACCAGAAGAGCTGCTCGGTCAGTCTCCTGACAACAAGTAAGTCCTAATACGACTGAACCGCGCGGGCATTTCGCCGCGCGGTTCTTCTTTTTTGAGAGAACACATGACTGAACCCAATTTACCCATCGCGTCTATCAAAGGCGTGACGAAGTCTTTTGGCGCAACGATCGCGCTTCAGGACGTCGATTTTGACTGTTACCCCGGTGAAGTCCATGCTGTGTTGGGCGAAAATGGTGCCGGCAAAAGCACCCTTATGAAAACCATCTCTGGGGTTCTGGCACCCACAAGCGGCACCGTGTTCGCTCAAGGCAAACCGGTTACCTTCAAAGGCCCTGCCGATGCCATGGCGGTCGGCTTTGTTTGCATGTACCAAGAATTGTCACTGGTACCTGACCTCACCGTGCGCGAGAATCTATTGCTTGGCGCGCCGGGTTCTGGCCTTGGACGGTTGAAAGGGGGCGCTTTGCCGAAAGCGCGCGAGCTGCTCGACCAAATTGATGGGGAACATATCAGGTTTGGTAGTAAAGTTTCCGATTTGACATTGGCAGAGTGCCAACAAGTCGAAGTGGTCAAAGCCTTAATCCGAAACCCAAAATTATTAATCTTGGATGAATCGACCTCTGCATTGAACTCTTCGGTTGTCGACAAAGTGTTCGACCTTGTTCGTGCCCAGCGGGATCTTGGCGTTGCGATCCTGTTCATATCTCACCGCTTTCACGAAATTGAAGCGCTTGCAGATCGGATTTCAGTGTTCCGTAATGGACAGCGTGTTGAAACCTTTAGGAATGGGGATCAAGACTACAGCACAATCATCAATATGATGGTCGGCCAGCGTATTGATGAGCTTTTTCCACCGAAAGTCATCCCGAAAGCAGGCGCTGAGCCCGTTCTAGAATTGCGAGATTTTGCCTGGCCGCCGAAAGTAAAACCAACTTCGTTCACCATTAAAGAAGGTCAGATCATTGGTCTTGGCGGGCTGGATGGCCAAGGTCAATCCACGCTTTTGCAAGGTATTTTTGGTCTGCTGAAAGGTACTCAGGGGACAATCCTCATCAACGGGTCTGACGCGCCCAAATCCGGCCCGCTCGCTGCAAAACAAAGCGACGTTGGCCTAGCCTACATCCCCGAAGACCGCAAAGCTGACGGGCTCATTCAAGCACAGTCCATAAACGAAAATCTCGAGCTCGCCGCGCTTGGTCGGTCAGATTTGAACGCGACGGATCATAACATATACAAACCTTCGCTCGATCGATTGGAGCTGAAGCATGGCGGACTTGATTTGCCTGTTTCTTCGCTATCCGGAGGCAACCAGCAAAAGGTCGTGCTTGCGAAGTGGCTTGCGCTTGCGCCAAAGGTCTTATTGTTGGCCGACCCCACGCGTGGCATCGATGTTAAGACCAAAACACAGATATACGCCTTGCTTCGTGAGCTGGCAGAGCAAGGTACGGCAATTCTGCTTTTGAGCACCGATTACGAAGAACTCATACACCTTTGTGATGAAACCCATATTTTCTATGACGGAGGGATCGTCCGAAGCCTGCGGGGTGAGGACTTGTCCGCCCAGAATATCATCGGTGCATCTTTGAATATTCCTGATGTTGCAGATCATAAAGGAATTGCAGATGCGTGATTTTGTGACTGCCTACCGCCGTGAATTGATCGCCGCTGCGGTTCTAGCCGCTCTTTTGGTTTTCTATCTGATCACACACCCGAGAGGTGCGTCCACATACGTGCTCACCATCTGGGCGAACCAATGTGCAATCCTGGGGCTCGTGGCAATCGCCCAGTTTTTCGCCGTTGTTGTTCGAGGGATCGACCTTTCTGTTGGTGCGATCATGGCGCTGACCAATGTTGTTGGATCACATCTACTTTCCGGTACCGGTATCGACTTAGCCTTTGGTGTCATAGTCGTTGTTGCCACCGGCGCCGCATGTGGTTTGCTCAACGGTTTACTTGTGGTCTACGGGCGTATTCAACCCATCGTTGTGACCCTGTCATCGGCTTCTATCTTTGTCGGGCTTGCTCTGATCCTACGACCCACCCCTGGTGGCCGTGTGAACTATGATATCGCAGATGCGATGACGCTTGATCTGTTTGGCATCCCGACAGCGCTGGTGCTCATCGCCATCATCATTTTTGCCTTTTGGCTCCCTTTCCGTCGGACCGGTTTGGGGTTGGGAATATATGCGGTCGGCTCTTCCCAACAAGCGGCCTTTCAATCTGGCATGCCCGTTGCAACCATCCGTTTGGCGGCGTTTACACTTGCTGGCGTCTTTGCAGGTCTGGCCGGGCTTTTTTATACTTTCGTAACAACAACTGGTGACGCAGGCATTGCACCGAACTTCACCCTGAATTCCATCGCAGCGGTGGTGCTTGGCGGCGTCCTTCTTAGGGGAGGCACCGGCACCTTAATTGGCGCATTGATCGGGGCCTTCATCTTAAAAACGATTGCCTCGCTTATGTTCTTTTCAGGCATTCCCTCGCTTGCTCAGCCTTTGTTTGAAGGCCTGATCCTCGCAGTTGCCATTGCGGTCGGGGCCGCGGATGTGCTGCGCAGTAAACACCGTCTGGAGGTCTTTGGGAGATGACGACTTTAGTAAAACCGTCGCAACTGCCAGCGTGGGTCAATATTGAAAGCTTGTTGCCATATATCGGAACCATCCTGTTGATCGTTGGCGCCAGCTTCACCTTCCCACAGGTGCTTAGTATCGACTACTTAAGCCAACAGCTTCAGATCGCCGCTTTCCTTGGCATCTTGGCCGCAGGCGCGACCCTCGTAATCCTTTTGGGCCATATTGACCTTTCTGTCCCTTGGACACTGAATGGCGCAGCCATTGTCGCCACTGCCATGGCCGGGTCGGGGAATGAGATATTGATTGCCTGTGCTATTCCAGCAGCCCTCTTGTTCGGGGCGGTTGTGGGCGCGATTAATGGCCTTGGTGTCACGATCCTGCGCATCCCGTCGATGGTTTGGACACTGGCCATGAACTCCATTCTGTTGGGAATTTCGGTTCTCAATACTGGCGGTTTCAATCCAAAGGGTGAAAGTAGCGCAACCATGTCATGGCTTGCATCGGGAACTGTCGCGAGCATTCCGGTGGCGTTTCTTGTTTGGATGACGATTTCAACGGCGCTTGCGTTGCTGATGATGCGCACCGGCTACGGTCGTTACCTCCGCTCTATCGGATTTAACGAACGCGCAGTTTACTTGTCTGGGGTCTCCACCAAAACCGTGGTCACGGGAGCTTTCATGATTGCTGGTGTCTGCTCAGCGTTTGCCGGTGTGATGCTAGCGGGCTACGCCAATCAGGCCTACCAATCCATGGGAGATCCCTTTCTTCTTCCAACTATTGCGGCTGTTGTGATTGGGGGTACATCTATCCTTGGTGGACGCGGAGGCTTGTTTGGCAGCATCGGCGGCGCATTGTTCATCACCATCCTAAATTCAATCCTATCGGTGATGCAGATTTCAGACGCTTGGCGTAGCATCGTGTTTGGTGTCATCATCCTCGCGATGCTGCTGTTCCAAACGTTGCGCAAAAGGGGCTAACCATGACAGAGACCACATTGCCAACAGACGTAGGATATGAGGTCTACGATCCGTTCTTTGCAACGATGCTTGACCTCGACCGCCCACCCGAAGCTATTGCGACTGGGTTCATTTGGACGGAAGGTCCTGTTTGGCTGAGTGACCGTCTTTATTTCAATGACATTCCGACCAAGCGCATGTTTCGTTGGACCGAGCAAGGCGGCACAGAGATTGCCATTGCTGATAACAATTATGCAAATGGTAACACGCTGGATTTAAACGGCCATATGATCAGCTGCGAACACGGTGGGCGCTGTGTCTTGCGTCGCTTTGATCCGGATGACCCGAATGGAAGTGAGATCATTGCTGATACATACGAGGGCGGGCGATTAAACTCTCCTAACGATGTCGTTGTCACCAGTGATGGCTGTATTTGGTTCACTGACCCGCCTTACGGGATAAACTCCGACATCGAAGGTTACCTATCTGAACCAGAACAAGACGGCTGCTATGTCTTCCGGCTTGAACCCAATGGAAACTTGACGGCCGTCGTTACCGATTTCGACAAGCCCAATGGGTTGGCGTTCTCACCCGACGAAAGCCAAATTTACATTGCTGACTCTGGCGCCATCCGAGGCGCAAGTTTTGAGGGGATCGATTACAATCGACCCCATCACATAAGGGTCTTTGATGTAAAGGATGGCATCCTTAGTAACGGCCGCACATTTACAGAGATTTTTCCGGGCGTCCCAGATGGGTTTCGTGTCGATCACGAGGGGTATATTTGGAGTTCCGCTTTAGATGGTATTCATTGCATTGCCCAAGACGGCCAGCTGATCGGGAAAATCCTTTTGCCGCAGCAGACATCAAACCTTTGTTTCGGCGGAACAGACGGGACCACAATGTTCATCACGTCTTCAGATAAGGTGTACCGAGTGTTTTCTAGCCGGAAAGATGCTGCTCATAAATTCCTGAAATAGGGATTTGAGAGTCGTACGCTCTCTGGTCTCGTAAATTTAACTCAGGCTTTCTGAGCCTCCCTAGCTGAACTGGTCCGCCCCTATGTTTAGAAAGCGGAGGATCAAGAATGGCAAACAAGCGCCCGAAGCCGGAAGCGATAGTTTCGAAGTTACGGCAAGTTGAGGTGTTGATGCCGCAATCAGCACATTTTTGTTTCTTTTTTCAATAACCTGGGATGGGATGCCGCAATTTCGCGAAATCCGCATTACTGTTGGCGCGATTTGCAAATTGATTGGCGCGCTTCGCAATTGGGGGAGTTGCCTGGGTGGTCTAAGTTGAATTCAGAGCAACACATTAGGGAAATGTACGATGATTGCTGTAGATGCTTTTAAGACCTTGGACCCTGAAGCTTGGACAAAAGTGGGGGTGGTCGAACGGCTGGCTCTAATTGAAACCATTCAGGACAATATGCTGACCTTCGCCGAAGAGCTGGGCGATGCCGATGCTGCCATGAAGAACGATCTGGCCGGCAATGGCGCGGTGTCCCAAGCCGAAGGAATCGCAACGACTTTGAATGCCATGGGCAACACCATGATGGGCATTCGTCATATGTATGAGTCTCTTGTGCATGGTGAGATGCCTCAGGCGAATGGCAGCCGCGAGATTGGCGAGGGCCTATACGAGGTCGACGTTTACCCGATCCACCGAAAGGACAAGCTTTTGGCAGGTAAGGGCCGCGGTTTCTTGCATGTGGAGGGCGCACCGAAGCAAGTGAACCCGTTGGACAAACCAGCTGGTGTGATCGCCGTTTCCGGTGCTGGCAACTACAGTTCATCAATTGAGATGGCGATGGCGCTGTTTCTTGAAAATAAGGCGGTGATCCATAAACCGCACGCGCTGAACCAAGCCTCTGATGACGTCTGGGCGAAGGTGTTCGCGCCACTGGTGGATATGAAAGCGCTGGCGTTCATTGATGGCGATCAGGGCCGCGAAATGGCCGCGTTGGCAGGTTTGGACGCCATCTACTTCACCGGCTCTACAGGTGTGGCGCATGCCATCCAAGACGCGGCGAGCGCACCATTGGTCTCTGAATGCGGCGGCAACAACCCATGTTTGATTGTGCCTGGCGAGTGGACCGACAAAGAGATGGAACACTGGGCAATCCAGATTGCATCTGCAGGGAAACTTAACGGTGGCGCAGTGTGCGGCCGTCCTCAGACCATCATTACGTCTAAGAACTGGCCACAGCGCGAACAGTTTATCGCCGCCCTGCGCAAAGCAATTGCGGAAGACACTTTTGGCACGGCGACCTACTATCCGGGCGTCGACAAAACCAAGGAACGTTTCCTTAAGAACCAGCCAACTGCGGAAATCCTGCAGCCTGAAGGCGGCGCCCATCCTGCCAGCGATTTCGTTTTGATCCCGGGGATCAAAGAAGATGACTTTGCGGTCACCAACGAAGCCTTCTGTCAGATCTTTAGCGAATTGCCGTTGGACACGGAAAACACCGCGGAGGACTTCCTGACCAAAGCAACCGTTTTCTGCAATGACAAGCTGCTGGGCACTCTGGGCTGCATGCTGCTGGTGGACAACACCACATTAAAAGCCAATGAAGACCGCGTTCATCAGGCGGTGAACGAGCTGAACTATGGCGGCATCGCTGTTAACAACATTCCACCAAACATCTGGCTGAACGGCTATCTCACTTGGGGCGGTTGTGGCGAAACCACTGAAAACTTCGTTTCTGGCGTTGGAAACTTTGGCAACGGTCTGAACTTTGAAAACATTAAGAAATCCGTGATCATTGACGATTTTGCAGCAGACACGTTCGCGCTGACAAACCGTAAGCAGATCGACCACTTGTTGGTGAACGCCTCTAAATTCTCGGTAGATCAAAGCTGGGGGAAATTTGCGAAACTAGCCGGTCAGATGGTCGTAGATGGCCTGCGCCGTAAAGACTTCTAGCCTCTCGGCCAGAACCATAAATCTTCTTCTCTGAAACCTGAGACACGGTCAGTGACTGTGTCTCTTATGACGAAATTTAGGAACTAACATGTTTGACATTGATACATCCAAACCCGTTCTCGTAACCGGCGCCACTGGCTTTGTCGCCGGTTGGGTTGTCAAAGGCTTGCTAGAGGCCGGGTGCACTGTGCACGCTGCCGTCCGAGACCCTTCCAAGGCAGAAAAAATAAAACATCTGGACGAGATTGCCGCGAATTCCACCGGCGAAATCAAATACTTCGCTGCGGACCTTTTGAATGACGGGTCTTATGACGAAGCCATCGCTGGCTGCGGTGTGGTCTTCCATACAGCCTCTCCGTTCACAGTCGACGTAAAAGACCCGCAGAAAGAGCTGGTGGATCCAGCGGTGAACGGCACCATCAACGTCCTGCATGCGGCGAACAAAACCGACAGTGTGGAACGCGTGGTTCTGACTTCGTCCTGTGCCGCGATCTATGGGGACAATGCCGACGTTGCCAAAGCGCCAAATGGGCGTCTTGATGAAAGCGTTTGGAACACGTCCTCGAACTTGTCTCATAACGCTTATTCCTTCTCAAAAACAGAAGCAGAGAAGGCCGCTTGGGAGATCGCAAAGTCTCAGGACCGTTGGAAACTGGTTGTTGTGAACCCAAGCCTTGTGGCGGGACCCGCGCTACAGGACCGTCCGACATCTGAGAGCTTCTCCATAGTTAAGCAGATGGGCGATGGCACGATGCGTATGGGCGCGCCGCGTTGGGCGTTTGGCGTGATTGACGTGCGCGATCTGGCGACCGCCCATATTGCTGCTGGCTTCCACCCGGACGCCAATGGCCGCAACATCATTTCGGCACATGAAACCGATGTATATGCGATGTCCCAGGAGCTGAAGCAAAAGTATGCCAAATACCCACTGCCGCGCGGCGCGGTGCCAAAATGGATGGCATGGCTGATGGCCCCAATGCTGGGCGGAGGTATGACCCGTGCTTTGGTGGCGCGTAATTTCAACATTCCTTGGCGTGCTGACAACACCAAAGCGAAACGCGAGCTGGGCCTAAGCTACCGTCCGCTGCGGACAACCATGGAAGATATGTTCGAGCAAATGCTGGATGCCGGCATGCTGGAACGCAAGCTTTAAGGAGCGTTCAAAAAAGGCTCGTAAATCCTGACTTTGGATGGCCGCCGGCCGATGAACCCCTAACGCGCAGTCTTGCAAATACCTAGGGAAAGGCCGCGTTTGTCGAAGGCCACGAGGCTCGCATCCACCACCTCAAGGACATGGATTTGACATGGGCTTTGGGGTGGTCGCACCCTCTGTGGCAAAGCGCTGGAGCCGGTGCTGCAAGCCTTCATGGATGCCATAAAACGGGTCGAGCATTCGACACGCGTAGCCCGTTGCGCACAGGCAAACCGGCACCGCTTCTTAGATGGGCGGAGCCGCCTTATCCGCACCTTTGGAGCAAGTGGAGTTTAGCTCTCTTCAGGCCTGTTTAGCCGAGCCCAACCGAGGAAAAACAGAATAGCGAGATCAATCACGATAAAGCTAATTTGCAATAACGTGGGAATGTTGCCTCCGAAAGTGATCAGCGCGCCGAACAGGCCGATGGCGACAACGATAAGCGACCATGTTCTCGCTGCCTGATGGCCGAAGCGGATCAGTGCGCCCAAGGCGAAGTAGATAGCGCCATAAGGGATCAACCGTATGGTGTCCGGGTTTGCTTCGTGGATAGCAAATGCCGCCATATGCAGGATACCGGTGACGAGCAAAAGGTCGGCACCCGTCATGACTGCGCCGCGGATTGTGAACCCAAGTTTGGTCAGCATCTGTTTTCTCCGATGTGCTGTTTTTTGGTGATTTAAACCCCGATAGCACCTTGCATCATTGGGGAACCGCGCCAAAGTAGTGCCTAATGGCGCCAACGAGATCTGCGCCTCTAGATTTACGGATCGCGAACCAAGAGGTTGTGACAGGAACATGAAGGAAGACGATAGGTCTGCAATGAAACCGAAAGAAAGATATCTGATCAGCGCCAGCCTAAAAGCCAGCGCCCGCATGCTGAACATATCGACCGAGCGGGTTCTGAGACGCGCAGGATTGCCTGCGGATTATTTGGCTTCTGAAACTCGTGGTGTTACTGCGCGGGAATGGTTTGCCGTTTGGGAAGCTTGCGAGGCTGAGTATGGCCAACCGGACATAGCAATGAAGCTGGGTCAAGCGATGGCGCGGGGGCCATTTGTGCCACCGATCTTCGCATTCTCTTGCAGCCCGAATATCGAAATGGGCCTTTCGCGCTTGGCGCAGTTCAAGCCGTTGATGGGCCCCTTAACGCTGGATGTGGTGCGCCGTGAGGATGCGGTCGAAGTCACCTACCGTTCGGTGGATCCTGATATTTCAATCCCGCCTTTGTTGGCACGGTTCGAAGCCGTCTACTTCCTAGAGTGCTCTCGCATCTTTACCGGTGAACATATTGTGCCGCTGGCCATTGGTCAGCTGGGCAATTCGGAAGACTGGGAGCCATTGCATGATTTCCTTGGCGTGCCCCCTGAACCAGCCAACGAGTTCCACCTGACGTTCTCTTTGCAGGACGCAACCTTGCCTTTGATCACTCAGAATGAGGAAATGTGGGCCGGCTTTGAAGAAGACCTGCGCAAGAAATTGGCTGATCGCAGTGCGAAGCTGACAATGAGCGACCGCGTGCGCAATGCATTGCTTGAAGCGCTGCCTTCCGGGCACAACACCGTGGATGATGTATGTGGGCGGCTCTATGTGTCCAAGCGCACGCTGCAGCGGAAGCTGAAAGATGAGGGTGCGACGTTCCAAGAGATCTTGGATAAAACGCGCACGGATCTGTCTCATCATTACCTCAAGCGCCCCGAGGTAAGTGTTGTTGAGATTTCGTATTTATTAGGCTTCCAGGACCCGGGTTCTTTCTATCGCGCTTTCCATGGCTGGACCGGTCAGACACCGGCCGACGTCCGTAGTCGGTTGCTAAATTAAGGCTTGGCACGATCTGGCAATCAATTGGCATCAATTGTCATTTAAAGCCAGCCGCGTGCTGACTAACTTGTTTTCAACGGAACTGAAGTGGTGCCCGACGCCACTTCAAGAGCTGAAAGGAAAAGCAAATGGCAAAACGGCACAAGCATTGGATCGACGCGGATACCCGCGCCAAAGACGTTTCTGGCAAAATTTACATCGTAACCGGTGCAAACTCTGGTGTTGGTCTTGAGACGACCCGTCAGTTGGTGACCCAAGGGGGCCACGTTGTCATGGCGTGTCGTCGTCCTGAGGCGGGCGAAGACGTCGCAAAGAGCTTCGCGGGGCTGAAGGGCTCTTACGAGGTGATCCGTTGCGACCTTGGCGATCTGCAAACCGTGCGTGATTTTGTTGCGACTTTCAAAGAGCGTCACGATCGTTTGGACGGTCTGATGTGTAATGCGGGTGCGGTGATCATGGGCTCGGAAGCGCAATACACCAAAGACGGTTTGGAACTGACTATGGCGGCAAGCTTTGATGGTCACTTCCTGCTGACTGAACTACTTCTGGACACCTTGAAAGCCTCTGCGCCGTCGCGGATCGGTATCCTATCCTCCGTTGTTCATGCGGGCAGCCCGAAGAACCGTCCAGCGTTGAACTTTGATGATCTGGATTGGAAGTCTCGCGACTACAGCGCTTTTGCGGCCTATGCCGAAGCGAAAGTTGCCAACGTTCTTTACGCAATGGAGTTGGATGAACGCCTGAAAGGCACCGGCGTAACCACCGCATCGATCCACCCCGGCTGGGCGCGGTCGAACTTCGGGTCAGGCGGCCCATTGTGGATGCGCGCAGTCATGGCGCTCGCGCGTCCGCTGACCCGCTCTATGAGCGACAGCAATGAAGAGTCTGCACAGACATCACTTCACGTGCTGCTGTCTGATGATGCGCCAAATCATTCCGGTGCCTATTTCAGCCAGTCCAGCGTTCTCTACCGTGACAAGGAATGTCGCAATGGCGGATGGCCTCTGAAGTCGCCGAACCCAAATGCGACCGATATGAGCTTGGCAAAGAAACTGGTTGAAGTTGGACGGACCCGCGTCGGTCTCTAAGGATTTTTGAACGATTTCAATTGAATAACCGATCCAACGGCCGCGCCCCGTTCAGGGGCGCGGCTTTTTTTGAACCGCCGTGTTATAGTTGAAGTGTGATTGGCGCGTTTCACCATTTTGTTGGCATCATCTGCTAATGAAAATGTGCCAGCCGGGGCCTATCTCCACTTCAACGAAACGATAAACGCGAAAGGGAATATCCCATGACACAGACAATTCTTATCACCGGCGCATCCACTGGTATCGGCAAAGAGACAGCGCAGCTATTCCAATCTCGCGGTTGGAACGTCATTGCGACTATGCGGACACCGGAAAACGGTGCCGAGCTTGCGGCGCTTGATAACGTTCTGGTCACTCGTTTGGATGTGACAGACGGTGCGTCCATCGAAGCGGCTGTCGCCGAAGGTATCGAGAAATTCGGCAAGATCGACGCTCTTTTGAACAACGCGGGTTACGGTGCATACGGACCGCTTGAAGCGTTCCCAATGGATCGTATCCGTCGCCAGTTTGACACCAATGTGATTGGCCTGCTGGAAACCACCAAAGCGGTACTGCCACACCTGCGTAAGCAGGGCTCTGGTACGATCGTCAATATTTCCTCCATCGGTGGTCAGATGACCTTCCCGCTGGGTACCCTCTACCACGGAACCAAATTTGCGGTCGAAGGTATCTCGGAAGCAATGCATTACGAGCTGGCAGCGGCAGGTATCAAGACCAAGATTGTTGAGCCAGGCATGATCAACACTGATTTCGCGGGTCGCTCATTTGACATGGTCAATGATGAGAGCATGACTGAGTACCAACCTGTCGTCCAGGCGCTGTTCGGTGCGTGGTCAGGTGATATCCAGGGCTCTGAGCCAATCGTTGTGGCCGAAGTGATCTGGAATGCTGTAACCGATGGCACTGACACCCTGCGTTACCGCGCCGGCGCGGACGCTGAGGAACTGCTGACCAACCGCAAGAATCTGGACGACGCGACCTTTATTGGCGGTCTGAAAGCTCAGCTTGGTTTGGACAAAATCTAAATTACATTTGGGCATCGCGCCCCAACCAATTGAGAATAAAGAAAACGCCGGTGTTTCACCGGCGTTTTTTGTTTGGCGATCTTTCGGTTTCTTCCCGTTCTAAGTCTCGAAACGAAACATTATTGACATGAATCATGATTCATGTTTCATATTTTGCAGGGAGAAAATCAGGGAGGATCCCCCAATGGTACGCTTTGCTGCCTTAACGGCGGTCGGTGCATTGATGGCATCGGCGGCGGTTGCAGAAATTCGAATTGCACATGTCTACGGTAAGACAGGCCCTTTTGAGGCTTATGCGGCTCAATCACACAATGGTTTGAAACTGGGGCTGGAATACGCCACCGGCGGGACCATGGAGATCAACGGCGAGAAGATCGTATTGATCGAAAAAGATACGCAGCTTAAGCCCGACATCGGTCGCGCTCAGCTCGAAGAAGCTTACGGCGACGATGATGTTCATATCGCTGTGGGTCCGGTTAGTTCTGGTGTTGCGCTAGCTATGTTGCCAGTCGCCGAAGAATATGAGCGTGTTCTGATTGTTGAACCGGCGGTGGCGGATTCCATCACGGGTGAGAACTGGAACCCATATATCTTCCGGACTGGCCGTAACTCTTCACAAGACGCGATTGCGAATGCGGTTGCTTTGGGTGGTGAGGGCGTGACCGTTGCCACATTGGCGCAAGACTATGCCTTTGGCCGCGATGGCGTTGCAGCGTTTAAAGAAGCGCTAGAAGCAACCGGCGCGACGATTGCGCACGAAGAATACGTGCCGACTGATACGACAGACTTTACGGCTGCGGCGGAGCGCATCTTTACCAAGATGGGCGACGTCGAGGGCGAAAAGAAGCTCTTCATCATTTGGGCCGGTGGCGGCAACCCGATGAGCAAGATCAATGCGATGGAGCCAGAACGCTTTGGCATTGAGATTGCGACCGGTGGCAACATTCTGGCGGCGCTAAAGGCGTACAAAGAACTGCCAGGAATGGAAGGCGCAACTTACTATTACTATGAAATTCCACAGAACCCGGTGAATGACTGGCTGGTAAAAACCCATTTTGAACGGTTTGACAGCCCACCCGATTTCTTCACTGCGGGTGGCATGTCCTCAGGGCTGGCGATCGTTGAAGCGATCAAAAAAGCCGGCGGCGCGGATGATACAGAAGCATTGGTGGCTGCCATGGAAGGGATGACATGGGAGACCCCGAAAGGTCCTATGCAATTCCGTGCTGACGATCACCAAGCCATGCAGAGCATGTACCACTTCCGCACTGAGATTCAGGACGGGAAAGACTACGGTGTCCCTGTTCTCGTCCGTGAAATTACCATGGATGAGATGAACATTCCGGTTCGCAACAAGTAGCATTCGGAAAGTTCCCTCACCGCTCCGGGGCAAGGGATGCTGCCCCGGAGTTTGGGAAATATACAAATGACAGAAACGCTTTTACAAACAGACGCACTGACCGTGCGCTTTGGTGGCCATGTGGCTGTCGATGCCGTGTCATGTAGTTTCAAAGCCGGTGAGCTGACCGCGATTGTGGGGCCGAACGGCGCAGGTAAGACAACTTACTTCAATCTGATCTCTGGCCAGATCCCCGCGAGTGCGGGCAACGTGACCTTGTTGGGAAAAGACATCACACGATTGGGGGTCGCAGAACGCTGCCGCCGCGGGTTGGGAAGGGCGTTTCAATTGACCAACCTGTTCCCGAACCTTTCGGTGCTCGAAAATCTGCGTTTGGTTATACAGTCGCGCGCCGAAAAAGGGTTTCAACTGTTTTCGATGGCCGACAGTCACGTTGAACTCACCAATGCCGCGATGGAAATCCTAGAGCGTGTTCGTTTGGCGAGCCAAAAAGAACAACTCGTTTCCGAGCTGTCTCATGGCGACCAACGCAAGCTGGAGGTGGCGCTTTTGATTGGGCTTGATCCCAAAGTTTACATGTTTGACGAGCCGACTGCAGGGATGAGCGTCGATGAAGCGCCAGTCATTCTGGATCTGATTGCCGAAATCAAAGCCGACACAAGTCGCACCGTTTTGCTGGTGGAACATAAACTCGACGTGATCCGCAGTTTGGCTGACAGAATTATTGTGCTGCACAACGGCGCATTGGCGGCGGATGGGCCTCCTGCAGAGGTGATGGCGTCTGCCGTTGTCCAAGAAGCCTATATGGGTAAGGAGCTGGACCATGTCTGACCCGATCCTGTCGTTAAACGCAGTTTACACTGACATTGCGCAGTACCACATCCTGCAAGGGGTCGACCTCAACGTGCCGCGCGGACAGGTCACTATGCTGTTGGGGCGAAATGGGGTCGGCAAGACGACCACGCTGAAAACCATCATGGGCCAATGGACGGCCAAAAGCGGGGAAATTCTATACGACGGTCAAGACATTGCGCGCATGCCCGTTTCGGCTCGCGCACGGGCCGGGATCGGTTTCGTTCCTGAAGACATGGGTATTTTCCGTGATCTGACCGTTGAAGAAAACATGGTCTTGGGCTGCAGCTCAGGGCCGCTTGATCCCAAACGTAAAGACTGGTTGCTAAGCGCCTTTCCTGCATTGGGAACGTTCTGGCACAGCGAGGCAGGAAACCTGTCGGGTGGCCAGAAACAAATGCTCTCCATCGCGCGTGCGATGGCTGAGGATCGCCGTCTTTATCTGATCGATGAACCGACCAAAGGTCTCGCACCGGCGATTGTCTCAACCATGGCGGAGGCCCTGCGCGAGCTCAAAGCGCAAGGGGCATCGATCTTATTGGTAGAACAGAATTTCTCTGTCGCCAGAGCGCTTGGCGATAGCGCCGCTGTTATGGACGACGGCAAGGTGATCTGGACCGGCGCTATGGCTGAACTTTCTGAAAACAAAGACCTTCAGGAACGTCTGATGGGTCTGAGCATGGAAGCGCATTAACATGACCGCAGCTCCTGATCATAAACCCACCTTTAGCAATTTGAGCCTAACGGAACGGCTGGACGAAGCCATGCCGATGCTCTTGATCCCGATCCTTGTGGTGCTTGGTTTCCTCGCAATTGGATCGCCGTCATCTTGGCTGACTTTGACCGTATCAGGGCTCGCCATGGGTATGATGATTTTCATCATGGCCTCTGGGCTGACCTTGGTGTTCGGCTTGATGGATGTCATTAACTTTGGCCACGGAGCGTTTGTTTCGGTGGGCGCATTCGTAGGCGTTTCAGTGCTGATTGCGCTGGGCGACTGGACTGGCGCAGCCTCGCTGCTGTTGAACATGTCGGCGATTTTTCTAGCAGTGGTCGCCGCGATGATGGTGACCGGGGCACTTGGCTGGGGCTTTGAGCGGGTGATCGTGAAACCCGTTTACGGGGCCCACCTCAAGCAAATCCTAGTAACCGTTGGTGGCTTGATCGTCATCGAACAGCTGATCCACGTGGTCTGGGGACCTGATGAGATTTTCATCAACCGCCCCGAGACGCTGAAAGGCGCGGTGACCTTCGCTGGGGCCGCAATGGAAAAATACCGTCTGCTCGCAGTAGGTATCGGCCTCGTTCTGTTCATCGCCATGCGCATGGTGCTGCGTCGCACTAAAATTGGCCTAATCGTACGGGCAGGGGTCGAGAATGGACCGATGGTCGAAGCGCTCGGCTACCGCTTGCGCATGGTTTTCGTGGGTGTGTTTATCGCGGGTTCGGCGTTGGCTGGATTGGGCGGTGTCATGTGGGGGCTTTATCAAGAAGTCATCACTGCTGGTATGGGCGAGAAGATGATGGTTCTGGTGTTTATCGTCGCCATTATTGGTGGGCTGGGTTCCGTCGAGGGCGCCTTCATCGGGGCGCTTCTGGTTGGCCTTTTGCAGAACTACGTCGCCTTTTTGGAACCAAAACTGGCGCTTGTGTCCAACATCGCGCTGATGACCGCAATTCTGATGTGGCGGCCGCAAGGCATGATGCCCGTGGTGAAGGCGAAATAAGATGATTGTGAAACTCCTCTCTGGCGATCAACCTCGCTCAGCAATCCTTACTGCGATCCTTTTGGTGATCCTGATTTGCCTCGCTGGCGCGCCGTTCATCTTTGACGGGGTGCGACCGCTGGATACAGCTGCGCGGATTTGTATCTTTATTCTGCTTGTCGCCAGTTATGACCTTTTGTTGGGCTATGGCGGTATCGTCAGCTTTGCCCACACGATGTTCTTTGGCCTCGGTGCCTATGGGGTTGCCCTTGCATCAATCCACATGGGGCGCGGCTTTGATGCGCTTTTGGTGGGCTCGATCTCAGGAGCGCTTGCCGCGGTTGTTTTGGCGCTGCTGATCGGCCTCTTTAGTCTTCGCGTTCGCGCGATCTTCTTTGCGATGATCACTTTGGCTGTGGCCTCTGCGGTGGCTGTTCTTGTTTCGCAATTCTCTGCCATTACCGGGGGGGAAGACGGGCTAACCTACAAAATCCCACGCGTGCTGACATCCGCAAACCGGATGGGTGAGTTCATGGGCACGAAGATCAGCGGCAAGATCCTGAACTACTACCTTGTGTTCACGGCGACCTTGATCTTGTTCTTGTTGCTTCTGCGCATCGTGAACTCACCGTTCGGGCGGGTGCTGCAAGCGATCCGTGAAAACGATTTCCGCGCTGAGGCCATCGGTTACCGCGTGGTCTGGTATCGCACAGCAGCGACATGCCTTTCTGCGGCGACTGCCGCGCTTGCAGGCAGCTTGTTTGCTATTTGGCTGCGCTACGTTGGTCCCGATACAACGCTGAGCTTTGAGATTATGCTAGACATCCTGTTGATGGTCGTCATCGGCGGCATGGGGACAATGTATGGTGCAGTGATTGGGGCGACCTTGTTTATTCTGGCGCAGACATACCTGCAAAACCTGATGGGCAGCGCGTCAGAGGCGACGTCGGCACTGCCATTGATCCCTGACTTACTAGATCCGGATCGTTGGCTGATGTGGCTGGGTATCTTGTTTATCCTCAGCGTGTATTTTTTCCCAACCGGAATTGTAGGTCGACTGCGCGAGAGCCGCCGCGCATGAGTGTGCCGGTCCTCTTTCTCCATGGCTGGGCCATGCAAGGAGCAGTCTTTAACGACCTATCCCGGCGTCTTGGCCCTGCATTTGAGTGCCATATGCCCGATCTTCCGGGTCATGGTGCTCGCTGTGAGGACGACGCGTCAATCGATGCATGTGTGGCGTTGGCCAAAGATTGGATTGATCGCTTAGATCAGCCGATTCTTGTCGGCTGGTCGATGGGAGCGGCGGTGGCCTGGAGCTATTTGGCGAAACATGGCGCGGCCAAACTTCGTGCGCTTGTTACGGTCGATATGAGTCCACGAATGGTACCGGATACGGACTGGGATCTGGGCCTGCGCGGCCAATCAGCGGAACATATTTATGCGACATCAGAGAAAATAATTCCCAAGTGGCCACGCCTGGCTGAAAGCATCGCCCATACAATGTTCGCGCCGGGCAGTGCCCCCGTCATGAGCCGCAGCGAAGCGCTCCAATTGTTGCTGTCGCAGAACCCAGCCCATCTGCGCCCACTCTGGGACGACATGGTGGCGATGGATATGCGCGCTTCAATCGCGAAAATTGACATCCCGTATCTGGTCTGTTCCGGTGCGCAGAGCCGTCTTTATGCTGATGAAACGTCGACATGGCTGGTTGAACGGGCGCGATATGCTTCTGCAAAGCGCTTTGCACATTCCGGGCACTCGCCTCATTTGGAAGAGCCCGATGCGTTTTGCGAGGCCCTGTGTGACTTCGTTAAGGAAAATAACTTGGCGGCAATCGCGCCAAAGCAAGAAGTGAAGTCATGAACAAACCAGCATCCGCCAAACCAAAAACCAAACGTGGACTTGAACGACGCGCCCAAATTCTTGCGGCAGCAGAGCAAGTGATCGGTCAACAAGGTTTTGCGGCGGCATCCATTGCCGATATCACACGCGCTGCTCAAACGGCGCTGGGAACGTTTTACATTTATTTCGCTAGCAAAGATGAACTGTTCCGCGAGTTGGTTCAGGATATGGGGCACGCCACGCGTTCCCAAGCTGCGGAGCAAGTTGCGGGCGCAAAGAACCGCCTGGAAGCGGAACGAGCCGGGCTATTGGCCTATCTTACGGTCGTGCGTGATCGCCCAATGCAATATCGCATCGTTGAGGAAGCACGTTTTGTCGACCCTGACGCATACCGTGAGTATTACACAGAGTTTGGAAAGGCCTATGCCGATCAACTTGATCAAGCGGTCGAGAAAGGCGAGATCTCTCCGGGCGATGCCGAGGTTCGCGCATGGGCATTGATGGGGGCTGCGAAAGCGCTGGGCGAACGGTTTGTCCTATGGGACGATGATGTTGATCTAGACCACGTAGTGGAAGAGGCTCACCGGTTCATTTGCAAGGGGCTGGCACCATGAGCGGGGTCGCGTGCGAACAGATGATCTTACCGGGGCTTGAGCCGTGTTTTCGCATCAAGATGAATGCGCCACGTTCAAACGCATTAGAGCCGGGATTGCTGTCGGAATTGCGCGGCGCATTTGATGCGATTGAACGGTCTGGGGTCACCAAAGTTTTGCTGAGCAGTGGCCGCAACTTTTCTACAGGTGGTGACGTTGGTCGGTTTTATGAGGCCGCGCAGAATGGCAATGCTGAACAATACGCCAAATCCGTTGTTCCGGCGCTGCAAGATCTTGTTCTTCGAATGCTTTCAATGCCCGTTATTATTGCTGTTTCAATACGTGGGGCCGTAACCGGAGGTGCCGCTGGCCTGGTTTTTGGATCTGATCTGGCGACCGCTGCTCCCGACGCATTCATGCAACCTTACTACAGTGCCGTCGGGTTTGCGCCAGATGGAGGCTGGACAGCCGTGTTGCCAAAGTTGATCGGCACCGGTCATGCCAGAGGGTGGTTGATGTCTAACCATCGATACAACGCGGCCAAATTACATGAGTTGGGATTGGTGCAGGCGGTGGATAGTGATCCCGATGCTCAGGCGCTCACATTGCTGGATCAATTGGATGTCGGGTCTGCCTTGGCAACAAAATCATTGCTTTGGAACGCACGCACGCTTGCGGAGGTACAGCAGGGGCTAGGGGCAGAGACTTCGGCATTTGAAAACCTGATTGGTCGCCAGGAAACACTTTCTCGCATGGAAGGGTTTCTGCAAACGGCAGGGTAGGTGTGATGTTTGATGTAATCCCAGATATGGCCGCCAAACGAGCGGAGCTGACGCCAAGCAATTTGGCGTTTCACGATACGACGTCGAGGCGGGATTGGACTTTTTCTGAGATCAACGATGCCGCAAACGCGGTCGCAGCCGGGTTTACTTCCTCTGGCCTTGCGGATGGGGATCGTGTCGCCATTCTTTGCCACAACTGCGCAGAATTTTTCGTCGCGCTTTTTGCCTGCCAAAAGACCGGCGTGATCCTGTGTCCACTCAACTGGCGCCAACCCGCTGCTGAGTTGATCGAGACAGTGAAACAGGTTGGGGTTTCGCTATTGCTGACAGATGCTGCACATCAGGAAACCGCAAAGGCAGTTGCTGAAGCCATCAGGTCGCCGCTCGTGAGCCTTGCAGAAGACTTTGCTAGTTGGATCGAAACGGGCGGGCCCTCTTTGAATGAAGCGATACCTGCCGAACGGCCTTGGTATCTATTGTTCACGTCTGGCACCACCGGCCTCCCGAAATCAGTTATCCAAACCGCGCGCATGGCATGGGCAAATTTGGTCAATATCGGTCAAGCAATTGAGATCACATCGAAAGACCAGAGTGTTTGCTTCCTGCCATTGTTCCATACCGCAGGAATAAATCTCTACACCATGCCTTTGTTCCTCACGGGTGGCTCCTCGACAATTATTCCAAATTTTGATGCCGAGACGATGGTTGCACTATTATCGTCCGGCAAGATCAGTCAGTTCTTTGCGGTTCCTGCGGTCTATCAGGCGCTCTCTCTCTGGCCAGATATCGAGGCCATTGATTGGACCAACATCCGCTGTGGCTGTGGTGGCGCGCCACTGCCTGAACCCTTGATCCTGCAGTTTTCTGGCATGGGGGCAAAGGTGCTCAACGGTATGGGCATGACAGAAACTGGACCGACGGTATTCCTAATGGACCCTGAGAACGCGACCAAAAAGATTGGCTCCATTGGCAAACCGCGCAGCCTTGTCGAAGTGCGCCTAGATGGCGTGAGAGATGGTCAAGAAGGTGCGGGCGAAGTCCAGCTTCGCGGTCCCGGGATCACTCCAGGCTATTTTGGCAATCCTGAAGCCACCGCCAAAACCTTCACGGATGACGGTTGGTTGGCAACTGGCGATGTCGCGCGGCGTGACGGGGATGGATATTATTTCGTCGTGGACCGCATCAAAGATATGTTCATCTCTGGCGGCGAAAACGTCTATCCTGCAGAGGTCGAACGCGTCCTGAATGTCCACCCGGCGATTTTAGAAACCGCTGTCATTGGTGTTCCCGATGCAAAATGGGGTGAAACTGGCGCGGCCTATCTGATGCTGCGCCCGGGTGAGACAGTTGATCTAGAAACCCTGCGCCCGTGGTGTCGAGAGCGATTGGCCGCCTACAAGGTGCCCGCGCATCTTCGCATTGTTGATGACTTCCCTAGGACTGCAGCAGGTAAAGTGTGCAAACCCGATCTCAGAGAGGCATTTTCCAATGATTGACCTGGAAGAATTCTGGATCCCAACCCAGTCTGAGTTTGATCGCTTTGCAGAGGTTTCCGGCGACGATAACGCAATTCACGTGAACCCTGCATTTGCCACAACCACCGCATTTGGTCGGACAGTCAGCCATGGAATGCTGATTTACACGAAGATTTGGGGCGTATTGAAACATCACATGCCGCAGGCCCAATTTGTGACTCAAAAACTCATGTTCCCCAACCCAGCCTTCGCTGAAGAGAAACTTATTCTAAAGCTTATTCAAAAGACGCCTCATGTGATTGAGATGCGTGTCACGCGGATGCACGATGGAGCGGAATGTCTTGTCGGGGAGGCTGAGATCTTATGCTAACGGTCGGACAATCTGCGCAGATTACGCGCACGTTTTCAGAACGCGATTTCATAACTTACGAACAGCTTAGTGGCGTTCGGGTCACCGAGATTCCAGAACCGCTCATTGCAGCGCTGTTCTCCTACTTATTAGGGGTGAAACTGCCGGGTTCCGGCACAAACTACCTCAAGCAAGAGTTGAAATTTATAGCTCCCGCGCCTTTGGATGCGACGCTCACGGCAAAGGTCGAGATCACCGATTTACGCGCCGACAAACACCTCGTTGATCTTTGGGCGAGCTGCATTTTGGAAGATGGTACCGTCATTTGCGAAGGCCGCAGTTTGGTCAAAGCCAAAGATGTGATTGATGCGTTCCCGTCGCCTCAAACGGCTTGAGGACAATCGGTTTGGAAGCTAGCTCAACCGGCGAGGTGCCCGCGCGCGCATGAACAGTCGGTCTTTGAGTTTTTGTTTCAATCCCCGAGGCGGCAGGATCTCTGTATCCATCTCAAAAGTCGCTCCAGTGTAGGACGGTTCCATTCTCTGCGCGAGCTCTGCGCCCCATTTTGCGGCCGCATCGGGGGCGAGACCATTGGGAATGCCCATTTCGGTGGCGAGCATACCGGGCATCCAGTCGTTGATGACGATGCCCGGAAACCGGTCACTAAGATCGGCGATCAACGCCCGGGTAAATATGCGCGCAGCGCCTTTTGAAACTGAATAGGCAGAGGCTCCGGGAAGTGGGTTCAGGTCGGCAAATGTGGCGACGTTGAGGATGCGGCCTTTTCCGCGTTCCGTCATGTCTTTCAGCGCCGCTAAGCTGCAGGCCACGACACCGCCAAAGTTGACATTTTGGGTCTCAAAGTAGCTCTCGGTCGTTTCGTCCAAAATGTCCTGTTGTGGGTATACGGCGGCGTTGTTGATCAAGAGCGCGATGGGGCCATGTTCCTCGATGATTTTTTCGAAGGCGCTAGTGACGGCAGAGGCATCGGCCACATCAAGTTGGACTGGGAGCACTGACCCCGGTGCCAAGCTGGCGGTTTCTTCAATTGCCGGCAAGCGCCTGCCGATGGCCACCACCGTGAAGCCCGCACGGCTTAGTTCAATCACCAACGCACGTCCAAGTCCTGATCCGCCACCGGTGACAACGGCAATTCCCTCATCAGGTGATAGTCTCATGTCAGTCTTCCTTGGTGTTCATCAGCCGATCAGCCACCCGCAGAGCGTTTGCGGCGATCGTGAGGCTCGGATTTACGCCCATCGATGTGGGCATGAAAGAGGCGTCGGCAACCCATAGGTTTTTGATGTTATGAGCGCGGCAATCACGGTTCAAGACGCTGTTCTTTGGATCGGTCCCATAACACAACGTTCCGCTTGGATGCCCGTAATTTAGGTCCGCTCCCAAGCTGATTGGCGCGCGACGCATACCCTTCGTGCCCTTCAAAATGGCGCGTCGAAAGGCTTTGCGACGTTTCAGCAGCTCATCATGAAATTGGTATTCGACCTTGATCTGATCCGGGGCAGCTTGGTCGAACAAGACCCGGTTTTCGGGGTAAGGCAGATCCTCCATCAATCCCACAAAGATTTGCGCGTGGCCGCAGAGTTTTTCCGCAAGCGCCGCAGGAATGCGTGCAAGTTCGCGGGTCAACCGAGAAGACCCAGACCGACTGCGTGCCATCATCAGACAGAGATAGTGGTGGATTTCCCCATAGGACGCTTTGATGCCCATGGCTTGCAGGGTGCCAAAGCGTTGGCCATCTCTGGCATAGAAATCACGTACGGAAATCGCTTTGGTCGGCTTTGGGGTTTCGACTTTGCCCTTAGGCCAAAAGGCAAAGAGCTCGTTCAAGTGAAACATAAGGTTCCGTCCAACCAGATCATTCTCGTTACAAGGGCCGTCGGGCCAAGCCTCGCTCTTTGAGGCGAGGAGAATACGGGGAGAGTTCAACGCTCCGGCGGCAAGCACATATTGATCGGCGGTTAGATTGAAGGTTTGACCGCTGTGAAGGACCTCGACACCCTCAATCGAGGGGTTAGATCCCAACAAACGGGTCACTTTAGCGCCGGTCAAAAGCGCGGCATTTCCGGTTTTTAGGGCCGGTTCCACGCCTGCAGAGCGCCCATCCATCTTGCATTCGGGGTTTGCGCATTTACGGCCCAAGCAATCGCGACAGTTTGAGCCCGGTACCAGAGCTGTATGCGCATGATAAGGATGTGCGCCCGCCTGTTGAAACCCATCAACCAGCGCGTTTTCAGTGTCATTGAAAGCGGGTGGCGTCCTAAGTGCGGCAGCGGGTTCCTTTGAAAGTGGGTCCGGTGCGCCATACACCTGAAATCGTTTGTAGGCCTCATCATACCATGGGCGCATGGCATCAAATCCAACGGCCCATCCCCCGGTCGGGTGAGCCATGGCTTCGGTGGTTTCCAAATCGTGACGTTCGGGGCGCTCTAGAGTTGCTGCGTAAAAGACAGACGATCCGCCAACGCCAGCCCCGATTGGCGCAAAAAACTCTGAAGTGTTTCCGTTCAGGGAAACCGACATGGGCTGCGGCCACAGTCCACGTGCCAATCGTGCGTTGGGTAAAATGGTTTCGGAGAGGCCGTTGGCCTCAGACCGCTTGCCCGCGCGCCCGAACTCGACAAAAAGCACTTTTTTCCCTGCCTCGGCCAAGGCTCGGCCAATGGTGCCGCCGCCCATTCCAGTGCCAATCACGATGACGTCCCATTTCTGCTGTGCAAATGGATGCGTCATTGCGCGTTGCTTTCAAAGATCGGCTCAAAAACGTTGCGAATTCTGAGAGCGGCGCTGTTGGTCAAATGATTGTTGTCGAAATATTGGCCGATACCGTCATGTATCGCCGAGCAGGTTGCATCGTCACAGAATTGCTCCCAGCTGCGGATGATTTTGATTTTTGCGTCTGCTTCCAATGCAGTCCAAACACCGTTGAAACCATCCTGCCTGTCAGCCACGTCGCTGAGGTTCATGTCTGTGTCGATGGTTTTCGTATTCGAAAATGGCACAGTGCTTAGCGCATGGTGGCGCGCTGCTAGCCGGCTGTCATATCCGGCGACCTCTGGAGGTTGCTCAAATACAAAGACCTTTTTGCCGGAAGACATGAGCCGTTCGACCGTTGTCTTGGCGGCTTCGTGCAGCGCTTCGGTTTGCGGTTGGTTCGGATCCGCGCTTGCCATGACCGTGATCTCATTATGCTCGTCCAGACCGTCACCTGTTCCGGACCAATAATAGGTCCAGCGCCCGACAAGTAGGATGGTTTCGAGCGAAGGCATCTGAGACAAAGCGACATCAATCTGTCTGTTCGCTTCACCGCAGGCAGAATTCTGAGACGGGGTCGCGCTGTTTTCGACTTTCTCAAGCCCAAAGAGTGGTGGGCACCCTGCGCGCCAGATGATGACACCGGGGGTGTTCGCTTCATGGCTCGCAAGATCTAGCCCCTCGCGCAAAGCACGCACATGGCTGTCTCCCCAGACGAGCAGTTTTGGCGCACCTTCGGGTCCAATTGGGCAAAGCTCCAACCCTTTGAATGGACCATCTGCATGCACCTCGCATCTGCTCCAATCCTGCAAGAAGTCCGCGGTTGCCCCAATATGGGTCTGCGCGGTTTCAGTAAAACGCGTGGTGATGCCGTTTTGTTTGAAAACACCCGCGGAAATCGCGAGCGCGAGGCCAGAGGCCACGACCGTCCCACCAAAGATCATTCTGCCGCTGATGGATTGGCTTTTGCGTACCGGCAACTCGACAAAGCGCCAGCTGAGCGTTGCGATGACAAGGCACACCAGCAGCCAGGCAGCGATTTCTATGGGGCCGCCGAATTCGCCACGCAGATAAAGTGCGAGGACGAGGATTGGCCAATGCCAGAGGTAAAGCGAATAAGATATCTTGCCAAAAAAGACCGGAATCGCGCGCGAAAGAGTTGCGTTTACGACGTTGTTTGAAGCCCCGTTGAGTAACAAAAGCACGGTGCCAAATACCGGCAGGACCGCGAGGTATCCTGGGAATTTTTCGCCGGCGGGGATCAATGCAAATGATGCGATGAGGCAGATAAGACCCAAGATTGAAACGCTTGCTGGAAGTTCAATCGGGGTTCGCCGCTCTGCCACATAGATTGCCAATAGAACGCCTGACAGCAGTTCCCATGCGCGGAATGGGAACAGGAAGAACGTCGCTGTGGGGTGGTTTGGCGTTAAGACAATGCATGCGATCAGGGAGCCAATCCACACAATACCAAGCGTGAGAAGGAAGCTTTTGCGCGCCCATGCGAGGGCAATAAAGAGCAGCGGCAGGACGATGTAAAACTGTTCCTCGACAGCCAAAGACCACGTGTGGAGCAGGGGCTTTTCTTCGGACACCGTGTCAAAATACCCGGCGCTGCGGAAGAACAGCACGTTGGACAGATAAACCGTGGCCGCAATCGCGGATTTCGCAAATTCGCGATACTCAAAGGGGAGAAGGATGAACCATCCCAACGCAAATGTTGCAAAAAGCATCGTGAAAAACGCGGGTGCCAGGCGGCGGAAGCGGCGGATGTAGAATGCGACTAGACGGATGCGGCCGGTATCGCGGTGCTCTCGCCAAAGGATGCCGCCGATTAAGAAACCAGAGATCACAAAAAACACATCCACCCCAGTGAAGCCGCCCTGTAGCGGTACCCCGAAATGGTAAAGCACCACCGAGATCACCGCGATGGCGCGCAGCCCGTCGATTTCGGGGCGGTAGGCTTGGGGTGAGGCACCGCTCATCTTAGGCCTGCAAGTGTTTGAAAACGAATGACCATTTTCGCTGTTTATCCGTAGCTGCTCTGCATTTGTTTCTTGCTATTTTAGCTTGGATTTTCCCTATCGGCCAAATGCGGCGAAGATAAGGTCCTTCATGGGCGCAGGATCTAATGGAAATCTCGGCTTGGAAAGAGCCGTTTTGCTTGCTCTCTTGGATGCATTGCACGTGCTGGATAGCGCGCAGTTTTGGGCGTGTCATCCGTGCGAGCGGCTTCGGTGCTCAGCGCCTCGGGCATCGGGTGTGCCAGCTCTGAGAGCTTATAAGACAGATCCTCCACATGTTGCGCAATCAGATGCACAACGATGCCTTCCCGCTGCAGGTAACCCGAGATTTTCAGCAGCCGTCCCCCCATAACCATCCGGCGGAATTGTTCATATATTTTCGGCCAGACAACCACATTGCAGACCCCGGTTTCATCTTCCAATGAGATGAAGATCACCCCAGAGGCCGTGCCGGGTCGTTGTCGGGTGATCACCAAGCCGCAGACGCTGTGTTGGCCGAGCGGCACATCAAACAGCGCCGCGTGGGGGGTGAGGTCAGGGATCAGGGGGCGCAGCAGCTCCATCGGGTGAC
This sequence comes from Cognatishimia activa, assembly GCF_001458335.1. Classification (GTDB taxonomy): domain Bacteria; phylum Pseudomonadota; class Alphaproteobacteria; order Rhodobacterales; family Rhodobacteraceae; genus Cognatishimia; species Cognatishimia activa. Next base: position 70,192 of record NZ_CYTO01000010.1, read on the forward strand.
TGCGCAGGGTCAGGCGGGTAGAGACGTAGTCTTCGACCACTTCTTCGCTAAGCTGCATGGTGGGCAGATCTACGCGGGGTTCATGGATGCCTTCGCCATCGATTGGGTCGTTAAACAGCGGCAGGGGTTTCTGACTGCGAATGGCTTTCACCTGCCAAAGCGCATCCCGGCGGGTTAGTCCCATATCAGAAAACGCATCCGCTTCGGCCAAACGGGTCAGCGCATCGGGGCGCAATCCTGCACGTAGCCAGAGCGCTTCGGGGTCGGGATAGCCATTGCCACGGGCGGCGACAATCCAACCGGCATCCTCTTCTTTGAACCCTTTGATCTGGCGAAACCCAAGGCGCAGGGCGAGAGCGCCGTCCGTGCGCCGTTCAAGTGTATTGTCCCAAGTGGAATGGTTCACACAGATCGGGCGGACCTCGACGTTATGCTCGCGCGTATCACGCACGATTTGGGCGGGGGCGTAAAACCCCATGGGTTGGGAGTTCAGCAAAGCACAGGAAAAGATCGCCGGGTGGTGGCGTTTCATCCAAGCAGAGACATAAGCCAGCATGGCAAAGGCCGCCGCATGGCTTTCCGGGAAGCCGTAATCGGCGAAACCTTCGATTTGGGAAAAACAGCGGTCGGCGATTTCCGGGGTGTAGCCCTTCTTCAGCATGCCTTGGATGAACTTATCACGGAAACTGCCAATGGTGCCCATGCGCCGAAATGATGCCAGCGACCGGCGCAGGTGGTCCGCTTCTTCCGCCGTGAAACCGGCCCCGACCACGGCGATCTGCATGGCTTGTTCCTGAAACAGCGGTACGCCAAGGGTGCGTTCCGTGACTTTTTCCAGTTCAGGACCAAAAGGTTCTGGGCTTTCCAACCCATTCCTGCGCCGAATATAGGGCTGCACCATATCGCCTTGGATCGGGCCGGGGCGAATGATCGCCACTTCAATTACCAAGTCATAAAAGGTCTGGGGGCGCATGCGGGGCAGAAAGTTCATCTGCGCGCGGCTTTCCACCTGAAACACCCCAACCGCATCCGCCTGACAGAGCATGTCATAGGTGGCTTTGTCCTCTTGCGGGACCTTGGCGATGCTCAGGTTCTGGCCATCATGCTCGGACATCAGTGCAAAAGCCTTGCGGATGCAGCTGAGCATCCCAAGCCCTAAAATATCGACCTTTAAAATCCCCAGCGCGTCGATGTCATCCTTGTCCCATTCAATGACCGTGCGGTCTTCCATCGCTGCGTTTTCAATGGGCGAAAGTTCGTCCAACCGCCCGCGTGTGATGACAAAGCCTCCCACATGTTGAGACAGATGCCGGGGAAAGCCGATGATCTCTTTAATCAGGTGAATGGTCTGCATCAGGCGCTTGTCGCTCGGGTCCAAGCCCAGCTCGCGAATGCGTTCTTCTTCGACGCCCCCATTGCCAATGCCCCAGATCTGGCTGGACAGCCCGGCGGTGACGTCTTGGGACAGGCCCATGACCTTGCCCACCTCACGGATCGCCCCGCGCGAGCGAAAATGGGTGACCGTGGCGCAAAGCCCGGCGCGGTGGCGGCCGTATTTTTGATAGATCCACTGAATGACCTCTTCGCGGCGTTCATGTTCGAAATCCACGTCGATATCCGGCGGCTCACCACGGTATTTGGACACGAACCGTTCAAAGACCATTGTGATCATGTCCGGGCTGACATCCGTAATACCCAGCAGATAACACAGGATGGAATTGGCCGCAGATCCACGCCCTTGGCAGAGGATGCCTTGGGATTTCGCGAATTGCACAATGTCATGCACGGTGAGGAAATAGGCTGGAAAATCAAGATCTTTGACGAGCTTTAGCTCCTTCTCCATGAGTTCCAGCGCCTTTGGTGTTGGACCATCAGGATAGCGGCGCTGCAATCCTTCGTGGGCGAGCCGCTCTAGCCGGTCCTGCGGGGTTTCCTCTTCGGTTTCCTCGTGGGGGTATTCGTAAGACAACTCTCCTAAATCAAAGCTACACCGATCGGCGATTTCGACGGTGCGGCGCAGGGCGGCGGGGTGTTTGCGGAAAAGCCGCGCAAGGTCCGCGCCGGATTTCAGGCGGCGTTCGCCATTGGGCAGGGCGCGGGTGCCGATTTCATCAATGGTGATGTGTTCACGCATGCAGGTCAGCACATCGGCCACCTGCCGGCGATTGGCGCGATGCATCAAGACATCGCCAACCGCCACCATGGGGGCAGAGGTTTTTTGCGAAAGCTTGGCGCAGGCCGTCAGGTATGCCTGATCGCTGCCATCATAGCGCGGCGCGGCCCCCAGAAAAACGTGGTTTGGGAAGGTGCGGCGCATGGTTTGGATATCGCCTGTGGCCGCCGTCAGCCGGGTTTGGGGCAGGGCGATGAGGATCATACCTTTACAGCCGCCAAGCAAGTCTTTGGTGTAAAGCGTGCATTGGCCTTTCTCGGCCCGGCGTTTGCCAAGGGTCAACAGGCGGGTGAGCCGCTCGTAGGCCACCCGGTCCCGGGGCAGGGCGACCCAGTGGACCGGGCTGTCTTGCAGCACCAAACGGCTGCCGACGATCAGTTTGGGTAGGCTGAGGATGTCGGGCTTGGCGATGTCGTCTTTGGGACCAATCGGCTGACGCGAGGAAGAGTCGATTTGCTGCTGAGACCGGATTTGCAAGGCGTCTTGGCTCTCGCGTTTGAGTTCACGCAGGGCGCTCCATGCGCGCACAACCCCTGCAAGGGAGTTGCGGTCGGTGATGGCAATGGCCGACAACCCCAGTTCGGCAGCGCGCACCATCAGCTCTTCGGGATGGGAGGCCCCGGTAAGGAAGGTGAAATTGCTGGTCACACAGAGTTCGGCATAGGGCTCTGTGGGCGCGAAAGGGGCGTAGGGCACATAGGCGGGGGGATGTTTGTGTTTGGCGCTCATGCGAACTCCCCTTGCACATACCAACCCGGGTCTTGGGGGGTATAAAACATCCACAGGCGGCGGCCCTGAGTGGTTTCCACGCGCCAATAATCCCGCACGCCCGCCCGCCAGTTGTCATCAGAGAACCACCATTCCGGTGCGATGCGCTCGGGACCTGTGGCACGGCCCAAGGCAAGCGACATGCGCCTCCACCGGAAGCGTTCCGGTGGTTGATTGCCTGATGCGGCGATGGCTTCCGGGGGAAACAGGCAGACCGGGCGTGGATGGGTATGAGGCCAGCTGCTGTCTGGTTCGCTATAGGCCACGGGGGAGGTGATAAAACTCCGCTCAGGGATATGGCTGTCAGCGGGCAAAAGCCGGGTGATGTTTTCCAACCCAATGCGGGTGCCAAGGCGGGTGACCAGATCGTCTAACTTGTTCTTATCCTTGCCAATCACATGGCTGATCTGCTGAACGGGCAGGGGTTCCACTTGGGTGGCTTCAAGGCGCAATTGGTCAATGCCGAAACCGGCATCGATTTCGGTCATGCCGCGCTCAAACAAAGGCAGGATGCGCTGGGCATCGCGTAAGGGTCGCGCCAGGCGGAGTTCAACTTGCTGGTGGCCCTGATCCACCCGCCTGAGGGTCACGCAAAGCTGCCGTGCCCCCATCTCTTGGGATTTCAGCTTGGCGCAGAGTTGCGTCAGCAGTCGCTCGGTGCCGGACATGACATCACTGAGCAGCCCAATAGGTTCTGGCAAAGTGATCCGCACCCCGTAATGGGGTGGTTCCGCAAGGGGTGTGATCTCTTCCGGTTGCTTTCCAAGCGCTTGATCAAGCCGCATCAGCGGGTCGCGCCCAAAGCGCCGAGCGAAAGGCGCGCGGGGCGTGTCGGCCAGATCCCCCACCTTGCGCAGGCCGAGGCGCTGAAGAGCAACGGAGGTGTCGTCCGGCAATCGCAGCGCTGCAATGGGCAGGGATTTCAGCGCGCTCAGCATGTCACCCGTTGGAGCGATACCCTCGCCGAAATGGGCCAGCGCCCAAGCGGCCCCACGGGTATCCGCAAGGCCGATCTGCGCCCCCAGCCCGGCTTTGCCGAGCCGCGCGCGCAGATCGGCGACCAGTGCCTCTTCGCCCCCAAACAAATGGGTGGAACCGGTGACATCCAAAATCAGCCCGTCTTCGCCTTCGAGCCCCACCCAAGGGCAATAGCGTGTAGCCCAACGGCGCAAAATATTGAGAAACCTTGCATCCTGTTCGGGTTTGGCCTGCGAGCTTTGCAGGCTGGGGCAAAAGGCGCGGGCGTCTGAATAGGACATGCCCCGTTCCAACCCCTGATCTGTGGCCGCTTGATTGAGGCAATAAATCCGGTTTGCATTGTTCTGTTTCAGGGTCAGCGCAAAGGGGGCTTCAATCGGGCAAGCCCTCAGATACCGGTCACTCGCCAGACGCGGAAACCAGATCGAGACGACGCGACGCTGTATCCCATCGAACATGCCAGACACCCAATGTTCCTGATTTGTTCTTTATAAGTTCCCACCGGTTCAGAGTCGAGTCATAGGGTGAGGCATGGGGCGAAAACGCCGGCCGGCATTGCCACCGGGTCTCTGCTGCATTGCTGCCCATGCCTTCGGGGATAATGGCGAGGCCGACGGATTTTCCATCTCTGGCAGCCAGTTGCAGGCGACGTCCCTCAGTCAGGCCAATGGGTTTGCTCAGCGCAATCACCACAAGGGGCAGGGCACCAGAGCGCAGTGCTTCTTCCGCCACGGCCAGTGATTCCAGCTGATCTTTGGTGTGCCCCAGCAGGATCTTGGAAGGATCGAGAAAGGCGGTGATTCCATTTGGGTTGAGCTGGGTCGGCTCCCAAGTCTCTCGGATCCAAAGGAAATTCTCACCTAGATGTGCTGCCAGCGAGAAGGCAAAGCCATAGGCACCCGCACCGCAGACTTCATGGGTGCGACCTTTGCTTAACGGAAAAAATGGCAGGGCAGCGCGCATCATTGGATGAGACTACCATTGGTGAGAACAAAAGGAAAACATTTGTGGTCTGCCGCCGGTGGACGGCACAAAAAAATGGGGCCCGAAAGGGCCCCATTTCACCAGTCTAAATTTAGGATCTAGACGAAACGGTTTACGTAGTTCTCAAGGATTTCCTGGCGACCAGATTTCGGCTCTGGACGGATATCTTCCGCCACAACCCGCGCCGCGATGCTTTCGAAATCGCTTTCCAACATGGCTTGCGCTTCTGGGGTTTCCCAGCCGGCATACCGTTCGGACAGGGCGTCCTCTAGACCACCGTCTTCCAGCATTGCCGCCGCGGCTTCCAGACCACGGGCACAGATGTCCATGCCGCCGACATGTGCCGCGATCAGGTCTTCTGCAGTCAGGGACTGGCGACGCACTTTGGCGTCAAAGTTGGTCCCGCCAGAGCCCAGACCGCCGGCCTTGAGGATATGGTAGTAGCACAGCGCAACTTCAGGGGTGTTGTTCGGGAACTGGTCGGTATCCCAGCCGGACTGATAGTCGTTGCGGTTCATGTCGATGGACCCCAGCATACCATCCGCCGCTGCCACAGCGATTTCGTGCTCAAAGCTATGACCCGCCAAGATCGCGTGACCCTGTTCAAGGTTCAGTTTGACCTCGTTTTCCAAACCGTATTTGCGCAGGAAGCCAATGCAGGTTGCCGCGTCAAAGTCATATTGGTGTTTGGACGGCTCTTGTGGCTTTGGCTCTACCAAGATCGCGCCTTTGAAGCCGATCTTGTGTTTGTAATCCACAACCATGTTCAAGAAGCGGCCCATATGGTCCAGTTCTTGGCCCATATTGGTGTTCAGCAGGGTTTCATACCCTTCACGGCCACCCCAAAGCACATAGTTCTCACCACCCATTTTGTGGGTCGCGTCCATGCAGCTTTTCACCGTTGCCGCAGCGAATGCGAATACGTCTGGGTCAGGGTTAGTGGACGCGCCAGACATCCAGCGACGCTCGCTGAACATGTTCGCGGTGCCCCAGAGCAGTTTGGTGCCAACCTGCTCCATCTTCTCACCCAGATAGTCGGTGATCTGATCAAGGGTTGCCAGGTTGTCGGCGAAATTGCCTTGGTCTGGGCGCAGGTCCAGGTCATGCCAGCAGAAATAAGGCACATCCAAAACACGGAAGAAATCAAATGCGGCATCGGCCTTTTTGAATGCATTTTCCATGCTGTTTTGCGGATGCCAATCACGCTGGAACGTAGACCCACCAAATGGATCGCCGCCTTCCCAAGCAAAGGAATGCCAATAGGCCACGGCGAAGCGCAGGTGCTCTTCAAGCGATTTGCCCATGACTTGCTTTTTCGCGTCGTAATGACGGAAGGCGAGGGGATTGTCGCTATCGGCCCCTTCATAGGTCACCGTCTGAAAAGTTTCGAACATAGTCATCTTAAGTCTCCGGGGTTTCGAGCTGCGATGAATTCAGCTCTCTTGCCACCCACGGGATGCTGTGGGTGGCAAGATTAAGGGTTGGAAGCAGCGTTATGCCGCTGCTTCTCCTGGTTTTTTTCCAAGAATAATCATGGAAAGAAGGTCGTCGTCGGTGACATCTTCGATGTCCACCGTGCCTACAAGTTGGCCATTTTTCATAACGCTCGCGCGGTCACAAAGTTCCATGACTGCATGCACGTCGTGGTCAATCAGGAAGATGCCGATGCCTTGCGCTTTCAGTTGCTGAATAAGCTCTGCAACCATTTGCGTTTCATGCGGGCCAAGCGCCGCTGTTGGCTCGTCCATGATCAGGATGCGCGCGTTGAAATAAACAGCGCGTGCAATGGCCACAGATTGGCGTTGTCCCCCAGAAAGGGCGGATACCGGCTCGTTGAACTTCTGAAAGTTCGGGTTGAGCTGCTTAAAGATCTTACGGCATTCCGCTTCCATGGCAGAGTCATCCACCAGGCCTGTGGGGGTCACCAACTCGCGTCCCAAAAAGAGGTTCGACGCCGCATCGAGGTTATCCGCCAAGGCTAGGGTCTGGTAGATGGTCTCGATATTGTGGGATCTGGCATCCCGCGGGTTGGTGATCTCGACCGGCTTACCGTCAATGCGGATTTCGCCGGAGTCTTTCTGATATGCGCCAGACAGGATCTTGATCAGTGTCGATTTACCGGCCCCGTTGTGGCCCAGAAGGCCCACAACTTCGCCCGGTTGAAGATCAACACTAACGCTGTCTACCGCTTTGATGCCGCCGAAAGAGATGGAGATGTCATCCATTTCCACCAGAGGCGTTGCGCCTTCAGCACGGAGTTCTTTGGGTGATTTGGTCATATCTCTGCCCTCCCTTACTTCGCACCAAGACGTTTGCGGTAGATGATGTCGATCAGAACCGCGAGAACGAGAACTGAGCCAACAACGATGTTCTGGAACGGCGCGTCCACGCCAACCATCGCCATACCCGACTGCAGCGCTTGCATGATCAGAGCACCAAGGATGGCGCCATAGATGGTGCCGATACCGCCAGAGAGTGCCGTGCCGCCGATAACAGCCGCCGCAATCACGCGAAGTTCGTCCAATGTGCCCAAGTCGTTAGAGTGGTTTGCCAGACGGGCAGAGGCCACGACAGCAGACAGTGCACACAAGAAGCCCATCAAAGCGAAGATCTTCACTGTCAGCATGCGAGTGTTGATGCCTGACAATTCAGCTGCATCTGGGTTGCCGCCAGTTGCGAAAATGTAGCGACCAAAGCGGGTGCGGCGTGCAACGACCGTCATCACAACCGCAACGGCGATCAAGATGAACACGGACAGTGGCAGGCCGTAGCCCACAACAAGACCTTCCGGCATTGTTTCGCCGCGTGCTTCAAACATGCGTGCCAAACGGCGGGATGGGATGTTGTAAGAGTTCAGGATCCAGATGAAGCCCAGAATTGTACCAGAGATGACCAAGGAAAAGGTGACTTCTGCCCAGATGGGTTTCACGGGGAAGCCATGACCGGCTTTCGCGCGGCGCGCATTCCAAAGTGTCAGCAGTGCGAGCACGGTGGCGACGATGCCAATGATCCAGCTCCAGGTGGTGCCGAGCGTACCGTTTGTGCCGCCAAACATCAGGAAGTTGCCGTCCAATGGGCCAATGGTTTGACCATCGGTCAGGTACCAAGCCACGTTCCGCCAGACGAGGAAGCCGCCCAGAGTAACGATAAAGGCCGGGATCGCTAGGTAGCCAACCATCCAGCCGTGAAATGCGCCGACCAGTGTGCCAACAGCGAGGCCAACGACAATGGTGATGGCCCAAGTGGCGGGGTGGTTTAGGCCCATACCGAGCGTCTGAGGGAGCACTTCGGTCTGCACCATTGCCATGACGGCAGAGGTGGTGGCCAACAATGCACCAACAGAGAGGTCGATGTGGCGTGTGACAATCACAAACACCATCCCTGTGGCCATAATGGCGACGGATACGGTTTGGATCGTAAGGTTAAAGATATTGCGCGGTGTCAAAAAGCGCCCATCTGTCAGCACGTTAAACGCGATACAGAGAATGATGAATGCGCCAATCATACCCAGCAAACGCGTATCCAGTTCCAATTGCTGGAACAAGTTACGTGGTTTACTGCTCGGGATTGGCTGCGTCGTGGTGTCGGTCATGTCCGAATTCCAGTAGCAAGCGTTGTGGCGAGGGGCGCCCCAAGTTGGCGTGGGCGCACCTGCGATTTTAAGTATTAGTTACAAGGTGCTGGGCCGTTGGTTACACCTTGGCACAGAGCGTCCTTGGTGATCCAACCTGCGTCAACAACATCGGTTAGGTTCGCTGCGGTCACAGGCACTGGTGCCAGGAACACTGCAGACATTGTGGTGCCGCCTGGGGATGTCCAGGACTGCGCGCCGTCAACGTCTTTGTTCATAGCGCCGCCTGCGAGAGCGACTGCGATCTCACCGGCTGCTTTGCCCAGCTCACGTGCGTCTTTCCAAACGGACACGGTCTGGTGACCTTTTGCAACGCGGTTCAGAGCTGCGTGGTCGCCGTCTTGGCCAGACACTGGCAGGCCTTCCATGCCTTGTGCTGTCAGAGCTGCAACAACACCGCCTGCAGTACCGTCGTTAGACGCTACAACCGCGTCAACGCCGTTGTCTGTTGCTGTCAGGATCTGTTCCATGTTGCGCTGTGCGTTCGCTGGCAGCCAGCCATCGGTGTAGGCTTCGCCAACGATGGTCACGTCACCAGAGTCGATTGCCGCTTGCAGGATCTCTTGCTGACCGCCGCGCAGGAAGTCTGCGTTCGGGTCAGTCGGGGAGCCCTTGATCATGACATAACGACCTTTTGGTGCCGCTTCAAAAACAGCGCGCGCCTGCATACGGCCAACTTCAACGTTGTCGAATGTCAGGTAGAATGCGCGGTTGTCTTCGATCAGACGGTCATACGCGATTACAGGAATGCCTTCGTCTGCAGCCGCTTGAACCGCTGGGCCAATGGCCTGTGCGTCTTGCGCCAGAACGATCAGCGCATCAACACCCTGAGCGATCAGGCTTTCGATGTCAGACAGCTGTTTAGATGAAGACGACTGCGCGTCCGCGGATACGTAAGTCGCGCCGCCTGCGTCCAATGCGCCAAGAATGGCTGCTTCGTCTGTCTTCCAGCGTTCTTCCTGAAAGTTTGACCAGCTCACGCCAACGGTGATGTCGTCTGCAAATGCTGCGGAGCCGGTAACTGCGATTACGGCTGCGAGCGAAATTCCACCAAAGAATTTCATATTCTTCCTCCCATTAAGATTGCTTGTCGGACTGCTACCCAATCCGATTGCCTAATAACGCTAACATTAATTTATTTTGAACGTCAAATTAAATATTGTATGGTTTCGGGAAGCGATTGCTTGTTTTGCTAAAATAAATAAGTATTCGCGCACTCCTGGGAGGGGAAAGCGTGCAAAAACTAAAACATGTGGAGGAGCAGAGAGGCGTTGGACGGGCGCAAATTCTCGAAGCGATTCGGAAAGCGGGCAACATCGCGCGAATCGATATTGCCAAAGAAACCCGTGTAAGCCCGGCCACTGTTACTGCCATCACATCCGAATTGATGGAGACGGGACTGATTGAAGAAATCGTTCCGGATGAACCTCGTCAAAAAGCGAAACGCGGTCGACCGCGTGTGGCGTTGAAGATCCGCGGTGACGCGTTTCCAGTTGCGGGAGTCAAAGTTGCCCGCGAGACGCTTTCGACGATGATCGTGGATTTTGCAGGGAAAGAGCTAGCAAACCACGAATACACGCTGACAAACCCAAGCATGACGCCGGAAGAATTGGCAGAAGAAATCCTCAGGGCCTTGTTGATGACCAGCCAAAAGGCGGGCATGGAGCTTTCTGATATTTCGGCCATCGGTGTCGGCTTGGCAGGGTTGATCGATGCGCCGCGTTCATTTGTGCATTGGTCACCCTCTTTGGATCGGCGCAATGTGGACATCGGCGAAACCTTTGAGAAGGTTTTTCATTGTCCCGTACTGGTCGAGAATGACGCCAACCTCGTGGCAAAGGCAGAACAGCTATTTGGTCACGGGCGAAACCTCTCGAATTTCATCGTTATTACTATCGAGCATGGTGTCGGCATGGGCATCGTGATTGACGACAAAATCTATCGCGGCACACGGGGCACCGGTGCTGAATTCGGGCACGCCAAGGTGCAGTTTGAAGGCGCTTTGTGCCAATGTGGCCAACGTGGCTGCTTGGAAGCCTATGTCGGTGACTATGCCTTGTTGCGCGAAGCAAATGCGGTGATCGCGGGGGAGCCGCTGACCGATCTCACCACCCTTTGGAAAATGGCGCAGAGCGGAAATCCACTTGCAAACGCGGTTTTTGAACGGGCAGGCAAAATGTTCGCCATGGGGCTGGCCAATGTGGTGAACATTTTCGACCCTGAACTCATCATTTTGGCGGGCGGCCGCGCTGCGTTTGATCATTTGGACCTCAAAGAAGTCAAACGAGAGATGCGCGCTCATATGATTGCTATCGACGTGGAACCGACAGAAGTCATCGCGCACCAATGGGGCGATGAAATGTGGGCCAAAGGGGCGGCAGCGTACGCATTAGATGGTGTGGCAGCGTCAAAAATCCGGGAGTTGGCGAAGAATGCGAGTTAAGTTCGCGGGTCTGTTTGCTTTGGCAGGGACATCAGCGATGGCGCTGGATCTGCCCAGTTTTGAAGCTCGCCCCTTGCCAAGCCATGTCTATAACGGCGGTTGGGAGCATTTCGTCGGCGGTGGTGTCGCGGGGTTCGATTGCAATGGCGACGGCTTGATGGATGTTGTTTTGGCAGGGGGCGAGAACCCCGCGCAACTGATGGTCAACGCTTCGGTTGCGGGCGAAGCGATTGCGTTTGCCAAAGCTGACTTTCAAACGATCACGGGTGTCACAGGTGCGTATCCACTTGATATCGATGCCGATGGCCACTTGGACCTCGCGGTATTGCGGGTTGGCGCGGATTTGCTTCTTAAAGGAGACGGGGCATGTGGGTTTGCGCCATTTGGGCCGGAATTAGGATTTGGCTCTGGCGATCATTGGACCACGGCCTTTTCGGCCACTTGGGAAGAAGGCAACAGTCTTCCGACGCTTGCCTTTGGCACCTATGTGGACCGCAGCAATCCAGATGGGCCGTTTGAGGCCTGTGATGTCACGCTTTTGTACCGTCCGGATGGGGAGAGCTACGGCAAGCCAACAGAACTTGCCCCGGGCTATTGTGCGCTTTCGATGCTGTTTACGGACTGGGACCGTTCCGGTCGCCAAGACCTGCGCGTCAGCAACGATCGGCACTACTATGTGCGCGGCGGGCAGGAACAGCTTTGGGCTATGAGCGAGACGCCTCGGCTTTATGGCGAAGCAGATGGCTGGGCAGACTATCAGCTTTGGGGCATGGGCATCGCATCGCGCGATATGAATGGGGACGGCTACTCGGATGTCTATCTGACATCCATGGGCGATCAGAAATTCCAGTATTTTGATGCGGATGGGGAAGGCCCGGCTTACGCAAACGCGCCTTATGAGATCGGCATCAGCGCTCATCGCCCATACACCGGCGGTGACGGACGGCCTTCGACCGGTTGGCATGCAGCCTTTGTTGATGTGCAGAATGACGGCCTAGACGATATCTTTGTTGCCAAAGGCAATGTGGATCAGATGCCTGTTGCGGCGATGGATGATCCGAATAACCTTTTGATTCAAAACCCAAACGGAACCTTTGAAGAAGTAGGCGAAGTTGCTGGCGTGTCGAGCGTGCACCGCTCCCGCGGTGGCTTGCTCGCCGACCTCAATAACGATGGTCGGTTGGACCTCTTGGTTGTGAACCGGCGTGTTGATGCAGAGCTGTTTGAGAACATAACCGACGCGGGAAATTGGCTCGCTGCTTCGTTGGACGTCAAAGGCGTAAACAGAGCAGGGGTCGGCTATTTTATTGAAGTGGATACGGGCGATCGTGTGCAAGTGCGTGAAGTCACGATCGGCGGTGGTCACGCTGGTGGCAGTCTAGGCGCGCAGCACTTTGGTCTGGGTGGCTTGAAAGGAGCAAAGCTGAGATTGATCCGCCCCGATCAATCTGTCTCCGCTTGGATAGACGTTTCAACCAATCAGAGCATTGTTGTGACGGATGATGGAGTGAAGGTCAGCCTGCGCTAGCGATCCGATTTACCGATCCACTGGCAATCCGCTGGGCACGGCTTCAGGGACGCCAAGCCCGCGGGTTCGCCAGTTGACGTCCGTCAAAGCGTCCAAAAATGCAATCAAGTCATCCATTTCACCTTCAGACAAAGAAATCACCGGAGCACTGCTGGCGGCTTTGATGTCAGCCACAGCTTGCTGGTCAGTAAACGCATCCCAATCGTTTGGCGCGTCAAAGACAGGTAGGACTACCTGCTCTTGGTCAAATTCATGTTCAGACACTGCTTGGGTGTGGAACGCCACCATCTCGCGCAAGTCTGTGAACGCGCCATTATGGCCGTAAGGACCAGTCAGAGTCACATTGCGCAGGCTGGGGGTGCGGAAAGTGTAAAAGTCAGCCAGCTGTCCGGTCACGCGGCCGCGGCCCTCATCCCGGTTATGGCTTTCAAAACGCGCCGCTTTACCCGGGCCAAATTGAGGAATGCCAATGCCATGAAAGCTATGGTTGGTCTGAAAACGGCCGCTATGACAACTGCTGCACTGCGCTTTGCCGGTGAAAATGTCTTGCCCGCGCTGAGCCGCGTCCGACAATGGTTTTTCACCAGTGAGTGCCAAGTCGTATGGGCTTTCATCCGCGCGCCATTCTTCGGCAATGAAGGCGGCTAGAACATTTGCGATATCTGTAAATTCGACAGGCTCACCCGGTCCCAATAGCGCGGCAAACCTTTGTTCATATTCAGGAATGTCTGATACGCGTTGCGAAATCAAATCCCAAGCGCCGCCTTCACCGGACAGTCGCCCCAGTCGTACGGCTTGCGCAATTTCATTCTCTGAATAGTGCCCTGCCATCTCGTCTGGACTTAGAACTGGGAACATGGCTTGCGCCGACAGAACAGAGTCAAATCCTGCGACCATGTCTTGCCCCAATGGGGTGCGCATACCGCCTGGCTGCGTTGGATCAGCCTCAAGGCGACCATCATGGAACATGACCTGAAATTCTTCCGCGCCGAGATTGAAAAGCGCAGGCGCATTTCGGGGAATGCGTTGTTCAGGCATGTTCTTTGGGTCGGCAATACGCTCTGGTCCAAGCCCAATACCACCCTCTCCGAGCGACAGCGCAACACCGTCCGCTGTCCCAAATTTCGGGTGGTGACACGTGCCACAACTGATGTTGCGATTGCCTGAAAGAATAGGATCGTAGAATAGCAGCCAACCAAGCTCGACAGCTTCATAGTCATGCGTCGAGAAGACAGGCCGATCATCGTTGTCATAGGCCTGGCAAAGCGACGGAAAGACCGCGCTGGCGAGAATGATTAGCCAGGACTGTTTCAAGGGTCGCCACCACTGACTTTGATCACTAGACGTTGTTCATAAGGCTTGTCAGGGCTGACAAAGACCGAGGGAAAAGAGGGGATATTCACCGCATTTGGGTGTCCTTGAGGTTCAAAGCAGAATCCGCTCGCCTTGCCATAGGTCTGTCCGTCTAGACCGCCTTTGATCTCTTTCATGTGATGCGCGGTATAGAGCTGAGCCCCGAGTTGATCGGAGTAGAAGGTTAATGCAATTCCGTCAGGGCTCTGCAACGTGGCCACTTTGCGGAGATGAGTTGCCTCGTCGTCAAATAGGAAATGGTCGTCCAGCCCCCGGGCTTCAACTTTCCTGAGCGGCCTAAGGGTACGGAAATCCAAAGCGCTGTCAGATTGATCGGCAACTTCGCCGTTACATACGCCTTTGTCATTCTGCGCGAGCGTCCGGCTGCTATTGCACGCCAACTGATAGTCCCAGATGTCTGGGGTGCCGCCAATATTGTAATAGTTGTGTTGCGCGAGGCTGATCGGCGTTTCCTCGTCCACTGTGGCGCGCATGATGTACTCAAGCGAGTCTTTGGACAAGATCACGCGAACTTCAAAGTCAACATTCCCCGGAAACCCGTTTTCGCCGTCAGCGGAATGGTACGTCATACGCGCTTCGTTTTCGCTGACCTGCTCAAGCTTCCAAAACACGGCACTTGTGCCCATCGCACCGCCATGCACTGTTGTGGTGCCTTCGTTTTGGTCAAGTTTAATAGGACCATTCGGGCCTTCAAATTGACCTTCACCGATGCGGTTGGATACGCGACCAGCAATCGCGCCACAGAAAATTGGAGAGGTCAGATAGTCGCTTAGATCGTCAAATCCAAGGATCAAAGGCACTCTTTGCCCGTCAGACACAATCCGCCAATCGCAGGTGGTCGCCCCGAAGTTCAGCAGGTCTATGCGCGCGCCATCGGCTCGGAGCGTGATAGATTGCAGATCCTGCGCAGATGTCGTCATAGAGGCGTCCCTTGGAATTTAGGCAGTGGCGGATTTTACCGCTGGATAGAGAGATTTGAACTGCTCATAGCGGGCCGCATAGGCGTCGCTCAAGTCCGTATTTGGCTCGATGGTTTCAGCGATTTCTGGCTTGGTCATGATCTCGGTGAGCGCTTGATCAGAGACAGCAGCCATACCAAGCCGCGCCGCACCCAAAGCTGCGCCAAACTCGCCTTTCGCCGGAACCTGCAGCGGGACATCCAGCACATTCGCTAAGGTGTTCAGCCAGAACCGGCTGCGCGTTCCGCCGCCTGTGGTGATGAGCGAGGTCACATTCGTTCCGGTTGCCCGCAAGGCATTCAGACAGTCTTTAAGAGAGAAGGCGACACCTTCCATCACCGCGGAGGTGAGGTCTGCCTGCTCCGCGCCCACACTCAGACCCGCAAAGACGCCGCTGGGTGAGGCGTCGTTATGCGGTGTCCGCTCGCCAGAGATATACGGCAAGAAAGTCGCGGAGGAAGGCCCTGTTGGCATCTCAGGCAAAGCCGACGCCAATTCCGCAGGTGTTGAGCCGCAGATTTTTGCGAGCCAGTTCAGGCTGTCCGTCGCTGCCAGTGTCACCCCCATCTGGAACCAAGTGTTTGGAATGGCATGACAAAAGCTGTGCACAGCTTTTTCAGGCGCGGGGGCGTAAGTGTCTGTGGCGGCAAGTAAAACGCCGGACGTGCCAAGGGAAACGAACCCGTCTCCCGCTTGCAAGCAGCCCAATCCACACGCGGCTGCAGCATTATCACCACCACCACCCGCAACGATGACGGGCCCTTCGATGCCCCAATCACTGAGCAACTCAGCCCGCAATCCGCCCGAAGATTCAGAGCCTTCCACAAGGCTCGGCATTTGGTCTTCAGTAAGTTGGCAGGCATCCAGTAGCGCGCCGGACCAATTGCGTTTGTCAACGTCAAGCCAAGCGGTGCCCGCGCTGTCGGACATGTCGCTGACGCAGTCTCCTGTTAACCAAAGGCGAAGGTAGTCTTTTGGAAGCAGGATCTTTGCAACCTGCGAAAAAACGTCCGGTTCATGGACGCGCACCCAATCCACTTTCGGAGCGGTGAATCCCGGAAAGACAATATTTCCGGTAAGGGTACGGAACCGGTCTTGGCTGTCGAGCTGCTGAGCTTCTTGAGCGGAACGCGTATCATTCCACAACATGCAGGGCCGCAGCACTTTGTGATCTTTGTCGAGCAACGTCGCGCCGTGCATATGGCCACTCAGACCAATGGCCCTTACGGCGCGCAGTTCTGAGCCGTGATTTGCTTTTAATTCTGTAATTGCGGCCTCGCAAGCAGCGATCCATTGCGCTGGGTCCTGTTCGCTCCAGCCGGGGTGAGGGTGCGACACGTCGCTAGACGCAGAGGCTTCCCCGATTGGCATCCCTGATTCGTTTACAAGCAACGCGCGAATACCAGATGTGCCTAGATCTAAGCCTAGATACATGTCCTCACTCCCAATTTAATTCGACTTCCGAATTAAAATATAGAAGTGGCAGTGAATGTCCACCTAAATCATTCGTGGGGGAGGCGCGCGCCATCCGCGGCTTGCCTTATGTGTCATCGACGTTCCAAGAGTTGAATCGACATGTGTGTGCCGCAGAAAATTCCTGAAAATCCATTCTATTACAATTGACTAAAAGAAATTTTTGCACAGATGATTGCGGGAAGCTGACGCATGAGTTGAGTTGGTTTAATAATTTTTTTTGACCACAAGAAATAATCCTTGCATTCAAAATGCCGGAAACTATGTTAGCGCTATCATTCCTGAGTCGCTCGCGGTGTCGGACTTTGGCGTGTTCGACATTCGTGGGCGGCTCAGAAATGGTAAGTGATACGGTCCAATGGACCGATAGAATACGAAATAGAAGAAGGTGCGTTTTTAAGGCGCACAAGAGGGCGAAATGGTCTCAAGAGTAATCCCTGTCAGCGCGTTTGATCTGGTGCTGTTTGGTGCCACCGGCGATCTTGCTCGGCGCAAGATTTGGCCGGGATTGTTTCACCGTTTCGTCGCAGGTCAGTTTGACGAGAGCAGCCGCATTCTCGGGGTGTCCCGGTCGGATCTGGATCGAGAGACCTTCCAGGCGCGCGTTGCCAAGGCCATTGAGGACCCAACCGCAGACAAAGCGCAGGTTGCGAAGTTTCTTGAGCTCGTTGACTATATCTCGATTGACGCAACCGGAGAGCGGGGCTGGGAGGCGTTAGCGAATGCGATGCGCCCAGACACTGTTCGTGCGTTCTACCTGTCCGTCGCGCCGAATTTCTTCGGCCCCATTGCAAGGCGATTGGAGCGAAATGGAATAGCGACGCCCGACAGTCGGATCGTCGTAGAAAAGCCGTTTGGCCATGACTTGGAAAGCGCAAAGGTTTTAAACGCGGAGCTGCGAGAGTGTTTTCAGGAACACCAAATCTACCGCATCGACCATTACTTGGGCAAAGAAACCGTTCAAAACCTTATGGCTTTGCGTTTTGCGAACTCATTGTTTGAGCCTCTTTGGAATTCATCCCAGATTGATCACGTGCAGATCACCGTGGCTGAAAGCCTCTCTGTTGAGGGCCGTGGGGAATATTACGACCACTCCGGTGCCATGCGCGATATGGTGCAGAACCACCTGATGCAGCTTCTGTGTCTGACGGCGATGGAACCACCCTCAAAGTTCACACCAAACGCGGTGCGTAATGAAAAACTGAAAGTGATTGAGGCGCTTGAACCGGTTCCAATGCAGGACATTGCCCGTGGGCAATATCGCGCTTTTGGCGAGCAGGGTAGTTATTTAGACCATTCTAGCAATCCAAACAGCACCACGGAAAGTTTCATTGCGATGAAGGTTGAGGTCGCAAATTGGCGATGGGCGGGGACACCGTTCTACCTACGCACCGGGAAATGCTTGCGGGATCGCGTTTCAGAGATTGCGGTCTATTTCCGCAACCCGCCACATATGATTTTCCCGGGGACCGAAACCCCTCAGGGCAACGTGCTTGTCATACGCTTGCAACCTGACGAGGGCATGACACTCCATACAACAATCAAAGATCCCGGCCCGGGCGGAATGCGCCTGACAGAAGCTTCTTTGGACATGACCTTTGCTGATAGCCTCAAAGATGCCGAGAAACCGCAAGATGCGTATGAGCGCCTGATCATGGATGTGATCCGTGGGGATCAGACGCTGTTCATGCGCGGTGACGAAGTGGAAAGCGCTTGGGCATGGGCCGACCCGATCATCCAAGGTTGGACAGAAAGCGGTGCGAAACCGCAGCAATATGATGTGGGCAGCGCAGGCCCTGAAGACGCGCTGCTCTTGATGCATAAAGATGGACGCCGCTGGCGTCCGATTGGGACTTAACCCGTTCAAACAGGAAGCTCGACACGATGTTGAATGCCACCGTTAAAAACGTCACAGACCGGATTATTGCGCGCAGCGAAGCGACGCGTCGTCCCTATCTTGATCGTATGGCCGCCGCCAAATCAAAAGGCCCAAGCCGCGCGCATCTGTCCTGCTCCGGACAAGCGCACGCTTATGCCGGCGCAGGTGTCGACCAAGACGCCTTGGCCACGAAGTCTGCTGGCAATCTGGGGATTGTCACTGCCTACAATGACATGTTGTCGGCGCACCAGCCTTATGAGCGTTTCCCTGGCCTAATCCGCGAAGCGGTGCGTGAGGCAGGCGGTACTGCGCAGGTCGCAGGTGGCGTGCCTGCGATGTGTGATGGCGTTACGCAAGGCGAGGCGGGCATGGAACTCAGCCTTTTCAGTCGCGACGTGATCGCGATGGCGACTGGCGTCTCGCTTAGCCACAACGTTTATGACGCGGCGGTGTTCCTTGGGGTTTGCGACAAAATCGTTCCGGGTCTGGTGATTGGCGCTCAAGCCTTTGGCCATTTGCCAGCCGTTTTTGTTCCAGCAGGTCCCATGACCAGCGGCATCGCCAATGACGACAAAGCCAAAGTGCGCCAAGAGTTTGCCAAAGGTGAATGTGGCCGCGACAAGCTGATGGCGTCCGAAATGGCGGCTTATCATGGGCCGGGCACGTGCACCTTTTACGGCACTGCCAATACAAACCAAATGTTGATGGAATTCATGGGCTTGCACCTGCCGGGATCTTCCTTCGTGACACCAAATACCGAACTGCGTGACGAACTCACAAAAGAAGCGGCAAAGCGCTCTCTATCACTTTCCGCGCTGGGCAATAACTACACGCCAACCTGCGATATTCTGGACGAGAAAGCCTTTGTGAACGGCATCGTCGGCTTGATGGTGACCGGCGGCTCCACCAACTTGCTGATCCACCTGCTGGCCATGGCGCGGGCAGGGGGCATTGTGCTTGATTGGCAGGACTTCGCGGATCTCTCGGAAGCCATTCCGCTGCTCGCGCGGGTCTACCCGAATGGTTTGGCAGATGTGAACCACTTCCATGCGGCAGGCGGTCTGGGGTACCTGATCGGCGAGCTGCTGAATGGTGGCCTTCTGCACGCAGACACCAAAACAATTGCCGGAGAGGGGCTAGAGAACTACACCGCAGAGCCTTTCCTAAGTGACGACGGCTTGACTTGGCGTGCCGGCACCAACGTGTCTTTGAACGAAAAGATCGTTCGCCCTTTGAACGACCCTTTCCAAGAGAATGGCGGCCTCTCTCACATGACGGGCAATCTTGGAACGGGCGTCATGAAAGTGTCCGCCGTGGCAGCTGAACACCGGATTGTCGAAGCTCCAGTGCGCGTGTTCCACGATCAAGAAGACGCCAAAACGGCGTTCAAGAATGGTGAGCTGACCGAGGATGTGATCATCGTCGTGCGTTTCCAAGGCCCAAAAGCGAATGGCATGCCTGAATTGCATAGCCTGACACCGCTTCTGCAGATCATGCAGGGGCGCGGCCAGAAAGTGGCGCTGGTCACCGACGGGCGCATGTCTGGCGCATCTGGCAAAGTGCCTTCTGCGATCCATGTCAGCCCTGAAGCTCTGGATGGTGGACCGATCGCATATCTGAAGGATGGCGATGTGGTGCGTCTGGATGCCGTTGCGGGTGACTTGCAGATTTTGACCGAAGGTGTGCTTGATCGAGAGCCTGCCGTCGCGGACCTGAGCGCCTATGAAACCGGTGTTGGCCGCGAACTTTTCCAAGCCTTCCGCGCTTCTGTTGGCTCTGCCGACACGGGTGCATCTGTATTCGGAGTATAACCACATGACCATCACCCCCGTTGAAGCAAGCCAAGCTGCCCGCAAGATTTGTGAGCTGGCACCGATTGTTCCGGTCATTGTGATTAAAGACGTGGCACACGCGCGGCCGCTGGCAGAAGCCTTGGTGCGCGGCGGCCTGCCCGCGTTGGAAGTCACTTTGCGCACGCCCTGCGCGGTCGAAGCCATCGCTGAAATGGCTAAGGTCGAAGGCGGTGTGGTTGGTGCGGGTACATTGCTCACCGAAGCCGATGTGAAAGCTGTGAAAGCAGCGGGCGCAAAATTTGGCGTCTCTCCCGGTGCGACTGACAAACTGCTGGACGCTTGCGAGGCGGAAGGTTTGGCCGCGCTCCCAGGTGTTGCGACGTCTTCAGAAGCCATGAAAATGCTCGAGCGTGGTTACTCCATGCTCAAGTTCTTTCCGGCAGAAGCAAACGGGGGCGCTCCGGCGCTGAAAGCAATCGGATCTCCGCTGCCAGCACTGTCCTTCTGCCCAACGGGTGGGGTAAGTCTTCAAAATGCCGAAACCTACCTGTCTCTTCCCAATGTCGTATGCTGTGGCGGCAGCTGGGTTGCCCCGCAGAAAATGATGGATGAGGGGAACTGGGAAGGCATCGAAGCCTTGGCACGTGAGGCCAGCCAGCTCCCGAGGTAGCCACCGCCCACCTCCGACGCAAAAAAGATTTCAAAAATGGGGTGGTTTTCGCAAGAATCCATCCCATTTCACTTGCAAATCCTTGTTCAGGGTGGCACCCGTCAGGACCAGACTTATTGCGCGCAGACAATAGAGGGTAGCGATATGCCAGATCTTCGTTCTAAGACATCTACGTTTGGTCGCCGGATGGCGGCAGCCCGCGCCCTATGGCGCGCGACCGGGATGAAAACAGAGGACTTTGGCAAGCCGATTGTCGCGGTTGTGAACTCTTTCACTGAATTTGTGCCGGGCCACGTGCACCTCAAGGACATGGGGCAACTGGTTGCGCGTGAAATCGAGAAAGCGGGCGGTGTTGCCAAAGAGATGAACACCATCGCCGTTGATGACGGTATTGCGATGGGCCACGACGGGATGCTCTATTCCTTGCCGTCTCGCGAAGTCATCGCTGACTCTGTCGAGTACATGGCAAACGCACACTGCGCCGACGCGCTGGTTTGTATCTCTAACTGTGACAAGATCACCCCAGGTATGTTGATGGCCGCAATGCGCCTCAACATTCCAGCGATCTTTGTCTCCGGTGGTCCTATGGAAGCCGGTAAGGTGATCTTGCAGGACGGCGAGCATAAGGCCGACCTCGTGACCGCGATCGTTGGTGCAACCGACGAAGATCGCAGTCAGGAAGAGGTGGATAAGCTAGAGCGTTCTGCTTGCCCAACCTGTGGTTCTTGCTCTGGTATGTTCACCGCGAACTCCATGAACTGTCTGGCCGAAGCGCTGGGTTTGGCGCTGCCGGGCAACGGATCTTTGCTGGCAACCCACTCTAAGCGCGAAGGCCTGTTCAAAGAAGCAGGGCATAAGATCGTTGAACTGTGTGAGCGTTGGTACAAAGACAACGACGCATCTGTTCTGCCGCGTAACATTGCGAACTTCAAAGCGTTTGAGAACGCCATGGCTTTGGATATCGCCATGGGTGGTTCAACCAATACCGTGCTTCACCTTCTGGCGATTGCCCACGAGGGCGAGGTAGATTTTACCATGGCGGATATGGATCGCCTGAGCCGCGAAATTCCTCACCTGTGTAAGGTCGCACCGTCGACACCGAAGTATCACATGGAAGACGTGCACCGTGCCGGCGGCATCGCCCGGATTATGGGTGAGTTGGACCGCGAAGGTAAAATTCACCGCGAAGTGGCGACCGTACACGAGCGCACCATGGGTGAGTTCATCGACAAATGGGATGTGCGCCGCGAAAGCGCCGGAAATGAAGCGCATGATCTCTTCATCGCCGCACCAGGTGGCGTCCGCACAACACAAGCATTCAGCCAGTCTCGCATGTACACAGAGCTTGATGTGGACATCGAAGACGGCTGCGTCCGCGACTTTGAAAACGCCTATTCTCAAGAGGGCGGTCTGTGCGTTCTTTTCGGCAACATTGCAGAGCAGGGCTGTATCCTGAAAACCGCGGGCGTCATCAAAGAGATGTACGAATTCGAAGGCACTGCGAAGGTCTTTGAATCCATGGAAGACGCGATGCACGGCATCTTGCAAAACGAAGTGAAGCCTTACTCTGTTGTTGTCATTCGCTACGAAGGGCCAAAGGGTGGGCCGGGCATGCAAGAAATGCTTTACCCAACGGCTTATCTGAAATCCAAAAAGCTCGACACAACCTGTGCCTTGCTGACGGACGGTCGTTTCTCTGGCGGTACAGCGGGTCTTTCCATTGGCCACGCATCCCCTGAGGCGGCAGAGAAGGGCGTGATCGGATTGGTAGAAGACGGCGATAAGATTAAGATTTCCGTACCGAACCGCACGATCCACCTTGATGTCAGCGAAGAAGAACTGGCGCAGCGCCGTGCGAACCACCCGCAAGCGGACAAGAAATTCTGGAAAGCAGAAGGTCGTCCACGTGCGGTTTCAAAAGCCTTGAAGGTCTACGCGGCACATGTTGCAAACGCATCTTTGGGTGCGGTGCGTACGATTGATGAAGAAGACGAATAAGCCCTCGTCTTTTACAGACTGATAAAAACAACAAAGGCGCCCAGAACTCTGAGGCGCCTTGGTTATTTCTGAACCGGGCGCGGTTGCGCCCAAATACAGATCGCGAATTAAACGTACATTAGGTCCGCATAAACGGTGCGAACGATGTCTTCGCGTTTGATGCCTTTCGCGGCAAGCTGCGCGTCGCTCATGTCTTGAAGTGCGCGAACGCGTTGCACGCGATGGTTTGCTTCTGCCAGTTGGATCATGAATGTGCCGATAGCAGCGAACGGCTTTTTGATCAGGCTGAACACTGAACCAGCAGCGTTCTGTTGAATTGCGATTGTCGCCATGGGACAGTCTCCTAAACGGTCGTTGTCCCTCCCTAAGCCTTTCATACCAAACGAAAACGGAAGGCGTAAGACCGCCTTCCGAATAACCGCTATGCGCCGAGCGCAACGCGAATAGACTTATTTTTTGACGGGCTTCGGCATCGCTGGCGGGGCAGAAGGTTGGCGTTTGCGCCTTGCTCTTGGCGCTTCGACAGCATCTGCAGGTTTAGCGGTTTGAGCTTTTGCTGGCTTGGGAGTAGGTTTCACGGCTTCGGTTTTTGCCACAGTGGGTTTGGCGGTCGTTTTCGCCTTCGCAGCAGGTTTCGCTGCCTCGGCCTTTGCCGGCTTGCTTGCAGGCTTAGCCGCCGGAGCAGTCGCCACTTTGACCGTCTCGGATGCGGGCTTAACTTTTGCCTTAGATTTTGGCGAAACCTTTTTCGGTTCCGGCGTCGCAGGTGTAGTGGCCACTTTGGCCACCGATTTCGGCTTTTCCTTAACGGTTTCTACTTTTGCAGGCACCGGCTTTGGGCTAGGGGTTGCTTTTTTCGCCGCTGGTGCAGGTTTCGCCACAGCTTTTGGGGCAGTCGCCTTCGCTTTCGGTGCGGCCTTTTTCGGTGCAGCCTTTGGCTTGCTTGACGGCTTTGCTGCGCGCTGACTTGTGAAGTCCGGTGCAGAAGAGGTCGCAGCCGACTTAGGTGCGTCTGGTTTTGTCAACGTCGCCGCAGGGGTGAACGCAGCCCAAAGTGCTTGGTTCATGGCATGATTGACGCGCAGCTGTTGCTCCACTGTCTTTCCGATCAATTGCCATCCAGCGACAG
Organism: Cognatishimia activa; assembly: GCF_001458335.1. GTDB lineage: Bacteria > Pseudomonadota > Alphaproteobacteria > Rhodobacterales > Rhodobacteraceae > Cognatishimia > Cognatishimia activa. The sequence goes on from NZ_CYTO01000010.1 coordinate 93,972, forward strand.
TTGCGCTGATGGGATCAACAATCATAGTCATTTCGATCGTCCTTCTTTGTCTGTCGACCCTGGACGTCAGGATCACTTTAGTGAATGCGGCTTGGTCTTAATTCTTCTTAAATCGGCACGTCAGGCGCATGACAATTGGCCCGAAATGCTGCCACATACACCGTGCTCAACCAGTGTTTGCAGCGTTTGAGATCATCAAACGCGTATGATTGAGCAATTTCAACTGGAAATTGCTGCGGTGCGGCATTTTGCTGGTTTTCGCTGCGTCACCGGGCTGCAAATACGGTTTCGTTGCACTTTTCTAGGTTTCAGCGCATTTTCCCGGCAACGAATCATCTGCTCTTAGGAGAACCCCATGAGCTTCGACCGCTCCATCAAAATCGCCCCGTCTATTCTGTCCGCAGATTTCGCCAATTTTGGCCAAGAAATTGAAGCGGTGGAGGCGCAAGGTGCGGATTGGATCCACGTGGACGTTATGGATGGCCACTTTGTGCCAAATCTGACATTTGGCCCGCCGCTGTGCAAAGCGATCCGCAAACACATCAACACCGTGATGGATGTTCATTTGATGATCGCGCCGGTTGATCCGTATATCGACGCCTTTGCGGATGCTGGCGCTGATGTACTGACCGCGCATTTGGAAGCTGGCCCGCACATTCACCGCACATTGCAAGCGATCCGTGGCGCAGGATGTAAGGCGGGTCTGGCGTTGAACCCTGGCACAGGCATTGAAGACATCGAATACCTTCTGGATATGGTCGATCTGATCTGTGTTATGACCGTGAACCCGGGCTTTGGCGGGCAGAAATTCATTCATTCGCAGGTCGACAAAGTGCGCAAGCTGCGCGCGATGATTGGAGACCGTCCGATCCATATCGAGATTGATGGTGGCATCACGCCGGAAACCGCACCGCTTATGGCCGAGGCCGGGGCAGATGTGTTGGTTGCGGGCTCTGCCGTCTTTAAAGGCGGCAGCGTATCCAACCCAGCGCCTTATGGTGAAAACATCCGCGCCATCAAAGCATCCGTCGCCTAATCGCGGCTAGTTCGCTTCCAAGATAGCTTGAAAATGACGGAAGGCGCTGGCGCAATGGGCGTCGATGTCTTCCGCCGACGGGGCTTTCTCAACGCCAATCGCGCGTTTGATTTGCATATCGCCAATCAGCAAATGAATGAAAGCCTGCGTCAGTGGGCCGACATCGTCTGCACCTACGCCCGGCAGTGCAGCAATCAGCTTGGCGAAAAGCGGTGCGATCACGTCGCGCCCGGCTTGTGATATTGCAAGCCCGAGCTCTCCCGTAGCATCTGCCGCTGCAGCGCGATTGAGAAGAATCGCCCGGTCTCCAAGTAGCATCGCCAAGAAAGTCGGTGCGATTGTTTTTAACGACGCCATTGGATCAGCATCGTCGTCCAAGGCGGATTTCAGCAGTGCTTCGGTCTCTGCTGCATTGTCCTGAACCATCGCTTCAAACAGCCCGCGTTTGTCTCCGTACCAGCGATAAAGTGTTTCATTTGAAGCCTTTGCGGCTTTCGCGATGTTGAGCATCGACGTGCCCGCATAACCTTTTTCTGCGATCAAATCATAGGCGGCATGGGTGATCGCAAGGTGGCGTTCTTGTTTCCGGGCGTCGCGCATTGGGGCTCCAATTATGTCTTGTCAAAAAGCGTACAGATGATTACGGATATCTGCAAGCGTACAAAAGTGTACGGTAAGCTGGAGATCAGAAATGTTAGTAATTACGATTTGCGCCATGGGTGTCGCCCTGCTGCTGAATGCAGGAATTTTTGGTTTTTTTTACGCTTGGGTTTGTTCGACCATGTGGGGGCTCGATGCCGCAGACCCGCGCGTTGCGATTGAGGCGATGCAGGCGATGAATGCCTCGGTGCGCAACATGACCTTTGCGCCGGCATTCTTTGGAACGCCCTTTGCATTGTGGTTGGCGGCTGCTTTGTTGTGGCGGTCCCAGAACATCGCAAGCGCGCGATGTTTTGCGGTTGCCGGCCTGACCTATTTTGCCTTGGGCATGCTGCTGACCATGGGGATCAACGTGCCAATGAACGAAGCCTTGGCATTGGTGCAGGTGCCTGCATCCATCGAGGAAGCACGCGTGATTTGGGAAGACTATTCAGGGACTTGGCAGATGTGGAACCAGGTTCGCACCTTCACGTCAGGCTTGGCCTTTGCGATTGCACTGGCGGGTGTGTTTTTCTTCCGGACAAGCCCAGAAGCGTGAGGCCATAAACAGAGATGCTTTAGAGCATCTCTGGCAGAACACGATCAGGCGGCTTGTGTCCATCCTCAAAGGTGCGGATGTTCAGCATGACCTTCTCGCCCATCTCAATCCGGCACTCCATGGTGGCAGATCCCATATGCGGGAGCATGACCACATTGCCGAGAGAGCGAAGCTCGGCGGCCATTTCGTCGCCGCCTTCATACACATCCAAACCTGCGCCGCCGATTTCATTGGCCTTAAGCGCCAAAGCAAGCGCTGCTTCATCAATCACTTCACCGCGTGAGGTGTTTACGATGACTGCATCAGGTTTCATCAGCTTCAAACGACGCGCATTCACGAGGTGATAAGTGGCTGGCGTATGGGGGCAGTTGATTGAAACTACATCCATCCGCGCCAGCATTTGGTCGAGGCTTTCCCAATAGGTGGCCTCAAAACGCTCTTCGATCCCCGCATGCAGGCGGCGGCGGTTGTGGTAATGGACTTCCATGCCAAACGCTTTGGCGCGCCGTGCCACGGCTTGGCCGATACGGCCCATGCCAAGGATGCCGAGTTTTCGACCGCCAATACGCCCACCAAGCATTGCGCTTGGGGACCAACCTTCCCATTTTCCGCGTTCCATCTGCGCAAGGCCTTCTGGAATGCGGCGGGGACCGCGAGCACAAGCGCCATGGCCATGTCCGCAGTATCTTCGGTCATAACCCCGGGGGTGTTTGTGACCAAAATCCCTTTTTCCCGCGCGTCATCCACTTCGATGTGGTCAACGCCAGCCCCATAATTTGCGATGAGCTTGAGTTGCGGACCCGCATTCGCGAGAATCTCGTGGTCAATTTTGTCATTGAGGTTCGTGACAATGACATCAGCGGTTTTGACCGCTTCAATTAGCTCTGCTCGAGGCATCTGCGTTTCGTCTTCGCGCAAACGTACATCGAACAGTTCCGAGAGCCGCGCCTCGACCGGTTCTGGCAACCGTCGCGTAACGACAACACTCAGACGTTGCTTTGCCATTGGGTACCTCGGAGTTCTTTCCAAATCAGAACGTTGCTGGCACAGTGCCTGACAGAATGACGGGGCACAAGAACCCCCGCGCAATTTTATGAGCAGACAAATGATTTCGGTGACCAACGGACAGAAATGGACGCATGTTTTGGCGGCAGCTTTTGCGGTTCTCGCCATGACGGGCGCAGCGGTTGCTGAACAGAAACGCGGTCCGGTCACCAATCTGCCCATGCCGCGCTATGTCAGCCTGAAAGCGGCGAAGGCGAATGTGCGTCGCGGCCCATCGTTGACCCACCGGATCGACTGGATTTTCAAGCGTCGCGATATGCCGCTGGTTGTCACGGCAGAACACGGCCATTGGCGCCGGGTACAGGATCGCGACGGGGCAGGGGGCTGGGTGCATTACTCGCTGCTTTCTGGCAACCGAACCGTGATCGTTGAAGCGGATATGTTGCCTCTGAACGTCCGCCCCGAGCCTGACACGCCGATGGTCGCGCAACTAGAGCTCGGCGTTGTGGCCAGCCTTGGCAAGTGTCATCCCGAATGGTGCCGGATTTCCGTAGGGGGCTATAAGGGCTGGGCCCGGAAATCCGATATCTGGGGTGTCCTTGACGAAGAGATCCGCGAGTAAACGGCACCTTGTGAACGCATGGGCCGAAGCGGCGCTTCTAAACTGCCTTCTTCTTTGCCCAAATACTCAAAATGAACAGCACGCCCACCAATAGACGTTACTTGTAGACTTCTTTTTCCGTCGGGAAGGCCCTTGTTTTCACATCGTCTGCGTATTCAGACACCGCGCGTTCAATGGCTGGACCCAAGTCGCCGTAGACTTTTACAAATTTCGGGGTCCACTCGTTCAGCCCGAGCATGTCTTCCAAAACCAGGATTTGGCCGTCACATTCTGCAGATGCGCCAATCCCAATGGTCGGGATTGGGCAGGCTTTGGTGATCTTCACCGCAAGAGGTTCAACGACGCCCTCAACAACGACAGAGAACGCACCAGCCTCTGCAACCGCAACAGCATCTTCGATCAATGCATCCCAGCCTGCTTCGTCTCGGCCTTGGGTTTTAAATCCACCCATCACGTGGCTTGATTGCGGCGTCAGACCAATATGCGCCATGACGGGAATACCGCGTTCCACCAGGAAATGGATGGTTTCCGCCATACGCTTTCCGCCTTCCAATTTCACCGCACCGCAGCCCGTTTCTTTCATGATCTTGGCAGCGTTGCGGAAAGCCACGGCTGGGCTTTCCTCATATGTACCAAATGGCATATCGACGACGATTAGCGCTTTCTCTGTCCCGCGGACCACCGCTTTGCCATGCATGATCATTAGGTCAAGCGGCACACCAACAGTGCTTTCCATGCCGTGCATCACCATGCCGAGGCTGTCACCCACCAGGATGAAGTCCGCATATTTATCGACGATGGCGGCTGTATGGGCGTGATAGCTGGTCAGCGACACAATCGGTTCGCCGCCTTTGCGGGCTGCGATTTCAGGCACGGTTGTGCGGCGAATCTTGGCTTGTGCGCTCATGGTGTGATGACCCTTTGATCTAGCAGAAGGACGCCACCAAACTCTGCGGAGAGCATAATGGCAGCGGGGGTGGTCAGGGGGCCTGCGAGATCAGCAAGGCTTTCCGCCTGAACAATATCGAGGCCGCGCAGGGTGGCGCGCGGCTCGGCGTGAATGGTGTTTGCGATGGTGTCGCGTAGGGAGTCGACCGATTTGTTTTTCAGCGCTTCGGCTGCATCTAAAGACCGAGACAAGACCAAAGCCGCTTGGCGGTCTTCCGCATTCAGACGCACGTTGCGCGAGGACATCGCCAATCCGTCGTTCTCACGCACGATCGGCACGCCAATAATCTCAATCGGAAAGGCCAAATCGCGGGTCATGCGTTTGATAATCTGCAGCTGTTGGTAGTCTTTTTCCCCAAAACACGCGACGTCGGGTTGCACGAAGTTGAACAGCCGCGCGACCACGGTGGTGACACCGCGGAAGTGGCCGGGGCGGACTTCGCCATGAAGAATATTGGCCATACGGGTGGTTTCAACGATGGTTTCATCACCGTCAGGATAGACGTCAGAAACGTCCGGGATCAAAACCAAATCGACGCCCGCTGCGCGCAACATTTCTAAGTCACGCTCTTCGTCTCGCGGGTAGCTGTCGAGGTCGGAAGCCTCGCCGAATTGGGTTGGGTTCACAAAGATCGTGACTGCAACACGGTCCGCTTTGGACTTTGCCGTCGCCACCAACTCCATATGGCCTGCATGCAGAAAGCCCATGGTTGGGACGAGCCCGATGGTCTCTCCTGCACTTCGAAATGCGCCTGTCGCGGTGCGACAGTCAGCGATTGTGCGAACGACCTGCATGGCAGTCCCCTGTCTTTCTTGTCTTACTGAAGAGGGGTGTAGCAAAAGGCGCTGCGCTGCGGCAAGCGTGCAGATAATTCTTCCGCAACGTGAGTTGCCGCAATTTTGGCAGATTTTTCCCCGAATTCCGGCACGTTCCTTTGTGAGACTTTAAACATCAGCAAGGAGTTTGCCTCGATGCGTCGTGTTCTGCCAATGATTTTCACCTGCTTTGCGATTGTCGGCTATGCCGTGTTTCAAGCGCATGCAGTGAAGGCAGAGAACCACGCACAATACATTCCTACTGCGACGCCTATCGAGATAGAGCATCTCACCTATTGATGGATGTTTTGGCGTTGGTTGTCCAAAACTGGCCCAAAGATGCCTGATTTCTTTCCTTTTCGTGTCAAATCGCACTGATAGCTCTGATCCAATCAATCTTGTTGGAGCGATCAGATGCTAAAATATATTCCAGTCGCGTTTGCGATCATCGCCTTAGGTGTGGTTGCCGCACTTGATTTCATGGGTTTCCGCGGCCGCTCTGCTGAAATAGCGACGCTGCATGAAGCGGCAACAAAAATTGACGCGGGTTTTGAAGTGGCAGAGGTGTCCTACAAGGATCATCTGCTCAGCAAAATCGGTATGGCCAAAGGGTTGCCGAACCCAACTTTGGCGACCGCGCGGCTTGAACGCCGCGTGCTGCGTTCCGCGCCCCTAAACAGCTATTTGCCAACGCCGTCTGAAGAGGTGCTTGCGGGATGGGAGCGACTCGCGTGGAGCGATGACTTTCAGACGGGATTTGGCTGGCCCGACGGGATCACCGACGGAAAGCCGGGAAAATACGCGCCTAATCTGGATGATGATATTGCCATCTATCTGAATGGCCGCAGCTCGATCTATATGCGCGTCGAACGCGCGGAACCAACCATGACTTTGGCCAATCGTTTGAAGCAGGCTTATTGGGTTGTGGACACTGGCCGCTCTCTGGATCGCTTGCACGAGGGGCGTCCGAGGGCGAGCTATTTCTGGACCAATTTCAAGGAAACCAGCTCGGGCAACAGCGTTTACAACGCCAAATATCACAAGCATTTCCATAAAGTGGAAGGCGTGCATTGGCTAAGCGCTAAGAACAAATCCGCGCGTCGGGACGAAAAGATGCGCTATATGTTTGCATCCCTTGGCGGCGGTGTTGTGCTCAAACTGCGCGCACATGCCTCAGAGGCGGAAATCAAACAGGTGATGGACGCGATTGATTATCAATCGTTGAACCAGATGCAGACTTTGCCAAGCCCATTGATCGCAGAAGGTCTTGGTAAATATCTGATCGATACGCCAGAAGAGTGGTTGTCTGAACACGCCGGTGAGGTTCCGACCGCAAGCTACGGTACAGATGTCGGCCAAACCGAAGTCGAGGCCAAAACGATTGCACAAGCTGATCAGAAAACTCTGCCAAAGGCCCATAAAGGCGGTTTTGGCAGTGAAAACTGCTCTGCGGAGAATGGCAAAACCTGTAAGGTGCTAGCGCACTGACGCTTTTGGCTTAGTCAGCTGCATCGCCAGATTATTTGCAGGCATTTGATGGGTCTTCACGTGGTGGAGGCCCATTTTCGTGGCCCATGCAATAACGGTCTGAATGTCTTTATAGCCGATCTCTGGGTCTTGCGCCGTAAGTTTGGCATGAAAGTCTTTGTCGCCCTCGCTGCTCAGTTCACCACCGCGCATGAAAGGCCCGTAGATGAGCGCGACCCCTCCAGGATTGAGCGCGGCGCTGGCTTCAGAAATCAGAGTCTTGGCCGCGATTTCAGAGATGAGGTGCAGCAGGTTTGACAAGTAAATCAAATCAAAGGGGCCATTGGTCTCCGCCCAACCATCTTGCGTTGCGTTTAGTACATGGGCGGGCAAGATATTTTCCAAGGCGCTATCCTCTCGATAGGCATTGATGCTTGCGAGCCGATCCGGTGCGACATCTGTTGGTTGCCAAAGGATGTCGGGGCGCATTTCGGCGAACCCAATAATATGCTGGCCCGTACCGCTGGCGATTTCCAAGGCTTTCCCTGATTGAGGAGCAATGCGCGCCATGACCGCGTTAATGGCAGGTTGATTGCGCGCCGCGGTCGGCGCGAAGAGTTTCTCGCCTTCTGTGGCTTGCGCAAAGCCCGTCGCTTCAGGGGCACGCTTTGCCATTATGCCTCTTCCAAACGGTCTGTCGCTGGCGCCGGGGTTGGGCTGAGGGCCGTGATCTCTTGATACAGCGCATCATCCATCTCAAAAGAAATCGCGGCAAGTGATGGCGCAAGCTGTTCGGCGGATCGGGCGGACAAGATCGGGCTGAGCCCATCGACATGTTTGGCGATCCACGCGACCGCAAGTGTCGCGGGTGCGACGCCATGATCCTCGGCCAGCGCCTTGAGGTCTCGCGCCGTTTGCCACATCCATTCTTGGCCATACCGGGCATGGTACCGGCTGTCCTCGGTCAGACGTCCATCAGTTGTGGTATCTTCAATCCCTGAATATTTGCCGGTCAAAAGACCTGCGGCAAGAGGCGAGTAGGGGGCGACGAGAATGCCTTGGTCTTTGGCCATCGGCAGGAGTTCAACCTCTACTTGGCGTTTCACCAAGTTGTACATGGGTTGCAGGATATCGATTGTCAAATCCCGCTCCGCTGCGACGGTGACTGATTTCATCACTTGCCATGCGGCATGGTTACTGACGCCGATGTGGCCAATTTTGCCTTGGGCTTTGAGCTCGGCCAAAGTGTCATAGGTTTCTTCTAAAGGCATGGCTGGATCGAACCTGTGTAAATAAAGGATATCCACGTAATCCATATTCAAACGCTGCCGCGACGTGTCAAAAGCTTGTAGAATATTAGCGCGCCCTGAACCGCCCGAGTAAGCGGCTTTGGTCGCGATCACCAGATCATCGCGCATTGGGGCGGCGAACTCCCCCAAGAGGGTTTCTGAGGCTCCCTCAGTGTAAACATAGGCCGTGTCGAAATGGTTGATCCCGGCGGCCACACAAGCATCAAACATTTCGCGGCTTGCTTTGGCATCAGCCCGTTCCCCAAATTGCATGGTGCCAAAGGTGAAGCGGCTAACTGGTGTGCCGTTTGGGGATGTGATGGGCGCTCGCATGAATGTGTCCTTTTGTTTTTGAGTTGGCCTTTGCGTCGGCACAATGGACATGCTGTAAAGGGCTTGTGTGACCCTATCGTGAAGGGGCGCAACGGCTTTGGCAAGCGGAGGCTTTACATGTTTGATGCGCGAATTCGCCCCTTAATTGACCCGCCTTTGAATGCGCTGGGTCGCGGGCTTGCAGGCATTGGTGTGACGGCCAATGGCGTCACGTTGGTTGGCTTTGCATTTGGTGTTTTGGCAGCAATCTTGATTGCGTTTGGGCAGCCGATCTGGGCCTTGGTTTTCATCGCGCTCTCACGATTGGCTGACGGTCTGGACGGGGCCGTTGCCCGGGCCGCAGGGGGGAGCGATTTCGGCGGTTTTTTGGACATCGTGTGTGATTTTGCCTTCTATGGCTTGATCCCGATGGCCTTTGTGTTCGCGGACCCGGTGACGAACGGCGCGGCGGGGGCCTTTCTGCTGTGCAGTTTCTATGTGAACGGGGCGAGCTTTCTGGCCTATGCGGTGCTTGCCGAGAAACACGAGATGGAAAGCAAAGCGCGTGGAGAGAAAGCGCTCTATTTCACAGGAGGTATTTTGGAGGGCGCAGAAACCATTGGTTTCTTTGTGCTGCTTTGCCTGTTGCCCGCTTGGTTTGCGCCACTCTCTTGGGTGTTTGGTGCCCTGTGTTTCATCACTGCCACGTCGCGTGTTATCCTCGCGTGGCGCGTGTTTGGCGCTATTCGCTAACGTCAGGCCTGTCGCGCACTGACATCAATGTGGCTGTCATATTGGCGATGGGTTTTTCTTTATCGTCCTCGGCCGCATAAGCGGTGGCCTCTGCCACTGTAATTGTGCGACCCGATTTCACTACTTCAGCACGGAACAAAAACCGATCCCCCTGCGCCGGAGCGAGGAAATTGCTCTTAAATTCAATAGACAGAACAGCTGCATCTTCGTCCATCAACGAATGCGCTGCGTAACCACAAGCGCTGTCCATGGCGGTGGTGATCGCGCCGGCATGCATGAAACCGTGTTGCTGCGTGAAATCGGGATTGAATGGCATCGCGAGGGTGATCAGCCCCGGTTCGAGTTCGGTGATTTCGACACCCAAGCTGTGCATCGCGTTCTGCTTGGCAAAGCTTTCGCGGACCTTTGCGTCCCACCCTGCAAACCGTGGAACATGTTTTTTCGGATCATCGCTATTCATGGCAGCGCTTTCTCTGACCAGCTTTGAATAGGTCAACCTTTGCAGAGCCTTGTGCCAAAAGATACGGCCCTATGAGAGAACGCCACGTCATTCGTGACTTCAAAAGAAAAGCCCCGCCGTGGGGCGGGGCTTTGGCGTTTAATCGTTAAGCGAATGCTTAGTTTGGTACGTCGCCTTCAATGCCTTCCACATAGAAGCTCATACCCGCCAAGGTGCCGTCATCCGCAGTCTCGCCTTCCGCGAGCCATGGGGTGCCGTCTTGTTTGTTAATTGGACCAGTGAAGGCGTGGTATTCGCCGGATGCCAAGGCTTCTTTCATTGCCAGCGCTTCCGCTTTCACGTCCGCAGGAACGCGGTCAGAGATTTCACCGATGCCAACCATGCCAGCGCCGATGCCGTCCCATGTGCTCTTGGTTTCCCAAGTGCCGTCCATAACCGCTTTGGTGCGCGCGATGTAGTAAGGCGCCCAATCGTCAATGATAGAAGACACGCGCGGGAACGGCGCGTATTCACCCATGTCAGACGCCTGACCGAATGTCACAACGTTGCCTGCCGCCTGAGCTGCGGCTTGTGGCGCGGTGGAGTCGGTGTGCTGCAGGATCACGTCCGCGCCTTGCTCGATCAGAGCTTTCGCCGCGTCTGCTTCTTTTGCAGGATCAAACCATGTGTAAGCCCAAATGATTTTGAACTGCACATCTGGGTTCACCTTCTTGGCGTGGATGTAGGCAGAGTTAATGCCACGGATCACTTCTGGGATCGGGAAGGAAGCGATGTAACCGATGATGTTGCTCTCGGTCATATTGCCCGCGATGTGACCTTGGATCGCGCGACCTTCATAGAAACGTGCGGAATAGATGGACACGTTGTCAGAGGTTTTGTAGCCGGTTGCGTGCTCGAACTTCACGTTCGGGAATTTCTTCGCAACGTTGATGGTTGGGTCCATGTAACCAAAGGATGTGGTGAAGATCAGGTCAGCACCTTGCAACGCCATCTGTGTGATCGCACGTTCCGCGTCAGCACCTTCTGGTACGTTCTCTTGGTAGACGGTTTCAACCTGGTCGCCGAACTCAGCCACAACCGCCTTACGGCCTTGGTCGTGTTCATAGGTCCAGCCGCCGTCGCCCACTGGGCCAACGTAGATGAAGCCTACCTTGGTTTTCTCAGCCATTGCGGTGGTCGCAAGGCCCATTGCCACGGCAGCTGTGGCAAGCAGTTTGGTCAATTTCATTTGGGTTCCCCCTGTTGCAGTTTTATATTTGGCTTCTGACTGAAAGATCAGTTCGAAGCGTGAAACGGACGGCCAAGCGACGCAGGAGCGGCGCTTTTGTCAGCCGACAGAATAACAAGCACGATGATCGTGATAAGATATGGCGACATTGCCAAGTACTCGACAGGGATGGCAATACCTGCCGCCTGCAAGTTGAGTTGTAGGACATTGATGCCGCCGAACAAGTAAGCGCCCAGCAAGACACGCCACGGCTTCCAGCTGGCGAAAACAACCAAAGCCAGAGCAATCCACCCAATGCCAGCGGTCATGCCTTCCGTCCATTGAGGTACGCGGATCAGGCTGATGTAGGCACCGCCAAGCCCCGCACAGGCACCGCCAAACAAAATGGCAAGGATACGGACGCGGACAACGTGATAGCCAAGCGCGTGTGCCGCTTCGTGGTTTTCACCGACCGCACGCAGGACCAATCCTGCACGGGTATATTTCAGCACAGCCCACACAGCGGCTGTCAGGCCAAGGCCCATATAAAGAACGATGTCATGACCAAATAGGATATGGCCGACGAAGGGCAGGTCCGAGAGAACCGGGATATCTACTTTGCCCATCACGGGCGGTTTGACGCCCACATAGCTTTGCCCCATGAGGGCGGAGAGGCCGAGACCAAAGAGCGTGAGCGCCAAGCCCGATGCCACTTGGTTTGCCAGTGCAAACTGGGTGAGAAAGGCAAAGAGCATAGACAGGATCGCCCCGCCTGCCATGGCGGCAAGGATGCCGAGGTACGGCGAACCGGTTTCGACGGAAACGGCAAAGCCGCATACCGCTCCGACGATCATCATGCCTTCGACGCCTAGGTTCAGAACGCCTGCCTTTTCCACCACGAGCTCGCCGATGGCTGCCAGCAGCAGTGGGGTCGCGGCCACCATAAGAGACGCGATCAAAAGGGTTGGGCTGATGGCTGAAAGATCCATTATGCGGCTCCCTTAACGGCTAGTCGGATGCGGAAGTTAGAGAGAAGGTCAAGCGCCAAGAGGAAGAACAAGAGCATGCCTTGGAAGACCTGAATGGCCGCAGCTGGGAGGCCGAGGTTGGCCTGCGCGATCTCGCCGCCAATATACGTCAGCGCCATCAAGAGACCGGCCAGCAAAATGCCGATCGGATGCAGACGACCCAAGAACGCGACGATAATTGCGGTGAAGCCGTAACCAACATTGAAGTCGATGCTGATCTGGCCGGATGGACCGGAGACCTCAAACAGACCCGCGAGCCCGGCAAGTGCGCCGGAAATACCCATGCAAAGAATTGTCAGACGGGTCGGGTTTACGCCACCAAAACGCGCAGCACGTGGGGCTTCGCCGGTTAGGCGGATGTTGAAGCCCAAGATGTGTTTGTTCAGCAGGATGTAGGCGAAAGTCACGGCGATGAACGCCGCTGCCACACCCCAATGAAGGCCGGTTCCGGCCAAGATCTCTGTGTTGTGTCCACTTGGGTAATCCTGAAAGTTTCGGCTGCCCGGGAAACCATGGCCGTCAGGATTTCGTAGCAGACCCAAAGACATGGACGCCAAAAGTTGCTCGGCGACGTAAACCAGCATCAGGGAAACGAGGATCTCGTTGGTGCCAAATTTCACTTTGAGCAGGGCAGGGATCATCGACCAGAGCATCCCTCCCAATAGGCCTGCAAGGATCATGAGTGGGAAAATGAAAACGCTCTCGGTCGGGTAAAATGCCAGACCCACCGCTGCACCACAGATCGCACCAAGAATATACTGCCCTTCGGCGCCGATATTCCAAATCCCGGCGCGGAACCCAAGGCTCAGACCTATGGCAATCAAGATCAGTGGCCCGCCTTTCACCAAGAGTTGTGGGCGGTAGTAAAACGAAAACTCACCAAACAGCGGATCGTAGAAAATCGTACGGATCGCTTCAATTGGGTTCTTGCCCAAAGCGGCAAACAGCAAACCACCGGCGATCATCGTCACAATCACCGCGATGACCGGTGTAAACAGCGACCAGAACCGGCTTGGCTGCGGGCGTTTCTCCAGTTGGATCATGCGCTTGCCTCCTGTTCAACGGTTTCCTCACCAGCGACATGCATGCCGTGGCTTCCGCCCATCATGAGGCCGATTTCATCAATTGTGAGGCCTGATGTCGGACGCAGCTCAGACAGACGTCCCTCATTCAGAGCGCCGAAGCGATCAGAGATTTCCATAAGCTCATCAAGGTCCTGGCTGATCACTACGATTGCCGCGCCTTTGGCCGCCAGATCCATCAAAGATTGCCGGATAGCCGCCGCCGCTGCGGCATCTACGCCCCATGTCGGCTGGTTCACGATCAACACTTCAGGGTCTTGCAAAACCTCGCGGCCAATCACGAATTTCTGCAAGTTGCCGCCTGAAAGCGCACGCGCCGCGCGGTCAGATCCCGGGGTGCGCACGTCAAATTCTGAAATGATCTGATCGGCAAATTCTGTCGCGCCTTTCCAGTTCACGAACCCTTTCTTGGTCAGGTCTTGGCGGATTGCGCCGGTTAGAAGGGCGTTCTCGACCAGGCTCATATTTGGCGCAGCCGCATGGCCCAGCCGTTCCTCTGGTGCCGCCAAAGTTCCGATGCCACGTCGTTGGTTGGGGCCTAAATTGCCTACCGCATCGCCGCGGATCGTGACGGCGGTGGCGGCCGTCAGAAGCTCGCCTGACAAAGCCGCCAGCAATTCGTCCTGACCATTGCCAGCGACGCCTCCAAGACCAAGGATTTCTCCGGCGCTTACGGAAAAGCTGATGTTTTTCAACGATGTGCCGAATGGGTTCCCAGAGGCAGCGCTCAAGTCGTCCACCTGAAGGACGACCTCACCACCATCTTGCGCAGTCCGTGTTGGGGTCTGCAATGTGTCGCCCACCATCATCTCGGCCATATCACGGGCAGAGGTTTGAGCAGGCACACATTCGCCCACATTCTTGCCAAGCCGCAGAATGGTCGCGTGGTCACACAGCGTACGGATCTCTTCCAGTTTGTGAGAGATATATAGGATCGAGGTGCCTTCAGATTTCAATTTCCGAAGGGTTTGAAACAGGATTTCAACCTCTTGAGGCGTCAAAACCGAGGTCGGCTCATCCATGATCAAAAGCTTCGGGTCCTGCAAAAGACAGCGAATGATCTCAACCCGTTGACGCTCGCCAGCGGATAGGTCGCCGACAGTTCTATCTGGATCTAGTGGCAGTCCATAGTTTTCACTGACATCTTTAATCCGCTTCGCTAGGTCGCGCATCGGTGGTGGGTTTTCCATGCCCAGAGCAACATTTTCCGCCACATTCAACGCGTCAAAAAGTGAGAAGTGTTGGAACACCATTGCGACACCGCTCCCGCGGGCAGCGCGGGGTTCGGCAGGGGCGAAGGCGTTGCCTTGCCATGTCATTGTACCGCTATCTGGTTTCACCAGACCGTAGATCATTTTAACGAGGGTGGATTTGCCGGCGCCGTTCTCGCCCAAAAGCGCGTGAACCTCCCCTTCAGCGATGTCAAAAGACACGTCGTCATTTGCGACAACACCAGGGTAGGCTTTGGTCAGCCCTTGGATCGAAAGCAGCGGTGTGTTCATTCCGTTTTGTCCCTCATCCGAAATTTTTCCACCCAAGCGTCTGTTCTTGACCAGACTTCAATAGCTTAGCGGCGACCCCAATTGCAATTGCTTGCGGGTGTTTGCCCAAGGAAGGGTCACCGATCGGGCAGGTGATGCGTGAAATTTGATCATTTGAATGGCCCAGATCACGCAAGCGCTTTTGGAACCGCGTCCATTTGGTCTTGGACCCAATAAGTCCAGTGAATGCAAAGTCTTGTTGCAGCAAGTGGTGACACAGATTCAGATCAAGCGCGTGTGAGAAAGTCACGATCAGATGATGCGCGTCGCACGGCGCATGTTTGACCACTTGTGATGGGTCCGCCGCAACGAGCGGATCTACCGCGTCAGGAATGGTCTCCGGATAACGGGACTGTTCGGTGTCGATCCACGTGATGCCGAAACCGGGCAGGGGCGTAAACACATCCACAAATGCGCGCCCAACATGTCCAGCGCCCCAGATCCATAGGGGTTTTTGTGTCGGCGTGACGGGTTCGATGAACCACCCGTCGACCAATTGCGGTGCAATGCCTGCCCCTTGCGAACGGGCATCTGATACTTCGCGGCGCATATTAAAAGGCATGGGAGCGTCGCCCGACACGCGGCGGGCAAACACCGTGCCGTCGATTTGATTTATCCTCTCGTGGTCAAACCGCTCCGTGACCAATGTGACCGCGCCGCCGCAGCATTGGCCGAGTGCGGGTCCCAGCGGGTGCGATGAACGCTTCAGGTGTTTGCCATCTGCTAACATCTGGCGCGCAGTTTTGGTGGCTTCAAATTCCAAGGTGCCGCCGCCGATTGTGCCCGCTTGCCCATCCGCCCAGACAATCATCGCGGATCCCACTTCGCGGGGGGCAGAGCCTTTGACCTCAGCGGTGACAACCCGCATGCAAGGCCCGTGCTGGGCGGTAAGGCCTATGAGCGCCGCGCGATCAAGCATTTTGCACCCGTTGCACGGCTTGCAAGACACGCTCCGCTGTCGCCGGGGCCTGCAAATCTGGATAGGCCGATCCGCAAGACGCAACCGCATCTGACAAGGCCATCAGGGCTGAAATTCCCAACATAAATGGCGGCTCGCCAACAGCTTTAGATCGATAAATCGTATCTTCGGCGTTTTGATTTTCATAAAGATCGACATTGAAGATCGGCGGGCGGTCAGAGCATGCGGGGATTTTATAGGTGCTCGGCGCATGGGTGCGCAAAGCGCCTTTGTCGTCCCAGACCAACTCTTCGGTGGTAAGCCATCCCGCGCCCTGCACATAAGCGCCTTCAACCTGACCGATATCCAACGCTTGGTTCAGAGATGAGCCCGCATCATGCAAAAGATCTGTGCGCAAGATGCGGTTTTCACCTGTCAGCGTATCAATGACCACTTCGGTGACGGCAGCTCCGTAAGCGAAGTAATAAAACGGCCGTCCCTGACCTTTGATCCGGTCCCATTTTAGATCCGGTGTTTTATAAAACCCGGTTGCCGAAAGGCTGATCCGGTTCTCGTAACAAAGCTTCGCGGCTGCCGCGAAGCTCATCTCACTATCGCCGATCCGGACCACGCCATCGTCAAACATCACGTGATCAGCGGAGCTCTGATGATATTCGCCCAAAAACTCAGCCATCCGCGCTTTGATCGTGTCACAAGCGTTTCGCACGGCCATGCCATTGAGATCACTGCCGGAACTCGCAGCTGTGGCAGACGTGTTCGGAACTTTCGCTGTATCCGTCGCCGTAATGCGCACGGCGTCCAAACTGATCCCAAACCGCGCCGCAGCCACTTGTGCGACCTTCTGGTTCAGGCCCTGACCCATTTCGGTGCCGCCATGGTTCATCTGAACAGAGCCGTCCTGATAGACATGCACCAAAGCGCCCGCTTGGTTGAGATGCGTCAATGTGAACGAGATCCCAAATTTGACCGGCGTCAGCGCGATGCCTTTTTTCAGAATTGGGTTTTCTGCATTCCATTTCGCCACGGCCGCGCGGCGCGCAGCATAGTCACTGCTGCCAGCCAATTTCTCTGTCAGATCGTTCAGTACGAAATCAACGACCTCTTGCCCATAATGGGTCGTATTCTTCTTTGCAGAAATACTCTGGGGGGGAGTGTCGGCGCTTGCGTCGACCCGGGGGGGCAACGCCCCACCGCTTTGATCGTCATAATAGTTGACCTGTCGCACCTTAAGCGGGTCCTTGCCCAAAGCGTGCGCCACATGATCCATCACACGTTCAATGCCCAACATGCCTTGGGGGCCACCAAAGCCACGAAATGCCGTCGCAGATTGAGTGTTGGTCTTTAGGCGATGGCTCTCGATCCGCATGTGATCAAGCTGATAAGCATTGTCAGAATGCAGCATGGCGCGGTCGGCGACCGGCAATGATAGATCTTGTGCCCAGCCACAGCGGGCGAGCTGCAGAAAATCAATCCCTAGAACCCGGCCGCTGTCGTCATAGCCCACGTCATAAGAGATACGGAAATCGTGGCGCTTGCCGGTGATGACCATATCGTCGTCCCGGTCGTAGCGCATTTTGCACGCGCGTCCGGTCTTTGAGGCGACAATTGCTGTGGCCACTGCCAAAGCATTGCCTTGGCTTTCTTTTCCGCCAAATCCGCCACCCATACGGCGGGTTTCAACACGAACCCCATGCATTGGAATGCCCAACGCATCCGCGACTTTGTGTTGGATTTCCGTTGGGTGTTGGGTGGAGCTGTGCACCAGCATGTCGCCGTTTTCTTGGGGCAATGACACCGCGGCCTGACCCTCAAGGTAAAAATGCTCTTGGCCACCCATCTCAATCTCGCCCTGCAGGCGATTTGGTGCGGCCTCCAATGCTTTCGCCGCATCTCCGACGGTCCAAATACGCGGACCCTCTTCGAAATGACTGCCCGCCTTAATGGCCTCATCAATCGTCAGAATAGGCCCTTTTTCCACATATGTGATTTCTGCCAACCGCGCTGCCTTGCGCGCCGCCAAATGGGAGGTCGCCGCAACCGCAAACAATGGCTGTCCCATATAGTGAACAGATCCGGTGCTCAGCAACGGCTCGTCATGGATTGAGGGGCTTACATCGTTCTCAAACGGCAGGTCTTCTGCAGTCATCACCAAAACCACGCCGTCCGCAGCGCGTACCGCGCTCAGATCCA
Source organism: Cognatishimia activa (assembly GCF_001458335.1). Classification (GTDB taxonomy): domain Bacteria; phylum Pseudomonadota; class Alphaproteobacteria; order Rhodobacterales; family Rhodobacteraceae; genus Cognatishimia; species Cognatishimia activa. Next base: position 111,845 of record NZ_CYTO01000010.1, read on the forward strand.
TCGACTTGATGTCGCCATGGGCAATTGTTGAGAGGCCAAAAGCCAGATGCAAAGCGCCTTGCGGCAATGGAATGTCATCAACATAGCGGGCATGACCCGTCACATGCAGTGCGGCGCTGTCGTGGGGGATGGGTTTGGCGACGCTCATGAGGCCACCTCCAGCACAGACGTCGCTGCGCCTTGGTCCTCCAAGAAGTAACGGGTCAGCATATTTCTAGCAGTATCAATACGATAGGCGGCGGATGCACGCATGTCGCTGAGCGGCGTAAAGTCTTGATCCCAAGCGGGACGGGCTGCTGCGATGATTGTCTCTGTCCAAGGTTGCCCTCTTAGCGCGTTTTCCACATGAGCGGCACGCTTTGGAATGCCCGCCATGCCGCCAAATGCAATGCGGGCTTCTGTGACCACGCCATCTTCAACCGTCACGTTAAACGCGGCAAGCACGGCGGAAATATCCTGATCGAAGCGCTTGGACAGCTTGTAGACCTTCAGACGGTCCGGCTGTTTCGGCACAGAAATGCGTTCCACAAACTCGCCGGGCTGTCGATCTTGTTTGCCATATTCGATGAAGAAGTCTTCGATCGGCATTGTCCGACGTTCATCCCCACGGCGCAACTGAACCTGTGCGTTCAACGCAATCAGGGCCGGAGGATTGTCGCCAATCGGAGAGCCATTGGCGATGTTGCCCCCAAGGGTCGCCGCGTTGCGGATTTGGTTGCTGGCATAGCGGCGCAGCATCTCGCCATAACTTGCAAAATGGGGCGTAATTGCCGCGCGCATCTCGTTCATGTTCACACCTGCTCCGAAATGCAGCTGCGTGTCCGTTTCAGTTATCTCTTTCAAGTCTGTGCAACGCCCGAGAAAGATCACCGGGTCTAAGTCGTGCAACCCTTTGGTCACCCAAAGACCGACATCCGTGGCGCCGGCCACCAAAGTTGCGTCAGGATTGGCAAGATAGGCTGTCGCGAGCTCATCAGATGTCGTTGGCTGCATCGCGTGAGACGGCAAATCAGTGAACTGCGGTATGGGCTCATTGAGCCACTCTGCCGTGGGTTCAGTTGCGGCCTGTTCCGCGGCTCGAATGATAGGCGCATAGCCGGTGCAACGACACAGGTTCCCCGCCAACTGGTCATCCCAATCGGTGGCACCATTTTGGTGCCCTGCAACCATCGCCGTTACGAAACCCGGCGTGCAAAAACCGCATTGGCTGCCATGACAATCCACCATGGCTTTTTGCACTGGGTGCAAACTGCCGTCCGATGCCGCAATGCCTTCTACCGTCCGCACGGATTTGCCCTGCAGTTGAGGCAAGAAAAGAATACAAGCGTTAAGCGCTTTCATCTCGCCGCCGGTGTCGGCGTCTTGGACAATGACAGAACAGGCACCGCAATCGCCTTCGTTGCAGCCCTCTTTCGTACCTGTCATTGCGCGCTGATCGCGTAGCCACTGCAGAAGCGTTGTGGTGGGGTTCACATCGCTGAGGTCCACGGTCTCTCCGTTCAGAAGAAACGTGATATCCATAAAATTAACCCGTCGCCTTACCTAAGCTATGCCTTGGTACGCTTTTTCGATGCGACGTAGAAAAAGCGCGGCTTGTCATCACCTGGCGCTAGGATAGGGAGCAAAATCCCTTTCTGGCAAGGGCTTGCAAGCCAATTTGTCCAAATGATCAAAATAAATGCTTAAAAAATGGGCGCGAGGAATTGCTCTCTAAGCCTCTGAAAACAATAAAGTTAGCGAGTATTTTTTTGAAATTCTTGAAAGACTTGTCGCGCGTCTCTTCAGTGCTGCGGTGTCTTTTCTGACTTATCCACAGACCGCCAGATTTGATTTCCCCCGACGCGCCGGTGATGTAGCTTTCCCTCATGAGCAGCCAACCCCGATTCATTCATCTCCGCGTCCATACCGAATATTCCCTTCTTGAAGGGGCTGTTCGGGTTAAGAAACTCCCCAGCATTTGCGCCGAGATGGAAATGCCCGCCGTCGCCATCACGGACACAAACAACATGTTTGCGGCTCTGGAATTCTCCGTGAACGCCAAAGGGGCAGGGATTCAGCCGATTGTGGGCTGCCAGGTTGATTTGCAAATGCCCCATGACGACCCGACGGGCCGCACCCAAGCCCCGCCGCCGGCGCCGATTGTACTGCTGAGCCAACGGGAAGAGGGGTATGAGAACCTCATGAAGCTCAGCTCGTGCCTCTATGTGGCACGGCCGGATGAGGTGCCTCAGGTCACCATGGAAGAGCTTCGCGAACATTCTGCTGGTTTGATTTGTTTGACCGGTGGTCCTGATGGCCCAATGGGCCGTATGTTGCGTCAGGGTCAACGACCTGCGGCCGAAGCCATGATGCGCGAATTCAAAGACATCTATGAAGATCGGCTTTATGTGGAGCTTCAGCGCCATCCCGGAGAGGGGGGGCAGCCAGAAGCGGAACGTTTGTCTGAACGTGGTTTTGTGGAAATGGCCTACGCGATGGATATCCCACTCGTGGCCACCAATGACGTTTATTTCCCGAAATCAGATATGTACGAGGCCCACGACGCGCTGATCTGCGTGGCGGAAGGGGCTTATGTGGACCAGACCGAAGGCCGCCGTCAGCTGACTGCGCAGCACTATCTGAAAACTCCGCAAGAAATGATCACTCTGTTTGCGGATCTGCCAGAAGCGATTGAGAACACGGTCGAAATCGCACAGCGCTGCGCCTTTGGTGCGTATCTGCGTGACCCCATCCTCCCAAAATTCGCCGATGACGAGGTCGCCGAACTGCGCCGCATTGCAAACGAAGGCCTGCAAGCACGTCTGGCGGTGATCCCACATGCGGTTTCGGTAGAAGAATACCAAGAGCGGCTGGATTTTGAGCTGGGCATTATCGAAGGCATGGGATTCCCCGGCTACTTCCTGATCGTTGCGGACTTTATCCAATGGGGCAAAGATCAAGGCATCCCGGTAGGGCCGGGCCGGGGGTCCGGTGCGGGTTCATTGGTGGCTTACGCGCTGACCATCACCGACCTTGATCCGCTGCGTTATTCCCTGCTGTTTGAGCGGTTCTTGAACCCAGAACGGGTGTCCATGCCAGACTTTGACATCGACTTCTGCATGGATCGCCGGGAAGAGGTGATCCGTTACGTGCAAGAGAAATACGGTCGCGACAAGGTGGGTCAGATCATCACCTTCGGTGCGCTTCTGTCTAAAGCCGCGGTGCGTGACTTGGGCCGTGTTCTGCAGATGCCATACGGGCAGGTGGATCGTCTGTCGAAGATGATTCCGGTGGAAGGCGTTAAGCCCGTTTCTATCGAGAAAGCTCTAAAAGACGAGCCGCGTCTGCGCGATGAAGCTAAAGCTGAGCCGGTTGTGGACCGCTTGCTGAATTACGGGATGCAGGTGGAAGGCTTGCTGCGAAACGCCTCCACCCACGCGGCGGGTGTTGTGATTGGCGACCGGCCGCTGGATGCGTTGGTGCCGCTTTATCAAGATCCGCGCTCTGACATGCCAGCAACCCAGTTCAATATGAAATGGGTGGAACAGGCAGGCCTTGTGAAATTCGACTTCTTGGGCCTAAAAACCCTCACCGTCGTCCAAAACGCTGTGAACCTAATCCAAGGGGAAGGGCGCGACATACACATCAAGGCGGATGGCACCACGCTTTACGATCCCCCCGAAGGCGCGGTGAACGAGATCAACGCGATCCCGCTGGATGATGAGGCCACTTACAAACTCTACGCATCTGCCAAAACCGTTGCAGTGTTCCAGGTGGAATCCACCGGTATGATGGACGCGTTGAAGCGTATGAAGCCGACCTGTATTGAGGACATCGTTGCGCTTGTGGCGCTCTATCGTCCGGGTCCGATGGAGAATATCCCGACCTATTGTGAAGTCAAAAACGGCCTCAAAGAAATTGAATCTGTTCACCCACTGATCGATCATATCCTTGCGGAAACGCAGGGGATTATCGTTTATCAGGAACAGGTTATGCAGATCGCGCAGGTCATGGCGGGCTATAGCCTTGGCGGCGCTGACCTGCTGCGCCGCGCGATGGGTAAGAAAATCAAAGAAGCGATGGATGCAGAGCGTCCAAAGTTTGAAAAAGGCGCTGCGGAAAACGGTGTTCCGGCCAAGAAAGCGTCCGAAGTTTTTGACCTTCTTGAGAAATTTGCGAACTACGGATTTAACAAATCCCACGCGGCGGCCTATGCGGTGGTGTCTTACTACACCGCATGGCTGAAAGCGAACCATCCGGTGGAGTTCATGGGCGGCGTCATGAACTGCGATATCCATCTGACGGACAAGCTGGCGGTCTATTTCGAGGAAGTCAAAAAGCAGCTGAAGTTGCCGTATATCCCGCCTTGTGTGAACCGGTCTGAGGCGACGTTTACCGTGCGTGATCAACACCTTGTCTACGCGCTGGGCGCGTTGAAAAACGTCGGCGTGGAGGCGATGACGCTCGTGACCGAGGGGCGCAAAGTGGATGGGGTGGATAAACCCTTCGCGACCTTGTTTGATTTCGCGCGCCGGGTGAACCTGAAGAAAGTTGGCAAACGGCCACTGGAAATGCTCGCGCGGTCTGGGGCGTTTGATCAACTCGACAAGAACCGCCGCAAGGTCTTTGAAAGCCTTGAAGGGCTGGTGAATTACTCGGCAGCGATCCATGAGCAAAAAGAAAGCAATCAGGTCTCGCTGTTTGGCGAAGCGGGCGATGACTTGCCAGAGCCACGTCTGAGCAAGGCCGCAGATTGGTTGCCAGCGGAGAAGCTGGATGAAGAAGCCCGCGCCATTGGTTTCTTCCTGTCTGGTCACCCGCTGGAAGACTATATGCCTGCGTTGAAGCGTAAGAAAATTCTCACTCTAGATGAGCTGACGGAAAAAGCGCGCTCTGGGCCATGTGTTGCGAAACTTGCGGGGCGGGTGTCAGGCCGGCAGGAGCGCAAATCCGCGCGCGGCAATCGCTTTGCCTTTGCGCAGCTCTCGGACCCGACCGGGGCCTATGAGGTGACGATCTTCTCGGAGACTCTGGAAAAATGCCGCGAGCATTTGGAGACCGGCTCGAAGGTTGTTGTGAGCGTTGAGGCCAATATGGAGGCTGATCAGTTGAAACTGTTGGCGAAGTCCATTGGTCCGATTGACACGATTGTCGCGGATGCCGGATCAGCGGGTTTGCGCATTTTCGTGGAGAATGCGGAGGCCGTGGCCAATATTGCTGGCGTGCTGGATGGTGCGCGGCAAGCGGTGAAAAACGGGCCACGCGGGCCGGTGATGTTCAACCTCATGGACCCGGAATTGCCCGGCGAGGTGGAGATTGACGTGGGCGTGGAATTTCCGGTGAACCCTCAAATCAAGGGGGCGATCAAGTCTCTGCCGGGGGTTATGGCGGTTGAGGATTTTTGATCCCGGCAACTAAGCCAGGATCAAGAACAGTCTTAGTCATCAGCTGGCACCACAACGAGTTCCAGGCCATTGTCAGCAGCTTTCGTCAAACCGCCAGCGGCATTCTGTGTGCGCCCTTTGCCACCAGGGTTGGTTCCTTTGAGTTCACCTAGATCTGTAATTGTCCAGACGACCTTGCCACCCTTGTTGACGATACAGGCATCGCCATCGCAATGGCCGTTCGCGAAAGCAGGTGCTGACATCAAGCCGAGGGCAAAGACTGAGATTGTTAGTCGTTTCATTTGATCCTCCCAAAATTAGTTAACATAACCTTTTACGAGGGCAATTCGTTTTTGGATCACATTGAAGGGCGCGCTCAATAATGCGGCGGCCGTTCATCGCCCATTACAACACCACCGGTGCCCGCTGACTCACGATCCGCTTCTCGCTCCAGCAGCATCTGGACGCGGCGCTTTAGCAAGGCCAACTCTGTGTCTTGGCGGGCGATGACGTCCGAGAGTTCTTCGACGGTTTTCGTCAGGTGGGCGATTTGTTCTTCCAGCTTTTCCATGACCCCGGCCTAGGCCTTGTGGCGATGTTGGTCAAGGGAGGGGCTTTGCCCCCAAGGGACCAGAGGTCCCTCTCCCCCAGAGTATTTTGGCAAAGAAGAAGATGTGGAAGGGACAGGCCGGGTTGCTTGCAGGATAGGGGTGGGGTAAGTGCGACGCACGTTTTAATGCCCACCAATCTGACTAGGGACCCATAGCGATGGCAAAAGTGAAAAAAGCCCCGCGCCCTAAGGCGGTGACGCCCAAGGGATTCCGCGACTATTTCGGCGCTGAAGTGACAGAGCGGACCGAAATGCTGCATCAGATTGCAGGGGTGTATCATCGATATGGGTTTGAAGCTTTGGAAAGCGCGGCGGTGGAAACCGTGGAAGCGCTGGGTAAGTTTCTGCCCGATGTGGATCGCCCAAATGAAGGCGTCTTTGCGTGGCAAGAGGCCGATGAAGACGGGCAGGGCGATTGGATGGCCTTGCGCTATGATCTGACGGCGCCATTGGCGCGGGTCTATGCGCAGCATCGCAATGACCTGCCGACGCCTTATCGCCGCTACGCGATGGGCCCAGTCTGGCGCAATGAAAAGCCAGGCCCGGGCCGGTATCGTCAGTTTTATCAATGTGATGCGGACACGGTTGGTGCGCCTTCTGTGGCGGCGGATGCAGAGATCTGCGCGATGCTGTCTGATACGCTGGAAACCGTCGGCATTCCCCGCGGCGACTATCTGGTGCGCGTCAATAACCGCAAGGTTCTCAATGGCGTTCTGGAAGCCATGGGGCTGGGCGATGATCAAGCGGCCAAAGACAACGTGCTACGTACCATCGATAAGTTTGACAAAGTTGGCGCGAGCGGCGTGCGAGAACTGCTGGGTAAAGGGCGCTTGGATGCCTCTGGCGCTTACATCGACGGGGTTGGCTTGTCTGATGATCAGGCGGAACCCGTTCTCGCGTTCTTGACCTCAAAAGCGGATGATGTGGCCAAAACCTTCGCCAATTTGCGGGATGCGGTTGGCGGCTCCTCTGTGGGGGCTGACGGGATTGCTGAGCTTGAGCAGATCGGTGATTTGCTGGCTGCTGGCGGTTACGGCGCGGATCGCATTGAGATTGACCCATCGGTTGTGCGTGGCCTTGGCTATTACACTGGTCCGGTGTTTGAAGCTGAGCTGACCTTTGAAATCTTTGATGAAAAGGGGCGCAAGCGTCAGTTTGGGTCTGTCTCTGGTGGCGGTCGTTACGATGATCTGGTGAAACGCTTCACCGGCCAAGCGGTGCCAGCAACCGGTGTGTCCATTGGTGTGGACCGTCTTTTGGCGGCGCTGCGGGAGAAGGGCCGCATTGGCGGCACTACCACAGGTCCGGTTGTTGTGACCGTGATGGATCGCGACCGGATGGCGGATTATCAGGCTATGGTTACCGAACTGCGTAATGCTGGGATCCGCGCGGAAGTGTACCTTGGCAATCCAAAGAACTTCGGCAACCAGCTGAAATACGCGGATAAGCGGAACTCTCCTGTCGCAGTCATCGAAGGTGGTGACGAGAAGGCCAATGGCGTCATCCAGATCAAAGACTTGATCCTTGGGGCGAAGATTGCCGAAAGCGCCACATTGGAAGAGTGGAAAGAACGCCCAAGTCAGTTTGAAGTCCCGCGTGGGGATTTGGTGGCGAAGGTGCGTGAAATCCTCGCAAGCCAAACAGAAGGGCAGGGTTAAATGCCGAATAAAGCATTGATCCGAGCGCGGGCCGCGGAATTGCGCGCGCGCTTTGAAGCTGCTGGGGCAAAGGTGGCGGAGACTGCTGTTTTGCAGCCCGCTGAGGTGCTGCTTGATCTCTATGGCGAGGACATCCGAGCCCGCGCTTATGTGACCAGTGATACGCTGTTGGGTGAGCAAATGCTGCGCCCGGATTTCACGGTGCCTGTCGTGCAGATGCATATGGACCACGGGGCCGAGCCGGCGCGTTACACCTATTCTGGCGAGGTTTTCCGTCGTCAGGAAGAAGATACACGCCGCGCGAATGAATACACACAGGTGGGCTATGAGGTTTTTGCCCGGGAAAACCCCGCCGCTGCTGACGCAGAAGTTTTTGGTCTGGTGCATGATGCCCTGGCGCATCTCAACGCGCGCGCGGTGACCGGTGATATCGGACTGTTGAAAGCGGCCGTACAAGGCATTGAAACCACAGAGCATCGGAAGGCGGCATTGGCACGCCACATCTGGAGGCCGAAGCGCTTCCGGGCGTTGCTGGACCGGTTTTCAGGGCGCTTGCCCGTGCCTGCTCAACGTGAAGCGCTATTGGCGGAAGCTGATCCGATGCAATCGGGCGTGCCATTCATTGGTTTGCGCGGTCCGGATGAAATCGCTGCGCGTATCGAAGCGCTGCGCGAAGATCACGGGGCGATGCCAATTTCCACTGGGCAGGTGGAAATGCTGGATGCTTTGCTCGATGTTCGGGAAACCCTGCCATTTGCACTAGAGCAGCTACGCGATATTGCCGTTGATATGCCTGCCATAACCGATGCGGTCTATCGTTTGCGGGAGCGTATTGAAGCGCTTGATGCGCGCGGGATCAACGTCGATGCCATCGACTTTGAAGGCAGCTATGGGCGCACCAACATGGAATATTATGACGGGTTCGTCTTTGGTTTCCTTGCCAATGGCCGTGCTGATTTGCCTGCTGTAGCATCTGGCGGGCGTTATGACGCGCTCACTCGCGTGCTTGGGGGCGGCAATGAAATTCCTGCGGTCGGTGCGGTGATCCGTCCCGAAGTGGTTCTGGAATTGGAGGCTCAGGCATGACGATCAAGCTTGGGGTGCCCTCAAAGGGCCGTTTGATGGAGAAGACTTTTGATTGGTTCGGCGCGCGGGGAATTTCCTTGTCGCGGACCGGATCGGATCGGGAATATGCCGCCAAAGTAGAAGGTATTGAGGGGGTCGAATTGGTGCTCTTGAGTGCGGGTGAAATCCCGCGCGAACTGAAAGCGGGCCGTATCCACCTTGGGGTCACCGGTACAGATCTGGTGCAAGAGAAACTGGGCCTTTGGGAGCAGCAAGTCGAAACCATGGCCGAGCTTGGTTTCGGTCGTGCGGACCTGATCATCGCGGTGCCTCAGTGCTGGGTCGATGTGAACTTGCTCGAAGACTTGGATGCAGCGGCTGCGGCCTTCCGCGCGAAACACGGGTTCCGTTTGCGGATCGCGACCAAATTCCACCGTCTTGTGCGTGAATTTCTGCGCGATCATGGGGTTGCGGATTATCAGTTGGTGGACAGCCAAGGGGCAACAGAAGGCACAATTAAGAACCTGACTGCGGAAGCTGTCGCGGATATTACGTCGACCGGTGACACGTTGCGCGCAAACCACCTGAAGATCCTGTCTGACTCAACGATCCTGAAATCTCAGGCGACGCTGTTTCGGTCTCGGAATGCCAAGCTGGAGCAGAAACAAAAAGAAACCTTGAACGCTCTGATAAAGCAACTCGAGCTAGATCGCTAAGCATTCTTTCTGACGAAAATTGAAGGCCGGTTGGCCTTCAATTTGTATACTTACGCTCCCATCTGTCTTTTAGGGACAGTGGAGGGGGCGAAATGGCAATTGCAAAATCGTGGCAAAGAATGGAAGGAGGCTTGGTCCTTCTTGGAGCCATTTCTGCCTACATGAACCTTGATCATGGCATCGCTTGGTGGCTTGCTCTGATCATTTTTTTTGCGCCTGACCTTAGTTTTCTCGGCTACGCATTTGGACCAAAAGTTGGCGCATTGGCTTACAACTTCACGCATATTTACGGCTTCGGGGCAGTTGTCACAGCCGTCGCTTTCGCGGCTGGTTCAGTGTTCTGGATTGGTATGGGGCTATTGCTTATTGCCCATTGCGGTTTTGATCGCGTGCTTGGCTATGGGCTGAAGTCACCTGAGGGTTTTCAGATCACCCATTTGGGCAAGATCGGTAAGAGCTAAACCAAAAAAAGCCCCGCCGAAAGGGCAGGGCTTTTTGAAAAAACTTTTTGGTTTCTTACCAGCAGCTCACCAAAACAGTGACTTCGCCTGCGAGCGTCGTCAGGTCTTCCGGAGCAATGCTTCCGGCTGTCGCGCTGCTGTTGGTTGCGATGCCTTCATCATTCAAGATGGTCTGAATGGTCCGCCCGCTCGCGGCAAAGCTGACATCCGGCGGCAATTGGCGACCGGTATTTGTCGGCGCTGGCAGCAGCATGCCAACAACCGAACCGCCAGTGTCAAACACCGGGCCACCCGCATCGCCCGGCAATGGCGCGAGTGCCAGTCGTTTGAGTTCTTCTTCACCCTGCAAACCGCGCAGGTCAGCGAGCGTGCCGTAGGTCACGGTCGGTGCGCCCAAAACACCCTCGAAAGAGTAGCCTGCAACTGCAATCTCAGACTTCAATCGCGGTGTTGCAGCGCTGAAGCTCGCGACAGACATTGGGGCCAAACCTTTTGCAGGAGCTAATACCGCAACGCCAAGCTGTTCATTCACGCCCAGCAACTCTGCGTCATATTCCCCTTCAAGGGTGATCCGCTGACAGCTGTCCACAACTTCTGCCGTGGTGACAACGGTGCCTTGGCTGTTGATGAAAAAGCCAGAGCGGGAGAGTTTCGGACGGCGAATTTCAAGACCAGATAAGAGGTCCAGATCTTGGAGGGATTCAGCACCCACTGCCGGATCCATGACCCCGTCGATACGCGTGAAAGACGCGCGCATTTCGCTCAGCAAACGACGACGACGTTCTTCGTCACCCGCAGGCCATACCAGCGTAAAGCCTTTGATTTCACCGTTTTTCAGGCTGACTTCGGTGTGGCTGATCCGGGCCGCATCTTCGCCCACCAAAACAAAGCTGTCTTTGCGACGCTCGCGTGGGCCTTCCAGCGGGACCAGCTCTAGCGTTTGCATGATGTCGTAAAGGCCGAACAGCGTGGATTGGTCACCTTCTTGGCTGATAAGGACCACTTGGGCATCCACATCCGCTGTCGGCGAGAAATTCACAAATGGGTATTCCGCAGATTTCTTTTCAACAACGCCAAGCGGAACCAACATTTCGATGCCCGCTTCTAGGCTGGTATAGGCACGTAGGTCCAAGCCATCGAGCACCGCGTTATACTGCGCTTTGAGTTGCGCGCGTTGGCCGGTGGTCATCACGCCTGTGGTTTCATGGCCATTGGCTGCCTGCCATGCAGACATCGAGGCGCGGGTGCCACGACCAAATGCGCCGTCGATGGAGCTGTTGTAAAAGCCAGCCCATTGCAGCCAGATTTGCAGCTCTTTTTTCTCATCCCGCGTCAGCCGCGCTTCGCTGGCACGCGCTTCCCGTGGGGTTTCATCGGGAACGTTAAGTTCCAATACTTGTGGTTCAGAAGCGGCTTCAACCGATGGAGCAGGTTCATTTTCTGCAGGATCAAGCCGCACATTCAGCAGGTTCGCACCAATTGGCCAAAACTGGCTGCGGAAGGTTGAAGTAAAAGTCACATAGGCATCGCGTGGAATCAGCCCATCGCGGCGGTAGGCTTGCAGCACGGTTTCCGCATCTTCACGCGTGTACGGGCCAAGAGCGATGCCGTACCAGCCGCCGCCAAGGGCAAATCCGTTTACGTCTTCTAATTGGCCGGCGTATTTGATGATTTGGGCATTTGCGTCAGACAAGCTTGGCTGCGCTTCGATCTGAACCCAAGCAATGTCTTCTTGTGCAAATGCCGCGCGGCAAAGGAAGAAAAACCCACAAACGAAAGAGAAGAAAAACCGCGACATCCTGACTTGGGTCCTTTGATCGTAAAAAATTTCCTATTCGCTCGACCTTTTACCAACTTTGCGCCGTCATGCACCCTTATTTTGGCCTTTGGTGCAATTGACCCGCCTGTCTGTTGCGAATAGGTACGAAACGCGTTTGAAAAGGGCAGAGCTATGGCAGATACGGATAGCAAACCAAGGTCGTTCCAAGAGATCATCTTGCGGCTGCAAAACTATTGGGCAGCCAAAGGCTGTGCAGTGCTGCAACCTTACGACATGGAAGTCGGTGCAGGGACATTTCACCCGGCCACAACCTTGCGTTCTTTAGGCCAAAAACCATGGGCCGCGGCCTATGTTCAGCCCTCTCGCCGTCCAACCGACGGTCGTTATGGTGAAAACCCAAACCGTTTGCAGCACTATTACCAGTATCAGGTGTTGATCAAACCAAGCCCACCGGATCTGCAAGAGCTGTATCTAGGCTCTTTGGCCGCCATCGGCATCGATATGGAGATGCACGATATCCGTTTCGTGGAAGACGACTGGGAAAGCCCAACGCTTGGCGCCTGGGGTCTGGGTTGGGAAGTCTGGTGTGACGGTATGGAAGTCAGCCAGTTCACCTATTTCCAACAAGTTGGCGGCCATGACTGTCACCCGGTCTCTGGCGAGCTGACCTATGGTCTGGAACGTCTGGCCATGTATGTGCTGGGTGTGGACCACGTGATGGATATGCCATTCAATGACCCGCAATCCCCGATTGCGCTGACCTATGGCGATGTTTTCAAGCAAACAGAGGAAGAATACGCCCGTTGGAACTTTGATGTGGCCAACACCGAGGTTCTGCTGCGCCATTTTGAAGAGGCGGAAGCTGAATGCGAAGCGATCCTCGCGCAAGAACATTTAGATCCAAAGACCGGCAAAACCATCATCATGGCGCACCCGGCCTATGATCAATGCATCAAAGCCAGCCATATCTTTAACTTGCTCGACGCGCGTGGGGTGATCTCTGTCACGGAACGTCAGGCCTATATTGGCCGCGTCCGTGCTTTGGCAAAGCAATGTGCTGACGCCTTCGCGCAAACCCGCGCTGCGACCGGAGAGGCCGCGTGACCGGGAAACTTCTGTCAGGAGTGCTTGTTTTGTCTGCCATCGCAATGGGCATTGGCCTCTGGTACACCCAGATCTACGCCTTTTATGAGCCGGTGAATGCCACCGGCGCGGATGATGTGCAGATGACCCTCTTGGCGACCGGTCAACCGGAGACCGTTCTATATGAAGACTTTGAAGCCATCGACGCAGGTAGCTCTCCGATCCGCTACCGGGCGTGCTTCACGACATCTATGTCCCAAGCCATGATGAGTGAAACCTACCAACCGGTGGAAAAGGCAACACCTTTGAATGCGCCCGGCTGGTTTGACTGTTTTGACGCCGATGAAATTGGCGCCGCCCTGCGCAATGGCGACGCGATTGCCTTTATGGGTACCGAAAATATCACCTATGGGATCGACCGTATCGTTGCGATCCTGCCCGATGGCCGGGGCTTTGCCTGGCATGAAATCAACGCATGCGGCAAGCTTGCCTTTGACGGCGAAGACCTGCCCGCATCCTGCCCGCCTAAACCGGAAGACCAATAGATATGCCTGATCTGCTGATTGAACTCTTTTCCGAAGAAATTCCTGCGCGCATGCAAGCCCGTGCCGCGGATGACCTGAAAAAGCGCGTGACCGATGGTCTGGTGGCCGCGGGTCTGACCTATGGAAATGCCGCAAGCTTCTCGACCCCGCGGCGCTTGACCCTTGCGCTTGAGGGCATGTTGGCAGAGAGCCCAACCGTACGCGAAGAACGCAAAGGCCCGAAAGTGGGTGCGCCGGAAAAGGCCATCGAAGGTTTCCTGCGTGGTGCAGGCCTGACGATGGATCAACTGGAAGAGCGCGACACACCAAAAGGTGCCGTGTATTTTGCGACCATCGAAAAACCCGGCCGCCCGGCGGCTGAGATCGTGGCCGAAGTGCTCGAAGACACCATCCGCAACTTCCCTTGGCCAAAGTCCATGCGCTGGGGATCGGGCGCGTTGCGCTGGGTGCGCCCGTTGCACTCCATCCTCTGCATCATGACAGATGAGGCCGGCACAACGGTTGTGCCCATGGATGTGGAAGGCATCACATCTGGCGACACCACCGAAGGGCACCGGTTTATGGGGGCAGGGCGTTTTGCGGTCACTGGCTTTGAAGACTACGCTGCGAAGCTGAAGCGCGACCACGTGATCCTTTCGGCAGAGGAACGCGCCGAAACCATCTGGGCCGATGCTCAAAACCTCGCCTTTGCGCAAGGTCTGGAAGTGGTGGATGACAAAGGCCTGTTGGCGGAAGTCGCAGGATTGGTGGAATGGCCTGTCACCCTGATGGGCGACATTGCCGAGGACTTCTTGAACCTGCCGCCTGAAGTGCTTCAGACCTCCATGAAAGAACACCAGAAGTTCTTCTCGGTCAAAAATCCAAAAACTGGCCGGATTGAGAAATTCATTACTGTTGCGAACCGTGAAACCAAAGACAATGGCGCGACCATTCTGGCAGGTAACCAGAAGGTTCTGTTTGCGCGGCTGTCAGATGCGAAATTCTTCTGGGAAAATGACGTGCGCACCGCGAAAGCTGGCGCGTCTGAGTGGACCGAGAAACTTGCGAACGTGACTTTCCACAACAAGCTGGGCTCTCAGGCCGAACGCATTGACCGTTTCGCAGAGCTGGCACGTGATATTGCGCCGCTTGTGAATGCAGATGCGGATCTGGCCGAAAAGGCCGCGCGTTGGGCGAAGGCCGATCTCAGCTCTGAAATGGTCTATGAATTCCCGGAACTGCAGGGCCTGATGGGCCGCTATTACGCTGAGTTTGCAGGCCATCCGGCCGAGGTTGCGGCGGCGGCGACTGAACATTACTCGCCCCTTGGCCCATCTGATGACGTGCCTGTCGCGCCAATTTCTGTGGCCGTCGCACTAGCGGACAAGCTGGATGTTCTGACGGGATTCTGGGCGATTGATGAAAAGCCCACTGGGTCAAAAGATCCTTTTGCGCTGCGTCGCGCTGCGCTGGGTGTGATCCGCCTCGTCGTGGAAAATGGCCTGAAAATGCCGCTGGACCGGTTCTTTGACGCGCAACTGTTGCGTCACGAAATCGAACAAAACGGGGATGACCAAGCGTCAAAGTCCCTGATGGGGGATCTGCTTAAAGAAATCGCAGACCACGGCGTGTTCGGTGCGGCGATGCGTACCGTTGTGGATGCCGTTGACGGTGATCTTCCTGAACATATCGAAGAGCTTAAGACTCGTTTGCCCGACACATCGGTTGATCTTCTCTCCTTCTTCCACGATCGCCTAAAAGTCTTCTTGCGCGACCAAGGCATCCGCCACGACGTGATCGACGCCTGCATCGCCATGGAGGGCAATGACGATATCGCGCTCTTGGTCAATCGCGCCAAAGCATTGCAGACCTTCCTTGGCACTGATGATGGCGAGAACCTTCTGCAAGGATTTAAACGCGCCAACAACATTCTCACCCAAGCTGAGGAAAAAGACGGCGTTGAATACTCCTTCGGCGCCGATGCCAAATTCGCCAAAGAAGATGCAGAAAAAGCCCTGTTTGAAGCGCTGGACAGATTCGAGCCTTCCATTGCCGAAGCCATCAAAGGCGAGGATTTCGCCGCAGCAATGGCGGGCCTAGCAGGTCTGCGTGCGCCGATTGATGGCTTCTTTGAAGCGGTTCAGGTCAACAGCGATGACGAGATCCTACGCCGCAACCGCTTGAACCTGCTCAGCCGCATTCGCCAGCTTTGCGCCTCGGTTGCGGATTTGACCAAAGTCGAAGGCTAAACGAAACCCGTTCCCTTCTTCTTTGTCAAAATACTCAAACCGCCGGATTTCTTAAGAAATCCGGCGCTGCTCTTTCCGCAAGCGCAATGTTTTTCCGTTAACCTTTTCCTTGCCTCATAGCGCAGCACCCTTATGCTGCCGCCCCATGGAGGATGCCGCAGTGCAGAAAAATAGCCCGTTTATCACTCTAGTGACCCCCACCGCACCGATCACTGTGCAAACCCATGGTGGCCGGGCGAAGTGTCTGCAACGCTTGGTCCGTCTTGATCTGCCGGTTCCAACAACTGTCGCCGTGTCTTTTGATGCGGTGCACCGGCTTGCCGGGGGCGAAATCCCGGACCTAGAGCGATTGATGGAACCCTTTGAAGACGGGTGTTTGCTCTGCGTGCGTCCGAGTTCAGAGGATCCCGATTGGGGCGGTCCGCGCGCGGTGCTTAATATCGGTATCAATGACGAACGGCATGCGGAACTTGCGAAATCCATCGGCAAAGCAGCCGATGAGATCTATTTGCGGTTCATTCAGGCCTATTCGGAACATGTGGCGCGTCTAGACCCAGATATGTTTGACGACATCGATCTATCTGGCCCTAAAGCCGTTCACGAAGCGCTTGAAGCCTATGAAGACGAAGCGGAAGAGCCATTTCCGCAAGATGCCGCAACCCAATTGTTAGGTGTATTACGCTCCATGGCACGCGCTTGGGGCGGGACTTCGGCGCGCCTCTTGCGCATGGCCAAAGGCGCGCCCGCAGATGCGGGTCTCGGGCTCGTGGTCCAGGCGGTGGCTTTGGGCATGGGGCAGGGTGAAAGCGGTTCCGGCGTTTTGCAACTGGTGGACGGTGCGTCAGGGCATCAGGTGATCAAAGGGCGTTACCTCAGCCAGTCTCAAGGCCGCGATGCACTGCATGCGGGGGACAAGTCTCTGTTCCTAACCAAAGACAAGCGCGGACCATCCTTGCAAGAGAAGCTCCCAGAAGCGTTTGACGCGCTGATCGAACATGCGGAACTGATGCGCAAGCGCTTGCGCGAAGAAATGCAGATGGAATTCACGATTGAAAATGGTGAAGTCCATATTCTGGATGGCGTCCGCATCCAACGCAGCGCTCGCGCCGCGGTGCGGATTGCGGTGGCTCTGGCGGAAGAGGGTATCATTAGCCATGAAGAGGCTCTCATGCGAATCGAGCCGCGCGCGTTGAATGAGCTCTTGCACCGTCAGGTCGACCCTAATGCAAAGCGAGATGTGATCGGTGCTGGCGTGGCGGCAAGCCCCGGCGCTGCAAGCGGAAGGCTGGTCTTCTCAGAGGCAGCAGCACAGGCGTCTGCCGCGCGCGGAGAGGCTTGTATCCTTGTGCGCCGCCAAACCAGCCCAGAAGATGTGCGTGGGATGCATGCTTCCGTCGCTGTGCTGACGGAAAGAGGCGGTGTGACCAGCCATGCTGCGGTGATCGCGCGTGGACTGGGGTTGCCTTGCGTTGTTGGCGCAAGCTCATTGCGGTTTCAAACACGCTCCAAGCAGCTGACGGCCCAAGGCGGACGCATTTTCAAAGAAGGTGATGTTGTCACTGTCGATGGCACCAATGGTCAGGTTCTTGCGGGTGAGCCGGAAATGCTGGAAGCGGCTCTGGATGATGCGTTCAAAACACTGATGACCTGGGCAGACGAGGCGCGCGACATCGGTGTGCGTGCCAACGCGGATACGCCGTCAGATGCAAAAACCGCTCGCAATTTTAAGGCGCAGGGGATCGGGCTTTGCCGGACAGAACACATGTTCTTTGACGAAGACCGTCTGACTGTCATGAGAGAGATGATCTTTGCCGATGATCCCGCAGATCGCCGCACGGCAGTCGATCGCTTGATGCCAATTCAACGCGCGGATTTCGTCGAACTGTTCCGGATCATGAAGGATCAACCGGTCTGTATCCGCCTGTTTGATCCGCCATTGCATGAATTCCTTCCCGGAAATCGCGCCGGTATGCGCGATTTGGCGGAAGCGTTGGATCTTCCATTATCCCATGTGGAGCGCCGGATTGAGGCTCTCAGCGAGTATAACCCTATGTTGGGTATGCGCGGCGTGCGTCTTGGGATCACTATTCCTGAGATCTACGAAATGCAGGCGCGGGCCATTTTTGAAGCAACACTAGATGCTGCAAAAGACGGAGCTGTTGTTGTTCCCGAGATCATGATCCCATTGGTAAGCGCAAAACGCGAAGTTGAGCTCGTGAAAACGCGCATTGACGCGGTGGCCGCTGCTGTTCGCACCGAACGCGGTGCTGATTTTGATTTCAAACTTGGCGTCATGGTTGAAACGCCACGTGCGGCACTGCGCGCAGAAGATATCGCGCCGCATTGCGACTTTTTTAGCTTCGGCACAAATGACCTTACCCAAATGGCCTATGGATTGTCGCGCGATGACGCCGGTCGTTTTATGTCGGCCTATGTGCAGCAGGGTGTTTATCCCGAAGACCCTTTCCATACGCTAGACGCCGAAGGGGTCGGTGAATTGGTGCAATTGGGTGTTGATCGGGGACGTAAAGCGCAGCCGGGCCTCACGATGTCAGTCTGCGGAGAGCATGGGGGCAGCCCCGAATCAATCGCTTTTTGCCGAAAAGTGGGAATCGACTACGTTTCTTGCTCGCCATTCCGGGTTCCCGTTGCGCGGTTAGCCGCCGCGCAATTTACCATAAAAGACAAGATCGGGTAGGCTGACGCCGCAGTTACGCAGCATATTGGCCACAATTTTGTCAAAATTTGCTGAATTGCGCTTTTTCTGGACGTTTTAAGTATTTTTCGCTATCTCCCCCCGAATGTTTGCCGGGTTTGGGGGGTCCGGCCTCAGTTATGCGAGGCTGCCATGCGCACGTTAGCAACGATGATGATCGCCGTTTTCTTGACGGCACAAACCGCCCTTGCAGGGGCGACCCAAGACCCGGTTCAAGCCGCTTTTGACAGCGAAGCTCGTGAGCTGGCGTCATTGGATGGATCTAAGATCCGTGATTTTTTCACCCGCCAGAAGACCACAAAACCGCTGCAGATCGAACGCAGCCGCGCTTGGATTGATGCGCAGCCGGTGGTCACAGGGGATGAGCAATGGGCTTGCCTTGCGCAAGCACTGTATTTTGAGGCGCGCGGCGAAAGCGTACGTGGTCAATTTGCTGTGGCAGAAGTCATCCTGAACCGCGTCGATAGCGCGAAGTTTCCCGACACGATTTGCAAAGTGATCCACCAAGGCACCGGCCGTAAATTTGCGTGCCAGTTTACGTTCACCTGCGATGGGCATCCGGAAAACATCCACGAAAAGGGCGCTTATGCACGGGTTGGCAAGATCGCTAAGTTCATGATGGACGGCGCAGCTCGGGATTTGACCGATGGGGCGACCTATTATCACACAAAAGCGGTGAACCCACGCTGGGCACGCAAATTTGCGCGCACGACAACAATTGGCGTACACCACTTCTACCGCCCACACGTGCGGGTTTCTCAAAACTAAGCTGTCTGGCCTCAGACCTAAGGCACTGCTATAGCGGCTCGGAACATCATTCCGAGCCGGAGCTATTTTGTGACCCAAGATAAAGCCACAGACACCACAAACGCTTTCGCACACCCAGAGTTTCGCGCAGCGTCGATGCCGCTTGACGGTGTTCATGATCGCCTGTCTCTGCGCGATCATGTGGTGGAGGTCGAGATTGGGGCATTTCAGGCGGAACGCGATATGACCCAGCGCGTGTCTTTTGATGTGGTCGTTGAGGTCGCGGCCCCAGATGCTGATCTTGAAGATGATGTGGACCGGATCCTCTCTTATGATCGCCTGACTTGGGCAATTGAGACAGAGCTTGCCGCCCAAAGACTGAATCTACTTGAAACACTGGCCGAACGCATCGCTGACCGCATTTTAGCGGAGCCACAAGCGTTGCGGGTTTTTGTGCGCATTCAAAAGCTCGACAAAGGCAACGGAAAACTTGGCGTCGAAGTGGTGCGCGTGCCGGGGCAGGGCGAGAAATACAACGCGGATCAAGCCAGACCAACCGTTGTGTTCATAGGGGGGGAACCTATTGTCGCGATGGAAGTTCAGAACCTCCTAGACAACACCGTTGATGCGCCTTTGGTGATCGTGCTGGATCTTCCAATTGATCGGCCCCAAGCGGGGAGCTCAACAGCGCAGCGCCAGATCGATTTGCTCGCCATCGAGCAAGCGGGTTGGAAGCTTTCTGCAGAGCTAACGAATGTATCCGTAGCCGCAACACGAACCGAACTCGACTGGGCAATGAAGACCGGTCAAAGTTGTATTTGGGCGCCGTCGAAACTGGTGAGCGACGCGGTGGATACACCGCCGGAAGATGCAGGCGCTTTGGCGCTTTGGTTTGCGACGCAGTGGGGTGCAAAAAAGCTCATTGATGTCGGCGGAACTCTGCGTGTGTCCGACACAAATGCGCTGGAGATTGTAACAGTCAGTCACAGTGCAAACTGAGTGCTTGCCTTGTAAACGAAGATCGCCCATGCACACTGCACTATGACTTACTATCGCGCTATTCCGCATATTGATGCGGCCCGACCTGAGACCGCGAAATCCCTCGCCGGGGGATGGGCGTGGTTCACGCAAGTCGAGTGTTTGAACAGAGGCGCTGAGCCTCGGATCATAGCTGCGGATGATGCTCCTCAGGATGTTCTGGATCGCATGACAGGCAAGCGCTCCGATGTGGCGGGGGTCCATGGCAACTCCCCAATTGATGGGGATCCTAAACGTCACGCCAGACAGTTTCTCTGATGGCGGCCAGTTTAATGCGCCAGACCAAGCCATTGCGCGCACCAAAGATATGGTTGCGCAAGGGGCAACGATTATTGATATCGGTGGCGAGTCAACGCGCCCCGGTTCTGGCTACGTGGAAATCGAAGAGGAGATCGCACGGACTGCACCTGTGATTGAAGCCGTCGCGCCTGCCATTGATGCTCCGATTAGCATCGATACACGCAAAGCGCCCGTTGCTGCAGCGGCTTTGAAGGCGGGAGCTGTTCTGGTCAACGATGTGTCGGGCTTTACTTTCGATGCGGAGCTGGGGCCATTGTCAGCATCACAAAAAGCGCCGGTTTGCGTCATGCATGCGCAGGGTGATCCCGCGACCATGCAAGATGATCCAAGTTATGATGATGTATTGCTGGATGTTTACGACTTCTTGGATGCACAGGTGCGTCAGTTAGAGGCGCTGGGTATTCCGCGTGATCAGATCGTTGTCGATCCCGGTATCGGTTTTGGCAAAAACCTGACCCACAATCTCGCACTACTTGCGCGCATTAGCCTTTTCCACAGTCTTGGCTGCCCAATCCTGCTCGGCGCATCGCGCAAGAGCTTGATCGGCCATGTGTCTGGGGCAACCGATACAAGCGAACGCATGCCGGGTTCCTTAGCCTTGGCTTTGGCAGGCGTAAGCCAAGGCGTTCAGTTTTTACGAGTACACGATGTGGCGGAAACCAAGCAGGCATTGGACCTGTGGACCGCATCCACGACAGGAGCTTTCAATGACGCGTAAGTTTTTTGGCACCGACGGTGTGCGCGGCACGGCAAACCAATATCCGATGACCGCAGAGATGGCGCTCAAACTCGGCGCAGCCGTTGGGCGTTATTTCCGCAATGACGGCAACAATCAGCACCGGGTGGTGATCGGTAAAGACACGCGTCTGTCAGGTTATATGTTTGAGAATGCACTGACCGCTGGTTTGACATCAACGGGTATGAATGTGTTGCTGCTTGGTCCAGTGCCGACCCCAGCGGTTGGTATGCTCACCAAATCGATGCGCGCTGATCTGGGCGTTATGATTTCTGCCAGCCATAACCCAGCAATCGACAATGGGATCAAGTTCTTTGGCCCTGATGGATTTAAGCTGTCCGATGAGGCGGAGCTTGAGATCGAAAAGCTTGTGATTGATGGGGTCGAACCGGTTCAATCGCAAAACATTGGTCGCGCAAAGCGGATCGATGACGGACGTTTCCGTTATATCGAGCGGGTGAAGAATTCGTTGCCGAAAGGCTTGCCCTTCAAGGGTTTGAAAGTTGTGGTTGATTGTGCGAACGGTGCTGCTTACCGCGCCGCACCTGAAGCCCTGTGGGAACTCGGAGCCGAGGTGATCTCGGTCGGCGTCAATCCAAACGGCACCAATATCAACGAAAACTGCGGCTCGACCCATACCGAAACCGCAGCAGAAGCCGTCGTGGCCCATGGTGCCGATGTGGGCGTTGCGCTGGATGGTGACGCGGACCGCGTCATGGTGATCGACGAAAAAGGTCAGGTGGCAGATGGCGACCAGTTGATGGCGCTTTTGGCAAGCCGCTGGGCCGCTGCTGATCAGCTCAAGGGCGGCGCCTTGGTGGCCACGGTGATGTCAAATCTTGGCCTGGAGCGTTATCTGGAAGGGCAGGGTCTGCGTCTGGAACGCACCGCCGTAGGTGACCGGTATGTCGTTGAGCGTATGCGCCAAGGTGGATTTAACCTTGGGGGCGAGCAATCCGGCCATATCGTCATGACAGACTATGCCACCACGGGTGATGGTCTTATGGCGGGCCTTCAGTTCTTGGCGGCGATGGTGGAAAGCGGCAAGCCTGCCTCTGAGCTGGCGCAGAGCTTTGAAACCGTGCCGCAGCTGCTTAAGAACGTTCGCTATGGTACCGGCCAAGCACCGCTCGAAATTGCGTCTGTTCAGTCTGCGATCAGCGAGGCTGAGGCGCGTCTGAAAGGGAAGGGCCGTTTGCTGATCCGCAAATCAGGCACAGAGCCATTGATCCGTGTGATGGCAGAATGCGAAGATTCGACGCTTCTGGCCGAAGTGGTGGATGCGATCGTCGCTGAAGTGCAAGCAAGCGTCTGATACCTGCAACTTACCAATGAAAAACGCCTCGCAATTTTGCGAGGCGTTTTCTGTTTGATTTAAAGCGAAAGCTCTTAGTTCTTCTCTTTGTCGACCATTTTTCCTGCAGAAATCCAAGGCATCATGCCGCGCAGTTTCGCGCCTGTCTCTTCGATCAGGTGCTCATCGTTTGCACGACGGGACGCTTTCAGAGTTGGCTGGCCAACTTGGTTTTCCAGCATGAAGTCGCGAACGAATTTACCTTGTTGGATGTCTTCCAGAACCGCTTTCATACGCGCTTTGGTTTCGTCGTACTTCAGGATACGTGGGCCGGTGACATACTGACCGTATTCCGCAGTGTTGGAGATGGAGTAATCCATGTTCGCGATGCCACCTTCGTAGATCAGGTCTACGATCAGCTTCACTTCGTGCAGACACTCAAAGTAGGCCATCTCAGGTGCGTAGCCAGCTTCAACCAGAGTTTCGAAGCCACAACGGATCAGTTCAACCAGGCCACCGCAGAGAACGGCTTGTTCACCGAAGAGGTCAGTTTCACACTCTTCACGGAAGTTGGTCTCGATGATGCCGGAGCGACCGCCACCGATTGCGGAACAGTAAGACAAGCCGATTTCCAGCGCTTTGCCAGTTGCGTCTGTGTCAACAGCAACCAAGCAAGGCACGCCGCCGCCTTTGGTGTATTCGCCACGTACGGTGTGACCTGGGCCTTTTGGCGCCATCATGATCACGTCAACGCCTTCTTTTGGCTCGATCAGGCCGAAGTGTACGTTCAGGCCGTGTGCGAATGCGATTGCTGCACCAGGCTTGATGTTGTCGTGAACGTATTTCTTGTAAGTCTCTGCCTGAAGTTCATCGGGCATTGTGAACATGATCACGTCACACCATGCCGCCGCTTCCGCGATACCCATGACTTGCAGGCCTTCCGCTTCTGCTTTCTTCGCAGATGCAGAGCCTTCACGCAGGGCAACAACAAGGTTCTTCGCGCCAGAGTCGCGCAGGTTCAGCGCGTGTGCGTGGCCTTGGGAACCGTAGCCCAGGATGGCCACTTTCTTTTCTTTGATGAGATTAACGTCGCAATCGCGGTCGTAGTAAACGCGCATGTCTGCACCCTTTCTGTGATGTTTGAGGCGATCATAGGGATGATTTTCAGATAATCGACGGTGTTTCAGGCGTAATTTGCTCACTTTGGTGGCTTTTCATTCGTTCAACAATCAAATACTGACAAAATCATGCTTGATGACACGGATCGGCGCATTCTGCGCTTCATGCAAAACGATACTGATTTGCCGATTCCTGAATTGGCGGACCAAATCGGGATGACTACGGGGCGCTTGTCTCGGAGGATCGATCGGTTGCGCGACGCAGGTGTGCTGCGGGGGGTGCGCGGTGTGATTGACTGGCAAGCTTTGGGGTATGAGGTGGAGGTATCGCTACGTGTCACGCTCGATAAAACCCAAGGCCGTGCCTTTGATGATTTCATTGAAACAGCGCGCGGAATTCCCGAAGTCATCGAAATCCAGACCTTTCTTGGTCGTGTGGACGTGCGTCTGAGTGTGATCGCCAAGGACATGGCCCATTACCAAGAGATTTACCGGAGTAGCATTTTGGGCCTGCCCCATATCGCCGATATCGAGGCGCTAATGCTGGTTTCGCGTCTAAAGTCCGATGAAAGCCTGCCGATATGATTGATCTCGATGATATCGACCGAAAGCTTTTGGCGACCTTGTCTGAGGACGCGACCCAAAACGCGGGCGCACTGGGACGCAAGTTTGGGCTCAGCCAACCGGCCACATGGCGGCGCATCAAGAGATTGCAGGATGCTGGCATCTTGGCGCGACGTCGGCTTGATCTGGATAAGGAAAAATTGGGCTTTGGCGTGACGGTCTTTCTCGGTGTTAAACTCGCCACAAAAGGGCGGGTGAGCCTAGAGGACTTTGAGCGTGCTGTAACCGCAATCCCAGAGGTGCAAACCGCTGAGCACGTATTGGGTCTTTACGACTATCGCTTAAGGGTGACGGCCCGAGACATCGCGGACTTTGAACGTGTCCTGCGCCGCCGCATTATGACCCTGCCGGGTGTCGGGGATGTCGAGGCTAATGTGCTCTTAAGTGAGGAAAAGCGCCCCGGGCCTCTTTGATTGTTTTGGAAACCAAGAAACAGGTTCTTGTTCAGCGCTGTTCTTTCAGAGATTGCAGAACAGGTCGGTTTCACCCAAGGTGGCGGGTAAAGGAGCTTCCTTATGGCATTACTCAACACCGTAGACCCTGACGGACTTGAAGAGTTTTCAGTCGTTTTCACTGACCGTTCTTTGAACCACATGAGCCAAAGCTTTCAGCAGGTGATGCGCGATATCTCGGGCATGCTGAAAAACGTCTACAACGCCGAAGCCGTTGCATTGATCCCAGGCGGTGGCACCTATGCGATGGAAGCGGTCGCACGCCAATTTAGCCGGGACGCCAATACTCTGGTGGTGCGCAATGGTTGGTTTTCCTACCGATGGTCTCAGATATTTGAAGCGGGCGCATTTGCGGCGTCCTCGACCGTGTTGAAAGCGCGCCAGAACGGCAATGACGTCACTGCGCCCTTTGCACCCGCGCCAATCGACGAAGTTATTGCGAAGATCAAATCTGAGAAACCTGACATCGTCTTTGCTCCGCATGTGGAAACCTCGGCAGGCGTGATCCTGCCCGATGACTATCTCAAAGCCATGGCCGCAGCTGCGCATGAGGTCGGAGCATTGATGGTGCTTGATTGCATCGCGTCGGGCTGCGCTTGGGTTGATATGAAAGAAATCGGCATCGATGTGCTTGTGTCTGCCCCTCAAAAGGGTTGGTCCGCGTCGCCATCTGCGGGGATGGTCATGATGAGCACCCCCGCGCTTGAGCGCCTAGAGGTGACCACGTCAGACAGCTTCGCAATCGACCTGAAGAAATGGCACGGCATTATGCAAGCCTATGAGAATGGCGGCCACGCCTATCACGCGACCATGCCAACCGATGCATTGAAGGCTTTCCGCGATACGATGCTCGAAACCAAAGAGTTTGGTTTTGAAAAGCTGCGTGATGCGCAATGGGCCCTGGGCAATGGTGTTCGCAAAATGCTGGCGGAAAAAGGTATCAAGTCCGTGGCTGCTGATGGCTTTGGCGCGCCCGGTGTTGTGGTGTCCTACACTTCTGATCCAGCCATCCAAAACGGCAGCAAATTTGTTGCCGAAGGGCTGCAAATTGCCGCGGGTGTCCCGCTCGCCTGCGATGAACCTGAAGGCTTCATGACCTTCCGTATCGGTCTCTTTGGTTTGGACAAACTCTTTGATGTCGACGCCACATTGGCTCGCTTGAAACCTGCCGTCGAAAAACTTCTCTAAGCTTCTTCTTTGCTTAAATACTCAAATGGGGTCCGGGGCAACGCCCCGGGTCTCTCGCTACTAAGTGCGCTTGATCAACGCACGCCGAGCCCCATCTGCATCAGCATTTTGCGAACGGGCGCCAAACCATAAAGCGCCTGCAAACCCAGCGCGCGCGCATCGCGCAAGGCAGGAGTTTGCACCATAGAAGCACGATTGAGCAGGTCGATGCCCTTCACCCGTACGGCAACGTCTGAGCGGCGTTTGCTTTCATACGCGGCCAACATCTCCGCATCACCAATCCGTGCCGGGCCTGTATTAGACAGCTCCAAAAGAACACGGAGATCCGCCAAGGAGGTGTTCAGCCCCTGCGCACCAATTGGCGGCACAACATGCGCAGTCTCTGCAATCAACGCCAAACGCTCGCCGCTAAATCGCTCTGCAATCTGAGAGATGATCGGCCAGATTGTTCTGCGTGACGCAAGTTCCAAAGGACCATAAAGCCCACCGCTGCGCTCCGTCATAGCGGCGTTAAACGCGGTTTCTTCCATCTCAAAAAGTTCCTGGGCGCGGGCCGAGCGTTCCATCCAAACCAAAGCCGAAGACGCATGCCCTTTGTAATCGGGCAGGGGCACCAGAGTGAAGGGACCGCCGCTGCGATGGACTTCGGTGGAGACATTGTCATGCGGGATGGGGTGGGTGACCGCCAGTGCCAGCGCCTTTTGCCCGTAGCGGGTTGTTTTAACCGCAATCCCTGCCTTTTCGCGCAGTTTTGACGCCCGGCCATCCGCCGCCACCACCAGTTTACATTGCACTTTTGTGCCGTCGCTCAGCGAGACACGGGCCTCGCTTTGACGTGTAAAGAGGTCAGCGCTCGCCACGCCGAGCCGCAGCTCGACATTATCCAACTCTTGCAGATGCGCCACCATTTCCCGACGCAAAAGCCAGTTGGGCAGGTTCCATCCAAAAGGCAGATCTGAAATATCGGATGCGTCAAAGTCTTTGATCACCCGCGGTTTGGGTTCCGCACCGCCCGCATCCACAATACGCATGGTTTGCAGCGGGGCTGCGTGTTCTTCCAGCCTTGCCCAAAGCCCGGCCTCTTGCAGCAAAATGCGCGCGGGTTGCAAGAACGCGGTGCTGCGTAAGTCGGACCCTTGCGCGTCTCTTTCCGTCACCGGCGGCGTCGGATCAACGCAGAGAACGCTAAAGCCCGCGCTGCCAAAAGCAGCTGCAGCGGTCAGCCCGGCAATACCACCGCCCGAGACCAAGACGTCAAAACTCTGCGTCATCGCTGATCCTTTCTGTCCCGAATTGGGAGCTTGGCTCGTAGCCTATCCAAACGCTCAAACAAGCGCACGCAGGAACCGGTTTAGGTCACCCGTGTGGTGGTGAATATGATCTGCATCATATGGGTCCGGCGCGACATAAACCGTACGCATGCCCATTTCATGCGGGGCGATCAAATTGCGGTGGGTATCCTCAAACATCGCGGCTTGCGCTGGTTTCAGCCCGTCTTTTGCAAACACCTGCTCAAAAGCTGCCTGTTCAGGTTTTGGTAAGTAATCGGCGTGCTCGATCCCGTAAATGGCGTCAAACACATCGTCTAATCCGCGCCCTTTCAGCACATTCTCGGCATAAGGGGCCGTGCCGTTGGTGTAGACAATCCGTCTGCCGGGAAGCGTGGTGATCAATTGACGCAACTCCGCGTCATGGGTGAGTTCATCAAAAGAAATATCATGCACCTCTTCCAGATATGGATCCGGATCAATGTCATGCACTCGCATAAGACCGGCAAGTGTCGTCCCGTATTCCGCCCAATACTCAGATCTCAGGCGATCTGCCTCTTTTTTGCTAACGTTTAGTGTCCGAACCACGTATTCCGTCATGCGTACTTCAATCTGATCAAACAAGCGCACGCTTGGATCATAAAGTGTGTTGTCGAGGTCAAAGACCCATGTCGTAATATGGGAAAAATCGTCTTTAGGAGCGCGCATCGTCATGCTGCGCAAGCTAGGCTTTGTCTGCGCCGAGTCAATGCATTGCTTGCAAGTTTGACGTGGGAGTGCTTAGTCTCTGCGCTAAATGTCGGAGTGCTCAAATGTCTAACCCTCGTAACCAGAACAAAGACGCCTACACGCTTATTTTGGAAGCGATCGACGTGGGTGTCTTCAAACCGGGGGATCGCTTAGTGGAGAGCGACCTTGCCGATCGTTTTGGTGTCTCGCGTACTCCGATCCGCGAAGCGTTGCAGCGATTGGAAACCCAATCCCTTCTTTCGCGCGATGGGCGTAGTCTGATCGTGTCCTCGCTGGATCACAATCAGCTGGCCGAGCTGTATGCGGTGCGCAGTGAGCTTGAAGGCCTTGCTGCAGGGCTCGCAGCGCGGCACGCGACAGCGGAAGAGGTCAAGGTTCTTGGTGACATGGTTAAGGACGATCACGCGCTGATTGGTGACCCGAACGCAATGTCGCGGGCCAATCGCCGGTTCCACAAGATGATCCATTTGGCGTCCCATAACCGCTTTTTGGTACAACAACTGGATATGGTTCACCGATCCATGGCGCTGATGGCGACCACTTCCTTGGCGGCCGATGGGCGCGGGGAGAAAGCGCTTGAGGAACATCAGGCCATCGTCGATGCGATTGCCGCGCGTGACGTTGAACGCGCGGATGAGGCCCTGCGAACTCATATTTCTGTGGCCTTTGAAACGCGTTTGAAGTTACGGGCTGAGAGCTGAATATTCCGCCTGTAAGCCTTCCGGTGTCTGACCATGTGCGGTCTTATCCCAGTAAAATGGCATTGAAACGAGCTCGAAGAGCGCTTTGTATGCCGCCACGGTCGCGAGCGTGAAGTAGAACGGCAAAGTGGCTGCCCAGCCCGCGAGCCATCGTCTGTTTTGTCCTTTTAATGAAGTCACGGCCAAGGTCATATCCAACGCCGCGCACCCAATAAACAGAGCCGTGACCAACAGGATCAATGTGTTTGGTAGAATTGTCAGCCAGCTTATGGGGGCTCCAAGTGCAATCAGCCAAAAACTCCAGACGAACGGTGCCAAAAGAAATTGAGAAAGTGTTGAAAGAAAGATGGCATTAAAGCCGAGAAATCCCCGCAAACCCAGTTCTTGAAGAAGTAAGCGTGGCCGGCGCATATGCACCAAATAGGTGATCATATAGCCCTTTAGCCAGCGCGATCTTTGTTTGACCCATGGCTGAAACCTGCAATTGGCTTCTTCTTGGGTCACCGTTGAAATGAGCTCTGTTCTGTACCCGTGACGATAGAGGCGGATGCCTAGATCAGCGTCTTCTGTGACATTGTGGGCGTCCCAGCCGCCAACCGCTTCAATTGCATCGCGACGCAAAAAAAGCGTGGTCCCCCCAAGTGGAATCGCTGCTCCAAGCCGGGACATGCCGCGAAGAATTGTGCGAAACCACATCGAATATTCCAATGCAAAACAACGCGATAACCAGTTTGTTTTGGGGTTGTAATAGTCCAATATCCCCTGCCAGCATGCAACGTCGCCGTCAGCCGAAAGTACGTGTGCGGCCACTATTTCTAGCTGATCAGGGGCAGGTGCATCCTCAGCGTCCCAAATGCCGATCACATCGCCTTTGCAGAAATCCAAAGCATAATTCATAGCGCGTGGCTTGGTCGTGAGACCGCTGCCGGGCGGCACTTGGACGACGCGCATCCAATCCGTGAGACGCCCTTTATCCAATGCGGCTTTTGTTTGGGTGTCGTCTTCTTCCAGCACCAAAACGACATCCAAAAGTGCTTTGGGGTAGGTTAGAGCGCCGAGGCGGCGGATGAGTGCGCGTGCGATTTCCGTTTCTTTGTACAATGGCACCAAAACAGAGATTTTTGGGAGTTTTCCGTGAGTTTTCGGACGCACGACCTTGGCTGGGCGAGATTTAAAAAAGGCGGAGGCTTTCATGTTTGCCGCCATGGCCTGCGTAAAAAGGATAATAACGGCAATAAACAGCAGCGTCTCAATTGGAAAAGCGGCGAAGATGGTCACCATCATAGCCAAAAGTGTTGCAATGATTTTGTATCTCCGGTTTTCGCCACCTGTCCAATCCCGGCAGCTCTTCTCGCTTGGCACTCGAGTCTCGCATAAATGCACAAGATCATGGTGAAAAACTTTGGCGAGGTGCTCGTGAAGATCACGCTCGTTTACCAAAACGAAACGAAGGCCATTGGGCCCAGCGGGTAGCGCGGGCTTTAGGGTTTCAAAAGCGTGCGGGCGGCTTGTTGCAAAGACCAATTGCCCATTTGTCGAAATCCAGGGAACGATCGCATGTTTGATACAGAAACTCGCAGGCAAAAGCTGCGACAGCCGAAAGTCTGGCGGCGCTTGTTTTAGGTCGATCACCTGCGCTGCGTAATGATCCGACAAATAGGGCATAAGCCGCGCCTCAGAGACCCAGCTTTTTGCGATCAACACATCAGCCAAGCAGGCATCCCATTTTGTCAGCGCAGATAGCCCGTAAAAAAGCTGCCATGGCGCGATCAGGCCATCTTCAAGCAGGCGTCGCCCAAGCGACAATTGCCGATCCGGAGCAATATCCGTTGGTTGAGCAAAGAACTGTTCCGCAGCTTGTAACAAAAAAGGCCCCCTGATCGTCGCGATCAAGGTGGCCTTTAAATCTTAACGCACCATTAAGGTTGCTGCGAACTTAAGAAGCTTTGCGCTCGTCCATGTATGCAGCAAAGCGTTCGAACAGGTAGAAGCTGTCCTGTGGGCCAGGGCTTGCTTCTGGGTGGTGCTGAACAGAGTAAACCGGGCGCTCAGAGATGCGGATGCCACAGTTGGAGCCATCAAACAGCGAGGTGTGTGTTTCAACCACGCCTTCTGGCAGAGACTGGCTGTCGACCGCAAAACCGTGGTTCATCGAGGTGATCTCGACTTTGCCTGTCTCGTGATCCTTCACCGGGTGGTTTGCACCGTGGTGACCGTGGTTCATCTTGATGGTGGAACCACCTAGCGCCAGCGCCAACATTTGGTGACCCAAGCAGATGCCAAAGACCGGTAGGTCTTTGTCTTCCAATACCTTTTGGATCATCGGTACTGCGTATTCTCCGGTCGCGGCTGGGTCGCCTGGTCCGTTGGACAGGAAAACGCCGTCAGGATTGTGCGCCAATACTTCTTCCGCAGTCGCAGTCGCTGGCAGCACAGTCACGTCGCAGCCCACGGATGCGAGGCAGCGCAGGATGTTGCGTTTTGCACCAAAGTCGACGGCGACAACCTTATGGCGCGGGTTCTCTTGCGTCGGGTAGCCATCAGGCCATGCCCAACGCATTTCGTCCCAGCGATAGCTCTGCGCACAAGTGACTTCTTTGGCGAGATCCAAACCCTCTAGGCCAGAGAATTCACGCGCCTTTGCGACCAAGGTTTCAATGTCAAACTTGCCTTCTGGATCATGTGCCAGCGCGACATGTGGCGCACCTTGGGCACGAATTGCGCGGGTAAGACGACGCGTATCCACACCGCCAATCGCAATACGATTGCGGCTTGCAAGCCAGCTTGGCAAATCGCCAGTAGAGCGCCAATTGGAAGGATCGGTCGGATCCCATTTCACAACCATGCCCGCCGCCACAGGATCGCCGGTTTCATCATCTTCAGCATTCACACCGGTATTGCCGATATGTGGGAAGGTGAAGGTCACGATCTGACCCGCATAAGACGGGTCCGTCATGATTTCCTGATAGCCGGTCATCGCTGTGTTAAAGCAAAGTTCTGCGGTGGTCACACCGGTTGCGCCAAATCCTCGACCATAGAAGATTGTCCCATCGGCAAGGGCAAGGCAAGCGGTTGGGGTATTGGTGGGGACCTGGGCCATGGCAGCGACTCTCCGGGCTGGGGACAAATTGTCGGGAAACTAAGGCCCAGGGGCATCGACGTCAAGGGCAATCGCTGGTTTGAAAATTTAATAAAATCAATGCCTTAACATTTTTTAACGCCGCTTGCGCCTTTCTTGGCAATCCCTTATGGTCCAAGCCTCTAGTCTAAGCCGGGGAATAACCAGATGAGTTTGCGTGCAAAAATCAACGAGTCCTTAAAGGAAGCGATGAAATCGCGCGACAAAGAGCGCCTTTCCACGCTGCGCCTTATGAACGCAGCGATCAAAGACATGGATATCTCCTTGCGTGGTGAGGGGAAAGAAGAGGGGGCCAGCGAAGCTGATGTCCTACAAATTCTGTCCAAGATGGTGAAGCAGCGCCAAGAAAGCGCGAAAACCTATGAAGAGGGTGGTCGTCTGGATCTAGCGGAAGGTGAACTCAAAGAGATCACCGTTATTGAAGATTTTCTTCCACGTAAGTTGTCTGACGACGAAATCACTGCTGCGATTGATGCGGTTGTCGCGGAAGTGGGCGCAAGCTCCATTCGTGATATGGGCAAGGTCATGGGCGGGTTGAAGGCCAAATACACCGGCCAAATGGACTTTGGCCAGGTGGGCGGCATGGTGAAGGCGCGCCTGAACCAGTAAGCGCAAATATCAGCGTATTTTTGGAGGGGCCGGTGTGGCAGCACTGCGCTCCTCTTTTCGTTTGGGTGGTCCGAAGTGAGGAAATAAAAAAAATCTGATTTGGCGAAAAAATTTGCTTTTCAGGTCTTGCACCGCCCGGACACAAGTCGTATTCAGCCGCTCACAGTTGGGATGTAGCCAAGTGGTAAGGCAACTGTTTTTGGTACAGTGTACCGTAGGTTCGAATCCTACCATCCCAGCCAAACACTTCCATGATCTAAGAAACTGAGATCCCTTCGCGATTTTGTGACGGTCGTCGAATGTGGTGTTTCCGGCAGAGATCATGTGTATGTCAAACGGCATGGCGACCTAGTTGTCCCGACGAGTTTTATGCCGTTGACCGAGAGCGATATCCCAAATCAACAACTGTCGACTGGGCGCGTAATTTTTGACGCGGCATGGGCGATCCCTTTGGCAGTTTTGGCGCTAGATGATTGCCGTTTATGATTACTGATTACGAAATCTCAAATTAACGCGCTTGGGCTGCGCGACGCCTATGTTCGAAGCCTGTGATGTTCAAACCTATGGGGCTGCATTTCGATACTGGGTGCGATTGATTTGTCAATTTTGTTCACAATGTACATGCGCTGGTTCTATTTGAACGCAATTGCGTAGCGCTTGCAAAAAAATGAATCGCCAAAAGTGAACAAATAATTCACAATGTAAACATACGAGGGAAAGTACCAAGAAGAGGTAGCCAGTCACATGTCTGCAAAAACCAGTACCACAGTTTTGAAAGCATTTTCTGTTCTGGAAGCTTTAGGAGACAGCGATACGCCTATGTCTGCGACGCAGATCGCGCGTGAAACTGGGTATGACCGAGCGACTTGTTATCGGCTTCTGATGACTCTTAAAGAGGCGCAGTATGTTTCTTTGGATGTCGACACAAAGAAGTTTGAAATCAGTTTCCGTGTCGTCTCTTTGGCGCGGAAGCTCCTGCAAGAAGACAAAGAAGTAGAGATGGTGCGCGAGGTAATGCGCATGATTTCCCACCGTTCCACAGAGACATGCCACTATTCAACGCTTGATGGCGAAAAGTCTGTGATAACCCTAAGAGAAAGGGGAAAACAGGTTGTAAGTGTGGAATTTGGAGTTGGCGAAAGCGCCGAGCTTTATTCAACAGCAGGCGGCAAGGCGATGCTCGCATTCGCCGACACCCGCTTTACTCAGAAGATCTTGTCTAAGAAGCTCCCGCGTCACACCGTCAATACAATATGTACACCGTCCGAGCTCCGCCAAGAGCTTCTGACTGTTCGTGCGCATGGCGTTGCTTACGACAATGAAGAGTTGATGATTGGGCTGCGTTGTCTGGCTGCCCCGATCTTTGAAGCCGATGGAAGTGTACGCTCTACCATCGCGATGTCTGGGCCGACCGGCCGTTACACAGATGAGCGAGTTGCCGAGCTTGAGGTGATTCTTCGAGAAGGGGCGCGAGAGCTGACACGTCGTCGGGGCGGGCCACAGTGGTCAGTCTGATGTTTAAAAAGTGTTAAGAAAATCAAATAGTGAACAATGGAGAATAAATAAACTCAAAAATCACTAAATTCACACCAAAGCCGGTGGAAAACCCGGCTCCGCGGTTCTGAGGGGGGAACCGCAAAGCTAGATTGAATGAGCGGCAAGACGCTGCAGACCTTAGGGAGGATTACATGAACAACTTCATTAAATCGGCCGTTTTGGCTGTAACAGCATCAGCGGCGACTATGGCGGCGGCGGAAACCCGTGTCGCGCTGGTCCCTGGTGGCCCACACCCATTCTTTGCCAACTGGGAAGGTGGCGGCGTTGATGCCGTGAAAGACTTTGGTGTGGCATCTTCTGACTACCGCGTTCCACAAGAGTGGAAGCTCGACATGCAGAACAAAATGCTCGAGAGCCTGGTGAGCCAAGGCTACAACGCCTTTGCCGTCTTCCCTGGCGATGCAAACGGCACCAATGCGATGGTTTCCGAACTGAAAGACTTCGGTGCGCCGACAGTTTCTATTGCGGGCTGCACCCAGTCCCCAAGCCCGGTTGAGTTCTGCCTGGCGACAGACGTTTATAAGTCTGCATATCAAGGCACCATGGCTCTGATCGAAGCGATGGGCAACGAAGGCAAAATCGTTCACGAAACATCTTTGCTGATTGACCCGAACACGCAGCTACGCGTTGCGGCGGTAGAGCAAGCGATTGCTGACGCACAAGCGGAAGGCAAAAAGGTCGAGCTGTATCAGCACCTGACCGACGTGGATGACCAAGAAAAAGCGGACCAGAAAATCAACGCTCTGCTCGCGGGTAAAGCGCATGAGTTTGACGGTCTGGTATCCACCGCTTGGGTTGCTTCCGTTGTGACATCCAAAGCACTGCGTTCTTCCAACAATGAAGACCTGAAATTCATCGCGATTGACCACGACCAGATCGTTCTGGACGCGATCAAAGACGGCGTTATTCAGGGGACCATGCTGCAGAACCCGCATGGTCAGGCGTATATCGCGACCTATGCTTTGGACAAACTGTTGAACGGCTGCACCATCAAAGCGGATGCACCATTCAGCCCAACGCCACAGCACACAACCTTCATCGACAGCGGCACCATGTTGGTCACAAAAGACAACATCGACAACTGGGAAGCTGAGATGAAAGCCGTGACTGACGGCATCATGGCGACGTTTGACGAGAAATTCCTCGACTGCGCAAGCTAAGTCGCACTTTGGGTCGCGATCACTCTCCCCGATCGCGGCCCATCCTTAAACACTTACATTCTGGAATACCGAAATGTCTGCCTCAGAAATGGAGGGCAAACCAATGCCCCCTCGGCCTGACGCCGTAAACCTCAACGAGTTGCTCGCCCGGATCGCCAAATCCGCCGGGCTTGCGCTGATTGTTGGGGTTTTGATCCTCATCTTTGTATACGGCGCGCAAGGGTTTACCAGCAAATTCAACCTGTTCAACTTGACACGGAACCTCTCGGTTGCTGCTGTTGTTGGTTTCGGGATGATGGTCGTTTTGGCGCTGGGGCATATGAACCTGGCACTTGGGTCAACGGCTTTGGCCTCGGTTATGATCATGGGCTGGGTCATGAAAGTGGCGGCGCTTCCGGTGCCTGTGGCCGTGGGTTGTGGTCTTGCTGTTGGTTCTCTTTTGGGGCTGCTCAATGGCTGGTTGATTGTCAAAACCAAGCTGCACTCGTTCATTATTACATTGGCGACAGCGTCGATGTTTTTGGGGCTTGTGTTGATCATGTTTCCAGGCGGCCCGATCTCTGACCTTCCCCGCGAATTCACTGGTATCTCGAAGACACGTTATTTTGGTTGGGTGTCTGGCATGCTGCTGATCACGCTAGTTGCAGGCGTCGTTCTGGCAGTGATGTATCGCTTCACGACATTGGGACGGCAAATGTTGGCCACCGGGGCAAACCCCGACGCGGCAGAGCTTTCCGGCATCCCGGTATCTCGCGCGATCCTGTTGGCACACACGTTGTCTGGCTTCCTTGCGGCACTTGCGGGTGTCATGTTCACCGCGCGGCAGGGATCTGCCTTGCTGTCGACCGGCGAAGACTGGCTGCTTGCGTCCTTCTTGGCACCACTCCTAGGCGGCACACTTTTGGCTGGCGGTTATGTGTCTGTTGTGGGCGCGTTCCTTGGGGCAATGCTTGTCGGCATTCTACAAAACGGCCTTGTCCTGATCGGCGTTCCTGATTTCTGGGTCGAGTTCGTGCTGGGCCTCACTCTTCTAATCACCGTTTCCTTGGATCGACTGCGCAACGTGCTTGCGGCACGGCGCGGCAATTGAGGCGGGCAGACTGATGAAAAACGATAATCTTATGAAACGTTTCTTGGCCGCTGAATGGTCATCTTTGTTGATCCTCTCGCTGGTCATGATGGCCGCGATGACGATCATTACCCCTCGCTTTTTGAACTTTGACAACCAAGCGATCCTGACACGCTCTCTGGCACCGCTGCTGATCGTGGCCTTTGCCCAGGCGATCGTGATTGGCATCGGCCAGATGAACCTCGCCGTGGGCGCTATCGGTGGCATGGTCGCCGTGTTCTTTGGCGGCATGATGGAAGCTTGGGGCTTTCCGATCCCTGTCGCCATCGCCATCGGTTTCGCTTGCGGCGTGGCTGCAGGCGCACTGAATGGCGCGATCATTGCTTTCTCTGGCATCAACGGCTTTATCGTAACCCTCGCGACGCTTTCCATCTTCAAGGGTCTGAATCTTGGGGTCACCAAGTCGATCCCGTTCTATGAAATGCCCGACGCGCTGGTGTGGTTTGGCGAGGCTCGCTTTGGACCCTTTGCCGCGATCTTGATCGTACCGGTGATCTGCGTCGTCGCGTTGGCGTGGTTCCTGAAATACAACATCTATGGCCGTCAGATTTTGGCGGTGGGCGGCAATGCTCATGCGGCAGAGCTCGCCGGGATTTCCAACAACCGTGTGACCATTCTGGCGCACACGATTTCCGGTGCATTGGCGGGTGTGGCAGGCATGCTGTCAGTGGCGCGCCTTGGGGTCGGGCAGCCGACCATCGGCGGTGATTGGCTGCTGGCGTCCTTCGCAGCGCCGGTGATTGGTGGAGCGATCCTATTGGGTGGCCATATCCCGATCCTCGGCACGGTGCTTGGCGTTCTGGTGATCATCCTGATCGAGAACCTTCTCGTGCTCTACGGCGTGGACCCGCAATACAACGAATTCTTTGTCGGCGCTCTGATCTTGGCCGCCGTGGGCTTTAACCACTGGCGCAGCCTGCGGGCCGAAGCGCGCTTGAAGGAGGGCAAAGCATGACTGACGTTGCTCTGAAAATCGAAAACGCCACCAAACGGTTCCCAGGAGTTCTGGCTCTGGATCACGCGGCGCTGGAATTGCGCCCAGGTGAAGTCCACGCTCTGCTCGGTGAGAATGGGGCGGGTAAATCCACCTTGATCAAAATCATCACCGGCGTGCATGAGCCTACCGAAGGCACAGTATGGGTCGATGGCGAAGAGGTCACCTTTAAGTCGCCTCATGACGCCATGGATGCAGGCATTGGTGCGGTGCACCAGGAACGTAACCTGATCCCGCGCTTTACTGTTGCCGAAAACATCATGTTGGAAGCGGTGCCCACCAAGCGCGGTCAAGTGGACTATGCTGAGATGCGCCGCCAGGCCGAATATTGGCTGTCTGAGCTTGATCTGGATATTGACCCGGACCTGCCGGTGCAACGTCTCTCCGTGGCTCAAATGCAGCTCTTGGAAATTGCGCGCGCGCTATCTCTGAAAAGCCGGGTGCTGCTTCTGGATGAACCCACTGCGTCGATCACGGAACACGAAGTTCAGGTGTTGTTTAGCTTTCTGCGGAAACTGAAAGCACAAGGCGTTGCGATCCTTTTCGTGAGCCACAAACTTGAAGAAGTGTTTGAAATTTGTGACCGGGTGACCGTGCTTCGCGACGGCAAAAACGCCTGCACGAATGTTCCAATCTCTGATTTGAACCGCGATGGCGTGGTTGCCCATATGGTTGGCCGCGACAATGCGCTTTCTGATCTTGGACACCGCGCGCCGGTAGATGCGCCGACCAAGCTTGAGCTAAAAGACGTCTCCACTCGCATCGGCCATTCGAACGTCAATTTGCACGCCAAAAAAGGTGAAGTTCTTGGGTTCTATGGTCTGGTCGGGGCAGGGCGGTCTGAACTCGCCCGCGCCCTGATCGGTGCAGATAAAATTACCGGCGGTCAGGTATTGATCGACGGCAAGGAAGCTAAGATTTCCAGCGTTCAGGATGCGCTGCGCAAGTATCAAATGGGCTATGTCAGCGAGGACCGCAAAGGCGATGGCCTGATCTTGGCACATTCTGTTGCGGACAATATCGGTGTCACCATCTGGCACAAGATTGCGAAGTTTGGCGGGTTCGTGACGGACACGATGCAACGCAAATCCGTCAGAGGATTTGTTGATCGGCTGGAAGTCAAAACACCTTCTCTGCAACAGACCTTGGGCAATCTGTCCGGGGGCAATCAGCAAAAAGTGTCGGTTGCAAAATGGCTCGCCGCTGAGACGGAAATTCTCATCATTGATGAGCCCACCGTCGGGGTGGATATCCGGACCAAAGGCTATTTGCACAAACTCATCTGGGAAGTGGCAGAGGCTGGGGTGACCGTTTTGGTGATCAGCTCAGACATGCCAGAAATCGTCGCCGTGGCGGACCGCCTGATTGTGATGAATGAAATGCAGGTTGTTGGCGATCTGCCGAACTCGCGTGACTACGACGAGATGAGCCAGAAGATTATGCAATCCATCGTCGGCGCGTCTGACTTAAAAGAAAGCGCGTAACCATGGCGGATCCAACAGAAAAAGTCGCCATCGGCGACACTGGCGTGACGGTTACGCGACTGGGGCTGGGCTCGACACCTTTTGGCAATCTTCTGTCTGAAGTGAGCGATGAGGATGCCGCGCAATCCATTGAAACCGCGTGGAATTTAGGCATCCGCTACTATGACACTGCTCCATTCTATGGCTATGGGTTGGCGGAAGAACGGATTGGTATGGGGCTGCGGCCGCACAACCGGTCTGACTTTGCGCTTTCCTCCAAGGTTGGGCGCTTGGTTCGCAAAGGTCCGCGCACGGCAGCGGATGAGATTCAGGAAAACGGAGAGCCCTATTACTACGCAAAGCCAGACATGATGCTGGTGAGCGATTACTCCTACGATGCGGTGTTCCGATCTATCGAAGAATCCCTGACGCGTTTGGGACAGGACCGTATCGACATCGCCTATATTCACGATCCAGACTTGCATTTTGAGGACACGGTGAACGGGGCCTGCAAAGCGCTGGTCGAGCTGCGCGAGCAGGGGGTCGTGAAAGCCATTGGTTCGGGCATGAACCAATGGGAGATGCTGTCGAACTTCCTCGACCATGTTGATTTCGACATTGTTCTTTTGGCGGGGCGCTATTCGCTTTTGGAACAACCAGCGCTGGAATCCTTCCTGCCCAAATGCATCCGCACTGGTTGCCGCATAGCGTTGGGTGGCGTTTTCAACTCGGGCCTGCTCGCGGACCCGCGTGGCAATGCCACCTACAATTACAAGGCGGCCCCATCCGATCTTGTCGAACGCGCCTTGAAAATCGAAAGCGTCTGCAAGCGGTTCGATGTGCCTTTGAAAGCAGCGGCATTACAGTTCCCGCTGGGTCATGAGGCTATCGCGAGTGTCTTGATTGGCGTGCGCAAGGCGACTGAAGTGGAAGAGAACGTGCGACTGTTCTCCACCGATATCCCAGCGGAACTGTGGCATGCCCTAAAAACTGAGGGGCTGCTGCCAGAAAGCTGCCCGGTCCCACAAACCCTTGAAATGACAGGAACCTAACGGATGCCATCTGCAACTGACAGAACGCCGCTTGGCAAAACTGGCCTCAACCTTTCCCAGCTGGGATTAGGCACGGCGCCACTGGGGAACTTGCTGAAAGATATCCCAGAGGAGCAATCCGAAGCCACGTTTGAAGCAGCTCTCAATGCAGGTGTTCGCTATTACGACACCGCCCCATTTTATGGCTACGGCCTCGCCGAAGAACGCCTCGGGCGGGCGCTGAAAGGGCAAGACCGCTCGGACTTTGTAGTATCCACCAAGGTCGGACGCCTGATCCGCGAAGGGGAGCGCTCTGGGGCTGAAGTTTATGATGGTGGCAAGAGCTTCTATCTTGCCTATCCCGAAAGAAATGTTGTGCGCGATTATTCCTATGACGGGATAATGCGTTCGCTTGAAGAAAGCCTTGAACGTCTGCAAATGGATTACGTGGATATCCTGCATATCCATGACCCTGATGATCATTTTGATGAAGCGGTCAAAGGGGCATACCCGGCGCTGGCGAAGCTGCGCGAAGAAGGTGTGATCAAAGGTGTCTCTGCTGGCATGAACCAGTGGGAAATGCTGTCAGATTTCATGGATCACGGTCGCTATGACGCATTCTTGCTGGCTGGTCGGTACACGCTGCTCGATCATACGGCGCTGCCAAGTTTCCTGCCGAAATGCTTGGAACATGGCACACGGATTATCGCTGGCGGAGTTTACAATTCGGGCCTTTTGGCGGACCCGAAACCGGGCATCACCTTCAACTATGTGCCAGTCGAAAAACCAATTCTGGATCGCGCATTGGCCATCAAAGCGGTTTGTGAAGCAAACGGCGTCGATATGAAGGCGGCGGCCATTCAGTTCCCGCTTTCTCATCCGGCCATTTCTTCGATCCTCACCGGCGTCACAAGCGTGGCAGAATTTGAAGAGAACCGGGTGCTTTTTGAAACGCCGATTCCAGATCAGCTGTGGAGCGACCTGCGCAGCGAAAATCTTTTACCGGCCGATGCGCCAACCCCAGACAACACTCAAGACCGAGGTTTGCAATGATCATTGATAGCCACCACCATTTTTGGAACCCAGAAGAACGCGATTATTATTGGATGGGTGGTGACGTGCTTGCGCCGATCCGTCGGCCGATCGGCCCCGAAGACATGCGCCCGCATCTGCAGGCGAAAGGTGTTGAAGGAACGATCATCGTGCAGACCGTTCCAACAGTCGAAGAAACAGAGGAGTTTCTGGCGACTGCGGCGGCAACGGATTTTGTCAAAGGGGTCATTGGATGGGTGGACCTGCAAGACCCAAAAGTGCACCGCGTTCTGGCCGAGATCTTGTCTGGTCCCCATGGGCACTATCTCAAAGGCATTCGCCATCAGGCCCATGACGAAGAAGACAAAAGTTGGCTGGCGCGTCCCGAAGTGATCCAAGGCATCAAGGCCTGTGGAGATGCCGGGCTGGTCTATGATCTGCTGCCGAAAGAGCCTGAACTGCCGTCTTGCATCACATGTGTCGATGCGTTGCCCGACGTTCAGTTCGTGCTTGATCACATCGCCAAACCCCGCATTGCAGAAGGCGCGCTTGAGCCTTGGGTGGATCTCGTGTCTGAACTCGCCAAACGCCCCAACGTGGCATGCAAGCTTTCCGGCATGGTGACCGAAGCGGATTGGGAGAACTGGACCGTCGATCATCTGCGCCAATATGCCAATGTGATCTTGGAAGTGTTTGGCCCGGACCGCGTGATGTTTGGCTCTGACTGGCCGGTGTGTCTGCTGGCTGGCGACTACGCGGATATCTTTGAGGCTGCCCAAAGCCTGACCGGCACGTTGTCGCCAGAAGATCAACGCAAAGTGTTCGGGCAAAACGCCGCCCGGATTTATCGACTTGATGTGTAACTGAATGCGACGCGGCCCGGGACCCTGGGCCGTATCCACCTCAGTGGAGAGAAAAATGACCACCGAAACCTATGTGTTGCGCCTTTGGTGCAATCAGACCGACGGCCCGATCGTGGCGACCGTGCGCGACGGCACTGTGTATGACATCACCTCTAAAACCGCGCCGCTGGTCAGTGACATTTTCGAAATGGATGACCCGCTGACTTTCGTGAAAAGCCAATCGGGAAGGGCAGTGGCCCAGCTTGACGAGGTTTTGAGCGGGACAGCAAAAACAGTAAAACTGCTCGCCCCGTGCGACACGCAAGCGATCAAGGCCGCTGGCGTGACTTTTGTCGCCTCCATGGTAGAGCGGGTGATCGAAGAACGCGCCGCGGGAGATGCACAATTGGCGGATCAGATCCGTCAGCAGGTTACGGAAGCGATTGGCGCTAACCTGAAGGACATTCAGCCGGGATCAGTGCTGGCCGAGAAAGCCAAACAAGCGCTCATGGCACAGGATCTTTGGAGCCAGTATCTTGAGGTGGGCATTGGGCCTGATGCAGAAATCTTTTCGAAATCCCAATCCTTGTCCGCGGTGGC
This sequence comes from Cognatishimia activa, assembly GCF_001458335.1. GTDB lineage: Bacteria > Pseudomonadota > Alphaproteobacteria > Rhodobacterales > Rhodobacteraceae > Cognatishimia > Cognatishimia activa. The sequence goes on from NZ_CYTO01000010.1 coordinate 153,842, forward strand.
CCACGGGGACCATGTGGGCCTTCACCCCATGTCCAATTGGAACAACCCAGAGCCAGAGCTTGTCTTGGCCGTTTCTTCCAAAGGGAAAATCATCGGTGCGACACTCGGAAATGATGTGAACCTAAGGGATGTCGAAGGCCGCTCTGCGCTTTTGTTGTCTAAAGCAAAAGACAACAACGCTTCCTGCGCGATCGGACCTATGATCCGGCTGTTTGATGACGAGTTCACCCTTGATCAGCTAATGCAGCAAACGCTCACTCTACGCATTTCCGGAGAAGACGGTTTCGAGCTTTCTGAGACTTGCGAAATGTCGCAAATTAGCCGCGATCCACGCAACTTGGTGATCCAAACAGTGGGCGGGCACCATCAATATCCGGATGGCTTCATGCTGTTCTTGGGGACGCCTTTCGCTCCGACCAAAGACCGAGGCGCACCGGGCATGGGTTTCACCCATCATATGAATGACGTGGTGTCCATCTCCACACCATTATTGGGTGAGCTTCGCAATCCAGTAGCGCGATCTAACGACTGCCCACCATGGACCTTCGGTCCACGCGCCTTGATGCGCAACCTTGCGGCCCGCGGCCTGATCTAACTTTCCTTCTTTTTCATGTGCGCCTTTTTGAGCGCCAAGACACGAGACCTTCTGATGACTGAACAATTCAAAAACCTGATCAACGGCGAATGGAAGGCCGAAACCTTCAAAGCCAATATCAACCCGTCTGACACAAATGACGTAATCGGCGAATACGGCCACGCAACGGAAGCGGACGCTCTTGAGGCAATCGCGGCGGCGAAAGCGGCCTCGGAAGACTGGGGTAAGTCAGGCATCCTGCAGCGCCATGCGGTTTTGCGCAAAGCAGCAGATGAAATCCTAGAGCGCAAAGAAGAACTCGGCGCGCTGCTGTCGCGTGAAGAGGGCAAAACCCTCGCTGAAGGGATTGGTGAAACCATCCGGGCGTCGCAGGTGTTTGATTTCTTCGCCGGTGAAGCCCTGCGTTTGGCTGGCGATACCATTCCTTCCGTGCGGCCGGGCATTGGCGTTGAGATCACCCGCGAGCCGGTAGGTGTTGTGGGCATCATAACCCCTTGGAACTTCCCGATTGCGATCCCCGCATGGAAAATCGCTCCAGCGCTTTGTTATGGCAATACGGTGGTGTTTAAGCCTGCCGATCTGGTCCCAGGCAGCGCCTGGGCCATCGTCGATATTCTGCACCGCGCTGGGCTGCCGGATGGAGTTCTGAACCTCGTTATGGGTAAGGGGTCCGTTGTCGGGCAAGCGATGCTTGATAGCCCAGATATCAATGCGATCACTTTCACTGGTTCCGTCGGCACCGGTCAGCGCGTGGCAGCGGCGTCGGTCAAACACATGCGCAAATTCCAGTTGGAAATGGGCGGCAAGAACCCTCTCGTGGTTCTGGATGATGCGGATCTGGAGAATGCTGTCGAATGTGCCCTAAATGGCGCGTTCTATTCCACAGGCCAACGTTGCACCGCGTCCTCTCGTTTGATTGTGACCGAAGGAATTCACGACCGCTTTGTGGCCCGTCTGATCGAGCGTCTGGGAGAGACAAGCATCGGTGACGCTCGTGGGGAAGGGGTGCACATTGGTCCTGTTGTGGACCAATCCCAGCTTGACCAAGACCTGTCCTATGTGGCGATCGGTCAGGAAGAGGGTGCGACACTTGCCTTTGGCGGCGATGTGGTTTCTGCGAACACACCCGGTTTCTACATGCGTCCGGCTTTGTTCACAGATTGCACCAATGACATGCGCATTTGCCAAGAAGAGATCTTTGGTCCGGTGGCAGGCGTCATCAAAGCCAAGGACTATGACGAAGCTCTGGCTTTGGCGAATGACACGGAATTTGGTCTTTCTGCGGGGATTTGCACTGAAAGCCTAAAGCGCGCGACCCATTTCAAACGCAATTCTAAGGCTGGGATGGTGATGGTGAACGTCCCAACTGCAGGCGTGGATTTTCACGTGCCATTTGGTGGCTCCAAAGGCTCAAGCTTTGGTCCGCGCGAACAGGGTCGGTACGCCGCTGAGTTCTTTACAACCGTGAAGACAGCCTATACCGCAGCTTGAGTTTTAGCGCTAACACTTGCGAGGCCACCCATGCCCAAGCTTTTTGGAAAGTCCCTCACTCGGGCAGAGTTGAACACCTATTGCAGTGATCCTTCACTGCTGTTTGGCGTGGATCAGTTCACCTTTCAGGATGGCCCAGAGCGCGGCGTGCGCATGTTGCGGTTTCGCACCGGTGGCGGGCTGGAATTTGACGTTATTCTGGATCGGGCCATGGATATCGCGTCCATGCGCCACGGTGGAGTGCCAGTTGGCTGGCATGGTCCCGCTGGCTTCCGACATGGGGCCTATCATGAGCCGGAAGGTGAAGACGGCCTTGGATGGGCGCGTTCCGCTTCGGGCTTGGTCAGCACTTGTGGTCTGGATCACATCCATGCTCCGGTCGAGGATACGGCGGATCACTATCACTATGACCTAAAGGACCGGGTTGCGCATAAATTACATGGCCGTATTTCTTTTGCGCCAGCGCGGCTTCGCTCATACGGCGTTGAATGGTCTGGCGATGAGGCTGTGATCTTTGCTGAGGCTGAGATACGCCAGGCTGCTCTGTTTGGGGAACAACTTAGCCTCATCCGGCGGATTGAGGCCGATGTGGGTGGGCAGACCATTCGCCAAACAGACACGGTCACCAATATCGGTTTTGACCCGACGCCTCACGCCATTCTTTATCACGTAAACCTCGGGTATCCTGTGCTAGATGAGGGTACCGAACTTTGGGCCGACATCCGTTCCACCCCTTGGACGTTGCGGGACGGCGATCCGATCATCCATGGCAAGCCTTCTGCGCCATATGAACAACGGGTTTATGAACACGATGTTGCAGCAGGCGCCGACGGAATGGTGTCTGTTGCACTTGCAAACCAATCATTCGTTTCGCCGCAGCATGGGAGCGGGTTGGCGTTTGAATTGTCTTATGATTCAAATACTTTACCCGCTTTCTTCCAATGGCAATATTTCCAATCCGGCAACTATGTGACGGCGATCGAACCTTGCTCAACCCACGCCGGTTCCCGCGCAGATTGGCTTGCGAAAGGTGAGATGCCCATGCTGGCCCATGGTGAGTCTCGCACTTACCAGCTGGCGATGACATGCCATGTCGGAGAGGGCGCGCTAAACGATCTCAAAGCGCGCCTCATGCCAGCTTAGGTCGTCGACACTTCGAAAATGAGCGGCGCGTGGTCTGAGAAGCGTTCAATCCAATCGTCCTGTGCCGCTTCGCTGGCCTCTTCGGCCCAGCCGCCAACACGGACGTCTTCGCCACCCGTTGGTGTGAACGTCAAGTTGTCGGTTGCGTAGACCGCATCCAAGAGTGCGGGCACATAGCTTGAATCTGAGCCGCCATTATAGGTCATCGGGCGCGGCACATAGGGGATGTTCAGCTCGTCGGCTTCGTCGGTGTAATGATCTTCATACTTGCTTGGAATCACTTGGGGCAGGGTCATGGTTTTGCGATCAAGCCCCTGTCTGCCAAGGATTTTGTCGAAGCGCTCGATTTCCTCATAGTTGACAAAGTCCTTATCTGAATAGGTGAGGTTCATACCCATGAAATTCAGATCGCCCAGAAGGACCATTTTACAGCCACCTTCTGTTTCATGCTTCTCATCATACTTTTTCTTTAGTTTTTTGACGTGATCAAACATCGCGTCGCGCAGGCCGAAACCCTCTGGTGTCGAACTACTTTTGAAATGCGAAAACAGGAAATAGAGGTCATCTTTGCCGGTGCCATCATGAAGGTTTAGCCAGGCGGCCGGCCGAAGATAAGGATTGTTCTTCTTAAACTGATCTTTTTGGATTGTGAGATTTCCCAGTCCCGGCCGCACAGAGGTCAGGATTTGCTGGGAATTGTCGCCGCGGGTCACGAACTGCGAATGGTTCGGGAAAGCATCTTTGAATGCGTCTTCGACATCGTCGCTTTCCACTTCGATCAGACCAAAAACATCCGGGTCTTCTTGTTTGATGACGTCGATCACACGCTTCAATCGGTCCTTTCTTGCGCCGGATTTCTTTCCCGTGAAATGTTCGACATTCCAGCTAAGCACTTTAACTTTCATAAAAAATCCTCCCGAAAATTCAATAAAACTGAAGCCTAATGGCGTTGTTATGTTGAATCAACTTTGTTGAGTTTCTGTGACATAGAGCGCAACTCCGGATTGTAGGCGGTCAAAAGCGACGTTGCGTCGGCGGTGCGTATCGAAATTGATTTATTAGACAGGTTAGTCTAGAAAATAACTATGACGGCTGCCTCACCATCCACCGAAAAAAGACGCGGACGCCCTAAGCGTGACCCGCAAACTGCCGAAGCGCGGCAGAAATTGATCCGCACAGGGCTCATTCATTTGACGGAGCGGGGTTACTCTTCGGTGGGCGTGGACGAGATTTTGAAGGCATCCGGCGTCCCAAAGGGAAGCTTTTACCATTACTTCCAGAACAAAGCTGACTATGGCAGCCAGTTGATCGACGCCTATAACGACTATTTTATTGGTCGGCTCGATGAGGCCTTTTCTGACGAGGATTTGACGCCACTCAATCAATTCAGCGCGTTTACTGAAGGAGCTATTGAGCGCATGGCCCACCACGGGTTTCGCAGGGGCTGCCTTGTTGGAAACCTTGGTCAGGAGATGGGCGCATTGCCTGAAGACTACCGTGCCAAGCTGATTGATGTTCTGTCGCAGTGGGAAACGCATTCCGCAGACTGCTTAAGCCGGGCACAAGCCCAGGAAGAAATCCCAAAGACCAAAGACCCCAAAGCCCTCGCCAGTTTCTTCTGGATTGGTTGGGAGGGGGCGGTTTTGCGCGCGAAACTTGAACGCAGCCCGAAACCGCTCACCGACTTCACCGAGACCTTTTTCACCATGTTAACCGCCTGATCGGAGAACACTCATGTTCAATGCCATTGTCATCGACAAACCTGAAGATAAACAAACCGTTGCCCTAACACAGATTGGCGAAGACCAGTTGCCTGAAGGTGATGTGCAGGTCGATGTTGCCTATAGCACGTTGAATTATAAAGATGCTTTGGCTCTGACTGGCTCTGCTCCTATCATTCGTAAGTACCCGCTGACACCGGGTATCGATTTTTCAGGGGTCGTCACGGAAAGTGCACATGCCGATTTCAAACCCGGTGACCGGGTGGTGCTGAATGGTTGGGGTGTTGGCGAGAAACACTCCGGTGGTTTGGCCGAGAAGGCGCGAGTCAAAGGTGATTGGCTTGTTAAGCTGCCAGACGGCATGTCATTGCGCCAAGCGATGGTGGTCGGGACCGCTGGCTATACGGCTATGCTTTGCGTTCTGGCTCTGGAAAACCACGGTATTACGCCTGAGAGCGGCGACGTTGTTGTGACAGGTGCCGCGGGTGGTGTCGGAAGCGTTGCGACGGCTTTGTTGGCGGCGAAAGGTTATTCTGTGGCGGCGGTGACTGGGCGTCCGGCGGAAGAGGGTTATCTCAAATCACTTGGGGCCACGTCGATTGTCGATCGTTCGGAGCTAGAGGGCAAAGTGCGCCCGTTGAATGCAGAACGTTGGGCGGCAGGCATCGATGTGGTGGGCAGCACTATGCTTGCGAACCTACTGGCGGGGATCAAATACCGCGGTATTGTTGCCGCTTGTGGACTAGCAGGCGGAATGGATCTGCCAAGTTCTGTAGCCCCCTTCATCTTGCGTGGTGTCACTCTGGCTGGGATTGACAGTGTGATGTGCCCGAAACCAGAACGCGTCGCCGCATGGGAACGGTTGGCGCAGGATCTGGATATGGGCAAGCTTGCGGATATGGAAACTGAAGTGGCCTTTGATCAAGTTATTGACGCTGCGCCACAATTTTTGGACGGCAAGGTGCGCGGACGTGTAATCGTCCCGATCAATACCGACCTTTAATCAGGCGCGTTTGCGCAGCAAGTAGATATCCATAATCCAACCATTGAGCTCCCGCGCTTCGGCGCGGGTGCGAATGATGTCGGCACCAACTTTTGCCAATGGACCTGCTTTCAAGATCTGCTGAGGCATGCCCACATAGCCGCCCCACCAGATATCAATGCCTTCTTGATCGATATGTTTGAATGAACACTCCCCGTCCAGCATAACCGCGACAGCATTGGTGCCATCAGGCCACCCATTTTCACGCAATTGGCGTCCAGTGGTGATCACCACAGGTGCGCCAAGGTCATTCAGCGGAATGCCATGGGCCGCTGTCAGCATTTGAAGCGACGTAATACCAGGGACAACTTCTACTTTGATATCCAACCCCTGTGCAATCAGCCTGTCTGCAATGCGCAATGTGCTGTCATAAAGCGATGGATCGCCCCAAACCATCAGCGCGACATTTGCATTTGGTTTCGCGTGTTCAGCGATTAAGCCGCCCCAGATCGAGGCCAAAGCGTCGTGCCATGTATTCACCCCATCAAGGTATTTTGGCGTCTTCGCGTCGCGCACGGGGTAATCAAATTCGACGACGCTCGGTGCGGTTTTCAGAACACCAGCCACGATATCTCGGCGCAGATCAGCGAGCTCTGTCTTCTCGTCCCCTTTACGCGGCAACAGGATCAGATCCGCGCCTTCAAGGGTTTTGATCGCTTGCAGCGTCAGGTGATCTGGGTTGCCAGATCCGATACCAACAAGAGACAGCGTGATCATGGCTTACGTCTCCGCCAATTCGCCAAAGAGAATTAGGCCCGCCGCAGGGGAAACCTCTTCACGCAGCTGCGCCGCCAGCTCTTCCATCGTTGTTCGGGTGAGCGTCTGGTCTGAGTGAGTTACATTTTCCGCCAAAAGGGCAGGGCAGTCACGCCGCAGACCGGTCTCAAACAGTTTCTCAGCCAGTTCCGGGAAGGTGCGTTTGGGCATAAACAAGACGGTGGTCGCGCCCGGGTCGGCGAGGGACTGCAGGTTCAAATCACCGGGCAGGGCTCCCGCCACATCATGGCCGGTGACAAACTGGACACGGCGCGCCACCAAACGACGGGTCAAAGGTATGCCAGCCGCCGCAGCCGCTGCGCATGCGGACGTGACGCCGGGGATAATTTCATAAGAAATTCCAGCCTCTTTCAGCGCGTCCAGCTCTTCCTCAAGACGGCCGAAAATGCCGCTATCTCCGGACTTTAGCCGCACCACATGGGCACCCGTTTTGGCATAGTCCACAAGCAACTGGCTCACATGGTTTTGTTTCGGCGATGGCCGGCCAGCGCGTTTGCCAACGCCCACCAAATCGGCCTCTGGTCCCGCATGCTCCAAAATGGGTCCGGAACTCAGGTCATCAAACAGAATGGCGTCGGCTTTTTTCAACCGATCGACGGCCTTCACCGTCAAAAGCTCTGGATCGCCCGGTCCCGAGCTGACGAAGCTGACAAATCCGCTCATGACGTCGCCTCTGCAATCAGATGGAAGAACGTGCCTGTCACTTGGCCCTTCACAGAGCCGGTTTCCGGCACAGGATTGCCGTCTGCATCGCCAACTTGCGCCAATGGCGCATCTGGTTCTTCCAAAATGGTCGAGTAGTGGAATTCATGGCCGCGAAGACGCGCGCCGGCCTCATAGCCAAGCATTCGTGCGTTCAATGTTGCCTGCCGGTATCCAAGGTGGAATTTTCTTTTTTCATAGGAGGTGACTAGACCGAGTAGTCCAAGCATTTGGTGACGAATGCCCTCTTTGTCGATCAGTGTTTCGCCAAGGGCCATGTAGCCACCGCATTCCCCGTGGACGGGTTTTGTTTCTGCGTGTTTGCGCACTGCGTTACGGAAATTTGTCGCCGCTGCGATCTTACCAGCGTGGAGTTCCGGATATCCGCCCGGTAACCACACAAGATCTGCGTCATGCGCAGGCGCTTCATCCGCCAGTGGAGAGAAGGGCGCAATCTCTGCGCCCGCTGCGCGCCATCCTTCCACCAAATGTGGGTACGTAAAACTAAACGCCGCATCTTGCGCCATGGCAATTTTTTGCGCCGGCGGCTGTGGCAATGCACCCGTCAAACTTGGTCCAGCCGCGGCGGCTGCTTTGATAGCTTCCAAATCAACGTTTTCGCGCAAGAAGGCCGCATAGCCCGCGATCGCCGCTTCTAGATCCGGATGTTCTACCGCTTGGATCAGGCCCAAATGCCTCTCAGGCAGGGCCAGATCTCCGCGACGGGGCAAGACGCCAAGCACCTTAACACCTGCCTTTTCCATGCCAAGGCGGGTTAGCCGCTCGTGGCGCGGACTTGCACAGCGATTGAGGATGACGCCCGCGAAGGGCAGCTCTGGATTGTAGGCCTTAAATCCCAGCGCCGTCGCCGCAGCTGATTGCGCTTGGCCGCCCACATCGATGACCAACACAACGGGCCAGCCCATGGTCAGAGCGGTCTCTGCCGAGGAGCCAAAGCCACTTTCGCCCTTGGTTGCAACGCCATCAAATAGGCCCATGGACCCTTCCGCGACGATGATATCTGCGCCATTTGATTGCTGGGAAATTCCGCCTACCAATTCGGGACGCATAGCCCATGTGTCTAGATTGAACGAGGGCCGACCCGCTGCCGCCCGGTGAAAGGCTGGGTCAATGTAGTCAGGGCCAGATTTGAAGGGCTGCACATTCAGCCCATCTTCCGCCAATGCGCGCAAAAGACCCAGCATGACTGTGGTCTTGCCGGTGCCCGAAGAGGGCGCAGAAATTAAGATACCGGGTGCATTCGTCTTCGCGTTATCAATCATCGCCATGTCTCCAGCTGGACCACGGGCTCTCAGCGCTTTGGGGTCTGTAGCGGCGGTCGTAATCTGTTGAATAAAGGGCGCTTTCCTCAAACCCCTGCGCCGCCAGGGCGGGGCCAACGAGGATCAACGCAGTGCGCGTCACATGATCGGGGACGTCTTTGGGAAGCGTGGCGAGCGTCGTGCGAATGATTTCCTGGTCAGGCCAGGAAGCGCGATACACTACGGCGACAGGGCATTCAGCGCCATAATATGGGGTCAGCTCGTTCGCGACATTATCCAAGTTTCCGATGGAAAGATGGATCGCCAAGGTCGCGCCCGTGGCTGCAAAATTCGCTAATGTTTCGCCGTCCGGCATTGACGACGCACGCCCTGGCGTGCGGGTCAAAACCACCGATTGGGTAAGGCCTGGCAGGGTCAGTTCGCTTTCAAGCGCAGCCGCGGCTGCGGCAAAGCTCGGAACACCCGGTGTGACAGAGACGTCAATGCCTTCTGCGCGCAGGCGGCGAATTTGTTCGCCCATGGCCGACCAAACCGACAAGTCACCCGAATGGATACGTGCCACGTCATGGCCTGCCTCGGCAGCGGCTTTGCATTCGGTCACGATGGCATCCAAATCCAGCGGCGCAGTATTCACGATCCGCGCCCCTTCCGGGCAATGGGATAGGATTTCGTCGGGCACCAAAGAGCCCGCATATAAGCACACCGGACAAGAGGCGATCAGATCGCGTCCACGAAGCGTAATCAGGTCCGCCGCGCCTGGTCCTGCACCGATAAAGTGCACGGTCATTGGTCATTTCCTTCTGCCAAGGCGCAGGTGGCCATTCGGTCGGTCGATATATGCCGTGCAGCGATCAATCGAGCATCCGTGCCCGCGGCTGCCAGTGCACATGCTTCCGCAACGCTGCCCGTCCCGCGCGCTTCAATCACGCGCTCCGCCTGCGTTTCGGTTTCGGTGTTTTGCAGTGCCTCGGCAGAAACTCTTATCAGTTGCAGGGACGTTTCCGCTGCCAACTGCTTTATACAAAGAGCGCCAGCTTTGTCGTTTGGAACCGCCAGCGCATCCGCTCCACCACCAAGACGCTCATAGGCATCCCGCAGGCTGTCTAAAGTGGCTTCCCCACGAAACCCAAAACCAGCGATAATCATAGGGTGACGCTCCATTGCACAATTGGATAGTTTGCCTTCCAGCCGCGCTTACTGCCAAGAGGTGCGGCTTCGCTCAAGTCAATTCGCAAGAGCTTTCCACCTTTTTCGCGATGCCAAGCCGCCAATAAAGCTTCCGCTTCCAAGGTCACCCCGTTTGCGACAAGGCGTTTGCCTTCAGAGACGTTCGTCCAAATCCAATCAAGCATCTGAGCGGATATGCCTCCGCCGATGAAAACCACGTCCGGTGCGCGTTGATCACGCAGTGTTTCCGGGGCAGGTCCGGTCACGACGTTGACAGAAACTCCCAGCGAATGGGCGTTGGTCTCGATGCGTTTAGAACGTTCTCGATCAATTTCAAATATGGTCGCTGACAATGACGCGTCTGCCAGGCACCATTCGATGCCGATTGAGCCTGAGCCGCCGCCAATATCCCACAAATGCTCGCCAAATGTTGGCGCTAGGGCTGAAAGGGTCATCGCTCGGATCGGCGATTTGGTGATCTGGCCGTCATTGCCAAAGAATGCATCTGGTCGGCCACTTGCAAAAGGCAGTGTTTGCCCATCACCGCGGACATCCAGCCCGACCAATACGGGATGCTGTATGTCATCTGGGATATGGGAAGTGCGCACAACGCGCACCCGTTCCCTAGGCCCGCCAAGAGCTTCGAGGATATGAACCAACGAGCTGCCAAACCCAGCTTCATCGAGCCAAGCACCCAACGCTTTTACCGCATCTCCGTCGCGGACGGTACAAAACACGCGCCGCCCCTCTGCCAAGAGCGGCCGCAGCCGCTCAAAAGGCGCTGCATGAAGCCCCAAACAAGGCGTCTTTTCTAAAGGCCAGCCCAGTCGTGCAGCGGCCAAAGACAAGCTGCTGACACCGGGCAAAACCTTAACTTCTTTTTGGTCAAAAATATCCAAAAGAGCGCCGCCCGCCCCGTGCCAAAACGGATCTCCTGACGCGAGCACGACTGTCTCTTGCCCCTTAAATCCCTGCAAAACAGAAATCCCATCGGCGAAGGGCACAGGCCATTCCACCAATTCCGCATCGACATCTGGCAATAAGCCAAGATGACGTTTCGCCCCCATGATGATTTTTGCGTTTTCCAGCGCCTTCAGGCTTGCGGGCGGCAAGCCATCTGCGCCATCTTCGCCCAGACCGACGATGGTCAACCACGGGTGAGAAACGGGATCAGCCATGACGCAACACCTCCTGATTTTGGGTGGCACAACGGAAGCCAGCGCTTTGGCGCGGCTGGTTGCGGAGCGCGGTTTGCAGGCGACTTTCAGCTACGCGGGGCGTGTGGACAACCCAAAACCCCAGCCACTCCCGACCCGGACCGGTGGGTTCGGTGGCCCCGACGGGCTGGCGCGCTACATTCATGACAACGCGGTGACCCATGTGATCGACGCGACGCATCCATTTGCTGCGCAGATGAGTTGGAATGCGGCTAAAGCTTGCGAGATGACGGGTGCACGATTGGCGGCGCTGACGCGACCAGCTTGGCAGCCTCAGACCGGAGACAACTGGCAATCTGTACCCGATATCGACGTCGCGATCGCTGCGCTGGAAGGCCCGCCAAAGCGGGTCATGTTGGCGCTGGGTCGATTGCACATGGACGCCTTCGCTGCGCAACCGCAACACCACTACATTCTGCGACTGGTCGATCAGCCCGAAGCACCGCCAGCTTTGCCCAGCCACACGGTGACCGTCGCTCGAGGCCCGTTTGATGTGGCCAACGACACAGCGCTTTTCAAAGCCCATGCGGTGGACGTGGTCGTCTGCAAAAATGCTGGCGGTACCGGCGCCATTGCGAAGCTTCACGCCGCAAGGGCGTTGGGTTTGCCGGTCATCATGATTGATCGCCCCGAACTGCCTATCCGGCCCGAATGCGCGACGCCCGCCGAGATTTTGGAGTGGGTGTCTGATCATCCAGCAACCGATCTGGGTGTATAAATCAGTGGAGCGCCATCCCGTTCGATAATGCGTGTTGTTGATGAACCCAAAAGCACGACGGTCCGCATGTCCGCCATGTCCTCTGTTACGTCTGGCAAAGGCACAATACGAATGGTTTGATCCGGCCGGCTTACATTGCGGGCAAAAATCATCGGACGATTGTCGCTGCAGGCCTCCTGTAAGGTTTTTACAGCTTTTCCAAACCCTTCCGGGCGGGATTTGGAGCGTGGGTTATAGAAGGCCATTGCAAAATCGGCCTCGGCCGCAAGCCGGAGGCGTTTTTCAATGAGTTCCCACGGTTTCATATTGTCCGAAAGGTTGATGGCACAAAAATCATGCCCAAGAGGGGCACCGCAGGCGGCGGATGCGGCCAGCATCGCCGTAATGCCTGGCAGGACTTGAATGTCTAAATTTCGCCAATCCGGTTCGCCGTGTTCCACGGCTTCAAGAACCGCAGCGGCCATAGCAAACACGCCGGGATCTCCGGACGACACGACGACGACTTTTTTGCCTTCGCTCGCCATCTCTAAGGCGTGCCGAGAGCGATCAATCTCCACGCGGTTGTCGGACGCATGTTTCGTCAACCCCTCGCGTGCGGTGATCCGTTCGACATAGGGAATATAGCCCACAACATCCGTGGCTTGATCAATGGCCGCCTGCACTTCGGGCGTAATCAGATTGTCATCGCCGGGGCCAATTCCAACGATGGTCACGGACCCGGTCATGGCCTGCGCCCTTGGCCATGCACGACAATAATCGAGAAGTAAGGCGTGACTTTTTCGGTCACTTCCGACAGCTTCATGCAGGTCTGCTTCGCCATGGTCGCAAATTGCACCAGGTAGGCATCATCAAACTTACCACCCGCCTTCAAGGCGCGAATGACTTTCTCGAAATTGGTTCCAATCTTCATGATCACCAGTGCATCGGTGGCGGCGATATGACTGACGAGTTTGTCCTCATCCAATGTGCCCATCAGCACGGTCAGAACATCATCGCCCCATGTGATCGGCGCACCAGTCGCGGTCCAAGCGCCCGACATGCCGGTGATGGCGGGGACGACTTCTGTAGGCACGTGATCTTTCACACGGGTGTAGATGTGCATGAAAGAGCCATAAAAGAATGGATCGCCCTCACAAAGCACGACGACATCTTCGCCGGATTTGGCTAGGTCTATCAGGTGAGAGGTGACCTCTTCGTAGAAACCAGACAGGATTTCATTATAGCGAGGATCGGTCAAAGGGATCTCTGTCGTGACCGGATATTCCATTGCGAATTCAACGGCATCTTCAGGGATCATACCGTCAACGATGCTGCGTGCCTGTCCTTTGCGGCCCGCTTTCCGGAAGAAAGCGACATGCTTCGCATTGGTCAGCAATCGATGCGTTTTCACGCTCATCAAGTCTGGATCGCCGGGGCCAAGGCCGATGCCGTAAATAGTACCGCTCATGGATTTATTCCTTCCGGCTGGCGATGGCATTAATCGCTGCGACGGTCATGGCTGAGCCGCCAAGGCGACCTTCGACGATCATGCACGGCACTGGCTGATCTTGCCAAAGCGCGTCTTTGCTTTCGCGTGCGCCGACGAAGCCCACTGGGCAACCTATGATCGCAGCCGGACGTGGGCAATCTGGATCTTCAAGCATATTCAGCAAATGAAAAAGCGCGGTTGGGGCGTTGCCGATCGCCACAATCGAGCCGCCAAGACGATCTCGCCAATGTTCCAAAGCGGCGGCAGAGCGGGTGTTGCCCATCTCTTTTGCCAGCTCGTGGATACCATCCGCATGCAAGGTACAGATCACGTCATTGTTGGCAGGCAGACGCGGACGGGTCACACCGCCTGAAACCATACGCGCATCGCAGAAAATGGGGGCTCCATTCTCCATCGCATTGCGTGCGGCGGCCACCATGCCCGGGGTGAATTTTACAAACTTCTCAAGCCCAACCATGCCCGCAGCATGGATCATGCGCACAACCACTTGTTCTTCGTCTTGGTCAAACCCTGAAAGCTCTGCTTCGCGGCGAATGGTGGCGAAGCTTTCATCATAAATGGCTTGGCCATTCTTTTCATAATCATAGGGCATCATAAGTCTCCGATGCGGTCTTTTAATTCGCTTGCGGCAAGCGCGCGGGCCATTGGCTCATCCCATGGGAGGCCGTTTTGGACAAGATCGATTTTTCCATCGCGACCCACCAACGTGACGTCTGCAGCACGGGGGCGGGCACAGCCTTTGGCGCAGCCGCTCACATGCAAGCTTCCTTCGGTTAGGCCAGCCAGCTCGCGCGCGAGCATGCGGGTGTCAAACTCGCCGGCAGGGCACCCTTTAGCGCCTGAACAAGCGTCGATGCGTAAGAGGGGATCATTTTGGTCGGTGATAAAGGTATTGCTCGCGACTGGCGCTGCGTCTTCGGTGAGGATCAGCCGCCAAGGGGTCACGCGCAGCGCTTTGCAGCCGGACGCGTTTAGGAGCGCGCGCAGATCCTGCGCAATCATCTGACCGAATGCCACGCCATATACCGCGCCGTTCGGGTGCTGGCCGATGACCGGTCTAGCGCGTTCTTGGCGGGGCGCAGCTTGTTGCCAGTCATTAGGTGCCTTTACCGACGTCAAATGACGGGCCATGCGTTTCGCGTCAAAACCGCCGGACGCGATAAACCAATGTGCCATTTCAATGAGCTGATCGACAGCGGTTTCCACCGTCACAGGAAGGCCGCGTTTCAAACCATCAGCTCTGGCAATTAACCCGTCGACGGTGCGTTCTATGCGCAGGTCGCCGGATTGGTTGGCCAACATTGGTGCGGTTCCAGCGTCAATCGCAAAACCAAACTTCTCTGGCAGAAGGGGGAGCTCATCCAGTCTTTGGATCAATTCACGTGTGATCGTGGAAGTCGCGTCTCCGTCTACCCAGTCTGGCGGCACAAGAACATTGCGTCTTGCCTCCAAATCTGGGTCATCGGGCAGCAGCCCCAACGATTGTAAGTCGCTCAGAAGCGCCTCATGATTTTCTGGCCGCACCCCGCGAATTTGAAGATTGGCGCGGTTTGTGAGGTCTATGACGCCAGAGCCATGTCGCTCTGCCAAATCACACAAGCCAAAAGTCTGATCTGCAGTCAGTCGCGCCAATGTGGGCCGCACCCGAACCACTAGCCCATCGCCGGACATCATTGGGCGATAGGCACCGGGGCACCAGCCTTTTGCGTCAGGGCGTTGGGCGATTTGGCTCATGCGCTGCGCTCCAGCTCAACGAGGATCGAGTTCCGCCGGGTCTGCCATAGGCCTGCTTCATGCAGGGCCGCAAAACGGTCACGCATGGCTGCAAGCGCCTGCGGGTTATTTTCGGCTAAGAAATCTACGATTGCTTCATTGCCTAAAGTGGCCTCGTGATAAGCATCAAACAGGGCAGGGTGAACTGCATCAGCTAGGTGTGCGAAGGCAGCCAAATGCTCAAGCGTAGCAGCAATTTCTGCGCCACCGCGGAACCCGTGACGCATCATGCCTGCAAGCCAATCCGGGTTGGTGGCGCGGGCATGAACGACGCGCGCAACCTCTTCATCCAATGTGCGCGCACGGGGCTTTTCAGGATTGGTTGCGTCCAAGTGGTAGAGCGCTGCATCGCCGCCGGTAATCGACTGCGCCGCCTTAAAGCCTGCTTCGTGGCTCGCGTAATCCACCGCCAGAAGAATATCGGTTTCTGGCATATCTTGCAGATGCACAAAACTATCAGCTGCGGCGACGCGGTCTTGAATGCCTTCTTTGTCTTGGTGTGGCTGATCTTTGTCCAGCGCCCAGCTTGAGGCCGATAGCCACGCCGCACCGGCTTGCGCACGGGCGTCTTCACCATATTCAGTCAGGTGCCCCATTCCCAAACCGTAGCTGCCTGGGGCTGGTCCGTAAACGCGCGGGGCAGGCGGGTCGCCAACAAACGGGTTCCAATCTGCGGCCTCATCGCGCTCTGATAGGGCGCGCACCGCTTGGGAGAAGAGAGCCGAGAGGGTTGGGAAAACATCACGGAAGAGACCAGAGACCCGCAAGGTGACGTCCAAACGTGGACGATCCAGCATGGCAATGGGCAGGATTTCAACGCCAGAGACCCGCTCAGAGCCTTCATCCCATACCGGTTTGGCTCCTAACAGGTGCAAGGCCATGGCGAATTCTTCGCCGGCAGTGCGCATGGTGGCAGAACCCCACAGATCCACGATCAGGTTCTTTGGGTAATCGCCTTCGTCCTGAAGGTGTTTGCGCACCAGTTCTTCGGCGAGTTTCACACCTTGAGCATAGGCTGAACGCGTCGGAACGCTGCGCGGATCGGTGGTGAACAGGTTGCGTCCAGTCGGCAGAACATCGGTGCGACCGCGGTAAGGAGAGCCGGATGGCCCCGCTTCAATGCGTTTGCCACTTAGCGCACGGATCAGGGCGTCGCGTTCGGCATCCGCTGAGGTACTTGCATCAAAGGCGGTTTGGTTGTCTGGACGACGACCATAGACATGGAGGCCATCGCCAAATTGGCTTTCTTTGATGTCACAGACGAAGGTGTCGATCCGGGTGATGGCCTCGGCCAAACACGTGGCTTCGCTCAACC
This sequence comes from Cognatishimia activa, assembly GCF_001458335.1. Lineage (GTDB taxonomy): Bacteria > Pseudomonadota > Alphaproteobacteria > Rhodobacterales > Rhodobacteraceae > Cognatishimia > Cognatishimia activa. The sequence goes on from NZ_CYTO01000010.1 coordinate 170,275, forward strand.
CAAGTTGGTCTGACAAGCCAAGCGCATCCGCTTCGGTGCGAATATTGTCCTGCAGCCGATCACGGCGCTTTGGATCCAGACCATCGGCGTTTGAGAACTCGTCCAGCAGGTTTTCTAGGATAGCAAACCGTTGTGGCGCAGCGCTCTCTTTCAGCGGTGGGGGCACGTGACCCAAGGTCACAGCGCCAATGCGCCGTTTGGCTTGGGCGGCTTCACCGGGGTCGTTCACGATGAAGGGGTATACGACCGGCAGGTGACCCGTGAGGACCTCAGGCCAGCATTCGTCAGAGAGGGCAACGGATTTACCTGGCAACCATTCCAATGTGCCATGGGCACCCACATGGATCAGTGCATGGGCCGTAAAGTGCTGGCGGAGCCACAGGTAGAAGGCCACATAGCTGTGGCGCGGGGTGCGGGCGAGATCGTGGTATTCGTCCGCGCGTTGATCATCTGCACCGCGTTCAGGTTGCAAAGCAATCAACAGATTGCCGCGCTGGGTGGCTTTGAAACGGAATGTGCCATTTTCAAAGCTGGGGTCCTCGGTGGGATCACCCCAAACCTTCGCAAGGTCTTCTTGCAATGATTGTGGCAGGGATTTCAACGCTTCCCTGTATTCAGCGAGCGGCCAAGAAAACTCGGCATCAGCCAAAGCTTCGCTGAGGGCAGGGCCAGCATCAATCTTGGCACCTGCCTCCGTTAGGTCACCCGCGATTGCCTCGGCGCTGGCCAAGGCGTCCAAACCGACCGCATGGGCCATGTTCCAATCCTGACCGGGATAGGTGGACAGCACCATGGCGAGTTTTTTGTCTGCCATTGGGGTTTGCTCGAGGCGCACCCATTGCTCGACCTTGTCGGCGATCGCACAGATCCGGTCCGCATGGGGGCGATGGCCAAAGCGGGAATATTCAAGGTGCGGGTCTTTCTTGCCCGGTTCTTTGAAGCTGGCGATGCCCGAAAACAAGCGACCATCTACTTCGGGCAAAACCACATGCATCGCCAGATCCGCCGGTGCCAGCCCTCGTTCTGCTTCAGCCCATGCCTTTTTGCGGCTGGTGGCCAGAGCCATTTGGAAGACGGGCGCGTCAGTCGCATCAAGCGGAGAGGTGCCGTCCATGCCTTTGCCGGAAAAAGCGGTGGCGTTCACGATGGCCGCTGGGCGCAGCTCTTGTAGCATTTGTGCAATCCAAGCCGCGGCGTCCGGTTGCTTGAGCGTTGGAGCGAACAGGCCGATCACCTCAAAACCACGGGTCTCAAATTCTGCAGAGAGCGCTTCTATCGGGGCCATGTCGGCAGCCGTTAGATAGGAACGGTAAAAACTCAGCACGATCAGGGGCTTGTCGCTTTGTCGTTCGGCAGCGCAGATACCGATGTCAGGCCGCCATGCGCCATGGTTTGGTACGTTTTTTGTCCCCGGAACCGGTTTGGCATAAAGCCCCGCCGCCAATGACAATTGCGCAAGTGCGGCCTGCGCCGCAACCGCTCCGCCAGTGTCGCAGAGATGGGTGAGACGATCCAAGGTGGACTTGGGTAAGGTCGAGACCTCAACCAAACGACTGTCAGGGCGTCCATCTGCAGGCAAAACAGCGAGCGCAACGCCGTTGCGTCTCGCTAAATCTTGCAGCTGTTGAATACCGTAGGACCAATAAGGAATACCCCCGATCAAGCGCACGAGGATCGCTTTTGCCCCCTCAAGGGTCTGCTCAACATAGGTATCGACCGAGAGAGGGTGTTTCAGCGCCGTGATATTGGCCAGTCGCAGGGTTGGCAGGTCGCCATTCGCGCGATGCCAGCCCGCCGCGAATGCGCCGAGGTCGCTGTCAGAAAAAGACAATACCACCAAGTCCGCCGGGCTTTGGCCCAGGTCCATTGGGGTTTCGCTTTCCTCTAACCCGTGGCTTTCACGAAAGACGACATGCATCGCTGGTCTTCAGCTCCTTCAGTCGATCAAAACAGAGCGGATCGCATCAAGGTTGACGTTTGCTTGTTCCGCAATGACCACCACTCTGCCCTGACGGTTCTCGTCGGGCTGCCAAGGGCGGTCAAATTGATGGCGTACCCGTGTTCCAACCGCCTGAACCAGCAAGCGCATCGGTTTGCCTTCTACCGCAGCATACCCTTTTACGCGCAAAATGTTTTGTTCTTTTGCAAGACGTTCCACGCGCGCAGCAAAATCTGCAGCATCTGTCTGTTCCGGGAGCTCAATAATAACGCTGTGGAAATCATCATGATCGTGGTCATGGTGGTGGTCGTGATCATGTCCGTGATGATGGTCGTGATCATGGTGATGATGGTGGCTTTCATGATGGGATGGGCGCGCATCGATATCATCTTCGGCAGCCGCCTCTAGGCCCAGAACCACACGCGGATCAACCGCGCCTTCGGCCACTTCGACGACCGGGATAGAGCGTGGGGATTCTTCTGCGATCACTGCTTTGGCTCTTTGGACCCCATCTGGGCCTGCCAAATCCGGTTTGGTCAGCAGAATGATGTCTGCACAGGCAATTTGGTCTTCGAACACTTCCGAAAGCGGTGTTTCGTGATCCAAGCTGTCATCTGCCTCGCGCTGGGCGTCTACTTTGGCCACATCGGTAGCGAAACGACCATCTGCGACCGCCTCAGCATCCGCCAACGCAATCACGCCATCCACCGTGATTTTGGAGCGGATATCTGGCCAATCAAACGCCTTCAGCAACGGTTTTGGCAATGCCAAGCCGGAGGTCTCGATAATGATATGCTCGGGGCGCGGCTCCAGCGCCATGAGCGCTTCGATTGTCGGAATGAAGTCATCGGCAACGGTGCAGCAGATGCAACCATTTGCCAGTTCCATGATGTTTTCAGCCGGGCATTCAGGGATGGCGCAGGACTTCAGAATCTCACCATCCACACCCACATCGCCAAATTCGTTCACTACAACGGCCAATCGCTTGCCTTGCGGGTTCTGCATGAGATGGCGCACAAGTGTCGTTTTCCCGGCTCCCAAAAAGCCAGTGATGACGGTGACGGGTAGTTTTTCAAGGTTGCTCATCGGCGCCTCTCGATCTTGCGTTACTTCGGCGGAAATTAGTCTGGCAAATTGAGCGGTGGGACCCGCGCTATGCAGTTTTTGCGGAAATGGACGGGGCGTTCTCGCCACGGAACGACACCATCGGGGGTGGATGCGTATTTCACCGCGCCTTCGTGCAGAACATCCGCGTCATTGGCCCCATCAAAATTACCGTAGACATAGGTCCAACGATCTGCCCCGCCTCGTATGGCAACGGAACAACCGCTGGTGCAATTTGAAAGGCATTCCACTTCGCGCAAAGTCACGTGGTCAGGCCAGGCCTTTTCCGAAAGCGCTGCGCTTAACAGCGCGCCGGGGCGTGCGGCCTCTGGGTCGGTTTGTTCCTGTACGCTCGAGCGGCAAGTGGCGCAAACCAATAGCTCGACCGGCGCGAGTTCCAGAGTTGCCTCTGGTGCTTGATCTGGCGTTTCATCTTTGGACAAGATGCCTCTCCCATCAATGGGCGGGGCGTTGGTACGGGGCGGGCGGTCGGTTTCCTGACGCCCAATGTCCCGACACCGGAACACCCCGTCCGGTTACATGTCTTTCCTTGCTGGCAGGTCTCCCGGCTTACGGATATCAGAGATGATCAAATCATCTCTGGTGAATCTGGGCCTTCCCGGCACTTGGCCAGTGGCGTCCAGACCCTCTCCGGTCACGGTCGCGGGGGCGGCTGCGTTTCAGATATGTCGCAATCCTTATCGCATTCCCTTTTCACCTGCTCTAAGAACAGGAACCAACGGAATGCACATGCGCCATGGCGCAAGGTGAGTCAAGCTTGGAGGATTGTGACGTGGCTGACAAATCAGATCAAAACGCGCGCCATGCAGAGAAAATGAAGAAGATTAAGGCCGCGCGGGACAAGCTGATGGCCACAAAGACCGAAGAAAAGGGCCTGATCATGGTCCATACAGGTCCCGGTAAGGGCAAGTCTTCTTCCGGATTTGGCATGATCATGCGGTGCATTTCTCACGGCATGCCTTGCGCCGTTGTGCAGTTCATCAAAGGCGCTTGGGCGACGGGCGAACGAGACTTTTTGGAAACCCATTTTGCTGATGAATGTAAATTCTACGTTTCTGGCGAGGGCTTCACCTGGGAAACCCAAGATCGGGATCGCGATATCGCAAAGGCCGAAGCAGGATGGGAATTGGCCAAGCAGCTGATCCGTGATGAGACCAATCGATTTGTGCTGCTGGATGAGATCAATATCGCGCTGCGCAATGACTATCTGGATATTGATGAGGTCGTTGATTTCCTGCTGTCTGAGAAGCCAGATATGACCCATGTCTGTTTGACGGGTCGGAACGCGAAACCAGAACTGATTGAGGCGGCGGATCTGGTGACGGAGATGACCTTGGTGAAACATCCGTTCCGCGATGGCATCAAGGCGCAGAAGGGTGTGGAATTCTAACACTTTTCAGCTTGTTTAGATGCCAATGACGCCTTCGGCGAGGATATTTGGGCCAGAAGAAACATGAGGTTTCGCGAGATAATGGACGGGGCACTGATTTGAGTAAGGCCATCATGATCCAAGGCACCGGATCCAATGTGGGAAAATCCATGTTGGTGGCGGGGCTCTGTCGCGCTGCGGTGCGCCGCGGCCTTTCTGTTGCGCCGTTTAAGTCTCAGAACATGTCAAATAACGCTGCGGTGACGTCTGATGGCGGCGAGATCGGGCGCGCGCAGGCGCTTCAGGCTCTGGCGTGTCGCGTGCCTTTGACCGTGCATATGAACCCGGTTCTGTTGAAGCCTGAGACCGATGTAGGGGCTCAGGTGGTGGTGCAAGGCAAGCGCCTCACAACTGCAAAAGCGCGGGATTATTCAAAGCTAAAACCGACTTTGATGACGCGCGTTTTGGAGAGTTTTGAGCTTCTGAAATCGCAACATGATCTGGTGATTGTGGAAGGGGCAGGCAGTCCAGCGGAAGTAAACCTGCGGCAAGGCGATATCGCCAATATGGGGTTTGCGCAGGCGAGCGATACGCCTGTAATCCTCGCTGGCGACATTGATCGCGGTGGGGTGATCGCGCAGCTTGTCGGTACGCAGGCCGTGATTGATCCTGAAGACGCTGCCATGGTGCGCGGCTTTCTGGTTAACAAATTTCGCGGTGATCCAAGTCTTTTTGATGATGGATATGCCTTCATTGAAGAGCGTACCGGGTGGCCGGGTTTTGGTGTTTTGCCGCATTTTCCTGACGCGTGGAAGCTGCCAGCAGAGGATGCATTGGATATTCGGGGCTCTGGCCGAGATTCTGGTCGGGGTGGGGACTTAAAGATCGTTTGCCTTGGGCTTTCCCGCATTGCGAATTTTGATGACCTTGATCCACTGGCGCAGGAGCCCAGCGTGCACTTATCTATGCTGCGTGCTGGTCAGGTGATCCCCGGAGATACGGATTTGGTGATCATCCCTGGAAGTAAATCGACCCGCGGTGATTTGGCCTTTTTGCGTGCCCAAGGATGGGATGTGGACCTGCAGGCGCATCTGAGGCGGGGCGGTGCCCTGTTGGGGATTTGTGGCGGATATCAAATGCTTGGGTCCAGCATCAGTGATCCCGAGGGTATTGAAGGTGCGCCCGGGGAAACGCAAGGGCTTGGGTTTCTTGATGTGACGACACGCATGACATCAGACAAACGTTTGACCGAGACGAATGCGATTCACACGGCGTCAGGGCAAAGTTTCGCAGGCTATGAAATCCATATTGGCCGCACGGAAGGTGCCGATTGTGAGCGCCCCTTTGCGCAGGTCAATGGCCGCAATGAAGGGGCCGTGTCTTTGAATGGCGCGGTTATGGGCAGCTATTTGCACGGTATGTTTGCCGATGATGGCTTTCGCAGTGCGTTTTTGACCTCTTTGGGCGGTGAAGGAAGCGGCACCTCTTACAGCCAGACTGTCGACGACACGCTCGATGCGCTCGCGGATCATCTAGAAACTCATTTGGATGTAGAAGGACTGCTCGCCAGCGCGCGATAAAGGCATGTTGGTTGCACGGCTTGTCACTGGTCCAGACATCGACAATAGTACAGTCGATTTTGGAGCCCCATAATGCGTCTCATCGCTTTGATTTGCCTTGTGTTTTTTGCGTCGCCTTCGCGTGCGGAGGTCACCGTCTTTGCCGCAGCAAGCCTGCGTGGGGCGCTGGATGCGGTGAATGCAGAGTTTGAGGGCGATGTGCGTGTTTCCTATGCCAGCAGCGCAACTCTTGCCCGGCAGATTGCACAAGGCGCACCGGCGGATGTGTTTGTTTCTGCGAGCACCGATTGGGTGCAGTATTTGGAAGACGATGAATTTGTTTCGGTGCTGCAGAGTGCGGATCTTATGAGCAACCGGCTGGTTTTGGTCGCGTCAAGTAAGGCGTCAGAGACGGCCTTAGAAGACCTTCCCTACAAACTTGAGGGACGGAACTTGGCGGTGGGTTTTGTTGATGCGGTGCCTGCGGGTATCTATGCACAGCAAGCCTTTGAAAACTTATCACTTTGGGAGCGTGTCGCGCCGCATATTGTGCAAACTGACAACGTGCGAGCGGCCTTGGCACTCGTGGAGTTAGGAGAAGTCGGCTACGGGGTGGTCTATCAAAGCGACGCGCAATCGACTGACGCCCGGGTCTTGGATGTGGTGCCTTCAGAACTGCATTCTGAGATCATCTATAAGACCGCATTGCTATCGGAAGCGCCTGACGCGATGTCCTATATGACGCATCTAACGTCTGTAGAGGCGCAGTTGGTCTTTGCGGAGTTCGGCTTCATTGCAAAGGGCGCAGATGATGGCTGATCCTTTCCTGAGCGCTGAAAGCTGGTATGCGGTTTTTCTCTCTCTAAGGGTGTCGCTCTTGGCGACCCTATGCAGTTTGCCGCTGGCGGTTTGGGTGGCTTACCTTCTGGCCCGAAAAGATTTTTTTGGAAAACAAGTTCTGAATGGTTTGGTGCATTTGCCGCTCGTTCTTCCCCCTGTGGTTACGGGTTATCTTTTGCTTCTGAGTTTTGGGCGCCGGTCTGGAGTGGGCCAGTTTCTTGAACAATTTGGCATTGAATTCGCTTTTCGTTGGACCGGTGCGGCACTGGCGGCAGCAGTGATGGCCTTTCCTCTCATTGTGCGCGCCATACGCTTGGCGATTGAAGCGGTTGATCCCAAACTTGAAGAAGCGGCAGCAACTTTGGGAGGAGGCCGGTTCTTTGTGTTTCGCACCGTGACTTTGCCGCTGATCATGCCCGGGGTCATTGCTGGTTCCGTATTGGGGTTTGCCAAGGCAATGGGCGAGTTCGGCGCGACGATCACCTTTGTCAGTAATATCCCGGGCGAGACCCAAACCGTCCCATCCGCAATTTATGCGTTCTTGCAAGTTCCCGGCCGCGAAGGGGATGTCATCAAACTTGTTGTCCTATCCATCCTATTGGCGATGGGTGCTCTGATGGCGTCAGAATGGCTGGCCCGACGGCAAGTGCGGGGGATGCAGGGGCAATGACGCTTTCGGTTCGCATATCTCACCCATTTCCCGCGTTCCGCTTGGATGTGGATCTCGAGGCTCCAGAAGGTGTAACGGCCATTTTTGGCCCATCCGGCGCGGGTAAAACGACGATCATCAATGCGGTGGCCGGCCTGTTCTTACCCCATTCTGGGTGCATCACGTCACGCGGCGCGACGTTCTTTGACAGTGACCGACGGATCAATCTACCCACGCAAAAGCGGCAGGTTGGTTACGTGTTTCAAGATCATCGCTTGTTTCCGCATCTTGATGTGAAGGCGAACCTAAATTTTGGCCGTCGCGCGCGCAAGATTGGTGAAAACCGCGCGGATTTCGATCGCATTGTCTCCATGTTGGGGCTAGAGCAACTGCTTGGACGTTCCCCCTTTGCCCTGAGCGGCGGAGAGAAACAGCGCGTCGCCATTGGTCGCGCCTTATTGTCTGCACCGGAAGTCTTGTTGCTTGATGAGCCGCTTGCTTCTTTAGATCAGATGCGGCGTCAAGAGATTTTACCTTATTTGGAACGACTTAGGGATGAGGCGCGTTTGCCAATTCTTTATGTAAGCCATTCGGTCAGTGAAGTGGCGCGGCTTTCAAATCAGGTGCTGGTGATCGATCAGGGTCAGCAGAGTGTTCTCGGTCCGGTCGGAGATGTTTTTGCCCATCCGCACGCCGCTGGACGGATGGGAGCAGAGGATCTCGGTGCTGTATTGTTTGCCAAGGTGCACGCGCATCATTCCGATGGTGTCACTGAATTGGCTTCGGCAGGGGGGCGATTGTTCCTCCCCAAAACCAACGCAGACATTGGTGCGTTTCAGCGCGTTCGCATCCGTGCTCAAGACGTCATGCTCAGTCGTCAAAAGCCAGAGCAGATTTCCGCTCTGAATGTTCTTTCTGGCACGATTGTCGACATATCTAAGGACCCTGATCAATCAGGAAAGGGCGTTTTGGTGCGAGTCCGTTGCGGAGATGACCTGCTTCTGTCCCGTATCACCTTGCGGTCGCTCAACGCGCTAGATCTTAGGGTTGGTGAGCCAATCTATGCGGTCTTAAAAACGGTATCGGTCGCACGCGGCGATGTGGGACAAGGGTAACATCACCAAAATTCAAAATCGTTGACATAGCTTGCATTTGGCTTGTTTGCATTTGTATACTTTGGAGCTTCCATGGAACTTTGGGTCTTTTTGTCTATGGCAGGTGCGCTGTTTCAAACAGTGCGTTTCATGCTGCAAAAGCAACTAAGCCAGATCAAACTCAGCGCGTCTGGGGCAACATTTGCGCGGTTTTTATATTCGGCGCCGCTCGCACTGGGTGTTGCTGCGATCTACTTACACACTGTCGGCAAGGGCGTCCCCAATCTATCCATCGGTTTTTGGGCCCATGGTGCTCTTGGCGGCACTGCGCAAATTTTGGCGACCGTGTTTACGGTGATGTTGTTCGGGAGAAGAAACTTTGCTGTTGGGATCACTCTAAAGAAAACCGAGGTCATGATGGCAGCGCTGATTGGCATGGTATTCTTGGGAGATATGATTTCTGCATTTGGCTCAATTGCACTGTGCATCGGTCTGGCTGGGGTCTTGGTGCTTTCGGGCCCGATCGAAGTGGAGGGATCCTTTTTAAGGCGGCTTTTCACCCCGTCGGCGATCCTTGGTCTTTCTGCTGGCGCGTTTTTCGGCGTGTCCAGCGTGTCCTATCGCGCCGCCAGTCTGACTGTCTCAAGTGCGGACCCATTTGAACGCGCAATCGTAACCCTTGCAGCTGTCACCATGATGCAAATGATCGCCATGAGTGTGTGGCTTTATTTCCGAGATCGTCCTGAAATACTCCGTGTCCTGAGCACCTGGAAAACAGCGGTTTTCGTTGGGCTTACCAGCCTCGCGGGCTCTTTTTGTTGGTTTGCGGCCTTCACATTGCAAAACGCAGCTTACGTGAAGGCCGTTGGTCAGATCGAACTTATCTTCGGCATCGCCGCTGCAACCTTGTTTTTTAAAGAGAAAATCACGAAGCGCGAAATCGCAGGTATGGCGCTCGTCGCCACAAGCATCATGGTTTTGGTTCTCTGGTCTTAAAGGCTTTAGCCACCTAGGTCGTCTTTGGTTGGTGCGCGACCGTGCAGTCGTGTAAAGAGCTCTGTTTCATCCGTATTGTAGAAAAAGGGAACGCTTTGGCGCTGACTGGTGTCTGGCAGTCGATTTTGGATCTCGGCCAAAACAACTTCGGTGATGAATGGCAGATCAAAACCACGAGCATTGGCAAGCGGCACCCATTGTAGGTGTGAGAGCTCATCGCTTGCCCGCGAAAAATCGTCGGGATCAGAATTGAGATCTTCGGCATCTACAAGGAAAAATCGCGCATCAAACCGGCGGGGACGACCCGGTGGCGTTATGGCCCGAAAAACAAAGCTTAAGCCTTCGGCATGCGGCTTATGCCCTGTTTTAGCATAGGAATGCCAATCTTCGACCGGTGGCTGTTCCCAATCGCCTTTGGCACCGAGCACTAGGCCAGTTTCTTCCCAGAGTTCACGAATGGCCGCCGCAAACAAGGCGGTTGTTATTGTACTTGCAGTTTCTGGGCGCAAATCCTCGGCAAGTCGCGCTGCAGTTAGACCGGTCGGCGAAGAGGCAAGGGAGACCGCATGATCGCCCGCGTCTACCGCGCCACCGGGAAAGACAAATTTGTTAGGCATGAATGCGGCCTTGGAGCCGCGTTGACCCATCAAAACTTTGGGCTCAGTCGCTTTGTCTCTCAGCACAATCACTGTCGCCGCGTCGCGAATTGCCGTTTTGTCCATGCCCCTTGCTCCCCGGATCTGATGCGTTCATCGCATTTTCTTGTCGCCATTCAAATGCAAGAACCGCACCCTTCATTCTAGGTAAAAGGTAGAGCGTTAGTGCGACACAGCCAACAGCTAGGATCGAAAACAAGGTCAAAGCGTCGGGACGTAATTTGTAATGGAGCACGTAAATTGCCAGCCCCATAATAGGAGCGACCAGAAGCAGAGTGAACAGCACAGGAAATAGCCCATAGCGGCGGATCGACAAAGGTTCACCACATACAGAACATGGGCTGCGGACCGTTAGAAACGGCATAATTGCTGGGCCGCTTCCGCATTTCGGGCAGCGACGACGCCATCCTCGAAAGAGTGAGCGGGCGAGCGTGTTTTGATCTGTTTTGGCGATGAAATCCGACAAATGTACCTCTTACTTGCACCAAACTTGGGGCCATAAATCCAAGGCTCAAAGGGAAATGAGCGCGTCCGCGTCCTCGTGTCGCAAAGATCCAAGGGGGATTGAGGGAAAAATCGTCGATTCAAAACCGCATTCGCATTTTTTCGAAAAAATCCAATTTTTTTGCGACGGAAACTGCATGGCCCAGCGTTTGACCTTCTGAAAACGGGCAGCAAGCCGGTTTGGAAAAACGCAAAAAAGGAACCTGACTATGAAACGTGCAGTATTGATCTCTGGTGTAACCGCATTTGCTCTGGCGCTGAGCGCTGGCGTTGTCGCTGCGAAAGGTGGCCACGGCGGCAAAGGTGGACCGCGAATGACCTTTGAACAGCTTGATCTAAATGGTGATGGCCAAGTCACCAAAGAGGAACTCGCCGCGCAAGCGACAGCGCGCTTTAATGAAGCGGACACCAATGGTGACGGCAATCTGTCGGCTGAAGAACTGGCTGCGGCCTCTGAACGCGCCAAAGAAGAGCGTATCGCGCGCATGATTGAAAAGCGCGATGAGAATGGCGATGGCGAGTTGAGCCAAGCGGAAATGCAACCCAATGAAGATCGTGCAAACAAGATGTTTGAACGTCTTGATGACAATGGCGACGGCGTGATTTCCGCGGAAGAATTCGCCGAGATGAAAGGCAAGCGCAAAGGCAAGCGCGGCGATAAAGGCGAAAACGACCAAGGTTGATCTGAAAGCTTCGGTGGGCGCATCGGAAACGGAGCGCCCCCAAATTGATTGATGTGGGGACATCAACCCGCTACTCCAACTGGGATGGATATGCCGCGAGACAGCTTTCAAGACGCAAGCGATGAGGCGCTATTGGTTCTTTATGCCAATGGTGATCCCGAGGCGGCCCGCGCATTGACCTTGCGGTTGACGCCAAAGGTGATGGGCCATGCCTATCGCATGTTGGGGGAACGCAGCGAAGCAGAAGATGTGGCGCAAGAAGCGTTGATCCGTCTTTGGAAGCTCGCGCCAGATTGGCGGCAGGGTGAGGCGAAAATCACCACTTGGCTGTACCGGGTTGTTGCCAACCTTTGTACCGACCGGCTGCGCAAAACCAAGGGTGTCGATCTAGACGCGATCCCGGAACCAGAAGACGAGGCGGCCAGCGCCGTCGAGCAGATACAACACAAATCGCGCCTTGATGCATTGCAGGCGGGGCTCAACACATTGCCAGAACGGCAGAAACAGGCGGTTATTCTGCGTCACATAGAAGGGTTGAGTAACCCCGAGATTGCAGAGATCATGGAAGTCGGCGTTGAAGCTGTCGAAAGCCTGACCGCACGAGGAAAACGCGCGCTTGCCAATGCATTGGCCGGGCGCAAAGAAGAATTGGGGTATTCTGATGGCTGATAAAATGGCTGGAAAACAGAATATGGATGATCTGTTGGACGATCTTTTTGCGGAGGCCAAGGCAGATAGCTCGCCGGCCCCGACAGAAGATTTCATGGCGCGAGTTTTGGCGGATGCAGAACGTTTGCAGCCAGAGGCGCCTCCAGTGGCTGCATCGCCCGCGACGGTACCGTCGCGTGGATTGTTGGCCACTCTGTTTGCGACGCTGGGCGGCTGGCAAGGCACTGGCGGATTGGTCGCTGCAACCATGGCCAGCGTCTGGATCGGGTTTTCAGGCGCCGATAGCCTAACGGTCGAGGGGTTGCAGGCCGTTGTGTCAGGGGACACGGAATTCTACCTGTCTGATCTCGGCGGTGACTTTAGTTTTGATCTTGGGGAAGGATGAGCGGATGAGTGACGAAACACCACAAGCAAAAACCCCGATGCGCCGTAGTCTACGCGTGCTTTTGTTTGCTTCGTTGGCAGCCAACTTAATCGTTGTCGGGCTGGTCGCAGGGGCAGTGTTTGGCAAGGATCGTCAAGGCGTTAAGCCACCTCGCAGTGGCGACTTCATGGGGGCTTACACACGGGCATTGCCCGACGAGGATCGCCGCGCCATTGGCAAATCAATCCGCGAGTACCACCGCAAATCAGGGATCGGTCGTGACCAGGCGCGGGCCCAGTTCCAAGAGATGCTGGCGATGCTGCGCGCCACGCCTTTTGATGCAGGCGCGATGACCGAGCGTCTTGAATTGCAAGCGCAGGCTGCCTTTGATCGCCGTCAAGCGGCACAGGTGTTTTGGTTGGAGCGTGTCGAAGCGATGAGCGACGCCGAACGCCAAGACTATGCAGATCAAATCGAGGCGCAGCTCAAGCGCTTGCCGCGTAATAAACCCAACGGCAAGCCAGACAAACCAGCCAAAGCTCCGAACAACGATGGCTACTAAGCGAGGTGAGGAGGGTCAGGCGTGCTCTTTCGCAAACCTGACCTGATCGCGGCCCCGTAATTTTGCGTCATAAAGCGCAGAGTCTGCTTGTTCGATGAGGGCATTGACCGGTTTCGTGAGGTGTCCGCACCCGCCCATGGTCACGCCGATGCTCATCGTGACAGAAATGCGTTTGTTGATGCTTGAAACCTGAACAGGGCGTTCGCGCATTACGGAACACATATCTAACGCCATTCGGTTTGCTCGTTCGGGTGTGGTTTCGGGCATCGCGATCAAGAACTCTTCGCCGCCAATGCGAGCGACGAGATCAACTGGGCGTAGATGTTCGCGCAGGCGGCGCGCCGCTTCTGTTAATACTGCATCTCCCGTGGCGTGGCCAAACTGATCATTCACTTGTTTGAAATGATCAAGGTCGGCAATCATGATCGCAAATTGCTGTTTCTTGAGCTTTGCGCGGCTACAAAGGCGCTCCACGTGCGGCAGTGCGTAACGGCGATTAAAGAGACCGGTCAACGGATCGGTGACCGCCGCATCCAAACCAATCGTAACGTTGTCGCGCAAGCGATCCGAGAGCCTCTTCTGCGATGCCAGGGTCGAAATCCTCAGGCTCATTTCGTCGGGGTCAAATCCGTTCATCATGACGTCGTGCGCACCAAGGTCCATGGCGTCAACTAGGATCCTGCGTCGTTCATCATCCACGACCACCAGAATGCCAGAATGACGTGTTGAGGCGCGCGCGCGGATCTCAGCGATCAGACGCAAGGCCGTATCTGGTTTCTGGCGGTCGACGGCGATGACAAAAACGTCCGGAACCTTTGATCCAGAAAGGTGTTTGAGCGTGTCTGAATGAATTGTGGGAGTGATCCTGTAGGGCATCATTGTTTTCAGCACGGTGGCCCACCGGATCGAAGTTGCACTTTCGGGTGTGGTCACATGTATTTGTGATTGTGCGACAAAACTTGTGGTCGTTTCCGCGAATCCCATTGCCTGGCCGGTCTTTTGGCGCAACTCACTTTCTTCCGCTGTCTCAAGACTGCGTAGTAAGCTGCGCAATCGTGCGAATAGAAATACATCGTCAATCGGGCGCACCAAAACATCATTCGCCCCGGCTTTTAGGGCAGCTAACCGCATTTCGCGATCATGTTGGCTGCTGATCACCAAGATTGGTAAATGCGATGTTTTGGGGCCTGTTTTCAACCGACGACAAAACGCGATGGCGTCAGCGCTCTCCAAATGAGCATTAACCATAACAAGGTCGATGGCTTCATTTTGCAGAATAACGTCGGCCTCGTTTGGGTCGGCCGCCTGAATAACCTTATAAAACGCGTTGCTTAGCCTAACCTTTAGGACAATGCGATTGGTCGCAATGCTATCCACAATCAGAATCTTACCGGGCATTTGTCCTGTCCTTGCCAAGTGATGCGCTCTATTTGTAAGGACATTGGTTAAGAAACCATTTCGAAGGTTAACTAAATTGTCTTTTTCTCCCGAATCCGCTGAAACCCTTGCTTTACAGGCGCTTGCATGGCTGTCGGGCAATGATGAGTTAATGCCAATTTTCATGGGCAGTACTGGCGTTTCCGTAGATGATTTGAAAACCCAAGCTGGTGATCCGGCTTTTTTGGCCTCTGTTCTTGATTTCATCATCATGGATGATCAATGGGTGATCGCTTTTTGCGATGCCCAAAATTTGGAATACACCGCTCCAATGATGGCTCGGCAGGTGTTGCCGGGTGGCGAACAGGTGAATTGGACCTAGGCAAAAGATCGTTTTGACCTAACACCCTGCGCGTGTCAGAAGGCGCTTGATTTAAAGCGACAGCACAGGTGATCCGATGCAGGTTCAGGGGCTTCTTTTTGACAAAGACGGTACGTTGTTTGATTTCAACGAAACATGGAGCAATTGGACCGTTGGCATCATCGATCATTTCGCCGAAGGCAGCGCTGAGCTTGCGGCTCATATCGCGACAACGATCCAATTTAATCTCAGCGAACGCGTTTTCTTACCGAGTAGTCCCATCATAGCTGGCACAAACCGAGAAGCGGCCGAGCTTGTCGCATCCGCTTTGGCGGATGCAGATGTCGACTATGTTGAAACCTACCTTGCGCAAGCAGCCGCCAAAGCGCCCCTTGCGCCCGTGGTTCCATTGGGGCCGCTGTTGACGGAATTTCGAAGCCAAGGCCTCAAGCTTGGCGTCATGACGAATGACACTGAGCGAGGCGCGCGCGCCCATTTGAGCGAAGCCAATGCCTTGGAATTGTTTGATTTTGTGGCGGGTCACGACAGCGGATTCGGAGCAAAGCCAGACCCTGACCCCCTCTTGGCATTTGCCCAGAAACAAGAACTTGATCCGCGAAACGTTGTCATGGTCGGCGACAGTACGCACGATCTGATTGCGGGGCGTCGTGCGGGCATGATGACCATTGGTGTTTTGACAGGGCCAGCAAAGGAAGAAGAACTGGCCCATTATGCAGACTATATTTTGCCCCATATCGGCCATCTGCCGAATTGGTTAGGTCGCGGCTAAGCGCATGTTGTAAGCTCACCCAAAACAAGGGGCGAGCAATGCAATCAACGCGTTCACAACACAGTTCAGAAAAACAACATCTCTGGATGGCTCTTTTGGGCGGGCTTGCAGGTCTGTCCATGTGGGTTCTCTTCGAGCTTCTGACGGATATCGTTGAAAACCAACGGCTTCTTCTCTGGCTTGCGAGCGCGACGGTTGGATTTTTCGTGCTTATTTTTGCGCTGCTGGGCAGCTTGCGTTGGCGTGATGCGATGATGGGCGCATTGCTCTTGGCGCTGGTCGATGCCGCCTTGCTGTACTGGGCAAGCAACCGGTTTCTGGTTGTCGAAAACCTGCTGGACGAGAGCTATGCGCTGCTGGCTTGGGGTGTGGTTTTGCTGATAGGCGCGCCCTTTATGGCCGCCGCATTGCAGGGCAGGGCGCGTGACTATGCCGCGCTGTTTGACATCTCTTGGGGGATCGTCGTGCGCTATGGGGCTGCTTGGGTTTTCGTTGGGCTGTTTTGGGGCCTGCTGATGCTGTCGAACGAATTGCTAGAGATCGTTGGGATCACAATTATCGACGATCTGATTGATCTTGACCCGGTGCCTTATCTGCTAACCGGCGCAGCGCTTGGGTTGGCGCTATCGGTTGCTCAGGAGTTGTCAGACTTCATTTCGCCTTACCTGCCGCTGCGACTGTTGCGGTTGCTGTTGCCCATGGTGCTGTTGGTTGTGACGGTCTTTATCGTCGCGCTGCCGATTCAAGGGCTGTCGCAATTGTTCGGAGACTTCTCTGCAGCAGCGATCCTCATGAGCGTTGCAATTGCGGCAATTTCCCTGATTTCATCAGCTTTGGATCGGGTGGATTCAGATGGCGTGCAATCTAAGATGATGACCTTTGCGACGCGCGGGCTTGCACTTTTACTTCCGATCTTAGCCGGGCTTGCCACGTGGGCCATTTGGGTGCGGGTGTCGACTTACGGCTGGACGCCGGAGCGTGCGGCTGCGAGCCTCGCGGCGCTTTTGATCCTAGCTTATGGGGTGATCTATGGCCTTGCCGTATTGCAAGGCAATGGTTGGCGACGCATGATCCGGCAAGGCAATATTGGCATGGCTTTGACAGTGTTGGGCCTATCGATGCTCTGGATGACGCCACTCATGGACGCTCAGAGGCTTTCTGCACATTCACAGATCAGCCGTTATTTGGGTGGCCTCACAGAAGCCGAAGGGTTCCCTGCTTGGGAAATCACGCATTCTTGGGGTCTTGCGGGCCAAAATGCGGTGGCGGAATTGCAGTCACTGGATGCAGAGGGCCATGGTGCTCTCTTAGAAAAACTGACACGTGCTGCAGATTTAAATCGGTGGGAATTTAACCAAAGTGAGGGCAAGCCGAGCTTTGCCGCCCTTTCTCAACAGATTGAAGAGCAGCTGAAAGTTTGGCCCGAAGATCACAAGGTTCCAGCGGAATACTTCTCAAATAGTTCGCGCCATCAGCTAAATGGGTGGGTAGACGCGTGCAGCCGTGAAAAAGAGCGTCCGTGTACGCTGGTTTTCGGTCCATTCGGACACCAAGGAACTGAAACGTCTCTCTTTTTTGTTCCAGAGGCTGAAGGAGGCGCTGAGGGGTATGGCGCGTCACTGGAGAACAATCAGGAGCCCTATTTCTATCCGCTCATGCGGCATGATGGGTATCGCCGCTTGACTGAAGATCAATATCAAAAACTGATCGCCGGGGGCTACCGCATTGGCTCAGCAAGTCGCAAATCCCTATGGTTTGGCGATGTCGAAATAACTAGCGACAATTGAATTTATTGGAGAAATCTTAAAACCCTTGGTCTGATACTAAGCCTCAATTGAAGGCGAGGGTGTAAATGCACGGGTTGATCAACCGAGCGGTCGAGTGCTTTGTGCGCGATACATATGGTGACGCAAAATGGCTCTCCGCCGCACGCCGTGCGGGGCTCCAAACACCGCAATTTGAGGCGATGCTGCACTATGATGATGAAATCACTTCGGTTGTTGTCGACTCTGTTGCTGCCGAGCTGGACCTGCCGGTGCCGACGGTTCTGGAAGACATCGGAACCTACTTGGTAAGCAGCAAATCAGAGCAAGCGCCACGTCGCTTGCTGCGCTTTAGCGGTGTCACTTTCCTTGAGTTTCTGCATTCGCTCGATGATCTGCGCGACCGTGCGCGACTGGCTCTTGAGGACCTGGATTTACCAGAACTCAAGCTGCAAGATCATGGAGGTCATTGTTACAGCCTTGAATGTAGGCACGACTACACTGGATTCAGTTACGTGTTCATGGGCGTCCTGCGCACGATGGCTGATGACTACGGAGCACTTGTCTTTCTGGAAACCACAAACAATCGGGACATTAATATCCAGCTATTCCAAGAGGAATTCAGCGCCGGGCGTCGATTTGAGCTGGGAGCAAAGCCCGCATGAATGTGCGAGCAAAAACCTCCAAGTGGTCGTTTGCACTGGATGCGCTGTGTCCGATGCACGTTCAGGTCGATCAAACGGGCCGAATTCATCATGTCGGGCCCACAATTCAGAAGTTGCGCCCGGATTTGGAATGGGTGGGGCAGAGCTTTCTCGAGGTTTTTCGTGTGTTGAGACCGCATCGCCTCGGGATCAAAAGCAACCTGCTTGAAGCACGCAATATCAAGTTGCATTTGCAATTGGGAGATCCACCAAACACCACATTGCAGGGCATCGTCGTGTCCGATCCGTTCCGCGAGGGCGTTTTGATCAACCTCAGTTTCGGGATCAGCGTTTTAGATGCGGTGCAGACTTATGGACTGACAAATGCGGATTTCGCGGCAACAGACATGGCAATCGAGATGTTATTCTTGGTCGAAGCAAAGTCGGCTGCAATGAATGCGTCGCTAAGCCTCAATCGCCGGTTGGAAAAGGCAAAAAACGCAGCCGAGTTGCAAGCATTCACCGATTCATTGACGGGATTGAAGAACCGGCGGGCGGTTGAACAAAGTGTTGAGCGTTTGCTTGAGGATGGGGCTGCATTTACATTCATGCAGCTCGACCTAGATTTTTTTAAGGCCGTGAATGACACAATGGGTCATGCGGCCGGTGATCATGTTTTGCAGGTTGTGTCGAGCCGACTTCTAACCGCGACACGCGCTGGGGATGATGTGGCTCGTATTGGGGGGGATGAGTTTGTCATTGTCCTGAGGGGGCCAATTGATGACATCCGTTTGGCTGAGCTTGCGCAAGGGATCATTGATCACCTGTCCGAGCCCATTATGTTTGAAGGAGAGATGTGCCGGATTTCCACAAGTATTGGCATATCAAAAGTGCAGTCAGGGCGTGTCTTGACCTCTGATCAACTGATGCAACAAGCCGATAAAGCGCTTTATTCGAGCAAAGCGAGAGGTCGCAGTCAGTATGCTTTTTCAAAGTCGTGTGATTTTGGGAAAAGTGGCAGCCCGTAGGGGAATCGAACCCCTCTTTCCAGGTTGAAAACCTGGCGTCCTAACCGATAGACGAACGGGCCA
>NZ_CYTO01000011.1:0-2500 GCF_001458335.1 Cognatishimia activa
ATCGTTTTAGAGAGATATTATTTATTTATCTATTTACTAGGTTTGGCGATGCCCTACTCTCCCACACCTTAAGATGCAGTACCATCGGCGCAACGGTGCTTAACGGCCGGGTTCGGAATGGGACCGGGTGTTTCACTCGTGCTATGATCACCAAACCGAGTAAATAGATAAGCAGTTTGATATTGTCTTTAGGCAATTCAAACTTATTCGGTGTTGTCCAAGTCAGTATTACTGATTGTGTTGTGTATGACTTGTTTGGTTCCAGTGATGTCTGTCTATTACTGGATCAAATCAAGCCTATCGGACCATTAGTACCGGTCAACTGAATGCATTGCTGCACTTACATCTCCGGCCTATCGACGTGGTGGTCTACCACGGTCCTCAGGGATACCTTGTTTTGAGGGGGGCTTCCCGCTTAGATGCCTTCAGCGGTTATCCTGTCCGATCATAGCTACCCTGCACTGCTGCTGGCGCAACAACAGGTCCACCAGTGGATCGTTCACCCCGGTCCTCTCGTACTAGGGGCAACTCCTCTCAAGTATCCTACACCCACGGCAGATAGGGACCGAACTGTCTCACGACGTTCTAAACCCAGCTCACGTACCTCTTTAAACGGCGAACAGCCGTACCCTTGGGACCTGCTCCAGCCCCAGGATGAGATGAGCCGACATCGAGGTGCCAAACACTGCCGTCGATATGGACTCTTGGGCAGTATCAGCCTGTTATCCCCGGCGTACCTTTTATCCGTTGAGCGATGGCCCTTCCACTCGGGACCACCGGATCACTATGGCCGTCTTTCGACTCTGCTCGACTTGTCAGTCTCGCAGTCAGGCTGGCTTCTGCCATTGCACTCAACGAGCGATTTCCGACCGCTCTGAGCCAACCTTCGCGCGCCTCCGTTACGCTTTAGGAGGCGACCGCCCCAGTCAAACTACCCGCCACACAGGGTCCCGGATCCGGATAACGGACCGCGGTTAGACATCAAGCAATGCAAGGGTGGTATCTCAAGGGAGGCTCCACCGGAACTGGCGTTCCGGTTTCAATGCCCACCACCTATCCTGCACATGCATGGCCTGATGCCAGTGTGAAGCTGTAGTAAAGGTGCACGGGGTCTTTCCGTCTAACCGCGGGAAGCCTGCATCTTGACAGGCAATTCAATTTCGCTGAGTCGATGTTGGAGACAGCGGGGAAGTCGTTACGCCATTCGTGCAGGTCGGAACTTACCCGACAAGGAATTTCGCTACCTTAGGACCGTTATAGTTACGGCCGCCGTTTACCTGGGCTTCAATTCGAGGCTCTCACCCCTCCTTTTAACCTTCAGGCACCGGGCAGGCGTCAGACCCTATACGTCGTCTTGCGACTTCGCAGAGCCCTGTGTTTTTAGTAAACAGTCGCCACCCCCTGGTTTGTGCCCCCAGTCAATACTTGCGTAGAAACTGGGCCTCCTTCTCGCGAACTTACGGAGGTATTTTGCCGAGTTCCTTCAACATCGTTCTCTCAAGCGCCTTGGTATTCTCTACCAGTCCACCTGTGTCGGTTTAGGGTACGATCTCATGATGGAGCTATTTCCAGGAACCGATGAACGGCCCACCCAATCCAATAAGGGTGAACAATCTTCTCGATCCGTCACTTCCATCTGGCCCAGGAATATTAACCTGGTTCCCATCGACTACGCCTTTCGGCCTCGCCTTAGGGGTCGGCTTACCCTGCTCAGATTAGCTTTAAGCAGGAACCCTTGGACTTTCGGCGAGAGTGTCTCTCACACTCTTTGTCGCTACTCATGTCATCATTCTCACTAGTGATCTCTCCACGGGATCGCTCACGCGCCCGCTTCATCGAAAGCACATTATCCTGCGCTACATCCCGAAGGATGTAGAAGAGGATATGTGCTATGTCACACTACGCTCTGCTACCATGCAATAAATGCATCCTAGACTTCGGCTCATGGCTTGAGCCCCGTTACATCTTCGCCGCAGGACAACTTATTTAGACCAGTGAGCTGTTACGCTATCTTTAAAGGATGGCTGCTTCTAAGCCAACCTCCTGGTTGTTTTGGTCGTCCCACCTGCTTTCCCACTTAGCCATGAATTAGGGGCCTTAGTCGTAGGTCAGGGTTGTTTCCCTCTCCACTACGGACGTTAGCATCCGCAGTGTGTCTGCCATCTAGTACTCCCGGGTATTCGGAGTTTGATTAGGATCAGTAAGGCTGTGGGCCCCCATTACCCATTCAGTGCTCTACCCCCCGGGGTATTCGGATGACGCTCTACCTAAATAGATTTCGCAGAGAACCAGCTATCTCCGAGTTTGATTGGCCTTTCACCCCTAGGCACAACTCATCCCGACCTTTTTCAACAGGTGTGGGTTCGGTCCTCCAGTAAGTGTTACCTTACCTTCAACCTGGTCATGCCTAGATCACTCGGTTTCGGGTCTAATGCATCTAACTCAAGCGCCCTATTAAGACTCGCTTTCGCTGCGCCTACACCTAACGGCTTAAGCTTGC
>NZ_CYTO01000012.1 GCF_001458335.1 Cognatishimia activa
GGAATATGAGCTTGACCCAGACACCCAATTAGAGAAGCAGACGTTCGCTGCGCACTTCTGCTAGTTCAGCAAAGCGGGACAAACCGGACTTGTGCAGGTGCGGCCATTGCTTGTGCAGCAATAATTTGCGGGTGCAGCATGGTCGTTGTTGCAACGCGGAGACGTCCGCCAGAGCAGTCATTGGAAACTGCCGATCACGGTGCAATTCAAAGCGTATTTTCTCCGCAGATTGGATCGACTAACGAGACCCAGAACCCTGTGGAAAACGAACTTCGCAACGTGAAAGGGCGCTGTCGAGACGTTTTTTCTTTTCTATTTGAACTGATTGTCAGCATAGATCGCAACTAGGTTTTGTCTGTGGCGACTAAACTATAGACCAATAGCGCGGTAGGCGTCCGCGACCTGATTTACAGCCAAACGATAGGCAGCGCTCCTTATGTCTCCGCCGCGTAAGGACTGCTCGCCAACGATCCGGCTGAGAGTGCGGCGCATGATTTCTTCCAGGCCAGAGCGCACCATGTCGAGCTCCGTCGGCCCACTTAGATAACTTGCGTCTTCGTCCCACTGCAGTGACGCTCCGACGGTGCGTTCGATGGTCGAGGTTAATACACGGTGGCCTTTCTCGTGATAACGGCGTTCCAATAAGCCAAACGGCATGTGTCCAAGGTTCTTCACCCATTCAAAGTAGCTGACGATGACCCCGCCTGCGTTGGCGTAGAGGTCTGGGATGACTTGGATCTTGCGGTCACCCAAAATCTTTGCCGCCTCAAACGTGCAGGGACCATTCGCAGCTTCTACGATCAACTTCGCCGGTGCTCGGCGGGCGATATCTGCGTTGATCACGCCCTCAACTGCTGCGGGGATCAGGATGTCACAGTCTGCCAGCAGAGCGTCCGGCGTCGGTTCTTTGCACGTCGCACCCGCGAAGTTAGCTAGCGAGCCTGTGGCATCTCGGTGCGCGATCAGATCGTCCACATTGATCCCATTTGGGTTCGTCAAGACCACGTCGCGTTCGATTATGGAGGTAATTTTGCAGCCGTCCTCTTTGCTTAGGAACAAGGCTGCATGCGCACCGACATTGCCGAACCCCTGGATCGCAACACTTTTGCCAGACAAACGGGCGTCGCAGAAAATCGGATCCACCAGCTTAGGCGTGTCAAAGACAGCATGAATGGCGTACTGGACGCCTCGGCCGGTCGCCTCGACCCGCCCTTCGATACCGCCGCCGCCCAGAGGTTTGCCGGTAGCGCAACCGAGCGCATTGATATCCTCAGGGCGCAGACGTTTATATTCGTCCGCGATCCACATCATCGTGCGCTCGTTTGTGCCGACGTCTGGCGCGGGAACGTTGTTGGCGGAGTCCAGAAACCTGTGGCGGATCATTTCCTGGGCGAAACGCCTTGTGATCTTCTCAAGCTCGGCTTCGGTCCAGTCTGACGGATCGAGACACAGTGCCCCTTTGGAACCGCCATATGGTACCCCAACCAAGGCGCATTTGTAGGTCATGAGTGCTGCAAGCGCCTCAACCTCCTCAACCGTGCAGTTGGGTGCATACCTGATGCCGCCCTTTGCGGGGCTCTGATGATTTGAATGCGCAGATCGCCAGCCAGTGAACGTGAACATCCTGTCACGTAGCCGGACGCCAAAGCGCGTCGTGTAGGTCGCGTTGGCGACCTTAATCTTTTCACCAACACCCGTCGGAAGGGCGAGGTCTTTGACAGCGAGATCGTAGAAGGCTTCGACGTCGGAGAGGAAAGAACTGCTCAGTCTGCCGCAACCTTGGACTGCCTGTCTGCTGCACCAAAGCCACCGCCACCCGGAGTTTTCATTACAAAGACATCACCGGGGGTCATTTCGCGCTGATCGTTTCCAGAAAGATTTTCAACGGTGCCGTTCATGCGGCGCACTTGATTTTCACCGGGTGCACCTGGGGTCCCGCCACTCACACCGAAGGCCCGTGTTTGTCTGTGCGACGACAAGACCGTTACGGTCATGGGGGAGAGGAATTCAATCTCGCGAACGATCCCGTTTCCGCCTCGGTGCTGACCTTCCCCGCCGGAGCCTTGTCTGATTGCAAACGACCGCACGCGCACCGGGAAGCGGCTTTCAAGCACTTCCGGATCCGTCATCCTAGTGTTTGTCATGTGGCTGTGAACCGCCGAGCACCCGTTGAAATCGGGTCCGGCCCCTGTGCCCCCGCAGATCGTTTCATAGTTCTGCAGCGTATCGTCACCATAGACGAAATTATTCATCGTGCCTTGGCTGCCTGCGACGACACCGAGCGCGCCATAAAGAGCGTCTGCGATGCTTTGGCTGACCTCCGTGTTCCCCGAAATAACGGCTGCAGGGTAGTTCGGGTTGATAAAGCTTCCTTCTGGCGCGATAATTTTGATGGGTTTCAAGCAACCTTCGTTCATGGGGATGTCTGAGCCGACAAGTGTGCGGAACACATACAAGACGACCGCATGACAAATCGCCAAAGGTGCGTTGTAGTTCAGCGCGTCCTGCTCAGAGGTGCCCGTGAAATCCACCGTTGCGCTGCGTGATGCGCGGTCCACGGAAATGGCGACCTCTATCTTGGCTCCACTATCAAGCGGATAGGTGAAGCGGCTGTCCTCCAGAACATCAATGACACGGCGGACGGATTCTTCGGCATTGTCTTGGACATGGCGCATATACGACTGAACGACATCCGCGCCGAATTGCGCCACCGCCTTTTGCAGCTCGGCACTACCCGTCGCATTGGCCGCAACCTGCGCGGTCAGGTCGGCCATGTTGTGATCAATGTTGCGGCATGGGTATGTCGCTGATGCGAGAAGATCGCGTGTTTCGGTGTCGCGAAGGCGGCCACCGGAGACCAGTTTGAAGTTCCGGATCAACACCCCTTCTTCGTCGATGTGACGACTGTCCGGAGGGGCCGAACCGGGCGTCTTGCCGCCAATATCGGCGTGGTGCCCGCGTGAGGCGACAAGGAACCGGATGTCCTGACCACTTTCATCAAAAACGGGCGTAATCACGGTCACGTCCGGCAAATGCGTGCCGCCATTGAATGGGTCATTCATCATGAAGACGTCGCCGGGCTGAATTGTGCCTTCATTTTCCCGCAGGATCGATTTCACACTCGCGCTCATGGAACCCAGATGCACCGGGACATGCGGTGCGTTTGCAACCAAATCACCGCTGGCGTCGAAAATGGCGCACGAGAAATCAAGCCGTTCGCGAATATTCACGGAGGCCGCAGTTTTCGCCAATGTCGCGCCCATCTGTTCGGCGATGGACATAAAGAGGTTGTTGAACACCTCAAGCATGATCGGATCGACACTTGTCCCAATGGCTTCTTCGCGCACGAGCGGAACTGCGCGTCGCAAGACAAGCGCGCCTCCGTCGATGCAAGTGGCCTCCCAGCCATGTTCCACGACCGTGGTGCCTGTTGGTTCGTTGATGACAGCGGGGCCTGTGACCACAACGCCGACACCCATCTTGGTGCGATCATGCGTTGGCACAGATTGCATGCGATGTTCGGCCCACATCTGTGTGGTGCCGTGCTGGCTTTCTTGTGTTTCGGCATTGGGCAGTTTGGCGTTTGCCCCTGATGCGCCGACCGCCTCGACCGAGATCATTTCGGCAATGATATCGTCTGTTTCAGGGCGGAAGCCGAACTCAACTTCATGGGACGTGCGGAAAGCTTCAACCATGTCTTCCGGCGAGCCGAGGGCCACAGGCAAGGTCGTTTGGGATGTGGATATCCGCAGGTAGACCTTTTCGCGCACGGTGATGTCGCTGCGCGCGACGCCTTGCTGCAAGACCTCCTCTGTCGCCTCGGTGGTTAAGGCAACTGAGGCCGCGGTGATCGAAGCGAGATCAGACACCGGGACAATCAGCTGCTGTTCGCGCATCGACACGATGTCCGCGAGCCCCATGCCAAGGGCAGACAGGACACCGGCAAACGGGTGCAGATAGACAGAGGTCATGCCAAGCGCATCGGCGACGAGGCAAGCATGTTGGCCACCCGCGCCGCCAAAGCAGTTTAGGGTGTAGCCTGTCACGTCATATCCGCGAGAGACGCTGATTTCCTTGATCGCGTTCGCCATGCTGTCGACGGCAATCCGCAGGAAGCCTGTCGCCAAAACCTCGACGGACAAAGGCGCTTCGCCTGTTTGCTGTGCAATTTCCTGTGCGAGCGCTTCGAACAGTCGGCGCGGAGCGTCCACATCCAGCGGCTCATTGCTGTCTGGCCCGAAGACGTTTGGAAAATTCTCGGGCTGGAGCTTGCCAAGGACTGCATTGCAATCCGTGACCGTCAGCGGGCCGCCACGACGATAACAGGACGGGCCCGGATCGGCGCCCGCACTCTCGGGACCAACCTGCAACCGCCCGTCCCGGAACGACAGGATAGACCCGCCGCCTGCCGCCACTGTGTGAATATTCATCATCGGCGCGCGCATCCGAACCCCGGCCACTTCGGTTTCAAAGCTGCGTTCGTATTCACCGGCATAGTGGCACACATCGGTTGAGGTGCCACCCATGTCGAAACCGATGAGCTTGTCAAAGCCGTCCTGTGTGGCCGTACCCACCATGCCAACGACACCGCCTGCAGGCCCTGACAGAATGGCATCCCGCCCATGGAAAAGGTCCGCATCGGTCAGGCCACCGTTGGACTGCATGAACATCAGCCGCTCGACAGAGTCAGAACCCAGAGCGCTGCGAACTTGGTTCACGTACCTTTTCAGGATCGGCGTGAGATAGGCGTCTGCCACCGTCGTATCCCCGCGTGACACCAGCTTGATGAGTGGGCTTGCCTCAAAGCTGAGCGAGACTTGTTCAAAGCCTTGCTGGACTGCCATCTCACCCAGCTTCTTTTCGTGCTCCGGGTTGCGATAGCTGTGAAGGAGGGCAATGGCGACGGAACGGTATCCCTCGCCGTATGCGTGGCAGATGGCCTCGCGGGCTTTCTGCAGATCCATTGCTTCGATGACAGCCCCATCAGCATCGAGCCGTTCGTCGATTTCAATAACATCAGAATAGAGCAGATCGGGCAGTTGGATATTGAGAGCGAACAGGTCGGGCCGGTTCTGATATCCGATTCGCAGAAGGTCTCTGAAGCCGCGCGTGATAAACAGAACTGTCCGTTCACCCTTACGTTCAAGAAGAGCATTCGTCGCGACCGTGGTGCCCATTTTAATGGCAGAGATCGCGTTTTCAGGGATAGCGTCTTCCTTGGAAAGCCCCATGATATCGCGCACGCCCTGGACGGCTGCATCTTTGTAAGACTCTGGTTTTTCTGAAAGAATCTTGTGGGTTCTTAGGTCGCCTTCCGGCGTTCGTGCAACGATGTCCGTGAACGTGCCGCCACGGTCAATCCAGAAGTCCCACTTGGAATCAGCGCGCAAATTCATTTCCATCTCCTAAACATAAATTTGTTGCTTTATGTGCAAAACGCTGACAATTTGTCAACGTAATGAATTTGGAATTTCTCTCCGGGTTCGGTTCAACACAGGAGCTTAACAATGAAACACTTCATCCTGGCCGCTGGTCTTGCCGTTGGTCTGAGCGGTGCTGCCGCCGCCGATACATGGGATATGCCGACCCCTTACGGTGACGCGACCTTCCACACTCAAAACATCTCTCAGTTTGCAACAGACGTTGCTGCAGCGACCGATGGCGCGCTGGAGATCACCGTTCATTCCGGCGGCTCCTTGTTTCCGCATGGTGAAATCCGCAATGTCGTTCGGTCTGGTCAGGTTCCGATTGGCGAATTCTTCTTGTCGCGTCTGGTCAATGATGATGCCGCCTTCGGGATCGACAGCCAGCCTTTCGTAGCGACAAGCTACGAGGAAGCGCAGCGTCTTTGGGCGGCGCAGCAGCCGGTTGTGACCGAACTGTTGGCAGAACAAGGTCTCATGCCACTCTTCTCAGTGCCATGGCCTGCCCAAGGTCTTTATACCAATGGTGAGATCGAAACGGTCGAGGGTCTCGCAGGCCTGCGCTTCCGTGCATACAACGCAGCCTTGGAAGAATTCGCAACGCTGGCAGGTGCCGCTCCGGTGCAGGTCGAAGCCCCTGACATCCCGCAGGCCTTTGCAACCGGCCAGGTCGAAGCGATGGTTACGTCACCATCCACCGGCGCGAATTCCACTGCTTGGGATTTTGTCACGCACTACACGCCGATCAACGCCTGGGTGCCAAAGAATATCGTTGTGGTGAACATGCGCGCGTTCCAGCGTTTGCCTGACGATGTGCAAGCCGCCGTTCTGGAAGCTGCCGCCGCAGCTGAGGTGCGCGGTTGGGAAATGTCAGCCGCTGAAGCAGAAGCCAAGACGGCGATCATGGCCGAAAATGGCATGATCATCGTGGAACCAAGCGACGCCCTGACTGCTGGCTTGCAAGAGATCGGTGCACAGATGCTGACCAACTGGGAAGCCAGCGCATCCGATGCCGCACTTTCCATTTTGACCACATATCAGCAGTAAAGGGCCAAACGGGAACCCCATTTGGTTGGTTTTCGTTTGCCAAAGAGAGCCCGGCGCTGGTCGTCTCCCGCCCAAGCGCCGGGCTAATTCATAAGGGGCACATCATGCGAACATTTCTGGACAGAATCTATCTTGCGGCAGGTTGGGTATCGGCCGTCACGATCCTGGCGATTGCCGTTTTGATCAGCGCGCAGATCTTCTTGAATTTTGCGACGCGAGTCTTCGGCCTGCCGTTGCCATCGACAATCCCGTCCTACGCTGATTTTTCGGGTTTCATGCTGGCTGCCGCCACCTTCCTTGCGATGCCCTATACGTTTCGCAGCGGTGGCCACATCAAGGTGTCTCTGGTTACCGCGCGTCTGCCCGAACGCGCCCGCCTTATTGCCGAGGTGATTGCCCTCATCGCTGCGTCAGCACTAACCATCTTCGCAGTCTACTACATCTGGGTCCTTGTCGCAGAGAGCATCCATTTTGGAGACGTCTCCAACGGAACGATCCCCATCCCGCTTTGGATCCCCCAAACCGCCATGGGCATCGGAATGACGTTGCTATGCGTCTCCGTCATCCACAGCCTGATCGAAACACTTTTGCGCGGCGAGCCTGTCATCGCTGCGTCCGAGGAAGCCTGAAATGTCTGATCCTGTCGTTGGCCTCATCCTGCTTGGGCTCTTGTTCGTCTTTTTGGCCGGAGGGCTTTGGATTGCGCTTTCGCTATCGGCTGTCGCCGCTGTCGCCCTTGCATTCTTCTCGAATTCGTCCGTTGGCCTGAACCTTGCGGTGACGTTCTGGGGGCACAGCCATTCGTGGTCGCTGACTGCGCTTCCTCTGTTTATCCTGATGGGTGAAATCCTGCTCAGGTCGCGGCTCAGCAAGGACATGTTCAACGGTCTCGCCCCTTGGCTTGGCGGGTTGCCGGGCCGGCTGCTGCACGTGAATGTCCTTGGATGCGCGATCTTTGCTGCGGTTTCAGGCTCATCCGCCGCCACTGCCGCCACCATTGGCAAGATGTCCATTCCGGAGCTGAAATCGCGCGGCTATCCCGAAAGCCTGATCCTTGGCACTCTCGCGGGCTCTGCCACCCTTGGTCTTCTCATCCCGCCATCGATCATCCTGATCGTCTATGGCGTGGCCACTGAACAATCGATCGCCCGGCTCTTTGTGGCGGGCTTGATCCCCGGCGCGATGCTCGTGGGGTTGTTCAGCGTATATGTCGCTGTCCGCGCATGGATGGACCCCAACCTCATCCCCGCTGAAACGGTCAAACTGAACCTGAAAGAAAAACTATGGGAGGCGCGTGGGCTGATCCCTGTGGCCCTGCTGATCGCAGGTGTGATTGGAGCGATCTACACAGGCATCGCTTCACCAACAGATGCTGCGGCCCTTGGCGTTCTGTTGTCGATCCTAATGGCCGTCCTCTCGGGCAGCTTTTCGCGGCGCGACTTCATGGATGCGCTTTTGTCCGCAGCGCGAACATCATGCATGATCGCTTTCATTCTTCTTGGTGCGGCCTTCCTCGCCGTTTCAATGGGTTTCACGGGCTTGCCCCGTAACCTCGCCTCGTGGATCGGCGAGATGGGTCTGTCGCCATATGTGCTGTTGGCGGTCCTGACGATATTTTTCATCGTGCTGGGGCTGTTTCTCGATGGCATCTCGGTTGTGGTTCTCACGACCTCCATAATCATGCCGATGGTCCTGGCCGTCGGAATCGACCCCATTTGGTTCGGCATCTATCTGGTGCTGGTCGTTGAGATGAGCCAGATCACACCGCCGGTCGGCTTTAACCTCTTCGTCATTCAGGGGCTGACGGGGATCGACATCCTGCGCATCGCCAAGGCCGCGCTGCCGTTTTTCTTTCTGCTGTTGCTAGCTGTCGTCCTGATCACGCTGTTCCCTCAGATCGTGACATATCTGCCGGATGCGATGAGTCGATGAAATCTCCTGTCTGGCCGCGTCACAAAGAGGACGCGGCCCGACTTGCCTGATCGTATTGGCCCGATAAAGCGCGCAGGCTTGCGGCGATGGCACTCAACTCTTCGCCCGAAATGTCCATCCGGCCGAGGCCATCAATGAGGCAGCGCTCACGCACAGTCCGGTATTCTTCGCACAGCGAAGCCCCTTCGCCTGATGTGCTGTAAAACACTTCCTTGCCGCGCTTTTCGGACACAATCAATTGAGCCTTGGAAAGCTTACGTAGAGCGTAATTGACGGTGTGGGTGTCATCGATGTTGAGCAAGAAACAGATGTCGCTCAGCCGCTTATCGCGGCCCCGATGGTTCACGTTATGAAGAACGAGGATTTCCAACGGGCTCATATCCGTGTGCCCTGCTGCAGCCATACATTTAACCATCCAGCGCGAGAACGCGTTGAAAGCAATGATCAGCCCGAACTCAAACTCTGAAGCCTCCCATCCTTCACCATCTGCCAGATGACGAGAGGAAACGATTTTGCGTTTTGCAGATTTTTCCATGTGTTTTATCGACATAGTGTTGAGATATCGACACCATAATACACGGAAAATGTGCGAACTTCTAGATACTCAACACTGATAGGCGTTGCTCGCGACGCATTGGTGGGCCGGACAGCTAAAGGCGGCAGTCTTTCACGCAGGGTTCAGCATGTGGTGTCGTTCGTTTGGGTTCAGTGCCGGTCAATTCCAAGCGCGCTCGTATAGCCCAGACCTGTTTGGGCAGCGAAGTCCGCTTCTGACCGATGATCTGCCCCTTTTTTCAGGCTCTGCATTTCGGTGTAGTTGCGGGATGTCGGACTCTTGGCATGATTTGCGCTCCAATACTCTCTCCACACCCAGACATCAGCACAACGATGACAGTGGGAGCTTAGTATTTGTGTATATGGCCGCTTTGCGCGCTGCGTCGCGGCAAATGGATTTTCGGTCACGCCGCATCTTCTGCGCTGCGCGCGCTCGCAGCGTGATTTGCAGACTTCCGCTATGGGCTCTCCTGACACCTTCGCCGCGCTGTTGACGAGTGACCCCTTCGGGAAACAGTGCCATTCGCCGCGTGGCGCATGAACTCGAAAGACGCGGGACGAAGTTACCGTTTGCGAATTCAAAACTAACGGCTGCTTTACTCGTGTAGGCCATCGCCAAACCCATGCTTCATCAAAGCATCGAGCATGGGACAGGCCGCAGTTCCGTCGTTGCAGTTCTCTGAAAGGCTCAAGAGCGCTTCCCGAAGGCGCATTAAGTTTTCAATCTTGGCGTCTATCTCTCCCAAATGGTTCTCGGCGATGGTCTTCACCTCGCCACAGGATCGATCACTCTGCGCAGTGAGCGATAGAAAGGTCTGGATTATCGAGATCGGGAAGCCCAAATCGCGACAACGGCGCACGAACCTGAGTTTGGCGATTTCATCTGACGAGTACATCCGACGCCCGCCTGCGGAACGCCCCGGCTTCGCAACGATACCCTCTCGTTCATAGTATCGGATCGTTTCGATGTTCACGCCGCTGCGTTCCGACGCTTTGCCGATGGTGAACATTTTGCTTGCTCCTGTAGTGGCTACAGGAAGTAAAAAAGCAAAATGGACATGAATGCAAACCAACAACCCGTGGCAGATACCGGCATCGCTGCCAACCTAGTGATGCTCATCGCAGCGCTTTTGGCGCTGTTGTCTGCATCATGTTGTGTTTTGCCTATCGGCCTTTCGATATTAGGCCTAGGTGGCGCAGGGCTCACTATCCTTGGGCCATTCGTCGCTTACCGAGAATTTATTCTTGTTGGCGTCGCCATTGCTCTCGTATGGGCGTGGTATCGGGTGCTTCGACGCAGATCCTGCGCAACGCGTAGGCGGTCTGCAATTGTCTGGACATCACTTGCGTCCATCGCCTTTTTGGTCGCGCTGTCTTCGCCGCTCTGGGAGGCGTCAGCGCAGCGTTTCATGTGGGATTTGTGGAGATCGACACAATGAAGAACAAACTCCTTGCGCTCGGGGTGGGCGGCACGATTTTGGCTGCTCTCTGTTGCTTCACGCCGATCTTGCCGGTCGTGCTAACAGCGCTTGGCCTGACAGGCCTGCTTGGTGTCGTCTACAGCGATGCTGTCTTGCTGCCGATATTGGCAGGATTTCTCATACTGACGGGGTACGCGATATGGCGACAGAAGACGCAAAAGTAGTGCTGCAATCGACTCTCACCTGTCCATCTTGTGGACACGTTGAAACTGAGACGATGCCGACTGATGCATGCCAATGGTTCTATGAATGCAAGTCGTGTCAGACCGTCTTGAAACCTCTTGAAGGGGATTGCTGCGTCTACTGTTCTTACGCAACTGTTCCATGCCCACCTATCCAAAAAGGCAGGTCCTGCTGCGCTTAGCGGACTTTCGACTAGCCGCAGCAATTCGGTAGCTTTGGGCTCTTTCCTGCCTTTTGCTGCATTCTCCACTAACGTCTGTTCTATGGTTTTTCAGAATTGTCAGACAGCCGTACATCAAGTCTTCGATTTTTGACAAAATTAGCCACACACAAAATTTGGGTCAGCGGTAATTCACATTGATTTCTGAAACTGTCGTTTTGGAAATTTCCGACACCTCGACACCCACAATATTTTGAATGCCAAATCTTCTTTGGCCTTATCCACAACCTGGAGCCCAAAGACTTAAGGCTTCTGTCAATTCCCGTACATCGAGTTTTTGATGCCGTACATCATGTTGCCAAATACGTACTTCGCGGTGTCAAATACGTACATCGAGTTTTTTAGGGGGTTTAAGGCTTTGAAAGCGTTAAGCTAATTCGGCCTAAAACTCTTAAAACCTTTAAAACTCATAAAACGCACCTGGCGGTGCTGATCTTAAATTTGTTTGTTTTTTGATTTTCGGTGTCGGCAACACCAACTCAAAACAATTAGTCCTGTTTCAGGAACGGATTGCTCTGGAGTGTTGGATTCTATTGTTGGGCGTTGGGAACAAATGCCCCTAAACTGCCCCTGCGGGTGCAAGACACCAAAGCCGCCCTTGAGGGGTGACCTGTTAAGTCTTTGACATTGTGATATAATTGTTGGTTGCGGGAGTAGGATTTGAACCTACGACCTTCAGGTTATGAGCCTGACGAGCTACCGGGCTGCTCCATCCCGCGCCATGATCTTTGCCTAGCGCTTACGCTACTTGAGGCCTAGAATGCGCTGTCGATGTTTTGCGATTGGCTTACATCGATCTTTGTATCGTTTTAGAGAGATATTATTTATTTATCTATTTACT
>NZ_CYTO01000013.1 GCF_001458335.1 Cognatishimia activa
AGGAATATGAGCTTGACCCAGACACCCAATTAGAGAAGGAGACATTCGCTGCAGTCGCAAACGGGCAAGCCATGACGCTCTATAGCGGACCTTGGGCGCGAAGTTGTAATCTGGCCTCACGACGAAGTTTCAAGTTGTAGGACCTGCGGCGGATTACTGAATCGTGGCAGGTCAAACAGCGAGCTCATTTGAAGTGCTGCTGAGCGACGGTCCCCAAGTTCAATTAAGTGATCGAGAATTTCCACAAACTGGACGTGGACATCAGGCTGCAATGGCGCGTCTCGTTCGGCAAAAGTCTGAAGCAGACCGGCAAGTTGTGCAGTTCTCCCCCCGGACCAAAACCCTCTAGACTGCCATACGGCGGGCGCGATGCCCCCCAACCTAGAAGCGAGGAAATCGCTTCCGCGATGATCGAAGGATCTTTCAACATGGAGCAAGAATGCTTGCATGACCTGAGGCAGGTGCCCAAATCGTTGGAGCATCCAATCAATCAGTGGATTCAGTAGCTTTGCATCAGACCAATCATTGTTAGCGAACCGGGCCGCCCCCATTGCTGGCCGATCCCAATTTGCCCCCATTGCGATACGAACCAATTTGTGAAGCTGATCAGGAAGACCATAGTCCTCCCGCCACTCCGGACGTTTCCAATCGGGGTGGTCTTCAACCGCCACAAAGATATCAATGAAAACGTCGAAGATTCCTGATGGCACCTCCGGAGCATCCAGAAGTCGCATGCAAGAGTAGGCATTCGCGAAGGTAGAGAGGACTTCGCTTTTCGGTTCGATAGGCAATAAAGACAACAAGGGTATGATCTCGGTGCGCACCTGTTCTGTAGGTAAATCCTCACAAATCGACGCTAAGCCCCAGATACATGTGGAAAACTCTCGCCATAGCCTTGAACCCGAGCGGCGTTCTGCCTCGTCAGCAATACTGATCGCTGCAGCGAGCTTGTTCACGAAGTCACGCAGGAGCGATAATATGTCGTCTCGAAAGCCATCATCATCAGTGAACCTGTCTTTCGGGATGATCGACAACATCGATGCAAAGTCTTTGACGCGCCATTGATCCAAATGCTCCGGCTCAATTCCGGCATAGGTATCAGACAGCTTGTTCCAATCGCCAGATGCTAGACCTTGTATAGCAGCCTCAAGCAGCTGTTGTTTTTCGGAGGCCAGAAGGTTGTGTCTCTCATCACGTCGCCGGTACCAGTCAGACGAACCACGATCCAATTCAAGTGTCGTCAACTTGAAGGCGAGCGCCGTGCATTTGTCAGCGAAGTCCTTTTGCTCTCGCCAACATGACGCGGCATTTGACAAGGCAGACAACTGCACGCCCTTGTAGGGATGAAAACACAACCGAACCAATTCTTGCCGCGCTGAACTTACTGATGGCCCACCATTCTTGATTATCGCCGCCAATGCCTTTGACGCAAATGTTTCGGGTCTGTCTTCGGCAGGAGCATCAGCGTGAAAAAATTCATTACTTGCCGGAACAGTATTGGCTGCGCGGAAAGCAACGCCTTCGGCCCATTCCTGTTGATCTTTTGGAAGATCGGCACCGAAACTTAAGATGGCTGCTGACACGGCCGCCACTCCTCCAGCGCGGCGGCTGCCGGGGTCTCCGGCATCGAAACCAGCGTTGAACATGTCCTCGTTATCGACCTCGCGTGCGAGCGCAACAATCTCATCTCGCGCCTGATCATCAATTTTGCCGCTCTCGAACCAAGACTCACTTTGTTTCAGCAGTTGGAAGCCTTCGTTCCAATGGGCTAGCCGTTCACCTGCTTCTTCCGCTTGTTGCACCCGTTCGTCTGATGGCTGGAATGCGACGCCGACTCTCCCGTCATCGGTCTCCACATGAGCATAGTTCGCAAGGTCCGCAATAGCGGCCCACTCCTCGGCTCGATGCAGAAAATATGCAACTAACTTATCATCATCATCTTGACCTTCGTGGGTGAAGGGTAGCTCGTTTGGAAAGCTGGTAAGCTTTTCCGCTACCTTTTCGCGTTGGTCGTTAGCTGTGAGAATGAATGCTGTCGCGAGCCACCTGATGTTCTTTTTCCGGGAAGGCCGCGAGTTGAGGCGTTTAAGTGCTTCAAGATGAGTTGTCTCGTTAGAAAAGCCGAAGCTCGCTCCGATTTCGTTTGAGTGAAGGCCTTGGACGTCGTGTTGCCAGCGGTACTCGTCCATGGCCCAGATGTGCTGGCAGCCTACGAGAGCGGCTGCTGCAGGTGACAGCGCGTCCTTGTCCAACAAGACCCCCAAGGCGATGCCCAGAGTGGCCACGCTTTCGTGTCCTGTAACAAGCTCCCTTACGATCTCGTCAACATCCCGTCCGGCTTCAAGCTCGGAGAACGCCCAATCTTCCAGCGCCATAAGTGCCGACTCGAGGATATCGCAAGAAAACAGACCTCGATACCAACCATAAATCCTTTGGTCGCCCCAGAACGTTTGAGTTCCCCAGGGGAAATCCACGCTAAATGGAACCGGAATTTCGCGGTTGTGATAGTCGTATCGGGGTAGCTCTCTCCATGCGACAACGGTCCGGCTGAGCAGCTTGCGAATTAAACGAAGACCTTCTTGAGGCGCGTTCTCGAAAAGGGCTGCAAATGGTTGCTGGACAGGAGAGGCTGGATGGCAGTGGCGCGAATGGTCACTGATGCCCGGAGAATCCCAATCGGTCATATGGGGAGACCAACCGATCATCTGCCCCCGCGACCTCTCAGCTGACTCTGATGGCAGTGGCTCGATAAACGCCTGGAACGAAAAGTCAGCTAGGGCATCAGGAACCACACCGGCAAGGCGCACACTCCACGCAAAGACGCTTGACTGAACTTTGTCGTCAACTCGCTCGGTCGTCCACGCTTGGAGCCTGCAACTTAGTAGGTCGGTGTTTGTGAGAGAGGACCTTAGGAAAGCCTGTCGAATTTTGCTGCCGAAACCGTTCTTATGAAACCCCAGCGGAGTGGTTTTTTTCCCCCGATCCCGATAGTCATAGGCATCCCACTCAGTAAGAATTTGATCAATTCGTTCAGCATAACGATCTTTGATTCGGTCGGGATAATCTTGAAAAAGGTTCAGCCATACGTCGAACGTGTCAACTATGTCCTCAGCCGTTGCCTCATTCCAATCAAGTGAAAGCAACCAGATCAGCAGGCGCTTCCAATTTCGAACAGGGCGGGGCCAAGACAAAAAGTCAGCTATTCTGAATTTTTCGAATTTCGTTTTCTCGCCGAGTTCGAACGCGCCATGGACGATCAGAAGGTTTTCGATAGTCTTGTGTGCTCGGAAAGAAGAAAGGAGCCGGATGAGCCGGTGGTCTTCGCTCAAAAAAACAGAAATCGCATCTTTTCGCTCAAAGAACACCGGAGACGCAAACGGGGCAAGAAGCCAAACCCTGCTCCAATGACGCCATGCTTCCTGCTGCTCCAGTGCCAATTGCGTTTCAGTCCAGGTGTCTTCGGACTCGAATTCAAACTGTGATAGTAGCTCTACCACCCGGATTAGTCCGGGCCTGTCGCCAGCAGCCGCGAGGGTGCCCGGCCAATCTGGACCATTTTGGCGACACAATCCAAACATTGCCCATTCAAGAAATATGTCGTGGGTAAAGGAATATCTTCCGCTACCCGCAACTTCAGCTATCGCTCGTTCTTGTACTAGTGCCGTCAGAGTTTGAGCCGTCATGCCTTCTACTGCGCCGCTTCTATTGGCTGCTTGAGCGCATCTCGCGGCTAGCTCACTGATCGCTTGGCGGCGTTCAATCGAAGAGGCTTTATCACGTAGACCCTGCTGTCCTTCCAGCCAAACCTGCGCTAGCGAAATCTCGGAAAACCTGCCCGGCGCTCCATCAGTGCTCACTGAACGTTGTGCCAACACCTGAGCAAAGAAAGGTCGCCTTGCAAATTCCTTCTCTTGACCCTCGGCGAATAGGACTTCGTGCATCGCTGGAAACCGCTCAGCAAGGATGCCAGCCTCATTATCATCAAATCCATCGATCTCGACGATGTGTGCTTGGCCCTCCTCAATGAGTTGAGGAGGGAGCCATATCCTCAAGTCTTCGAGGTGTGACGACCGGGTAGATGCCACAATGCGCCAGCCCGCAAGCCTTGGATCGTCAAGAAGGATATTTACGATGTCCAAGATTGTCTGACGGATCTCATTACCTAGGCGATCTATCCCGTCGATGAAGAGAGTTGGCTTTCCCAGTGTGGCTAGCTCAAAAAGGAGGTCAGCAAGCCGTTCCGTTTCTAGACGCAAGTGCGTGGCGAGTGAGGGCCAGCCGGGGCCGACGAGACGCTTGTCGGTCAGAACAAGAGCGAAACCGTGCCGAGCGTGCTCTTCGGCCAGCGCTCGTAACACCGCCGACTTTCCCGAACCGGCCTCGCCCGTCAATTGGATAAATCGCTTGCCATCATCAATGTCGTTAATCTTATCGAGAATACTATTTCGCGGGATGATCAGCCCAGAAATATCCATTCGGATACCTTGAAGAGCATGTCTTGTTTCTTCTGCTACCTTAACGAGATCGCTGCGCATGCTTGGAAGAGAAGAAAGATCAAACACTCCCGAAAGCTGCTCAACCAATGATGCCCTTGAATAGCTTGAATAGCCCCTAGTTTCCTAGACGCCTTCTTGTTTG
>NZ_CYTO01000014.1 GCF_001458335.1 Cognatishimia activa
ATGGCTAAGGAAAAGTTTGAACGTTCCAAACCGCACTGCAACATCGGCACAATCGGCCACGTTGACCACGGTAAAACCACACTGACAGCTGCGATCACCAAGCAATTTGGTGACTTCAAAGCGTACGACGAAATCGACGGCGCACCAGAAGAAAAAGCACGCGGCATCACCATCTCTACAGCCCACGTTGAGTATGAAACCGAAGCACGTCACTACGCACACGTTGACTGCCCGGGCCACGCTGACTACGTGAAAAACATGATCACCGGTGCGGCGCAGATGGACGGCGCGATCCTGGTTGTGAACGCTGCTGACGGCCCAATGCCACAGACTCGTGAGCACATCCTGCTGGGCCGCCAGGTTGGTATCCCTGCGATGGTTGTTTTCATGAACAAAGTTGACCAGGTTGACGACGAAGAGCTGCTTGAGCTGGTTGAAATGGAAATCCGCGAGCTGCTGTCTGAGTACGAATTCCCAGGTGACGACATCCCTGTGATTGCTGGTTCCGCTCTGGCGGCGCTGGAAGATCGCGACGACAACATCGGTAAAGAGAAAATCGCTGAGCTGATGGCGGCTGTTGACGAGTACATCCCACAGCCACCACGTGCGACTGACCAGCCGTTCCTGATGCCAATCGAAGACGTGTTCTCGATCTCTGGCCGCGGTACTGTTGTAACTGGTCGTGTTGAGCGTGGCGTGATCAACGTTGGCGACGAGATTGAAATCGTTGGCATCAAAGACACTCAGAAAACCACATGTACTGGTGTTGAAATGTTCCGCAAGCTGCTGGACTCCGGTGAAGCAGGCGACAACATCGGCGCGCTGCTGCGTGGTGTTGACCGTGAAGCGGTTGAGCGTGGCCAGGTTCTGTGTAAGCCAGGTTCCGTGAACCCACACACAAAGTTCGAAGCAGAAGCATACATTCTGACCAAAGAAGAAGGTGGTCGTCACACCCCATTCTTCGCGAACTACCGTCCACAGTTCTACTTCCGTACTACTGACGTGACCGGCACTGTTAACCTGCCAGCAGGTACAGAGATGGTTATG
The DNA here is from genome assembly GCF_001458335.1 of Cognatishimia activa. Lineage (GTDB taxonomy): Bacteria > Pseudomonadota > Alphaproteobacteria > Rhodobacterales > Rhodobacteraceae > Cognatishimia > Cognatishimia activa. The sequence continues at coordinate 1,048 of NZ_CYTO01000014.1, forward strand.
CCAGGCGACAACCTGAAGTTCGACGTAGAGCTGATCGCACCAATCGCGATGGAAGCAGGTCTGCGCTTCGCGATCCGCGAAGGTGGCCGCACCGTTGGTTCCGGTGTTGTGTCTAAAATCACTGAGTAA
>NZ_CYTO01000015.1 GCF_001458335.1 Cognatishimia activa
TAGGGCAGAAGGCGTCTACAATTCTAGGGGCTATTCAGTCCGAGACCGGCGTGTTGTCCCGTGGAGTCTCGAGACTGGTGAAGGTAAGCGGAACGGCGGTGTTGGTTTTGGTCTTGGATGCAGCGACTGCTGCAACAGGCCGCTTGCGCGTGACAGGCACTGGAACGACCCTCCCCGCGTGAGGGCTCGTCGCCGCCCTTTGGGCGAGACGCGCCTCGGGCCGGTTCGCAACCACGGCGTCGACATATGCCGAGGCCTCATCCAGATCCCGCACCGTGGCGCGGATGAACTCACCACCCTCCGGCACCTTGTCGAAGACCATCAGCTGGGTTTCCACACTCGTGCCAAGCTTACGATAAACCTGTCCCGGGATCGTCAGCGCCAAGCGCGGCGTGAAGAGGCCGCAGGCGCGCGACCATTGCGCGGCATCACGCTTGGCGCTGAACCCCGGCGGCATGATCGCCACCAGCCGTCCGCCGGGCGCGAGGCGCTTCGCAGCCGCGACGAGATGCTTGGCCGCGATGTGCTTGTCCCTTGAGCGATCGACCGAAGAGGCAAAGGGCGGGTTCATGGCCACGACATCGGGCAGGACCGGTG
>NZ_CYTO01000016.1 GCF_001458335.1 Cognatishimia activa
TGAATAGCCCCTAGTTTCCTAGACGCCTTCTTGTTTGTCGTTTAACTGTCTGTTTTCAAAATCGACGGGCGACAGCATCCCGTTTCTGGCATGTTTTCTTTTCGGGTTGTAGAACATTTCGATGTAGTCGAAGATGTCTTGTCGCGCGATTTCGCGGGTTTTGTAGGTTTTTCTTCGAATACGTTCACGTTTCAACAAATTGAAGAAGCTTTCGGCAACCGCATTGTCGTGACAATTTCCGCGCCGGCTCATGGAATGAACGATGTGATGGTCGCGTAAAAATGACGCCCAATCCCTGCTTGTGAATTGTGATCCTTGATCGGTGTGGACAAGTAATCCAGCAGAGGGCTTGCGCCGCCATAGCGCCGTTATTAGGGCCTTGATGACTAAATCAGTTGGTTGTCTTGACTGTGTCGCCCAGCCGACGACGCGTCGCGAAAACAAATCAATGACGACGGCCAGATAAAGCCAGCCCTCACGGGTTCTGATGTATGTAATATCAGCTACCCAGACGCGATTAGGCGCATCGACATCGAACTGGCGATCCAGCGTGTTGTCGACAACAACAGATGGTTTGCCACCGTGATTGCTTGGCTTGGCTTTGTATCCGATTTGGGCGCGAATGCCCGCCAATCTTGCAAGTCTGGCCACGCGGTTCTCAGACACGCTTTCACCCATATCGATGAGATCGTCGTGGATTTTGCGATAGCCATAAATTTTACCGCTGTCCTGCCAGGCCTTCTCGATCAGCTTGGTTTGGCGCCGATCTTCCATCGCACGCAGGCTTAACGGATTTTTAATCCATGCGTAAAACCCGCTGAAATGAACGCCCAAAACACGGCACATCGTCCGAATTGTGAATTGCGCCCTATGCTCCAAGATAAAACCGTACTTCACTTTGCATTCTTCGCGAAGTACGTGGCGGCCTTTTTTAGGATGTCACGTTCCTCCGTCACACGCGCCAGTTCTCTCTTAAGCCTGCGAACTTCGGCATCAGAATCCGATGACGGATTAATCTTCGCCGGAAACTTCTTCATCCATTGATACAGCGAGTGTGTACTAACACCTAAACGCTCAGAAACTTCCCGAACAGCATATCCCCGAACGGTAATTTGATGCACCGCATCGCGCTTAAACTCATCGCTAAAATTTGGCTTCCCCATAGTGACCTCCTGTCCTCAAAATTAGGGCAGAAGGCGTCTACAATTCTAGGGGCTATTCA
>NZ_CYTO01000017.1 GCF_001458335.1 Cognatishimia activa
GACGATGAGGGACATAAAAAGTAAAAATGTCTACAGTAGAGTCAATAGCAAGGCCACGACGCAATGGAGAAAGACGGAGAGCGCCAACGGCGTCCATCTCGAAGGAGTCGCCAGCGATAACCGGAGTAGTTGAAATGGTAATAAGACGACCAATCTGACCAGCAAGGAAGCCAAGATGGGAAAGGTCATGCGGCATACGCTCGGCGCCAGTTTGAATATTAGACATAATTTATCCTCAAGTAAGGGGCCGAAGCCCCTGCAATTAAAATTGTTGACCACCTACATACCAAAGACGAGCGCCTTTACGCTTGCCTTTAGTACCTCGCAACGGCTGCGGACGACCAGGGCGAGCGCCAGAACGTTTTTTACCTTTAGACATTACATCACTCCTTCTGCACGTAATTTTTGACGCACGTTTTCTTCTGCGTCAGTAAGAACGTCAGTGTTTCCTGCGCGTACACGCAAGGTAAACGCGAACAATTCAGCGGCTTTAACCGGACGCTCGACGCCATTAATAATGTTTTCCGTAAATTCAGCGCCTTCCATGATGAGACAGGCCGTTTGAATGTTGACGGGATGAACATAATAAGCAATGACGGCAGCAATAAACTCAACAGGAGCAGGAAAGCGAGGGTATCCTACAAAGTCCAGCGTACCATAAACGCAAGCCTCAACGCAGCGACGAGCACGAGAGCGGTCAGTAGCAATCCAAACTTTGTTACTCGTCAGAAAATCGAAATCATCTTCGGTTAAATCCAAAACGGCAGAAGCCTGAATGAGCTTAATAGAGGCCAAAGCGGTCTGGAAACGTACGGATTGTTCAGTAACTTGACTCATGATTTCTTACCTATTAGTGGTTGAACAGCATCGGACTCAGATAGTAATCCACGCTCTTTTAAAATGTCAACAAGAGAATCTCTACCATGAACAAAATGTGACTCATATCTAAACCAGTCCTTGACGAACGTGCCAAGCATATTAAGCCACTTCTCCTCATCCAACGCGTCAGTTTTTGACAGAATCGTTAGTTGATGGCGAAAGGTCGCAAAGTAAGAGCTTCTCGAGCTGCGCAAGGATAGGTCGAATTTTCTCATTTTCCGCCAGCAGTCCACTTCGATTTAATTCGTAAACAAGCAGTAGTAATTCCTGCTTTATCAAGATAATTTTTCGACTCATCAGAAATATCCGAAAGTGTTAACTTCTGCGTCATGGAAGCGATAAAACTCTGCAGGTTGGATACGCCAATCATTTTTATCGAAGCGCGCATAAATTTGAGCAGATTTGTCGTCACAGGTTGCGCCGCCAAAACGTCGGCTACAGTAACTTTTCCCAGCCTCAATCTCATCTCTCTTTTTGCGTTCTGCTTCAATATCTGGTTGAACGGCGTCGCGTCGTAACCCAGCTTGGTAAGTTGGATTAAGCACTCCGTGGACAGATTTGTCATTGTGAGCATTTTCATCCCGAAGTTGCGGCTCATTCTGATTCTGAACAGCTTCTTGGGAAGTAGCGACAGCTTGGTTTTTAGTGAGTTGTTCCATTCTTTAGCTCCTAGACCTTTAGCAGCAAGGTCCATATCTGACTTTTTGTTAACGTATTTAGCCACATAGAAACCAACAGCCATATAACTGGTAGCTTTAAGCGGCTCACCTTTAGCATCAACAGGCCACAACCAACCAGAACGTGAAAAAGCGTCCTGCGTGTAGCGAACTGCGATGGGCATACTGTAACCATAAGGCCACGTATTTTGCAAGCTATTTAACTGGCGGCGATTGCGTACCCGACGACCAAAATTAGGGTCAACGCTACCTGTAGGAAGTGTCCGCATAAAGTGCACCGCATGGAAATGAAGACGGCCATTAGCTGTACCATACTCAGGCACACAAAAATACTGATAGCAGTCGGCGTGTGAATCATTAGCCTTGCGACCCTCGGCAGCAAGAACCATACGACCAATATCACGAAAATAGTCACGCAAAGCATTGGGATTATCATAAAACGCCTCTAATCGGTCGTCAGCCAACGTGAGAGTGTCAAAAACGATAAACCAACCATCAGCATGAGCCTGTCGCATTGCATTCATCAAACGCTGAATAGCAAAGCCTCTACGCGATTTCATAGTGGAGGCCTCCAGCAATCTTGAACACTCATCCTTAATACCTTTCTTTTTGGGGTAATTATACTCATCGCGAATATCCTTAAGAGGGCGTTCAGCAGCCAGCTTGCGGCAAAACTGCGTAACCGTCTTCTCGTTCTCTAAAAACCATTTTTCGTCCCCTTCGGGGCGGTGGTCTATAGTGTTATTAATATCAAGTTGGGGGAGCACATTGTAGCATTGTGCCAATTCATCCATTAACTTCTCAGTAACAGATACAAACTCATCACGAACGTCAGAAGCAGCCTTATGGCCGTCAACATACATATCACCATTATCGAACTCAACGCCCTGCATACGAAAAGACAGAATCTCTTCCAAGAGCTTGATGCGGTTATCCATCTGCTTATGGAAGCCAAGCATTGGGGATTGAGAAAGAGTAGAAATGCCACAAGCCTCAATAGCAGGTTTAAGAGCCTCGATACGCTCAAAGTCAAAATAATCAGCGTGACATTCAGAAGGGTAATAAGAACGAACCATAAAAAAGCCTCCAAGATTTGGAGGCATGAAAACATACAATTGGGAGGGTGTCAATCCTGACGGTTATTTCCTAGACAAATTAGAGCCAATACCATCAGCTTTACCGTCTTTCCAGAAATTGTTCCAAGTATCGGCAACAGCTTTATCAATACCATGAAAAATATCAACCACACCAGAAGCAGCATCAGTGACGACATTAGAAATATCCTTTGCAGTAGCGCCAATATGAGAAGAGCCATACCGCTGATTCTGCGTTTGCTGATGAACTAAGTCAACCTCAGCACTAACCTTGCGAGTCATTTCTTTGATTTGGTCATTGGTAAAATACTGACCAGCCGTTTGAGCTTGAGTAAGCATTTGGCGCATAATCTCGGAAACCTGCTGTTGCTTGGAAAGATTGGTGTTTTCCATAATAGACGCAACGCGAGCAGTAGACTCCTTCTGTTGATAAGCAAGCATCTCATTTTGTGCATATACCTGGTCTTTCGTATTCTGGCGTGAAGTCGCCGACTGAATGCCAGCAATCTCTTTTTGAGTCTCATTTTGCATCTCGGCAATCTCTTTCTGATTGTCCAGTTGCATTTTAGTAAGCTCTTTTTGATTCTCAAATCCGGCGTCAACCATACCAGCAGAGGAAGCATCAGCACCAGCACGCTCCCAAGCATTAAGCTCAGGAAATGCAGCAGCAAGATAATCACGAGTATCCTTTCCTTTATCAGCGGCAGACTTGCCACCAAGTCCAACCAAATCAAGCAACTTATCAGAAACGGCAGAAGTGCCAGCCTGCAACGTACCTTCAAGAAGTCCTTTACCAGCTTTAGCCATAGCACCAGAAACAAAACTAGGGACGGCCTCATCAGGGTTAGGAACATTAGAGCCTTGAATGGCAGATTTAATACCAGCATCACCCATGCCTACAGTATTGTTATCGGTAGCAAGCACATCACCTTGAATGCCACCGGAGGCGGCTTTTTGACCGCCTCCAAACAATTTAGACATGGCGCCACCAGCAAGAGCAGAAGCAATACCGCCAGCAATAGCACCAAACATAAATCACCTCACTTAAGTGGCTGGAGACAAATAATCTCTTTAATAACCTGATTCAGCGAAACCAATCCGCGGCATTTAGTAGCGGTAAAGTTAGACCAAACCATGAAACCAACATAAACATTATTGCCCGGCGTACGGGGAAGGACGTCAATAGTCACACAGTCCTTGACGGTATAATAACCACCATCATGGCGACCATCCAAAGGATAAACATCATAGGCAGTCGGGAGGGTAGTCGGAACCGAAGAAGACTCAAAGCGAACCAAACAGGCAAAAAATTTAGGGTCGGCATCAAAAGCAATATCAGCACCAACAGAAACAACCTGATTAGCGGCGTTGACAGATGTATCCATCTGAATGCAATGAAGAAAACCACCATTACCAGCATTAACCGTCAAACTATCAAAATATAACGTTGACGATGTAGCTTTAGGTGTCTGTAAAACAGGTGCCGAAGAAGCTGGAGTAACAGAAGTGAGAACCAGCTTATCAGAAAAAAAGTTTGAATTATGGCGAGAAATAAAAGTCTGAAACATGATTAAACTCCTAAGCAGAAAACCTACCGCGCTTCGCTTGGTCAACCCCTCAGCGGCAAAAATTAAAATTTTTACCGCTTCGGCGTTATAACCTCACACTCAATCTTTTATCACGAAGTCATGATTGAATCGCGAGTGGTCGGCAGATTGCGATAAACGGTCACATTAAATTTAACCTGACTATTCCACTGCAACAACTGAACGGACTGGAAACACTGGTCATAATCATGGTGGCGAATAAGTACGCGTTCTTGCAAATCACCAGAAGGCGGTTCCTGAATGAATGGGAAGCCTTCAAGAAGGTGATAAGCAGGAGAAACATACGAAGGCGCATAACGATACCACTGACCCTCAGCAATCTTAAACTTCTTAGACGAATCACCAGAACGGAAAACATCCTTCATAGAAATTTCACGCGGCGGCAAGTTGCCATACAAAACAGGGTCGCCAGCAATATCGGTATAAGTCAAAGCACCTTTAGCGTTAAGGTACTGAATCTCTTTAGTCGCAGTAGGCGGAAAACGAACAAGCGCAAGAGTAAACATAGTGCCATGCTCAGGAACAAAGAAACGCGGCACAGAATGTTTATAGGTCTGTTGAACACGACCAGAAAACTGGCCTAACGACGTTTGGTCAGTTCCATCAACATCATAGCCAGATGCCCAGAGATTAGAGCGCATGACAAGTAAAGGACGGTTGTCAGCGTCATAAGAGGTTTTACCTCCAAATGAAGAAATAACATCATGGTAACGCTGCATGAAGTAATCACGTTCTTGGTCAGTATGCAAATTAGCATAAGCAGCTTGCAGACCCATAATGTCAATAGATGTGGTAGAAGTCGTCATTTGGCGAGAAAGCTCAGTCTCAGGAGGAAGCGGAGCAGTCCAAATGTTTTTGAGATGGCAGCAACGGAAACCATAACGAGCATCATCTTGATTAAGCTCATTAGGGTTAGCCTCGGTACGGTCAGGCATCCACGGCGCTTTAAAATAGTTGTTATAGATATTCAAATAACCCTGAAACAAATGCTTAGGGATTTTATTGGTATCAGGGTTAATCGTGCCAAGAAAAGCGGCATGGTCAATATAACCAGTAGTGTTAACAGTCGGGAGAGGAGTGGCATTAACACCATCCTTCATGAACTTAATCCACTGTTCACCATAAACGTGACGATGAGGGACATAAAAAGTAAAAATGTCTACAGTA
>NZ_CYTO01000018.1:0-34421 GCF_001458335.1 Cognatishimia activa
TCCGCCAAATAGTGGACCTGGATGTAGAAAACTCCGAAAACAATAAGACCATTCGCGCCCTAGAAGCGGAGCTTACAGCCGGTCTTCGAGGGATAGGTCCCGCTGCCATGAGCCTGCAGGACTTTGAAGCTCTAGCAGAGGATCCGGACCTCGATTCAGCAATTGCTGACAAGCAGGCAGAGGTTTCCCGCGCAGCGAAGTCAAAAGAGCTCAAAGCCGCTGCAGCCGCGAGTGCATTTCCACTTCCATCGGAACCGGCGACCTTCGAGGCGGCCCTCAGCCAGACGGTCGAAGGAATTGCCGCTGACGCGGTGGAAGCCGTAAGGTCCCATGTCGCAGTGCATGAATGCGCGGAAACGACTGAACCGGGCCTGGAAACCTGGCTGGAGCAGGGTCTGCCCTACAAAGCGGAAGATACTTGTCCGTTCTGCGGCCAAGAGCTTAGGGATCGGAGCCTTCTAGAAGCGTACAGCCGTTTCTTCAGCGAAGCGTATCGAAAGCTGGCCGAAGATGTTCAAAAGCTCCGTCAAACCTGTCAGCGCTACTCAAGTGGCGACTTCCGAAACGCAGCGGAACAAAGATCCAAATCCAACGAGAAACAGTTCGAATATTGGCGAGAGGCGGCTGGCATCGATGCTCCCGCGACCATTGACCATGAAGAATTGATCTCAAGGATGGAGCGCGCCGCTGCAGAAATGGACTCAGCGCTGCAGACAAAAGCCGCAAACCTCACTGTCGCTTTGGACATGGCGCGACTTGGCGTACCCATCAATGCCTGGGCGAGCGCGAGGGCGGTCATCGAATCTGCCAATGCAGTACTTGATGATTACAACCGAGAGGTCGAGGCCGTTAAGGCCACGGTTGATGCCGGGCAGCTTGACAGCCTCACAAACGAGCGAAAGAGCCTTGAGGCCCGAAAGCACCGCTTTGAGGCAAAGATCATCACGAAGGTAACGGGCCTCCAAACTAAGAGGCAGCGGAAAGGCGAAATTGCGAAAGAGAAAGCCAAGCTTCGTGATGAGCTCACCGGCCACGGCAAGACCATCACCGAAGGTCTCGGTAAGACAATCAATGCCTATCTCAAGCGTCTGAATGCGGGTTTTCAGATTGATTACAAAGAACCTGACTATCGCGGGAAAGAACCTGCAGCCAGTTACCAGATTCTGATTAACGAAGTTCCAGTTTCGCCGCGCGTGAGCGGGGATGCAACCGGTGCTCCGAGCTTCCGAAATACACTCAGCGCGGGCGACAAGTCGGTTCTCGCATTGGCGCTGTTTTTGGCGCAATGCAACGCGGACCGGGACATCAGCGAGACAATCATTGTTTTCGATGACCCGTTCACCAGTTTGGACAATTTTAGGAGGCAGTTTACGGCCATCGAAATCAGAAAGATTTGTGACCGGGCCAAGCAAACCATCGTTCTATCGCACGACAAGGGATTCCTCCGCTTGCTGTGGGATAAAATCGACCAGAAACTAATCAAGTCGTTCGCATTGCAAACAGGTGCGCCCGGCATTACGACTATCACGCCCTACGACATTCCAGGCTCGACGCAACCGCGCCATGTTACGGAGCGCATGAAGATTGAAGAGTTCATTGAGGGCGAGACTCACGAACTTTCGTATATCAGGTCGCGCCTACGAACGGTTTGCGAAGACTTCTACCGCAAAGGTGACACCGGACTCTTTGCTGAAGCTGCAACGCTAGATCAAATCATCCGCGCCCTAAATGATGTGCATGAGGATCACCCGTTCAAAGGCGCACTCGAGGACCTTAAGGACATCAACGCCTATTCGCGGGTCGAGAACCATGCCGAGATCGATGGCGATCCCTACGTCGATACAAATTCCGACGAATTGAGGGGATTTTGCAGGATTGTCCTCAACTTAACGCGGGGAATGTAGCGAGTTTGCAAAGAAAAGCTCTGCGTATGTCGGACTTGGAGGTCCGCTTCAGCGAGTCGCCCGCAAAGGCTTTGCATCCGCAGCGAATGACTGCTTCCCGCCGATTCGAGACGGTCTTAGATACGCTTTCTCCAATATTGACATTCAGAAAAACATGCCCTATTTCCTGACAAGGAGATAAATCATGATCACATCGAAGATCAAACAACGCATCATCGGAAAGGGCCGCGGGGCGATTTTTGCGCCGTCGGACTTTCTGGACATCGGGTCCCGCGCCAGCGTGGACCAGGCGTTGTCGCGTCTGGCCGATCATGGTGTGATCCGGCGCCTGACACGTGGGCTCTATGACTATCCTAAAAAAAGCCCACGCTTTGGTTATCTGTCACCGTCAGCGGACGATATCGCGCAGGCCGTGGCTCGCAAGGACAACCACGCCCTGCAACCTTCCCCCGCCATGGCGGCCAATCAGCTGGGACTCTCAACCCAGGTGCCGTCCAAACCAACTTACATGACCGATGGCCCAACACGGGTCAAAACTATCGGTCGGCAGGTGATCCAGTTCCGCAATGCCTCCTCCAAGACGCTCGTCGGGGCTGGCCAGAAAACCGGTGCCGTGTTTCAGGCGCTGCGTTATGTCGGCAAGGATCGGGTCGATGATCAGGTGATTGGCAAGTTGGCGCGTTCGCTGGACGACAATGATAGGGCTCTGCTTTCCAAGCAAAGCAAGCATGTGCCAGCCTGGATGCATCCTGTCGTGCAACAGATCGTTGCGCTTGCCTAAGTATGGATCAGTTTGCCAACGACACCCCAGAACAACGAGACGAAGCCTTCCAGGAGGCCGCGGCGCAGCTCGGGATGTCCAAGGCCATCATTGAGAAAGACTTCTGGGTCTGCTGGTCCCTGAAGCAGCTTTTCGCCCTGCCCTCCTTTGGCGATCACATGATCTTCAAGGGAGGGACATCCCTCTCCAAGGCCTATGACGTGATCCACCGCTTCTCGGAAGATGTGGATCTATCCCTCGATCGGGCACAGCTTGGTTTCGAAGGAGATCGCGACCCCGAGAACCCCGACTTGTCCGGCGGAAAACGCAAATCTTTGCTGCAAGAGCTGCAGGAGGCGGCAGAAGCGGAGGTATCCGGTGCGCTCTTGGCCGAAGTCCAGGCTGGGTTCAATGCAAGCCTGGATCAAGGTTTTTCCCTGTCGGTTGATCCTGGCGACGCACAAACTCTACTCTTCGCCTATCCGTCGTTGACGAACGACACTGGTACCTACGTCAAACCCATTGTGCGTTTTGAATTTGGGGCGCGTGGCGTCCACCTGCCGGCCGAAGTTCGCGAGATATCGCCATACGTGCATCAAGCCTTTCCTGATTTGCTGGGATCTTGCGAGGTGGATGTGAAAGTGCTGGGCGTTGAGCGGACGTTCTGGGAAAAGGCCACAATCCTGCACATGCTCTATCATCAGGATCCTGCCAAACCCCTCGCCGACCGGATGTCGCGCCACTATTACGATATGGCCCGGCTCATCGGTCACGAGGCCAAGGGGCGTGCCATAGGAAGTTTGGATTTGCTGGAACAGGTCGCTCATCACAAATCGGTTTTCTTCAAGGCCGCTTGGGCCAACTACGAAGACGCCAAACCAGGGTCCCTGAGATTGATGCCGAATGCGGAACTTACCGCCGCTTTGCGACGGGACTATTCCGGCATGCGGGAGATGATCATCGGGGACGCGCCGGACTTCGATGACATCCTGGGGGCAATTGAAGCTTTTGAAGGTGAAATCAACAGCTGATCTATCGGTCTGATTATTTGTCTGGGTCACATAGATTGGCACCTTGACGATATTGAGGATATCCGGCACGTTGCACTTGGCCTCTAGTGCATGCCAGTGTGCCCGCCACGCAAAGCTACGCAGCACGTCATTCTTAAATGAACAACCCAGACCAATTTCGGGATCTGGTTAGTAGCGGGCACCTAGTCGGATCCCTATTTTGGGAACTGAAACATGACTAAGAAAACTAAAATCGATCAACTGAAACTATTGGCAAAACGCTATGCGCACGCTTCGCGCTCAAACCAACATGAGGCGCTTGATGCTATTGCATCAGAGCTGGGCTTTCCGCATTGGAAGGCGCTGACGGTCAAGGCCAAGCAAGGCTGGATGCCGAGCGAAGAAGAGCTTGCCAAGGCCGATATCTTTGTTCGTGAATTCTTCCCCTCACTCGGAGGCAAGCCGCAATTCATTGAGCAAAGCATGTCGCGGCCAGTCAGCGAGCCAATCAAAGCAGGGGAAATTAATGGGCATGCCTACCAACTCTTTGAGTTCTCCGGTGACATTCGCATGGAAGGTGATGGATGGCGCATCCTCTTAGGCGAGGCTGATTTCTCGCGGCCTGTAGTCGAGATTGAAATCAAACACCGAGGTTCCAGCCCAGCAAATGACAGTGGTTTCGTTGAGAATGCCCTTGCGATTGCGGAAGCCCAGGCTGTGAAAACTCGTGCAGCCATAGCGTCTGACTGGCCTCGGCGATCGACCAAGCCAAATGCCAAAGGCGAAGTCGTTCACCCACTACAGGGTGACCGGGCCGCGGAATGGTTTTGCCTTCACTGCGATGGCAAAATTACGGGCGCTCAAATCGCTGAAAATCTATGGCACTGCCCGAGTTGTGGTGCATCTCCTCTGAATATTTTCACATCACCGTGGTGGTTGGAAGGCGGTGATGAGGAGCCTAAAGCTGTTGAATGTGCCAATGATCGGGCGCGGCCAGAGCCCAGGGTCGATGTGGTGGATTCCAGGCCAACTCTGAGGCTAGATGAGGAGAGTATTTCCTTGTTTCTGCGAATTGCGCTTCTTGAAGATGCCACCAATCCGGGAGAGCGGCTCGGTGCTTTGCTAGCTGAGATCACTGTCGATGATGAGAACGATGCCTGGATCATCTTCGACGAAGACCTTTGGCCTGAAGACAAAGACCCGGATGCGGCCATTGCAGTTGCCGACAAACTTGGCATCGAGCTCGAGCTTGCGATGACTTCTATGACGTTTCCGTTCACTTGGCCAGGTTTGGGACATGTAACTGCCAGCACCAGCGAGTATCTCGGGCATCTTCTGGACGCATACGGGAAACATGGGGTCATTGTTCGTAACAATAATGACCATGAGTAGTTGAGCGCCACTTGGCTCCACCGGCAATTTCGGTGGTGCCTTGGTCCGACATGACAAAAAACCGAGCCTTAGGTCTATTTGCGGGCTTTTCAGGTGAGGCAAACAGCTCAGGTCATTCGGCAAGTCAGCCTATGAAATATTCTTTTGCGCGTGAACCTTCGAATTGGGTGTCGCAATCTCCCTTTTTGCTAACTTTCCTCACCACACTTACCTCAAAGCGCCCTGAGCGGATCAACCCCGCGAGGGGGTTCCCCTGTGCTGCGCTACGGTGATCCGCGGTCGCCATGAGACGTGCTCAATTCGTCACTTAGCAAAAAGGAAAATTGACATGACACTCGAAGGTACAATCACCCGCACAAACGACAACACTTTCACCGGCTGGATCGCCTCCCTGACATTCGATGTCGACATCGCAATCTCAGAAAACCCTCACAAGAAGACCGAGAAGCACCCAGACTTCGAAATCACAGCCAAATCAACGCGCAACCGTTCCATCCGCATCGGCAGCGCCTGGAACGCCACCAGCCAAGCCGGCAACGACTACCTCTCCGTCGCCATCAATTTTGGCACAGGTGAAATCCGCGCCAACGCGGTCAAAACCGAGACCGATGGTGAATATCGCTTCATCCCTTACTCAAATTAAGACGTCAGGCGCGGGCATCGCCCGCGCCTTTCACTAAATTTCCGATCATTCGGGGTTCTCATGATGTCTGCGCCAGGACGGTTTTCACTCCATTTTGATGGCGATGAGACAGTTGCTGGCGTCTCGATCATAGGTTAGGATTCTAAGTGGTTGATTTAAAAATCTTTTTTCTAGGCATTTTTGCTAGCTATGATAGCGCTCCGCTGATAGCGCGTGTTTCACAAATTTAGCCGTGTGACACCCCTCTGCCCCAAAGCGTCCGTTTCTCATTGCGGTTTGACCAATTGCGTTTTGCCACGATCACCTTGTCTTGGTTGGAAGCTCAACTCAAAACATGGAACGGCGAAGCCTTTGAGTGGAATGTCGGCGCGGCGGGGAGAACATAAGCCAGTCGAGATATTCTTCCATTGTGCAATGACTTCGTTGGTCAGTCTTAGTACTGCAGTGAACGAATAGACGCCTCTGACAGGCCAAAACGTGGCTCTAGGCGGTGTGTCATGGCCAAACGGCCTAGTGGGCCCCCTGCCCCGCCCTGAGGGCGCGTCATCGCCGCTCTAGGCTTCGTCCGACAGGCCGTCCTGCGCCCAGAACACCGCTCCCCTACCCCATTGATCCAATAGGCGCCCTCCAGTCTCAAAGATGAGCCAGGAAGCCTTCTTTGTCTCATATGGGTTCAGGGGTGCTGTGATCCGCCCATTCGGGTCACGATCAGCTGGTGCAACGGATCTCGCCCGATCCTGTCTCAATGGTCCCTTGGAGTTCGCGCAAGCGCGATACGCCGCTGCGGGACAGATGCTTTAGAACCCGCTGGGTTCTCGCGCGCGCAACCCCAAAAGAGCAAAACCGTGTCCTCGGGCTTCGCCTGCGGGCCGCACCACTTTCGCACTTTTGGGGTGTGCGCTTGCTCACTCCGGCACTTCGCCAGTGGGTCAGGTTTTAGAGACGACGCCCTCAAGGGGCTTTTTCTCAAAACCAGACGACCAAAGGGGCAACGACCCCATCCACACCACAAAGGAGTAAGCCGATATGGCCCAACCAAACGAAAGCCGAAGCGAAGCTGAAACCAACGCAACCATTGCCGAACAAAACGACAGGTTTCGCACCACTTGGGGGGCAGATTTTACTGTTCCCGGTCAAATCATGTTGACGCGCGGCGTGGCCGATCTGTCACCAGTAGCCAAAGCCATCATCATGCAGCGGGTTCAAACCTTCTCAGAGTTTTCTAAGGACAATGACCCCTACGGCGATCACACCTTTGGAGCATTCGAGTTAGAGATCGCTGGCAACAGCTACCACATATTCTGGAAAATCGACCTCTACGACAAATACTACAGCATGGGCAGCGATGACCCAGCAGACGTCGCCGTCACACGGCGCGTGCTCACCGTCTTACACGCCTCTGAATACTGAACGCGATGCACCCTTAGCTCGGGTGCATCCACGCAGTGCCTCCCCTTCAAATCAGCAATCGATGGGCGAGGCACATCCAACCCACCACCGCAAAACAAGGAAATATCCGATGAACGATCAATCAAACATCCCCGTCACCTTTGAGGAAATCCCCTTCGCTGACTTGCATATCTCTGACCTCAATCCTCGCAAGGTGGTCAATGAGGCCAGCATCATCACGCTTGCAGAAAACATCCGCGCTTACGGTCTCATTCAGAACCTCGCAGGCTATCGCGATGAAACAGGCGTTGGCGTAGTTGTAGGTGGACGTCGCTATCGTGCCCTCGCATTACTACAAGATGATAAACGATTTCAGTCGGTTACGGTGAAGATGGCACCTGATCAGGCGACGGCAGAGTATTGGGCAACGTCCGAGAATGCACAACGCGAAGCCTTGCACCCCGCCGACGAAATCCAAGATTTTGGCGCAATGGAGAAACGTGGAGCCACCGTCGCCGATATCGCTACGGCCTACGGCGCAACCGAAGCCCATGTCTATCGCCGCCTTGCACTGGCCGCCCTCCCCTGCCCCGTCATTAACGCTTTGCGCAGCGGCGACATCAGCCTTTCAAATGCCGCGGCCTTCACCATCAGCGATGATGAAAAACTGACCCTCGAAGTCTTAGAAAATGTGCGTGGCACCGGCGAAAGCGATCACCGCATCAAAAAGATGCTCAAGCCCGATGCGATCAAGGACAGCGACCGTCGTGCCATCTACGTTGGCATTGAGGCCTACATTGAGGCTGGCGGGCGCACGAGTAGCGATCTCTTCGCAGACGAGGTCCTGATCGATGATCCCGCTATCTTAGATGACTTGTTTGGCAAGAAGCTGACAGAAGCGTCGGAAGGCTTGATCGCTGAGGGCTGGAAATGGGCAGACCCCATCAATGACAGCTACATCGGCTGGTATCAGATCGACGAGATGAAGCTGGCACGCATCTATGCGGAAGACGGCGAATTGACCGAAGAACAAGGCGAAGAATACGATGCCTTGGCCGAACTGGCCGAAAGCGACGCTCTGGACGATGAAGGCCAAGCCAAACTGGCAGCGCTGCAGTCGATCCTAGACGGGTCATTCACGGATGAGCAGAAGGCCCACGCGGGCGTCTTGGTGTATGTCGATAGTCGCGGCACGGTGCAGTGTGAGACAGGTCTTATTCGCGGCACAGACAAGAAGGCGGCCATCGAGGCAGGCGTGCTGGCCAAATCCAACTACGCAGGCAGCACTGGCACCAAGTCGCCCATTTCCAATAAGCTGCGTATCGATCTGGAGCGTATTGCAACGGGAGCACGCCAACACGCGGCCTTGCGCGACCCAGACCTGCTGTTGGCCCTTCTCGCCTTCCAGCTTTCTGGCAAATCGGGTTACTCGAGCGTTCTAGGCTTGCGCGAAACCGAAGTCCCCAACATTCCGACAACCGAAATGGTGGGCTACGCGCTGGACGAACGGCTCACCAAGACGACCCGACCCGCCAAGTTCAGCAGTGACATGGGACGCGTCTTCCGCGCCTACAAAGCAAAAGGCCCAGAATTCATAATGGAAGAAGTCACCCGCCATCTCGCCTCGCGACTGTTCGTCGATGAAGACTTGGGTGAAATGATCGACAAAGCCGTCAAAACCAATATCCGTGAGAACTTCACCCCAACAGCAGAAAACTTCTTTGGTCGCGTCGGCGGGCCGTACCTCGTCAATCTCTGGTGCGAGTTGTTGGACCTTCCAGAGGACCACCCAACCGCAACCACCTTCGCCAAACTCAAAAAGAGCGAAAAGGCAGACAAGATGGAAGCACTGTTTGGCGATCCCAAAATGCGCAAGGCTCACAGCATCACCGAAGCCCAAGCCAAGCGCATCGACGCGTGGCTTCCCGAAGGCATGGTGTGAACAAGAGGCAGGGCGCTCACCAGCGCCCTGCCCTAGCCTCTCCAATCCTTGTGGTGAGGATCAACTGGCCTCGCTGCGGCGGAGCCTTTTTTGCGTTCGAACAGCACCCGAACCAAACGCCCGCAGAATCCAATCTTGTGAGGGTGACCGGAACGGTCGGGGAAAAACCCCCTGCCCGTTCAGGCCCGGCGCTATTCGCGCGGAATCGCTAGCGCGAAACACTATTCCGATGTGAGGAGATTTGCGTCATTGGTCTTTTGACCGCTCCAGATGGGCCCCAAACCCGATCGCCAAACAAGCCAATGATACATTTCGATGAGTTTACAGCTGTAAACTCCAGGCGTATGAGCAGATAGTCCCTAGTGTCTTATCTTGCGCATTGCGCTGTGTTAGACACTAAATATAAGAAAATCGTTGACTTAGAGAGGTGAATCGCACCTTTTATCCCCAAGTGGCGCGAAAAAAGCCACATTGAGCAAATTGGGGCAACCAGATGATTCCCGCGACACCGAGTATAACAGACAGACCATCAGAGTTGGCAACGGATATCTCTGAGCGTTTAAACCGTGCGATCAGTGAGCATCTGCTCTCTGCATTCGCGCCCGACAACACAAAATCATTGCGCCCCTTCTCAGCCCCAGAGGCCGCCGAATTGCTTGGCGTGTCGGGCCAGTTCATGCGTAAAACCCACGGCGAAGGTACAATCCCAGAACCAAAAGACGTTCGCGCTGGCCGCCGTTACTACAGCGCCCAAGAGTTGTGGGAAGCCCGCCAAATCTTGGAAAAAACGTCTCGAACAAAGGGCAGATACGTCCCTGGCCGCAAAGACGGCGAGCGGCTGCAAGTCTGGCAGTTGATGAACTTCAAGGGCGGTAGCAGCAAAAGTACTTCGACTATTCACCTCGCACACTATCTCGCGCTCCACGGCTACAGGGTGCTGGTGGTCGATTTGGACCCGCAAGGGTCGCTGACTTCGATGTGCGGCATCAACCCAGAGATCGAGTTTGATGGTCTCACCGTTTATGACGCCATCCGCTACGATGATCCGGTGCCGTTTTCTGACGTCATCATAGCGACCTATTTTCCGGGCCTATCACTGGCCCCGGCACGCCTGCTGCTGTCCGAATTCGAGACTGAATCAGCGGTAAACTCAAATCCTGACCAGCCCTTCTTCCTGCGCATTCGCAATGCATTGGCCCAGGTTGAGGATCAGTACGATATTGTCTTGATGGACAGCCCGCCGCAATTGGGCTTCCTGACGATCTCCGGCATGGCTGCCGCGACCTCTCTCATCGTCCCACTTACGCCCTCAATGCTCGATGTGTCCTCAACCGCGCAGTTCCTTGAGCTTGCCGGGGCCTATATGGGCGTCATCGAGGATGCGGGTGCCGAGCTTCAATATGATCACTTCAAGTTTCTGATCACCCGCGACGAGCCAACAGATGTGCCGTCACAACAATTGACCTCGTTCATGCGCGCGCTCTTTTTGGATCGCGTCATGACAGCCACGGCGCTTAAGAGCACCGCAATCAGCGATGCCACGATGCTCAAACAGTCGATCTACGAGGTCGTGCGCTCAGAGATGACACGGGCGACCTATGACCGCGCGAAACAATCCATGGACGCGGTAGGCCGCGAAGTTGAAACAATGATTCACCAAGCATGGGGGCGTAGCTGATGGCACGTAAATCACTTCAGGATTTAAGCGGCATTGCCAAAACAATTGCCAATTCCAGCCCAGGGCCCAAAGATCGAACCACAAAAACCACAGCACCAGCCTTAGGCGCATTGCAAGGATCGCTGTCTGCCATCCGCGAGCTTGACCCAGGCCTCATTGACGACTGGGGACCGAAAGACCGCCTTGACGGGTTTACAGCTGTAAACTCCGATGATGACGGCGACGGCTATGAAACCCTCAAATCCAGCATCAAAGACGGTGGCCAACAGGTTCCCATTTTGGTCCGTAGGGCAGGGACCGAGGGCCGGTTTGAAATCATCTACGGCCGCAGACGCCTGCGCGCCTGCCGCGAACTCGGACTAAAAGTCCGCGCCAACGTGCAAGATCTCGATGACGCCACGGCCCTTCTCGCCAAAGGCCTTGAGAATGCCGCACGTCGCAACTTGTCGTTTTACGAAAAGGCACGGTTTGCCGCCGTCATTCAAGCAGCAGGCCATAACACCAAAACCGTCCGGCAGGTCCTCAGCTTGTCTGCGTCAGGGCTATCCCACCTGACCAAGGTCACGGACAATATTCCCGACGATGTTGGAGATCTGATTGGAGCCGCTCCAAAGTCGGGACGGCCGAAGTGGACCGCCTTGGCCGAAGCCTTCGCATCCAAAAAGGTCAATGCATCATCATCCTTCGCAATCCTGTCAAAGTTGAGCGCCGAGCTGTCGTCAGATGACCGCCTCGAGCAGCTTATGAGAGAGATTACGCGGCGTGGAGCGCGTCCAAGCGAGGGCAGGGAGGCAACACCGGTCCCAGGCGTCACAATCAAATCGGGACGCGCAACAATCGCGATGTCTATCAAACGGGCAGGGGAGAACGCAGCATTTGCTGAGTGGCTCGACCGTGAGCTCGAGGACATCATCAAGAAATCCTACCAGGAGTTTACAGCTGTAAACCCTGTGGATGACACCAGAGGCTAGAGCAACAAAGGAGGACGTAAGCAAAGAGAAACCCCCGAAACCAAAGCTTCGAGGGCTGAACGTATTTCTACGCTTCTCAGATTAGACACCTGAACCGTAGCAGTCACCGAATCGCTAAGCAATAAAAAACGCTCTTGGGCGAACGGGAATTCTTTGCCTGCAGGCAAATCATGAGAACAATTCAAGGAATGGCTCCTGCTGGAGCACGCTCGTCGCGCAAAGCAACGGGGCAGGGAGGTATTGCCCAAAACAAATGGCAACTCCTCAAGGTAATCGAAGACATCCGGGAGCCACTCGGCTTGAAAGGCACGTCCATCTCACTCCTCAGAGCGATGATCTCGTTCCTGCGGGTAGATCAAGTCGATGCAACACGCGACGACGGGCATATTTGCTTTGCATCAAATGCCTCACTGGCTAAGCGCGCTCATGTCAGTATCCAAACCGTTGAACGCCATATTGCCAAATTGGTGTCCTTAGGCTTGCTGACGCGGCGATCAAGCGGCAATGGCAAACGCTGGGCCCGTCGAGACCGTCAGGGCAGTATTGTCCTTGCAACAGGCCTGTCACTTCTGCCACTCGCTGAACGTTACCCTGAGTTCGTGCGCATGGCGCAAGACCACCAGGATCATCAAAACGAGCTGGGGCGGCTCAGAGACATGTGCTCGGCGGCCCTGAGCAACCTCAAAGCGCATCTCATGCCCGCCAATTGGGACGAAGGCTTGCTCTCAAAGGCACGCAACCTTTTGAGACGCCAGCCAGACAAGCGCGCTTTGAGCGATCTTCTGGATGAAATCACTGTGGAGATCTCGAAGATAGGCTCTGCAGAACCAAATGATTTGAGGGCCACTGACCCCGAAATTGAGGGGCACAAAGAGACTTCCAAGACTCAGTATGTTAAAGAAGAAAATTCTTTTCAGATTGAAGTTGGCCAAGAGGAGATGGAGCGCGCCTACCCAAGGCTCTGCGCAGAACTCAGGTTTGCTAAGAACCAAGAAGACTGCCGTCGCTTAATGGATGATCTTGCCGGATATCTCAACCTTGGGAACACGTGGTTTTCGATAAAGGACCTTGGTCCAGCGCTCAGTTTCATGATCTTAGGATATCTCTTGGAACGCTCAGAGACGATCAGCAATCACCGTGGCTACGCGTTCAAATTGTGCCAAGACCTATCCAACAAGAGCCTTGATTGGCGTACATTGCTGAATAAACCGAGGTCAAACTTAGGATGATATGATCTTGGAACAGCAAAGCCTCCCTTTGAAGATTGACCGTTTTGGGCGTTATGAGCACTGAAAAGGCAGAAAAGCTACAGCGCGAACCCTTTGCTGCTCAGGTCATATCACTGGGTAGCCTGATCTAAAAAGCCGGTTCAGGGGCGTTGTAACTGAACACTGACTATTTGGGCGCCTTCAATATCGTTCCTTGCAATTATGCCATGTGATGGAATAAATGCAAGGTATGATAACGCGTAATCATCTCAGCCGCATTGAACACGCCCTAGACAACCAGGCAGGTGTTGTACTGCTTGGCCCACGTCAGGTGGGAAAGACAACGCTGGCGCAAGATATCGCAGAAACGCGCGATGCGGTCTATCTTGATATGGAACGTCTGGCGGATCGCCAAATCCTTGAGGAACCAGATCTGTATCTCGATGAACAAGCGGGCAAGCTTGTTGTCATTGACGAGGTGCAGCTGATCCCGGGCTTGTTTGGCGCATTGCGTGGACAGATTGATCGCCGCAGAAGGGCGGGGCACCGAACTGGTCAGTTTCTGCTTCTGGGGTCAGCCTCGAATACTCTGTTGCAGCAAAGTGCGGAATCTCTCGCTGGTCGTGTCAGCTATCATGAGCTCACGCCATTCACGCTTGATGAGGTAGGGCAGGGGGCTTTGCCACAGCTTTGGCTGCGCGGTGGGTTTCCCGACAGTTTTTTGGCGGGATCAGACCGCGAAAGCCTCACCTGGCGCGAAGACTTCATTCGCACCTATCTTGAACGAGACATCCCATCCTTCGGTTTGCGCATTCCGGCAGAAACCTTACGCCGCTTTTGGACGATGCTGGCCCATGAGCAGGGTGGGTTGCTCAATGCTGCCAAGATCGCGGCGGGCTTGGGTGTTTCAGGACAGAGCGTCGCACGCTATCTCGACCTCCTGGTTGATTTGATGCTCGTGCGGCGTTTGTCGCCATGGCATGCAAACGCGGGAAAGAGGTTGGTAAAGTCGCCCAAAGTCTATATCCGAGACGCCGGTCTCGCCCATGCACTCTTGGGACTGGAAACGACCGAGGCTCTGCTTGGCCATCCCGTCGTCGGTGGATCATGGGAAGGCTTCTGTATCGAAAATCTGATTGCAGCCGCGCCACGAGGGACGGAGGCGAGTTTCTATCGATCATCGGCAGGTGCCGAAATCGATCTGATCCTGAAACTGCCAAACCAGACGCTTTGGGCGATCGAGATCAAGCGCACCACGAGCCCGAAAGTCACGCGCGGGTTCCATATCGCTGCCGAAGAATTGGACGTCGAAGAACGATTGCTGGTCTATGCTGGTGATCGCGAAGTACCGGGGCAGGGGGGTATTCGCGCGATGCCACTGACAGCAGCCATCTCGCAGTTGAGAAGTCCGTAGATAGGTATTGATGGTTCGTGAAGCGAGCTGTTCGATCACGCAGGCTGAATCGTTTCATATTGGGTGAAACGAAAACTCGGTAGGCACACACTACCCATAAGTTTCTTGACGTTAATCGTTTCACTTTCACGGGGTATCGTTTCATGTCCTGGGCGGATCAAGCTATCCTGGATCGCATAGCTGCGCACTCAATTGGCTGACCCAGAATAGCATCGCTTAGGATACATTCCGAGACAACGCTGCACACCGCTGAGAACGAGTTCCGCGTCGCGTGAAATCCTCGAAATCCAGAGACAGCCGAACAGTGGCTGACGTTCTCGCTGGCGGCCAGGCGGTCCGCGGCCTCGCGCCGGTGGCGCTTGGCGAGAAGCGGAATACAAGGCTGCCAAGCACCCAATCAACATAAGTATATTATTGACAGTATGGTATAGTATCGTATGTTGGGTGCAGCCTTGTATGAAGGTGGCAGGAAATAGGGGGTCTTTCTTCGCATGTCTCGCTCGAAACGTCTCACTGATGCAGAGCGCATGGAGATCGTGCGCGAAGCCGCGGACGGAGTGTCCACGTCCGTGCTTGCGGAGCGGTTCGAGGTGACGCCTCGGGCGGTGCAATACACGGTGAAGAGTGACGAGGAGCGCCAGCGCGACACGGCGGTTCCAGTCTTGGCGGTGAGTGTGAAAGTAACCTCTGATGAGATGGCGGCGTTCGATGCGGTGCTGGCGTCAGCGGGGATCGAGACGCGCTCGGAAGGGCTGCGCCGCTTGATGCAAGCGGCAGGTGGCACCTTTGTGGCGGACGCCCAATTAGCGGCAGAGATGGCGCGCTATCGTGCTTCTTTGAACGAGGTTGGAAACGGTGTCGCCCAGATTGCCAAGCAGATGCAAAAGGCCAATCGGGCGGGGCAGGGAACGGGCCCCGAATTCTCCGAGTTGCGGCTTGCACAGATGCGCGGGTTAGCGCGGTTCATTTTGGACAGTGCAGACGAGATTGACCTGCTTGTGCGCCGCCGTCGTGATGCCATGCAGATGGACGCGACAGCCGCTTTGAGGGAGTTTGCTCATGCGGCTGAATGATGCAGTAGACGCGGTTACCGGTGAGGTGTTTCGCGACGGGTGGAGCCGGATTCGTGGCTCGATGCAGGGTCTGTATGCTTCAAAGCAAAAGCAGATGGTGCGCGCTGCGGCAGGACATCGGGCAGCCGTGTTCAAGGCGATCCGGGGGGGTGGGACGCACACTAAATCCCGGCTCGCAAACCAGCTGGAATACCTCACGACGAAGTCTACCCATATCGTTGACAGCAGCGGGTTTCTGGATGGCAAATCCAGCCTTGAGCGCAGCGAGATCAAAGACCTGACCGAGCGCTTTGCCAAGCGGTGGGACGGCGGGTTCAAACCCAAGCTTGGGCAAACCACGCATCTGCTAATGTCGTTCCCGATTGGCACGCGCGGAGAGGATGTGCGCGACATCGCGACCGATGTAGCGGAGCGGTTCTTCCAGAATGACGAAGGGCACTTCGATTATATCATTGCGGTGCATGAGGACCGCGACCACCCGCATGCGCATCTCGTGTTGAATCGCCGTTCGCAAGAGGGTGAGTTCTTCTATTTGGCGCGCAATCATCGATTCAACTATGACGATTTCCGATTGGCGATGGTCGAGGAAGCGGAAAAGTATGGCGTGCGGTTGGAAGCCACGCGGCGAGTGGATCGCGGCGAGGTACATTACCCGCCCAAGACCCGCGAGGTCTACGCGGCTAAGGAAGAGGGCAGGACACCAGTGGAGCGCGAACGGGTGGGCAAAGACCTGACCCGCACGCTTGCCGAAATAGCAAACACCAAAATCATGTTCCACTCGCTGGCTGCCGAGGCGTCCTCTGAGAACCGCGAAGACATTGCTGAGGTCCTGTTCCTTGCGGGCGAGGTTCTGGCGAAGGGGGGGCACGTTGAAACCGCAGGAGGCATTTACATGGCCGAAGACGAGTCTTTTGAGGATCTGCGCAGCCGTTACGCGGAAAAGGTCGCGAACATCACAGACCTGATCGCCGCAAAGCCGGATGTGGAGCGGCCCGCGCTGGAGAAATCCCTCAACGCAATTCAGGCCCGCGTGCAGCATATGCAGCCGCTCGGGCTACGGTCCAATTCCCTCTCGGAGGTCCCGTCAGAAGGCGGGGTCTATTCTGAAGCCAACATTCAGCAAAGCCAGTTCGAGCGTCTGTCTGAGCCACGGGTGCGCGCCCGCGTCGATGCAGCACTGCGCGGCACGGGGATCAGTACGTCCGAGGTCGTGGCCCGGATGGAGACAGGGGCGCAGAACGCGGCTCTGGAACATCAATGGATTGCGGATGATTTGTCCAAGGTGGCCGAGGCGAAGGATTTGAACCTTGAGCGCCGCGCGGATTTGGAACAGGCGCGGGATATCCTCAATGATGTACATGTGCAGCTGGGGACCATGCTGGAGCGGGAAGGTGTGCTGCGCCGTGACGGGGTCATTGAAGAAGCCCGCGAGGTGCAGGCGCATGTGACTGAGGCCCAGATTGAAACCGCTACCAATGCGGTTCGCATCGAGACTCGAATTGAAGCCGGGACTGAAGATCGGGACGAGGCCGTGATCGAAAGCCGTGCCGTAGAGCGTTTGGAGGACGAACAGCGGGACTATCTGCGCGACCATCCAGAACTGATCGCGCGCCCGACCGATGTGATCCGTATGAGCGAGGAGGGCAGGGCGGTGATCGTAGATCGGGCCGCTGCAGAGCGGGTTATCGTTGAGGTTGAAGCGGCGCGTTTGGGCGCGCACAGCAGGACGCCAATCTCCGTTTCCGTTGCGCGCGATCTACAGACGCGATATCCCGATATGCCCGAGCAGCTGGCGGAGGGTCTCGGCGACACATACGCGCGCGTCTATGAAGCGCGCGGCGCTGAACGGGAGGAAAACCTTACCGAGCGCGAGACAACTACGATTGAAACGCCTGAACTGTCCCGTGTTCTCGCCCATGAACGGGCAGGGGAATTGTCGTCGCCCTTTGAGACCGAAACCGAACGCGAGGCCTTCCGCGCGCAGGTGGCGCGGGTTTTGGACACGGCGCAGCTGGATCGTCTGAACGATGGCGACAGCGATGCTTTGGAAAACATCATCGAAGATCGCCTCGACCGTCTCTATGCCGCAAAGGTCTATTTGCAATCGGATGCGGCGACCGCAAACTCCGAGGCGTTGCGACAGGTTGTCGACGAGTTAGCAGACGTTGAAGTCGAAAGACAACGCGCGGCAGACGTGGACGGCGAGACGGAGCGGGGGCAGGTCCATTGAGTGGATCCATGGGCAGGGTGCGGATTGCCATCGGGGTGGTTCTGGTCACTTGGGTGGCAGGGGCGATGGGCTACACAATTGCCTCGGCTGTGCTGACCTTTAAGGCCCTCGGGTTCAGCGCCGATATCGATTTTGGATATATCGCGCAGAATTACCTCTGGATCAGAGACAGACGGCCAGACGACTTCCAACTGATCAACCTGATCATCGGCGGATGTGCCGTCGCAGGGCTGATGATGAGCCTGGCCCTGTCCGGCTCGGCCCTCACGCGCTTTGGGCAAACCCTTTGGCAAAAGCGCGGTGAGATGAACGCCAACGGGTTCTTTGGGAAGCCCGGCACCGGGTTTATTCTGGGCAAGCTGGGCGGCCCAAAGTCGCGGGCCCGCTACATCACCTCAAAGGTCTTTCCCCATGCGCTGATCGTGGCACCAACGGGGCGCGGTAAAACCAGCGGCTTTGTGATCCCGAACCTGCTCACATGGCAGGGGTCTGCCGTCACGTTGGATGTAAAGGGCGAGTGTTTTGAGGCGACGGCGCGTCATCGCGCGGCCCAAGGCGACAAGGTCTACCGCTTCGCGCCCACGGATTGGGAGGGCAAGCGGACCCATCGCTATAACCCGCTTTTGCGCATCTATGAATTGGAAGACCCCGCGCGTCAGCAGATGGAATTGCAACTGCTGGCGACGCTGTTTCTGCAAAGCGACAATGATCGCGTTCAAGGGCTTTTGAAGGGAGGTATTGATCTGTTCGTGGCGGCGGGCTTGTTGGCCTTCCAGCGCAAGAAGCCGAGCTTGGGCGAGATCTACCGGATCGCGGCCTCGGGGGGCAACAAGCAGAAAGAATATGTGGCGCGGAGCCACGAGATTGACAACAAAGCTGCGAAGCTGATCTTTACGCGGCTCGCGTCCACAAACAACGACACGCTGACCTCCTATGTCTCGCTTCTGATGACGTCAGGTCTGGATCAATGGCAGAACCCCGCAATTGACGAGGCGACGCAGGTTTCCGACTTTGATTTTCGCACGATCCGCAAAAAGCCGTTCACTGTCTATCTCGTTGTCCAGCCCTTGATGGTAAAGCCGCTTGCGCCACTGATCCGATTATTTTTCTCAGACCTTCTCTCGGCGATGCAAGAGAAGGAACCGGGCCAAGATGAGCCCTGGCCCGTGATGATCATGCTCGATGAGTTCAACCGCCTTGGCAAAATGCCCATTGTGGTTGAAAGCATAGAAACCCTGCGCACCTATCGCGGACATCTGGCGGTGGTGACGCAAACCATCCCCGCCCTTGATGAAATCTATGGTGAAAACACGCGCCGCGCGCTGCAAGGCAACGCAGGCGTAAAGCTCTACCTCACTCCCTCAGATGAAAAGACCATCGAGGAGCTGAGCAAGGCCGTGGGCAAGACAACAAAGACGGTCATCACGCGGTCGCGGTCGATTGGCAAGAATCCGTTTGAGGGGCGCAGCCAGTCTACGCGGACGGAAGAAACATCGTTGTTGCCTGAAGACGAAGCGCGCCGGTTGCCGCTCGATGAAATTATCATGGTCGTGGATGCCCAGATGCCAGTGCGGGCGAAACGGATCCAGTATTTTGATGACCGGCTGTTTGCGGCGATCCATGGCGCGCAGAAGGGTGATTTGCCGTTTCCGGAGCCGGGGGGAGGGGGCCCGCAGGGCACGCTGCCTTTGAGTGTTCAGGCGATGCCTTTGTTCCCGCGTTCGCAAGGGGGAGGAGAAGATGAAACCATATCTGATAGCGCGGATCAGGTGCGAAGCGAGGCGGAACATCTGCCGACGCGGTCCGACGGACCGCCGAAGAAGTCCGCGGCCGCGGTGCAGGCGGTTGTCGCAGAGGCGCAAAGGCAGATGGAGATGGAGTTTGCCGCGCAGGTGCCTGCGACCGATTCAGAAAGAGAGTCGGACAAAGAGCCCTTACGGAATGCTGTGGGTGATTTGGAGGAGTTGGAGTTGACGGTGAAACAGAATCTTTGAGCCGGTGTGGCTTTTCGTGCGAACGGGATTAGTCTGGAAGGGAGGATCGAAGCCGAACAGTCGTCGGGTTATCAATTGACGCACGAGCTGACATCAGCCTCTGGCAATCTGTCGACACCATGGTGGTTCCTTGGCCCCAAGTTTGTATCCTGTTGTGTATCTTAAGGTGCATCGGCGCGCTGCCGTTTACTTGATGAACGCCACGCGGGGTTTCATGTTGATCGGGTAAATACTGCAACGTCCATAAGAGCAGCATTAGCTTGCTAGGGCTGCGCGTGAAATGCCAGAAACGGATTGCTTCGCTGTGACTGGCGACGGTACTCTGCAGGGGATTGTTTATGTTCCTTGGTGAACGCTTCGTAGAAGGCGGATAGCGACGCGAACCCACTATCGAGTGCGACAGATGACACCTTCGCCTCGGTTTCGACTAGGAGCATTCGAGCGTGGGACAAACGGGTCCGTGTCAGATGCTTCTTGATACTGACGGTCAAGACATCCCGAAAAACCTGCCCGGCGCGCGCCGGAGACAAGCTTGATGCCGCCGCAATATCTTTCACGTTGATCGGTAGGGTGAAGTTTTCGGAGATGAATCGCAACATTGATTCGACTTCTTGCATCGTCGTCGACCTAACTGAGAATCCATTGCCCCGGCTTGGGCTTGAAATCAGCGTAGACCACCCTTCTAACGCAAGCCGACGCAACCGCGTTTCAATTTCGGCAAGGTGCGTTCGCCGCCAGGGGGTCTGCTCAAGGTGCTTCTCATTGTAGATCCTGTTGATTAGCAAGGCGTCCAATGGATCATCATTTCGAGAAGCAATTACTTCGCCGGTTAGGATGGCTTTCACGAGATCGGACGGCAGACCCCAACGCACGAATTGACCCAGCGAAAGATAGATGTTGGTAATACGTCCTTCCCCATAGACATCGGTAACTTTATGTGGCGCAGCACCCCAAAACACGACCAGTCGATTGGCCTTCAACTTTGCTACCTGGCCCGAGAATGAGTAGTCCAAATGACAATTCTGAAGGAAATTCAATTCCACCGATGTGTGGTGATGGAAGGGGGTATCAAAGAGTGTCGGTTTGTGGCTCTCAATGATGAAGTTGTTTGGAGTCGGTACGCGGGTCTGATCAACAGACTCCGAAAATGGAACTATCGCGTCAACAGAACTTAGCCTTTGTGCCATGCTATGCCTTTCATGCCTCGGCCCGAGTACCGGGGACTCGACACCTGAGATGAGACTTTAGCATCAATATGCAAAAACAGGAAGAAGTTGTTATAAAACCGGAGGACGAGACAAATACCTTCAAGGAGAATGCTAAAATTCTAAGGGAGGAAACCAAATGATTCACAAACTCACTTGTACTGGATTCTTGCTGGGCGGCGTCTGCGCCGCTACGCTGGGAATCACCACAGCAAATGCCGATGAGATGCCCCCAGAGCGGAGCCTAGCCGGCCTTGAATACGACCTGATTGGTCGTGACGATTTGTATTCGTACCGTTCGCTCGATAACTACAGCCAAGCGCCGTTCCTTGACGCACTGGTCGCAAGTGGCGCACTTCCGCCTGTTTCTGAGCGACTGCCAGCCAATCCATTGGTCTTTAATGCCTCAGCAATGTCTGACGGGATCGGCGAATATGGCGGCGTTTTCCGTCACGTAATCGGTGGACGTCCTGAAGGCTTCCATTGGATTGCCGGTCAGCACCAAGGTTGGGGCGGCATCAACATGGCCGTTCAGGAATGCCTTGTACGCCAAGGTCCGCGTTGGCAAGTTCGCGCCGAAGACCAGACTGGTCCTTTGCCTAACTTAGCCCACTCATGGGAGTGGAGCGAAGATATGACCGAGCTGACCATGCATCTTGTCGAAGGTGTCAAGTGGTCTGACGGCGATCCGTTTGATACCGATGACATCGCCTTCTGGTGGAACGACAACGTCGAAGATGAAAACGTGACGAGCCGCATTCAGGCTGGATCTTTCGGTGGTGGAGCGAGCCTTGAGGTAATCGACGATTACTCATTCAAGTTCGTATTCCCAAGCGCACAATCGGAAACTGTTGTCGAGGGTCTCGCCTATATTCAAGGTTGCCCGGGGCCGAGCCATGTGCTTCGCGATTCTCATCCGACCTATAATTCCGACGCTTCTTACGACGATTACCTGAACGCAATGCCGTCAAGCGATGTACCGGTTCCAGTTTTGGGTGCGTGGGTTCCAGTCGAGCACCGTCCAGATGAACTGGTGATCCTTCGCCGCAATCCATACTACTGGAAAGTGGACGATGCCGGAAATCAGCTGCCCTATCTCAACGAGATGCACTTCAAGTTGACGACTTGGGACGACCGTACGACACAAGCTGTCGCCGGTACCGGTGACTGGTCGAACATGGAAAACCCAGGCAACTACGTTGAAGCGCTTAAGCAAAGCCAGGATGAAAACGCCCCGGTTACTGCTAAGTTCGGACCGCGGACATTGGCGTTCCGGATCGAGTTGAACTTTGCTCAGAACATGGCTGACAGCGACTACGACGCTGAACTGCGTGGGTTGTTCCGTGAGCAAGATTTCCGCGAAGCGCTTAGCTCGGCAATTGATCGAGACGCTCTAGGACAAGCTTTGGCACGTGGTCCATTCGCTTATCCATACATGGGTGGTTTCGCGAGCGGTTCACCTTACTATGATGCGGCTTCGACTGACTACACGCCGTTCAATCAGGGATACGCGAACGAGCTTCTGGCCGGTCTCGGTCTGGAAGACACGGACGGCAACGGGATCTTGAACGTGCCTGGCACGGGTGAAGACCTTGTCATCGACATGACCTTCAAGTCTCAGCGTAATGACGACCGTAAGCAGGTTGAAGCAGTGACATCGCAGTTGGCTGAAATCGGAATTCGCGTATTGCCAACGCCGGTTGATGAAACCAGCTTTGATCCGATCCGCAATTCTGGCAGCTTCTCAGCAATTCTTCAGCGTGTAAGCTTTGTTTTGCCTACACGGGAAACTTGCGGAAACTTGCCGACGTCCGAAATCTGTCCAGCGTTCCACCTAGCTGGATCGGAAGGTCGAGATTTCCTTCCGTTCGAAGCTGAACTTGCGGACTCTGTTCTGAAATTTAACGCATCTAGTGATGCGGCTGAACAGGCGGACATTACCAAGCGGATGCAGGCACTACTTACAGAGAACCACTACAATATTGGTTTGGTTCAGGTTCCTGCGGCTCTGTTGGTGAACAAGCGGGTCCGCAATGCGCATCCTGGTACACCAGTCTTTATGTACGAGTGGGCTGAAGACGCGGTAATCCGTGAACGCCTGTGGGTGCCTGCTGAATTGCAAACAGAAGAGCTCCTCCCTGGTACCGTAGCCCAATACTAAGCTACGTGACCGCAACTCGTCCTACTCCCGCAAAGCGCGGGGGTGGGACATCTTACTTTCGCACTTTCCTCATGACGCCATAAGTCGGGAGCACTTGTCTCATGGACTTTCTAGTTTTTCTTGCGAAACGCGTTGCGATGTCGATCCCACTGCTTTTGGGAATCTCCATCGTATCCTTCGCAATCATCCAAGCTGTGCCCGGCGATTTCGTTGACGGTTGGATTGCAAACACTGCAGCCCAGACCGGCAAGTCCTACGACGAGCTTCTGCCCCAAGCCGAAGCGATGCGAGAGCGGCTCGGCCTCGATCAGCCAATTGCGATTCAGTACGTGACCTGGCTCAAGAACATCGTGTTCCACTTCGACTTCGGTATGTCCTTTGAGCAAAATCGTCCTGTAACTGATGTCATAGGAACCCGCCTTCCTCGTACGCTGCTGCTGGCGGTTCTGACGCTCGTCATTGGTCAGGCGTTCGGAGTGCTTCTGGGCATCTATGCGGCGACCAACCAATACAAACTGGGCGACAATATCGCCACGCTGATTGCCTTCATGGGCATTGTGATTCCGAAGTTCGTGATCTCGCTCGTGATCCTCTACTTCCTCGCTATCGTCTGGCACTCGCCCTATATTGGAGCGGTCAATTCGCCTCAGTACATCTTACAAGATGGGTGGAATTGGGCGAAGTTCTGGGACTTTCTCAAGCATGTTTGGCCGATCCTGGTAGTGTCTATTTGGGCCGGACAGGCGTACACCACGCGGATGATGCGGGGAAACCTGCTCGACGTAATGAACATGCAATACATTGAAACGGCCCGCGCCAAAGGATTGTCCCGTCGCAAGGTCCTTTACAAGCATGCAGTACCAAATGCTCTGCACCCAGTCATCATGAACATTGGGACGCGGTTCGATTACATGATCAAGGGCGAGATCGAAATCGCAATCGTTCTGGGCATTCCTACGGTTGGCCCATTGATTCTGAGCGCCGTCGGCGACCGCGACATGTATGTCGTCGCCGCGATCTTCATGATGGTGGCCGTTTTGCTGGTGCTGGGCAACTTGTTCGCTGACCTGATGCTGGCATTGCTGGACCCTCGGGTTCGCCGCGCCACGATGAGCCGGAATTAAGGGGATACCAATGAAACAGCCACACAACCCCACCGACGACAAACCGATGGTCGATAACCGACCTCAGATTGACGTACCCACGGCCACAGAAACAATGAATGCCGAAACCGCGACGGGCCCGGGTCTCTCCTACTGGCAGCTTGTTCGCCGCCGTTTTTTGCGCAACCGGTACGGCGTCGTCGGGCTGATTGGATGTTTGCTCATCGTGATCACAGCCGTCTTTTCAGGGTTCATCGCTCCCTATGACGGTGAGACGAAGGATCGAACTGCCATCTACAGCCCGCCGCAGATGCCAAAGGTCTTTGCGCCCGAAGGCGGCCTGACCCGGCCCTACGTCCTAGGCTATGCCGAAGAGATGGATCCCAACACGTTCGAGATCAAATTCGTGCCCGACCCGGAGGTTCGCCATAATCTCGCGTTATTTGTGAAAGGTGATCCCTGGACGTTCCTGGGGCTAGAATTCGAGACTCACCTAGTTGGAACCACTGACGGAGGGTTTGTGCACCTGCTTGGCACGGATTCCCTTGGCCGTGATGTGTTTTCAAGGATGGTAGAAGGCACACGAGTGACCCTTCTCATGGGCTTCCTTGTAATGGCCGCCTCCTGTTTCATTGGAACAATAGTCGGGGTATCTTCAGGCTATTTTGGTGGGGTATTCGACATGCTGGTTCAGCGCATTGTTGAATTCGTGAGGTCGTTTCCTGACTTGCCGCTCTATCTTGCGCTTGTGGCGATCCTGCCGCGTCGCGCTGATCCCATCACCGTCTTCATCCTTTTCGCATCGATCCTTGTCTTGCTCCGTTGGGCGGACCTGAGCCGCGAACTACGGGGCAAAGTTATTTCTTTGCGATCAATGGACTATGTTCGTTCGGCCGTAGCAGTCGGGGCATCGGACCAACGCATCATCGGGCGCCATATCGTGCCCAACACTTCATCACACATCATCGTTTGGGCAACCTATCAATTACCTGAAGTGATCCTGCTGGAAAGCTTCCTATCCTTTCTTGGCGTCGGTGTGCAGGCTCCGATGGTCAGTTGGGGGACAATGCTGAATCAAGTGCGTGATTTCCAATCCTTCGCGGCCGCCCCCTGGTTGATGGCGCCAGTTGGAATGATCGTAATCTCTGTTTTGGCTTTCAATGCGTTTGGTGACGGCCTGCGCGATGCAATGGACCCGTATTCCAATGACTGATCCCCTATTGAAAATTGAAAACGTCGTTGTGGACTTTCGCACAATTCACGGCACCGTAAACGCCGTGCGCGGCTTGTCCTACGAAGTGGCGCGCGGCGAAACACTTGCTGTTGTCGGTGAAAGCGGGTCGGGCAAGTCGGTAACTGCCCGGGCCATAATGTCGATGCTCGCCGAAAACGCACGTGTCGGGGCCGATAGCCGGATTTGGTTCGATGGAACCGACCTTTTGGAATTGTCCGAGCTCGAAATGCAGGAAATCCGCGGAAACCGAATTTCAATGATCTTCCAGGAGCCATTGACATCGCTCAATCCGATCCACCGGGTCGGAGATCAGGTCGCTGAGATTATTCAGATACACCGCCCGATGCCAAAGAAGCAGGCGATGGCTGAAGTTTTAAAGCTCTTTCAAGAGGTTCAACTGCCTGATCCCGAGGCACGGCTAAGCCAATATCCGCACGAAATGTCGGGCGGTCAACGCCAGCGGGTCATGATCGCAATGGCCCTCGCCAACAAACCGGACCTTCTGATCGCGGACGAGCCAACAACAGCGCTCGACGTGACCGTGCAGGCGGAAATCCTCACGCTGCTCAAAGACCTGCAGAAATCCCATAACATGGCGGTCGTATTGATCACTCACGATCTAACAGTTGTCGAAAAGACCTCTGACAAGGTGGTCGTGATGCGTTACGGCGAGGTCGTCGAGCGGGGAAACACACAGGACGTTTTTGCCAACCCCCAGCATCCTTACACACGTCACCTGCTCGAAAGCGAACCTAAGGGTCGCCCAGATGAGCTG
Source organism: Cognatishimia activa (assembly GCF_001458335.1). GTDB lineage: Bacteria > Pseudomonadota > Alphaproteobacteria > Rhodobacterales > Rhodobacteraceae > Cognatishimia > Cognatishimia activa. Next base: position 26,087 of record NZ_CYTO01000018.1, read on the forward strand.
GATCCCGACGCGGCACCGCTGATGGTGGCTAAAGATATGCGCGTGGCATTTCGGATTGCGCACGGCGGCTTGATGAGCCGGAAACATGTTGATCTTGTTGCAGTCAACGATATCTCTGCCAGCATTCGGAGAGGCGAAACGTTGGGCGTTGTCGGAGAAAGCGGTTCGGGCAAGACCACACTGGGAATGGCCATGATCCGGCTGTTGGAGCCGAACGGCGGACAAATCACATTTGACGGCGAACGCATTGATGGCCTCACCCGCAAGCAGATGCGTCCGTTTCGCACCCGTATCCAAGTGGTGTTCCAGGACCCGTTTTCATCGCTTAATCCTCGTATGATCATCCGGCAAATCCTTGAAGAAGGACTTATCGTAAACGGGATCGGTAAAAATGCGGCCGAGCGTGAAGAACTGATCGGACAGGCGCTGGACGATGTTCAGATGCCCCGCGATGCGATGCAACGTTTCCCACACGAGTTTTCCGGTGGCCAGCGGCAACGACTGGCCATTGCTCGTGCCGTTGTTTTGCAGCCAGAATTCATCCTACTCGACGAACCAACTTCGGCGCTTGACCTGTCAATTCAGGCCCAAATCATCGACCTTTTGCGAGACCTGCGGGCAAAGCACGACCTAAGCTATATGTTCATCAGCCATGACCTGAAAGTGGTGAAGGCCCTATGCCACAACGTGATGGTCATGCAGCACGGAGACATCATCGAAACCGGTCCGACATCGCAAGTGCTTGAAGCACCAAAAACAGAATACACAAAGCGTCTGGTCGACGCAGCTTTCAAGGTGGTGGCCTAATGTACCGAATTGACGATCGCACTCAGACACTCGTGCTGGAACCAACGAACGGACTTCCATGCATTGCCTATTTTGGCCCGCGTCTATCCGAAGCCGAAGATTTGTCCCAATTGGCCGCCGCAGGCTGCAGGGACATGACCGGTGGAATGGTGGATGCATTGCCGCGGTTAACGATATGCCCGGTCTCCGATGGCGTCCATTTGGGCCAGCCGGCTTTGCGCGTTCTTGACAGCAACGGCGCAGAGATTTCCCTGCGGTTTGAGCCGGCAACAATCACACCTAAAAGTCAGACTCTTATTGTCTCGGCTGTTTCGGGTGACCTGACTTATACTGCCGAAATTACTCTTGATGGCGTGTTGACCCTTCGGGCCAGCATCGATTCACTTACGCCGGTCAGATTGGGCTGGCTTTCGGCACCGGTCCTGCCGGTCCCTGGCGCGCAGACCGAATTGATCGAGTTTTCGGGTCGTTGGAATGGAGAATTCCGGATGCAGCGTCAGCCTTTCTCGGTTGGCGCCCGACTGCGTGAAGCACGGCAAGGCCGCTCTGGCCACGAAACGCCACCTTTCGTTTATACTGCAACGCCCGACGCACGCTTTACCAGAGGTGAAGCGATGGCCTTTGCCTATGGCTGGCCAGGTGGGCACAGGATGATTGCTGAGGAACTGCCGGATGGTCACCGCATGATCCAGTTCGGTAATAGCGCAGGTTCGGAACGTGCGCCCAACAAGCACTTCGAGACCGCACCACTAACGATCGTTCGGTCTGACACAGGCCTCAATGGTTGTGCAGTGCAGTTGCAGGCTCATGTACGGGACACTGTTGTTACATGGTCAGATCCTTCACGCAAACGGCTCGTGCATTACAATTGCTGGGAGGCCGTCTATTTTGACCACGACTTCGCAACCTTGTCCGATATGGCTGAGCGCGCCGCGCGTATCGGGGCAGAGCGGTTCGTGCTGGACGACGGTTGGTTCGGTAAGCGTAATGACGATACTTCATCCCTCGGTGATTGGCAGATCGACCGGCGCAAATGGCCTGATGGGCTGACGCCGCTAATCGACAGGGTACACGAGCTTGGTATGACGTTCGGGCTTTGGGTGGAACCAGAGATGGTCAACGCCGATAGCGATCTTTACCGCGCCCATCCTGACTGGGTATTGGGACCGGCTGATCAAGTCACCGGGCGCTATCAGTTGGCACTGGATCTCGGAAAGGCCGAGGTTCGCGATTACCTGTTTACCGCACTCGATGCGATCCTTTCTGAAAATGAGATCGACTATTTCAAATGGGATCACAACCGTCTGTTGCCGATGCCAGATGCAGCCCAGGCACGTGGTATCATGGAATTGTTCGCGCGGTTGCGTGAGGCCCACCCTGGGGTAGAGATCGAAACTTGTGCTTCGGGTGGGGGTCGGATTGACTATGGCATCCTACAGCACACAAGCCGAGTCTGGCTGTCAGATTGCATCGATGCGCACGAACGACTGCGGATGCAACAGACCGCTGCGTTGTTGATCCCATCGGCCATAACGGGCAGCCATGTCGGTGCGGAACATTCACACACGACAGGTCGCAGCCTGACGATGGAGTTCCGGGCATGGATCGCTGCAATGCGCCAAATGGGATTCGAGAGCGATTTGCGTAGCTTCAGCAAAGAAGACGAGGCCAAACTGGCGCGCATCACTGCGTGGTTTAAAGACAACCGCGACTGGATGATGGCTGGGGACATCCATGCCCTCGATAGCGACGACCCTGCGGTGACCGCAGAAATTCAGATCGCAAAAGATAGGGATCGCTTCGTCGTCTTCGCAGGACAAAGTGCAACTTCGGAGCAAAACCTGCCGCGCGCCCTACGCCTGAGCGGCCTGGATGCAGACGCATTTTATGAAATCCGGCTCGCAAACCCCGAGCAAATAGCGCCACATTCGCGTGGCGACAACGCGCTAAAGGCGGTGGCATTGCGACTGTCAGGCCGGGTTCTGATGACCTCGGGGATTAACCTGCCGTTGGCATGGCCCGAAACGATTTATGTGATCGAAGGGTACCGGGTGTGACCAAAAGACTGATTAAGAAAGTGAGACGACTATGACGAGCCCAAAAATTACATTTATCGGTGCCGGATCGACAGTATTTATGACAAATATCGTCGGTGACATTCTTCAGCGCGAAGCGTTGCAAGGTGCGCATGTTTCGCTCATGGATATCAACCAACAGCGGCTGGAAGAAAGCGAAGTTGTCTTCCGCAAAATGGTTGCTTCGCTTGGCGTTGAGGCAACACATTCGATTCACCTTGATCAACGAGAGGCGCTCGAAGGCGCTGATTTTGTCGTCGTTGCTTTTCAGATTGGCGGGTTCGAACCTTGCACGGTTACCGATTTTGAGATCCCCAAGTCATTTGGCCTAGACCAGACAATCGCCGACACGCTTGGAATCGGCGGGATCATGCGGGGTCTGCGGACCGTGCCGCACCTTTGGTCGGTCTGCGAAGACATGACTGCCGTTTGCCCGGATGCGCTGTTGCTGCAATACGTGAATCCGATGGCCATCAATACGTGGGCTATTGCCGAGCGTTATCCGAATATCAAGCAAGTTGGGCTCTGCCATTCCGTGCAACACACAGCTGCCGAACTGGCAAGTGACCTTCAATTGCCGGTGGACGATATCCGCTATTTGTCGGCAGGTATTAACCATGTCGCATACTTCCTGAAATTTGAGCAGGTAGAAGCTGATGGAAGCTACCGTGACCTCTACCCACAACTTCATCAGGGATATGAACAGGGTATCTTTCCGCGGCCCGAAAGCACCTCGAATCCGCGATGCCCGAATAAGGTCCGGTATGAGATGATGAAACGGCTGGGCTATTTTGCGACAGAAAGCTCCGAACATTTTGCCGAGTACGTCCCGTGGTTTATCAAGTCGGGTCGTGAAGATTTGATCGAACGGTTTGGCATCCCGCTGGACGAATACCCAAAGCGCTGTGTTGAGCAGATCGCGGACTGGAAAGACAAGCTGGAGGAATATCGAAAGGCCGATAAGATCGAGGTCCCGAACTCGATCGAATACGCCTCTGAGATTATTAACTCTGTCTGGACTGGTGTGCCGAGCGTCATTTACGGAAATGTTCAAAACCGAGGCTACATTCCGGCCCTGCCCGAGGGATGCGTAGTCGAGGTGCCTTGCCTTGTGGATCGCAACGGTATTCAGCCAACTCAAGTGCCTGAGCTTCCACCGCAATTGACCGCGATTATGCGCAGCAACATCAATGTGCAGGAACTGACCGTTAGGGCGTTGCTAACGGAGAATAGGGAGCATGTTTACCATGCTGCCATGATGGACCCGCATACTGGCGCAGAACTGGACCTAGACCAGATATGGGCTCTGGTCGACGCCCTGATTGCTGCCCACGGCGATTGGCTTCCGGGCTGGCTGTCCGGGGCAAAAGTAATGCGAGTGGCATGACCAAATCCGACCCGACCCATCTGGTGATCGTCGGCGGGGGTACCGCCGGCTGGCTAGCTGCGCACCTGTTTAAGACAGAAAGCGAGCGGCAAGGGATACCAATGCGTATCACGCTCGTTGAAAGCTCAAAAGTCCCGACCATCGGGGTGGGCGAAGGTACAACCTCAGTCTTCGGCGGCGTGTTACAATCACTCGGCTTCGACGAGGAAGATTTCCTCGCCCATACCGATGCTACAATCAAGTATGGAATACGCCATCGGGATTGGCGGCGGCTTGGCCATGTCTACGATGGTCCGATTGATGATGCCTATGCTCTGACCGATCGGATTCCGGGGGCGGGGTCTTGGATCGACACCTTTTGCGTTGCCGCCGGGCGCTCCGTTTCCGCGCCGCATATCTTCGCCAAGCTCATGGAAACCGGCAAAGCGCCGGTAGCCGAAATGGGGGGCCGCCGCGTTCCTGTAAGCCGCTTTCACCACGCCTATCATTTTGACCAGGCCAAAGTCGGAGCCTACTTACGCCGCAAGGCAACTGACATCTCCAAGATCGATGCTCTTGTGGAAAGTGCAGAGCGTGATGGCAAATCGGGCTGCGTTACCAAATTGAGACTCGATACTGGGGAAACGATCGCAGGGGACTTCTTCATCGACTGCACCGGCTTCCGCCGCACATTGATCCAAGGGACCATGGGCGCAAGTTGGGTAAGCTATTCCGACGCGCTGCCGGTCAATCGCGCGATGCCGTTTTGGCTAGACCTTGCCGAAGACGAGGAAATTCCGACCTTTACGCACGCATGGGCCCAAGCGTCGGGGTGGATGTGGCAGATCCCGACGCAGGGCCGGATCGGATGCGGATATGTCTATTCGGATCGCCATTCGTCACCTGATATCGCCTTGGCGGAGATCGAGGGTGTGCTTGGTCGCAAGATCGAGCCACGCGCCGATATTCCTGTCGACGCGGGACGTATCTCCGAGGTCTGGCGCGGCAACGTTCTTGCGCTCGGGCTTGCATCCAGTTTTCTCGAACCTTTGGAAGCGACTTCAATCCACGGCACTATCGTCGCGGTTTTACTGTTTTGCCGCCGCCACTTGTTGCAGATCAGCGCTCCCTTGCAGAAAAATCAGCAGCGCTACAATGCGGCCATCGCAAAACAAGTGGACGACTTTCGCGACTTCATCAATCTGCACTACGTCAGTGAACGGGATGACAGCCCATTCTGGCGCGACGTAGCAACAGACTTCATCCTGCCGCAAGTGCGTCAGAAACTGATAAATTGGCAAGAACGGATGCCCGGGCCGGAAGACTTTACCAACGATTTGGATGGCCTTCCCCATGTGGAAGAGCTTCTGCATTATCCGGTTCTTGACGGTCTTGGATTGCTCAATCGAAGTGTCGCGCGAGAACGCATGGCCCAAGACCGCAAACTGCGGGATTTCGCTCGGGCGACCGTCGACCATCTGGAAAAACAGGCCGGAAATGTCGCATCGCATGCGATTTCACATCGTGCATGGCTCAGTAGCCTGAGTTCCAATGCGATCGCCTGACTGGCAAGAAAGAGAAATTTAATGACAAAAGACCGCCGCAACCGCGCTTGGTATGGAAAGCTGGACAAGGACGGATTCATCCATCGCAGCTGGATGAAGAACCAAGGCTTTCCAGATCATGCTTTTGATGGGCGCCCCGTCATTGGCATCTGCAACACGTGGTCGGAGTTGACGCCATGCAACAGCGGCTTGCGCGATCTGGCCGAAGGCGTGAAGCGCGGCGTGTGGGAAGCCGGTGGTTTTCCCGTAGAGTTCCCCGTGATGTCGCTGGGCGAAACCCAGATGAAGCCAACCGCTATGCTGTTTCGCAATTTGTTGGCGATGGATGTCGAAGAATCGATCCGCGCCTATGGCATCGACGGCGTTGTTCTTTTGGGTGGTTGTGACAAAACAACACCCGGCCAGTTGATGGGGGCGGCCTCGGTCGATTTGCCATCTATCGTGGTTAGCTCTGGGCCGATGCTGAATGGCAAATGGCAGGGCAATGACATTGGGTCTGGCACGGATGTTTGGAAATTCTCGGAAGCGGTCCGCGCCGGTGATATGACTTTGAAAGATTTTATGGCGGCTGAGTCCGGTATGAGCCGCTCAAAAGGTGTCTGCATGACGATGGGCACCGCCTCGACCATGGCGTCGCTTGTTGAGGCCATGGGCCTAAGCCTACCGACAAACGCAGCCCTTCCAGCTGTGGATTCACGTCGCATGGCGTTGGCGCACCTTACCGGCAACCGTATTGTCGAAATGGTGGACGAAAACCTGAAACCTTCGGACATTATCACGCGGGCATCTTTGGAAAACGCGATTTTGGCCAATGCTGCCGTTGGCGGTTCCACAAATGCAGTGGTGCATCTTCTGGCCATAGCTGGCCGTGTTGGCATTGATCTGAAACTGGAAGATTTTGACCTTGGCGGCGACGTTCCCCTGTTGGTCAACTGCATGCCGTCTGGCAAGTACCTGATGGAAGATTTTTGTTACGCTGGTGGTATGCCGGTGATCTTGAAAGAGTTGTCGGGACATTTGCGTAAAGCCAAAACTGTGCTTGGTGGTGACATCAGCGCCTATGCAGACGGTGCTGAATGCTGGAACCGCGATGTGATCTACCCGATCGACGACCCTCTGAAGCCATCGGCTGGCATCAAGGTCTTGAAAGGCAACCTCGCCCCACGTGGGGCCATCGTGAAGCCTTCTGCCGCAAGCGAGCATCTTTTGGAGCACGAAGGCGAGGCTTACGTCTTTGAAAACATTGAAGAGCTAAAAGCCACAATTGACAACGATGATCTGCCGGTGACCAAGGACAGCATCCTTGTTCTTAAGGGCTGCGGCCCAAAAGGGTATCCGGGCATGGCTGAGGTTGGCAATATGCCTATCCCGTCCAAACTGGTCAAAGAAGGCATCAAGGATATGGTGCGCATTTCTGACGCCCGCATGTCGGGCACGGCCTTTGGCACGGTGATCCTGCATGTCACGCCCGAGGCGAACGAGGGCGGAATGCTTGCGCTGGTGAAAACCGGCGACCGCATTAAATTTTCGGCAAGTCAGGGCAAGTTGGAATTGCTCGTATCCGAAGAAGAACTGGCCGAGCGCCGCGACGCATGGCAACCCGAACCGCCGCATTACACCCGCGGCTATGCCAAAATGTATGTGGATCACGTCCTGCAAGCGGATCAAGGCGCGGACCTTGATTTCCTTGTTGGCAACGACACCCGCCCCGTCACACGAGAGAGCCACTGATGACCCAGACTGCAACATTCCACGATCTCGACGGCAAAAGCGTCTTCATCACCGGCGGAGGCTCGGGCATCGGCGCGAATTTAACCGAAGGCTTCTTGCGGCAAGGTGCCAAGGTCGCTTTTGTGGGGCGCTCCGACGCCGCGGCCTTTGTGGACGCTATGGAGGACGAGACCGGCAATCGCCCATTGTTCATCCAATGCGATATCACGGACACACCCGCGATTCAGGCCGCAATTGCGCAAGTCACAGAAGCCCACGGTCCTGTCGGTGTCCTTGTGAACAATGCCGCCAACGACCAGCGCCACAGCACCGAAGAGGTTACCGAGGAGTTCTGGGACTGGATGCAGGCAATCAACCTCAAGGCCCATTTTTTTGCCTGTCAGGCTGTCGTGGAGGGCATGAAGACGTTGGGTGGCGGATCTATCATAAACCTCACATCGATCAGTTACATGATGGGCGGGGCCGGTTACCCGCTTTATACAACGGCCAACTCCGGACTAAACGGCATGACCCGCAGTTTAGCGCGGGAATTCGGCTCCCAAAGTATTCGGGTGAACGCATTGGCTCCAGGCTGGGTTTTGACGCAAAAGCAGCTGGACAAATGGGCTGACCCAGCGTCGCTAGCCACTCACCTGGAAAAGCAATGCCTAAAGGAGCATCTGAAGCCCGACGATATCGTTTCTGGGACGCTGTTCCTGGCCTCCTCCGCAAGTCGCATGATGACCGGACAGGCGCTCGTCATCGACGGCGGCGTGGCGGTGACGGGGTGATGGTCATGGACGTAGAATGGG
>NZ_CYTO01000018.1:34431-52701 GCF_001458335.1 Cognatishimia activa
GGACGACGAACCTTCGTGCCTGGCTGATTGCGGGTGACGGCGAGGTGCTTGCGACTTGTCGTTCGGAGTTGGGAATGTCACGTCTCAGGCCCGAAGAATTTGAAGCGGCGTTGATGGAAACTGTTGAAGATGCACTTCGAAGCAATGGACAAATTCCGGTCATCGTTTGTGGGATGGCGGGTGCGAGAGAGGGGTGGAAGGAAGCCCCATACTCAGCCGTTCCTTGCGCTCCACCGGGGCTTAGCGAAGCGGTCACTCCCCAAACAAGGGATGTGCGACTGCAAACGTTTATTATTCCTGGCCTCAAGCAATTGGAACCCGCTGATGTTATGCGGGGCGAAGAAACACAGATCTCTGGCTTTCTTGCCGGACAACCGGATTTTGAAGGGGTGATCTGCCTTCCGGGAACACACACCAAATGGGTCCGTGTTTCCGATAGAACGATCACCGAATTCCACACCCATATGACTGGTGAAATATTTAGCCTGCTTTCGTCACAGTCGGTTTTGCGTCATTCCCTCGGGGGTGAAGGTTGGGATCAGGACGCTTTCATCGAGGCACTGGAAACTGTGATTGAAGACCCAACTAGAATTTCTTCAAGGCTCTTTTCGATCCGAGCGAAGGCACTTTTGAATAACACCGAAGATGCTTATCTCAGGTCGGAGCTCTCAGGATATCTGCTTGGGCTGGAGCTTGGTGGTGTGGGGCGGAAATGGCTCGACCAAGAGACCGTCCTTATTGGAGATTCGCGTCTTGTCGAACTATACAGAGCAGGTCTCAAGATCCTTGGGATCAATGCAATCATAGTCGAAGACAAAGATATCACGCTTTCTGGCCTGCGGCACGCCTATGCGGAGTTGGTAAGATGAGCCGGGCGATTGTCGCAATTCTCAGAGGTGTGAGTCCTGAGGAGGTCGAAGGACTTGGTGGGGCTCTGATCGAGGCTGGGATCAGCAGGATCGAGGTGCCTCTCAATTCTCCGAAAGCTTTCCAGTCCATAGAGCAACTGGCCCGGAAATATGGGAACGTCGCTGAGATTGGGGCTGGTACGGTATTGACGGAAGATGACGTCGAGCGGGTATCCCAAGCTGGTGGTTCTCTGATCGTTTCCCCTAACGCTAATGTTAGCGTCATTCGCCGAACAAAATCTTTGGGACTCAAGTCCTTTCCGGGTGTTCTGTCGCCAACAGAATGCTTTAGTGCCCTTTCGGCCGGCGCGGACGCGCTCAAGTTCTTTCCAGCGTCAATACTCGGTCTGAACGGCTTCATGGCTCTCAAGGCAGTTCTGCCGAAGGATACGCAAACCTTTGCGGTTGGCGGAGTCGGAGAAGCTGACTTTAGCAGCTGGATATCCGCGGGCGTGACAGGTTTTGGGATCGGGACGGCTCTCTTCGTGCCAGGTCTGACTCAAGCAGAAGTAGAAAAGCGCGCCCACGCGCTGGTAAGCGCTTATGATCGTTCAAAATCCTCTTGATACAAATCGCCTTTGCGGTAACTGTAAACATCTTTAGTTTACAGAAAAAAGGTTTCTTGGGCGGACGATGAACCTATGAAACTAGGTGTTGACGCCACATTGGACGATTCTGTCGAGTGCCCGTATTGACCCTCATCGTCTCCCCAACCTTCCCAGCCTCGCCAGTTGCGCCAACATCTGAGACCCGGTCCCTGGTGACCCTGAGCCACTTGCCTGACCAGTTTGTCCCATCCCTTGCCGCACAGGCATCTGCTGTGCCCCGAAGAACTGCCGCGCCCTGAGGGCTGCATATTCCGCGCCGCGTGCCCCACCGATCAGGTAGCGGTTGTAGGCTTGCTGATTACCCATGGCCGCGCGTGCAAATCCATAGCTTCCGCCCAAGCCGCCAGACAAGGCTGGCATCATGATGTTTCCGGAAATCGCCCGTACAATAAGCGGCGTCGCGACAATGAACCCCTTGGCCATCAACACCATCATGAAGAAGGGGATGAGAGCCCCAATGTTAGTTGCCCCCTCCGGGTCGCCAAGCTCACCGATCAACGCGGACGAAACCCCAGTTATCGTTGCAAACACACCTGCCACGACAATCGGATAAATCGCAAAGGACACGAGCGCCGATAGCCACCGCGCAAAGTAGTCTTTGGTCACTTCAAACAGCGTCAGAAAAATCATCACGGGCGCGATGCCAATGAGCAGGGCGATCATCAGACGTGACGCGACTAAGATAAACGCCGCCAGCCCGCCCAATATAGAAAGCATCAACACGCCAACGATGTCGAGCATTGCGCCCGCCATCCAGTTGAGTTCCGATCCTGCCGCATTGAGATACTCCCCGAGCTCGGCAATGAGCCGGTCAAATTCCTCCGCAAATGTGCCGGAAGGGCCGGGCACACCGCCGCCCACGGATGCGACGAGCGCCCCGGCAATACTGTCGATCCCTGCGAGGATTGCGGATGAAAATGAGTTGAACTGCACCCAGTTGGTCGCAAATATCCCGATCAACCCAATCTTAATGGCTAGCCAGAACGCCGTTCGCCCGTCCATCGCTTTGTACTGATACATCATGTTCAGAAAGACGAAAATCACAACGACCGTAGTTCCAAGGACGAGCAACGTCCCCACCGTTGCGGCAACAGACCCGAACTGAGTTTCGGCGGCCGTGTCGAGATAGCCTTGGGAGGTTTCAACGAAGTAGGTGACAACGCTCATTTCAGGATTTTCCTACCAATTGCCTGCGGCTTCGCAGATCGCTTGGACCTCTGGTCGAAGTTTATTTGCGCGGCGGTTGTAGGTGTCCGAGGCTTGCAACATGTCTGATCGGTCCGCACCGGCATGGTTTTCTCGGAAGGTGCCTTCGGCAACATCCCAAGTTGGGAAGCGCGTGGCGCAGTCGCAGGATCCTGTCTCTACGACCTGCTCCATGTTCTGTGCCCGATAAATATCCTGGACCAAGACACGCTGGTAGGCGTCTCGCAGCACGATGTTTTGCATCCAATCTGGCTCGTTTGGGCGCTCGGAGCATACATCCGGAATGTTCTCGAGGCTGGGGATTAGATTGCGCTCCGCCAGCAAGGGCGGTGCAACCAGTCCCAAAACAGCCGTGAACCAAGTGAGGCGCACAATCCTATGCTTCATCGCGTGCCTCCTACATCTGCGCCTTCGGAGGTTTCACGTTTCAGGAAAGCCGTGTGCCCGATATTGGCAAATTCAGATGAGCTGATTGAGACAACCTCCCACCCGACCTGGCCCTTTGCATTCAACGCGGTCTGCATCTCGATCAGGTTGTTTTTTCGATCCATCGGGAACATCAGGATCTCGTATTCATAGGTTGTCATGCGGATGCTCCAATCTGTTCCATGCCGGGAAGATAGAATTCGGTGATGCCGCGCGCGCCGTTATGACGCCCGGTTTGGATAATCACGTCGATGGAGTTTTCGATGTATCGAACCATGTCCGCATAGGTCATCGGGATCTCCGTCTTGAGGGCGGCGATCGCCAATCGCTGCACCGCCAATTGCGGGGTTTCGGCATGTAGCGTGGTCATTGATCCGCCGTGACCCGTATTGATGGCTTCCAAAAAGGTCATGGCCTCTTTCCCGCGCACCTCGCCGAGGATGATCCGGTCCGGCCGCATGCGCAGCGTCGCGGTGAGAAGAACATCTGCGGTTTGGAATGCTGTATCGCGGTTGGCGATGAGCGTCACCACGTTTGGCTGGGCGGGCAGAAGCTCGGCTGCCTCCTCGATGGTGATGATCCGCTCCTCAACGCCGACATGGGAGAGAATTTTGCGGGCTGCCACGGTTTTGCCGGTCGAGGTACCACCCGAGACGATCATGTTGAGCCTATTCTCAACGCAAAAGGCCAGCGCATCGTCGATCACGCCGGCTCCCACGATTGCGCGCAATTCTTGGGTTTTCTCCTGCCGCACCTCTTCAAGCTTGCGTTCTTTGCCAAACAGAAACGACAGCTCAATTTTATCGAGGGAAAGGCTTGAGAAAAACCGGAGGCTGATCGACATGGCCGACATGACAGCAGGCGGCGTGATGACCTGCGCGCGGATTGGGCGGTCTTTGTAGGTAATCGAGACCGACACAATGGGCCTGTCCTTGCTCATGGTGGTGTTTGCGCTGGAGGCGATCTGGTTGCCCAGATCTTTGACGGCAGTCTCCGACAGCCGCTGATCCAGCAAACGCATAAAATGATCGCCTTGGAATTCACCCCAGCAGGTGCCGTCCGGATTGATACAAATCTCGATGACATCGTCGCGGGACGCGGCGTCTAGCTTATCAAGTGAGGTTTGAAGATAGCTCAGCGACATCGGATCAAAATATTTCCAGATCGCGGTCGACCATGACGGTGACACGCGCGCCTTGATCGACGTAGATAACGGGACCGATGGAGAGATAATCGCTGATCACACTGTCGGTGGCGTCTGCCAGATCATCGCCAACATTCTCGAGAACGTCTGCTGCGGCTTCGTCTTCGACCGAGGCTGCCGCAGCACTTGGGGCCGCCGAGATCAATGAAATCAGAGCTGCAGAGCCAAAGCGCTCCGCAAAGCGCGTATCGACAAAACCAGTTACGCTGGAACGGCCAAGTTCGTCACCACCAAAGGAACTGATTTGAATGGTTTGATTGTCCGGTAGGATAATCCGGTCCCAAGCGATGGTGACGCGTTGCTGTGCAATATCGACACCTGAGCGATAGCGCCCAATCAGGCGCGACCCGCGCGGGATAAGAAGGCGCGATCCGTCAAAGCTGAAGACATCTTCGGAGACAACGGCGCGGGTTTGACCGGGCAGGGAGCTGTCGAGTGCAGTTTCCATGACAGCCTGAATCATCGTGCCTTGAATGATGGTGTTGGACGGGTTGGCGATCACCTCGGCTTGGGTGACGGAGGTCGGCAATGCGCCGTTCAAGACAAAATCCGTCACCTCGCCGAATGTGCGCTCGGTAAGCGGGGTTTCATTCGCCCCTGATGTTCCGCCAAATGCAATCGTCGGGGACGCGATGCGGCGGTCCTGAAACGCGCGTTCTTCTGCTGCGCGTCGCTCAAGATCAGCCATGCGGCGTGCTTCCTCTTCGCGGCGCAGCCGTTCTGCCTCTCGCGCAAGGAGGTCTTCCTCGGATGGTCCGATAGGAACTGGCGCGGGCACTGGCCGATTGGCCTCAAGTTGCGCCAATTCCAAGTCCATACGGATTTGTTCCAGCTCGCGATCACGCGCCGCCAATTCATCCTGAAACAGCTGTTGGGCTGCCTCCGACGCAGTTTGCAAGGCCGCGATCTGAGCTGTGAGCCCATCAATGGCGTCCGCAGCCGCCGTATCTTCTTCGACGACGGGTTCCGGAGCGTTACGCAATTCCTCGATCTGGGCCTGAAGAGCAGCCAGTTGCGTGAGAAGCTCTGCGTTGGGCTCAGAAGGTGCGGCGGGGGCTACGACAATCTGGCTTTCCGGGGCAAGGGGCGGAGGTATGGCTTCGATCGCACCAAAGCCGTCACCCTCATTTTGAAACACATCAGGTGTGGCTGTTGGCAGAGCCGTTTCCTCATCTGGTCCGGAGACCATGTAGAGAACGGCGCCACCTGCACCAACGAGTGCGACGACGATGAGGGCCAGAAGGGGCGAGCGTCTAGCCTTGGGTGAACCCCCGCGATTTCCGCCCTTTTCTAGTGCGGCGAGGCGTTTTTCGAGCTCTGCGTCTCCGGTATCGCTCATGACGACGCCCCTGCTGGTGGGGTTGCTTGAATGCAAACCACGTCATCCCCGAGCCGCAACACCCACTGCGTGTTCACGCCTGAGACGCGGATCACACCGTCCTCGATGGCCTGCGTGTTTACCGTGCGCTCACGGGCACTGGAATATCGGAAGATGGCTGGCACAGGCGCATTTCGGGGAAACGAGAAATACGTAAACGTCCCATCATCCCAAACGCGCGTCGGGGTGAATTCAGACTGTGAGCTCGCCCCGTAGTTATAGTTCGGGGCTTGCTGGGCAATTGCGCGAGTAGGTCTCGCCTCATCATCAGGATAGCGAAACTGAACCACATAGAAGGTGGGGCTTTGGGTCTCTTGGACGTTGAAATAATAGCTGCGGCGGTTGGTATAGACGGTCACATTGGTATGAACGCCGCGTGCGATGGGCTTGATCGCGAAGGCCTGACCGCCTGGGACGCCATCGATTTCAAAGCCTTCTGTGTCGCCTGCAATGATCGAGCGGATGCTTTCACCTTCACCGAACTCCACCGTTGTCACATGTGTAAGGGAGACGTTGAGGCGATAGACCTCAGCCTCTTGATAGGTTGCGCGCCGGACGCGGCTATCATTGGGCCCTCGTTGCGGAATGGCCTCTGCAATTGCCAAAGCAGGCAGTATCGTCAACAAGAGTGCGATATGAATTACTCGTTGCAAGTCAGTTCTCCAATCTGTCGGAGCGGATGGAATATTCCAAGACTGTAAAGCCGAAGGGGTTGGACCAAACCTGATCAATGGAGCGGCTGGTCTCGGGGCGGAACTCAAACAAAAGCGTGGCAGTGAAAAGGCCGGTCTGAACGCCGTTGATAGAGTTGAGGCGCTTCCGCAGGCGAACCGTGGCGCGATTGATGCCGATCCGGTTGATGCTGAGAACCTCGACATCCAAGCGTCCGTTCGTGCCATAGAGCGTGGGCGGATAGTCTGCATTTGCACTGTTCCAGATTTGGCGCAATGAGGCTTCGGCGGCACCATCTGAACGGCGTAGAACGCTGCGAACCCGGACATCGTTGTCGAGTTGGTTGTAGACCTCGCGATCACTGATGTAGCGGAACACTTCTGCCTCAATGATGGCCTGGTTTTCTGTGACTGTCGTTGCCCCAACAGAAGCCTCCGGCAAGGCAAAGCCGGTCGCGGGATCATAAGGCACCACGACAGGCGGTGGATTGACATCGAGGATTGCGACGGCGGCGGTACTCAGACACCCGAGAATGCCAAAGATGAGGCCAATCAAGCCAAGCCGCTGCCAAAGACGTTCGCGCCGCAGGGCACCGTAGACCAGTTCTTCCTCGATAATCTCTTGTTCACTCGCCACGGATCACACCTCAATCAGCATTGAGATCAGGCAAGGTGAAATCCATGAACCGCTGCTCTTCGGCGATGGTTGCCGCATCGATCACACCACCGGTGCCGTCACCGACGGTTTGAATGGCTTCAAGCTGCCACATGGCGACAAGCGCAATCGCAAGTTCTGCCGTCACGCGCGTGTTAAGATCGACGCTTTCCTTCAACTCATCCATGTCATCGATAAGGCCAACGAGCCGGTCCACGCGCTCAAGCGATTGGCCTGCATCGCCATAGCTGTTTTGCGCTGCGGCCGAGACCAGCGCGCCAGTTGTGGCTTGGGACGCAATCCGGTTGGCGCTCGCGTTCCCGCTGCTGGCCATTTCTGAAAGGGTATCGTCATCAAAACCAAGGTCGGCCAGAACGCGGTCCATCTGGGTTTCGATCTCGCCTGCGCCCGACCCGGACAAACCAGAAAAGTCCCCATTCTTGATGGCCTCGATGGTCGCGATGATATCGCCGAACTCTTGGTCCAAAAGGCCGTTGAGCTCATCCTCCATTTGCGTGCGGATTATTTCTGGAAGTTCGGCCAGGCGGGTGAGCGCTTCATAGGTCCGTTGCAGTTCGGCGAGTTGGTCCGTGAGTGTGGCGAGTTGTTCGCGCAACTGGGTCAGCTGCTCGTTTTGCAGGATCTCGTCTTCGATCATCTGCCGTAGTTGCTGGATGTTTTGGGCAATGTTTTGGGTGTCGACGACGGGTACGCCTTGGGCGAGGGCAGGGTGCGCGAATTGGAGCCCTGCTGCTAATGAGCCAACCAATGCAGTCTTTAATGCCCAATTTGATTTTCGCATTAGTCCAGCTCCTCGATTGTGAAATCCATGAAATCCCCTTCGGCCATACGCGCAGAAACTTGGGCTAGTTCTTCCGCACTCAAGACGCGCGTTCTTGCTGCCTGCAACCGAATGCGAGCTGCGACCAAACGCACAAGTTCTGCGCGGGCATAGGTATTGAGCGCGACGCTTTCTTGAACGTCTTCGGTTTCAGAAATGCGCTCAACAATGTCACGTATCCGCAGGGCAGCCTGGCGGATCGCAGCAGGGGAATTGTTTCCGTAAAACGCGGCACCGTGCCCCGTGATCGAGAGATTGGCGTTGGCCAATAGCGCTGGATCGATTGTTCCCAAGGCTTCGATACCGCCGATCCGGCTGAGATAGAGATTGTAGCGTTCGGGGATGACTGTGACGTAGTGTTGTGTTTCGCGGAACGGGGGCACGCCGCTGTATTCAAACACGCGGCCCGGCCCTGCATTGTAGGCGGCAAGCGCGTTGATGATGTTGCCGTCAAAGGTGTTGAGTTGCGTGGCCAAGTACCGCGCGCCGCCATGTACCTGCAAATAGGGACTGTCATAGTAGGCGGGATTAATGCCGAGGTCGCTTGCGGTGCCCGGCATGATTTGGGTCAGACCGAAGGCACCAACGGGAGAACGGGCACCGATCGTGAAGCGGCTTTCCTGCCAGATTAGGGCCTGCAGAAGGGCGCGCCATTGGACGGGAGAGAGTCCGGCGCGCCCTACGCCTGCAAAGCCGCTGGTCTCTTGAGCGACGCGGATAATGAGTTGTTCGATATTCTGGGCCGCATCGCCGAACATCTGTGTTCCACCGGGATTGGGATCAATGTCGCCAGAGCCATAAACGGCTTCCACCGACCGGGTAGGATCACCACTGCCAGACTCCAAACCGGACACCATTGCGGGCAGGCCTTGGCCTCCAAAGCTGGTTTGCGCGTCGAGAATACGCGCCAGCGTTTCCAATTGTTCACGCTCGATCTCGGCAATGAGTTCGCGCACGGATAGCTTGTCGGCTTGGGTCGCAAGATCGACTTCACGATCACCGGTTTCCACGATGTCGCGTGCGGTCAGACCGTTATCGACCGTTGGCACGCCTTGAGCGACCGCGAGACCGGGCAGCAAAGACACGCAGAGGATATGAGCGAGCTTAGGCAGCAATGTCACCCTCCAGAGTGCCAAGAGGGGTGAAGGTGCAATCGGGATCAACCGGTGCAACTGCCGCAAGGAACGTGAAGCAATTGGCCTGTGGTTCTTGGTATTGGGCGCAGGAGGCAAGCACGCCAAGCGCGGCGAGAAGGATCAGTGGTCGTGTCATTGTAGTCTCCAAAAGTCCGGTCGTTCGCGGTAGTCAGCGCCAACAAGCGCTTCACCTTTTTCCATGCCTCCGAGGATTGTGAGGTTGGGGCCCAATGCGCTGAGATCGGCATCGACAACCACCGAACCGCGATCATCACGGATCAGGGCCAACCGCGAGTTGCTGCCTGTGTTCAGCAACACGTCGAGTTCTTTCTCGAAGAGGTTCAGCATCGCGTAGTCGGACGCGTGGGCGCGGATGTTGGGCAGCAGGATTTGTGTCGGGACCGCCTCGACAATGGTCTTACCGGTGCGAGTTCGTTCCAGCTGGCTGGCATATTGCGTCATCATGACGGCTACGGTGTTTTGCTTGCGCGCCGTCACCAGCCAATTTGAAAGGCGTTCGGCAAAGTAAGCGTTGTCGAGGGCCTTCCAGGCTTCATCAATCACGATGATCGTGGGACGGCGATCTTCGATCTCGCGTTCAACGCGGCGAAACAGGTAGCTGAGCACGGCCATCCGTTCTTTCTCGGACTCGGAATCCAGAATGCCAGTAAGATCAAACCCGACCACATCTCCCTCGAGAGAAAACGTATCTTCCAAGGATTGGCCAAATATCCAGCCATAGCGACCATCGCTGGCCCACTCGAGCAGGCGTTGGTGCAAATCGCCGCCATCATCGGTGGAGACAAAGAGCGAGGCAAAGTCTTTCCAATTACGCAATGCTGGATCGGTGGCGTTCGCGTTCTGGCGCACGACCTCTTGGATGCGGTTGGTTTGAACGGGCGTCAGCGGCTTGTCCGGACGGTAGAGCAGGGTGGCCAGCCAGTCCGAGAGCCAAGCCGTGCCGCGATCGTCAACTTCGGTCCAAAGCGGATTGAGGCCGGTGGCTTGTCCAGCCTTCAATGCTGCATAGCTGCCCCCGTTGGCGCGGACTGCCATCTCCATACCAAGTCGGTAATCAAAGACGAAGATCCGCGCGCCTGCTCGACGGGCTTGGGTCATGAGGAAGGCCGACAGGACGGATTTTCCTGATCCAGGCCGCCCCATGATCAGGGTGTGGCCACTGGTAGGCTCTTTATCGGGCGACCCTTGTTCGTGATAAGAGAACCGATAGGCACTTTGCTCGGGCGTCGGGAGCATGGTGATCACCTTGCCCCAAGGCACGTCATCGGCCTTCTTGCCGAGTTGTGTGCGGTGGAACGCTGCGAAATCTGCAAAGTTACGGTTGGTGATGGCGCTGGCGCGGACGCGCTTGGGCTGATTGCCGGGGTGTTGGCTGAGGTAGTGCGCTTTCGCCGCAACCCGTTCACCAATCATCTTCACGCCTTCAGCAGCGGCCGCATTGACGATCTCGGCGCTCAGCGTTTGCAGTTCATCTAAGGTGTCGCAGAGGATCGTCACAACCATGTGGTGTTCGCCAAAGCTTTGTCGCTTTGCTTCAAGATCATCGGCGGCGATGTCGAGCGCTTCCATCAGTGACAATGCAGCGTCCTGTGACGCCTGCATCTGTCGTTTCTGGCGCTTAATCCGTCCGGCCATGAGGTTGGAATTGATTGGCGTGAACGAATGGGTGACGATCATGTCGACTGGCAGATTGAGCATGTCGAACATCGTGCAGGATGTGGCCTCGGAGTATTCGCCGATGGTGAAACTTTTGCCATAGCGGTGGCCTACGACGCCTTCTGACAGCTCAAAATGATCTTCCAGGAATGTCACTCGGGTGTTGGCGACGTTAAACGACAGGAAACCGTAGGTGCTCGCCGGAAAGAGCGGCAGTTCCTGACCGGTATTGAGCGCCCCGAGGAACCCAACCAACTCGCCAGACTTCGCCGACAGCACGCGCGGTTTGAGATCGGCCAGCCCCGAGGCAAAGACATTCACGGCCTCGTTCAGCCGTCGAAGGCGTTTTTGAGTTTCTTCTTTGAAGCGCTCAGGTGCACTACGATTGAGAAACGGGAGAAAGCTCTTGGAGGGCGGACGGTGCATGACTGTGAGAGTCAGTGTTTTGTCGCGCAGCCCGCTGGTCGCCAGCTTCTTTCGCCACTGGCGATCTACTTCGCCTGCAAAGCTCTCGTCGCGCACGGGTTCAAGCTCCGGCGCAATCGCCTTTGAGACTTTATGTACATAATAGCTGAATTCTGGACCTAGCTGGGCGACGATACGGGCAAAGAGGGACGTGACCTTGTCGAGGTAGGCATCATCAGTTGTATAACTGTTGACCCCATCCAAGCGGATGCATTGGAATAATTCGTTCACCCGCGTGCGCACCGTTTGGTCATCGACCAAACTGACATAGGGCAGCATATGCGCGAGGCGGATTTCTCGGGCATACCACTCCGGCGTCAGGGTGCGGGGGTCGACGGCCTCGTAGCTAGTTTCATCACGGGGCATAACTGTCCCCACCATGGATTGGCCGGTTTCGGGTGGGCGGTGTTTCCTGCAGCGCCGTCATCATCACATCGATAAAGCGGGGATCCCAATCGGCCGCTTTCCAAAGGACGGGATAGAGCACGATCGCAACCCCAAGGATCACGATGTGCTGGACCCATACGAACAGCAGCACCGAGCCGAAGAGCCAGACCATCGCATACATGATGGGCAGGCCCAGAAGCTTGGGTGGGCGCACAAGGCCGAGAAAGAGGGGCGAGCGCTCAGCCACCAGCAAAGACTGCGGCTACGATTGTGGGGGCAGCCGCAACACCGGCGATGCCGACGAGTACCCAGAGTGCTTGGCGCAGATCGATGATGTTGAAGAACCAGCTGAGAAAGACGCCAAGCACGGCCAGCGTGGCGATCACGACGCCGAGTGGACCTGTCAGCGCATCGACGATGCCCTGTAGCAAACTTTGAATTGGGGAGAGGTCAATGCTTTGGGCGAGGGCGGGGTCTGCAATCAGTAAGAACAGCGCCAATGATGCCGTGAACAGGGATGTAAATTGTCTCATGGGTTGGTTCCTTCCAGACGTGCGACTACCGCCATGACGCGGGCCACATGATTTTGGGTTTCTCGGTAAGGGGGGATGCCGCCATATTGGCGCACAGCGTCGGGGCCGGCGTTGTAGGCGGCCAAGGCAAGACGCGGATCGCCGAATAGCTCCAGCATCATCGCGAGATAGCGAGCTGAGCCGTCAAGGTTCTGCAACGGATCGCGCGGGTCAACGCCAAGATCGCGGGCTGTTGCTGGCATCAACTGCCCAAGGCCAATGGCCCCTGCACTAGAAACCGCGTTCTGTCGGTAGGCGCTTTCGATTTCGATATTGGCACGAAAGAGCGTGAGCCAATCAGAGACCGAAAGCCCCGCTCGGCGTAGGCCGGAATGGCTGCCGTAGCGCAGTGCTGTGGCCTCAATCGCTGAAAGAACGTCTGCGCGGGGCAGGCGCGCGCGCGGCGCAATGGCCGCAATGCGGGTTTCTTCTGTTGCTGCAACAATATCAGGTTCATCAAATATCGCGAGCGCATCGGCCGCCGTACTTTGACCCACACCGTCGTTGTAGTTCCGGGCAAAGCTGTTTTGGGATTGCTTGGCGGTCAGTGAGCCGTCGCTCTCCATGACCAGAACCATTTGGGCTACCGCAGGTGGCGCAAGCAGCCAAATGAATAGAAGGTTAGTCGCTGCTGCCTTTGATGGCCGCTGCAAGCTTGTGCGTAGTTCGCTGGCCCTCTTCGAGCGGAACATCGGCATGCGAGAAGCCGATTCCAACCAAGAAGGACACGACGCCTGTGATGGTTTTGAATTCACGGATCTTGATGTCACTCGTTGTGTTACGCGCAGTAACCAAGAGCTTTTCCATGCCATCGTCGGAGACAGCACGCATAATCCAGACCCCGTAATAGCTGGGACCCTTCTTATGTGCGGACTCTTGGCAGAGGATTTCAGCGCTATAGCCGTCCTCCACGAGTTCGCGGAATCTAGCTTCCGTGACCACATTTGGTGCTTCGATTTCCCAGTTCATTGCCCGGCTCACGCTTTCTTCAAAGGCGTAACCCTAGGCATTCTTACTTGAAGCCCAGAGATACGATAGTATATTAATATCCACAAGGTATATTTATGTGTTGTGGCTGTAGTTTAGTTGCGCACCCATTAGGCATGCACAATGGATTCAATCAAGGAAATATGGGGTGCAGGAAACCTCCGGTTGTGCAGTTCTACCGCTACGTGGGCTATAGTTTTGTGGGTCGCCTCGGTGAGCGGGGCAGGGGCTGAAACCTGCATAGCCCCAGTTCGGCCATTTGTTCCAAGTGAACCCAAATCGGTTCAGGAGTACCGGGACCTCATTCAGCGAGACTTCGAAGCTTATGTCCAAGACATTCAGGAGCACTTCCGCTGTCTGGGTGACGAGAGAGCACGTGCGTTCGAAGAGGCACGCGAAGTCAGCGACGAGTACGGGCAATTTCTGGATCGCGCAGCGCAATGAATTTTCCTCTTATGTGAACTTGAGAATGCAAACACGCAAGCACCCCCAAATATCTAAAATTTAGATAATCTATATTGTAGATTAGCGCTGTCACACGAGGTTTCTGACGCGTGGCAAAGACTATCAGAAGTTCAGGGCATGAAGCGCTGCATGCAGCTTTGTTTGCGGCGACGAATTTGGCTGCAATGATGCAAGCTCAATTGGCTAAACTGTCATCAATCATTTGTAGTTCGTGTGGAAAGTGGCCAGAGAAGGATTGATGTGATAGAGTTGATTGTGATCCCGCGCGCGATTGGTATTGCAACAATTGATCTTGTTTCGATTGCGGAAGCGGCAACACGACCGGACCATTTTGGCGGAACGGTCATGCGGTCTAGGGATGACATTGGGTTGGCGACTTCAACCGATCGACAGGAAGCTGAGATCGAGATTTTTGCGTCTCTCTCCAGGTAACCATTCCAAATTGACTTTGAGTCCGCGCTCGTTGAACCAGAGTGGGCTAACTTCGCCTGTTTCCCAAAGGATTAATAATCCGACCAATTCGTGATGAGAACCTGCTCGCAATCTTGCTACGGTCTTGCCTTCTATGTTCTCGGATACAGGCATCCCAAAGATCCACTTTGTGTCTAATAATGTATTTCGAAGTGCGCGATTTATTGGCTTGCGGCAAAAGTGACACTGAGCAGTACCTCCGGGTGCAATCCAAACAGACTCTGCCGAAACGTTTGGCAAAGCCTGTCGGTAGTCTACAGAAAGGAGCTATTGGACCGAAAACGTCTGCTATAACACAGCATTCGGCAACCACAGTACAAGCCACGGCTGCCACGTAATCAAGGCCAATACGATGATCTGCAAGAGCACAAACGGAATGATACCTCGATATATTTGCTTGATCGTAACAAGATCACCCGCCGCCCCTTTAAGAAAGAACAGGGCAAAACCGAACGGTGGCGTAAGAAACGAAGTTTGCAAGTTTACAGCCATAAGTACGGCAAACCAATAGATCAGGTCTTCCTTGGCGACGTGATCGCCAAGGTCCATCAACCCGACAATTGGGGCGACGATCGGCAACATAATAAGCGTGATTTCAATCCAATCAAAAAAGAACCCAAGCGCGAATATCATCAGCATCAGCATCGCCAAGATGCCCCAGTCGCCCATGTCGAGACTGCGGGCGGTTTCAACAATAAAGTGCTCGCCGCCGATGATGCGAAAGACATAGGCGAAACCGGTGGCGGTGATGAAGATGAAGAACAACATGGCCAACGTGCGCACGGATCCATCCATCGCCTCGCCCAGCATAGCAAGGCTTACCCGTTTCCGGATGCAGCCCAGCAAAAGTGCACCAAATGCCCCGACGGCTGCCGCCTCAGTGGGTGTCGCGATCCCACCAAGAATCGAGCCCAACACCGCTGTGATCAGGACAAACGGCAAGGCAAAAGACAAGGACGCCTCGCGCCAAAGCCCCTTCCTTTCGGCGTTTGTCAGCGGCGGAAGAGGTGGCGCTTTGCTTGGGTTCATGGTGGCTGTGATCACGATATAGATCATGTAGACGACCGCCAGAACGAGGCCGGGAACCAAAGCTGCAATGAAAAGTTTCGCCAAGTTGATCGTCAATATGTCACCCATAAAGACGAGCATCACAGACGGCGGGATCAAGATGCCCAATGTGCCGGCAGAGACGACTGCGCCGCTCGCCAATTCAGCCGAGTAGCCGCGCTTTAGCATTGTGGGCAACGCCATGACTGTGAGCATCACAACGGATGCGCCAATGATACCGGTAGCGGCTGCCAGAATTGTCCCCATAGCTGTCACCGCAAGTGCTAAGCCTCCAGGCACTCCGCGCAAAAGCTTTTGCAAGGTTAGTAAAAGGTCTTCTGCTATCCGGCTTTTTTCAAGCACGACACCCATAAAGATGAACAACGGTGCTGCGATGAGAACCTGATTTTCAATGGAGCCGCCAAAAATACGGTTTGGCAAGAGTGAGATCTGCACCAATCTCATCTCGCCCAAGGAAATCGCGATAATACTGAAGACAACAGTAATGCCGCCCAAGACGACGGCGACGGGCAGACCAGAAAACAACCCCAAAACGAGGCTGCCAAACATGAGTGCTGGAAGCACTTCGATCAGGAATTCCATAGGGGTTCTTTTCGGTAGGGGGACACGTTTTGCCCGCGCAGGGCGGCGACAGATCGGATGAGCACGGACCAGGCTCCCATCAGAGCGATGAGCGCAGACAGGGGAACTGCTGATTTGATAATCCAGCGATGATCAAGACCCAGTCCTCCCGATGAACTTTCGCCACGAACAAAGGATCGGTGCGCAAAATCGACGCCGTACCACAGGATGACCAACAAGAAGGGAGTCAGCAAAAGGACAATTCCCACGATCTCAAGCTTCATCTTTGTGCGGTCCGAGAAGCTCTGAGATACAATATCAATGCGCACATGGGAGTTGCGGGTGTAGGCATAGCCGAACCCCAGCATGACAATCGCGCCGTGGATGTGCCATTCAAGTTCTTGCAATGCGACAGAGCCGGTGTTGAAAAACTGACGCCCTATTATGTCGTAAAGCACGACAAACGTGAGAACGAAGAGTAAAAGACCCGCCAGCCGTGCAGCGTAATGGCAGATCCGCTCAAAGAGATGTGCGATTTTCAGCATTTTATGTTCCAAGTTGACGGGGGCTTGGAGACGCCCCCGCCTCGGCAGTCTTAGTCTAGGTAACCAAGATCAGCCCAAGTTGCGTAGTCGGCACGGAAGGTCGTGATGCTGTCCCACACGCGAGCGAAATCGGCGTCTGCTGCTGTGCGTTCGGCCAATACCTCGTCCCAGCCGCCTCGGAAGGCCGCGAGCATTTCATCGTTCCATTGGTGAACGGTGACGCCTTCGGCCTCCAACTGTGCAAGTGGTGCAAGCTGGATCGACTCACCTTCGGCGATGGTCAAGGCGACGTTGGCTGCGCAGACTTCTTGGATTGCAGCACGGTGGCTGTCATCCATGCCGTCCCAAACGTCTTGATTGACGATGAATGTGATAAGAGAGCTTTGCTGGTGCCAGCCCGGGAAGTAGTAATGGCTGGCGTGCTCTTGCATCCCAAGTTGTAGATCAAGCGCTGGGAAGCTGATTTCAGCCGCATCAAGCGTTCCGAGGTTCAGACCAGTTACGGTGTCACCAACGCCCATGGATTGCGCCTGCGCGCCAAGCTTTTCAAGGACAGATGCCCCAAGGCCAAAGATGCGCATTTTCAGGCCAGCAAGATCGTCAGGGCTTTCAATCGGCTCCGCAAACCAACCAGAAGCTTCGGGTGCCAGCATCGTGCACAGCTCTGTGTGAATGCCGAAAGGTGCTGACAGTTCCGCCCAGAGCTCTTTGCCGCCACCTTGATACCACCAAGCTGTATATTCAACGGCGTCAGGGCCGAACGGGAAGGCGGTGAAAAGGGGTGCTGCCGGGATCACACCTTCGGCGAGACCGGGAGTGTACCAACCGGCAGCAATCGCACCGGTTGAAACCGCGTCGAGAATTTCGTTAGTGGGAACCAGGGCACCGGGGTCGTGATAAACGATCTCAATCTCGCCGCCCGTCAAGCGTCCGACACGTTCGGCCAAATCAACACCTGCGGTGCCCAGCACGGGCAAAGTTTGTGGCACATAAGCCTGCATATCGAGCGTTTCAGCCTGTGTGCCCCCTGCGGCGACGCAAAGCGCGACCGCACAGGTTCCAGAAGTCAGTTTTGATATAGTCATGGTTTTCCTCCCTAAATGACTCTCGTGTTCTCAGTGCTGTGTTCTCCTGAGAATGAGTTCTGCTGTTATCAACACAGCATTTTCACCACGCACCAGACGCCCCTTTTGAATTGGCGTTCCTTCTAATCCGACGATGATAATTTCCGGTGGTAAGGCCGACGTACCAGCTGCAGCCTTTTCTATTAGAAACTCGGTTGGCTGCGGTGAAAGACCTGCCCCACCCTCAAGGGTGACACCGTTCAAACTTCCTAGCCCGTAAACTTGTGCAGAGTCCCATCCCAAGCTCATGCACGCATTATCAATTGCTGTCGTAACATCCTGATTTGGCATCAAACGCAAAGCTGCGAGATCACCCTGGCTCGGCGTGGTTTCAACTGCGTGAAACAGATCAAATTTCGTTTCGGCGTCGGGGCGGCGATCAAACATAGCTCCGTCAATCGCCAAGCCTTTCGCGGTAACTGGTTTGGACAACCGGGTTTCACCTGCAAGAATATGACCAGCTAAGAGTGGGCCTTCGGTTGGCCCCCAAAGACCATGGCCATGAAGAAAGAACGCACCCTCGTGCTGTCCAACCATCATACCAATCCGCTCAATACGGCCTTGCTCGAACTGCCGCGTTGCAGAATACCAAGCTGCGCGCTCTTGCCCAGAGTCGATGACGGGGCCGACATAAGACAGCGTACTGACCGGCGCATCAGCGCACTCAAGCCATGCCCCGTCGATGCCCAAAGGCGATAGGGCTTGTTCTACTGATTGCATCAGAGGAATATCTGCAGCCAGTGTAACTTCGATCTCATGTCCTGCGCAGGGCACAAGATCACAGCGTGTTGCCCGAACCGGGCCAGGATGTTTGACAAGCTTCATGCGTCTTCTGGCTCGTACATAACGCCCGCCGACATGAACCCGCCATCAATGGCGAGAGTTTGACCCGTGACGAACGACGATTGGTCACCA
>NZ_CYTO01000018.1:52765-61120 GCF_001458335.1 Cognatishimia activa
GTGCATTGGTACGCGATTTTCCCAAGCTTCGCGTGAATTGGTCTTGTGCATCCGTTCTACAAGCGGCGTATTCACTGGCCCAGGCGCAATTGCGTTTACGCGTATCCCCAAGGGCGCAAGCTCTGTCGCCATCACACGGGTCATTTGCAGCACGCCGCCTTTCGAAGCGCCATAAGCCACTCGGCCCGTATTTCCGGTTAGACCCGACACTGAGGCAATGTTGATGATCGAGCCTTCGCCGCGCCTGACCATGTGTCTGGCCACTGCCTGGGATACCATGAAGCTGCCTAGTAGGTTGATATCAATGATTTTGCGGAACAGGTCCATCTTGGTGTCGAGTGCGGGCACATCCGCACCGATCCCTGCGGAATTGACGACGCCAGTAATCGCATGACCGTCTGCCTCAAACCGATCAATCAGACTGTTGACAGCGTCCTCATTGGACACATCCAGCGGTTCACAGATCAACCGATCACCGGCTTCCGACATATCGGCCTTTAAATCTGCCAGTGCACCCTCGGAGACGTCAACGGCAATAGCCGTCCAGTCCCGCGCCAAGACGCCTTCGACGATACCGCGCCCGATGCCAGACGGCCCGCCTGTGACCAAAATGGTGAGGGTTGTCATGATGCAGTATCCTTTTGGGCTGACGGGATCACGCCTTGCTCGACGAGCTGGGCCTTGATCAATTTTTTGGTGATTTTTCCGTAAGCCGATTTAGGGAGCTCGGGCCAGAATTGAACCGTCTTCGGCATTTTGTAGCGCGAGACTTTGCCATCCATCCAAGCGAGGAGTGCATCAGCATCGATGGCCGTATTTGCTGTGCAAACGGCGATGCCGACCTCCCCCCATTTGGGGTCGGGTACACCGACAATGGCGACTTCGTCCACGGCGGGGTGTTGTAAGATCTTTTCTTCAATCTCGCGCGGGTAAACGTTTGACCCGCCGGAAATATACATGTCGGAGGCACGGCCTGTGATGAACAAGAACCCTTCGTCATCCAGGTGACCAAGATCTCCTGTCAGGAACCATCCGTTACGAAAAGCTTTGGCATTGGCCTCGTCATTATTGTAATAGCCCGCAAACACGGCAGGACCGCAGACGGCGATCTCTCCGGTCTCACCCGATTTGACCATTCCGCCCTTTTCATTTTGAATGGAGACCTGCATCGCGGTGCGCTCAAATCCGCAGGTGCCGACTTTGACGTCCGGCCCGTCCTCTGCCGCGTGCAGTGAGGGCGGCAGGACTGTGATGTTGCCTGTCACTTCGCCCAAACCGAAATACTGCACGAGCACGGGCCCCAGTTTTTTCAGCGCCCGCTTCTGATCTTCGCGGTACATGGGCGCACCGGCGTAGATGATGTAGCGCAGCGAACTGCGGTCGTATGTGTCGACAGCTTCGTCGTCGATCAACAAGTTCACGATGGTTGGCACTGTGAAGACGTTCGTGACAGACCAGCGTTCAATCAGCGACCAGATTTCATCCCCGTTGAAACCTGCGCTACGTGGCATGATGGTTTTGACCGACCGCGCCGTGTTCACAAGTTGATGGATCCCGGCACCGTGTGACAACGGGGCCACGACAATAGAGGCATCCGCCTGCGTCGTGCCCGGCATCAGGTCGCAAAGGTGGTTCGTGATGACAAAGCCCATTTGGCCGTGTGTCAAGACGCCTGCCTTCGGACGCCCCGTTGTGCCAGACGTGTAGAAGAACCAGCAGGGGTCATCATGTTCGACCTCGGCAACCGGAAAGTGATGGCCAAGGTATGCGGCGATCAAGGTGTCGTAGTCATCCGCCCAAGCTGTGGCACCAATAGAAATCACAGTTTCGATGGTCGGTGCTGCGGTCTTTGACGCCGTCACATGGTCGGGAAAGTCGGCATGGCAAATCATCGCCACCGCGCCGCTGGACTGCGCGAGGTATGCGACTTCATCCGGAGTTTGGCGGAAATTTGTTGGCACCCAGACTGCTCCCATCCGAAAGCAAGCAAACATGCTTTCAAACATCTGGTTGCAGTTGGATGATTGTACCAGAACGCGATCCCCTTTGGTGATCCCTTTGTCCTGCAAGGCAAGACACATCGCATCAACGCGCGCGTCGATCTCGCCCCACGTCCATGTGTCGGCACCCCAAACAAGCCCAATTTGGTGGCCAAAACGGCGGGCGGATTGGCGCAAAACATGGGACAGATTCATCACCCGACGGGTGTGTGGAACAACGCCGCCTTTAGGGACTGCGGCGCTCATTTCGAACGCTCCAAAATGGAGACATAGTTGGCAACAGCAGCACCGCCCATGTTGAAGACGCCTGCTGTCTCAGCCCCTTTTATCTGCATGCCACCGGCATCATCCATCAGCTGCATGCAAGCCATAATATGCTGCGACACGCCGGTCGCTCCAACAGGGTGACCCTTGGATTTCAATCCGCCTGAGGGGTTTACTGGGAGAGTGCCATCCTTATGGGTATAGCCGTCGCGGATAAGGGCTGCGCCTTTTCCGGGCTCAGCAAGGCCCATGGCTTCGTACTCTATCATTTCGGCCATGGTGAAACAGTCGTGGGTTTCGACGAAATCGAGGTCGCCCATAGTGATGCCCGCTGTTTCGCGCGCATCCGCCCAAGCACGCCGTGCACCTTCAAAGGCTGTCGGATCACGGCGCGACAGCGGCAAAATATCATTGACTTGTATACGGGCGCGAAATCCAATGGCACGGGCTGCATCGATTGCAACATCCTCATGCATCAAAACGATGGCAGCAGCGCCGTCTGAGATTAGGGAACAGTCGGTGCGGCGCAGCGGGGCCGCCACGTAGGGATTTTTCTCAGACACGGTTGTGCAAAACGGTACACCAAAGTCTTTTTGCATGTGTGCGTAGGGATTGTGCACACCGTTTGCGTGGTTCTTGGCGGAGATCAGTCCGAGCTCATAGCTCTTATCACCGTAACGTTGAAAATAGCTTTGGGCGATCTGGCCAAAGACACCAGCAAATCCACCAGGGATATCGCCTTCTTCCTTACGATAGGATGCGCTGAGCAAAATATCTCCCGTTTCAGCGACAGGCTTGGCCGTCATTTTTTCGGCACCAATGACCAAAGCAATCTTACCACGGCCTGCTTCAATGAAATCCATCGCTGCATAAAGCGCTGCTGACCCTGTTGCACAGGCATTTTCTAGGTGAACCGCAGGAGTGTAGGTTAGCTCGGGAATGTTGAGCGCAACCAATGCACCCTCCATCCCCTGTTTGGAGAAGCCGTTGTTTAGGACTCCTACAAAAACCCCATCGACGTCTTGCGCATCAACTTCTGCGTGGGACAGAGCGGTTCCTGTAACCTCGGCGATCAACGCCTCGACGTCTTCAGCTTCTAATTTGCCAAACTTTGTATGAGCCCAGCCAACGATCTTAGATGTCATGTATATTTCCATTCTTATCGTGTTTTCTCTAAGCAGCGTGGTCCGCTGGCAGCCATTCTTCCAACGTGACCTCAAAGGTCATGCAGATTGTGTTCCCGCCAGGAATAAACGCACCGCCGTTGACCGTGCCATCGGTGTCCGCGACGACACCAGACAGGGTCGCGGAGATCGCATTGTCGCCGTCCGTGCGGACCTCTCCGGCAATGCTCACAACCTCAACGGCGGGTCCCTTTACCAAGATCTTTGAGCCATCCGATTTGATGGTTAGGCTGGCATCTACAAGGCTGCCTAAAGCACCGCGCACAAACGCATTGCGGAAACCTTGGGCAAGGCAGACCTTCTCGATCCCCCTCACAAGGTCTTCGTTTGGGGATATCCGCGCGTAGGCTACCCGGCCCATCGTTCCGTGTTCTACGATGATAGGTTTCATCATCTTATATGCTCGCAACTGGTTGAAAGAGTGGGATATTTGTTTCGGGATCGTACATCTGGCGCAACTCGAATCCTTCGAACGACGTGACAAGAACCGAAATCGGATCGGTCCCCACAATGGTCTTTTCTGGGATGATGTGCCCACCCATGACTACGCCATCTTCGCGGCGCACCGCGGCATGGCAATGTACCATCGGGTTGTCTTCGCTACTTCGGCCCAATGTCGCGTTGCCAAAAACGAGATAGCTTGCGCCTGCAATGATTGGGTCGGAATATCGGATAACGGCCTCTTTGCGGGGGTCAGGAGGGGCCACGCAGTACTCTAGGTAGCTGAACACTCCCCCCAATACCGTCGTCGATGCACTTGTCACACCGACCTGCCTCAGGGGATGAACCAGAGCGTCATGCAAGGACTTTCCGGGTTGAAGGACGACACGAAAATGGCCGGCAGTATCACTATGCTCACTTTGTATACGGATAGGATTAAATCGACCCGGATGCGCCATTGCTCGGGCACGTTCGTCCGACTGGGAATTCCTAAGCATCACGTCCAAATCCTCCTGATCCGTTTGAGGTTTATACGTGCAAGAAAGTCCTCTATTGCGCAAACTTCATGCAAGTATTTAACTATCCTTGTGTCAGAAAAGAATATTGTAATCACTTTGCAAGGTGGGTTCTTAATGATAAGTGCGTGTATATTATTTTGCATGGTGAATGTGCAAAATGGAAAGAAGAGGAATATTTCATGCAAGTAATGGACGATATCGATTTTCGAATCCTGCGCACTCTGCAATCCAAGGGCAACCTGAATGCAGCTGATGTTTCAAAACACGTAGGATTGTCGCAATCACCCGTTTGGCGGCGGATTGCGCGCATGGAAGAAGATGGCATCATTAAAGACCGTCCGGTCATTCTGGATCCTAAGAAACTTGGTTTTGAGACTGTTGTCTTCGTGAGGATCAAGCTGTCTGCACACGGACGACAATCCATCGAAGAATTCGCAATCAAGGCTGCCAAGGTCCCTGAAATTCAAGTCGTCCAGCTTTTGATGGGCGAGATTGATTTTCGCTTGCGTGTGATCGTTCGTGATCTTGATCATTTCTATGAACTCATGAACCGCGAGTTGGTAACGCTGCCCGGGGTACAAGAAATCCAATCAAGCGTCCTGCTGCACGAGTACAAGAATACGCGCGCTTTGCCGGTTTGACAGTTAAGGCACTTACACTTCCATCCATGAAACTCGAGCTCCGGAGAAGCTTAGCTTGGCAGGTTGAGGAGCCCTTAGCCTAGACGCAAATTGTCGATGTCCCGCAATTGCGTTTCTCATTCAGGAAGATTCGGAAAGCCGACAATCATCGATCGCCATCAAGCGGTAGGCCACAAAACAACATATCTTTTGGGCCTATTTTGCGGCTTTCGAGCTCCACCTTTTGTTGTTTACTGCCCATCCAGCGAGCATGAACTATCCCACCAGAGTCACTTATTTAAAATCTCAAAAATAGATTGGAACGGAACCTTTGCTGGCGCAATGCCGAATGTGCGCGACGGCCTTCACTACGAGCAATCGAATTTCTAGCCATATGATTTCAAATCTTGCTCAACACCGTCCGCCAAGTTTTGGCCAATTCTAACTCTATGAATTTGGAGCATCCGTAATTAACATAAGATCAATTATGCGTAATTTATCAATCATATATTTAGAGTTGCAATAATATACTAACGGAGTCATGTTGACTACGCCCTACTCGATAGGATTCTTCACATGCTTCGCACATTTCGAAAATACTCAATTGTTGCCCTACTCGCACTTTTTGGTTCGTCCGTAGGCCTTGCAAATCGTGTTCAGGCTCAAACGTATCAGATCGACTGCGCAATACTGCTATGCCTCTCTGGCGGCTGGCCAGCGTCAGTTCCGTGCGCCCGTGCCCGCGCCGAATTCATCCGGAGGATTACTCCCTGGCCAATCGAACCTCCATTGCAGATTTGGCGGTGCCCGATGGGTGCATCCTATGATCCAGTTACCCCGTCGGATAATCGAGGTCGTCTCTACGATATTTTGTTCACTAGTCAGAACCGCCCCCGACCACTTTTGTCACCTGCAAACAAACCGCTGACTACTGAGAATGCCGTCTTGAATCTTGCCGGTCCAAAGCCTGACCTACTGCCGGAAGAATTTGCACTCCAGCTGGTCCAAGACCGCGCTGACATCGACATTAGCGGCCCAGAATTCAATTTCGTCCGCTCAATCCGCGTTTATGACGTCCTGATTGATGACGACCGAGACGACGGGGATTGCGATAGGTATGCGCGTGTCCGGATCGGAAGTTATGACACACAAGGAGGTTTCAGTTGGAATCGAGCCAACAGGAGCGCCATTCCAACGGCATTCGGACGCACCAGTCATGGGTGTTCCCTCTTCGCCAGAGCGGTGTTCGTGGAATGGCGAGACTATGTTGGGAACTATGGCTTTGAGCGGGTCGATTACTAACGATGCGTAAGGTCCATTGTGTAATCCATATGCACGCACTGCCCTAACCTGCCAACTGGGGCTTCGCACGACAATAGAATTGGCCTATTGCGTGGATTGTCAGGCTCTGTGAAATACGAACGACCGCATAGAGACCGAACCCAGATCGATGGCATCTGTCATGAACGTCAGTTCGTCCTGCGAGTCCGAAGCCCCCGCGATGGTTAGCGCCGGCAAATAGTGGTCTACTGTCGGATGAGCGCGCGTTAAAAGTGTGCCGAGAGCCTTTCTGTCACCCAGTGCCGTAAAATCGCGATCCGTCAGTCTATCGGAAAAGAGTGTGTCAAACTCTAGCGCAAAGTCCCGCGGTTCGCTGCCGGCATGCATTTCACGAAGATTGTGCACCACATTTCCCGAGCCAAGGATCAAGACGCCCCTGTCCCTTAGTGCCGAAAGTGCCAGGCCAATTTCAAGTTGATGATCAAGGTCACGTGCCATGTCGACCGAAACTTGGAAGACCGGCACGTCAGCCTCAGGGTAGAGAAACTTCAGAACAGCCCAGGCTCCGTGGTCGAGGCCCCAAGTGTCATCTTCCTGTGCTCGGTGACTTGCAAGAAGCGCGACGGCCTCGCTGGCAAGTTCCGGATTGCCATGGGCGGGATATTGTTGCTCATACAGCGATTTGGGGAAGCCGTAAAAATCGTGGATTGTGCGCGGCATTGCAGAGAAATCTACCAGAGTAGTTCCCTTGGTCATCCAATGAGCCGAGACGACGAGGATTGCTTTTGGTCGCGGCAGGCTTTGTCCGAGGTCGGACCATGCGCGGCTGTACTTGTTGTCTTCAATCACGTTCATAGGGCTGCCGTGACCAAGGAAGACGACCGGCATACGGTTGGATGGCGCGAAACTATCCTTCAGATCTTGGAGACTGTGGGTTTTCATGTTCGGCTCCTAGGAAAGTGCCGGGCCGCGACAGCGCAGCCCGAGCTTTGGTTGTGCTTAGGCGAACTGGCCAAGCGCTTTTTGAAGACCCGGGATCCGCAGTGCAAATGCGCCGCTCCCGAGTGTGGCAATCACACCCTGTATCACGGCCCAGAAGAGAGGAAACTCCCAACCACCACCCTCGCTGGAAAACAGGCAGCCATTGCCAGAGTGCACCCAGGTAGCGCCAAGCAACACGGGGATCAGGGCGAGTGAAACAAGGCGTGTTCCAACGCCCAAGATAAGAGCTACACCACCGGCGATCTCAGCAAAGATCGTCAGGTATGCCAACAGTCCTGGCAGACCCAGGCTTTCGAAGTAGCCGACCGTACCGGCGATGGTGAAGACGCTGAGCTTGAGCCAGCCATGAGCTATGAAAAGGAGGCCGCTTGAGATGCGAAGCGCGAAGGCGGCGTAATCGGTGTTGGTCTGTGTGGTCATGTCGAATTCCAATCGAGAAGCTGCCGTTGTCGCGGCGTGTCTTTGTAAAGCGTACATACACCCTCAATGTGCCCCCCTAAATGGCGAAGGTGTTGAATGACTATCCACAAAATGTTCTTAATAGACATATGGATGTTCTTGATCAGATCCGCGCATTCGTCGCCACGGCTCAGTCTGGCTCGTTCACGGGCGCCGCTGAACAACTCGGTATATCGAACAGGCTGACCTCAAAATACGTGGCAGAGCTTGAAACGCGACTTGGGGTTCGCCTGTTTCAACGCACTACACGGAAGGTCGGGCTGACGGCTGCAGGCGAAGACCTACTGGCGCGTGCACCGCTGCTGCTAGAAGATTTCGATGATCTCTTGGCTGAGGTCTCTGAAGGACCGCGCGGACTGACCGGTGTCGTGCGTGTTTCGGCGCCGGTCACTTTCGGCGAGATATACGCCGCCGGCATGCTCGGTCGATTCGCCGAGACCCATCCCGATCTGTCAGTCGATCTGAGACTCAGCGACACTTATGTCGACCTGGCCACTGGCGGGATCGACGTTGCATTCCGCATCGGGAGCTTCGACTTGGCATCTTTCAAAGTGCGTCGGCTTGGAACCTTCCGGAGCGTTCCCGT
>NZ_CYTO01000018.1:61281-63023 GCF_001458335.1 Cognatishimia activa
ATTCAGGGACTTGGAGTTGCCTACACGCCTCGGTTTGCGCTTGGCGATTACCTAGAAGAGGCCAGGTTACTGCCACTGCTCACAGAATACTCCGGAGAGGCCAGTGAACTTGGTGCCGTCTATCTCGAGGGGCGCACGCTGCCCAACAAGGTCCGCGCACTCATAGACTTCGTTGCCGATGATATTCGAACTACGAATATTCTCTGAGTTCAACAAGCTGGTACTTGGAGTATCGTGCGCAGGTTCTTCAAGTATTGTGGCTCCAGAGACGTCCCAATGCTGCAGTCGCAGTTCGGTTTGCCGACATTCCCTGTGAGCGCGAAAACTGAGGACGCTCGAACTCACACTTTGCGGGACGAAGTAGTAGTTCGCTGCAGATGCCCTAATGGAAGCCTCTGGAGCTCCCTGATGCAAACCTGTGCTATGCTCTTCGTTTGGCCAGTTCCCGATATAGTGCTTCCCGCGTGACGCCCAAAACTTGCGCTAAAACCTGCAACTCACCCCTCGGTGGGAGGGATTTGTTGCTTTCAAGCCAGACATCAACTTTCTCGGCGACTGTCCGCAAAGTTCGCACCTCAGCATTCATGCGGGCAGCCTGCAATTCATGCGCTAGGGCCTTGGCCCAGACGTACTGCAAGTCTGCGTTTGAAGTTAACTTTTGCTGAAACTCAGAAACGGGAACACGCTTCACGCGTGATCGTGAAAGCGACACCCCATCACAATGATAGACCTTCGCGTAGGCTGAAGCTTCAGCCAACACATTTCCCGGCCTTACACGTGACAGCACCAAGCGGGTGCCAGATCGCGCATGACGCACCAGTTCCACGCTACCCTCTTCCACAATAAACATAGATCTGACCGGTTCGGCGTTTCGAAATAGGACTTGCCCCTTGGCAAGGCAGGTCGTTTGGGCATCGTCAAAAAGGGCAACAATTTCCGGATACATGATCTGTATCATATGTGATTTAGGCGGAATGCTGAATAGATGAACTACAACACATACTTATGTATCGGAATTGATGGTGACTTTCTTTCAGAAAAAATACGGCAAACATCGAATTGCGATCGGGCTATTTGCCCTGGTGACGCTGGCCGCAGGAGGTGTTTTCTACGCCAAGGGAAACTCCCTCCATATGATGTCTCAGCACATGTCCGGGGGCGGCCATATGCACGGGGCCGATGGAACTGGACATGATGAGATCAATATGCCGGGCTTACGTGGGGAAAATGCGACACCTGAAGAGAGCGCCGAACTTGCAGTCATGTTCCGCAATTTTGAGACTATCACGCGGGAAGTCACCAATCTTCCCAATGGTATCCGTACAGTCACGCGATCATCGGATGAAGAGGTGATGAAGCAATTGGTCAGCCATGTCTTTGGAATGATCCGCCGCGTAGAGGAAAAAGACGACCCCGAGATCATCATTCAGAGCCGGACTTTGGATGTTTTCTTTCAGCGGGGCGACAAAATCGAAACCGAGATCGAACTGACTGACGAAGGCATCGTAGTTACGCAAACGTCACAAGACACAGAACTTGTCGCGGCGCTCAAACAACACGCTGCCGAGGTCACAGATATGGCTGATCGTGGTATGGAAGCAGTTCATGAGATGATGATGCAATAGGACGAATACACCAGTACCAAAAGTTTGGCCCTCTAGCCCAAAAGCCGCCATTGGCCGCGAAGCAGAAAATCGATAGTTTGGGCTCGTTGCGGCCATCGGAGGCAGCGCAGCATCTCG
>NZ_CYTO01000018.1:63191-76134 GCF_001458335.1 Cognatishimia activa
AACGATGCATAGCTGTTCCGGATGCGGCTTCAGATCGATCCGAGGTAATACCCGATGGCCTCCGCCAATTCCGTCTCCTCATAGCCAAAATGGGAGCGTACGACCTCTTCAAGTTTTCGGTACGTGGTGGCGGCGCGAACGAAGTTCGCCTCTTCCGGATCTTCCATCAGCGCGTCCGCAGCGCGGCCGAGGCGGATGATCAACTCGTGGACCACCTCGTGCTCTGATAGCAGCTTGGCGACGACCTCGCGAAACCTCCCTCCACCAGCCGCCTCGATGCGGGGGAACATATCGGAACCTTCAATGTCGTGGTGGAATTTGAGCACCTGGCACTCGCGTCCGCAAAGGTTTCCGAATGCCCGTAAATTCTCCGCCATATCGAGTGAAAGTACAATCTGCCTCAGATTTTCGGGCGGAGCGTCTCCCGCTTCAATCCGCGCCAACACCGCTCCAATTTGGGCCATCTCCATCAGATAGTGACGGTGGATGGCCGCCAGCTGTCGACCTTGGCGGCGGTGAATGTCTGTTGCTGCCGGAACCTTCGGCGCTTTGGGCCGCGAAAACTCGTCAATTGACAGGTCATCCAGCGAATGTG
This sequence comes from Cognatishimia activa, assembly GCF_001458335.1. Classification (GTDB taxonomy): domain Bacteria; phylum Pseudomonadota; class Alphaproteobacteria; order Rhodobacterales; family Rhodobacteraceae; genus Cognatishimia; species Cognatishimia activa. The sequence continues at coordinate 63,787 of NZ_CYTO01000018.1, forward strand.
TTGAGAGGTCATTCATGTTTGGCATGAACGCCTCTGATTTCGCCAAGTCAAGAGCGTCGACCTTGCTAATTGGGCGATTACCTTCCCGATGCACGCTACATCGGCCCAAAGCCGCCGTCCGCGACTGCATCGGGTGCTGCAGCGCAGCTTCGCCAAAACGGACGTTGATCGTCACCGCAGCATTTCGGTTGATTGGACGACCGGAGTGCGGACAAAACCGACCTTGGATTTCCAACCTTCGCTGATGCAGCATCTGTTCGCAGCCGCGACAAGGCTTTTGTTGCGACGCAGCGCATGTCACCGAACCGGTCGTTCACGAGCATCAAACTGGCCTGAACCGAGACCGCACCTTCACGTCGTTGCGTCGTAACCGGCCGGTGATGTCGCATCATGCCCATGTCAAACCTCGTTACTGTCCATTATCTTTAACTGGGCAGTATCTGGTCATAGCGACCTTCGGCAGAGCGGGGACACCGGACGGTTACAGTAAGCCCACGAAACCTGAATTCGTTCTTGTGACATGAGAGGGCCCTATGGTCCGATGCTGTAATGCGCATGCAGGACAGATTTAGAAGAGGGAAATCGCTTATGCCTCCGGTCGTCACCGACGTTACTCTGCATTCAACCCGTGATGGTTTTCTGTTTAGACCCCATCAGCATTCGGGCGGTCGGCGTTTACGGGAAGGATAGCGCCTTTGTGCATGACAATGCGGCACGCCAGTTCATGACCTTTGGTCAGTGCGTTTTCCTGTGTTGAGCCACGGAGTATCGCTGCGAGGTATCCGCCGTTGAATCCATCGCCTGCCGCGGTGGTATCGACGACATCCGATGCCCGGTCAAAAGTGACTTCAGCGCAATTCTTGTTGATTGAAAAAGGGCCCAGTGCGCCACGTTTGAGAGCGCCGAAACAGTTCTGATATGATGAAAAACGATCTAGAACTTCAGCTTCCGTGGTTTCCTCAAAAAGCGACATTTCATCGTCGACAGACGGTAATGCAATGTCGCAGATTTTCCAGGCGGATTGAACCGTTTTCCGTGCAACTTCGGCACATTCCCAAAGGTTTGGCCGATAGTTTGAATCGAACACGAACTTACCACCGGTCTGCGTGAACGCCTTGATCCTTTCCAAAAGCGTGCAGCGTGTTGCAGCGGGCAGGATCGCAAGTGTAATTCCGGAAAGATAGATGACATCAAGGCCATCAAGGACGGCAAAGCGGTCTTCATCGCCCCTCTGGAACATCTGTCTCGCGGCGGAGTTCTCGCGCCAATAATGAAAGCTCCTCTCGCCGGAACTGTCCGTCGTAATAGCGTAGGCTCCGGGCAGAAACCCGGGGAGCTGCCCCAACCGATCTGTCTCCAGCCCCTGTGAAGCAATGAATTTGGCCATGTCTTCTGAGATTTGATCTGCGCCCAGTAGGGAAACAAAGCTAACGCTGTGATTCACAGGCAGAGATCGTCGCAGATAGATGGCGGTGTTCAGCACATCGCCCGCGACACCGATTTGTGTCGTTCCGGGAATAGCAGATGGCGATAGTTCCACCATCGCCTCTCCGACGCAACCAATTCTCAAATTACCCATCGTCAATCTTCCGCGGCAAAGGCGACATGCACTTTCACCGATTTGGTGCGGTCGCTGGCGGTTGCATATGCTTCTTCAATGTCAGCAGGGTCGTATGTGTGGCTAACCAGCGGACCGAGGTCAATTTCGCCAGAGTTGATCACAGCAACCGCCTGAGCGAACTCTTCGTGAAATCGATGGGTTCCTGCGACCTTGATCTCTTTGCTGACAATTAGATTGATGGGAACAGATGCATCTCCTGTTACACCGACCATCACCATTGTTCCTCGTGGGCGCAGTGCCGTTAGAGCGCTTTTGATCGCAGGCGGGGCGGCAGAGCACTCGAACACGACGTCAAACAGGCCCTTGTCGAACTGCCACTTGCCCAAACCATCGGGCGCTCTGCGGACATTGACAGTGTCGGTTGCTCCCATCTGCCGAGCAACGGCCAACGGGGCATCTTCAAGATCTGTAACAACAATCTCGGATGCCCCGCCGTGCTTCGCCACCGCTGCACAAAGAATGCCAATCGGTCCAGAACCGGTCACAAGGACTCGAAGCCCGGTAAGATCAGGCGCTTGCGCCCGGGCATGCAAGCAAACCGACAAGGGTTCTGTGCAGGCTGCGGCACTGGGGCTTACTTCTGATGAAAATCTGTGCGTTTGTACTGCTGGCAATACAAGCGTGCCACGGAAAAAACCATTCTCATGGGGATCACGGTAAGCTGAGCCGGAAAACTGCATTTCCAGGCAGTGCACAAGTTCTCCGCGTTCGCAAAATTTGCATGTCATGCAGGGCCTGGAGGGGTTCAGAGCAACCAAATCACCGACCTTGACATTATCCACTCCCGGCCCGACTTCGGCAATGCGACCCGACGCCTCATGACCGACAGTAATGGGATGTCTAACCCGGATCGGTCCAAAGCCACCTTCATGGTAATAATGCAAATCCGATCCGCATATGCCGCCAGTAACACTCGAAACCCTGACAGCACCAGTCGTCAGATCATCCACCTCTTCCTTTTCCAGGCGAACGTCGTGTTTTCCATGAAGTTTACAAACAGTCGTTTTCATAAGATTTCCTAATCGAATACCAAGCCCGGCAGCCATGTAGCAAATGCCGGAATGAATGAAACAAGCAGCAAAACGATGATGTTGCACAGGAGAAATGGCAAGATTGCGATGACGACAGGAGTGAGCGGCAGCCGGGCAATCCCAGAGCAAACGAATAGGCAAACACCAACAGGCGGGGTCGTAAGCCCAATCATCAGATTCAAAACAGCAAATGTTGCAAAGTGAAGCGGTTCAATCTCCGCGGCCTGAGCAAGAGAAAGCAAAGGCACAAACAAAATGATGAGCGCTGCGATTGTTTCCATGAACATGCCAACGATCAGCAACACGACATTGATCATTAGGATAATCAAAATGCGGCTATCTGTCACTGACAACACGGCGTTGACAATCGCTTGTGGAATTTGCTCCGAAACCAGAATCCAGCCAAAGACATTTGCAAAACCGACCAAAGCGAGGATTGAGGCGGCTGAAACACCGCTTTCGACGACGATGCGAGGAATGGCAGAGAAACGCAACTCGCCATATATGAATACCCCTACGACCAATGCATATACACAGGCGACAATCGCCGTTTCTGTCGGAGTAGCGATCCCACTAAGAAGGCCAAAAAGAATGAGGCCGGTCATTGCGATTGCCCAAAATGCCTTTCCAAATGAGCGAAGCAACTGGCCAAACCCTCTCCATTCTTCCCGGGGGAAGTTGCGGCGTTTTGCAATGATGTAGCAGGTAATCATCATCGCGAGCCCCATCATGATGCCAGGAATGGCGCCAGCCAAGAACATCTGCCCGACCGAGATTCCTGAAAGAGCTCCGACAATAATCATTGGCACACTCGGCGGAATTATGGGACCAACCGTCGATGAAGCGGCCGTAACAGCAGCGGAGAAGTCCGCCGGATAGCCAGCCTTCTTCATTCCGGGGATCATCACGCCACCAATTGAAGCTGCATCGGCTACGGCGGTACCTGTTATGCCGCCAAAGAGCATTGATGCGCCAATATTCGTAAGCCCCAGTCCGCCACGTATCCATCCAACCAGCGCATTGGCAAACTGAATGATCCGTTCGGTAATTCCGCCGTTGTTCATCAGGTTTCCGGCCAAAATGAACCCGGGAATGCTGAGAAGTACAAAGACGTCCATCCCGGCGAAAATCTTTTGCGACATGACCACAATGGGGATGCCAGTCAGCAACAGGTAGGCCAATGATGACAGCCCGAGCGAAATGGCGACTGGTACGCCTACGATGAGACAGATCAAGAAGACAGCAAAAAGAACGGCGACTTCCATTATTCAGACCCTCCAGCGACAGATCGGTAGTCGAGCTTAAGAATGTCCATCATGGTACGAAGGACGGCGAACGCCAGCAACAAGCCCATCATGGCGAGGATTGCGAAGTGTGTGAATGTCATTTGAAGTCCCAATGCCGGAGATATCTGTAAGCCACCGATTTGGAAGAATTTCCACGCGCCGGGTAGCAGTGCGATTGCCAAGATGGCTGTCAAAATTGAAGAGGCAATTCTGAAATATCTGGGAAACTCTCCGGGGAGGAAGTCGCAAACAATATCCACATTTACCAAATCGCCGGTCATGAGGCCGAAACCGGCGCCTAACGCAGCAAGATAAATTAGCGCAAATCGCGTCAATTCTTCGGTCCAAACAGGCGAGCTTCCAACGCTTCTGCCTAAGACTTGCGTAAGAACCGCAAGGGCAAGGACCGCAAAGGCGATAAAGATACAAATCCGAGACATGGCTGAAAACATGTGGAAAAGACTAACGATTATTCTTGGCATGAGCACCCCTCGGAAGTTGAAAGTCTTGCCGCCCATGACGGGCGGCAAGATCAAACGTTTAGCAGTTTATTGAGAGTCAAACAGCGATTCTACGATTGGTTTAACTTCGTCGTTCACATTGGCCAGCACAGCATCCTTTGCTGCGGCAGCAAATGCGGCACCATCCACATCGGTGAATGTCATGCCCTTCGATTCCAGGTAAGCACGATCTTCGGCAAGGCTGGCTTCCAGCAGACCACGTTCATACTCCTGTGCTGTCGCCGCCGCAGCCATGACATGCGACTGATCTTCGGCACTCAGTTTCTGCCATGTGGATTCTGCCATGGTCAGATAAATCCAGGAGCGAACATGCTCAGTCAGGTTTACGTGTGTTTGAACTTCATTAAAATTGGCTGATCTGATCAGTGCGAGTGGGTTTTCCTGAGCACCGATGGTTCCGTTTTGCAAAGATGTAAACACCTCGGAAAACGCCATCGGGGATGGGCTTGCGCCAAGGGCACTCCAGACGTCAACGAAGAGCGGTACATTCGGAACACGCATTTTCAAGCCATCCAGCTCAGAAGGGGAGGTGATCGCGCGGTTGGACGTCAGGTTACGGGGTCCGCGCGCAAAATATGCGATTGGCCTGATCTTTGCGCGCTCAATGATTTGCGCCTCGATGTCATTGCCGATTTCGCCGCCTGCAACTTCATCCATATGATCCAGAGAAGAATAGGCATAGGGCACGGCCAGAAGCGCGGCCATCGGTGCCCAATTTTGAAGGCTTTCGCCGGTAATTGTCATGTCAACGGTGCCAAGCTGCATGCCGTTGATCATATCGATTTCTTTGCCCAGAGACTCGTTGGGGAACACTTCAACGGCGATACGTCCGTCGGTCAGTGTATTGAGCTCTTCGCCAAATTTGACAGCCGCGAGATGCCAGGCATTTTGCTCATTTGCAAGGTGGCCAAGCTTCAGTGTCATGTCCTGCCCGAACGCAGGGGAAAATCCCAAAGTTGCTAGCAGGGTACCCGCCACCATCGATTTGAGTTTGTTAGTCATCGTTCTTCTCCCTTTTTGGTAGTAGTTTTGAGCTTTCGAGCCCGGTGATATTTTCGAAATGCTCAGGATTCTGCTGAACGATCTCCGGTAGCGTCCTAAGCATTTCATTGAGGTGATTTCGCATTGCAAGGTTGGCACCTCCCTGATTGCCAACTGCGATCTTTTCCACGATGTCTGCATGTTGCTCGATGAGCGCTTCAATCGGGAAAATTCCATAACTCAAGACCCGCACCCGGTCCATTTGACCATTGATTTCGTCAATGTACTTCCAGGCGACACCTTTGCCGGCCGCCTCCATAAGGATGCGGTGGAAGTCCTGATCAGCCCTATAGAACGCTTGAGGATCACCCTTTCGGATCGAACGCTGCCTTTTCAGCTCCGCCCTCAGGTCCTTGACAAGCGAAGGATCAGGATCCTCTGCCAGGGTGCTGACGATATCTGCCTCGACAGCTTCACGCACGAAGCGCAATTGCAGGACTGTCTCGACATCTATTTCGCGCACCAATGTGCTTCTTTGGGGGCGGATCATTACAAAACCTTCACCAGCCAGTTTTATGAACGCTTCGCGTACAGGCTGACGGCTGACACCCAACTCCATTGCAATTTCCCCTTCGGACAGTTTGTGGCCCGGCGGCAAGTCGTTGTTCACAATCCGGTGGCGAAGCAACTTCCAGACCTGCGGCGAAATCGTCGCGGTCGGGTCTATCGATTTTTGCAGATCATGTTTGTTCATGGTTCAGCTCCCTTTTCCTGCATAACGGTTGCCTACCATACTAGTCAACTCCTTATTGACGCCGCGTCTCCGCGCTACTATTACGGTCCCATAAGAACGGCAATTTTTGAATGCGAGAAGTCCAATATGTACGAGACATGGCGATGGTTCGGCCCGAAGGATCAAGTAGACCTTCAGGACATAGTTCAGTCGGGAGCCAGCGGAATCGTGACCGCTCTACACCATATTCCACCGGGAGAGGTTTGGACTGCAGATGAAATAGGTCACCGCAAGTCACTGATTCGCACCTCAGGGATGGCGCTTCACAGTCCGTTGAATTGGTCTGTCGTTGAAAGCCTTCCCGTATCCGAGAATATCAAGCGCCAGTCAGAAGATTGGCGCTCGCATGTCGAAAATTACAAGACGAGTCTTGTCAATCTGTCCGAAGCTGGAATCGACATCGTCTGCTATAATTTCATGCCAATCCTTGACTGGACCCGTACCGATCTCGCCTATCAGCTTCCGAATCAAGCCACTTGCATGCGCTTCGATCTAGTTGATTTTATTATGTTTGACGTTTTCCTTCTTAAGCGCCCCGGTGCCCAAGAGGATTTTGATGAGCCCCTTGTCGAAAAAGCGCGCGCCAGGTTTTCGGCGTGTGATGGCGCGTATAAAAAACGGCTGACAAATAACGTGATCAGCGGTTTGCCGGGCGGGGCCGATACGATGACGATGGATCAGATCTCAGATCATCTTAACCTTTACGCGGATATCGATGAAGATCAGCTCGTTCGGAACCAGACCGACTTTCTCGAAATCATCGCTCCGCATGCAGAGAAGCTGGGGCTCAGACTGTGCTGCCACCCAGATGATCCACCGATACGCTTGCTGGGGTTGCCACGGATCATGTCAACGGAAGCCGACTATCAACGGCTCATTTCTACGGTCGACATTCCCGCCAATGGCATAACGTTCTGTACTGGCTCACTGGGCACACGCGCCGATAATGATCTTCCGACGATGATGCGACGACTGGGTGATCGGGTGCATTTCATTCATCTGCGTAATGTCGTTCGCGAACACAAACAGACTTTTGGCTCTTTTCATGAATCCGAACATTTGTCAGGCGATGTTGATATGGCGGCGGTCGTGTCAGCAATCGTTGATGAAGAAACACGACGCAAAAGCCTCGGTAGGAGTGATCACTCCATTCCGTTCCGTCCAGATCACGGGCAGGACATTCTTGATGATCTCAATCGAAAATCACAACCGGGTTATCCGGCGATCGGCCGTTTGAAAGGTCTCGCCGAGCTGCGCGGGCTCATCGCCGGGCTAGAATACAAGGCCGCCTGATTATGCACTCCTCTTCACTCGGCAAGGCCGTGCAGTTGAATGACAAAATGTTGCCTTACGAACCGGAGCAAATCGGGGTGGGCATAGTTCATATCGGGCTTGGTGCCTTTCATCGCGCGCATCAGGCTTGGTATACACATAATGCACTTTCCAAAAGCAATGGGGACTGGCGAATAACTGCGGTTAGCATGCGATCGCAGGCGCTCGCGCATTCACTTGAAGCCCAGGACGGGCTCTATTTTCTTGAAGAATGCGACGCCGAAGGGGCCACAAATACGCTTGTTGGCAGCATCGCTCACTCGTATTCCTTACGGGATAAGCGTCGCCAGATCGTAGAGGCGTTGGCGCATCCTGATTGCAAAATAATCACTCTGACCGTCACCGAGAAAGCATATCATTACGATCCAGAAGCGCAGGGTATCGTTCTGGACCACCCCGACATACAAGAGGATCTGGAAGAGCTGAGCGCTGCGAACACGGTGCCCGGACTGCTCGTTCATACGATGAACCTCAGGCGGCAGACAGGCAAGCCGGGCTTGACCATTCTCTGCTGTGACAACCTTCCGCATAACGGCCGCGTGGTTCGTGCTGTCACATTGACGATGGCAGAGGCTGTCGATCCGGAGCTGGCGGCATGGATTGAGATCAATGTCGCCTTCCCATCCAGCATGGTGGACCGGATTACACCCGCCGTCACCGAAGAATTTGCTCGGAACATCGAAGTTCAAACGGGCTATTCGGACAAATGCGCAGTCCGCACAGAGCGTTTTTCGCAATGGGTCATCGAGGATGACTTTCCTCGCGGCCGCCCCGCGTGGGAGCGCGCAGGTGCTGTCATGACAAGCAATGTCGGACCCTATGAAGAAATGAAGCTTCGCATGTTAAACGGGTCTCATTCTCTTCTGGCCTATGCGGGCTTTGTATCAGAGCACCCCACGATCAAATCTTGTATGGAAAATCCGGTTCTGCGTGCGCTTCTTCGCCGTCATCTCCGCTCTACCGCCGCGACTTTGAAACCGCTCCCTGATTTCGACTACGACGACTATGCAGAGGCGCTCATAGATCGCTTTGATAATCCGAATATCGCCCACTCGACATTTCAAATTGCCATGGATGGAAGTCAGAAGATGCGACAACGGATATTCACCCCTACTAAGGCGCTGGCGCAGCGTGGCATGGCCTACGATACTTACGCTTTCGCGACCGCAGCTTGGCTTCGTTATACGTCCGGCAAGACCGAGTCGGGGGATATTTATCGCCTTCAGGACCCGCTGGAAAAGGCGCTCATCAGCTCATGGACGGGAACCACAACACCGCAAGAGGTGCTGGCCGCTATCGGGCGAATTGATGGCCTGATACCCCAGACATTAGCGGGCGACCCACGATGGAAAGCGCGCGTCACGAGCCATCTGGGCGCAATACAATCGGATGGAATGATCAAGGCGGCGCAGGCCCTCTTGGACGGGTGAGCCGCAATCAGCCATCTACGTGTCACTTTGAGAAACAGAACTTGCCGGAGGCAAACATGACAACCCAAAACGAAACGTTAGTCTCAGAAACCGACCTCAGGGCGCTCTGTCTGAAGATGATGGAACTGGCTAAGCTGGACTCCAAAGGCGCTAGAGCAACGGCAGATGTACTGGTGACAACGGACATGTGGGGTGTTCATACGCATGGAACACGGCAGCTCCCTAAACTCCTGGAAAATTTCGAGACCGGAAAAATGGACCTGAATGCGACCGCTTCTGTCATCGATGAAGGTCCGACATGGGCGTCTATCGACGGCAAAAGAGCAATGGCATTCCAAACGGCAATCGACGGCATGGAGATGGCCATCAATAAAGCACGCGATGCCGGGACCGCCACTGTAACTGCTCGGAATATTGGGCATTTTGGTGCCGCGGGCTATTTTGCAGTCATGGCTGCGGAAGCAGGAATGATCGGTATTGCGATGTGCAATGTGGATCCATGCATAGCCGTACCGGGCACAAAAGGACCAGTTCTGGGCACCAACCCGTTCGCTTATGGAATTCCAACTTCGGGAAGACCTGTATTTTTCGATATCGCGACATCAGCCGTCGCTGCGACCAAGGTGTTTCGCGCCAAGGCAAGGGGTGAAACAATACCCGACGGCTGGCTTGTGGATAAGGATGGAGTCCCGACCAACGATCCTTCACACTACCCCGAAGAAGGAGCCCTGCTGCCTTTCGCAGCGCATAAAGGCTACGGCTTCGCCTTCCTGATCGAAGCTTTATGTGCCGGTCTCAGCGGCGGCCCCACGCCGGATAAAGTCAACTGTTGGGTGTCATCAACACCTGAACCGGTCAATCAGTCCTTCACCTTTATTGCAATTAATCCCGACACCTTCGCCGCGGGAAGAAATTTTTTGAATTATATGGACGGGCTGACAGCTCACGTCCAAAGCGCTGACAAAGCCGTGAATGCGGATCACATTTACCTACCCGGTGAAATCGAGTGGCGGAAATACCAAATTGCCCAACAGCAGGGGATTGCACTTCCTGCGGACGTCGCCGATGTCTTGCGGTCAGCGGCCGCAAAATACGGTGTCGATTTCCCTGTATGAAACGGGAATAGAGAAGGCAACCGGTCGGGACCGTTAAGCAATCTTGATGCCAAACTGGCAATTGCCGCACAGAACAAAGCATTCATTGGGTTCAGTTAGGAGACGACCACCAAATAAATGAACTCGCTGCTTCAGTGAATGCCCAGCCTACCGGAATACGCCGCAATATTGCCTCGAGCATTGCAGACCTTGGTCCAAACGCGGCGGATTCACCCTTTGTCCGCGACTTGATCCTTAGCCGCTATATCTATGCTGCGGGTTGTGCGAATGGCTGTTTCTTACGCCGTATTGCACATCAAAATCTTCGCTAATGCAGCACAATCCACGCTGCGAGCGCACGCTGCACAAATTCGACTCTTCCGCAGTGGGCTCGTTGCCGCCATCGGAGGCGGTGCAGCATTCATGCGACAGGCCCGCCAAGGGGCCATCACGGACGGCCCAAAGCAGCCGTCCACTTGACCTGTCGGACGCCGCAGTGCGACCCGTCGATCCAGCCATTCGCTGCACCGGCAAAACTGATGGCCAGGCGAATGCTACGCTGCGGCAATGTGAAGGAGACGTTCGCTAAGTATGCGAGACGCTGGGTTGTGAAAATTCTAATTTGGTCCAGGCCTTAATCGGCTAGATAATAAGATGGACCAAGCCAGTAACGCTTGCGGTGACTACTCCGTCCTGAATGATCTTTTGTTTAGCCTCTACTGAAAGAGCTTCACCCTTCAACATGGACTTGGCATTGGCCGCAAGTGTCACCATCGCAGCGACGCCCATACTCTCAACAATGTCCGCGTCGGCACCATGTCCGAGCTTGTGTAAAGCTGAGGACGTGTCAGCTGTTAGGTCGGCATTGCTGAACTCAGAGGAAGACCAATCTGGCGAAGAGGCAGCAACCTCACTTGTTACGAGCACATCGATGTTTTCGTATTTTTCGTTGTGGTCACGTACGTAAGACGCATAATTTGTCGCTTTGAGTTGAACTTCTGAAACATCGCCTGTGTCAACATTGATAATCCGGACATCTGCGCCAGCATGGTTCGTGTCGCCGAAAAGCTCGACGATGTACTCGTCGCCATCCAGGTTCTCTTGCCGCTGAAACGCGAGTTCGTGGTAGATCCCCTTTACGTTGTTTTTGAGCCCGGAAATTTGCTCAACGGATAGCGATTGCACGTATTCAGACAGCTCAAGTTCACTGGCATCAGCAAGGCTGTTGTTCGATCGACGTAGCGCCTGAAGGACCAACTCCTCATTTTCCGTAAATGAAGGCAAGGTGTCCGACATCAATTTCAACATCGTGGCGGATACGACACCTGATACGACAGGGACAGCCGCAGAGGGTTTTCTTCTAACTGATGACTTTTGACCATTCGTCGTTGACAAGGTATCGAACAATTCGACTAGATCTACCTTGCGATCTTCAAGGCGCATCAACGGAAGATCCGGCCAGTCGCTAACTTTGGCGATGCAGACATCTAACTGTTCGAGGAGATCATGTTTTAAGTTCTGTTGCAGGGTTTCAGCGGTGAATGGGTCCAAAATGGCGTTCTGTTTTACCCGTTCACGAAATGCCGTTGCCAACATCAAACAGGCCTCGACGAACCGCTTTTCTTGCTGGTCCAAGGATTTTTTCTTGCGCCGTTTTCCGGTCCATTTTCCAACAAGCTTGCGAGATCCAAAATATGCGATTGTGCCTCCAGCAGCAGCTACACCCAAGACAATCCACCCGCCAGCTACAACGCTTCCTCCAATCCACGCCAACGCGGCACTGTTGAAAGCTGCGCCTGAAAGTGAAGAGATGGCCGTTCCCGTACTGGCTGTTCCGAGAATGGATGCGATGGAAAATAGACTTGCTGTCGTACCTGCCGCAGCCAATTTCCCCGAAAGCGCTGTAACGATCCTGGCCGACGTGCCGCGCTTTTCAATCAACAGCGCATCGACGAGGTCTTCCAGAGAGATTGCTCCTTTTTCAAAGAAGTTCTCCGGCGTATATTTGGTATGTCTAAGTTCAAATTCTGCGAACTTTACAGCCGCATGATCTTTGACCGCTTTACCCCCTTTTGCGGCGATCTTGCCTGTCTGCCGACCCACGGGCTTGGCGATTGCCCAGCCAGCTTTCCCCGCGACCTTAGCCAAGAACAGCGCTGAACGCCCGGTCGCACTTGCCGCTCGTAATGATAGCGGAGACTTTTTCTGTTTTTTCTGATCCAATTTTCGCTCTTTAAGTGGTCTGGTCTGACAGGGTAG
>NZ_CYTO01000019.1:0-6859 GCF_001458335.1 Cognatishimia activa
TCATCTAGTAAGAAGGCGGCGCTAAGTATTTGAAATAAAAAGGAAAATAAATCCGCCGCCGAATTACATAGCCGGAACACGATTGAGGGTGCGGGCAACGCGGACAGCACTGGCAAACCCGTCCTCGTGGAAGCCATGACGCAGGTAGGCACCCGCAAACCAGGTGTTGTTTTGACCCTGAATATCCGCGATCTGGCTCTGTGCCTTAAGTGCCGCGATATCAAAGACCGGGTGGCGGAAGGTTTTTTCGTCGTAGATTTTTGACGTATCCACCTCGCGCACTGGATTCAAAGACACGAACAATGGATCCTGTTCCGGAATGTTTTGAAGCCTATTCATCCAATAGGTCACGCCAATCTCTGGTCGATTATCCACTGCATCCGCCTTGTAGACCCAGCTGGACCAGCACGCTTTGCGGCGCGGCATCTGCGATTCATCGGCATGCAGGATCATTTGGTTGTCCTGGTAGCGTAGATTGGAGAGGGCGTTTGCTTCTGCGGGTGTTGGATTTGCGATCATTTTCAGCGCGTCGTCCGAATGGCAGGCAAAGACCACCTGATCGAATTGCGAAGGTTCCGCGCCTGATGTTGAAATGCTGACACCAGTCGCATCGCGGTGGACGGAATGGATTGGCGCGCCGCAGCGGATATTGACGCCTCTCTGGATTAAGTTCTGTTGGAGCCGGGTCACGTATTCGACGCTGCCGCCTTTAACGGTCCACCATTGGTGCTGGCCGGTGGCGGAGAGCAAGGCGTGGTTTCGAAAGAAGCGCACCAATGAGCGGGCAGGGAAGCTTGCGATCTCTTCCGGCGGTGTTGACCAAATCGCACCACAGATCGGCATGAGGTAGTAGCGGCGGAACCAATCGCCGAGCTGCATCTCGTCCACCAGTTCGGCGATGGTTGTACCGTCTTGGGCCAGTCGTTCGGCGTTGCCGTTAAAGCGCATGATGTCGCGTAGCATGCGATAGAAGCTGGGACGGGTGAGGTTGCGGCGCTGACCCATGACCGCGCCGAGGCTGCGCAAACCGTACTCCACGCGACCATCATCAATTGTCGCGCCAAAGCTCATGTCGCTTTTGATGACGGGCACGTCCAAGTCATTGAACATCGCGGTGAGGTGCGGGTAGTTCACGTAGTTAAAAACGATGAACCCGGTGTCGACCGGTTGATCCCCATGTTTGCCCGCCATGACCGTGCGCGCGTGGCCGCCGAGTTTTGGGGCCGCTTCATAAAGCGTGACATCGTGATGATCGGCCAGCTGGTAGGCGGCGGCCATCCCTGAGATACCCCCACCGATTATGGCAATGCGTTGGGGCAGGGGGGGCGGGAGGTCAAATGACATAAGCGCTCTTTCGTTCTTTTTTGTTTTTACGGGAAAAATTCAAAATTGGATGAAAAAAATGATCCAAATCTCGACCTGCTCCGTAATCCCGTTATGTTGACCGCAGAGCATGCCTTAGATGAACACCATCGCGGCGCCCCAATGGCGCTGAAAAGAGGGCGTGGGAAACGGGACAGGTTGAACGACGCAACGCAGACGGAATATTCAGATCAGACGGTTTGGATGCTCGCGGTAAAGAACAACCGTGACCGGGTCGCCTTCGGGATGATCTTTGATTTCTATGCGCCGCGCTTGAAAGGTTTCGTGATGCGTACTGGCGTGTCCGGCGCTCAGGCGGAAGAGATCGTTCAAGAGGTCCTGCTGACGGTTTGGCGGAAAGCTGATCAATTTGACCCGCATCGGGCACAGGTGAGCAGCTGGATTTATCAGATCGCGCGCAATCGCCAGATTGACGTGATCCGCAAAGAGAGCCGGGTCATGCCTGAAGAGCTCTCAACAGATTTGAAAGACGAGGGGGCCTCGCATGAAGACGCCAGCCAGATTATGGCGGTGGAACAAGAGGCAGAAACCCTTCGCATGGCTTTGGCACGTCTGAAGCCAGGACAACGGGAAATGGTTGAGAAAGCCTACCTTGGGGAGCTTTCTCATAGCGAAATACAAGCGGAGACCGGGTTGCCATTGGGCACCATTAAGTCCCGCATCCGGTTGGGGCTTGAGAAGCTCCGCCATGAATTGAAGGAACTGAGAAGCTGATGTCTACGATCAAGCATCATATCTCTGACCCGCTGATGGCGGCGTATGCGGCGGGCAACCTGCCGTATCATTACGAATTGGTGGTCGCGGCCCAGATCTCTATGTCTGACGAAGCACGTGCACGCCTTGCAGCCCATGAAATGGCTGGTGGTGCCGTGATGATGGATAGCGCCGAGGCCGATTTGTCGGCGGGCATGAAGAACAACGTGATGGCCATGTTGGATGAACCTGCGCCAAAAGACGTGTCTTATCAGAAGTCCGGCGTATTCCCGGGCCCTGTGATGGAAGCGCTGAAAGGCAAGCCGCCGAAGTGGAAGTCGCTTGGCTTTGGTGTGCGTCAGTCGATCTTGCACGCGGACAAAGAGGGCTCTGTTCGGCTGCTTTACATCCCCGGTGGGGAAGCGGTGCCGGAACACAGTCACGAAGGCCTTGAGCTGACGTTGGTGTTGCAGGGCAGCTTTAGCGATGAGACGGGCCGGTTTGGTGTCGGTGATATCGAGATCGCGGATGATGATCTGGAGCACACGCCTCATGCGGATCCGGGTGAGCCCTGCATCTGCTTGGCAGCGACCGGAGCGCCTTTGCGGTTCAAGAAATTCATGCCGCGGTTGTTCCAACCGATCTTCAAAATCTAAACTGTCTTAGAATTAGGCGCAGAGTCATACCTCTGTTACAGTGGTCTCATCACTTGGCTGCAAGTGATCGAGCCATTGGAGGGATGCAATGAGCCAAATTCAAAAAGAGACGACAGACGAGGCATTGATCCGCGCGTTCTTGGAAAAGGGCGGCGAGATCAAAAAGGGTAAAACCAAGCCGATGCCAGCCGATCTAGGGATCAGCAAGGGGACCTGGGGCGTGAAGTTATCCAAGGAAGAACGAGAGGCGCGGGACGCGCCGTTGGACAAAGACTGAGATATAGAAAAACCCGCGGCCAAGACCGCGGGTTTTCTCATTCGACGATGGGGAGAGTTCGTCGATTTACAGCAAAGCGCCCATGGCGCGGCCGGTGTCGACCATGCGGTTGGAGAAACCCCACTCGTTGTCATACCAGCTGACGACACGCACCAGGCCTTCTGAGGTCACGGATGTTTGTGGCGCCGCAAAAGTGGAAGAGTGTGGGTCGTGGTTGAAATCGATGGAAACCAGTGGGCGTTCTTCGTAACCTAGAACGCCTTTCAAAGGACCTGCGGCAGCTTCTTTCACAGCAGCGTTGATCTCGTCCACGGTTGCCGCCTTTTCTGGCATGAAAGACAGATCCACCAAGGAAACGTTCGCGGTCGGAACGCGGATCGCGGAGCCTTCCAAGCGGCCTTTCAGGTGTGGCAGCACTTCTGAAATCGCGCGCGCTGCACCGGTGGAAGTTGGGATCATGGATTCCGCTGCGGCACGGGCACGGTACAGATCTTTGTGGGCCGCGTCGTGGGTTGGCTGGTCGCCTGTATAGGCGTGGATCGTAGTCATGTATCCGGTTTTGATGCCGAATGTGTCATCCAGAACTTTCGCCACAGGCGCCAAGCAGTTGGTTGTGCAGGACGCGTTGGAGACGATCACATCATCGGCTGTCAGATCGGCGTGGTTCACACCGTAAACAACGGTGCGGTCCGCGTCTTTGCCAGGGGCAGAAATCAGCACGCGCTTGGAGCCGTTTTTCAGCAGGGTCGCGGCTTTGTCACGCGCTGTGAAAATACCAGTGCATTCATAGGCGATATCAACACCGTCCCATGGCAGCTCTTCCGGGTTGCGGATTGCGGTTAAGGCGATGCGCTTGCCGTTGATGGTCATCGCGTCGTCTTCAACCTGAATGTCCGCGTTCAGGCGGCCATGGACGGAGTCAAACTGCAGCAGATGTGCCAGAGTGGATGCCGGTGCCAGATCGTTGATGGCAACAACGTTTACGTCTTGGACGTCGTTTTCGATGATCGCGCGCAATACGTTGCGGCCGATCCGTCCAAATCCGTTAATAGCGATATTCAGGGTCATCCCGAGATCTCCGATTATGTAGGTTCACCAACCACGCCCTAGCCAGAAGTGTCGGTGAAATTGTTAGCGATAACGTTTGCGCCACCGTTAACGCTAACGATTGCAAAATGCAAGTCACATCGCAAAGTCGAGGCTTTTTCGGCGGAGGCTTGAATTCAACCTTGATGTTGCCTGCGATGTCACCGACGATGCGCGCATGACAAAACGGCTGAACCTAAAAGACGTTGCCGATCTGGTAGGCGTCAGTGAAATGACCGCGAGCCGGGCATTGCGTGGCGCGCCGGATGTGTCAGAGAAAACCCGCCTGAAGGTGGAAGAGGCCGCGCGCTCGATTGGTTATGTGCCAAACCGCATTGCCGGGTCCTTGTCGTCTCAGTCCGTGAATTTGGTGGCGGTCGTGGTGCCGTCGCTGAACAGTTATGTCTTTCCAGAGGTGCTTTCGGGGATTTCTTCAGTTTTGAAAGACAGCCCGTTGAAACCGGTCGTGGGCGTGTCAGGTTACGATCTGGACGAAGAAGAAGGCGTCATTCGAGAAATGCTAAGCTGGCGGCCGTCGGGGTTGGTTGTGGCTGGGTTAGAGCACACGGACAACACGCGGCAAATGTTACAAAGCGCCCATTGCCCAGTTGTCGAAGTCATGGATACGGATGGCGATCCGGTCGGCCATTGTGTGGGGATCTCACATAAAGAAGCCGGCCGCGCGATGGGTCGGCAGATTCTTGAGCGCGGGTTTCGGCGGATCGGATTTATAGGCACGAAGATGCCGCAGGATTTTCGGGCCATCAAACGGCTTGATGGGTTCTGTGAAGCGCTGAATGAGGCCGGGGTGAGCTTGCTGGATCAGGAGCATTACTCTGGGGATTCGACCATTCAGACCGGGAGAGACCTGACTGCAAATCTACTGGCTCGATCGCCTGATCTGGATTGCCTCTATTACTCAAGCGATGTGATGACAGTCGGCGGGTATATGCATTGCCTTGCGGCGGGGCTGTCTATTCCGACGGACATTGCTTTGGCGGGATTTAACAATCTTCAAATCCTTGAGGGTCTGCCCCTGTCGCTTGCGACAACCGACGCCTGTCGACGTGAAATTGGGGTGCGGGCAGCAGAGATAATCCTGTCCGATTTAGCCAATGAGGGCCCCCGCAAGTTCGAGCAGATGCAACCCAAGATTGCGCTTGGCGAAAGCCTCTAGGCCTAAAATCACGTCTTAAATGCGCGGTTTTGTCGCAAACAGACCATAACCCTGCGTGTTTGAGGCTTTACAATTTTCCCTTTCCTGAGATCGTCGAGGGGTATGTTGTTAAAAGCCACCCATGCGCGGCAGGCTCCGCAAAATTGGGACATTAAAGACAGAAAAAACCGGGGGGCTGGACTGCACCCTGCGATTTTGATCGGCGCATCAGCATGCTGTTTGAAAGACAACGAACGGGTGGCCTATGGCCGCCCGCGTTGTTTCTACCAACTATAAACAGTGAGGGATCATGTCTATGAAGCCACCATTAATGGACCTGCCTATCGAGACCGCTGAGAGCGGTTTTTATGCAGGGTTTAGTAAGAATGTCGCGGTGATTTCTAAGATCATTATTGCGGTGCTTGTGATCTGGGCCGTGGTGTTTCCGGAATCTGCCGGACGCGTTCTAAATGCCATCAACGGATTTATTCTGGCCAATACCGCTTATTGGTATGTCTGGATTGTCGCGCTTTTCGTGCTGCTATGTGTGGTCTTGGCGATATGGCCAACCGCCGGGCGGCTTAAGCTTGGCGTCGAAGGGGATGTGCCGGAGTTTTCGAATTTCAGCTGGTTCTCAATGATGTTCGGTGCCGGTATCGGTGTGGGCATGCTGACCTGGGCAGTTGCCGAACCGATGTATCACTTCAACAATAACCCGGAAGTCATCAAGGGTTTGGCCGAAGGCGGCACTGCGGAAAACGTGCGCAACGCCTATAAGTGGTCGTTCCTTCACTGGGGCTTTGGCGCTTGGGCGTGTTATGCGATCGCGGGACTTTCGCTGGCATTCTTCTGCTACCGTCGCGGTCTGCCGTTGACCATGCGCTCATCTCTGACCCCGATTTTCGGCAAATCTTTGTCCGGCCCATTGGGCGCTTTGATCGACATCGTTGCGGTTGTGGCGACCATTCTTGGTGTGGCGCAGACGCTTGGTTTTGGTGTCGAGCAATTCGTTGCGGGCCTCACGCGGATCGGGATCGGCGGTCTGATTGGTGAAAGCGGTACAGCCAACACCATGGGGATCGTTGTGGCGATTGTTGTAATTATGGCGGCCTCAACGATGTCGGCGCTGTCCGGTGTTGGCAAAGGCATTAAGTGGCTGTCCAACCTCAACATGGGCCTGTCGATCTTCTTGCTCGCCTTCTTCCTGCTGTTTGGATCAACCTTCTTTGGTCTCCAAGCATTGGTGGTTGGTATTTGGGATTACTTGATTGCGTTGCCAGAAATGATGTTCACCGTTTGGCGGTCTGATGGAGTCGAAGACTCTGTCGCAACCAAGCTGGAAGGCTGGCAGGGTGGTTGGTCTGTGTTCTACTGGGCATGGTGGATCGCGTTTGCGCCATTCGTGGGCTTGTTCTTGGCGCGTATCTCTAAAGGCCGCACCATTCGCGAGTTCGTTCTCGGTGCGATCTTTGTGCCATCTCTGATGTGTTTCGTCTGGTTCACATGGGCTGGCGGTACAGCGATTGACCTAGAGTTGACCGGCGGTGCAGGCGGTGCAATTTCTGGCGCGTCCGATGGCGACAAGATCTTTGCAGCGGTGAACTTCAT
>NZ_CYTO01000019.1:6869-16548 GCF_001458335.1 Cognatishimia activa
TCATCGTGGTTCTGCTGATGACCTATCTGGTCACAACAGCTGACTCCGCGGTTCTGATTGTGAACACCATCAACGCAGCAGGCGACGAAGGCCCGAAAGCACGCCCACATATCTACTTCTGGGGTATTGCCCTGGGCGCGGTTGTGGCGGCGTTGTTGATTGCCGGTGGCCACAAAGCGATTACCACGGCGATGGTGATCGGGGCGTTCCCGTTCTCTGTTGTGATGGTGCTGCAATGTTTCGCTCTGATCAAAGCGATCTGGAACGATGGCAAACGCGAAGAAGCAGGCGTCGCTACGACGGCTGATGCGGCTGCACCAGCTGAGTAAGACGCGCTAAATAGAAACAAAAGAAGCCCGGGTTTGCGCCCGGGCTTTTTCTTTGGCGGATCACGCGGTTGCGGCGCGGCGTTTCATGCGCCGAACTTGAAATTTTGCCGCTGCCAAGACGATGCGAGAATAAAGCAGGTGGAACCCCATAAAGGCATTGACCCACCAGCCGAGTTTCGGATTTTCGCTACCGGCATTTTTGGGAACCACCGCTGAGCCAAAGAACAGTTTTGTTCCTGTGCCGTCTCGCTCAACCATCAACCATGTCCGAATGCCGTTTTGGAAGATCGCGAGAAGCAGTTGGTTCTCATCCCGCTGTTCTGTTTCCCAGCCCGACACTTTCGTTCCGGCGCCATTGGCAAGCGCGGTGACCGCTGCAGTGGTGGACGGCATGCCGGCCAAACCAAGCAGCTTTCGTTCAAGCCTTAGAACAGGAGAGGTGAAGAACGCTTCCACCAATTCTGTCAGGCTAACTTCGTCTACCGCGGTGGTTTCAAAGCAGTCGGTGTAGTGGTCCGGGCGAGAGCTATAGGCCTTTAAATATGAGGTCTCTGGATGCGGGCAGGGGCGGATTGAAAACATGATTGCGACTCCATACGCTTGCGTATGTTTTGCTGTGGAGTTGCAGGTGTTGTCAAGCTTTGTTGGTGTTGGGTTAGCCGTTGGAAATCACTTTATTCAGATGTTCCACGGCTTCTATCAGTTGCTGTTCAATCTCTGCTGTGAGCGGTTTGATCGGCAAGATTGGGGAGACATCGGCGATGCCAATCCCGCGTGCAATGGCGTAGGACACGCGATAGCTTCCGTGGGATTTGGTCAGGTCCCAGATCGGGGCGATTGCTTGAGAGATGGCTGCGGTTCTGGCGGTGTCGCCATTGACCACAGCGTCTGCCAAGGCGCGGCATTGGGACGGTAGGATGCCCCCGACCGCACTGTGCCAGCAGTCGGCCCCGGCCAGCAAAGCCATGGCGCAGCCCCAGTCGCCGCTATAGCCAATTTGAAATCCATTTGGTGTTGCGTCGCGCAGGCGTTTCAACTCGTCTGCAAAATTCTCGCGCGCTGGCAGAGGCATCTTAACCGCAGTGATTGTCGGGATTTTTGCAAGCTTGCGGATCAGGTCGACGCTAAACCGGAATTGAGTTGTGCCCGGATTGTTGTAGATGCAGAGCGGGAGATCCGTGGCCTCGGCCACGGCGGCGAAGTGGTCGTAGACCTCGGGCTCTGACAGAACCTGATAAGACATGGGTGCCATAAGCAATCCATTGGCCCCCGCTTCGGCGGCGTGCTGGGCGAGTTCAACGGACATATCGGTCCGGATGGCCCCGATGCCGACCACCGCAGGGACCGCACCGTCGATGTGATCCAGCGCTGTTTTGACCGCTTCTTTTCGCACGTCCGTCGAGAGATAGGGGTAGGCACCTGTGCTGCCCAAAAGCCCGATGGAGTCGACCGCTGCCGCCAGAATTGGATCCAACACTTTGCGGAATGCGGCGCCATCTAGTTGGCCGTCGGCAAAGGTGGGTGTGATGGGGAAGGCGGAAAAGCCGATGAAGCGCATGGGACAATCTCCTGGATTTCGCTGTGCTTGGCCGGACCCTAGGGAGGGGCTGAGTGGCATGCAAGGTCTATGTCTGGGTGTATCTGGCGCGCGAAAAAATCTAAGCGTGCCCGGCAGAATCACCGTAGGTTGATTGGCATGAGCCAAGATCCCGACAACAAATCGGACGAATATGACGAGGGGGTGTCTCCCCCTTCGATCTATGAGTCTGACCCGACGCCAGAAGAGGACCTTTGGTTCCTGCCCGGGCCGCCGGAGGATTTTGCGCCTGGGGAAAGCCCCCTGATCTTCGCTCAGCGAGAGACATCTGTTGCCCCAAAGGATTGGTCAGCGGCGGAACGCAGCTCATATCGTGGCCTGGTGTCGGCTGCTGAGGCGCTCGCGCGTTTTGGGGCGCGGCTGGAGGCGTTGCCGTCCGATGTTGTGGAAAGGATCGCCTTGCAAAGTGTGGCGGCGATTTTGCGTAGTGAAGGGGTTTGGTTAAAGCCCGAGCAGATCGCCTTGTTTCGGGCATTGCGGGTGAGTTCGCAGGAAGAGACCCGAGATTTGGAGCGCGCGTCTTGGGCGGTTCGTCGGTTGATTGCGATGCGCAAGGGCTCTCCGATAGAAGAAGGGCTGCGCGCGTTTCTGGGGCGCCAGAAAGTGGTGGAGCGGCAAGCGCTGCCCAATGAGGATCGCGCCCTCGGCGAAGAGCTGGATTCTGTGGGTGAGGATTGGACAAAGCAGATTGAGGCTATGGGGCAGCTGCACCCACTGACCCGCGCTGCCTGTGGTTTGTTCTTGTGGCGACGATTGCAGATCACAGCACCGGATGAGGCGCTAGAGCCCATGGTGGCCGCCGCACTGTTGGGTGCTGATGCGCAAGCGCCGTTTTTGCCGGTGCCTGAAGGGGTCGCGCCACTACATATGCGGGCGTCCAATCCAGAAGAGGCTTTGGCATCGTTTTATCAAACCGTTGAGCGGGGCGCGTTGGCTGCTTTGCTTGAGGTGGAGCGTTTGCTCGCGTGGCGGGCCCGCGCCAAGGAGTTGACGGACGACCTGTCGGGTCGCACACCCCGAAGTTTGGTTGAGACATCTTTGCGCTTTCCTGTGTTTTCAGCGGAACTGGCTGCGCGGCTCGCGAAATGCGCTCCGATGTCAGCGCGGCGCAATTTGAAGCTTTTTGAGGAGCGAGGATTGCTTAAGGAAGTCACGGGGCAAAGACGCTATCGTTTTTGGTCTGCAAAGCTCTAATCTTTTAGGGACTCCATTATATCTATCATCACCTCTCTGGAGCGATGCAGTACCCGTCCGCTGGTCAGTCCTTGTGTGGCGATGGGATGGCCGACTGTTAGTCGAATTCCTATTTTGTCGGATCCGTATTTTCTTTGTTTCCCAACTGAAAACAATCGGGGCCTAGAGCCGGGCAAACACCGCTGGGAATCAATCATTTCTTGGAGAGAGACCTGATTTCGGTTTGAGACCAATTTTGCGCTATTCAACTCTGGGTAAAGCCCCGCCGCCTCAGTGGGGTTCTAACGCTTTTAGCTAAAGCATTGAAAAGTATGATTAAAAAATGGTTAACGTTTTTAAGTGGTTAAAGCCGGGTTAAAGAAACCAACCAGTGCTTTACTCAATTCAAAAGTTTGCCCAATTTGGGCCACAATTGTCCGGATAAACTGAACAATAAGTTTTGAGGACAACCCTAGGGTTTTGATTGGTGCAGAAGCATCTCGGCCATTTGGGTTCATCCGCAACCGGGTGCAGAAGCACCCACTGCCGCAATTTGGCGGCGCTGCGATTGGAGACAAAAATGAAGATCCTTGCCGTCGATGATGACGAACTGATCCGCGAAATTCTCTCTGCGACACTGGAAGCCCATGGGTACACCGATGTGACCTTGGCGGAATCCGGTGAAGATGCGTTGCAGAAAATCGCCGCGTCCCCGACGCCGTTTGAAGGGTTCATGTTCGACATTCAAATGCCGGGTATGGACGGGACAGAGCTGTGTCAGCATGTCCGTCAAATGGATCATTATAAGAATTCCCCGGTGATCATGATCACCGCGATGAACGACAAAACCTATGTTGACCGCGCCTTCATGGCTGGTGCAACCGACTACGTCACCAAGCCGTTTGATACGACCGAGCTGATGACTCGTATCCGCCTTGCCGACCGTCTCCAGTCTGAAGCGCGCAAAGCGGCAGCAGCGGCGGCTTCGAACCCGGCAGCGGCGGCACCGAAGCCTCCGTTCAAAGATCCGGTGACCATCAAAGATGTGCGCGGTGTGGTGAAGAGTGCGGCGCTTGATAACTATGTCATTCTGATGCTTGAGCAGAAACAGTTTGCTATGGGTGCTTTTGCGATCCGTGTGCCTGAGCTCGAGAATGTTCATGCTGGCTCTGACATCGAAGAATTTACCTACGTTGTGACCGATGTGGCTGAGGTGATCTCGGACTGCCTGGTTGGGGCGCAGGCCTTCCTGTCTTATCTGGGCGGCGGCAATTTTGTTTGCGTTGGTGCTAAGAATAAACTGCCAACTGCAGAGAGCATGCATGATGAGTTTGTCATGATGCTGAACGATCCGGACCTGGTTTATTGTGAAGAGGTCGCCACAGGCTTTACTGCACAGATCGGTGATATCGCAGCACCGAAACTGTTTGAGAAACGCGGCGACCTGCGCTTCCTAGATCGTGCGGTTGAAAAGCTGAGTGAAGCTGGCGGTAAATCCGGCGGCCGGTTCGCAGCCTAATTCCAAAGCCGTTACCAGAAAGGGGAGCCATGGCGTCCCTTTCGATTTCCCGCAAGCCTCACTGTCATGCGTGACTCTCAGGCACCACCTGTGGAAAAACGGCTCTAAACCATGGAAAATGTTAACCATTCCTTAAGATCTTCAGTGGTTTTTCCCACATGGATTCCCGGTTTTGTGGTATTCTGAAAGTGGCAAGAAAAATCAGCGCCTGAAGAGCGTTGAGGAATAAGAAACTTGGGTGAGCAGATCATGATGCAAGGAATGGACGCCAGTAAAGCGGCCCTTCTGGAGGCGGGACTCGCGAAAATTCGCGCGCGGTTCATCGACTCTTTAGAAGATCGCATCGACGACTTTTGTGCACAGCTCGAGATTCTGGAAAATCCTGCAACGGCAGAAGCCGCCTGCACGGAGATTCGCGCCCAGGCCCACAAGCTGCATGGTATTTGCGGTTCTGTCGGACAGCCCCGGATGGGGGCGTTGGCGGCTCAGGTAGAGCACCATATCGACAGTCTGTTGGCCGGACCGCGCCCCCTCAACACCGACTTTGTCGACGAACTTCTGAATGCGCTGCTCGATGAGATGGAGCAGAATGTGGATGGCGCATAGAACAGCTCTTTGGCGTGGGCTTCAAGCCCTTAGTCGATGGTTCGGGTTCTGGATTACTTTAGCGGCTTTGACAGTGACTTTGGTCGCGCGGGCCACCGCTGCGAATGCGCAGCAAACCGAATTCTCGGCAGACACACAGGTTTTCACGGTGGGGGTTCAGTCCACCGAAGGGGCAACGCGTGCGCTCGAAGCGTGGCGGCCTACGATTGAGTATTTGAACCGCGAGGCGGTTTTCGCGGAATCTCCTTATCGTTTTAATGTGCGCCCGTTTTCTCACGGAGAGCTGATGAACGCGATGAGCGCGGGTGCCGTTGATTTTGCTCTGACCAATCCAGCGATGTTTGTCACCGCAGAGGTGGAAAGCGGGGCGCGGGCCGTGCTGTCTCAGGCGCGTTTCTGGGAAGGGCGGACATATAACGAAGTCGGTGCCGTTGTTTTTGCGCGCGCGGATTCTCCGGTGCGTCAGATCAATCAGCTGCGCGGTGCGTCGGTTATGGCGGTTGCAGCCAGCGATTTCTCTGGCTGGTGGTTGGCGGAGCAGGAGTTCCGTCGTCGTCGTCTTGATGTCCAAGACATGCTGAGCGAGCTGGTGTTCTCCGGCGGCAACCAACGTGAGGTGATCTACGCAGTACAAACCGGCCTAGTGGATGCGGGTGTGGTGCCTGCTGGTGTGCTGGAGGCTTTGGCCGAAGAGGGCGTCATCAATATGGATGACTTCATTCCGCTCTCACCGATGGCTTATCCAGATTACCCGTTTTGGGTGTCGACACCGCTGTACCCTGAATGGGTGCTTTCCGCTTTGGAAAATGTGCCAGATGACGCGCTTGCGTTGGTGATCAATTCGATGCTGTCTATCGATGCGGGGTCCGTTGAGTCCGTGAGTGGTGGCAACATTGTTTGGCAAGCGCCGCAGAACTATCAGGATGTGCATGACCTGCTCATCTCTTTGCGTGTGCGCCCCTACGAGAACTATCTGGTTCAGGCGATCCTGAGGATTTACAGCAGTTATAAGTGGGTCATCCTTGGGATGACCGCTTTCATCACCTTCTCTTTGCTGTTCCTGATCTTGCAATTGCGCCGCAATATCCAGTTGGCAGAAATGCGCAAAGATGTGCTGGAGAGCGAGCTGCGCTCCAAACTCTTCTATCGGTCTGCGGTTGAGGAACACACGGTGTTCCTGATGTTGCGCCCCAGTGGCCGGATCTCGCATGTGAACGACAATTTCTGCGAGACGACCGGGCGCGATAAGGTGGATTTGACCGGGACCTTCCTGAAAGACATCTTGCCGGATCAAGAGCGTAAGCTTCTGGAAGAAGACATTATGCAGTCCATGTCGGTGGGCGCGCCTTGGGATGGTCCGCTGAAGATCCTCAAGGAAGACGGAACCATCGCTTGGGCGCAATGTACGGTTATTCCGGTGTCTGGGGCGGGTGATAAACTGTCTGAGATTGCGGTTGTTGCAACCGACATGACGCAGACCCGCAAAGGCATTTCTGATGACAGCTTCCATGACAGTCTTGAGCTGATCGAAGATCAGGTTGTGGTGCTGCGGCCGGGCTCGTTGGAACTGATGTATTGTAACCGCACCGCCAATGAAAAGCTGATCGAGAACCGCATCGGCGGCACTTGGCAAGGCCGTAGCGCGCGGGATATTTTGACGGATGCAGATGTGCGCGCGCTCGAGATGCGTTGTGAAGCGCTGGAAGAAGGCCCGCAACGCCGCATGACTTGGGAAGTCACTGGCAGCAATGGCATCCCTTACGAGATCAGCTTGGAATATGTGCAGCCTGACAATGACGAGCCGCGCTTTATTTCGATCTACCGTGACATCACGGATCGCAAAGTGGCCGAGAAAGCAAAGAACGAATTTGTGGCCACCGTGTCCCACGAATTGCGCACACCGCTGACGTCCATGAAGGGTGCGCTGGGTCTGGCAAAATCCGGGGCCATTGGTGATTTGACCCCGCAGATGGATAAGATGATTGGCATGGCAGCGGACAACTGTGACCGCCTGGTTCTTCTGATCAATGACATGCTCGATATGGAGAAGATCGAGCAGGGCAAAATGGACTTCAAGATGGCGCCCGTCGATGTGCTGGAAGTTGTTGATAAAGCGATGGAGTCCAACAAGTTCTACGCCGAGAAGTTCAAATGCACCCTGCGTTTGAACGTGGAAGAAGACGAAGATGGCTTTATGGCCATGGCGGATAAAGACCGCCTGACACAGGTGATGGATAACCTGATGTCCAACGCGTCCAAGTTCTCTGGCGAGGGCAAAGAGATCGTCGCGACGCTGAAAATCCATCGCGGCCGCCTGCGCTTCACTTTGCGCGACTTTGGCTGCGGTATTCCGAAAGAGGCGCAAGCCACGATCTTTGACAAGTTTACCCAAGCCGATATGGGTGACACCCGTTCTCAAGGTGGTACCGGTCTTGGTCTGGCGATCGCGAAGCTGATTGTGGAAAGCCACAAGGGCGAGATTTTCTTTGCCTCGGAAAAAGACATCGGCACCGAGTTCTTCGTCGACCTGCCGCGCATGATTGGCAACAAGGTTATGCCGTTTGAGCCGCTGGACGGTGAAGAGGTTGCCTTCTCCGGTGCGGGCCTGACCCCTGATCAAGCAGGGATTGGCGCGGCCGCTGCTGGCGGCGATGGCCAAGTTGGTGACGGCACCGAACTGCAAGTTCTGCTGGCACAGATGCAATCCGGCGGCTTTGAAGTTGAGCTTGAGAGTGGCAGCGTGACCGTGAGCCAAGTGGTCAGCGGTAAGGGCGTTGTGGGTCAATCATCGGTCTTCAACTGGCTTTCTGATGATGGTCGGAACCTGGTCACCGAGCTGTTTGAACGCGAGCGGTTGTCAAACTTGAAAGTGTCTGTCCTTCAGGCGACTTCAGAAGACAGCAATATGTCTGACGGCATGATCCTGAACAGCCTGCGCACGAACATGTATTCAAATTGGCTGAGCATGATCCCGAATATGGTGACCCCAGAGGGTGGCTTTAAGCTGATGGCGGTTGGTGAAAATGATCTGCCGAAAGTGGATGCGGAAGATGTGTCACTGATGCCAGCGGGTGACGTGCCGCAAGCATTGGTGCTGGCTGACAACGATCAATTCGATGCTGTCCTTCATTTTGACAAAATTGGATTGGCACACTGCATGACAATCATTCCGGTCGCCGGTGGGCGCCTGCCTGAGTCGCTGCCCGTCATTGTGATGGTGACACAGGTGGAAGCGCCTGAAGCCGAACGCGGTGTGGTTTCGAAATTTGCGCGCCCATCGGGCGCAGGCCGGGGCAAGGCGCGTCGCCGGGCTCGTGGTTAAGAAAATGGTCTTGGATATAGGTGAATGAAATGGGTGAACTGACAAGGATCCTGCATGTAGAGGACGAGGCGGATATTCGCGAAATCGCGAATATGGCGCTGGAACTGATCGGTGGTTTTCAAGTGGCACAGGCGGAGCTGGGCACCGTGGCTTTGGATATCGTGGGTGATTTCAAACCGGAGCTGCTGTTGTGCGATGTGCAAATGCCGGGGCTGACCGGGCCAGAAACCATCGCGAAGATCCGCGAGATGCCGGGCTATGAACAGATCCCAGCAATCTACATGACGGCGAAAGTTGGTGAGTCTGATAAAGACAGCCTGCTTGGGCCGTATGAGCTGGGTTTCATTGCGAAGCCGTTTGATCCGACCACATTGGCAACCCAGATCCGTGAGATGTGGGCGGCGGGTTTCCAGAACGCTGCGTGAGTGACGTATGAAGAGGGGGCGCTGCCCCCTCAATCGGATTTGAAAATCCGATTTCTCCCCCGGAGAATTTTGACAAAGAAGAAGTGGGCGGGTTCTTGTCGCTGCTTTAAGTCTCTCCCCGCATCTGACGCAAATAGCGATTGCGGGCGACCTCTTCTAAAGACGCGGTTTCTGCCATGTCTTCTTCGCGGCGTTTTTCAAAGAGGTTTTTGTCTAGCACCGCCTCATTAGAACGTGCCTCGGTATAGGTTTCAAAAAGCTGCCCTTCGATCTTTGCCGCTTCTTGATCTAAGCGATCCATCTCTTGCTGCAAAAAAGCCCTGCGCGTTTCAATGGCCTTTAAAAAACCTGCTAGAAACGGCGCAGATTCCGGGGTTTCGATATGGGCTTCGTTCCTGATTTTTTCATCGAGCTGATCCAGCTCTGACTGGATCTGCGCTTGGTGGGCCCGGATTTGGCCCATCGCGGCGGCGTGAGTATCAAGCTCGTGTTCTTTGACGCGCTGCAGAACCTGCAAGGATTCTATGCGCCGCGCCCTATCCACGAGCCGGGCCCATTACGCGGCTGTCAGATCCTGACGCGCCTCTTCCATTTCATAGAAGGAAGGCTGCAGGACAGTTGGAATGTTGCCGCGACCGATTTCCACGCAGATGGTCGGGGAGTGGTCGTGCAGGATGGCCACGAAGATGTCGCGGATCACGTTGTAGA
>NZ_CYTO01000019.1:16713-25609 GCF_001458335.1 Cognatishimia activa
CGGAAGGCCGTCAGCCACAGTCTGTAGACCATGGGCGGGAACCAGCACCTCGTGGTGGTGCTTCTTCAGTTTCTTGTTGATCACGTCTTCGGTCTGGAACGGGTCGTCAAAGTTCAGCGCCAGCATGCGGAAGCTGTCGGTGATCAGATCAATCGCATGATGGTCATGCTGGATCTTCGGAAATTGCGAGAAGATCGAGCTGTCATGTGGATTTTCGATATGCTCGTCCAGCGCCAGAACACCATCCTTTTGGTAGATCTTGGTCAAGCCATACATGAGATTGAGCAGGTCGATGTAATCGCTCTGTTTCCACTTTGGCCCCTTGAGACATTTGATAACCGCTTTGATGGTCGCGGCCACATCGCCGAAAGAGTTCGCCGCCACAAAGGCCCCAAGCGAGGCCCCACCGATCATCATACCCTCGTAGGGCAGGGCGTGCAGGATCGGGGCCATTTCGCCGCCCGACCATAAGAAGCCCCCGAACACGAGGACCATAACAAGGATAAAGCCAACAATGATGTTCATTATGTTTCGCT
Source organism: Cognatishimia activa (assembly GCF_001458335.1). Classification (GTDB taxonomy): domain Bacteria; phylum Pseudomonadota; class Alphaproteobacteria; order Rhodobacterales; family Rhodobacteraceae; genus Cognatishimia; species Cognatishimia activa. Next base: position 17,250 of record NZ_CYTO01000019.1, read on the forward strand.
ACTCTGAGCTGCTCGATTTTCTTTATTTTTGCCACAGGGCAAGGTGTTGCCGCAAGGATTAATGCTGTCTTTATAGAATAGTTCTCAATTATTTGTTGGCAAATACAAGAATACCTATGGATAAATCCTTTAACCGTGGCTAAACTTAAAGAATAGGTTAACGTCTGCAAAAGCACCGATAAGGTGATCTCCTACACAAACTTGGGGAAAGATATGTCTGGCAACGAGCAAGTCATGGCAGTTTTGTTGGAGGAAGAAGACCTCCGTCTGGTCCATCGCGACTGGCCACGCAAGATGCGGCTGGCGGTGTGTTTGATGCCGAATGGTGACTGTCAGTTGTTGTTGTTTCGTCAAGAAGAGGCGGGCCTTGTTGCGGCACGTCTTCGCAAACACCTTGGCCTGCGGCCGGCAGAGATTTGCATTCATCCACCTGTTCATGGCTTTCCGACGCGACAATTGCGCTACTCTGATGAAAAGAGCTTGGCCGCGCTGTTGGCAGACGCGCCACAGCTTGTGGAAGACGCGACCGATTATTCTGTGAATTTCGCTTTTGCGCTGGAAGAGGGTCTGGACCCTGTCGCGTTCTTGGGCGTTGATGCAAATGAGCCTGCGATCGATTTGCCGGTCGCTGCTGCGCAGGACGTTGTGGTGGAAGGTGATGGTGTTTTGCGCTTTTCAAGCCGTCGCGCTCCGGTGGTTCCCGTTGTGCCTAAGCCTTCTGAGAGGAAGCTGACCTTTGATATGGCGCGGGAGGCGGCGCGGGCGCTGGAGATTGAGTCGAAGCCTTTGGTCGAAGAAAAAGCTGCCTTTGAGTCATTTCCGGGTGAGGCGTTTAAGCCGCTTTCCGCGTTTGACGAGAAAGAGACAGAGCGCGGATACACATTGCGTGAAGAACATGCCGAGTTCGTGATTTCGAATGGTGAGGGCCCTGTCGTTGAGATCGACAATGCAGGGAAACTGTTCTTGCGGGACGATCGAAAGTTGTTGGCCATTCGCATCGAGCAAGAGGATGGCGTTCAGCCCGGCACGGTTCGGATCAAATCTGATTTATTGCCAGCCTCATTGAAATCTGCTTTGCGGGCTGCCTGTGGCGCGGTTGAGGTGTCTGGTGAGGCGGCTTTCCTCTATGTGACCTTGCCTGCGGAACAGGCTGACCAGGCAACGCCCGAGCCCATTTCTGCTGTTACGTCTCACGCGCAAACCAATCTGGCAACACCCACGAGGCGCCGCGCTGCGATGCGTTTGGTCGCGCTGACCACGCTGACGCTGGCGGCGATTTTCTTGGTTTTGGGGATGCAGCCGGTTGATGTGATTAATCAGAGCGCGGGGAATGGCCCCATCGATTGGAGCCAATTCCGATTGTCATTGCAGGCGCAGCCCTAGTCTTATCTGAGCGCGCTGCGCAGGTTCTGGAAAACGGTCTCGTCCAGCAGTGACCCTTTGTCTTCAGCAATGATCACATCCGCGACGCTTGGTTTTGGGGCCATCTTTTCCGCTGGCTTCTCCATCGCGTCTGCTTCCATTGCTTTCGGCGCTATTTTAGCCGTTTCGGTCTGTTCCATTGGCTTGTCCATTGCTGGCTTTGCCATTGTTTTTTCGGCCATCTGATCCATTGCCGGTTTCGGCGCTTCGAGCTTTTCGTAGGCAAGCAGAACTTCGATGCGGCGGTTGGATGCGTCTTTTGGAGCTTCGGGTTTCAAGAGATGCGTTGCGGCCATCCCGGAGACGCGCGTAATCCGATCAGGGGTCACGCCATTGTCTTTGAGGATCCGGCGCATGGCATTTGCGCGATCGGTGGACAAATCCCAGTTGTCATAGGCTTTGAGGTTGGTGAAAGGCACTGCATCGGTATGACCTGTGATGACCATGTCATTTGGGAGGGCGGTCAGGCTTTCTCCGAGAAGCGCCATTAATTTCGTAGTCGCAGGGTGCATGTCCGCACTGCCGCTCGCAAACATGGGTTTGCCTTGGCTGTCCACGATTTGGATCAACATGCCATCTGGAGTGCGTTCAAAGATAATGTTTTCCTTCAGCGGAGAAAGGTCAGGGCTTTCCTCCATTGCTTGCAGAACTTTGGTTTTCAGCTCTTCGAAACGCTCTAGGTCAGCCGTGTGCTCTGGTTCATTGTTTTCTATGTCACCAGCGGCCATTTTTTCTGCGTCGTCCACATTGGTTGTGGAGTCTGACGCAGCCATTGATTCAGCCGCAGCTAAGTGTTTGGGGTCTTCGCTGTCGATCGCTTCTTCGGCTTTGCCGGCCATTTGCTTATTTGTGACCGCTTCTTCTTTGATGTCTGTGGCAAACACTTCGCTTGCTGCACCAGAGGCAGGGTTTTCATGGTGGCCTTGGCTTGTGCCGCGGACTTTCATTTCAGGATCGGCCGTGGGGGTGGTGTCCATCACTTCCCATTTCGCAGGGGAGGGGTCATCCACTTCGCCAAATTCCGCGCCGCGTGCCACGGTGGAACCGTTGGAGGCCGTCATCGTGCCGGGAGGGCCGAGAGTTGCGCCATCCAAAACGCCGCTGCCGCCGGGCAGGGTTGCGTTGGTGAAATACTCGGCAATGCCGCGCAGCTTTTGTTCATCAGAAGATGAAAGGATCCACATCAATAGGAAGAACGCCATCATCGCGGTCATAAAGTCCGCATAAGCAACTTTCCAAGCGCCGCCGTGGTGGCCGTGGCCCTCCACAACTTCGATTTTTCTGATGATATTAACCGTGCCGTCAGCCATTTGTGTCTTGCCTCACACATGCCGGTTGTCCCGGCTTATTCTCAACGCTGGCTTCTGCGCACGTTGGGTCAATTACCCTATCGCGTCAAAGGTCGGCACCAGGAAGGCGCAAATAAGGCATAAATGTGGCAAAGTTTGTGGCGAATTTGGCGCTCGCTGATAATTAGCGCGCGTCCAAGCCTTCTTTCGCGCTTGTGTCGCGGCGGTATTTGCCGAGACCTGCTTTCTTTGCGTAGGCAGCTTTGCGCTTGGAATAGTTCGGTGCGACCAGCGGGAAGTCGTCCGGAAGGCCAAACATCTTGCGATATTCGTCTTCGGTCAGACCATGCTCCGCCTTCAGGTGGCGTTTGAGCATTGTGAAGCCCTTACCGCAGATGAGGCAGTAAACCTTGTCATCCGTCACAGCTTGATCAATAGGTATCGCTGGAACCATGGTTTTTGGTTTGGTGGCCTCTGCATCTGGCGCGACCGCATGGGCGCCTGTAGCGGGATCGGCGTTTTCCTGACCTGGAACGCTAAAAACCGGCAAGAGTTTTGCTGCGAGCGCCACGATCTGATCCGGGGTCACATCGCTACGTTGCGCATAGGAGGCAACAATAGTTGCCACCGCGTCTTTGTTTTGATTCTTGCTATCGTCCATGTTTTTGTTCGCTGCCATGGTTAGGGTGCCTGTCTCGAGCCGTTTTATACGAGCGCTGTTACAATTCCGTCAAGAATTACTGGCTGAATCCTTGAATAAATGGCCATTATTCTCCGAAATAAAACTTGCGGTTGATGCCTTTTATCCTTCGCTGTGCGTCGGGTTGCGGGTTGATCTCATCGAGAGACTGGCCGTCTCAATGTAGGCGCGAAGATCTTCCCGCGATGCTACCTTGAGCTGCGTTGTCGTTGGTATCCGAACCGTTTCGAAGGACGTTTGCGGCACAAACCAGCACGTCATTCAGGAAAAGATCGTGGGAAGACACCTCAATTAAACGATCAATCGATGCAACCGCTTTAAGCGCGACGCGGGCGTCGGCTGCGGGCCCAAAGGCTCCTGTCATAGCTGCTACTCCATTCTGGGTGATTGTGCGGCGCGTTCTGCAGCCTCGATTTGGACACTATTATCCTTTGGGTTAATTTTTCGCCAAAATTTTGCCGCAAAAATAATTTAATGGTTAAAGCCAGATTTTTCCTTGTAGCGCGCAAAGGGCCTTGTCCGAATGTTCTTGAACACGATAGCTCGAAACATTAAGTCCCATTTGTTAAACAATCATTCGGATTCTCGGGTATTGTGTGGGTTCTCGATACGACGATTCGGACCGAAATAAGGCCATGTCTGCAAAATTACCTTTCGCTTTGATCCTTGATAGTGATCCGGGAATGGTGCTGTCTCTTAGGCACCTGTTTCAAACGATCTGCGGATTGGCGACGGAAAACCTGTCTGTTGTTCCCGAGTTCAGCGGAGAAGATGGTTGGCCTCAGGTAATTGTCATCGGTCGTGTTTCGAGGCGCGCAACTGTTATTGCCGAGCTCAAAGAACAGGGTGCACCATTTATCCTTGTGATCGATCGCGGTGAGGTAACTGGTGAAGGCGAAGAGGCATTTTTGGCGGGTGCCGACGATGTCATAAAGACACCATTTACCTTACGGGTTTTGGCCCTTCGGCTGCGTGCACGTATTGGTTTGCTGGATACACCAGAAGGGCGCGATGTATTGGCCGGGGCCGAACATTGGGAGTCTGGGGCGTATATCGCAAGCCACGCGGGGCTCACATCTGCTGAGGCGCAGGTGGCTCATGTGTTGATCTCAAACAGTGGAGAGATCGTCAGTCGAGATGCCCTAAGCTATGCGATAGACCGGCGTCCGTGGGACTATGGGGACCGAAAATTTGATGTCCACGTCGCTAAGATCCGAAAGAAGTTGAACGCAGTTTTCGGTGAGCATGTCGCGGTCGATACGGTGCGCGCAGCGGGATACAAGCTGACGATTGACCCCACGGCAATGCAGAAGCTTTTGCGCTGAGCGCGGAAATTGCAATTTCAAATGACTCTGTCAACGGTTGAATTGTAAATATCCACAGGACAATTGCACGGTGTGGTCACTTATTGGTGAAGACACTAAGGGTTGTGGATAACTTTAATTGAGCCCCAACATCTTCCTACTACCTTAGATTTATTGAAGTAATTGGCGAATTTTAGGGTCGTGTTACAACTTAGATGCGCTCTAAGCCTTCAAACTGAGACTTCTATTCGACTTTTGGGAGAGTTGAGCGCTTTTACAAAGCAACAATTCTCCTTTGAGATGAATATGGTTAACCTATCCTTACATGACAATAATATGTCCTGGGGGAATATATAGTGGAACGCAACGGACTCATCGCGCAAATCTGGGGTGGCGATCTGTCCGTGGGCAATGACCAGAAGGACTCGCCTTTGGCGGGATTGCTCGGGTCGCTCATGGATGTGCCAGTGGTAACATTGGTCTCGGATGCCGAAATGCTTCGACCGATTGCAATGATGGAAGAAACAGAAGTTTTACACGGCGCAAGCTTAGGCGACGTGTTGGCCGAGGAATTGGGAATCGAGGTGGCGTATGGGGCGCTTGTTTTGATCCAGCCTCGAGACTTCGCTCAAGCCAAGAACGTCACCAGCAAAGAGCTAGGTGAAATTTTGGGTCACATCATTTTAGAAATGACGCAGGGCGCCTTCTCGGTGAACGGCGACGGGACAGCCGCAGCGGCGGATGTGGCCCATCTCGCAGCGGGCAATATGGCGTCTAACGTTAAACTATCTGTGGTTTCTGGCTCCCGTCTCCAATAACGGGCGCCAATTAAAGCTTTTGGTTTAATCTTGCCTTAATCACAATTGTCTTTGTGATTTCCATGAAATGTGGTCTTTTGTTCTTAATAAAACAAAGATTTCGCGAGACAGTGTTGAGCCATGCAGGCGACGATGAATCCATTGCTAACGCTGATGAACGGTGGGGCGGCTAACAATTCCGGTGCACCCGAAGGGCGTGCGGCGCGTGGTTTCTCACAAGTTTTGGCCAATTTGCTACCGGACAGCGCCGATGTGCCAACGACGGATGCCAATCTCGATCCGAAAATATCTCCAATCTTAAAAGAGCTTGCCGATGTTCTGGGGATGCTGCAGGAGGCTGCGGCGGGTCAGGACCTGTCCCCTGAACTCGCCGAAGAATTGCAGGAGGGTGTTGCGGCTCTTTCAAGCCTGCAGGAACAGTTGCAGGCGGTTGTCGCCGCGAAAACTGGTTTTGCTCCATTTGCCGTTGTCAATGCTGGTGAGGGTACTGAAATTTTCCAACCCGCTGTGATTGGCTCTGACCCAAGAGCGTCGGTTCAGGGCCTGCCAGGCCTCTTGCAGGCAATCCAGTCGACAGCGCAGTCGTTCTTGAAAGGACTTGCGCCAGTTGTCGAAACGCAAGGCAACACACAATTAGATGTTTTGGCAGCATTGCAATCCAAAGTTCAGTCGCTGGGGCAAACCATAGGCGGGTTGGGTGCACCTGCATTAGCAGGGCGAAACCCGGTTTCGCTTGCCATGTCGCTCAATGAGGCAGCAGTTCAAACCGGCGAATTTGTGAGGGAAAACATCGAGATCCCGGTTCAATCGAATGCAGGGGCAGGCGGCGCAACAAATCCGATTTCCGCTGCGGCTTTTGGACAACCCGTATCTTCAGGGCAGTTTGACCTGCCAAAAGAGTTTGTCCCGATTGCATTACATGATTCAGTTGGCCTTGGTCCAAACACAACGGACCTTACCGAAACCAACCGTCAAACCGCCACCCAACAGCTATTAAAGCCAGATGTGCCGCAAGCGAAGTTTGGTCAGGCTGTAGTCAACCAAATGCGCAGCGTGGATTTTCAGGATGGCATCACCAAAGTCGCACTGAGCCCAAGGGGGCTCGGGACGATAGAACTTGAAATGAAAACCAACAGTGACGGGTCTTTGTCTGTGGTTGTACGGGCCGATAACGCCCATGTGTTGAGCAGCCTTCGGGATGAACGTGACTTGCTTGGCCAGATCATCGGTCACTCTGGTGAGGCCTCGCTAGACTTTCAGGAATTTACGTCTGACCAAGACCACAGCTTTGATGGTCAGGGTGACGGTGCCTTTGCCGGATATGGATCTGATGATTCAGGTGATGCGGGCGGTGTTGATGCAGTCCTTGTAGATCAATCCACAAGCGTTGGCACAATTGGCAATGGCCAATTGGACCTGATGACATAGGAGCACGGCGATGGGATTGGCACCAATTACAACGAGCTCAACAAATGGCAATGCGTCGGGAACCAACTCTCTGTCGCAATTGGGTGAAGACTATAACCGTTTCCTAACGCTTTTGACTGCTCAGGTTCAGTATCAGGATCCACTGGAACCAATGGACTCGACACAGTTTGTGTCGCAGTTGGCGCAGCTCAGCCAGGTTGAACAGGCGGTGCAGACCAATACAAACCTTAACGATATTGGCGCGCAGTTGACGTCTTTGTTGGCGTCCAGTGGGTCTGATCTTTTGGGGCGCGAAGTGACAGTCAACACCAGCCAAGTCACTTTGGATCAAGGCAACGTGGATAGTTATTACCAAGTTGACGAAGGGACTGCTGAAGTGACCGCGGAAATCCGCGATCCCCTGACGGATACCGTCGTGCGCAGACTAACCGATTTGCCGACGGATCATACCGCACTGCAAAAGCTGGAATGGGATGGCCTCGATGATGCAGGCAATCCAGTTCTGGATGGGAATTACAATGTTACCGTCACGGCGAAAGACGCTGACGATGTAGCGACAACTGCCTTCACGTATCGCAAAGCGATTGTAGAGGAAGTGCTGTTCACAGAGGGTCAGAACTATTTCACGCTTTTCGGCGACGAAACAGTTCCTGCAGAAGCGGTTCTTGCGGTTGCAAGCTAGTTATTAGCGCAGGCTGCGCGCTGTATTGAACTCATTGATTTTTGCAGTCCGAAGGGACCGGAATTGAAGGTGCAGTTTGCGCACGATGTCCGCCGCGAGCTGTTCTTGATCAATGTGCTCTTCTTCGCCTTTTTCCAACCAGAGCGTCGTTTCCGCCATTTCTGAAATGATGGAAACAGTGGCGTCGCGCAGGCGATTGCGCCCTTCCAGACCATTGAGGCGTTCGAAGTTATTCGCGCCAGCAATGTAGACATCAAGGTCGAGCAGAATGTGCAAAGCGCTGCGGGGTTGCAGCACCTGAACCGTGAATTTCCCGAGTGGCATTTTGTACAGGATTTCTTCCGGTGTCGCGGCCACCATTCCCGCGCTGTCCTCTGTCGCGCTCGCCGCAGCTTCGGCTGGGTCGGGGGCCATCATCTTGCCCAGCATATAGCCCCCTGGTCCTGCGATCAGGGGGCCTAACAATATGAGGATCAGTTTCTTCATTTGGCTCTAATACGGCAGAATGACGTCCAAGAAGTCTTCGCCATAACGCGGTTGTTGGACCACAGAAATCTGCCCACGACCGCCGTATGTAATGCGCGCTTCAGCGATCTTATCATAGCTGACAGTATTGGCCGTGCTGATGTCTTCTGGGCGGATAATGCCAGCGACACGTAGCTCGCGCAGCTCAGAGTTCACCTTCACTTCCTGACGTCCGGCGACAACGAAATTGCC
>NZ_CYTO01000019.1:25676-64997 GCF_001458335.1 Cognatishimia activa
TCCCGCCTGTCGGCAAATCATCCGGACCGACGCCCGGCAAAACTTTGTCGATCTGACTGCCATAGCCAAAGAAGCCTGGTGTATTAAGATCTTGGCTTCCTGACCGGGACCGTTCTGACTGATTGCGCAGCTGAGCGTTGTCCTGGATATTGATGACGACGGTCAAGATGTCACCGACATTTTGCGCCCGCTGGTCATCAAAGAAACTGCTGGTGCCTCGGCTCCATAAACTGGACGCTTCTGCGCGTTTCGGGCGGCGGTTCGGTTCCGTGCGGGGCAGGGGTACGCTGACCCTGTTCACTTCGGGAACCAATTGCGGGTCCATTTCGCTGAATTGCGGATTACGAGTTTCTTTATAGTTCTGAGTGCAGCCAGAGACTGCCAGCGCTCCCACTAACATGAGGAGTCCGAGAATCCGTTTGCTCTTGCGGTATTTTGCATGAGTTTGGGTCAAAACTGTGCCTCCACAACGCCGTCGGCGGTTGCGACGGCGGTAATTGTTTTGTTACTGGCGAGGTTCACGACACGCACTTCTTGGCCTAGATGCGCATCGCCAATGGCTTTGCCTTTTGCGGTCAGGGCAAGAGGGCCGTATTTGAGCTCAATCGTCACCCGTTCGCCACGTGCCACGACAATTGGCGGGATCACCGATTGGCGATGTACAGGACGTCCAGGGGCAAGCAGGCGACGCACTTGCATGCCATTGAGATCGTCGAAATCCGTGATCGCAAAAGCGTGGACCCTTGCCCATGGCATGTCGACCAGTTCGATGTCGTGTTCTGTCAGGATTTCCTCGGGCATAACGCGCCGGTTCACGACTGGAACCGGGACGCTTAGGATCGCCAGCCCCTGAATCCGGCGAAGGTCGCCTCTTTCTGTCACAAGATTGGCGATGAATTGGCCCGTGCCTTGATCGATCCAGAATTCTTTGATGAACTCGCCTTCTTCCGGCGTGCCTTGCGCAAACCGAATGTTGAAGCTGCCGTTCATTGGCATGGCTGGGCCGAATTCTTGTTCGGCACGTTCTGTCACCAGCTCGCTCGTCGGCACCGCCGCCGCCGCAAGGGGCAACAGTGATAGCGCCGCTGCGCCAATGAGGTTATGAACCCAGGCCCTCATGGATTAACGGATCTGGTTAGCGGTCTGCAGCATCTGATCGGCGGTTTCGATGGACTTAGAGTTCATCTCATAGGCCCGCTGCGCCTGGATCAGGTCGGTGATCTGCTGGATGATATTGACGTTAGAGTTCTCAAGGCTGCCCTGTCTGATCACGCCAACTCCGGCGTCACCGGGTGACGCGGTTGTGGCTTCGCCTGAGGCGCTGGTTTCTTCGAGCAGGTTGTTCCCGATGGGCTTAAGGCCGGCGTCGTTAAGGAACGTCGCGAGGGTTAGCTGACCAAGCTCTGTTGGGGTGTTTTCATTCTCTAAAAAGGCGGAAACCACCCCTTGTGCACTAACCGTGACCTGACGTGTGCCATCTGGAATGGTGATGCCCGGATCAATTTCATAGCCGTCTAGCGTGACGAGTGTGCCTTCAGCAGACAAGTTGAAGTTGCCCGCGCGGGAATAGGCAAGTGAACCATCTGGGCGGTTCACAACAAAGTAGCCGCGGCCTTCGATCGCCATATCCAATGGGTTTTCCGTTTGGATAAGCCCACCTTGCGTGTTCAGCCGAACCATGCCTGCGCCTTGAACACCGAGACCCACATTCAGGCCGACTGGACGAGCGGTTCCCTCTGTCGAGGTCAACGCGCCTTCTTCGATCATGGTTTGATAAATCAAATCCTGAAACGCTGCGCGGCCGGATTTAAAGCCGGTGGTGTTGGCGTTCGCGATGTTGTTGGCGATGACGTCAACATTGGTTTGTTGCGCCAGCATACCCGTGGCTGCAATGCCTAAAGCTTTCATAGCTTCTGCTCCTGCTCGTTATCGTGACCGCGCGGATGCGCGATCAGATCAAAGGACCCGACCCAGCCTTTCGATGGCTTGTTTGGTCAAATCATTCTCATCTCTCATCAATTGGACTGCGCGTTCGTATGCGCGCTGGATGTCCATCAGGTTGATCATCTCGACCACGGGCTGAACGTTGCTTTGTTCAATGTAGCCCTGCGAGATGGTCCCATTTTCTGTCTGTTCTGCCTGTGTCCCGCCTGCGAGGAACAACCCATTGCCAATGGGTTCAAGAAGGCTTGGATTATCGACACTAAATAGGCCTATTCGGCCAACTGTGCCGCCGTCGCGATCGGTGATTGTGCCATCATTTGCGATCGTGACCTGAGTTCCAGTCTCTGCTGGGATGGTGATGGCCGCACCACTGATATCCACGACCGGAGAGCCGCCCATCGTCACCAACTGGCCGTCGGTGTTCAGCGTCAAACGTCCGTCACGCCCATAGGCTGTTTCACCGCCGGGGGCTTCATAGCCAAAAAAGAACTCGCCGTTGACCGCTACATCTAGTGGGTTGCCCGTTGGCACAAATGTGCCTTGGCTCATGTCCACATAGATGCCTTTGTCTTGGACATAGTTCACCGCTTGGGTGTCATCACCGGAATTCGTAGGGTCGACCGCTTCCAGCAAGGGCTGCGATGCTTTGAACCCTGCGGTCGAGGCGTTGGCCATATTGTGAGCCGCAAGGTCAAGGCTCCGCTCCAGCGCGGTGGCCAATGACAGGGATACGTAATTGGTTGTGCCCATAGCTGCGACCTTGTGAAGATTCTGTTCTTAGCCGTTTTGAAGAGGTCCAAGAACAAATCCGATGAATACAACTAACCTTGGTTGTTGCTTGTTAAACTATCCATCAATATAAAGATTAAAACAAGATGTATTTGCAAAAACGCAAGGATAGTTAAGAATTCATGAAAGCACTCTGGCGCGGGTTTTTGCTTGGCTTGATGGGGTCTGTCTCTGGCATGGCCCTTCATGCGGCGTCTGCGCCAAAGGAAGAGGCGCCTGCGCCAGCCCCGAAGATTGAAAAGAAAGAAGAAATTCTCTCTCCGCGCACCGGAGTTCAGACGCTTTTTGACTTGGATCTACGGCGTTGGCCGGAAGAACGGTTTTATGAAAACCTGACCGCACAGATTGACGCTTTGTCCAAGACGCACGGGGTTGAAGGCAAGTCGGTGCTCATGGATATCGCTGAAATCTACATGGGTCAGATGATGATCTATGAGGCGGGCGATGTGTTGGCGTCTTTTGAGGGGATTGAGCCGGAACTTGAGACACGGCTGATGGCTTTGCGCCATGCCCACTCGCTGTTGGATGGGTATTCTGTTGAAGACTTTGCCTCTTCTCCGCTTGCGGCAAACACGCGGGTAGATCGGGCGTTTTGGGCCGCATTGCAGGCGATTGCGTCGGGGGACCCCGTGCTGTTGTCCGAAAATCTAGAACCGGGACTCTTGGGGTTGATGCATCAAACGCGGCCCGTTGCGCATACAATTTTACCGGTCCTGACAGAGGCAATGATCGAAGTTGGCGCTGAAGTGCATGCGCAACAGGCTTTGCGCTTGTTGAATGAGTTTCCAGATCTGGCGGACGGTCCTGCCGGATATTTTCTACGCGGTCGCGCGCATCAAATGCGGCGCAACCAATCTTCTGCGTTGGCGGCCTATTTTGAGGCGTCGAAAGGGTGGGATCGCTACGCTGCCCGCGCGCGACTGGCGCTGAGTGAAATGGCGCTGCAAGATGGTGGACGCGGCGCCTTGTTGGCGGCGCGTGATGTATTGGAGCATGGCAAAGACGCTTGGAAGGGCGATTTTTTAGAAATTCAGCTGATGCAAACCCTTGCGGAAGTGTTGGTGAAAAACGAAGCGGATGTCGAAGCTTTGAAAACCTACGGCACGATCATGCTTCGGTTCCCGGGAACTCCGGCGGCTGAAGATGCAGAGATACATGCGTCAGAAGAGCTGGAGATTGTATATGGGGCCGGGGAGAAGGGGGAGATCCCTTTAGCCCATTGGCTGTCGGTTCACTATCAATTGGTGCCGTCTTTCCGCTACTACGAAGCGTTTCCTGACTATGTAGAGCGCGTGGGGGATCATCTCTTTGAAAGCGGCGGCACAAGCATGGCTGCCACCGAATATCAGCGCGCGCTTGATCTGCTGCGGGATCAAAGAATCAATTACCCGGATCAGGCAGACCTAGAGCAAGAATTCGCCGTGCGCTTGAAGAAAGTGAACGCGCTTGAGGCTGGTGGGCAACTTGAAGAAGCGCGCGCATTGCTGGCTTCTTTGGAAATTCCTGCCGATCAGAAAAAACGTGAAACTGTCAATAAAATGCGGGCAAGTGTTTACGCAAAGCTTGGTGACAACGAAGCCTTGTTGCGCACCCATGTTCAAACGCCGACACCGGGCAATTTGCGCGGCTTGGCGCAGGCCCTTTGGGCTAAGAAAGACTGGCCTGGCGCTATCACCTTCTATGAGCGGCTTTGGGATGAATATCCCGGGTTTTTTGATGCAGATGACGCAACATATTTGCTGATTGCCGCGCATCGCAGCGAGCGGCGCGATGTGACAGAACGTTTGCTTGCGGTCTTCCCAAATCTGACCCAATCAGAGGGTTGGATGAACTTAGCAAAAAGTTTTGAGAGCGATCCGCCGCCGGTTTTTCCTTTGACCCGAGGGGCTGCGGATTCACGTATCGATCGACTACAGCGTTCTTTAGAGAACTTGGGTCAGTCGGACATCTAATAGGCTATTCTTTGTGTTTGATGAATAACAAAGGATAAAAGTACCTCTCTTTTTGAGATTTAATGAATTCTTTAACTCTCCTTAAAATTTATTCATGTATTGAATAATTAAGAAGACAACCAAGAATAAACTTCTGAGGCGCAAAAATGTCTATTTCGAGTGCATTGCAAACAGGAGTCAGCGGGCTCCAGGCAAACTCCACCGCTGTCGGCGGCATCTCTGAGAACATCGCCAACGCCAATACGGTTGGCTATCGTCGCGGTTTTGCACAGATGGTGACGACGACTGCAGGTGGCGGGACCAATAACGGCGTATTGTCCGTTGTTGCAGAGCAAGGAATGGACATTAACCGCGCTGGTGGTTTGATTTCCACCACATCCGCGACGGATCTCGCGATTGGCGGCAACGGTTTCTTTGTGGTTTCAGTAAACCCGAATGAAACGGTGCAGACCAACTACCACCTGACACGTGCTGGATCATTCTTGCCGGACCAAGATGGTAATCTGCGCAATGCGGCCGGGTTCTATCTGTCGGGTTTTCCTTACGATGCGAATGGTGATTTGGGCACGGTGGACCGAAGCTCTTTTGGATCTATGGAGACCGTGAATGTGGGCAATGTCACATTGTCCGCCGCACAGACCACGGAGATGTCTGTCGTGGGCAATCTACCGGCCCAAGACACCGGCTTGGCGACGCCGGGCGCGCCTTTTGAAACGTCATCGGAATTCTTTACCGGTCTTGGGGAATCCCAACGGATTTCCTTTAGCTGGCAGCCAACCAGCACTGCGAACCAATGGGACGTGAGCCTGTCTGACCAAGACGGCAACGCTTTGGGAACGGTGACGGTCGACTTTAATGACTCCGGTAGTTTGTCAGGCTCGCCTTCTGGTTATTCCGGTGTCACATCTAGCGCGGTCGCGCCTGCTGCATTTGCCTTTGATACGGCAACAGGGCAGGCCACCATCACCTTGAACAACGGGACGACGCCGCAGACTATTCAGGTCGATTTGGGCGAACCGGGAACCTTCTCTGGCATCACGCAATTCGCGGGGGACTTTTCGCAATCCTTTGAGCGGGACGGCTCAAGTGTTGGTCAGCTGATCCGCACCGAAATTGACGAAGCAGGGACATTGTTCGGTGTTTTCGACAATGGCATGCGACGTCCGCTCTACCAGATCCCTGTTGCAGTCGTGGACAACCCGAATGGGCTGATCGAAGAAAAAGGCAACGCCTATAGCCTCGCTGCTGAAACGGGTGCCTTCTTTGCGCTGGTCGCAAATTCCGGTTCAACAGGGTCGATTAATTCATCCGCATTGGAAGGATCCAACGTAGATATCGCGCAGGAAATGACGGATCTCATCCGGGTACAGCGGGCCTTCTCGGTCAACGCTCGAGTGATCACCACTGCGGATGACATGTTGGACGAAACCACGCGATTGAAACGGTAATTGGTCTGGATAGAGGGCTAATTAAATGAGCCTGAGTGGTGCTCTAAATACAGCTGCGTCAGGGCTCCGCGTTCACCAAACACTTTCGCAGGTGACCGCGGGCAACGTCGCCAACGCGATGACCGAAGGGTATTCGCGACGCAGTGTTGCGTTGACCAGCACTGCGTTGGGAACGGGCGGAGTTCTTGTCTCTGAGGTCCGCCGTGAGGTGGATGCTGCGCTGGTTCGTATGTCGCGCGCTGAAACTGCACGTATGTCGGAACAGCAGGCGATCCATGAAGGGTTGCGCGATTATACGCTTTTTTTGGGGCAGCCCGGCGATGGCGTTTCTCCCGGTGAGAAATTCGGCGCGTTTAGTGCCTCTTTGACGACTCTTGTGAACATGCCTGCGTCGACAGCTGCACAGCAAGGTGTGATCTTTGCAGCAGAGGATCTTGCAGGCACCATACGCAATGCAAGTGACCGGCTGGCGAGTTTGCGCGCCGACGTGGACATGGAAATCCGTTACGAAGTCTCGGACCTCAATGACAAACTGTATCAGTTGAGAGACTTGAACCTCCGTCTCCGGGATTTTGAACCCGGTACTCTGGAGGCCGCGTCCTACAGTGATCAAGTTGACGGACTATTGGACGAGGTGGCGAGCATTACCGACATCCGCATCAGCCGCACCGTCGATGGGGCTGTGAATATCTATACGACCGGTGGAGCCGCATTGTTGGAAGGGGATCAGGTTCAGGATGTGACCTATAACCCCGGCGACGGCACGCTGTTTGCTGGAACGCAAGAAGTCACTCCCGGTGTTGCGGGTGTGCGCGGAATGGAAGCCGGAAGCCTGGTTGGTTTTGTGACGCTGAAGCGCGAAATCATACCTGAGTTCCAGCTGCAGCTCGATGAATATGCGCGTGGCTTGATTCAAGCCTTTGAAGGCGCTGATGCTTCGTTGGCCGTTGGTCAGGCGGGCCTGTTTACGGACAACGGGTTTACTTATGACGCTGCGAATTTGGAAGGGTTGGCATCGCGGTTGCGCGTCAACGATGCGGTGGACTCTGGCGTTGGAGGATCGGCGCATCTGATCCGTGATGGTCTCGGCGCGACATCGGAGGGTCTGGCGTCAGATACCACTCAGATTCAGGCCTTTATTGACTCGTTGCACGTGGCGATGAACGCCGATCCGAACACGGGGATTGGTGCGACGATCACCTTGGCAGATTATGGTTCAGAGTTGGTGACCGCTCAGGGCACGCGCACCTCTCGTGCAGAACAAAGCTTTAATGCGGCGCGCTCAGCCGCCGAGGTGGTTCAGGCGTCTCGTAAAAATGTCGAAGGCGTGAATATCGACGAAGAGATGCAAAACCTCATGCTGATCGAGCAGAGCTATGCCGCGAATTCTAAAATTCTGACGGCGGTTTCTGAGATGCTCGACGAGTTGATTGCGGCAGTCTAGGGAGGGGTTGAGATGAGTTGGCTATCCACGCGCATGTCGTCTTATCAAATGAATTACTTCCTCAAGGGGAGTGTGTCTCAGGCGTCCCTCGCATTGCAGCGCGCGGGGCAGGAACTGTCCACCGGCCGGCGCGCAGATATGTTTGGCGATCTTGGGCCCCGTGCGGGTGTCGCGATCACAATGCGCGCGCGCGAAGAAAACACCCAGTCCTATATCGAAGCCAATAAAGTCCTAGAGAACAAGCTCGAGGCGATGCTAAGTGCGATCGAAACGGTCCGGGGACCGGTCGAAGATGTGCTGCAGGCCGCCATTGTGAATAAAGAATCCAAGAGTCTTGGCGCGGCAGCGATTCAGGCGCAGGCGCGCGCGGCGCTCGAGACGGTTATCGGAACGCTCAACATCAGCTTTAACAACGAGTTTTTGTTCTCGGGAACCACGAGTAACGCACCGGCACTGAACCGTTGGGACAGTGCAGATGCTGACACGGGGTTGTCACCGGAAGATGTGATCGCCGCAGTCTTAGGGTCAGGGCCCACATCCACCGCGGATGTGACGACAATGATGGCCGAGATCGATCAGATCTTTGATGGCACTCATTCCAATGCGAATTATCACTTCGAGGCGTCGTTCTATAACGGAACGCCCGAATTGGATGGCGGCGGTGTTCCAAACAATCGGATCGCAGGTCGTTTGGATCAGGATCAAGAGCTTGTGTACGGTGTCCAAGCAAATGACCAGGGCTTTCGCGATGTGATCAAGGGCTTGGCGGTTTTGGCGGCCGTGGACATTCAAGACATTGCTGATGAAGACACATACAGAGACTGGATGGATGCCGCTGTGAACACACTGTCTGATGGGCAGCAAGGGGTTCTGGCGGCGTCGGCGAACCTAGGATTTAACCAGCAGGTGGTAGAGAATGCCAAGCTGCGACTAGAGGATATTTCCATCGTTCAGCGTAAGCAGATCACGACTTATGAGAATATTGATCCCTACGAAGTGGCAACGCGTATGAGCAGTTTGGAAACGCAATTGCAAGCGAGCTACAGCGTCTCTTCCCGACTGTCCAACCTCAGTATTTTAGATTGGTATCGTTAGGTTTTTGAAGTCATAACAAAAAAAGCCGCGAACTTTTTGAAGTTCGCGGCGTTTTTGTTTTAGGCTCTAACTCAGCTTAAACGTGCTTCAACGGCCATTGATGGACGCATGGGCTCTAGCGGTTGGATGTCAGTTTCTTCCGGTGCGCTCAGCTTGTAGCCGCGACCGTGGATGGTTTCGATATACTGGGCTCCGCTTTGAGCTGCCGCTGCAATCTTTTTGCGCAGCTTGCAGATATAAACGTCGATCACTTTGTCAAATGGCTGATCCGCGCTCATTCCATAGACCGCGTCATAGATCGCGTTCTTCGAAATCACTTTGTTGGAATTCAACGCAAGGTGCTGGAAGATCGAATGTTCGCGCTTGGACAAGCGAATGCGTGCGCCAGATACGACTGGATCGCGCCCATCAAAGTAGGCTGTAACCTCTCCGACACTAACGCTTTCTGCCGCATGGCCGTGAAAGCGGCGCACGATGGAATTGATCCGCGAGAAGACCTCGGATCCCTTGATAGGGCTGACAATCACGTCGTCCGCCCCGCGATCAAGAGCCGCCGCGGTGTCTGTCGAGTTGCGGAAATCCCGCATAACTATCAATGGGTTCTCACAGCCAGAGGCGCGAACCGCGCGGATCTGTTTGTGAGTGCTTGCTGACTCACCGATCAGGATCGCACGATGTTCACTGCCCGGCTGGGACAGTGGCGCGAGACCTGTTTCAAAGAACTCTTCACCCACAAAGAGCGGTTGCAAGCCAACGTTCTCAAGCTCTGCTTGAAGGGATGCTCGACGTTTCTCGCGTGGCTCGAATACATAGGCGCGCATGGCGACCTCCGTTCCACTTGTTCTTGTTTATTCTTTATCGCTAGCAAGTATAAATCCGGCTTTCAACAACAAAAACAAAAAATAAAGAAGATTAATTCTAGGTTAAAGCTTTGATATCAAGGTTAAAGTAAGATTAAACTAGACATATCAAGGATAGTTTATTAATCCTTGGTTAGGGCATATAGGAAAGACCTATGGAGCAGTACCAAAAATTTTCCGGGCGCCTGAGAGCAGCAATCCTATACTTCCTAACGCTCGTATGCGTTGGGTTGTGGGCTAATGTTGCCACGGCGGATGTTCGAATTAAGGACATCGCCAGCTTTGAAGGTGTGCGCGAGAACCATTTGATTGGCTATGGGCTGGTCGTTGGTTTGCTCGGCACCGGTGATAAGCTGTCCAATAGCCCTTTCACGCGGGAATCCATGCGCGGCATGCTGGAGCGGTTGGGCGTCGCCAATATCGACGCGGACCTGCTTAAGACAACAAATACAGCAGCCGTCATGGTGACCGCTAAACTTCCCCCCTTCGGTCGACGCGGTGCGCCGATTGATGTCACCGTTTCTTCCCTAGGCGATGCATCAAGTCTGCGTGGGGGCACCCTTTTGGTCACCCCCCTGGCCGGAGCGGATGGAGAAGTCTACGCCGTTGCCCAAGGGGCGGTCGCTGTGTCTGGTTTCCGCGCGGAAGGCAACGCGGCAACCATCACCGAAGGTGTGCCAACCATTGCGCGTATCGATAATGGTGCGATCATTGAACGCGAAGTCCCATTCAGTCTGCGCGAGCTTAGCAGCTTCCGCGTCGCGCTCCGCAGCCCGGATTTCACCACTGCGACCCGTGTGCGCGACGTGGTGAATATGGAACTTGGCGCACAATATGCGCATGTTCTTGATCCAGGCACCATTGAGATCGAGATTCAGGACAAGGCAAATGTCGCCGAGTTTGTCTCTGTTATTGAAAACCTTGAGGTGCAGCCAGACACCGTTGCGCGGGTCGTAGTGGATGAGAAATCCGGCACGATTGTCATCGGGTCCAATGTACGTATAGGCCAAGTGGCGATCAGCCAGGGCGGTCTGACGGTGAAGGTGCGCGAGCGCTTCAACGTGTCTCAGCCGCAGCCAATTTCCATTGGCGGGACCACAGTGGTGATCCCGGACACAGAGTTGGACGTTGAAGAAGTAGACAGCAAATTCACTATCCTTGAAGGCGACGTAAGCCTGCAAGATCTGGTGGATGGCTTAAACGCTATTGGCGTTGGTGCGCGACAGACGATTTCGATCCTTCAAGCGATCAAGTCGTCCGGCGCGTTACACGCAGATTTGGAGATCATCTAATGGCTGATATCTCCATGCTCTCCTCGTTGTCTCAAGCCAAAGCGCAAATGGCGCAGCAGAAGGCTCTTTCTGCCGAAGAAATGGAGTCCTCCAAAGAATTCGAAGCGGTGTTCCTGTCTCAGTTTGTGGACGAGATGCTGAAGACTGTGGACATGGGAACTGGCGAAAATGACGGTCAGATGTGGCGGTCTTTCATGTCTGAAGCCCTTTCTAAAAGCCTGGTCGAGCAGGGCGGTCTGGGGCTTGCCTCCAACGTCCAGCAGATGATGGCCGCGTATAAGAGGAGTTGAGCGAGATGATTGCCACACGTCAATTCCGCATGAGCGAACGCCAGCGCACCCGTATCGGTGGTGCAGATGATCCAACGACGATGGATCTACAGAACATTGACGCGTTTGCAGGCAAGCTGAACGAAGCGATCACGCTTTTGAAGAAAGAGACCGCCGCGATCAACGAAGGTGATCTGAATGTGGTCAGCGAGAATTTTGATGAGAAATCCGGCCTCCTGAAGTGGCTGGAACTCAAGCGTCCTCTTGTGGAGCCATTTGTGAAGAAAGACGCCGCGCGCACGCGACGTTTGCCGGAACTTTTGGATGAACTGCGTGGGGCGGTCACGGAAAATACGACGCTTTTGTCACGCATGGCGGATGCAGCAGGCTCTGTCGCGCGTGAAATAGAGAAAGCAACCCAGAGGCACAGCCTCGATGGGCTTTACGGGAAGTCGGGCCAGAAGGTTAACGACTCAGCAACACCTAAGATGACCATAGATAGGGAATTTTAGCATAGGAAAGTCGCTTGGTGAGGGGCGAACATCACTCTTCAACAACTTGAACGTGGATTTTCGCGCTGAACAGGGCCGTTTAGCACGCTGCCAAGCAAGACGATAAAGGAAAGCAAAACATGTCATCCATACTTACAAACAGCTCCGCGATGGTCGCCCTGTCCACCCTGAATATGGTGAACAAGAACCTGAACGACACACAGACCAGGGTCTCTACCGGTTTGGCCATCGGGTCAGGTAAAGACAACGCCGCTTACTTCGCGATCTCAGAGACAATGAAGAGCGACAGCGGAATGTTTCAGGCCATCAATCAGGGCCTGACCTCCACGAAGAACGCCGTTGCGACAGCACGTTTGGGTTCTGAGACGGTGAAAGATCTGACGAAGGACTTCACAGAGCGTGTCGCTTTTGCGCAGGGTCGGGGTATTGATCTTAGCGAAGTTCAGGCGGAACTGGACTCGCTGGTAGATCAGATTGGGGCAGCTATTTCTCAAGCAACCTTTAATGGCGAAGACCTCGTTTCCGGTGCTGCGGCCAGCCAAACTGTTGTGACTGGCGTGACTCGTTCCGGTGGTACCTTCGCTGCGACCACAATCACTTTCCAATCCGTTGATTTGGGTGCGATTCAGACCGCACTAAGCGCGATTGATCTGACGACATCGACAGACCTGGCCGCGGAATTGGCATCAGCGGAGTCGCAGTTGGGCAACGCAATCGCTGCAGCGACATCCTTGGGCGTGACCGAGAAAACGCTGGAAGGTCAGCAGACGTTCTTGGATAATCTGACAGATACATTGGACAGCGGCGTGTCCGCGATGGTTGATGCCAATATGGAAGAAGAGGCCGCGCGGCTTCAGGCCTTCCAGGTTCAGCAGCAGTTGGCGACGCAGTCGCTCTCGATCGCGAACCAGGCACCGCAAAACATCCTATCTCTGTTCCAGTAAAATCGACGATTTGACGCGGGTTTTCGCGTCATTCATCAGCTTCTTGATCAACGGAAGTTACGAAAACAGCCACCATTTGGTGGCTGTTTCTTGTTATTCTTGGGGATTTTTTGCATCACTCAAGGTCAAAATTGGCCTAAATCACCATATCCTTTCCATATTACATAAAATAGAAACCCTGCTTTTAACTTCACGCATTAGCATGACCTGACGGCGATAAGCCCATTCAGTCAGAAGACTGATTACAATCCGAGAAATGAGGAGAGCATTAAATGTCGTCCATTCTCACTAACAATTCCGCAATGGTTGCCCTGTCCACCTTGAGCATGGTGAACAAAGGCTTGACTGAAACACAAACCCGGGTGTCCACTGGTTTGGCCATCGGGTCAGGTAAAGACAACGCTGCCTATTTCGCTATTTCCGAGACCATGAAAGGCGATAGCGGCATGTTCAAGGCCATCAATGAAGGCCTAACATCCACCAAAAACTCTGTTGCGACCGCGCGTTTGGGTGCTGAAACAGTAAAAGACCTCGCGTCTGACTTCTCTGAGCGCGTGGCCTTTGCCCAGGGTCAAGGCATTGACTTGTCTGAAGTTCAAGCCGAGCTCGACTCTTTGGTTGATCAGATCGGAGCGGCGATCGACCAAGCAACCTTCAATGGCGAAGATCTTGTATCTGGTGCCGCGGCGACACAAACCGTTGTAACTGGTGTGACTCGTTCTGGCGGTACCTTCGCTGCGACGACAATCACATTCCAGTCCGTTGATCTGGGTGCAATTCAGACTGCGCTTGATGCAATTGATCTGACAACGTCCACCGACTTGGCTGCCGATCTGGCAACGGCGGAAACGCAGTTGGGCAATGCAATCTCAGCAGCGACCTCTTTGGGTGTGACCGAGAAAACCGTGGAGGGGCAACAATCCTTCCTAGATAACTTGGCCGATACACTGGATTCCGGTGTCTCCTCGATGGTTGATGCGGACATGGAACAAGAAGCTGCCCGCTTGCAGGCATTGCAGGTTCAGCAGCAGTTGGCGACACAGTCACTGTCGATCGCAAACCAGGCACCGCAAAACATCCTAACGCTGTTCCGTTAATAAAAGCGGACTGAACAAGACTTTGAGAACGGCCGCCTTGAGGTGGCCGTTTTTTTTGTGCATTCCATTTGGCCAAAGCCGCTCGATATTAAGGGTCTAAGGCGCACGGCCTATCCTTAAGGCTATGAAAAATCAACCAAAAATAATGTCGAAAATGAGGCGTTTGGGGGTAAACGTAAACCGCGCTTTTAACTTGCTGATGTATGCCTAGGTCTGGCGATAAGCCCATTCAGTCAGAAGACTGTTTATAATCCGAGAAATGAGGAGAGCATTAATTGTCGTCCATTCTCACTAACAGCTCCGCAATGGTTGCCCTGTCCACCCTGAATATGGTGAACAAAGGCCTAAATGACACTCAAACCCGCGTGTCCACTGGCTTGGCCATCGGATCTGGTAAAGACAACGCCGCCTATTTCGCTATTTCAGAGACCATGAAAGGCGATAGCGGCATGTTCAAGGCCATCAATGAAGGCCTAACATCCACCAAAAACTCTGTTGCGACCGCGCGTTTGGGTGCTGAAACAGTAAAAGACCTCGCGTCTGACTTCTCTGAGCGCGTGGCCTTTGCCCAGGGTCAAGGCATTGACTTGTCTGAAGTTCAAGCCGAGCTCGACTCTTTGGTTGATCAGATCGGAGCGGCGATCGACCAAGCAACCTTCAATGGCGAAGATCTTGTATCTGGTGCCGCGGCGACACAAACCGTTGTAACTGGTGTGACTCGTTCTGGCGGTACCTTCGCTGCGACGACAATCACATTCCAGTCCGTTGATCTGGGTGCAATTCAGACTGCGCTTGATGCAATTGATCTGACAACGTCCACCGACTTGGCTGCCGATCTGGCAACGGCGGAAACGCAGTTGGGCAATGCAATCTCAGCAGCGACCTCATTGGGCGTGACCGAGAAAACGTTGGAAGGCCAGCAAAGCTTTCTTGAAAACTTGACCGACACATTGGATTCCGGTGTGTCTGCGATGGTTGATGCGGACATGGAACAAGAAGCGGCACGTTTGCAGGCCTATCAGGTTCAGCAGCAGCTTGCGACGCAGTCCTTGTCGATTGCGAACCAGGCACCACAGAACATCCTGTCATTGTTCCGTTAAGCAATACAACGTTGAGTGGAGCTTAGCTCCATTAACGAGAATCAATTCCGTTGATTCTACTAAAGGGTTAATAAATCGGCTTCCGAAAGGTGGCCGATTTTTCATATTTTGACCCATTGTTGCCGGTGCTTGGGTCATAATTGAGGCTTCTGCGACCAGATTTCTGAGATGCGGCCCATTAAACCCTTGAAAAAACACAGATTTAATTGGGCAAAATTAAGGCAGCCGCGCCTTATTTTCGCCTCCTTTCGCCCCGAAATGAACAACAAAAATTAAACCGGCTTTAACCTTTTCAGCGATAGCTTAATGGCAGGTTAACAAAACCGCTCAGTCAGAAGATTGAATACAAAACCCGAGAAATGAGGAGAGCATTAAATGTCGTCCATTCTCTCAAATAGTTCCGCAATGACCGCGCTGCAGACTCTGAAGTCTGTTAACAAAGGTCTTAATGAAACTCAGTCCCGTGTCTCCACCGGTTTGGCTATCAGCTCTGGTAAAGACAACGCCGCGTATTTCGCTATTTCTGAAACCATGAAAGGTGACAGCGGCATGTTCAAGGCCATCAATGAGGGCCTGACATCCACAAAGAACTCTGTTTCCACAGCACGTTTGGGTGCCGAGACAGTTCAAGGCCTCGCTCAAGATTTTTCCGAGCGTGTAGCCTTTGCTCAAGGTAGCGGCGTTGACCTGTCTCAGGTTCAGGCCGAGCTGGATTCCCTTGTGGATCAAATGACTGCTGCGATTGGCCAGTCCACTTTTAATGGTGAAGACTTGGTATCTGGTGCGGCAGCGACGCAGACTGTTGTGACAGGTGTTTCCCGCACAGGCGGCACATTCGCAACAACAACCATGTCTTTTGACTCCGTCAACCTGACCGCGATCGCGACAGCGTTGGATGGCATCGATCTGACAACGTCCACCGACCTGGCTGCCGATTTGGCAACGGCTGAAACTCAATTGGGTAGTGCGATCACCGCAGCGACCTCTTTGGGTGTTGCAGAGAAAGCCATCGAAGGTCAGCAGGATTTCCTTGGTGCTCTGACAGACACCATCGACCAAGGCGTGTCCTCTATGGTTGACGCAGATATGGAACAGGAAGCGGCCCGTATGCAGGCACTTCAGGTTCAGCAACAGTTGGCGACGCAATCCCTGTCGATTGCAAACAGCCAGCCGCAGTCGCTGCTGTCTCTGTTCCGTTAATTCGGTCTTAACGTTTAAGCTGTTTCAAAGGCTATTCGTAACGATTGAATTGTTTTTATCTCCTTTGAAGGAGCGAGGGTCGGCCGCCTTTTAAGGTGGCCGGCTTTTATGCGGTGGCTGAAAGATCGATGGGGACGTCGATGCCGGATTCCAACAACATACGGAAAATTTCGGCGAAAGACTGATCAGATGTTAACCGCTCCTCTTTGCGCTGCGCTAAGAACGCATCCGCCGCTTTGAAGAAGACGGCGGCCGAGTCAATTTCGGGATCGGTGCCGGGTTTATAAGCGCCGACGCGGATAAGGTCTTCCATGTCAGCGTATTTTGCCAAGGATTTGCGCGCTTCATTCATGATTTTGTATTCTTCATCAGAATGGCAGGCGGGCAGCATCCGCGAAATGGACCGCTGGATATTGATGGCCGGATAGCGGTTCTTCTCGGCAATGCTTCTGTCAAGCACGAGGTGGCCATCCACGATCCCGCGGATCGCATCTGCGATGGGTTCATTCATGTCATCCCCGTCGACCAAAACTGTGTAAATCGCGGTGATATCGCCTTCGCCATCCCGTCCGGGTCCAGCCCGTTCAAGAAGGTGGGGAAGTTCCGAGAACACCGTTGGCGGATAACCTTTCGTGGTAGGTGGCTCGCCGCTGGACAGGCCGATCTCTCGCTGGGCCATGGCGAAACGAGTGACAGAATCCAGCATCAGCAAGACTTGCTTGCCTTGTGAACGGAAATGTTCGGCGACTGTTGTTGCGGTAAAGGCGGCTTGGCGGCGCAAAAGCGGGGCTTCGTCCCCGGTTGCGACAACGACGACGGCGCGGGCCATCCCTTCGGGGCCTAGGTCCTCTTGGATAAACTCTTGAACTTCGCGGCCACGTTCGCCCACCAGACCAATCACGATCACATCGGCATTGGTGTTTCGCGCAAGCATCGCCATGAGCGTGGATTTACCAACGCCGGAGCCGGCAAAAACTCCCATCCGTTGTCCTTGGCAAATGGGGGTAAAGACATCGATGCATTTGATCTGTGTTTGCAGCTTATGACCAACGCGACGACGGCCAAATGCAGGGGGCGGCATATTGCGGCCCGATGATCTGGAACGCCCTTTTTTGAATCTTGGCGCATCGCCCATTGGACGACCAAGCCCGTCCACAACGGTTCCAATCCAGCTGTCGTCGGGGCTTATGCCTTCGTCATGCTGCACCAATTCGACAGGATCGCCGACGGCAACCCCATCCCAAGAGCCGAAAGGCAGCAAGCGTAAGCCGGCTTCGTCCGCGCCGACGACCTCCGCCATCACAGGACCTTTTGCGCCTTTAACCACGCAGCGCGCACCAATGCCGACGGCCCGTTGTAGCCCAGCCACCGTAAGCGACATGCCGACAATGGACTGCACGCGACCCATGATATGCATCGCTTCCAGCGAGGAAATTTTGGCCTTCAATTCCAAAAAAACCTTGGACACAAGAATAAACCCTGTTTTAATCTTTGTTATACTTGGTATAATCAACAATAAATCCACAGGAGTCCATGATGAATATCGAAACGCCAAGTTTCTTTGATCTCGCATCCCAGCGACTCAAGTGGTTGTCAGACCGCCAAAAGGTCGTTTCCGAGAACATCGCCAATGCTGATACCGCTGGGTATCGGGCAAAAGAGGTGGAAGGTTTTGACGCCTACCTCGCGGTTGCCGAAGGGCAAGATGTGACACCGGATGCCGCTGTCTTTGAAAGCGAAGACACCTGGAATCAGGATCTCACCGGAAACAATGTGGTGCTGGAAGAGCAGATCCTTGAGGCAAACGCGACCTCGGGTCAGTACAAGATCGCCGCAAATCTCTACCGCAAGGCGCATGAAATGATCCGTTCGGTTGCGGGTTAAGGAGGGGTAGATGGACAGCCTAAGCCTGATCGGGAAAATCGCCACAAGCGGCTTGCGTGCCCAGGGTGAGCGGATGCGCGTGGTTTCGGAAAACGTTGCCAACGCAAATTCTACTGCCAATGAACCGGGCGGTGACCCTTACCGTCGTAAAGTCGTTAGTTTTGGCGAGATGCTAGATGACGCTTCGGGTGTATCCAAGGTCGAGGTCGCGGATGTCGAACGTGACATGACCGACTTCACCGTCCGCTACGAACCATCGCATCCGGCCGCGGATGAGAGCGGTTATGTAAAAATGCCAAACGTAAATCCGCTGATTGAGATGAGCAATATGCGTGAAGCAAGCCGGTCTTATGAAGCTAACCTAACCATGTTGGAAAACGCGCGTGCCATGCGTAACCGACTGATTGATATGATTGAATAGGATTGAGCGATGAGTGATTTTTCTTCGATCCGATCCCAAGCTGCCATCCAGGGCGCCTATGGGGATGCCAAAAACCTGAAGTCTCCGGCGCAGGTTTCAAATGGTGAAGCCAAGACCGAGAGTTTTGGTGACATGCTGCGGCAGGCGGCGGAAACGTCGATGAACAATGTGCGCCAAGGTGACGAGGTTGCGACGCAAGGTCTGGTCGGCAAGGCGGGCATTCAGCAGGTGGTCGAAGCCACGATGACGATGGAAAGCACGGTTCGTGTGTCTGTTGCTGTGCGCGACAAGCTCGTGGAGGCCTATCAAGACGTCATGCGCATGCCGATCTAAATGATCGCGTGCGTCTTTTTGGAAGGATGCCGGAATGGACAGCGCTGGGGCATATGAGGTCATCCGCCTGACCATCAACACAATCCTGTTGGCGAGTGCGCCCATTCTGGCGGGCGCGTTGATCGTCGGCTTGATCATTTCTTTTGTGCAGGCGCTCACTCAGATCCAAGAGATGACGCTGACATTCGTGCCAAAGATTGTTGCGATTTTTGCGATATTGGCGCTGACGCTTCCCTTCATCTTCAGCTCACTCACGCGACTGTCCAATCAGGTGTTTGACCTGATTGTGTCCGGAGGGTTCTAGGATGTTGATCCGCGCTCTAACGGTTTTATTGGGATTGGCTCTGGCGACATCGGCGCAGGCCGATCTGTTTAACAACCTTTACGCATCGTTAAAAACAGATCCGCAATCCTTGACGGTTCAACAAGAGGAAACGCCCACGCGAGAAACGACGGGCGCGCAGTGTATCGCCGCGATTTTGGAAGCGGAGCAGCGTTACGATATTCCGGGCAATTTGCTTCTCGCGATTGGTATTCAAGAAGCAGGTCGCAGTGGCCCAGCGGGACTCGCGGTTTGGCCCTGGACCGTAAATGCCAATGGGGAAGGGGCGTTTTTCTCGACCCGCGAAGACGCGCAGGCTTGGGTGCGTGAAAAGCAAGCACAAGGCATCAACAGCATTGATGTGGGTTGCATGCAGATCAATCTGCGTTGGCATGGGGATCAGTTTGCACACCAAGATGCGGCTTTTGACCCTTGGCAGAATGCCGACTACGCGGCGCGGTTTTTAGTGGGGCTTTATCAAGAGACTGGCAGCTGGAGCAAAGCAGCGGGACGTTATCATTCGGCGACCGAGGTGCATCAGAACCGGTATTTGGAAAGCTTGGGACACAACCGCCAAGTGGTTGGGCGCAACATCGAGCGGCTCACCGCCTTGGCGCGATCATTTGTGCCCGTCGAAGTGGCCGAAGTCGTGGTGCCAAAAGCACCACCTCCACCGGTGTTCTGGAGTTCCAGCGAGAGCGGTGGTTACTCGATTTATTCCAACAATCCTGTCCGGCCGATGTTGCCGGCATACGAAGAATTTTTCTGAGGCTTAGATGAGCGCGACTGAAACAAATTCCCAATCTTTGGCCAGCGGTCTTTCTTCGGTCATGGCCAATCGCGACGTGGTCTTCGCGCTCGGCGTTGTGGCGATTTTGGGCATGCTCTTTGTGCCATTGCCTCCGATCTTGCTAGACTTCGGCCTCGCGATTTCCCTGTCGCTTGCCGTACTGATCCTGATGGTGGCTTTGTGGATCCCTACACCTCTGGATTTTAACTCTTTCCCGACATTATTGCTTGTCGTGACCATGCTGCGGCTTGCGCTGAATGTGAGCTCGACGCGGCTTATTCTCAGCCAAGGCCACACGGGCACCGATGCAGCAGGGCAGGTGATTGAAGGATTTAGCCGCTTCATTGTTGGCGGCGATTTCATCATCGGTATCGTGATCTTCTCGATCCTTGTGATCATCAACTTCATCGTGATCACCAAGGGTTCGACCCGTATCGCCGAAGTTGCTGCGCGGTTCAGCTTGGATGCGATGCCGGGCAAACAGATGGCGATTGATGCGGATCTGGGCGCGGGCATGATTGACGAGAACGAGGCGCGTGAGCGTCGTCGCGTTCTGGAAGAAGAAAGCGCGTTCTTCGGTGCCATGGATGGTGCGTCTAAGTTCGTCCGCGGCGATGCGGTCGCCGGTCTGATCATCACGGTCATCAACGTTGTGGGCGGCATCCTGATTGGTGTCGTGAGCTATGGTTTGACCGTTGGCCAAGCGGCCAGCAACTATACCGTATTGACGATTGGCGACGGTTTGGTCACACAAATCCCTGCTCTCGTTGTCTCGCTGTCCGCAGGTCTTTTGGTTACCAAAGGTGGCACCAAAGGCGCGGCGAACGAAGCGGTTCTCAGCCAGCTTGGTAACTTCCCACGCGCACTTTATATGGCGGCGGCGCTTTGTTTTGTGTTGGGTTTCCTACCGGGCTTCCCGTTGCTCGTCTTTGCTGCCTTAGCAGCGTGTATGGCGGTGCTTGGCTACTTTATGCAAGGCCAATTGGAAGAAGAGGCCAAGCGGGTTGCGGCGGCGGAAGCGGCGAAAGCAGAGCAGGGCGATGCCCCGGTTGATCCAATCAAAGATATGCTGAAACTCGACGATCTGCGCCTTGATCTGGGCAGCGCGTTGGTGCCGCTGATCAACTCGCCCGATGCGGCGCTGCCGGGTAAGGTGAAGAGCCTGCGCAGCCTGTTCATCAAAGACTACGGATTTGTCATTCCGCCCGTGCGGATCAAAGATGACGCGACGCTGCCGGCCATGAACTATGCCATCTCCATTCATGGTGTCGAAACCGCACGTGGTGAGTTGCGCCCAGGTGCGATGATGGTGATTGAACCGACCGGTGCCGACATTGATCTTCCGGGTGAACGCACACGCGAGCCGACCTTTGGATTGAACGCGGTTTGGGTTGATCAGACGCGGGCCTCGCAAGCCGAAGCGCGGGGCATGACTGTTGTCGATCCCGAGAGTGTGGTGACAACGCACCTGACCGAGATCATCAAAGAACATATGCCGGAGTTGCTGACTTACGCTGCCACGCAGGAGTTGGTGGAAGGGCAGACCAAAGAATACCAGAAGCTTCTTTCTGAGATTTCCAACAACGCCCCAATGGTGTTGATGCAGCACGTGCTGCAAACTCTGATGAGCGAGCGGGTGTCTATTCGCAACCTGCCAAAGATTATCGAGGCGGTGGCCGAAGCCTCTGGCACCACCAAGAATGTGCAGACCATTGTCGAGCATGTTCGCACCCAGCTGTCTAAGCAGATTTGCCAGAACCTTGTTGATGCCAATGGCTATGTGCCGGTTGTGACACTGGGCAGTGATTGGGAATCCGAGATGCACAGCGCCGTCTCAAAAACGGGTGATGAAACAAACTTCATCATGTCCCCGCAACGGGTGCAGGAGTTTGTTTTGGCGGTGCGCAAAGAGATCCAACGATTTGCCGAAAGCGATCAGTGGCCTGCCTTGTTGGTTGCACCAGACAGCCGCCCCTATGTGCGGTCGATCCTAGAGCGGGTCAGCCCGATGACTCAGGTGATTTCCCACAACGAGGTGCACCGGAAAGCGTCGCTGAAGACCGTCGCGACGATCGGCTGATCCGGTGGAGCTTAACTCCTATATCGCCACGCTGATCTTCGGATATGTGTTGGTGGTGGCGCGCATCGGCAGTGCCATGATGTTTTTGCCGGGCTTTGGTGAGGTGCAAATCCCAGTTCGTGCGCGACTGTCTTTCGCTTTGGTCCTTTGCCTTGCGCTTTACCCGGTGGTTCCCGTTGTCGACGCGGCGCCCGATACCCCGTCAGCGATGTTTGTGCTTCTCGCGGCTGAGGTCACCGTGGGTCTCTGGATCGGTCTCACGGCGCGGGTCATTCTCTCTGCTATGGATTTCGCTGGCTATCAGGTGGGGCAGGTGAGCGGTCTTGCCAATGCCTTTGGCCCTTCGCTTGGCTCTTTTGAAGGCGCAACCTTGGTGGCAACCATATTGCTTGTGGGCACCGTGGCGCTGATTTTTGTCACTGACACCCATCACATCATCCTGCGCGGGATGATGGAAAGCTATTCAGTCTTTCCGCCCGGGGTGATTTTTGCCGGTGATCTTGCCAAGCAGATAGTCCACGCGGGCAGCAAGAGCCTTTATATTGGCGCGTCCATCGCTGCGCCTTTCTTTGTGATGGGCGTGATCCTAAACCTCGGCATGGGTCTTGCAAACCGCATGATGCCGCAGCTCCCCGTCTTCTTCGTCGCCGCCTCCATGTTGATTGGGGTTGGCATGTTCATCCTTTCCGTTGCCGCTCCAAGCATGATCCATCATTGGCTTGAGCAATTCAGCAGCTGGTTCGGGCTCTTTAGGTTCTGATGTCAGGGGACGGAAATGGCAGAAGAAGACAAGAGTAATAAGACCCAGGAACCCACCGAGAAAAAGCTGCGCGATGCGCGCAAGAAAGGTGATGTGCCCGCCTCCCGTGAAACCGGGAATATGATGGTGGTGGTGTCGCTGATTGGTGTGGTTGCCGTTGCGCTGCAATGGCAGGGGCCAAAGCTGGTGGATGCACTTTCGTCCTTGGTGGACAATGCAGGCCGCATTCATGTGGGTGTTGAAGGTGGCGGTGTGGCCACGTTAGGCGATGTGTTCTGGGATTTTGTGAGCCGCATTACAATCGCCATCGCGCCGATCTTTGGGTTGATTATGGCCGGTGGTATCGCTGGAGTTTTGATCCAAGGCGAAACCGTTGCTGCCGTTGAGCGGATCAAACCAAAGCTCTCAAAGATCTCGCCTATCGAAGGGCTAAAACGTCAGTTTTCAATGAACACGCTGGTCGAGTTCATCAAAAGTTTGGTGAAGGTTTTTGTGGT
The DNA here is from genome assembly GCF_001458335.1 of Cognatishimia activa. Taxonomy (GTDB): domain Bacteria; phylum Pseudomonadota; class Alphaproteobacteria; order Rhodobacterales; family Rhodobacteraceae; genus Cognatishimia; species Cognatishimia activa. The sequence continues at coordinate 48,710 of NZ_CYTO01000019.1, forward strand.
TGGGGCCATGGCGCTTTGGGTGACCAATCAGGCGGTGCGTGAAATCTGGATGGGCACGGGGTTTTTACCCGAACACCTGCCCGGTTATATGTCGGACGCGACGCGCAAGCTGCTGATCATGGCGGCGGTGTTCTTGGTGCCCATCGCGATCATCGACATTCTGTGGAAACGCTTTGACTGGCGTAAGAAACAGATGATGTCCATGAAAGAGATCCGCGATGAGATGAAGGAATCCGAAGGCGACCCATTGATCCGCGGAAAGCGCGCGCAATTGCGGCGGCAACGGGCCCAGCAACGGATTGCGGCCTTTGTACCCCAGGCGGACGTGATCCTCACCAACCCGACCCACTATGCGGTGGCGTTGAAATACGAACAAGGCGTGGATGTGGCCCCGATCTGTGTGGCCAAGGGTGCTGACTTGATGGCCCGTCAAATCCGTTTGATCGCCCATGATCATGAAATCCCGATTATCGAAAACAAACCGCTGGCCCGGACGTTGTACGACGTCATCGACATCGACGAGCAGGTTCCGGTCGAACACTGGGAAGTGGTCGCTGAGATCATCAGCTTTGTGATGGCTCTGAAGTCCGATCCGAAACGGAAACCTCCGGTGGGATCAGAGCTGCGGCTTGATCCGAACTAAACGGTAAACTGCCCTGCCATTACTTGGCAGCAGCGACGTGTATTAACGCTTGTAATCACACCGGTTCCCGTGTCCCTTGCCCTCATGAAACTGCAAGGTCCCTTTCTGTTTATTCTGGCGACATTGATGATCGATGCGATTGGCATCGGCATCGTGTTCCCGATCATGCCCGATTTGATGGAGCGGGTCGGGGCCGGCACCACGGCGGAAGGCGCGCTTTGGGGTGGGATCATGATGTCGGCCTATGCGGTCGCCATGTTTTTGTTTGGCCCCATTATGGGAAATCTGTCTGATGCTTACGGCCGCCGCCCGATCCTGATCGCGACGCTTCTGACGCTTGCGATCGACTACGTGATTATGGCTCTGGCGCAAACCTACTGGGTGCTGTTGATCGGTCGTGTGATGGCGGGGATTGCGGGCGCCAGCCACACGACGGCGACCGCCTATATTGCCGATATTGCAGATCCGAAAGAACGTGGTGCAGCTTTTGGAATGATTGGCGCGGCCTTTGGCATTGGCTTTGTGCTGGGTCCGGCGATTGGCGGGTTGGCGTCAGGTCTACATATCACTGCGCCATTCTGGATTGCGGCGGGCCTTGCGGCCGCCAACGTCGCCTTCGGGATTTTCATTCTGCCGGAATCTCTAAAACCAGAGAACCGGCGCAAATTCACAATGTCCGGCCTTAACCCATTTAGCGCCATTCTAAAGGCCTTCCGCATCCCCGGGCTGGCGATCCCTTTGGCCTGCCTATTTGTCTTTGAGTTCGCAAATCTCGTTTATCCCACCCTTTGGGCCTTTTGGGGCCGCGAGGTGTTTGGCTGGACCGGCTTTGTGATCGGCCTCAGCCTATCGGCCTATGGCATCTTAATCGCTATTGTTCAGGCCGGGATCTTGCCGCAGCTGACAAAACGGTTTGGCGACCACAAAACGCTTTTGATCGGTGTTGCCGCGGGGGTGATTGGCATGGTTGGTTTTGGGCTGACCAACAACATATGGGTCGTCGCGATCGTTCTGCCAATCGCAGCACTCGGGGATATGTCTCCGCCTTTGATGACGGCCATCGCGGCCAATACGGTTGGCGAAGATCAGCAAGGGTTGGTTCAGGGGGTGATTGCGTCCCTCGCGTCCGTTGCGTCCATTGCCGCGCCGCTGGCGATGACGAGCGTTTTTGAATGGTACGTGAATGAATCACAAATCTATCTACCGGGCGCGCCTTATCTTTTTGCTGCCATACTCATCATCGCCATGGTGCCTTTGATATTGCGGTTACGATCCACAGATCATTCCCCTTAAGAATAAGGGGCGGCCATAGTGGCCTGCCTTATTTCCGCTGCAGTTGCCGCGATTTGAGCACAAAAGCCCCCCGAAAATGATCTTCACACGCCCGACTTCTGCCTCTTGCCACGGGCCATATGCACAGGACTAAAGTTTTGGAGGTCTTGTGCGCGTTACGTTTTATGCAGTGGCTTTGACCCTAGCCAGCCCCTCTGTCGCAGGGGATCAAACAAGCGCATCCGCAATGCGCGTTACCGATCTGCCCGGCGGGTCTGCCATCGGGCGTCTGGTATTCGGAGGCCGGTCCATGTGCACCGGTGCTTTGGTATCCGATGACTTGGTGTTGACCGCGGCACACTGTTTGTATGACCCATTTAATGGGCGCAAAATCGATACGTCGAAGATGAAATTCCAAGCGGGTATGGCCGGTGGCAAAGCCAAAGCTGTGCGCGGTGTCGTCTCGGCAAAACATCACCCGGAATACAAACATCGCAAACGCGGTAAAAATGCGCAGCTTGGCTATGATGTGGCTCTCCTGCGCCTGAACGAAGCAATCCCAAGCTCTGCTGCCAAGCCGGTTCCTGTCGGTGGCCGCCCGGCCAAGGGCGAGATGCTTGGTGTGGTGTCTTATGCTTTGGGGCATAAGAACGATCCAGCTTTCGCTTACCCGTGTCAGGTTTTGGCGCAGCAAAGCGAGACGCTCGTTATGTCTTGTGAAGTGGATTTCGGCGCTTCTGGTGCACCGGTCTTGTCCTTTGGCGATGGTCAGAAACCAGCCTTGGTTTCAGTCGTGTCTGCAAAAGCAGCCATGGGTGGACGCAAAGTCTCTGTCGGCACATCGCTAGACACCAAGACGCTGAACGCGCTGATGACAGAAAGCTGGGCGAGCCTGAAGTAAGGCGCAGCCCAATCACTTTCCGAAAATCAAGCCTCGCGAAGAGCTTCGCGGGATTTATAGAGAGGTTTGAGCAGGTATTGCAGGATCGTTTTCGATCCCGTGTGCAGCTCGATCTGAGACCGCATGCCCGGCCTGATCTCGATATTCTTTTGCCGCTCGGTTAGGTCCGCCTGATCGACACTGACCGTGACTTTATAAAAAGGTGGTAGGGACGGATCTCGCTCGTCCTCGAATGTGTCCGCAGAGACAAACTCCACTGTTCCCTTCAAGGTGCCATAGATCGTGTAGTCATATGCGGTCAGTTTAATTGTGGCCGATTGGCCGGGAGTGACGCTGGCGATGTTTTCCGGCGGAACCTTTGCCTCAACGAACAGATCTTCATCCAGCGGGATGATTTCAAAGATCTCTTCACCTGGGCGAACAACGCCGCCGATGGTTGTGACCGCGAGGTTGTTCACGATGCCCCGCATCGGAGCGGTGATCACGGTACGCTCTAGCTGGTCCGTCGCCAGACGCATTTCTTGGCGTTTGGACGTCAGCTCCTGCAGCGTTTCGGAATACTCTTCGGCACGGGTCAGCTCGGATTGCGTGACGATATCCATATATCGGATTTCCGCCTCAGAGGCTTCTGTGCGCGCCTTGTTCACTTCCAATAGCGCCACGAATTCCTGCTTATAAAGCCGCTGCATATTCGCAAGCTCTTCTTTTGCTTGCTCGAGTTGATCAAATGCCCCGTTGCTGCGGCTTGCGAAATCCGTCTGGCGCGCTTTCAGAAGCGCTGTTTCAGAGGTCACAATGCGCGGGGAACGCTTTGCCAGATCTGCGGGAACCTCAAACTCGTAATGACCTTCGATTTCCGCCTCAAGCCGCATACGTTTGATTTCTAGCGCGTCGATTTGGTCTTGGAGATCGTCAAAGGCAGACCGGAACTTGGTGTCTTGCAGCGTGGCCAAAACTTGGCCCGCTTCGACCTTGTCGCCCTGTTTCACGGAAATATCGGCGAGGATACCGCCTTCAAGGTTCTGAATGCTTTGGGAGCGAGAGGATGACACCACCTCGCCGTCCGCGCGCACGATCTCGTCGACCCAAGCCACGGCAGCCCAGATCAGAAATAGTATCACCGCAAGGGCCACCAAACGGATCGTCTTGCGAGCGCTTCCCATTTGTTCGTCAAGTTCCGCGTCCATTGCGAAAGTGGAGTCCGTCATGAGCGATTCCCTGATGCGAGATGCGCAAGCACCTGTTCGCGCGGCCCATCTACAACCAAGCGACCGGCCTGCAGGATCAGTGTCCGATTGGACAGCGCAAGGATCGGTGTACGGTGGGTTGCGATGATTGCGGTGCGGTTCTCAAGCCACGGGCCTAAGCGGCTGACCAATGTGCGTTCCAGCGTTTGGTCAAGCGCGGCAGTCGGTTCATCCAGCAATACAATCTGCGGGTTCTGCAGCCACAACCGCGCCCAACCGATGGATTGGCGTTGACCAATGGACAGACCCTCACCGCCATCGCGGATTTCCAAATCCAGCCCTTGCGGGTGGTTGCGCAAAAACGGGCCAAGCCCTGCAAAGTCAAACGCTTGCATCAAGCGATCATCATCGCGCTCTAGCTGGCTGAGGTTCAGGTTATCGCGCAAGCTTCCTGCAAACAGGCGCACGTCTTGGCCCAAATATCCAACGCCGCGGCGGATGTCGCGGGGGTCGATTTGGGACATGTCGGTGTCATCCAGCAGGATGCGGCCCTTGGTCGGGGCATAAAGCCCGGCAATCAGCTTCAGAAGCGTAGATTTGCCAGAACCGTTGGCCCCGAGAATGGTCACGCGCTGACCCGGTTTGATCACGACACCTGGCACGTCCAATGTCTGTGCGCCGCCTTCGTCATAAGAGAAGGCAAGCTCGCGCAGCTCAAACTTTCCGTTCAGAGTTTCGCGACGCAGATAGGTGCGGTCCTCGTCTTTTTCCTGAGGAGCAAGCGCGATGGCGTCAAGGCTTTCCAGCGCGCCTTTCACGTTGTTCCAGCGGGCCATGATCCCGGCGAATTGGGTGAGAGGGGCGAGCGTGCGGCTTGTCAGAATGCCGGTCGCGATGATCGTGCCGACGGTGAATTCACCGGCGAAAACCAAATAGGTGCCAACCACAACCGTGGCCACATAGGTCACCTGCTGCACCCCTTGGGACCAATAGGTCAGCATGCCAGACAGACGACGTTGCTCGGCGGAGCTATGGGACGACAGGCTGTTGAGCTCATCCCAAAGTCGCAGCACACGTTCTTCACCGCGCTGGGTTTTCACCGTGTCGAGTTCGGTGATCACCTCTTGCAGAAGCCTGCCCGATTTAGATGCGGCCCCTTGGGTCTTGCGGGTCAGAGCGATCATGCGTTTTTGCAACGCGTAGGCGGGCACAACCATCAGGATGCCGCCGATCACCAAGAGCCAGACCAGATTGCCGGCGATCGAGGCCACGAGTAGCAGGAAGATCAGGATAAACGGAATATCTGCCAACACGGAGATCGTGCTGGAGGTGAAGAAGTCTCGAACACTGGCGAAATCGCGGGTGGCTGCGAATAGACCCGAGGCGGGCAGGGGGCGTTTGTCAGAGCGCATGCCCAGCAAACGACGCATCAAAGTATGCTGAATGGACAGTTCTATCCGTCGGCCGGCGGCGTCGCTCATTCGGGCGCGCGCGAGTTTTAAAGCGCCTTCAAGCGCGACAGCCATAATCGCACCAATTGCCAGAACCCAAAGGGTCGCCTGGGATTGGTGCGGGATCACCCGGTCATAAACTTGCAGAGAAAACAAAGCTACGCCCACGGCAAGGATATTGGCGACCAACGAGCCAAGCATGATCTCTGCCATTTGCGGTTTGAAGTTGCGGAACTCACCCCAAAACCAGTGGCCTTTCGATGCCTGCGGCAGATGACGTTCAGCGATTTGTTGTAAGGTGACCTTTGCACGCAGGATAGTTCCGCTGAAGAACGGTTCAAAGTCGGCAACCGGAACTTCCGCCCGATTGTCCATGCAGCTTGTGTCAAAAATCGTCAGGGTTTGCTCTTCCTGAGACAGTACCAGCACCGACTGCCCGTTTTTCATCAGCGTGATCGCGGGCCAGCTTTGCGGTGCGATTTGCGCTTTAGAAGAAATCCTAGGCTCCACCCCTGCATGCTTTAATGCCTTAGCGAGCGCTTTGATTGACACATCGCCCGGAGAGCTGGTCCACATGTATTCAGCGATGTCGACAACCGGACATTCTTCGCCGTGGAGACCAGCCAGTGTTGAAATCAACTGAGCCCGATGCTGGATGCGTTTGGCGGTGCCGTTGATGAGGTCGCTGATGCCTGCGTCGGTCTCGCCGCCTGTCGTCGGCGCTACAACCTGTTTCGGTGGGGCAATCGGTATGTTTGAAGGTGCGGTTTTTGCCTTTGTGACCGGGTTGATCGACAGAACAATAGGGGCTTTGCTCTGGCTCATATCTGGTCTCCGCTGGCAAGAAGGCCGAGGTCGCGTGCCAGTTCCAATTGCGCGATCATGACGTCATATTTGGCGTCCAAATGTTCCATCCGGCGCCGGATGGATTTCTCATACGCATTGACCACTTCGATGACCGAGCGCTGACCCGCTTTGAACTGGGATTCAAACAGACGGAATGTCTTGTGGCCTTCGTCTGCAAGCGCTGCCGCGTCCATTTCTTGGCGCTTTAGGCTCGAAATCCGGTGTTCAAGGCGGTTGATCGAACGCTCTGATTTCTGACGCGCTTCCACAACCTGACGTTCGGCCGCTTCTTGGGTACTTTGGATGGCACGCAGTTCTGCTCCCGTCCCAAATCCAAAACCTTGATCACTGCCAGCGCGCAGACCTCCGGTCACGCCGTCGCCATTTGCGGTTGCCGTCGCTTTGATGCTTGGAAGCTTGGCGGCGCGTTCTGCTTTGGCTTGCGCCACGCTGCGCTTGCCTTCCGCACTTGCGCGGATCACGGCCAAAGTATCGACTGAAGGACGGGTAATGCTCAAGTTGCCCACAGGCACGCCCGGGAAGTCGCTTTTGGTCAGAATACGCAGTTCCGAAAGCGCGATTGCCGCGGATTCAGACGCGTTCTGCACGCCGTTTTGCAGGTCCAAAACCTTGCCGTCCACGGTGCGCAAATCGCCCTTGTTTGATACGCCACCACGAACACGGCCATCTACAACCCGCTGCAATGCCCGCATGCGACCCAAGGCCTTCTCGCCTTCTTGTGCTTTCGCTTGTCCACGCAAAGCGGAAACATAAAGCGACACAGCCGTAAAAACGCGCTCGTTCATGTCTTCAGACAAGGACACCGCTGCCACTTCCACATCCGCCGCTGCAAAAGCGCGTTCGGCTTTGCGTTTGCCGTTGTCAAACACCACTTGCTCGACCAGCAAGCTGGTGATGACTTCGCCGAGACTGGTCAGACTGATCGACGGGCCGATGGTTGGAAGCCAGTTCTTGTTGGCGGCTTCGGCACGCAGCTTCGCGCTGCGCAGTTCCGCTTCGGCGGCACTCGCACCGGTTGCCAATGCGGCTTGAGCAATTTGACCATATGTACTGTCAGCATGGAGCACAGAGTGACGGTTTTGAAGTTCCGTGATGATCTCGGAGTCGGCATTGGCTAACGCTTTGTCATCCGATTGGTCACGACGTGCGAAAAGACCTTTCCTCTCTTCACCCGCCGCGCGCTCAGAGCGATCTGAACCCGGCAGCTTCGCCATGAGCTCTTTGGCGGTCGGCAAGTCCGAGACACACCCCGTCAGCGCGAGGCTGGCAATCAAGGGGAGGATCAATCGGGCGTGGGCCAAAGGGTTTTCTTTCCGGGAAGAGAAGCGACGGCGCTCTTGCAAGTGCGCCGTCTTTTTCTTGGTTAGATGACCATGTTGATGTCTTGGTCAACGATCAGGGTGACGCCGTCATCACCGACGGTGTAGACGTCGTAATCTTCACCTTCGATATTCACGGTATCGCCCGTCGCCTGCGCACCATTGACTGTCAGCGTATCATCACTGCCGCCATGAACGGTGAGCGTGTCAGACGTATCGGACAGATCGCGAATCTGAGACTCTGTCAGCGTCAGGTTCACGTCTGCCGCGTAATCCAGCTCGATGCCTTCAATCTGGAAATTGCCCAAGGATGCGTGATCTAGCGTGCCTGCGTTGGTCGCGTTGTCGTCCAGGATCAGAAGCGTGTCAGATTGGTTGCCTGCTGCATCTTCGCCCGCAATTACTAGGTTCGTACCTTCAGATGCCGCTGGATTCAGAGCAAAGAGGCTCTCATCTGGTGTGAGGTTCACCTCTGTCGCGTTGAATGCGCTGGACGTTCCGTTTGAATTCAAACCATGGATCGAGATATCTTGATCGCTGCTTTCAACCGAAACGGCTGTCACATCATCATCAGAGAAGGTCACAGAGCTGATCAATGGATTATTGACCTCTGTATCCACGCTGAACTGGCTGCTGGCCGTTGCCGTGTTGCCCGCCAAGTCTGTCGCCGTGACGTTCGCGGTGGTGGTGTATGTCCCTTCAGGCAAGCTGCCGTTTTCGTAGGTGACAGACCATGTGCCGCTTTCAGTGACCGTGGTCGAACGAACGACGCCACCAATCTCCACGCTGATGGTCGAGCCCGGTTCGCCTGTTCCGTCCAGCGTGACGCCACTCTGCATTTCAGCGGCGTTGATGGTCGCATCTCCGACCGCAGGTTGCACAGAAACTGTCGCTTGAGTGGCAGTATCCACTTGGACTTCTTGGCTAGAGGTCGCAGTGTTGCCTGCAGCATCCGTGACAGTCGCCGTCAGCGTGCCTGTATATTCTCCTTGAGGAATTTCAGATGACGCGAAATTGGCTGTCCAATTGCCGCTTCCATCCGCGGTCACTGTCTTTGTAACCCCCTGGAAAGAAACCTGCACTTGCTCACCCGCGTCTGCGATGCCTGTAAAGGCAAGACCGCCTGCCACTTCCGCCGCATTGGCGATATTGTCACCGCCTGCCTGATCATCATCGACCCCAACAGACACGTCTGTGTCTACTCGAATCGTGTCAGAAACGGTTGTGCTGTTGCCCGCTGTGTCGGTCGCGGTCACGCTCACCACAGCATCATATTCGCCAGATGGGATTTCCGACGATGTATATGTTGCCGACCAAGAGCCATCCGCACTTGCGGTCACGGTTTTGGTTACGCCATGCAAGGTCACTTGCACAGATGCACCCGCATCCGCGGTGCCTGTCAGGGTAAAGCCTGCGGCAACTTCTGCCGCATTGGCAGTGTCATCGCCGCCCACTTGGCCGTCGTCGATTGACGCGTCAATTTCAGTATCCACATGCACGGTACCGGTGGTTGTGCTTGTGTTGCCCACGGGGTCCGTCGCTGTGACGGTGATCTGTGAGTCATATGTTCCCGACTGAATTTCACCCGCGGCAAAGCTTGCCGACCAGTTGCCATCGCTATCCGCTGTTACCGTGCGGTTGATGCCTTGGAAATTCACCACAACGCTCGAGCCCGCTTCCGCGGTGCCTGTCAGCGTAATGCCATCGGCCACTTCAGCAGCGTTGGCCACGTTATCATCTTCGATTGGTGCGCCCAAGGTAACGGAACCCTCGGTATCCACATGCAAAGTGTAGCTTTCGCTGTGGCTGTTGCCCGCCGCATCCGTCGCCGTCAAAGTGACGGTTTCGTCATAGGTTCCGGTCTGGATGGAAGTTGCCGAGAGATCCAAAGACCAAGTCCCGTTGTCACCAACAGTGGTTGTATAGCTTTCGCCTTGGATCTGGATCGTCAAAGACGCACCCGCTTCGCCAGTGCCAGTCAAAGTCACGCCATCAGTCAATTCTGATGCGCTAATGGTGTTGTCACCTTCTACGGTTCCCATGGCGATCTCAGGCGCAACCGTGTCGACAGACAACGTGTCTGTGGTGGTAACACTGTTGCCACGTTCATCGGTGGAGGTCACGGTGACTTCGGTTTCGTACTCACCCGTCGCGATCTCGCCTGTGGCGAAGGAAACGGACCAAGAGCCATCGCCGCCAACGGTTGTGGTGTGCGTTGTGCCATTGATGGTCACATCAATGGTCGCGCCCGCTTCGCCGGTGCCGGTAATCACGTGGCCGTCAGCGTGTTCTTCGGCGTTGACGACCTCGCCCACGGATAGGGTGCCTTCGGTCACAACCGCATCTGGCGCAGTTGTGTCGATGTCTACATCTGGGCCTGCCAAATCGTACTCGGTTCCGTCGGGCGCCACCACCTTCACGGTAGAGGCGTAAACGCCATCGGCCGGAAGCGTGGTTGGGTCAAACGCAACAGACCATGTGCCATCGTCACCTACAGTGGTCTCAATGGTTTCGTCGCCCACGGTTACGGTAACGGTCGAGCCTGCCTCGCCTGTGCCAGACACTTCGGTGCCATCAGGGCCAGTGCCGCCGATAATGCGATCCACATCTGGATTGTCTACGGTTGGGACAATGGGTCCGTCCCCATTTCCACCGCCGCCGCCACCGCCGCCGCCACCGACGACCGCAATGCCACCAATCGCTGCTGCGCCAGCTGCACCTAGGCCGCCCAGGGCAGGGGCAACAAGTGGCGCGACCACCGGCTCAACCCGTTCCAGATCAAGGAAGGTAAGCTCGTCGTATTGTGACCATTTGCCCGAGATGTCAGCCACCTCGTAGGTCGCTGGGAATTGGTTGCCGATCGGGGTGCCAAGATCCACTTGATGGAACTCGCCCTCTTTGCTGAGATACAATTCTTTGTCCTCAGCACCGCCATTGAAATACCCTTGCAGATTGATCACTTCGCCGCTGGCGAGTTCGATCAACAGATCATTTCCGTTTTGGATATATCCCACGACTTCAGAGGGAGAGAGGTTAAGCGAAATGTGCTTAACATTGCCTGCAAATATCACGTTATTGCTTAGCGACGAGGTTTCCCCACGCGCCACCACCCCGTCCGCGCCACGGACGGCATAACTTAGAACACTCATTAGATTTCACCGCTCAGATGATGGGTTTTTTTAACCCGTTATTAACTGGCATTTTTATACCGCTTCCAAGACATTAATCCAGAGGCAATCTGTGGTCAGGGGGAGATTTGGGTATAGATTCCCGCATAATAGCCGGGATTATGTCATGATTTGGGCGGGAATTTGTGGCGATTGTGGCAGATTTATCACCGCCTTCGCAGGGCGATGTTGGCAAAAAACTGCATATTGCGGCGAACGAAGAGTCATCCAACTACATCTTGGGTTGTTCTTGCGATCTCCGTGCATCTTTAGGGTCGATCAATTCTTGGTAGATTAATGCCTGGAGTGAAGCGCGATAGCGCGAGTTAAGTCTCAGAAAGACAACTAGGATCGCCGTTTCCATACCTGTTTGGCGACGTCGACCACACCCTGATTTAAGCCGCGTTCTGCGTTGATGACCTCTTGTGCTGGGACCCACTCCACCGCCGCGGCATCATCGCCCGCGACCGCTTCGCCTGAACGGTATTCGCAATGCACAACCGCAAGCAAATAGTGGTAGGCCACCGCGCCTTCTTCGTCGTGACCAATGATATCAACCGCCGTCAATACGTCGATCGGGTCGGCCGTAACCCGGGTCTCCTCAAAAAGCTCTCGTGCAGCGGCCTCTTTTGCGGACTCGCCCATTTCCACATGGCCGCCAGGAAACCCCCACAACCCGCGCCCCGGGTCTTTGCCGCGTTGCACAAGTAAGAATTTATCGTCGCGCAGGATAACCGCGATGGCAGCGACTTTCGGATGGGTTTGAGCCATAAGACACCTTGGAAAAGTTATCGCGCACACCCTGCGTGGCGGCTTTGCGAATGGCAAGCGTCAAACCAAGATGTCACTCCACGATTTCGCCTTTCAAAAAGGCTTGGGCTTGCGGCGTTGTCGGGGACTCAAAGAAGGCCTGCGCATCCGCATGCTCAAGCAACTTGGCTTTGTTCAGAAAGACGACGTCATCTGCCAACCGTCGCGCCTGACCCATATCATGGGTTGCCATAATGATGCGGGTCCCGTCTGCATTGGCCACCAGTAATAGTTCCTCAATTTCCCGCGTTGCGCGCCCGTCAAGATTCGCGCAAGGTTCATCAAGAAACAGCAATTCCGGCTCGCCAATCAAAGCCCGCGCAAGGGCCATTTTCTGGCGCTCCCCGCCGGATAGCTCTGCAGCATGTTGGTGGGCAGCTGGACCAAGCTTTACTCTTTCCAACCATTGCCGCGCTTTTTCGCGCGCCTCAGCGCTCGACACACCGCGCAGGGTGAGAGGGTAGGCCACATTGTCAATTACCGGTCGGCGCATCAAAATGGGGGTCTGAAAGACAAACGCCTGCCGCTTTTGCGTCACGGATTTTGGTTGAGACCATTGAATGTGCCCGCCATTCAAACGCTCCATCCCATGCAGCGCTTTCAGCAGCGTTGATTTACCCGCGCCATTCGGGCCCATCACAATCGTGATGCCTTGGGGTGCAAGAGACAGTGAGATCCCGTCCAGCAGCGCCTGACCGCGCTTGCGCACGGTGACATCGGCAATCTCGACGGGAAAAATTGACCCTACCATCGACCGTGCACCTCCGTTCCAGAGATCCGGTGAATCAGCAAGTTGATGGCAACCGCCAAGAAGATCAGGACAAACCCCAGCCCAAGGGCGAGGGCAAAGTCTCCTTTGCCGGTTTCCAGCGCAATCGCGGTGGTCAGGACGCGGGTCACATGGTCAATATTGCCGCCTACGATCATAATCGCGCCAACCTCACCGATCCCCCGGCCAAACCCCGCCAGCGAAGCGGTAAGCAGCGCACGGCGACCATCCCAAAGAAGCGTTCGCATGCGCTGACCACGAGTGGCGTTCAAAGAAATCAGAAGGTCGTGGTACTCTGCCCAAAGCTCTCGAATTGCTTGATGGGCGATTGAGGCGACGAGAGGCGTGATGATCACGACTTGCGCGATGATCATGGCCGTGGGCGTGAAGAGCAAGCCAAATACGCCAAAAGGGCCAGAGCGCGACAGCATGAGATACACGATCAAACCGACAACGACTGGCGGTAGCCCCATCAAGGCATTGAGCAAGGCCACCACGAGGCGACGTCGACGAAAGCGACGCAGAGCAAGATAGCTTCCGAGAGGCAGGCCAATGACGGAGGAAAAAATCACTGCGGTGATCGTCACATAAAGCGAGCGCAACGCGATCTCGTAGAGATCCGCATCAAAGGTCACAATCAACCAAATGGCCGCTTTCAGGCCCTCAAAGATCTCTGTCATGGCGCTACTTAGCTAGATCGACTTGAACATTAGAAGGCAACGCAACGCAAAAGCGATTGGAAAACGACTTCTGACGACGTTTTTCACCGGCGGCCTCTGGATTTTCATGTTCATTCGCGCTATTTCGCAAATGAAACGAAAGCATATGAGCATTCCAATGGCCCTGAATGACCGCCAAGAACAGATTCTAGAGCTGCTGCGCGCTGAGGATCGCGTGGATGTAGACGATCTGTCCAACAGATTTTCCGTCACAACACAGACCGTGCGCCGCGACCTGACCGAATTGTGCGAGCGCGGCCTTGCGACCCGAACCCATGGCGGGGCGCGCAAGCTCGTATCGGCGTCGTCCTTTGGCTATGAAGAGCGCCGCTTGCGCAATTCCGGCGCCAAAGAGGCGCTTGCGGCAATTGCCGCAGAGCTTATTCCCGACGGCGCTTCAGTTATTCTGAATATTGGCACGACAACCGAGCAGGTTGCTGCAGCTCTTGCCACACACGAAGACCTGACCGTTATCACAAACAACATAAACGTCATTCATATCCTGCGCGGTGCGCGGTTGAACTCTCTGGTGATTGCTGGGGGATCTGTGCGTCAGTCGGATGGGGCCGTCGTGGGCGCAGAGGCTGTAGAGTTCATACAGCGGTTCAAAGCAGATTACGCAGTGATTGGCACATCCTCACTGGATGACGATGGCGCGATTTTGGATTTTGACGAACGCGAAGTGGCCGTGGCCCGCGCAATCTTGCAAAATGCGCGCACGAAAATCCTTGTGGCGGATGCCTCAAAGTTTGAGCGCAACGCCCCTGTCCGGATCTGCGACGTTGCAGATTTAGACTATGTGATCACCGACAAACGCCCACCCGAAAGCTTTGCCAAAGCGGCAGAAGCCGGGGGCACGAAACTCATTTCATTGGAAGACTGATATGTCCGAAACACAGAAAACCTACGATCTGTTTGTGATCGGCGGCGGTATCAACGGTTGTGGCATCGCGCGAGACGCAGCAGGGCGGGGGCTCTCGGTCGCATTGGCGGAAATGAACGATTTGGCCTGGGCGACATCATCCGCGTCCACCAAACTTTTCCATGGCGGATTGCGGTATCTAGAGTTCTTTGAAGTGCGTCTCGTGCGCGAGGCTTTGACCGAACGTGAGACCCTACTGAAGGCCATGCCGCATATCAGCTGGCCCATGCGTTTTGTGCTGCCTTACCACAAAGACATGCGGTTTGATTCAGAGACGCCAACGTCCAAGTTGCTGACTTTGTTTATGCCTTGGATGAAAGGACGCCGCCCGTCTTGGCTGATCCGATTTGGGTTGTTTCTGTATGACAACTTGGGTGGCCGAAAAATTTTGCCGGGGACAACAACTCTCGACCTGACCCGCTCACCGGAAGGTGGCCCTTTGGAAGACCGTTTTGCCAAGGCATATGAATATTCTGATTGCTGGGTTCAGGACAGCCGGCTTGTGGTACTGAACGCGCGCGATGCCCAAGCGCGGGGCGCGAAAATCATGACCCGTACCAAAGTGACAACGGCGCGGCGGGATGGCGACCTTTGGGTCATCAATACTCAGGATATGAACACCGGTGACACGCAGGAATTCAAAGCCAAGATGATCGTGAACGCCGGTGGGCCTTGGGTCATGGACGTGATCCAAGGGGTTGCGGGCATCAACAGCCAAGAGAGCGTGCGTTTGGTGCGTGGCAGTCACATCGTGACCAAACGGCTTTATGACCACGACAAATGCTATTTCTTCCAAGGCGAAGACGGGCGCATCATTTTCTCTATTCCGTATGAGCAGGATTTCACCTTGATCGGCACGACAGATGCGGATCACAGCAGCTTTGACGAAAAACCGGAATGTAGCGACGACGAACGTGACTACTTGCTCGCCTTCGCCAATAACTACTTCAAACGCGATCTAAGCACTGACGATGTGGTGTGGACCTATTCAGGCGTGCGCCCGCTATATAATGACGGCGCCAGCAGCGCGACGGCCGCGACCCGGGACTATGTGTTACGCGTCAATAATGACGGCGGCGCACCGATCCTGAACGTGTTTGGCGGCAAGATCACCACCTATCGTCGATTGGCGGAAAGCGCGCTTGAAAAAATCGCTGATTACTTCCCGAACTTGCCAGGCAAGTGGACGGCAGGGGAGACGTTGGCGGGCGGCGACTTTGAAGTGAGTGGAACCAGTGCTCTTCTTGATAAGATCAACGCCAATTACAGCTTTCTGACAAATCAACAGGCGGAACGACTGCTTCGCACTTACGGGACCGAGGTGTTTGAGATCTATGGGGCTGCTAAAAGCTTTGAAGATCTCGGAGAGCATTTTGGCGCAGGCATCACCGAAGCTGAGTTGAACTGGGCACGTGACAAAGAATGGGTGCAAACGGCTGAGGACTTCATTTGGCGACGCACCAAGCTTGGATTGCGCTTGTCTAAAGAAGAGCAAAACCGGATTGAAGAATTTCTGCAAAAACGCTGACAGTCGCTGGTGAATGATCGCAGCGGGCACTGAAATGACGCCAAGAGAGGTCAATCCAAACCCATAGGGCGAATCGTTTTTGTGATTCGACTGCTCAAAAAAGGTGCGATTCTTCGGGCAATTGTCGTTTTTGAAACCAAGTTTCAAATCCCTTGCGGTCGATGACGCTAGGGCAAGTGCTTGAATTGTAACGTGTTTGTGAAAATGGAGGAGGCCGCGCATAAAAGCGCGGCCCACCATATCCAGCGTCATCCTCCAAATCCCTGATGCGCTGGAAATCCATCTGATTTCAGTTAGCAGACAGAGTTGCCGCAGAACCCCCACTTGTCAAACACGCAATTTGAGACTTCGTCGGATTTTTCATTTACACAAGGTACGACAAAGGCTTTGCGCCCCCCTGTTGATCGCGGTATTGCTCATGCCCTATAGGAATGCGCGAAGATACGGGTCAATCCGGCCCGACAGATGGCAAGGCATATGACATCCAAAACCCCTCAAACCGCAAATGACGTGGCCCGCAAGGTTCTAAAAAAAGAAGCTGAAGCGGTCGCGCAAATGGCTGACGAACTGCCAGAAGATTTTGAACGCGCTGTTGAGTGTGTGATGGGCATCAATGGCCGCGTGGTCGTGTCGGGCGTCGGCAAGTCGGGCCATATTGGTCGCAAGATCGCGGCCACTTTGGCCAGCACCGGGACACCGAGTTACTTTGTTCACGGAGCAGAAGCCAGCCATG
>NZ_CYTO01000019.1:65087-67772 GCF_001458335.1 Cognatishimia activa
TCGTCCAACCCCGACAGCACTTTGATGAAAGCGGCGGATTTCCAGTTGGCTTTGCCTAAGATCCCCGAAGTCTGCTCGATCGGCAAAGCGCCCACCACGTCTACCACGCTGACTTTGGCGTTGGGTGACGCATTGTCGGTAGCCATCATGGAAGCGCGTGGGTTTTCGTCTGATGAATTCCATACGTTCCATCCGGGCGGCAAGCTTGGCACGCAGCTGATGCGCGTTGCTGACCTGATGCACAGCAATGAAGAACTGCCGACTGTCACTGCTTCAATGCCTATGAGCGACGTGCTTTTGACCATGACCTCCAAGGGGTTTGGTGTGGCTTTGGTGACCGATGATGCGGGCCGATTGATTGGCACCGTCACAGACGGTGACTTGCGTCGCAACATGGACGTCTTGATGGGCAAAACCGCAAGCGAGATCGCGAGCCCGAGCCCTCTGTCCGTGGAAGAAGACACGTTGGCCGCGCAGGCCTTGGCGCTTTTGAATGAACGCAAAGTGACCACTTTGCCTGTCACGAATGATGCGGGCCAACCCGTCGGCATCCTTCATATCCATGACCTCTTGCGCGCAGGTATTGCATGAAAACCGTCATCATCATTCCGGCGCGTTATGCGTCGAGTCGTTATCCCGGCAAACCTTTGGCAGAACTGACCCTGCCAGATGGCAGCCGCAAAAGCCTGATCCGCATGAGCTGGGAAGCCGCGAAAGGCGTTGCTGGCGTGGACGCTGTCTACGTTGCGACCGATGATGACCGCATCAAGCAAGCCGCAGAAGCGTTTGGCGCTGATGTGATCATGACCTCAGAGGCCTGTGAAAACGGCACTGCACGCTGTGCCGATGCCTTGGCAAATGCAGGAATTGAAGCGGATCTGATTGTGAACCTGCAAGGGGACGCGCCGCTGACACCAGCTTGGTTTGTGGAAGACCTGATTGCCGCCATGAAAGCGGACCCTGAAGCGCAGGTGGCCACGCCCGTGCTACAATGTGATCCGCTGACCTACGGCCATTTTGTCGAAGACCGCAAAGCGGGCCGGGTGGGGGGCACCACCGCGGTGTTCAACGCCAAAGGCCACGCGCTTTATTTCTCCAAAGAAGTGCTGCCTTATATTGATGCCGACAAAGTCCCCGATGAAAACATCCCGGTCTATCACCATGTTGGTGTTTATGCCTATCGCCCGGATGCGCTGGCCGCTTATACAAGCTGGCCGGTAAGCGAATTGGAAACTTTGGAAGGCCTGGAACAGCTGCGCTTTCTTGTGAATGACACCAAAGTGCGCTGCGTGATCGTCGAAGGGCGCGGCCGCGTGTTTTGGGAACTTAACAATCCCGAGGATGTGCCTCGGATTGAATCTGTGTTGAAGGATCTGTGATGGAACAGAACATCGTAAACGTTGGTGACATTGCATTTGGCGGCGCAAACCCGATTTCATTCATTGCGGGCCCATGCCAGCTTGAAGGCCGCGACCATGCGCTGATGATGGCCGAGAAGGTCGCCGAAGCCATGGCCCCGACAGGGTCAAAGTTTATCTTTAAATCCAGCTATGACAAAGCGAACCGGTCCTCTATCGGGTCCTCGCGCGGCATTGGCATGGATGAGGGTCTGAAAATCCTTCAGGAAGTGCGTGAGACCTTTGGCTGCCCTGTCATCACCGATGTGCACGAAACCACCCATTGTCCGGGTGTGGCGGAGGTTGTGGACATCATCCAGATCCCAGCTTTTCTG
This sequence comes from Cognatishimia activa, assembly GCF_001458335.1. Taxonomy (GTDB): domain Bacteria; phylum Pseudomonadota; class Alphaproteobacteria; order Rhodobacterales; family Rhodobacteraceae; genus Cognatishimia; species Cognatishimia activa. Next base: position 66,820 of record NZ_CYTO01000019.1, read on the forward strand.
TGTCGCCAGACGGATTTGCTGCTGGCCGCGGGCAACACCGGCAAGCCGTTGAACGTGAAAAAAGGTCAGTTCCTCGCCCCTTGGGAAATGGGCAATGTGGCCGAGAAGATCAAAACAACCGGAAATGATCAGGTCATGCTGTGTGAGCGCGGCACATCCTTTGGCTATAACACTTTAGTCAATGATTTCCGTGGCTTGCCAACGATGGCGGAGACAGGCTGCCCAGTGATTTTTGACGCCACGCACTCGGTCCAACAGCCGGGCGGACGGGGCAATAGCTCTGGCGGCGAGCGTAAATTCGTTGAAACGGTCGCACGCGCAGCGGTGGCCGTCGGTGTTGCTGGGCTTTTCATTGAGACCCACGAAGACCCAGACAATGCGCCCTGTGATGGGCCGAACATGATCCCAGTGGATCAGTTGGCCCGCTTGATCGGTCAACTCGTCGAACTGGATCAGCTTACAAAAGCACATCGGGCGTAAACAAGTAGGGTGGGGTTTTACCCCACCAATCGAGCAAAAGACTGAGACAGGCGGTGGGGTGAAACCCCACCCTACGTTGCGCGATGTCCGTACGGTCGGTTCAAAAATTCCTATCCAAGCGATTGCTATCAGCGAGTCACACCAACTTGCTGGAGAACGCCCCATGTCCCATACCACCGCTCGCCTTGGTTTGCCAATTATGGCGCAGGCCCAAGCCCAAAAACATGTGACCCACAACGAGGCGCTCTTGCTGTTGGATGGGGCCACGCAATTGGTGCTGGATGGCATTGGCACCGAAACGCCTCCGGTGACACCGACGTCTGGCGAGACACATTTTGTTGGGCCAAACCCCACCGGCATATGGGCGCTGCAGACCGGGGCCATTGCCCAATGGCAGGACACCCAATGGGTGTTCCAAGCCCCCCTGACCGGGTGGCGCGCTTGGGATGTGGCGGGGGATCAATTGGTTGTCT
>NZ_CYTO01000019.1:67829-72793 GCF_001458335.1 Cognatishimia activa
GCACCAGCTTTGACACGACCAACCGGCTTGCTTTGGCATCACCGGCGAGCTTGTTTTCCCACGCCGGGGCAGGGCATCAAGTGAAGGTCAACAAGGCGAGCAATGGGGACACGGCGTCGTTGTTGTTTCAATCAAACTGGACGGGCCATGCGGAAATGGGTCTGGCCGGAGATACAGATTTTCGCATCAAGGTCTCGCCAGATGGTGGAAGTTGGACGGATGCTTTGGTGTTTGATGCGACCACTGGGCGCGCAAGTGGCGCGGCGGTCCAAAGCGATGCTACGGATATAACGACAGGTAAACTCGCGCGGGCTGATTACGCCTATGGGCCGGGCAATCTGATCGGCAGTGTATCTGAAACTGACGGCGTACCAACTGGCGCTGTGATTGAGCGGGGAAGCAACGCGCAAGGGGATTATGTACGCTTTGCTGATGGCACTCAGATTTGCACGGCCTCAGTAGCCGTCGATATCAACCAGTCCAATGGTTCGCTGTTTTGGTCCGGCGGGGCCAGCCATGCTTTCCCAATGGCCTTTGCGCAAACACCGCACGGGACCGGATCTTTGAGCTCAACCGCAGACGGGTGGGTCAACGGCCGCGCTGATAGTGCAGCCGCTTGGGAGTTTGCTTGCTTTGCCACAGCATCGAAAACTGGAGAGACTGCGGAGTTGATCGCTATCGGACGCTGGTATTGAATCCGATAACTATCATTATGTTATATATGTGTGAGCCTAATGTGCCTTAAGTCCGCACATCCGGTCCATCTCGATCCAGACGCGAGAGGCCCGCAATTTGATGGGCCGCCGCGATAATCGGAGCCAATGCCGCCTGAGGTTCCTCAAACAATGCGCCTTCGCCATCGACGTAATGTTGCAAGTAGACCCGCAGTGTCGCGCCTTCGGTGCCGGTGCCTGACAAACGAAATACAGCCCGCGCGCCGCTTTCAAAGAAAATGCGAATGCCTTGGTTCGGACTGGTAGAGCCATCGACCGGATCATCATAGGAGAAGTTGTCTGCTTTGCTCACGGTGATCGCACCAACTTTGCGGCCTGCTAAACCATCCAGATCAGATTTCAGGTCTTCCATCACGGCGTTGGCGACATCCGTCGGCAGCGCTTCGTAATCATGGCGCGAGTAGTAGTCGCGCCCGTAAGTCTGCCAGTGATCCGCCATCATATCCCCGACGCTCTGTTTGCGCACAGCGAGGATGTTGAGCCAAAGTAGCACCGCCCAAAGGCCGTCTTTTTCACGAACGTGATCAGAACCTGTGCCGGCGCTTTCTTCGCCACAGATTGTCACTTTGCCCGCATCCAGGAGGTTACCGAAGAACTTCCAGCCGGTCGGCGTCTCAAAACTCGCAACACCAAGCTTCTCAGCGACCCGGTCACTTGCGGCAGAGGTCGGCATAGACCGCGCGACGCCCGCGATGCCCCCTTTATAGCCCGGCGCGAGATGGGCGTTGGCCGCAAGCACCGCGAGACTGTCAGATGGGGTCACGTAGAGCCCGGCACCGACGATCATGTTCCGGTCCCCATCCCCATCGGAGGCCGCGCCGAAATCAGGGGCGTTGTCGCCCATCATTTCCGCCATCAACTCCTTGGCCCACACCGGGTTTGGGTCCGGGTGGCCTTTGCCGAAATCGACAGAAGGGACGCCGTTGATCACGGTGCCTTCCGGCGCTCCCAGAGTGTCTTCCAAGATCGATTTGGCGTACGGACCTGTGACCGCATGCATGGCGTCAAACCGCATGCGGAAACCGGTTGCGAACAGCGATTTGATGGCATTGAAATCAAAAAGCGTACCCATCAATTCGGCGTAATCAGAGACTGGATCGATGATCTCAACCGACATGCCATCTAGGGTATGTGATCCAAGCGCAGACAGATCGATATCAGCACCATCAGAGATCAGATATTCTGAGATCGCCTCAGACTGTGCGAGCATTTTTGTGGTCAAGGCTTCCGGAGCTGGGCCACCGTTTTCGCCGTTAAACTTCAGACCGAAATCCGCATCAATCCCACCGGGATTGTGGCTCGCTGACAGAATAAAACCACCATCGGCTTTGTATTTGCGAATGACATGGGATGCGGCGGGCGTCGACAGCAAACCGTTCTGGCCAACGATCACGTGTTTTGCGCCATTGGCTGCTGCCATTTTCAATATCGTCTGAATCGCTTCAGCGTTGAAATAGCGCCCATCCCCACCCAAAACAAAGGTTTTGTCTGTCGCGCCATCAATGGCGTTAAGGACCGACTGGACAAAATTTTCGAGATACCCCGGCACCATAAAATCGCGAGTCTTTTTGCGCAGGCCTGATGTGCCGGGTTTCTGTCCTTCAAATGGTTTGCTGGGAATGGTTTGAGTGGCCATGCCGAACTCCGAATATCTTAAAAGGAAAACGCCGCCCTAAAAGGCGGCGCGCGTTTCTTTAGGAATGGTAGCTTTCCACCAGGTCGACTTCTTCGCTAGAGCCAAGAACCACACCGATGCGCTGGTGTAGATCGGTTGGTTGAACGTCCAGCATGCGGCCTTCGCCGGTGGATGCTTTGCCGCCTGCTTGTTCAATAATGAAAGCCATTGGGTTGGTTTCATAGAGCAGGCGCAGACGGCCGCCCATGGAAGCATTTTCTGAATCGCGCGGGTACATGAACACGCCACCGCGGGTCAGGATGCGATGGACTTCGGCCACCATGGACGCCACCCAACGCATGTTGAATTTCTTACCGCGTGGGCCGTCCGGACCAGCAAGACATTCGTCGATGTAACGAGTGACGGGCGGTTCCCAGAATTTCTGACGGCTGGCATTGATCGCAAACTCATTGGTCGCTGCAGGCACGGTCATGTTCGGGAAGGTCAAAAGGAATTCGCCGCTGCCCGCCAAATGGGTAAACCCGTTCACACCGTGACCCGTTGTGACCACCAGGGACGTAGATGGGCCGTACAACGAATAACCTGCGCAGATTTGCTCTGAACCGGGGATCAAGACGGCCTCATCGGTCAATTCCGTGAGAGGTTCTTTCAGTTCAACGATCGAGAAGATCGAACCAACGGAAATGTTGAGCTCTAAGTTCGACGATCCATCGAGTGGATCGAAATAGATGATATAATCACCCGCTTCCGCTTTGTCTTTCAGCCAGATCACGTTGTCGAGCTCTTCAGACACCAGCGCCGCCACGCGGCTGCAGTTGGCGCAATGCAGCATGAATTGATCATTCGCGATCACATCCAGCTCTTTCTGTGTTTCACCTTGGACGTTCGTATCGTCGGTAGCGCCAAGCGTGCCTGCGAAGGCACCACTGCGGATCTTATGTGAAATGGTCCGGCAAGCCGTGGCGATGTCTTCCAACAGGAAGATCAGGTCTTTAGAAACGCCGTGTTCGCGGTATTCCTTCAGCATGAATTGGCGGAAAGTAAGGTGGTCGTCTTTGGTCATCAGAAATTCCTTGGTGCTTGAGCCCTGTCTAAGCGATCCGTGCGTCGGAACCAACCACCCAAGCGTATCGTTTCTATGACGAATGGCGAAGTTGCTTGCCGACACAGGCATTTGCTGAGAAATCAGGCCGCAGGAGAACGCGATGGCCGCTCAATTTTCCAAGAAAACAAGTCCGCCTGCTTAGGTGCCCGAACTTGTCCCTACAAGCTGAGCGTCACCCACGCGACGACCAAAGGCAAAATCCGAATGATTTTTGCCCTTCTTGCTCATATAGGAAGGCGCGCCTCAATATCCAACCGTGAAAGACGCGCGTTGAAAACGAGGGGTCTCTGCTTCATTCACCAATGCAACCGAGAAGTCCTCCATGGAAATGCTTGATTGACCATCTTCGTCCATTAGAAGCGTATCTCTCCCGGTTCGGAATATACCGGTACGCTGACCGGGCAACAACATGGCCGAGGGGCTGGCATAGGTCCAATCCGCATCCGATGTCGATTGGCACAGCTCTGCTTGTGCCAGAGACGCCCGCGCGATTGGCACGATTTCTTCGGGCAAGAAGTCTGGGTCTGAGAGCACTGTATGCGGGCTCGAATCTGATAGTTTCAAACGTGCAGCGCCGCCCACGACAATCACCCTGATCCCAGCTTGCGTCGCACTTGAAAGAACGGTTCTGGTCAGTCCCACAACCTCACCCTCGCGCCCGCTGGGTGCCCTTAGCGCGCTGATAGCAACATCGTGACCCTTCATAGCGTGAGCCGAGGCGACTTGGTCATGTGCATTAACAATCACGCCCGTCACGTCGGCGGGGAGTTTGGCAATGCTTTCTTGGTTCCGGACCGTAGCCGTTACCTCATGTCCCCTTGATACAGCTTCTTTTATAACGCGTGAGCCCATGGCTCCGGTTGCTCCAAACACGATGATTTTCATGCTTTGCTCCAATGTTTTTGATTTTGAAAAAGCGGTTTGAGTTGTGCCAAAGCGACGGCGAAAACCACGATCACTGCGCCGATGATTTGCCAGAATGTAAGCGATTGATTCAGAGCCACCCAACCAATCAGAACCGCAGAAACCGGGCTAAGAAAACCGAGCGCTGACACCGCACTTGAATCGATGCGCGCGATACCGCGAAACCAAAGGATGTAGGTCATCGCTGCACCTATCAGGCTGAGATAAGCCATACCCATCAGGTTCGTCACACTCAGGGCGGGCAGCGGCGGCTCGACCAGAACGGCGAGCGGCAATAGCAGCACACCCCCCGCGGTGAGTTGCCATGCGGTGAACGTTAAAAGCTGCACAGGCGGTTGCCATTTCCGCGTCAGGACTGTGCCGGCACCCATGGCCAAAGCGCCGCCCAAACCAGCCACCAAACCAATCGGATCCAATACAACGGTTCCAGCAAGCACCAATAGCCCGACGCCGATGAGGCCGGCCAAAGCGGCAAGCACAGCTTGCATGCGAATGGCAGTGTTGAACGCCACCGCTGCCAGAAAAACCACAATCAAAGGCTGCACTGCACCAACCGTTGCGGCGA
>NZ_CYTO01000019.1:72882-95606 GCF_001458335.1 Cognatishimia activa
GATAGCCCGCAGGTAAAAACTCGGTCGTGACGTAGTAGGTGCTGCCCCAAACAAGCGGCGCCAGCGACGTTAAAAGAATGTCGATGTGATGTTTCATCATGATACTCCATTTATCTTGACGTCAAGATATGTCGATTAATCTTGACGTCAAGATAAAATATTTCTAAGGAATTCATATGGATCACGTTGATCAAATCATCGCGCAATGGAATCGCGAGCGCCCAGACCTTGATGTTGGGCCAATGGAAATCATCGGTCGGTTGTCCAGACTGGCCACCGTTTTACGCGCCGAAATGACGGCCACGTGGAAGATACATGGCCTAAACGCTGCAAGTTTTGATGTGCTGGCGACCCTTAGAAGATCGGGCAAACCGGAGGGTCTGTCACCGGGCCGCCTTCTTGAGCTCACAATGGTGACATCAGGCACCATGACCAACCGCATCGACCAATTGGTAAAAGCGGGATTGGTGGAGCGTGTGCAAAATCCGGAGGATAGCCGAGGTTTTCTGATCCGATTGACTGATGCAGGGCTAACAAAAATCGAAGCAGCGGTCGCTGATCACGTTCAGACGCAACAGAGCTTGACCGACGGTTTGACTGATGAACAGAAAACTGCGTTGAACACACTGCTCAGGACATTTGCCAGTTCAATCGATGAGGCTAAGTAGACCTCATTCGGAGCGCCGTTCGCCCCATCCCATGGTCACACCAAGTGCGGCCATTCCGATAGTCAAAGCCCCTGCCCCCTGAAGCAGGTTAATGGTCTCTCCAAAAACGACGTAGCCAAAACCCACGGCCGCCAATGGATTTAGAAACGCACAGATCCCGATGATCGCGATGCTCAGGCGAGGATAGGCCGCGTAGATCATGATATAGAGTATGCCCGTGTGGATAACGCCTAAGCCTACCAACCACAGAATGGAAAAATCTGGCGCGGTTATGACTGCAGCGAAGCTTAGAAACGGTGCAAAGACCGCGACGCCAAACAGGCAGTGGATGATCGTCAGATGCACCGGTGCGACTGCCCGCAATGCGCGGGAGGTCAAGGTTGACCCTGCATAAAGCAAGGAGGCCAACACCGCGAAGGCCACACCTTTGAACCAGTTCAGATCCCCGGCAATGTCGCCAATACGTGGCCAGATCAACGCGGCGAGGCCGGCAAAGGCAACCACCAGCCAAAGGCCTTTTGCTTTGGTCAGCCGCTCGTTCAAAAACACCGCTGCAAAGACCACGATCCAGAAGGTTTGTAGGTGATAGATGATTGTCGCAAAGCCGATCGAGATGAGGCGATAGGCTTCGAACAACGCGGCCCAGTTCGTGACCAAGAACAAGCCGCTCAAGCAGACGACCGGCACCAGGCTGCGATCAATTCGAGCAATCCCCCTAAGCCGCCCCGTCGCAATGCACCAAAGCCCAAGGAACAGCGCACCGAACAAGCAGCGAAAAAACACGACATTGAATGTGGGCTGCCCCGACAACACCGAGAATACACCGGAGGATCCAAGCACAATCATTGCCGCTGCCAAAGACAGCGTGCTTTTCATGTTATTGCTGGGTTGGGAAGCGACCATTTTACAATGTCCTAGTTTTCAACACCGTTTATGGCAACCTTGGCCGATTGATGAACTTTTTTAACGCAAAACGGGATTTGATATTCTTAACGCCGTCCGCTTTGAGCAGCTTGTTCTGCAGAAACGCATCATATTCTTCCAGACTGCCGACAGCCACCTCAAGCAGGAAGTCCTGCGCGCCGGTCATCAATGTCCCCGTCACGACCTCTTCAAAGAGAGCCACATCACGTTGAAAGGCCGAAATATGTTCCGCGTCTTTGCGCTCCAGTTCCACTGAGACATAGGCGGTGATGCCAAAACCCGCAGCGGTGCGGTCGATTTCAACCGAATACCCTGCAATCAACCCCATATCTTGGAGCCGTGCCACACGCCGCTTGCACGGGGTCGCTGACAGGCCAATCCGCTCTGACAGCTGCACGATCGAGATTCGACTATCCTCTACGAGGGCGTTCAAAATCTCTCTGTCCACATGATCAATAGTGATTGCCACTACGAAATCTCCTCTTTGTAGTGGTTTCCCCCTGATTAGGTCAGCATAGCTGTCAGATCGTGATTAAGCAACTCAAGGCCCTTTGCTAGGCTTTTTGGCAAGACATATGCCGCTGACGCTCCGATCCAACGGAGACGCAGCCCGAGCCGCGAGCGGAGGAGCTCATGACAGACACCTATGCCCCCCTATCCCTACACGTGCCGGAGCCCGGCTGTCGCCCCGGCGATACGCCTGACTTTTCGGACTTCGAAATCCCCCGCGCTGGCGATGTGAAACGACCGCCCGAGGATGTCGACCCCGATGATATCCGGGACATGGCGTTTTCGATTGTCCGGGTTCTTAACAAGAACGGCGAAGCGGTCGGAGATTGGGCGGGCGCCCTGACGCCGGATGAGCTGCGCACGGGCCTGCGCAATATGATCAAGCTGCGCACATTTGATGCCCGGATGCAGACCGCGCAGCGTCAGGGCAAAACCAGCTTTTACATGCAGCATTTGGGTGAAGAAGCGGTCAGCTGCGCCTTCGCCGGGGCCCTAAAGCCCGGCGACATGAACTTCCCCACCTACCGTCAGGCGGGCCTCTTGTTGTCCACGGACTATCCGATGCTGACAATGATGAACCAGATTTATTCCAACGCCGAAGATCCGCTGCACGGGCGACAATTGCCGATCATGTACTCCTCCAAAGAGAACGGTTTTTTCACGATTTCGGGCAATTTAGGCACACAATTCCTACAATCGGTGGGTTGGGCCATGGCATCGGCCATTTCGGGCGACACCAAAGTGGCCACCGGTTGGATCGGCGATGGGTCCACGGCCGAAAGTGACTTCCACGCGGCCATGGTGTTTGCCTCAACCTACAAAGCGCCGGTTGTTCTGAACATCGTGAACAACCAATGGGCCATTTCAACCTTTCAAGGTATTGCACGCGGCGGTGTCGGCACATTCGCGGCCCGTGGTCATGGGTTTGGCATTGCCTCGATCCGGGTTGATGGCAATGACTACCTTGCCGTTCATGCGGTCGCAAAATGGGCTACCGAACGCGCCCGCCGGGGTTTAGGCCCGACCTTGATCGAACATGTGACCTACCGCGCAGGCGGTCACTCCACATCGGATGATCCATCTGCCTATCGTTCGGGCGATGAAGCCGCCGCTTGGCCGCTTGGCGACCCAATCGAACGCCTGAAGACCCATCTGATCACCATTGGTGAATGGTCCGAAGAACGCCACACGCAAGCCGAGGCGGAAATCTTGGATGAGGTCGTCTCCACTCAGAAAAAAGCCGAAGCAGTCGGCACCCTAGGCGACGGCAAAGCGCCAAGCCCACGGGACATGTTTGAAGGGGTTTATGAAACCATGCCGTCTCATCTGATCCGGCAGCGCCAGGAAGCGGGGTACTGATCATGGCAAAGATGACAATGATCGAAGCCATCCGCGACGCCCATGATGTGGCCATGGCGGAAGACGAGCGCGTCATCGTCTATGGCGAAGACGTGGGCTTTTTTGGCGGTGTGTTCCGCGTGACCGCAGGTTTGCAGGAAAAATACGGCCAAAGCCGCTGCTTTGATGCACCCATCAATGAAAGTGGTATTGTTGGCACGGCAATCGGCATGGCCGCTTATGGACTGAAACCGGTGATCGAGATTCAGTTCGCCGACTATGTTTATCCGGCCTTTGACCAGATCGTGTCTGAGGCGGCGCGATTGCGGCATCGATCTAACGGCGACTTCACTTGCCCGCTTGTGATCCGCATGCCGACCGGCGGTGGCATCTTTGGCGGCCAGACCCATAGCCAAAGCCCCGAAGCCATATTTACGCATGTTTCGGGTCTAAAAGTCCTGATCCCCTCCAACCCAGCGGATGCGAAAGGGTTGTTCCTGTCGGCGGTTGCTGACCCGGACCCGGTGATCTTCCTCGAACCAAAGCGGCTCTATAATGGCCCGTTTGATGGCCATCACGACAAGCCGCTGCAGTCTTGGAAGAAGCACGAACTGGGCGAAGTGCCCGACGGCAACAACGCGATTGAGATTGGCAAAGCCAATATCACCCGCGAGGGCAATGACGTCACCGTGCTGGCTTACGGCACCATGGTCTATGTGGCGGAAGCCGCCGCCGAAGAAACCGGTGTGGACGCGGAAGTCATCGACCTGCGCAGCCTGTTGCCGTTGGACCTCGATACAATCAAAGCGTCTGTCCAGAAAACCGGCCGCTGTGTGATCGTGCATGAAGCCACCCGCACCAGCGGATTTGGTGCCGAGCTGATGAGCCTCGTGCAGGAAACCTGCTTCTATCATCTGGAAGCCCCCATGATCCGCGTCACCGGGTGGGACACCCCCTACCCTCACGCGCAGGAGTGGGAGTATTTCCCCGGCCCCGCCCGCGTTGGTGAAGCGCTGAAAAAAGTCATGGAGGACTAAGTCATGGGCATTCATGCAATTCGACTGCCAGACATTGGCGAAGGCATCACCGAGGCGGAGCTGACCGAATGGAGCGTCAAAGTCGGGGATGTGGTGAAAGAAGACGACGTGCTTGCCATCGTGATGACCGACAAAGCTTCGGTCGAGGTGCCCTCATCTGTTGACGGCACTATCGCAGAGCTAAGTGGCGAGATTGGTGATCAGATCGCCGTTGGGTCTGTCCTGATCCGCATCGAAGTGGACGGCGAAGGCAATGAGGCGGACATCGCTGCAACGAGCGCAGCACCTGAACCTAAGAAAGAGGCAGCACCCGAGCCTAAACTAGCCAAACCTGCACCAAAGACTGAAGCTCCAAAACCTGCGCCGGTTGCCAAACCCGCAACGCCGGTGGCGCGCACGCAAGGCACCAAACCCCTCGCATCCCCATCGGTTCGAGCCCGCGCTCGCGCCGAAGGGATCGACCTGCGACAAGTGCCGGGATCGGGTCCTGCGGGGCGGATCAGCCAAGAAGATCTGGATCAATGGATCGCCTCCGGCGGTATCCAACAGGGCCAGGTGACCCGTGGCGCCAATACAGGCATCGAGGAAGTCCGTGTCATCGGCATGCGCCGTAAGATCGCAGAGAAGATGCAGCTCTCAAAACGTCAGATTCCGCATATCTCCATCGTGGAAGAAGTGGAGATGGAAGCGCTGGAATCCCTGCGCGGGCAGCTCAATGCCAAATACAAAGACGAGCGCCCAAAACTGACCCTCCTGCCCTTCCTGATGCGCGCCATTGTCGAAGCGGTGCGTGAACAGCCCGGGCTGAATGCGCGCTATGATGACGAGGCGGGCGTGATCTATCGCCATGGCGGCGTCCATATCGGCATTGCGACCCAGACACCAAATGGGCTGAACGTCCCTGTGATCAAACATGCAGAGGCAGCGAACCTTTGGGACAATGCCGGGGAACTCGCGCGACTGGCGGATGCGGCCCGCGAAGGCAGCATCAAGATTGACGAGTTGCAGGGTGGGACAATCACCATCACGTCGCTCGGCCCGCTTGGCGCGTTGGCCACAACACCGATTATCAACCACCCGGAAGTGGCCATTGTTGGGGTGAACAAGATGCAAGTGCGCCCGGTTTGGGACGGCCAACAATTCCAACCGCGCAAGATGATGAACATCTCCTGCTCCTTTGACCATCGCGTCATCGACGGCTGGGACGCTGCGGTGTTCGTACAAAAACTAAAAACGTTGCTGGAAACCCCAGCCATGCTGTTTGTGGAGGGTTAAATGACCGATCTGACCTGTAAATTGCTTGTCATCGGCGCGGGCCCCGGCGGCTATGTCTGCGCCATTCGCGCGGGCCAACTGGGCATCGACACGATTGTGGTGGATGAAGCAGCTCCCGGCGGCACCTGTCTCAATATCGGCTGTATTCCATCAAAAGCCCTGATCCACGCGGCAGAAGAATTCCACCGCATCACCGAAGCGGATGCGGGCCCTCTTGGCATCGCGACCTCACCGCCGAGCATTGATCTCAGCAAAACGGTTGAGTGGAAAGACGGTATTGTGAAACGCCTGACGGGCGGTGTTGCGGGCCTGATGAAACGCGCAGGCGCGCGGTTCGTAGCAGGTCGGGCGCGGTTCTTGGATGGCAAAACGGTGCTTGTCACCAAAGATGGCGAAGAGACACAAATCCGAGCCGAACACATCGTGATTGCATCAGGCTCTGCCCCGGTCGAACTGCCTTTCCTGCCGTTTGGCGGGGACATTCTTTCTTCCACAGAGGCGCTCGCACTTCCTGAGGTCCCAAAGACCCTCGCAGTTGTGGGCGGTGGTTACATTGGCCTCGAACTCGGCACCGCTTACGCCAAACTCGGCACCAACGTGACGGTCATTGAAGCCGCAGAACGGATTTTGCCCACATATGACAAAGCGCTCACCATGCCAGTGGCAAAGCGGTTGGCAGGTCTTGGGGTGACTGTGCTGACCGACACAAAGGCGGAAGGCTATGAGGGCGGCCACATGCAAACCGACAAAGGCTCTATTGAAGCGGAAAAGGTCCTTGTGACCGTTGGACGTCGCCCACGCACCCAAGGGATTGGGGTCGAGGAATTGGCCCTCACTTTGGACGGCCCATTCATCCGCATCGACAAAACCTGCCAAACTTCCATGCGCGGCATCTACGCCATCGGTGACGTAACCGGCGAACCGATGCTGGCGCATCGCGCCATGGCCCAAGGGGAGATGGTGGCGGATCACATCGCTGGCCACGCGGTTGAGTGGGATAAGCGGGCAATCCCCACTGTTTGTTTCACGGATCCAGAAATTGTCACCTGTGGCGCTCTGCCCGGAGAGATTGAGGACACAACATCTAGTGAGTTCCCGTTCATGGCCAATGGTCGCGCCATGACCTGCGAACGCGACGATGGCTTCATCCGTGTCGTCTATCGCGACGCAGATCATGCCATCGTGGGACTGCAAGGGGTCGGCGCTGGGATTTCCGAACTCTCGGCGGCCTTCTCATCGGCGATTGAGATGGGGGCCTGCCTAGAAGACATCGCCTCCACGATCCACGCTCACCCCACCCAGTCGGAAGGCCTGCAAGAGGCCTGCCTGAAGGCATTGGGCCACGCGCTGCATATCTGAAGTCCAATATATATGGGCCATACAGTCTCATTCTAAGACAAATTTAACGCGCAGATCAGACCGGTCTGCGCGTTTTTTCTACTTTTCCACAGCATTTCCCCAGCTAATTTCGCGCGAGCCCGATCAAGGGATAGACGGACGGAATCTGGCGGTCTAAAAGAAAACAAATCAGCTAGTGATGTCGCGAAATCCGAGCCGTAATCGGAGCCGATCCCAATGTGGGGGCGGAGCAATAATATTGCGCGCGCACCACCTCTCCCCATGCCAAATATTTCAAAACCTTTAAAATGGGCACACACAATATGTTGACAAGATCGTCAGCCTAGTCGCAATATGGTGTTGCTTCGGTACTCTCGATTCTGATCGGGGGCCAAGAGGGAACAGGGTAACATTCCGGCACTTCTCCACCACCGAGCGCACAATATTGGGGGACTCAAGTCACTGAAAGCAGGCGCTTTTACCGACACAGGACGACCCTTCCATCGCAGGTCAGAAGACCGTTTGCGAGCACGAAAAAACAACTGGGGACGAAAGGTCTCGGACGTGTTTGGGGGAAGTCAGACCCAAAGTCCGCGACCTAACAAAAAAAGGACTGAGGGACTTATGAGCATTACCGTTTATTCCAAGCCTGCATGTGTACAATGCACCGCCACAACACGCGCGCTAGACGCGAAGGGCATCACTTATGACGTCGTTGATCTGTCTTTGGACGATGACGCCATGTCTCACGTGACAGAGCTGGGCTATCGTCAAGCACCTGTTGTGATTGCTGGTGGGGACCACTGGTCTGGCTTCCGCCCAGACATGATCAGCCGCTTGTCCTAAACAATGACGGCGCCGTTCCCGGAGCTGGTTTACTATTCTTCGAAGTCGGGCAACACCCATCGCTTTATCACGCGCCTGGGTCTTTCCGCGACGAAACTGCCCGAAGAACAAGACCAGTTCGTGAACATGACAGAGCCCTTCGTGCTCGTCTGCCCGACCTATGCTGATGGCGAAGGGCGCGGCGCTGTTCCAAAGGCGGTTATCCGGTTTCTCAACAACCCGGACAACCGCAAATTCATCTTAGGTGTGATCGGCACCGGCAATCGTAATTTCGGCGAAACCTACGCCTTGTCCGGTCGCATCATTGCAGAAAAATGCAAAGTTCCGTTGCTCTACACTTTTGAGCTTGCCGGCACAGATACAGATATTGTCCGCGTCCGAAGCGGACTGGAAACCCTGGGGAGATCGCAATGCTCGACAGCAGCATAAACGAGCAAGACTATCACGCGTTAAACGCGATGCTGAATCTTTATGATTCAGACGGCAACATTCGCTTTGATGCGGACCGCATGGCGGCACGGCAATATTTTCTGCAACACGTGAACCAGAATACGGTTTTCTTCCACTCTCTGGATGAAAAACTGCGCTACTTGGTCGAGAACGGCTATTACGAAGAAAGCGTTCTGGATCAGTATTCCAAGAACTTCATGCGCAAGATCTGGGACGAGGCTTTTGCTAAGAAATTCCGCTTCCCAACCTTCTTGGGCGCGTTCAAATATTACACCTCCTACACGCTGAAAACCCGTGATGGTCAGCGTTTCCTGGAGCGCTACGAAGACCGCGTGGTGATGACCGCTCTTGCCCTCGCACAGGGCGACGAAACGCTGGCCATGTCCTTCATGGAAGAAATTCTGGAAGGCCGCTTCCAGCCTGCGACGCCTACCTTCCTGAACGCCGGTAAAGCCTCCCGTGGCGAGTTGATCTCCTGCTTCCTGCTGCGCTTGGAAGACAACATGGAAAGCATCGGTCGCGGCATCAACTCCGCGCTGCAACTGTCTAAACGTGGTGGAGGTGTGGCGCTGCTGCTCACCAACATTCGTGAAAACGGCGCACCGATCAAAGGTATTGAAAATCAGTCTTCGGGCGTCATCCCGGTGATGAAACTGCTGGAAGACAGCTTCTCTTATGCAAACCAGCTGGGTGCCCGTCAGGGCGCGGGCGCGGTGTATCTGAACGCCCACCACCCAGACATCATGCGTTTCCTCGACACCAAGCGTGAAAACGCGGACGAGAAAATCCGCATCAAAACGCTGTCTTTGGGCGTGGTCATTCCTGACATCACCTTTGAGCTGGCGAAGAAAAACTCTGATATGTACCTCTTCTCTCCGCATGATGTGGAGAAGGTCTATGGCGTGCCATTCTCTGAGATTTCCGTTTCTGAGAAATACCACGAAATGGTCGAGGACAAGCGCATCCGCAAGTCCAAGGTCAACGCACGTGAGTTCTTCCAAACCATCGCGGAAATCCAGTTTGAATCTGGCTACCCATACGTGATGTTTGAAGACACCGTGAACCGCATGAACCCGGTGGATGGGCGTATCAACATGTCCAACCTGTGTTCCGAGATCCTGCAGGTGAACACCGCATCCAAGTTCAAAGACGACCTGAGCTATGAGGAAATGGGGACAGATATCTCCTGTAACCTCGGCTCTTTGAACATCGCAAAAACCATGGACGGCAAAGACCTGGGTCAGACCGTTGGCACATCGATCCGCGCGCTGACCGCTGTGGCCGAAATGTCTGCCATCGACTCTGTGCCTTCCGTGCGCAAGGGCAATGATGAAAGCCGCGCGATTGGTTTGGGTCAGATGAACCTGCATGGCTACCTGGCGCGTGAACACGTGCATTACGGCAGCACGGAAGGTGTTGAATTCACATCCGTTTATTTCGCAGCCGTGGCCTATCACGCGATCCGCACCTCTTGTGATATGGCACAGGAACGCGGCAAGACATTCAAAGACTTTGAAAAGTCCGAATATGCGTCTGGGTCCTTCTTTGACAAATACACCGACCGCGACTGGCTGCCAGAAAGCGATAAGGTGAAGTCCCTGTTTGATGGCATCGAACTGCCAACACGGGATGACTGGGCGAAGCTCAAAGAAGACGTGATGAAACACGGTCTCTATAACCGCAACCTACAAGCGGTGCCGCCGACCGGTTCGATTTCCTACATCAACAACTCCACCTCTTCGATCCACCCGATCGTGTCCAAGATCGAGATCCGTAAAGAGGGCAAAATCGGCCGCGTTTATTATCCAGCTGCCTTCATGAACAATGAAAATCTGGAATATTACCGCGACGCCTACGAAATCGGTCCGGAAGCGCTCATTGACACCTACGCCGCCGCAACCGAGCACGTGGATCAGGGCCTGTCACTGACGTTGTTCTTCCCTGCGGAAGCCACAACGCGCGACATCAACAAAGCCCAGATCTATGCTTGGAAGAAGGGCATCAAAACCATCTACTACGTACGTTTGCGCCAAGATGCCCTAGAAGGCACCGAGGTGCAGGGCTGCGTCTCTTGCAGCCTGTAAGCGGAGGAAGACAATGAAAGATATGCTCGAAACCGTCGTCCCTAAGGCCATCAACTGGAACCGTCTGGAAGATGAAAAGGACCTGGAGGTCTGGAACCGCCTGACCGTTAACTTTTGGCTGCCAGAAAAGGTGCCTTTGTCCAATGACTTGCCCAGCTGGGGCACGTTGACGGACCACGAAAAGCAACTGACCATCCGTGTCTTCACCGGTCTGACGCTTCTGGACACCATCCAGAACTCCGTCGGCGCACCGGCGCTGATGCCCGATGCAATCACACCGCATGAAGAGAGCGTTCTGACAAACATCGCCTTCATGGAAGCGGTTCACGCGCGCAGCTATTCCTCGATCTTCTCGACACTGTGTTCGACCAAGGAAATCGACGAAGCGTTCCGTTGGTCTGCAGAAAATCCGCATCTGCAAGCGAAGGCAAAAGCGATCTTAGATACCTACGCGCCGGGCAATGACCCGCTGAAGCGCAAGATCGCGTCGGTGTTCCTGGAAAGCTTCCTGTTCTATTCCGGCTTCTATCTTCCAATGTATTGGTCCAGCCGCGCGAAGCTGACCAACACAGCCGACCTCATTCGCCTGATCATCCGGGACGAAGCGGTGCACGGCTATTACATCGGCTACAAGTTCCAGCGCGGCTACGAAAAGCTTGATGAAGCGGGCCAACAGGAACTTAAGGATTACGCGTTCTCTTTGATGTTTGAACTTTACGACATCGAGAACAAGTACACCGAAGAGCTGTATGACGAGCTGGGCCTGACCGAAGACGTAAAAGTCTTCCTGCACTACAACGCCAACAAAGCCTTGCAGAACTTGGGATTTGAAGCGCTGTTCCCACCGGAAGTGTCTGAAGTGAACGCGGCCATCTTGGCAGCTCTCAGCCCCGACAGTGAAAACCACGACTTCTTCTCTGGCTCTGGCTCGTCTTATGTGATCGGCAAAGCTGTCGCGACCGAGGACGAAGACTGGGATTTCTGAGAAGCTTTATCTTTTGAAAAGATGCGGATGGCGGGGCGAAAGCTCCGCCATTTCTACAGATACGTCTTGTGAAGACATAACAACTCAAGTCATCGCAACGCACGATTTGGCTCGGGCATGCGGTTGGGGGCCGCCGAGACCCTCGCGGAAAACCGTCATACGTCGATTGGACGTTTGTCTGCCAAAATCAGACTTTTGCGGCGGCCATAAACTCTGTTTTGAAGACTTCCAGAACAGCGCCTAACTCCGGATTTCTTTTGACGGCCTTCCGGTAGACCAACCCACAAAGGTGCGATGTCAACGGTTGCTGCAAATTCAAGGCTTTTAGCCCGCGCAACTCCGCCTCATGCATCAAAAGTTGCGACAAGCAAACAAGGTGGTCTCCTCCTGAGACGAAGTTCAGCGCACCGACAATTGAAGTGGTTTCGATATCAATGATCGGCGGTTGCAGTCCTTGTTCGTAGGCATGCTTATCTAGATTTTCGCGCCAGCTGCCCGGCAGCTGCACCTCAGAGAGACTTAATAGCGAAACCCAGCGATAAGATAGCAAATCTATATTGGTTACGACTGTCTGCTTCTCTAATGGGTGACCGCGCCGCACATAAACTCTTGAAGGAATTGAATTCAGACATTCAAACGTCAAATCGGAATCCGCATTTTCGGTCACAAGCGGGCCCATGTAGATGTCGATATCTCCGCTCTTAACTTTCTGCAAAAGAGAGGCCGGCGTTTCTTGATATACTTTGACGCACAATTCAGGAAAGCGCGTGCGAAGCTGCTGCAATGCGCTCGGCAAGATGCTGAGCCCAAATGAAGGCGCGGCTCCAACGTGAACCGTACTGCGGCCAGCCTCAACCGTATGAGCAATCGCTTGAAATGCCAGGCGGGTTTCCAACGAGACTCGATGGTAACATTCCATCAAGAGCTCGCCTTGCGGTGTTGCGAACGCACCACGTGGTCCACGGTCGACGAGCTTAGAGCCCATGCTTTTCTCGAGCTGCTTTAGGCTACGCGTGAGCGCAGACTGTGTCTGCCCCAAGTTTCTCGCGGCTTTGTTGAGGCTGCCGGCCCTGATGATCTCAGCAAAATATTCGAACTGCCGCGCGGTAAGATAGTTATCTAATTTTCTCATAAGTAAAGGCAATAATAGAGTATTCTGATTATATCCATATTTTTCTAACCTAGAGGTATGAAGACCGTCTTTCTGCTATTTGATTCTCTTATTCGCGATCAGTTGCCCGGCTACGGTGGCTGCGCGGAACGGCTGCCAAACTTCGCACGCCTTGATGCTCGGTCAACGCGGTTTGACAATCACTGGGTCGGCAGCCTGCCTTGCATGCCCGCACGTCGCGACATGCATAATGGCCGTCTGAACTTTTTTCATAGAAGCTGGGGGCCGCTGGAACCATTTGACGATAGTTTCGTCACCGAACTGCGCAATAGCGGAATCTATACCCACCTGATCACCGACCATTATCATTACTTTGAAGAAGGCGGCTGCAACTTTCATACCAAGTTTAATTCTTGGGAGCTGTTTAGAGGGCAAGAGACAGATGCCTGGCGCGGCGCACCGCCGCCAAACACCGACGACATCTTGGACGATTTTGATCCAACGATTTACGACCTCTCGGTGCACAAGCATTGGCGACATGCCGTCAACCGCGCCTACATGCGAAAAACCGAAGATTTTCCTATCGACAAAAGCTTCTCCTCAGCATTGAGGTTCCTTGATGAGAACCAATTAAAGGACAATTGGTTCCTAAAGTTAGAAGTCTTTGATCCCCACGAGCCTTTTCATGCGCCGGAAGAGTTCTTGAAGGCCGAAGGGGTCGACCTAAACGCGCCCATAGCTGATTGGCCCGCTTATGGTGAACCTGAATATTCAAAGGAAACCAGCGAAAACTTACAGCGTACGTATCGCGCACTTTTGCGTTTTTGCGACTATCAGCTCGGCCGTTTACTTGACGCGTTTGACGAGCATGACCTTTGGCAGGACACCGCACTGATCGTTACCACCGATCACGGCTTCATGCTGTCAGAGCACAACACTTGGGGCAAATCCGTTATGCCTCTTTATCATCAGGTTTCCCGCATCCCGTTGTTCATGCATCTACCGGGCAGCACCCCGGTCCAGTGTACAACAGGACTGTCCCAGACCACGGATTTAGCTCCGACGGTTTTGGACGTTGCGGGCGTTCCGTGCCCACCCGATATGACAGGTTCTTCCCTACAAGCACTCAGTCATGGTGGTGTCACGGAACGGAAATTTGCAATCTTTGGGATTTGGGGCGGTCCCATAAATTGCACTGACGGGCGCTATGTAATGTTCTTGCAGCCCAAAGAGCCCTCATCGCAAGATGACCTATACTTGTACTCGATGATGCCTGTGGATTTCAAAACACCCCTAAAGCTCGCTGATTTACAATTGGCGACACAATGTGCACCATTCGAATTCACCAAAGGTATGCCGGTCTGGAAGATACCCGCGACCGGAATCGTGGAGCGTGGCGCCGCCAGCTTCCTACCCGCAAAGACAACGCTTTTTGATCTGGAACTTGATCCCAATCAAAACGAGCCGGTCACCGGAGAATTGGAAATCGAAGCTAAACTTAAAAATGCTATGCTCGACGAACTAAAAGCGCATGACGCGCCAACAGAACTCATCTCAAGATTTGAGTTCAAAAACAAAGAGTTGACCGCTGCAATCTAGAGCCTCGGTCGAAAGTCAAAAGACGACATAGATTAAGACGTTCTAAGGGAGGAACACAATGAAACCGCAAACTAAACTCACGATGCTTTCATTATCATCAATGATCGCCGCGACGGCGGCCTTGGCCGATGATATTGAAATTCTGTGCTATCAAGATGGCAACGAATGCGAAGTTCTCGGGGAGATGGCTCAGACCTTCGAAAGCGCGACTGGCCACAACGTAACAATCGATACGGTCGGTTATGAAGTGATCCGCGATCAGCTGTTGAACCAAGCACAGGCCGGCAATGCCCCAGATATTGCGCGAGTGACAAACCCTGGCGCATTTGGGCGACTGGCTCTTGATCTTACGCCATATGTAGATACCGCCTATTGGGAAGAAAACTATGGAGCTCTGCTCCCCTGGTTCCGCGCACCAGGTGGCGAAGACAAAGGCATTTATGGTTGGAATACGCAACTTACAGTGACCGGCCCTTACGTCAACGTCACCGCTTTTGACGATGCAGGCGTGGAATTGCCCGGTGATGGTGCAACTTGGGACGAATGGGCGGCGGCCGCAAAAGAAGTGCAGGACGCATTGGGCTTGACCGCAGGTCTGGTGATGGACCGCACGGCACACCGCTGGGCGGGACCTGCCTTCTCATATGGCGCGCAGTTCTTTGGTGATGACGGCGAGCCATTGCTGGTCGACGATGGTTTCCGAAACTTTGCAGAAGTCTTTATTGGGTGGCACAAATCTGGCTTGATGCCAGCTGAAGGCTGGCCGGCTGGGTCTGGGACACAATATCGTAACGCAGCGCCGCTGTTTGTTTCAGGTGATGCCGCGATGCATATGTCCGGATCTTGGATGATCAACAACTATGCAAAGAATATCCAAGATTTCGAATGGCGCGCAGTCCCTGCACCATGCGGCGTTGGCGGATGCGGCGCAATGCCGGGTGGCGCGTCTTTGGTGGTATTTGGTGATACCGAAGTTCCAGAAGCCGCCGCTGCCTTCGTAGACTGGATGGCGCAGACCGAACAGGCGGAAAAGTTCGCGTCAGAAACGAACAACATTACTGCGCATGCGGGACTTCAAGCCTCTGGAGTTGACTACCAAAACGCCACTCCGACCATTGCAGCTGCGTTGTCCACTTTTGCGTCCAACGCGGGTGTAGCGACTAAGACCACACCACAAGCCTATGTTTTCCAAGGATACAGCAAGAACTTTGCGATCTACGGTATCGTGCCGGATTACATTACAAAGGCAATCACCGGTGAAATGAGCTTGGACGACGCACTTTCTGCGATTGATGCAGACGTTGCTGCCAAAATCGCCGAATAGGGAAGCAGAAACAAACTGACGTTGGAAAACGTTGCAAGTGGCGGGGCTCATAGCTCCGCCATTTTTCGCTTCGCCTTTGGCGCAAAAAGGTAGTCACTTATCTGAACAGCTTTCGCGCAATGACCGGTGTTCTGATGCGTTGTCCTTACAGCACCTATTGGTTCACTAACGCATCATCAAAATCAATGCACTCGCCCAAAGCTAAAATCCATCCAAATCGGCAAATGATCTGATGCGCGGCGAGAAAGTGGGGTATCAGCCACGCCGGAGGAAATCACCTTTAGATCTTCAGACACTGCAAATCGGTCTAATTTTGCCATGGGCCATCCGGTCGGAAAGCTTTTGCCCGGGGCGTGCATCGTTAATTCACGTTCAAACGGCTCAAAACCCGTTGTTGATGACCACTCATTGAAATCACCTGCCACAATAAACGGCGATGACGTCGGCAATACGTTGCAAATCATCGTTTGCTGCGCGCGCCTATCTTTTCGACGCAGGCCCAGATGCGTCGCTGCCAATGTTACGTTCACCGATCCGGCTAGGGAAATGATGGCGGCGCCGCGTGGCTCAAATCCGGGCAGATCCAGTGTTTTTTCCACAGAAACCTCAATTTCTGGGCGCACCAATACGGCGTTCCCGTGCCAGCCAAGGCTTACATCATTCTTCGACAACGGCACGACGCGATAATCGCAGTATGACCCGATGAGGTCTTTGGGCAAAGCCGCAGGGCGTTGACCAAGGCGTCGGTCAGCTTCCTGAAGCACCACGATATCAGCGTCCAAGGTGTTAATGACGTCCAGAACGCGCCCCGGGTCCCGGCGCTGGTCTCGCCCCCTTGCCTTGCGTATATTGTAGCTTGCAATTCGAAGATATGAGTCTGTCATTGCACCTATATGGGAACGCCGCAGCGCGTTTTCACCATTTTGGAGGGCCCACAGATCTGGAAATTGGTCAACAGCTTCGGTCTGGTGTTGCGCGCTTGCTGGTTTGCGCTGGCCATTGGCGCTCTGATTGCGCTGCTTCTGGGGCGGTTCTCACTGGCCTTCGTGAGTGTTGCCACCTTATTGCTGTCGCTATTTCCCCTACTGCTCGCTCAGCAACTTTCCGTGCGGCTCCCCGTCTCTTTCTTAATTTTTACGACCGTCTTTGTGTTCGCCACTATTTTTTTGGGAGAGGCATTTGATTTCTACAACAAAGTGTGGTGGTGGGATCTGGCCCTACATGGCTCAGCAGCGATTGGGTTTGGGCTGCTTGGTTTTCTTTTCGTATTCATGTTGTTTGAGGGCGATCGGTTTGCGGCGCCCCCTTCAGCCCTTGCGCTGATCACCTTTTGCGTCGCCATGACCATTGGTGCGTGCTGGGAAATCTTTGAATTCGCGATGGATCAGATCTTCGGGCTTAACATGCAAAAATCTGGTCTCGATGACACGATGGGCGACCTGATCGTCAACGGTTTGGGCGCATTGTTCGCTGCGCTCATAGGCTATCTCTATGTTCGTTTCAGTGCTGCGGGAGTCTTTGGCCGGTTCTTTGAACAGTTCATCCAGTTGAACAAATCCAGCTACCGCAAAGCGATCAAGCGCCTGAAACGCTAAGACACCTGTTCTGAGCACGAAGATCTCTAATTGGCTGCTTAGGATGGTGCCCCCACACGGACTCGAACCGCGGACCTACTGATTACAAATCAGTTGCTCTACCAGCTGAGCTATAGGGGCACTGGAGGGTCATTTAGACCAACCGTTCGGCGGGTGCAATACTGGTTTTTCACCCGAATGAACTTTTTTCACAAAAAAGAAACGCCCCGCAAAATTGCGGGGCTTTTGGGTTTGGTTAGAGAATTATCGCGCAAAGTCAGGAACCTCGGGCGCAGGCAAAAGCATACCGCTCACTTCGCCAAAGCCGACACGGTAGCCGTGCCCTTGCGCCGCGCCGCGCAGCACAAGCGTGTCGCCATCTTCGATAAAGCTGCGGACTTCGCCTGTCTCAAGCGTCATGGGCTCTTTCCCGCCCCAGCTCATCTCCAACATAGATCCGCGGTTTTCTTTGTCCGGGCCAGAAATGGTGCCCGACCCCAAAAGATCGCCAACGCGCATCGCGCAGCCTGACGTGGTGTGGTGACACAACTGCTGTGCGGCGGAGTAATACATCTCGTTGTAATTGGTGCGGGCGATGATGGATTCGCGACCGTTTTCCGGGGTCAAGCCGACCTCCAGATCAATATCGTAAAGCATCGGGCCCGGCTCCTTCAGATATGGCAGCAACTCCCGATCACGGTCCGGCGTCGACGTCCGGAACGGCTCAAGCGCTGCGCGGGTCACAATCCACGGGCTGATGGAGGTCGCTGTCGCTTTGGCTTGGAATGGGCCGAGAGGTTGGTATTCCCAAGCCTGGATATCGCGCGCGGACCAGTCGTTCAGCAGCACGTAGCCGAAGATATTATCATCGGCTTGTTGCACTGAGATCATGCCATCCGATGGTTGGCCCACGATCGCTCCCATTTCCAGCTCGATATCAAAACGGGCCGATGGGCCAAAGCGCGGCAGTTCGTCATTTGGACCTTTGAGCTGACCGTTTGGACGCACAATGTCAGTGCCCGACACCACCACAGAAGAGGCGCGGCCGTTATACCCAATAGGGATCGACAGCCAGTTCGGCGGCAGCGCGTTTTCCGGACCGCGAAACATGGTGCCGACGTTGAACGCGTGGTGCTTGCCGGCGTAAAAATCGGTGTATTCCGCGACCACAAATGGCATGTGCATTGTCGCGTCCGCCTGCGCAACCAGATGCGGTTCATATGAGTCTTGCTCTGCCGCGCCTTCCGCCAGAGCCGCTTGCAACTTGGCGCGCAGATCCGCCCAAACCGCCGACCCCGCCGCCATCACATCGTTCCATGCGCCAGATTGCAGGTAAGGCCCACCATCCAACGTCAGAACACCCGCCGCTTCTAAGGCCGCTACATCAAGGATCTGATCCCCAATGGCGACACCGCAACGCGGCGTGCCCTCGGTCGAGAACACCCCATACGGCAAGTTGTTCAATGGAAAGTCGGTCGCGTCAGTGTTCGCGCTCGCGACCCAGCTTTTCAGAAGTGTCATCATATGTCCTTATCGCTTCCAGTTGCCTTCCGGCGTCCCGTCGAAGTTCTTTTCCAGACTGTCCCAACAGTCGATGTAATTGTCCTGCAAAGGCGCTTCTTTGGCCGCAAACTCGGTCAGGTGTTGCGGGTAGCGGGTCTCAAACATGAAGGACATGGTGTTCTCCAGCTTCTCTGGACCCAAATTGCTATGCGTGGCCTTGTCAAAAGCGGTTTGGTCCGGCCCGTGTGGCAGCATCATGTTGTGCAGGCTGATCCCACCCGGCGCGAAGCCATCAGGCTTTGCATCATATTCGCCATAGATATTGCCCATCAGCTCGGACATGACGTTCTTGTGGTACCAAGGCGGACGGAAAGTGTCTTCCATTGTCATCCAGCGCTCGCGGAACAAAACAAAGTCGATATTAGCCGTCCTCGGCACACCCGATGGCGCGGTTAAGACGGTGAAAATTGACGGGTCTGGATGGTCAAATAGGATTGCGCCAATCGGGCAGTAGTCTCGCAGGTCGTATTTACAGGGCGCGTAATTGCCGTGCCAGGCCACCACATCGAGCGGTGAGTGATCAATGAAGGTTTCGTGGAACTGCCCCTGCCATTTGATCACAACACGAGAATGGGCATCACGATCTTCAAACGCCGCAATCGGGGTTTTGAAATCACGACGGTTCGCCATGCAATTGGCCCCAATGGGCCCGCGCCCCGGCAGGTCGAGCTTTTGGCCATAGTTTTCGCAAACAAAGCCCCGCGCGGGTTTGCCCTCTGGCAGCTCAACACGGTAAACCAGACCGCGTGGCAGAATGGCGATCTCTTTCGGCTCGATGTCAATCACACCCAGTTCCGTGCAAAACCGCAGTCGGCCTTCTTGGGGCACTACTAGCAGTTCGGAATCAGCAGAAAAGAAATATTCGTCTTCCATGCTTTCGGTGACCAAATACACGTGGGTCGCCATGCCAGCCTGCGTATAAACATCACCTGCCGTGGTAACCGTACGCATGCCGGTTAGCCATGTCAGCGACTCGCCCGCATGCGGGATCGGATCCCAGCGGTATTGGCCCAAAGAGATCACATCGTCCAAGACATGTGGCGCGGACTTCCAATACGGAACATCGATTTTATCAAACCGTCCAACATGTTTGACGGATGGGCGAATGCGGTAACACCACGTGCGTTCATTCTGGTGACTTGGGGCGGTGAAGGCCGTGCCTGAAAGCTGCTCGCCATAGAGGCCATAGGCACATTTCTGGGGGCTGTTCATCCCTTGCGGCAATGCACCCGGCAAAGCTTCTGTTTCAAAGTCATTGCCAAAACCGGGCATATATCCGGGCGTGGTGCCCATGGTGTTGTCAGAGCTGGTCAATGTGTCAAAGCTCATCCAATCCTCCCTTAAATCTCGCAAATCTAACCGGTCTGATCGGTCATGTGGCTTGGATCTAAAATTCGTTGCAAATGAAACGATGTCAAGTTTTTTGTTGCAAATGAAACGATTTTCGCGACATTCTGAGGGCAAGACACAAGAGGCTCACCCCATGAAACACGACCTGCCCAGCTTCGATCTAGAGGGCTACCTGCCCTATCAAGTGTCGGTGATTGCAGGCCAACTCAGCGCAAATCTCGCGTCGCTTTATCAGGAAAAATTCGGCATTACGGTCGCGGAATGGCGCATTCTGGTGAACTTGGCCTATTCTAACAGCAAAACCGTTCGCGACATTCAGCAGCGTGTGCATCTGGACAAAGCCAAAGTCAGCCGTGCTGTTGTTGGGCTGGAAGACCGTGGCTATCTGACCAAAAAGATTGATCCAGATGATCGTCGCCTTCTGCACTTGGAGCTGACCGAAGAGGGCGAAACGCTTGTCGCAGAACTGGTTCCCCTAGCCCAAGAGTTTCAATCCAAGGTCGCAGAAAAATTCCAAGATGACTTCGCGACCCTACAATCCCAAATGACCCAACTGATGAAGGCGCTTTCTGATGGCTAAACTCTATGATTACTGGCGCTCCTCCGCGAGCTACCGCGTTCGCATCGCCCTAGGCTTGGCTGAGATTGATTACGAAACCGAAGTCGTAGATCTGCGCAAAGGCGCACATCTGGAAGATGACTATCTTGCCCGCAATCCGCAGGGGCTTGTTCCAGCGCTAGAGGTCGATGGCGGCACCCTTACCCAGTCTCTCGCCATCATCCAATATCTGGACGAAACCCTAAAGCTTGGCCTTATGCCAAACCTGCCCGCCAGCCGCGCGCGGGTTCGTGCGATGGCTTATGCTATCGCGATGGATATCCATCCGGTTTGCAACCTAAGTGTCGTGCAATTCGCCGTTGAACAATCCGGCGGAGCGATCACCAACGAATCCTGGATGCAACATTTCATCCACAAAGGGCTGAGTGCCTATGAAGTCATGATCCGTGATGGAAAATACTCTTACGGCGATGAGGTCACAATCGCTGACATCTGCCTGATGCCGCAGCTTTATAATGCAGATCGTTGGGGCGTTAACTTGGATGACATGCCAAAAATCCAAAGCGTTCGGGACGCCTTAGAGAGCATCCCAGCTTTCGCCAACGCCCACCCGGATCGCTGCAATCAGAGTTAGAAATTAACCGAACTCGCCTGACAAGTTTTGGGCAATCATCAGCGCGTTGTTGTCCGGGTCAAAGAAGGTTGCAAGCTTGACCATGCCGTCTACGACCACGGTCTCCCCGTCAAATTTCACCCCCGCGCCTTCCAGCTTGCTGCGAGCGTCATCGATATCCGCGACTCCAAAGACCGGCATAGAGTTGCCTGGGGTCGGTTCCGTGTGTTCACCAAACCCAATGGTCACGCCGTCAGTATTGGTCCGCACCTCGGACCAACCCACCTCATCCGCATGATAAATCAATTCAAATCCAAGCATACGCCCGTACCAATCGGCACTGGCATGGCGGTCCTTAACGGAAAGAGCGAATGTAATGGTTTTGTCCGGCGAAATAAGTGACATGATCTTTCCTTTTGATTCTAAATATAGTAACTATACTTTATGAACATTGATTTGTTTGTCAAGCTCACCTCCCGCGCTTGGGCCATGCCGATTTTATCGAGTCTGCATACCGGTGTGCCTGCTCGCCAGGCTGCGTTGTTGGCTGCGACCGGAGCCAGTCGCAACGCCTTTGTACAAAGTCTGAATCACCTGATGGATCTCGGCCTATTGGAACGCAATCCCGGTCACGGTCATCCCTTGCGGCCAGAGTTTCGCTTGACCCCGTTTGGTGTGACCGTGGCAAGCATCGCGCATCGGATTCATACGGTTTCAGCGAAAGAGGATCGGAATCTTCTGCGCAAGTCTTGGACATTGCCAGTGCTCACCGCTCTGCACCGCCCAATTTATTTTAACGAAATTAAACGCGGGCTCACCTCCATAACCGATCGCGCGTTGTCGCAATCGCTGAAATCATTGGAGACACGGCATTGGGTGGCACGACAGGTCGACGACTCATCCCGCCCGCCCCGACCGGTCTATAAGGCCGTGAATACAGGCGGCGCGATCAGCAAAATCATCGCGCCCGAAATCCAGTTTGCATGAGTGTTTTCGCTATTAATTCAAGCGAATGCCGGTCAGATCCTGATCTCCGGGCAGTTGGCCGCGCTCCAGAATGATTTTTGACACAGCCCGTGCGCGAACCGGTGTCATCTTCGCCAAAATCGGCGCGGCGGTGCGCGGGTTCATGGTGCCCAGCACCATGATCGTCACCTCGATATCCATTTCATCCATAATGCCCGCTGCTTCGGCAGGTTTCATGTTCTTATAAAATGAAATTAGGCGATCTAGGTCTTCAGTCTGCTGCGCTTCAACCCGCGCCAGCAAGTCCTCAATGGACCCCTTCAGCTCGGTCAACGCGGCCTTCTCGATCCCCAGCTTTTCTTTTGCCAAAGTCAACTCTGCCTCGCGCAGGTTCATCGCTTCGCGCTGTTCTTCCAACAGGCTACGTTCTTTGGCGAGGTTGCGCAAAACCTCTTCCGGTGTTTCACACATCCCGACTTTGTCACCCAACCCGGCCACAACCGGCGGGGGTGCTTCGGCAGGCACTGGGCCTTCCGGTTCTTTCTCTTCTTCACCCGCCGCCAAAACAATGGCAGGTCCGGTGATTGCGGGAAGGTCCTCGCCCGTGGCC
>NZ_CYTO01000019.1:95706-101198 GCF_001458335.1 Cognatishimia activa
TGCGCGGGCTGACGACGGGTCGAGAACATCGGCTCGTCTTCTTCATCGACTTCAACCGCTGGCTGGCTGGGTTCTTCGAGGTTCAGCTTCAACTGATTGACCGAATCTTCGGTCTTATCCACGGCGCTAGAGAATTCCTTCACCAGCGGCTCCATTTCCTTCAGAGCACCCATCAGAACCTGAACCTTGCGAGAGACATACCAGCCATAGCCAATCGCCCCCAGCAACAGCAGGATGATGAATAAATCAGTAAGGGTCGCGGCCATTTTCCGTCTCCTCTTCAGCTTCAATCTGTTCGGTAATACGGATCGCCGTATTGCCATTGTTACGTTTGCCCATCACGGCTTTGAACATTTCGGTTTCCGCACAAATCACCGTGGCGGCGTGGTCTTCTTCGATCCAAAGATTGATGGTGGCACCAGGCTTCCAATCCATGACTTGCTGGATTGGCACGGCCACATCGGTAAGGACCGCTTCAAGCTCCACAGTTGAGCGTTCGATCTGACCGCTCAGCTGGTCTTTCCATGGGTTGCCGTCTTCATTGGGTTCCCCAAAGTGAATCTTGCCCAGTTTTGGGCGGATCGGTTCCAGCGCGTCGTAGGGAATAACCACGTCGATAGTACCGGTGCGCCCAGCAAGGCCAACAGCAATCCGCATGCGCACGCATAAGTTTGCGGGTTGGGTCACAGCCGCTGAATCTGGGTCGGTTTCGACCCGATCTAACTCGAGATCCACATCTCCCACCATGGTCAAACACCGGCGCAACTCTTGCGCAATGGAATCTGCCAACCGGGCACCAAACCCCTTCTCGATCCCAGTGAACGTATCAGATTGGCGCTCCATTTCACCTTTCGGCGTGCCACCCAGCATCAACTCCATCGCGGTAAGGGCAAAGGTTGCGTCCATTGCAATCAGCACCTCGCCATCGAGGTTTTGCGCAGCCACAACGCCCAGCAGCGAGGGCATGTTCAGCGCTTCACTCGCCTGCGCCATCGGAAGGTAGTCCAGAGAGTTCAGCGAAGCTTCACACAAAACACCGGTCAATTCAGGGATGACCAAACTGATGGAATCAGCCAATCGTTCGCCAATAATGTCGAGCATCGGCAGCCGCTCAAAGGAGAAATCGGACATGCGGATGATCTCGTCGATCACCTTGCCGCTTTGGGCCTCGATTTCTTCCGCTGTCATCGTTTGGCTCATAGTCGCCCCTACTGAACGATCAGATCACTGATCAGAATTTCTCGTGGCAAGTCATTGCCGGCTGCGGCGCGTGCCCGTTTCAATAGCTCGGATTTCACATTCAAAATCCCCGCCATGCCGCGCACATCTGCTTCGGTCAAACTTCGTGCGTACCCATTGAACAGATCGCGCATAAAGGGCTGACGCGCCTCCATCAGCGCCTTGGCGCCATCGTCTGGGCGATAGACCAACACAACATTGATCTTTAGGAATGCATTCCGGGGGGCACCATGCGCTGTCACGCTGGTGATGTTGGTAAGAATCTCGCCAAACTCCAGCATCCCCTCATCCACAGCGACGATCTCTTCCTCGCCCTCTTCTTTGCCTTTCTCATCGCCTTCGGCATAAGGGTCTTCTTCACCCTTTTTGCCGTCTTTGCCGGCCATCTTCTCGTCACCCTCTGCAGGTGCCGCTTCTTCCTCTTCGACGTAGTCTGGTTCGTATTTCTTAGCGTCTTGATTGAACGCCATCTGAGCCAAGAAGAAGCCCCCACCCATGGACAGAATCGACAAAACCACCGCCACCAGCAAAAGCTTTTTGCTAGATTTAGGCTTGACGTCTCCCCCATCGGCTTCCGGGTTTTCGCCTGTGTTTTCTGCGTCTTTGGCCATAAACCACTCTTATGCTCTCAAGAACTATATTCCAATCTATTCTTTATAAAAGCAAGTATAGACATGGATATTTACTTGGACTCCAAATATAGATTAGTATATTTTTAACCTCAAGAAGAACACCCAAAAGATTGCCCTAAGAAGGCACACGGGAGGCGACGTGCAGAATTTGATCAATAACCTGATGCAACTGGGCCAAAGGCGGCTCATGATCCTAGGCGCCGTGGCGGTTGGGATGATGTTTGCATTGATGATGGGGCTCTCTGCAGTCACCACACCAAACTACGCGACGCTTTATAAGAACCTCTCCCCGGCCACAGCGACCTCTGTCGAGGCGACCCTCGCCAATGCGGGCTTTGATGCGCGCATGTCGGAAGATGGCCAGTCGGTCATGGTGCCCGCAAACCATTTGGCGCGCGCGCGGATGGTGCTGGCAGAAACCGGCATTCCGATTGAGGGCGATCCGGGCTGGGAACTGTTTGATGAACAATCCGGCCTCGCCATGAACACCTTCATGCAGCGCGTAAACCGGCTGCGCGCCATGGAAGGTGAAATCGCTCGGTCCATTCAAACGCTGGAAGGCGTACAAAGCGCCCGTGTTCACCTTGTCCTGCCGGAACGGGAGGCCTTCTCACGGGAACGCCCGAACCCGCGGGCCTCGGTCATTGTGCGCCCTGTTCCGGGGCGCACAATAAACCGCAAACAAGCCTCGGCCATTCGCAATTTGGTTGCCTCATCTGTCGCAGAGCTGGATCTGGGTCGCGTAACCGTTCTGTCCGCAAGCGGCGAAGTGATCCTTGCGGAATCAGCGGAAGGGGATGGCGGCTCCAGCCTTGCCAGCTCACAATCCGCGATCGAAGAACGTCTCGCCCAAGAAGTCCGCAATATGCTGACCGCCCGCGTTGGTGCGGGCAACGCGAGAGTGCGGGTGAATGTAGAGCTGACGAACAGCCGCGAAGTGGTGGTTGAACAGAGCTTTAACCCTGATCAACAAGTTGTTCGCTCAACCAAGAGTGACAATGAAGAACGCTCTGGCACCGAAGGCGGTGGCGGTGTTGGCGTTGAAAACAACATCCCTGCAGCACTTCAAGATACCGCAGGTGGACCAGGCCGTTCAAGCCAAACACGGAATGGCGAAACCGTTGAATATGAAATCGGCAACACCCGCCGCGAAGTCATCCGCGAAGCGGGCGAAGTGAAACGTATCTCGGTCGCGGTGCTGGTAAATGGCATCTACAATGTGGAAGACAGCGATGTCGTCTATCAAGAGCGTGACACCGCAGAAATCGAACGCCTCACTGAGCTTGTAAAAACGGCTGTCGGGTTTGATGCCGCGCGGGGCGATGATGTTTCCGTCGATAGCTTGCGCTTTATGGATTACTCCATGGAAGTGGGCGATCCGATCTCGATGTCAATCACCGATCAAATCACGCAAAATATTGTCTCTATCCTACGCGGATTGCTTGGTTTGGTGGTTGTGGCATTGGTCATGATCCTTGGCGTCCGCCCTGCCTTGAAAACGCTGCTTGAGAAACCACAGCCGGCCTTGGCGCCTTCAGACCAAGCCGCCGCTCTGACCGGACCCGACGGCGAGCCGCTGCCCCTCCAAACCCCGGATGGTGCAGAGGTCCTACCACCAGTCGACACACCCGCGACGCCGGACAGCCCCGCTCCACAAGTGACGCCGGATCAAGCAAACTCCGCAGCGCCTGAACGGCCACTCCCTGGGTCCTTACAAATCGACCCAGATGCGCCAGGCATGACCAGCATCTTTGATCTAGATGATGATGGCGGCCCCCATGAATATATCGAAACGCTTGGCGTACGCGGCAACCTGATTAAAGCGCGGGTCGAAGCCATCCAAAACATGGCAGAAGAAAAGCCCGAAGACGTGCTTCGCGTCCTGCGGGGCTGGCTGCATCAGGAGGCTGAAGCATGATGGCCCTCAGCCTGCGTGACTTTGATGCGGAACACGAACGCTTTGGCGACGGCGCGACCGATCCAGCGACCCAAGAGCCAGAGGTTCCGGTCTATTCCTTTACTGAAGACGAACTTAGCAAGATGCTCGCTGACGCGCGTCAGCAAGGATTTGAACAAGGCCATTCCGACGGTTTGAATGAAGGTCGTCGCGAGGCACAAGCAGACCTGCAAGCGCAGGCAAACGCCGCCATAAATGAACTGCGCGATCAGCTTGCGGTCTTTGTCTCTCAAGACACCCAACGGCGCGCGGAGTTGGAGCGCGACCTGATCGATATGGTGCTTGAGATCTGCGAACGCACAGTGCCGGACTTACTCAAAGCGCATTCAGTTGATCAGGTGCAAGCCCGCCTCGCGGACGCAATTGGTAAGGGTGCGCGCCGCGCTGAACTGGACATACGGATTTCACCAGAAACAGAGACGATTTTGGCGGAAGTGATCGCTCAGATCACCCCTCCTGACCAAACCGCACCGAAAGTCACCGCCGATCCCAGCCTTAAAAATGGCGAAGCCCGCATGGCTTGGGAAAACGGCTTCATGCAATACAGCCTCGACCGGGTCTGCGACGAAATCCTTCTCGCCCTGCGCCACGCGTCCGAGCAAATGAAACTCCAAACCCAGAAGGTCTAAGCCATGTCAGAAGACACACCGACCCCAGAACAAGAGCCTCAGGAACAGCCAGATGCGGCAGCCTCCATCGCCTTGGAAGATGGCGAAGGCGTTGATGCGGAAACACTTCAATCCGCCCTCGCCGGCGATGGCCGTAATATCGACGCGCTCTACAACGTCAAACTCGACGTGCGCGTCGTGCTTGGGCGCAGCCGTATGTCGATTTCCGACCTGCTGGAACTGACCCGCGGCTCGGTCATCGAACTGGATCGTAAAGTCGGTGATCCGATCGACATCATGATCAATGACCGCATGGTGGCCCGTGGGGATTTGGTGAAGGTGAACGGCGATTTCATTGGTGTCGCCCTGCGAGAGATCGTCAAAGACTTCATTCCGGGCAGCTGATCAAACCATGCGCCGCGCCGCGTTCATCCCACTATTTTGGGCCTTAGTAGGCTCTATTTTGCTGACCATGGCCACACCAGCTATGGCACAGGACGCAGACGTGGGCAGCCTGTTACGGGATCTGTCCTCAGCCTTTGGCGATACCGAGCCGGGCAGCGACGCAGGTGCGAGCCTCTCAGGCCGCATCATCCAACTCTTCGCGCTGATCACGGTTCTGTCCGTGGCCCCAGGTTTGTTGGTGGTCATGACAAGCTTCACCCGCTTTGTCATCGTTTTCTCGATGTTGCGCTCGGCGCTGGGTTTAAACCAAACCCCGCCAAACATGGTGCTGAACGCCATGGCGTTGTTCATGACTTATTTCGTCATGGAACCCGTCTTTAACGACGCCTATGAATCAGGCCTGCGCCCGCTCATTCAGAACTCAATCACCGAAGAGCAGGCGGTCACAGCAATCGCCGATCCGTTCCGTTCCTTCATGTTCGCCAACACCCGCGAAAAAGACATGGCCCTGTTCCGCGACATCGCAGGGGAACCCGCCCCAGATGCCGCCATCACCGGCCCCGAAGATGTCTCCTGGCGCGTCCTAGTGCCCAGCTTCATGATCTCAGAACTAAGGCGGGCCTTTACCATTGGCTTCCTGCTTTATCTGCC
>NZ_CYTO01000019.1:101274-115538 GCF_001458335.1 Cognatishimia activa
TATGATGATGCTCCCGCCAGTGATCGTCTCCCTACCCTTCAAGGTGATCTTCTTCGTGCTCATCGACGGATGGTACATGCTTGCAGGCTCACTCATGGAATCCTATCTGCCCTACGCAGGCGGCGGATAGCCTGTCACGCCAACCCACATCTTCTTCTTTGCAAAAATACTCCGGGGGAGAGTGAACAGGTTCACTCGGGGGCAGAGCCCCCTATCCCGGCCAAATTTTAACCCCACATAAATCTTATCATTGCGCACCAAGGATAAATTGCGCTATCCATGAATAACTATCCTTGCAACCCGACAGCCGGGGTCACATGAACCAATTCGCATCCTTCCGCCGCGCCAAGCGCCTCACCGGCCCAGAGAAATCAGCCATCCTGTTTCTCTGCCTAGGTGAAGAACGGGGCAGCGCTTTGATGCAACAACTGGAGACTGGCGAGATCTCAAAAATCACCCGCGCAATTTCCGCAATGGGCGAAGTCCAAGCGGAAATCGTCGAAGAGGTCATGCGAGAGTTCGGACAGAAATTCTCTGGCTATGGCGGTATCACCGGTTCGGTTGAAACCGCACGCGGATTGCTCAAGGGCTTTTTGCCCGAAGACCGCGTCGAAGAAATCCTGAAAGAGATTGAAGGCTCCAACACGGGCGACCTTTGGAAGGACCTATCGCTGCTCGACGAGAAGATGCTCGCCGATCACCTGCGCAAGGAACACAATCAAACCGTCGCCGTGATCCTGTCAAAAATCACCCCAGATGCGGTGGCAAAGGTTCTGCCGCTCCTCGGCG
The DNA here is from genome assembly GCF_001458335.1 of Cognatishimia activa. Lineage (GTDB taxonomy): Bacteria > Pseudomonadota > Alphaproteobacteria > Rhodobacterales > Rhodobacteraceae > Cognatishimia > Cognatishimia activa. Next base: position 102,064 of record NZ_CYTO01000019.1, read on the forward strand.
AAGAACGCTCTGTTGATCTTGTCGAACGCATGGTTGGTATGGAAGAACTTCCCTCTGACGCCATCCGTGCTATCGAGGACAGCCTGCGCCATGACGTGCTCGCCAAAGCTGGCCATGACGCCGAAGCGGAAGCGGAAAAACAACTGGTCAAAGTCTTCAACAAGATCGACGGCAAATTGTTTGATAGCCTGTCGCGCGGGTTGGAAGAAAAGATCCCCGAAAAGCTCCGCTCGATCAAACAGAAGATGTTTGTCTTTGACGATCTCGTCAAAATTCAGGCCAGCGCTCTGGCGAAAGTGATGCGTGAAGTCACAGGCAACAACCTCCCGCTCGCGCTGCGCGGCGCAGAAAAGGATGTGCGCGAACATTTCCTGAACTCGATGCCTGCGCGTTCCCGCGACATGTTGGTGGATGAGATGAAGGCCATGGGCCCCGTCAAATCCCGCGACGTGAAAGCCGCCCAATCAGAGATGGTGGAAGTGGCCCTGAAAATGGCGGAAGCAGGCGAGATCGAACTGCCTGACAATGACGATGAAGATATGATTGACTAGCGGAAGAGCGCAGCCGCCGAATAGTTGATCGGCGGGATATCAATCGTTGCTGATACAAACTGCCCAGACACATTCCCAAGCAAAGACACCGCGGTGCTGGTTGCAAATTGCGGCGGATTAAGTGCATCGGAAATCGCCACATACCGGGTGATCAAACTGTTCACCTCATCGGGGTCTTTCAACTTTTCGATGTCGTAACGCTGTTCGAAAATGCGCTCTTGCTGATCAATATCCAAAGTCGCCATAGACGCAGGCAATCCAAGGGCCGTACGGAAGAAAGTACCTATTTCTCGGTCCTTTAGAACGTCGACCCAATTGTCGATCTCATCCACTTTTGACCGCAACTCCAACACCGTGCCAACGGTGGAGTTCTGTTCATTGTGTTCAATTTGAAAACGCGTCTCAAAGAACTTATCAACGATACCTTCTTGCCAGCTTGTGTCAGAAAAGTCTGGCGATTGCGCTCCGTCCTCCGTTGTAAATCCAAGGGCAGCGTGCAGCTCTCCCAAGTTCACATTGGTCAACCGGTTCACCAAGGATGTCTCATCAGACGGGTCGCTCTCCAACACTTTGCGGATCATACCCCGGCCAAAAATCTGATCTTCAAGATCAAATGCCTTCATCACAAAGGAATAGACCTCGAAATCCGCGACAAATTCTTCAGGGCTGGAAATGGATGCAATGCGTTCACGAAATGCATCGGCCTCTCGCTGATTGCGGGGCTCATTACGCAGGCTCTCCAATTGACGATCCTTTGTGGAGTCAATGAAGTTTAATGCCAGTTGGCTACCAAGACCTGCGATTGAGAAGACCATGAAAACACCTATTCGGCCGCCGTGGCCAGGTTTTCCTTGCCTTTGATCATATCCAGAAGCCGCGCTTCATATTCGATCAAGGGGCGTAGGGCGCGCATCGCCTTATAGAAATCCGCCGCCGACACATGGTTCGCTGCTTCAAAGATATGGCCGCCAATCTCCTCATGGAAAATCGGAACAAGTTTTGCCAGGTCTTTATGAATAACGGGGACCAGCTCGTCGCGAATATCCGGGCGGAGCAAACAAGACTGAATGAAGTAGTAGACGTTTTTGACTGGCGTGCCTGCCTCGTCCTCTGCCAACAAATCTACACCGCGAACAATGTCCGCATGGTTTTCAATCGTCAGCATCTGTCTTCGATCCGCATTGCGGATCACGCAGCCATTAATGACGATCTTTTCATTGGGTTTCAGAGTCAGACGTAAAGCCAATCTCTACTCCATTACATGCATCGGATTGCCTTCCAAACCGCGGATGATGCTGCGGTTAATGTCCAGCAATGGTTTAATTTGTTTTTCGCCTTTAAGGACACCATTGGTATGAGTTTCAACCCAGAGGGCAAGAGAAATCAACCCGGCTTTTAGATCTGGGCTCAATGCATTTGCGTTTTCTGCCAGATCATTGCGCATCGTCATCCAGATGCGCTCATTGTACCAAAGCGTGTCGCGAAGGCCTTCGGCAAGAAGCGCCAACCGGTCGCCAGACGTCGCCGCCTGGTCAAACGCCAGATACTTAGATTCCATTTCTGCGGTCACATTAGACAGGACGCGCCTCTCAATCTGCCGCGGCGACTCCGTTTCGGAGATCGTACGCTTGTACGCAGCTATGCTCATTGATTAGTTTCTTTCGAACTATTGTTTTTATCTGCCTCACAAGAACAGAGTATCTATTTGAGGTTAAAACCGGATTAATCCTTGCCCGGAAAAATGGATAAAATCAGAAAAATTCACACAATTTTAGCGATTGTTTCAGTTTCGACACCAAATTGTTGCACAACTCATGGGTTATCCGCCGCTTTTTTGCCCGATTTCGCCCCTTTCTCGCCAAAGTCCCGAAATAGTTAATATTTTCGGAACCAACATGTAATTCCCTGCCCCACCCCCAAGGCAATTAGGGTTCCCCCGGTGCAGAAGCATCCTGTTCACATCTCGTTTCGGTTGAAACCGAAGAGGGAGCTTCCATGCGTATCTTGGCCGTAGACGACGACAACAATATCCGTGACCTTCTATCCACTGCGATTTCCGCGGAAACGGAGCACCGCGTATGGACTGCAAGCAATGGTTATGAAGCCTTAGACTTGGTGCGCGACGCGGAAGAGCCCTTTGATTGCTTCCTGCTCGACATCCAAATGCCAGAGATGGACGGCGTCGACTTGTGCGCCACCCTGCGCGGTATGCCGGATTACCGTCATACGCCGATCCTTATGCTGACAGCCATGCAGCAAAAGAAGTTTGTGGACCGCGCCTTTAAAGCGGGTGCGACAGATTACATTTCCAAACCATTTGAATTCCTAGAACTCTTCAGCCGCCTCAATGTGGCAGAACAGATCGTATCCGCGCGCACCGGAACGGACCGCCGCAAGGCAGAAGTCATTGCTCTGCAAGACGACCTGACCCGCAGCCTCGAACACAGCCTGAGTGAACCAATCGAAATCCTCGGGGTAGAGCGCATCGTCGGATACGTCTCTTTTGAGAATTACCTGCTGCAGCTGTCCCGCATGAAAATGCTGACCACCAGCGTTTTTGCTTTGAAGATCCTGAACGTCGAGAAGGTCTTCCGCAACCTGCCCCGCGCCTCTTTCCGTCATCTGCTGTCAGACATTGCCCAGCTATTGGGTCAGGCCTACGGCGAGGACAGCGACCTGATCACCTATCGTGGCAACGGCGTCTTTGCATGCGCCACCTCAAGCCGCCGGGCGTTTTCACAGTTTGAATTAGAAAAGTCCCTGAACAAAAAGATCCGCGATCTCGCCGCCAGCCGCATGGCGGGGATCAGCGTGCAGATCTGTTCTGGTGAACCGGTCTCGCTGATTTCCCTCACCCGTACCGGCACCCTAGCAAGCTTGCAGAACGCGGTCGCCCGCGCCGAAGCCCGCGCGGACAGCTATTCAGAGATATTGCAAATGTCCACGCGCATCATGCGCAGCAAAGACCTGCAGAACAAAAGTCTCCAGCGCGAGCGTCAGGCCTATAAATCGCTGCTCAAAGAAGCGATGCCAGAGGAAGAGCTGCTACAGCGCTCACACGTCTGACGCGCCATAATGCTTGTCCCGGCTCATTTTCCCGATCCCAGGGTTAAATGAGTTCGTCGGGTCACAGTCCTTGTAATGCGCCGCCAAGTCCGGCTTGGCTTCATAAATGTGACCCACATTGTGCTCTGACGGATATTCCGCACCGCGCTCATCAAGGATCTTCAGCATCGCTGCCTTCACCTCTTTGGGGTCATGGCCTTTCTTCACGATGTAATCCTGATGCATCACATGGCACATGAAATGACCGTAATAGAGACTGTGCACGAGCTTATCGGTGATCTCTTTCGGCAGCTTCTCAACCCAGTCCCGATCGTTACGACGCAGAGCGATATCCAACGCCAGAATGTCTTCCACCTCTGATCGGTGAACGGCCATATAGCGCACCGCCGCGCCGGCCGCAGCAAACCGGTGAAGGCCTGCTAGCTTCGCTTCGCGCGCATCGCAGGCAAAGAACTCTGCTTCCCGACCCGCAAAATGCTCTGGCAAAAACACTTCCGCTTCCGCAATACCACCATCGCGCATTTTCAATATCAGGTGGTGCTGAAACCGGTCGCGATACTCCAGCATCTTCTTGGGCAAAACACCGGGTGTGATCCAAGACACGAATTGCATGAAGCGGTCGGTTAGATTGGCCAACGGCCCCAGCGGACGCAGCCAAGAATCCACCTTGCCTTTCAGCGCAAAGAACATGGGAAGACGATCAGTGCCCAGCCAATCAATCATCATGACCGTGTCTTTGCCGTAGCGCTCGGACACGTTGAACAGGTCTCGCTCCATATATTCGGCAGAGATCGGCAGGTTTTTGAACTTGGTCAGGATATGCCGACGCAGCTCTGTCAGGTCGTCCACCTCATTGGTGCCGATATAAAACGTCTTGGTTTCAGGCGGCTTTTCAAACGTATCCAGCCGTACCGCGAACACCACCAACTTGCCCGCAGACCCCGCGCTTTCAAATAACATGCGCTTATCGGCATTGTAGCGAGACGGTGTGTCCGCATCGACTTGGCGCACCACATCCACATAGTCGCTGGCTGAAGCTTTTTTGTTCCCCTTGGACGGCGTCTTGTCGTAGTCGCCGTTTTCCAAACGGGTCAGCATCTCTTCCGGTGTATCCCCCAGATCAATGCCAAGGTGGTTCACCAGATCAAGCTGTCCATCGGCACCCACCCGGGCGAACATCGAGAGCTCCGTATAGGCCGGACCACGCTCCACCAAAGAGCCGCCAGAGTTGTTGCACACGCCCCCCACAACGGTTGCGCCAATGCTTGACGATCCAATCACCGAATGGGGATCACGACCCAAGGGTGCAAGCAACCGTTCAAGCGAAAAGAGCGTTGCACCGGGGAATGAGACAACTTCAGCCCCCTCATGCAAGAGCGCGATCTGATCCATACGCAGAGTGTTGATGATGACCACGTCACGGTCATAGGCGTCCTTAGGGGTTGATCCTTCCGTCAGGCCGGTATTGGCCGCCTGTAGGATCACGATCTTATCGGCCGCCACGCAGGTCTGCAAAACCTTCCACAGTTCAAGCAGCTTGCCCGGCCGCACAACGCAAAGCGCGCCGCCTTTGCCAGAGCGAAACCCAATCCGAAACCGTTCGGTCGAACGCTCTCCGGTAATGACATATTTCTTACCAACGATCTCGCGCAGGTCTTTCAGCAAAGCGGCGTTGTCCATAGGGTCACCTTTTATACTGGTCCACTTTGTTTACCAATTACAGGGATTCTTAGCATACAGCAAGGCACGAATAGTCGCAGTGTGCCAAGCACCAGCCTGCGGCCAAAGAAAAAGGGCGCCCCAACCGGAGCGCCCTTTCAACTCAACTCACCAATTTGGTTTAGCCGATGATCTCGTTGAACGTTGCGGATGGACGCATCACAGCCGCTGTCTTCTCTGGATCGGTCTTGAAGTAACCGCCCAGATCCGCTGGCTTGCCTTGCGCCGCTGCCAGCTCTGCAACGATCTTTTCTTCGCCAGCAATCAGCGCCTCAGCGATTGGGCCGAAGTGGTTTGCTAGCTCGACATCGTCAGTCTGCTTGGACAACGCGTCCGCCCAATACCGCGCGAACCAGTAGTGGCTGTCACGGTTATCAGGCTCACCCACTTTACGGGATGGGGACTTGTTGTTGTCCAAGATGCCTTGGGTCGCTTCTTCCGCCGCACGGCCCAGAACACCCGCTTTTGCGTTGCCTTTGCTGTCCGCTAGGAAGTTGAAGCTTTCACCCAGCGCACAGAACTCACCCATGGAGTCCCAACGCAGGTGGTTTTCTTCCGCCAGCTGTTGAACGTGTTTTGGCGCAGAACCGCCAGCACCGGTTTCAAACAACCCGCCACCTTTCATCAGTTTCACGATGGACAGCATCTTCGCAGAAGTGCCCAGTTCGAGAATTGGGTAAAGGTCGGTCAGGTAGTCCCGCAGAACGTTACCGGAAATCGCGATGCTGTCGTCACCTGCCGTGATGGTTTTCAGGGTCTGAGCTGTCGCTTCGCGTGGTGCGAGAATTTGGAACTTGTCCGCAACACCTGCTGCTTCCAGAGCAGGCTTCACGATTGCGATCAGTTGAGCGTCGTGACCACGGTTTTCGTCCAGCCAGAAGATCGCCTCAGAACCAGTCAAACGCTGACGGTCCATCGCCAACTCGATCCAGTTCTGGATCGGTGCCGCTTTCGCGGTGCAAGACCGCCAGATGTCGCCACCTTCAACGTCATGGGAATGCAGCGTCTCGCCATTCGCCAGAACCACGCGAATTGTACCATCTGCTGGCGCTTCAAATGTGGTTGGGTGAGAGCCGTATTCTTCAGCTTTTTGCGCCATCAGGCCAACGTTTGCGACCGCACCCGCTGTGGATGGGTTCAGCGCGCCATTGGCTTTGAAGAAGTTGATCGCTTCGTCATAGATGGTGGAATAAGAGCGATCCGGGATCACACAGTTTGTGTCACCCTTGTTGCCCGCTTCATCCCAGCCTTTACCGCCTGCACGGATCACCGCTGGCATGGAGGCGTCGATGATCACATCAGATGGAACGTGCAGGTTGGTGATACCCTTGTCGCTATCAACCATATACATAGACGGACGATCCAGCGCTGCGATCTCTGCTTTGATCTCGGCTGCGTTGTCCATGCTATCGATTGCCGCCAGAACGTCACCCAGACCGGAATTCGGGGAACCGCCCGCCGCTTTGATGGCCTCGCCGTGCTTGTCCCAAACTGGGCCCAACCAAGCCACAACCGCGTGACCGAAGATGATTGGGTCAGAGACCTTCATCATGGTCGCTTTCATGTGAAGCGAGAACATGGTGCCGTCGGCTTTGGTGTCTTCAATCGCTTCAGCAAGGAAAGACGCTAGGGATTTCGCAGACATGAATGTCGCGTCCGCCACGGTGCCCTCTTCCAAAGGCCATACATCTTTCAGAACGGAAACCGCACCGTCTTTGCCAACGAATTCGATCTTCGCGTCACCGGCTTGCGCCGCTGTGATGGTCGCAGAAACCTCGTTCGCGTAGAAGTCATTGCCCGCCATGGAGCTGACTTTGGTTTTGCTGTCAGACGCCCAGGTGCCCATGGAGTGCGGGTTGTTCTGTGCGTAGTTCTTCACAGCTTTTGCCGCGCGACGGTCAGAGTTACCTTCACGCAGAACCGGGTTAACCGCGGACCCTTTGATGCTGTCATAACGGGCGCGGATCGCTTTTTCTTCGTCCGTCGCTGGCGCTTCTGGATAATCCGGCAGCGCGTAACCTTTGGCTTGCAGCTCTTCGATTGCCGCAACCAACTGGGGCACGGACGCAGAGATGTTTGGCAGCTTGATCACGTTCGCATCCGGTGTTTTCACCAAGACGCCGAGGTCTGCCAGGTCATCAGACTGACGCTGTTCGTCGGTCAGAGACTCAGGGAATGTCGAGATGATTCGGCCCGCCAAAGAGATGTCTTTGGTGCCTACATTCAGATCTGCGGCTGCCGCAAATGCGCGGACGATTGGCAACAGAGAGGCAGTTGCCAATTCTGGCGCTTCGTCTACAATTGTATACAATACGTCAGGTTTCGATGTGTCGGTCATTGAATTTTCGCCTTTCACCGTTCTTCGAAGGGGGGCTTGCGCATCGGTTTCCAGCAGTTGGACAGCGCAAGTAATCGTGATCCTTTGAGGGCTCAAAACCCGAGCCCGCTCGCGCGCCTTTTAGTACAAACTAGCGCAGCAATCAATGCACTCGGTGACGCAGGTCCGTCAGAATTGAGCAGATTTACGGCTACTGGCGCGCTGATCGAATGTGAGCGGCTAGGCGTTTTCTTCAAATACCCCGGGCACCAGCTCTTCCCAAAACGCAAAGATCGCCGAAGCATTCAACGCCGAGTTCCAGCCATGGGCACGGAACTCTTCGCGAGACAGATCATCGTCCAAGGAGGCCATGAACAGCCGCTTATCTGCATCCCGCTGGGTTGGGTTTCGCGCACTCACCATATCCGCCACGATTGCAAACTTCCGACCGCGCTCCGCCTTGGCTGCCCGGCGGCTATCCACCTCTGCATCTGCCGCCTGGATTTTTTCGGCCCGCTCGGCCGCCGCACGTTTGGCGTCATCAGATGGTTCCACAACCACATCAGCTGTCGGCTTATAATCATCTCGAATGGCAGCGGTCAGATATCCGACTTTGGATTTCACCGTCCCCTGCCCCTCCATATATGACAGCTTCTCGCGCACATAATCCGCTCCATGTTCCGCAATCCATTGCCGTGCCAAACGATCAGAGATCCCCTGCTCGATCAGCGCTTTGTAAACCGGCAGGTTCCGCGTGCCATCGCTGTCATCAATCTGGAACATCGCCAGCTGCGGGTTCTCTTTGATCAAAAAGCGAATGTCGGTGACCGCCCGGCCCTTTTTCTGAAACTCCGGCGTAATCTCGATATCGCTGCTTTTGTTCACCTCGGCGACGGCCGGTTTGATGATCTTGGCATTCAGATGTTTGAAGCTCTCATAATAGCTAGAGCCATCCACCCCCATCAGCTTGCGGAATGTATCCAGCGACCACCACCCGGTGCTGCCGGTGCGCACAAATCGATAACAGTTTTCATACAGCGCCAAGCCGTGACCCGAGCTGAAATTCTTCTGAATATGCACATTGATCAGCGCATAGATTTTTGGATCATGCAATTTCTGCGCCAAGGCGGGCGAATAGGCGTATTCGCAAACTCCGTTCTTCAGCTTGGCAAAAGAAAGCAGCGAACTGACGCCCCACTCTTGTTTGCCATCTTCATCAAGCATGTCCCATTCGGCGACCGTCTCTGCCAAGGCCCTCAGGCTCCCCCGCAGCGTGTCAAAATCGTTGGAGTTATAGCCAACCATCATCGCCAGTGTGCGCGCATCAATCGAATGGCTTTGGGCTGAGGTCAGAGAGTCATAGGCATTCAGCAAAAGAACATTGGACAGTTTCCGCTGCAGCAAGCTGAGCTTGCCGCTGATATGGATCGCCGCCACATTCTTTTTCACCGTTTCCCGCCGCAACGCGCCGGTGAGATTGTCCATGTCGATCTGGGTTTGTGCCATGATTCTTGGTCGCTCGATTTTGGGTAAAGCCTTGCACAGAAAGGTACCCGCTCGCAAGAAACATCTGGGTTCTTTAAGCGATCCCGGAAACGGGTACCCAAAGACTCTTCTTGACTCATAGGTCCCGCCAACCCTTCGAATCAGGAGTCGAGATTGGGACTCCGGGAGTCAAAATGTAGGATTCAGGTGCCGAAATTGGTGGAAATGTAGGGGGCAGCAGGCGAAAACCCCCCATATGTTGCGGCCCCGGGAATCGGTTCCCCTCTTCCTGTGTTTGGGTACCATTGATCCCGTATTCGGGTCCCTTAAGTCCCGGAATCGGATACCTTTCATCCTGTTTCAGGGTTCCCAAAGCGACCTAACTGCTTGAAAAATATTACGTTTAAACAGCTAAAGAATCTAAATATCTTAAACTAAATAAACTCTTTGTTGGCCTGTTGTTTCATTTATTTTGATTAGAATTATGGGTTTCTCTGCGAAACCTCCTAATCTCAGTTCACTAAACTGCCCCATCCGACACGGAATGCTTTCTCCTTCATAAAATGTGCGCTAGATTCGGATATATCTTAAAAACAGGCGCACATATTCAGAGGCAACGAACAGTGAGCAAAGCTCCCACCCCTCCCCTGCCCCCTTATTTGAACTTGGATCCCAAGGCTGCGGCAGAGAAGTTACCTGATCCTATCGACACGACACGATTCGCAAAAGCCGCCGCTTTTTGCGCAAAGGGCCGCGAAGACATGGCCCGCCGCGGCTATGCACCGGATGGCGAGAAACGTCTGCGGAAATTCTCCATTTGGGAAATCACCAAATACCTGATCCCCGTCGCGCCAGCCCATCTGCGCCGCGTCTTAAAAGCGAATGAAGATCTGCCTCAGGGTGAAGGGTCTGGCGGCTCCAAATGGTTCACCTTGGAAGAGGTCCTGACATTGCGCAAACACTTCCACCAGGAAGGTGTCAGCACAAAGGAGTACCTGCCCTACCGTCCTGAAGGCCTGCCTGCCAAAGTTGTTGCGGTTGCCAATTTCAAGGGTGGTGTCGGCAAGACCAGCACCGCTGCACACCTGGCCATGTCCGCTGCTTTGGATGGCTATAAGGTTCTGGTGATCGATTTGGATTCCCAGGGATCCATGACCTCGATCTTGGGCGGGTCCGTTCCTGATGAATGGAGCACAGTCTTCCCGCTGATTGCAAAGGACTACGCCAAGGCGGTTGTATCCGAAAACGAAGTGCGTCGTGCCGGTGGTCAGGCTGAAATTCCTCTGGATGAAACCCTGAACGAAGCGCTGGGTGTCGGCGCAAAAGACGTCATTCAGAAAACCCATTGGCCGAACATTGATTTGATTGGCGCGCAGCTCAATCTCTATTGGGCGGAATTTCAAATCCCGGTTTGGCGCATGGGTCTGCGGAATTGGCCGCTTTGGGATGGTTTAACGAACTTCCTAGAAGACGAAGGGGTGTTGGATGAATACGACGTGGTGTTCCTTGATACGCCCCCTGCCCTCGGTTACCTGACCATCAACGGTCTCGCGGCCGCGGATATTCTGCTGGTGCCACTGGGCGCGTCGTTCCTTGAATTTGACTCCACCGGTCGTTTCTTTGACATGCTCTATTCGACCTTCGCCAGCATTGAAGATGGCGAAAACGCCGCTGCGCGGGCCGCTGGTTTACCTGAACTTAAGTTTGAATGGGATGTAGTGAGGGCGATCGTCACGCGCTTTGATGCGAGCCAACAGACCGATATGGCAAATGTCATTCAGGCCTATTTCGGCGATTTCATGAATGCGTACCGGCAGGATTACACGGCGTTGGTTGGTCAGGCTGGCGAACAGGTGAACGGGATCTATGAAGCGGACTACCGGGACTTTAACCGCGACACCTATGTGCGGGGGCGTGAAACCTTTGATCGCACCTATGCGGAATTCAAAGAATTGCTGATCGGCAGCTGGTGGCGTGACGCGAATATGGAGGATGAGTGATGGCGAAGCGTAGACGCTTGGTGGCTCCGGATCAGTCGGAGCTGGAGAAACTGGACGAGGGTTTCGCCGCGAAACCTCCCCTTGGGCAGTCGATGACACCACCGATTGCGCAAGTCGCCGGCGAGGCGGCAGCGGTCGCGGCGATGGGCAATATCGGTGATCGCGCACAAGCGGCAAAAGATACGGCGGATGCTGAGAAATGGCGCGAGGCGGAAACATCGGGTCGCATTGTTGAGCGCATCGCGATCAACGAAGTCCAGGCGGATTACCTGCGCCGGGACCGGATCGACGAAAGCCCAGAAGCGCGTCAGGAGCTGCTTGATTCAATCCGCCAGAACGGTCTGCGCGCACCAATCGAAGTGGTGGCTTTGGACGAAGGCTTTGGTTTGATCGCCGGTCACCGCCGCCTTGAGGCTTTCCAAACGCTTGCGGTGAAGGATGCGGAATTCGCGACCATTCCGGCGTTCATTCGTAGCCCGCGTGACAGTGCCGATGCTTACGTGAATATGGTGGAAGAGAACGAAGTCCGGGCGAACCTGTCGCATTATGAACGGGGCCGCATCGCTGTTTTGTCAGCACAAAGCGGTGTGTTTGAGACTGTTGAAGACGCCATTAATCGACTGTTTGAAAGCGGGTCAAAATCCAAGCGTTCAAAAATCCGCAGCTTCGCAATAGTACATGAAGCCTTGGGAGATTTGTTGCAGTTCCCCAAAGAGCTGACCGAGAAGTCTGGCCTTAAGATCGCCGCGGCGCTGCGTGGAGGGGCGCAGGCCAAGCTCAGGGCCGCAATCGGCGATCAGGCAGCGCTGACGCCGCAACAAGAAGTCGCTGCGCTTGAGAAGGCGCTGGACGCTGCGGAGCCTTCAGAAAAGGATCAATCCCGGGGTGGGCGACCGAATGTGAACCATCGTTTGCCGACCGTCTTTTTGGAGGATGGAGGGCAGGTGAATGTCCAACATTCCGAAAACGGATTGAAAGTCGAAGTGAAGGGTCGGGCGATTGACGAAGCCTTGGCGCAAGACATCCTCGCGCAGGTGAAGCTTCTGCTGGATTGAATCTGCGCAAATTCGAGATCATGGGGTAGGGCACATTATTATCAGATATTGTGCCCTACAGCATTAACCCACTGGACCAGTTTATTTGTCTCGTCGCACGCTAAACATGCGCGAGTTCGACCTGAACCACGTTGGTATGCTTCACTGAAAAAGACGCTGCGCAAATTTCTAAGTAAAACAGCCAGCTCCGAAGAAACGCTTGGTCATAGCCAAGACCAAAGACTTTTTCGCTTTGCTCTCTTAGTCGGCCAGCCCAGATACGACAGGTGCGGGCATAGTCCTGGCCAAAAGCGAAATTATCCTTCACCACCAGTCCCGCCTGTCGCGCTTGATCGGAAATTACCGCATCTGAAAGCAGCATCCCACCGGGGAAGGTATATTGGCGAATATAGTCACTACTCTGGCGGTAAAGGTCGAAATAGCTGTCTTGAACGGTGATGGCTTGGATCACCGCGCGCCCACCCTCAGCAAGGCGCGCTTTCAATGTTCCGAAGTAACTGGGCCAATAGCGCTCGCCGACCGCTTCGATCATTTCGATTGAGACAATGTTGTCGAAGGTGCCTTGGGTTTCGCGGTAATCCTGAAGGCGGATCTCGGCGTTGCCATCAAGGCGCGCTTCGGCGTAACCCTTTTGGCTGGGAGAAATGGTAAGACCGGTCACAAAGCGCCCCTTATCTGCGGCACGTTCGGCAAAGCCACCCCAGCCGCAACCCACTTCAAGAACACGCTCACCGTCACTCAGACGGCTTAGAACCCGGTCGTATTTATTGGCCTGCGCGGCCTCCAAATCAGTCTCTGAATCGCCGAATAGAGCCGATGAATAGGTCATCGTGCGGTCAAGCCAAAGCTGATAGAATTCGTTGCCAACATCGTAATGTGCTTTGATGTTGCGCGAAGCGCCTTTGACGGAGTTGGCGCGCAAGAGCCGGTCGACAATCAGAAACTTGAACTTGTTTAGTTTGTTCGGGTTGGCGAAGGTCGCGAAGTGGTCGAGGTTTTGCAACGCAACTGCCACCAGTTTTTCAATAGACGACGTTTCCCATAGGCCCGCAACGTAGGTTTCGCCAAGGCCCACATCGCCGCGCGCCGCAAGGGCGGTCACGACGGACCAATCTTTGATCTCCATATCCGCTTCTGTGCCATCGGTGCCAAAATGATGGATTTCACCTTCAGGTGTTTTGAGCTGTAAGCGGCCAATAGAAATCGTGCTGCAAGTGTCGAGGAACTCGCGTTTGACGGCGTCTGACAAGGTGCTCATGGGTGATCTCCTTACTGGCGGGGC
>NZ_CYTO01000020.1:0-275746 GCF_001458335.1 Cognatishimia activa
ACCTTTTATATCTTTCATTTAGGCTGGTGAGATGTTAGCTCACAAGTGAGCAACGCGGAAAGTTACTACTTCAGCTTCGCGTTGACCTCAACTCGCCGGTTTCGCGTTAAGGTGAGAGCAAATAAGCCCTTTATGCTCGATACCTTTTTCTCGGATTTTGGTGTTTGCGTAAGGGGCTTCCAGAAAACTTTTATTGGAAGCCGTAAATGAAAATCGTGGGTCTATTTCGAATAAAAACTTCCTTTGGACAGCCAGACCTCGTCTGGGTGAAAGACAGCGGCCTTGAATTCGAAATCCCCGAAGATCGATACCGGGCGGCAAAATATTTACCGGAAGTAACAACTCTTAGCTGGCGCGAAGTCGAAGAAACCTAGCTCAATGAGCAATGCTTCGTTTTAGGACTCGTTGTCATCATATTGATGACCTTCCGAGAAATCAAAATACACTGACCCCAGCTTCTTACCGTGACGATCTGTAACATCGTGGTGGCCGTCTTGAAATTCGTCTCGCTCTAGCTTGTCTGCGATCTGGCGCAATGCTCTGGCCGTCCAGCCAGATAGCACTCTTTGCGCCGGTCCCGCGCACTCAATCTCGATGTCGCGGTGAATGTACTGTGTCATGGGTCCACCGCTCAAGGTATTCTCCCTACTTAGACGTGACCCAAATCCGATTGGCGTGATCATATCTGTAAATTTCCGGTCCTGCCTTGCTTCCGACTTCAGGGTAAACTTCTATCGTTGCTCCCAGACATTCTGCGAATTTTTTTAGCCAAGCCTCCTTAGCATATTCGAAAGTTTCACACGCGAATCTTCTTCCATCCCCAAGATCCAATACAACAAGCATTTCCTCTTCTCGTACTTTGAAACTGGGGGCAGAGGAAAATAACGGATGCGTTCCTCCGCCCCAAATCATTCTGCGCACAGAAGCAATTGCGCGCCTAAGTTACTTATGAACAGAAGGCTTTCCGGTCAATTGGGTCTGGACCTATGCGAAAAGCTTTTCTTTTGCACGTGAATTGCATTAGTCCCGCTATTGCAAACATTGGAGGCGGCGAAAGTCTGATGCCCGTTCGCTGTGAATGAAGCTCGCGTTCACAAATAGGGTCTTTCAGCGCATCAATAATGTACCTGGATTGCTAGAAACGCTCTATCTGTGAGACATGACAGCATCAGTTTGTCCGTATCATTTGGATCCAATCACCTTAAAAAATCTGATGAAAGTATAGTAAAGCTGTTCCAGCGAAGAGAAAAAACCTAGATCGGCTTCGTCCGCGTCGCGATAGCGCCTACACTGTTCAGTGGAAGCAAAGTTTGGTCTAATTCTTCGCTGCAACGAGAACGAATGGCAGCGATCTCTGCCGCCGTGCGGCGTCCTGCTCCGAGTATCTGGGGCGGTTTTCGTACTGTGAGCGCGCAGCGTGAAAATCCTTCGTCTCCTGTGAGGCTCAGCACCGACTAACGCCGCATGAGGGACAGACATCCGCTTTGAAATGGCGAACGGCAGCGCCGCTCGCCAAGATAGCTCAGATATCGATCCGCTCGGCGATACTTAGGGCATCTTCCAGTTCGACCCCAAGGTAACGAACAGTGCTATCGACCTTCGTGTGGCCGAGTAGCAGTTGGACCGCGCGGAGGTTGCCAGTTTTTCGATAAATCTCCGCCGCCTTTGTCCGCCGGAGCGAATGGGTGCCGTATCCGCTCGGTTCAAGCCCAATCGCCGTCACCCAATCACGCACCAAGCGTCCATACTGGCGTGTTGAGATGTGTGGGCGGTCATGGAATCGGCTTGGGAACATAAACCGACACGCATACATCTCGGGTGATTTGACCCAGGCCAAGACGGTCTCACGAGTGTTTTCCGTTAGTTCAAACTGGACAGGACGCTTGGTCTTGCTTTGGATCACCGACACGCGCTCACGAACGCGGGCGTCTTTGACGAGGTCGGCCACTGCTAGTTTGACCAGGTCGCATCCGCGCAGCTTGCTGTCGATGGCGACGTTGAACAAAGCAAGGTCGCGTAGGTTGCCTGCAAGTTCGAGCCGAGCGCGGATCGCCCACACCTGTTTTGGCAGCAGTGGACGTTTCTGCCCAATAATCCGCCCCTTGTTCCAGGCTCTGCGTTTCGGGGTTGTTGCAGGAAGTTGGACTCTTGGCATGATTTGCCCTCCGATCCTCCCTCCAAGCCCAATCATCAGCACCGCGCTGACCGGGCGAGTGTACAAGCAAGGATGAACGTCCGTTTTGGGAAGCTGGCTAAATGGGCATCTTCTGCGCGCGCATTGGTCTGCAATGAGCCCTTAGGCGCCGCTGGTTTCAGCATTAAAAATGTCATGCAAATCTGAAATAGCTTGGTTGTCAGCTAGCACAATCTCTTTCGCGTCAGTCTGTAAAACGAGTCTCAGCTCACCATGGCGCAGGTCTTCATGGATCAACCGGACTCCGTCCAAAACGCAAAAGAACCCAAAAAGGGCTGCGTGCGCTCCTTCCTGCACACATTGCCTAATATGTGCCTTCGAATCATCGTTTTGTTCATTGTACCAAAGACTTAGCTGCATCGTCGTATCTGCGGGTTTTCTTCCCGCTGGTGAATCCAACTGAGACAGGACATCCTCTACAGCACTGTTAAAAACGTGTTCCTTAACAGCATCAATAAATGCCTGATCGTCCATATCGGTTTCCTTAGCTGAATAATCCAGACTCTGAGTCTGAGAGTAGCTCAGCTCGGTTCAGGATTGACAGTGCTAGTTGGTCCGACTGTCAACCTTGTCCGCGTCTTGATCCTTGAACGCGTGTTGTCCGCTGCGGCTCGCATGAATGACCGGTTTTCCCTAAGCACAGCAGCGTTGAGATTTACGCGGGTGCAGCATTTTCCACGCTGTGTGCGCTCGCAGCAAAAAAATCGAATTCACAGGATGGGCTCTTTCGGCACCTTCGCTGCATTCTTCACGAAGGTCCGGTTTGTCTGTTTTGCGGCGGAATCCTGATGAAATTGTCAACTGCATCCGGCTCTCTAATTGTTTGAAAGCATCAAGCGCAGGTCTTATGCAAACTCGCTCTTCTCGAGGGCCCCAGACGCATTGGCTATTCGACGGGCGAAATAGACCTCAACAGCAGCAGCCAGCGCAAAAGCGGGCGTCATCAGAACAATGGCGATTGCGGACAATGCAAGAAGAACATTCAGCGGATCGAGCGTACCAGATGTTGAGAAAATCATGAGCTTGGCAAAGCAGGGAAAATAGACTGTCGCAGCGATCAAAAAGGCATTGAAAACAGGATTGGTGAAACGGCCAACATCATGCCGCACCCGCTCCAGAATGGCCAGTTTTTGCCGCTGCATGTGCGGAATGTTAGAGAACCTCATAGTCTACTCCTTCAGCAATTCGATCCACGTATGAACGTCTTCGATTGGGACCTCTTTTCCATCGGTTAGCGACCGATACCAGCGCCCGACAATGGCCCCGCGCTTTTCGCTTTTGATTCTGATGCCTTGTTCGACCAGGAACCGATCAAGCGAGGTTTCGAACTCTTCGAGTGCGTCGATGTCGTGCTCAACACGCGCGGCCTTCGATCCGAGAAGAATCCAGTTTACATCAACACTGAATTTTTCTTCGAGCAACACCAACGCCTCAATTGGCAGGCCGCGCTCACCTTTTTCATAGCTGTGGTAAGCCCGCAGCGAGACACCAATTTCCTTGGCCATGTCTGTCTGAGACAAGCCAGTTTCATTGCGCGTAATCGCAAGCCTGGCCCCAATGCCAATGAAAATATCAGACGTTTTTTGCGTCACGTGTGGTTCCCAGTTGACGAATGTGCAATTTTTAGCAAATATGCTAAAAATGACAAATTTAGGTTTGTTTCGTCATCTGACCATGCAGGATGACTCAAAACAAGCGATTCCGGCCAACTATGAGCAAAGGATACCATTTTGGAACAAGAACGTCTGCTTTCAGCGAAGCAACTCAGCGAGATCGTTGGTCTTAGCCCTGCGCAAATTCGCGCGCTCATGAACGATGGGCGTTTGGAGTTTATAGAAATATCTTCGAAGACCAAGCGACTGACGATGAGCGGTTGGGAACGGTTCCAGAGGAACGCAACCAAAGTCAAAAGCTGTGAAAGCGAGAGAACGGCTGCAAACTGACAGGGGACAAAAGCAATGGCTACGACCAATCTCAATATCAGCGTGATCGACAAGCGCATGATGAAGCAATCCGAGGCCGCAAGCTATTCTGGCTTGCCAGTGAAACACTTCAAGGCAGCTTGCCCGGTGCGCCCGGTTGAATTGAAGGAGGGGACGTTGCTTTGGGATCGCAAAGATATCGACCTATGGATCGACGATGTGAAATCAGGGGCGATGACTGAAACGCGAGATGACATCCTGGGTCGACTTTGATGACCCTAGTGCGCGTCAAAGGGTTCAAGATTTTCAAGGACCGGCATGGAAAAACGCGTTGTTACCACCGCGCCACAGGCCACAAGATTGACATTGAGAAGTCCCCAATCGGCTCTGCGGAGTTCTTCGCAGAGTGCGAAACGATCCGGGCCATTGCAGACGCCCAAAAAGCGAAGGCACCGAAAGCTGGCACCCTTGGCGCACTCTTTCAGACGTATTTCCAAACTGAACACTTTCAAAACCTCGCGGAAGCCACTCGTCGCGACTACCGCAAATGCGCTGACTTCCTTGAGCCGATCAAAGGCACACCGATTCATGTGATCGACACCCCGTTGATTGCAGGCGTCCACGACAAGGCCGCGAAGAAGATTGGCTGGCGACGAGCGAACATGGTGCGCACGCTTCTGAGCGAGGTATTTCGCTACAACATTCCGAAGGGGCTCATCTCCGCCAACTTCGCCAAAGACGTTATTCCCAAGCGTCGCCCGCGCGACCGCGCCTATGCCAACCGCCCCTGGACCATCGAGGAGCGAGACACCGTCTTGGGCAATGCCAAGCCCCATGTGCGCGTGGCTCTGGCCCTGATGATGAACACGGGTCTCGACCCGTCCGACGCCCTAAGATTGCGGAACGATCAGGTCGACGGCGGTACGATCTGGGGCGTGCGCGGCAAGACTGGCGAAGAGGTCGCGATTCCGGTCAGTCCGACGTTGAAGGCCGCGCTTGATCGCATGCCCAAACACGAGGCCGAGACTGTCCTTTCCAATTCGCGCGGCGAGGCATGGACGTACAACGGCTTTTCAACGGTTTGGCACCGCTTCAAGATCAAGCTTGAGGAAGAAGGACTGATCGCGCCAGGCTTAACGCTCAAAGGTTTGCGCCACACGGTAGCCACCACACTTCGTGAAGCTGGCCTCGATGAACGCCGCATCGCCGATCTTCTCGGGCAAAAGACCCCATCCATGGCACGGCACTATTCCCGTTCGGCAAACCTTGCCGAAAAGAACCGTGAAACCATGGCGGCACTGGAAAAAGAAAACGAAAGGCGCGCGAAAATTGTCAAACCTTCGCCGAAAAGCGTCAAACCTGACCAAAATGAGGATCAAACATGAGCGGTAAACTCAATCATATCAGAGAGTTAAATGGTGCCCGGGGGCGGAATCGAACCACCGACACGAGGATTTTCAATCCACTGCTCTACCCCTGAGCTACCCGGGCACGGGTGAGTGATCAATCACTCGGGTTGCGGCGTTCTATGTCAGGGTCGCCATGGTGTCCAGAGGATAATTCGAAAAATTAGTGGATGGGGCCGTCTTTTTTTCCGCGCCCCATTTCACCGCGTGAATGGGCCTCTAGAAGTGCATCCTCCAAGCCCTCATCTTCGACAGCTGGCGCGCTGTAATCCTCATTCAGCCACTTGGCCAAGTCGATGTCGGCACAGCGCTTTGAACAAAACGGGCGGTAGGCCGCGGCGGTTGGTTTGCCACAGATTGGGCAGGCCATATCAGAGCCCCTCAAACGGCAAACGGTCGCGTTTGCGCTGTAGTTCGAAATGGCCAAGCGGGGTCCACCCGACCATGACCGTTTCGACGCCATCCGCTTTCAAAGCTGAACGCAGAGTGCTTTCAAAGATCCGGCGATCCTTTTTGGACATTGGCGCGACATCGATAGTTATCTGGCCGCCCAGCCCCCGCAGACGCAATTGGCGCGGCAGGTCGCGTGCCGCCGCAAGGTTGGCCTGTAGACCGGAAGCCGGAGACGTATCGCGCCCCGTATTCACATCCACAGCCACAAGCGCACGGGTGGGCTCAATAAACATAAACGCGCCGCCGCCAAGGGTGACTCGTTCACTCGATAGGGTTTCTAGCGCGTCCAGGACCCCATGGGTTTCAAAAGAACCGGGCTCGGTCACCACCTCCGCTGGGGCGATCCATTCGCGCCATGCAAGGACATGCGGACCGTCGCCATCAGCTAGTTTTTCTGCTGGGCCTTCGCCATCGGCCATAATCGCTTCTGCCATCGCTTGCATCGCGGTGATGTCTTCGGCGATCTCTTCCACTTCTTCGGGCATACAGCATGAACGCAGGATCAGCCCCATTTCGCTTTCCTCCATCACGGAATGGGCAATACCTTTCAAGGTGTCGCGCAGATCCTCATCTTTGATGGAGCGGCTGACATTCAAACCGGGAGCATCCGGAGTCACAATGGCGTAGCGGCTCTTGAACAGAACCTTTTGTGTCACCGGAATCGCTTTGCCGTCATCGGCATAACCGGTCACCTGAACCAGCAGAGGTTGGCCGGGAGAGAGCCCCTTCACCTGACGCAAAAACACATTGCCATCTGGTGTCGACAGGAACATACCCCCCTGCCCTTTCATCGGACGATCGGCAATAGCGCGATAGATGGTGCCGGGGCGCGGTGCATCGTCATGATCGATCAGAAAATCATGCAATTTGCCATCCACCATCAGGGCCGCAGCTTCGCGGCCGTTCAGATGGTCGAGGATGATTTGACGGCCTTTCATGGCGTCTCCTTGTAAAGCGGATAGCCCGCTGCGGTCAGCAATGCGGCGGTTTCTGCAATGGGTAAGCCCATGATGCTTGAAAAAGACCCGCTGATCCATGGGATGAAGGCACCGGCGGGGCCTTGGATGCCATATCCGCCCGCTTTGCCTTCCCAGTCACCGGTCGCCAGATAATAATTCAGCTCATCATCAGAGAGGCGCTTCATCTTGGCCTGACTGACCACGTCGCGTTGCCAGAACTGATCACCGCGTTTTATGGCGACGGAGGTTATAATGCGATGGCGACGGCCGCCTAAGGCAATCAGAAACTCGGCCGCTTCGCCCGCGTTAGCAGGCTTGCCCAGAATGCGGCGCCCCAAAGCAACGGTGGTGTCTGCGCAAAGCACGATATCATCGGCATCCGCCTTTACCGCGGCGACTTTTTCCCGCGTGATGCGGTTGCAATAGTCTTTGGGGAGTTCGCCTTTCAAAGGCGTTTCATCGATATCAGGGGGGCGAATGTCATCCGCCACAACCCCGATCTGTGCCAGTAATTCACGACGCCTTGGGCTGCCCGAACCGAGGATCAGTTTCATATCACCAAACCTGCAAACAGCCGCAAAAGCGGATTACTTAAAGCGGTAGTTGATCCGACCCTTGGTCAGATCG
Organism: Cognatishimia activa; assembly: GCF_001458335.1. Taxonomy (GTDB): domain Bacteria; phylum Pseudomonadota; class Alphaproteobacteria; order Rhodobacterales; family Rhodobacteraceae; genus Cognatishimia; species Cognatishimia activa. The sequence continues at coordinate 7,562 of NZ_CYTO01000020.1, forward strand.
TACGGCGTCATTTCAACTTGAACTTTGTCGCCTGCGAGAACGCGGATGCGGTTCTTGCGCATTTTACCTGCCGTATGTGCGATGATCTCATGGCCGTTTTCCAGCTCGACCCGAAACGTCGCATTTGGCAGGAGTTCCTTTACGACACCGGGAAATTCGAGCAGTTCTTCCTTGGCCATGGTTTCTCCTTCACAAAACACCCGTCAATCACGGGCGGACCCTAAATGAGCGCAATTGGGCTGATTTACAAGCCTATTCTGCGGCTTTCGCGGAAATATGAACAGAAGGCTTGTGTCCTGGTCTGCTAAGATCAGCCCGATGCACCCCAAGCTTCCTTAAGCCGTGCGATGATTGCATCGCGTGAGACGCGATAGGCTTCAAGCTTGGCTTCTCGCGTTTCGCCTTTCCCCGTTGGATCAGGAATCGGCCAGAATTGCAGGTCCATATGGAACCATTTGCTCAATTCGCCTGCTTTGGCGTGGCTTGCAGGCGTCAAAGCCACAACCATATCAAAGCTTGAAAGCTGTTCGCCCTGCTCTTCCATCTCTTCAAAAGACCGGCTTTGATGACGAGAAAGCTCGACACCGATCTCCTGACACACGGAAATGGCAAAGCCGTCGATCTCTAGATCATTCTTGATGCCTGCGGATTGAACATAGGCGTCCGCGCCGTAGAGCTCTTTCATAATGCCTTCAGCCATGGGCGAACGCACTGCGTTGTGGTCACAACAAAACAGAATGGATTGGGGCAGCTCGGCGGTCATTCTCAGCCTCCGAAATGCAATACGCAGATCAGGGTGAACAAGCGACGTGCAGTGCTATGATCTACTGCGGCCTTGTCCTCAAGGCGTTCTGCCAGAATACGTGCGCCTTCATCATGGATACCGCGGCGGGCCATATCGATGGTTTCGATCTGGCTGGGCGGCATGTTTTTGACCGCATCAAAATAGCTCTCGCAGATCTGCCAGTAGTCTTTTACCACCTGACGGAAGGGGGAAAGCGATAGATGAAACTCGGCCGCCTTATCGCCGGAATCGGTGGCGATATCGAAAACCAGCCGTTTGTCACGGATCGCGAGTTCAACCGCATAGGGGCCATCCGGCACGGCGCGACCGTCCCGTTTGGGCAAATCAAAGCTGTTCTTTTCGATCAAATCAAAGATCGCCACCCGGCGTTCCTGTTCGATTTCAGGCGTCGGGGGTGGCAAGTTGCGATCGTCAATTTCGATACGGCTAATAAAGCTCATCGGAGCAACCCTTACCTCACTGCGTTCAACACAGGTAGCGTATGAACCTTCCCCCAGCAATGCCGCATTGCAGCAAAGGTATTTATGCGGGTCCTGTTGGCAACGGTTTGGAAATGGCGCAATTTGCTGAAAACGGAGGAACTATGGCAAATTACGGCGTTTTTTCCCTTGAGGGTCAACGAGCACTGGTTACCGGTTCAAATGCGGGTCTTGGGCTTGCCGTTGCGTCACTTCTTGCTGAGGCAGGGGCAGATGTTTGGATCAATGGCCGTGATTCGACGGCTGTCCAAGATGCCATCGCGCAAATCGGGCCTCGTGCCCATGCCGCAGTGTTTGATGTCAGTGATGCCGACGCAAGGACTGCAGCAATCGACGACATTGAGACACGCGGCGGCCTATCGATTCTGGTCAATAACGTCGGGATGCGCGATCGCCGGGCTTTGCAAGATTTTGAGATCGAAGATGTTGCGAACCTTCTTTCCGTCGACCTTGTTGCGCCCTTTGCGATGGCACAGCAGGCGGCGAAGGGCATGGCGACGAGAGGTTATGGACGGATCGTCAATATCAGTTCAATCGCGGGCATTATCGCGCAATCGGGTGACGCTGCCTACACAACGGCCAAGGCCGGATTGAACGGGATGACCAAAGCAATGGCGGCAGAGCTTGGAGTGGACGGGATTACCGTGAATGGGATTGCGCCCGGTTTCTTTCGGACCGCGCCAAACGAAGCCGCATTTGACGATCCTGAAACCCATAAGCGGCTGGAGCGGTCATCCTCATTGAAGCGATGGGGCATGCCAGAAGAGCTCGCGCCAGCGGTGCTGTTTTTGGCCTCGCCAGCGGCGAGCTATGTGACTGGGCAAGTGCTGGCAGTGGATGGTGGTTTCTCCACCCACTACTGAATTATTTCTCGTTCAGAGCATCCAAACGGGCCAAAACGGACAAGCCGTGTGCCTCAAGGCTTTCGCTTTCTGCCAAAGTCGCTGCTGCGGGGCCGATGGCGCGCAGGCTGTCCACGGTCATTTTGGACAGCGTGGTGCGCTTCAAAAAGTCCATCACAGAGAGGCCAGAGCTAAAGCGCGCAGATCGCGCGGTCGGCAACACGTGGTTCGGACCGCCAACATAGTCGCCAATGGCTTCTGGGGTGAATTGTCCCAAGAAAATGGCACCTGCATGGGTAATTTTTTCAGACAGAGCATCTGGGTCTTGGACGCATAGCTCGAGGTGTTCGGGTGCAATGCGATCTGACAGGGCTGCGGCTTCATCCAGATCTTTCACAACGATGACCGCACCGAAATCACGCCAGCTTGCGCCTGCGATATCGCGGCGCTGCAGGGTTTCAAGGCGTTTATCAACCGCCGCCGCGACCTGCTGGCCGAACTCCGCATCATCGGTGATCAGGATCGATTGGGCGCTTTCGTCGTGTTCCGCTTGGCTGAGCAAATCCAACGCGATCCAATCAGGGGTATTGTATTTGTCTGCAATCACGAGGATCTCGGACGGACCGGCAATCATGTCGATGCCCACTTTGCCGAACACCCGGCGCTTTGCGGCCGCTACGAAAGCGTTGCCCGGGCCAGTAATTTTATCAACCGGTTCAATGGTTTCGGTGCCGTAAGCCAAAGCCGCAACCGCTTGTGCGCCGCCAATACGATAGATTTCGTCCACACCTGCGATCTTGGCGGCGAGCAAAACCAACGGGTTCGCAATGCCATCAGGCGTCGGCACCACAATCGCCAAACGCCCAACGCCTGCGACTTTCGCTGGGATTGCGTTCATCAAAACGGAAGACGGATAGCTGGCCAGCCCGCCCGGCACATAAAGACCTGCTGCGGAAACAGCAGACCAACGCCACCCAAGTGTTGCCCCGCTTTCATCCGTCCAGCTGTCATCTGCTGGCATTTGACGTGCGTGATAGGCGCGAATGCGGTCGGCGGCGAGTTCAAGCGCGGCCCGATCTTCATCAGACACCCGAGCGCAATACTCTTCGATTTCAGCCTCTGAAAAACGCAGGGTTTCAGGGGTCAGCTCTAGCCGGTCAAATTTCTCTGTCAGACGTATGACTTCTGCGTCCCCATGGGCACGTACGTCGGCAATGATCTGAGCGACCACCGCATCCACATCGGGGCTGTCTTCGCGCTTTGCGCCAAGCAATGCGGTAAAGCTGGCTTCAAAATCCGCGTCTTGCGTGTTGAGAAACTGAGGCATGAAGAGACTCCTTTGGCACGCTCATACCGACCATCAGAGCCAGCCTCAAGCTATTGAAGGTCGCTGGCCAGATAAGGCTTTGCGCTGACTTTCGCGTCAGCCGTGATCCGGAACTTGCTTGGAAGGCGCAATGTAGGGGCGTGTGACATCTCTTAACGACAGCTCCAGAGCCTCGACCGACAAGCGGATCGCACCGTCGCCCGCGAGCGTTAGCGTCACTTCATCATCCGCAAACTCGACTGCGAGCAAAGACAGGATCATGTCCTTGTCAGACCGATCAACCCCTTGGCTCGCCACTTTCAAAACGTTTTCGATCACCAAAAGAGACTGAACCCGCTCCACATCACGACGGCGTTTTTCGGCGTTGTCGCGATCTTCCCAACGGAAACGATTGAGCAAAATGGCAAAGCGGCGCTCTTTGGCGCGCCATGTCATTTCCGTCACTGGAAATACAGCGTCCTGCACCAGTGCAGAGACGACTTTTAGGTCATCTTCGTCCAGCGCCCCAAGGTTCAGGGGCGCTTCGCGACCATCTTCAAAACGCGCGTCTTCGGTCATACGCCCTGAACCCGTTGAATGTTGGCACCAACTGCGCCGAGTTTTTCTTCCAGACGCTCATAGCCACGATCCAAGTGATAAACGCGGTTCACGAGCGTTTCCCCTTCCGCCGCAAGCCCTGCGAGAATCAGCGACACAGATGCGCGCAGGTCAGTCGCCATGACTGGCGCGCCCTTAAGACGTTCAACCCCATGAACGGTGGCCGTACCGCCAGCGACCTCGATATTTGCACCCATGCGACCCAGCTCTGGGGCGTGCATGAAGCGGTTTTCAAAGATCTTTTCTTCCAGCACAGCGGTGCCGTCAGCGGTGCACATCAGCGCCATCATCTGCGCCTGCAAGTCGGTTGGGAAGCCGGGGAACGGCTCTGTCACCACATCCACGGATTTCACGCGACCATTTTTGCGCGCGACCTTCAGGCCCTTTTCGGTTTCCTCAACGGAAATGCCAGCCTCATCAAGCTTCTCACAGAACGCCCCAAGCAGATTGATGCGCCCACCGAGCAATTCCACTTCGCCGCCGGCGATGCATGGAGCAAGCATGTAAGTGCCCAACTCAATGCGGTCAGTGACCACCGGGTGGGTCGCACTGCCTAGGCGATCCACACCTTGGATAACGATTTCCGGGGAGCCATCCCCTTCGATCTGCGCGCCCATGGAACGCAGGCAATCAGCCAGATCGACAATCTCTGGCTCACGCGCCGCGTTACGGATGACGGTGGTGCCCTTCGCGAGGGTCGCGGCCATCAAGATGTTTTCAGTGGCACCAACAGAAGCAAAAGCCAGCTCCATTTCGGCGCCCTTCAGGCCGCCCGGGGCTTTGGCATGCAAATAGCCGTCTTTCAGCTCAATCACAGCACCAAGCTTTTCGAGGCCAAAGATATGTAGATCCATTGGACGCGCGCCAATGGCACAGCCGCCCGGCAGAGACACAACTGCCTGGCCAAGACGCGCGAGCATTGGCCCCAGCACCAAGTTGGACGCACGCATTTTGCGGACGATTTCGTAATCCGCGATGTGATTGTCCAAGTTGTGGCTCGACATTGCGATGACCTTGCCGTCTTGCAGGCTAGAAATCTCTGCCCCCAAGGACTGCAGCAACAGCGTCATGGTCTTGATGTCAGAGAGGCGCGGCGCATTTGTCAGCGTCAGCGGTTCTTCGCTGAGCAGCGTGGCAGGCATAAGGGTCAAGCACGCGTTCTTAGCACCCGCGATCGGGATTTGGCCATTCAGCGGGCCATTCCCTTTTACCAAAATCGAATCCATCTGCTCTTACCCTTTATCCTGATTATCCGCCGCTAACCCTTTGCTATCCGCACTGCGCGCGCGGGCTTGCGCCTTACGGCGGCCCATATTCGCTTTCAGTGCTGCCTTGAGCCGGTCTTCACGGGTCACAGGCTTTTGTTTTTTGGGTTTTGCGCGGTCTTCTGCCATGGCCCTTCTGTAACCCAGCCATGGCTTACGGTCCAGAGCACGCATAAACCCCGGCCGAGCAGATCTCGGCCAGGGCAGTTTTCAAACTTGTTTGTTGTTTTCTTGGACCGCGATTATGAGCGCTGGGTCAAAATCACAGTTGAGTTTTCGAGATCGAAAATCTCATCTCGCAACGGGACTTTGGACTGGTATTCAGCATCCGCAGCCATTGCGCCCATGGACGTCGCAGCGTCGTTAGACTGCCAAAGGTTCACAACATCGGCCTCGGTGCTTCCGCGCAGAGTTTTCAACGCAACAAGCGGCACATCAGAACGCGAAAGACCGACCCGTTCAAAAACCGGCTTCAGGCTGTCGAAATATGCCGTTGCTTCCGCAGCTGTCTTACCGGGCTTCAGTTTCAGGATATCTAAAAGCAGTTGGCTCATGGGTGGGTCACCTTTCCAGTTGGTGTTGTGATCGTGTCGCCACGTTTGGTGACAATGATGGTTGCCGCTTGCAGATCAAAAATGCTGTCACGCAATGGCACGTGATTTTCCAAGTAATCTTTATCCGCAAAGATCCCGTCAAACGCCGCTTGCGGGTTATCTGTCGCCCAAAGGTTCACAACGTCCGTTGTGACCGGACCACGTGGGATCGACAGCACTTCCAGTGCTGCATCGCTACGATGAAAATCGTATTTGGCAAAGATCGGTTCGACCCCTTTGAAATAGTCATAGGCTTGTTCAAGCGTCGCGCCGTCCTTCAAGGGCAGGATATCCAAAACCACGAACGACTTGGCTTTCTCCGCAAGGCTGGCCGTGCCCACGACGGACATCAACAACGCGGTCACCAGAGCTTTGAGTTTCATGTCTTTTCCTCATGTTTAGGTTCTTAAGTGCACCCAAGTATTGGGCTTGCCTGAACAAGGTAGCGTTGCGATAATGGCATTTAAATTGCACCAATTGAGACACGAGCGTTCAAAAATGCAACAAGACAACTGGGAAGACTTGAAGCTTTTCTTGGCTCTAATCCGGGCGGGAAATATGCGCGATGCAGCGGCGACTTGCGGTGTGAGTTATTCGACGATTTCGCGACGCATTGATGCGCTGACCTCGCGCAGTCCGGTCGCCCTGTTTGAACCAGAGAAAGGTCGCTATCATCTCACCGCGGCAGGGGAGGATTTCTTTCGCACGGCAGAAGAAATCGAAGAGCGGTTGTTTGCCCTGTCTCGGCGGGCCTTTGGGCAGGATCAAGTGCTGCGGGGTCATGTATCGATCAGCATACTCGATGCATTGGCAACAAGCCCCTACATGGCAGTTTTGCAAGAGTTTGCAGATACCTACCCAGAGATCACTTTAGATATACGTGTGGGAAATACATTGGCGGATCTGGATCGGGGACAAGCCGATTTGGCACTCCGTTTTGGGGCTGCGCCGCAGGGACATCTGATCGGTCGTCGGCTCACAGAGACAGCTCGAGCGGTCTATGCGAGCCATGCTTACGCGGAACAGATTGAAAAGGGCAACGATGCGAAATGGATTTGCTTCACGCCAAAAGAAACAGCCGCCGTTTGGAAGAAGACAACGCCTTTCCCTGATGCGTTGGATGCGGTGTACATGTCGCATATGCCAGCGCAATTGACCGCCTGCAAATTAGGTGTCGGCCTATGCTATTTGCCCTGCTTCCTGGCTGATAACGAGCCCGGGCTTCGCCGATTGTCTGATCCCGATTGCCCACCATTTCAAACCCTTTGGCTTCTGCGGCACCCCGAAACCCGTAACAATGCGCGTCTGCGAGCTTTGGCGGATTTCATTGCGAACCGTACGAAATCCTATGCTGATTTGCTTTCGGGTAAAGCGCGCAAAACTGAAGCGATATAGCTCTCCTCAGAAGCCGAAAGCGTGGATCAGAAAAAACGAAAAAATCGTGATTGAATCGCTTGCGCTGCGTAAGGATTGCGTCTAAGTAGCCGCTCACGCTGCTGCTGTAGCTCAGTGGTAGAGCGCACCCTTGGTAAGGGTGAGGTCGGGAGTTCAATCCTCCCCAGCAGCACCATCAGCCATACATCAGATTAAGCACACCTGCGGTTTGTTATGCGGTGTTAGTCGTCTTGCAACGGAAACATTGCGGACGCAGATGCCTCGTTCACAGCCAGCTTGGTTTCATAGAGAATGGCCAATCGCAGCAACGATTTCACATCCACATCGTGAGGCATCGCCGTCAGTGGATCGATGAAGAAAATAAGGTTATTCAGCCGACCCTCAGCGATCATTGCGCCGATCTGGGCATCTCCGCCAAGTGGGCCACTTTTAAGGGCGGTGAGGTCAAGACCTGCTTCTTTCGCCAAGCGCCCCCCTGTAGTGCCCGTCGCGTATAAATCATACTGGCTAAGTTGATCCGCATGTAGCTTTGCCCAAGCCACAAGATCGTCCTTGCGTTGATCGTGGGCGACAAGAGCGATGGCTTCTTTGGTTTCGGTCATGGGTCCCTCTTTGCATTCCTTCGTCACTGCATGCCTAACTGCAGATGTTAGCGCCATCAACCTTTTGCATAACTGCGCCCTGGCTCTGCATCCCATCCGGGCACTCGACGCCCAACGAAATTGCGTTTACGTAAACATATAGAACATGGCTGACGTGATTACGTAAACCAATATAAAAGAATAGGAGCGCAGGCGTGTTGAGCACCCAAATCAGAAAAAAGGACAGCAGGCGAAATCATGGTGAATTCTGATCGACCCACCATGCACGATGTCGCCGCGGCGGCAGGGGTGAGCCAAATGACTGTCAGTCGCGTTCTGCGGGGCGACGGGTATTTCTCACAAGATGTGAAGAAACGTGTGGCGGATGCGGCGGCGAAGCTGGGATACATCCACAATCGGCTTGCTTCGGTTCAGCGGGGCATGAAAAACCCGATGATCGGGGTGGTTCTTCCGACGTTGAAAAACCACGTGTTCACAGATGTTTTAGCAGGCATCAATGACACACTTTCGAGCTTGAATATGCGCCCGGTTTTTGGCGTTTCCGAATATTCAGCGACAGCTGAAGAGACTTTGGTGCGCGACATGCTGTCTTGGCAACCCAGCGGCCTGATCCTGTCCGGACTAGAACATACGGAAGGATTGAAACGAGCGGTGGTCCAGTCCGGTGCGCGGGTTGCTGAAATCATGGATGCGGATGGCACTCCGATCTCGGCCTCTTTCGGTGTTTCGCAGGAAACAGCTGGAGCTGACATGGCCCGGCATTTCCTCGCACGCGGCCATCTCAGAGTGGCCTATTTAGGCAGTCAAGGCGGCGATGACCTCCGAGCCGCGAAGCGCTTTAGCGCTTTTCGCGACACGCTTTTGGCGGGCGACGGTGAGATCATCTACGAAAGAATCTCCAAAGCGCCCTCTTCAATGACACTTGGGCGCGACCTTGCGGCCACCTGTCTGCAGAAAGCAGAAGGATGCGATGCAATCTATTGCGCAAACGATGACCTCGCAGCTGGGGCCTTAATGCATTGCATAACAAATGAGGTTTCAGTCCCCGGCGATATCGCTTTAGCGGGCTTTAACGACCTTCCCTTTCTGGCGGCTTTGCCACAGCAAATAACAACGACTCATACTCCACTGTACGAAATGGGCGTGCGGGCAGCGAAATATGTCGCTCTAGATTCACCTGATGACCCGCCAAAAGAAGCCTTGAAGACACGCTTGGTTATCGGCCAAACCACTTAACCGATGTCGAACGCTCGCATTGATGCTAGCGCTAACAATTCGCAACCCATCTGATTGACAACCCTTGCTACAACGCCTTATACAGCTTGTGCTGTGTTTACGTAAACACAGTTAAACACATTTTGCCGCGAGCACGAAGGATTGGACATTATGGGACAAAGCACCCAAACGAAAATTGCGGTCATCGGCCTGGGATCTATGGGATATGGCATGGCGCAATCCGTTTTACGCGCGGGCCATGAAACCTATGGATTTGACATCTCTGAAGAACGTGTTGACGCCTTTCGTGCGGAAGGGGGTGCGCCTGGAGACCGAGAGAGCACTCTTCCTACAGTCGATACCGCGGTTGTCGTCGTCCTAAATGCCGCACAAACGGAATCGGTCCTTTTTGGCGCCAACGGGATTGTAGCCTCTATGAAGCCCGGCTCAGCGGTCTTGGCCTGCGCAACCGTGCCACCAGAATTTGCACGGGACATGGCAAGCCGTTGCTCTGAAGCAGGTGTGCATTACCTTGACGCCCCAATTTCGGGTGGCTCGGTCAAAGCTGCCAATGGCCAACTCTCTATCATGGCGTCTGGTACGCCGGAGGCATTTGCGGCGGCACGCCCTGCATTGGATGCTATGGCTGAAACCGTGTTTGAGCTTGGCGACGAAGCTGGCGCAGGTTCTGCAATGAAAGCCGCAAACCAATTGCTCGCTGGCGTACACATTGCAACCATGGCCGAGGCGCTGACCTTTGGCATGACGCAAGGAATTGAGCCGAAAACTTTCGTTGAGGTGATTTCACAATGCGCGGGCACAAGTTGGATGCTGGAAAACCGCGCACCGCATATTGTTGACGGCGATTATACGCCACACAGTTCGGTTAACATCTGGCCGAAAGATTTGGGCATTGTTCTCGACATTGCGAAATCTGCTCAATTCAGCGCTCCGATTACCGCAGCGGCCATGCAACAATTCCTCGCGGCAGCGGGTATGGGATTGGGGCATGAAGACGACGCAGCGGTCGCCAAAGTTTATGCCCAGAATGCGGGCCTGACCCTGCCAAAGAAAGCTTAACCATGACCACCATCCTTGGATGTATCGCAGATGATTTTACGGGCGCGACCGACCTCGCCGGCTTGCTCGCGCGGTCGGGCGTCAAAGTAAGCCTGCGCATCGGTGTACCAAGTGAGCCGCCTAAAGACACTGCTGCCTTTGAAGTCATCGCTTTGAAATCGAGAACTGCCCCGGTTGGAGAAGCTGTTGCGGAAACTTTAGCGGCGCTTGACTGGCTCAAAGCAGCGGGCGCGCAGCGGTTTTTTTGGAAATATTGCTCCACTTTCGATAGTACACCAGAGGGCAATATTGGCCCGGTTTCTGAAGCTTTGATGGAGGCACTGGGAGCCGATCAAACAATCTACTGTCCAGCCTTCCCAGAGAATGGGCGCTCGATCTTTATGGGCAACCTGTTTGTCGGCGAACACCCCCTGTCGGAAAGCCCGATGAAGAACCATCCGCTGACTCCGATGACTGACAGCAACCTGATGCGTCTGCTGGAACCTCAGGTGAAACAGCCCGTTGGGCTTGCAAATCGGTTGACCGTGGCCAAAGGGGCCATTGCTTTGAAAGATCGTCTTGAAGCGCTGAAAGCCGAAGGCGTGGCCCATGTGGTTGTGGACGCGGTCTCAAACGATGATCTGGGTGTCATTGCGGAAGCCTGCCAGGACATGTCCCTGATGACCGGCGGCAGTGCCGTCGCGATGCCGTTGCCGCAGCTCTACAAAGATGCAGGGCTCTTTCCATCGGAAGCGCAGACGGCTGACAAGCCAAGTCTGGCCGGCACTGCGATCATTCTGTCGGGCAGCTGTTCAGCTATGACGCGTGCACAGGTGCAAGCTTATAAGGACACTGGCGCCCCTAGCTTGCAATTGGACGCCTTGGAGCTTGCAGAAAATGGACCGCAAGCTGCATTGGACTGGTTGGCTGCGCAAGACCTCACCGAAGCGCCTCTCGTTTACGCAAGCGCAGAGCCTGAGAAGGTTAAAGAGGTCCAAGCCAAACTCGGCGTCGCCGAAGCTGGAGAGTTAGTGGAAGATACCTTGGCCAAATGCGCGCTTGCCGCGCGCGACCAAGGTGCACGGCGGTTTGTTGTGGCGGGTGGTGAAACATCTGGCGCGGTGACCAAAGCGCTTGGCACGGATCGGCTAATCATCGGCGCGGAAATCGCGCCCGGTGTGCCGTGGACCTATTGCAACTCCGAAGGTCATGACATTGCGTTGACGCTGAAATCCGGCAACTTTGGCAATGAGACTTTCTTCGCCACCGCCTTGAGCAAACTGGAAGAGTAATGAGCAGCGAATCCAAACTCCGCGAGCAGATCTGTATCCTGTCAAAATCCATGTTCGAGCGTGGACTAACTGGCGGTTCCACCGGCAACGTTTCAGCGCGCACTGAAGACGGCGGCCTTTTGGTGTCGCCGACCGGCACCAGTTTTGGTCGTTTGGACCCGGCGCGCTTATCTCGATTTGATGCAAATGGTGTTCTGATTGATGGGGACAAACCCACTAAGGAAATGCCGCTACACAGCGCGTTCTATGACTCCCGACCAGAAACTGGCGCGGTGGTGCATTTGCACTCCACCTACTGCGTGGCGCTATCGATGCTACCGGGCGTAGATGCGGACAACTTCCTGCCTGCGCTGACCCCTTACGGGATCATGCGGCTTGGGAAGGTGAAGATGCTGCCTTTCTTTCTTCCAGGCGATGATGCGATGGGTGATGCGGTGCGTGCGCTTAACGGCACTCGTAAAGCGGTAATGCTCGCCAATCACGGGCCCGTGGTGGCGGACAAGGACATCGATACGGCCTGCAGCGCAATTGAGGAAATGGAAGAGACGGCAAAGCTTGCAGTCATCACCCAGGGCATGAAACCGCGCGGCTTGACCGAAGACGATGTTCAGAACCTGGTGACACGCTTTAATGTGGATTGGGACGTATGAAGTTTTCTGCCAACCTTGGATTTCTTTGGACCGAACACAGCCTGCCAGACGCAATCCGCGCAGCGAAGGCGGCGGGGTTTGACGCGGTCGAGTGCCATTGGCCCTATGCAGTGCCTGTCGGAGAAGTGGCCGCCGCTTTGGAAGAAACCGGGCTCAAGATGCTGGGCCTGAACACACGGCAAGGCAATCCCGGCGAAAATGGGCTGTCTGCCCTGCCCGGCCGCTCGAAAGACGCGCGCGCGGCGGTTGACGAGGCGCTTGCCTATGCAGCGGCGCTTAATACACCAAATGTGCACGTCATGGCGGGTTTCGCGGAAGGACCTGACGCCCACGCCGCCTTTGTCGACACACTCAAATACGCAAGTGCAAAAGCTGCACCGTTGGGGATCACGATCCTGATTGAACCCCTGAATTCTTACGCGGCCCCGGGGTATTTTTTGACGACAACCGACCAAGCGGTCGCCATCATGGATGAAGTTGGCGCTGACAACATTCGCCTGATGTTTGATTGCTATCACGTGCAGCTAATGGAAGGCGACATCTGCAACCGACTGACCAAGCTGATGCCTAAAATTGGTCACGTACAATTTGCGGGTGTGCCAAGCCGTGGAGAACCTGATCAAGGCGAACTGAACTACTCTTTCATCTTCGATCACCTGAAGTCACTGAGCTACGCTCAACCGCTGGGAGCCGAGTACAAGCCTTCTGGGCCGACCGATGCATCACTCGACTGGATGGCCTCACTCCGCTGAGATCGACTTTTTGTGGTCGCCGGTATCTAAGAAATCTGCGATCACACCATAGGCCGTATCGTCCTCAAACAAGAAATCATGAGGGCCCGGGAGGGTCATATAGGACGCGCTTGGAATTTGCTCCGCCATTCTCATTTGAGCATCCAAAGGCGCTTGCCCATCAGACTCTCCCGCCAAGACCAGCGTTGGCGCGGAGATCTGATCTAAACGCTCATAGCAATCATGCTGTGACCGCGCTCCAAGCTGGGCGTGGAGGCCTTCGCGCGCACCTGGCTCATCAATAAACTGGGTCTGTGCGGCGGCTCGGCTCTTGATCCGATTTACTGCTGTTTCAGGGTCGTGTGAGAGCTGATCCGCAAAGCGCTTGTCCGCGATCAGAAGGCCTTCACGTGCCCGGTCTACCGGCGATAGGTCAAGAAGCTGCTCAACGGGGAAGGATGCACCGCCTTTTCCTCCGGGTGTGCTCGCAGCAAGAACCAGTCGATCGATGCGATTTGGATGTCTGATCGCCACCTCTTGCGCGACCATGCCGCCGAAAGAATAGCCCACAAGGTGGAAGTGATCCCACTCCAAGGCATCCGCGACAGCGATCGCATCATTCGCGTAATCAAGCATCGTGTAAGGCGCTGGGGGTTTGTCAGAACGCCCCTGCCCTCGTTGATCGTAAAGAGCGACTTGAAATTGCCTAAGTAGGGGCGAATTCAACGGACCGGCCGGCTTGCGCAAATCCCATCCGGTTCCTCCAATAAACAGCAACCGCTCCCCTTCTCCCTTTACAGAGAGACAGAGCTTCGCAGTGCCGCTTTGAATATAGATGACGTCAGCCATGCTTCTGCAAAAAATCTAGAACGTGCTGCCACGCCTTTGCAGCGGCACCCGCGTGATAGGCTTCGCGATGATCATTGAAGAAAGCGTGTTCTGTTCCCTCGTAGACGCGGATTTCGGCCTTTGAATTGCTCGCGAGATCTTTGGTGACCTGCGCCACGTCTTCTGGCGGGATGAGCCCGTCGGTTTCGGCAAAAGCTCCGAGATAGGCGCATTCGATCATCTGTGTGACCTCAATGGGCAAGAACGGTTTATTGTCCATACGCGGGTAGTTCACGCGGCCATAGAAATTAATGGCTCCGGTGAGGCGCGGATCGAAGGCCGCTAGGTTATGCGCGAACCGCCCGCCCATGCAGAAGCCCCATGCAAAGACTTTGCCAGGATCACAGCCAAGACCACCATCCAGCACCCAGCTTAGGGCATGGCGGCTATCCAATGTTGCTCGAATATCGCTGAAGCCTTCAAAGGTCTTCGCCCATTTTTCGTGAGGATCTGAAGGCACCGGAGGGTGTGCGCCGCGAAACAGATCGATCACAACCGCTGCATAACCTTCCGCAGCAAGACGATGAGCAACCTCTTGCATATGCAGTGTCATTCCCCACAGTTCGACCTGCATGATGACAGTCGCTTTGACGCCTTCAGGCGGCAGGATCACAAAGGCATCCATATCACCATCAGTCGCAGGAATTTTTGTATTCGGGGTCAGGTAAGTCATGACGGAATTCTCAAGCCTTTATCGATAGATGACAGAGGGCAACCAAGTGGCCAAAGCAGGGAAGCTAAAGACGACCAAGAAGGCAAAGATCTGGATGGCGATGAAAGGCAACACACCGCGGTAGATATCCGCCGTCTTCACCTCGGGCGGAGCCACCCCTCGCAAATAAAACAGCGCAAATCCAAAAGGTGGCGTGAGGAACGACGTCTGCAAGTTCATCGCAATTAGGACGCCAAACCACACCGGGTTGATGTCGGATTGCAGGATCACCGGGGCAACGATTGGCATGATGATGAAGACGATCTCGATGAAGTCGAGGAAGAAGCCGAGAACAAACACCAACAGCGATACGGCAATGAGCGCGCCATATGTACCACCGGGGATCTGCTCCATGACATGGGTCACCACGTGCTCGCCGCCAAAGCTACGGAAGATCAGCGAAAAGATGGTCGCCCCGATCAAGATCGCAAAAGCCAAAGTAGAGACTTTCATCGTATTCTGAACGATCTGATCCAGCTGCTTGCGGCGCATGAGAACCAAAAGCGCGGCCGCTAGGCCGATGATCAGAACTGTGCTCGCGGCGACCGCAAGGGCAAAGCAGATCATGTTATATGTGGTCACCACCTCAAGGGTCATGCGTAGATCTGCAACGCTCCGCAAAACCGGCAGCACGAAGATTGCAACGATGGCGGAACCGATCAGCTTGCTTAGAAGCGGGTAGCCTTGCTGGCCTTCGGCAGCGTCCTGACGGCTCATCCGCAGTCCCGCAAGCAGCAGACCGCCAGTGGCACCGACGCCCGCGGCTTCGGTTGGGGTCGCGACACCAGCAAGAATGGAGCCAAGCACCGCAATGATCAGCAAGAGAGGCGGCAGCAATGCAACGAGGATTTGCTGCATCGACGTGTTGTCTTCCTCATCAGCCACCACGGGCGGGCAATCCTGTGGGCGTAATATACCGATGATCAGCTGATAGAGCATGTAAAGACAGGCGAGGCCGATACCGGGGATCATGGCCCCGGCAAAGAGGTCACCAACGGAAACCGGATCAGGGGAGAAGTTGCCGATTTCCCGTTGGGCCTCCATGTAGGCACCAGAAAGCTGGTCGCCTAGGAACACCAAGACAATGGATGGTGGAATAATTTGACCAAGCGTACCGGACGCACAGATTGAGCCCGCGGCGAGGGATGGTTTGTAGCCGTGTTTGAGCATGGTCGGCAGGCTCAGCAAGCCCATTGCAACAACGGTGGCGCCGACAATTCCTGTGGAGGCGGCAAGAAGTGCACCCACAAGGGTGACGGAAATACCAAGGCCCGCGGGCAGTCGACGTGCCACATGCCCCATATTGGTCAGAAGGTCTTCGGCAACCTTACTGCGCTCTAGGATCACCCCCATCAGGATGAAGAGCGGCACCGCTGTGAGCACTTCGTTGAACATCGCCGTGCCATAGATGCGCGATGGAACAGCAGCAAAAGTCGAGAAATCAAACAGGCCAAAGAAGCTAGCGATGACAGACATCCAGAATGCGGCACCGGCCAAAGCAAAGGCCACAGGGATACCGCCGAGCACCGTGCCAAAAGCGACGATGAAAAGCAGGGAAACAAGGATTGCGTCGGTCGCCATTAGACTTTCTCCCGGTTCCAGCTTTCACCGCGCAGCAGCTTCGTAACGGTCGCGATAACTTGCAGTGACAGAGACGCTGAGAAAATCAGGATGGCGGTTTTTAGGAGAAAGACAGCAGGCAAACCGCCGGATTGACGAGACCCTTCATAGGTCGACCATGCACGTGCAACGTATGGCCATGAATAATAGCCAATCAACAATGCAACCGGCAGTACGAAACCGATAAGACCAATGAGATCAATCAGGTAGCGGGTGCGCGGTTTGACTGATCCGTAGAAGACATCAACACGCACATGTTCGTTGGTTTGCAAAACGACGGCAGCACCCAAAAGGAACATCAACGCGTGGCCGTAAACCACCGTTTCTTGTACCGCGATGATCCCGTAGCTGAACACATAGCGTGCCACCACGGAAAACACTTGCGCAAGCATCATGACCACAGCGCAATAGGCCGCAATTCGCCCCAACTGGCGATTGGTTTTTTCGATGATCTCAATCACCAGAGGTCTCCTAGGAAGTCGATGATCCGAGAGCGAACAAAGCCGCTCCCGGATCAATAGGTTTAGGACGCGCGTGCCAGGGAGCGAGCACGCAGGTAAGCTTGTTCGGATTGTTCCGTCCAACCGGAGACCTCGTCAAGGAACTCCATATAGCTTTCATAAACCTTGCCTGTCAGCGGATCGGCAGCGGCGGCATCCGCAAGCACCGTTTTGGTGGCTTTGCCGAGTTCGATCATCACTTCGTCTGGGAAAGAACGCAGCTCGACACCGTGCTCTTTCAGCAGGATATCCAATGACCGGGAGTGGTTTGCGATGAAGTCCGCTGGGTTCATCACATTTTCTTGCGCCGCAGCCAGTTTGATCACTTGTTGATCCGCTGCAGACATATCGTTCCATAGGTCGAGGTTCACACCAAGGCTCTCAGCGGAAGTCGGTTCTTGGAAGCCCGGATTGTAGAAATATTTGGCCGCTTTGTAGAAACCAAAACCCAGATCGATCCAAGGACCAGCCATCTCGCCCGCGTCAATCGCACCGGACTGCAGCGCAGAGAAGATCTCGCCACCTGGCAAGGTCACGGCTGTGCCGCCAACTTCGTCGATCACTTTACCGCCAAAGCCAGGGATACGCATTTTCAGACCTTTGAGGTCATCCACAGAGTTGATCTCTTTGTTGAACCAACCACCCGCTTGCGCAGAAGAGTTACCCGCCATGAACGCGATCACGCCAAAGGATGCAGAGACTTCTTCCCACAGTTCTTGGCCACCGCGGTGGTAGATCCACGCGTTGTGTTCCGCTGTGGTCATGCCAAACGGTACGCCCGCGAAGAAGTTGAATGCCGTGGATTTCCCTTGCCAGTAATATTCTGCGGCGTGGTAAAGGTCCGCTGCGCCGGATGCGACCGCATCAAAGGCCTCGAATGGAGGCACTAGCTCACCCGCGCCAAAGACTTCGACGGTCAGGCGACCATCGCTGGCTGCGGTGATGGCGTCACCGATCCGTTGCGATGCAACGCCGAGACCTGGGAACTTCTTTGGCCAGCCGGTTGCCATCTTTAGGGTACGCTTTCCGGTGGCATATGCAGGTGCTGCCAACCCTCCTGCAGCGGTTGCGACAGCGGCGGTGGTTAGAAAGTTTCTTCTGTTTGTCTTAATTGTCATTTTGGCTCCTCCCAAGTTGACAGTTTCAAGGTTCCATTTCGCGAAAAATGATCTTTAGTTCATATGTTTCATTTGCCTGTTTATCCCATCCCGAACACGGACCACAGCATGCGCAATGCGGTCAGAAATAAGAAGAGAGCGAAGGCGAGCTTTAGACGTGCTGGGTTTAAACTATGCGCCAGCTTGGACCCCAAAGGCGCGGTCAAAACACTGACCGAGAAAATCAGCACCGCGGCTGGTACGCTCACATACCCGAAGGAATAAGGAGGTCGGCCATCCACATTTAGGCCTGACCAGATAAATCCGCACACCGCGGGCACGGCGATCACCAGCCCAAAGGCCGATGCCGTCGCAACCGCGCGATGCACTGGGAAGGAAAATGCGCTGAGGACCGGCACCGACAATGTGCCGCCACCGATACCCATGAGGGCTGAAAACCCGCCAATACCCACGGGCACAGCCCCTGCCCCAACGACGCCAGACGGCAGCGACTCGGACACAACCAGCGTTTTCGGAATCGCCATGTTGATCGCGACCGCCAATGCGACAAAGCCGAAGATGAGGGTCAGAACTTCGGCATTGAGGACTTTGGACAGCAGGCCGCCAACCAGCGCACCCACAAAGATTAGAGGCGCCCAACGCTTGAGCAGACTAACGTCGATCGCGCCGCGCCGATAATGGGACCGCGCAGAAGAAATGGAAGTCGGAATGATTGTGCACAGAGATGTCCCGACAGCCAGATGCATCGCCACTTCCTGCGGAACCTGAAGAAAATCAAATAGCAAAAACAGCACCGGAACGATGACAATACCACCGCCCACACCCAGCAACCCCGCCAACACACCCGCTAGAGCGCCGGTGACAAGCAAGCCGACCGCAAGCTGAATAAGAAGGGTTGTTTCGTAAGGCATTCTGATCTTCCGACTCGTGGTTTCCAAAATTGATAGCAGAAATGTATACGTATTCAATAATATTTTTTCATATTCCCAAAACGCCCAATATTTGTTAGTGAGTCCAAATGAATACGAAACCAAAAAAGCTCAGTAGCGTCGACATCGCCCGACTCTCAGGGGTTTCACAGGCGACGGTGTCGCGGGTTCTATCGGGCAGCGATGGCGTTAAAGCCGCGACCAAAGAAAAGGTCATGCAGGTGGTCAAGGCCCACGGCTACCGGCCGAACGCCTTCGCCCAAGCCATGCGCACCAACCAATCTGCCGCCGTGGGGGTCGCAGTTTCGCGCGTCACGAACCCCATTGTGCCAGAGATTCTAGAAGCTCTCACCCGCAGTTTCACCGCAAAGGGCCGTCGGGTGGTGGTGTGGAATACGGACGAAAACGGACAGGACGGTCTTATCAGCGCGATCCGTTCTGGGCTTGTTGACGGTTTGGTATTCACTGCCGCCAATCAACAAAGCGAAGCGGCAAAAGCGGCGCATGAAGCGGATATGCCGCTTGTCTCAATCAACCGTTCTTTTGACGAACTGGACTGCGATCAGGTGGTCTCGACCAATCACCAAGGGGCTTTTGATCTGGCAGATTACTTGGTGAAGTGCGGACGCAAGAAAGTGGCGTTTGTGAACGGCCCTAAGGACCGCACCACTTTGGCGGATCGCGAACAAGGGTTCCGAGAAGGGTTGCGCGCCGCTGGAATCACGCCGGATCCAGATCTCTTTTTTTCGCGCCCCTTTAAGGACAATGCCTTTCGCCAATTGGGTATGGATATTTTTGGTGCCGACAATCCGCCCGACGCGATTGCCTGCGGCAATGACTTGATTGCCATTCAGATTATGAATGGTTTGAAGGCTGCCGGGTGCCGCGTGCCCGAAGACATTTGGGTGGTTGGCTTTGACGGGATTGAGATGGCCGGTTGGGATATCATCAGTCTCACAACGGTACAGCAGCCCATCGAGTTGATGGCAAATAATGCGGCGACGTTTTTGCTCGACCGTATTGAAGGAAAGCGGACCGAGACGGAGACCATCCAATATCGAACTGAACTTAAGGTGCGCGAGACGACGGGTTTCACTCCGGCACCTTAAGATGGGGCAGGCTTAGCAAGCGGCCATGAGCCGATAGGCAATTTGCGCAGCGGTGAAATCCCACGCAGCATTGCCATCCGGCGCAAGCTCGACCACGTCCAAGCCGACACATCTACGGCCCTTGAGGGCGTGTTCCACCAGTCGCAAAGCTTGATAGTAGCCTAAGCCGCCGGGCACCGGTGTGCCTGTCGCGGGCATCTGGCTTGGGTCTAACCCGTCCACATCAAAACTCACATAGACGTCTTCTGGGAAGTCGTCAGGGAGATCGACCTCGTGAATATTACCCACGACGAGTTCTTCCGCATCTTTGAAGAAAACGCTGTTGGCTGCGCGGCTGTCCATTTCTTCTTGGCAAAGCGCGCGGACACCAAATTGTGCAAGCCGCACCCCTTGCTCGGACAAGAGATGCATGACTGAGGCATGGCTGTGCTTATTACCTTGATAGGCAACCCGTAGGTCGGCATGGGCATCGATTTGCACGAGGCCAACCGGTTTATTGAGTGCACGTGCTACACCCATCACGGCTCCATAAGAGAGCGAATGTTCTCCGCCTAAAGTGACAGGGACCTGCCCCGCTAGGACCGCTGCGTTAGTGCGCGCAGCGATGCGCTCCATTACATCCGGCAAATCACCGGTGCAATCGACAGCTTCTTGGGTGAACACACCATCTGCGCAGGGCTCTTGGCCATTCGTGATCCGTTCGAGCTCATTGGATGCTTCGATAATTGCGGCTGGGCCGTTCTCTGTGCCTGAACCGTAAGAAACGGTGCGCTCGAGTGGCACCGGGATGATTTGGAAACGTCCGGCGGAGCTGCGTTCTTCCGCGCTAAGTTCGCCATCGAGAAAAACACTCATGACAGACGGTCCTTGAAATCTGCGTAGCTAAATTCGCGGATGATCTTCAGCTCATCCGTGCGGCTGTCCCAGAGGGCAATGGCTGGAAGAGGTACGCCATTAAACGTGTTGGTTTTCACCATGGAATAATGTGCCTGATCCAAGAATGCGAAGCGTTGCCCAACGGCGAGCGGCTTGGGCCATGTGTAGTCACCGATAACGTCACCAGCCAAACAAGACGGGCCGCCCAAACGGTAGGTCGTCCCGTGTTGGGCTTCCCCAAGCAATGCCGGACGATACGGGGCTTCAATCACATCAGGCATATGGCAGGTGGCCGAAATATCGGTGATTGCGATCTGCTTTTCATTGATAAAGGTGTCGAGCACTTCGCCCACCAGAATACCTGCATCCAAAGCGATGGCTTCGCCGGGTTCTAGGACGACTTCGATCTCGTATTTGTCTCCGATATCCTTAATCAGTTGGATCAGCACATCGCGGTCGTAGTCCGCACGCGTGATGTGGTGCCCACCTCCAAAATTCAACCATTTCAATTGCTTGAAATAGGGCAGCAGCTTGAACTCGATCGCGGACCAGACATGCATTAGCGGTTGAACACCCTGCTCGCAAAGCGTGTGCATGTGGATGCCATTCACCCCCTGCATGGCCTCTGGGGTAAGCTGACTGATGGGCACTCCAAGGCGCGAGAATTGCGCGGCGGGATCGTATTTTGGAACCTCGCCCACGGAATATTCCGGGTTGATGCGCAAACCCACATCCACCCCTGCGGCTTGGCATTTGGCAAGGTAACGGTCTTTTTGCGCGACGCTGTTGAAGATCACTTGGTCAGAAAGTTCGATGATCTCGTCGATCTCACTGTCTTTGTAGCCCGCACAGAACGTCGTGACCTCGCCGCCATATTCTTCACGCGCGAGACGTGCTTCATAGATGCCGCTGGCGCAGGTTCCCGCAAGATATTTGCCGATTAAGGGCGCAAGAGAGAACATCGAGAAGGCTTTGAGTGCCGCCAGAACCTTGGCACCGGAGCGGTCAGAGACGTCTTTGAGAATTTCCAGATTGGCTTCGACCTTCGCCGCGTCCACGACAAAACAGGGCGATGGGACGCGGGAGAGGTCAAAGGACGTAAACGCGCCTGGGTCGCCGGCCTGGGTGGTCATCATTTCGGGCATTGGTGGAGCCTCCTGTCGGAGGCTGCCGGGGGCTCTGCCCCCAGGGTCGAAAGCGGGGCTTTCGACCTCCCCCGGAGTATTTTTTCAAAGAAGAAGGGGCCGTTTAGGCCCGTCTATGCGTTTCAAAAGTCGACGGGAGCGTCAAGCTCGTGCACCTGCCATGGAAGGCCGTGTTCGTTGAGCATATCCATGAAGTCATCTGGGTCCAATTGCTCCATGTTCCAAACGCCCGGCTCTTTCCAATTGCCTTTGAGGAGCTGAGCCGCGCCAATCATTGCAGGCACACCGGTTGTATAGCTCACCGCTTGGGACCCAACTTCCGCGTAGCACTCTTCGTGGTCACAGATGTTGTAGATGTAGTAGGTTTTCTCGCCAGACCCGTCTTTGGCTTGGCCTGTGGCGATATCACCAATGCAAGCCTTGCCTTTGGTCAGCGCGCCAAGATCACCGGGATCTGGCAGCAGGGTTTTCAGGAACTGGATCGGGATGATTTCTTTGCCATCATGCATCACCGGATCGATGCGGGTCATGCCGACGTTTTGCAGCACGGTGGCATGCATGATGTAAGCATCGCCGAAGGTCATCCAGAATCGTGCACGTTCGATTTCCGGGAAGTGCGTGGACAGGCTTTCCAGCTCTTCGTGATACATCTGATACATGTTCTTTTCGCCAACACCTGGGAAGTCGAAAGTCACTTTGTTGGTCAAGGCAGGGCTGTGCTGCCACGCGCCGTTTTCCCAGTGGCGCACCTCTGCGAGCACTTCGCGCAGGTTGATTTCCGGGTTGAAGTTGGTGGCGAAGGCCTGACCGTTATCACCACCGTTTGCGTCCAGAATGTCGATCTGGCGAATGGTGTCGAGCTTGTGCTTCTTCAGCCATGTGGCAAACACAGATGTCACGCCCGGATCGAAGCCCGATCCCAAGATTGCGGTCAAACCTGCATCGCGGAAACGGCCCTGATAGGCCCATTGCCAATGGTATTCGAATTTAGCCACGTCTTCTGGCTCATAATTCGCCGTATCCAGATAGTGGCAACCCGCCAGCAGGCAAGCATCCATCAGTTTCAGGTCTTGATATGGCAGCGCAAGGTTCACCAGCAGTTCCGCACCGGTTTCGCGGATCAGCGCAGCGGTCGCTTCCACATCCATTGCGTCCAGTTGAGCGGTCTTAACCGTCACCCCAGTGCGCTCTTTCACGGCAGCTGCGATGGCGTCACATTTGGACTTCGTCCGACTGGCCAAGGTGATATCGGTGAAGATATCCGCGTTCATTGCCATTTTATGCACGGCCGCGTGGGACACGCCCCCTGCGCCAACAACCAGTGTTTTGCCCATGATCAGAACTCCTGAATGAGGTGGTTATTCGTAATATGTATAGCCGTTGATAGAGTCACGGTAAGCCCCCATCAGCGTTTTACGGTCTTTGGATTTCAGCGCGCCGGTGGAGATTGCCTCATCCACCATTTTGCGAAATTCTGCGACGCAGTCCTGAGGGTCAAACTCCACATAGGACATGACCTCGGAAATGGTGTCGCCTTCTTGTTCATGCAGCAGGTCAAAACCGCCGTCCGCACGTAGGTCAATTGTGACTACATTTGTGTCGCCAAAGAGATTGTGCAGATCGCCCAGGGTTTCCTGATAAGCGCCTACAAAGAACACTCCCATGTAGTAGGGTGTGTCTTCGGGCAGCGTGTGCACTGGAAGGGTCGGCGCGACGCCATCCGCAAGGATGAAACGGTCCACTTTTCCGTCGCTATCGCAGGTGATGTCGGTCAACACCGCGTGACGGTCCGGCGCTTGGTCCAGCATCTGCAAAGGCACAATCGGGTGCAGCTGATCAATCGCCCAGACATCCGGTAGGGATTGGAAGAGCGAGAAGTTGCAGTGATAGATATCTGCAAGTTTCGTCAGTTGCTCATCGCTGATCTGGATGTCATCAAAGCCCGCATGTTCTTTGATCCGCGCCATGAGGTGCAGATAAATGCGTTCCGCCCGGGCCATCTGGCGCAGGTCGATATAGCCGCGATGGAACAAAGCGCGCAGTTCATTGCGGTAGAAGTTCGCGTCATTCCAACACTCTTGCAGACGCGCGCCGGTGATGTAGCCGGTGATCGCCAGTAGGTCAGAGATCAGGTGATGATCACCCTCTTCCGCTTCTGGCGCGGTGGGGGCGTCGTAATGGGTGGCTTCCAACACGTTGAAAATCAACATGGATGAGGTCGCGACCACCGCTCGGCCGCTTTCGGTCACCAAGGTGGGGTGATCGATCTCTGCGCCATCCATGGCATAGGCCACGGTTTCCACCACATTGGTGCAATATTCGCGCATGGAGTAGTTGATAGAGCTGTCCGTCGCCCGGTTTTCACCGGTGTAGTCGACGCCCATGCCACCGCCAAGATCAAGATGGGTGAGCGGAACGCCCTCTTGAGTCAATTCAATGTAGAACCGACAAGCTTCGGTGACAGCGCGGCGCACATCGTTCACATCCGGCACCTGACTGCCCAGATGGCTGTGCTGCAGCTTTAGACAATGCAATAGGCCTGCATCGCGCAGTTTATCCACCATCAAAACCAGTTGGTCCGTGTTCATGCCGAAGGCCGACCGGTCGCCCGAGCTCTTTTCCCATTTGCCAGAGATCTGGTTGGTCAGTTTCACCCGCACCCCAAGCATCGGGTCCACGTCGAGCTCTTTGGCAACTGAGATCACTGTGTCGACCTCTTTCGGGCTTTCCAGAACGATGGCCGTGTTAAAACCAAGCTTGCGCGACAGGATGGCGAGGCGAATGAATTCTTCGTCTTTGATGCCGTTGCAAACAATCAGCGCCTCGCGAGAGAGCCGGTGCGCCAAAGCAATCACCAGTTCTGGTTTCGAACCTGCCTCCAAGCCATATTCAAACGGGCGGCCGAATTCGACAATCCGGTCCACCACTTGGGCTTGTTGGTTCACCTTGATCGGGAACACTCCGCGGTATTTTCCGCGATACCCGACCCGCGCGATTGCTTCATTGAAGCAATCGTTCATGTGTTTGATTTCATGCTCCAAATAGGACGAAACCCGCAGGATCATCGGCACTTGAACACCGCGATCATCCAGATCTTCCAAAATCGCCGGTAGGCTGACCGATGGCGCATCGGGGTTCAGCGGGTTTTTAAGCCCGATCTCTCCCTTGTCATTTACGACAATGAGGTTCTTGCCCCATTTTTTGATGCCGTAGACGTCATGTGGCGCTGCATAGGTCTTGTTCAATCAGGTGTCCCCCGAAAAGAGCGGTTGGTCAGGTAGATGGCGCGGTTTAGTGGGGATTGGCGATTCTTCCAAGTAGAAATTAAAACGCTTTGGAGCAGCATCAAAAAGATCACCAAAACAGTCTAGGCGCACCGTTACATTTCTATAAAGTCAGCGCCACATGGGGTTTATGAAAATTCAAACCAAGCATCGCAAAGCAACAATGGCGCGCGATGAAGGAGGCAACTTTGAAGCAAAACCGCCGCGCTTGGCTTGGGATTACAACTGCATTTCTTGTAAACGGGGTATTCTACGGTATCTGGGCCGCACGTATTCCAGCCGTCGCCGAAACCTTCTCACTGACCCACAACCAACTTGGCCTGCTTCTGTTGCTCTTGGCGCTTGGAGCGATTTTGTGTTTCCCCATTGCAGGGCGCATGGCGGATCAACACGGGGCAGATAAGATCACCCGGCTTTTGACTCTGGGCAAAGCGATCTCGATGCTGGGTCTCGCAATTGCACCCAATATTTGGGGCGTCGCGTTTGCTTTGTTTTCGTTTGGAGCCTGCCATGGGGGAATGGATGTGGCGATGAACGCATGGGCTGCGGATGTCGAGCGCAAGGCGGGGCGTGCCTGGATGCCAAGCTTTCACGCCATGTGGAGCCTTGGTGCGGGCATTGGCGCCTTTAGTGGGTCTTTGGCTGTTTCATCAGGCCTCGCATATCCTTGGCAGTTCGCAATCGCAGCGCTCATTGTTCCGATACTCGGATTTTGGGGTATGCGATTTCCTTGGACAAAAACCCTGCGCGAGCTTCCAGAGAAAACCCCGCTTTTCCCAATCCCAAGGGGCATGCTTTTGTTGGTTGGGGTATTTGCCATGTGCACAACCCTTGGGGAAGGCGCGATGGCGGATTGGAGTGCGATTTATCTCATTGAAGTCGCCCTTGCTGAGGAACAAACCGCGCCACTTGCCTTGGTTGTGTTCTCCAGCGCCATGGTTGGGATGCGGTTGGCGGGTGGGGTCGTCATTCAAAATCTTGGCTCACAGCGCGCCGCTATTGGCAGTGGCGTCGCGGCCGTTATTGGCACGGGTATTGTAGTCTTTGGCCCAACAGTGCCGGTCATCCTGATCGGCTGTCTTTTCATGGGATTGGGATACGCACTCGCTATGCCGCTTGCCTTTGGCCGCGCAGGCAACGATCCCAACGTGCCACCCGCCCAAGCCATCGCAAGCGTTGCGACGCTCGGCTATGGGGGCATTCTGCTTGGCCCACCGGTGATTGGCTTTTTGTCTGAATTGGTTTCCCTGCGCGGCGCTTTCGGAGTGCTCTTGGCCTTGGCTGTGATTATGTTGACCATCGCGCCGTCGCTCCGCCCAGAGGCAGAGACACGTTAATCAGCGGTCCAATCGACATCGTCCGCTTTCTCGATTGAAAGCATCCCATCCGGCCACGGCACCATCAACGCGCGCGCGGCGTCCAGGTCATTGCCCAACCAAAGAGGTACATCTTCGGGTCTTAGCAACACGCCCATGCGGTGATGAATGTCTGCGACGTCTTTATTGGGCTCGCAGGTCACCATGGCAACCTGCTTCACGTCTCGACCGCCCGGGGCTTTCCAGACATCTGTGATCGCGGCAAAAATCAACGGCGCATTGCCATGGATGCGCCAAGCGGTTTTGCGGCGTTTTTCGCCGGTCCATTCATACCAGCCATCCACGATCACCACTGCACGCCCGACACCATCAAATGCCGCTTTGTCAAAGACCGTCTCTGACCTGGCATTGATGATGGTTTCCATCACTGGTCGTCCCCGCGCATTCACGCGACCCACAGGAATGATGCCCCAGCGCATTGGCTCAAAGCCATCCGTCGTGAGTGCGATGACGTCCTGTCCCGGCTGAATATTGCGACGTGGCTTCGCTTCTGGAAGCGCCTCATCTGCGCGCCCAGCAAATTTGGCGATGTCCGCCAAGGGCGTCGTCAGAAAGAAACGCCCCGGCATGATCAGCTTCCTTTGACTTGTTCGATCAGGGACAAGACGTGCGGACCCAGGCTCTCGACAATGCGTGCAACACCCTCTGAGTTCGGATGAATGCCATCTGCTTGCATGAGTTTTTGCACTTCAGACGGGTCAACGGACCCCAGCCCTTCCAAGAAACTCGGCGCCAGAAGAGTTTCGTAAGTCTGCGACAGTTCCGGATACATGCC
The DNA here is from genome assembly GCF_001458335.1 of Cognatishimia activa. Lineage (GTDB taxonomy): Bacteria > Pseudomonadota > Alphaproteobacteria > Rhodobacterales > Rhodobacteraceae > Cognatishimia > Cognatishimia activa. Next base: position 34,746 of record NZ_CYTO01000020.1, read on the forward strand.
GTCAAATGCTTCTTTGTAGTCAGGCCCAAAGTTGCCCGGGGCCTGCATGCCCACCAGCAGCACATCTACGTCCTGTGCAGCAGCAGCGTCCAAAATCCCAGCAAGGTTAGCTTTTGAAGCCGCAGGGTCAATTCCGCGCAACATGTCATTGCCACCAAGGGCAACGATCATCGCGTCCACATCCGGCGTCAGCGTCCAAGCAGCCCGCGACAGACCACCGGCAGTGGTGTCCCCGGAAACGCCCGCATTGATCACTGCTACCTCAGCGCCCTGCCCCGTCAGCCACGCCTGAAGTTGCGGCACAAACCCTTGCTCTGCCTGCAAACCATAGCCTTGGGTCAGGCTATCGCCCATGGCCGCAATCGTGACCGGCTCTGCAAAAACCGCGGTGGTCGACAGCAAAAGCACAGCACTCGCCTTGCTCATGGCACTCAAGGCCCCATATTGGCGTTTAAGATTGATCAACAGGCATACTCCATGGACACGATCCTCTCTCTCAAAGATGTGCATTTGGCGCTGGAAGGCAACGCCGGGCTGGTAGAAATTTTGCACGGCATTTCTATGGACGTCCAAAAGGGCGAAACATTGGGGCTGATTGGGCCGTCCGGTTCGGGAAAATCATCGCTCTTGATGCTGATGGGCGGGCTGGAGCGTTCAACAGGCGGTACGATCACCGCGTTGGGCCAAGATATCACCCATATGGACGAGGATGCATTGGCGCGGTTTCGCCGTGACCACATGGGCGTGGTCTTCCAAAGCTTCCATCTGATCCCAACCATGACGGCGCTGGAAAATGTCGCCACACCACTGGAACTTGCGGGTCACAAAGACGCCTTTGAGCGTGCGGAAGCAGAGTTGGAAGCGGTCGGTCTGGGACATCGCGCAGATCACTATCCCGCCCAAATGTCTGGTGGCGAGCAGCAAAGGGTCGCACTTGCCCGTGCTTCCGCCCCACGCCCGCAGATTTTGCTAGCGGATGAGCCGACCGGCAACCTGGATGGCACCAACGGTGCGGCGATCATGGATTTGCTATTTGGGCTGCGCGACCGCCATGGGGCGACCTTAATCCTGGTGACCCATTCCAACGAGCTGGCAAACCGCTGTGACCGGGTTATTCGCCTGCGCGATGGTCGTGTGGACACAATGAAAAAGGCCGCGGAATGAGCCTGCGGACAGCGTCAAAATTTGCCCGCCGCGAGTTGCGGGGCGGTCTCAAAGGTTTTCGGATTTTCCTTGCATGCTTGACCCTAGGTGTCGCTGCCATTGCGGGCATTGGGTCGGTGCGTGAAAGCATCCAAGCGGGCATCACCTCCCAAGGCACCCAACTATTGGGTGGCGACGCGGAAATGGAATTCACCTATCGCTACGCGACAGAACCTGAACGCGCCTGGATGGCTGAGAACGCCAGCGCGATTTCTGAGGTAGTAGACTTCCGGTCCATGGCGGTGGTCACACGCGGCGGCGAAACCGAACGCGGCCTCACCCAAATCAAAGCGGTCGACGACGCCTATCCGCTCGTAGGCGAGGTCGTCCTTGATCAGCCGATTTCGCTAGAAGACGCCTTGGGTTCGCAGAGCGGCCTCCCGGGTGCAATCATGCACCCATTGCTTGCGGATCGGCTGGCACTAGACATTGGGGATACATTTGCCCTTGGGCGGCAAGAGTTCCGCCTGTCTGCGCGACTGACCAGCGAACCGGACAATGCTGGCGGCGGATTTGGCCTTGGACCGCGCACAATTGTGACGACGGACAGCTTAGCCGACTCGGGGCTGTTGGCACCCGGCACGTTGTTTGAGACGCAATATCGCTTGATTTTGAACGATGTCAGCGATCTCGACGCGATCAAGACCGATGCCGAGTCCAAGTTTGAAGAGACCGGCCTGAGATGGCGCGACAGCCGCAACGGCGCACCGGGCGTGGCGGAGTTTGTGGAACGTCTGGGATCGTTTCTGATCCTTGTCGGACTGGCAGGTCTTGCAGTCGGTGGGGTCGGTGTTTCCGCTGCAATCCGTGCCTATCTCGCAGGAAAAACCCATGTGATTGCCACCCTCAGATCTTTGGGCGCTGATCGCTCTACGATCTTTTTAACCTATTTCATTCAAATCGGCGTACTCAGTCTTTTGGGTATCGCGATGGGTTTGCTGCTCGGCGGCATCGCACCAATCGCGCTGGGGCCGATTATTCAGGCAGCCCTGCCCCTTCCCGCAGTCATCACGCTTCATCCGCTGCCGCTTATGGAAGCCGCAACCTATGGCTTGCTCACCGCGTTGATCTTCACCCTCTGGCCCTTAGCCCGCACCGAAGACATCCGCGCCGCAGAATTGTTTCGTGACTCCATGAATGCAGCCAAGGGCCTACCGGCCCTGCGCTATCTGCTGGCCACGGGCCTCTTGGTCGCCTTGCTTGTAGGTGCCGCGAGCTATTTCTCTGGCTCTGTCAGCCTCACCCTCTGGACCACCGGCGGCATCGCAGGCGCGCTCCTGTTGCTTGCGCTTGCGTCCCTCCTGATCCGTTGGATCTCGCGTATCACAGCGCCTCGTGCGCGCCGTCGCCCAGCCCTCCGTTGGGCCCTCGCTGCGATCAGCAGCCCGCGAGAAGGCGCAGCTTCTGTGGTGCTTTCGCTTGGTTTGGGTCTTTCGGTTCTTGCTGCCGTTGGCCAAATAGACGGCAACCTGCGCGCGGCCATTGCGCAGGACCTTCCCGACATCGCCCCAAGTTACTTTTTTGTTGATATTCAACGAGACCAGATGCCGGGTTTTTTGGAGCGTGTCGAAGGGGATCCAGCGGTCAGCAATGTGGAAAACGCGCCGATGCTGCGCGGGATCATCACCCAGATCAATGACAAACCCGCCTCGGAAACCGCAGGCGATCATTGGGTCATTCGTGGGGATCGCGGCGTGAGCTATGCTGGGGCGCTCCCTGAAACGACAACTCTTACGGCCGGAGAGTGGTGGGGCGAAAATTATACCGGCGACCCGCAGATCAGCTTCGCCGCGGAAGAAGCCGAAGAAATGGGTTTGAAACTTGGCGACCAGATGACGGTGAACATTCTGGGCCGAGACATCACCGGCACCGTCACAAGCTTCCGGGACGTCGATTTCTCGACTGCTGGAATGGGCTTTGTGCTGGTCATGAACGAGGCCGCCTTAGCGGGCGCACCTCATAGTTTCATCGCGACGGTTTATGCAGAAGAGCAAGCCGAAGCGCAAATCCTGCGCGATGTGTCAAACGCCTATCCCAACGTGACCGCAATTCGCGTGCGTGATGCTATTGATCGTGTGACAGAAGTGCTCGGTTCCATCGCCGCCGCCACCGCCTACGGCGCGGCAGCAACCCTATTAACTGGCTTCCTCGTTTTGATTGGCGCCGCAGCAGCAGGCCAACAAAATCGCACCTACGAGGCGGCCATTTTGAAGACTCTTGGTGCCACGCGTCGCCGCATTCTGCTCAGCTTCACAATGCGCGGGGCTTTGCTCGGCGCGGCCGCGGGCATTGTCGCCATTGCTGCAGGCATCTTGGGCGGTTGGGCCGTCAGCCACTTTGTCCTGGAAAGCGATTTCAATGTGATCTGGAACAACGCGCTTGCGATTGTCCTCGGCGGCATTGCCGCAACGCTCCTTGCGGGTCTCGCCTTCGCTTCAGGCCCCCTAAAAGCGAAGCCCGCGGGCATTCTAAGAACCGCGGACTAAGCTTCTTCTTTGCAAAAATACTCCCGCCGGAGGCAAAACGGCCCCCAATTGGGGGCCGTTCTCTTTTTACTCTGCCGCTTCCGCGTATTCATCCATTGGCGGACATGTGCAGACCAAGTGCCGATCGCCAAAGGCGTTGTCGACCCGGTTCACCGGCGGCCAATACTTATCCACGCGGAAGGCACCAGGAGGGAAACAACCCTGCTCACGGCTGTAAGGACGATCCCAATCTTTCACCAGATCTTCCATGGTGTGAGGCGCGTTTTTCAGCGGGTTATTCTCCGCATCACTGTCACCTTTTTCGATGGCAGCAATCTCATCACGAATGGCCAACATCGCATCACAGAACCGATCAAGCTCCGCCTTGGTTTCAGACTCCGTTGGCTCGATCATCAAGGTGCCCGCAACCGGCCAAGACATGGTCGGCGCGTGGAAGCCACAGTCGATCAGACGTTTCGCGATATCTTCCACCGTCACGCCAGCTCTGTCTGCAAAAGGACGCGTGTCGATAATGCACTCATGCGCAACACGACCGGTCGGCCCTTTGTAAAGAACGTCAAACGCCCCTTCCAACCGCTTCGCGATATAGTTGCCGTTTAGAATTGCAACGCGGGTCGCTTGGGTCAGGCCATCCCCGCCCATCATCAGGCAATACGCCCAGCTGATCGCCAAGATCGAAGCAGAGCCCAGTGGTGCCGCAGAAACAGGACCTTGCGTGCCTCCCGTTTCGGGGTGACCCGGCAAATGCGGTGTCAGGTGCGCTTTGACACCAATTGGTCCCATGCCGGGGCCACCGCCGCCATGCGGGATTGCGAAGGTCTTGTGCAGGTTCAGGTGGCTCACGTCACCGCCCAGATCGCCGGGACGGGACAGGCCCACCATGGCGTTCATGTTGGCGCCGTCAATATAGACCTGACCGCCAAAATCATGCGTGATTTTGCAGACCTCATGCACGGTTTCCTCAAACACACCATGGGTCGAAGGATAAGTGATCATACAGCCCGCGAGGTTCTCGCCGTGCTTCTCAGCCTTGGCGCGGAAGTCTTCCAGATCGATATCGCCGTTTTCAGCGGATTTCACCGGAACAACTTTCCAACCCACCATCTGAGCGGAAGCCGGGTTCGTGCCATGGGCACTCATCGGGATCAGGCAGATGTTGCGATGCCCTTCACCATTCGCGCGGTGATAGGCGGCAATGGTCAACAGACCCGCATACTCACCTTGCGCACCAGAGTTCGGCTGCATGGAAATCGCGTCATAGCCCGTGATCACACAGAGCTTGTCCGAGAGATCATCCACCATCTCTGTATAGCCTGCCGCCTGCTCGCTTGGGGCAAACGGGTGCATATGCGCAAATTCAGGCCAGCTGATCGGCATCATTTCTGCCGCCGCGTTCAGCTTCATCGTACAAGACCCCAGCGGGATCATTGCCCGATCCAGCGCCAAATCACGGTCCGCCAAACGACGCATGTAGCGCATCATTTCGGTTTCCGCCCGGTTCATGTGGAAAATCGGGTGGGTCAGGTACTCGGTGCGGCGGTGCATGTTCTCCGGCACCCGGTAGCCTGCGTCGGTTTGTCGTCTTTGGTTTCAATTCCAAAGGCGCGCCAGACACCCTCAATCACATCAGAGCGCGTGGCCTCGTCCAGCGTAATGCCCACGCGGGTTTCACCAACTATTCGCAAGTTGATGTTCTCGTCCCGTGCTGATTTCATCACGGCGGCTTGCAAAGGCCCAACATCCACGGTGATCGTGTCAAAGAAGGATTGTGGATCCACCTTGAAGCCCGCCGCTTCAAGACCATTTGCCAAACGCACGGTTTTGCGGTGAATACGCTGCGCTATGGCCTGCAGGCCTTTCGGCCCATGGAAGACCGCATACATAGAGGCCATAACCGCCAGCAGCGCCTGCGCCGTACACACGTTAGACGTCGCTTTTTCACGGCGAATATGCTGCTCACGCGTTTGAAGCGAGAGACGATAAGCACGGTTGCCATGCGCATCCACTGAGACACCAACCAAACGGCCTGGCATCGCGCGTTTATAGGCGTCTTTGGTTGCCATATAGGCCGCGTGCGGACCACCGGCACCCATTGGAACACCGAACCGTTGGGTGGAGCCAACAGCAATATCTGCGCCCATGGCACCCGGTTCTTTAAGCAGTGTCAAAGACAGTGGATCAGCTGCCACAATCGCAATTGCTTTGTTCTCATGAAGTGCTGCGATTTCATCGGTGAAATCTCGCACATGGCCATAAGTCCCAGGGTATTGGAACAATGCGCCAAACACTTTGTCCGCCTCTAGCTTGGCCGGATTGCCAACGATAACTTCAATGCCCAGCGGTTCCGCGCGAGTTTTCACAACAGCGATGTTCTGAGGATGGCAGTCACGGTCTACAAAGAAGGCCTTTGCCTTGGATTTTGACACCCGCTGCGCCATTGTCATGGCCTCGGCACAGGCAGTTGATTCATCCAGAAGCGAAGCATTCGCCACTTCCAAACCAGTCAGATCGCTGACCATGGTTTGGAAGTTCAACAATGCTTCCAAACGACCTTGCGAAATCTCTGGTTGGTAAGGCGTATAAGCCGTGTACCACGCCGGGTTTTCCAAGATATTGCGCTGGATCGCTGGAGGGGTCACCGTGCCATGATACCCCTGCCCGATCAGGCTGGTCATCAGGGTGTTTTTCTCAGCGGTTTGGCGCATTTTGTAGAGCAATTCACGCTCTGACAATGGATGCCCAAAGTCCAATGGCTTTTCTTGACGGATTGATTTTGGCAGCGTGTCATCAATCAGATCGTCCAGATCTTTTGCACCGACAACGGTCAACATCTCTGCCATTTCAACCGGCGAGGGGCCGATATGGCGGCGATTGGCAAAGTCGTAGGGCAAATAGTCAGTAGGTTCGAAAGGCATCTTTGGCTCCAGTCGAAATGGGAATTGCAGCGAGGCTCAAGGCCAGGCGCGGGAGGAGACAAAAGCCCCCCACGCGGTTCTTGTTGAGTAGGGTTACCCGATGAAATCGTTGTAAGCCGCTTCGTCCATGTAGTCGTCCATCTGGCTCAGATCCGCGGCCTTCATTTTGAAGAACCATGCGTCGCCAATCGGGTCTTCGTTCACTTTACCCGGTTCATCCACCAGCGCTTCGTTCACTTCGACAATCTCGCCATCCAATGGCGCGAGAATGTCAGAGGCGGCTTTCACGGACTCAATCACGCAAACTTCGTCGTCTTTAGAGACTTCTGTATCGACCTCTGGCAGTTCGACGAAAACAACGTCGCCCAGCTGTTCCGCCGCGTGAGCGGTTACGCCAACCACAACAACGTCACCTTCGACGCGCAGCCATTCGTGCTCTTCTGTGAATTTCATGGGATTCTCCTGTGTATCTCGTGTTCAGCGTTTGAAATTGGCGGGGATAAGCGGCAGCTTTGCCACGGTGAGTGGCATGCGTTTTCCGCGGACTTCGCCATAAAGTTCGGTTCCGGTGGCGGCGTGGATGCTGCCGACATATCCCATCGCGACGGGTCCATTGACTGACGGACCAAATCCGCCGGACGTAACCGAACCGATCTGCTCGCCACCCTCTTGGGAGGCAAAAATCGGGGTTCCAGCCCGCATAGGCGCACGACCCTGAGGCAAAAAACCAACGCGTTTCTGGGCCACACCTTCCGCCAATGCGCTAAAGATATGTGGAGCCCCCGGGAAGCCACCTTCACGGTCGCCTCCGGCACGGCGCACCTTTTGCATGGCCCAAGTGAGACCCGCTTCGACGGGGTTGGTGGTGGCATCGATATCGTTGCCATAAAGGCAAAGCCCTGCCTCAAGGCGCAAGCTGTCGCGCGCCCCCAGGCCGATGGGTTCGACTTCAACCATCTCAAGCAGCGCCCGGCAAAGCGCCTCTGCCATGTCACTCGGCACAGAGATTTCGAACCCATCTTCGCCGGTGTAACCCGAACGGGAAATCCAACATTCTGCGTCCAGCAGGTTTGCGGTCACTACGTCCATGAAGGTCATATTGGCAACAAACGGATGCAAGCGCGCCAAAGCGGCTTCTGCAGCTGGACCTTGTAGGGCAATCAAAGCGCGGTCAGTGACGACTTCGACTGTCACGGCTGGCTCAAGCGCAGCTTTCATACGTGCGATGTCGGCCTCTTTGCAGGCAGCGTTCACGACCACAAAAAGATGGTCACCGCGGTTCGCAAACATCAAGTCATCCTCGATGCCGCCTTCATCATTGGTAAAGAACCCGTACCGCTGCTTGTCGGCATCCAAGCCAACCACATCCATGGGCACCAGTTGTTCAAACGCGTTGGCCACCGCGTCATAGCTTTCGCCACGCAGGATCACTTGCCCCATATGGCTTACGTCAAAAAGACCCGCCTGCCCTCGGCAATGTAGGTGCTCTTTCATAACCCCCAATGGGTATTGCACTGGCATGGAATAACCCGCGAATGGCACCATCTTAGCGCCAAGCTCTACGTGCAGATCAAATAGCGGCGTGTGTTCCAGATCACCCGTCTCAGCCATCATCATCGCTCCTTCTTTCCGGAGCAGACCTTTTTGGAAGGTGTCCGGCATCACATTTGCGCAAGTTCACACTTACGCGCGATGCCCCCTCTGTCCTTTCGCCTGAGATCGTTATCCCTTCGGCGGGTGCTCAAGCACCACTCTCCAGAGTTCAGCGGGTGACAGCGGTCCCTTTGGCCTGAGAGTTTCCGGGGCGGTTGCTCCTTCGGCACCGGGCTACCCGGTTCTCCCGAGTCACCTTAGCTTGACGGTGAAACTAGAGGGCAAAGACGACATAAACAAGCCTCTTTCCGACAGGCGTGACAGCAATTTGGATTTTTTTTGCCCTTTGCTCAATTTGTCAGCATCACCGCCGGAAGTGAAAAAGGGACATCAATCGCGCCTGACGCGCAAAAGGAGCATGGGTATGGTCTTTGCGCAATCCCATCACCCGTTTCGCCAATAACATGGCAATCAGAGCGAAAATCACACCGCCCAATGCTTGGCCAATAAGAACCCCCGGCGCGCCAAACCAGAGCGCACCGAAGTAGACCAGTGGGATCGTGCCCAAAGTGTTGCGGCCCCAGTTGAGCCACGTGGAATAAAACGGATGGCCCAAGTTGTTAAAGGCAGCATTCGACACGAAAAGCGCGCCATTAAAGAAGAACGCTAAAGCGAGCGGCCCGCAGAAAAGAAGAACCAAAGTCGCCGCCATGGTGCCGTCTGCGACGCTGAAGAGCGCAAGGATCGGACCTCGGAGCATGAATAGCAACGCGGTCATCCCAAGCACCCATATGGCTGTGAATAAAAGACTTTCGCGGAACGCTATGCGGACGCGATCATGCTGTCCCGCTCCAAAGTTTTGGCCGATCACTGGGCCGACCGCACCCGATAAAGCAAAGATCATTCCAAAGGCGACTGGCGTCAAACGACCGACGATGGCCATTCCGGCGACCGCATCCTCGCCATAAGTTGCCATTGTGCGCGTGACGTAGGCCTGCCCAATTGGCGTCGCCAATTGCGTTAGGATTGCAGGGCCTGCAATTCCGACGATGGCGGTTAAATCCACACGGAACTGGGCAGGCGTTGGTTTATCCAGCCCGTTATGGAAACGGATCACAGGATAGAGTGAACAGAAAGCAATCGCGAAACGAGCCGCCACAGAGGCCCACGCGGCGCCCGAAAGTTCCATATCCAAACCGAAAATCAAGATCGGGTCGAGAACCGCATTCACAGCGCCGCCAATAATGGTCGACATCATGGACCGCCGTGCGTCCCCGTGAGCGCGCAGAATCGCACCGCTGACCATACCAATCAGCAATATCGGCAGGGTTGGGATGATGATCTGCAGATAGCCGACAGCCAGCTCTAATGTGACCCCGCTCGCGCCCATAAGGCCTGCGAGATATTCCAAGTTAAACCAAACGATGGCTGAAAAAATCGCTGCAAAAATAAAGCCATAAAGCAAAGACGTCGCCGCGCGCCGCCCAGCCTTTTGCCGATCCCCTTCCCCCAAAGCCTGGGCCACCAGCGCCCCCGCCGCAATGGCCATGCCGATGCCGAAACTGGTGGTAAAGAACAGGATCGCGCCCGCATACCCTACAGCCGCCGCCAACTCGTCTTTACCGAGCATCGAGATGAACAGCATGTCCACCAAATCCACGAGGAAGATCGCCATGAGACCGATCGAGGACGTGGCAGACATTACCACCACATGCCGGAATAAGCTGCCGGTTAGAAATTTCGCTTGTGCTTCGGCCATGAGAGCCCCCGTTCTGTCCGTGGCCTAACAGAACACGGGGGCGAACCATTTCCAATCTGCAAAATTGCACAGTGACAATGGCTCAAACAAAAAGGCCGCCCCAGAAGGACGGCCTGACTATGGTTTCTTTGGGTTTTTAACCGCGGGCTTTGATCACCTGCAGCAACGGCAGAACCGCGGACATATCAGGACCGTGGCTCTGACCAGTCAGTGCCTTACGCAATGGCATGAAGAGACCACGCCCTTTGCGGCCCGTCGCTTCTTTCACGGCCTTGGTCCAGGTGCCCCAGGTGTCGCCGTCAAAAGGCCCTTCTGGCAGAAGCGTCATGGCCTGCGCGACGAATTCTTTATCCTCGTCATCAATCACTGGTTCTGCCCCATTGGCAAAGAGGTCCCACCAAGGGGCGATGTCTTTACGGGTCGTGATGTTTTCGCGCACAACCGTCCAGAATTGCTCTGCAAGTTCTGCTGGAACGCCCGCAGCGGCAACGTCTTCAGCGACACCGGACAGGTCCTGTTCTCCCAAGACACGGGCGGTTAGCGGATAGAGATCCTGTTCATCGAACTTGGTCGGAGCGGATCCAAATTGGTCCACGTCGAAGCCTTCGGCGATCTCATCAATCGAGCCGCGCAGTTCCACTGGTTGGCTGGAACCAAGACGTGCCATCAGGCTCAGCAAGGCCATCGGTTCGACACCGGCTTCGCGCAGATCACGCAAAGAAAGTGTGCCAAGACGTTTGGACAAGCTTTCGCCCTGCGGGCCGGTCAGCAGTGAGTGGTGAGCAAAGGTCGGGACGGTGCCGCCCAGCGCTTCGATCATTTGGATTTGGGTCGCCGTGTTGGTCACGTGGTCCGAGCCACGCACCACGTGGGTCACGCCCATTTCCGTGTCATCCACCACGGATGCCAACGTATAAAGGAACTGGCCGTCGCCTCGGATCAAAACCGGATCAGAGACAGAAGCCGCATCAATGGAAAGATCGCCCAGAACACCATCCACCCAATTGATCCGTGTTTGATCCAACTTAAAGCGCCAGTGCCCATTGCCGCGCTCAGCGCGCAGCGCCTCGCGCTCATCGTCAGACAGGTTCAGAGCTGCACGGTCATAAACCGGCGGCTTGCCCATGTTCAGCTGTTTTTTGCGTTTGAGGTCCAGCTCGGTCGGTGTCTCAAAACACTCATAAAACCGCCCCATCTCGCGCAGCTTATCAGCCGCCGCATGGTAACGATCCAGACGCTCTGACTGACGCTCGATCTTGTCCCAGGTCAGGCCCAGCCATTCCAGATCCTGCTGAATCGCATCCACATATTCCTGCTTGGACCGTTCCGGGTCCGTATCATCGATGCGCAGAATAAACGTCCCACCCGCCTTTTTGGCGATCAGAAAGTTCATCAGCGCGGTGCGCAGGTTGCCAACGTGGATATAGCCCGTGGGCGACGGGGCAAATCGTGTGGTGGTCATCAGAGTCTCCGTTGTTCGGGCCGCTCTGTCTCATATGGCGGTGGCTTTGTCCAGAAAATGCGCGGCCTAAGGGGATTTCAACGGCTCTTCGGCAGTAAGGGATGCGCCTTTCTCCTAATACGCTCCTATTTCGGCGCAACAGGCCATTTCTTATTCAAATCAATCAAGCCAGCGCGAATAAGCTCGCGCAACACATCCAGATCAATATCGGCGAGCTTATTCACGTAGAGACAGCTTTTGCCCATTTTGTGTTTCCCAAGTCGGGCCAAAATATCCCCGTAGTCTTGATAGCCGGGCATTATGTAGATCGAGAGGTTTGATTTCCGTGGGCTAAAGCCGGTGGCCAAAAAGTCGCCCTCACGACCACTGTCATAGACGTAATGGTATTTTCCAAATCCGATAATCGAGCTGCCCCACATGACCGCGTCATAGCCGGTCACGCCAGAAAATAGTTCCAAAAGTATCTCTGCATCTGCGCGGCGGGTTGGGTGTTCCACACTGGAAATAAACGCCTTTGGGTCCGTAGTTTCAGCAACGGTCTTGTTTTTTGCCTGCGCCATATTTCGCCTCCAAAAGCGTCCTCACGCAAACGCTACCTTGAAAGTTTCAGAATCGCCTTACCCTTTAAGGCGAGTTCAAAAGGAGGATGCCATGGAACGCGCGAAGACACTATCCCGCAGAGATGTGATGCTGGCAGGGGCATCTTTTCCGCTGATCGCCGCCGCGAGCCAAGTGCGCGGTGCCGCAGAGATGAAAGGCATTGCTGCAACCCGGTTCAACCGTATGAAAGTTGGTAATTTTGAGGTCACGACGCTTCTGGCCGGAACGCGTACCGTCGAAGAACCGCAAAAAATCTTCGGCATGAACGTCTCCCCTGAAGAATTCGCAGCCGCCTCCGAGGCAGCGCGCATTCCAACGGACAAAGCGCAGTTCTTCTTTACGCCGACCGTAGTCAACACTGGCTCCGAGCTAATCCTTTTTGACACGGGATTGAACCCAGCGGGCATCGCAAGCGCCCTTAAACAAGCTGGTTACACTGCGGATCAAGTCGACACGGTCGTCATCACGCATATGCATGGCGACCACATCGGTGGGCTGATGGGAGACGCTGGCGAAACCTTCGAAAACGCGCGCTATGTGACAGGCTCAACTGAGTTTGACTTCTGGGCTGGTGCCGAGAACGAACGGTTTGAGGGCAAAGTGCGCCCCTTGGCTGAGAAATTCGCAATGATCGGCGATGGGGCTTCCGTTTCCTCCGGCGTCACCGCGATGAGTGCCTTTGGCCATACACCCGGCCACATGGCCTATCGCATCGAAAGCAATGGTAAGCAGCTGGTGTTGGGCGCGGACTTCGCCAATCACTATGTTTGGTCTTTGGGCTTCCCAGATTGGGAAGTGCGATTTGATATGGATAAAGCCGCAGCAGCCGCGACCCGCCGTAAGATGCTTGATATGATGGCCGCGGATAACATCCCATTTGTGGGCTACCACATGCCATTCCCCGGCGTGGGATACGTGGAAAGCAAAGGCGAAGGCTACCACTATGTTGCGTCGAGCTATCAACTGATGCTCTGATATCGGCTCTTTAAAACGTCAGTACCGGAGTGACCCGCGCTCGCCATCGGGGTTAGGTGCGCTCAACTGCTTTACGCAACGCCACCCTTGACCAGAGGCGCTCCCACGGAAAACGTTGCGTGCTAGGGAGAGAGCTATGACAACAATTCAGCGGGCGGGCGCAGGCCTTATTGCGGCGGGGGCCTGGGTGCGCTGGCCTTACAGACCTATATCGACATCACCAAAGAGGGTGATCAATTGCTGGCCGCGATCTGGTCACAAGCCCGCTATTTCACCAACTTAATGATGTTTAGTGTCGGCATTTTCTTCGCAATTCAGTTTGCCAACCGCCGCCTTGCGGGTCCGGGTTGGAGCACTGCTCTAACCGTTTGGATCGTTCTCGTTGGCATCGTCTACCATGTGCTACTGTCCTCAACCCATCACCCTGAGGGTGGCGATATCGTTGTGAACCTCTTCCAGCACACGATCGTCCCAATTGCAGCGCTCGTGTTTTGGTTGGCTTTTGCAAATAAACAGGGCCTGACATTCAAGCACCCGTTGATCTGGTTGGCATGCCCGATTGGCTATGTGGCTTTTGTCCTGCTGCGCGGCGCTTTTGATGGCACCTATCCGTACTTCTTCCTCAACCCGAAAGACATCGGCTGGCCCGGCGTAAGTGCATATGTCGTGGGCTTAGGTGTGCTGTTTTACGTCTCAGGGGCAATATTGGTTGGTATCGCCCGCGTAATGGGCCGAGGGGCTGTGTCCGAAGCGTAAGCTTCGCCTTGGCCTTTTGTCAGAACACGCCGAGCGCAAGTCCCGCTGCTAGTGCTTGACCGACCTCGCGGCATGTCGCGAGGTCTTTTTCGTTGATCGTCTTTGGAGCCAGTATTTGTTCTTTGGTCTGTGACGCGGTGTTCACAATCATGGGTGGCTGCACTTCTTTGAGCCGCCATCCCGTCGCTATCCGCGCCAACTGGCGCACGGCATTCTCACCATCTGACCCAGCACAGATCATTTGCGCATAGGGGCGGCCCTCAAGCTTTCCCAAAACCGGGTAATAGCACCGATCAAAGAACTCTTTCATCTCGCCTGAAAGTGCCGCGAGATTTTCTGGGGCCACAAAAATGTACCCATCAGCCTTGATTAAGTGGTCGGCCTGCGCGTCTGCGGCCCGAATAAGGTGAGTGTCACATTCTGATCGCGCAGCTTCATATGCTGCTTCTGCCATCTGCTGGCTACCGCCTGTGCGCGAGTGGTATATGATCAGAAGTTGCGCCAAATTAACTCTCGTCCCGGAACCGGTTCACAATCGGATAGCGCCGGTCCATCCAGAACGCTTTCTTGGACAACCGTGCACCGGGTGCGGATTGGAAGCGTTTGTATTCACTGATGTAGAGCAGGTGTTCGACCCGCTTGACCGTAGCGCGCTCATAGCCCGCCTCCACGCAATCAGCGACGGATTTCTCTTGATCCACCAGCAGGTCCAGAATGCCGTCAAGCACATCATAAGGCGGTAGGCTGTCTTCGTCCTTTTGATCCGGGCGCAGCTCCGCAGAAGGCGGCTTGTCGATGATCGAGACTGGAATGACCTCGCCCGCTGGTCCGTCCATCCAGTCGCGGTGGTTGTCGTTCCGCCAGCGGCAGGTTTCAAAGACGCGGGTTTTGTACATGTCTTTGATTGGGTTATAGCCGCCATTCATGTCGCCATAGATGGTTGCATAGCCTACGGCCACCTCGGATTTGTTGCCTGTGGTCAGGAGCATCTCGCCGAATTTGTTTGACATCGCCATCAACAGCAAACCGCGCAGGCGGGACTGGATGTTTTCTTCGGTCAGGCCTTCATCTAAGCCTTCAAACAACGGTGCAAGCGTGTTGGTGATCGCCTGACGACCTTCTTTGATCGGCACGTAGTCGTAGTGAACGCCCAAACGTATTGCGATGTCTTCAGCGTCGTCGAGCGAGCCTTGCGAGGTGTATTCTGATGGCAGCATCACGCAGCGCACATTTTCTGCGCCCAGCGCGTCCACGGCGATGGTGGCGACCAGCGCGGAGTCGATCCCGCCAGACAAGCCCAAGAGTACCTTTTTGAAACCGGTCTTTCCCATGTAGTCGCGCAGCGCTTCGACACAGACGCGATAGTCTTGCTCTTCGCCCGATGGCAACAGATGGCGGTCCCCCTGCTCTGCAACCCAGCCATCTTCCGCCCGCACCAGATCTACATGCGCGATCATTTCATCAAAGACCGGCAGCTGCACTGCCAGGTGCCCACCGGGGTTCAAAACAAATGAGCCACCGTCAAAGACCTGATCGTCCTGACCTCCCACCATATTCAGGTAAATCAGCGGCAAACCCGTCTCGATCACGCGCGCCACCATATGGCTCATGCGACGATCGAATTTGTCGCGATAGTAAGGCGACCCATTGGGGACTAACAGAAATTCCGCGCCGGTTTCTTCCAACGTTTCCGCCACATCTTCAAACCAAGCATCTTCGCAGATCGGAGAGCCGACGCGCGTGTTGCCAACCGCGTAAGGGCCACCCAGCGGGCCGCTATCAAACAGACGCACTTCGTCGAAAACGTTGTAATTCGGAAGGTGGTGTTTGAGCTGCTTGCTAACGATCTTGCCGCCATTCAGAACGAAATAAGCATTATAAAGCTTGTCATTGTCGGCATAGGGCCCGCCAATCGCCAAAGCAGGACCATCGGCGCAGTCCAAAGCCAGCTGCTTGATGGCTTCCAGGCATGCGGCTTGAACAGCCGGCTTCATGACCAAGTCCTGCGGGTTGTAGCCAAGAATGAACATCTCGGGCATCGCAACCAGATCTGCGCCAGCGGCCTTACCCTCGTCCCAGGCGATTTTTGCCTTTGCTGCGTTGCCAGCAATGTCGCCCATGGTCGGGTTTGCCTGTGCTAACGTCACTCGGAATTTATCTGACATACTTGCTCCGCAGCCGTATCATATGAACTTGAGCAAGATTTAGCAGAACTGCGCCTAAGGAAAAGTGCAAAGCGGCAAAAGGCGTTGCTCCCTTGACGCGGCTAGACTAGATTTCGCGCAAGGCGCAGGCCAGCAGGGGCAAGAAATGACTTTCAAATACGCAGTTTCCACCTTGGCAATGATCGCCGCTATCGCAACAGCTGGCCCCACGCTTGCCCAGGATAGCGGAGTTCTGACAAAGCAATATGACGATGGGGGTGTCTATGAGGGCACCTTTAAAGACGGATTGCAGCACGGAACCGGCAGCTATCGTTTGCCAAATGGCTACGAATATACCGGCGCCTGGGTGGATGGCGAAATTCAGGGCATGGGTCAGGCGCGCTTCCCCAATGGTTCTCTTTACGAGGGCGAATTTGTTAAAGGCAAACCAGAAGGTATCGGTAAGATCACCTTCACTGACGGCGGCACCTATGAGGGTGAATGGGTCGATGGGAAAATCACCGGCCAGGGTTTTGCGACCTACGCCAATGGTGTGACCTATGAAGGTGGTTTCGTGAATGCTATGCACCACGGCCAAGGCACCATGCGCTCTCCCGGCGGCTACGTTTATGCCGGTGATTGGGTGAATGGTGTTAAAGAAGGGTCCGGCACGATCACTTATCCAGACGGTGCGGTCTATAACGGCGCGATCTTGGCTGGCGAACGCCAAGGCACCGGCACGCTGACCATGCCAGATGGGTTGGTCTATGAAGGCCTTTGGAGCGCTGGACAAATTGACGGGCAAGGTAAGCTGACCCAACCCAATGGCGATGTCTACGAGGGCACTCTGGTGGGCGGCCAGCGCGAAGGTTTTGGTCGGGTGCTCTATGCCAATGGCGATATTTATGAAGGTGACTTCAAAGGCGACCGACGTGAAGGCACCGGAGTATTTATCGGCGCAGATGGGTACAAATATGAAGGCGATTGGGTCGCCGGGCAGATCCAAGGCAACGGCACTGTGACCTATCCGGATGGCTCGATCTACGTCGGTGGTTTCCGCGAGGATCTTGCGGATGGCCAAGGCATGATCACCTACCCAGATGGCTCAGTATACGAGGGCGACTGGCAAGGCGGGGTTATCCAGGGCAACGGCAAAGCGACCTATGCCAATGGACTTGTCTATGAGGGCGAATTCCAGAACGCGAAAAACCACGGTCAAGGCGTGATGACCTATTCCGATGGCTACCGGTACGAAGGCGCATGGGCGGATGGCCAGCGTCATGGCCAAGGCAAAGCAACCTATACAGACGGCACCATCTACGAAGGCAATTTTGTCAGCGGACAACGGGACGGCACAGGCACAATCACCATGCCAGATGGCTTCACGTACACAGGCGCTTGGAAAGCGGGCGAGATCGACGGCCAAGGGGTTGCGACCTACGCAAATGGCGATGTCTATGAGGGCACGTTCAAGGCTGGCAAACGCCAAGGTGCAGGGACAATGAAATATGCGTCCGGGCAGGAAACGTCAGGCGATTGGGAAAACGGCGCGCTGAAACAGAACTAGAATCTGCCTCAGAGAGCCCCGCATTAGGCGGTGCCTTCCAGCATCAGTTCAAACCCAAGATCATGAATCGGCGCGACCTCTGCCCCATTGTGGCAGCGCAGGAGGATTGATGCGGATTCCTTGCCCATCGTGAAGCGCGGCGTTTTGACAGACGTCAATTTACTTGGCAGCGCTTGGCCAAGATCGATGCCGTTGAATCCGACGATGGCCAAGCCCTCTGGGACAGAGATGCCTTGCGACATACAATGGAAATATCCACCCACGGCCAAGTCGTCATTTGCGTAGAAAATGCAGTCTATATCCGGGTTTTCTGCCAACAAAGCCTGTGTTGCCTGCGCGCCGATCTGTACCGAAGAATTCTCGTCACGGATCAGCCGTGCAATCAAAGGGCAACCTAGTTCGCTTAGTTTTTCTTCAAAACTCAGACGTCGTAGTTTGGAACGATCAGGGCGCTCGCCCCATGCCCCGATATAACCAAACTTCTTATACCCTTTTGCGACCATCCTCTCAGCCACTTCATAGGCCGCGTCGCGGTGAGACATACCCACGGCGACCTGTATGGGATCACTGTCGATATCCATCATTTGAACCACTGGTATGGCTTGCTTGAGAAGCAAGTGGCGGACGCGCTCATCCTGATCGGTCCCTGCAAGGATCACCCCCATTGGAGACCAAGCGAGCATGTCACGAACAACCTGAAGCTCGCGCTCTTTGTCGTAGTGGGTGATGCCAAGCGCCGCCTGAAACCCATTTTCAGCCAGAACCGAATCGATTCCATCAAGCACTTCGGGAAAAACGGCGTTCGACATCGACGGCACAATGACCGCAACCAAGTTACTGCTGCGGGTTTTTAACGCCCCCGCTAAACGGTTTGGCGTATAGCCCAACTCATCCGCTGCAGCGGTCACTTTCTCACGCAATTTGGCCGAAATATTGGGGGCATTTCGCATCACACGAGACACGGAAATATCTGAAACCCCTGCCTTTTTCGCCACATCTTTGATGGTGACGCGGTCTTGGGCTGGTTTGGCTGTGATGTCGTTCATTGCGATACTCCCCACCGACCCCTAGCGCAAATGACCCAGACTGACAACGTTGTCATTTAAAATTGACAACGTTAACAATTTAAATGACAACGTTACCAATCTACATAAATTTGAGCTTCATTAGGGAGGAAAACATGAAACTCACATCCGCAATTGGTATGGCCTTTGGCGCAGCCCTGGCTGCAACCGGTGCCGTCGCTGCCGATTTCCCAGAACGTCCGATCAACCTGATCGCCCCTTTCAACGCAGGCGGTGGCACAGATCTATTGCTGCGCGGTCTCGCTCCTCATTTTGAAGAAGCGGTTGGCGAAAACGTTTTTGTGTCCAACATGTCCGGCGGCTCTGGCACCGTGGCGGCATCTGCGCTGCAAGGTCAGAAACCGACCGGTTACCAGATGGCATACATGTCGATCACCGTGTCCACCATCCAGCCTCAGATCAAAAACGTTCCATATGGCGTGGATAGCTGGACGCCGATCTGTTCAATTGCCGCATCCCCCACCATGCTGTTTGTAAGCAATGATAGCCCTTTCCAGTCCATGGAAGACGTGGTCGCTGCGGTGAACGCTGAACCAGGCAAATATGTATTCGGTTCATCCGGCCCAGGTGCGATCACCCACCTCTCCATGGTTTCGGCGTTCTCTGGCCTCGACCTGATGGATAAAGTGAAACACCTGCCATTCAAGGGCTCCGGCCCAGCGATCAAAGAGCTGACAGCGGGCAACATCCATTTCTTCGGCGATACCGAGCTCTTGATGAAACGCGGCGATTTCCGCCCATTGATGGTGTTTAACGCCGAGCGTTTGGACAGCTTCCCAGATGTACCGACTGCGACTGAAGTTGGTATCGCAGCACCGCTCAACGAGCTTTATCTCTGGGGTGGTCTCTTCGCGCCTGCCGGGCTGGAGCAAGGCACCGTTGATGTACTGGCCAAGGCATGCGACGACGCCGTGCATTCCGATGGGTTCCAAGAATTCGCGAACAACTCTGGCACAGTGATCAACCACCGTGGCCCTGAAGAGTTCAATGCTTTCTTCCGAGCGCAATACGACGCCAACAAAGCGCTGATTTCTGCCGCTGGTCTCTAAAGACACGCATTTTGGGTGGCGCGTGTTAGCCTGCGCCACCCAGTCCAAAAAGGTTTCCGCACATGTCTCGCCATCTCAACGAGCGCGTTTTTGTGCTTCTGGCTCTCTTGCTCAGTGCCGTTGCGCTTTATCGCTCAAGCCTCACTCTCAGTTTTTCCGATGTAGGCAGCGCCCACTCTCCGGTGTTTTTCCCGCAGATCATTTTGGTTTTGTGGATAGGTCTTACTGTCATAGCTTTGGGCCAGACCCTGATGCAATCGGTGAAGGCTCAGCCCATTGATGGCGTTTTCAGGCTGATCATCTTGGTGGCGGCAAGCATTGCCTACACAAACCTGCTCACCATGTACGGGTTCTTTCTGACATCCGCGTTGTTCACGCTGATTTGCCTGCCGGTGTTTGGCATGCGCCATCCGGCAATCCTAACTGGATACGCAATCGCTGTGCCCGGAGCATTGGTTTTGCTCTTCAACCATGTGCTTGGCATGCCACTGCCGACATCTCCGTTCACCCATTATTTCTAAGGAACCAAGATGCTCTCGTCCCTACCCGACGCTTTTGCGCTGCTGTTTAATATTGAAGGCATTTTGGTTCTCGTGCTGGGCACAGTTCTGGGCATCATCTTAGGCGCAATGCCGGGCATTGGGTCCACGGTGGCCGTTGCCATTGTTTTACCCTTCACGCTTTCCATGGGCCAAGCGCCCGCAATCATCCTATTGCTCGCCGTCTATGCGGGGTCAGTCTACGGCGGTTCCATTGCTGCCATCCTGATCAATACCCCTGGCACACCGCAATCGGCGGCGACATGTTTGGATGGCTACCCAATGGCGCAGCGCGGCGAAGCCGGGCTCGCCTTGGGTTGGGCCACTGTCGCGTCCGTCATCGGCGGCCTCGTCTCAGCGGTGGTTCTCATTTTTGCAGCCCCCGAACTCGCGGCATTCGCTTTGGAGTTCGGCCCCATCGAAACCTTCGCGCTTATCCTATTGGGTATGACATGTATCGTGTCGGTTTCGACCGGATCTGTGGTGAAAGGCCTTTTGTCTGGCATGATCGGCATTTTCCTAAGCCTCGTGGGCGGCGACCCGATCACTGGAGAGTTCCGCTTCACCTACGACAAATGGCAACTCTATTCCGGCTTCAATCTCTTGGCGGTCGTTATTGGGGTCTTTGCTCTTTCGGAGGTCCTGATCCGAGCAAGCCAGAAAGTGAACGAAGTCTCTGATCTTGTGAGCTTCAAAGGCATCGTTCTGCCCAAGCTGTCAGATTGGAGCGGCCGGGTCCGCAATCTGGTAAAGTCCGTCCTTATCGGCAATGTCATCGGTGTTCTGCCGGGCACTGGAGCCGCGACCGCAGCCTTTATTTCTTACGCAGAAGGCCGTCGTTCTTCGCGTAACAGCGAGAACTTTGGCAAAGGCGAGCCGGACGGCATCGTTTCATCTGAAGCGGCGAACAACGCTGTGACCGGTGGCGCATTGGTGCCGACCATGGCGCTTGGTATTCCCGGAGACGCGATCACTGCTGTTATGCTCGCCACACTCACCTTGCACGGCATCACGCCGGGACCAAAACTGGTCGAAGATAACCCGGCACTCATCGGCGCAATCTTCACCGGTTTCTTTGTGATTAACCTTCTTTTGCTCCCGCTGGGAATCCTTTTGTCTCGCATCGCCGCGCCTGTTTTGCGTGTTCGAGAGGCCTATATGATGACCGCTATCGTGCTGCTCTGCGCCGTTGGGATCTATTTTGTGCGCGGCAACCCGTTTGACTTGCTGGTCATGGGACTGGCCGGGGTTGGCGGCTTCATCCTACGTCGCCAAGGCTTCCCAATGGCGCCTCTGGTCATCGGCATGGTGCTTGGTCCGACACTCGAATTGACGCTTCGCCAAGGGCTGATCCTGAAAGACGGCAACTTCCTCGCGTTCTTCCAAAGCCCCATCGCGCTCGTCCTGATTATAGCAGCCACCATCGCATTGTGCCTGCCCTTGATCCGCTTGGGTCTCGCCCGTACCCGTCAGGTCGCGCAATGAAAGGCTTTGAAATCACGAATGAGGGGCTGATCTCAACGGAGCAAATAACCCTTTTCCACATGCGCACGCGCCCAAAGGGGCATCCCCATGGGCGCGTGCTGCTTCTGGGGGGGTCTAATTTCGACCTTCGACTAAAGCGGCGCTTTCTTACGTCACCATTGTTGGACGCGGTCGAACTCGCCACCTTCGAACCCCGCGGCATTGGCCGATCTGATCTGCCTGACGGCGCTTGGTCCATGCAAGATTACGCCAAAGACGCATTTTCCTACATGGATGCGATCGGCTGGCACGACGCGCATATCATCGGCGAAAGCTTTGGCGGTATGACTGCGCTGCATATGGCCAATATGGCTCCGGCACGCGTTTCCAGCATGGTTCTCACATCAACTACGTCGGGCGGAGCGGGCGGCGCATCATTTGATGTGTCAGAATTTCTTGATCTACCGCGAAAGGAAGCCGCCGAGCGGGCCCTTTGCTTGCAGGATGTGCGTGCCGACGACGCTCGTATGAGCGATCCAGACGCCTATAAACAAATGCTAAACGCACGCCTTGAGTTTGAAGAGGCCTTTGCTGACCCATCGATAAACTCTGGCGGCTATGCAAAGCTCCTAGATGCCCGACGCGATCACAACATTTGGGACGCGCTACCAGAGATCAAAACACCAACTTTGGTCATTGCGGGCATCCAGGACAGGCAAGCCCCACAGCGCGCGCAGAAAGCGATGGCCGCGGCACTGGAAAACGGGTCCTTTTGGCTGCTTAATGGAGGGCATGGGGTGTTATTTGAGTCACCTGCTGTTTCGCAGGCAATTCTCACTGAGTGGCTGGATTTGAATCCAATGATGGAGCTAAAGAGATTTCAGTCTTAGCCGTATCCGCCTCACCAAGGCACTGGATGACCCCGCCAGTCAAAAAAGCCTCCGCTGTCTTCTGGCTGTAATCCCTCTACAACCTTGATCAAGTTTTGTGCCGCCTCTTTTGAAGTCACTTTTGGCGCGCTGGGAAAACCGCTCGTAAACGAAGTGGCAACTGTGCCGGGATGCATCGCAACGCATACCGCTTGTTTGTGACTGCGCTTAAGCTCAATGGCAGCGGTATGCAGCACTTGGTTCAACCCCGCCTTTGAAGCCCGATAGGAATACCAGCCGCCCGCGCGATTATCGCCAATGGAGCCGACACGCGCCGAAAGCGCCACCAGACGCGCAGATCCATCCCGCGACAACAAACGTTTGGCGTGTTTCATGACCAGCGCGGGACCAACGGTATTTACCGCCAGCACGCCCACCATCTCGACGGCGTCAAGCTCCGCTAGGGATTTTTCAGGTCTCTCTGCCGCTCCAGTCAGAACCCCAAGCGCGATCCAAATCTGATCATATGGGCCTTGAAGACTTTCCAATGCGGCTTCAGCCCGACCGGGATAGGTCACATCAAACCCATCTCCGCTGCGCGACAGGCCTGTAACATGGGCACCCCGCGCCTCAAATGCCTCTCGCAATGCAGCACCAATGCCACCACTGTCACCAATGATAAGTATCTGTTCCATAGGGAGCACATAGCCTCAGAAAGGTTGATATCAAATGCAGTTTGGATGTTTCACCACTCACGACCACCTCAAATTTTTCTACTTTTCATTCTCTTACTGCCCTGTATAGTCAAGCTCATGAAAACGATGACCCATATCGCATCCCTGCAGCGCCTCCCGGCGCCGTTTGCGCGTGGTCTAGACCTACTCCTAACTCGCCTCTGAGCGCGGCCTTCTCGGCGCGCGTGCTCAGAGGAGTAGTGACGCGCCGTACCCACCGAAGCCCACACACGCTACGAGTTTAGGAACGCAATTCATGCAAAAGATAAATCTGGCTAAAAAGCTCGCGATGTTTTCGTCGCACTGGGACCCGCACGTGGTCGCCAACTATAATGACAACGAAATCATGGTCGTGAAATTCAAAGGCGAATTTCCTTTTCATAAACATGACACCACAGATGATTTCTTCCTCGTCCTCGAGGGAGAGGTGACCATGGAGTATGAAAACCACGATCCCGTCACCTTTGGCGCTGGCGAACTTGTCGTCGTGCCCAAAGGCGTTGTACACCGCCCGAAAGCTGAATCAGAGGTGAAGGTACTTCTGATCGAACCCAAGGGTGAACCAAATTCCGGGGACAGCGGCCGAGAGCCTGCACCCAAGCCGCATATCTAAGGACAAGACTAATGGACAAGAACCGAGTCGTCATTTTTGACACCACCCTGCGCGACGGCGAGCAATCCCCCGGCGCAACGATGACCCATGAAGAAAAGCTCGAAATCGCTGAGATGCTGGACGAGATGGGCGTGGATATTATTGAAGCGGGTTTCCCGATTGCATCTGAAGGCGACTTCCGCGCGGTGAGCGAAATCGCCCAGCGCAGCAAAAACAGCCGCATCTGTGGTCTGGCACGCGCCAATCTGACGGACATTGATCGCTGCGCCGAAGCCATCAAACACGCAGAGCTAAACCGCATTCACACGTTCATCGGGACGTCACCTTTGCACCGGGCCATCCCAAACCTGACCATGGATGAAATGGCCGACAAGATCCATGAAACCGTGACCCATGCGCGTAACCTGACGGACAACGTGCAATGGTCTCCTATGGACGCGACCCGGACCGAATGGGACTATTTGTGCCGCGTGATCGAAATCGCCATCAAAGCCGGTGCGACGACCATCAACATCCCAGACACAGTCGGCTATACAGCCCCAGTAGAGTCTGCCGATCTGATCAAACGCCTGATCGAAACTGTTCCGGGTGCGGATGAGGTAATCTTCGCAACGCATTGTCACAACGACCTTGGCATGGCGACCGCCAATGCGCTGGCGGCTGTCGCAGGTGGTGCGCGTCAGATCGAATGTACGATCAACGGTTTGGGTGAACGGGCCGGCAATACCGCTTTGGAAGAAGTGGTTATGGCCATGAAAACCCGCAACGATATTATGCCCTATACCACAGGGATCGACACGACAAAGATCATGGCGATCTCCCGTCGCGTCTCCACTGTGTCTGGTTTTGTGGTGCAGCCAAACAAAGCCATCGTCGGCAAAAACGCCTTTGCCCATGAAAGCGGCATCCACCAAGATGGCATGCTGAAGAACCCAGAAAACTTCGAGATCATGCGTCCAGAGGACGTGGGCCTGTCCGGCACATCTTTGCCTCTGGGCAAACATTCCGGTCGCGCGGCACTGCGCGACAAGCTGGAGCAGCTGGGTTTTGAAGTTGGCGACAACCAGCTCAAGGATATCTTTGTTCGGTTTAAAGATCTGGCGGACCGTAAAAAAGAGGTGTTTGATGACGACATCATCACCCTGATGCGGACGGACGACGCCAACGACACGCTGAAGCTGAAAACCCTGCGTGTGGTCTGCGGCACCGGAGGTCCGGCGGACGCGACCCTGGTGATGGAGATCGATGGCAAAGAGAAAACCGCCATTGAAAGCGGAGATGGCCCCGTCGACGCGGCCTTCAAAGCCATTCGTCAACTGCACCCAAACACCGCAAGGCTGGAGCTCTATCAAGTGCACGCCGTGACCGCTGGCACCGACGCGCAAGCAACAGTTTCGGTGCGTCTGTCAGAGGATGGCAATATCGCCACCGGTGAAAGTGCTGACACAGATACGGTGGTGGCCTCCGCGAAAGCCTATATCCACGCCCTGAACCGCCTTCTGGTGCGTCGCGGCAAGCTGGGTGATGGCGTAGACGCCAAAGAAATCAACTACAAAGACATGGCGTAATGCCAATTGGGGCGCGGCCCATACCTGCGCCCCTGCATTCACCTTTGCAAAATACTCTGGGGTGAAAGCGCGTCAGCGCTGAGGGGCAAAGCCCCTCCCTTTTTTGCAAAATCACGCCTTACCGAACAACTCAGTCAAGCGCTTAGCCTCATCGTCCAATCCGTAAGGCGCATTCACAATAAACATGCCCGACCCGATCATGCGATGCCCTTCCCGTGCCGCCGGGAAACGCACCTCGTGACGCAGAACTTTCGGCAGGTTCTGAAATTCCAATGCGGTGACCATCGGCAGGTGCGTGCCATCGGCCAAAATCGGGTACCAAAGTGCGATGACCCCAACATTCCATTTGCGATGCAGCTTTGCGATCTGTTTGGGGATCGTTTCGTAATCAGTCTTGATCTCATAGCTCGGATCAATCAGCAACATCCCACGTCGCGGCGTGGGCGGGCAAACAGCCTGCGCCATTTCAAACCCATCCCGGCGATGAATCTTGGCGTCAAACATCACCATGGCGTCTTCCAAGGCATCCCCTTCCTGAGGGTGCAACTCTGCCAGATGCATCTTATCATCAGGGCGCAAAAGCTGGGCAGCCAATAGGGGCGAGCCGCCATAGGACTGTTCGCCAAACCCATCGCGCACCGCTTTCAAAGCGCGACGAAATGGATGCTCAGCGGCGAACCACTTTTCCGCTAACCCAATACCTGCCTCCGCTTCACCGGTTTTCGTGGCTTCCGCTGAGCTCAAATCATAAAGCGCGCGCCCAGAATGGGTTTCAAGGTAGCTCATCGGCTTGGGCTTTTGCCTCATATATTCAAGCATCGCACACAAAAGCGCATGCTTTTGTACGTCCGCCAAATTGCCCGCATGGTAAATGTGCTGATAACTAAGCATAAACTGCCCTTTTCGCCGGTCTTGTTCGGGTTTATCCGAGTTTCTGACGGCAGGACAGACGTCAATTTACAAACCCAAATTCGATTGGTCGAAGAATCTGGCGGAATAACGCTGATTTCAAAGATCGCGCCCTTTCACTAACCCCAGCGCAGTCCTATAAGAGAGCGGCCCGAACTCACCCAGAGTCGCGGGCCGACATAGAATCGTATTTGGGGATCGGGGTAGAAATGCTGGGAAATCTTGGCGGACTGTTTACGTCTGACATGGCCATCGACTTGGGCACGGCCAACACACTTGTTTATGTTAAAGGCAAAGGTGTTATTCTCAGCGAACCTTCTGTGGTGGCCTATCATGTTAAAGATGGCGTGAAGAAAGTCCTCGCCGTGGGCGAAGACGCAAAGCTCATGCTGGGCCGGACCCCGGGTTCCATTGAAGCGATCCGCCCAATGCGTGAAGGTGTGATTGCGGATTTTGATACTGCGGAAGAGATGATCAAACACTTCATCCGCAAAGTGCACAAACGCTCCACCTTCTCTAAGCCAAAGATCATTGTTTGTGTCCCACACGGTGCCACACCAGTCGAGAAACGCGCGATCCGTCAATCGGTTCTCTCTGCCGGCGCACGCCGCGCAGGCCTGATTGCAGAACCGATTGCTGCTGCGATTGGCGCAGGTATGCCAATCACCGATCCAACCGGTAACATGGTTGTCGACATTGGTGGTGGCACAACCGAAGTTGCGGTCCTCTCTCTGGGCGACATCGTATACGCGCGCTCCGTGCGTGTCGGTGGTGACCGTATGGACGAAGCGATCATTTCTTACCTGCGTCGCCAGCAAAACCTGCTGGTGGGTGAATCCACCGCAGAACGCATCAAGACCTCGATCGGCACAGCCCGCATGCCAGACGATGGCCGTGGCTCTTCCATGCAAATCCGTGGTCGCGACCTGTTGAATGGCGTCCCAAAAGAAACCGAAATTTCACAGGCGCAAGTGGCGGAAGCTCTGGCAGAACCTGTGCAGCAAATCTGCGAAGCAGTGATGACCGCGCTGGAAGCAACTCCACCGGATCTGGCAGCAGATATCGTTGACCGTGGCGTTATGCTGACGGGCGGCGGTGCACTACTAGGCGATTTGGACCTCGCGCTGCGTGAACAGACTGGCCTTGCGGTTTCTATCGCGGATGAGAGCCTGAACTGCGTGGCTTTGGGCACCGGCAAAGCGCTGGAATTCGAAAAGCAACTGCGCCACGCAATTGACTACGACAGCTGATCGCGCGCAATTTTCTTGGCAGACACGCTTGCCTCGCCATATTCTTTTGCAGGCATTGTTCTGAACCGGAGGACGTATGGCCCGAGACAGGACACAGGGTGAAGATTATGTCGCCCCGCTCAAGCGGCTCTTTGCGGGCATTCTTGTGGTGTGCCTGCTGGGAATCTTCCTGCTTTGGCGCATAGATAGCCCTCGGGTTGAGCAATTCCGCGCAAACCTTGTTGACCGGTTTGTGCCATCCTTTGAATG
This sequence comes from Cognatishimia activa, assembly GCF_001458335.1. GTDB lineage: Bacteria > Pseudomonadota > Alphaproteobacteria > Rhodobacterales > Rhodobacteraceae > Cognatishimia > Cognatishimia activa. The sequence continues at coordinate 62,535 of NZ_CYTO01000020.1, forward strand.
GGCCATGGCCCCTGTCACTGGGACGATCAACCTGTTCCGCGATTTCCAAAGCTATCAACGGGTCGTGGAGCAAAACAAAGAACTCCGTCGCGAATTGCAGCAGATGAAGGCTTGGAAAGAAGCCGCGCTGCAGCTTGAACAAGAAAATGCACGGCTATTGGATCTGAACAACGTGCGGCTTGATCCGCGGCTGACCTACATCACTGGCGTTGTTCTTGCGGATAGTGGCTCCCCCTTCCGTCAGTCGGTGCTGCTAAATATTGGCGCACGCGACGGAGTTGTGGATGGTTGGGCCGCGATGGATGGGATCGGTCTTGTGGGACGCATCTCGGGCGTCGGTGAATCCACCAGCCGTACGATCCTATTGACGGACGCATCATCGCGTATTCCAGCAACGATCCAGCCCTCAGGCCAAAACGCACTGATCGTGGGCGACAACACCCTCGCCCCCCATATCGACTTTGTCGAAAATGCCGACCAAGTCCGCCCCGGTGACCGGGTGGTGACATCGGGTGACGGTGGTGTTTTCCCCGCGGGACTTTTGATTGGTCGCATTGCATCAGATCCCGGTGGTCGCCTTCGCGTCCGGTTGGCAGCAGACTACGAACGCTTGGAGTTCCTCCGTGTCTTGCGCGATTACGGCAAAGAACAGATTGAACAACCGGGCGAGCTGATCGCCCCTGAAGGTCTCGTTCAAAGCGACCTATCGTCGGAGGGCAGCGATGGCTGAGACCTCTGGCGCAAAACCATGGATCATGCGGATCACCTTCGCGGTTTTGGCACTGGGGATCCTGTACTGGCAACTCATGCCGTTGAACACGGTTCCCAGCAACTTCGCTGGACCGGATCTGCTGCTGGTCTTGATGATGGTTTGGGTTCTGCGCCGTCCTGACTACGCGCCGGTCTATCTCATAGCAGGTCTTATGCTGCTCGCTGACTTCCTGCTGTCTCGCCCCCCCGGCCTGATGGCTGCACTCACGGTCATCGTCACTGAAAACCTGCGCCGACGCTCCATGACGGGGGTTGAAATGCAGTTCTCGATGGAATGGCTTACGGCAGCCGCTGGTCTTGCCGCGATTGTGATTGGCAACCGCGTTCTCCTGTCGATATTCCTGCTGGATCAGTCATCTCTGGGCCTTACATTGATCCAATTGATCAGCAGCTTTGTCATCTATCCGATCGTTGCAAGCGGATTTGGCCTACTGATGGGCATCCGCCAGACCCGTTTCCGTGAAGGAGACCTGACGTGAAGCGCACTGCCGCAGAAACTGCCGCAAGTCATAACCGGCTGAGCCGCCGCGCCTTGTTGCTTGGCGGCGCACAGCTCGGGTTCATGGGGTTGTTGGGCCTACGCATGCGGTATTTGCAGGTCGACCAAGCGGATGAGTTCCGGCTTCTTGCAGAAGAGAACCGTATCAACGTACGCCTAATCCCTCCAGCACGGGGCGAGATCTATGACCGCAACGGAGTCACCATCGCCGCCAACGAACCCAGCTACCGTATTACCATCGTCCGCGAGGATGCTGGCGATGTTGGGGAAGTTATCGGCCGTCTCTCGACATTGATTGAGCTGGATGACACCGCTTTGAACCGGGCGATGACAGAGATGAAGCGGTCTCCGCCGTTCCTGCCAGTCACGGTTGCAGAGCGCATCAGCTGGGAGGAAATGTCTCGCGTGGCAGTGAACGCCCCGGCTCTCCCGGGTGTGACTCCCGAAGTTGGCCTGTCACGTGTCTACCCCTATGGAGTAGATTTCGCCCATGTGGTTGGCTATGTCGGCCCCGTTTCTGACTATGATCTCTCAAAGATCGAAGATCCCGATCAGTTGCTTTTGATCCCGCGTTTCCAAATCGGAAAGGTTGGCCTAGAGGCCAAACGCGAAGAGAAGCTGCGGGGCAAAGCGGGAACCAAACAGGTTGAAGTGAACGCCGTTGGCCGTGTCATGCGCGAGCTGGATCGACGCGAAGGTCAAACCGGGGATGACCTGCAGATCACTGTGGATCAAAAGCTGCAAAGCTATATCCAAGCGCGGCTTGGCGACGAAAGCGCCGCCGCCGTTGTTATGGACTGCAAGACGGGAGAAATCCTAGCGATAAACTCCGCGCCGACCTTTGATCCCAACCTATTCGTGCGGGGTATTTCGGTCGCCGATTATTCCACACTCACGGAAAACGATCATCGCCCGTTGGCAACAAAATCTGTGCAGGGCACCTACCCACCTGGTTCCACCTATAAAATGGTCGTCGCCCTCGCAGCACTTGAAGCGGGCGTGATTGACAGCAAGACGACTTACTACTGCTCCGGCAAGCTCAAGGTTTCCAACCGTGACTTCCACTGCTGGAAGCGTGGTGGCCACGGGCATATGAACTTGGAAGGCGCCTTGCGGGAAAGCTGTGATGTGTTCTTTTATGAATGCGCTTTGGAAGTGGGCATTGAAAAGATCACCGAGATGGCAAACCGTCTTGGGCTCGGCGTCAAGCATGGCATTCCAATGTCTGCGGTTGCCACCGGCCTAACGCCGACAAAAGGCTGGAAAGCCCGAAATATCGATCAAGACTGGGTGATTGGTGACACTGTAAACGCATCGATCGGTCAAGGATTTGTGCTGACATCACCATTGCAACTGGCCGTGATGACCGCGCGACTGGCATCTGGCAAAGCTGTGGAGCCACAACTTCTGAAATCGATCAACGGTATCGATCAAACGGTTCCCGCCGAAGATGTTCCGGACCTGGACGTCAATCCAAACCACCTGCGCATGGTACGCCAGGCGATGTTTGCGGTATCAAACCATCGCAAAGGCACGGCCTACAGCCAGCGCATCATCAAAGATGAAGTGCGCCTTGCGGGCAAAACAGGCACCAGCCAGGTGCGCAACATTACGGCCGCGGAACGTCGCGCCGGCGTTATTCGTAACGAAGACCTTCCATGGGAGCGTCGCGACCACGGGTTGTTTGTGAACTTCGCCCCCTACAACGATCCGCGCATCGCTGTTGCGGTTGTTGTCGAGCATGGTGGCGGCTCTAAAGCAGCGACACCCATTGCCCGCGACATCACACTTCAAGCGCTTTATGATGGCGACCCGCCGCTTGACGCTTACCCGTCAAAAGATCGCAACCGCATAAAGTCACAGCAAGAACGCTTACGCCTCGAAAACCCAAGCTTGGGTAGCTCAGGAAACGACCGCGCATGAGCTATCTTGAGTATTCCGTCAAATCGGTACCCACCGGTCTTCGCAAAATCCTGCATATGAACTGGGCGTTGGTGGTGCTTCTAATCACCGTCGCATGCGCGGGCTTTCTCATGCTGTATTCCGTTGCCGGCGGGTCCTACACCCCATGGGCGGAAGCACAAATGAAACGCTTCATCATGGGCCTCGTGCTTATGTTCGGCGTTGCCATGGTACCGATATGGTTCTGGCGCAATGTTTCAGGTGTGCTCTACGCGGCCTCATTGGTGCTTTTGATCCTCGTAGAGGTTATGGGCACCGTTCAGATGGGGGCGCAGCGATGGATTGATCTTGGGTTCATGCGCCTGCAACCGTCAGAGCTGATGAAGATCACCTTAGTGATGTTCTTAGCGGCTTATTACGACTGGCTCCCGGCAAACCGTACCTCCAAGCCACAGTGGATATTGCTGCCAATCTTGATCACCCTGTTGCCGACATATCTTGTCTTGCAACAACCCGATCTTGGTACATCCCTTCTGTTGCTCATGGGCGGAGCCATTGTGATTTTCCTTGCCGGGGTTCACTGGGCTTATTTCGCGGCGGTCATCACGCTCGCAGTCGGCCTTGTCACAGCCGTGTTTCAGTCGCGTGGAACCGGTTGGCAGTTTTTACAAGACTATCAATACCGCCGTATCGATACATTCTTGGACCCGGCCTCTGACCCGCTCGGGGCAGGTTACCACATCACCCAATCCAAAATCGCCTTGGGCTCCGGCGGCTGGACCGGGCGCGGCTTTATGCAAGGCACCCAAAGTCGACTAAACTTCCTACCGGAAAAACACACAGACTTCATTTTTACCACGCTTGCGGAAGAGTTTGGCTTTATCGGCGCGATTTCATTGCTGCTTCTTTATGCCTTAATCATCGTCTTCTGCGTGGTGTCGGCGATCCAAAACAAAGATCGGTTCTCGTCACTGATGACCATGGGCATTGCAGGCACCTTCTTCCTGTTCTTCGCGGTGAACATGTCCATGGTGATGGGATTGGCACCGGTGGTGGGCGTGCCGCTCCCGCTGGTGAGCTATGGTGGATCCGCGATGCTTGTCTTGATGGTGGCATTTGGCTTGGTGCAAAGCGCCCATGTGCATCGCCCGCGCTAACGGAACTGCATCAATTTCAGGATCAGCTCAGTCAACGGTGCATCGACCTGGCTTTGCCAGCAAAGCAACCCAATCGATCTGGAGACGCCAAGGCTTTCAAAGTGAAGATTGGCGTCATCAAGTCTGAGCCCCGGCCATTTGGGCAGGACAGCTTGCCCCAAGCCGTCGATGACCATCTGAGCGATCACCTCAGGCGCGTCCATCTCACAGATCACGCGAGGGCTATGGTTATATTGGCGCAGCGCTTCCCAGCACGTGCGGCCGCCCCATGAGTTACGGTCATAGACAACAAAGGGCTGATCTTGAGGCTTATCCTTGCGACGGACGAGACCTATCTCTTGCGTTGCGATCTCGTAAAAGCGGACCGATTTGGGCAATTCAAAAGGCGGCGCAACCACGACAGCCATATCAATGTCTCGCGCTTCAAACGCTTCATAGAGCTCTTCCGATGAACCCGGCTGCAACTGTAAGGACACCTTTGCCGCCTCTCTTTGCATGCGCTCGACCAGGTCGGCACCAAACACGCTGAGGGCAGTCGAAATTGACCCGACACGCAGAGTTCCAGAGAGCTGCTTTGAGGCCAACAACCGCTCCATGTCATGACGCAGATGAAGCATGTGACGCACGGTTGGCTGGATCGCGGCCCCGTCTGCGGTGATCGCCATCTTCTGTCCTTCACGTATGACCAACTTCACGCCAAGTTCAGCCTCCAACGCCGTCAATCGCTGAGAGACCGCCGCAGCGGTAAGGTTCTGCGCACGTGCCGCGGCAGCAATGCTGTTGTGCTCGGCAACCAAGAGAAAGCTTTCCAAGAACTTTAGATCCATAGTTTTACTTACTATAGAAGAAACAAAAGAAAGCTAACCTAAATTTATAAGGACGTGTTATCTCTAACGAAACAACATCAGGATACTCCAATGCCAGCGTTCCACCTCGCATTTCACGTCACAGATTTGGACAAAAGCCGCATGTTTTACGGCGACATTCTGGGCTGCCAAGAGGGCCGCTCTGCCGAGACCTGGGTCGATTTCGATTTTTTTGGAAACCAAATATCGCTCCACCTTGGTACACCCTTTCCGGTAACGAAATCCGGCAAGGTGGGAAAACACGATGTCCCGATGCCACATTTCGGAGCAGTGCTGCCAATGCCTCAGTGGCGAGATCTATTGGTGCGGCTTGAAGATCAAACGATTGAATTTGAAATCCCCCCGCAGATCAGGTTTGCAGGCGAGCCTGGAGAGCAGGCCACGATGTTTTTTTATGATCCGTCTGGCAACCCAATCGAGATCAAGGGGTTTCATGATGAAAGCGGAGTGTTTGCGTCGTGATCAAAGTTCTCTTCGCCGCTGGTGACGAAAACTGGCAAACTTACGAGGCTCCACTTACCAAAGCATTTGAGGACCGAAGCCTGAGCATTGACCTCAGCACGGCACACCCCGCCGAGGACTCAGACTATATCATCTACGCGCCAGTCAGCGACCTAAAAGACTTTAGCCCATTCACCAAGTGCAAAGCGGTCCTAAGCCTTTGGGCAGGTGTCGAAAAGATCGTCGGCAATCTATCCCTCACCCAACCGCTTTGCCGGATGGTGGATCCGGGGTTAACGCAGGGGATGGTCGAATGGGTCACCGGTCATTGCATGCGGTATCATCTGGGGATTGACGAGGCGCTGGCCAGTCAAAACGGGCAATGGACCCCGAAAACCCCGCCACTTGCGCAGGATCGTAAGATCACGATCTTAGGTCTCGGTGAACTTGGAACCGCCTGTGCAACCACCCTTGCTGGATTGGGGTTTGCGATGACAGGTTGGTCGCGGCGAAAGAAATCAATTGCCGGGATCACTTGTCAATTCGGTGAAGAGGGTCTCACCGCAGCCCTCGAGAGCGCAGAGATTGTCGTGCTCTTGCTCCCAAATACCCCCTCCACCGAGAACACGCTGAATGCTGAGACACTCGCCCATTTGCCCAAAGGCGCTCGGATCATCAATCCTGGCAGAGGGACGCTGATTGATGATGCCGCTTTGATCGCAGCTCTCGATCACGACCAGATTGCCCATGCAACCCTAGACGTTTTCCGCATTGAGCCTCTACCAGCCAATGATCCTTATTGGTCGCACCCAAAGGTCACCGTGACACCGCATATTGCCGCTGAAACGCGCCCAAGTTCTGCATCAGAAGTTATTGCCGAAAACATCGCACGCTGCGAGAGCGGTCAATCCCTGCTCCATCAGGTGGACAAAGCAGCGGGATACTAACGCAAATCCGGCTTTCTTTTTGGCTCAAATATCCGCGCCGCAGGCAGGATTTTCAAAGAAAATCCCGGGACCACCTCACCGCAAAATCGGCGGTTTGTCAGGATCGCTTCCCGGAGCGACCTGTACATATTCCGTTGGCTTCTCTGGTTCCGGCAAATCAAACCGCAAACCGACCCGTGCAAGCTGCGCAGCGACTGGATCATTGCTGTCAAAGAACCCCACATCCAAGGCGCCGGCCTCGATACCTGAGAAGGTCAAAGCTTCCGATACCGCCTTCGCCAAGGCGCTTTGTGCACCGTCAACAGCGCTTACAAAACCGATCATGTGGGACCGCGTTCCGTTTTCCTGAACCGTGCCAACCAAATAGGCCCATTTCGCCAAGCCAACCGCTGTCGATAGTTTTGCGTCCAGAGACGTCACCAATGTCTCTGGCAAACCGGCAGGCGCGGTGAACTCAGACATCCGCGCTTCCACCTCATCTGGTGCATTGCCAAGCGTGTCCACGAGCCAGCCCATCGCCTCCGCCGGTATCAAGATCGAAGACGGCGCGACTTCGAGGTTCACGCCTAAGCCAATACCCGACGGGGCCAGCATGCCCGCCACAACACGACCGGAGAGCGCGACATAGGGCGCGGGCTTCCCGACGAATTCCGCTAAGCGATCCACTGTATCAAAAACCAGCACAAAAGAATGATCCTGCACCTCAAACACCTCAGGAGAGATCTTCTCGTTTTCAGGCTCTTTCTCCAGCAACAAGAAGAGTTCCGCATCCGCAAGGCGTTCATAAAACCGCAAGCGCGCATTGTCGTCAGCGGTGTTTGCTTCCATTTCCGCATGGGCTTTATCAAGCGGGGTCAGATCAATCTCGGTCACGTCAGGGCCTCTTGGACAGCGTGGCGCAAAGCTGGCAATAGCTCGGCCTCAAACCACGGATGTTTCTTCAACCATGCCGTATTCCTCCAAGACGGATGTGGCAAGGGAAAGACGGTGGGCGCATGGTCGCGCCAAGCGGAAACTGTTTCAGTGACGCCGCGTGCGTCCAGATGCCACTTTTGTGCGTAACCACCAACCAAAAGCGTCAAGCGGACCGATCCCAGCTCAGCCAAAGCCCCGTCGCGCCAAGTTTTTGCGCATATTGGGGGCGGCGGCAGGTCAGAGCCTTTTGCATTGTATCCCGGAAAACAGAACGCCATCGGCAGGATCGCGAGCTTACTTTGATCATAGAAGACATCTTCCCCAATCCCCATCCACTCTCTCAACCGGTCGCCGGATGGATCAGTGAAGGGTCGCCCGCTTTCATGGACCCGCGCACCCGGCGCTTGTCCCGCTACAAGAATACGCGCGCCGGGACGGAACCAGACAACTGGTCTCGGCCTATGTCGCGTATGGGTGTGTTCGAACCGATCCGAACACAACCGACAAGATAATATGTCAGCCCGTAGCCCCACCACATTATGCTAGGCAGAAGCCCGCAATGTCGCCAACTTCGCGCCAAAACCAAGGAACACCACGCCGGTAACCCCCTTGAGCCAACGTTGGAACCCAGCATCGCGCGAAACGGCGGACAGCCGTGCTAAAAGCAAAACCATCGCAGTGAACCAAATCGCGTTGATAAAGGCGTGGATTGTGACCAGCATCAGAGAAGTCAGCGCTGTGTTGCCGCCCACCATGATGAACTGTGGGAAAGCCGCAAGGTAGAACATTGACACTTTCGGGTTCAGTGCGTTGGTCAGAAACCCTTCAACAAAAGACTTTTGCAAGCTACGCGCCCGTCTCGCAGGTGCAACAGCAACGGACGCAGTCGAACCATTCAAAGCCTCCATTAGTGACTTCAAACCGATCCAGCAAAGGTAAGCAGCTCCGAGGTACTTTAGCACCGCGAAAGCAGTGGCCGATTGCGTCAAAAGCAATGACAGACCGAATATTGAAAAGGCTCCATGCAAGTAAAAGGCGGTCAAAAATCCCACGACGTTGGCAAACCCTGCCCGACGACCGGACGTCGGAACGGTTTTTGCGATAAGCACCCCGTTCGGGCCAGGTGATATCACCAAGAGGCTGGCAACAAAGGCAAAAGTCAAAATGTCTGCGAGCGTCATAAAGGTCTCCTTGCAAGCAGGCTCACCCTCGCGTGCCACCCCGGTAAAAGCAAATCAATTCTATATTTCGAAAATTATGAAAATATCTCTTGCGTGAATTTTTTATTTCGATATTTCTAGAATTATGAAAAATACAGCATTCAACGATATCAGCCTCGAAGTCGCCGCTTCTACTTTCGCGGCCCTTGGCTCGGAACAACGCCTTAGCGTTTTGCGCACCTTGGTGCGGGCGGGCGATCAGGGCCTTACGATTGGTGCACTGGGCGAACGCACGGGCGTTACGGGGTCCACTTTGACACACCATATGAAAATCTTGGCCCAAGCGGGCCTTGTTAACCAACAAAAGCAAGGTCGCAGCATCATTTGCGCCGCTGTTGCTTTTGACGAGGTGCGCGCATTGTCTGAGTTTCTGCTCAAGGAATGCTGTGCTGATCTTGATACAGAGGATTGCAGCCATGGCTGACACAACCCACTCTCCTGCACCACACCTCTTCAGACGCGTGGACAAAGCCTGGCTGGCTTTGGTTCTGATATTGGTTGCTGTTGCGGTCTTTGATCGGCCCCAATTTATTCCAACGGTCTCCTTTGCGACAAATGCCGTCCTTGGCACTGCGCCCTTTATCGCGTTTGCAGTCATGGCCATCGCCTACCTAAAAGCGACCGGCGCAGAGAACGTGCTCGCCAAGGCCTTTGTTGGCAAAGAAAGCCGCATGATCGTCTTCGCTGCACTTCTCGGTGGGCTAGCGCCCTTCTGTTCTTGCGAAGTGATCCCCTTCATTGCGGCCCTTCTCGCTGCGGGCACGCCATTGTCTGCGGTCATGGCCTTTTGGTTGGCATCGCCTTTGATGGATCCGGCCATGTTCTCAATCACCGCTGGTCAGCTTGGATTTGACTTTGCTATCGCCAAAACCGCGTCTGCGGTGGGGCTTGGGCTCTTTGGCGGCTTCATGACCATGTGGTTTGCTAAATCCTCCGTCTTTGCAGATCCGCTGCGCGAGAAGCCTCAAGTGGGCGGTTGCTGCGGGGTCAAAGCGCCATTTTCTGAGACACCGGTTTGGAAATTCTGGGGCGATGACACCCGCCGGACCGTTTTCAGGGAAACCGCGATCGAGAACGCCGTGTTCCTCCTAAAGTGGCTCGCATTGGCTTATACGGTCGAAGCGCTGATGATCCACTACGTGCCCGCATCTTGGATTGCGAATGTGCTGGGTGGCGAAGGCCTTCAACCAATCGCACTTGGGGCCTTGGTCGGTGCACCGGCTTATCTGAATGGCTATGCGGCTGTTCCATTGGTGGACGCGCTTCTTCTACAAGGTATGGCACCGGGCGCAGCCATGAGCTTCATGATTGCTGGCGGTGTGAGCTCTGTCCCCGCTGCCATCGCTGTGTGGGCGCTCGTGAAACCACGCGTCTTTGGGGCCTATCTTGGCCTCGCGATGGTCGGCGCTTTCATGGCTGGAATAAGCTGGCAATTCATCGCCTGACACAACCATTAATTGACAATGACAAGCGCTGCATTGCTGCAATGCAGCGTTTGTTTTTGTTTAACAGCGACTTTATTCCAACATTCAATTTGGCGTTTTGGGCCGTAAATCCGCGTCAAAACCGCTCATACTGCTGCTGATTTCGTTGTTTGAAATCCAATCTTGGGCTATCCATTCAAAAACAAAATTCGGGGGAGCATCGATGTATCGCGTCTGGAATTTCTTAACGAACTACTCGCTTCTGTTAATTTTCGGCGCAATTCTTGCGCTGTTCTGGGCAAATACGAACCCTGAAACCTACCATCACTTTGTGGAATTCGTGATCTGGGACCATGCGCCGATCGGGCATTATCACCACGGTCATCGCACCCTCACGCTGCACTATCTCGTCAATGACATTCTCATGGCCCTCTTCTTTGCGATGGCCGCCAAGGAAGTCTGGGAAGCGGTGATTTTGAATGACGGCTCTCTAAGAGGCAAAAAGGCCGCAACGCCGCTTTTTGCGACAGCGGGCGGTATGTTCGGACCAATCGGCGTGTACCTAGGTCTGGCCTTCTTGCTGGGCTCTGACACTTACAACGCTGTGGCAAACGGCTGGGCGATCCCGACTGCAACGGACATTGCGTTTTCCTATCTCGTGGGTCGACTGGTTTTTGGAGCGGGTCACCCCGCAGTGCGTTTCCTACTTCTTCTCGCGATTGCTGACGATGCGGCCGGGCTAATTATCCTTGCAATATTCTACCCATCAAGCGAGCTAGCGCCAGAATGGCTACTGGCCTCTTTCGGTGCCGCTATTGTGGTTTTCCTGGTTTTCAACTGGCTGCCACGTCGGCTTGACCGCGGCAACCAAGACCGGCCAAACTCCACTTGGGTTCGCAAGAACCTACATTTCGTGCCTTATGCGGTTGCTGGCTGCGTCAGCTGGTACGGCTTTATGCGCTCGGGCCTTCACCCAGCTCTTGGCTTGTTGCCAATCGTTCCGGCGATCCCTCATGCCGACCGTGCCTTTGGTATGTTCTCGGAAGCGGAAACCCATCTACACGACTTGCTGAACGTGATTGAGCACGCGCTCAAACATCCGGTTGAGATTATCCTGTTCTTCTTTGGCCTTTTGAATGCTGGTGTAGAATTCAGCGCCATCGGAGATGCGACATGGCTTGTTCTCGCAGGTTTGATCATTGGTAAGCCGATTGGCATCCTGCTCTTTGGCTGGTTCGCGGCGGTTCCTCTAAGGCTTGGTATTCCGCAGGGCATGCGCATCATTGATCTTGTGGTCATCGGCTTTGTTGCCGCGATTGGCTTTACCGTATCGCTCTTTGTCGCCTCTGTGGCCTTCCCGCCTGGGGACGTGCAAGACGCGGCCAAGATGGGGGCGCTGTTCAGCTTCTTTGCAGCGGTGATTTCCATCATTGCCGGCAAGGTCTTTAGGGTTGAAAAGGCTGAATTGACGCCGGCGGAGTAACTCATCCCCTTCAAAACACACAGAAACCGGTGCCATCGCGCCGGTTTTTGCCTTTTTTTCGCCCTAATCGCGACGCATATGTTGTCAGGGATCAATCAAATCCGTCATAATAAACAAAGGTCGTATGTGCGGCCTATTAAGACTTCACCAATAAGGTGGGGCTTCTAATAAACGTAAGGCAGAGCAGCCGGAGCAGTTGAATGCTCGAATTTGATAACGTGAGTAAGTCCTTCTGGACGGGGACGCAGCGCAAGGTCATTCTTGATCAGGCGTCTTTTCGCGTGGATTTGGGTGAATCCGTTGGCATTCTCGCCCCCAATGGCTCTGGAAAAACGACGATCATCAACATGATGGCAGGCCTCGAGAAACCCGACGAAGGCGAAATCCGTCGCACGTGCCGTATCTCCTTCCCGCTGGGTTTTATGGGTGGGGTAGTCAACAAACACACTGCCGTGGAAAACAGCCGCTATATCGCCCGGCTTTACGGGCTTGATCCGGATTATGTGGAAGCCTTCTGCCGTTGGCTCTGCGGGCTCGAAGAATATTTCGACCAGCCGCTGGGCACATACTCATCCGGCATGCGCGCGCGATTTTCATTCGCGCTGATGCTGGCGCTCGATTTTGATATTTATTTGGTTGATGAGGGCATGCCCTCTTCCACGGATGTGGAATTCAATCGCAAAGCGGGGGAGGTTCTTCGCGAACGCCTGCGCACCACCACCATGATCATCGTGTCCCACCAGCCCAAAACGCTGGAAAAATTTGCTCGCTCAGCCGGTGTGCTTGTGAACGGGCAATTGCATATGTTTGACACCTTGGAAGAGGCAAAGCAGCTCTATGACTACCAAACCCAAGGCTAAAAAATTCCGCATCCGGCGCAGCTCGGGCAGCCAATCTGCGGCAGCGCCTGCAGCGCCGGAATCCGATGTCGTTGAAAGCAGCGTAGCGCCTGAAACCGCAGAAATGCCAGAGACACAACTCTCTGAGGTCCCAACCGCGCCAAACGCCGAAGCTCCGCAACCGGATGCCGAGGTTTCCGATAGAGCTTCGCGGCGCCAGGCTCGCATGGCCCGATCCGCAGAACGCCGCGCACGCAATGCTACGGTTGATGATGCACAGCCTTTGCCGACCTCGACCGAAGAAGACATGGGCGGCTTGGAAATGGCCGCTGCCGCACCTAACGTCGCAGCGTCCGCGCCGCCTCCAACCGGTGGCACAACCGCACCTCCAGCATCCATGCCAGCATCAAGTTCCCCTGAGGAAGCGATTGCACTGATCCGGCAAGAAGGTCTGACCGGTCGACAGTTGCGCATGGCGCGCCGATTGGCTCAAAAACACAACTTGGCGGCCACATCCGACTATGACGCCGTGCGGCTGTTGCGCGCGCAAGGATTAGATCCGTTCCGCAGCAAAAATATGCTGGATCAGGTGGCACCACCTCCGGGCACTCAGATCGCATCTGGCGCACCACAACTGCCTCAAACGCAGGCCGCTGGTCAGGCGAACTTACCATCTATGGAAATGGCGTCGCCTGCCGAACGCCGCGTCCGCGAAATCGGCGATATCCAAAAAGACATCGCGCGGCGTCGCCGTCGCAAATCTGTGCTGATGATCGCGAGGCTTGCTGCATTCGTCATGTTACCGACGCTCTTGGCCGGCTACTACTATTACAAAATGGCGACCCCGATGTATTCCACGAAGTCCGAGTTTCTGATCATCGCGTCAGAACAAGCGGGCCCGACCGGTGGTTTCTCACTTGCTGGTTCCCAATTTGACACCAAAGACTCGACCTCCACCCAATCCTTCCTGCAATCCAAAGAAGCGATGTTGCTTTTGGAAGAGGATGTCGGGTTCAAATCTGTATTCGCCGATCCATCTGTAGATCCTCTCCAACGTCTTGGCGAGAACCCGACAAATGAAGAGGCTTACAAGGTCTACCAAAAATACGTCAAAATCGGCTTTGACCCCACCGACGGCGTGATCCGCATGGAAGTCTCCTCCCCTGATCCAGACACCAGCACCGAATACTCCCGTGCACTGATCGGTTATGCGGAAGACCGCGTTGACGGCCAGTCGCAGCGTAAGCGCGAGGACCAATTAAAAGACGCCCGTCGTAGCCTAGAGAAGGCCAAAGAAGACCGACGCAGTGCACAAAGAGCGCTTGTTGAATTGCAAGAAAACTCAGTTTTGGACCCAGAAGGTCTGATTGCCAGCTTGCGTCAACAAATCAGTACTTATGAGCTGGAACTGCAGGAAAACCAGTTGGAACTGAGCCAGTTGCTGGACAATCCACGTCCAAACCAAGCACGGGTGAATGGTGTTCGGGGCAATATCAGGAACCTGCAGTCTATTTTGCTCGGACTAGAGAACCGGATGACCGAAGTCGGTGGCACACAGTCATCGCTCGCGGGACAAGCCGCGGCCATTCAGATTGCTCAGGCTGACCTTGCAACCGCTGACATCATTCTGACAGCTGCGCTGCAAACCCTGAACCAAACAGAGCTCGAGGCCTCTCGTCAGGTGCGTTACCTGACGACCTCAGTGCAGCCGGTGACATCACAGGATCCAAGCTATCCACGCAGCTTTGAGAACACCATGCTTAGCTTCCTGATCTTTTCTGGAATCTATCTGATGATCTCGCTGACTGGATCGATCCTGCGCGAGCAAGTTTCGGGATAAAACTGGCTAAATCTTATAAAAGAAAGGCCGCTGAAAAGCGGCCTTTTTTCCATGTGGGCTTTCTTTAGGCAGCCAAACCGCGACCTTTCAATAAGGCCTCAACCCCGGGCAAACGACCTCGGAACCTTTTGTACAGATCTGCGGCATCCACCGAGCCTCCGGTAGACAGGATATTGGCCTCCAATGCTTTGGCCGTGTCTGCATCAAATGCACTGCCCGCTTCTAGGAACGCTTCAAAAGCATCTGCGTCCATCACTTCTGACCACATATAGCTGTAGTAGCCGCTGGAATAACCGTCCCCGGCAAACACGTGAGCAAAGTGCGGCGTTGCATGTCGCATGGTGATCGCCGCAGGCATGCCGAGCCCCTTGAGAACGTCAGCCTGTTTCGCCATTGGATCAGCAGGCGCATCGCCGTCGTGGAACGCCAGATCCACAAGCGCGGAGGCAACATATTCCACCGTCTGGAACCCCATGTCGAAATTCGCGGCGTTCAGAACTTTTTCAAGCAGCGCCTCAGGCATCGCTTCGCCGGTATCGGCGTGCGTTGCAAACTCCTTGAGGACCTCTGGCACCTCCAACCAATGCTCATAAAGTTGGCTTGGCAGCTCGACGAAGTCGCGCGCCACCGATGTGCCGGACACACTTTCATAGGTCACATTAGACAGCATTTGGTGCAACGCGTGGCCGAACTCATGGAACAGCGTGCGGGCATCATCGTAAGACAGCAAAGCTGGGTCTGACTTTGCAAAGTTGCAGACGTTGATCACAACAGGCGCTTGGGTCTCAGGGAACTTCGCCTGAGAACGCATCGCCGAACACCAAGCACCAGAGCGTTTTGAACCACGCGCGAAATAATCGCCGATGAACACAGCCACATGTGCACCGTTACGTGTGACTTCCCACGCGCGGCAATCCTCATGATAAAGCGGCACATCCAACGGCGCGAATTCCAGACCAAACAGGCGGTTCGCACAGGCAAAAGAGGCCTCAATCATCCGATCAAGCTGCAGGTACGGTTTCAACGCGGCTTCATCCAAGTCATGCTCGGCCTTGCGTCGTTTCTCGGCGTAATAGCGCCAATCCCATGGGGCCAGACTGTCATTGATGCCATCGGCATGCATCAACCCTTCGAGCACAGCACCGTCTTTTTCGGCTTGCGCCTTTGCCGGTTCCCAAACGTCCATTAACAATTTTTCCACCGCGTCAGGCGTCTTGGCCATTTCGGTTTCGAGCTTGAAATCGGCGAAGCTTGCATAGCCGAGCAGTTTTGCACGTTCCTCACGCAGCGCGAGAATTTCAGCCGCTATTTCTCGGTTGTCTGTCTCTCCACCATTTGCACCACGGGCCGTCCATGCGGCAAAGGCTTTCTCACGCAAATCGCGCCGTGGCGAGAATTGCAAAAACGGCACGATGAGAGACCGAGACAAGGTCACCACCGGACCTTGCGCGCCCTTCTCTTCACCAGCTGCCCGCGCGGCGGAAACGACAAAACCGGGAAGGCCTTCTAGATCTTCTTCCGACAAATCCATGAACCAGTCACGTTCATCCGCCAGTAGGTTTTGCGTAAACTCCGTTCCAAGCACAGCAAGTCGAGACTTGATCTCTTTCATACGCGCATCAGCATCGCCCGTGAGCGCCGCACCTGCGCGAACGAAACCGCGATGCGTTAGCATCAGGACCCGTGCTTGCTCATCCGTCAGATCTAGCTCATCTCGCTGCTCCCAAACTTGCTGGATGCGTGCAAACAAAGCTTTATTACTAAAAATGGCTGAAGAATGTGCTGCAAGCTTTGGCGCCATCTCTCGCATAATCGCTTCGCGCGCTGGGTTACTGTCGGCACCGGCCACCGTATAAAACGCCCCTGCGACCCTATCCAAGGCCTTGCCCGTCGCCATCAGGCCCTCAATTGTATTTGCAAAAGTCGCGGGTTCAGGGTTGCCAGCCACCGCTTCCGTTTCTTTCAGATCGGCTGCCAAAGCCGTTTCAAAATCAGGCATGAAATCTTCGTCGGCGATTTCTGCAAATGGCGCGATTTCGAAGGGGGTTTTCCAATCAGAAAGCAACGGGTTGGTCATGGGTGTCTCCTTTGGAAACAACCTATGCCTCTGTCGCTGATCCGCAATGGCGAAGTGTTATTTATCCCCACAAACCGGGCAATCAGCGCGCTGTTTCAGCGTGATCTTCCGGCTTTCGCCATAGAGCGCATCGTAGATCAGCATCTCGCCCCGCAGCGCAGCGCCTGCCCCAGTGATCACCTTGATGGCCTCACCCGCCATCATTGCGCCAATAACGCCAGGAAGCGGGCCTATGACGCCCGCTTCTGCACAGTTGGGCGCGAGGCCCGGCGCGGGCGCTTCGGGGAAGACACATTGATAACAAGGTGTATTTCCCTTTGGATCAAAGACCGTAAGCTGGCCTTCCCATTGAGACAAAGCACCTGAAATCAAAGGCTTGCCCAGTTCAAAGCAAATGCGATTTACAAGGTATCGCGTGTCGAAATTATCGGTGCCATCCAGAACTATATCGAAATCGGCGATCAGCTCGCTCGCGAGCTCTTCCGTCAAACGTTTCGCGTAAGGCAGAACGGTCACGAATGGGTTCTGCGCACGCATTTCCTCCGCAGCGGAATGCACTTTCGGCATACCGATAGATTGATCCTTGTGGATCACCTGACGTTGAAGATTGGAGTTCTCGACAGTGTCGTCATCGATCACGCCGATCGTGCCGACCCCTGCCGCTGCCAAATACAGCAACGCTGGAGAGCCAAGCCCCCCTGCCCCAACCACAAGAACACGCGCGTCTTTCAGTCGTTTCTGGCCTGGGCCGCCAACCTCACGCAATACGATATGGCGCGCATATCGGTTGAGTTCCGTTTCAGAGAAAGGCCCGTGTCGCTCCACAACCGGCCCTGGTTTCTGCACACGTGATTTTAGCCACTTGAGACCGCGTACATACCCAAGAACCAAAGCGCCCGCGCCCCCAAGCATCAGCCAAAGTGCGGCAGACCCACCGGTCGCGACCCGCAAACCATTTTCCGGTGGCAGCACCAAATTCACACTGATGACAGCCAAATAGATGAGCCCAAGGATCGGCCAAATCACCTGATTTGGGAGCTTAAGCACGCGGCCCAATCCCCAAACCGATGCGCAAATCCCTAGGACCAGAAGCATCAGTTGACGCCTGTAGACCCGAACCCGCCAGCGCCCCGCTCAGTCTCGCTCAGATCCCCAGCGAGCAGGAACTCCGCCTGCAAAACCGGAGCGACAATCATCTGAGCGATGCGATCACCATGGCCAATATGGAAGGCTTCCTGACCCGCGTTCATAACGATGACCCCCAGCGGGCCGCGGTAATCGCTATCAATGGTGCCCGGTGTGTTCGGCAGGGTAATACCGTGTTTTAATGCAAGGCCGGAACGCGGACGGATTTGCACCTCGTAGCCCAATGGTATTTCCATACGCAAACCCGTCGGCACCAACGTCCGCTCACCGGGCGCAAGGGTGACACCGCCACGATCTTCTTCAGCAAAATTTGCGCGCAGGTCTGCGCCAGCTGCACCGGGCGTTTCATAGGAAGGCAAACCAAGATCGCGATCTGCTGTTTCGGTCCAAGTGAATTTGATGGCAACCACAGTAGGTCCTCTTGAGGTCAGTTGTTTTCTAAAGCGGCAGCAATACGCTCTGCCAATTGCCGGGCGACGGCGTCTTTTTCCATGCGCGGCCAGTGTTCGGCGCCCGCATCTGAGATCAAAACAACGGCGTTCTCACGACCGCCCATGATCCCGGTCTCCGGGCTGACATCATTGGCCACAATCCAATCACATCCCTTACGCACACGCTTTCTCGTAGCGTTTTCGATCACATCATCTGTTTCTGCAGCAAACCCAACGACCAGTGCTGGGCGTTCTTTTCCTGACTGAGACACGCTTGCGAGAATATCCGGGTTTTCCGCAAAACTTAGGCTTGGGATTTTGCCGTCTTGCTTCTTGATCTTGCTGTCGCTGGCCCCATCCACATGCCAATCAGCAACTGCGGCCGCGAAAATGGCAGCATCAGCAGGTAAGGCTGCGTCAACGGCGTCTTTCATTTCTTTGGCGGTTTCGACCTCGACCACATGGGCCCCTTCCGGGCGCGGCTCGTCCGCAGGGCCAGTGACAAACACGACTTCTGCCCCAAGCATCGAAAGCGCGCGCGCTATTGCTGTGCCTTGTGCGCCGGAAGACCGGTTTGCGATGTAGCGCACCGGGTCAATCGGTTCATGGGTTGGGCCGGACGTGACAATGATGCGCCGGCCGGTCAGGGGACCTTCCGCCAATTGGTTTTCAATCGCAGTTACAATTTCGGCGGGCTCTGCCATGCGACCGGGGCCATATTCGCCGCACGCCATGTCACCTTCGTTGGGCCCTACAAAAGCGACACCGTCTCGCTTGAGCATTTGAAGATTGCGTTGAGTCGCGGGGTGTTCCCACATCCGCACGTTCATAGCGGGTGCCACCAAGACCTGCGTGTCTGTCGCCAAAAGGAGGGTGGATGCAAGATCATCCGCTTGGCCCGTCGCCATTTTTGCCATCAGATTTGCAGTGGCTGGCGCAACAACGATCAAATCAGCAGACCGGGACAATTGAATATGGCCCATCTCTGCTTCATCGGTCAGATCAAACAGATCCCGATAGGCTTTTTCCTCTGACAACGCCGATACGGAAAGCGGGGTGACAAACTCTTCCGCAGATTTTGTCAAAACAGGCGTGACCCACGCTCCGCGTTTGCGAAGCTGGCGGATCAGATCCAGCGATTTATAGGCGGCGATTCCGCCACTAATGATCAGAAGAATGCGTTTGTCTTCCAGCATTTGGCCCCTCCGAGGTCAGGCTGATCAGACACTATGCATTTGCGCGGGCGGAAACAAGCGCGCCCGCGCGTTGCGAAGACTTAAGCGAGAAGCTGACGCAGCTCTGGCGCGTGTGCGGAAAGCGCGTTGCGCATTTTGGTCAGCGCAGAGACCTCCAACTGACGTACGCGCTCTTTTGAAATGCCCAGCGCCTGACCCAGAGTTTCCAGCGTTTGCGCTTCATCTGCCAATTTTCGCTGGCGAATGATCATTTGCTCACGATCTGTCAAATGGTCCATCGCCTCCCCGATCCACGCCTTTGCTTGCGCTTGATCATGGTCACGCGAAACGGTGTCAGCGCCAATCGCATCTTCGTCTTCAAGAATGTCGATCCATTCTCGGCTGTCCTCGTCCGCCCCTTGCAGCGCATTCAATGAGAAATCGCTGCCGGACAAACGGCCCTGCATCATCTGCACATCACTTACAGAAACGCCGATTTCAGTCGCGACCTGCTGGGCCAATTGATGGCTATCAAGATCCAAATCCGCTTTTTGTGCATCCCGCGACAGCTCTGCCTCGACGCGGCGCAGGTTAAAGAACAAGGACTTTTGCGCGGAGGTCGACCCGGTACGAACCAATGACCAATTGCGCATCACATGGTCCTGAATGCTCGCCCGGATCCACCAGACCGCATAGGTCGAGAAACGCACGCCGCGATCAGGGTCAAACTTTTCCGCCGCCTTCATCAGACCAACACCGGCTTCTTGGATCAGGTCTGGCACTGGTACGCCGTATCGTTTGAATTTCATCGCCATGGATATCGCGAGACGCATATAAGCCATGGTCAGTTTGTGCAGGGATTTTTCGTCTCTGTCGTCGCGCCAAGCGCGGGCCAGTTCCAGCTCTTGTTCCGGTTCAAGCAATTTGGTTTTCATGGCGGCTTGGGTCACCATGTTCTTACGTTCTTGCGTATGCATGTCCGTCTCCCTTGCTTGCCAGCTTTTCTGGTATTACGCAGGGGGGCGGAATTTGGATCAATTCTAAGGTGCCAATGTTACCGAAACTGTCATTTATTCTGGGCGGCGCGGCGTCCGGCAAATCAGCTTTCGCTGAGCAACTCGTGATTCAGACAGGTGCGCCAAGGGTTTACATCGCAACGGCACAGGTCTTTGATGCGGAGATGCGCGCCAAGGTAGACGCTCATTTGACGATGCGTGGCACGGATTGGCGCACGATTGAAGCACCTACTGACCTGTCCGACGCCTTTGCGTCGATCAATCAAGATGAAGTGGTCTTGCTGGATTGCGCGACAATGTGGCTCTCAAATCATATGATGGCTGAGGCGGATATCGCTGCGGAAACTGAAGGCCTTCTGGCTCAAATCAATGACTGCTCCGGCCGTGTCGTTGTGGTGTCTAACGAGGTCGGGATGGGCATTGTCCCAGATAACGCTTTGGCACGAAGATTCCGCGACGCCCAAGGCAAGCTCAATCAGCAAATAGCGGCGCAGGCGGAGCTCGCCGTGTTTGTTGTTGCCGGTCTGCCGAATGTTCTAAAGGGGCAATTGCCATGAGCCGCCTCTTCCTTGTGCGCCATGGCCCCACCCATGCAAAATCCATGGTCGGTTGGTCTGACCTACCGGCGGACCTTTCGGATACAGCCGCTTTGGCACGGCTTGAGGCATCGCTACCGGCCGACGCCAAGATAGTGTCCTCTGACCTGTCACGTGCAATTGAAACGGCAAACGCCATTCAAGGCGCGCGCCTGCGTTTGCCCCATCATAGTGACCTGCGTGAAATTCACTTCGGGGATTGGGAGCTAAAGACCCACACGGAAATTGCAGACAAAGACCACATGATGGCGTTTTGGGATCAACCCGGGGAAATCAACGCACCAAATGGCGAAAACTGGAACGGGTTCTCCGCCCGTGTCGACCAAGCGATTGACGCTTTGATGTCGGAATACGAGGGCGACTTAGTGGTCGTTTGCCATTTTGGTGTGGTCGTTACGCAAATCCAACGGGCCCTAAACATCTCGGCTTATGAGGCCTTCGGTCACAAGATCAGCAACCTCTCCGTCACCGAAATCCACACACAGCCAAATTGGTCCGCCCCAAGGATTAATCACGTTTTGTGATGCTGCACTCAACAAAACCTCGTTTTGCTGACCGGGCCACCTGACGTAGCCTCTGGCTATGACCTATGATCTTGTTATTGGCGATTATGCCTATTCTTCGTGGTCCCTGAGGGGCTGGTTGCTTTTTGAAAAATTCGACATTCCACGCAATGTCACTCTGGTGGAATTCAGCTCCGACGCATCTGTCAAAGAACAGATGCCAAGCTTTGCACCCGCCCGGACCGTCCCCACGATCCGCACCCCAGACGGTGGAATCATCTCTGAAAGCTATGCCATTGCCGAGGATCTGGCAGACCGGCACCCAGACGCAGGAATTTGGCCTGAAAACCCAAAGCATCGATCTGTTGCTCGGTCGTTGGCGGCGGAAATGCATTCGGGATTTGCCTCATTGCGCAATGCTTGCCCAATGAATCTGCGACAGTCTTTTGTTTGGGAAAGCCCAGATGCTGCTGTGCTGGCTGACCTCGAGAGGATCGAAGAAATCTGGGCATGGGCTCGAAAAGAATGCGGCACCGAGGATGGTGGTTGGCTTTGCGGCAACTATTCCGCCGTTGATGCAATGTATGCCCCGGTCGCTATGCGCATTGCTGGGTTTAGCCTACCAGTTGGAAGCAGAGCACTGGCCTATGTCGACATGCACCTCAATGACCTTGCCTTGCGGCGTTGGCGGGCCATGGGACTGGTTCGCGGCGCTCATCTTTCATTTTATGATCAGCCACACCCACAGAGAGCCTGGCCAGGCCCAACGCCATTGAAAGCTCAGGCCGCTGAAGGCGCACCTGTTAACGATCTGTGCCCATATAGCGGCAAGAAAAGCACCAATATGCTTGAGCTAGACGGTGTGATCTACGGTTTTTGTAATGCCTTCTGCCGTGACAAAACCGTTGCCGACCCAGAAGCTTGGCCCGCATTCACCCAAGTCCGCGCAGAACATGGTTAATAATCGAGTAACGCTCTCCCCAATATGGTTCTTGCAAACCGCTGGGGAGAGCCATGGTCGCCAAATCCTACACCGTCGCCTTTGAGGGCGTGCAAGCGCATCAAGTGGAAGTCCAATGCGCGGTGACCGCTGGATTGCCCGCGTTCTCCGTCGTCGGCCTGCCTGACAAAGCGGTTTCTGAAGCGCGCGACCGGGTCCGTGCAGCCCTGACCTCTTTAGCAATTGCTCTGCCGTCCAAACGCATCACAATCAACTTATCGCCTGCGGACCTCCCCAAAGAAGGCAGCCATTTCGACCTACCCATCGCCATGGCCTTGTTGGCTGCGATAGAGATTATCCCGAAAGATGCGGCAGAAGGAGCCGTTTCATTGGGCGAGTTGTCACTTGATGGCGCATTGGTGCCCGTTATTGGCGCTTTACCCGCCGCCATGTCCGCGGCCGAAGAAAACCGGATGTTGCTGTGCCCCGAAGCCTCCGGAGCAGAGGCCGCTTGGGTCGGCGCGGCGCAGGTGATTGGTGCCGGTAATTTGGCGGATGTGATCCGTCATTTTACCGGCCAAAGCCCGCTACCACCGTGCGAACCCGGCGAAGTGACAACCGCGGTCGGCACAAAAGACATGCGTGACGTGAAAGGCCAAGAGCGCGCCAAACGCGCTTTAGAGATCGCCGCTGCAGGACGGCATCATGTGATGATGGTCGGCTCGCCCGGATCAGGAAAATCTATGCTCGCGTCCCGTTTGCCAACTATTTTGCCGCCCCTGTCTGCTGTTGAAGCGCTGGAAACCAGCATGATCCATTCGCTTTCAGGACTATTGGATCAGGGTGGCATTTCGATGCAACGCCCTTTCCGGGAACCTCATCACACCGCGTCGATGGCCGCAATTGTCGGCGGCGGCAGACGCGCCTCGCCGGGAGAAATCAGCCTTGCCCATAACGGTGTCCTTTTCATGGATGAACTGCCAGAGTTTTCAAGGCAGGTCTTGGAAACACTGCGCCAGCCGATTGAAACCGGAGAGGTCATGGTTGCGCGCGCGAATGCCCACGTGACCTATCCCTGCCGTTTTATGATGGTCGCCGCCGCAAATCCCTGTAAATGCGGCTACATGTACGACCCATCACGCGCTTGCCCGAAAGTGCCAAATTGTGGAGAGGACTACCTTGGACGCATCTCTGGCCCGTTATTGGATCGTATTGATCTGAGAATTGAGGTCCCGCCCGTGAGCTATCAAGACTTGGATTTACCGGCTGACGGAGAGACATCAGCCACGATCGCTTCGCGCGTAGCTTCCGCGCGGGAGCAGCAGATGTCACGCTTCAAAGACCAAAGCTTCATTCGATCCAACGCCGATATGCAGGGTGCACTGTTGGAAGAGGTGGCGGCCCCAGATAATGAAGGGCGCGCGCTGTTGGGAAAGGCTGCCGAGCGGTTTGGCCTCACCGCGCGTGGTTATCATCGCGTATTACGTGTTGCGCGCACCATTGCCGATTTGGCCGAAAGCGACAAAATCCACCGAGATCATATAGCAGAAGCGATCAGCTACCGGATGGCTGCGGCACATTAAGCGTCAGACGAGTTTCGCTTCAATCGCTTCCCAGATCTTTTCAGCAATATTCACACCATCAAAGCGTTCAAGCTCTTGAATACCCGTCGGCGAGGTCACGTTAATCTCGGTCAAGTAATCGCCGATGACGTCAATCCCCACAAACACCTGCCCTTTTTCTTTCAAAAGCGGGCCGATGGCTGCGCAGATTTCAAGGTCCCGTTCCGTTAAACCAATTTTCTCAGGCCGACCGCCCACATGCATATTGCTGCGGGTCTCTCCAGCCGCAGGAACGCGGTTGATCGCGCCAACGGGTTCGCCGTCAACCAAGATGACTCGCTTGTCGCCATTGCTCACATCAGGCAGGAACTTTTGGACAATCAGCGGCTCTCGGCTGAACCCCGTGAAGAGCTCATGCAGGCTCGAGAGATTACGATCATTTGCATCAAGCCGAAAAACGCCTGCACCGCCATTGCCGTATAGCGGCTTTAGGATCACGTCTTTATGCTTGGCTTTGAAGTCTTTGATCGTCTCGAGATCGCGCGCAATTGTGGTTGGTGGGGTCAGCTCTGGGAAATCCAAAACCAGCAGTTTTTCCGGGTAATTCCGCACCCAGAACGGGTCATTCACCACCAACACATCATCTTTCAGGCGGTCAAGTAGATGCGTGGATGTGATGTAATGCATATCAAACGGCGGGTCTTGGCGGAGCCAAATCACATCAAAATCACTAAGGTCAACTTTCTCAAGCGGCCCGAGATCCACGTGGTTGCCCTGCTCACGGCGCACAACCATGGAATGCCCGCGTGCCGTGATGACGCCTTCTTCATAAGCCAGCTGGTCTGGGGAGTAGTAAAACAATTGATGCCCGCGCGCCTGCGCTTCTTCGGCAATCCGAAATGAACTATCTGCGTTGATATCGACCGCATCAATCGGGTCCATTTGAAAGGCGATTCTTTTGGTCATTTTGTTCTGGCTCGTTCTGGGCTTGTCCTGTGGTTCAGCCCATTACATGGCGTAGCGCCCTGCCGGTTGCAATGGCGATCAGAACGCCATCAGTGCGTTTTCAAGAATTTGAACCGCGCCTGCACCATCAACCAGTGCCACATCAAACTGCATCTCCAGCAAATTTCCGCCTTCCAGCTTACTCGCGAAAACGGATGCTGCGTTAAAAATACGGTGGATTTGTTGTTGCGAAACGCGCTGCGCAGCCAACTCATGGCTCCGCGACTTTTTGACTTCAACGAAGGTTAAACTGTCGCCCTTTCTGAAGACCAGATCGAGTTCCCCGCCGCCGCCGCGCCAACGCTGTGCAATCAGATCGAAGCCGCGATCCTGATAGATGCGCCGAACAGAGTGTTCTGCAGCCTGTCCGGCCAAGAAATTCCGTTTTCCTCGTTGGGAACGAAATGTTGCGTTTTGATATGGCTGCATATGACAGGGCTTTCCTTTATTTCCCTTTCAGCTCTAGCGCCAACTTGTAAACTTTGCGTTTATTGGTGCCGAAGGCCTTTGCGACGGTGTCGGCGGCGTCGCGCACCGTCATGTTCTCCAATGCCTTTTGAAGCGCGCTTTCGATGTCTTCAGCGGAATTGTCGTCACCTTGCTTGCGGTCAATCAAGACAACGATCTCACCCTTGACCTGCTGACCACCGAATGAGCTGGCCAGTTCTGACAGCTCACCGCGGCGCACTTCTTCAAATTTTTTGGTCAGTTCACGACAAACAACCGCGT
Organism: Cognatishimia activa; assembly: GCF_001458335.1. GTDB lineage: Bacteria > Pseudomonadota > Alphaproteobacteria > Rhodobacterales > Rhodobacteraceae > Cognatishimia > Cognatishimia activa. Next base: position 88,019 of record NZ_CYTO01000020.1, read on the forward strand.
TTCGGCTTGCACCCAAAACGTCCGCAGCATCGCCAAGCATTTCGGCCAAACGTTTCGGACTTTCATAAAAGACAAGGGTGCCCGGAACGTCTTTGACCGCGTCTAGCCCATTGCGCCGCGCAGTTTTTGCGTTCGGCAGGAAACCCGCAAAGAAAAACGCGTCCGTCGGCAGCCCTGCGAGCGTCAATGCTGTCGCAATGGCGGTCGGACCCGGCGCAGAAGTCACCAGATGCCCCGCTTCCGAGACCGTTTTGGCCAAGTGATAGCCCGGGTCTGCAATCAAAGGTGTCCCGGCTTCCGAAGCATATGCAACGGATCGACCTGCGTCCAAATGCTCGATCAGCTTTTGGCGTACGCCTTCGCCAGAATGGTCGTGATATGCCAGAACCTTGCGATCCCCCAATGGAACCCCATGAATCTCCATAAGCCGACGCAACGACCGGGTGTCTTCCGCGGCCAGCACATCAGCGCTTGCCAAGATATCTAATGCACGCAGCGTGATGTCACGCGCCGTACCTATCGGTGTTGCGACAAAGTACAGCCCCGCCTTCAAAGGAACGATTTGATGATTCAACGCTGGACCCTCCGCTTGGGGCGTTTATTATCCGCAGTCGAAACGGCGGTACGAGTTGCGCCGCCCATTTGGTACAGTCTGAGGATGTTGTTCATGTTTGCTGCTTTTAAACCGCGCCGTAAAATTCTGAAAGGTCTGCTGACCATAAGTGCTGCGGCTTTTGTATCAGCTTGTGAACCCGTCACAATTGGCGGCGGCCCATCGATCAACACTGCAAAACCCGTACCTGTCGCGCTTTTGGTTCCAAAATCTTCACAGTCTTCAGGAGACGCGGTACTTTCACAAAGCCTTGAAAACGCAGCGCGTTTGGCGATGTCGGATTTGGAAGGCGTGCAGATCGACCTGCGTGTCTACGACACTGCAGGTGATGCGGGGGTCGCGCAGACTGCAGCCCTTAAAGCGGTTGGCGAAGGCGCTAAGATCATTCTGGGGCCAGTGCGCAGTGGCCCGTCTAATGCGGTTGGCGTTGCGCTTGCAGGTCGGAACGTGAACGTTCTGTCCTTCTCAAACAACACCTCAATTGCAGGCGGTAACGTCTTTGTACTTGGGCCAACCTTTCAAAATAGCGCAAATCGCCTTGCACGCTTCGCGGCACGAAACGGCAAATCCAATATTTTGACTGTCCATGCGCAGAATGTTGCTGGCGAGGCGGGACGTGACGCGATCGCCAACGCTTTGGCGTCGACAAGCGCAAGCAGTGCCGGATCCGTGCCTTACGAATTTTCCCAGAAAGGCGTGATCAATGCAGTGGATCAAGTCCGCAACACCGCACGCAGCACCGGAACTGATGCGATCTTTTTCACATCAGACACGTCGGGTGCCTTGCCTCTTTTCTCTCAATTATTGCCCGAAGCTGGTGTGAACCCAACGGACACGCAATTCATTGGTTTGACCCGCTGGGACATTCCCGCGCAGACCCTTGCTCTGCCGGGTGTTCAAGGGGGGTGGTTCGCGATGCCTGATCCGGCGCTGACCGGTCAGTTCCGTGACCGCTACTCAAACGCTTATGGCACGACGCCACATCCAATCGGTGGGCTTGCTTATGATGGTATTGCAGCAATTGGCGCCTTGGTCTCGCAAGGCAAATCAGATGCTCTGACAGCCGCCGCTCTCACCCAAGGTGCGGGCTTTAATGGCGTCAACGGAGTTTTCCGCCTTCGCGCGGATGGAACGAACGAACGCGGGTTGGCAGTGGCCACGATCCGCGACAAACAGGTTGTTATCATTGACCCAGCACCAAGAAGTTTTGGCGACGCAGGCTTCTAATCCTGCCGCTTTTCTCCCGGTCCCACCGGACAACCTCATTTGCGATGCAGATTTGATCGTCAACCGCGCCCAATTGGGCGCGGCAATTGTTGACGCCTGCCTTGCGGCGAATAACGCAAAAGACACACGCAAAGCTGTGGTCGAACTGCTGCGCGAAACGCAGAAGAACGGTCGCGCAGCCATCGCTGCTGCTTTTGAGAAAGATCCATTTGCTGCGCGCCCAATGACGCGCGCCTATACTTGGCTCACCGATTGTTTGGTCAATTCAGCGCATTTCGTGTCGACCCACGCGCTTCACCCAAATGCAAACCCAACCGAAGGCGAACGCATCGCTCTGTTTGCTGTGGGTGGCTACGGGCGCGGAGAAATGGCGCCGCAATCCGATGTGGATCTGCTGTTTTTAACGCCTTACAAAATCACCGGCTGGGCGGAGAGCGTGATTGAGTCGATGCTCTACATCCTCTGGGATCTACGCCTAAAAGTTGGCCACAGTTCTCGAACCGTCAAGGATTGCATCCGACTGGGTGGCGAGGATTTCACGATCCGAACCGCGCTTTTGGAACAGCGCTTTCTGGCGGGTTATATTTCTCTATCTGCTCAACTCACAACCCGCCTTGAGAACGAGCTTTTTAAAGGCAGCGAGAGTGAATTTATCGACGCAAAACTCGCCGAACGGGATGAACGCCACAAAAAACAGGGCCAGCGTTACGTGGTTGAGCCGAATGTGAAAGAAGGCAAAGGCGGACTGCGCGATTTGCAGTCGTTGTTTTGGATTGCGAAATATGTCTACCACGTGAATACGACGCGGGAATTGGTCGACTTGGGCCTTTTCCATCAGGACGAATTCGAACTTTTTGAACGCGCCGAAAACTTCCTGTGGGCAACGCGCGCACATCTGCATTTGATCAATAACCGACCAACCGAGCAGCTCAGTTTTGACATGCAAGTCATGGTCGCTGAACGGTTGGGTTACACGGATAAAGACGGCCGCCGTGCGGTTGAGCATTTCATGCAGGACTATTTCCGCAACGCGACGGCAGTTGGGGACCTGACGCGGATTTTGCTCACTAAGCTCGAAGACAACCACACAAAATCTGCCCCACTTTTGGAGCGGATTTTCCGACGCCGCCCCCCGAAAGTAAAAGCGGGTTATATCGTCACGAACAACCGGATCTCAGTCGCTGACGAAACTGAATTCCTGGCGGATAAGCTCAATATTCTTAGGCTGTTTGAAGAAGCCTTGCGCACCGGGGTTCTGATCCACCCAGATACCATGCGCCTGTTGCAGGCCAATTTGCATCTCATCGATGATGACATGCGCGCCGACCCGCGGGCGGCTAAGATCTTTTTGGACACTTTGCTAAAGCACGGCAATCCAGAGCGTGCTCTGCGTCGCATGAACGAACTGGGTGTTCTTTCTGCTTTCATTCCTGAGTTCGAACCCATCGTCGCAATGATGCAGTTCAACATGTATCATTCCTACACTGTGGACGAGCACACGATCCAGGTGATCTCGACCTACACTCAGATTGAACGTGAGGATCTCATTGAAGAACTGCCTCTAAGTTCTGAAATCCTGAAACGCGGTATCAATCGCAAGGTTCTTATGGTGGCCATGCTCTTGCATGACATCGGCAAAGGGCGCGACACAGACCACTCCATCCTTGGCGCGAAGATTGCCAAGAAAGTCGCGCCGCGTCTGGGGCTCAACAAGGAAGAATGCAAAACCGTCGAATGGCTCGTGCGCTATCACCTACTGATGTCTGACGTTGCGCAGAAACGCGATCTTTCAGACCCGCGCACCATTCGTGATTTCGCGAAGGCCGTTACATCGGTGAAGAAGCTCGACCTGCTCACTGTCCTCACAGTGTGTGACATTCGTGGCGTTGGACCAGACGTCTGGAACAACTGGAAGGCCACGCTGATCCGCAATCTCTATAGTTTGACCCGTGATGCGCTGGAGGGTGGCGCCGAAGCGATCAATACCACACAACGGACCAACGAAGCCAAAAAATCGCTTCGTCTGCGCCTTAAAGATTGGGAAAGCAAGCTCGTTAAAGAGGAATGCGCCCGTCATTACGATCCTTATTGGCAAGGTCTGCCTGCGGAAGCCCATGTGGCATTCGCAAAGCTCTTGCAAAACCTTGATGGTGACGAAGTCCATATCGACCTAGAGCCAGATGAGGATCGCGATGCAACACGTGTCCTGTTTGCTTTGGAAGATCACCCGGGGATCTTCTCGCGACTGTCCGGTGCATTGGCACTGGTCGGCGCGAACGTGGTCGATGCACGCACCTACACGTCCAAAGACGGCTATGCCACCGCCGCTTTCTGGGTTCAGGACGCAGAAGGCAGCCCTTATGAGGCCAGCCGCTTGGGGCGTCTGTCTCAGATGATCCGCAAGACCCTGATGGGCGAAGTGGTCACGACAGAGGCGATGAAGTCGCGCGACGTTATCAAGAAACGCGAACGTGCTTTCCGCGTCCCAACGACCATCACCTTCGACAACGAAGGCTCGGATATCTACACAATTATCGAGGTGGACACCCGCGATCGGCCGGGTCTGCTTTATGACCTCGCGCGCTCCTTAGCGAGCAGCAATATCTACGTCGCCTCTGCCGTCATTGCGACCTACGGGGAACAGGTGGTGGATACATTCTATGTCAAAGACATGTTCGGATTGAAATTCTACACAGAGAGCAAACAAAAAACCCTTGAGAAGCGCCTGCGCGACGCCATCGCCAAGGGCTATGAGAGGGCGAACGGGTGAAGCCGATCCGGCTGATACGCGGTTTTATGACCGTCGGGTTTTGGACCCTTGCCAGCCGCATATTGGGGTTTGCACGCGAGATCATGATCCTCTCGCTGATCGGGCCCGGAGCCGTATTTGACGCCTTTGTCGCCGCTTTCCGCCTGCCCAACATGTTCCGCCGTTTCTTCGCCGAAGGCGCGTTTAACGCAGCTTTTGTGCCCATGTTTTCCAAGAAATATGAGGTCGGGGACGATCCGCAGGCCTTCGCTCAGGATGCGTTGAATGGGCTGGCTTTTGCGGTTTTGACACTAATTGCCATCGCCATGGTTTTTATGCCCGGGCTTGTTTGGTTGACAGCCGAAGGGTTTTACGGCGATGCGCGGTTTGATTTGACTGTCGGCTACGGACGGATCGTCTTTCCCTACATCATTTGTATGTCCTTAGCGGCTTTGTTTTCAGGCGTTTTGAACGCCACGGGCCGTTTTGCAGCCGCCGCTGCGGCACCGGTTCTGCTCAATATCTTCGCCGTAGGCGCGATGACCCTTGGCTATCTTCTTGGTGGCGAGGTCATCAATTGGCTAATCTGGACGATCCCAGTCGCAGGCATCGCACAGCTGGCACTGGTTTGGGTTGCAACAGAACGCGCCGGCATCACGCTGCGCATTGGCCGCCCGCGTTGGACGCCGGATATGTCTCACATGCTAAAGGTCGCAATACCGGCTGCATTGGCCTCTGGCGTGATGCAGATCAACCTTGTAGTCGGTCAGCTTGTTGCGTCACGCACAGAGTCTGCCGTGAGCTGGCTTTTCGCAGCGGACCGTCTTTATCAACTGCCTTTGGGCGTTGTTGGGATTGCGGTCGGGATTGTTTTGCTGCCGGAACTCTCTCGTCGTTTGAAAGCAGGCGATGATAGTGGCGCGCGCGATGCTTATTCCCGTGCCGGTGAATTTGCCCTCGCGTTGACGATTCCAAGTGCCGTGGCGTTCTTGGTGATCCCATTGGCGCTTGTTTCCGTAATGTATCAACGCGGCGAAACGACGGCTGCAGATAGTGAAGCCATCGCTTGGGCCGTCGCAATCTACGGTTTGGGCTTGCCCGCTTTCGTGCTGCAAAAGCTCGTGCAGCCGCTCTTCTTTGCCCGTGAAGACACCAAAACACCGTTTCGTTTTGCGGTCTATGCGATGATTATTAACGCCGCGCTGGCATTTGGGCTTCATCCCTTTATTGGCTGGATGGCACCTGCGGTTGCGACAACCGTTGCTGGTTGGGCAATGGTGGCGTTTCTTTGGATCGGCGCGCGCGGCTTTGGGGACGTAGCAAAGTTTGACGCCCAATTTGCACGCCGCTTGCCGCGCATTATTGCCGCAACCACCGCAATGGCAATTGCCCTCTTTGGTCTGCAAGAACTGCTTCAAACCGCGCTTTACACAGATGGCTGGCGTTACCTTGCCTTGCTTGCGTTGGTTATCGCTGGAGCAGCAGTCTACTTTGTCGCTGGCCACGCAATTGGCGCCTTTAACCTGCGCCAGATTATCAAAGGTGGGAAATCGTAGGGTGGGGTTTTACCCCACCATGTTAATGCGATCCTGAAGGTGGGGTAAACCCCCACCCTACATCAATCGTGCCGGATCATTGCACGAATGCGTGCCCAACCACCGGGCACCAAAAAGAACGACAGCGCGAAACCAGTGACGAAGCCACAAAGGTCGGCAACCCAATCCCCATTGCTGCCAAACAAAGCGCCAAAAAGCAGCTGAATTCCCAGCAACATCGCAATCAAGGAAAAGGCGCGCATCTGGTTCTCGCCGCCAACGCGCAGACGTGCCCACATCAAGAATGTGAATGCGCCAATGAAACCATAGGCCCCGGGGTAAGAGCCAATCAAAGGCACTGGCGCAGACCAAATTGCGGTGTAGGCAATGGCACCAACCGCACCAGAGGCGAAAAACACCAACAAAGTCGCGACCGGGTGAAACACCTCTCCGACCATTTTGCCCAGCGCCAGAACAATCACTGCTCCAAACAGGGCATGCGTAAAGTTACCGTGCAAAAAGAGATAACTGAAAACGCGGACGACATGCTCTGACGGCCAAGTTCCGTTCTGCCACATCCACGCAAAGATATCTGGTGAATACGCAAATCGCTGCACCGCTTGCAGACGCCAGCCAATCGCCTCGGGGCCACCGACCAAACCAGTGCTGCCTAGGTAGAAAACGATCTCCACCCCAACAATCACGATCGCCAAAGCGGCAATCACCGGCGGCAGCGCATTAAACGGGCTTTGGATATTGGGATCAGACATGAAAGCTCCTGCAGGGGTGCGGCTTGACGCTCATTGCAGCCATGGGTAAGCCAAGCGGGCAACAATTTCCAGACGGAGTATCTGATATGAGTGAGGCGGTCCAAACGTCTTCTTTCTCGCCCCGCGTCTTTTCCGGCATTCAACCGTCCGGTGGCCTGACGCTCGGCAACTACCTCGGCGCAATGAAGCGCTTTGTGGACACCCAGAACACCGGCGTGCAATCGATCTATTGTATGGTCGACCAACACGCGATCACCGTCTGGCAAGACCCAGAGAATTTGCGCCGCGCGACCCGTGAACTTTGCGCGGGCTACATTGCGTCAGGTCTCGACCCAGAGAAATCCATTCTTTTCAATCAATCCCAAGTGCCCGAACACGCGCAGCTTGGCTGGATTTTCAACTGCGTCGCCCGCATGGGTTGGATGCAGCGCATGACCCAGTGGAAGGATAAGGCGGGAAAGAACTCGCAAAACGCCTCATTGGGTCTCTTTGCTTATCCTGCTCTGATGGCAGCGGACATTTTGATTTATCACGCAACCCACGTCCCAGTGGGCGAAGACCAGAAGCAGCACGTTGAGCTGACACGCGACATCGCGAACAAGTTCAACCACGACTACAAGGTCGACTTTTTCCCGGTGCCTGAGCCGGTGATCGAAGGCGCGGCTACACGTGTGATGTCTTTGCGTGATGGATCTAAGAAGATGTCAAAGTCTGATCCGTCTGATGCGTCGCGAATTAATCTGACCGATGACGCGGACACGATTGCCAAGAAGATCCGTAAAGCAAAGACCGACCCAGAAGCTCTGCCGTCTGAAGCGAAAGGGCTGGAAGATCGCCCAGAAGCGCGCAACTTGGTCAATATTTACTCAGCATTGTCTGAAGTATCGGTTGACGCTGTCCTAGCGGATGTCGGCGGGAAACAGTTCTCGGAATTCAAGCCGATGCTCGCCGAACTAGCGGTTGAAAAGTTGGCACCGATCTCCGGCGAGATGGCACGGCTCATGGAAGACACGGCAGAGATCGACAAGATCTTGGCCCGCGGCGCTGAGCGGGCACGTGAGATCGCCTCTCCGATCTTGAAAGAAACCTACAAAATCATCGGTATGGTCGGCGCTTAATTTAATTGACTTCAAGAATTGAAAAACCGGGTGCACCGCGCCCGGTTTTTTTGATTTTGCTTGTCGGAAAACATGGTGGCAAACGTCGAAAACTGTCACAAAATCGAATCTTTTCGCCGTTAAGTTGTGCGCATTCAAACTCGGAATTTATGTGGCGCTTCCCCCCCGAGATCCGCGACGCATACCTGACATTTGAAGGCGTCAGCCAAAAGCACTTTTCAATAATTTGCCCCAGAGCTTCGGCTCTGGGGTCATTTCATATGCGGTCGAGTTTCCCTGATCACTGCAACCAAATACCCATTGCCCTGCCTTCGACCTTCCGCCATGATGCCGCGAAGGAGGCCGTTTTATGCGTAAATTTCTTGTGGTGCTTGATGACAGTCGCGAATGCCTGAACGCGATGCGCTTTGCGGCGATGCGTGCCAAGAAGACCAATGGTGGTGTGGAAATCTTGTCCATCATTCCGCCAGAGGAATTCCAGCACTGGATTGGCGTCGGCGATATCATGCGTCAGGAAGCGCGTGAGCGCATCGAGGCCCACTTTGAGGTTTTTGCCAAATGGATGCGCGACCGTCAGGGCATTGATCCTGAATTGGTTATCCGTGAGGGCGAACTGGTCACCGAAATCCTAGAACAAGTTCATACGGACCCAGAAATCGGCGTTCTGGTTCTCGGTGCGGGCACGGAAAGCGCGGGTCCAGGACCACTCGTCACACAGATGGCAAAAGCCTCTGGCACATTGCCAATTCCGGTGACAATTGTACCAGGCGATCTACCAAAAGATCGGCTGGAAGCGATCACCTAACAGACGCCACTGATTGATGTAGAGCAGGTATAAGCTTTGTCACGGCAGTTTAGAATGCTTCTAAACCTTGACACTCGCATACCCGCCACGCATATCAGTGTGCAGATACGAAAGGCATGACCATGTTTATTCAAACCGAATCCACGCCGAATCCAGCAACGCTGAAATTCCTACCGGGCCAAACGGTTCTGGAAATGGGCACAGCAGACTTCCCATCTGAGGAAGCCGCCAAGCAATCGCCTTTGGCAACCCGCGTCTTCGGCGTTGAGGGTGTAACAGCCGTATTCTTTGGTCATGATTTTGTGACAGTCACCAAAACCGACTCCGTTGAGTGGGACCACCTCAAGCCTTCTATTCTTGGCGTGATCATGGAGCACTTCCAATCCGGTGACCCTGTCTTGGGTGGAGATGCCAATGCGCCTGCGGCGCACGCAGAGCATCACGGTGAAGACGGGGAAATCGTCGAACAGATCAAAGAGCTCTTGGATACGCGCGTACGTCCAGCGGTCGCGCAGGATGGTGGCGATATTACGTTCCATGGCTTTGAGCGCGGCGTCGTCTACCTGCATATGCAAGGCGCTTGTGCCGGTTGCCCATCCTCGACCGTGACCCTCAAAATGGGCATCGAGAATCTGCTACGCCACTATATTCCTGAAGTCACAGAGGTACGCCCGGTTGGCCTCTGATCCACTTATTTTGGGTTTCGACACATCGGCCGCGCATTGCGCGGCCGCTTTGCTGCGTGGGGAAGAGGTTTTGGCCTCACGTGTTTTGGAAATGACCCGAGGACAAGCTGAAGAGCTCATGCCTTTGCTTGAAGCTCTATTGGCTGGGCAAAATCTGAATTGGAGCGACCTGTCAGCAATCGGCGTTGGCACTGGTCCTGGAAACTTCACCGGCATTCGCATCTCGGTATCAGCAGCGCGCGGCTTGGCCTTGGCGCTTGAAGTACCTTGCATTGGGGTCTCTACTTTTGACGCGACGCTACATGGAACAACAACGCCCGCGGCAGCAGCGGTCCCTGCTCCGCGTGATCAGCAATATGTTCAAGAGCCAGGTGAGGCAGCAAAACTGGTCTCCCTTCCGTACGATACAGACCTTCCCATTGTTTATCCGCCCGGTGGCGCCATTCTCGCAGAAAACATCGCCCACCAGGCGCGACTTCGGATGGACGACACTGCGCAACGCCCGGCCCCACTCTACATCAGGCAAGCGGATGCAGCGCCGTCCCGCGACCTGCCTCCAAAAATCCTGTGACGACACTCCTCAAACCAAAAGACCTTGCGCGCCTTCACGCCGCCGCCTTCCGCGAATCTCGACCTTGGGGCACGGAAGAGTTCGAAGCGCTGTTAGCGTCCAAACACTGTTTTTGCGTCGGCGACTCACACGGTTTTGCTATTGGCCGTTTAATTGCTCAGGAATCCGAGCTTTTAACCATCGCCGTAGACCCAGTGTCGCAAGGTAAAGGCCATGGCCGCCTGCTTTTGCAGCACTATCATGACGAAGCCCAAGCCAGAGGGGCCAATACGCTTTTCCTAGAGGTCGCGAAAGACAACACAAGGGCTCTTAATTTATATAAAACAATGTCTTACGAAGTCATTTCCGTGCGCGCAGGCTACTACAAACGCACCACTGGAACGCCCGTAGATGCCCTCATCATGCAGCTAAAATTATAAAGTCCAATTTGAAACTGTTTAATTCTCGTACGGATGGTCAAAAAACCGGTTGACCCCCCCTGCCCTCTACGGCCACCTTTGGATATTGATCTTAGCGATCCTTAAGAACGCAAAGGTTCGACGAGTGACAGTACGAACCGATACAAAACTGGGAGATACATTCATGACCCTTATGCAAAAATTCCTCGGCGCTGCGGCGACCGTCGCGCTGACAGCTGGCGTTGCCAACGCTGACCCAGCGGTCATCTTTGACCTTGGCGGCAAGTTCGACAAATCTTTCAACGAAGCGGGCTACAACGGCGCCGAGCGTTGGGCCGCTGAAACTGGCGGTAAGTACCTGGACATCGAACTGCAGTCCGAAGCACAGCGCGAGCAAGCGCTACGCCGTTTCGCAGAAGCTGGTGCAAACCCAATCGTGACTATGGGTTTTGCAATGACGCCAACCATCGAACAGGTTGCGCCAGAGTATCCAGAGACCAAGTTCGTGAATATTGATGGCTGGGCCAACCTGCCAAACGTTCAAACCATCTCCTTCGCAGAGCATGAAGGGTCTTATCTGGCTGGTGTTATGGCTGCAAAAGCCTCCACATCCGGCACCGTTGGCTTCATCGGCGGTATGGACATCCCACTGATCCGCAAGTTCGCTTGTGGCTATGCCCAAGGTGTTAAATCTGTAAACGCAGACGCGACCATCATTGCAAATATGACTGGCACAACACCTGCAGCATGGAACGACCCGGTAAAAGGCTCCGAGCTGACCAAAGCGCAGATCTCTCAAGGTGCGGATGTTGTTTACGCGGCAGCGGGCGGCACCGGTGTTGGTGTTCTGCAGACAGCAGCGGACGAAGGCATCCTGTCCATCGGCGTTGACAGCAACCAAAACCACCTGCACCCAGGCAAAGTTCTGACTTCCATGCTGAAACGTGTAGACGTTGCGGTATACAACGCACTGAAAGACGGCGCTGATCTGGAAACTGGCTTCCAAAACCTGAACCTCGCAAGCGACGGTGTTGGTGTTGCATTTGACGACAACAACGCGTCTCTGGTGTCTGCCGAGATGAAGGAAGCCGTGGATATGGCGACCAAAGGCATCGTTTCTGGCGAGATCACAGTCGAAGATTACGCAGCAGCAGAGTCCTGCTCTGTTCTAGAATTCTGATCCTTACATGACTGATACTCTTGATACGGGGCGGCCAGAAATGGCCGCCCCTGCCGCCTCCACCCCCTTGGCGTTAGAGCTCAAGGGAATTTCCAAAGCCTTTGGGCCTGTTCAGGCCAATAAAGACATTTCAATCTCAGTCCGCCCGGGCACGATCCACGGTATCATCGGTGAGAACGGTGCGGGTAAATCGACTCTGATGTCGATCCTTTACGGATTCTACAAAGCGGATTCCGGCGAGATTTATATTCGGGGTCAGAAAACCAATATCCCCGACAGCCAAGCCGCCATCGCGGCGGGCATCGGCATGGTCTTCCAGCACTTTAAGCTGGTTGAGAATTTCACAGTGCTTGAGAATATCATCTTGGGTGCAGAAGACGGCGCCCTGCTGCGGCCGTCCTTGGCCAAGGCGCGCAAAACGCTGAAAACACTGGCAGAAGAATACGAGCTGAATGTCGATCCAGATGCGATGATTGAAGACCTAAGTGTCGGTCACCAACAACGCGTTGAGATCCTGAAAGCCCTGTATCGTCAGGCAGATATCCTGATCTTGGACGAACCGACCGGCGTGCTGACTCCGGCGGAAGCGGACCAGTTGTTCCGTATTCTTGATCGGCTGCGCAAAGAAGGCAAAACGATCATCCTGATCACACACAAATTGCGTGAGATCATGGAGTACACCGACACCGTAAGTGTGATGCGCCGCGGCCAGATGACGGCGACGGTCCAAACCAAAGACACCTCTCCGGAAGGACTGGCAGAGCTGATGGTGGGCCGGAAAGTTTTGCTGCAAGTGGACAAAGAGCCCGCAAAACCGGGTGACGAGATCCTCAAGATCGAAGGGCTGCGTGTTGTCGATGAAGCAGGCGTTGAACGCGTCAAAGGCATAGACCTGACCGTACGCGCTGGCGAAATCGTTGGTATCGCGGGTGTCGCAGGCAATGGTCAATCCGAATTGCTTGAGGTTTTGGGAGGTTTCCAAGATGCAACCGGTTCTGTGACGGTGAACGGCCAAGAGCTGCCACTGTCTGGTCATGGTGCCGACGGGCAAGCGCGCCGAGCGGCGGGCATTGCCCACGTACCGGAAGACCGCCAGAAAGAGGGCCTGATCATGGAGTTCTCTGCATGGGAGAACTCGGTCTTTGGCTATCACCACGAGCCGGAATACCAAAACGGCATCCTGATGGATAACAAAGGCATCCTCGCAAAAGCGGCCGACCAGATGGAGCGTTTTGACGTGCGCCCTCCGCATCCGCATTTGGCGGCAAAGAACTTTTCTGGCGGTAACCAGCAGAAGATCGTTGTGGCACGCGAGATTGAGCGCAACCCAGATGTCTTGCTGATTGGTCAGCCGACACGTGGTGTGGACATCGGTGCGATTGAATTCATCCACCAACAGATCGTGAACCTGCGCGATCAGGGCAAAGCGATTTTGCTTGTCAGCGTGGAGCTCGAAGAGGTTCTGTCTTTGGCGGACCGTGTGGCAGTTATGTTTGACGGCCAAATCATGGGCGAACGCAACGCCAGTGAGACAGACGAGAAAGAACTAGGCCTCCTGATGGCCGGCGTCACAGGGGAGACTTCGTAATGGGCAAAATGCCACTTTGGGCCGACGCCATTCTGGTGCCGCTGATCAGCCTGCTTTTGGCAGCGTTCTTCAGCGCCATCGTGATCTTAGGCATCGGCGAGAACCCGATTGAAGCGTTTAATTTGATGGTCGATGGGGCGCTGAAACGCTCTGCAGGCTGGGGTTACACGCTCTATTACACAACAAACTACATCTTTACCGGCCTCGCGGTCGCGGTCGCCTTCCATGCGCGGCTGTTTAACATCGGCGGTGAAGGTCAGGCGATGATCGGTGGCGTTGGCGTTGCTTTGGCCTGTCTCTACATTCCATGGCCTCATTGGAGCTTGGCGATTGTGGGTGCATCCACAGCGGCAGCACTGTTTGGTGCGGCTTGGGCCTTCATCCCGGCCTACCTACAAGCCAAACGCGGCAGCCACATCGTGATCACCACGATCATGTTCAACTACATCGCCTTTTCTGTGCTTGGCTACCTACTGGTCGAGGTCCTGCGCCCAACTGGCCAAATGGACCCGGCATCCGCAAGCTTCCCAGAAGCAACGCACCTGCCAAACTTCCACGAGATGTTTGCCCCTGAAGGCTCACGCATGTTCCGTGGCGCGCCTGCAAACGTGACGTTCTTCCTATCCCTGTTGGCCTGTGTTTTTGTCTGGGTTCTGATCTGGAAAACGCGCCTAGGCTATGACATCCGCAGCTTTGGCTTCTCTGAAACCGCTGCGAAATACGCAGGCACATCCCCAGTGCGCATCACTGTGATCGCGATGCTGATCTCGGGTGCTTTGGCGGGCATGATGTCGGTGAACACCACACTGGGTGAAAGCGAACGCTTGATCCTGAACTCGACGGAAGGAGCAGGTTTTGTGGGGATCGCGGTGGCCTTGATGGGCCGCAACCACCCGATTGGTATCCTGATGGCTGCTCTGCTTTTTGGCTTCCTTGCACAAGGTGGTGCCGAACTCGCACTTTGGACCGATATTCCGCGCGAGCTAATTGTTGTCATCCAAGCCTTGGTAATCCTCTTCACCGGCGCATTGGACAATATGGTGCGTATGCCACTTGAGCGCCTGTTCCTGAACTTTGGCCGCAAGGAGAACGCATAATGGATTTCCTGACACTTCTTCAGGTTCTGGATAGCTCCGTTCGTCTTGCCGTGCCGCTGCTTCTGGCGTGTTTGGCGGGTCTTTATTCCGAGCGCGCGGGCATCTTTGACATTGGCCTTGAAGGTAAAATGCTGGCCGCTGCTTTTGCGGCAGGTGCCTTTGCCGCGGTGAGTGGATCTGTCTGGGTCGGTCTTCTAGCCGGCATCGGCGCGTCTATGATCTTGTCCCTTCTGCACGGCGTGGCATCCATCACATTCCGCGGCAACCAGCTGATCTCGGGCGTTGCGATCAACATGCTTGCGGCGGGGATGACGGTATTGATTGCGCAAGACTGGTTCCAACAAGGGGGCCGTACGCCTTCGCTGTTGACCGAAGGGCGCCTGAACCCAATCAATCTGCCATTCGCTGATATGTTTGAGTCGATCCCGTTGTTTGGTCCAACCTATAGCGAGCTCGTTTCTGGCCACAGCCTGATCGTCTATGTCGCCTTTGCCTTTGTGCCACTGACTTGGTGGATCCTATACCGCACCCGTTTCGGTTTGCGTCTACGCGCGGTGGGTGAAAACCCAGCATCCGTGGACACGGCTGGTGTCTCTGTGATCCGCCTGCGTTTCACTGCGGTATTGATCTGCGGTGCGCTTTGCGGTGTCGCAGGGGCGTATCTGGCCACAGGCCTGCAAGCGGGTTTCATCAAAGACATGACTGCTGGCCGTGGCTTCATCGCGCTGGCTGCGTTGATCTTTGCGAAGTGGCGGCCCTGGTATGCGCTTTGGGCTTGCTTGCTATTTGGTCTGCTACAGGCTCTGGCGGTTCGGTTCCAAAGCATCGAACTGGCGGGAATCGTCATTCCGGTGCAACTGATGGAAGCGCTGCCGTTCATTTTGACGGTGGTAATTCTTGCTGGATTTGTAGGCCGCGCCATCCCGCCAAGAGCTGGCGGTGAGCCATATGTAAAAGAACGATGAGTCCAGTTTAAAAAAAACTATATGACCGGGCTGCCAAAGTGACGCAGCCCGGTTGCATTTTGAGATTTTCAGGCGCTATGTGCCGCCATGCAAATCTACCTACCGATAGCCGAAGTCTCCGTGAACGCCTTCCTCCTCTTGGGGCTGGGTGGTCTTGTTGGCGTGCTCTCAGGGATGTTTGGTGTTGGCGGCGGCTTCTTAATGACGCCGCTTTTGTTTTTCATCGGGATCCCACCAGCCGTGGCCGTGGCCACAGAAGCCAACCAAATTGTAGCCTCTTCTTTCTCAGGAGTGCTCGCGCATTTCAAAAGGCGAACGGTGGATCTCAGGATGGGCACAGTGTTGCTCATCGGCGGCCTGACGGGAGCCGCGCTTGGGGTGGTGATCTTCAACTACCTCAAATCGCTTGGCCAAGTCGATTTGCTGGTAAAGCTTTGCTACGTGATCTTCCTCGGCATCATCGGCAGTTTGATGTTCGTGGAGAGCCTGAATGCGATCCGCAAGTCTCGCAAGAACACGGGCCCGATCAAGCGCAAGAAACACAACTGGGTTCACGGCCTTCCATTCAAAATGCGCTTTCGCGTGTCGGGTCTTTATATCTCAGTCATCCCTCCACTCATTGTCGGTGTTTTTGTCGGTATCCTGTCAGCAATCATGGGGGTCGGCGGCGGCTTTATCATGGTGCCTGCCATGATCTATCTGCTTGGCATGCCAACCAAAGTGGTTGTGGGCACGTCGCTCTTTCAGATCATCTTTGTCACCGCGTTCACCACACTTCTACACGCAACCACCAACTACACCGTGGACATGGCGCTTGCGGTGCTGCTTTTGGTTGGCGGCGTCATTGGCGCACAGTTCGGCGCGGTGATCGGCGCGAAACTGAAAGCCGAACAGCTGCGTATCCTATTGGCCCTAATGGTGATCGCGGTCTGCCTGAAGTTGGCGCTGGATCTGCTGATTATGCCGAGCGAGCTCTACTCCATCGGCGCAGCGGGAGGACACTAAGATGCGGCGTCTTTTGATTTCTCTCGCGCTTTTGATTGCACCACTCACGGCCACCGCCAATGAGGAAGTGGTTTTGGGCCTCAGCCAAAATCGTGTTGCGATTACCGCAAATTTTGATGGATCGGAGATCCTCGTTTTTGGCGCGGTCAAACGCGAAACCCAAATCCCTGATGGCGACCCACTTGAAGTGGTCATTGCCATCTCTGGTCCAAAAGAAAAGATCACTGTTCGTCGTAAAGAAAAGCGATTTGGCATTTGGGTGAATACGGAAAGCGTGACCATTGATGGTGCGCCAAGCTTTTACACAGTGGCCACAAGTGGCCCGCTGCGCGATGTTCTGACGGCACAAGAAGACAAGCTGAGCCGTGTTTCTATCGAGAATGCAATTGATGTGATCAGCGCCCATTTCCAGTCAGATCATCCCATCGACTTTGCTCAAGCGGTGAGCCGAATTCGGACTGACAATGGTCTCTATTCGGTGCAAGAAGGCGCAATTGAGGTCGCAGAGCAGACACTGTTCAGAACGTCCGTTGCAATGCCTGCAAACCTTACCGAAGGTGACTACAGCGCACGCGTTTTCTTGACACGAAGCGGCAAAATCGTGTCAGAGCATGAAACGACCATCGACGTACGCAAAGTTGGCCTAGAGCGCTTCTTGTTCAACCTGTCCCGTCAGCAACCGCTGATCTATGGCCTGCTTTCGCTTGCCATTGCGATTGTCGCGGGTTGGGGTGCATCTGCATTTTTCCGGGTGATCCGACAGGTCCGCTAAGCGTTAGCCGCGTCCAATGTAAGGCATTTTGGTCGCCATTACGGTCATGAACTGAACGTTGGCTTCCGGCGGCAGCTCTGCCATATGCAGGACCAAGCGCGCCGCGTCACCCACATCCATCATGGGCATTAGGTTTGCGTTCGGATCATCGGCCAGCGCACGCGCGTTTAGATCATCCACGAGCTCAGTGCGGGCATTGCCAATATCGATCTGACCACAGGCGATGTCATGTGGGCGACCGTCCAGCGACAAGCTGCGGGTCATGCCCGTAATTGCGTGTTTACTCGTGGTGTAGCAAATGCTGCTATCCCTCGGACTATGCGCCGACAGTGAGCCATTGTTAATGATACGTCCGCCTTGCGGGGACTGTTCCCGCATTTGCCGGAATGCCAGTTGAGCCGCAATAAACATGCCGCGCACATTTACATTCAGCACGTTGTCAAAATCGTCGAGGTCGACTTCATCGATCGAGGCCGACGGGCCAAAACTGCCTGCATTATTAAACAGCGCATCAAGACGTCCGGTCATGTCGAGAAACTTATCAAATGCCGCCTGCATGCCCGATGCGTCGGTTACATCGACAGGTAATGGAATAGCCGCCGGGTTTTTGGCAGCAATTTCAGCCAAGCGATCGCCGCGGCGTGCAATCAGCCCGACTTTCCAACCCTGCTCAAGAAAAGCCTCTGCCGTAGCCCGTCCAATGCCGGAGCTGGCTCCCGTTACGATGATGCTTTTCATGTTTGCTCCTCCAAAGTTAAAGGCGCTGCTGGGGCCGCCCTGAGGTCATCTATTACAAGTGGCCCAGTTGGCTTGGCCAACCTGTTACGAACCACCCAGTAAAGGCGCTCTTGCGCGCGGGTGATGGCCACGTAAGCCAGACGTTTCCACAAAGGTTGCCCCGCTTCAACCCGGCCCATACGCGCTGCAACGAAGAGATCGGGCGCAAAGACCTGAACATTCTCCCATTGCGACCCTTGGGCTTTGTGAATGGTCACAGCTGCCCCGTGAAGGAATGCAGCGCCCATCCGCGCGGCATATGGAATAAAGGGTTCTTCTTCATCTGGCTTCTCGATCTTCACAATCGAGGCCGCAGAGACCTGCGGATCTTCGGCACCCATGACGTGCAATCGCGAGAAGCCGGGTTTGCGACCCGGCCCGAGATAGACCACCTGCGCGCCTTTGATCAGGCCACGCGCTTCCAGATCCAACCGTTTCTTACGGTGTTTCATGGGGAGCTCGATGCCATCGCAGATCAGCGGTTCGCCTTCGAGAAGGTCATCTTCCGGTGCGCCATGCACCGCACGGAAGGCACTGATCAACCGCACACGTGTATTGTTACGCCAGACCAAAACCGGAGACCGCGCCATAAGATCCACTTCGACCCGCTGAGACCAGACCACCCGGTCATCTTGCCGTGCCTTCTCTTCGATCATCCGTTCGAAATCTTCAAAGCCAAGCTCCGGGTCGGCCAAGGCATGGGCCAGATCGAGGATCGGGTTATCAGCATCTTGGCGGTGAATACGGCTGAGCGAAAATTTGGCTTTTTCTGGCAGCTTATCAAACACCATCGACCCGGATTGGTTGACTGGCGCGAGCTGAGCAGGATCCCCAAACACAATAAGGGTCGAGAAGATCGCTTGCAGATCTTCAAACTGGCGGTCATCCAGCATTGAGCCTTCGTCAATGAAGCCGATATCCAGAGGATCTTCGCGGCGTTTCCAGCCGGTGATGAAGTCTGATCCCCGTAGTCCTGCCGCGGCCAAAGCGCCGGGGATGGATTTATGAAGCTGATAGAACGCATGAGCGCGCTCCAATGCTTCATCGGTCAACCCTTCAATCTCTGGACGCTCGCCGTTTTCTGCCAGCCACTCAGCGATCTTTTCGTATTCCGGGTCATAGACCGGTGAATAAAGAATGCGGTGGATTGTGGTCGCCGGCACACCACGCATGCGCAAAACGCTGGCAGCTTTGTTGGTGGGGGCCAAAATCGCCAAAGTGCGGCGGTCGAGCGCTTTCTTGCTCTCATAATCCCCAGACACAATGGAAACACCCGCATCTTTCAGCGCGTTCACCAGTTCGGCAAGCAAGAGCGTTTTGCCGGATCCAGCCTTGCCCATGACCGCAGCCACCGCAGAGGTGCTGGCCTTTGGTGGCATCAATAGACTGTCGTCTAGATCAACACCCGAGTCCTTCAGAATCGCCGAAATCTGATCGAAAGCGTCCGCCTGATCATGGGATAAAGTTACCGCCGATGTGGTATTTTCTGGCGTGGATGGCGTCGTCATGAGCGGACCCTACAGGGGCCATCTTGAAAGCACCAGCGCTAGTTGGCGGCGGATTTAAATGGGGGATTAATGAGGGCGGCGACCTATGTTGCTTGCACGATCTGAATTCAACTCTTGCGCCTCTTTGCTGGAAATATCTGCGGCAGCCACAAGCTTCAAATCCCCCAATTCCGCAGCCAGATCAGGCATGTCATTGGCGGCTGCGAACGTCTCTAGATCAGAGATCACGTCAAGTATCCAATCGTACTTCATGGCTGCCCCCAGCATGTCCGATGAGCGGCGTCACGCTTTATGCAAAACACACGCGATGGTCACAGGCGACGTGGGCTTTCTGCCCCACGAAAGAGCCATCGGCCTTTGAATATCAGTGAAACGGTTTCTCAAACGTAAACCGCCAGCGAACGGTAAGTCGCTGGCGGTTTTATTTTCAACGATTTGGTCGCGCTTATTTGGCGTCCAGAACCTCTTTCAAAGTGCGCAGGCCGGTCGTTGGCGCTTGCACCAGAACAGACATGTTCCCAGGCTTGTGCTCGTTGCGATACATTTTCATGTGCGCTTCAGGGATTTCGTCCCAAGAGAATGTCTCAGACAGGAACGGCTCAATACGACGTTCAATCATCAGCTGGTTGGCAGCCGCCGCTTGCTTGAGGTGCGCAAAGTGCGAACCCTGCAGACGCTTCTGGTGCATCCAAGTGTAGCGAACGTCAAACGTCAGGTTGTAGCCGGTGGTACCCGCACAGATCACAACCATGCCGCCCTTTTTACAAACCAGGTTAGACACAGGGAATGTGGTCTCGCCAGGGTGTTCAAAGACGATATCAACGTTGTTGCCTTTGCCGGTGATGTCCCAGATCGCTTTACCGAAACGGCGCGCTTCTTTGAACCATGTGTTGTACTCAGGTGTGTTGACCGTTGGCAGCTGACCCCAGCAAGTGAAGTCTTTGCGGTTGATGACGCCTTTCGCGCCAAGACCCATAACAAAGTCGCGTTTGCTTTCGTCAGAGATCACACCAATAGCGTTCGCACCCGCTGCTTTGATCAGCTGGATTGCATAGGTGCCCAAACCGCCAGACGCGCCCCAGACCAGAACGTTCATACCTGGCTTCAGATCGTGTGGCGCGTGGCCAAACAGCATCCGGTACGCGGTCGCCAGTGTCAGCGTGTAGCAGGCGCTTTCTTCCCAAGTCTGGTGTGTCGGGCGGCGCAGCAACTGCTGAGCTTGCACATTGGTGAACTGAGCGAAAGAACCATCTGGTGTCTCATAGCCCCAGATGCGCTGGCTCGGAGAGTACATCGGATCGCCACCGTTACACTCTTCGTCATCACCATCGTCCTGGTTACAGTGGATCACGACTTCGTCGCCCACTTTCCAGTTCTTCACTTTCTCACCAACGGCCCAAACGATGCCAGACGCGTCAGAACCCGCAATATGGTAATCCGCACCGTGACCATCAAACGGAGAGATCGGCTGTCCGAGGCCAGCCCAAACGCCATTGTAGTTCACGCCAGCAGACATCACGAGAACCAGAACTTCGTGTGCGTCTAGGGTTGGAACATCAACCACTTCGACTTCAAAGGACTTATCAGGCGTGCCGTGACGCTCGCGCCGGATGGTCCATGCGTACATTTGCTTTGGGACATAGCCCATTGGAGGGATTTCCCCCAATTCATAAAGATCTTTTTCCGGTGCCTCGTAGGAGAGGGTGCCGTTATCAGAATCCAGAGCCATTTTTGCCTCCTGGCTGGGGGTTTCGCTTGTTGTTTCGCCGCGATGCAGAATCGCGTCTCTGAGGTAGAGATAGATTCTTGCGCGCAACTTTGCAACACGATCAACACTATATGAGTAATTTTATAACCTCGCAAACGCAGAAACGTGGCGTCACTTTGGACTCAGACACGAAAAATCTGAAAAACTTCAATATTTTCAATAGCATAAAAAAAATTCAAGCCACTTAGAGGAGCGAAACTGGGAACATATACTTCTGCAAACTGGTATGATTTTAGCGATATTTCACGGTTTTTTGGCCGATTTCACCCCAAATCGCCGCGTCGCAGCGAATTGACAAGTGTTAAAAACTTCGCCTAATTACAAACAAGCGTAATATTATTGCTCAGCCAACGAAAGAGAGCCGAACATGTCGCAAGCGCAGAAAGACCGCCCGTGGTTAATCCGAACCTATGCTGGTCACTCCACCGCTAAGGCATCAAATGCCCTTTACCGGTCCAACCTCGCGAAAGGTCAGACGGGCCTTTCGGTTGCTTTCGATCTTCCAACCCAAACTGGATATGACAGTGATCACATCCTCGCACGGGGCGAAGTGGGTAAAGTTGGCGTTCCAGTATGCCACTTGGGCGATATGCGCACGCTGTTCGATGAAATACCGCTTGAACAGATGAATACGTCGATGACGATCAACGCCACAGCTCCGTGGCTGTTGTCGCTCTATATTGCGGTGGCGGAAGAGCAAGGTGCCGATGTCGCGAAGCTGCAAGGTACTGTTCAGAACGACCTGATCAAAGAATACCTCAGCCGAGGCACCTATGTTTGTCCGCCAAAGCCTAGCTTGAAGATGATCGGCGATGTGGCTGAGTACTGCTACACAAATGTTCCCAAGTGGAACCCGATGAACGTCTGTTCTTACCACCTGCAAGAGGCAGGAGCGACGCCCGAGCAAGAGCTTTCCTTTGCGCTTGCCACTGCAATCGCCGTTCTTGATGAGCTGCAACCGCGGGTTCCGGCCGAAGACTTCCCTGCCCTCTGCGGTCGGATTTCATTCTTTGTGAATGCGGGCATTCGTTTCGTCACCGAGATGTGCAAAATGCGTGCCTTTGTGGAGCTATGGGATGAAATCCTGCAGGAACGCTATGGCGTCGAAAACCCGAAATTCCGCCGTTTCCGTTATGGCGTTCAGGTAAACTCGTTGGGCCTTACCGAACAACAGCCTGAAAACAACGTTTACCGCATCCTGATCGAGATGCTCGCTGTGACGCTTTCAAAACGTGCCCGCGCGCGCGCCGTTCAGCTGCCTGCTTGGAACGAAGCTCTGGGTTTGCCACGCCCATGGGACCAGCAGTGGTCCATGCGCATGCAGCAGATCATGGCTTATGAAACTGATCTTTTGGAATATGAAGACCTGTTTGACGGCAACCCGGCCGTAGACCGCAAAGTCGCAGAACTCAAAGAAGGTGCGCGACACGAATTGGCAACCCTTGAGTCCATGGACGGCGCGATTGGGTCGATCGACTATATGAAAGGCCGTTTGGTGGAATCCAACGCGGACCGCTTGAACCGTATTGAAGCGGGCGAAGTGGTCGTGGTTGGTGTGAATAAATGGCAGCAAGGGGAAGTATCACCGCTGATGACCGGTGACGGCGGCATTATGGTGGTCGACCCCGCAGTGGAGCAGGAACAGGTCAGCCGTTTGCAAGAATGGCGTGACAGTCGCGATCAAGGTGAAGTTGATCTGGCGCTCGCCGAACTCCGTTCGGCGGCGGCGGTGGGCAAGAACATCATGCCTGCCTCGATTCAGGCTGCAAAAGCCGGTGTCACCACCGGCGAATGGGCGGCACAAATGCGTGCGGTACACGGAGAATACCGTGGGCCAACCGGCGTATCTGGAAGCCAGTCCAACAAAACCGAAGGTCTCGACGATTTGCGCAATGCTGTGGATTTGGTCAGCGACAAGCTCGGTCGTCGCCTGAAGTTTGTGATTGGCAAACCTGGGCTAGATGGGCACTCAAACGGTGCGGAGCAGATTGCATTCCGCGCCCGTGATTGCGGCATGGACATTACCTATGATGGCATCCGCCTAACGCCCGAAGAGATCGTGAAGACCGCGAAGGAACAAGAGGCCCATGTGGTCGGCTTGTCGATCCTGTCTGGCTCTCACATCCCGCTGGTCGAAGACCTTGTGCAGCGCATGAAAGACGCGGGTCTTTCAGGCACACCTGTGATCGTTGGCGGCATCATTCCTGATGACGATGCAGAGCGGCTTTTGGCCATGGGTGTATCCCGTGTTTACACGCCAAAAGACTTTGAGCTGAACACCATTATGCATGACATTGTGGTGCTCGCGGACCCTGCCCCGGTCGCGGCGGAATAGCCCAATTTGCAAAATCTGCTCCTCCCTGCCACACTTTTGGAGGGAGGATGTCATATGAGTTTATCAGTGGAAGCCCGTGTCACCGGCCGCGTACAAGGCGTGGCTTACCGCAACTGGACACGTTCGCGCGCCCGCGCGCTGGGTCTGACCGGCTGGGTTCGAAACGACGTATCCGGCGCCGTCATTGCGCACCTTGAGGGCGACAAAAAAACCGTTCATCAGATGGTAGAAGAACTTTGGTCCGGACCCGGAGCTGCCTCAGTTCGCGATGTGCAGCATCGTGCGATCTCTCAGGATCACACAAGCACACACTTCGAAATCATCGATTAGCTTACTCTTCGTACCAGATCACCAACTCTTCGTAGGTGTAGAAGTCACGAATATCGGCATCTGGTTCAGACTCGTAGCCCTCTGCGTGCGTCAGGCATTTTGGGCCACAGACCAATGAAATTGTCATGTCTTCGGTATCAATGAACCAAAGGCGACCACCGGGGGTGGCGACGTATCCATCGATTCCTTCTGCTTCGTCGCTTTCAATGTCATCGACGCTCGGCACCTCATAGGCGTCATGCCCCTCATATCCCCCATGCGTGTGATAGGACGCGATGATCACTTCGATATTGCGGGGATTGCGTGGACGGCAGCTTGATTTGCGGCCTTTGCGCGCCGGAGATGCAACCAGTTCGCCGTTTTCATCCAATCCAATATAGCCGCAGAACTCGCGATTGTGATCTAGCGACAGAGGTTGGATTTCTTCAAACACCTCTTTCATCAAAGCGACTTCGTCGCGGGGACCTGCGGTGAGGCTTGTGGCTGCCAAGACAGCAAGAAAGGAAATCATCGGGCGAAGGGTACTGCGCATCATGGTTACGTCCTGTTCTACGGTGATCGAAATGAAGCACAGAGAACTGCCAAGGACAATGTATGTTCACTCACTGGCACACTGTCTTAAGCCCGTTGGATTGGACTGGCGCATGCTATCAACTTGAACTAACCCTGAGGCCTAGGAGGTGTCTCAATGGCAGAGATAAGAATTCGTCCCGTTCAGAAGGATGACTTTGAGCAGTGGAATGCGCTTTGGCAGGATTACCTGGAGTTCTATGAATCCAGTGTCATAGATGAGGTCACACAAACTACCTTTGCGCGGCTTTGCGATCCAGAATGCCATGACCAAAACGCGTTTGTAGCTGAACGCGAAGGAAAACTCCTTGGGCTCGTTCACTACATTTATCACGCGCACAATTGGCACGTGGAACAGGTCACATACCTGCAAGACCTATTTGCGCTTCCAGAGGCGCGTGGCTTGGGACTTGGCCGAGCGCTAATCGAGGCAGTGTACCAAGCCGCCGACGACAACGGCACGCCAACCGTCTATTGGATGACCCAAGACTTTAACGCCGATGCGCGCAAACTGTATGATCGCATCGGTAGCCTGACACCCTTCATCAAATATGCTCGGACATAGGAGGAAGAAATGACAATTCATATTGGCGCTCAGCCCGGAGATATTGCGGAAACCGTTCTTTTGCCCGGCGACCCTTACCGCGCGAAGTGGGCGGCAGAGACGTTCCTAGATGATGTGAAATGCGTGAACGAAGTGCGTGGGATGCTTGGTTTCACCGGCACGTGGAAAGGCAATCCCGTGACGATCCACGGCTCCGGCATGGGCATGCCCAGCCTGTCGATCTATGTGAACGAGCTTATCAAAGATTATGGTGCCAAAACCCTGATCCGCATCGGCTCTTGCGGCGGCATGCAAAAGAAAGTCAGCGTGCGCGATGTGATCATCGCCATGACGGCCACATCAATCTCCACGCCATCGCGGGGGATTTTCAAAGAGATCAACTTTGCCCCTAGCGCCGATTACGGATTGCTGCGTGCTGCGGCGGATGCAGCGGAAGCAAAGGGAACACCAACCCATGTCGGCGGAATCTACTCCGCTGATGTTTTCTACGACGAACGCCCTGATCTGAATGAACAGATGACCCGTCACGGCATTCTTGGTGTCGAAATGGAAGCCGCGGAGCTTTACAACCTCGCGGCACGCTACGATTGCCGCGCTTTGGCCGTGCTAACAGTCTCGGACCATTTGCTGACAGGAGAGGCATTGCCCAGCGATCAGCGCGAGAAATCCTTTGGCGATATGGTGGAAATTGCGCTGGAAGCGGCCTTCGCCTGACTATTCGTCGGAGATTTCAAAAAGGGGCATCTCACAACGAGGTGCCCTTTTTGTTTCCACATAAGATTACGCGGCGTTGGCGTATTCAAACCATTCAGGTTCATGTTGGCCGTCAGAGACCAGCACAGGTTCTGGCGAATAATAGCTCCAAGCCTCTTCAAGTACGGCCAGGGCGTCTTCAGCTTTGGTTTGGGTGTTTGCAGTGTCTAGTGTCATTGGAGTGATCCCATTTTGGTTTCATCACTCCTCCCTGCCGTTCAAATAGACCCGCAGGGGCGCCTTTGCATCCGATAGTTTTACAGAGGCGGTATGCACTTGCTGCATTGCAGCAAGTGCCGTTTTCGCAACGCGACTTAGACCGCGCGGTCGACCATCATTTTCTTAATATGCGCGATGGCCGCTGCAGGGTTCAGACCCTTTGGACAGGTTTTCGCGCAGTTCATGATGGTGTGGCAGCGATAGAGTTTGAATGGATCTTCCAGAGCATCCAGTCGTTCGCCCGTCGCTTCGTCACGGCTGTCGATGATCCAACGATATGCGTGCAGCAAGGCTGCTGGGCCGAGGTAACGGTCGCCATTCCACCAGTAGCTTGGGCAAGAGGTGGAGCAGGATGCGCACATCACACACTCATAAAGACCATCAAGCTTTTTGCGGTCTTCAATGGACTGTTTCCACTCTTTCGCAGGGCGGTTGGTCTTGGTTTCCAGCCACGGCATGATGGATGCGTGCTGTGCATAGAAGTGTGTCAGATCTGGGATCAGGTCTTTGACCACCGGCATGTGCGGCAGTGGATAGATTTTCACCGCGCCGCCTTTGACTTCGTCGATGCCATAAATGCAGGCCAGCGTGTTGATGCCGCCAATATTCATGGCGCAAGAGCCGCAAATGCCTTCCCGGCAAGAGCGACGGAAGGTCAGCGTTGGATCAATCTCGTTTTTGATCTTGATCAGCGCGTCCAAAATCATCGGACCACACGTGTCCATATCGACGAAATACGTGTCGACCGATGGGTTTTTGCCATCATCCGGGTTCCAACGATAAATCTGGAACTTGCGGATGTTCTTAGCACCGTCAGGTTTCGGCCAAGTTTTCCCCGTCGTGATACGGGAGTTTTTTGGGAGTGCGAATTCGACCATGATACGGCCTCCTTACCTGCCTGACGCACATAGTGTGCGCTTGGTTACGTAGCGTGTGATCACGCCAATAGGATGAACAAGAGGGGTCATGTATCTCCCACCTGTACAATATATGGAAACTGGGCTTGATCCAGATAATTGGCCAAAAGCTCTGCGTCTTTGGGCATCAGTTTCTGCATCAAACCGATCAGTTCTTTGTCTTGGCTGGCTGCCAAAAGCACAATTTGGAAAGCGGCATCGTTGGCCATAGTAAGCCAGCGCTGATCCGCCTTTAAGTCCGACGCGTTTACGGCATCTTTCTGAAAGGACGACCCACCACCGTAAGGCTGAACCTTGCCAAGTGAGTTGTCTTTGCACGGCAAACCAAGAGTCTGCAGCACTTTCTCTCGATAAACTGGGCGCGTCAGCCAGCGATCATAGTTCACAGGCACGACCCCTAGGGATTTGGCCTGCGTGATCAACTGCAACATGTCGCGGTATTTATCCAAAGCGACCATCATAATCCGAAGACACACCAAGGCGTCTTGGTCGTCATTGGCCTGAATTTTTTTCAACAGCGACGCCGACCAGTTCATGAAATCCCGATAGAAAAGCACTTCATGGGTGACTTCGGATTTTGACAGATCCGGTGTGACCTCTGCCCCCATTTCATCTGGGTCTGGCGAGAAATCCTCGTAGGACACAATCACCAAAGCGCCATCGCGGGCTTTGGATGTGACACCACTGATGGGATCACCTTTGGTAATGCTCGCACGACGGCCATTCACCTCGATTGACCGCCATGTGCGACGCGCCGGGCGCCCCACAGAACAGTTATTCAAGAAGACGGACCCCATATGCGCATTGCGCAGCAGCCAGTTGATGATGGCGTGGTTGCCAGAGCGGCGCATCCCAAACGTACGCAAGACCACGCCCGGCTGAATGCCGAGCGCGTCTGCGAGGGATTTTTGCGCCACTTCGTTCATCGTGCTTTAGAACGTCCGCTTCTTAGGAGCGATCTTCTTAAGCTCGATGCCGCCATCTTCTTCTTTGGTCAGCGGATCAAGAACAACTGGGCGATAGCTCAGATCGACCTTACTGCCGTCGACGCGGCTGATCGTGTGAACACGCCAGTTTTTGTCGTCACGCTCTGGGAAGTCCTCATGCGCATGCGCGCCACGGGATTCTTTACGCGCTTCCGCACCGTGGATGGTGCCCAATGCGCTTGGCATCAGGTTGGTCAGTTCCAATGTTTCCATCAGATCAGAGTTCCACACCAAGGACGTGTCGGTGACTTTCAGATCGTCCATTTTGTCGGCGATCACGGTCATCTTTTCGACGCCCTCTTTCATGGTCTCTGCAGTCCGGAACACCGCCGCGTCTGCCTGCATCGCTTTCTGCATTTCCAGACGCAGATCAGCAGTTGGGATCGCACCTTTTGCGTAACGCAGACCGTCAAAACGTTCGAACGCTTTGTCGACAGACGCTTGGTTTAGCTTCGGATTAGGTGTGTTTGGATCTACAACCTGACCCGCACGGATCGCAGAAGCGCGACCGAAAACAACCAAGTCGATCAAGGAGTTAGAACCCAGGCGGTTCGCACCGTGAACAGATGCACAACCCGCTTCACCCACGGCCATAAGACCCGGAACAACCTTGTTTGGATCGTCCTCTGATGGATCAAGAACCTCACCCCAATAGTTGGTCGGCACACCACCCATATTGTAGTGAACAGTTGGAATAACCGGGATCGGCTCTTTGGTTACATCCACACCCGCAAAGATCTTCGCGGATTCAGAGATACCTGGGAGGCGCTCCGCCAATGCGTCGGCTGGCAAGTGGTTCAGGTTGAGGAAAATGTGATCCCCTTCTGCACCCACACCGCGGCCTTCGCGGATTTCCATGGTCATGGACCGGGAAACATAGTCGCGTGGTGCCAAGTCTTTATAGGTCGGCGCGTAACGTTCCATGAAACGCTCGCCTTCAGAGTTGGTCAGATAACCACCTTCACCCCGAGCCCCTTCGGTGATCAAACAGCCAGAGCCGTAGATGCCGGTTGGGTGGAACTGAACGAACTCAAGGTCCTGCATTGGCAAGCCAGCGCGCATGACCATGCCGCCGCCGTCACCGGTACAGGTGTGAGCAGACGTCGCAGAGAAGTATGCACGGCCGTAGCCGCCGGTCGCTAGGACAACCATCTTCGCGTTGAAGACGTGCATAGTGCCGTCGTCGAGCTTCCAGCAAACGACACCCTGACATTGACCATCCTCGGACATGATCAGGTCGATCGCAAAATACTCGATGAAGAACTCAGCGTTGTTCTTTACGGACTGGCCATAAAGCGTGTGCAGGATCGCATGACCGGTTCGGTCCGCAGCCGCGCAGGTCCGTTGTACAGGTGGACCTTCACCGTATTCGGTGGTGTGGCCGCCGAATGGACGCTGATAGATTTTGCCTTCCTCAGTCCGTGAGAACGGAACGCCGTAATGCTCTAGCTCGTAAACCGCCTTTGGTGCTTCACGAGCGAGATATTCCATCGCATCGGTGTCACCAAGCCAGTCAGAGCCCTTTACGGTGTCGTACATGTGCCATTCCCAGCTGTCCGGACCCATATTGGCCAGAGACGCCGCGATACCACCTTGGGCGGCCA
The DNA here is from genome assembly GCF_001458335.1 of Cognatishimia activa. Taxonomy (GTDB): domain Bacteria; phylum Pseudomonadota; class Alphaproteobacteria; order Rhodobacterales; family Rhodobacteraceae; genus Cognatishimia; species Cognatishimia activa. Next base: position 117,430 of record NZ_CYTO01000020.1, read on the forward strand.
CGGTGTGGGAACGGGTTGGGAATACTTTGGTTACACAAGCGGTGCGCAGGCCCTGCTCGGCCATACCAAGGGTTGCACGCAGACCAGCGCCGCCGGCGCCAACTACGACCACGTCATATTCGTGGGTTTCATATTCATATGCTGCTGTCATCTCATTCGTTCCTTGGCAGCGCCTTAAAGCGCAAGCTTGATGAGGGCAAAGATCGCAGTGACGATCATCGTGTAAGCCATCGCGGTGGAGCCGATCAGCGCCAGTCGCTCTGGGACCCCATGCATGTAGTCTTCAATCGCTTCGTGCGCTTCACGCATGACATGAAGGATGATCACCGTGACGGTCAGACCGGTCACAATGGCTGGGAATGGGCGGCCAAAATACGCCAAGACGTCTTCGTAGGATCCGGAAAAGCCCGCGCCAAACACGAAGATAAACAGTGGAACGACCAGCACCATCAAGATGGAGCTTACAAGCATTTTCCAGTGGTGCTCGGTGCCTTGGCGGCCAGAGCCGGTGCCTTGGGCGCGTTTGCGGTCGGTAAGGTATCTCATCGTTTGCTCCTTACACAATAATGATGGCGACAAATGCCAGGACGGTTGCGCCGACAAACATGCCAACACCCATCTTCTCAGACGTCTCAACATCCAAGCAATAACCAAAGTCCCAGATCACGTGACGCAGGCGCCCGAGCATGTGGTAAAACAGCGCCCAAACCGCGCCGAGCACCAGCAGGTCACCAAGTAGGCTACCAAGCAATCCATCGATTACGGCAAATGCTGCCTCTGAAGTGGACGCCGCAATCAGCCACCAAACCACAAGGATCGCCAAAACAAATGTCGCAATACCAGTGATGCGAACCATGATCGAAGACATGGATGTCATTTGAGGACGGTAGATTGTGAGGTGGGGCGAAAGCGGGCGATTGCCGCGATTCACGTCTGCCATTCTGAGTCCTTTCGAGTTCTCTCCCGGTTCTTACTACAGAAAAATCGCTCTCTGTCACGGCTTGGGCGGCCAAAAAACGTCTATTTTATGTAAGAAAACCGCGTTTGCGCAAACAAGCGGCCATTTTGTGATCACACTTAGATTTACTGTGATCACAACTCACGTAAATTCTCACTTTTAAAACCGACACCCAAAACCGACCGGTGAGTCGGTGAATTTCATGGAATAAGTTAACGCAAATTCGCTCGGGTTTCTTGCAAAATGCGTCGATTTTTTAGGGGCATTTAGCCCCACTTCTTTTTATGCGATCACAGATCTGGTCAGAGCGGCATCAGCGCCCAGTAGTCGAGATCCAACAGGACGTCTGGCAGATATTTTCCATCCTCGCCTTTCAGATCAAACGGAGCGCCGCCTTTGGTCGCTACAAGGCGGAGACGGATTGCACCGACACCCGGCGCGGAGGTCTCTGCTTTGTCTAGAACCTCGCTCCATGCGCGCACGGTTGTGCCAGACAAGCAAGGGTTGGCATGCGCGCCGCCATTCAGGCCGACGATCATCTGGGCGTTGGCGAGACCATTGAAGGACAGGGCGCGCGCCATGGAAATCACGTGGCCGCCATAAATGAGCCGCGTCCCATCTGGACGGGCCGTATTGTCAAAATGGACCTTAGCCGTGTTTTGCCAAAGGCGCGTTGCCATCATGTGTTCGGCTTCTTCGATGGTCACCCCATCGACGTGATCGATGGTTTCGCCAATCTCGTAGTCACCCAAGCGATGGCTCTCGCCCGCCAGGTCAAAGTCATAACCAGTAAAGTCCAATCCCTCAGGCACAACCAGTTGATCCGCCGGGATCACCTTGTTCAGCTCTGGAAGGACGGTTTCCGGTGCAGGCGCGTCGAGGTTCCCTTTGCGCACCATCACCCAGCGCACATACTCCATGACAACTTCGTCATTTTGGTTCAGGCCGCAGGTGCGCACATAGACGACGCCGGACTTACCGTTGGAGTTCTGTTTGACGCCGATCACTTCAGATTCAGAGCGGAGCGTATCGCCTTCATAGACAGGCTTAAGCCAGCGTCCTTCCGCGTAGCCCAAATTGGCTACTGCGTTCAAAGACACATCAGGAACTGTTTTACCAAACACCACGTGGAACGCAGCCAGATCGTCGATCGGAGACTTCGGCAGACCAGACGCGCGCGCGAATTCGTCAGAAGAATAAAGCGCGTGGCGCGCCGGGTAGAGCGCGTGATAAAGCGCTCGCTCGCCGCCTGAAACGGTGCGTGGCACCGCATGTTTGATCACATCTCCGACGGCATAATCTTCGAAAAAACGACCCGCGTTGGTCTTTGCCATTTAATGCGCTCCTAATTTGGTCTCTGGGGTGTAAGTGCCTTCCACTTCCTTCACCACCGCCTGCGCGCAACGGGTCACGCCGCGGGCAGAGTCGAATGTGATGGTTGGATCGCCATGCAGGTCCCAGCCCTTATTCAGGGCGTCCGTGACCTTGTGGCAGAAGGCAGGGGTGTCATCTTCTGTGAGCAAACGATAGAGTTTCATTTAGGTATTCCTTTAAAGGCTCTCCTACTCTGAATGCCCCCGATTTATGGGTCGAGCAAGCCCGATTGCTTAGGCTTCGAGCTCAGCAATCGCGTCGGCTTTCGCAATGATCTCTTGTGCAGTGGCCACGTGAAGGTTCTCAACAATCTTTCCGTCGACAACGGCGACGCCGGACCCATCCGCTTCGGCTTGCGCAAAGGCTTCGATCTGGCGGCGGGCGAGATCGATTTCCGCCTCAGACGGCGCGAAGGCTGCATTGGCAACGGCCACCTGAGCCGGATGGATCAGGGTTTTGCCATCAAAGCCCATATCTCGGCCCTGATCACATTCCACTTGTAACCCTTCAGCGTCTTTGAAGGCGTTATAGACGCCATCAACAATCACAACATCTTCGGCTTTTGCCGCGAGCAGACAAAGCCCAAGCCCCGCCTGCATTGGCAAACGGTCGGGGCGGAAACGGGTTTGCAGCTCTTTCGCCAGGTCATTGGTGCCCATCACCATGCCCTTCAACATCGGATGCAGCGCGATTTCATGTGCGTTGAGCATGCCGCGCGGTGTTTCCATCATCGCCCAGATCGGCAGATCGCCGGTGATATCAGCCAATGCCTGTACCTGCGCTGCGCTTTCGACCTTGGGCAATAGTACTGCATCGCATTTCATGTCTTTGACTGCGGCAGCGTCGGACGGTCCCCACTCTGTGTTGAGGTCATTGATGCGAACAATGCGCATACGCTTGCCGTAGTCACCTGTCGCCAGTGCCTCGGCCAACAAACCACGTGCATTTTCTTTCTCGGCCGGAGCGACCGCGTCCTCTAAGTCGAAGATGATCGCGTCGATGGGCAGGGTTTTCGCCTTTTCCATCGCTCGAGTATTGGAGGCCGGGATGTAGAGAACGGACCGGTAAGGACGTGCGCGCTGGCTCATAGATTCACTCCGCAATAAAGTTGCGCTCATTACTGACATTTTTTCCAAAAAGAATTCAAGCGCTATTTTCTGCGGTGCAGAAAAGACCCCACGTCAAACTCTACCCTCACAAAGAACGGTCCGTTAACGGAGTGTTTTCTTTACCGCAGCATGGTTTTGGTCATCAGCAGAAACACCTGATTGGCGCAGCCTCAACGGCAGCCAAGTGTTTCAGAAAGGGTTCACTATGAAAGGACTACTAAAACCAATCGGCCTTGCTTTCGCACTTTTGTTGGCCGCCGAAATGACACAAGCACAAACTCAAAGGCACTGCGCCCCAAGAGAAACGGTCGTTGAAAGACTTGCGGACGGTTATGGGGAGACGCGGCAATCCGTTGGGCTGGGGCGCGATAACGCGCTGATGGAAGTTTACGCGAGTGTCGAGAGCGGTACATGGACCATTACTGTCACGACGCCGACGGGTATGACCTGCCTCATCGCATCAGGCCAAAGCTTCGAAACGTTTGCCGAGAAACTTCCGCTTTCTGACAAAGATGCTTAGGTCAGCGCATCAAAAATCAACTTGCACCCGGTCATAGCCAAGAGCGCATAGGTCAGCCGAAAGAACACAACTTCCGACAGGACGTAATGCGCCCGAACACCAAGCCAGACCCCGATAATGGCAAACGGCGCTAACAAAATACCGTTAAAAACCGTATCAAAAGTGAAGATTCCCAAAAATGCATAGGGAATGACTTTGACCATATTTACGATCCAAAAAATCAAAGTCATGGTGGCATGATAAGTGGTTTTGTCTAGTTTTTGCGAGAGCAGATACATCGCGCCGGGTGGGCCACCTGCATGGCTAATAAAGCTCGTGAAGCCTGCCACTAGACCAGCAATAAGCCCGACCGGCGCGGAAAAGTTGGCCTCTTTCACTCTCGTTTTGGGCCAGATTTGCCACACGACAAACCCCAAAGAAACCAAACCAATCAACAATCGCAATACGTCGTCGTTGGTGATTTTGTAGAATACGGCCCCTAACGCCACACCCGGCACCGCCCCGATGATCATGATCTTGGCGCGCACCCAATCCCACTTTTTCCAGAACGGCCGCAACGCAGTGACATCCATCAACATCAGCAATGGCAACATCAACCCGATGGCCTGCGTGGGGGTCGCGACAAGCGCAAGAATCGCTGATGCAGCGAAAGCGGGTCCACCGCCAAATCCGCCTTTTGACACCCCAGCAAAGGTCACCGCCAATGCTGCAACTGCAAAAAATTGTAGATCCATTATCGGCCGACCGTTTAGCGCTAAAATGTATACAATTGCGCACAAAATGGGATTTTGGGCGAACTCGAGACAGGCTTACCTCATAACGTGAGACTCCAAAAGGCTTGCGCCGCGCACAGTTTGCCCTTACCCACTAGCGCGAATTTCAATCGGATTGGAGATTTCCCATGGCACGACCCAAGATCGCCCTTATCGGTTCTGGTCAGATCGGTGGCACACTGGCTCACCTTGCAGCAATCAAAGAACTTGGCGACGTCGTTCTGTTCGACATCGCAGACGGCATCCCACAGGGTAAAGCGTTGGATATCGCAGAGTCCGGCCCATCTGAGGGTTTTGACGCGGCAATGTCTGGCACAACCGATTACGCCGACATCGCTGGCGCTGACGTTGTCATCGTGACAGCGGGTGTTCCTCGCAAGCCAGGCATGTCCCGCGACGACCTGCTGGGCATCAACCTGAAAGTTATGAAGTCCGTGGGTGAAGGCATCCGCGACAACGCTCCAGACGCGTTCGTGATCTGCATCACCAACCCGCTGGACGCAATGGTTTGGGCCCTGCGCGAATTCTCCGGTCTGCCACACAGCAAAGTTTGCGGCATGGCAGGTGTTCTGGATAGCGCTCGTTTCCGCCACTTCCTGGCAGAAGAGTTCAATGTTTCCATGAAAGACGTCACAGCCTTCGTTCTGGGCGGCCACGGCGACACCATGGTGCCATCTGTGCGCTACTCCACAGTCGCGGGCATCCCTCTGCCAGACCTGGTGGAAATGGGCTGGACCACTCAAGAGAAACTGGACGGTATCGTTCAGCGTACACGTGATGGCGGTGCGGAAATCGTTGGCCTGCTGAAAACAGGTTCTGCGTATTACGCGCCTGCAACTTCTGCGATCGAAATGGCAGAAGCTTACCTGAAAGATCAAAAACGCGTTCTACCATGTGCGGCATATGTTGACGGCGCATTGGGTCTGAACGGCATGTATGTTGGCGTTCCAACAGTGATCGGCGCTGGCGGCGTTGAGCGCATCGTCGACATCAAGCTGAACGCGGAAGAGCAAGAAATGTTCGACACATCCGTGAATGCTGTCAACGGCTTGGTTGAAGCTTGCAAAGGCATCGACAGCTCTCTGGCCTAAGCCAAAGATCACGCTTATTCAAAGCAAAATGAAACCCAAGCCTCAACGTTCGAGGCTTGGGTTTTTTGTTTAACGAAACAAGTTTCATTTCGTCCAATTATGTTTCTCTTTCAAAGAGACCGCAAATATAGTTCGATCATTAACATCAAAACAATTCCAATGCTTCGAAGTGAAAAAGACGTGTCTGACCATTCTGAAATTAGGTGCGGATTTGTATTCGCGGCAACAGGCGATCAATATAACATTCTTGCTCGGCGCGCTGCGCGCAGTCTGAGGCGCATTCACGCTGATGCTGCAATTGACCTTTATAGCGACCAAGAAATTATAGACCCTATTTTTGAGAAAGTGCACGCTGTCTCAAAGGACACCACCCGCCCCAAAATGGAGGCATTACGGCGTTCCCGGTTTGACCGCACAATTTACCTAGATTGCGACATCATGGTCGTGGCCGATATTCAAGATCTGTTTCGTGCTCTCGACAAATATGAATTTATGGCCGCACATGCGCGTGGCAGCAATATGGCCTTATCACGCCGTCCTTTTACGAAACACATTCCTGTTTCATTTCCGCAAGTGAATACCGGGGTGATAGCAATACGCAAATCTGAAAGCACTAGCGACTTAATGCGCAAGTGGGACGACGAATTCAGCCAATCTGGCGATAAGTTGGACCAACCTTACCTACGCAAACTGCTCTACGATAACGACTACAACCTTGGCATCTTGCCCCCCGAGTATAATTTGATGATGCTCGAGACTATTCAGGTTTGGACAAGTAAAACCAATGCACCTCGCGTCCTACATTGTCCGGCATTGCACTACAGGGATGACCCAGGCGATCCGAAGAAACCATTTGAATATGACGAAATTCTGTCGCCAGAACTGACAACGCATTTAAAGCAGCTCATTGCTTCCGACTTCTCGCTTGGTGGGAATCCGAAAGCTAAGGTGCGAAAGTTGAATAGCCTTGAAGAAACTCAAAAGAAGAAAAGCATTTGGCGTCGCGCAATAAGTCTGATTGGGGCATAGTTCGATCGCAGAGCTGAAGATTATCTGCCGCGGCTAACATCGAATCGCATTTCGCCATTTCAAATCCACCTTTTGTGATCACACTTTTTTTGCGTGTGATCACAAATGTCGCTTTTTCCTACAGTTTTGTAAAAACCAGTTAGTTTATAGGGCTCGCTGCGGTTATACCCGATCCAACTGCAGCAAAATGGGATAGTTTCATGAATATCCATGAATACCAGGCGAAGGCATTGCTTCGCTCTTACGGTGCCCCGGTTTCTGAAGGACGCGTTGTCCTGAAGGCCGAGGACGCTAAAACCGCAGCGGGCGAACTTGATGGACCTCTTTGGGTTGTCAAAGCTCAGATCCACGCAGGTGGCCGCGGCAAAGGCTCTTTCAAAGAAGCAGAAGCTGGTGAAAAGGGCGGTGTTCGCCTGACCAAATCTGTTGAAGAAGCCGCAGAAGAAGCCAAGAACATGCTCGGTCGCACACTGGTGACACACCAGACAGGCCCAGCAGGCAAGCAAGTGAACCGCATCTATATCGAAGCAGGTTCCGGCATTGAAACAGAACTGTATCTGGCTCTGTTGGTCGACCGTCAGACATCTCGCGTGTCTTTCGTATGCTCCACAGAAGGTGGCATGGACATTGAAGAAGTTGCGGAAGCAACTCCTGAAAAGATCCTGTCCTTCTCTGTTGATCCAGCGACAGGTTTCCAACCTTACCACGGTCGCCGCATCGCATTCTCTTTGGGCCTGAAGGGCGCACAGGTAAAGCAGTGCGTGAAACTGATGTCCCAGCTCTACAAAGCCTTCATTGAGAAGGATATGGAGATGCTGGAAATCAACCCACTGATCGTAACCGACTCTGGTGACCTGAAAGTTCTGGACGCGAAACTGGGCTTTGACGGCAACGCGGTCTACCGCCACCCAGATGTTGCAGAACTGCGCGACGAAACAGAAGAAGATCCAAAAGAGCTTGAGGCGTCCAAGTACGACCTGAACTACATCGCTCTGGACGGTGAAATCGGCTGTATGGTGAACGGCGCGGGTCTCGCGATGGCAACCATGGACATCATCAAACTCTACGGTGCAGAGCCAGCAAACTTCCTCGACGTAGGTGGTGGCGCGACCAAAGAGAAAGTGACCGAAGCGTTCAAGATCATCACTTCTGATCCAAACGTTAAAGGCATCTTGGTCAACATCTTCGGCGGCATCATGCGCTGTGACGTGATCGCAGAGGGCGTTGTGGCTGCTGTGAAAGAAGTTGGTCTGCAAGTGCCACTGGTTGTTCGTCTGGAAGGCACCAATGTGGAAGCCGGTAAAGACATCATCAACAACTCCGATGTTGACGTGATCGCGGCAGACAACCTGTCCGATGGCGCTGAAAAGATCGTCAAAGCGGTGAAAGGATAAGAAAATGGCCATTCTCGTAGACGAAAATACCAAAGTCATCTGTCAGGGTCTGACCGGCTCTCAGGGTACTTTCCACTCTGAACAAGCAATCGCTTACGGCACCAAAATGGTTGGCGGCGTGACACCGGGTAAAGGTGGTCAGGAACATTTGGGCCTGCCAATCTTTAACTCCGTGCACGAAGCGAAAGCGACTACCGAAGCGAACGCTTCCGTGATCTATGTTCCTCCTCCCTTCGCGGCGGATTCCATTCTGGAAGCCATCGACGCGGAAATGGAACTGATCATCTGTATCACTGAAGGCATTCCTGTGCTGGACATGATGGCAGTGAAACGCGCACTGGAGAACTCTTCTTCTCGCCTGATCGGTCCTAACTGCCCAGGTATCATCACACCTGACGCATGTAAGATCGGCATTATGCCAGGTCACATCCACAAGCGCGGCTCTGTGGGCGTTGTATCCCGCTCCGGCACACTGACTTATGAAGCGGTTAAGCAAACCGCAGACATAGGTCTGGGCCAGTCCACAGCTGTGGGCATCGGCGGCGACCCAATCAAAGGCACAGAGCACATCGACGTGCTGGACATGTTCCTGGATGACGATGAGACTCAGTCCATCATCATGATCGGCGAAATCGGCGGTTCTGCAGAAGAAGAAGCGGCCGAGTTCCTCGCGGAGCAGAAGAAAAAAGGCCGTTGGAAGCCAACAGCTGGTTTCATCGCGGGCCGTACAGCCCCTCCAGGCCGTCGCATGGGCCACGCTGGCGCGATCGTTGCTGGCGGCAAAGGCGGCGCGGAAGACAAGATCGAAGCAATGAAGTCTGCGGGCATCGTTGTGGCTGACAGCCCAGCAGGTCTGGGCGAAGCGGTCTTGAAAGCGATCGGCTAATCGTTTTTGAATTGGAGGCAGGCCGTATTCCCGGCCTGTCTCTTAATCCAGCACCAAGCTGGACGTTAAAATGAAACCCAGTAGTGGCTCGGGAGTCACCTCCAATGACCGACCAATCCCCTAACGATATTTTCCACGCATCCAGCTTTATGCAGGGTCACAACGCCGAGTACCTCGAACAGATGTACGCCCGGTACGCAGCTGATCCGAACGCAGTGGACGCGTCCTGGCAAGAATTCTTCCGTCAGCTCGGAGACGCAGAGCTGGACGTGAAAGCTGAAGCGGCCGGACCAAGTTGGTCCCGTGGCGACTGGCCAATGGCCCCCAATGATGATCTGACCGGTGCTCTGACAGGTGAATGGCCTGCAGCAGCCGAAGGCAAAGCCGCTGGTGACAAGATCAAAGCCAAAGCCGCAGAAAAAGGCGTTGAGGTGTCTGACGACGCCGTCAAGCAAGCGGTTCTAGATTCCATCCGCGCGTTGATGCTGATCCGCGCGTACCGTATTCGCGGTCACCTGGTTGCGGACCTTGACCCATTGGGCATGCGCGACGCGACCCCGCATCCGGAACTCGACCCAGCGTCCTACGGCTTTACAGAAGCGGACATGGATCGCCCGATCTTTATCGACAAAGTTCTGGGCCTCGAAATCGCCACCATGCGCCAAATCCTGGACATTGTGAAGCGGACCTATTGTGGCACTTTCGCGCTGCAATACATGCACATCTCCAACCCGGAAGAGAGCGGTTGGCTGAAAGAGCGCATTGAAGGTTTCAACAAAGAAATCACCTTCACTCAAGAAGGCCGCAAAGCGATCCTCAATAAGATGGTTGAGGCGGAAGGCTTTGAGAAATTCCTGCATGTGAAATACATGGGGACCAAGCGTTTCGGTCTGGACGGTGGTGAATCTCTGATCCCAGCGATGGAACAGATCATCAAACGCGGCGGCGCGTTGGGTGTGAAAGACATCGTGGTTGGCATGCCCCACCGTGGTCGTTTGAACATCCTCGCCAACGTGATGGCCAAACCATACCGCGCGATCTTTAACGAATTCCAAGGCGGCTCCTTTAAGCCTGAAGACGTTGATGGCTCTGGTGACGTGAAATACCACCTTGGTGCGTCTTCTGACCGCGAATTCGACGGCAACAGCGTTCACTTGTCGCTGACAGCCAACCCATCCCACCTTGAAGCGGTGAACCCAGTTGTTCTGGGTAAAGTGCGCGCCAAGCAAGACCAGATGAACGACGACGACCGAATTTCGGTTCTTCCGATTCTTCTGCACGGTGACGCGGCCTTTGCAGGCCAAGGTGTTGTGGCAGAATGTTTCGCTCTGTCTGGCCTGCGTGGCCATAAGACCGGCGGCACCATGCACATCGTTGTGAACAACCAAATCGGCTTCACAACCGCGCCACACTTCTCTCGGTCTTCTCCATACCCGACCGACAACGCGTTGGTTGTGGAAGCGCCAATCTTCCACGTGAACGGCGATGACCCAGAAGCGGTTGTGCACGCAGCGAAAGTGGCAACTGAATTCCGCCAGAAATTCCACAAAGACGTGGTTCTGGACATCTTCTGCTACCGCCGCTTTGGTCACAACGAAGGCGACGAGCCGATGTTCACCAACCCGGTGATGTACAAGAAGATCAAAGGTCACAAGACGACCCTGTCTCTGTACACAGAGCGTTTGGTCAAAGACGGTCTGATCCCGGAAGGCGAAATCGAAGACATGAAGGCCGCTTTCCAGGCCAAAATGAACACCGAGTTCGAAGCGGGCAAAGAGTACAAGCCAAACAAAGCCGACTGGCTGGATGGCAAGTGGTCCCACCTGGATCGTCAGGACGAAGAGTACCAGCGTGGCGAAACCGCCATCAAACCGGAAACTTTTGATGACGTTGCCAAAGCACTGACAACAGTCCCAGAAGGCTATCCTCTGCACCGCACCATTAATCGTTTCTTGGACGCACGTACCAAGATGTTTGACACAGGGGCGGGCATTGACTGGGCGACTGGCGAAGCGCTGGCGTTTGGCTCATTGCTGACAGAGGGCTATCCAGTGCGTTTGTCCGGTCAGGACGCGACACGGGGCACATTCTCTCAACGTCACTCCGGCATTGTGAACCAGAACTCGGAAGAGCGTTACTACCCGCTCAACAACATCCGTGAAGGTCAGGCGCAGTACGAAGTCATCGACTCTGCTCTATCCGAATACGCGGTATTGGGTTTTGAATATGGCTACTCACTGGCAGAACCAAATGCGCTGACCCTTTGGGAAGCGCAGTTCGGTGATTTCGCCAACGGTGCGCAGATCATGTTTGACCAGTTCATCAGCTCTGGCGAATCCAAGTGGCTGCGGATGTCAGGTCTGACGGTTCTTCTGCCGCACGGCTTTGAAGGCCAGGGCCCAGAGCACTCCTCTGCGCGTCTGGAACGCTTCTTACAAATGTGTGGCGGTGACAACTGGATCGTTGCGAACTGTACAACGCCTGCGAACTACTTCCACATCCTGCGCCGTCAGCTGCACCGCAGCTTCCGGAAGCCTTTGATCCTGATGACTCCAAAGTCTCTGCTGCGCCACAAACTGGCGGTCAGCAAGACCGAAGAATTCACCACAGGATCCAGCTTCCACCGCGTTCTGTGGGACGATGCACAGCAAGGCAATAGCGACACCAAACTGGTGGCGGACAACAAGATCAAACGCGTGGTGATGTGTTCCGGTAAAGTCTACTACGACCTGCTGGAAGAGCGTGATCGCCGTGGCATTGACGACGTCTACCTCCTGCGGATCGAACAATACTATCCGTTCCCAGCGATCTCTCTGGTCAAAGAACTGGAGCGCTTCAAAGGCGCAGAGATGGTCTGGTGTCAGGAAGAACCGAAGAACCAGGGTGCCTGGAGCTTCATTGAACCGAATATCGAATGGGTCTTGGGCCGTATCAAAGCCAAACACACCCGTCCGACCTACGCCGGGCGAGCGGCTTCCGCTTCGCCAGCCACCGGTCTGGCAAGCCAACACAAAGCTCAACAAGAAGCGCTGGTCGACGCCGCGCTGACCATTGAAGGGTAAATTAATATGTCCACCGAAGTACGTGTCCCTACTCTGGGCGAAAGCGTGACCGAAGCAACAGTTGCCACCTGGTTCAAACAGCCAGGTGACGCGGTTGCCGTCGATGAAATGCTTTGCGAATTGGAAACCGACAAAGTGACCGTCGAAGTACCGTCCCCTGTGGCCGGTGTCATGGGCGACATTGTTGCGCAAGAAGGCGATACCGTTGGCGTTGACGCATTGCTGGCTTACGTCGCTGAAGGCGACGGCGCGGCAGCAGCTCCCGCCCCTGCGGCAGAAGCGGCACCTGCCCCAGCGGTTGAAGCACCTGCACCGACCGCAGGTCGCTCTGACGTTGAGAACGCGCCATCCGCCAACAAACTGATGGCTGAAAAAGGCATTGATCCGGCAGCTGTTTCTGGCTCTGGTCGCGATGGCCGCGTGATGAAAGAAGATGTGCTGAAAGCAGCGCTTGCGCCAGCAGCGCCTGCGCCAGCAGCGTCCGCAGCGCCTCGTGCACCGGTTCCAGCAGATGACGCAGCACGCGAAGAGCGCGTGAAGATGACCCGCCTGCGCCAGACCATCGCGAAACGTCTGAAAGACTCTCAGAACACAGCCGCGATGCTGACCACCTACAACGAGGTCGACATGACCGAGGTGATGGCGCTGCGCAAACAGTACAAAGACGAGTTCGAAAAGAAACACGGCGCGCGTCTGGGCTTTATGTCCTTCTTCACAAAAGCATGTGTGCATGCGCTGAAAGAAGTGCCTGAAGTGAACGCTGAAATCGACGGCACCGACATCGTATACAAAAACTTCGTTCACATGGGTATCGCAGCCGGCACACCAACCGGTCTGGTTGTTCCTGTGATCCGCGACGCTGACTCCATGTCTTTTGCAGACATCGAAAAGGCGATCGCTGAAAAAGGCAAACGCGCACGTGACGGCAAACTGTCCATGGCAGAGATGCAGGGCGGCACATTCACCATCTCTAACGGCGGTGTTTACGGCTCCCTTATGTCTTCACCGATCCTGAACCCACCGCAGTCCGGCATCCTCGGCATGCACAAAATTCAGGACCGTCCAATGGTCATCAACGGCGAAATCAAAATCCGCCCAATGATGTATCTGGCCCTGTCTTACGACCACCGGATCGTGGACGGCAAAGGCGCGGTGACCTTCCTTGTGCGCGTGAAAGACGCGTTGGAAGACCCACGTCGCCTGCTGATGGACCTGTAATCTGAATTGGGGGGCACAACGCCCCCCTTTCTTCTTTGCATAAATACTCCGGGGAGATGCCAAAGGCATCGGGGGCAGAGCCCCCTAAACCCGCCCGAATTTCTAGGAGACAAATATGTCCCAATATGACGTCATCATCATCGGAGCAGGCCCTGGCGGCTATGTCTCCGCTGTCCGCTGCGCCCAGCTGGGCCTGAAAACCGCTATCGTGGAAGGCCGCGAGACCCTGGGCGGCACCTGCCTGAACGTGGGCTGTATCCCGTCCAAGGCGCTCTTGCACGCGACCCACATGCTGCATGAAGCGGAGCACAACTTCGCGGATATGGGCCTGAAGGGCAAATCGCCTTCCGTGGACTGGAAACAGATGCTGACCTACAAGGACAATGTTATCGGCCAGAACACCGGCGGTGTTGAGTTCCTGATGAAGAAGAACAAGATCGACTGGCTGAAAGGCTGGGCGAGCATCCCTGCGGCGGGCAAGGTCACCGTGGGCGACACTACTTACGAGACCAAGAACATCGTGATTGCGTCTGGTTCTGTGCCATCCGCCCTGCCGGGTGTTGAAGTGGACAATGATGCAGGTGTTGTTGTGGACAGCACCGGTGCTTTGGAACTGAAAAAGATCCCTAAGAAAATGACCGTGATTGGCGCGGGCGTGATTGGTCTGGAACTGGGTTCCGTTTATGCGCGTCTCGGTTCTGAAGTCACCGTCGTTGAATATATGGACGCGGTTTGCCCGGGCATGGACAAAGACGTTCAGCGCACCTTCAAGAAAATCCTTGAGAAGCAGGGCCTGAACTTCATCATGGGCGCGGCTGTTTCTGGTGTGGATGCATCCAAGACCAAAGCCAAGGTCAAATACGGACTGAAGAAATCCCCGGACGCCGAAGAGGTTCTCGACGCGGATGTTGTTCTGGTGGCGACCGGCCGTAAGCCATATGCGGAAGGTCTGGGACTGGACGCGCTTGGCGTGCAAATGACAGAACGCGGTCAGATTGCTGTGAACGGCAACTGGGCGACAAACGTGCCTGGCATCTACGCCATCGGCGACGTGATCGAAGGCCCGATGCTTGCGCATAAAGCCGAAGACGAAGGCATGGCGGTTGCGGACGTTCTGGCGGGCAACCATGGTCACGTGAACTATGGCGTCATTCCGGGCGTGGTTTACACCACTCCTGAGGTTGCAACCGTTGGCCAGACCGAGGACGCGCTGAAAGCAGCGGGTCACAAGATCAAGGTTGGCAAGTTCTCCTTCATGGGCAACGGCCGCGCGAAAGCGGTTGGTCAAGCGGACGGTTTTGTAAAGCTGATTGCGGACAAAGAAACCGACCGCGTTCTCGGCGCAGCCATCATCGGCCCAGCGGCCGGTGACATGATCCACGAGATCTGCGTGGCCATGGAATTTGGCGCATCTGCACAAGACATCGCCCTCACCTGCCACGCACACCCGACCTATTCGGAAGCGGTTCGCGAAGCGGCGCTGGCCTGCGGCGACGGTCCAATCCACGCATAAGCAAGTCTATATCGAACAAGAAAGGCGGCCTAAATTGGCCGCCTTTTTCTTTTTGCAGAGTTAAGGCAGAGCGACAGGGGGAATGGGGTGTCTGTCGCTCCGCCTAAGGCCTCCTCCGAGGTTGAAGCCTTGGCGCGCATCGGGGCTGCGCTTAGCCAAACGTAGGCATTTGGGCCGCGGAATTCTCCTCAAGCCGCTTCACAAATCCGTGCGGCCCGATCTTCACCACATTGTGTCAGCTGCACGCGCACCCCAGGCGTCATCGTATGGCTTGCCACCCTCTTCGCCGTCAGTCTGTTCGGCAAGGATTTGGCCAACTGTCGGAAGATCCGCGCTTTCATCATCGCTTTGCCAAAGCCGGGCGCGCATCAAGGCGCGTGCGCATTGGGTGTAGATCTCTTGAATTTTGATGACGATCACTGTTCGGGGTTGTTTGCCCTTGAACTCAAAACGTTCCCGCAGCGCCGCATCGGCGGTCACTTTCGCTTGCCCATTCACGCGCACGACGTTGTTGGAGCCGGGTACCATGAACATCAATGATATGCGCGGATCACGCACAACATTGCGCAGCGTGTCGATGCGGTTATTGCCGTGCCAGTCGGGCATCGCCAGCGTTTGCGGATCGAGTTCCAATACCACAGGGCCATCATCGCCCCGCGGGCTGCCATCCGTGCCTTCAGGACCGACAGTGCTGACCATGCAGAGGCGTGAGGCCATGATCCATTTGCGATACAGGGGTGTTAAGTGTTGAGCCACTTTACGCGTGGCCGCTGCCCCCGGAGTGCCGTAATGGCTTTCTAGATCTTCAATCGTCTCGATGAACTGCATTCACGTCAAACCCTGCTTCTGCCATAAGCGCATTTGAGCGCTCTTCAATTTGGTTTTCTAGGGTTTTCATGAAAGTTTTTTGATCCTGACCCGCGGGGATGGGGTCCATGAACTCAATCACCGCTTTGCCCGGTTTCCGCAGGATGCCGCGTTTCGGCCAAAAGAGACCCACATTGGCCGCGACAGGCACACAGGCCTGCTCGATCTGCTCATAAAGGACAAAGGTTCCGATCTTGTAAGGGGCTTTCACCCCCGGAGCGATCCGCGTGCCTTGCGGGTAAATGATCAATTGCCCCGGATGGCGGGTCCCTTTGCGCACATCATCCGCCATCTTCTTGATCGCTTGTGCACGCTTGCCACGATTGACGGGCACGCAGCCTATGCGCAGCGCGTATTGCCCGAGGATCGGCGCATACATCAATTCGCGCTTCATGATGAATTTGCCCGACGGCAGCCAGCCCATCAGCATGATAATGTCAAGAAAGCTCTGGTGTTTAGCGGCAACGATCACGTTGCCTTCCGGGAGCGGGCCGCGCATCTCGGTCTTTAGGCCAACCATCCAAGAGAGCGTCCAGCGCACCCACGCGCAATAGAGCTTCATGCCATAGATCGCGATGTCGCGGCTAAAGAGGGATGGGATAAAGAACCCGAGTCCCATAATCAGCATCACAACATACATCTGGATGATGAAAAACAGCGAGCGCAGCCACTGGACGGTCATTAACGAAGTTCCTTCAAGGTACGCCGTGCGGCGGTGCCGGTCGCAAAGTAGCCCACAATTGCTGCAAGGAGCGGGATCAACAGCAGCCAAAGCGCTGACAGCCCTTGGAAACCAAGACCGGTGAGAAATCCGCCCTGCTCCTGTGCAGCTGGCAATAGGAGCACCGCGAGAAAGCCGACAAATGCTCCCGCTGCAGCGCCGCTAAAGGCACGAAATGTGAAACGTCTTACAAAAGCCTTTGCGATGTAGCTGTCCTGGGCCCCGACAAGGCGCAGTACCGCAATGATCTTAGCATTTGCTGCAAGAGCGGCCTGCGCAGCCAGAGTGATCATCGCAGCAGTGACCAATGCGATCAAGACGACGGATAGGAAACCCAGCAAACGCAGCCGTGAGGCCGCTTGTTGCAGGGGTTTGCGCCATCTGGTGTGATCATCCAAGATTGCGCCGGGCACTTCCGCTTGCAGACGTAAACGCAAGCCAGCTGAATCATAACCCTCAGCGGTTTCCTCAATTGTAATCAACTGCGGGATCGGCAAATCTTCGACCGGCAAATCCGGCCCAAACCATGGTGCCAGCAGAGCTTGTTGCTCTTCATCAGACATCGCCTCGGCTTTCGCGATGCCCGGTGTCGTCTCGAGCACACGCAACGCGGCTGCCGTTTGGGCAGCCATCTGTTCGACCGGGGCTGAAATCCGCAGAGTGGAGCTTTGTGCGAGTTCCTGCCCCCAGCGATGAGCCAAACGGCCAGAGGCCAGTGACAGCGCAATGGCAAAAACCGCGAGGAAGGCCATGGCGGCAGACGCAAACAAGGTCAGACGCGCGGTGAACCCCGTGGGTGGCACCATACGGTCCGCTTGGGCATCACCAACGATCACTGCCATAATGTCATTGAAGAAACGCTTCACAGATCCGCCCCCGCCAATTGCACGCGACGGTTCGCGATACGCAACACGCGCGCCTGCACCTTGGATTTCGCGGCGCGGATCAAATTCATGTCATGGGTTGCGATCATCACCGTTTTGCCCATTTTATTGAGCTCGATCAGCAGTTGCAGCAAGCGCTGAGACATTTCCCAGTCGACATTCCCGGTCGGCTCGTCAGCAAGCACGATATCGGGCGACATGATGACAGCGCGTGCCAAGGCCGCGCGTTGCCGCTCGCCTCCAGAAAGTTCGGGCGGCAGAGCTTTTGCGCGTTCCTTCAGCCCCACCCAAGTCAGCAGTTCCTTTAGGTTCGCCACCTGTTCAAGATCGTTGCGGTCCGAAACAGTCAACGGCAGCGCGACATTGTCTGCCAATGGCAAATGATCAAGGAAGTGACAGTCCTGATGCACCACTCCGATCCGGCGACGGGTCATCGCGTGGTCGTCACGGGTCATTGTGCGAATATCCTGCCCAAACAGCGACGCATGGCCCGCGGTCGGCGTAAGTTCGCCGTAGCAGAGTTTCAGGAATGTGGTTTTACCGGCCCCAGACGGGCCAGTCAGGAAATAGAAATCCCCGGGCTGAATCGACAGGTCGATCTCGCTTAATAGCTCTCCACCGCCATAACTATAGGCGACGTTGTTCAACTCAATCACTTCGGGCCTCAATCACAATTTGCCCTGTTGTGCCGTAGCATCGCTTTGGTTGCAATATAAGCATACACGCCTTTGCACTTTCCCGCGCAGCCATTCCACAATATGTTGTGTAAAAGACCATAGGTTAACTGGGGTTTAAGGGGTTCATGCGGTTAGTTTGTCCAAATTGCGATGCGCAATATGAAGTGCCTGATGATGTGATTCCACCTGAAGGCCGCGATGTGCAATGCTCAAACTGCGGATCAACGTGGTTTCAGGCCCACCCGGACACCGCTCCTGCGGCAGAAGAAGATCTATCGACCTCTGAAGAAACTCCGCAGCCAGAAGAAGAATGGACGCCTGAGGTTCCGGCGGATGAACCACTAGCGGAGGCCGTGCCAGAGGCGCCAGAACCCAACCACAATTCTAATGAGGATGGGCCCGTAACGATGGCCGCGGACGCACCCGATGCGGTATTGGCAGAGGCGGTGAAAGCAGCGCTACGTCGTGCCCGACCTGGTGCGACGGTCGAGATCACGGACATCCCGGAAAAAGACGAGCCGACCCCTGCGATTGCACAAGCGGATCAAGATTTTGAAGATGAACTCGACGAAGCTTTAGGCGAGATCGAAGCTGACGCGCCAAAGGTCGAACCAGAAGCAGCCGCGTCGGACGTCGACGAAGCCAAGTCACTAGGCAAAGCCGAAGACGAGATTTATTTCGAACCCACACAAGATGAACCAGAAGAACCGGTCGAACATGACACACCACCGCGGCGCACAATTGATCCAACCGTCGCCGGCATCTTGCAAGAAGAGGCCGCATTAGAGGCCGAAAAACGGGCAGAAGAGACAAATCTCGAAAGCCAGCCTGATTTAGGTCTCGAAGAACAACCGCTTGATGACGCGGCCAAACGCGCCAAACAGGCGCGGGACCGGATGGCCCGGATGCGTGGCCTTTCTCCGGATGCTGCAGGTCAACCCGCTCAGCCTGTGCCTGAAAATTCGCGCCGAGATTTGTTGCCTGACATTGAAGAGATCAACTCAACGCTGCGCGCAACTGAAGATCGCATGCCTGAGGAGCAGCCAGATGGACGGCCAACACCAAGTCAGCGTCGAGCCGGTGGTCGACGCATGGGATTTGCCTTGGCATTGTTGCTGATTGCTGCGGGCGCGCTGATCTACACAAACTCTGAAACGGTCAGTGAGACCATTCCAGGTTCAAGCACTTTTGTGTCCGCGTTTGTGAATGGAGTGGATAGTGTGCGCCTTGGGCTTGATGCGCAGATGACGAAGCTGATGTTATGGCTCGATGGGCTCTCATCTGAAGGGTAAATTGTAGGCCGGGCTTCAGCCCGGCATTCCCTTAAAACCGATCCAACAACCGGTTCAGATAATTCCGTTCAATTTCAGGGCGTTCTTCCTCTCCGGCACGGCGGCGGATTTCGTCCAAGATCTCCCGCGCCCGTCGATAGATGTCCTCACCCTGCAACAGGCCTTCCTCGCTATTGGACAATCCAGTTTCACCAGGGTTTCGACCCAAAGGATCCAGTCCAGCTCCGCGCGTGTTCTGGCCATCGCCTTCTTGACCCTCGCCTTCTTGGTTCTGTGCGAGCGCCTCACCCAAGTTGCGCATGCCTTCGCGCAACGCTTCCATGGCATCGGCCTGTCGATCAATCGCTTCGGCCAGATCATCATTGCGAAGCGCGTCTTCCGCACCATCCATAGCTTCGCCAGCGCGATCTAACGCCTCCCGTGCGGCGTCCCCTTCAGGGGTACCTTGACCGGGCAAGCCCTGTTGCTGTCGCTGGAGTTCTTGGCGCAAAGCTTGCTGTCGATCCGCGAGTTCGCCTTCTAAACCCCGTTCGCCTTGGCCTTCGCCCTGTTCGCCAGATCCGTTTTCACCCTGCTGGGATTGTCCGGGGTTTTGTCCAGACTGTCCATTTTGGCTTTGACCGGGCTGTGACTGTCCCGGCTGGCCTTGTTGGCCGGGCTGCCCCGGCTGGCCATTCGGATTGAACTGTTCCTGTAGATCGCGGAAGGCTTCGTCGCTCAGCCCTTGCTGATCCCGGAGCATCTCTCCCAATTGATCCATGGCTTGCTGGCCGGGCGATGGCTCCCCCTGCCCGCCTTGGGTCACTTGCATATTCTCCATCATACGCTGAAATTCTTCCAAAGCCTGCTGCGCTTCCGCCATGCGGCCCTGCTCCATCAGCTCTTGGATCCGGTCCATCATGCGCTGGATGTCGCTTTGGTTCATTTCCATGCGGTTTTGCGCTTGTTGCTGCTCCCCCGGCGTTTGCTCGCTGGAAGGGCTCTGCTGCGCAAGCTGGCGCATGTAGTCGCGTGTCGCCTCGCGCAGTTCCTGCATCAAACGCGCAATCTCTTCGGGACTCGCGCCGTTCTTCATGGCCTCGGCAAGGCGCTCTCGGGCGCGTTCCATCCGCTCCAGAGCGTCGTCCAGATCGCCCTCTTCCAGCTCAATTGCAAACGCCCAAAGTTCGTCCGTGATCGCCTTGCGATCCTCATCAGGCAAACCCGCTGGGATCACACGCTCAAGGTGGCGCAGGATCGTACGAAGGCGCAGATAATCTTTGTCTTTGCGGAACACACCTTCATCGGGGCGGTGCGAAATGGCACGCATCAACTGCGCAACGCGGGTTGCGTTTTCCCTTGACCAAAGAAGATCACGGCGCATTTCCACCAATGCATTGGCCATGGGATCAAAGAACCGGCGGGCAGGCAGATCGAACTGCACCACCTTCGGCTCGCTCAATTGACCTGCCGCATCACGGGCCTGCAACGTCACCTCGACCGGCAAATGCGCCCAAGGATGCGCCGAGAAATCGTCTATCAGGTTCTCATCAAATGCGTCCCGTTGGCCGGTCACTGGCAAAGGTAGCACCAGATCTAAAGGATCCGTGTTTTCAGGATCAAACTTAAGCCCGTGCCGGCGCGAGACCCGATCAAGGTTAAGGGCCAAACGCGCAGACCCATCGACAACTTCGTAGTCATCTTTGACAGAGAAAGGCAGCGTCATTTCCCCCCGTGAGGAAACGGTTGCTTCTCCGACATTCGTCACCTCAGGCCGTGCGTCGGGGATCAGCGCAACTTGCCATTGCCGACCATTCTCGCCAGCAATTTCAAGGGTGCCATCTTTGTTCAACTCAAAACTCTGCGCTGAATCGGCCGCACTCGGAACTTCGGTCCGCGCGGACACCGTCTCGTTCACGGTCAAAGCGCCAACTTCGCCGTACAAGCGCAATGTCACTTGGCTCCCGACCGGTAGTGTCAATTGACCTGCAGGCAAATCATTGAGATAGAGCGTCGGAAGACCAGTATAGCGCGGCGGCGAAACCCAACCTTCCCATGACGCCGCAGCAATCGAGGGCGCAGCGGAGTTGGGGGCCATATCTGACAGGCTGCCCACGCGATGAACGCTGCCAAATAAAAGAGCAACGCAGAACAAAAGGAGCGCAGTAAAGCGCAATCCGAACGGATCGAGATGGGAAACCACCCAATTCGGTTTTGGAACCCGCGCCGAAGCCGCCTTATCAGCCATACGGCGCTGGTGTGCCTGCCAGAGCGCTTGGGTTGCTGGGTCACTTTCTCTCAACGCAGGTTGATCGAGCAAACTTTGCACGGGACGCCCCGGCAAAGTGTCGTCCAGCCGCTGCAGCGCCTCATCACGGCTCGGTAGCGTTATGCGCCGAACGCCCTGCCAAATGAAAAACAGCAGCGCCGCGAGACACAGAACACCCGCCGCCCAGACCAATTCAAGAGAAAGCACATCCTGCAACCCCATCATGAGGGCGGCTGAAACCACGAAAATCAGAGACCAAACGGGCCAGAAGGCGCGAATCACACGTTCAGAAAACAGGCCCAGTCGCGTCAGCGATAGAACCCAGCTTAGCTTGCTCAGGACGGCTTTCGCGCGGTCAGCCTGCGCCATGAGACCTCAAATCGTGCTCCCAAACGGGGGCTCTTGGGCGGAATTGCCCTACAGCCACTCAGGAATGGTATCGCGATTTATCATTTCTTCAAAGGTCGGACGTCGGCGGATAACCGCAAATTGATCGCCCTTCACCAAGACCTCTGGGAT
Organism: Cognatishimia activa; assembly: GCF_001458335.1. GTDB lineage: Bacteria > Pseudomonadota > Alphaproteobacteria > Rhodobacterales > Rhodobacteraceae > Cognatishimia > Cognatishimia activa. Next base: position 139,565 of record NZ_CYTO01000020.1, read on the forward strand.
CAAAGGCCGCGTGTTGTACTCGCTGGCCATGACCGCGCCATAGGCGCCGGCAGACCGGAACGCCACCAAATCACCGGATTGAACCGGTGGCATATTGCGTTCTTTGGCAAAGGTGTCACCGGTCTCACAGACCGGGCCAACAATATCGTATTTGGTGAAGTCGACGCCGGGTTCTGCTTCCTTTAAAGGAACGATTTCGTGGAAGGCTTCATACATAGACGGGCGGATGAGGTCGTTCATCGCCCCATCGATGATCATGAATTTCCGGTCTTCGCCTTCTTTGACATAGATGACTTTAGAGACCAAAATTCCCGCATTGCCCGCGATCAAGCGACCCGGCTCGATCTCAATCTCGACATTCAGATGACCAAGGGTCTCTTTGACCATTGCGCCATATTCCACTGGCAAAGGTGGCGCTTCATTGTTGCGCTCGTAAGGAATACCCAAGCCGCCGCCTAGATCGAGACGGCGAATGTCATGTCCATCGGCGCGCAGCTCTTCTGTGAGTGCGGCAACTTTTTCATAAGCCAATTTGAAAGGCGCAAGTTCAGTCAGTTGGCTACCGATATGCACATCGATCCCGATCACTTCCAAGCCCGGCAAGCTGGCGGCGTGCGCATAGACTTCGCGCGCGCGGCTGATGGGGATGCCGAACTTGTTTTCGGATTTTCCGGTGGCAATCTTGGCGTGGGTTTTTGCGTCCACATCTGGGTTTACGCGCACCGTGATCGGGGCTTTTACACCCAATTCCAAAGCAACAGCGTTGATCACTGCCATTTCTGGCTCGGACTCAACGTTGAACTGACGGATGCCGCCACTCAGGGCTGCGTGAATTTCATCATGCGTCTTACCAACACCGGAGAACACAATCCGATCACCCGGTACACCTGCCGCTTTGGCGCGCGCGTATTCGCCGCCAGAAACAACATCCATGCCAGCGCCCAGCGCCGCAAGGGTTTTCAGGATCGCTTGGTTGCTTGCCGCCTTCATGGCGTAACAAACCAAATGCTCGGTCCCGGCCAATGCCTCATCAAAAAGGCGGAAATGCCGCTCTAGGGTTGCAGTTGAATAGCAATAAAAGGGTGTACCCACCTCCGCTGCAATCTCTGCAACCGGAATGTCTTCGGCGTGCAAGACACCGTCCCGATAAAGAAAATGATCCATTCGCGCACCCTCATCCGCAAGTCTAGCTCAGGTCAGTCGGCCCCTCTTAGGCAGAACTGCCACCGCTTGCAATCATCAGAGCTAATATCCGGGCTTCTTCTTTGCCCAAATACTCAAATTCAAAGGCTGCCGCGCCCAAGACGAAAGAAAAGGAAAAGCGGTAGCCCGCAACTCACGCCAATGCACCAAGTGGCAGGTATAGCGATCAGCCACCGCCAGGCGCGATGGCGAATGGCGTCCGCGATCACCCAAATGGTTAATGCAATCGCTGAAATCGTGAGGTCCCAAACCAAACCGCTGGCGGCATTATTCACATTCCAGGCACGGCCCATCGCTGCGAGGTCAACTCCGTTCTCCTGAAACCAAGACACGAAGTAATACATAGGGTGGATCGCACCCCAGATCGCGAGGGCTAAAAAGATCCAATGCAGGCCAGTTCTCTTTTCCATTAGAGCCCGACGCTCACGCTCACATTACCTTTAGAGGCTCCCACACTCGCAGAAGTCGAAACCCCATTCGTTCCGACACCAATGCCAACGGAAGCGCTCGGTTTGATCGGTGCTCCATCCGCCCCGCAAGACGCCAGAAACACTACAGCCATCAACCCAGCAACGATTTTCATCCCTACAGATCCTTCCAACGGGCGACCTGCGCGCGGACCTGACTTGGGGCGGTGCCACCGTAAGACGTGCGCGAGGCCACGGAATTGTGCACGCCAAGCACGCCAAAGACGTCCTCGGTGATGTGCTCGTGTACTGATTGCATATCTTCCAAGGTCAAATCGGGCAAATCACAGCCGCGAGATTCCGCCATGGCGACCAAAGTGCCGGTCACGTGATGCGCATCGCGGAACGGCATATTCAGGGCACGCACCAACCAGTCAGCGAGGTCGGTTGCGGTTGAGAAACCGCTTCCGGCAGCCGCTTCAAGGCTTTCGGTATTGGCAGACATGTCTTTGACCATGCCCTCCATTGCAGCAAGCGCCAGCATCAGGTTGTCTGCCGCATCAAAGGTCTGTTCTTTGTCTTCCTGCATGTCTTTGGAATAGGCCAATGGCAGGCCCTTCATGACAATCGTCAGCGCGGTGTTGGCCCCAAAGATCCGACCAATCTTCGCGCGGATCAGCTCTGCTGCGTCTGGATTTTTCTTCTGCGGCATGATCGAGCTGCCGGTAGAGAAACGATCAGACAGGGTCACAAAGCGGAATTGCGCAGAGGACCAGATCACCAGTTCTTCGGACAGGCGGCTCAAATGCACAGCACAGATGGTGGATGCAGATAGAAACTCTAGTGCGAAGTCGCGGTCAGACACGGCGTCCAAAGAGTTCGCCGCAGGGCGATCAAAGCCAAGCGCGTCTGCGGTCATCTCACGGTCAATCGGGAAGGACGTGCCAGCCAGAGCGGCGGCGCCCAGTGGGGATTCGTTCATACGCTTGCGCGCATCCATGAACCGGCTGCGATCCCGCGCCAGCATTTCCACATAGGCCATCATATGGTGGCCCCATGTGACCGGTTGCGCAGTCTGCAAATGTGTAAAGCCCGGCATCACCCATTCCGCGCCCGCTTCTGCTTGCGACAAGAGCGCCTTCATCAGCGCTTCGATGCCAGCAATCGCCGCGTCCATCTGATCGCGAACCCAGAGTTTGAAGTCTGTCGCCACCTGATCGTTCCGGGAACGACCCGTGTGCAAACGACCGGCTGGTTCGCCAATAATCTCTTTCAGGCGCGCTTCGACATTCATGTGAATGTCTTCCAACGCTGCAGAAAAATTGAAATTTCCGTTCTCGATCTCTGACAAGACCGTGAGCAGGCCTTCCCTAATCGCTTCAGCATCCTTATCCGTAATGATGCCTGCCTTGGCCAACATGGCTGCGTGGGCCCGCGAGCCAGCAATGTCCTGTGCCGCCATCCGCTGATCGTAACCGATCGAGGCATTGATTGCCTCCATGATCGCGTCCGGCCCGGCGGCGAAGCGGCCGCCCCACATCTGGTTTGAGGAATTGTCTGTCATGTCTTGCCCTTCTGGAGGAACGATGCGTCTGTTACGGTTTAGCGTGCTTTATATGGCCTTAGCCCTAAGCGCAAATGTTGCGTCCGCTGATATTCAAACTGCGGTAGCCTTGCGTGAAGGTGATATGAAAAAGCTGGTCTTTCATCCAGAGGCTTTACCAACCGCAAAAGCGGCTTTCCTGCATGAAGATGGTGGCGAAGGAACGCTGGCTGACTACGAAGGCAAATATGTTCTTTTGAACTTCTGGGCCACTTGGTGCGCGCCGTGCCGCCATGAAATGCCCATGCTCTCTGAATTACAAGAAGAGCTCGGCGGTGATGATTTTGAGGTTGTTACATTGGCCACCGGACGAAATATGCCGCCCGCAATGGCGAAGTTTCTCAAAGAAATTGGCGTGGACAACCTGCCGCAGCACCGTGACCCAAAACAAACGGTTGCGCGTGAGATGAAAGTGTTTGGCCTACCAACCACAATGATCCTTGATCCAGAGGGTAACGAGATCGCTCGACTGCGCGGTGATGCCGATTGGTCCAGCGACAATGCTAAGGCCATTTTGACCACCCTGATTGGCCACACTTCAAATTGATCATTTAACCCCTTCTTCACCCATTCACCCTCTAATCAGAGTCGCTGGAGGGCACCTAGATGGGCAAGGAAGATCGGAAATTACGAAGGGCAGCAAAAAGCAGCCCTTTGGATTGGGCGCTGGACGGGCGCGACCAGCAGACGCTTGATATGGTCAACGAGGCCATTCAGCATAAAGAGGTGCTGCTCGCATATCAGCCGGTGGTGTTCGCCGAAAATCCGACAATGGCCGCTCATTTTGAAGCACTCATCAGGGTGCTAGATGAAACCGGCCGGGTGATTCCCGCCAGAGACTTCTTTGCACAGGTTGAAGTGAGCGAAGCGGGTCGAAAACTGGACTGCTTGTCGCTTTCGATGGGCTTAAAAACCCTTCGCGACAATCCTGACATCGTTCTCTCAATCAACATGTCGGCACGTTCGATCGGTTATCGGAATTGGAAGCACATCCTGAATTCTAACCTGAAGCGCGACCCCACGCTGGGGCGACGACTGATTCTTGAGATCTCAGAAACGTCCGTCATGCAGGTCCCAGAATTGGTCATGGACTTTATGGATGAGTACCAGCAGCATTCTGTCGCATTTGCCTTAGATGACTACGGCGCGGATCTGACCTCGTACCGGCACTTAAAAGACTTTTCTTTCAATTACATAAAACTGGACGCATCATTCGCTAAAAGCATCCAAACGGATCCCAAAAACCAGGCACTGACCTACGCAATTTCTTACCTAGCGCAACAATTTGGGATGTTCACAGTTGCGACACGTATAGAGAGTATGGATGATGCAAGTACACTTCACGGATTAGGTGTCCGCTGTCTGCAGGGCTATTGCTTTGGCGCTCCGACGGTGAATCCGCCGCGGGATGAGAACAAAAATTCCAAATCAGCGGCCTAATCTGAAATTTTCTTTCGATCGGAAGTCGCTTACTGTTGCGGCAGTGCAGCAATTCAGCTATTGAGACCACGCAAGGACAGCGAAATGCGTCACAGTGAGCGCATCTCTCGCATCTTTAGAGGACCGAATAATATGACGAACGTAGTAATTGCCTCCGCAGCCCGTACCGCTGTTGGCAGCTTTGGCGGATCTTTCGCAAACACACCTGCTCATGACATGGGCGCCGCAGTGCTGGAAGCAGTGGTTGAACGCGCCGGTGTTGATAAATCCGAAGTGTCTGAGACCATCTTGGGTCAAGTTCTGACCGCCGGTCAGGGCCAGAACCCTGCGCGCCAGGCACATATCAACGCAGGCCTTCCGCAAGAAAGCGCCGCATGGGGCATTAACCAAGTTTGTGGCTCCGGTCTTCGCGCCGTTGCTTTGGCAGCGCAGCACATCCAGTTGGGCGACGCATCTATCGTCGCAGCAGGTGGTCAGGAAAACATGACCCTGTCGCCACACGTGGCGCACCTACGTGCCGGCCAGAAGATGGGCGACATGAAATACATCGACTCCATGATCCGCGATGGTCTTTGGGATGCCTTCAACGGCTATCACATGGGTCAAACCGCTGAGAATGTTGCAAACCAATGGCAAATCTCTCGCGAAATGCAGGACGAATTCGCGCTGGCGTCTCAGAACAAAGCCGAGGCCGCTCAGAAAGCCGGTAAGTTTGATGACGAGGTGATCCCTTTCACCATCAAAACCCGTAAGGGTGAGATCATCGTCGACAAAGACGAATACATCCGCCACGGCGCAACTATTGAAAACATGCAGAAGTTGCGCCCAGCCTTCGTACGCGATGGCGGCACCGTAACTGCGGCGAACGCATCTGGCCTAAACGATGGCGCGGCGGGCGTTCTGCTGATGTCTGCAGATGACGCCGAAAAGCGCGGCATTAATCCAATGGCGCGCATTGCATCTTATGCAACTGCTGGCTTGGACCCATCTGTCATGGGCGTTGGCCCAATCTACGCGTCCCGCAAAGCTCTGGATAAAGCAGGCTGGTCCGTTTCAGACCTGGACCTGGTCGAAGCCAATGAGGCTTTTGCTGCGCAAGCTTGTGCGGTGAACAAGGACATGGGTTGGGATCCAGAAATCGTGAACGTCAATGGCGGCGCGATTGCGATTGGTCACCCAATCGGCGCGTCTGGCTGCCGTGTTCTGAACACTCTGTTGTTTGAAATGCAGCGCCGCGACGCGAAGAAAGGTCTCGCGACTCTCTGCATCGGCGGTGGCATGGGTGTCGCGCTCTGCGTAGAGCGCCCATAACTTTCTGACGCCAAAACACCTTTTGTGAAGGGCGTCCCAGCTTGGGTCGCCCTTTTTGTTTATAAGTACCTCTTTTTAAATCGAAATCTTGAGCTAATTTGCCGATTCTCATGCAGTAATAATATTGCAAGTTCGGCATAAAATTAGTAATAGAATTACCTGAAGACTTGACCAACTTGGAGTAGATTCATGGCAAAAGTAGCACTCGTCACCGGCGGTTCACGCGGCATCGGTGAAGCCATTTCCAAAGCCCTTAAAGCCGAAGGCTACGAGGTCGCAGCGACCTACGCAGGCAACGATGAAAAAGCCGCTGCTTTCACCGAAGCAACCGGTATCAAGACCTATAAATGGAACGTTGCGGATTATGACGCGTCCAAAGCCGGCCTTGCTCAGGTCGAAGCGGACCTAGGCCCAATCGATGTGGTTGTGGCAAACGCAGGCATTACACGCGACGCACCTTTCCACAAAATGTCCCCTGAACAGTGGAAAGAAGTGATCGACACGAACCTGACTGGCGTGTTCAACACCATCCACCCGATCTGGCCTGGCATGCGTGAGCGTAAGTTTGGCCGCATCATCGTTATCTCTTCGATCAATGGTCAAAAAGGTCAGTTCGCACAGGTGAACTATGCAGCAACCAAAGCAGGCGACCTTGGCATCGTAAAGTCCTTGGCCCAAGAAGGCGCGCGCGCAGGCATCACTGCAAACGCAATCTGCCCAGGCTACATTGCAACAGAAATGGTGATGGCAGTTCCAGAAAAGGTACGCGAATCCATCATCGGCCAAATCCCAGCAGGTCGTTTGGGTGAGCCAGAAGAAATCGCACGCTGCGTGACCTTCCTTGCGTCCGACGATGCGGGCTTCATCAACGGTTCGACCATTTCTGCGAACGGTGCGCAGTTCTTCGTCTAAGCGCAGACCTGATCAAAATGCAAAGGGCCGGTCAATTGACCGGCCCTTCTCATTTGGTCCCGTAAGAAATGTTGCCAAATCAGCGGGACGGCGCCGTAAGGGCAAACCAGCCCAGCGGCACATGAAAGTTAACGCGAGGAAGACGGAACAGCTTTTTAAAAGCTTGCGCTCGTTCTGCGTGAGCCCGGTCGTATGCGCGGGCGATCTCGCGGGTTGTAGATACTTCGATCATTTTGCGCTCCTGCATTTGAATTTCTGAACTGTTGTGAATATGCAGCCCGCAAATAAAGTTTACAAACGAGACTTTTCATGTCTTCAGTTTAGTTTTACTTAACTGATATGGCTGACCGTCTCCCACCGCTCACCGCTCTACGCGCCTTTGAAGCCGCTGCGCGGCATCGGTCCTTTGCCATGGCTGCAGAAGAGCTTCATGTCACGCCTGCCGCCCTGTCTTTTCAGATCAAATCGTTAGAAGAACACCTTGGGCACCCGCTCTTTGTGCGCCTAAATCGAGCCGTTGAGCTGACGGAAGCAGGGCGCGCATTGGCGCCCGGGACATCTGAAGGATTTGATGCTTTGGCAAATGCGTGGCGCAGTGCGCAAAGGTCGGTCAGCACAAATACACTCACGATTACCGCTGGACCCGCCCTGACGGCAAAATGGCTCGCCCCGAGAATTTTTGATTTCGCACGCCAGCATCCAGACACGGAATTGCGCTTCTCAGCATCCTTGAAGAACCTGGATTTGGAACGCGACGACGTAGATGTCGCCATTCGTTTTGGTCAGCGGGACTATCCAGACCTATATTGCCTCCCGGTGCAGAAAGAGTGGCTTACGCCAGTGATGACGCCAGAAATGGCAGAACAGTTTAACAGCCCGGAAAAACTACTGGACGCTCCTTTGGTTTTTGATGACTCGATCGACTTTCTAAATCCGCGATGTGATTGGCCCGTTTGGTTCAGGGCGGCCGGGATTGAAATGCCCGCAAACAAACGTGGCGCGCATTTCTCAAACGCCGACCACGCGATCGATGCGGCTATTGCCGGTGTTGGCGCAGCCTTAGGTCGCCGCCCCATCATCTTGAAGGATGTCTTAGAAGGCCGACTCGTTGCCCCATTCAAAATCGCAATCGAGTCAGATGCCCGATTCCGCTTTCTTTGTCGGAAGGGAGCGGAAACAAGACCCGATGTGGCAGCCCTGCGCGATTGGTTCGTTGCAGAGATCGAAAAAACAGCGCATTTCTCTGATGGGTTTGAAATCATCCCAGTGACGGAGCTGCAATCTAAATGACGAAAAACCGCGCAACCCTGATTGGGTTCCTTGCTGTTCTGCTTTGGTCTTTTCTTGCGCTCTTTACCGTCGGCACCGCTCCGATGCCCGCACTTTTGTTGAACGCGGTGTGTTTTGCAATCGGTGGAACGCTGGGTTTGGTTTGGACCGCGCGGACCGGAGGCCTAAGGCAGCTGAAACAGGTGCCGTTATGGGTCTTTGGCTTCGGCACCATCGGTCTCTTTGGCTATCACGCGCTCTACTTTAGTGCTCTGCGACTGGCCCCAGCCGCAGAGGCTGGTCTGATCGCATATCTGTGGCCGCTCTTGATTGTTTTGTTCTCGGGTCTTTTGCCCGGAGAACGCTTGAAAACGGCCCACGTGATCGGCGCCATCGTGGCGTTCGCCGGAGCGGCAATTATCGTTCAAGGTGGCGGAAGCGGATTCAAAGCGGAAGCCGCAGCGGGCTACGCTTTGGCGTTCTGTTGCGCGCTGTTCTGGTCCGGTTACTCTGTCATTTCCCGCCGGCTTGGCGATGTCCCAACGGCGGCGGTTGCCGTTTTTTGCGTTGCGACCTCAATCCTGTCCCTCGCCCTTCACCTTGCACTTGAAACCACCACATGGCCGAACAGCGCGTTGGGTTGGGGCTCGGTTCTCGCCCTCGGGTTGGGCCCCGTGGGACTGGCTTTTTATGTCTGGGACATCGGCGTCAAAAAGGGCGATATACAACTGCTTGGCACAAGCTCCTATGCCGCGCCGCTTTTATCGACACTGGTTCTGGTGCTCGCTGGCGTCGCAAACGCCAGCTGGTCGCTGGGTATCGCGGCACTGTTGATCACCTTAGGGGCTATCATCGCCGCCCGCGCAAGCGTTTCAAATCAAACACAATAAAACCCCGCTTCAAAAGAAACGGGGCTTTTGTTTCAATTTTTGAGGGTGTCACTAAGCAGACAGGCGACTGATCTCTTCTTTGATCTTCAGCTTCTGCTTTTTCATTTCAGCGATCTCGAGGTCACTGGACCCTGGGGCGCGCTGTTCTTCTTCGACGAGTTTTGAGAGGCTCTCGTGTTTCCGTTTCAACTGTTCCAAGTGCGAGCTCACGCTCATATGGCATACTCCTCTCTAAATAGGTTTCGGTTAACCTCATCAGTCCATCACAAATTCGTGTTTCTGTCACGCTGCAGGCGCATCATTTTCGCCTCAAAAACCAAGCAAAAGGCGTTAAAAATCGCGCAAACCCGCAGCCTGAACGGGGATTTACCAGCGATTCAAATTGCTTAATCAGAGAAATGCGGTGGGCGAATTCATGCCGGGAACCCTAAGGAATTTCCGTCTCTGAGCACAGATTTGATGCGATCTGTGTAGTCTTCTGCGTCTTTTTCATGCGTTTGCCCAGAATGTAACTGGATTGGAGCGTGCAGACGCAACGGCGCGCGACCGGAATGACGGGCGCGAACCAAGACAAGATTTGCATCCCGTCCAGGACGTGGAACGAAGGGCTGCACCTGCAGAGATCCCATCGCTGTCGGCATATTCCTCAAGAGATCACCTAATCGCTCGGCACGGTGGATAAAGGTTACGTAGCCCTTTGGCTGCACGCGCTTTACTGCGACCTCCAACCAAGTCTTAAGTGGAGTATCTTCACCCATCGCTTGCTCACGACCTGCGTCGGTGGCTGCGTTGCCGGTGTTTCGGTCAAAGTAGGGCGGATTTGCAAAGACATGATCAAAACGGCGCTGTTTCAGATCTTGTGGCAGGTTGGTCAAGTCTGCTTCAAACACCGAAAAGTCAGCGTCATTTAAGGTAGCATTTTCTCGTGCCAGTGACGCATAGGCTGGTTGGATTTCAACACCATGCAGTTGAATTCCCGGCACACGTGCTGCCAGACAAAGTGCCGCAGTGCCGACACCAGTCCCAAGCTCCAACGCGGTTTGCCCGGAACTTGCCTCAATGGCGGCGGCCAACAAGACAGGATCAACCCCTGCGCGATAGCCTTTTGAGGGCTGCTTGATGCGCACACGCCCGCCAAGATAGGCATTTTCAGTGGTTTGCTCGGTCACGGTCGCCCCAATGGGATTTCGTTATCCGCCATCACGCGCTCTGCTTGTATGAGCCGGTCTTCATGGACCAAAATTCGGCGGGGAAAGATCCCAATGCCGCCTTCGAGCACGCTCATATTTACGTCCATTTCAAAGCAGTCTATACCCTCCCCTCGAAGGAGTGCCATGGCAAAGGCGATGATCGTCGGGTCGGTGGTACGCAAAAGTTCCTTCATAGTTGGGATGTAAGGGCAAGGCCCGGCAAATGTCGAGCCTTGTGACGGGAGTGTGATGGGTCTGGACCACGCAGCGACAAAACCACATGAGGCGCTGAGCGCGCTTTTGGCGTCGGATATGGAAGCGGTGAATACGTTGATCACCGAACGTATGGCGAGCGAACACGCGCCTCGCATCCCAGAGGTCACAGCACATCTTGTGGGGGCTGGCGGCAAACGCTTGCGCCCGATGTTGACTTTGGCCGCTGCGCAACTCTGTGGCTATGAAGGCCCCTACCATGTGCATCTGGCAGCAACGGTAGAGTTCATTCACACCGCAACATTGCTGCATGATGACGTGGTAGACGAAAGCGGACAGCGCCGCGGGCGTCCGACAGCGAACCTTTTGTGGGACAACAAAAGCTCTGTTTTGGTGGGCGACTATCTGTTTTCCCGCTCTTTCCAGTTGATGGTGGAAACCGGGTCGCTTCGTGTTTTGGATATTCTCGCGAACGCATCAGCAACTATTGCTGAGGGTGAGGTGCTGCAGTTGACAGCCGCGCAGGATCTCAAAACCGATGAGAGCATTTATCTGCAAGTGGTGCGCGGCAAGACGGCAGCTCTGTTTTCAGCGGCAACCGAGGTCGGTGGCGTGATTGCTGGTGCCGATGAAGCACATGTGAAGGCGCTCTTTGATTATGGTGACGCACTAGGAATTTCGTTCCAGATTGTGGATGACCTGCTAGACTATCAGGGCGACGTTAAAGCGACGGGTAAAAACGTCGGCGACGATTTCCGCGAACGTAAACTCACCTTGCCGGTGATCAAAGCAGTCGCCAATTCTGACACTGATGAGCGGGCATTCTGGGAACGCACCATCGAAAAGGGCAAGCAGGATGACGGCGATCTAGAACATGCGCTTGAGCTTTTGAACAAACACGGTGCGTTGGAAGCGACACGCAAAGATGCTCTGGCTTGGGCAGCAAAGGCGAAATCTGCTCTTGAACCGCTGCCAGATCACGAGATCAAGGGTTTGTTGACCGATCTCGCCGACTACGTCGTGGCGCGCGTCAGCTAGGGGGCTTTGCCCCCGCTTGAACGAGGTTCAAGCTCCCCCAGGATATTTTGCCAAAAAGAAAGCGGAAGTTATTTTTCTTCTGCCACTTGGATCGGAGCTGCGCCTTCTTCTGCAAGCACAGCATCTAGGCCGCGATCTAGTTTTGCACGAATGCGGTCAGGATCCGCTTCTGGCGGCGCGTTCTCGTCGATAAAGCTTAGGGCGCGCATCCATTGGAATTGTGCCTCTGTCTTGCGACCCACAGACCAATAAACATCGCCAAGGTGGTCATTTACAACGGGATCGACAGGCATGAGTTCCGTCGCGCGCTCCATATGTGATACCGCTTCTTCATAGCGCCCCAAACGGTAAAGCACCCACCCCAAGCTGTCGACGATGTAGCCGCTGTCAGGCCGTGCATCGACCGCCTGCTGAATCATACCCAGCGCTTCATCGAGCTTGATACGTTTTTCGACCAAAGAGTAACCAAGGTAATTGAGAACCTGCGGCTGGCCGGGGTTGAGTTCCAGGGCTTGACGAAAATCTGACTCAGCATCTTCCCATTCACCAAGCCGTTCGTGGCATATGCCGCGCGCGTAGTAAGAGAACCATTGGCTTTCGTCAGGGGCATCAAATAGCCCAAGCGCACGGTCATAGGCTTCAGCGGCTTCTCCAAAGCGTTCTTGCTGGCGCAAGGCATCACCAAGGGAGGTGTGCACGATGGCCAGATCACCATGGGTTCGCGAAAGCTGTTCCAGAACTTCAATCGCCGCTTCCGCTTTGCCACCAGCGCGCAACGCTTCGGCGCGCCCCATTTCAGCGGCGTGGAAACTGTGGTGACCGGCTGGGACGGATTTATATACTTCCGTCGCCAGGTCGTATTGCTCGACTTCTTCCAAAAGTTCCGCAGACAACAGCAGCGCATCAATATGAGATGGGCGTAGGAATTGCGCGGTACGGCTATAAAGGAGCGTGTAGTCGGGAGAGGCTTCGTCTTTCAACGCGTTGGCAACGCTATAGAGCACCTCTGCCATGCCATCTCTTGGTTGCGTTACTTGAGAGAAAGGTAGCATTTCGCCTGCCTCAAGCACCTCTCGCATCTGCAGAAGTTCTGGGTCCAGCCCTTGCCCAAATAACGCATCCATCACAACGATCGCGTCTTCATTGCGTTCGAGTTGGCTAAGAATTTCGATATGCGCCATCACCGCGCGGCGGGAAAGTTGCACCGTGCTGGCGGTCTCACCACCAAAGATATCTTCGGCACTTTCAAAGTCGCCCACAGACGCCAACGCCAGCGCTTTATGATAAAGCGCGAACCCTTCGAGGCCCCGTTCTTGCGCCACTTTGTCGAAATCAGCCAGCGCCTCGGACATCTGGCCATTCCCAAGATGGGACCAAGCCAGCAAAAGTCCGTCCACAAGCGGGCCAATACCATTATCAGCATCAAACCGATTGATCAGTTCTGCGAAGTTCTGCTGGTCAATGAGATCTGCGATCACAACCATATTGCCGATCTGGCTGTTGACCGATTGTTGATCAAGCACGCGCGCCGGCGGGATCGCCTTATCCATTTCACCAAGCGCAAGATTGGCGAGCACCAAATTTTCCAACAAGAATGCGTTTTGCGGAGATTGCACGAGCAAGCGTGTAAAATAGAGCGATGCCGCTGCATAATCACTTTGCATCGTTGCAGAACGGGCAGCGAGATAAGATCCAGAATTCGTCTCTGCTTGTGCTGGGAATGTGGCAGTGCTCAACATCAACGTGGCGACAAGCGCGCGCAGAGTAATCTTTTTCACAGGATGGTCCTTATCTTGCTCGACCCGAGAAAGACTAAACGGCAGTTCCAAGCGTGGCAATGGCCAGCGCACACAAGCAGATCATAAGCTGAATTATGCCATGTCATCCGTCAGCAGCGATGCTCAGACCGCTTTAAAACTTGGCAAAACGCCAATCCCAAGACGCATCTGATTAAAAAAATGCCCGCTCGAAGCGGGCATTCTGTCGAAATTGTGAATTTACATATTCGGATAGTTCGGCCCATCGCCGCCTTGGGGTGTGACCCAAGTGATGTTCTGAGCCGGATCTTTAATGTCACAGGTCTTACAGTGAACACAGTTTTGGAAGTTCACGACGAACTCTGGCTTACCGTCTTTCTCGACAATCTCATAAACTCCGGCAGGGCAGTAACGCTGCGCAGGCTCATCAAACATTGGGAGGTTATCAGAGATCGGTCGCATTGGGTCAGCAAGACGCAAGTGACACGGCTGGCTTTCTTCATGGTTGGTCATTGCAAAGCTGACATTGGTCAAACGGTCAAAGGACAGTTTGCCATCGGGCTTTGGATAATCGATTGGTTTATGTGCGGACGCAGGCTCTGTTGCAGCCGCGTCGGTCTTACCGTGACCCAGAGTGCCAAACAGGGAAACACCACGTGTCAGGGTCTGAACCCACATATCAAAACCGCCCAGTACTAGGGAGGCCACCATGCCGAACTTCGACCAAAGCGGCTTTACATTGCGCACTTTCTTCAGATCCTGACCAATTGGGCCTTTGCGCACGTTTTCTTCATAGTCATGCAGCTCATCGCCAGAGCGATCCGCTTTGATTGCTGCATGGGCCGCTTCCGCCGCTGCCATGCCGGAATACATCGCATTGTGGTTACCCTTGATGCGCGGCACGTTGACCATGCCAACTGAACAGCCCAGCAATGCCGCACCTGGTGCGGTCATTTTCGGCATGGACTGGTAGCCACCTTCAGAGATCGCACGTGCGCCATAAGCCACGCGTTTTCCGCCTTCCAAGAGGTCCGCCACCATTGGGTGGTGCTTGAAGCGTTGGAACTCCATGTAAGGGAACAGATGCGGGTTTTTGTAGTTCAGGTGCACCACGAAGCCGACATAAACTTGGTTGTTTTCCAAGTGATAGATGAACGACCCACCGCCAGCATTGGACCCAAGAGGCCAGCCCATTGTGTGCGTGACTGTACCTTCTTTGTGTTTGGCCGGATCGATCTCCCAGATCTCTTTCATACCAACACCGAACTTCTGCGGCTGTTTGCCGTCCTGAAGCCCGTATTTTTCGATGATCTCTTTCGCGAGAGACCCGCGCACACCTTCCGAGATGAAGACGTATTTGCCGTGTAATTCCATTCCCGGCTCAGTGTTTGGACCATAAGACCCATCCGCCTCTAAGCCGAAGACACCAGCCACCACGCCTTTGACTTCGCCTTTGTCGCCGTAAACCAATTCAGAACATGCCATACCCGGGAAGATTTCGACGCCCAGCTCTTCGGCTTGTTCTGCCATCCAGCGACAGACATTGCCCATGGATACGATGTAATTGCCATGGTTGTTCATCAATGGCGGCATCGGAAAGTTTGGGATGCGCATTTGGCCCGCTGGACCCAGGGCATAGAAGTTATCCTCGGTCACTGGTGTATTGAGCGGTGCACCCTTTTCTTTCCAGTCTGGCATCAACTCATTCAATGCACATGGATCAAGGACAGCGCCCGACAGAATATGGGCGCCAACTTCAGAGCCTTTTTCCAAGACGACAACGTCCAGATCAGGGTCGAGTTGCTTGAGACGGATCGCTGCAGACAGGCCGGCTGGGCCTGCGCCTACGATCACGACGTCGTATTCCATTGTTTCGCGTTCAATATCGGCCATCGTGGCTTCCTTCCTTGGGGTGGCTGTCCGGATGGCTACCGGGTAATTCATTCGGTTTTTGCTAGCCTTTTCAAATCAAAAAGGTCAATGCGAACGCGACGCAAAATCTCGAGTAAACGCCACGTCATAAGGCCAAACTAACCTATGAGATTGGGAAAACCACGCGATTTCGACACTGCCGCCCAGCATTCATATGGTCGCAGTTAAGAATTCAGCGGAGTTCTGTCGAAATTTCCCCGGGCTTTCAGCTTTCCCTTGCATTCACATTCCGGTTTAGGTCAGGTAATTCATCCGTTAACGCTCGAGCATACCCGCTCTGAAAGAAAACAAGATTTTAGGGAACGCATAAATGGACAAAATCCCAATGACTCGCGTGGGTTTCACCGCGCTTGAGGCAGAATTGAAGGTTTTGAAATCGGAAGAACGCCCAGCCATCATTCAGGCGATCGCGGAAGCGCGTGAATTGGGTGATTTGAAAGAAAATGCTGAATACCATTCCGCACGCGAAAAGCAGGGCTTCATTGAAGGACGGATCAAAGAGCTGGAAGGTATCCTATCGCTTGCTGATGTGATCGATCCGGCAAACCTTTCGGGATCCGTTAAGTTCGGAGCGACTGTGACTGTTGCCGACGAAGACACAGACGAAGAGAAAACTTGGCAAATCGTGGGTGAATATGAAGCAAACGTCGAAAAAGGCCTGCTGAACATTAAATCGCCAATCGCCCGTGCCTTGATCGGTAAAGAAGAAGGCGACAGTGTAGACGTGCGCACGCCCGGTGGTACAAAAAGCTACGAAATCGTCGAGGTTTCATACGTTTAACTCTGGCTCGTCAGCTTTGGGTTTGTAGGTTGCACCAGAGCTTGGTTATGGTTCTAACCGCTAGATTTGGTAAGATGTTTAAATGGTAAATAACAACGACAGCACGTCAGCACCCGCTGGCCTTTACGACCGGCCTCAAAAACGCGAGGTGACCGGCATCGAAGTTATCGCTGTCGTTCTAAGCTTGATTTGGCTGCTGGCGACAGTTGTGTTCTTCTTGATCTTGGAACCGTCAACTGAAGGCGCTGACAGTCTTCAATTCATCATGACCATGGTGGCAATTTTCATGCCGGTCGCCCTGATTTGGGTAGCTGCCATGACAGCGCGGTCCAGCCGCGTCATGCGCGAAGAAGGTCAACGGATAAATGCTGCCGTTGAAGGCTTGCGTCAAAGCTACATGTCTCAGGCGCAAGCCTCTGGTCAAAGCGGGATGGAACCCACCATCGCCAAAAAACTGGACGAGATCGCCGCGGCTCAGCGCAAGACCGAAACCGCCATCGCCATGTTTTCAACCACGCGCGAGACACAAGCGGCTCGCGTTGTTGAACAGGCCGAGCCTGCTCGGGATGAGGAAGATCAGGGTCTTCTCGCGCTTGGCACATCTGCAGAAGAATTGGACCCACCTATCAGCAACGCGGATCTGATCCGCGCAATGCATTTCCCGGAAAATGCAGAAGACCAAGAGGGCTTCAACGCTTTGCGCAAAGCGCTGAAGGATCGCCAAGCAAGTCAATTGGTGCAAGCGGCGCAAGACGTTCTAACCCTGCTGAGCCAAGATGGCATCTATATGGATGACCTACGCCCAGACCTCGCGCGCCCTGAAATCTGGCGGCAGTTTGCGGAAGGAATCCGTGGCCGCGAAATCGCAGCACTTGGTGGTGTACGTGATCGTTCCTCTTTGGCCCTCTCTGCCGGTCGCATGAAGCAAGACCCAATCTTTAGGGATGCGGCGCATCACTTCCTTCGTCGGTTTGATAAGACCTTTGTGGAATTTGAGAAATCCGCGAGCGATCAGGAAATCACCGCTTTGTCTGAGACGCGCACGGCGCGCGCTTTCATGCTTTTGGGCCGTGTCGCCGGAATCTTCGACTAAGCTCTAAATCCCGAACTCGCCGTAGCTGTAGTAACGCACCAATGTGCCCTCGGTGACGTCGATGGCATCGTCGGGAAGCTCGACTAGACCTTCCGCCCAGCTCAAACCAGAGATGCGCCCTGAGCCCTCAGAGGCGAATACCTCAGCTTTGCCATTCCTCAGACGCGCCCGTAGATATTCGCGTCGCCCAGCTTTCTTGCGCTTATCAAACGCCGCAGGCACCCAAACGCCTTCTGGAACGCGCCACCCCTGCCCGGCCAAAACGCCCATACTTGGGGTGGCAAAGATCAAGGCGCAGACCATCGCTGCAACTGGGTTTCCAGGCAGGCCAAATACCGGCGTTTCTTGCCACATACCAAGCGCCAAGGGGCGGCCCGGTTTGATCGCCACGCGCCAAAGGGCCATCGCTCCGGTTTCTTCCAGAAGCGCTGACATGTGGTCTTCGTCACCGGCTGAGGCTCCGCCGCTGGTCAGGATCAGATCCGCTTCTGAGGCCGCACGATCAAGCGCGGATCTCAGGGTTTCACGGTCATCAGGAATGCGTCCGATGTCTATCGCCTCATGGCCCAAACGCTGAACCAGCGCCAAAAGCATTGGTCGATTGGCATCAAAAATTTGCTCAGCAGCAGCGTCAGAGCCTGCTTCAGCCAACTCATCTCCGGTGGACAGAACCGCAACCCGCAACGGCTTGCGCAACTCAACTTCAGATACGCCCGCAGCTGCGAGCAAAGCCATGTCAGCAACGCTCACGCGCCGGCCTGCACGGAGCAATACATCACCGGTATTGAAGTCCTCTCCAGCTTTCCGAGCATTTGAACCGGGTTTTAGGGGACCGCGGAAGGCAATTTCGCCGTCCCCAAGTGTGACGTCCTCTTGCAAGATCACCGTATCTGCTCCGGCAGGCATGTTCGCGCCGGTCAGAATGCGCAGGGCTTCGCTTTGTGTGAACTTTCCTTGAAATGGATCACCTGCGGCTGATCGGCCTTCAATTAAGGGCACAATGTGCTCGCCGTCTGCAAAAGTCGCACCAAAGACCGCATAACCGTCCACAGCACTATTCGCCGCAGGTGGGTTTGCTCTATTTGCCAACACGTCAGTCGCCAATACACGGTTCATTGCCTTGCCAATTGGAACCGTTTCGCGCCCGACAACGACGTCCAAACGCGTCCTGAGCAAGTCATAGACTTCATCGACCGGCGCCCAATGCGCGCCAGCGGGCAGCGCGAAACAATCGTTCTTTAATGGGGGAGGCGTGAGATC
This sequence comes from Cognatishimia activa, assembly GCF_001458335.1. Lineage (GTDB taxonomy): Bacteria > Pseudomonadota > Alphaproteobacteria > Rhodobacterales > Rhodobacteraceae > Cognatishimia > Cognatishimia activa. The sequence goes on from NZ_CYTO01000020.1 coordinate 157,864, forward strand.
TGATGAACTCATTTTTCCATCCCTTTTTCAAGACCGACTTTGGCAAGCACGAAATCCGCAATATCGACGATATCGTCGATTGCCAGCAACGGGACTGGTGCATCAATCGGCGCGTCTGTCGCTACTGCCACAACTGAAGTGTTGCTCTCGCAAATCAAAGGACGTTCCCCACCCTTTCGGTGGCATTCGATCTTGTCATGCGATTCCGATTTGAAACCTTCGACCAGCACGAGATCAACGGGACTTAGTCGTGATATCATGTGCGCAAGGCTTGGCGGTTCCGACAGTTCTTTCAGGATCGCATAGCGCGCGTCCGACGCCAGCATCACCTCGTTCGCCCCGCTTTGTCGGTGCTTGAATGTGTCCGTACCTGGAGTGTCCAGATCAACACTATGGTGAGTGCGCTTGACTGTTGAGACGGTGAAGCCACGAGACGTGATCTCAGCCACGAGTTTCGCAACCAATGTGGTCTTGCCGTTGTTTTTCCAACCGGTGACACCAAAGACCTTCATTATGCGGTCTCCAATAGGCGACGGGCCTCAACAAGGTCGTCTGGCGTGTTCACGTTGAAAAACGGATCAATTGGTGTGGTTTCAAACTCAGCTTCGGTTGCACCGTGCTGATCGGTCCACAGAACCACTTTTCGCAAACCGTCACCAAGTGCTTTCCGGAGGTCATCTCGCAAAGACACGGTCCACAACCCAAAGGTCGGATGCCGCCAAAGTTTACCGGCCTCATCGCGTGTCGCCGCCAAAACAATGGGATTGGCTTCTGAGTATTGAGACATGAGGCGTGCCACCAGATCGCCCGGAAAAAACGGTGTGTCGGCAGCAATTGTCACAATCATGCTGGCCCCTTGATCATGAGCCCAATCCATACCCGCCAAGACACCTGCCAAAGGCCCCGGAAAACCATCAATACTGTCTTGAAAAACAGGCAGGCCTGTATCGGCAAAACGCGTGCGATCACCATTTGCATTCAATCCAATCGCGTCGACCTGCGGGGAAAGCCGTTCAATGACATGATCCAAAATGCTGCGCTCATCTAAGCGCAGCAAACCCTTGTCACCGCCGCCCATTCGCCGCGCCTGACCACCGGCCAAGATCACGCCCAAAGGCCGGTCCATCACACCCCTCCTTTACGGCGAGATTTGGGGGGTTCGGCAGCCACCGCAGTGGGATCGGCGTCGCGGATCAAACGTTCAGCGCCCGACAGGCACACAAACCGCTGCCCCTTCAAACGACCGATAAGTGTCAAACCCACTTGATTTGCGATCTCCACGCCCCAAGCGGTGAAGCCAGAGCGGCTGGCCAAAGCAGGGATGCCCATGAGCGCGCATTTGATCACCATCTCTGATGTCAGGCGACCGGTTGTGTAGAGCAGTTTATCTGCGCCAGACGTCCCGGTTTGGAACATCCACCCTGCCACTTTGTCCACGGCGTTGTGGCGACCGACATCCTCCATATAGACCAGCGGTGCTTCACCTTGGCACAGAACGGTCCCGTGGATTGCGCCCGCTTCCAAATAGAGTGATGGGGTCCGATTGATCTTTGCAGACAGTGCGTAAAGATCGGATGTGCGAACAGAGGTCTTGGGCAGGTTCACCTCTGCAAGCCCCTCCATCATGTCTCCAAAAACAGTACCCACTGCACACCCGCTTGTGCGGGTTTTCCGAGAAAGCTTATCTTCGTAGTCCGTTTCCGTTTGCGTCCGGACGACGACAGTTTCCAACTCTTCATCGAAATCAACAGCTGTGACAGTTTCCCCATCCTGCAGCATGCCTTGATTGCGCAGAAAACCTAAGGCTAAGAATTCGGGGTAATCCCCTATGGTCATGGCAGTGACGATTTCTCGACGGTTCAAGAAAATCGTTAGCGGACGCTCTTCTACAACGCCAAGCTCTACTGCCTGACCAAGATGATCCACGCCCGCAACTGCGCGCGTCAATCCGACCTTCTCTGGGTCCGGCGCGATCACATAGTTGATGTCAGTCAACTTTGCCAATTGCATCTCACTTTTCAGGCGGTTACGGCTAATGCATATTCAAACCTAGGGCCTCCCCATGGCAAGCACCACACCAAAAATCGCATTCTTAAGGGGATTTCGCGACGGATCGCCTTTTTTCCTTGTGCTAGCCCCGTTTGCGGGCCTGTTTGGCGTGGTCGCCACAGAAGCAGGGTTGAACGTTTTTGAAACCTTGGTTTTCTCGATCGCTGTGATCGCCGGGACCGCGCAATTTGCGGCACTCCAACTGATGTCGGAAAATGCACCGACGGCCATCGTGATTGCATCCGCTTTGGCTGTGAACCTACGCATGGCTATGTATTCTGCAAGCCTAGCCCCGCATTTTGCCGGCGCTCCGCTTTGGCAAAAGGCCCTCGCCGCCTATGCGACGGTTGACCAGAGTGCGGCCTTGTCTTTGATCCTCTATGACCAAGAACCCGAGATGTCGCGCGCGTCAAAGATGGCTTATTTCTTTGGGGTCATTTCGGTTGCTATGCCCACTTGGTACTGCTTCACCCTGATTGGTGCTCTTGGCGGGAAGGCCGTTCCTGAAAGTTGGGCTTTAGACTTTGCGTTGCCCATCACCTTCTTGGCTATGATCGGCCCCATGTTGCGAACACCCGCCCATATGGCGGCAGCATTTGTTTCAGTCGTTGGCGCACTGGCCTTCGGCGGCATCCCTTTCAATATGGGGCTTTTGATAGCCGCGATATTGGCAATGCTTACCGGCGCCCAAGTGGAGCTTTGGCTTTCAAAGAAGGTGCAAGCTGATGGATAAGTTCACGGTCTGGACCGTCATTTTATCATTGGCATTCGGCAGCTTTGGCTTGCGTTTTCTGTTCATAGGATTGATCGGTGACCGCACCCTCCCCGACTGGGTGATGCGACACTTACGCTATACAGCGGTGGCGATTTTGCCGGGGCTAGTGATACCACTTGTTCTCTGGCCCGCTGGCACCGGCGGCGAACCAGAGCCAGCGCGTATGGCTGCGGCCTGTGTCACTTTCGCAGTGGGGTATTGGCGCAAGAGCGTGCTTCTGGCAGTGATCGCAGGGGCGATCACGCTTTATGGCGGATTGTACTTGTTAAATTAAATTAAGCGCCGTTTCTGCGCTTTTCATATTCAGGTACGAAGGCACGTAAGACACCCGTCTTATCCGCATCATCGTATTCGTAAAGCCGCTCAAAGGTTGCGCCTTTAGCTTTGAACGTCTCCATAAGACGCTTCGGATAGTAAGACGGTCGAACGTCCTCAAATCCCGGCAGCTTAGACAACAGTTGTGATGTCGACATGGCGCAGTGCGATTGACCCACCGCTGGGTGGCTCATGACCAATTGCAAAGCTTGCTCAGCCACCTCGGGAGAGACTTCGATGGTCTGGGTCACAACATGAAACGTTTCACGTGCGTGAAAGCGGGTGTATTGGTCGACCAAATAAGGGGTCATGCCATAAACCGTGTCATTTCGTGACACGATTTTTTCGTGACGGAAGCTGCCCGCGGGATCAAAGGCCACGCGCTGTGATCCGTTCACCAATATAGAGGTATGTGCACCAGCACCACTGCGGTTGGACAGCATGGTATAAAGCGTGATGCTTGGCGGCCCATCGTGGACATAGGCCGCCCGCGAAACCTCTTCCAAGCTCGCGCCACCGCGGTTAGGAACAGTACAAGCTGTAAGCGTGGCCGTCGCCGCAGCAAAAACAGCCGCCCTGACCAATAGCTTCATCATGGCAGCTCCTTTCGCGGCCTTCTTTAGCCGAAGAATGCCAATGCAAGAACAATCGCTGCGATTGAAACACCTGCCACATAGGTCGACACGCGAATGAACCCTGCAAAAGACTGTTCTTGAACGTCTGTGTTCATGGTGCCGTGTTCGTGTTCAGCCATATCGTTGTTCCTCTTAACTGGGATAAATCCTTGCTTAGGAGATGAATACTGCAATTGTATGAACCTGTCACCCACAAGCCCCGCGACAAAAAGCCGGGCGCAAAATCAGGTTCTCCCAAGCCTTAACCGTTTTCTTCTAGGTCCCGAGCCAGACGGAATCCGATGCGCGTTGGCTCTTCGGCTTCGACCTGTTTCGGCAGCGCGCGAAGCATCACGTTCAGCTGGCTGACGTGTTGCACCAACTGCGTCTTTGCCCCGTCTGTATCTGTGCCGTGGAAGGTCACCATGTCTGGGTCAAAAAAGCCCATACCCTCGATGCGTAGAACACCTGCGTCGCCACCGGTAAAACCCATGGCAATCTCGTGTTCATTATCAAGCTGCTGCTCAAAGTTCTGGATATAAAGGATCAACCGTTCATAGGCCCATTCAGCTGGGCTTTTCTGCTTTGCAGGCTTTTTTGCCACCGCTGTCGGCAGATCTTTTTTCCCACCTTTTGCGGCGTCCACTTCATAGCGACGTGGCAAAGCATCAGCTTCTACGGCCTCAGCAGAGGTTTTGATGTCGTCGTCCATTTCTCAATCCTTTATCTGCCAAAGCCAGGCACCATCGTCCCGGCGCCGCCGGGTGATTTCGCCAAGATGATACAGATGGTTGAGATGAGCAATCGCTTCTACAAGGGCCAGACCATATTCGCCTTTGCCAATCTTGCGTTTGAACAGCGGCGGAAAACACTCGCCTGCCGTTTTGGGTTCATCAAGATGGGCAATCAGACGCTCGAGTGCGCCATGGTGGTTATCGATGAGTTGGCGCATACGGGTCGGCAAACCGGTGAAAGGCAGCTTATGACCGCCCAAAACAAGATGGTCCGGACGCGCGAACTCCGCCAACCGTTCACATGCTTCCAGCCAATCTGCGACCGGATCGGCATCTGGTTCGGTTGCGTAGACACCGATGTTAGAGCTGATTGACGGCAGGATTTGGTCCCCAGCAATCACAAGATTGTCATCGCGGGACCAGAGGGTCAGGTGCTCTGGCGAGTGCCCATTGCCGATATGAACGTCCCAATCGCGCCCACCTGCGCGAATCACATCCCCCTGTTTAATACGCTTAAATCCAAGCGGCATGGGATGGACACCATCGGCGTAATTGAATGGCCGTGTGGCTTTGCGCTCTTCATAGATTTCCGGATCCATCCCGGCAGAGCGATAAAAAGCCAGTGACTCGGCGGTGGGGACTGCCTGTTCGTCAAGCAGCAACATCCGAGAGAACAACCACGCCGTGCGTGTTGTCCAGAGTTCCGCATCTTTTTCAGATTGGAACCACCCCGCCATGCCCACATGGTCGGGGTGATGATGGGTCACTATCACCCGACCCACGGGTTTCGCAGCCAATGCGCTCACCAGTAGGTCTTCCCAGATTTTCACCGATTTCCGGGTGAATAGCCCGGTGTCGACAATGGTCCAGCTGTCCCCATCGTCCAAGGCGTAAACATTCACATGATCCAGCGCCATCGGAAGCGGTAGGCGTATCCAAAACACGCCTTGCGCCACCTTGATCGCTTGACCTTGCTCCGGAGGAGTTTCCCAAGGATAGCGAATGCCGCTTAGTTCATTCATGCGGACAGATCGTCAATTCCAAGATCATAAAGCTCTTTTGCCCCTTGTGTTGCATGAGCCAGAAGGCCCGCATGCTCTGGCAATAGCCGTTTGATGTAGAACCTTGCAAGCTTGGTGCGAGGGCCTTCGCCATCTTCCGCACATGCAGCTTTTAGGTGGAAATGCGCGCCCAAAATGCGGGCAAAGCCATTCAGGAATGGCACACAACCAGCGAAGCGTTCATTCAGGTCGCCCTGCTTCACCATCCACTCGGTCGCTTCGCGCAGCGTTTCAGAGGCCTGCCAGACCATCTCCGCCATATTCGGGCGGGTGGCACGCGCACTCTCAGCGAAGTTCTCGATTTCTTCGATCAAGGCATAGGCCGCTTCGCCACCATCCATCAATTTACGTGCCACAAGGTCCATGGACTGGATGCCATTGGTGCCTTCATAGATCGATGTGATGCGCACATCGCGGGCATATTGGGCGGCGCCTGTTTCTTCGATAAAGCCCATGCCACCATGGACCTGAATGCCCAGATCGGCCACCTTGATACCCGTATCTGTGCCGAAGGCTTTGGCAATCGGCGTCAAAAACGCGGCGCGAGCTTTCCACGCCTTCTCGCCAGTCGCGTTGCCCATATCGATGGCCAATGCGCTTTCCAGCGCAATCGCGCGGGAGGCGAAGGTCTCGGCCTTCATGGTCGCCAACATACGACGCACATCAGCGTGATCCACAATGGTGCCGTTGCCCAGCGGCGTTGGACCTTGTTTGCGATCCAGCGCATAGGCCAACGCATGTTGATAGGCCGCTTCGGCCACGCCAACACCCTGCCCGCCCACATTCAGGCGCGCGTTATTCATCATGGTGAACATGCACTTCATGCCGTCATGTTCTTCGCCGACGAGCCAACCGGTAGCACCGTCATATTGCATGACTGCGGTTGGGGAGCCGTGGATCCCCATCTTGTGCTCAAGGCTTACGACCTTCAGGCTATTCGCGACACCCGGCTCGCCGTTTTCATCTGGAATGTTGCGGGGAACCACAAACAGGCTGATGCCTTTGGTGCCTTTGCCGCCGTCTGGCAAACGCGCCAGAACCAAATGCACCACGTTTTCGGCAAAATCAGAGTCGCCCCAAGTGATAAATATCTTCTGACCAGTGATCGCGTATGTGCCGTCATCGTTGCGTTCCGCTTTCGTTGACAGTGCGCCGACATCAGAGCCAGCCTGCGGCTCGGTCAGGTTCATGGTGCCGTTCCATGCGCCGGAATTGAGTTTTGGCAAGTAGGTCTGTTTGAGCTCTTCGGTGGCATGCGCCTCCAACGCTTCGATATGGCCTTGGGTCAGCAGCGGGTTGAGCTGTAAGGCCAAGTTCGCCGATGCCATCATCTCGTTGACTGCCATTGTCACCGTAAAGGGCAAACCCATCCCGCCAAATTCCGGATCCGCAGAGGTGGAAATCCAGCCACCATCGCCAATGGCTGAAAAGGCCTCGGCAAATCCCGGAGAGGACCGCACCTTTCCGTTTTCCAAGACGGCCGGGGTCAAATCGCCATTGCGCAGGGTCGGGTACAACACCTCTTCGCTCATCTTGCCCGCCTCGGTCAGGATCGCAGACACGGTGTCGCTATCAACGTCAGCGAATTTTTCAGTCTGACTGACCTGATCCAAGTTGATCAGCTGGCTAAAAATGAATTCGTAATCACCGGTAGGTGCGCGGTACGGCATGGGAAAGACCCTTAACTGGTTGGCTTTGTTTGGCGAGGCTAGTATGCAGCCAGACACAGCATAGAAACGGGCTTGTGCCCCCGATACACTAACGCAGCGTCAGAAAATGCATGACCTTACGACCGAAGTTCTGAATGCCGATCCCAAAGGTTTTCGCCGCGCCGCGGAAATCTGGCGCGAAGGCGGCTTGGTCGCGCTGCCGACAGAGACGGTCTACGGGCTTGGGGCAGATGCGCGAAATGATCTGGCGGTGGCACGGATTTTTGAAGCCAAAGGGCGTCCAAAATTTAACCCTTTGATTGTGCATGTGGCCGATGTTGCGCAAGCGCAGGCGCTGGTGGAATGGAACGATCTTGCAGATCGGTTGGCCAGCGCGTTTTGGCCCGGGCCGTTGACGTTGGTTTTGCCTTTGAAACCGGAATTTGGGCTTTCTCCACTTGTAACCGCTGACTTGCCAACGCTCGCTGTTCGAATGCCAGCACATCCCGTTGCACGCGATATCTTGCAAGCCTTCGGCGGCCCAATCGCCGCTCCTTCCGCCAACCCGTCCGGCAAAATCAGCCCGACAACCGCAGACCATGTGGTCGCAGGGCTGAACGGAAAGATCGAAGCGGTCGTGGATGGTGGCGCTTGTGAGGTTGGGTTGGAAAGCACCATTGTTGGCCTGTCTGATCAGCCGATGCTTCTGCGACCCGGAGGTTTACCCCACGAGGCGCTGGAAGCCGCACTTGGGGAAGCACTCGCGATTCATACGGCCGCAGATCCACTGGTCGCGCCGGGACAAATGACCTCTCATTATGCACCGGGTGCGCCGGTGCGTTTGAATGCATCACAAAAAGAACAGGGTGAGGTGATGCTGGGCTTTGGTGCGGTCGCGTGCGACCTCAATCTATCGGAGGCGGGTGACCTGCGAGAGGCCGCGGCAAACCTGTTTCATCATCTTCATAGGCTTGATGCGGCACAGGCAAAAGCCATCGCGGTTTCGCCCATTCCGAACCAAGGGCTTGGTGTGGCGATCAATGACCGGTTGAAACGCGCCGCCGCGCCGCGCGGTTAAGCCCGACCAGCGCTTGCCGATAAGGTAATCGGGTCAACGCCCAACGTATTCAGGGCCGCTTCCCATTTCTTGTCGTCTGCGAGGTCAAACACCAGCTCGAAACCAGCATCGCAGATCAGCCAGCCATTCTGAGCAATTTCACCTTCAAGCTGCCCCGGCCCCCAGCCGCTATACCCCAGGGCCATAAGCGCCTTGTCTGGCCCTGCACCTTGCGCCATTTCCTCAAGCACATCCTGCGTAGCCGTCATTGAAAAGAAATCATCCACCGGCAGCGTTGAGATTTGAGAGCGATATTCTGCAGAGTGCAGCACAAACCCGCGGCCTCCCTCTACAGGCCCACCAAAATGCAATGGAAGCGGTCGGCTTTTTGAACTTTCCTCAATTGAAAGCTGCTTAAGCAAATCGCTAAAGGTCATTTGACCCATTGTTTTGTTGACGATCAGACCCATTGCACCGTCGTCACTATGGGCACAAAGGTAGACCAATGAATGGGCAAATCGCGGATCCCCCATGCCAGGCATGGCAATTAGGATTTTGCCGGTCAGATCCAGTTTTTCTGAGGCGTCACTCAATCGATATGTCCTCTACTGCTTAATCATAATGTTAGACCCGCGCCGGCGTGACGCAAGGCCCAAGGACCGATTCAACGGCTGAAAGAGTGTGATATTTCTGCGTCCGACACATTTGCTCGCTGTAAAGTGAGTTGGCATTTACCAACCTATCGCGCATCTCTGGCTTATGAACACGACCAAACTGCCAAAAACGCTCGCATCCGCGCTTGCCCTGTCCACGCTTACTTTCGCGCCACAGTTGGCCCAATCGCAGTCCTATGACACGATTGCTGTTGAAGCAGACATCTTGCCCGGCTGGCGTGTGGTCGATGGCAATCATATGGCTGCGTTGCGTTTTCGCCTGAAAGACGGCTGGAAGACCTATTGGCGCTCGCCTGGCGATGGCGGCATTCCGCCTCGGTTTGACTGGAAAGGCTCTCGGAACGCGGGAAACATTGAAGCCATGTGGCCAACGCCCACGGTTTTTGATCAGGGCGGCATGCGGTCCCTTGGGTACAAAGACGAAGTGATTGTGCCCATTCTGGTGACCCCAAAACGTGCGGATAAGGATGTTGTCTTGAAAGGGCGTTTGGAGATTGGCGTTTGCGAAGAAATTTGCGTACCCGAAACGCTTAACGTCACCGCACGGCTGCCCGCTGAAGGACAAAAGATCGACCCAAGCATCTCTGTTGCCTTAGCGGATCAGCCTTATTCTGCTGAAGAAGCCGGGGTCCAGAAGGTGTCTTGTTCGATTGAACCAACCAGCGACGGTATGGCGATTTCTGCAGAGATTAAGATGCCATCCACTGGTGGACGGGAATATTCGGTCATTGAGACCGACAACCCGCTGCTATGGGTCGCAGAGGCCACCTCAACCCGCAAAGGCAACACGTTGCGTTTGCGTTCTGAGGTGATGCATGTGGAAGAACAAAGCTTTTTGCTAAATCGCTCTAGCCTGCGCTTCACGGTGATCGGAGGCAATTACGCCGTCGATATTCAGGGCTGCTCTGGCTAAGCCTGCGCGCGTCGACGCATCATCAAGACAACAGCACCAAAGGTGTAAGCCAAAAGCGCGAGCACCGCTGCGCCAGCGGCAAAAACGCCCATCGCTGGCCCAAAGCTCGTGATGTCTGCGAAGCTGTCGATGGATTGCAGGATCGGGTGCAGCGCTCCGTTTAGCAGTTGCCAGCCGAGGGTAAGCGCAAACCAAGCAAGGGTTAGCAGCGTGGTCGCGCCAAACAGCACACGCAACTCGCGTGCTCTGACAGCCCGACGATAGGACCGCACCATTTTGCCGATATCCTGCTGAGCAGCGAGCAATGCGGGGACGACCAGAAGCACCAAAAGCACGCCAAAACCTAATCCATAGACCAACGTGATCACCGTAGGTTTCAGGAACTGGGCTTGCGCGGATCGCTCAAACAAAAGCGGTGTTAGCCCAAGAACCGTTGTCATCGTCGTCAACAAAACGGGGCGCAGGCGCTCTGAAGTGCCTTCGATGATCGCCGGAATCATCCCGCGTTCTTTTGCGTATTCATCAATGGTTGTAACCAGCACGATTGAGTCATTGATAATGATCCCCGTCATGCCAAGGAGGCCAACAACTGAGAACATGGATAAAGGGACGTCATGGTAGTGATGACCCCAGATCGTTCCAACAAGGCCAAACGGAATAATGGCCATGACCACCATCGGACGGGACCAGCTGGCAAAGACCCAAGCGAGAACCAAGTAGATTCCCGCTAGGCACAAGATCAAGCCATTGCGCGCGTCATTCAGAAATTCATTTTCTTGTTCTGAAAGTCCGGCCAAACGCCACTCAACCTGATGAACTGACGCGATTTCTGGTAGGATCGTTTGTTCAAGCGCGTCTTCGATTTCTGCCGCTCGTACGGGGTCATCTTCCGATATATCGCCATTCACTGAAATCACACGAACACCGTTTTCGCGCCGTACGGTCGAGAAGCCCGTCTTGCGCTCCACACTTACAATGTCGGCAAGCGGCACATATTCTCCGCCCGGTGTTCTCATCATAATGCGTTCAAGGAAATCGGCGGTCAGCTCGCCTTCGGGCAACTCCACACGGATACTTGCGGTTCGCGGCCCTTCAGGGAAAGTGGCAGCCTCAAGCCCATTGAGACGGTTTCGAAGCACTCGGCCCAGCCCATCAATGGTAAAGCCCAGCGCCTGTCCCTGTGCGGTCAGGTCCAGCACGAGCTCTTCTTTGTCATAAGGCAAGGAATCTTCAACAGCCGAGACTTCTGGGAATGGCAGCAGCGCTTCTTTCAAGGACTCTGCTGCTGCTTTCAAAGTGTCATTATCTGCGCCGAAAAACTGTACGTCTAGCGCATCCCCACCTGGGCCAGAGCGCCAACCTCGAAAGCTGACCGTCTCTGCCAAAGGATGTTTCTGAACACGATCTTGCAAGTCAGCCACAAAGGCAAAGCTGGAATACGGGCGCAAATCGGCGTCGATCAATTCAATGGCGATGCCACCCAACTGATCGCCACTGCGATTCTCGGCGCCAGAAAGCCCGCGACCGGTATTGCCACCGATTTCTGCGATGACGAAATCCAACGGGTTGGTGCCGTGACGCTCTTCATATTCTGCACCCAACGCTTCGGTCGCCCGCTGAAGTTCTCGCATCATGGCTAGCGAGTCCGCACGTGTCGCATCAGCGGACATGATAAAGTTGCCTGAAACCGAACCCCGCTCTGGCGCATTAAAGAACCGCCATTGTACATCGCCTTTTGCAAACAATGCTGCTTGCGTGGACAACGCCAAAACAAGGGCCGCAAGGACCGGATAACGTGCCCAAATGACAAAACGCATGAAGTATTGAAACGGCACATCACGCACCCAGCGGAAACCACGGTTCACTTGGCGACTTGGCCAGTCATACCAGTGCTCTTTGGCGGTGTGGACCAAAGCATGGCTCATATGATGCGGCAGGATCAGGAAGCACTCGATCAAAGATGCCGTCAGCACCAAAATCACCGTTGTCGGAATATCAATGATGAGGTCACCAAACCGGCCACCAATGGCCGTAAGCCCAAAAAAAGCGATGATCGTGGTCAGCGTGGCCGAAAAGACTGGCAGAGCCATGCGTTTGGCCGCGTTCTCAGCGGCGACTTCTGGTGCTTCTCCAAATCGGCGTGCACGCATGTCCGCGTGTTCACCCACCACAATCGCATCGTCTACGACGATACCTAGGGTGATGATCAGCCCAAAGAGTGAGATCATATTGATCGTCACACCCGCCGCATACATCAGCGCAAGCGCTGCGCACATGGCGACTGGAATGCCAGCGGCCACCCAGAAGGCTGTTCGAGCGTTCAGGAAAAGGAACAGCAAGAGCACCACCAAGCCAAGCCCCATTAAGCCGTTATCAATGAGCAGATTGAGACGCCCACTGATCGCCTCGGCACGGGTACGGATCAGCTCGATACTCGCACCCTTCGGCAGTGTTGCTTGCAGCTCATCAGCGACGGTTTGGACCGAGGCTTGAATGCCAATGGCATCACCTTGCGCAGAACGATCAACCCGTACCGAAATTGCCGGGTCTTCCCCAACAAAATAGCTGCGGTTTCGATCGGAGCCTTCGACCACGATAGTTGCCACACCACCGACGGTTAAGGATGACCCGTCAACCTCCGTGCGCAAAACGATCTCTGCGATCTGTTCAGCGGTGCGTTTCGCAACGCCAGTGCGCACACGCGCATTTGCCCCTGTGATGTCACCTGCGGGATCTGCATCGGCCTCGGCGCCAATCGCAGCGGAAATTTCCGCCATCGTCAGATCAAATTGGATCAGATTGACCGATGGCACTTCAACAATCGTGCGCGGCGCGGCAATTCCGCGGATTGTCGACCGCGTGACTCCTTCTGCGAACAAGCGCGTGACAAATTCGTCGGCAAACCGCCCCAGTTGCTCGGGCGCAAGCGGACCGGTAATAACAACATCTGTGACCCGATCACGCCACGCGCCGCGGCGCACCCGCGGATCGTCCGCGTCTTCGGGCAGGGTCGAGATCGTATCCACCGCGTCTTGCACATCGTTCGCAGCACGCGCCATGTCCCATCCGGGTTCAAACTCCATCGATATTCGCGCGGATCCCTCAGATGAACGCGCATTGGTGGATTCGACACCTTCAACCGCAAGCAAAACCGGTTCCAGGACACCGACAATTGCATTGTCGACATCTTCCGCGCCGGCACCATCCCAGTTCACTGAAACGGACACGTTGTCGACAATCACATCTGGAAAGAACTGCGCCCGCATGTTCGGGACGGCGGCAAAACCTGCAATCAGCAGCAGCACCAAAAGTAAATTGGCCGCTGTTCCGTGACGGGTGAAGTAGGAAAGCAGCCCTTGCGCCGAAGGTGGAATACCACGCACCATCGCTTAGCTTCCCATCCGCGCTTCGATGCGGTTCACCATCTGTGCAGGCACTGCCGGTTGAGAGAGCTGCTCCAGTATGCGTTCCTTGCGGTCTGCAGGCATCCGGCGATTGCCTTCAACAAAAGCCAATAGCTTGGCGCGACGCTCCTCGCTCAGCTCCAGCATTTCCGGTTCTGCGGGCGATTCCGGCACTGCATCGCCTACCGGTTTCACTCTAATCCCAGCCCCCAACAGGGGCGTGAGTTGGGTCACAACCGACTTCCCGGCCAATTCTCGGCTCCCGGACACAAGCACCTTGTCGCCTTGGCGGCGCAGCAATGTGACTGGCAACGCCTCCAGTCGGTCTGCTTCCCCCACCACAAGGACTTGGTTTTGTGGATCCAACGCTGACGACGGTAGTTCAACAACATTCGTCAAAGGAGCCTCATCCACGAAGACGCTTACGAAGTCGCCGGGCTTTAGCCCGGGTGCGACATCAAGCGTTGCAAAGATCAAACGCCCTGTTTGACCTTCACCAACGGCGGCGCTGTCACGGCTCACTTGACCGCGTGCGATAAGCTCTAGGCCGGAAACGTTTAGAACGGCGGAGACATCGGACTGTCTTAGAGCACCTTCGGTGTTCAACATTCGCGCGTATTGGGCGGTGGAAACGCGGAAAGACACTTCTAAAGCCATAGGGTCAATCAACTGCGCGATACGTTCATTGGCAGATACCAATCCGCCCTCGACAACAGTTACGCCAGAAAGCGTGCCGTCGAACTCTGCAAGAATTTGGCGTTCCGAAAGATTGCGGGACGCCTCAATTTCCGCAATCTGCGCGCGTTCCACAGATGTCCCGGCTTGATTGACGCGCGCCTCCGCTTGCGCGACGGCGCGTCTGTTGCCCAATTCCTGTTGGCGCGCGTTGGAAAAGTTGAGTTCTGCGGTTTCAATTGCTGCTGCGGTGCCCACGCCACGGCTTTCCAAATCTCGCTGTCGCGTCAAAGCCCGCGCACGCAGGTCTTTCTGCTCGGTAGACGCAACCCATTCTTCGCGCGCCAGCTCCAAAGCGCGTTCCGCATCTTCGACCTCTGACAGAGCCGCCTTCAAATCCGCGCGGGCACGCGCCAAATCGTCCTCGGCATCCGCCGTATCGAGCTGGGCTAGTACCTGCCCTTTTTTGACCCGGCCACCGTCACGGAAGTTGTGATTGAGCTCCACCAAGGTTCCGCTAGAGGCGCTGCGAATATCCAAAGAGCGTTTGCTTTGTACTTCACCAAAAACAGCCAGTTTGGGTGCAATCGTTTGCAGCTCCGCTGTCTGGACATTGACAGTAAAGACCCGCTCACGCTGTTGCGGCGCACGTTGCTCGCGGCCAGCGCGCTCAGAAACCGCCTGCGAGAATACCTGTAGGGCAGCCGCCAGCAATCCAAGCGATACGGCGAGCAAGAAAAGCCCCGTCATACTTTGCCGCAAAAAACGCATTTAGGTTTCCTTCCGATACCGCGCACAACAAAGGTGATGTTTTTTCAGTGTTTTGCAAATGCCTACCGTCGTTAAACGGTACCAAAACCGCCTTCCGTCGCAAAAAGTTGAACAAAAACTTACCGGCAGACAAGCCGGTCTGGGAAATCACCCCTTGCTGCGTTTCAGGTGCTCATCCAGTCGCGGCAGTATTTCAACAAAGTTGCAAGGCATATGGCGATAGTCGAGTTGAAGTCGCAATATCTCGTCCCACGCATCTTTGCAGGCCCCGGTACTGCCCGGCAGTGCAAAGAGATAAGTCCCATTGGAAACACCGCCGGTCGCCCGGCTCTGCACCGCAGAGGTCCCAATTTTCTGCATGGAAACCATCGTGAACACGGTCCCAAACGCATCTATTTCTTTCTCATAGACATCGCG
Source organism: Cognatishimia activa (assembly GCF_001458335.1). Taxonomy (GTDB): domain Bacteria; phylum Pseudomonadota; class Alphaproteobacteria; order Rhodobacterales; family Rhodobacteraceae; genus Cognatishimia; species Cognatishimia activa. The sequence continues at coordinate 172,972 of NZ_CYTO01000020.1, forward strand.
ATGCGCTTCCACCGTCACATCTCGCCCTGTTAAGCCAGTGCCTCCGGTGGATATGATGACATCAATATCGGGTTCAGTGCACCACGCGCGCAGTTGATCCGCGATTTGATCCCTTTCATCGGGCAAGATCGCCCTTGCCGCCAGTAGGTGCCCCGCGTCCTCTAGGCGAGCGACCAGCGTGTCTCCGCTTTTGTCCTGATCCAGGCCACGGGTGTCGCTGACCGTCAGGATCGCAATGCGCACAGGAACAAACGGGCGGTTTTCGTCGATACGAGACACTTATGCTTTCTCCATAATCGCAAGCCGTGCGGCAAGAGCAGTAAAGATGGCCGCGGTGGTATATCCAAGGCCTCGCTGGAACTTCACAGAGCCGGTCAACGCGCGACCGGCGGTCCCAGAAAAAGCAACCAACATACCGTTCACGACGAACCCGCCTAAGGCGATGATCGATCCAAACACCATGAATTGGACAAAAACCGAGCCTTTGGTGGGATCAACAAATTGAGGGACAAACGCGAGCACAAACAGGATGACCTTAGGGTTGCTGAGATTGACGATCAGCCCTTGTCTGAAAGCCTTTGCAGCGCTGAGCCCTTGCACCTTACCGTTCTCGACGTTGCTGGCCCGTAAAGCGCCCCATGCGAGCCAAAGCAAATAGGCGACACCGACCCAGCGGATGGCATCAAAAACCCACGGTACAGTTGCAACAATTGCACCCAACCCTGCCCCGGCAAGCGCCATATGAATCATGGCCCCCAACGAGATACCGGCACTCGCTGCAACCGCGGCTTTGGTGCCAGACCTAAGGCCCTGCCCCAAGCAAAACATCATATCTGCGCCGGGCGTCAGGTTCAAAGCAAGCGCCGCAGGGATAAAGGCCAGTAGAAGATAGAGATCCATGTTGCGTCTTAACCCAAACTCAGAAGTTTTGCTTTTAGGTCCAAAAGATCTGCCCATGTCTCGCGTTTCATATGCGGGCTGCGCAGCAAAAATGTTGGATGGAACATGGGCAGCACGGGGCGATCCATGGCTTCCACCCAATCACCACGCAGGCGGGTGATGCCGCGTTTGCCAAAAACACCGTGGCAGGCGATGTTGCCCATAACGACAAGAATGTCTGGATCAACCAATTCCACATGACGCCGCACGAACGGCATCATCATGAAGATTTCTTCGGTCTGAGGATCACGGTTTTGCGGCGGCCGCCATGGCAGAACATTCGTGATATAGACCGCACCCTCCGGCGCTTCGGCTTTTCGATCCAGATTAATCGCCGCGAGCATTTTATCCAGTAATTGACCAGCACGCCCAACAAAAGGACGCCCCTCACGATCCTCATCTCGCCCCGGCGCTTCGCCGATGATCATGATCCGCGCTTTCGGGTTGCCGTCACTAAACACCAAAGAGCGTGCGCCTTGCTTCAATGTGCAATGCTCAAACTGAGCGATGGCGGCCTTGAGTTGATCCAAATCGTTCGCTTGCTTCGCCATCTGGGTGGCCACGTCGGCAGGATCGACCTCCACGCGTTTCACCGGCGCTGGAGGCTCTGATTGCGCGGCCGGTTTAGCCTTTTTCTCAGGGACCTCATAACGGTTTATTGGCGCATCCATAATGGCTTCGGTCGCACCAAGTTCGACCTGCCAATCCAGCAGCGCTTTTGCCGTGTGAAAATCCAACCCCGATTCCATAGGCGTTACCCTACCCCGGCCTGCTGGCCGCGAAAACCACAATCGCGCCTCATCGCCGCTTGCCCATAAGGCGCGTGCTTCTTATAAGCGGCAAGGATCATTCACAGATCACTTAAAGGAGCCGTGCGATGGTGTTTCGTCAAAAGCATCTTCTAGGGATTGAACAGCTTCACCCAGAAGAGATCACCGCACTGCTTGATTTGGCCGACCAATATGTCGATCTGAACCGCCGGGACGTAAAGCACTCTGAGGCGCTGCGCGGTCTCACACAGATCAACATGTTCTTTGAAAACTCCACCCGCACGCAAGCCAGCTTTGAGATTGCTGGCAAACGTTTGGGCGCGGATGTGATGAACATGGCCATGCAGGCGAGCTCGATCAAAAAGGGTGAAACGCTAATTGATACGGCGATGACGCTGAATGCGATGCACCCGGATCTGCTCGTGGTGCGCCATCCGCATTCCGGCGCGGTGGATCTGCTGGCTCAAAAAGTGAATTGTGCCGTATTGAATGCCGGTGACGGCAAACACGAACACCCGACCCAAGCTTTGCTGGATGCCTTGACCATCCGCCGTTCAAAAGGACGCTTGCACCGCCTGAACATCGCGATCTGTGGGGACGTAACCCACAGCCGCGTGGCGCGGTCTAACATGATCCTACTGGGCAAGATGGAAAACAGAGTGCGTCTGGTTGGTCCACCCACACTTATGCCAAGCCAAGTCGACCAACTTGGTGTCGAAGTTTATGACGACATGGCGGAAGGCATCAAAGACGCCGACGTTGTCATGATGCTGCGCCTTCAGAAAGAACGTATGGATGGCGGCTTTATCCCGTCAGAACGAGAGTATTATCACCGCTATGGTCTGGACGCGGAAAAACTCGCCCATGCCAAGGACGACGCCATCGTTATGCACCCGGGGCCGATGAACCGCGGTGTCGAAATTGATGGCGAACTTGCAGACGACATCAATCGCTCAGTGATCCAAGATCAAGTGGAAATGGGCGTGGCCGTACGCATGGCTGCGATGGATCTGCTTGCACGAAACCTGCGCGAAGCACGCCAGAACCAACCGGTCGAGGTCTGATATGGAAGATCCCAAGGACCCAAAAATGAGCGGCCGCGTGGCAAGCATCGCGTTGCTGGTGATGTTCGCGCTTGTTGGCCTGATGGTCTTTATCGCTGGGTGATCAGGAGCGTCAAATGTCCGAACAGATGAAGGTCAGCCAACATGAACATGGCCTTGTTCGGATCTTTGCAATTGATCTTTCTGCGGAAGAAATCGACGAGTTTCGCAATCGCAGCTTCTCTGAGGACGATGATCACTGGCCCCTACGCGACGCCCTTGGTGCGACTTACCTGGACCAAGATTTCATCGAAGTCTTTGACGTTGCTGATTTAGAAGATCTTGGTCTTCACGGCTATATGCGCCAAGGGTTGGGAGTTTCAGCGGCAGACTTGGCTGACATGAAACCCCAGATCGATGCAATCTCGGGACATGTGCTTGTGGTTCTTTCAAGTGCCTTTGATGGGTTTGAACAGACGCTACATGCCAGAGCTCCACTACGTTGGCTTGGAACCTTCAAAGAGGAAACCGCGCCCGTGCAGTTCAAACCACTTGCCAGCGAAGCCGCACGCGGCTCTGTCGCCGATACGCCACCGCCGAAAATCAATAACCCTCATCTCACACTACTTGCGGCGATTGTCGCGCTGCCGATCATCATCGGTCTATTGGCCCTTTTGGCGTGGCTTGTTCTAAGATGACGCGCAGGTGCAAACCCTTGACGTCATTGCTGCAAACCGGCATGTGGCTTCAAACCAAGCGCAGGGCGCTGACTAAAAGAGGAATTGACCGTTCATGAGCCTTCTTTTCACCAACGCCCGCCTGATTGATCCTGAAAACCAAACCGACACTCTTGGCAGTTTGCTGGTAAAAGACGGCAAGATCATCGCCGTGGGTGATAACATCGCGGCCCCAGAAGGTGCTGAGGTGATTGATTGCCAAGGTCACTGCCTCGCGCCGGGGATCGTGGATATCGGTGTTAAGGTTTGTGAGCCGGGCGAGCGCCACAAAGAAAGCTACAAAACCGCTGGGCAAGCAGCAGCCGCAGGTGGCATCACCACAATGGTGACGCGCCCCGACACAACGCCTGCCATTGATAACCCTGAAACTTTGGAATTCGTAACTCGCCGCGCGAATGAAGCTGCTCCCGTGAATGTTGTGCCGATGGCCGCCCTCACCAAAGGGCGTGCAGGCAAGGAAATGACCGAGATCGGCTTCTTGCAAGATGCCGGTGCGATCGCATTCACCGATGGGGACAACGTGGTCACGGACAACAAGGTGTTCTCCCGCGCGCTGACCTATGCACGCGCCATGGGTGCGTTGGTTATTGGTCATCCGCAAGATCCGGGCCTTTCAAAAAGCGCTGCCGTGACTTCTGGCAAATTTGCGAGCCTGCGCGGTTTGCCCGGTGTGTCCCCAATGGCAGAGCGTATGGGGCTCGACCGCGACATCGCGATGATCGAGATGACTGGTGTGAAATACCACGCCGACCAGATCACCACGGCCCGCGCCCTGCCCGCGCTGGAACGTGCAAAGGCCAATGGGTTCGACATCACAGCAGGCACGTCTATCCACCACCTGACCCTGAACGAGTTGGACGTGGCGGATTACCGAACCTTCTTCAAAGTCAAACCACCGCTGCGCAGCGAAGATGACCGGCTGGCCATGATTGATGCGGTGAAATCCGGCTTGATTGACACGATTAGCTCGATGCACACCCCACAGGACGAAGAAAGCAAACGACTTCCTTATGAGGAAGCGGCTGCGGGCGCAGTCGCACTCGAAACGCTAATGCCAGCCGCGATGCGACTTGTTCTTAATGAGCAGCTGACCCTGCCAGAATTGTTCCGCGCGCTGTCGCTGAATCCGGCAACGCGCTTGGGGCTCGACTCTGGTCGTCTGAGCGAAGGCGCGCCAGCCGACCTTGTAGTCTTTGATCCGGACGCGCCGTTTGTTCTGGACCGCTTCAAACTGAAGTCAAAATCCAAGAACACGCCGTTTGACGGACAAAAAATGCAGGGTAAGGTCGTGGCGACTTACGTGGCCGGCGCGGCTGTTTATCGGAGAGACTAATGCCCCCCATTGAAACCGGTTTGCTGGCTCTGATTCTTTGGGGGCTTGTGGGTTATCTTTTTGGCTCTATTCCCTTTGGGATCGTGATCACTCGCGTCTTTGGCTTGGGTGATCTGCGTCAAATTGGGTCCGGCAATATCGGAACCACCAATGTTTTGCGCACCGGTTCTAAACCCGCAGCGGCGGCGACCTTGATCCTAGATGGCGGCAAAGGCGCTATCGCGGTTTTGGTCGCGCGTTGGTTGGCGGCAGAAGATGCTGCGCAATTGGCAGGGCTTATGGCCTTTTTAGGTCATTGCTTTCCGATTTGGCTGAAGTTCAAAGGCGGCAAGGGCGTCGCGACATTCCTTGGTCTGATGCTTGCCTTGGCGTGGCCTGTCGGCGTTGCCTGCTGTCTGACATGGCTGGTAACCGCACTGGTCTCACGGATTTCTTCGCTTTCAGCGCTTGTAGCCGCGGCTTCGTCTACTTTCTGGATTCTGATCCTTGGGTATAGCCCTGTTTTCATTCTCGGAATTGCTGTGACCCTTCTGGTGTTCTGGCGACACTCCGAAAACATTTCTCGCCTGCGGGCAGGCATCGAGCCAAAGATCGGCCAGAAGTAACGGCGCACAACCTTTCTGCGCCGCTGCACAATCAAAATCTGTTGTTTTGAATTTGATCTGATGCGCCATGAGATTGGGGCTGTCCGACGCAATTTCGTCGAGACGTCCCATTCCGGTCCCGACGCAATTTTTGCCGAAGGACCAACACATTCCGAAAGGTAAACATCATGAACACTTTGAAATCCCTCATCGGGGGAATTCTTCTCGCGTCTTCAGTTGCAGCTTCAGCTTTTGCCGCAGGCGTTGAGGTCAATGCCTCAAACACAGGTCTGGCCCTGCAAGGTTATGACCCAGTCGCATACTTCACCGAAGGCCAAGCAACACCGGGCGACTATAAGATCACGACGGTTTATAATGACACCACGTACCGGTTTGCGTCCGAGGCTCACAAAGCCACTTTTGAAGCAAACCCAGAAGCTTACCTGCCTCAATACGGCGGATACTGTGCATTCGGGGCAGCAATGGGCTTTAAATTCGATGGTGATCCAGAACTCTGGAAAATAGTTGATGGTGAGCTGTTCTTAAACCTTGCGCAGGACATCCAAGAGCGTTGGGAAGGTGACATCCCGGGTTACATCGAAAAAGCAGACGCGCAGTGGACTGAAATCGCAGATGTCGCTCCGGCAACTTTGCAAGCTCAATAACACTTGAGATAAAATGGAAACGGCGGCACCGAAAGGCGCCGCCGTTATGTGTACTGACCAAAGATCAGTAGCTGAATTCGTCGTAGATTTTGGTGAGATCACCGCCCCAGTCACCATGATAGCGGTCGAGCAGCTCATCTGCAGGGACTTTGCCGCTGTCCAAGCTTTCCTTCAGTGCGTTGAGGAAATGGGTTTCATCTGGGATCAAACCACCGGCACCCGGTTTCGCGCGCGCTTTGAGACCAGCATCTGAAATCGCAACGACCTCACGCGCCAGATCATGCATGTTGAGATTGCCGACCTGCGCTTGAAGCGCTTGCTCGCTTGCGCCGACGCGCAACGCTTCGCGCGTTTCAGCATCCCAGCCTTTGACCAGATCCCACGCAGCATCGAGCGAGGATTGATCATACATCAAGCCGACCCAGAAGGCTGGCAGCGCACATAAGCGACGCCATGGCCCGCCATCTGCACCACGCATTTCCATGAATTTCTTGATGCGCGCTTCTGGGAAAGCGGTGGTCAGGTGATCAGCCCAATCAGAAAGAGTTGGGGTTTCACCGGGCAATGCAGGCAGTTCACCTTTCAGAAAATCGCGGAAAGACTGGCCCAGCGCGTCGACATATTTGCCGTCGCGATAGACAAAGTACATCGGCACATCGAGCGCATATTCCGCCCAGCGTTCAAACCCAAACCCGTCCTCAAACACAAACGGCAACATGCCGGTGCGCGCAGGATCAAGGTCACGCCATACGCGCGAGCGCCAGGATTTATGGCCATTCACTTTGCCATCAAAAAACGGGGAATTTGCAAAGAGTGCCGTCGCCACAGGCTGCAATGCCAGGGCCACGCGCAGTTTTTTCACCATGTCTGCCTCGGACCCAAAATCGAGGTTCACCTGAACGGTACAGGTCCGGTACATCATGGATTTCCCCATGGTGCCGACGCGGTCCATATATTCGGTCATCAGCTTGTAGCGGCCTTTGGGCATGACCGGCATTTGTTCGTGGGTCCAAATCGGTGCGGCTCCAAGACCGATGAACTTCACACCGATCTTATCGGCGATATCTTTCACGTCCTTAAGGTGGGCATTCACCTCGTCGCAGGTCTCATGAATCGACTGAAGCGGTGCGCCGGAAAGTTCCAATTGCCCGCCCGGTTCCAAAGAGACATTCGCGCCGTCTTTCTCAAGACCGATCAGCTTGTCGCCCTCAAGCACCGGTGCCCAGCCATGGCCATCGCGAAGGCCTTCAAGAACCGCAAGGATCGAGCGTTCACCTTCGTAAGGCAATGGATTCAGGCTGTCTTGGCAAAAGCCGAACTTCTCGTGTTCAGTGCCGATCCGCCATTGATCCCGCGGTTTACAGCCCGCCTCAAGATATTCCGCAAGTTGTTCGTGGCGTTCAATAGGTCCGCCGCCGGACTGTGGGATGGACATGGGCTGTCTCCGATAAAATCGCAGATTGCGAAATAGTGTTCAGGGTGACGTTGGTGAAGGGAATCGCGACGACTGTCAATGCAGCCGAGTGACAGGTTTTGCCCAAATCACGACAGGTTGAGCCGCGTCGGCTTTTAGGGAAGACAACATATGTTCGGTTCGCATGTCAGGAAGCTTGGCAAAAGCATCAAATAACTGATCAGAGCCTTCTGCATTCACCGGAATTGCAAGATCGGTTTGCCGAGGTTGTTGCAGCAGCCATACCGGAGGCGTTTGTGTTGGATCGAGGACAACCATTGCAAGGTCACTGATCGCAACAACGCCCCCTGACAGCGGGCCGAAATAACTGATCTGACCCTCATCGACCGTGACGACCCCCGGCCCACCCTTACCAGAGCGAAAACGCGCGCGCTGAACGCCGGTATAGATCAAGACGGCACCCCCAAGCACAACGGCCATGCCAACCCAACGAAGAATACCTCCGCCAGCGATCCACCATGCGCCAAGAATGACAACGGCAATACCAATGATCGCTTCACGCCATTGCATAAGTGCCGCTTGGGCTTCTGGTCGTATGAAACTCATTTCTTCTGCACCCCGGTCATAAACGCAGCAAAGTACCGATCGGGAACGACCATTGCCGCCTCGCGCAACATCACCAGTCTCCGAGCTGTTGCTGCCAAACGGTCAACGCCGCGACTGCCGCCGTATCGGCACGCAAAATCCGCGGCCCCAATGACACAACATGAGCTTTGGGATGCGCATGTAAACGTTCGCGTTCTTTCGGAGAGAAACCACCTTCCGGCCCAATCAGAATGGCCCATTTTTCTCCGTTTGCAGCTCCAAGCGTTTTCGCCGCACCGACTTCGGCCTCATCGCAAAACATCAGATTGCGGTCTTCCGGCCAATCCGCCAGCAAGCGATCCAATTTCTGGATATCGGTGACCTCAGGCACATAGGTTCCGCCGCATTGCTCTGCAGCCTCCAGCGCATGGGCTTGAAGGCGATCTTGGCGAATACGGTCAGAATTCGTGTATTCAGTCTGCACCGGCATGATCATTGCCGCCCCCATCTCAGCGGCCTTCTCCACGATGAAATCGGTACGTGCTTTTTTGATTGGTGCGAAGATCAGCCAAAGATCGGGGGGCATTTGCAGGGGCTTTGTCTGCTCAATGCAAGACAGCTCACCCGCGCGTTTGCCCGCCTGTACAACCTCGGCCCGCCATTCGCCATCCTTGCCGTTAAACAGCAGGATATGGGCTCCAACAGCCAATCGCATCACCCCAAAAAGGTAATGCGCTTGGTCCCGGCCCAGAGGAACCGATTGCCCAACCCCCAAGGGTTGATCTACATACAGTCTGACTTTTGCATCCTTCATGAGGACCTACATATGGCCGACACCCCCACAACGCCAGAGCCAGATGGGCAGGTTTCTGATGCGGTCGAAGGAAATTGGGTGGACACATGGGCCCCCGCCCCGACGCGTCCCTACCTGAGACTGTCCCGCGCGGACCGTCCCATAGGAACATGGCTATTGTTTATCCCATGCATGTGGGGGCTGATGCTCGCCATGCTGTATGATGGCCGGGTTTGGTGGCAGGACGCTTGGACGCTGGTTGGATGCGCAATGGGAGCATTTCTGATGCGCGGGGCTGGCTGCACATGGAATGATATCACAGACCGCAAATATGACGGCCAAGTTGAGCGAACGAAATCTCGCCCGATCCCGAGTGGTCAGGTCACTGTAAAGGGCGCAGTGGTCTGGATGGTCGCGCAGGCGCTTCTGGCTTTTGTGATCCTGCTGACGTTTTACCCAAACGCCATTTATCTTGGCATTCTCGCTTTGGTGCCAGTCGCCATCTACCCATTCGCAAAACGCTTTACATGGTGGCCTCAGGTCTTCCTCGGCTTGGCGTTCAACTGGGGTGCCTTGCTTGCTTGGACTGCCCATAGCAATGCGTTGGAATGGCCGGCCGTGGTTCTCTATCTGTCGGGGATTACTTGGACCCTGTTCTATGACACGATCTACGCCCATCAGGACAAAGAAGATGACGCCCTGATCGGCATCCGATCGACGGCACGGCTTTTTGCGGGAAACACCGGAAAATGGCTCACCGGCTTTTTGATTGCCACCATGTGTCTCATGGCCTTTGCGGTGATCGGTGCAACGATCGAGCGCAACCCGTTTTCCATGGTCCTCGCGCTTACAGGAGTGTGGGCCATGGGATGGCACTTGCATTGGCAGCTGCGCAATTTGGACACGGAAGATGCAGACACTTTGGTCAAAATTTTCCGCTCAAACCGGGATGCGGGCTTGATTCCTTTGCTGTTTTTCGCCGGTGCCCTGTTCCTTTGATTGATAAGGCGCGCCGAGTTGCGTATCAGTCACGGAACCGCAGACCGAAAGATCAAATAAAGAAGACCTGATGCGACTGCCTTTAAATTTGACCGTGGCCACTACCTTTGGACTCGCTGGGATCGTCAGCCTTGCAGCCGCAAGCCTGACCGCGACCGTCATCGAAGACAGTACGCAGGCCAGCGTTCAGGCCGCTTTGGACAAGGGTGGCCTTGAGTGGGCCGAGACCTACGCCGAAGGCTTGGAGGTGTTCCTAACGGGTACCGCTCCAAATGAAGCGGAGCGATTCCGCGCCATGTCGACTGCCGGTGGTATCGTCGATGCGGCACGAGTGATCGACAATATGAACGTGGCAGCGATCGCCGCGTTAGAAGCGCCAAAATTCTCTGTCGAGATTCTGCGGAATGACGCAGGGATTTCGGTGATTGGCCTAATCCCACAAGCACAGGATCGGGACGCACTCATGTCTCGCTTAGAAAAAGCTGCGGACAAAAACGAAAGCATCGCGGACTTGTTGGAAACAGCGGACTACGCCGTTCCACAGCGCTGGTCAAAGTCGCTTCGCTTTGCGGTCGATGCTTTACGAGACCTCCCGCGTTCTAAGATTTCTGTGGACGCAGATGCTGTACGGATCACCGCAATGGCGGACAGTATCGAAGAAAAGCTTAAACTTGAGCGCGATTTCGCGAAAGACACGCCAAAGGGCGTCGACCTTATTCTGGATATTTCCGCGCCTCGCCCCGTCATCACCCCATTTACGCTGCGCGCAATTTTTGCCGACGGAAGCCTTCGCTTTGATGCCTGTTCGGCAGACACCGAGGACACACGCGCAGAGATCCTTGCGGCCGCGGACCTGATTGGCCTGCCTGACGGACAGGACTGCCGAATTGGCCTTGGCGTACCCTCACCGCAGTGGTCCAAAGCCTCTGTGGCCTCACTAGAGGCATTGAGTGAGCTTGGCGGCGGCACCGTCACGCTGACGGACGCAGACATTTCATTGGTGGCGATGGCGGGAACCGATCCAGCCGTTTTTGATCGGGTCGTTGCGAAGACAGAGAAAAACTTGCCAGAGCTTTTCGCACTACATGCAACTTTGCCGCAAATTGACGAAAACGGTGAGGCAGAGAAAACCGAGTTTATCGCGACATTGAGCCCGGAAGGCTTGATGCAGATGCGTGGCAAACTGGGCAGCGCCCTAAGCCAAACCACCATAGACAGCTACGCTCAGGCGCGCTTTGGCAATGACAACGTCTACGATGCTTTGCGTCTGTCTGATCAGGTCCCAGCGAACTGGCCCAGCCGCGTGATGGCAGGATTGGACGCATTGTCAAAATTGAGCAATGGCGCTGTGACTGTGACCTCGGATTTTGTTGAAGTCAGCGGACTAACCGGGTCAACAAACGCTAGTGCTGAAATCAGCCAAGTTCTGGCGAAGCGCCTTGGTGAAGGACAGCAATTCGCGATCGACGTCGCCTATGTGGAAGCGCTGGATCCCTTGGCACTTATCCCAACTCCTGAAGAATGTATTGCCAAGCTGCAAGCGGTCCAGACGAAGGCCAAGATCACCTTTGAACCTGGCTCAGGAACTCTAGACGCCTCTGCTGAACCCATTATCGATGCAATCGCCGTGATCCTAGAAGACTGCGGTGAACTGCCGTTGGAGATTCAAGGCCATACCGATAGCCAAGGGCGCGAAAGCATGAACCTTGCATTGAGCCAGAACCGAGCGCAATCCGTCCTGGCCGCCCTAAGGGACCGTCGCATCCTGACCGGGACATTTGCCGCGCTCGGGTATGGGGAAGCAAAGCCAATCGGGGACAACGAAACCGAGGAAGGGCGCGAAGCCAACCGCCGGATCGAGTTCGTGTTAATTGAGCCAGTCGCCGATACGCCTGCGCCAAACGAAGAGACGAATGTATCTGAAGATACCTCTGAACCTACGGAAGAGTCTCAAGCCCCCCTTGAAAACAACGCCGATCCGGTGGAAGAAGACACGAACGGTGAAAACACCGAAGCCCAGGAGACAGTCCCCGATGTCCAGAATTGAGTTTATTATCGCAACCGCGATTGTTCTGTTCATTGCATTCTGTCTTGGATGGTTCGCCAATTGGCTTGTGCACCGCTTCACGCGGGTCGCACAATCCGACGTGGATCAGCTTGAGCGCATGAGCCAAGAGCTTCACGAAGCGGAAGAGACACGCGATCAGGCGATAACATACCTTCAGCAACGCGAAGCAGAGCTCACCAATCAGCTGAACCAGACTGAAGCAGAGCTTGGCGCTGCGATGGAAGGTCTGCGCGATGCCCGTCACGAGGCAGAAGAGCTTCGCAAATACGTGGCGCAGATTCAGCAACCAAGCTGATTTACCAGCGCTTCAGCGCGTCCTCATCATCGTCTTTTGCCGCCACCCATTCTGCAGAGTTAGAGGTGATCTCTTTCTTCCAGAATGGTGCTCGGGACTTCAGGAAATCCATCAAGAAATCAGCAGCCTGAAACGCATCAGCGCGGTGTTTTGAGGCGGTTGCAACCATCATGATCCGTTCGCCAGGCTTGAGATTGCCATAGCGGTGGATGACCAAAACATCACCGAGATCCCAACGCTTTATCGCCTCTTCTGCAATCTTAGTCAGCGCCTTTTCCGTCATACCCGAATAGTGCTCAATCTGCATCGACTGCAGCGTGCCTTCGGCGTTGTTGCGCACAATGCCTGTGAAGGTGACGACCGCCCCCATTCCCTCGTGTTGAGCGGCGAAAGCATCACTCTCCGCACCCAGATCAAATGGCGCCTCTTGCACAACGATCCGCATCTTAGCCACCTGTCATTGGCGGGAAGAAAGCGACTTCTCGCACGCCACTCAGAGAAGCATCAAAATCCGAAAGCTCCTGATCTAGCGCCACTCTTAGCGCAGTCAGGTCTGAGAACGCTAAGGCATAGCGCTCTTCTCTGGCGCGCAATTCGTCGACCAGTTCATTTACGGTCGCGGCACTGGTTTCAAAGCGTTCCTTCGGTAGGCCGATCCGCTCTCTTACCCATGCAAAATAGACAAGTTCCATGGCGTTAGTCCTTCAAAAACGGTGCTGCTTTGCGGAAATAGTCAAACCCGGTCACGAGGGTCAGCACAGCCGCAATCCACAAAAGCCCCAAGCCCGCTTGGCTCGTCCAAACAGCGCCTGAATAGACGGAGCGCAAACCATTCACGTCTTCACTCCCGCCGGACAGGATAAGTGCCACTGTCTCTTGATCCATACCCCAGGACCACATGCCGAAGTAATGTTCAAAAATCCCTTGGGCAAGCAGCACAGCGATTGCAACCATCTGAGAAGCCGTCTTCCATTTCGCCAGCTTCGTTACTTTCAACGTACCGGCTGTGTCGCCTAGGAACTCTCTTAGACCAGACACAAAGACCTCACGAAACAGAATTATCGCCGCAGGCAAAACCAAAGCCAAAGACAGAGATGAGAAACCAACGATAACCATCAGAGCTATCACCACCATCGCCTTATCAGCGATTGGATCAAGCATCGCACCGAGCTTTGTTACCTGGTTCCATTTCCGCGCGAGATAGCCGTCCAGATAGTCAGTCAGCGAAGCGCAAACAAACAACGTTAAGGCGAGAATGTCTGCGAAGGGCCGAGGCAGCACAAGAAAAATCACTGCGATCATTGGCGCTGCCAACAAGCGCAGTGCGGTCAGGATATTCGGGAAGGTCCAGGTCATGTGCCATTCCTAACCGGTCTCCCGCTTGGTGAAAAGCCCTCGAGCCGCGCGACAATGAGCTTGTGCTCTCAGCATCTAAAAATGGACCAGAATCAAAGAGGCCCGGACATTGGGTATGTCCGGGCCTCGTGCCGAAGCAATTTACTCCCCGAAATTCTTTCGATTGCTGATGGTCTCCCCTGGGGGCAAAGACGGATCGGGATGCTTAGTGATCCGAGTTACAGAGACGTCCATCAGCGTGCACGCTTCGTTAGAATTATTCTACATGAACGACAAAGGTTTAGCCTAGATGGCGCAGAGCAATTCGGACAAAAATCGGGTAGGTAACTATACTTTAGGTTAGGAGTCTGATCAGCGTCCTTCATGAAAGAAATCATAGATTGATTCCGCTAATGAGTCCGAGATTCCATCCACTGCTTTGAGGTCTTGGAGATTCGCGCGGCTCACCGCTTTGGCACTTCCAAAATGCGCCAAGAGGGCTCGTTTTCTGGTCGCCCCAACACCTGGCACATCGTCCAATGGAGTGGCACTTACCGACTTCGCCCGTTTCGCACGGTGCGTTCCGATCGCAAATCGGTGGGCCTCGTCGCGCAACCGCTGGATGAAATAGAGGACTGGATCATTGCGGCGCAACGCAAAGGGGCGCTGTCCGATCCGGTGAAACTCTTCTTTGCCATGATCACGGTCTACGCCCTTTGCGACACCGACCATGGCAATGTCCTCGACGCCACATTGCTGCATGATTTCATGCACGGCAGAGACCTGACCCGCACCGCCGTCAATCAGTAACAAATCGGGCCATTGGCCTTTCTCGCGTTCGGGGTCTTCCTTTTGAAGCCGCTTGAACCGCCGCAGCAGCACTTCCTTCATCATTCCGAAGTCATCGCCAGGCGTAATGTCCTCACCGCGAATATTGAATTTGCGATAGCTGTTCTTCATGAACCCTTCGGGACCGGCGACAATCATACCGCCTACCGCATTTGTGCCCTGTAAGTGAGAGTTGTCGTAAACTTCGATCCGCTTTGGCGGTTGATCAAGATCGAAGGCTTCGGCGACACCTTTGAGAAGTTTAACCTGGGTCGCACTCTCACTCATCTTTCTAGCAAGAGACTCCTTTGCATTGCGCAAAGCGCCTGCAACAAGCTCAGCTTTTTCGCCGCGCTGGGGCACCAGGATTTGCACTTTATGACCGGCCTTTTCGCCAAGCGCCTCGGACATAAGCTCCTGATCTTCAATTGCGTGGGAAAGTATCACCTGCTTCGGAGGGTCTTTGCTGTCATAGAACTGCCCCACAAAAGCACCCAGCACTTCGGCCGCATCAATCTCATTCCCTGCGCGCGGGTAGTAATCCCAATTCCCCCAGTTTTGATTGGCACGGATGAAGAAGACCTGTACGCATGCCTGCCCCCCTTCCATATGCAAAGCAATAACGTCAGCCTCGGGCACGCCACGCGGGTTGATGCCTTGGGCCGACTGCACTTGAGTCAAAGCAGCAATCCGATCGCGTAGCGATGCCGCCTTTTCAAACTCCATGGCATCGGACGCGTCTTTCATCTGTTCCTTGAGTTCGGCCTGAACGCGGGTCGAGCGACCCGATAGAAAGTCATCCGCTTCTTTGACGAGCTTTGCATAGTCCTCCACGCTGATCGCGCCACAGCATGGACCAGCGCAGCGTTTCATATGGTAGTTCAGACAAGGGCGGTCACCTGCCTCGACCTCTCGGTCAGAACATGTTCTCAGCAAGAAAACCTTCTGCAATGTATTGATGGTCCGATTGACCGCCTTAGCGCTTGCGAAGGGGCCGTAGTATCGGCCCTTTTGGGTTTTCGCGCCCCGATGCTTTTCAAGCTTGGGAAAATCATGCTCGGAAGAGATGAAGATATTCGGGAAGCTTTTGTCATCCCTCAGAAGCACATTGTATTTTGGTTTCAGCTGCTTGATGAGATTTTGCTCTAGCAGCAACGCTTCCGTTTCTGTCTTTGTTGTCAGAAACATCATGGTCGCCGTTTCGCTGATCATACGAGCGATCCGGCCTGTGTGCCCAGTTGGTCGAGAGTAATTCGACACGCGCGCTTTCAAATTACGCGCTTTCCCCACGTACAAGACACGCGCCTGCGCATCCAGCATCCGGTAAACCCCTGGGGATCCATCCAAAGTCTTTAGATACGCCGCGATACGGGCGTGTCCGGTCAATGATGGTTCGGATTTCGGGTCTTGGTCAGTCATGGGCACATTGAGCTATGATTCTTACCCTGCCTGCAATCTTAGTTGCTCTATGGCAAGAGAGAACATGTCCACTAATTCTGTGGATAACTCTGCAGATAACTTTCTCTGACATTCGAAATCCCCTTATTTTTAACCCAAAATCAATCGTTGCCTATTTTTTAGGCAAAACCCTAAGTCATTGATTTTAATATAAATTAATTTTCAAGCCAGCCAAAACACTGAAAACACTATGATTTTTGTAACGCTTCCGTGACGGAAGTGTGACCGGTGCACAACTTATTTGGTTGTGGCTACCGCCGCTCACTCTACTGACAATAAATGACCTGGTATCGGTCTGATAACCCGCGACCTATAACCGGCTTAGTTTTAGGAAAGTACGACCAAGATGTACGCGACATAGAGGGCCGTTAAGAGGACACCCCAGCGGCGTGTGATGTCTTTCTTGAACCAGACAAATGGCAGCAGCAACAGGCTTGCACCGGCCATGACCCACAAGTCGAACTCTAGGAACTCTGGATCAACAGGGATTGGGCCAATCAAGCTCGCAATTCCAACGATGGCCAACAGGTTGAACATGTTTGACCCGATGACGTTGCCCAAAGCTACATCGGCCTGACGACGCAAGGCTGCCATGACTGTTGTGGCAAGTTCAGGGAGGCTGGTGCCAACGGCAACAAGCGTCAAGCCAATCACCGCCTCTTCCACATGGAACATCCGCGCAATTTCAACAGAACTATCGACCAGCAGATCCGCGCCAAACGGCAAACCGATCAAGCCCAAGCCAAGAAACACAATAATCCGCCACCAAGGCAAATCTGGATCTGCGCCCTCTAGATCCTCCAGATCTTCGTCGGCATTGTCACAAACGGTTTTTCCCGCCTTGCGATGTTGCATCGCCATACGAAAAGCGTCACCCAAAACGAAGGCCAGAGCGGCCAACAAGATCAAGCCACTTACCCAAGTGAAGACACCGCAGAAAGCCAATCCGATGAAAAGCACCGTGGCGCCCATCATGAACAAATAGTTTTTTCGCGTATCACAGGTGCTTGTATGCAATCGCGACAAAATGGCTGGAATGCCAAGAACCATCAGCACGTTGGCCGTATTAGAACCGACCACGTTCCCCATTGCGATACCTGGAGCACCGTCATCAATCGCGCTGATTGCAATCAGCAACTCAGGGGCAGATGTTCCAAAAGCAACGATGGTCAGACTTACGATCAACGCGGGGATACCCACACGCAGACTGAGGTTGACTGCACCTCGCACCAATGCGTCCCCAGCGAGAAGCAGAATTATCAGACCCAAACCGGCCGTTAGCCAAACGAGCATGAACTTTAGCCCTTTTTGCTGCGGCAGGGACAAGGGCCCTTACCAAACTGAAATCGCCCACAATCGGAGCATCGTCTTGCGTTCAACTGTTTCTGCAGGGTCTTCTTGCCCGGCACGCTAAGCTTGCCGAACATGGCCAAGACAGCCATGCCTGCGAGAAAAAGGAGAACAATCTTTGCTAACACTTCAAAGCCCAAACCGCGCGTAACTTGCCCGTTCCTCTAGCCCGGTTAGGGCATCTTGCGCAAGCTGCGCGCCGAACCGCTGCAAGAAGGGCCGGCGTTGGTCATAGCGGCGGAAACGTACGTCCTTGCCAAACTTCTCTTTCATCACCGGCACGATGTGACCCAAGCCGTCGGCAAGCCCTTGGTCGACCGCCTTTTGACCAATCCAAATCTCGCCGGTGAAAAGGTCTTCGTTGTCGACAAGCTTTTCACCACGTCGGCTTCGAACATGAACAATGAAGTTTTCGTGGATATCTTCGAGCATTGTGTTGAGCCGCTCCACGTCCTCTTCTTTTTCGGGACGGAACGGATCGAGCATAGATTTCGATTTGCCCGCTGTGTGTACGCGGCGCTCAATGCCATGGCGCTCAAGGAGTTCATGGGCACCAAAGCCCGCTGAAATCACACCGATAGAACCAACGACGGATGACGCGTCCACATAGATTTCATCGGCAGAAGCGGCGAGCCAGTACCCACCAGACGCGGCGACATCCTCAACGAATGCGTAAACCGGGATATCCTTCTCTTCTGCTAAACGACGGATACGTGCTCCGATCAGTGCACTTTGCACAGGCGAGCCACCCGGAGAATTTAGTATAAGCGCAACCGCATCAGGCTTGCCGCGGCGGAAAGCTTTCTCGATCAAAGGGGCGAGCGCCTGATCGCTCAGGCCACCGCGGTTTCCGGCTGCAATAACACCAGCCAAACGCACAACTGCGACGGTGGGAGACTTCTTCGTAAATGGGATCCAACGTTTCATGCATCGCATGTAGAACGCGTTTCCTTGCCAAACAAGATGGGCGCTTTCAGAAAGCGCCCATTTGATACTTTTGCAGTTTTTTTCCCCAAAAAATGAGACTTTTAGCTGCGAATTCTCCAGCCAGACTTAAAGATCCACCAGATCGCGACCAAGCAAACCGCTGTGAACCCGGCAATCGCCACGAGGCTCAATCCAACCGGGACATCTGCCAATCCAAAGAATGCCCAGCGGAATCCAGAGATCAGGTAAACAACCGGGTTAAACAGGGTCACTGTCTGCCAAAATGGAGGCAACATCGAGATCGAGTAAAAAGACCCGCCCAAGAAAACCAAAGGCGTCACAATTAACAGCGGCACCAATTGAAGCTGCTCAAAGTTTTTCGCCCAGATCCCGATGATGAATCCGAACAGCGCGAAACTTGTACAAGTCAGAACCATAAAGGCGATCATCGCGATGGGGTGCTGAATCTCTAAATCCACAAAGAACCCGGCGGTTGCCAGAATGACAACACCAATAAAGAGCGACTTGGTCGCCGCGGCGCCGACATACCCAATGACGATTTCAATGAAGTTCACTGGTGCAGAAAGCAGTTCGTAGATCGTCCCTATGAATTTCGGAAAGTAGATGCCGAACGACGCGTTCGAAATCCCCTGTGTCATGATCGAAAGCATAATCAAACCTGGGACAATGAATGCGCCATAGCTTACGCCTTCGACCTGCTCGATCCTGCTGCCGATGGCAGCGCCGAACACCACGAAATAAAGGGACGTAGAAATGACCGGAGAGATAAAGCTCTGGGTCAACGTGCGGAAGAAACGCGCCATTTCATATTTGTAGATGGCGGTAATTGCGGTCCAATTCATGATTGGCCCTCCTCAACGAGACCGACAAAGATGTCTTCCAAACTGCTCTGCGCGGTCTGTAAGTCCTTAAGCACAAGCCCCGCCGCCGAAAGGTCCGACAGCAAGGTTGTAATACCAGTACGCTCTGATCGCGTGTCATACGAATAGGTCAGCACAGAGCCTCCTTCTTCTAACGCAAGATCATAGGCGCTCAGGCTTTCAGGCAATGACTGAATGGCGTCTTGCAATTCAACCTTCATTTGCTTCTTACCAAGCCGTTGCATCAACGACGCCTTTTCTTCAAGCAACAGCAATTCGCCCTTGTTGATCACTCCAACCCGGTCGGCAATCGCTTCTGCTTCTTCGATGTAATGCGTGGTCAGAATGATTGTGACGCCATCACGCTTCAGTTCCGCGACCGTGTCCCACATGTCTTTGCGTAGCGCGACGTCGACACCAGCAGTCGGTTCGTCCAAGAACAACACACGCGGTTCATGACTCAGCGCTTTGGCGATCAACACCCGGCGTTTCATGCCGCCCGAAAGCTCCATGATGCGACTGTCTTTTTTGTCCCACAGGCTAAGCTTTTGCAGCACCGTCTCTAGGTAGGCGTCGTTGCGCTTCTTACCGAAAAGCCCCCGCGAGAACCGCACCGTATTCCAAACCGTTTCAAAAGGTTCGAGGTTGATTTCTTGCGGCACCAGTCCAATCAGACTGCGCGCAGCGCGGTAATCATCTTTGATATTAAAACCACCCACATGCACATCACCTGATGTGCTGGTCGTGATTCCGCAAATGGTGGAAATAAGCGTGGTCTTGCCTGCGCCGTTTGGCCCAAGCAAAGCTAGGATCTCACCTTCTTCAATCTCTAAGCTCACGCCCTTGAGCGCTTCAAAGCCACCTTCATAGACCTTTTTAAGGTCTTCAATTTCTAAAATAGACATCGCTCTCTTTCCCAAGATGCCTCACATTGCAGTGCGTACTTAGCCCGCCAGCTGGTCACATCCAATTGCGTAAATTGGCATAAGACAATATGCGTTTTTGCATATAGACGCCCCGACAGAACGATCTGTCACAGGTCACGAAATACAAATCCATTACGAAGAGGTGTAAGTCATGAGCGAGATCATTCGCAAACACACTGGCGTCCGCAGCAGCAAGATCGTTGTCCACAACGAAACGATTTACCTGACTGGCCAAGTGGGAACAGCAGGTGAGTCTATTCAGAAACAAACCCAAGAGTGCTTGGACAAGATTGATGCCCTGCTCGCCGAAGCCGGTTCCGACAAAACCCGCATTTTGCAATGCACCATCTGGCTGTCTGACATGGGTTACTTCGCTGAAATGAATGAGGTTTGGAACGCCTGGGTGCCAGAAGGCCACGCGCCTGCGCGGGCTTGCGGGGAGTCTAAATTGGCACGCCCGGAACTGAAGGTCGAAATGATCGTCACCGCCGCCAAATAAGTGCTGCACATTTTTTTGAAAGCGACGGGATTTTCTCGTCGCTTTCCTCTTGACGCTATCTGCGGGCTGGCCTAAACCCCGCTCCACTCATGGCGCGGTAGCTCAGCTGGTTAGAGCGCTCGACTCATAATCGAGAGGTCGGGAGTTCAAGTCTCCCCCACGCCACCACTTCCCCAATTTATAAAGAACCCACCCGTTCATCGGCCCGAAGTCCGTTGTTGCCTTATAGAAACAAGGCCAGCAACACCTTGCTGGCCTTGATCATTAAAACACATGGTATTGGTGCAACCTGGGGGATGCATATGGGGATGCAATTGCAATAACCGCAGCGTTTTTATGTCAGCGACCCCTGCCTGCGAATACGAGGGGAGAAAACGCATTCAAGTAACGGGCGCTGAATTTACCCTGCTTTGGAAGCGCCTGACTCGAAAGCACGTTTTCGTGACGCACTTCACAAGTTTCGCGAGCAACGCTTTCATCCGCGGCCACAGTCGCTAAGCTAAACCTACGTTCGACGAGCAACGGTTCCTTTGGGCTGCTGGGGAGTGGGAACACCAAAGGATCTACAGCTTTGAGAACGTTCAGTGTTAACGAACTCAAATGGAGGCCTCTTGCCTAGCACCATTTCGGACTTTCTTTCCCTGTATTTACAGAAATCGGCGACCCTGCCCCCAAACAAACGCACCGTTGAAAGAAATCTACGACTCTATGCGATCAAAACAGCCTATTCTCCGCTTTTCGTTTTGATTGTAAGCCTCGCCTCGCTTCGTTTGCCTCTCTTGCAACCCAGCGGATTTGAGCATCTCTCCTTCGCTTTCCTTTTCTTTCTGCCCTTCGCACTTTCCTTTGTTCAAGCCGCTTGTCTCATATGGCTTGCCCCATGGAATGTTGTGCGTATGGCGCCATATGGTGTGCCACTTTTGATCGCCGCGTTTGTCGCTGTGGTCCCAACTGTGGTGCCCGAAGCAATCATTATGCTCTTGTGGGTGCCAGAAGGTTTTTTTGAGGAACACAGTTATGCGATGAAGTTTTT
The DNA here is from genome assembly GCF_001458335.1 of Cognatishimia activa. Lineage (GTDB taxonomy): Bacteria > Pseudomonadota > Alphaproteobacteria > Rhodobacterales > Rhodobacteraceae > Cognatishimia > Cognatishimia activa. The sequence goes on from NZ_CYTO01000020.1 coordinate 194,434, forward strand.
GGGGCTCATTGTTTCTGAGACAACAGTCGCGTGCTCCGCTCTTCTGATTCTGCTGTTTGTCTTGGAAAGCGACTTTCAGGCAATCCTGGACGAAGGAGACCTGAACGTTCGCGTTCTGCGTTGGCCAGAAAAAAGTGCGCCTGTAGAGGTCCCAATTGAAACCGCAAAACCCGACCTAGAGAACGAGCAGATACAAGGGCTTCTTTTGGCCCCAGTCAGGGGGCCCGTCTTACAAATCGTTGCTGAGAATAAATACATCCGTGTCACAACACAAAACGGCGAACAGCTTTTGTCTATGTCGCTGACAGCAGCTGAGGAGAAGCTAGACCCGGCACGAGGTATGCGCATACACCGTTCTGTTTGGCTCGCATGGGACGCCATGGGGCGCATTATTTATGAGAACGGCAACCCGCGCATTTTTGCGACCACCGGAACCGTGCATCCGATCAGCCGTAAGAACGTCAAAATGATCCGAGAGCGACAAGAAGGGCGAGATGCAGCCGAGTGATCAGTGGCCGCGCACCGTATCAATCATCAACTGCACGTTTTCGGGATCCGCATCCGGCGTGATCCCGTGCCCAAGGTTAAAGATGTGAGGCCCGCCCCTTAGCGCGTCCACAATGGCGCGTGTCTCCGCAACCAAGGCATCTCCGCCCGTAACCATGTGGGATGATTTCAGGTTGCCCTGAACGCACCCATCTTTCTGAACATGTTGAGCCGCCCAAGCCGCGGTCACACCATCATCAAAAGCCACGCAATCCGCGCCAGTCGCTTGCGCGAAACCTTCATATCGCTCACCCGCCCCACGGGGGAAAGCGATGATCGGTGTATTTGGATGCATGTCTTTCAGCGCCGCAATAATGCGTTTGGTTGGCTCTACCGCGTAGCGCTCAAAGTCGGCGCCTTTGAGAGAGCCTGCCCAACTGTCAAAGAGCTTCACCACTTCAGCGCCTGCTTTGATCTGTTCAGACAAATACGTGATTGTTCCTTCGACCAGGCGATCAATGACTTGACCAAATAGGTCTGGATTTTCGTCCTTTAGCGCATGCGCTGGCCCTTGGTCGGGCGTCCCCCGTCCAGCGATCATATACGTCGCAACGGTCCAAGGCGCTCCAGCAAAGCCAATCAATGTAGTCTCGGCAGGAAGTTCGCGCCGCAGAATACGTACCGTTTCATAGATTGGCGACAACGTGTCGTGCACCGCATCTGCTGGCTTCAGCACATCAAAGTCCGCTTGAGACTGAATCGTGGAAAGTCGTGGCCCCTCGCCAGTCACAAACCAAAGATCTGCACCCAAGGCCTGCGGCAACAAAAGAATGTCTGCAAACAGGATCGAGGCATCAAACCCGTAGCGACGGATCGGCTGCAGGGTCACTTCGGCAGCCAGCTCGGAATTGTAACACAGCGAAAGAAAATCCCCGGCCTGCGCTCGGGTCGCGCGGTACTCTGGCAAATACCGCCCTGCTTGGCGCATCATCCAAATTGGCGGCGTTGGCAGGGTTTCACCCGCTAGGGCTCGCAGGATGGTTTTTTGCTCTGCCATGGTCTTCCTCGCTCTTCGCTGTCTCTCGTTAGGTCTAGCGCAAGCGACAAGATGTCAAGGCTCGGGAGGTGGCATTCTCCTTGTCAGGACAATCTAGCGCGGCTAGACCTCGAGCCATGACCAACCCAGCGACGCTTACTTTCCCGACACCGGACTCTCCCCTAAAAATAGGGACACGTGGTTCTCCATTGGCTTTGGCACAGGCCCATGAGACTCGGGATCGGTTGATGGAAGCCTTTGATTTGCCTGAAGCCGCATTTCACATCGAAGTCATCGCGACGACGGGCGACAATCGGCAGATGATCGACGCCGATCGCCCGCTTAAGGAAATCGGCAACAAGGGTTTGTTCACCAAAGAGATCGAAGAAGCGATGCTTCGCGGTGATATCGACGTCGCGGTCCACTCCACCAAGGACATGCCAACTGAGCAGCCCGAAGGCCTGGCGCTAGAGACATTCCTGCCGCGTGAAGACGTTCGGGATGCCTTCATTTCATTGAAGTATGGCTCGATCTCCGAGTTGCCAGCGGGCGCGAAGGTCGGGACGTCTTCCTTGCGCCGACGCGCGCAGCTTTTGCGCAAACGCCCTGACCTTGACGTGGTTGAATTCCGTGGCAACGTGCAGACCCGCCTGACGAAACTATCAGACGAAGTCGCCGATTGTTCTTTTCTTGCCATGGCGGGCCTCACCCGGCTGGGCATGCTCGACAAGGTCACGTCAGCGATTGAACCTGACGAGATGCTCCCCGCCGTCGCCCAAGGCGCAATCGGGCTGGAATGTCGTGTCGATGACTCCCTAGCCCAGCATATGCTGAGCGCTATTCACGATGAAGAAACAGGCTGGCGCGTGCGTTGCGAACGGGCTTTCTTGCGCGCGCTAGATGGGTCCTGCGAAACACCCATTGCGGCTCTGTCCGAGATTGATGGCCCCGAAATCCACTTGCGCGGCGAAATTCTGCGACCAGACGGGTCCGATTGCCTTGAAATTGAAGGGCGTGCATTGCTGTCTGGTGCAGAGGATCTTGGTCGTGAGCTTGGCGAAGAGTTGTTGGCCCTGGCACCTGCTGGCTTTTTCGACCTTACCTAGATCGAACCCAACCTCAGCCTACCGAACAAATTGAAACACCACTGCAGCAGCCAACCCAAGCATTAGGCTGGTTATCGGCCCCCAGATGCGGCGCTCTGCAGATGAAGGCGTTATCCAATTTGCAATGCAAGACAAAGCCTGAACACCTAAAGCAACAAACCCGGTCCAGCGAGGCCATTCTGGCCAAGTGCCGGCGGCGGACATGACAGAAAGCCCCATCGCCAAAATAACCACGATGGAGGCTGCCGCCGCAATCCGTCCAGAGACCGGCAGTGGCCCTTCGTAGCGTCCACCTTGGGTAATCTTACCCCAAGGAGCGCCGGCAATTAGGGCGATCTGAAACAGCGCAACGCCAAAACAGAGCGTCATGTATGCGTATGCAAAAGACAAACTCAGACCCATTTCGCCATTGGTGGTAGGCTCATCAGCACTGCATTTGCGTCATGCCCGGTCTCTAGCCCAAACTTAGTTCCACGGTCATAAACCAGATTATACTCGGCATAGAGACCACGGTGCACAAGTTGCGCATGCTTCTCCGTATCGCCGAAGTCGTCGACGCGTCGCTTTTCGATCAAGGGAACAAAAGCAGGCAAAAAGGCTTTGCCGATGTCTTGGATGAACGCGAAATCCGTGTCCCAATCTCCAGAGTTATGGTCATCTAGGAAAATACCACCAACTCCGCGCGCGCGGCCGCGGTGCGGAATATAGAAATACTCGTCCGCCCATTCCTTCAGGCGGGGATAGTGCTGGTCTCCGTGCCGGTCGCAATGCTCTTTTTGGACACCATGAAAATGACCGGTGTCCTCGTCATATTCCAGACACGGGTTTAGGTCGGAACCACCGCCGAACCACCAACCATAGGGCGTCCAGAACATGCGTGTGTTCATGTGCACTGCAGGACAATGGGGGTTTTGCATATGCGCCACCAATGAAATCCCCGAAGCCCAGAACCTCGGATCATCTTTCATACCCGGTAGACCTTTGCGCGCAGCCATGGCAGCTTGCGCGCGTTCCCCAAGCGTTCCAAACACCGTGGAAACGTTCACGCCGACCTTCTCAAACACACGCCCGCCGCGCATCACGGACATCAAGCCGCCGCCTGCATCAGTCCCATCATCAGAGGCGCGTTTGGTCTCCGTAACCTCAAAGCGTCCGGCTGGTTGATCTGAAAACGGCCCGACGTCGTGGCTATCCTCCAGCCCCTCAAACGCTGCAACAATATCGTCGCGCAGTGTTCGAAACCAAGCGCTGGCCTGAGCCTTTTGTTGTTCCATAGAGTCAGTCATGCGCCGGTCCAGTATGTGTTTCTTTAGTGCGCCGGAGAGGAAACCGGATCGATCAATGTCCGACCGCCATCAACGGTGATGATTTGCCCTGTCATAAAGGCAGATGCGTCAGACGCCAGATATCTTACCGTATCAGCAAGTTCCGTCGGCGGCGCAATGCGACCGAGTGGCGTATGCGCTTCGATATCACCACGATAATCCGGGTTTTCTTTCAAAATATTCTGCAAGCTCGCGCTCATGACCGATCCAAAGGCAACTGCATTCACGCGAATGCGGTGCGGTGCCAAAGCGGTCGCCAAGCCACGAGTCATTTGGTCCAGCGCCGCCGTTGCCATGGAATACCCCATAAGGTCCGGGTTGGTGCGGCATGCAGAGATCGACGACATGTTGACGATAGAGCCCGCAAGCCCCTCCTGCTCTTCTGCATCAGCCTGCTTGATCATGCGCTTTGCCACTGCTTGGCTTAGATGCAAGGACGTCAGCAAGTTCTGGTTCAACATGATAGAGATGCTGTCGTCATCCATATCAAGCGGATCTGTCCGCATCATTTGGCGGCTGGCATTGACCAAGATATCAACGCGGTCAAACGCATCTATGGTGGCAGAGACCAGATTGGCGATTGTCAGCCGTTCGCGCAAATCACCAGCGAAGAACTCGATCTTGCTGCCCTCAGGTACATCGCCTGCTTCTTTGCTGAGTTGTTTGTCATCCATGTCTACCATCATCACATTCGCCCCTTGCTCGGCGAATTCGCGGGAGATGGCGAGACCGATCCCGTTGGCGGCTCCGGTCACAATGGCGGTCTTACCTGCAATTGAAAATGACATGTCTATCCCCACTACGTCTTTTGCCCGCGATTCTTGAAGAACGTTACGCGGATTTATCCCTTCGCGCGAGAAGGCCGTTCAGCGCGTAAGATTTTGAACCGATTGTCGCCGGTGATTTCTTCAACCTTGCCAAACAAACCTTCCAAGGTCGCCTCGTACGGAAGGTGTCTGTTGGCCACCATCCAAAGCTGGCCAGAAGGTGCTAGCATTCGCGCCGCGGCCGCAATGAACGATTTGCCAAGCGCCGGGTTGGCTGCGCGGCCGCTGTGAAACGGTGGGTTCATAACAACCGTGTTCATCCGCGCGCGCGGCTCCCAGGTTATCGCATCCGCCCAGTGAAAACTGGCCCGGCTGTCGGTGATGTTTTGCTGTGCACAATCTAGCGCGACGTGATTGGCCTCGACGAGGTATAGATCTTCAACATCGGCACGTTCCAGAACAGCCTTGGACAGATATCCCCAGCCAGCCCCCAAGTCCGCAACCTGTCGGCCAAGCTTGTCAGGCAAAGCTGCGACCAGAGCTGCAGATGCCGGATCGATGCCATCAGCCGAGAAACCGCCGGGACGGGTCACAAAACCTGCCGCAACCTCGGAAGGGCCAGCCTCTTTCCAATCGCTAAAGTCCCCCCCCTCAAACCAGAAGAGCTTGCCATGCGCTTTAGAGAAAGACCCATTAAGACCGACGCGTTTTTTGCAATCCTTAAGCATTGAATCCACGCCGTCGTTTTTTTGCCCATCGATGAAAACGATGTCCGCTAATTCAGACGCCTGCGCAACAAGCGCCCGCGCTTCTGCTTTGGCACGTGTTACGAAGACCAAGGCAGCAGAATAATCACCTTCGGGTGCGAGAGCGACATCATATCCAGCTGCAGAGAAGGCGTCGTAGTCGGGCTTCAAAGACGTAATCACTTGAACGCGTTCGCGCGGCAAAGCCGACAGGTTCATTCCTGCGCTTGGCGCAAAAACTGCAATTCGCCCTTCGGCAGGCAATGAAATCTGGCCGCTTTCAACGGCCAGCGACAATCGAGAAGATGACATGAGGCTCTTGATCCCGGGCTTTGCCGCGGATCACTCCTTTTCCATGGTGCATTGAAGCGGGTGTTGGTGGCGTCGAGCAAAGTCCATCACCTGTGTGACCTTTGTCTCAGCGATCTCGTGGCTAAACACACCAACGACTGCGACGCCTTTTTTGTGCACCGTCAGCATAATCTCAAAGGCCTGCGCGTGGGTCAGGCCAAAGAACTGCTCAAGAATTTGCACCACAAATTCCATCGGCGTGTAGTCATCGTTTAGCAGCAGGACTTTATACAGCGGCGGCCGTTTCGTGCGCGCACGGGTTTTGACCGCGATGCCTACATCGCTGTCATCTTCATTATCCGACGTCATGAAAAACGGCTGTGCTGCCATACCTAATGTCATTCCGATGCTTCGTATCCGCGCGTTATATAGCCTGTCATCACCAATATGAAAGACCCCAGTGGCCGCTGGTATGCGCTCAGTGGCTGAATCCAGCAAAATGTGATCCATTCGACACCGACATAAGCGGCCCTGCGCTGACCTTGGTTTCCAATATACCTCGAATCTCGATTCGGGCGACATTTCCTTCGCAAAAACCGATTTTTTAACCACTTTGCATGACTTTACTAAGAAATCGTGCGCGTCGGAACAGCGGCTTCAGGTTCCAGTTGGCCGAGAACAGGTTCCGCGCAGATATCTTTCTCTGCCACATTCTCGCCACAATCGATGGTTTAGTGGCTCACTTTACGGCACACGCTAAATATTGAAATTAACCTGCCTTAAACTTTTGCAAACCGCTTGAATCAAAGGGTTTCTTTAAAAACCACCCTATGGTAGCCTTTCTACAAAAGGTCAGCCGAAAAAATCGGCGGCAGAGGCAGTAAGGGCAAGTAACAGTGAAGGTTCGGCAAAACAGGCCGGCCCATTTTGGGCTATTTATCCTGATCACAGGTTTTCTTTTGTGCATGACCGCGCTCTCAGCGGTGGCTGCGCCTTATGCGGCTATGGTGGTCGATTCTCGCTCAGGCAAGGTTCTGCATTCACGCAACGCTGATACGCGTCTGCATCCCGCCTCTTTGACCAAAATGATGACGCTCTATATCGCATTTGAAGCGGTTCAGAACGGCGAGCTCACCATGGACACTAAGGTGCGGATTTCCAAAGTTGCCGCGGCAGAGCCACCTTCAAAGCTCGGTTTGAAAGCCGGCCAGCGCATTGCCCTGCGCTATCTTGTGCGCGCAGCCGCCGTGAAATCTGCTAACGACGCGGCAACCGCAATCGGTGAGGCCGTCTCCGGGTCTGAAGCAGCATTTGCCCGCCGGATGAACCGCACAGCGCGTGCTTTGGGCATGACCCGGACCACATTTAAGAACGCCCATGGTCTTACTGAGAATGGCCATATGTCCACTGCCCGGGACATGACCACAATGGGGCGCCATCTGCTGTATGATTACCCGCAGTACTACAACCTCTTCTCCCGCCAATCGACGCACGCCGGTGTTAAGCAAGTGGCCAATACAAACCGCCGCTTTCTAAGCAACTATCGCGGCGCTGATGGCATCAAAACTGGCTACACCCGTGCAGCGGGCTTTAACCTTGTTGCCTCTGCCGAACGCGGCAGCGAACGCATCATCGCGACTGTATTTGGTGGCCGCTCCACCGCGTCTCGCAATGCCAAGGTCGCCGAATTGCTTGATCTGGGCTTCCGCCGTGCACCAAGCCGGGTCGCCCTGCGCAAACCGACACGTCCAGCTTATGCGGGCAATGCAGGCACCTCTGGCGGGTCTGCATCCGAGCCTGTCGGCAAAACAATTCGGGTTGCGACAGCAGTGAAAAAGAGCCTTCGTCCAAACATCCGACCCACAACAGCAAGCGCTCCAGCGCCAACTGTTTTGGCCGCGAACGAAGTGATGGATGCTGAAATCAAAAATGCGCTGAAGGAAGCGAAAGCCAACACCGCATCAATCTATCCCACTGCAGCAAAAACCGCAGAGCCAGCAGCGCCGACAATCATCGAAGAGCAAGAGCCTCAGGTTGTAACTCGCCTGTCGACCTCCGGCGGTCGGCACTGGGGGATCAACGTTGGCCGTTATGGCAGCCGCTATGCCGCCGAAAAAGTTCTACTGAAAACTGCGCTTGCGGAAATGAGCACGCTCGATGGGTCGCTGCGGAAAGTCGTGAAGTCCAAGCGTGGTTTTGACGCGAACTTTATGGGGCTCACCCGTGAGACAGCAGACCTCGCATGTCGTCGCCTGCAAGCCCGTCAAGTTAACTGTTTCATGATCGGGCCAAGCTAAACTCGGATTGCTTTCTTTCTGAAAGGATGACGCCATGCCAGACCCTTTTGTATCTGAGGTCAAATTTCTGGGTGCCGGGAACGTAGACTTCGTGGAGATCGCACTTGATGCAGGTAGCGATCCAAGCAACGTGCAGATTGTGATCTATCATCCCAACGGGTCGGTGCGGACGACCAATGATCTCGGCACTGTCGAGGATACCGTTGCGGGCAAAGACATCTACGTCATCGAATCCGCCAACTCAGCAACATTCAATGGCGTACACAAAAATGGTGCAGTCGCCGTGGTTGAAGACGGTGTGGTCGTTCAGTTCATCTCGTTTGAGTCCGAGTTCACCGCAACCAACGGCCCCGCAGCGGGTATGACATCGACGCAACTTGGCGGTACAGGCCAAGGCGAATCCCTAGAGACCACAGATGGCGGCGCGAACTACGGCGTAAATGACACCCCATCAAAAGGCACAGTGCCATGTTTTCTGGAAGGGACTTTGATCCAGACGGATCGCGGCCCCTTGCCAGTGCAGGACCTCGTTGTGGGGGATTATGTTCAGACAAATGACAGCGGGTTGCAGCCCGTTCTTTGGGCCGGTGCTTGTCAACTTTCTCTGGACCAAACGTCTGATCCTATGGCGAGACCAATCCGGGTTCCCGCGCATGCCCTAAGTCCAGCACATCCCGCGAAGGACACCTTTGTATCGGCCAATCATCGTCTTCTGTTTTCACACGTTCTGTGTTTCGAACTATTCGGCAATCGCGAAGTGCTTATCGCTGCTAAGTTCTTGATGGGCTACAACGGCATCGGCCATGCACCAGTCGCTCTTCCGATCCGCTTTCACCACATTCTTCTAGCAGATCACCATGTCATCCGCGCCAACGGTATGGCAGCGGAAAGCCTGTTCCACGGCAAGATTGCAGGGGAGGCCTTTTCTGAGGAGAGCAGCGAAGGCTTGGAAAGCTTGGCGACGTTTGCTGAGCATACCAAAACGGCGCGTCGCGTGCTCAAGGCGCATGAAGTTCAAAGGCTGATGCGAGAGCTTGCGCGAGAAGAGACCTTTCATCTGAAGGTCAGTTAAACCTTAAGGTTTCGGGTGGTCGTCATAGTCGCCGGATAAAATGCGCTCTGCGTCCCCTTTCGGGTCATCATATTGATCTTTGCGCAGCGTATAGAAGAAGCCGAAAAGCCCAAGACCGCCCAACAAAAGTGATGCTGGAATTAAGATTCCTAGGACTGTCATTTCACTCTCACTCTTAATGCGTTCAAACTCACCGTAATTGAACTGGTGGACATGGCAATCGCTGCGATCAATGGAGTGGCAAGTCCAGCCACAGCCAGTGGCACCGCGACGACGTTATACAGTGTTGCAATACGAAAATTCTCTTTGATCCGACGAACCGCGCGACGCGCAACCAGCAAGGCATCGGTTACTGGAGATAAATCAGTCCCAAGCAAAACGATATCAGACGCCACGCGTGCCGCATCCAACGCAGATGCAGGAGAGATAGACACATCGGCTGCGGTTAGGGCTGCGGTATCGTTTAGACCATCTCCAACCATGAGAACACGATGACCAGCATCATTGAGGGCTTTGATATATTCAGATTTTTCTTCTGGCAGGAATTCCGCCCGCCAATCCTCAATCCCAAGCTCTTGGGCAATCGCCTCAACCGCGTTTTCTGCATCCCCTGACAGCAGATGCACATGGAACCCTTGTTCTCGTAAATCGGAAACGGTTTGCGCAGCACCCGGACGCAGTGCATCAGTGCAGCGAATGGCAAAGGCAGTCTCAGCGCCTACCTTTAGGTAAACAGCGGTGCCCTCCACTGGCTGAGCGCCAACCCAATCACAGCGCCCCAAACGAACCGGCTTGCCCTGCCACACCGCTTCGATGCCAAAGCCCGGACGCTCTTGGATATCGCTAAGCTCCGCAGCGATGCCCCCTGCCCCGGCCTGAACAATCGCCTGGCTGAGCGGATGCGCCGAGCCTGATGCCAATGCAAGCGCGACGCTGGCTGCCTCGGCATCTAAGGCGGCCCAATTGGTGACCACTGGCGTGCCTTGCGTGAGCGTTCCGGTCTTGTCAAAAACCACTGTGTCGACAGTCGCAAGCCGTTCTAAAGCAGTGGCGCTCTTCACCAGCATACCCTTTTGGAACAAGCGTCCACTCGCCGCCGTTGTCACTGCCGGCACTGCGAGGCCCAAAGCACATGGGCATGTGATGATCAAAACAGCGGCCGCGATGTTGAGCGCCGTGCGCACATCAAGAGTGAACACATACCAGCCAAGAAAGGCCAAAGCGGATAGGATATGTACGCCGGGCGCATAAAGTTTTGCAGCGCTGTCTGCGAGCGAGCGATACCGAGAGCGCCCGCTTTCAGCGATGGCCACTAGGTTCGCCATGCGCTGCAGGCTTGTGTCTGCGCCAATCGCAGCTGCCCTTACGGTCAAAGGACCCGTCAAGTTCACTTCGCCAGCGCTCACGTTTTGCCCCGGCTTTGCAAAGACGGGTAGCGTTTCACCGGTTAGCAGCGAGCGGTCCAGTTCTGACTCTCCTGAAACGATCTCACCGTCCACAGGCATACGACCACCCGGTTTGACAAGCACAAGGTCGCCCACCTGCAATTCTGAAATCGCAACTGTCGACGTAGTGTCCCCGTCAACACGGGTGGCGCGTGGCACTTCTAATGCAGTTAACTCTTCCGCTGCCGAACGTGCGGCAGCGCGGGTACGGTGATCCAAATAGCGACCTGCAAGAAGAAAGAACACCAGCGTCAGTGCGGCATCAAAATAGGCGTGGTGGCCGGAAAGTGCGGTTTCCCAAACGGAGGTGACCACGGCAAGAACTATGGCCAAGACAATGGGCACGTCCATATTGAGCTGCCGTGCCCGCAATGCCTTCCAGGCGCTTTTGTAAAACGGACTGGCCGTGTAGGCGAGCGCTGGCAAAGCAATGGCCGCCGAAATCCAATGAAACAAGTCACGTGTGGCGTTTTCCGCCCCGGCCCAAACGGCAACGGACAGCAGCATGACGTTCATCGCCGCAAAGCCCGCCAAACCCAGCCGCATGAGCAAGTCCCGCCTGGCTTTGTCATTAACCGTCGCACTCAGCGCCCCTTGGTCGAGCTCGTGGGCCTCATACCCAACCCCGGCCAATTGCGTGATTAGGTCATCAATTGAAACCTGCGGCTCTGCCTCAACGAAGGCGCGCTTCAAAGACAGGTTTACGCGAGCGCTGTGGACACCCGGATAAGCAGCGAGCGTGTTCTCGACCTTTGAAATACATGCGCCGCAATGAACCTGCGGTACGCTTAGGGCTAACGACTGATCAGATAGCACATCTTGCTGAGCAACGGTCTGCGCCGCAGGTACCGCATCACATGCAGGACAGGCAGAGATCGCCGTCATCGTCAGCGCTCCACGTGCAGTACAACCCTTTGTTCAAAGGTTGTGCCGTCTTGCGCTGTCGCTGTCATGCGCATGTTCCAATTCCCTTCCGCCAAACTGGCGCGCGCTACATAATCTTGCCCATCATAAAGAAACTCTGGGGTGAAATCATCTTTAACATGGGTAGCGCGTCCAACCACCGCATGCAGGCTCGCCGCTTCTACCGGGTGCCCGGATGAATCGCGAATGGACAGCACCAACGCGCCACGCTCAGCGGAAGCGTTGATTTCCCAACCCAAAGCATGCTGCGCTTGACGGCGGTCGTCAAAGGTCTGACTGGCGATGTAGGAATTCTTCACCTCGAGTCCGGGAAAGGTTTTCACCGCACTGAAAGCCAGCAAAAGGTTGACCGCTATAATCACAGCAAATGCGCTGACAAAGATCATGGCGACGTGACGCCCGGTAATTTGTCTGTCTCGTGTCATTGGCCATTTCCTTTACCGTGGAACACCGTGTCCTTATGGGCACGTTCGTTGCTGATGCTATCTTCGATCCAGAAGGTGAGGTCGCTCAACGCACCCTGCGCAGCCTGGGATGTTTTGGGGGCAACAACGTAAACGCGTTGCAGGCGCATTGAGTCCGGGTCTACAGTTACGCTCATGTCCTCCGAGCCTTCGATGGACAGGGACAGCGCCTCACTGCTTTCAATTCCAATTTCAAACCGACGCTCCTCCCCGTGTTTGTTGCGCATGCGCAGCTCGTAGGTGTTTCTAATGGATCCATCAGACAGGGTGACAAATGTTGGATTGCGCACTGGCGCGACAGTGACATCGATGTCAGAGCGCATGAGCAGCGCAACAATCAACAAAACCCCAACGAGCGACCAAAGCCCGGTGTAAACCATAGTGCGCAAGCGAAAGACGTGTTTCCAGATAGGACGCGGTGGTGTGCCCGCGCGTTCAAGAGGCTCGTCACTCAGGGCAAGATAATCGATCAAGCCGCGCGGCTTACCGATCTTTTCCATCATGTCGTCGCAGGCGTCGATACAGAGCGCACAAGTGATACACTCCATCTGCTGGCCGTCACGAATGTCGATGCCGGTTGGGCACACGTTCACGCAGGCCATGCAGTTGATGCAGTCGCCCTGCGGAGGTGCGTTCGGATCTACTTCTTTCTGGAGTTTCCCCCGTGGCTCACCACGCCATTCGCGATAGCCCACGGTTAAAGTGTCTTCATCCATCATGGCCGCCTGAATCCGCGGCCATGGGCAGGCATAGATACAAATCTGTTCTCGCGCAAAGCCACCGAAGAAGAATGTGGTAGCGGTCAGAATTCCCACTGTGGAATAGGCGATAAGATGGGCCTGTCCGGTGACCAAGTCGCGCAACAAGTTTGGCGCGTCGGCGAAATAAAACACCCAAGCCCCGCCAGTAGCGAGGGCAATCAAAATCCAAGCGAAGATCTTAGTGACCCGTAGGCGTAATTTGCGAAGATCCCATTTTTTCTGCCGATGGAGCTTGAGCCGTGCATTTCGATCCCCTTCGATCCATCTTTCCACAAGAATAAAGAGATCGGTCCAAACCGTCTGCGGGCATGCATAGCCGCACCAAACGCGACCCAACGCAGCAGTAAAGAGGAACAGCCCCAAGCCGGCCATAATCAATAGGCCCGCGATAAAATAGAATTCGTGCGGCCAGATTTCGATAAAGAAAAAGAAAAAGCGACGGTTTGCCAAATCGACCAGCACAGCCTGATCTGGCAGCGCAGGACCACGGTCCCACCGCAACCATGGAACGATGTAATAGATGCCGAGCGTCACGGCCATGATGATCCACTTAAGTGAACGGAAACGACCGCTCACCCGGCGTGGAAACACCGGTTCGCGGGCTGCATATAGGCTATCTGATGACACTTACTGGCTCACAATTTGGCTGGGATTTCGTATTCGCCCCTTGCTTTTGCCCGAGTCGTCCAAGCTGCACTTTGACCAAGATCAAAGGCGGGATAAAAACTGTTCCATTGATTTCGAAGAGAGTTTTGGTGCCGGTCGTTCGGAAACGCGCGAACAGGAGAACGACCGGCACCCATACCCACGCTCCTCAGGGTGGGTATTCGGGGACGTTGCCGTCGGTTATGTGGGAGCGACGGCCCGTCTTCCCTTACAAAGTCGCAGATTCGCAGGAGTATCGCTTTGATACAGATCAAGCGGTGTTATTGAATGGCCAGTTCAGTCAACTTTTTTGACGGAAGATGGCAGGGTAGCGCCCGCCTTGGTGAATGGAGTTGATGGAAACGCCGGACGACCGTTCGCATATTTCTCCATCACCTATTTCTGAACAAAAGCCCCCGCATCATCGATGCGGGGGCCTTACATTTATTGATTTGGCGCGCTTATTCACCGCCGCCCAATTGATGCACATAGGCGGAGACGGCGCGAATTTGTGCTTCTGTCAGACGGGTGTCCCAACTCGGCATGACGCCGAAGCGGCTGTTATAAACCGTCTCACGAATGTCGCCGTATGAGCCGCCAAATAGCCAAATCGCGTCAGCGAGGTTCGGCGCACCTTGGTCGCGATCCCCAAGCCCGGCATCGCCGTGGCAAGAGGCACAGTTGTCCGCAAAGACAGTCGCACCTTCACCTACGAGGCTCGCATCCATTGGATCGCCACTCAGAGACATCACAAAGTTCACGACCTGATCAATCTGCTCGTCTTCAAGCAGCTCATCACGCCCGAAGGCTGGCATCTCCGAGTACCGCGCATCAAAGTTTTCTTCGTTGCGAATACCGGCTGTGACCGTCTGGTGGATGCTTTCGATATCACCGCCCCAAAGCCAATCGTTGTCCAGCAAGTTCGGGTACCCTTTAGCCCCGGCAGCACCGGACCCGTGACACTGAGCGCACCAGGTTTTGAACACCGCTGCACCAGCAGAATTCGCATAGCCGTTCAGTTCGGGATCATTCGCGATCTCGGTCAGTTCCGCTGATGCCAAGCGGGTGTTAATCGCCTCGTTCTGAGTATTGACCGCTTCGATATCGGCGGCGACTTCAGCACGCGTGGAAAAGCCCAACATGCCCTCCGTTGCCCCTTTGATACCTGGCCATGCTGGATAGGCTATGGTGTAGCCAATGCCCCAGATGATGGTGAGATAGAAGGTCCAGAGCCACCAACGTGGCAGCGGGTTGTTGAATTCCTCGATGCCATCCCACTCGTGGCCGGTGGTCGAGACCTCATTTTTTTGAACCGGTTGTTTGCTCATGGCTGCGCCTCCTTTTCGGTCGCGGCGGCTGGCGCTGGTTTATCAGCATGGCGGAACGGGATATCGGCCGTTTCCTGGTATTCGGACCGGGATCCGGGGCGAAACACCCAAAGGATCACAGCGACGAAAAACGTGAACAGGAACAACAACATCCAGCTATCTGCAAACTCACGTAAGAGAGAATAAGTTTCCATGATCTCCTCCCTTAACGTGACGCATCTGGGGTGAAGGTCGAGAAGTCGACCAATGTGCCCAGCATTTGCAGATAGGCGACCAACGCATCCATCTCAGAGGTGCCGTGGCGCCCATCGAAGTTGCGCACGTTCACGCTGTCCTCGCCGTAGCGTTCCAGCAGCCCGTCGTAGTCCAGATCGGGATCGGCTTGTGCGTTGAAGTCCAACTGCGCATTCACGATCATTTCATCGGTGTAAGGCACGCCGACATACGACTGAGTCCGCATCAAGTCGCCGATGTGCTTCCCATCGACCTGCTTGTTGGTCAGATAGCCATATTTCGGCATGATCGATTCAGGTACAACCGACTGCGGATCGATCAGGTGATCAACATGCCAATCGTCAGAGTAGCGACCACCAACACGCGCCAGATCAGGACCCGTCCGTTTGGACCCCCACTGGAATGGGTGGTCATACTGTGACTCTGCCGCCAGTGAGTAGTGACCGTAGCGCTCTACTTCGTCTCGCATTGGGCGGATCATCTGGCTGTGGCAGACATAGCAGCCTTCGCGCAGATAGATGTCACGCCCTGCAAGTTCCAGTGGTGTATAAGGCCGCATGCCCTCAACGTCCTCGATGGTGTTTTCCAGCCAGAACAGCGGGGCGATCTGTACGATCCCCCCGATAGTCACGACGAGGAAGCTGAACACCAAAAGGAGTGTCGCATTGGTTTCTAGGATTTTGTGTTTATCAAGAATTGCCATCTCTTAGACCCTCCTTATTCCGCTGGGACCGCAACAGAGAGGCGGGCCTCCCGTGCTGGGGCTCTGCGAACGGTTAGATAGAGGTTCACGCACATGATGATCGCGCCGGTGAGGTACATGACCCCGCCCAATCCGCGCACCACATACATCGGAAGCTTCGCTGCCACGGTGTCGGCGAAAGAGTTCACGAGGAAGCCGTTCGCATCCACTTCACGCCACATCAGACCTTCCATGATCCCTGTGACCCACATGGAGGCCGCGTAGAGAATGATGCCGATAGTCGCGAGCCAGAAGTGCCAGCTGACCATGGTCAGGCTGTAAAGACGCTCGCGTTTCCACAGAACTGGCACTAGGAAGTACAGCGCACCGAATGTGATCATACCATTCCAGCCCAGCGCACCAGAGTGCACGTGCCCAATGGTCCAGTCAGTGTAGTGGCTCAGAGAGTTCACCGCACGGATCGACATCATCGGGCCTTCGAAGGTGGACATGCCGTAGAAGCCAAGGCTGATCACCATCATCCGGATAACCGGGTCGGTGCGCAGTTTGTCCCAGGCGCCGGAGAGCGTCATCAGACCGTTGATCATACCACCCCAGCTTGGCATCCAGAGGATGATCGAGAAGACCATACCCAAGGTCGATGCCCAGTCAGGGAGCGCTGTATAGTGCAAGTGGTGCGGACCCGCCCAGATATACAGGAAGATCAGCGCCCAAAAGTGAATGATGGACAGTTTGTACGAGAAAACCGGACGTTCGGCTTGCTTTGGAATGAAGTAGTACATCATGCCCAAGAAGCCCGCTGTCAGGAAGAAGCCCACAGCGTTGTGGCCATACCACCACTGCACCATGGCGTCCTGAACACCGGCCCAAAGGATCACGGATTTCGAACCAAAGATGCTGACTGGAATGGTCGCGTTGTTCACCAAATGCAGCATCGCAACGGTGACGATGAAGCTCAGGAAGAACCAGTTCGCCACATAGATATGCTTCTCTTTGCGCTTGATGATGGTGCCCAAGAACACCGCAAGGTACGCGACCCAGACGATGGTGAGCCAAAGATCGACATGCCATTCAGGCTCGGCATATTCTTTGCCCTGAGTGCCGCCAAACACATAGCCAGTTGCCGCAAGCACGATAAAAAGCTGATAGCCCCAGAACACAAACCAAGCGAGGTTGCCGCCCCATAGTCGCGCTGCGCTGGTGCGCTGAACGACATAAAACGAGGTGGCGATTAAAGCGTTGCCCCCAAAGGCAAAAATCACCGCACTTGTGTGCAGAGGACGCAAACGGCCGAAGTTTGTGATCCCTTGGGACCATTCAAAATTGAGCACTGGAAAGGCCAATTGAAAGGCGATGACGACGCCAACCAAAAACCCGACGACACCCCAAAGGGCGGTCGCGACCACCCCAAACCGGATGACATCATCCATATACTCGCCCTGATTGATCGCGGGTTTCTCTTCCCCAACACCTCTCAGGGTCCACAAGAAAAGCCCTCCGGCGACGAGCATCACGATCAATGCTTGCACCATATAGGCCAAATCGCGTGCATAGTTGGCAGCAATCATCGCAAATAGCGTGACTACTCCCAGCACGACCAGCTTAACTATGTTGACCATTTCATGTCCCTTTGTCGTGCCCAGCTAGCGTTATGGATCCAAACAAGAATCGAATCCAAACAGATTGCGGGCGGCTACTGACTGAAGGGGTTTTGCCGCGCTGGCGGAATCGCTGCCTTGATCTGCATCAAGGCGCAGGCAGCATCTGAGGCACAGGATAGGTTCAAGAGCTCACAGTTCGCAGAACAATTTAGCCTTAGGTGAGAGGTCCCATGACTTATAAATCCATCTTAACGGTGCTTTCAGATATCGAATTCGCGCAAACGCCCTTGGAACAGGCAAGCCATTTCGCGCGAAATCAACACGCGCATCTTGATGTCCTCTGCCTCGGTGTCGACCGAACGCAGATGGGACACTACTTTTCTGGTGCCAGCGCCGTGGTCGTCGAGACCACGTTGAATGACGCGCGCGCCGAGGCGCTAGACATAGAGCGCATGGCGACAACATTTCTTAAAAATACCGATGGTCGTTGGGGAACCGAAGCTGGTGTTTGCATGACGACCGATGTGGCGCGCCACGTTGCTGCCCGCGCTCGGTTTTCGGACCTGACAATTCTACCAAAGCCATACGGTGACAAACACGGTGTCGAGATGGAGACCATTGTTGAGGCCGCGCTTTTTGATGGGGCCGCGCCAGTTCTTGTGGTGCCCAATGGAATGAAGCCGCTCTCTGAACCCAAAGTGGTCACTCTTGCTTGGAACGAAAGCCAAGAATCTCTCAATGCAGCAAAGGCCGCGCTACCGCTTTTGAAATCCGCGAATATCGTTCGCGTTCTGGTGATCGACCCCGCGAAACACGGAGCCAATCGTTCTGATCCGGGGGGATTGCTGTCTACCTTCTTGGCTCGCCATGGTGTGCACGTGGAAATCGACGTCTTATCCAAATCGCTTCCACGGGTATCTGATGTCATATTGCGACACGCTAAGGACAAAAGATCTGACCTCATTGTGATGGGCGCTTATGGCCACTCGCGGCTCAGGGAATCTATCTTAGGCGGTGCAACACGCCATATGCTCGAACAAGCGGACGTACCGGTGTTCATGGCGCATTAAGAGAGGATGCCTCCATCGGTATCGTCACCTGCTTCCTGCAACAAGGTGTCCATGTCATGCACAGTAACGTGGCGATTGCCTTCGACCGAAATGACCCCGTCTTTCTTAAGCGCGGAGATTTGGCGGCTTACTGTTTCTAGAGTAAGGCCCAAATAGTCAGCCATTGCTTCACGGGTCAGGGGCAAATCAAATTCGATCTTGCCCTGCAGCGAGGCCAGTTTCAGGGTCGCATCGCGCCGCGCAATGATCGCCAGCAGCGACGCGATCCGTTCCCGTGCCTTTTTGCGACCAAGCACCAACATCCATTCACGAGCAGCATCCAACTCATCAAGAGTCATCTGCAACAAGCGCTGCGCGATATGAGGTGTGCTTTCCATCATCTCTTCAAACGGCTTACGGCGGAAACAACACATAACGATATCAGAGGTCGCAACCACGTCATAAGGCGCGATCTCGCGGCCAGGACGCCCAACGAAATCAGATGGCAGCAAAAGACCCACCATTTGGGTTCGCCCGTCCTCCATTGTCTGGGTCAACGTCGCGATGCCAGTGACAATAGAGCCAACAAACCCCATGTGATCGCCGGACCAAATCACAGTCTGCCCCGCTTCAAAGCTGCGATAGTATTTGATCTCTTCAAGGCGCTGCAATTCGTCCGTGTCGCACTTCGCACATACGGCGCGGTGCCGGATTTGGCAGTCTCCACAATGGCTGGGCGCTTGGCCCGGCATATCCAATAGCATCGTTAAACCTTTGATCTGCGTCAAAGAAGACTCACGTCTCACCCCCTAATGCTATCGACATGAGACAAAAACAGCAATTCGCAAAACTGGGACTGTTTGACGCTAAGGTACCGCGCTACACCAGTTATCCAACAGCACCGCATTTCAACACAGGGATCGGCGCGCCGTTTTTTGAGGACTGCTTAAGCAAAATTCCAGAGGGCGCGGAGATTTCTCTATACGTCCACGTGCCGTTTTGCCGGCGTCTCTGCTGGTTCTGCGCTTGTCGTACTCAGGGCACCCAATCCGCATCACCGGTCGCTGCTTATGTCGATGTTTTGCGAACAGAACTCAGAATGTTAACTGACCGGTTGCCAGAAGGCGTGACGCTTTCTCGTCTGCATTGGGGCGGAGGAACACCCACCCTTTTGACGCCAGAGATGATAGACCAAATAACGGACGCCATCTTTGAAACTGCGCCCATGGCCGCGGGCGGTGAATTCTCGGTAGAGATCGACCCAAACGAGCTTGATGAAGCGCGTTTGGATGCTCTCGCACGCGCGGGCATGACACGCGCTTCAATTGGCGTGCAGGATTTTGATCCAGACATTCAGGATATCATTGGACGGCAACAAAGCTATGCCCTGACCAAGGACGTCTCCGAGATGATCCGGGCGCGCGGGATCGACAGTCTAAACGCAGACATTCTCTTTGGACTGCCGGACCAAAATTTGGAAAAGATCACGGAAAGTGTCCAAAAGCTCCTGTCGCTCTCCCCAGACCGAGTCGCGCTTTATGGCTATGCCCACGTGCCTTGGATGGCAAAACGCCAGCAGCTCATCCCATCAGACAAACTTCCAACACCAGAAGAACGCCTTGCGTTGTTTGAAGCTGCATCAAAGCTGTTTGAGTGGGATGGTTACGACGCAATTGGCATTGACCACTTCGCGTTGCCCAGCGATGGGCTGGCAAAGGCTGCGAAGGCGGGGACACTACGAAGGAATTTTCAAGGATACACCGACGATCAGGCAGATGTTTTGATTGGCATCGGCGCGTCCTCCATCTCTCGGTTCCCACAAGGTTTCGCGCAAAATGCTCCCGCAACGGCCGCCTATATAAAAGCGATTGAGTCAGGGAGATTTTCAGTCTCCCGCGGGCATCGCTTTTCCGGGGAAGACACACTAAATTCCCGACTGATCGAAGCGGTGATGTGTGATTTTGCGGTTGATACAGCGGAGATCGTAGACCTCTTTGACATCACGCCTACGCAGCTGCGGCAGCGGTTTGAGGCTGTGAACACTGAATTCGATGGTTTGCTAAGCGTAACTCATGACGGCTTGTATATCCCGCCGGAGGTACGCCCGTTAACGCGTCTTATCGCACGCAGTTTTGACGCCTATGACCAAACCAAAGCACGCCACAGCGCAGCGATTTGATCAATCAGCGGCCGCCATCAATTCGCGTGTGTAATCCGTCGAAGGTTGCATAAAGACTTGGCTTGCATCGCCAGCCTCAACCACATCCCCTTGCTTCATCACCATGATCTTATGGCTCATGGCACGCACGACGTGCAGGTCATGGCTGATGAAGAGATAGGCCAAGCCGTACTTCTTCTGCAGGTTCCGCAGCAAGTCCACGATCTGAACCTGCACCGTCATGTCCAATGCTGATGTTGGTTCATCCAAGACGACCAGTTTGGGGCGCAGGATCATGGCCCGCGCAATTGCGATCCTTTGGCGTTGACCGCCAGAGAACTCATGTGGGTAGCGATCCATTGTCGCTGGGTCCAGCCCCACTTCATCCATAACTTCCGCTACCAAATCCCGCGGATCGCGCCCATCGGGATTACCATGTACGCCAAGACCTTCCGCAATAATTTGCTCGCAGCTCATACGCGGGGACAGGCTTCCAAACGGATCCTGAAACACGATTTGCATATCCTTGCGCAGGGCGCGCAAGGACTTGGTGTTTCGCTGCCGGATGTCCTCACCCATAAAGTGGATGCCGCCCTCGGAGGAAATCAAACGCATAAGGGCAAGGGCAAGCGTAGTCTTCCCAGAACCACTCTCGCCGACGATACCCAACGTCTCCCCTGCTCTTACAGTGAGCGTCGCATCGTTCACAGCTTTCACATGGCCCACGGTTCGCCGCAGTAAACCGCGTTGGATTGGGAACCAGATGCGCAGACCGTCTGTTTCAGCCACAACTGGGGCGTCCTCAGACACAGGCTCGGGCACACCCGCAGCACGGGCATTCAGCAAAGTTTTGGTGTATTCGTGTTGTGGATTTTCGAAGATTTCGGCTACCGGGCCAGCCTCGACAATCTCGCCGTCTTTCATGACGCAAACCTTGTCGGCGATTTTACGAACGATCCCCAGATCATGGGTGATGAACAACAGCCCCATGCCTTCGGATTTCTTCAACTCCGCCAGCAACTCAAGGATCTGCGCTTGAATGGTCACGTCCAGTGCCGTTGTCGGCTCGTCCGCCACCAAAATGTCCGGCTTATTGGCCAAAGCCATTGCGATCATCACGCGCTGTCGCTGGCCACCACTAAGTTGGTGAGGATAAGACGTCAGTCGGCTTTCAGCATCTCGGATGCCGACTTTCTCAAGCAGATCAAGAATCCGCCCGCGCGCCTCATCGCCAACAATCCCTTGGTGCAGAGCAAGCGACTCTCCCAGCTGCTTTTCCAGCGTATGGAGAGGATTAAGCGAGGTCATCGGCTCTTGGAAAATAAAGCTGATGTCATTGCCGCGCACTTTGCGCAGCAGCTTCTCATCCGCATTGACCATCTCTTGACCGTCATATTGTACAGAACCTTCGACGGCGGCGCTCGCACCCAGCAAAGAAACGGTAGACAGCGCAGTCACCGACTTGCCGGAACCGGACTCGCCCACCAAAGCAACGGTCTCTCCCCGATCGACTGAGAAAGACACGCCTTTGACGGCCTGGAAGTCTCGGCCTTCGACCCGGAAAGACACACGCAGGTTCCGAACCTTGAGAATGCTCATGAAAAGGTCTTTCTAGGGTCAAACGCGTCACGCACGCCTTCGAAGATGAAGACAAGAAGCGACAGCATAATGGCGAAGGTAAAGAAGGCGGTGAAGCCAAGCCATGGCGCTTGCAGGTTCTGCTTGGCTTGCAATGTCAGCTCGCCCAGAGACGGTGCGGAAGACGGCAAGCCAAAGCCCAGAAAATCGAGCCCAGCCAGTGTAGAGATGGTACCTGTTACGATGAACGGCAGCATGGTCACCGTGGCAACCATCGCGTTTGGCAACATGTGGCGGAACATGATCACCCGGTTTGAGACGCCCAGCGCTTTGGCAGCGCGCACATATTCAAGGTTGCGCGCCCTTAGGAATTCAGCCCGGACAACGCCCACAAGGGCCGTCCAGCCAAAGAGCACTGTTAGGAACACCAATAGCCAGAAACTTCGCCCCAATATCGCGAAGAGAATAATGATGATGTAGAGGCTTGGGGTCGCCCCCCAAATCTCGATCACCCGCTGAAAAATGAGATCTACCCAACCACCGAAGTAACCTTGAATAGCACCTGCGAGAATCCCCACAATGCTTGCAAATGTGGTCACGATCAGAGTGAAGAAGATCGAAAGGCGGAAACCGTAAATCACCCGTGCGACCACGTCTCGCTTGGTGTCATCGGTGCCAAGCCAGTTCTGCTCATTCGGAGCCAATGGCGCAGCCCCTGCACGATCCACGGGTGTATCAAAGGAATAAGGGATCAATGGCCAAAGGGACCAACCTTGTTGGATGGTCTCGCCCTCGATCACGCCATCTTGGGCATCCTCAATATAGCCTTCCGGGTCATCAAAACAGAGGTCCATCCCGCCGGTCACGATCAGACACTCGACCTCTGGATCTCGGTAAGCCGCTTCGGTTCTGAAATCCCCGCCAAAAGCCGTTTCCGGATAGAATTTGAAAACCGGCGTATAGTACTCGCCTTGGTATTTGACCAAGATGGGTTTGTCGTTGGCAATAAGCTCAGCAAACAGGCTGAGGCCGAAAACCACACTGAAAATGATCAATGACCAGTACGCGCGACGGTTGCGGCAAAAATTGCGCCAGCGGCGCTGGTTGATCGGGGAAAGCGAGATCATACCCATCAGCCTTCCCTCCGCTCAAAGTCGATGCGTGGATCAACAAACACATACATCAAGTCGCTCAAAATCCCGACCACAAGGCCAATAAGGCCGAACACAAAGAGGGTACCGAAGATCACCGGGTAATCGCGCGCCACCGCTGCTTCGAAACCCAGGCGCCCAAGGCCATCAAGCGAGAAGATCGTTTCGATAATCAGCGAACCGCCAAAGAAAACACCAATGAACACCGCTGGGAATCCCGCGATGACAATCAGCATCGCGTTGCGGAAAACATGCCCATACAGAACCCGATTTTCGCTCAGGCCCTTCGCCCGCGCGGTCATAACATAGTGTTTCTTGATCTCATCCAAGAACGAGTTCTTGGTGAGCAATGTGAGTGTTGCAAAGGCAGAAATCGTGCTGGCAAGCACTGGCAAAGTGATGTGCCAGAAGTAATCAAGGATTTGGCCAATGAGGGTCATGTCTTCCCAACCATCGCTTGTCAGTCCGCGAAGTGGGAAGATACGCCAGTAAGAGCCCCCAGCGAAGAGAACAACGAGAAGGATCGCAAAGAGGAAGCCCGGGATTGCATAAGCCACAATGATCGCGCCGCTTGTCCAGGTGTCAAAGGCCGTTCCGTCCTTCACAGCTTTGCGAATGCCAAGCGGGATTGAGACGATATAAGCGATTAGCGTGGACCAAAGGCCGAGTGTAATAGACACCGGCAGCTTCTCTAATACCAAGTCGATGACGCCGATTTTTCGGAAATAGCTCTCGCCAAAGTCTAGCTGGATATAGTTCCACATCATGTCGAGAAAACGCTGGACGGGCGGCTTATCGAAGCCAAATTCCTTTTCGAGTTCTTCGATGAAGTCTTTGGGCAAGCCTCGAGCGCCGATATATTCGCTGTCAGAACCCAATGCTTCGCTGTTTAAGTCAACATCATTGGACCCACCCGCAAATCCGCCAAACACGTCGCCCTCGCCACGCATTTCCGCAATGATTTGTTCGATTGGTCCACCCGGTACAAATTGCACCAAGCTAAAGTTAATGATCATGATCCCAATAAGCGTCGGGATAACCAGCAATAGCCGTCTTAGAATATAGGCGCCCACGGTTCAGTTACCCAAACGCACCAGCGGCTTTAAGAGCTTCATATTTCTCTTCGTTCTGCCACCAGAAATCGAGATAGCCAACGGCCAAGGGCGGCAACTCTTCTGGATGTTCATACATGTCATAAGACGCAATCCAATTGTCCGCCACATATCCCACAGGCACTTGAATGCGCAGGTAACGCAATGCGCGATCCAGTGCCACCAAGGAAGCAACTTCTTCCTCACGAGATTTCGTCTCGAGAGACGCTTCGATAATTGCGTCCACCAATGGGCTTTGCAGAGATTGAGGGTTCCAAGACGAAACGATCGCTTGCTCGGAACCATAGGTCTGCATCAAGCCCGTTCCCGATGTCTGGAAAGACTGGTTCCGCGTGAAGAGCATATCGAAGTCTTTGTCCAAGAACCGCTGCTGCATTTGCGCGGTGTCTACCTTCTCCATTTCAGCATCAAAGCCGAAGGATTGAAGGTTAGAAACATAGGTTGTGATGATTGCTTCAGCCGTGTCAGATGTCGCAGAAGACAGCATAAACTGCACCTGGAATGGCTCGCCCGCGTCGTTTCTGAGCTTGCCATCATCACCCACGATCCAACCGACATCCTGAAGAAGCTTCAACGCTTTGCGCTTGTTGCGGCGATCAACGGTGGTGTTCGGGTTTGATGTGTGCGCCAGCACCGCTTCTTCGGTCATCATTTCAGCTGGCACGACATCGCCAAGGCTTTCGAGGAACGCTTTTTCCAAACCTTCTGGTACGCCTTTCGCTTCAATCTCTGTGTTCTGAACGAACGAATGACGCTGTTCCGTCAGGTCATATTGCAGTGAGGCACTGGTCCACTGGAAGTTAAACGCAAGCGCCATGGCTTCGCGTACACGTTTGTCCTGAAACTTTTCGCGTTGGAAGTTGAAGATAAAGCCGGTCGGAGATGGAGGTGTTCCACTCTTTAGAGTTTGGCGTTTTACAAAGCCCTTGTCGATCGCCGGGAAGTCGTAGCCGGTCGCCCAGCGTTTTGTACTGCCTTCCGCGCGGAATGTGTAAACGCCAGATTTGAACGCCTCAAATTCTGCGGCGTCATCCGCAAAATATTCGACACGCACGCGATCATAGTTGTGGCGGCCTTTGTTCACATTCACATGCCAGCCCCAGTAATCCGGATTGCGTTTGTAAACGATGTAACGATTCACCTCGAAATCATCGACCACGTATGGACCACTCCCCATAGGGGTATTGAGGCTCGGTTCATCCAACCGTTCGCCGGTACGCTCATACCAGTCTTTGGAAAACACCGGCGTGCCACCGACTTGAGACACAAGAGAGCGCCGTGAAATGCCATCTACAAACTCATATCGCAGGGTGTGATCATCAATGACCTCAACACCTTTGATACGCTGCTTCACCGCACGCGCATAACTGCGAATGCCTTGTTCCAAGAAGAGGTTATGTGTGAAGGCGGCATCATGGGCCGTAAGCGGGGATCCGTCGGCGAACCGCGCTTCAGGGCGCATGTGGAAGACACACCAACGTTTGCTCTTCGGGTATTCAACGGTGTGTGCGAGCAGGCAATAGGACTCCGTCAAGCGGTCAGCCGGAGTGGCGGTCCCAAATGGCCCATCTGCGAACATAGATTCGGCAATGAGGCCAGAATACAGGCCAGACCGCCCCTTGCTTGCAAAGCGGTTCATACCGTCAAATGAGCCCCGCGTCGCGACGGCAATCTCACCCCCAACTGGCGCGTTAGGATTTACATAGTCAAAGTGAGGAAAGTCTTTGGGATATTTCAACTCGCCAAAGAAAGAGTAACCATGGGCGACAACCATCTCATCGTCATCGGCGTAAACACGCCCCGGCAGGCCGAACCCAATTGCTGCAGCGCTGCTCCCCATGAGCCCAAGCACATGTCGCCGTGAAAATTCTAGGAACTTCTTTTCTTCGGCATGCTTAATCATAGGGTGCCCTTTCTGTTGAGACTGAACGCTTTGCGGTCCTTTGTTATAGACTATGACTTCGGCCTCACAGCATTCAAGGCAAGAATGCATAAACAAGTGGTGATCGTTTCAAGGGCAGATTCGCACAGCCCCGTGAAAACTTGTTTCAGGAGCCGTTCGCAAATGACTTGTGCAAAAGAAAAGGCCGCTGCAACGCAACGGCCCCATGAATTCTTTGTGATCCAATCAGATCACTTGATCGTCGCAAGATACGCAATCAAATTCGCACGATCCGCTGGCTTCTTAAGACCACCGAAACCCATTTTGGTGCCGGGTGCGAATTTCTTGGGGCTTGCCAAGAAACCGTCCAAGTTTTCAGCTGACCATGTTTCAGCCACAGCAACCATTGCGCCTGAATATGCAAATCCATCTTGTACGCCAACCGCACGGTCAACCACGTTAAACAGGTGTGGGCCGGTGCCATTCGCGCCATCTTCAAGCTTGTGGCACGCTTTACACTTGCCAAATACTTTTTCGCCTTTGCCTAGGTCCGCCGCTGCGAGCAATTCTTCAAGAGAAGGGCCTTCTTCAACAGCAGCGCCCGCGCTCGCTGTTTCTACCTCAATGGCATAGCCTTGTTTTGCCTCGCCACCATGTCCATGGCCACCGCCAGTGTGATAAAGTTCTTCGGCGGCCCATGCGCCCAGCAAAAAGACCAACAGTGATCCACAGAGTGCACCTGCGACTTTGGTCATTGTCATCGTGTCAAACATGCTACGTTTCCATTTCGTGGCGTTGATGGCGTAACCTAAGCGCTTCCTTCCATTGAAAGCAAGGTGTAGATACCGCGACCAAACGCCCTGTTTTGGGAAAAATACGGATACGACGATGACACAGCGGATTGCATTCCAAGGAGAACCCGGCGCCTACTCTCATGAGGCGTGCCGAAATGCGCGTCCAGACATGGATGCGCTGCCTTGTGCAACCTTCGAAGATGCGATCGAAGCAGTCAAAACGGGCGAGGCCGCATTGGCGATGTTGCCCGTCGAGAACACCACCTATGGACGCGTCGCAGACATTCACCGTTTGCTGCCGCAAAGTGGGCTTCACATCATTGATGAGGCGTTCGTTCGTGTTCATATTAACTTGCTCGCCGTGCCCGGCGCATCGCTTTCAGATGTGAAAGAAGCCTATTCCCATCTGGTTCTTTTGCCGCAATGCGCAACCTTCTTGAAGGAACACAATATTCGTGGGCGTGTGAGTCCAGATAACGCACGCGCGGCGCGCGAAGTTGCGGAAGCTGGCGACAAGTCATCCGCCGCGTTGGCTTCTGAATTGGCTGGCGAAATCTATGGTCTCGACGTCTTGGCGCGTCATATTGAAGACTTCGCCAATAACACGACACGATTCCTTATCATGGCTCCTGAAGCGCAAACAGATCGGCGCGACAAAGGCCATGGCATGGTCACCAGTTTCGTCTTTCAAGTGCGCAACATCCCGGCTGCTTTGTACAAAGCGATGGGTGGGTTTGCGACGAATGGTGTGAATATGACCAAATTGGAAAGCTATATGGTTGATGGCCGTTTCACGGCCACCCAATTCTATGCAGAAGTGGAAGGGCACCCTGAGGACCCAGCGCTAAAGCGTGCGCTTGAGGAACTGGACTATTTCACCAATTATCTCAATATCTTGGGCGTTTATCCCGCGGAGAAAGCACGGCACTTAGAAGAAAGCTAATGCCAAAGACGCAAGGTATTATGCCGCCTGCGCGTAACGCTCTTCCAGATTTCGGCACTGCATTGACACGCGCTCTTTGATTTTGCGGTCGATGCTACTGCGTGCCAGCTTCAGCGACTGAAGCAACAGGCGCATCGGCAATGTTTTGGCAGTCGAAGTTGCATGGAAATGCATGCGTGTCCGCTTCTTGGAAAGTGCGACCAACTCGAAATGTACGACCACATCCATTCCCGGCATGATGGCTTCGATTTCCAAAACATCTGGGCGTTCATACTTGATGATCTGAGCCTGCATCGGCACGTCTTTGCCGCGCCACTCAAACTCAACATCCCAAGACGTGCCAAGGCCAATCGGTTTCTCGGGATTATGCCGTTGCACTTCGACCCCTCGACGCATGGCCATGCGCTCGATCACATCATAATCCGAGAGCAGGTCAAACGCTGCCTCGATCGGAACATCTAGGTCGTCTTTTGCGGTGAATTCCATTGCTCTGCTCTTTATAAACGCGGGTTTTATTGTGGAACGTTATTGACCGACTTCTTCGGATTCTCGCCTTAATCAAGGCAATCTTCAAGCCAGTTCTTTAATATAAAGTGTGCAATGGCCCCGTTTCGCGGACGTTTTATCGTTGGGTGAGTCCCTGCGAACACATCCATCATGGCTTCGCGGCTGACCCAGATCGCTTCTTCGATCTCAACTGGATCAATTGAGATGTCAGTGCCCAGAGCTTCGCCCTCAAATCCAAGCATCAGAGAGGACGGGAATGCCCAAGGCTGGCTCCCGAGATAGCTGACATCTCCGACGCGAATGCCTGCCTCTTCATAGACTTCGCGCCGCACCGCGGCTTCCGGTGTTTCTCCCGGCTCAAGAAATCCAGCGAGCAGCGAATACATCCCCTCTGGCCACCCGGGGCTGCGCCCAACCAGAACTTGGTTTCCATGGGTGATCAGCATGATTACCACTGGATCCGTTCGCGGAAAATGCTTGGCACCACATGCAGGACAATCCCGTTGCCAACCCGCTTGCGTGATCACCGACTGATGACCGCATTTTGCGCAAAATCCGTGAGTGCGATGCCATGCAAAAAGCGACCGCGCCGTTGCAGCAAGTTCAGCATCACGTGGGTTCAAGCGAGTCATAATCGCCCGCAACTCTTCGAATTGATGATCCCCGGGAAGACCCGGAAAGTGTTGCAGGGTTAGATCTACGAAATCAGACCCCGGCAAATCCTGCGCTTCAGGCTCCCAGGTCTCAAGATTGTGCGCAAAAACAAATCCCTCTTCATCCCTCCCCAAAAACAGCGGTCTCTCGATGGAATACTCTGATACCGCGTGGTTCATGGGCAACCGCACGAGCTGTTTTGCATCCTCGCCTGAAACCAATGGTTTTTCGCGCCAAAACGCGATGCACCGACTAGACGGGTCCGTCAGCGCAGCCCGCAATGCACTCTCATCGCCCCGCAACTCGGCCGCTCGGTCCAAACCCGAACCACCAAAGGTGACTGCTTCAAAATTCGCCATAACCTGCTCTCCGCTTTGGCTGATGAGATACGCCAGTTGATCAACATTGTCCTGAGGTTTTTGCGATCCCGTAGTATCACGGAGAGACAAAAAAGAATTGACACAACCTATACGCGAACTACCTTTGAAAGCAGAAGTCCCTTCTACAAAACAACTTTTTTACCCACGAGGCCTGCAATTGGCTCCAAATTCAATCGAAACAACACGGCGCCTTTCATTGAAAATTCTGGCGACGTCAGACGTGCATGGGGCGCTTACCCCGACCGAAAACGATGAAACCCGGTCGAGCCTTAGCCATGCCGCCACGCTTATTGATGACATTCGTGCGTCGCATCGGAACTGTCTTGTTTTTGACAATGGTGATTTTCTTCAGGGCAAACCACTATGCGATTACTGCAGCGAGGCGCAGAACGAGTTGTTTCAGCATCATCCAGTCATTCGCGCAATGAACCACGTTGGTTATGACGCGGTCGGTTTAGGAAATCATGAATTTGATTATGGAATCGACTTTCTAAATACCGGGATCAAACAGGCTAATTTTCCTGTTCTCAGCGCAAACATTCAATGCGATCGACAAAACTGGCGGCCAAGTGTGATCTTGGAACGCGATTTTGAGGACGAGGATGGGGAAACCATTTGTTTGAAGATTGGCGTTTTTTCATTGCTGCCCGAGCAGGTCATCGCATGGAACAATCGTCACCTGGCTCAAGATGCGCAGACATTTGATATTTTTGAGGCCGCAACCCGTGAAGCGCAAACACTAAAGGCGGCGGATGCAGATCTTGTCATTTGCCTTTTGCACAGTGGAATTGGCGCGCAGCAGTTGTCTGAAAAGATGGAAAACGCTGCTTTGCCGATCGCAGAGTGCGTTCCCATCGATGCACTGATTTGTGGCCATAGCCATCGGCAATTTCCTCTCAAGTCTCAAAAACCCACGCTCAGCATCAATCATCACAATGGCACTCTGTTTGGCGTTCCAACCGTGCAACCTGGATGCGATGCGGCCTGGTTGGGTGAAATCACATTGGAGTTGGAAAAAGACGCGATGCGAACACAGGTGCTGGCGAGTACTTCAAGACTGCTGAGTACCAGAGAAGCCAAATCAAATAAGGCGCTTCGATCGCTGCTAGAGCCGTACCACAAGGAATGTGCTTCCTACTTGGCTGAACCTGTTGGGCGCATAAATGTGCCAATCCACAGCTATTTTTCTCGACTGCCCGGTGATCCAGCGGTTGCACTTACCGCTTTCGCCCAAAGAGAGTTCATCCGCATTCACGCAAACGATCTCTTTCCTGAAAATATACCGGTATTGAGTGCGGCGAGCCCGACCAAAGCAGGCGGCTGGGGCGGGCCGAACAACTACATTCAGGTCAACGCCGGGACAATTGCACAAGAAGATCTTACCAAGCTACATCCATTTCAGAACACATTGGTTGCCTTGCACATCAATGGGCAAAGCTTGCGCGAATGGTTGGAGATGTCCGCATCAAGTTACAACCGGCTAAACGCCGAAAAACCGCCCCAACCGCTTCGTGACCCTGCTTTTCCTTGCTACGGGTTTGATACGATTTTCGGAGTAACATACGAGATCAACCTGACCCAACCTGCCCGCTACGACGTTTCGGGTAAAAAAGTCGGCAACGGTGAACGCATTCAAGACCTTCGTTGGAACTCAAAACCCGTGCATCCTGACCAGTCGTTTGTGCTGCTCACCAACAGTTACCGCGCGGGCGGCGGTGGGAATTTTCCGGGTGCGACGACAAGCAATCACTTCGACCTTCCGTTGATTGATTGCAGGAGCATTTTATCAATGGTGTTGGCCCGCGGAGTGCGCGGCGAAGAGCTTCCAACGTCTCCTTGGAAATTCTCAGATGCACCAAACATGTCCGCATGTGTGCAAATAGGGTCTGGCGCACTCGACATTCTAAAAGAAGGGTATGGCCCAGAGATCGGTCTAAATTACCCGATCGTGAATTCCGACGGTTTCTTGGAATTCCTCGTTGAATTCGATGCATCACCCAAAGCGGGGTCTATTGCATTCCCCAAACGCTCGGCCTATATCCGGAATTGAGAGGTTGGCGCGGGCAAGCACCTCGCCAACCCGGTCAGGTCCGGAAGGAAGCAGCCGTAACGAGCCCCGCTTGGGTCGATGTTCAGCCTCTCACCTTGCCAAACCGGCGTCCATGTTGACGCCAATCGAAACGAACGGAGGGACTTTATGATTGTCATGTTATCCCTTCAGGCAGCAGCCTGAGCTTAGGCTTGCTTTGCCTGAACTCGTTTACGCTTTGCCAGAAAGCAAATGCGTTGATGTTATCGTTTCATAGGCAAAATCAATGAATTATACCTTGCAAGACCTTGGATGGTCTTCTTTTTACGCAGCCCAGATTGAGGCTGACAGCCCGACTCCGTTTCGCGTTTCTGAGGTGCATCGAAGCAGCGTCACAGCACTGTCGCCTGCTGGTTATACTCAGCTTCTGTCACCAGATCATGAAACCGGCTCAATTGCTGTGGGTGATTGGGTGCTCGCAGACCCAGAGAACCGGATCACAACGATTCTAGAACGGCAGACGTTGCTACAGCGGCGCGCGGCGGGACACGAAGTGAAGTCTCAACTAATCGCTGCCAATGTCGACACGCTTTTCATCGTCAGTTCCTGCAATGCGGACTTCAACATCGCGAGACTAGAACGCTATTTGGCACTTTCTGAGGCGGCCGGTTCTTATCCAGTCGTACTGTTGACCAAAACCGACATGTGCGACGATCCTGAGGTCTATCGCCAACAAGTCGCCAGCCTCCCACAAGCCCCGACGGTCGAGGTTCTAAATGCCAAAGATCCGCAAGAGGTCGCGCGCACAATGGCTTGGGTTTCAAAGGGTCAAACTGCTGCGTTCGTCGGCTCGTCAGGCGTTGGCAAAACAACCCTCGCAAACGGCATGACGGGTGACAATGACGCCACGGCAGGCATTCGAGAAGATGACGCAAGAGGGCGGCACACGACAACCGCCCGTTTTCTAAAACCCATGCGAAATGGCGGTTGGCTTATCGACACGCCGGGCATGCGTGAATTGCAACTGGTTGACGCGCAAGAAGGATTAGATGCGGTTTTCGAAGACCTTCGGATCTTGGCACAATCCTGCAAGTTCAACGATTGCAATCATGATACCGAGCCCGGATGCGCGATCAAAACTGCGATCGAAGCGGGTGACGTTGACCCAGATCGCGTAGCGCGTTGGCTAAAGTTGGAACGTGAAAACACGCTTAATTCCGAGACTTTGGCCCAAACCCGTCGACGCCAGAAATCTTTTTCCAAACATGTGCGCACCGTCGTAAAGGGCAGCCATAGGCGCAAAGGCCGCTAAAAAACCAAGCCTCAACCGCAGTGTAATCCACCCGGTTGAGGCAGTTTCCGTTTCCGCCCTTTTTGTGCCCAATGGTATTGCTCGTCTGTTTCGACCGCGCAGGGTCGAACACCGCGCAATTTGCCCAATGCAACGTCCGCCTTTTCCCCTGCCTCCACCATTAAGCGAAGCGCGACCATGCCCGACCGGCCGCATCCACCTTTGCAGTGGACAAGCACCCGGCCACCGCCTCGCAGAGCCAACAGGATCTTCTCGGCCACCTCGGGCCAAGACTCTTCAAATCCAGCATCAGGAACGCCAAGATCTGAGATCGGCAGATGCACCCAACGCGTGGCTCTTTCGCGCAAATCGGTGCCAAGGGTTTGTGCGCCTAAGTCCGCCATCTCCCCCAGTGTGGTCAGAGACAAAACAATCGACGGACGCCACGCCCGAATATCAACTAAATCCGCAGTATAGTCGCCGCCACGCCCGGGCAATTGCGAGATCCCCAGTACCCCGCCCCCGACAGGCAATGCAAAAAACGAAATATGCGCCATAAAAACCTCAGGGCGAGTCGCACGCACCGACACACATTCTTGCATAGACGGCCTGCAAACCAAGGGCTTTCTTTTAGCGCTATTGTTTCCATTTTTGAGGGGGCCGGTCAGCGACTGCATACAATGGCAAGAATGACCGCCACGGCATCCGCAAACCAAGGCGCGAACAAGCAGGCCTGGTCACCAATCCGGTGGACGTGCCGCCCTGCAACCCTTAACCTGCTTGGGACCCGATTCAGAAGGCCCCTCATGAGCGATACCGAAAATTCCACCTATCAGGTTCTGGCCCGCAAATACCGTCCAGAGACCTTTGCGGATCTGGTGGGGCAAAACGCCATGGTACGCACCCTGAAGAACGCGTTCGAAGCGGACCGCATCGCGCAGGCCTTTGTCATGACTGGTATCCGTGGAACCGGTAAAACCACAACTGCCCGGATTATCGCCAAAGGCATGAACTGCATCGGTCCGGATGGCACTTGGGGCCCTACAACCGAACCCTGTGGCGAGTGCGAGCATTGCACCGCGATCATGGAAGGTCGCCATGTGGACGTGATCGAAATGGACGCTGCCTCCCGCACTGGTGTTGGTGATATTCGCGAGATCATCGACTCTGTGCACTACCGGGCTGCGTCCGCGCGCTACAAGATCTACATCATTGACGAGGTGCACATGCTCTCCACCAGCGCGTTCAACGCGTTGCTGAAGACGTTGGAAGAACCACCTGCCCATGTAAAATTCATTTTTGCGACCACGGAAATCCGCAAGGTCCCGGTGACGGTTCTCTCGCGCTGCCAACGGTTCGACCTGCGCCGGATTGAACCCGAGGATATGATCGCGCTCATGCGCAAAATCGCAACCGCTGAGGGCGCCGAGATTTCCGACGATGCGCTCGCCCTAATAACTCGCGCGGCAGAAGGCTCTGCACGGGATGCGACTTCCTTGCTCGACCAAGCCATTTCGCACGGTGCCGGCGAAACAACAGCAGATCAAGTGCGCGCGATGCTCGGCCTCGCGGACCGTGGCCGCGTGCTCGACCTTTATGACATGATCCTCAAGGGCGACGCGGGCGGTGCGCTCAATGAGCTGTCGGCTCAATATGCCGACGGGGCCGATCCGATGGCTGTTCTGCGCGACCTCGCCGAAATCACCCATTGGGTTTCTGTGGTGAAAATCACGCCGGAAGCGGCGGATGATCCCACTATCAGCCCGGACGAACGCGCCCGTGGTCAGGCGATGGCAGAAACCCTGCCAATGCGAGTCATGACCCGCATGTGGCAGATGCTTCTGAAAGCCATTGAAGAAGTTGCCGCTGCGCCAAACGCTATGATGGCCGCAGAAATGGCCATCATCCGCTTGACCCATGTTGCGGATCTGCCGAGCCCGGAAGAGCTGGTGCGCAAATTGCAAAACACACCTGTTCCACCACCGACACCACCATCGGGCGGCGGTGCGCCAACGCCAAATGGCGGCCCAAACGGGGGTGGGGCGACGCAAGCCTACGCAAGCACCCAAATGGCGGGCGGTCCGGGTGGGACAGTGACCGCGCTCGCCCCGCAAAGCGACAACGCATTGGCCCGCTACGCGACCTTTGATCACGTGGTGGAACTGATCAAATCCAACCGCGATGGTTTGCTGCTCAACAACGTCAAAAAATACGTGCGTTTGGCCAGCTACCAACCCGGACGCATCGAATTCGTTCCTGCGCCCAATGCACCGCAAGACTTGGCGCAACGTTTGGGTGGCGCATTGCAACGCTGGACCGGCAACCGTTGGGCCGTGATTTTGGTCAATGACGGCGGGCAGCCATCCATCTTTGAAGTCGAAGACGCCGCTGCTGAAGCGATGCGAGAGGAAGCACGTTCGCATCCATTGGTGCAAGCGATCTTTGACTCCTTCCCAAAATCCAAGATCACCGAGATCAAATCCCAACAAGACATCGCAAATGAAGCGCTGGCCGAAGCCTTGCCGGAAGTCGAAGACGAATGGGATCCTTTTGAGGAAGAGTAAGCGCCCCTTGTTATACCCAAAAACAATTGCGATATGGGCACAAAGACAATGAACGCCAAGCGCTCAAGCAAATAGGAGATCCCAATGCTTAAAGGACTGGGCCAGATTGGCGATATGGCCAAGATGATGAAACAAGCGCAGGAAATGCAGGAAAAAGTTCAGCAGATGCAGGACGACCTGAACAACATGACCGTTGTCGGCGAAAGCGGCGCGGGCCTCGTGAAAGCCACGGCCACCGCCAAGGGTGAACTCAAAGCACTCGACATTGATCCATCGATCTTTGTGCCGTCTGAAAAAGAAGTTGCCGAAGACCTGATCCTGGCGGCCATCAAAGACGCGCAATCCAAGGCCGCGGAAAAATCTCAATCCGAAATGGGCAAGATCACCGAAGGCCTTGGCCTGCCCGCAGATTTCAAACTGCCGTTTTAATTTCTAAAGACGCATTCGCTTCTTCTTTGTATAAATACTCAAAACCGGCACAACCGGTGCAGCAGAGTAGGCCCTCAGAATGAGCAGCAGCGATCTCGAAAATCTCATCGACCTGATGGCCCGCCTGCCGGGCCTCGGTCCCCGCTCTGCCCGACGCGCAGTGTTGCAC
This sequence comes from Cognatishimia activa, assembly GCF_001458335.1. Taxonomy (GTDB): domain Bacteria; phylum Pseudomonadota; class Alphaproteobacteria; order Rhodobacterales; family Rhodobacteraceae; genus Cognatishimia; species Cognatishimia activa. The sequence continues at coordinate 230,355 of NZ_CYTO01000020.1, forward strand.
TTGATCCGCAAACGTGGGCTGCTTCTGACCCCACTTGCAGATTCCATGGCACGCGTTGCTGAAACGGCGCGAGAGTGCCTCAACTGCGGCAATATCGGCACGTCAGACATTTGCGACATATGTGCAGATGAGACCCGCGCAACTGGTGAGATCTGTGTGGTCGAAGACGTCGCCGATCTGTGGGCGATGGAACGCGCCAGTGTTTTTAAAGGTCGCTACCACGTGCTTGGCGGTACACTGTCCGCATTAGAGGGCGTTGGTCCCGAAGACCTTTCCATTCCCCGTTTGGTCGACCGCATCACCACTGAAGGCGTCACAGAGGTGATCCTTGCCCTCAACGCAACCGTCGATGGCCAAACCACCGCCCACTACATTGCGGACCAACTCGAACATCAGGTCAAAGTCTCTTCTTTGGCGCAAGGCGTGCCCGTGGGTGGCGAGCTCGACTACCTAGACGAGGGCACAATCACAGCTGCCCTGAAAGCCCGGAAGCCTGTCTAAATTTCTGCATATGTGAGATGCTAATTTCGCCAATTTTCGCATAAAGCCATTCATGAGAGAACTCCCAGCAAAGGAGATACCCATGACCGTTCTTAGACAAACCACGTGGCGCATTCCAATCCTACTCGTCCTTCTTGGCGTTATGCCCATCGCGGCAAGCATCTATCGCACGGTAGTTCTGGCCACGACGGATCTTGCGGCTGTGACAGACGCTGATGAATTGCGCTTTTTTGATATGCCTGTCCCGATCTTGATGCACGTGATCTTTGGGTCATTGTTCTTGGTTCTGGGCGCATTGCAAATGTCGCCGGGCTTGCGGCGCAAACATCGCATCTTACACCGCCGCATTGGCTGGAGCGCTGCAGTGAGTGCAATCATCTTCTCGCTCTATGGAGTTTGGATGGTTTTTCTCTATCCTTCCCACAGCGCGGCATCTTTCATGATCGACATCGGCCGCGTTGTCTTTGGCATCGCCATACCGACGTTTGTCGTCTTGGGGGTCCTCGCTGCCATTCGAAAAAATATCCCCGTTCACCGCGCCTGGATGATCCGTGGCTATTCCTTAGCAGCTGCGTCCGGCATCCAAAGCTACCTCATTGCAGTGGCGACGGGACTTATGGGGCGATTTGATCCGCAAATCGCAGATGCAATGATGATCCTCGGATGGATGATCGGCATCATTGCGGCCGAGAAAATCATCGCCGGCCCCAGAACAAAGAAAACCGCGGCAACTTAGCGGCCGCGTTTCAGCACTTGTCAAAACCTGTCAGCGGGGGGCCTTATGGTATCTCATAAAAGGGCCCCCAAATGATTTTTAAATACACCATTCTCTACGTCGGCAACGTCAAATCCTCGTTAGAATTTTTCCACGCTGCATTTGGCTTTGAAATCGGTTTCCTTCATGAGGCTGGGGATTATGGGGAACTCATTACCGGTGACACCAAAATCGCGTTTTCGGCAAAGTCCCTTATGCGCAATCTTGGAAAATCACCTGGCGACGCCGCCCTACAAGATCCGGTCTTTGAATTGGCCTTTGAAACATCCGATGTCGACGCGAGTTTTGAAAAAGCGACTGGCGCAGGAGCAACTCCTGTTTCTAAGCCCGTTGATCAACCTTGGGGCCAACGGATTTCCTACGTCAAAGACCCGAATGGCTTTTTGATTGAGATCTGCTCGCCGACTGGCGTTTAATAAAAAAAGACCCGCAAAGCTGCGGGTCTTCTACAGTCGATTGTCGCGCCAATTATGGCTGTTCGTCGTCGCTGTCGCCTGGCAGGTCGAAGAAGCTGTCAGCGTCAGAGAAGTCTTTCTCTTCGTCATCCGCACGCGGGTCGTCTAGACCCGCAGTATCGTCGCCACCCAAGGTGAAGGTTTCCAGACCTTCAATGGATGTCGGCATACGTGGTTCCGCGTCCATTTCCAGAGACTGTTCTGTGGACACCAGCTTGCGACGCTCGTCATCAGACATCACGTTGCCCTCAGCCGCTTGCTTCGCCGCTGCTTTCTGAACCGCTGCGTCCAGCTCAGATTGCTTACACAGACCCAACGCGACCGGATCGATCGGCTGCATATTCGCAATGTTCCAGTGGGTGCGTTCGCGGATGGATTGGATGGTTGGCTTGGTGGTGCCCACCAGCTTCGCGATCTGGCCATCTGTCAGTTCTGGGTGGAACTTCACCAACCACAGGATCGAGTTCGGGCGGTCCTGACGTTTGGACAGCGGCGTGTAACGTGGACCACGGCGCTTTTCTTCGCCAACCGCAGCTGCGTTGAACTTCAGTTTTAACTTGTGCAGCGGGCTGCCTTCGGCCGCGTCGATCTCGTCCTGAGTGAGCTGGTTGTTGGCAATCGGGTCAAAACCCTTCACGCCTGCCGCCACATCACCATCTGCGATGCCTTGGATCTCCAACTCGTGCATGCCCACGAAGTCCGCAATCTGCTTGAAGCTGATTGTGGTGTTATCAACCAACCACACAGCGGTGGCTTTTGCCATAATCGGTTTCGCCATATCGGCCTCCTAGAATACAGGTGTCCCCTCGCCAGACTTTGGGTCTGACGGCATCCTTTTGAGGGGATGCGGGTTTCCGTTGTCGGGGAACTTGAAGCCGATATAGTGCCCCAAGTGACAAAAGGAAAGAGTGAATGCGGTTTCTGGTTTCGGCTCTGTTAGCCTGTGGCATCGCGGTAAACGCCCAAGCGGAAGGCGAAAAGGCAGGCGTGTTTGACTATTACGTCATGGCGCTTAGCTGGTCACCCAACTGGTGCGCTATTGAAGGGGACGCGAAAAACTCTCCGCAATGTGACGCTAGCGAAGATCATGGCTGGATTTTGCATGGGCTTTGGCCCCAATTCCATCGCGGCTGGCCGAGCTATTGCCCAACTGCGGAAAGAGCGCCCTCGCGGCGTATGACGTCAGATATGGCCGATATCATGGGCACATCTGGCCTCGCATGGCATCAGTGGAAGAAGCACGGGACCTGTTCAGGACTTTCGGCGGAGGAGTATTTCACACTCTCCCGAGAAGCCTATGGCAGCATTCAACGCCCGCAAATTTTCCGCAAACTCGACAACGCCGTCCGTCTGCCCGCGCGTCTGATCGAAGAAGCCTTCTTGAAAGAAAATCCAACCCTTTCAGCGGACGGCCTGACCGTCACCTGCAAACAAGGTTACATCCAAGAAGCGCGGGTGTGTTTGTCCAAAGACCTCACACCTGTGCCCTGCGGACGTGATGTGATCAAAGATTGCAGCATAGACAGTGCACGCTTTGATCCTGTTCGCTAGCCGCATGCAGCGAGGGATTAACTCCTTCGTAATTCGTTAATTTTCCAAGACGGGCCCTGGAACTGAAAATGCCGAGCTTCTATGGCGCTGCGTGCAATCGCGCTGCGGTTCAGACCTTTAGAACAATCTTACCAATATGCGACCCGCCCTCCATAAGAGCATGCGCCTTTGCCGCGTCTTCCAGCGAGAACTCAGAATCCATCACCGGAGCAACACGGCCGCCCTCTAGCAAGGGCCAGACTTTCTCTAGAAGCTCTTCTGCGATTCTTGCCTTTGCCAGATCACTCTGAGGACGCAAGGTAGATCCTGTGACTGTCAAACGACGCAACATGATTTGCGCAAAGTTCAGTTCAACCTTTGGGCCTTGTAGGAACGCGATTTGAACCAACCGCCCCTCCATCGCCAGCGCTTTGATGTTTCGCGGAAGATAGCTCCCGCCCACCATATCCAGGATAAGGTTTGCCCCGCCTTCGGCCTTCAATACCTCTACAAAATCCGCTTCACGATAATTGATCGCCTGCTCTGCACCGAGCTGACGGCAAACCTCACATTTCTCTTCGGACCCGGCGGTTGCAAAAACACGAGCACCGAACGCATTCGCCAGTTGGATCGCCGTGGTGCCGATCCCGGAACTACCGCCATGCACTAGGAAGGTTTCCCCTGCCTTAAGTCCGCCGCGATCAAAAACGTTGCTCCAGACAGTAAAGAAAGTCTCGGGCAAACACGCTGCCTCGCGCAAAGCCATTCCTTTGGGGACTGGCAAACAATGCGCCGATGGCGTCAGCACGTATTCCGCATAGCCACCACCGGGTAGAAGAGCGCAGACTTCGTCACCTTCTTTCCAGCCTGCAACGTTCGGTCCAACGGCAACAATAACTCCGGCGCATTCCAAGCCCGGCAGTGGGCTTGCCGATGGCGGTGGCCGATACAAACCAGCCCGCTGCAAAGCATCCGGGCGATTGACACCCGCATAAGCCACTTTGATCAACACTTCGCCGGAGCCGGGAACCGGGACAAACTGTTCACTGATTTGCAAGACCTCAGGCCCACCGGGCTCGGTAATCTCAACCGCGCGCATCACATCGCTCATATAGGAAGTCTCCGAATTTAGTTAGCTGCGCCAACGCCCTGGCATATTGGTCGCGGGCTCAGGCGGTCGAACACGGCTGACCGCAGAAATTGGCCCCGCAAAAATCTTGCCCAGCGGGCTCTTGTTGAATGCCGCTTTTGCCTTTTCAAACTGCATGACATTGTCGATGCGACGGTCCAAGAAGCTCCAAGTTGCCTTATGATCTTCGCTGTCGTCACCAAGCCAGTATAGCACCGTCGCGGCATAGACAGCACTCAGCGTCGCGCGTTTAGAATACCAATTGATGTCTTCAGAACTGTCGCCCAACGCGGTCCAAATCGCATCCACAGTGCCCCAGATCAAACCCGAACCGGTGCCAGCGTATTGTGGCAAAGCAAACAGCGTCGTCCCCCGCCTTACCACTTCTTTGTCTTCACAAAGCTGCAACCGCAATTTCACCGCAAAAGCCACCCGGTCGCGGAACCGCATCTCGGTCAGGTCAGCGTCCTTCAAGGCCGCCACCATGCGCGCGTCACCATCCTTGTGGTAAGCAACCGCAAGATCAACAGCACCCCGTGGACAAATCGCTTTCGCAACAACCGGATTCACATCAGTATCTCGAATGGCCGCCTCAAAGCTCTCCTGAGACCAACCATCAAAAGCCACATGGTTCACAGCGGCATTCATCAGTTTAGTCTTCAAGTCTTCGCTCATAACAGCACTTCCGTGGTTGGCATTGGCGGTTCGTGCACATAATAGACAGAACAATTGCCCTTTGCTATAGGGCGGGCTCCTGCAATCTTTATTGCAACTTCAACTTAGAAAGGTGGTGAAAACCACATGCAGGTTAGTGTTCGCGACAACAACGTCGATCAGGCGCTTCGTGCCCTGAAGAAAAAGCTGCAGCGTGAAGGTGTCTTCCGTGAAATGAAGCTCAAGCAACATTTCGAGAAGCCGTCCGAGAAAAAAGCGCGTGAAAAAGCTGAAGCGATCCGCCGTGCCCGTAAACTGGCACGTAAGAAAGCACAGCGCGAAGGTTTGCTCTAAGCAACCCCAGCTTTGGACACAGATGAATAGTTAACCCCTAAGGCTCAGGCCTTGGGGGTTTTCTTTTGCCATCAACCCTTGGAGGAAGGCCGCCGCCACCCTAGGTTCTTGGAAACGATATCCAATAGGGCGACGCATCATGTCAGATACCACCTACACTCCGCCAAAAGTCTGGACTTGGGAACAAGAAAGCGGCGGCGAATTCGCGAGCATCAATCGCCCAATCGCAGGCGCAACGCACGATCAAGAACTGCCTGTCGGCAAACACCCTCTTCAGCTGCATTCCATGGCGACGCCAAACGGCGTGAAAGTCACGATCATGCTCGAGGAATTGCTCGCCGCGGGCCATGCTGGTGCAGAATATGACGCTTGGTTGATCAAGATCCTTGACGGCAACCAATTCGGCAGTGGATTTGTTGAGATCAACCCAAACTCCAAAATTCCAGCATTGTTCGATACTGAAACCGGCCAGCGTGTTTTTGAATCCGCAAGCATCCTGTTCTATTTGGCGGAAAAGTTTGATGCCTTCCTCCCGACCGACATTGCGGGACGGACAGAAACCATGAACTGGGTTTTCTGGCAGATGGGAAGCGCGCCTTATCTGGGTGGCGGCTTTGGCCATTTCTACGCTTATGCCCCAGAAAAATGGCAATACCCGATTGACCGTTTCACCATGGAAACAAAGCGCCAGCTTGATGTCCTGGATCGTGAGCTTGCAAAGAAACCCTTCATTGCAGGTGAAGGCTACACCATCGCGGATATGGCGATCTGGCCTTGGTATGGCCAATTGGTTCTTGGCCGCCTTTATGGTGCCGCCGAGTTCTTGGATGTGGAAAGCTACAAAAACGTGATGGCCTGGGCCAAAAAGATCGCCGCCCGTCCGGCCGTGCAGCGGGGCCGTATGGTGAATCGTGCCTTTGGCGAGCCTGAAATGCAGCTCCACGAGCGCCACGATGCCAGTGATTTTGACACCAAGACCCAAGATAAGCTGGAGAACAGCTAATTCACCTTTGCAAAAATACTCTGGGGTGAAAGCGCATCAGCGCTGAGGGGCAACGCCCCTCCCCCCATTCAAACCGGCAAAGCGGTTGTTTTAAACACCGTCCGCAAGGCAAAAGAGCTTTGCATCTGCGCCACCCCGGGCAAACGCGCCAAATACTGGCGGTGAATACGTGCAAAGTCTTCCGTATTCTCCGCCACCACTTTCAAAATGTAATCCGCCGTTCCAGCCATCAAATGGCACTCCAAAACATCAGGGATGCGCGCGACGGACTTTTCAAAAGCTTCCAGCACTTCATCGGCCTGTCCCGACAGAGTGATTTCCACAAATACCGTTGTTGGCACGTTCATTTTGCGTGCATCCAGCAAGGCCACATAGTCGCGGATATACCCTTGGTCTTCTAGGCTATGCACGCGCCGATGGCAGGCTGATGGTGACAGGTTTACAGCTTCGGACAGCTCTGCATTTGAGATTCGGCCCCGCTTCTGCAGCACCTTGAGTATGCGACGATCCGTGTCATCTAACGACATTTTTGCGAATTCCTGTGCGGTTTATTGAAAAATACACGAAGAATCTTCGAAATGCACGTTTTCATTTCGCTCAATAAAGAAGCACCTTTGAATTCAACTTCCCCATAGTAAAGCCATCGATTTAACGGGGAAAAATACAATGAAAATCGGTTGCCCAACTGAAATTAAACCTCAAGAGTTCCGCGTCGGCATGACCCCTGACGCAGCACGTGAGGCTGTGAACCACGGACACGATGTGGTGATCCAACGCGGTGCAGGTCTTGGTGCTGGCTTCACGGACGAAGACTACTTCGATGCCGGTGCCGTCATCCTAGATACCGCGGAGGAAATCTTCGCCACTGCGGATATGATCGTGAAGGTGAAAGAGCCACAAGCGGTTGAGCGTAAGATGCTTCGCGAAGGCCAACTGCTCTTTACTTACCTGCACCTTGCGCCGGATCCAGAGCAAACCAAAGACCTGCTGGAAAGCGGCTGTACGGCCATTGCCTATGAGACCGTGACCGACGCACGTGGTGGTCTGCCACTGCTTGCGCCAATGTCTGAAGTTGCGGGTCGTCTGGCCCCACAAGTGGGTTCATGGACATTGCAGAAAGCCAATGGTGGCCGCGGTGTTCTGATGGGCGGCGTACCTGGTGTTGCCCCGGCGAAAGTTGTCGTCATCGGCGGCGGTGTTGTCGGCACCCACGCGGCAAAAATCGCTGCGGGTATGGGCGCAGACGTAACGGTTCTGGACCGCAGCCTCGATCGCCTGCGCTACCTGGACGACGTCTATGGTGGCACCTTCAAGAACCAATACTCCACCGCTGGCGCAACCGCCGAGCTGGTGCGCGAAGCGGATATGGTGATTGGTGCGGTTCTGATCCCAGGTGCGGCGGCTCCGAAACTGGTTTCTCGTGCACAGCTGTCCGAAATGAAACCGGGCGCAGTGCTGGTGGATGTTGCGATCGACCAAGGTGGTTGCTTTGAAACCTCCAAGGCAACAACACACGCAGACCCAATCTACGAAGTAGATGGCGTGATGCACTACTGCGTGGCCAACATGCCGGGTGCTGTTGCTCGGACGTCCACCCAAGCTTTGGGCAACGCAACGCTGCCGTTCCTGCTAAACCTTGCGGACAAAGGCTGGCGTCAGGCGTGTGAGGACGACCCTCACCTGCTCAACGGTCTGAACGTACACGCTGGTCAACTGACCTATTATGCAGTCGGCAAAGCGTTGGGGATCGATGTGATCGCGCCGACACTGGCACTCAAAAACTAACACTGAAAGGGGCATCCATCGGGTGCCCCTTTTACTTTACGCGACCTTCAAAGAGCGGCTGTAGCTCAAGCAAGCGCTTGGTCACAAAATCTAAGAATACGCGGATACGTGGCACATCGCGCAAATCCGCATGGGTCAGAACCCAGAGCGGCAATTGCGCGAAAATCGGCATACCCGGCACCCGTACAAGATCAGGATCAGGGTCCCCTAAGAAACACGACATCCGCGTTGCGCCAATCCCTGCACGCACTGCGCCAATGGCGGCGGTCATATCATCCACTGTTAATCGCGGCCTCAGGGTTCGCACCGCTTTGATTTCCGCGGGTGGTCCCGGCCAATGGGCAAAACGCACCCAATCCAATGGCGCTTCTCCTCTTGGGTCCTGATCAAGCATAGCGCGCGAAGCAAAAACCGTGCCCCGCTGCTCAAACAATCGCCTCCCAACCAAAGTATCCGGCGGGCTTTTCGAAAACCTGATCGCGACGTCTGCTTCTCTTTGAGCGAGATTAAGAGACTCATTTGTGGCCATGAGCTTCACTTCAATCTCTGGATAGGCGTCTCCGAAATCTTTGATGATCGGCGCGAGGCAGCGCTGGAACAGCAATTGCGAAGCTGTCACACGCAACAGCCCACGCAGTTCTGTGTCGCGTGCACCGATCTGCCGGTCCAAGTCCGCCTGCATCGCTTCCATGGCTTCGGCAGTTCGCACGGCATCCATTCCCGCATCGGTGGTCACATAGCCACTGGGCAAGCGCTCAAACAACCGCGCACCCAGCGCCGTTTCTGCTGCCGAGATACGACGCGCCACCGTGGCATGGTTTACACCCAATGCCCGCGCGGCGCCGCTGGTGCCCCCTTGGCGCGCGGTTTCGAGGACAAATTTCAGGTCATTCCAATCCAACATAACTTGATCGTAAACGCACAACATAAGCGCATCAATGATCATTTTCGATCATTCGACTGACACCTATGTTTGCCGCAACAAGCAAGAGGATTTAAAAATGACCGCTTATGCAATGGTGACCATCACCGTCACCGACCCCGATAAGCTTGCTGCCTATCGCGAAGTCGCTGGCCCCGCCATGGCCAAACATGGTGTCAGTCCACTCGCCGTTTCAGGCGACGCGCAGGTGATTGAAGGAAACGGTGCCGCCCCAAACGTCACAGTCATTCTGCAATTTGAGAACCGCGAGGCCGCGCTGGGTTGGATCAATGACCCGGAGATCGCTGAGGTGCACAAAATGCGCCAGGCCGCAGGCGACTCTCGCATCGTGCTCATGTAAGAAAGACGGCGGGCCCCGTTTAATTTGGGGCCCGCCTCCTTGAGGCTTTATGCCTCGCGTTTGATTTCCACTGTGTGTGGGTAAGGGATCGAGATACCTTCTTTATCAAAGGCTTCTTTCACCGCTTGGGTCATGCCGAATTTCAGTTCCCAATAGTCAGCGGCATCGCACCAAAGACGCGCCGTTAGGTCGACAGAGCTATCCCCCAAATTGGTGACGCGCACCCAAGGTTCTGGATCTTTCAGGACACGGCTGTCAGCGCCTGCGAGCTTCGTGATGATTGCTTTCGCTTTCTCAATGTCGTCACCGTAATCGATGCCGAAAGCCAAATCACAGCGACGCGTTTCGTGATGGGAGAAATTGGTAATCACCGAACCCCATGCCTGGCCATTTGGCACGATGATTTGCACATTGTCCGGCGTCACCAGTTCTGTAACAAACAGGTTGATGTCTTTGACAGTGCCAGCTGTGCCTGCAACATCGACAAATTGCCCCAACTTGTAGGGGCGGAACAAGATTAGCATGAACCCCGCTGCCAAATCTGCCAGCGTTCCTTGCAAGGCCATCCCGATAGCCAAGGTGGCCGCACCCATAATCGCGACCAGGCTTGTGGCTTCAATCCCGAAGATCCCCAAAACCGCAATCGCAACGATCAGCAAGATGACCCAGCGGATGATAGACGCGGCGAAATTGCCGATCGTGTCATCAATTGTCTCGCTTGCCATCACTCTGCGGCGCACCAGACCGGACACAAATCCTGCCAAAGTCCAACCGACCACCAAAACCACCAGCGCCTTACCCGCGCTGATCAACAAAGCTTCCATGTTTCACCTATTATAAAAAAGGGCCGGATGATCCCGGCCCTGTCCACTTCGGAACCGCATGACGCGGACCTTCCGTTCTTTACTTCTTCAATGAGTCGCGAATTTCAAGCAAAACATCCAGCTCGCTTGGACCCGCTGGTGCTGCTTCTTCCACAACTTCCTCTTCTTTCGCTGCTGCTTCTTTTGCTTTGTTCACGTAGCGCACCAGCATGAACACCACGAAAGCGATGATCAGGAAGTTGATGATCGCCATAATGAATGCACCATGGGCGAAGACCGACGCGCCGGTTTCCCGGGCTGCTTCCAAAGTTGCACCCGCGGGCACATCGCCCGCCAAAACAAGGTAGCTATTCACGAAGTCCACACCGCCCATGAAGAGGCCGATGATTGGGTTGATCAGGTCGTCCACCATAGATTTGACGATCGCTGTGAACGCTGCACCGATGATGATACCAACGGCCATGTCCATGACATTGCCCTTGGCGATAAAGTCCTTAAATTCTTTCAACATTTTTGTTTCCCCTCTAGTCCCACATTGACACCAATGCACAAACTTTGCATCGGTGCACATGACGTTGCACATAAACGCACGCAAATGCGACTAAAACGACGGGAATTTCTTCATATCTTCCCCCCTATAGAAGCAAGGAAGTCACAATGAACGATCTATCTTCATTTCCCATCACCAAAAAATGGCCTGTCGCCAACCCTGAAATCCTGCAACTGTTCAGCTTTCCGACCCCAAATGGGGTGAAAGTCTCTATTGCTTTGGAAGAGCTACAGCTGCCGTATGAACCGCATCTGGTCACGTTGTCAGACGCCGACGTGAAGAGCCCGGAGTTTCTAAGCCTCAATCCCAACAATAAAATTCCGGCAATCATCGACCCAAATGGCCCAGAGGGGAAACCGGTCGGTCTTTTTGAGAGCGGTGCAATCCTGATCTACCTCGCGGAAAAAACCGGCAAGCTGCTGGGCGACACTGGTGAGGACAAGGCTCGCGTTCTTCAGTGGCTAATGTTCCAAATGGGCGGCCTTGGACCAATGTTTGGCCAAATGGGCTTCTTCGTGAAATTCGCAGGTAGCGAAATCGAGGACCCGCGTCCTCGCGAGCGCTACATCAGTGAAGCAAAACGCTTGCTGGCGGTCGTGGAAAAACAACTCGATGGCCAGGACTGGATCGCCGGAGATTTCTTCTCAATCGCGGACATCGCAATTGTGCCTTGGCTCAAGGCATTGACCTTCTATGAAGCGGTGGAATTGGTTGGCCTGCCAGACCTTCCAAATATCCAAGCTTACATCGAGCGGTTCAATACGCGTCCATCCGTCGTGAAAGGTAGCAATATCCCTCCTCGCGAAGGTTGATTGCAAAAGCGAAGCGGCGGGAACATACCTATGCGACTTACGCCTAGGGCCCCCGCCGCTTCAATTCCTAAGGTCGATTAGTCTGGCAGAGCACCGCTCAGAACATAGCGCAGCATTTGCACAACTTGGATTGGATCTTCGGCAACCGCCAAAGCCGCAGCGTCGACTTCTTTCAGCGCGTGCTGATGATCAGCGCCGTGCAATACGATAAGCGATTTGCCCAATGCGGATGCATAGCCTGCATCAAAAGCGGCGTTCCATTGCTTATACTTCTCACCAAAACGCACCACGACGACATCTGCGTCAGCAATGGCTTTGCGTGTTCGAATGGCGTTCAGCTTTGCGCCCTTATGGTCGTGCCAGAACTTCTGATCTTCTGAACCCAAGATGCGCACTCCGCAATCGTCGCTAGCGTCGTGATCTGTGACGGGCGCATCAAACGCAACGTCCAAGCCTTTTGCGCCTTCAACGATTTGCTCACGCCAATCGGTGTGGATCTCACCGGATAGGTAAACCTTTAGGGTCATAATATGCCTCCAATTCTTCGGCGGCACTATTGATCGAAAGCGTCAGAGCGTCCAGCGGCTGGCGATTTTTATCGATAAGTCCAGTTGTTGGTGTCACCGCTTACGCGCAACAATATACCGCCGCGCTTCGGTGGCTGGATAGTTGGCTGTTTCAATGATTTCAAAGCCCGCGCGCTCAAAGGCTTGCTCGAATTCTTGCACCGTATAAATCGCCACATAAGGCGCTTTTCCAAGCCATTGCATCACCGGCAGCACCACACGCATGAACCGGTACATCAACTGCAAGCCTTTGGTTGGTCTCACGAAAGTCTTTGAGATCAGCAAGCCGCCGGGACTTAGAGCCTCATGGCATGCTTGCAGCGTACCCGGTAGATCTTCCACGAGGTGCAGCAGATTATGCGCCATCACCGCATCGAATGGCCCTTCGGGCAAACTATCTGCCTCAGTGCGCTGGAAACGGATGTTCTCAACGCCCTGCTCTTTCGCGCGGGTGCGCCCAACCGCAAGCATCTTTTCAGAAATATCCGTGGCTACGATCTGCTCTACGCCATCCGCCAACAAAAGCGCCGTCGAGCCCGTCCCAGCACCGATCTCCAACACCAGATCGCTCTCTTTCAAATAGCTACGAGTTCGGTCGAGCGTGTATTCATAGCTCTCCATGTTTTTGATCGGCGACTTCGCGTATTTTGGCGCAATCCCGTCCCAAAACTGTTCTTGGTTTACCATTTCGGCGTCCTTTTCATCCTAATGCGCGGCTGAAATGGCACCGCAATCATCTGTTGCGGTAAGAATACCGATACAAAAAACATAAGGAATTGCCGAAATTCGCAGCCTCCTTATACATATCCGTATGAGCACATCGCCCAAACAACCCGATTGGAACCACATCCGCGCCTTCTTAGCGACCGCCGAAACCGGTTCGCTCAGCGCCGCCGCGCGGGAGCTTGGATTGACACAACCCACTCTCAGCCGCCAGGTCGCGGCCCTTGAAGAGGAGTTGGGTGTGATGCTGTTTGAGCGCATCGGCAGGACGCTGGAGCTGACTACAGCCGGCGTAGAGATGCTTGAGCATACACAGAATATGGGTCTGGCAGCCGATCGGATTTCGCTGGTCGCGCAGGGTCAATCTCAGGCCATTGAAGGCGAAATTCGGATCACCGCGTCAGATGTTTTCTCTGGCTACCTGCTGCCCGAGGTGCTCAAGGATCTGCGCGCAGCTGCGCCGGATCTTTCTATCGACATTGTCGCCGTAAATGATGTGCAGGACATTATGCGCCGCGAAGCGGATATCGCCATTCGGCATGTGCGCCCGGAACAGCCAGATTTGATCGCGCGCCTTGTGGCGGAACCCAAAGCCTATTTCTACGCCAGTAAAAGCTATCTTCAGAAGCATGGTCACCCTAAAGACTTCGCAGATCTCTCGAATTTCGAATTCATCTCGTTTGGCGACAAGGAAGCGATGAAAGGCTTCTTGCAGCCCCTTGGCATTGATCTAACGGATCACAATTTCCGAATCGGGTCGGCAAATGGCCTTGTCGCTTGGCAACTTTGCGTTGAAGGTTTCGGGATCGCGGCGATGAGCGAACACGTTGCCGATCGATATCCAGATTTGGTAAAACTGCTGCCCGAAGCAGATCCAATTGTTTTCCCGACATGGCTAGTGACTCACAGAGAGCTGCACACCAGTCGTCGCATACGATTGGTCTATGACATGCTGGCAGAGTTTCTCGCGCGCAAAAAATAACCCCCGCGCAAGGCGCAGGGGTTTGAACTCTTAGGGTCTGACCCGCTTATCCGCGAAGCGTACCACCAGTCGCCTTGCTGACCTTCTCGATGATCTTGGCGGCAACCGCTTCGATATCTTTTTCTTTCAGAGTCTTGTCCTTTGGCTGCAGACGCACCGTCACAGCGATGGACTTTTTGCCTTCGCCCATTTGCGCCTCGGCCGTTTCGCCGGTGAACTCATCAAAGACACGGACCGCTTCGATCAGTTCTTTATCGGCGCCAGCCGCAGCATTGACCAATGTCAGCGCTTCAACCGCGCTATCCACCACAAAGGCAAAGTCACGTTCGACTGCCTGCAGATCCTTCAGCTCGAGCGCCGGACGAGTCGCAGAAGATTTACGCGGCAATGGGATTTCTTCTGGGAAGATTGTGAAGCCCACAGCCGGACCTTTCACGCCCATTTCGGAGAGCACTTTCGGGTGCAGTTCACCAAAGATGCCAAGCACCTTCTTTGGACCCAAACAGATCTTGCCGTGACGGCCCGGATGCCACCAGCCTTCAGCGCCACGCAGGATTTGCACTTTCGCAGGCGCGCCCAATGCGGCAAGCACCGCCTCAGCATCCGCTTTCGCATCAAACACATCAACGTCACGGCTTTCACCATGCACATCTCGACCGGTGGTACGACCCACCAGCAGGCCGCTGACCTGGAGATGTTGTTCGCTTGGCTCGCCGCCATGGAAAGCGGCCCCCGCTTCAAACAATGCCATATCCGCAAAGCCGCGCGCTTGGTTACGTGCTGCTGCTTGCAACAGGCCAGGAAGAAGCGCCGGACGCATATGGCTCATCTCACTAGAGATTGGGTTCTCCAGCATGGTCGCGTCATCGCCGCCGCCAAAGAGGGTCGCGGATTTCTTGTCGATGAAGGAATAAGTGACGCATTCGTTATAGCCCAGCGCCGCGGTGGTGCGGCGACCAATCTGTTCGCGTTTTTGCAACGGGGTCAGGATTGGCTGTGGCACACCCGCTTGGGTGCGTGGCATCGGCTTGCCTTCCAGCTTGGTCAGGGACGCGATACGAGCGACTTCTTCCACCAGATCCGCTTCGCCCAGAACGTCAGGACGCCAAGACGGAACCTGCGCCATGTCCCCCTCCAGCACAAAGCCCAGATCTTCCAGTGTCTTGCGCTGTTGCACGGCTGGAATTTCCATACCCACCAAAGACTGCACGCGATCTGTGTCGAGCTTATAGGCACGGCTGACATCCGGCACTTCACCAGCGGTCACCACGTTGGATGGCTCACCACCGCAAAGCTCCATGATCATTGCTGTCGCTAGATCCAGCGCTTCCATATTGAAAGCCGGGTCGATGCCACGCTCATTGCGGTAGCGCGCGTCGGAATTGATTTTTAGGGCACGACCTGTGGTCGCGATCTGAACGTGATCCCAAACCGCCGCTTCAAGGAAGACGTTGGTGGTTTCCTCGGTGCACCCTGTCGCCAGACCGCCCATGATACCACCGATGCTTTCAACGCCTTCATCGTCAGAGATCACCACCTGACCGGCTGAGAAAGTGTATTCCTTTTCGTCCAAACCAACGAGGGTCTCACCACCCGCCGCGCGGTGCACGCGCAGGTCACCTTTGACTTTGTCCGCGTCAAACACGTGCAGTGGACGGTTGCGGTCGAAAGTGAAGAAGTTGGTCACATCCACAAGGGCGGAGATCGGACGCAGGCCAATTGCTTCGAGTTTGTCTTGCAGCCACTTAGGCGATGGTCCGTTTTTGACACCTTTGATCAAACGACCTGCAAAGACGTGGCAGCCGTTCTCGCGGGTGTCGTCATCGATAGAGATACCGATTGGGCTCTCATAGGATCCGGAAACATCAGCGGTTTTCGCAGGCTTCATGGTGCCAAGACCGCGCGCCGCCAAATCGAGCGCCACTCCGCGCACGCCCAGCGCATCCGGGCGGTTTGGCGTAATCGCGATCTCGATCACTGGGTCGACTTTGGATGGATCATTCGCCGCCAGCCAGTCGACAAATTTCTCGCCCACTTCGCCAGACGGCAGCTCGATAATACCGTTATGCTCGTCAGACAGTTCCAGCTCACGCTCAGAGGCCATCATGCCATGGCTCTCAACACCACGGATGTTGCCGACTTTGATGGTGATATCGAGGCCAGGAATGTAGGAGCCCGGCTTGCACAGAACCACGGTAATGCCTTCACGCGCGTTTGGCGCGCCGCAGACAATCTGGCTTTCGCCTTCGTCGGTCAGAACGTTACACACCTTCAACTTGTCCGCATCCGGGTGCTTTTCGGCGTGCAGAACCTTGGCGATGGTAAACTCTTTCAAGCGATCTGCAGGGTTCACAACCTCTTCCACCTCTAGACCTAGGTCGGTCAGGGCGTAGAGGATTTCATCGAGGCTTGCGTCGGTGTCCAGGTGATCTTTCAACCAAGAGAGCGTGAATTTCATCGGTCTATTCCGTCAGTCAATTTCGGTTGAATGCGATTAGCGCACAAGGCCGCCATGAAGGGTCGGCTGGTCCAAAGACGCAAAGCCGTAGTGGCGTAGCCAGCGCAAGTCGCTGTCAAAGAAGGCGCGCAGGTCAGGGATGCCGTATTTTAGCATCGCCAAGCGGTCGATCCCGATGCCGAAGGCAAAGCCTTGGTATTCGTTTGCGTCGATACCGCCAGCGGCCAGAACCTTCGGGTGCACCATGCCGGACCCCAAAACCTCGAGCCAATCGTCGCCCTCACCCACTTTCACAGAGCCGTCTTCCCAGCTGCACTGGATATCGACTTCGGCAGATGGTTCCGTGAACGGGAAGTGGCTGGCGCGGAAACGGGTTTTAACCGTTGTGCCAAAGAAGGCAGTCAGGAACTCTTCCAACACCCATTTCAGGTTCGCCATAGAGATGTCTTTGTCGATGGCCAGGCCTTCCACTTGGTGGAACATCGGTGTGTGCGTCTGGTCATAGTCCGCACGATAGACGCGGCCCGGACAGATAATCCGCGTTGGCGCGCCGGTCTTTTCCATGGAACGGATTTGAACCGGAGAGGTGTGCGTGCGCAGCACGTGTGGAGGCCGATTGTCGCCTTCCGCGCGGTGCGTATAGAACGTATCCATCTCCGCACGCGCCGGGTGGTGGCCCGGAATGTTCAGCGCGTCGAAGTTATACCAATCGGTTTCGATCTGCGGGCCTTCGGCCACCGCAAAACCCATGTCAGCAAAGATCGCTGTGACCTCTTCGGTGACCTGCGAAATCGGGTGAATGCTGCCCTGACGACGACCACGGCCCGGCAGGGTCACGTCGAGCCATTCGGTTTTCAGGCGCTCTTCCAGCGCTGCATCGGCCAGCGAGGATTTCTTTGCAGAGAGCGCAGAGTTGATCTCGTCTTTTAGGGCATTCAGTTTGGGGCCCATCACCTGACGCTCTTCTGGGGTCATTTTGCCCAGCTCGCGCATCTTCAGGGCAATCTCGCCCTTCTTACCCACCGCTTGCACACGCAGGTCTTCGATTGCGGCCTCATCCGCTGCATCTGCAATCAGACCGATATATTTATCTCTGAGATCGTCCATGGAGGCCTCCAAATTCGTTGTCCTCTGCTAACGGCTTGCACAAGCGGGTGCAAGATAGGAGCGCAGCTTGGCGGATGACAAATTGAATTTCCCGGCCATATGGCCTTTATGGTGACGGAAATCACAGGACTGGACGGGGCAATATGTTCAAAACACTCATGTCAGACGGATATCGCCCCATGATCCTTTGCGCGATGGCTTGGTCCGCGATTTGCATGGCGCTTTGGGCAATGATTGTGACTGGCGTCGTGGCCCGGCCCCACCCATGGTTGGGAATCGATTGGTTTGTGCATGAAATGGTGTTTGGCTTCGGTGGCGCCGCGCTAGCAAGTTTTATGCTGGTCGCAATTCCCAATTGGGCAGGTCATCCGATTGCCACCGGTCGCGGGTTGGTTGGGTTGATTTTTGTTTGGATCGCTGGGCGTCTTGCGGTTTTCTTTGCGGCGGAACTGCCTGCGTCGTTGGTCCTGCTGATCGACCTGGGTTTCTTAGGCTTTATCGCAGTGCGGTCAGCGCAATTGTTGATCCGGGGGAAAGCCCCGCACAACTTACCCCTCGCGGTGGTTGCCGGTCTCTGCGCGATTGCGAACGCGTCGTTTCATTTGGGAGCATCGAACTATGGAGCAGCGGTGCATCATCCCGCCGCAAGGTTTGGAATCGCGCTGGTCGTTCTTATGATCGCCCTTGTGGGTGGGCGCGTTCTCGCACTGTTTACGCGTAATTGGTTGAATGCCAAACACCACCCGAGACTGACCCCGTTTTTTGATGTCTTGGATGCAGCAACCCTGACGGTCACCGCGCCTGCGCTGCTTTTGTGGGCCATGCATCCCGAAAACCCGATAAGCGCGATTGGCCTCGGGATCGCCGGACTGTTCAACGCCGCGCGCTGGATTCGTTGGCAGCGGATCATGCTTTGGAAAGAGCCTTTGCTGATCTCCTTGCAGGGCGCCTATTTGTTTGTACCCATCGGCCTTGGGCTGCTTGCAATGAGCATAATTCGCCCCGATTTCCCCACCAGCGCTGCGATTTACGCCTGGCTTGCAGGTGCAATGGGCCTGATGCCCATAGCCGTGTTGGCACGAATCGCACTCACGCAAGCGATTCACCCGATTAAGGGAGACTCCAAGGATGCGCTGGGGTTCGCAGGTATTTTCGTTTCAGCTGTTTTGTTAACTGCGACCAGCTTTGCTCCGACCAATGTGTCGCTGTTTAGCGCGGCGGCGATCATCTGGACAGTTGGCTATGGCACATTGCTATGGCGATATGTACCGGTGCTGGCGAGACCGCTCCCATAAACCCAACAACAAAAAAGCCCGCGACAATGTCACGGGCTTTTGTATCAATTTTCAAAGCAACTTGGGCGGCTGCATTAAGCAGCCAGTGCGCCTTTTGCTTGGTCAACGATTGCGTTGAACGCGTCTGGCTCGTGTACGGCGAGGTCCGCCAGAACCTTACGGTCCACTTCGATGCCAGCCAGGTTCAGGCCGTTGATGAATTTGGAATATGTCAGTGCTTCGTCATGTGCACGAACAGCTGCGTTGATACGCTGGATCCACAGAGCGCGGAAATTACGCTTACGATTCTTACGGTCACGTGTTGCGTATTGGTTTGCTTTATCAACCGCCTGGGACGCTACCTTGAAGGTATTCTTGCGACGGCCGTAGTAGCCTTTCGCTTGCTTGACGATTTTCTTGTGACGGGCGTGGGTTACGGTACCACCTTTAACGCGGGACATAGTTCAGAGCTCCTTAGCGTGCGTATGGCATGTATGATTTAACGATCTTCGCATCAGGTGCAGACAGAGTTGTCGTGCCACGTGCGTTGCGCAGGAACTTGTTCGTGCGCTTGATCATACCGTGCTGTTTGCCAGCTTGCGAAGCTTTCACTTTGCCGCTTGCCGTCATCTTAAAGCGCTTTTTGGCGCTTGATTTGGTCTTCATCTTAGGCATTTCCGTCTCCTTCATATTCGTCGGTACAAACGCGACTCGGCATGCCACTCAGCCGGACGCGCGGATAGAGGCGCCGTATACGCCCCGATTCCAAATCCTGCAAGAGGATTCGTTTATTTTATAAGGCTCGCCAATGTTCCGATGACCACACGAGGGATTTCCTCGCCTGAATAGCCACCGGGCTTGGTTGTCAATGCGTACACTACCGCGCACCCCGCCAACAAAACGCTTAGCGACGCCGCTCGCGTGGACCGCCCATCCGCCATAGCTGACAGAAAGGCGGGCACTGAAAAAGTCGCTAAAACAAGGCCAATCGTTAAAATTGCATCAGGTCCCATCTTCCCTCTCTAATAAAGAGTGTCGATGGGGACAGATTACTCGGGTTCGGTGGCCAAAATCAAACGTTCATCACAGGGCGCGACGCGAACGATATTTGTGGTGCCCGGCATGTTGAAAGGCAGACCTGCTGTTACAACGACTTGATCCTTGTCAGTGGCCATCTCAAGACGTTTTGCAGCGCCAACAGAAGCCACAACGCAAGACTTAAAGCGATCCAGTTCTGGCGTAATCACGCAGGTTGTGCCCCAAGTCAAAGCCAAGCGCCGTCCGGTGTTCAGGCGGCTTGTCATTGCGATGATCGGCACGCGAGGACGCTCGCGTGCAACTTTCAATGCGGTTGTACCGCTTTGGCTAAAGCAGCAAATCGCGCTCACTTCTGTGGTTTCCGCAATCTCACGGGCAGCGGCAACGATCGCATCCGCAACCTCTTCGCCTTTGCTGGTCCGAGAGGCTTCGATCACTTCGCGATAGGTTTGGTCGCTTTCCACTTCGACGGCAACGTTGTTCATCGTTGTGACCGCTTCAATTGGATAATCGCCCGCTGCAGATTCCGCTGACAACATGATCGCGTCTGCACCTTCATAGATGGCTGTCGCAACATCCGAAACTTCCGCGCGCGTCGGCATTGGGCTTTCGATCATGCTTTCAAGCATCTGAGTCGCGACAATCACTGGCTTTGCGGCCCGACGGCACTTACGCACCAAACGCTTCTGGATTGGCGGCACGTTTTGCACCGGCAGCTCAACACCCAAATCGCCACGGGCAACCATGATGCCGTCAGACACTTCGAGGATCTCATCGAAGTTCTCAACCGCGGTTGGCTTCTCGATCTTGGAAAGAACGGATGCACGGCCGCGCACCAATTCGCGCGCTTCCAAAACGTCTGCAGGACGCTGCACGAAAGAAAGTGCGAGCCAGTCAACACCCAACTCGGCGACAAACTCCAAGTCTTTTTTGTCTTTTACGGACAACGCAGCCAATGGCAGCACCACATCAGGTACGTTCACGCCCTTGCGGTTGGAAATCCGGCCACCAGTCACAACGATACAATCCGCAAAGTCCTTCCCGCAGTCCTCAACACGCAGACGGATCTTGCCGTCATTGACCAAAAGGTGCGCACCCGGCTTTAGGGCTTCGAAAATCTCAGGATGTGGCAGGTTCACGCGATTGATGTCACCGGCAGTGTCGTCAAGATCGAGGCGGAACTTCTCACCTTCAACAAGATCCTCACCCTCATCATTGGCAAAAACGCCAACGCGTAGCTTTGGACCTTGGAGGTCCGCAAGAATGGCGATCGGGCTCGAGAGGTCTTCTTCCACCTGACGAATGATCTTGTGCTTTTCTTTGATCTCTTCGTGCGTGCCGTGACTCATGTTCAAACGGAACGTGTCCGCACCGGCCTCATGCAACGCGCGGATTGTTTCGTAAGTTTCAGAAGCTGGTCCCAGCGTGGCTACAATCTTGACGTTACGTAGGCGTCTCATCGGATTTTCGTGTCCCTAGCGAATAAATGTTACCGCTAACTATAACGTCAGCGCGATTTACGCAATTCCCTTTTCGGCGCGTCTGAAATAATGCCTAGGGGAAGGAAACGACAGGCTGATGACACAGAACTTTTATCAAATCCACGGTGAAACCCGCGCGAGCCGATGGGTGATCACCGTGGACCACGCCTCTAACCGCGTGCCCGAAGAGGTAAACGGAGGCGACTTAGGTCTCGCCCCCGCTGATATGCAGCGCCACATCGCCTACGACATCGGCGCGCTTGGCGTCGCCCTGAGCCTTGGCGAACTCATGGATGCCCCAGTGGTAGCATCCGACTTTTCCCGACTGGTGATTGACCCAAATCGCGGTGAGGTCGACCCAACCCTCATTATGCGCCTTTATGATGGCACTCTGATCCCGGCCAATGCCGAGATTGATGTCAAGGAAGAGCAAAGACGGCTTGAGACATATTACAAGCCCTACAATGATGCGATTGAGCGCGTGGCCTCACAGCGCGATGACCCGATCATAGTTGCGATGCACAGTTTCTCACCGCGCCTTAACGGCAAAGCGCCACGCCCATGGGAAGTGGCGATCTTGCACGCCGCTCACGATCCGCGAAATCTGGGGCCGCATGTGATTGAGCGCCTGCGCGAAGAAAATGACCTTACTGTCGGGGATAATGAGCCCTATCATGGCCACCTTCCCGGGGATGCAGTGGATCGACTGGCCTTGCAAATGGGACGCTTGAACACACTTATTGAGCTGCGTCAGGACTTGATCATCAACGCCAAAGAGCAACACGCGTGGGCGACACGTTTGGCCCCAATCTTAAATGATGCGCTCGCGCGCAGTGGATACTGAGGAGAGTTTCGATGCCACATCTCGTGTTAGAGCATTCATCAGAATTGTCTGACGACCACGACATCGGTGCCCTGGTGCACGCCTTGTTTGAGACCGCGGCTTCAAGCGGTGTTTTCGGGCGGCAAGACATTCGCGCACGCTCAGTGGCATGCGATCATACAGTGTCTGGCGCGACGAAGCCCGGCTTTGCCCATATCACGCTGCGCCTGATGGATGGTCGCCCGCCCGAAGTGCAACGCAAGTTGGCCGAAGACTTGCTTGCTGTTTTGCTAAAGCATTTGCCGGAGGTCGGTGCGCTGTCAGTTGCACCCGTCGAAATTCAACGCGATATCTACGCCCGCCGCGTTCTCAAGGAGGAATAAACTCATGGATGACCAAACCCGGATCGAGCTGGAAGCCGCAGCCTTCCGCACCCTGCGCGAGCATCTTATGGAAAAACGCACTGACGTCCAGAACATCGACATGATGAACCTTGCCGGGTTCTGTCGAAATTGCCTGAGCCGCTGGTATCAAGAAGCGGCTAACGCGCGTGGAATTGAGATGGGCAAGGACGAAGCCCGAGAAATTTTCTACGGCATGACCATGGCCGAATGGAAAACCAACTACCAAACGGATGCGTCCGCGGATCAGCAAAAAGCGTTTAAGACGTCCTTTAAAGAAAACGTCACAGATCAGAAGTGACAACAAAAATGGGCAGATCATAAACCTGCCCATTCTTCCTTAAATCTCGGGTCGAACCTGAAAGTGCTTAGATCGCCTGAGCGCGGGACTCTTCCAGATAGATTTCGCGCAGACGTTTTGCGATTGGGCCCGGCGTACCGTCGCCCAGCGCGACACCATCTACTTCGACAACAGGCATAACAAATGCAGATGCAGATGTTGTGAAGGCTTCATCCGCTTCTTTTGCTTCATCGATGGTGAACAAGCGCTCTTCGATCTTCATCTGCGCTTCTTCCGCCAGTCGCAGAACCGCTTTCCGCGTGATGCCATGCAGAATGTCGTTGGACAAAGGACGGGTCACGATCACACCGTCTTTGACGTAATAGGCGTTGTTTGATGTACCTTCGGTGACATAACCGTCTTCGATCATCCAAGCATCGTCTGCACCGGCAGCTTTCGCCATCATTTTACCCATGGATGGGTAAAGCAGTTGAACGGTCTTGATATCGCGGCGGCCCCAGCGGATGTCCTCAATCGAAATCACCTTCGCGCCCTTTTGGGCCGCTGAGCTATTCGCCAGACCCGGCTTATTCTGGGTGAACAGAACGAGTGTTGGTTTTGTATCCTCAGATGGGAACACAAAATCACGATCACCGTCAGACCCGCGTGACACTTGTAGGTAGATCAAACCTTCTTCGATGCCATTCAGCTCAACCAGTTTCCGGTGAATTTCCAGCAGCTCTTCCTTGGTGCAAGGCGCTTGCATGTCGAGCTCATTCAAGGAGCGCTCAAGACGTACAGCATGACCTTCAAAGTCGATCAGCTTGCCATCGAGCACGGAAGTCACCTCATACACCGCATCGGCAAACAGGAAACCACGGTCAAAGATGGAAACCGTTGCTTCGGTTTCTGGCAGGTATTCACCATTCACATATACGGTACGGGTCATAATGGTCTCCTTAACCCCAAAGTGCAGGAACAGGCGGATGAACGCCCTCTGCGTCAAATGTCAAAGCGTTATCGCGGTCTTCGGCCAATAGCAGCGGTCCGTCAAGGTCTGTTATCATCGCGCCTTGTGCCACAAGCGTGGCCGGAGCCATGGCGAGCGACGAGCCAACCATGCAGCCAACCATGACTTTGTAACCTGCTGCGAGCGCCTCTTCGCGAAGTTTGAGCGCTTCGGTGAGGCCACCGGTTTTGTCCAACTTGATGTTCACCACATCGTATTTGCCGGTGAGTTTCGGCAGGCTTGTGCGATCATGGCAGCTTTCATCGGCGCACACGGGAACCGGGCGTTCCATACCGATCAAAGCCTCGTCCTCACCGGAAGGCAGCGGTTGTTCAACCAATTCAACACCCAAACGCACCAGATGTGGCGCGAGCTCTGCATAAACCTCAGCAGACCAGCCCTCATTGGCATCCACGATAATGGTCGATTTTGGTGCCCCTGCGCGCACAGCTTGCAGCCGCGGCATATCGTCGGCAGTGCCAAGCTTAATCTTCAAGAGCGGGCGATGTGCGTTCTCCGCCGCTTGCTTTTGCATATTCTCAGGGGTGTCGAGCGACAGCGTGTATGCGGTGATTTCTGGTTCCGGTTTGGGCAACCCCGCAAGTTCCCAAACAGGTTTGCCTGCGATCTTCGCTTCCAAATCCCAAAGCGCGCAATCAACAGCGTTTCTTGCGGCACCCGCGGGCAACAAGCCCTGCAATTCTTCGCGGCTAAAGTCTGCGGGCAGCGCGTCAATCTCAGCGGTGACACTCTCAAGCGTCTCATTGTAGCGCGCATAAGGCACACATTCGCCCCAGCCGGTCACACCATCTTTTTCGATCTTAACGGTCAGAACCTCAGCCTGCGTACGAGACCCACGCGAGATGGTAAAAACCTGCGCCAGCTTAAAAACGTCTTTTGAAACGGTGACCTTCAAAAACCCGCCCCCATCTTTCTTTTTGGCAAAAAATATCCCCGCCGGAGGCATCACACATTTCAGCGCGAACCTCCGGCGGGGTCTATAGATCAGATTGCAGCGAGGGCGTCCACAAGACGGCCTGCGCCATGGCGGTATGGGTCGATGGTTGGCAGACCCATCTCTTCTTCTACCTTCGCGCAATATGCGGTCGCTTCATCATCAGACAGGTGCTGGGTGTTGATGGAGATGCCAGCCACAACACAGTCTGGGTTCGCAACGCGTGCCAGCTGTAACGCAACGTCGCGCAGATCTTGCAGGCTTGGCAAAGAATAGCCCGGCAGACCACGCATGTGAGTCCGTGTTGGCTCATGGCAGAGGATCAGCGCATCGGGCTGTCCACCATGCACCAGCGCCATGGTCACGCCAGAATAGGACACGTGGAACAAAGAGCCCTGCCCTTCGATGAAATCCCAGTGGTCTGCGTCATTGTCAGGTGTCAGATATTCAACCGCACCCGCCATGAAGTCCGCGATGACCGCGTCCAGAGGCACGCCGGAGCCAGTGATCAAGATACCTGTTTGACCAGTCGCGCGGAAAGTCGACTTCAGACCGCGCTTCTGCATTTCTGCATCCATCGCCATCGCTGTGTACATCTTACCCGCAGAACAATCGGTGCCGACGGCCAAGCAACGCTTACCAGTTCGCTTCACGCCATTCGCGATCGGGTACTGAACGGATGGAATGCGAACGTCGTGCAGCGTGCGACCATGCATCAGCGCCGCCGCGACCAAATCGCCCTCGTCAGACAGAAGATTGTGCAGGCCGGATGCGATGTCATAGCCCATCTCGATCGCTTTCAGGAGCACTTCTTTCCAAGTGTCAGAGATCACCCCGCCGCGGTTGGCAACACCAACAACAAGTGTCTTTGCGCCAGCATCCAGACCCTCTTGAAGAGTCATTTCGGTGATACCCAAATCCGCGCCACAACCTGGCAGGCTGATTTGGCCTACTGCGTTTTCAGGACGCCAGTCGCGAATACCAATGGCCACTTTCGCAGCCAACATGTCGGGCGCATCGCCCAAGAAAAGCAGATATGGTGTCTCGATCATCGCCATGCTCCCGATATAAAATTCCAATCGCATGGAGATTTCAGCAAAATCTTCCGAATTTTCTCTCAAACACGTCATTATTGCTGACTTTTTTGGAAGGAATATTCTGTTTTTTGGGCTTTATTCGAATTTTCTTCTCTCAAAGCTCAGCTTATCGAAGAATCTGCGACGTCGCGCAAATCGCCGCAACGCAGCGTAATTTTGCCGCGAACGCGAAATTTATGATTGCAGCCAGTAACGTAATTTAATAACCATCAAGCAACACAAATTGTAACTTCCTTACCCAAAGGATTCCAAATGAGCTTCCGCATCCAGCCCGCCGCGCCTGCCCGCCCAAACCGCTGCCAGTTGTTTGGCCCAGGCTCTCGTCCAGCGATCTTTGAGAAGATGGCCGCCTCCAGTGCAGACGTGATCAACCTTGACCTTGAGGACTCCGTTGCACCATCTGACAAAGATTCAGCGCGTGCAAATGTCATCGAAGCGATTGGCAGCGTCGACTGGGGCAACAAATACATCTCTGTGCGCATCAACGGTCTGGACACGCCTTACTGGTATCGCGATGTCGTAGATCTTTTGGAACAAGCGGATGAGCGCTTGGATCAAATCATGATCCCAAAAGTTGGCTGCGCCGAAGACATTTACGCAGTCGACGCATTGGTCACCGCTATTGAGGCCGCGAAAGGTCGCAAAAAGAAAATCTCGTTTGAAGTGATCATCGAATCCGCGGCAGGCATCGCCCATGCGGAAGAAATTGCCGCTGCCTCTCCTCGCCTTCAAGCCATGAGCCTTGGCGCGGCCGATTTCGCAGCCTCCATGGGCATGCAAACCACCGGGATCGGTGGCACACAGGAAAACTACTATATGCAAGTGGGTGAAAACCGTCATTGGTCAGACCCTTGGCATTGGGCACAGGCCAAGATCGTTGCCGCTTGCCGGACCCACGGCGTCCTGCCGGTCGACGGGCCATTTGGTGACTTCTCTGACGATGACGGCTTCATCGCGCAGGCACGTCGTTCCGCCACGCTCGGCATGGTCGGCAAATGGGCGATTCACCCGAAACAAATCGCATTGGCCAATGATGTCTTCACCCCATCCGAGGAAGCGGTTGCAGAAGCACGCGAAATCCTCGCAGCTATGGAAGACGCAAAGGCAAAAGGTGAAGGCGCAACCGTTTACAAGGGTCGCCTTGTGGATATCGCCTCGATCAAACAAGCCGAAGTGATCGTCGCACAGGCCGAACTGATCACCGCAAGCTAAAACCAAATTTCCCGGGCACTGTTCGTTTTCCCTAAGGACCTGCCCGTCCCCGGCAACCCGGACGCAAGCTCTCTGTCCGGGTTGCCAGCCTTAACTCCGCTGGTCTTTCGGAGACCCCATCACCACATAGCTGGTGATCGAGTGGACCTGGGGCAGCACACCCAACACATCTGTATGAAACGTTTTGTAGGCCACAAGGTCAGTCGCCTCGACGCGCAATAGGTATTCGACTGCGCCCGTTATGTTGTGGCATTCGATCACTTCAGGGGCACGCGAAATGGCCCGCTCAAACGCTTCCTGAGCGTCTTTTGTGTGCTGGTTCAATCCAACAGTCACGTAAGCCACAAAGCCAATCCCGCGTTTCCCGCGATCAAGCACCGCACGATAACCAGAGATCACGCCCTCACGCTCTAGCTCCTGCACCCGACGCAAACATGCCGAAGGCGACAGACCCACGCGATCTGCTAATTCAAGATTGCTCATCCGGCCATCGCGAGCCAGCTCTCGCAATATATGATCGTTTATTTCATCATTTTTCGCCATTGATTGCGAAACTATCTAAAATGAACACCAAAACGCAACCCAACACGGCTATTTATCCCTCATGATTGCGAAATGACCATTGAAATCCTCACCGCCCTTGTCGCATTCGCCTTCGTCACGTCGATCACCCCAGGCCCAAACAACATGATGTTGCTGGCCTCCGGGGCAAATTTCGGCTTCGTTCGCACGATCCCACATATGCTTGGAATTGGGATCGGCTTTACAATTATGGTGATGTTGGTGGGCGCAGGGCTGATGCAGCTGTTTGATGCTTGGCCGCCCAGTTATCTGATCCTGAAAGTGCTCAGCGCAGCGTATATGTTATGGCTGGCCTGGAAGATCGCACATTCGGCAAGCCCCGAAGGCATGAGTGCAGGCGCGAAACCTATGACATTCACGCAAGCGGCGCTATTCCAGTGGGTGAACCCCAAGGCTTGGACCATGGCGCTGTCGGCGATCACGCTCTATGCACCGGGTCGCGAGCTTCTATCTGTACTGCTGGTCGCCATCGTCTTTGGAGGGATCAACCTCCCGACCGTCAGCACTTGGACGATTCTGGGTCAAAAGCTGCGCGTTATCCTGAGCAACCCGCGCCGCCTAACGGTCTTTAACTGGACGATGGCCGCGCTCTTGGTCATTTCTCTTATCCCCAGCCTGACAGCATGAGTTGCAATTGTCTGCACGTAGGGTCATATAGCGAAACGCAGGATTGCGCGGAGTGAACAATGACCAACTACCTCGATTTTGAAAAACCGCTGGCCGAGATTGAAGGCAAAGCCGAAGAACTTCGGGCCATGGCGCGGCAAAATGAGGAAATGGATGTCTCTGACGAGGCGGCTGCGCTGGACAAAAAGGCCAGCGAACTTTTGGAAGAGCTGTATCAAACCCTGACTCCATGGCGGAAATGCCAGGTGGCGCGGCACCCGGATCGCCCCCATTGCGAAGATTACATCAAAGCACTGTTCACCGAATACACGTCCCTCGCCGGCGACCGGAATTTTGCCGATGACCATGCGGTTATGGGCGGTTTGGCGCGGTTTAACGATCAGCCAGTGATGGTGATTGGTCAGGAAAAGGGCAACAACACCAAGTCACGTATCGAACGCAATTTCGGCATGGCCCGTCCTGAAGGCTATCGTAAGGCGATCCGCCTAATGGAGATGGCCGACAAATTTGGCATCCCGATTGTCACGCTCGTGGACACGCCGGGCGCATACCCTGGCAAAGGCGCGGAAGAGCGCGGCCAGTCCGAAGCCATCGCCCGCAGCACAGAAAAGTGCCTGCAAGTAGGCGTCCCGGTGATCTCTGTGATCATTGGCGAAGGTGGTTCCGGTGGCGCGGTTGCGCTGGCAACAGCCAACAAGCTCGCAATGCTAGAGCATTCTGTTTACTCCGTGATCACGCCAGAAGGTTGCGCATCTATCCTTTGGAAAGACGCCAACAAGATGCGTGAAGCGGCGGAAGCACTGCGTCTGACCGCTGGTGATCTCCTACAACTGGGTGTCGTGGATCGCAGCATCACCGAACCTCTGGGTGGCGCGCATCGTGGCCGCGACCAAGCGATCGAAGCTGTCGGCAACGCCATCGCTGAAATGCTGAAAGAGGTGGATGGTCTGAGCCGCGAGGACGTCATCAAGTCCCGCCGCCAGAAGTTCATGGATCTGGGCAGCAAAGGTCTCGCCGCGTAAAGCGAGTCCTTTAGGACGCCAGCAGACGCAACCCGTTTGTCACATCAGACCTGACCGCAAGTCGAAGACCGGGCTCATCCCCAGCCTTTAGTGCTGCAATAATCAAACGATGATAGTGCGGCGGCTCGGACCGGCGCAATTTGCCGTAGAGTTGACGCATCGTTGGCCCCATTTGCAGCCAAACGGTTTCCGCCATTGCAAGCATCGCAGGCGCTTGGGCACGCAGATATAGCGCGCGGTGAAAATCAAGATTGGCGCGAATATATCCAACCGCATCTTTCTGCGCGACCCGTTCAGCGACCGAGTTATTGATGGCCTGCAATCGATCAATCAAAGCCATGTGCGCACGCGGGAGCGCCCGGCTGGACAGTTCGACTTCGATCAGCGCACGCAGGGCCGCAAGCTCTTCGATGCGATCATTTGTAAGTTCCGGGGTCGCAACCCTGCCCGAGCTTGAAAGAGTTAATGCGCCCTCGGCGACCAAACGCCGAACCGCTTCTCTTGCAGGTGTCATAGACACGCCGAACTCAGATCCAATCCCTCGAAGTGTCAACGCATGTCCGGGCAGAATCTCTCCGTGCATGATCCTTGATCGCAATCCGCGATAGACACGGTCATGGGCGGATGTGGCGTAGTCTTGTGGCTTTTGATTTTGCAGCATTCAAAGAATGTGATCACAAAAAAGCCGGAGGTCAATCGCGAAAGTGGCTTAAGCGAAGCGATAGCGATGCAACTTTTCGCCATGCTGCTTCAGCCAACGCCTTTCCGCTTGGAAGGGTCCATAAAGACGCTCGACGAGTGCCCAGAATTTTGGGGAGTGGTTCATCTGATCCAGATGCGCCACCTCATGGGCTGCCACGTAGTTTAGCACCTCTTCCGGCGCCATGATCAGGCGCCAAGAATACATCAAACCGCCGGCCGATGTGCAGGACCCCCAGCGAGACCGGGTATCACGCAAGGTGAATTTGCTATAGGGGCGCCCCAAAGCCTGCGCATAGCGATCCGAAGCCGCAACCAGACGCTCCCGCGCTTGCAATTTTAAGAACGCTTCGACCTGACGACCGACGGCCTTGCGGCCCGAGGGCACCAAAAGCATGTCGCTTTCTATCGAAACGGTTTTGGCACTGCCCAGCGCGATATCAAGCAGCTCGCCTTGAAACGGGATCGATGCCCCTAGATCCACCAAAATCTCGCCTGGGAGATCGGATAACTGCGACCGAACCCAATCGGCCTTCTGCGCCACAAAGGCCAGACCCTCTTTCTCTGGCACGCGCTGGGGCAAAGTCAGGCTGACACGCCCATCCAGGCGAGAGACCCGCAAACTGATCCGTCGCGCCCGCTTGCTGCGGCGCAAGTGAACCTCAATTTGGGGCTCTCCATTTGGACCAATTGGCAGAAAATGTTGTGTCATTGCACCCTCAACGCATCGGATTATGCGTTACCCTTTGACTTGCCCCGTCACATATGGCACTTGGCGCGAACTGTCGACAAGACTCACGTGATTTAGGGGGATTCCCATGCCCAAAGAAGAATGGGGCGTAAAGCGCCTGTGCCCGACAACTGGCAAGCGTTTTTACGACCTGAACAAAGATCCAATCGTCAGCCCTTACACCGGTGAGGTGGTTGAGATGGACAGCGGCAAGAGCCGCATGATTGCTGCAGATGATGAAGATGCGGCGACATTGAAAGCCAAAGCAGCAACCGCAGATGATGCGGAAGTGCTTGAGGATGATGATGTAGATATCGATCTGGACGATGATGTGTTGGACGAGGACGACGACGATAACGTTTCCCTCGACGACATCGCAGATGTTCCAGCGGACGATAACGACGATTGATCTCATTCGGGCGGGATTTCCACTTGATCCCGCCCAATGAAATGCCTAATTAGGCGCGCACAGATGAACGCCGAATAGCAAAATCATCTGGCAAATTTGGGGCCTTAGCTCAGCTGGGAGAGCGCTACAATGGCATTGTAGAGGTCAGGGGTTCGATCCCCCTAGGCTCCACCAATTTTCCAATTGAAAATGATCACATGGTTCTGCATGTTCGGTCAGAGAAATTGCATTTGGCGACTTTGTCTGTGAGATTCTACAGCAGCAATTGTCGCTAAGGCGCTTCCACTTACTGTGGCCTTGCAACGTCTGACTTCAGCAGACTGGATTACAAAAACAGGGCTGAGCTGAGATTCTGCGCTGCAGTTAAAAGGATATCTTTGCGCTCAATAGCCTCAGTCAAAGACACCCGCTGTGAAGGCCCGTGGTAAGCGATGCTGGCAATGTAACGTCCTTGCGTATCCAAAACCGGGACCGCTATTGCAACCATTCCTTCGATAAACTCTTGCTGATCAAGCGCGTATCCTTGCTTGCGGATCTGACTGAGTTCCTCAAGTAGGCGCTCCGGTGTATCGAGTGTAAATTGGGTCATACTTTCCAGCGCAAGCGAGTTTACCAGCGCTTCACGTTTTTTCTGTGCGAGACTTGCCAGAAAAGATTTACCGCTCGCCGTGCAATGGAAGGGTACGCTTGTGCCGATCGGAAGCTGAACTCGAAAGGGCCAGTCGGTTTCCACGCGATCCAAATAATGCATCCCGGTATTGCCCGGCGCTGCGTAGTTGACGGTTTCACCGACGCATTCAGACACCTGTTTCAGAATTTGGTGGCGCGCCACGTGATCTCTTGAATTGTAAAGCAACCCAGATCCCATTTCACGAAGACGCCGGGCAACTTGGTATTTTTTGGCATTGCCGGGGCGTGTCAGAAACCCGTTCTCCTCGAGCGTCACGCACAATCTGTGAACGGTCTGTTTTGGCAACCCAAGTTCTTCGTTAATCTGTGTCGCTGTCATCGGCAGATCACTTTTCCCTAGAATTTCCAGGATCAAAAGCGTGCGCAGATTGGTTGGGATGCGATCAGAATCCGGCAATTAAGCCCCCTTCGTAAAAAAAGATGGTGGATTTTCCACGAATCACTGTAACGTCATTTTTTACCAAATTCGAGACCTAAAGTCTCATTTTTTGATAATTGAGGAAATATGAAGTTCGACTTCGTCATTGTTGGAGCTGGATCGGCTGGTTGCGCACTTGCAAATCGTCTGAGTGCAGATGATCGGTTCACGGTTGCGCTGATTGAAGCGGGGCCTGCGGATCGCAATCCTTGGATCCATGTTCCGGTGGGATACTTCCGCACGATGGGCAATCCCCGTTCCGACTGGATGTATATGACAGAACAGGACCCAGGTATTGCCGGGCGCGCTATTTCATGGCCGCGCGGTCGCGTGCTTGGAGGTTCGAGTTCGATCAACGGTCTGCTTTATGTTCGGGGGCAGCCTGAAGACTATAACCATTGGGCACAACTCGGCTGCACAGGCTGGGCGTGGGACAGTGTTCTACCGCTCTTCAAGCGTTCAGAAACCTGGCATGGAGACCACTCAAACGACGTGCGTGGCACCGATGGACCTCTGTCCGTACAAGACAGCCGTTTGACTCGCGAAGTCGTGGACACTTGGATCGATGCTGCCGAAACCGCAGGATACAGGCGCACGTCAGACTATAACGGAGAAGACCAAGAAGGCGTTGGGTATTTCCAGCTCACCATGCGCAAAGGCCGCAGATGCTCTTCTGCAGTTGCTTACCTGAACCCCGTGAAGCACCGCCAGAACTTAACAATCATCACAGATGCGCAGACCGAAAAAGTACTCATCGAAGATGGGCGCACAACTGGCATTCGTATCAAGCGCAATGGCGCGATGGAGGATATTCACGCCCGCAAGGAAGTGATCCTGAGTGCAGGCGCGATTGGGTCACCCCAGATTCTCATGCTTTCCGGGATCGGGGACCCTGAAGAGCTGAAACCCCACGGGATCGAGGTCCGGTCGGCGCTTTCCGGTGTTGGGAAGAACCTCCAGGACCATCTTCAGGCACGTCCGGTCTACAAGACCAATCTCAGCACCATCAATACCGAAGCGAATAGCATCTTCAAAAAAGGTATGATGGCGATGCAATACGCGTTGACCCAGCGCGGGCCTATGACAATGGCCGCAAGCCTGGGCACCGGTTTCCTTAAGACCGACGATCAATTGGAAACCCCAGATATTCAGTTCCACATCCAACCTTGGAGCGCGGATAAGCCGGCCGATGGCCCGCACAAGTTTTCCGCCTTTACGGCGTCAGTCTTGCAGCTGCGCCCTGAAAGCGCAGGACATTTGTCGCTGCGCTCTGCGAACATGGACGACCATCCGGAAATACATCCGAACTACCTGGCGACCGATTTGGATTGCACTACCATCGTTAAGGGCATCCAGATCGCTCGCAAGATCGCTCAAACAGACCCGCTTAAGGCGCATATCACGGAAGAACATGCGCCCGGTTCTGACATTGCGATGGATGACGAACAGGGCACGCTGGATTGGGCGCGCCGCACAGCGGTGACGATCTATCACCCAACCGGCACCTGCAAAATGGGTGTCGATGACATGGCCGTCGTTGACCCTCGGTTAAAGGTCAAAGGCGTTAATGGGCTGCGGGTGGCGGACGCATCCATCATGCCGCAGATCGTCAGCGGCAATACCAACGCGCCCTGTATCATGATCGGCGAAAAGGCCGCCGATCTTGTGTTGGAGGACGCAAGATCATGACGCGCGAGCAGCACAAGATGCCGGATCTCGGCACACAATTTAGATCGGCAAGCCGATCTCAATACTTTCGGGGCAGTGCCTTCGGCCTCGCAAACGCCAAAAAGAAGACAGAAGGCTTTATCTCAAGGGAGGAGAATAAATGCTTAAGTTCAAACATATAGCGGCGGGCGCAACTGCCTTGGCGCTGATGGCGACCACGGCAATGGCCGAGAAGGTGCTTCGCATCCAATCGGTTTTGCCTATCACTGCCGATGAGGTGTTCATGCTGAACGAGTTCGGCAAGGACGTAGCCGCGCTGACCGGTGGGTCGCTAACCATTGAAGTGTTGCCGGCGGGTGCCGTTGTTGGCCCTCGCGACATCATGGACGCGGTTGACGCCGGTCTGGTCGAAGGTGGCTTTGCTTGGACGCACTATTGGGGCGGCAAGCACGTCGCTGCAAACCTCTTTGGTGCGCCAGTCGCCGGTGCGGGTGTTGGCCTAGACAACATCGCGTTCCTCAGCTGGTTCCAATACGGCGGCGGTAAAGAGCTTTATGATCGTCTTTGGGACGAGATGGGCGTGAACGTCAAAGGCTTCATGTTGCAGCCGGTAGGTCCAGAAGCGTTGGGTTGGTTCCCGAAACCAATTGAATCCATGGATGACTTCCGTCAGATGCGTTTCCGCGCTCCTCCAGGTATGGTTGGCGCAGCATACGCGGACATCGGTGTCCCAGCGGTCGCAATGGGCGGCGGTGACATTCTGCCAGCCTTGGAAAAAGGCACCATCGACGCAGCGGAATGGTGCTGCCCAAAGCCTGACTCCGTGTTTGGCTTCCAGAAGGTCCTGAAGCACTACTATCTGCAAGGCCTGCACCAGGTGACTGTGAACGCGGACATGTATGTGAACCGTGATTTCTATGACAGCCTGACTGAACAAGAGCAGATGGCGCTGGACGTTGCAGCAAATGCATCCCTGAGCAAGTCCCTGTCTTACCGTATCTATGAAAACGGCAAGGCGCTGAAGGATCTTACCGAAAACCACGGTGTCATCCTTGAGGACACGCCTCAGGACTACTTTACCGAGTACATGGCAGCAGCGAAAAAAGCACTGCAAGCAGCGGCGGATGAGGATGAATTCTTCGCCGAGGTTTGGCAGTCCCAAAAAGACTTTGCTGACATTGCGGTGCCATTCTGGGCCGGTGCACAGACCTCAAACGCAGGTCTAGGTCGCGCTCATGCGGCGACGCTGAAGTAACAAGTGAAACGTGCGGCGCCTTAAATTCGGTGCCGCACGACACCGATCAAACGTCACGACAACTTCGCCATTTTTGGCAAGGGCCAACACTCAGTTGACCCTTACCCAAAATGAGCACCCGTAAAGGGCGTTTATCGACCAGGGAGAGAGGGGAGATAGGGTATGGCCACAGATGAGGTAAACCCAGATGAACTCGAGATTGCTGACGAGTTGATCGCGGAGCGGCGCGCTGAAGCGCCGGGAGAAACACCCGAAGACATGACAGCTTGGCAGCGCCCAATCACCGCCGCCATTGACGTCATTAACCATCGCGCGGGTCAGGTCATTGCCCTCATGATGGTGCCGCTCATTGCGGTCGTGGTCTACGAAGTGTTCATGCGGAATTCCTTTGCGATCCTGCAAGATGCAGGATTTGAGGATTTCGCCCGCGCCCTTGGCCTTGGTCCAACGCTTTGGGTCTATGACACCAGCCGAATGATCGCCGGTATGCTCTTTATGGCCGCCGCGGGTTACGGGTTGATGCGCGGTGTTCATATCCGGGCGGATTTCCTTTACCGCAATTGGTCAGATAAGACGCAAGCAACCGTCGACGCGTCCCTATATCTGCTGTTCTTTTTACCTTCGATGGCGCTGTTCACAGTTGTTGCATCCCAATTCTGGTGGCTTGCGTTCACAACCGGTGAAACCATGGCGCTTGATAGTGCGTGGCAACCGATCCTTTGGCCTGCACGTATCGCTATGCCAATCGGTGGTTTCCTATTGTTTCTGCAGGGTATTCCGGAAATATTCCGCGCCTTCCACAAAATGGGCAAAGAACGCGAACGCTTCTTTGTACGGCTTCTGCCGATCTACGTCATCGTCTTTGTCTGGCTGATGCTCGCAGTATTCGCACCCGATATTGTGCCGGGTGGCGAGTGGTTCACCGAACTCATGAAAGCGCGGCCAAGCCTGTCTAAGCCAACCATTGGCCTGATCATGCTCGGGGCAATGCTGTTCGTGATCTTCATCGGTTTCCCGATCTCTTTCACGCTGGTTTTCCTTGGCTTCGTGTTTGGCATCTGGGGTGCGAATTTCAAACTCACGACCCTTCTGATGACACTGAACACAAACTCCACCATGCTGAATGATCAGCTGATGGCGGTGCCATTGTTCGTGCTGATGGGCATCGTGATGGAGGCCGCGGGTTTGATGGAGCGTCTCTTCGCATCCATCCAAATGATCATGGCCCGCGTCCGTGGTGCACTGTTCATCGCTGTTTTGATCGTCTCGACGATCTTCGCGGCAGCGACAGGTATCGTTGGCGCATCTGTGACACTGCTAGGGATTATGGCCGGCGCGACGATGAGCCGGTCAGGCTATGACGTGAAATTGGCGGCTGGGACGATCACGGCTGGCGGTACATTGGGTATTCTGATCCCACCATCGATCATGTTGATCGTAATGGGTCCTGTGTTGGAAGTTTCCACATTGGATCTGTTCCGCGGGGCCTTCATTCCCGGCGCGCTACTCGCATCACTCTACCTGCTTTACACGCTGGGTCGCTGCTGGCTGAACCCAGAGCTGGGTCCCGTTCTGGCAGAAGAGGATCAGCCTGATACGTCCAAATACTACGGTGCAGAGGTTGCGTTGATTTGCCTTGGCATTCTCACCATCTGTCGTGTCTTTGGCATCAGCTTGAGCGGAAGCTTGGGTAGCATCGTCCCATTCGGCGGCCTAATCGTGCTTGGTATCACGCTGCTGATCGCTCACAGGGCTTACCGGAACGTCAGTGTTCTACGCATTGTTCTGCCCATCGCAGTCCTGTTCCACATCTTCATGATCTTCGCGAATATGAGTACGGATGGAGGTTTGCCAATCTGGTCCATCATCTTCGCGGCGTTCACGATCCTGCTCGCGGTATTGGCCCGCCCGATCTATGGCAAAGACGCCGACGAAGGGTTCTATTTCTCACAGCTGTGGGACGAATTCTTTGCTGGATTGATGCCACCGACCATCCTGATCTCCTTCGCTTTGGGGTCGATCTTGTTGGGCCTGGCAACACCGGCGGAAGCCGCGGCAATGGGTGCATTTGGTGCGATCCTTCTGTCGGTCGCCTACCGCAAGTTCACCATTCCAAGCTTCTTTGACAGCCTGATCAAGGCGCTGGAAATCACCGTCCTAATCATGTTCCTGGTGGCCGCATCCAATTTCTTTGGAGCGCAGTTCTCGGCCCTTGGCACACCAAAGATGATGACAGAGATCCTGCTGGGACTCGAGCTGTCGCCTTACCTGATCTTGCTGCTGGTTATGGCGCTGATCTTCTTGTTGGGCTGGCCTCTGGAGTGGGTGCCAATCGTACTGATCGTCGTCCCGATCTTGCTGCCCACTGTGGAGAAGCTCGATATCTACGGGCTGGATCGCTACGACCTCATGGTTTGGTTCGGTATTCTTGTGGCGGTTAATCTACAAACCGCATGGCTTTCGCCACCGGTGGCGCTGTCGGCCTACTTCCTCAAAGGCGTGGTGCCGAATTGGGACCTAAAGGACATCTACTTGGGCATGATGCAGTTCATGTTGGTTCAGCTGTTCGGCTTGATCCTTCTGTTCCTCTTCCCACAACTCGTCCTTTGGCTACCCGCCGTCATGTCAGGGAATTAACAAATGAGCGCACAACGCAACACGCTGTCCTATTTGAAATGGCCGCTGGTCGTCACCGTTATCGGGCTTGGCTTGTCGGGCTGGCTTGGCTGGGCGACAACGGGAACCATCCCTGGGCTCGTCTCTTTCTTAGTCGTCGGCACAGTTTTGGCGGCGCTGGAGATCGCGCTGTCCTTTGACAATGCCATCGTAAACGCCAACAAGCTGGAAGAGATGACCCCGGTTTGGCAGCGTAGGTTCTTAACTTGGGGCATCTTGATCGCCGTCTTTGGCATGCGGATTGTCTTCCCGCTGGCGATTGTCGCAATCTTTGCTTGGATCAACCCCTTTGCGGCAATGCATCTGGCTCTGACAGACCCGGACAAATACTCGGAAATCATCGGTCACGCCCATGGGCCAATCTCCGCATTTGGCGGCACGTTCCTAATGATGGTTGCACTGAAGTTCTTCATTGATGAAGACAAGTCCATCGACTGGATTGAAATGCTAGAGAGACGCCTACGCATTTGGGGATCAATCCGTGGGTTTGAGATCGCCTTTGTTCTCGTGATTGTGCTTCTGATCTGCAGATCTATTCCCGAGCACGATCAGGGAATTTTCTTAACCTCTGCGATCATGGGGCTACTCGTATTCACCATGGTCGATGGGTTGGGCACTTATCTGGACAATATCGCGGGCAAAACCGCGGAGATTGGGGCAAAGGGTGGCCTTGGGGCGTTCCTCTATCTCGAAGTTCTAGACGCAAGTTTCTCCTTTGATGGCGTGATCGGTGCTTTTGCCCTGACAACAAACATTCTGCTCATCGCAATCGGTCTTGGCATTGGCGCGATGTATGTGCGCTCTATGACAATCATGCTCGTTGAACGCGGTACTCTGGCCGAGTTCCGCTATCTCGAACACGGCGCTTTCTATTCGATTTTCGCCCTCTCGGTTATCATGTTCCTGCAATCTCTGACCCATGTTCATGAACTCATCACCGGCGGTATCGGCATGGCACTGATCGGGTTGGCTTTCTACGCATCGATCCGACACAACAAACACGCAGCATAGCTCATCACCCTAAGAAAGGTTTTTGAATGGCACGTACCTATTTGAAAAAAGCGCCACTGACCGCCCGTTCGGATGCGGGTGAAACAGCCAAGACCGTCGCAGATATCCTCGCTGACATCGAGCAACGTGGCGAAGAGGCGGCTTTGGAATATGCCGCGAAATTCGACAAATATGTTGGCAATGTAGAGCTAACTCCGGAGGAGATCGAAGCCGCCTGCGCGAAGGTCCCGCAAAAGCTCAAAGACGATATTCTTTTTGCGCATGACAACGTGCGCCGTTTTGCGGAAGTCCAAAAAGGCACGGTTGCAGATGTCCAATACGAGATCAATCCAGGCCTGATTGCTGGTCAAAAAGCGATCCCAGTTTCCGCTGCTGGTTGCTACGTCCCTGCCGGTCGGTACCGTCATATCGCAAGCGCGATCATGACCGTCACCACCGCCAAAGTAGCGGGTTGCGAACATATTACAGTGTCATCGGCCCCACAGCCCGGCGAAGGACTGAATCCCGCAATTGTCTTTGCGGCACACGCTTGCGGCGCCAACAAGATCATGGCTCTCGGAGGCGTTCAAGGTGTCGCCTCTATGGCCTTTGGCCTTTTTGGGCAGCCCAAAGCCAATATTATCGTCGGTCCGGGCAACCAGTTCGTGGCCGAAGCAAAGCGGAGTCTATATGGCCGTGTCGGCATCGACATGATCGCGGGTCCCACTGACAGCCTGATCCTTGCTGACAAAGGTGCCGACGCGCATATTGTTGCGACGGATTTGGTGTCGCAAGCCGAGCATGGATACAACTCTCCGGTTTGGTTGGTAACAGATCACGAACCGCTGGCACGGGATGTTTTGGCGCGTGTTCCCGATCTAATTGCAGATCTCCCAGAACTTAACCGCGAAAACGCAGAAGCCGCGTGGCGCGACTATGCCGAGGTTATCGTCTGTGCAGATCGCGAAGAAATGGCGGCCACGTCTGACGACTACGCCCCAGAACACCTGACCGTCCAAGCTGATGATCTAGATTGGTGGCTCAGCCGCTTGAAATGCTACGGCTCGCTGTTCTTGGGAGAAGAGACAACCGTCTCCTATGGTGACAAGGCAGCAGGAACAAACCACGTTCTGCCGACTTCTGGAGCTGCGAGCTATACGGGTGGGTTGAGCGTCCACAAATACATGAAGATTGTCACGTGGCAGCGCGCCAGCCGCGAGGGCTCAAAACAGGTGGCTGAAGCAACGGCCCGTATCTCGCGTCTTGAAGGCATGGAAGGACACGCTCGCGCAGCCGATGTGCGATTGGCAAAATATTTCCCTGACGAAGAGTTTGATCTGACCGCCAATGGCTGACCCGCGCGATCTCTTTGACCTGACCGGGCGTGTCGCGGTCGTGACCGGTGCCAGCGGTGGCCTTGGTCGGCGTTCTGCTGAGGTGCTGAGCGCTGCTGGCGCGAAGGTGATTGCTATCGCGCGCCGCGAGAGCGACCTTCAAAGCCTTGTTGCCGATATGGGACAAGGCGCGCATGTCGCTGCTGATGTGACTGATCGTGATGGTTTCGCTGATCTGGTCTCGCGAATTGAAGCGCCTTTTGGAGCGCCTGATATCGTCGTGCATGCAGCTGGCATAAATACACGCCAATCAGCTGATGAAGTCACCCGTGATGGTTGGGATCAAACACTCGACCTCAATCTGTCAGCTCCTTTTTTCTTGTCGCAAGCGCTGGTGCCCGCGATGAAGCAGAAAGGCTGGGGCCGTATTGTCAACTTTGCTTCACTGCAGACCACCCGCGCTTTTCCCGGTGGTATCGCCTATGGCGCTAGCAAAGCAGGCGTGGGTCAAATGACCCGCGCTATGGCGGAAGCTTGGTCTAGCGACGGTATCACTGCCAATGCCATTGGACCCGGATTTTTCCCAACCGAACTGACCCAAGCGGTCTTTGATGACCCGGACCGTTCCGCGCGCAACGCAGCGCAAACATGCGTCGGTCGCAATGGGCGTCTTGAGGATATCGACGGCCCTCTTCTTTTCTTGTGCTCCGACGCATCCGCCTATGTCACCGGGCAAGTCTTGATGGTCGA
Source organism: Cognatishimia activa (assembly GCF_001458335.1). Taxonomy (GTDB): domain Bacteria; phylum Pseudomonadota; class Alphaproteobacteria; order Rhodobacterales; family Rhodobacteraceae; genus Cognatishimia; species Cognatishimia activa. Next base: position 271,266 of record NZ_CYTO01000020.1, read on the forward strand.
CGGAGGTTTCACAGCAAAATGAAAGCTCTTGTTTACGAAGGTGTTGAAAGACTTGAAATGCGGGATGTTCCGGTGCCGACCGTCAAAGACGGAGAGCATCTGGTTCGCATTCACGCCGTTGGGATATGCGGGTCAGATATCCATGCGTATCTCGGTCACGATGAACGCCGCCCCGCTCCGCTCACCCTCGGGCATGAGGCCGCTGGGGTCGTTGAGGATGGTCCATGGAAAGGGCGTCGGGTCACTATTAACCCACTGGTGACTTGTGGAACCTGCTCTTATTGCCGATCAGGCCGTACCAATCTGTGCCCTGACCGCCAGATCATTTCGATGCCCCCGCGCGAAGGGGCATTCGCGCAATTCGTTTCGATGCCAGAATCAAACCTCATCCCCGTGCCCGACAGCTTCTCCTTGGAAAAGGCCGCGCTTGCAGAGCCGATTTCTGTGAGCTGGCATGCAGCGCGTGTCGCGCTGGAGGCTTTGCACCCTTCCATGGATCGGCAAGCGCTTGTGATCGGCGGAGGCGCAATCGGGCTCGCGGCAACTCTGGCACTCACCGCTATGGGAATAACAGAAATTCAGATATCGGAGCCCAATGCCCAGCGCCGCGCGTATCTTAGAAACCAGTACGGGCTAGATGCACATGAAGCGCCCACAAAATCTGCACCAATAGTGATCGACGCAGTCGGCTTCAATGCGACGCGCGCAGCCGCATCCGAATTGGCGCAACCAGGTGGTGTGATTGTGCATGTGGGTCTCGGCGACAATGACGGCGGCTTAGATATTCGCAGACTGACACTGCAAGAGATCAGTTTTATCGGCACCTATACCTACACCGAGCAGGACTTTCGCGATGCCACCCAAGCCATGTTTGATGGACGGTTGGGCGCGCTCGACTGGTTAGAGACTCGTGCTCTAGAAGACGGATCAACCGCATTCAAAGACATGCGTGCTGGTCGGTCAGCGGCTCCAAAGATTATTCTCACCCCCTGGGGTCCCCCCAGCCAAACCTGAAAGGAAAGGTCCATGTACAAAAAGGTTCTTGTTCCAATGGCGTTGGACCACGGTATTTCGCCACACACACTGGCTATCGCCAAAGCGAATTGTGCTGAGGACGGCGAGATCACGGCGCTGCATGTGTTTGAAGTCCCCAAGGGATCGGTCAGCGTTTACATCGGCGAGGATACTGTCGAGCGCGGGTTTCAGGCAGCCCGCAATCTTTTGGAAAAGAAAGTGGCTGATATGCCGGGCGTCAAGGCGGAAATCACACGTGGCCAAGCCCACCATGCGATCACCCGCTACGCCATGGAACATAGCTTCGACTGCATCGTTATCGGTTCACATAAGCCCGGGCTGACGGACTACCTCATTGGCTCGACCGCAGCCCGAGTCGTGCGCCACGCTCCATGCGCCGTTCACGTCCATCGCGACACATAAAAGGAAGGTAAAATGAATATCGACAAACGCATTGCCGACGATCTGGCGGCCAATGATGTGTCTTTCGTCACCACTGTGCCATGCAAACAATTGGCAGGGGTGATCGAAGAGATCGATCAACGCAGCGACATCTTTCACATTCCAAGTAACAAAGAAGATGAAGGAATGGGGTTGTGCGCTGGCGCATGGATGGGGGGGAAACGTCCGGCCATCATCATGCAAAACACCGCAATTGGGGTCACGATCAACACCCTTGCGACGTTGATCCAATACTACCGCATGCCGCTACCGATGATCATTTCTTACCGAGGGGAACTGCGCGAGCCGGTCGCTTGTCAGGTGGAAATGGCGGTCCACACAAAGGCGCTTTTGGCGCAGATGCATATCCCCACATACCACTTCCACTGGCAAAGCGATGTGGAAGAGTTCGACAACATCCTGAAATACACTTTCATGTGCAACAAACCCGTCGCGATCCTAACGGATGCGAATTTCTGGGGAGGCTATGGCGACCAATGATCCGTTCAGAAATCCTAAGAGACATCGCCCCGATCCTGCGTGATCAACTGGTGGTCTGTAATATCGGCATACCTTCACAAGAACTGCATGCGATCGACGACCAGCCTACAAACTTTTACATGCTTGGAACCATGGGTTTGGCTTCCTCAATTGGCCTTGGCTTGGCCTTAGCACAGCCGAAGACAGTCATCGTGATTGACGGCGATGGATCGATCCTGACCAACTTGGGTACCCTGCCCACCATCGGCAACAATTGCCCCGACAATTATATTCTGATGATCATCGACAATGGGTCTTACGGATCCACCGGTGACCAGCCGACATATACCAGTATGAAGACGGACTTGGTTGCAATGGCGCGCGCGGCTGGCTGCGAGAATGTCGTCGAGGTACAGGACGTGGACACAGGTACAGCCCTGCAGGCAGCAATTGATAGCGGGAAAGGAACTGTGATGGTCGTGAAATGTGACAGCGGCAATGCCAAGATGCCTGTCATTACAATGGACCCAGTCGTCATCCGGGATCGCTTCATGAAGGCTGTCGCTAGCTGATGTCCTCGCGCACCATCCACTCAGCAGAAGACGCGCGGCGCATTGCCAAGCGCCGACTGCCGTGGATGGTATTTGATTATATTGACGGCGCAGCTGGCAATGAAACAGGTGCTAGACGTAATCGAAACGCTTTAGACGCCATCACCCTCACTCCGAAAATTTTGCGAGATGTCAGTGAGAGGTCCATCGTCACAAACTTGTTCGGCGTGAAAACAAAGTGCCCATTTGGCATCGCCCCAATGGGCATGTGCAATCTTTCGGCACCCGGCGCTGACTTGATGCTGGCCCGACTCGCGGCGGAGAAAAAAGTGCCTCTTGGTGTGTCGACCGTGGCCTCCACCCCACTGGAGCAAATGATTGAAGAAGCCGAGGGCAATGCTTGGTTTCAGCTCTATTTCAGCGGCGATGGGCAAAGGACATTCAAGCTTGTCGATCGAGCGAAAGCTGCCGGTTATCAAACTTTGGTTCTTACGGTGGATGTCCCAGAGGTCGGCCGTCGCCCGAGAGAGTTACGCCATGGCTTCACCATGCCGTTTCGCATGGGCCATCGTCAGGTCTTTGACTTTGCGATGCATCCCCGCTGGTCGCTAAGCACATTGTTGGCCGGGCGTCCCGACATGGCCAATTTCCTCATGGAAGGATTTGAGTTTGACCGCACAGAGAGCCGCGCCAAAGCAAATTGGGAAACTCTAAGGGCGTTACGCGATCGCTGGCCGGGCAAACTTGTCGTCAAAGGCGTGCTGGATCCTGAGGACGCAAAAGCATTGAAAGACCATGGCGTAGATGGGGTTCAAGTGTCCAACCACGGAGCCCGGCAGCTTTCTAGCAGCCCCTCCCCGATCCAAGCGTTGCCCGCCATTCGCCAAGAACTCGGTGCGGATTATCCGGTTCTCTTAGACAGCGGCATTCGTTCTGGCGAAGATATTTTGAAAGCGCTGATAACCGGCGCTGATTTTGTTTTCTTGGGGCGCATTTTGCAATTCGCAATTGCTGCAAATGGCGAAGAAGGTTTGCGCCAACTTTGGGGCGTTCTCGAAACGGAGCTGTCCAGTGCGATGGCAATGGTTGGACTAACAGAGACCCCGTAAAAAGAGCCGTTAAGCATTCAGCCGCTCCTAAGGGGAACCAAATTCCATGTTGCAAGACGCCGCTAGACCGTCTGCACCGCCCGCTCAATCCGCTCAATCATAAATTCCATAAAGAGGCGCGTCTTAGGATCCTGCCCACGCCGATGTGTATAGAGGCAAGCCATTTGAACAGGCTCCGGCGGTGTCATTTCTCCGACAACCACCAAACGCCCTTCTTCGATATGACGGGCGACCTCAAACATCGGTTTCATCACAATACCGTTTCCAGCCAGTGCCCAGTCCGTCAGGACATCGCCGTCGTCAGATTCGTATCTCCCGGACACTTGAAAGCGCTTCACACCTGCCTCAGTCATTAAAGGCCACTGAAACTCTTTTGTGCCGGGATAACGCAGGCTGAGGCATTCATGACCGGCTTCAATGATCTCTGTGCCTGATCTTGGTCTGCCCCTCGCCTTGATATAGCTCGGCGCAGCGCAGAGCACTCGTTCAATGTCTGCGATCTTGCGAATGCGCAAATTGCTGTCTTCAGGCTGACCAAGAAAGAAGGACAGATCCAAACCCTCAGTGGTCAAATCGATTTTACGGTCGGTCAAACGCAAGCGCACCGAAACAGCAGGGTATTCATTTATAAAATCAGGCACATGCGGAGCAATAAGGCGCCGGCCCACACCAAGCGGCGCAGCAACGAACAGCGACCCTTTCGGATTGTCTGTAAGGTCCGCAACATCTGCCTCGGCGTTATCGACCGCTTCTAAAACGCCACAGGCCCCCTGGTAGAAGACGCGCCCTTGCTCTGTGGGCGTCAAACTTCTTGTGGTGCGCTGGAACAATCGTACACTGAGGTGCTCTTCGAGCTGCGAGATACGCGCAGACGTCACGGCGGGTG
>NZ_CYTO01000020.1:275908-278359 GCF_001458335.1 Cognatishimia activa
CAAGATGTACGATTATCTCGCACTGTGGGATTGGCTCGCTTTTGCGGTCCGCTGGCTACATGTAGTAACCGCAATGGCATGGATCGGTGCCAGCTTCTATTTCATCGCGCTCGATCTGATGCTGAAACCAGCAGATGACATGCCAGAAGGGGCGTTCGGCGAAGAGTGGGAAGTTCATGGCGGTGGCTTCTATCACACCACCAAATATCTTGTCGCGCCGACACGGCTGCCTGAACATCTGACTTGGCATAAATGGCAGAGCTATACCACTTGGTTGTCCGGTGCAGCTCTGTTGATGATCATCTATTGGGTCGGTGGAGAGATATACCTACTGGACCCAAACAAAGCAGATCTCGCGCTATGGCAAGGGATTGTGATTTCAGGGGGGTCATTGACGATAGGTTGGCTCGCCTACGACCAAATGTGCAAATCCAAACTCAGCGAAAACCCGACGCTATTGATGTTGCTGTTGTTCGCCATCCTTGTGGCGATGTCTTGGGGCTACAACCAAATCTTTACCGGCCGCGCTGCGCTTTTGCATTTGGGCGCGTTCACCGCAACAATCATGACCGCCAACGTGTTCTTTCAGATCATGCCCAACCAACGCATCGTGGTCGCGGATCTGAAAGCGGGGCGAACACCCGACGCGAAATACGGCAAAATCGCTAAAGTCCGGTCAACACACAATAATTACCTGACGCTCCCGGTCGTCTTCTTAATGCTGTCCAATCATTATCCACTGGCATTTGGATCACAAAATGCGTGGATAATCGCCAGCTTGATCTTCTTAACAGGTGTCACAATCAGGCACTATTTCAACACCATGCACAAAACAGGCAAAGGGCCAATGTGGACATGGCTGGTGACAGCGCAACTGATGATCCTGATTGCATGGCTGTCGGTCTCGCCGATGCTGGACAAAATCGAAGACGCCGAAGCGCGGGTGCTGACACCCACCGAGCAGACCCTCGTTGACTCTCCAAAGTTCGAACAAGCCTTTGAAGTTGTTTTGGGCAACTGTTCCATGTGCCATGCCAGAGAGCCGGTCTTTAGCGATAGGATGCTCTGGCCACCAAAGGGCGTCGTCCTAGAAACAGAGGCAGATGTCGCCCGACATGCTCAGGCAATTTATCTGCAAGCGGGACTGACCCATGCAATGCCACCGCCCAACGCAATTTCGACCATGTCAGAAGAGAATAGGCTTGCGATTGTTGGCTGGTACCGGGATGCCATGCGCCACAACTAGCCCTCTGCCTTTTGGTGATGCTGATCTTTGTTCGGTCGCCAACCGGTACAACCTATCAACGCCTAGATAGGGCCGCCTCAATTATCAAAATACCCGGATAGCTCTTGCTTTGCTTACATCGGTGGATTGGCAAGCACCTACACCCCATAAATGGGTAAATCTTCAACCAATAGGACGACGCATGTCACCCAAATACTTTGCGCCTCGCGGCGGCCATCCTGGTCAGGATCAATTGCTGACGGATCGCGCAACGTTCACGGATGCCTATGCGGTGATTCCTAAGGGGACGATGCGCGATATCGTAACGAGCTTTTTGCCGTTCTGGGACAACACACGCGCATGGGTGCTCTCACGCCCCTTAAGCGGATTTGCCGAAACCTTTTCGCAATACATCATGGAAGTCAGCCCTGGCGGTGGTTCGGATCGACCTGAAACCGACCCGGGGGCGGAAGCTGTGCTTTTTGTCGTCGAAGGATCTTGTGACCTTACAGTTGAGGGACAGACTTACGTTCTTAAGCCAGGGGGTTACGCCTATTTGCCGCCAGGAGTCGCATGGTCCCTTCACAATGCAAACGAGACCACGGTACGATTTCATTGGATCCGAAAGCTTTATGAAACCGTGCAGGGGTTAGACCTACCGGACGTATTGATCACCAATGAGCAAGATGTCGCGCCCACCCCGATGCCGGGCACAGACGGGAAGTGGGCCACCACGCGCTTCGTGGACCCGGCAGACATGCGACACGACATGCATGTCACGATTGTCACCTTTGAACCCGGCGCTGTCATTCCATTCGCCGAAACCCATGTCATGGAACACGGTCTTTATGTCCTTGAAGGAAAAGCGGTGTACCGACTCAATCAGGATTGGGTCGAAGTGGAGGCGGGCGACTATATGTGGTTACGCGCATTCTGCCCACAAGCCTGTTACGCCGGTGGTCCCGGCAAATTCCGGTATCTGCTTTACAAAGACGTAAACCGCCACATGAGCTTGCGACGCCATGCGCACGGGGCTTAGCGTTGAGCCTCGACCGTGGAGCGGGCAAGAAACCAAAGCTGCGGCTGCGACTCTAAGATATTGTATTTCTTAGGTGATTTTTGGTTGCGGGAGCTCGATTTGGACACTGTTTTCGAGAACTGCACCAGGCACGTATTTGTCTGTAAGTGTGGGCGGAAAGCATGCGTAATTGGGCTGACCCTGTTCT
>NZ_CYTO01000021.1 GCF_001458335.1 Cognatishimia activa
GAGACCATGAAAGGCGATAGCGGCATGTTCAAGGCCATCAATGAAGGCCTAACATCCACCAAAAACTCTGTTGCGACCGCGCGTTTGGGTGCTGAAACAGTAAAAGACCTCGCGTCTGACTTCTCTGAGCGCGTGGCCTTTGCCCAGGGTCAAGGCATTGACTTGTCTGAAGTTCAAGCCGAGCTCGACTCTTTGGTTGATCAGATCGGAGCGGCGATCGACCAAGCAACCTTCAATGGCGAAGATCTTGTATCTGGTGCCGCGGCGACACAAACCGTTGTAACTGGTGTGACTCGTTCTGGCGGTACCTTCGCTGCGACGACAATCACATTCCAGTCCGTTGATCTGGGTGCAATTCAGACTGCGCTTGATGCAATTGATCTGACAACGTCCACCGACTTGGCTGCCGATCTGGCAACGGCGGAAACGCAGTTGGGCAATGCAATCTCAGCAGCGACCTC
>NZ_CYTO01000022.1 GCF_001458335.1 Cognatishimia activa
AGTAAATAGATAAATAAATAATATCTCTCTAAAACGATGGTAATTAATCCTCGGCATCATAGACACTTTATGCATCTACCTATCTGGGGCGGAGCAGTCGTCGGGCCGCGCACTTAACGTAACCAAATCGCAAGCCTTATGCCCTAATCTCATCTTCGCCTGAGCGCGAAAGGATGAGCATGAGATCGATCTTTTTAAAAGGATTTGCGTTACTGACCTTTTTGCTGTCCACATCATCCGTATCTTCTCAAGAAACGATTATGATCGAGGCGCGGCGCCTTCCATCGACCTGTGTGGATCCGCTCCTATGTGTTCCGATGTCAGAATTAGTTCTACGCAACATCGCGTCATTTAGTAACAAAGAATCTCGCGAAGTTATGTCCTTCATCAATCGCATCTCCTCAGTTCGCGGGCTTACAGATGAGCGATACGATCAGTTAAATTCTTCGAAGCGTGCTATAGCGGATAAATACCACCCATCGGAAATGTCTGAGAAGCTTCTTTTCTTAAGACAGCATCCAGGGTTCTATTTCGACACCGAAGTATTGGATGGAGCCAACGTAACGCAGAGTTTTGGCGGCTACATCAAAACCCAACTGCAGGGTGCTGGGGTGACTTTCCTGACCAAGCAAGAGTGGGAAAATACACCGGGGCGTCCTCAAATCAAGGTGCGCTACTCAGACCGACGGGAGTCAGAAGGGTGTATCATCCCGTTTTCTGTCTCGCTCACAATTTCGGAAGAGGCGGTTCTGGTACGTGATGCTGATCTCAAGGTTCCTGCAGTCATATGGTCTAAAACGGTGCGACAAAACCTAGCAAACCGAAACTACACAGTTCAAAGTGCATTGCGTGAGGCGGTGGAATATTTCCTCGAAGATTGGCGCGCTGCAAAGTGACCGCGCTGAGTATTCCAAGGTCAAGCAGTATGAATTTATCAAAAGTAATTTTGTCATTTCGTAACGAAGCCTCATGTCATAACAAGCTATTAAAGTAATTTTTCGAGGGATTATGATGGCGCCAAAATTTGGGACCAGTGGGGTGCGCGGGCTCGTGACGCAGCTGACCAGAGAGGTGGTTACCCAATATGTTCGATCGTTTGCAAAGCAATGCGATACGGGAGGAACAACATATGTTGGATGGGATTTGCGAAACAGTTCGCCGTCCATTGCAGAAACGGTTTGTGATGTTCTGATAGAAGAGGGAATTTCCGTCAAACGGTGTGGGGTTTTGCCCACGCCTGCACTGGCTTTTGCCGCTCAAAATGCCGACGCAAGTGCGATCATGATCACAGGAAGCCACATTCCTTCGGATCGAAATGGAATCAAATTCTATACAACACATGGTGAAATATCCAAGCATGACGAGGAATTGATAACACAAGGTTTGGATGGGCTGGCTGGCGCGGTGTCCGAGCCTGGCGTTCTAGATGATGCGCATGCTTTGACAACGCAGCAATTTGTAGAGCGATATACGAAGTGCTTTTCAAAGGATGCTCTCGCAGGACTCACGGTTGGTATATATCAACACAGCTCCGTGGCGCGCGATATTCTGATGGAAATTATCACGAGTCTCGGCGCATCCGCTGTGGCGATTGAACGGACAAAGGAATTCGTCCCGGTTGATACTGAAGCGGTGTCAGCGGAATCCCAACGTCGATTTGCAGATTGGTGCCAGAAGTTTGAATTGGACGCATTGTTGTCAACGGATGGTGACGCGGACCGCCCGATGTTGACAGATGCAAGTGGGCGACTGGTTCCTGGAGACGTGCTTGGCGTCATCGCTTCGCTCTACTTGGGAGCGGATACGATTTGTACTCCGGTTTCATCTAACTCGATGATTGGTCAACTCGCTGAGTTCAACGAAGTGCATTTGACAAAGATCGGCTCCCCTTATGTGGTCGCTGCGATCCAAGAGCTTCAACGGAAAAATCCACAAGCAAATGTGGTGGGGTTTGAGGCAAATGGGGGGTTCCTACTGGGATTTCCATATCGGGCGGCGGCTGGGACGATTGCGCCATTGCTGACACGGGATTGTGTTTTGCCGATGATCGCGACTTTGGCTGCCGCCAAGGATCAAAGTAAGTCCATCGCGGCATTGGTCTCGGGATTGCCTGATCGGTTTACAGCGGCCGATCGCATTGCTGGGGTTCCGACCGAACAGTCCAAGCAATTCATCGCAGCGCTCGCAGACGGGCCCGACGCCCGAGGTGATTTCTTCGATGTTGGTGCGCCAGAACGGAGTATCGATCGGACCGACGGGCTGCGCCTCAGCTTTACAAATGGCGAAGTTGTGCATTTGCGCCCTTCGGGCAATGCGCCTGAATTTAGATGTTACGCTGAAGCGCCCACGGCTGATCGCGCGCGTGAGTTGGTCGACCACCATCTTAAAAAGATTCAGAATCGCCTGCGTTAGATTTTCTTTTGCCGTGTTTCACGGACCAAAAAACAAAAGGACGCCGAATTGGCGTCCTTATTCAATGTGATGTGTAGAAAAGAAGAGTTACTTCTTGTTCAGGTAATCACACCAGTGAGGAACGGTTTTCTTGTCTAGGTAGCTCGCGATGGTTGCTCCAAGAGTTTGAACGAACGCCACACCAGGAACTTTTGCGAAGCTTTGTGCGATTGCAGCCATGTCTTCTCTCCTAAATAGATTGATCGGCTGTGTAGGCTTTGTGTCGACTCAAATCCAATGCTCTTTCCGCATACCGGCGTTGCACTTGCGGCAAATCACAAAGAAGTGGTTTTGTATCGCCAACATTCGCAAGGAAAAAACAAATCGCTGAATTGGCGCGAATGAACTGAATTTTTCTTTCTAAAACGAGAATCGCGCGGTGCAAATTCAGCTCTTGTTTCATTCGATTGTTCCCGCTCCATAATTCTCAAAGTCCGAATTGCCTTGTTTTTAGACCGATTGACGTTTTTTTGATTTTTCTCAAAAAAGGGGTTGCGACTCTCTGGGGGTAGGACTAGAACCCCCTTCACCGGCGGCGCTGAGTGAGACACTGAGGCGCGGCGGGGCGGCGAGAGGCACTGAGGAGCGGAGCTCTGAGGGTGTTTTGAGCTAGAAAATATCGAGCATGATGACGCGGGATGCGCCTATTAAGATTGGGCGTTTCTTGTTGATTTTTGTCTCTGGTGATTGGGTTTTTGGTCTG
>NZ_CYTO01000023.1 GCF_001458335.1 Cognatishimia activa
TCTGCAGGATATCGCGGCCGCACGGTCATCAATTCTTTAAGTGCGGAGGCGCCAGGGGGCACAGAGAATCTTTTTTTTCATAGCGGGCCCTCGTCAGCTCGTGTTATTGAAGCATTCTGTTCCCAGTGCCCACACATGTGAAGCATCCTCACTGATCTACTTCCCCACCTACCTGATGTGGCTCAATTCTGACAAGAAAGCAACTTT
>NZ_CYTO01000024.1:0-183293 GCF_001458335.1 Cognatishimia activa
TCTACATATTGGCAACCGCCATAGTAACGGCGACCCGGATAGCCTTCCGCGTATTTGTTGGTCATGACGGAACCTTGAGCTTCCATCACAGCAGCGGATACGATGTTTTCGGATGCGATCAATTCGATCTCATCGCGCTGACGGCCCAGCTCGTCGGTGATAGAGCCAAACAGCTCTGGATCACGAGTGGAAAGGCTTTCTGTGAAGAAACCGGCGTCGCGGATATTGGCGGTCATTTAGAGGACTCCAAGTCAAGAAATTTGCGAGTTTCCTAAAGGAAACATTTCAAAATTGAAAGGCGATAAACGACACTCTGACGTAAATCACGGCACCAAGTCTGGTGTGTCGGATAAACTTGTGTTTCTTTCGGAACCACATGTCGGCCTTTGGAAACAGGAATCGATCCAAATCATGGCAAAGAGAATCGCTTTTCTCGCATCAGAGACCCCCGTCGCCCAAACTGCACGTGCTGCGCTGATTGGACGGTACGATGATTGCCCGCCAGAAGAGGCGGACGTGATCGTCGCGCTTGGCGGTGATGGCTTTATGCTGCAAGCGTTGCACGCGACGCAGAACCTGAAAGCGCCGGTCTATGGAATGAACCGTGGCACCGTCGGCTTCTTGATGAATGAGTATGCCGAAACGGACCTGTTGAACCGTCTCTCCATTGCTGAAGAAGAGGTCATCAACCCCCTGTCCATGCGCGCAACGACCAGTGCAGGCAAAGTGCACGAAGCCTTGGCGATCAACGAAGTCTCGATGCTGCGGCAAGGTCCCCAAGCGGCCAAGCTGCGCATTTGGATTGATGACCGTCTGCGGATGGATGAATTGGTTTGCGACGGGGCTCTACTGTCCACACCGGCCGGATCAACTGCGTACAACTATTCCGCCCATGGACCCATCCTGCCAATTGGCTCGGATGTGCTTGCTTTGACAGCCATTGCGCCATTCCGTCCACGCCGGTGGCGGGGGGCACTGGTACGTCAACGATCTGTGGTGCGTTTTGAGGTCATGCAGCCTGAAAAACGCCCTGTGATGGCCGATGCTGACAGTCGGTCTGTAAGGGACGTTGTCTCCGTGGAAATCCACTCAGAGCCATCTGTAAGCCACCGAATCTTGTTTGACCCGGGGCATGGTCTTGAAGAGCGACTGATCCGAGAACAGTTTGTCTAAACGAAAAACGAGCGCCGAGGCGCTCGTTTTCTTTTGCAAATTGAGCTGGGCTTACGCCAGTTCGATGTTGCCCGCGCTCTCGCGACCGTCACGGCCTTCTTGCAGCTCGTAGGAAACCTTTTGGTTGTCCGCGAGCCCTTCCAGGCCAGAGTTTTGTACCGCGCGGATGTGTACAAACACATCTTTGCCGCCATCTTCTGGTGCGATGAAGCCGTAGCCTTTGTCGGTGTTAAACCATTTTACGGTGCCTGTAGGCATGTCCGTTCTCCTTAAAATTGCCCATCCGCAGAGTGCGACGGGATCGTGGCGTTGGTGCAGAAATCGAATGCATCGGTCGCCAGTCTTCGTGCGTGTCGCGCGAGCAGGGCAATGTCAGGTAAACGATAGAAGGCACGTCGTGCGGCGAAGTGGTCGCACGGATTCAAGCAAGTGTCAAAGGGTTAGGTTTGTGCGTATCCAATTGTTTTCAGCGCTTCGCCGATCTCATCCAAGATTGCGGGGTCGTCAATTGTGGCTGGCATCTTCCATTCTTTGCCATCGGCAATAGAGACCATCGTGCCGCGCAGGATCTTGCCTGAACGGGTTTTGGGCAAACGATCCACCACCACAGCCTTTTTGAAAGCAGCCACAGGGCCGATCTGATTGCGCACATCGGCGACGACTTCTTTGATCACGTCTTCAGGAGCGCGATCACAGCCTGCGTTCAGGCACAAGAACCCCACAGGCATTTGACCTTTCAGAGAGTCAGACACCCCAATCACCGCGCATTCCGCTACATCCTTGTGGGCAGCGAGCACCTCTTCCATACCGCCGGTTGAAAGGCGGTGGCCAGCAACGTTAATCACGTCATCGGTACGCGCCATGATATAAAGGTAACCATCCTCGTCTTTCATGCCCGCATCGCCGGTCTCGTAATAGCCGGGGAAGGCTTCAAGATAAGATGACTTAAAGCGCGCCTCGGCGTTCCAAAGAGTTGGCAACGTGCCTGGGGGCAGAGGGAGTTTCACTGCAATCGCGCCGAGTTCGCCATCCGCCACTGGGTGACCGTCATCGCCGAGGATATCGACCTGATAGCCTGGCATCGCTTTGGCTGGAGAGCCTAGCTTGATCGGCAATTCCTCGACCCCAAGAGGGTTCGCAGCAATGGCCCAACCGGTTTCTGTCTGCCACCAGTGGTCAATCACGGGAACTTTCAAATGGTGTTGCGCCCATTCCAATGTATCTGGGTCGGCGCGTTCGCCAGCGAGATAGACTTGTCCCAAACAAGACATGTCGTAGTCTTTGACCATGGTGCCTTCAGGGTCTTCTCGTTTCACCGCCCGCAATGCCGTCGGCGCGGTGAAGAAAGACGTGACATTATGCTCTGAAATGACGCGCCAGAACGTGCCCGCATCCGGAGTGCCCACAGGCTTGCCTTCAAACACAATGGTTGTGTTGCCGTGAATAAGGGGCGCGTAGCAAATGTAAGAGTGGCCCACGACCCAGCCCACATCAGAGGCGGCCCAGAAGACTTCGCCCGGTTTGATGTTGTAAATTGCCTGCATTGTCCAATTCAGCGCGACCAGTTGGCCAGCGGTGTGGCGGATCACACCCTTCGGCTGGCCGGTCGTACCGGAGGTGTAGAGAATATAGGACGGGTGGTTGCCCTCAACCGGCAAGCAATCGGCGGGTTCAACGCCGTCTTGGCAGCCATAATAATCCACGTCTCGGCCATCAATCATATCTGCCCTATGCTGTTCGCGCTGGAGGATAACGCAAAGCTCGGGTTTGTGAGTGGAGGCTTCGATCGCTGCATCGAGCAGCGGTTTATATTCCACGATGCGGCCGGGCTCGATACCGCATGAAGCCGCGATGATCGCTTTTGGGGTGGCGTCATCAATGCGAACTGCCAGTTCATTGGCCGCAAAGCCGCCAAACACCACCGAGTGGATCGCACCAATGCGCCCGCAGGCCAGCATGGCTTCCAGCGCCTGCGGGACCATTGGCATGTAGATGATGACCCGATCGCCTTTCTCGACCCCTTGCGCGCGCAGCGCACCGGCGAGGTTCGCGACGCGGGTTTTCAGGTCCGCATAGGTAATGGTCTCTTTGGTATCCGTGACAGGGCTGTCATAGATGATCGCTGCTTGCGCGCCTCGACCCGCTTCCACATGGCGGTCCACAGCATTCCAGCAGGTGTTTACCTTGGTATCAGCAAACCATTCATAAAGACCGTCTCCCTTGTCGGTCAGCGCCTGTTGTGGAGCCTCAACCCAGTCAATCGCTTCAGCCGCATTTAGCCAAAAGCCTTCGGGGTCCGCTTTCCAGGCGTTGTAAATGGTTTGGTAGCCCATGGTGTCATCTCCTCCTCTTCCCGCGGTATTGGTAACGACTTTGCTGGCACTAGGGCAAGGAACTCCCGTCACACTGATAAATTCATGTCACAAAATTAACCGAACGGACGGTTAATCTTTTCACTGATTGAAGTAGTGTTTTCAAAAGAGAAAAGGCCCGCGCGGAGAAATCCGAGCGGGCCAAATTCTTTGAAACGCGAAGCGCTGAAATCAGCTGTACTGATCTACCGGTGTCCCTGCGATTGCAGCAACATTAAGCAAGCCACGGGCCGTCACGGACGGGGTCACGATGTGCGCACGGTTGCCCATGCCCATCAGGATCGGACCAACCGCAAGGGCATCTGCCTTTGCTTTCAGAATGTTGCGCGCAGCAGACGCGGCGTCCGCATGACCAAAGATCAGAACGTTGGCTGGACCGCTTAGGCGATTGTCCGGTACCAGACGCGCACAGAGTTCTGGGTCCAAAGCCACATCCACGTTCATTTCGCCTTCGTACTCGAAATCCGTGTCCATAGCGTCAAGCAGGGCGATGCCTTCGCGCAGGCGTTTGCCGGACCCTTCTTTCTGGTTGCCGAATTGAGACTGAGAACAGAACGCAATGCGTGGCTCGATCCCAAATCGACGGGCATGGCGTGCCGCACCGCGGGCCACAAGTGCGAGGTTCTCTGGCGTCGGCAATGTCCAGACATGCGTGTCCGCAATAAACAGCGGCCCGTCTTCCATGATCATCAACGAAAGGGCCCCGTGCGGAGAGTGGGTTTCATTCCCGAGCACTTGGTTGATGTAGTCCAGATGCCAGCGGTACTCACCGAAGGCACCACAGATCAAGCTATCTGCTTCGCCACGATGGACCATGACCGCGCCGATGGCAGTGGTGTTTGTACGCATGATCGCGCGGGCGATGTCAGGGCTCACACCTTTGCGGGCGGTGATCTGGTGATAGGTTTGCCAGTAATCGCGGTAACGCGGGTCGTTTTCTGGGTTCACGATATCAAAGTCGCGAGATGGACGGATGTTCAGGCCCAAACGCTCGCAGCGCCGTTCGACCACCTCTGGGCGACCAATCAGAATTGGCTTTTCTGTGGTTTCTTCCAAGATCGCCTGTGCGGCCCGAAGAACACGTTCGTCTTCGCCTTCTGCAAAGACGATCTTACGCGAGGCGGTGTTGGCCGCTTCAAAGACTGGGCGCATAAGCAGCGCGGACTTAAAGACCGATTGGTTCAGCGTTTCGACATATTCATCCAGATCTTCGATCGGGCGAGTGGCAACGCCGCTTTCCATCGCCGCTTTGGCTACAGCAGCGGACACAACACCCACAAGACGCGGATCAAATGGTTTCGGGATCAGGTAGTCCGCACCGAAGGTGAGTTGTTCGCCTTGGTAGGCCGCTGCCGCTTCTGCCGACGTGGTTGCACGGGCGAGCTCCGCGATACCCTCAACGCAAGCGATTTTCATCTCATCATTGATCTCGGTCGCGCCGACATCCAGCGCGCCGCGGAAAATGAAAGGGAAGCAAAGGACGTTGTTCACCTGGTTCGGGAAGTCGCTGCGGCCAGTGGCGATAATCGCATCAGGGGCGACTTTGCGTGCGTCTTCAGGCATGATTTCAGGCGTTGGGTTTGCCAGCGCAAAAATAATTGGCTGCGCCGCCATTTTGCCCACCATCTCTGGCTTCAGCACATTCGGGCCAGACAGACCGAGGAACAGGTCAGCGCCTTCAATAACGTCATCTAGAGTGCGCAGATCGGACTTCTGCGCGAACGCCGCTTTTTGCGGGTTCATATCCTCTTCACGGCCCTCATAGACCAACCCGTGGATATCGCAGAGCCAGACGTTTTCACGCTTTACGCCCAATTTGAGCAGCATATTGAGACAAGCAATGCCCGCCGCGCCGCCACCGGTTGAAACGATCTTGATGTCTTCAAATGCCTTACCAGCCACTTGCAAAGCGTTGGTCGCTGCCGCGCCCACAACAATTGCCGTACCATGTTGATCATCGTGGAAGACCGGGATGTTCATACGCTCGCGGCAGATTTCTTCCACGATAAAGCAATCGGGTGCTTTGATGTCCTCCAAGTTGATTGCGCCAAAGGTCGGCCCTAGGGAACAAACGATATCCGCTAGCTTTTCTGGATCGGTTTCATCGACCTCAATGTCAAAACAGTCGATATTCGCGAAGTTCTTAAACAGAACCGCTTTACCTTCCATGACCGGCTTTGACGCAAGCGCGCCGATATTGCCAAGCCCCAGAACAGCAGAGCCATTTGAAACGACGGCAACCAAATTGCCCCGCGCCGTGTAACGGCTGGCATTGGCTTGGTCCTCTTTGATTTCCAAGCAGGCTTCGGCGACACCGGGGGAATAGGCGCGCGCCAGATCGCGGCCATTTGCCAGAGGTTTTGTGGCGCGGATTTCCAATTTTCCCGGACGAGGGAATTCATGGTAATGGAGCGCGGCCTGACGTAGATTGTCTTTTGTGCTATCGGTCATGAGGTCTCTCTCGGATTTTGTTTAGCGTTAAACTATTTTTTTGACTTGGCGTAAAGAGGCCAAACTGAAGCAGGTGTCGCTTGCATAACTTTGCGATCAGTCGCAGTGTTTTCTAAGTTAAACTGAACTCGAAATCGGCGTTGTTATTTTTGATCGATAGGTTAAAAATCATACTCTTGGACCCAGTGATCTCCCAGTGATCGTATTGTGATCATGTGCAATTGTCGGTCCAGAATGAAGTAAATGAAAGAGGAAGGTGCAAATGTGTTTGAAAGATAAGGCCCTTGCGGTTCGAGAAAATGCCTATGTGCCTTACTCCAATTTCAAGGTGGGTGCTTCGCTCGTCGCAGAAAACGGTGAAACATTTGTTGGCTGCAATGTGGAAAATGTTGCTTACCCAGAAGGAACTTGCGCCGAAGCAGGTGCAATTGCAGCAATGGTCGCCGCAGGTCAAACCAAGCTGACCGAAGTTTATGTGGTCGCCGATGCGCCTGTCCCTGTTTCGCCATGCGGCGGCTGCCGTCAGAAGCTTATTGAATTTGGTTCGGGGGAAGTCGTCATCACTATGGCCACCCTCGATGGCACAGAGAAAAAGATGACACTGGCCGAACTGATGCCGGGCGCATTCACAGAAGAGCATCTGGAGAACACCTGAATGGACGCCCGCGCGATTATCGCAGGACTGCGGGCGGGACAGGTCCCGTCCGAAAGCCAGCTGAGTTGGTTCGCGCAAGGCCTGGCGGATCAGTCTGTAAGCGATGCACAAGCCGGGGCCTTTGCGATGGCGGTGTGTCTCAATGGGCTGACCGATAAGGCGCGGGCTGATCTGACTTTGGCGATGCGCGACAGCGGCGACACACTTCAATGGAATTTTGACGGTCCAATTGTGGACAAACACTCCACCGGCGGTGTGGGTGACTGCGTGTCTTTGGTTCTCGCTCCTGCGCTGGCTGCTTGTGGTGCTTATGTCCCGATGATTTCGGGCCGAGGTTTGGGCCACACCGGGGGAACGCTTGATAAGATGGAGAGCATACCGGGCTTGAAAGTTGACCTCAGCGAAAACCAATTCCGCCAAGTGGTTGGCGAAGCAGGGGCCGCCATTGTCAGCGCATCCGCAAATATCGCACCTGCGGACAAACGTCTTTATGCCATCCGTGATGTGACAGCGACCGTGGAAAGCCTCGACCTGATCACAGCCTCCATCTTGTCCAAAAAGCTCGCCGGTGGGTTGGAACACCTTGTTTTGGATGTAAAAACCGGGTCTGGGGCGTTTATGAAATCCGTTGATGACGCGCGCGCTTTGGCGACCTCTTTGGTGAAAACGGCGAACCTCGCCGGATGCCCAACATCCGCGATCATTTCGGATATGAACGAACCCCTCGCGCCATCATTGGGCAACGCGTTGGAAATTGCCGAAGTCATGGCGGTGCTTTGCGAAGGCAAGACGGGGCCTTTGCTGGAACTGTCCTGTGCACTCGGTGGTGTCCTGCTCAACAATGCAGGGCTTGCGAAAGACGTAGACATTGGCGCACAAAATATCGCCGCAGCGGTGCAAAGCGGCAAAGCGGCAGAGGCGTTTGGCAAGATGGTCTATGCCCAAGGCGGGCCAGTGGAATTTGCTGAAAATTGGCGGCGTTTCTTGCCCGAAGCCACGGTGATCCGCGAAATCAAAGCGCCACGTTCGGGGGTTGTGACGGCGATTGATGGTCAAGCGCTGGGGCTTACAGTTGTTGGGCTGGGCGGCGGACGCCAGGTGGAAAGCGACATTGTGGATCCAGCCGTGGGTCTGTCTGATGTGGTGCGCCTTGGCGACAAGGTGGTAAAGGGCCAGCCATTGCTAAGTGTGCATGCGTCTCGTGAAGACGAGGCCGCACAGGCCGCGCAAGAGGTGCTTGCGGCGATTTCCATTGGTGACGAAGCACAGGAACGCCCCGCTTTGATCCACGAACGGATCGACGCATGAGCCGTGCGTTTCTCGTCGTTATGGATTCTGTTGGCATCGGCGGTGCAACAGATGCTGATCAATTCTTTAACGGAGATGTGCCTGACACCGGCGCAAATACGCTCGCCCATATCACGCAGGCTTGTGCGGAAGGTCATGCAGAAGAGGGGCGAAGCGGGGCGCTTAAACTTCCAAACCTTGACGCTTTAGGGCTGGGGGCCGCAACGCGATTTGCGTCAGGCGCGGAAACGCCTGGGCTTGATGCCACGCCAACCGGTTTTTGGGCGACTGCAGAAGAGCATTCAAAGGGTAAGGACACGCCTTCTGGTCACTGGGAATTGGCCGGTCTGCCTGTGCCATGGGAATGGAGTTTTTTCCCAAATAACCGCCCGACATTCCCAGAAGACTTAGTCCAAGAGATCACCGCAATTGGTGGGATTGAGGGCATTCTTGGAAATTGCCATGCATCTGGGACGCAGATTATCGATGAGATGGGCGCACTGCACATGCAAACCGGCTTCCCGATCTGCTACACATCTGTGGACAGTGTCTTTCAGGTCGCGGCCCACGAACACAGTTTCGGTCTTGGTCGTTTGCTTGAGTTCTGCGAGGCCATTGCCCCGGTCTTGCATGCTCGCAAAATTGGCCGCGTCATTGCGCGTCCCTTTGTTGGCGATGAAACCACCGGTTTCACGCGCACCGGGAACCGTAGAGACTACGCGATAACGCCTCCAGAGCCCGTTCTCACCAATTGGGTGCAGGATGCAGGAAGACGTGTCTATGGTGTTGGAAAGATTGGAGATATCTTCTCCATGCAAGGCATTGATGAGATGCGTAAAGGAAGCGACGCGGAGCTCATGCGGCATCTCAATGATCTTGTCGAGACAGCGGAAGACGGCAGTTTGACCTTCGCAAACTTTGTGGAATTTGACAGCCTTTATGGGCATCGAAGAGACGTCAGCGGCTATGCCCGCGCCTTGGAATGGTTTGACGCGGAAATCGGTGCCTTACTGCCGAAGCTGCGCGACGGTGATCTTTTGCTGATCACGGCCGACCATGGCAATGACCCGACTTGGGTTGGGACGGACCACACCCGCGAGCGGGTGCCAGTTCTGTGCCACGGGTTTGGCACGGGCGATGCCGGCCTTGTGAATTTTGCGGATGTCGCGGCGACCGTTGCCGCGCATCTTGATGTGGCCGGGCAGGGACCCGGAAGGAGTTTTCGATGAGCGTGGCAGACCTGCCAAAAGTAGAGCTACACCTACACCATGAAGGGGCAGCACCGCCTGCTTTCGTGCGCCAGTTGGCCTTTGAAAAGAAGATGGATATCTCCAAAGTCTTCAACGCGGAAGGCGGCTATGCGTTTCAGGATTTCGTGCATTTCCTCTCAGTCTATGAGGCCGCGACATCCGTCCTAAAAACACCAGAAGACTACGCGCGTTTGACCCGTGCGGTTTTAGAAGAAAGTGCCGAAAACGGAGTGGTTTATACTGAGAGCTTCATCTCGCCTGATTTCTGTGGCGGTGGGGATGTTGCTGCTTGGAAAGACTACCTTGCAGCGATCAAAGAAGCAGCGGATCAGGCAGAAACGGACTTCGGGATCATTCTGCGCGGCGTGGTGACCTGTGTGCGCCATTTCGGACCGGAAAAAGCCAAAGCCTCGGCGCTTTGTGCGGCGGAAACTGCAGGTGATTGGGTTGTTGGCTTTGGCATGGGCGGTGACGAAGGGCAGGGTCATCAAGGTGATTTCGCCTATGCCTTCGACATGGCGCGCGAAGCGAAGTTGCAGCTGACCACCCATGCTGGCGAATTTGGCGGGCCAAGTAGCGTGCGCGAAGCGATTGATGATCTAAACGTCTCGCGTATAGGCCACGGGGTGCGCGCGATTGAAGACCGGGCGTTGATTGAAGAAATCGTTGCCCGTCAGATCACACTGGAAGTTTGCCCGGGATCGAACGTCGTCCTCGGCCTTTATCCGAATTTTGAGAGCCATCCGATCAAGCGTCTGCGCGACGTCGGAGTGAAGGTCACCGTCTCGACCGACGATCCACCATTCTTTGCCACGACAATGCGCCGCGAATATGAGATGCTGCATCAAGCCTTTGGGTGGGATGCGGATGATTTTGCGGAGCTCAACACTACCGCCGCCCATGCGGCTTTCTGCGATGACGAGACACGGCAGCGTGTCCTGAAGAAATTGGAGCGCACATGACTGACCACCTGACCGTCGTGAACCACCCGCTGGTGCAGCACAAGCTGACTTTGATGCGGAAGAAATCTACCTCTACGGCGGAATTTCGCCAGCTTTTGCGGGAGATCAGCCAGCTTCTGGCCTATGAGGTGACCCGCGATTTGCCGATGACCACCCAACCCATCGATACACCGATGCAAGAGATGGACGCGCCGGTTCTAGCCGGGGCAAAACTCGCTCTGGTGTCCATTCTGCGGGCGGGGAACGGGTTGCTTGATGGCATGCTTGAATTGATCCCATCGGCGCGGGTTGGTTTTGTGGGGCTTTACCGGGATGAAGAGACGCTCGAGCCGGTTCAGTACTATTTTAAGGTGCCAACACAGCTGGACAAACGGTTGGTGATTGCCGTCGACCCTATGCTGGCGACTGGAAACTCTTCGGTGGCAGCAATTGATCTGCTGAAGAAAGCTGGTGCAACGAACATCCATTTTCTTTGCTTGCTCGCCGCCCCTGAGGGGGTGCAGCGCATGAAAGAAGCGCATCCGGATGTGCCGATTGTGACGGCGTCTCTGGATGAACGGCTGAATGAGAAGGGCTATATTGTTCCCGGGCTCGGCGATGCTGGCGACCGGATGTTTGGCACAAAATAGTCTATATGGGCGCTTTACTCATTTAGCGTATTGAGGCTACACTGCCCCCATATCTTGTGGGGGCATGATGCAGTTTATTAGGGCCATCGCGATCACGTTGATCGCATCATCCGTCGGATTTCACTCCGCTGACGCGCAATCGCTGCGTAAGAATAGTGCGCCTGCAGAGTTTCCACCCAGCAGTTTTAGCGGCAACCAATATGTGGACAGCAAAGGCTGCGTCTTTGTACGTGCCGGCGTGAACGGTGGCACCAACTGGGTGCCGCGTGTGACCCGTGACCGCAAACTGGTTTGCGGCTTTCAGCCTTCTTTGACGGCGGAACAACGCCAGACAACTTCGGTGCCGACGGAAGTTGTGCGTATTTTGCCAGCCCCGTCAGAGACACCTAAACCTATGCCAAAACCAGTGATTGTGGCGAAGCCTAAGCCGAAGCCGACTGCGAAGCCTGTGCGCGTGACGTCGGTTCAGCAAGCCTCTGCAACCACCGTTCCAGAAACGCCAATCTATGTGCAACAGCCACGCACGGTAGCGGTTAAACCGCACGAACCGATGGCTGACCCAATGCCAGTTGTTGCCACCGCGGAGCGCGGCAAGAAACGCCCAGAACGGATGTTTAACGCCCAACCGCGGCGCGGAGACATCGTTGTTGAAGGTCAGGTGGCCGGAGATGTTCGGGTCGTACCACGCCATGTGTACGAGAAGCGTGGCAATACGTTGGTCAAACCTCCAAAGGGTTACCGGACTGTTTGGACGGATGACCGTTTGAATCCGCTTCGCGCCGAAGGCACTTTTGACGGCAAAGCAAAGATGGATGCGATCTGGACCCAGACCGTCCCGCGCCGTCTGATCAGAAAACCAGCTGGTTGAATTAACCGTTGCAGATTTCCTGCAGCGCAACCCACTCACCATCGCTCATGATGGATATCTTATCATCCAATAGCGCGTCGGCTTCGATAAGGTCGATGGTTGTTTCGCCTGAAATATCAATGGCGTAGGCGTAAGGTGACGCTGCAACCTTAAAGGCCGCGAAAGCTGCCGTGAGACGGTCAGTTGCGACAGGTTGCGGAATCTCGCTCGCAAGCACTTCGGCAAAGGACTGCATGGTTTGTTCTTCCAACTGACCGGTCGTTAACAGCCGAAAGCTTGCCCAGATACCGCCGTCGTCCAATAGCCTGCCAAGCGGATCAGCATCTTCGGCGCGCAGTTTCTCTGCAATCACAAAGCCTGCCGCGACGGCTGGGTCTTCGTGATCTTCGAGGATGGCCCGCGACATCAAAACGACGCCACCAGGCAGGCTTGCGGTACTGCGAATGCCACCCGGTACCACGACAATTTCGTTCACATCGAGCCTTAACGCGAGCTTTCCAAGCGCGCCGTCTGCAATCTCATCGCGACAAGCTTGCCCGGTCACAGACGCCATTTGGCTGAGCATGTCTTGACCAAGAACCACGCGATTGATCTCTGGAACGACGCTGGTCACATGGTTGCGTAGGGCGTCCGGTAGCCAGAACACTGCGCCCGCGACAATGGCTGCAATGGAAGCAAACACAGCGACACCACGCAGGCGACCCGGCCGCGCTTCTTTGCGATGGATCGCTTTTTGTAGCTTCTCAATCGCCTCAACCATTGCCGTCTCATGTTCCGGCAGTTCTAAGGTTTCGCTTGGGTCTCCGGCGGGATGAAAAACAGCAGGTAACACACCGGGATTGCTGCGTTTGATTGCTGGGATGGACCAATGGGTCAGCGGCCGGTCCTGCATGTCAGAAATGACCAGAGTGGCGTCACCAATGGCTGCAATCACCTCACGGCGTTGCTCCTCGGTGTTATTGCGCCAGAGGCCTGTGGCCTCTAGCCGCTGGTACTGGTTCAGCGCGGTCATTGACGGAAACTGCTCTTCCTGCTTTTGGCCGAGAGTTTACGCGCAATTAATCGTTGCTGCAATTGCCCTTAAAGCTCGGCCGCCCGTTTGCGCAGTTCAAACTTCTGAACCTTACCCGTTGCTGTTTTAGGAAGCGTCTCAAAAACCACCTTCTTCGGCGTTTTGAACCCTGCGAGGCGCTCTCGCGCAAAGGCCACAAGCCCGTCCGCATCCTCAGCTGCACCTTCTTTCAATTCAATGAAAGCGCAAGGGACCTCGCCCCATTTTTCATGCGGCATGGCCACGACTGAGGCCAGCAACACATCTGGATGGGCCATCAACGTGCTTTCTACCTCGACAGAGCTGATGTTTTCGCCGCCGGAGATAATGATGTCTTTGGCGCGGTCGGCGATTTGAATGTAGCTGTCAGGGTGTTGAATAGCGATGTCGCCAGAGTTGAAGTAGCCCCCTTTGAAGGCTTCTTCTGTGGCTTCAGGGTTTTTCAGATAACCTTTCATGACAGTGTTGCCGCGCAATTGGATTTCGCCTTGCGCAGTTGCGTCGCGATCAATGTCGGTTTGTTGGCTGTCACGCACAGCGACCGGTTCCACCATCGGCATCGCCACCCCTTGGCGGGACTTGATGGCGGCGGTTTCCGCGTCATCACAAGACGCCCAACGGTCATTCTGCCAGAGGCATTCGGTGACATGGCCATAGGTTTCGGTCAGCCCGTAGACATGGGTGACGTTCATGCCCAAATCAGCAACCTTGGCCAATGTAGCCGGAGCTGGGGGCGCTCCCGCTGTATAAACCTCGACCACATGATCAAAGTCGCGCCGCTCTTCTGGGGCGCAATTCACCAATGTGTTCAGCACGATCGGCGCACCACCAAAGTGCGTGACGCCTTCGTCAGCTATCGCGTCGAAGACATTGCTAGCAGTCACATCGCGACAGCAAACGATCGTGCCGCCAACAATTGGGATCATCCAAGAATGGTTCCAGCCGTTGCAGTGGAACAAGGGAACAATCGTCAGGTAGACAGGCTGTGGACCCATTTGCCAACTGACCAAAGTGCCCATGGTCATTAGATACGCACCACGGTGATGGTAAACGACCCCCTTCGGACGCCCAGTGGTGCCAGAGGTGTAGTTCAGCGCAAGGCTTTCCCATTCATCTGCCGGAAAAATCCATTGGAAATCGGCATCTCCGCTGGCGATCAAGTCTTCGTATTGCAGATGTTTGCCAGAGGCAGAGATGCCTGCCTGGGCGTCGGGCACTTCGATGATTTTCGGCGCGGGGCCTTCCATATCGGCAATCGCGGCTTCGGCAAGCGGGAGCAGGGCGCTGTCCACTAGCACGGCTTTCGCTTCACCGTGGTCAAAAATGTAAGCGACCGTCGAAACGTCAAGCCGCGTGTTGATCGTGTTGAGGACCGCAGCACACGCAGGCACACCAAAATGCGCTTCTACCTGCGCAGGGATATTCGGCAGCAATGTCGCGACCACGTCTCCCGGCTCTACACCGATTTTGGTCAGCCCAGAGGCCAGTCGCGTCACGCGCTCATGATATTGCGCATAATTTACCCGATGATCGCCATAGGCCACGGCCAGTCGATCTGGGTAAACTTGTTTCGCGCGATTGAGGTGGGACAAGGGCGTCAACGGCACAAAGTTTGCAGCGTTTTTCTCAAGCCCGGTTTCATCCTTCATCCAGCCCATGACCATGTCCTCCCTACATGTCCGATGATTTGAGAAAGCCTAGCCACTTTAGTGCTTTACGCAAACCCGTATGAACACGTCCGTAAAATTACGTAACATCCTTTGCGCCGGTTTCATGGATTGGTTAGGCTGGAGCCATGATCCTTTCGCGCGGTCGTCGCTATATCTTTGTCCATATTCCCAAGACCGGAGGCACCTCTATGGCGCTGGCGCTAGAAGGGCGTGCCATGAAGGATGACATCATGTTGGGCGATACGCCCAAGGCGGTGAACCGACGACGGCGGGTCAAAGGTGTTCAGGCCAATGGGCGGTTGTGGAAGCATTCGGGTCTCTCAGACATTGAAGGGTTGGCAACCCGGGACGAGATCGAAACCTTCTTTACCTTCACTCTTGTGCGCAATCCCTGGGACCGATTTGTCAGCTATTATCACTGGCTACGTGATCAGGGGTTTGAACATACAGCAGTGCGATTGTCTAAGGCTCTGACGTTCAAAGAGTTTCTGTCTCATCCCCATACTCAGGCCTCGCTCGAGGACGCGCCTTATCAGCGCTACATGACGGACATGCGCGGGGCAGAGCATTGTCGTCTCTACATTCGCTTAGAGCAGTTTGAAGAAGACGCCGGTCCATTGTTTGAACATCTGGGATTTTCGCTCGATTTGCCTCGGTCCAATGCTTCAAGCCGAGAAGCGGACTATCGCAATGCCTATGACGAAGAAGATGCCGCCCTATTGGGCGACATCTGTCGGGTCGATATTGACCGGTTTGGGTATCGGTTCGATTAAGCCGCTTTGGCTGGGCTGAAGCGTCCGTAAAAAGTCTCGGACTTTTCTGCCATGTCGCGCAGCAATTGAGGGCAAGCAAAACGTGCGCCGAACTTGGCTTCAAGCTGGTCACATTGCTCTGCCGCCCAAGCGGCACCCACGATATCAAGCCATGCAAACGGACCGCCAGACCAAGGCGCAAAGCCCCAACCCAAGATCGCGCCCACGTCACCTTCGCGGATATCTTCCAACACGTTTTCTTCCAACGCGCGCACCGCTTCCAGCACCTGCGCAAACATCAGACGGTTTTGCACTTCGGTCACTTCTGGCTGCTCGTCCAGACGCTTGTACTGGCCAGACAGACCTTCCCAATAGCCCAGACGTTTGCCCTTCTCGTCATAGTCATAGAAGCCCGCTTTGGATTTGCGGCCCAAACGACCTTCGCCTTCCATGAAGAAGATAACCTCGTCTACCGCTTCATCCGGGTAGGTATCCCCCATCGCCGCCTTAGTGGCGCGGGCAATCTTGGCACCCAGATCAACAGAGGTCTCATCTACCAACTGTAGAGGCCCCACTGGGAAGCCCAGCAGCTGTGCCGCATTGTCAATCAGGGCAGGGGCTACGCCCTCGCCAGTCATGCGCAGGCCCTCATTGATGTACGGAATAATGCAGCGGTTGGCGTAGAAAAAGCGTGCGTCGTTGACGACAATTGGCGTCTTCTTGATCTGGCGCACATAGTCGAGCGCTTTGGCCACGGCCACGTTGCCAGTCTCCTTGCCCTTGATGATCTCCACCAGCAGCATCTTCTCTACAGGAGAGAAGAAGTGAATGCCGATGAACTGATCAGGACGGCTGGATGCCTTGGCGAGTTCTGTGATTGGCAAGGTCGAGGTGTTGGACGCAAAGATCGCGTCCTTTGGGATGATCGCTTCGACCTTTTGGGTCATTTCCGCTTTCACCTTCGGGTCTTCAAACACCGCTTCCACGATCAGGTCGACATCTTTTAGTGCTTCCAGATCAGTGGTTGCATTGATCTTAGACAGCAGTGCCTCTTTCTGTTCTGGTGTCGACTTTTTACGCGCAATGCCCTTGTCTGCGAATGCTTCCGCATATGCTTTGCCGCGATCTGCCGCGTCCTGGTTTTGGTCAATCAGCACCACGTCAATGCCTGCTTTTGCAGAGACCAGCGCAATGCCTGCACCCATCATGCCTGCGCCCAGAACACCGACTTTCTTAACAGTCTGATCATCAACCGCCGGGCGGTTCGCGCCTTTTTCAAGCGCTTCTTTGTTCACAAACAGGCTGCGGATCATGGCGCCAGAGCTCGGATTCATCAAGATATTTGTGAACCAACGGGCTTCCACTTTCAGTGCTGTATCAAACGGCACCTGCGCGCCTTCATAGACCGCGCTCAGCAGCGCTTTTGCCGCTGGGAACGCGCCCCAAGTCTTGCCGTGCACCATGGCGGATGCACCAAGGAAGGTCATGAAACCTGCTGGGTGATACGGCGTGCCGCCAGGCATTTTATAGCCTTTTTCATCCCAAGGTTTGACGATCTTTGGCTCAGACAAAACCCACTCGCGCGCGGCGGCCATTGGGTCTTCGCTGACCTCATCAATCAGGCCGGCCGCTTTGGCTTTCTTCGGATCGCTCAACTTGCCTTCCAGCAAGAATGGCGCCGCTGCCATCGCACCCATTTTGCGCACCAAGCGGGTCGTGCCGCCTGCGCCAGGGAAAATGCCAACCATAATTTCTGGTAGACCGATTTTGGCCTTTGGATTGTCCGCCGCAAAGATGCGATGCGTCGCCAGAGGGATTTCAAGACCAATGCCCAGGCCAGTGCCCGGCATCACGCAAGCAACCGGCTTGCCACCTTTGTTGGTCTTTGGATCCATTCCAGCGCGCTCGATTTTGCGCAGGATGCCGTGGAAGTTCATAATCCCATCGAAAAGGCCCTTCGCAGGGTTGTCGCCCGCCATCTCTTTCATCTTGGCGATGATATTGAGGTCCATGCCGCCTGCAAAGGTGCCCTTCTTGCCGGAGGTGATGATGATGCCTTTGACCGCATCATCAGCCAGAGCTTCGTCTGTGTATTTATCGAGCAACTCAAGCGCTTCGAGATTGAGCACGTTCATGCTCTTGCCTTGGGTATCCCAAACCAGCGTTGCGATGCCGTCGGCGTCAACGGAATAGGTAAAATCTGCCATGGTTTCCGCTCCTTACACGCGTTCAATAATAGTGGCTGCGCCCATGCCGGACCCAATGCAAAGGGTGGCAAGGCCGGTTTCTTTGTCGGTGCGCTCCAGTTCATCCAAGAGCGTGCCGATGATCATCGCGCCAGTTGCGCCCAGCGGGTGACCCATGGCGATAGAGCCGCCATTGACGTTCACCTTGTCTGGATCTGCGTCAAAGGCCTGCATGAAGCGCATGACAACAGATGCAAAGGCTTCGTTGACCTCAAACAGGTCCAGATCGTTGATGGTCATTCCGGTTTCACGTAGGATCTTCTCGGTCACAGGAACCGGGCCGGTCAGCATGATGGTTGGGTCTGTGCCGATCTTCGCGGTGGCTTTGATGCGCGCGCGGGGCGTCAGGCCCATACGCTCGCCATATTCCTTGTTGCCGATCAAGACAGCCGCAGAACCATCCACAATACCGGAAGAGTTACCGGCGTGGTGGATGTGGTTGATCTTCTCCAGATGTGGGTATTTCATCAAAGCGATCTTATCAAAGCCGGGCATATGCTCGCCCATGTCTTTGAAGGATGGCTTCAGGCCACCAAGAGACTGCATGTCCGTTTGCGGGCGCATGTATTCATCATGATCAAGGATCGGCAGACCGTTCACGTCTTCAATTGGGATCACGGATTTCGCAAAGCGACCGGCATCCCAAGCCGCCTTTGCGCGTCGTTGGCTTTCCACTGCCAGAGCATCTGCTTGCTCACGGGTAAAGCCGTACTCGGTTGCGATGATGTCTGCAGAAATGCCCTGTGGCACAAAGTAATTGTCAATCGCGATCGCTGGATCAACGGCAATTGCGCCACCATCCATGCCCATGGGCACCCGGCTCATACATTCGACACCACCGGCAATATAAGCGTCGCCGCCGCCGCCGCGCACTTGGTTTGCGGCCATGTTCACCGCTTCCAGACCAGAAGCGCAGAAACGGTTGATGGACACGCCTGGGATGCTTTCATCTAGGTTTGACGCCAGCACGGCCGTCCGCGCAAGGCAGGCACCTTGTTCACCCACTTGGGTCACGTTGCCCCAAATCACATCTTCGACCGCATGGCCTTCCAGATTGTTGCGTGATTTCAACGCGTTCAGGACTGCTGCGCTGAGGTGAGGCGCGCTCACCTCATGCAGACTACCGTCTTTGCGGCCCTTGCCGCGCACCGACCTGACGGCGTCATAAATATAGGCTTCGGTCATGCTCGTCTCCTTAAAGTCCCCGGTCACTTGGGTGGCCGGGCATGAGTTCATATGGATGTTTCCAACCGGGGGTGGCTTCAATGTTTGCCAGCCAGCGGTCGATATTGCTCCAGTCCTTGCGGATGAAACCGAAAGGCTCTGGGTAAAAGAGGTATGCGCAGTTAGAGATATCTGCGTTGGTGATCTCATCGCCAACGATCCAATCTTTGTCTGCAAGATGGCCATCGAGGATGGTGTAGGCGGCGCTCAGGCGGCCTTGTAGGAAGGCAATTGCTTCTTGAGGGCGCTTGTCTTCTGGTAGGAAATTCAAAAGAAACCTCGTGACGCCTGCCTGAGAGGACATTTTGTGGTTGTCCCAAAGCACCCAGCGAAGAACTTCGTATCGCTCCGCGTCGCTCTCGCCGCCAAACTTTCCCGTTTTGTCAGTGATATACTGCTGAATGACCCCGGACTGTGAAAGCTTCACATCGCCATCGACCAAGACCGGAACTTCACCCATTTCGTTGACGTTCTTTTTATAGTCTTCGCTGCGGGCTTCGCCGTTGAAAAAGTCTACAAATTGCGCCTCCCATGGAAGGCCAGACAATTCAAGCGACAGCGCGGCCTTGTAGGCGTTTCCGCTTTCACCGAAGCAGTAGAGTTTCATTGTCATGCGTGCCTCCCAGTTGGCATGTGGACGCTGGGGGTTTCACACCCCCAGACCCCCGTGGAGTATTTGAGCAAAGAAGAAGCGTGAAATTGAGAATTTATTAACCGTGATTTGTGACATCTGTCGGTGCGGTACAGGCTGGAGAGCCGATGGCCGCCAAAGGAGAAGCTCCGCTGACCTGCGCCCGTGGCGCGCCGGTTGGCGGGGTGGATCACACTTTGCTTCTTCTTTGCATAAATACTCAAAAATCCTCCCTCAAATCTTTGCGTTGTGATCAGCGTTTTCGCGCGTCCAGTTCCAAGTTGAACCGTCGCAAGCGATGCGCCAGCCCTTCTTCATCTGTGATACCGTCGAAATTCTCGAAGACAAAAGACAGCGCTTCGCCTTCGTCCAATCCCGCCTCTTGCGCAAAGCGTTTGAGGCGCCGGTAGGCGTCTTCTGTTAACGCGATGGGCATACGGCGGGTCAGACGAAAGCGTTTTGGCATGATCTCTCCTTAGAAGGCTTCAGCATCCAAACCCATGACAGTGTCCGCACCGCTTTCAATACGGGCAAGATGCATGCCTGAGGCTGGCAAGCGGCGTGCCATATAGTAGCGTGCCGTGGTCAGTTTGGTCTCGTGGAACGCAGCGTCGGAAGTGCCTGCGGCCAAAGCATCCAGAGATGCGCGTGCCATCCGCGCCCACATCAGGCCCAAGCAGACATGGCCAAAGAGGTGCATGAAGTCATAAGAGCCAGCCAGCGCATGGTTCGGGTTTTTCATGCCGTTTTGCATGAAATACATGCCCGCAGATTGCAGATGTTTGCTTGCTGTTTTGAGCGGAGCGATGAAATCAGCCATGGCTTCATCATCACCGTGTTCTTTGCAGAAGCCCTTCACCAGATCAAAGAAGGCCATGACGTGTTTGCCGCCATCAGCACCCAGCTTACGGCCCACCAGGTCCAGCGCCTGAACGCCGTTTGCGCCTTCATAGATCATAGCGATCCGCGCATCACGGGTGAACTGGCTCATGCCCCATTCTTCGATATAGCCATGCCCGCCATAGACCTGCTGGGCCTGAACGGTCATGTCATACCCCTCATCTGTCAGGAAACCTTTGATGATTGGGGTCAGCAAGGACACCAAGCCATCCGCGTCCGTGTCTTCAGCGCGGTGCGCCTCATCAATCATCTGTGCGCCCCAGAGCAGGAAGGCACGGCCCCCTTCGATGAAGCTCTTCTGATCCATCAATGCGCGGCGAATGTCTGGGTGCACGATCAGAGGATCTGCGGGACCATCTGGGTTCTTTGCGCCAGTGACGTCGCGACCCTGAAGGCGGTCTTTCGCGTAGATCACTGCGTTCTGATAAGCAGCTTCTGCTTGCGCCAGACCCTGCATGCCCACACCGAGACGCGCTTCGTTCATCATGGTGAACATGGCGCGCATGCCTTTATGCTCGGTGCCCAGCAGATAACCGGTGGCCTCATCATAGTTCATCACACAGGTTGAGTTGCCGTGGATGCCCATCTTGTGTTCGATATTGCCGACGGAAACGCCGTTGCGTTCACCCAAAGAGCCGTCTTCATTCACAATGAACTTCGGCACGATAAACAGAGACACACCCTTGATGCCCTCTGGGCCACCCGGGATTTTCGCAAGAACGAGGTGGATAATGTTATCCGCCATGTCGTGTTCGCCCGCAGAGATAAAGATCTTCTGACCAGAGACTTTGTAAGTGCCGTCCCCTTGCGGCTCGGCTTTTGTGCGCATCAGACCCAGATCGGTGCCGCAATGGGGCTCCGTCAAGTTCATGGTGCCGGTCCATTCACAGCTGACCATGTTTGGCAGGTAGGTCGCCTTCTGCGCGTCCGTGCCGTGCGCCAAAATGGCCGACGCCGCACCGTGGGTCAGGCCCTGATACATGGTGAAGGCTTGGTTTGCTGCAGAAAAAAGCTCGCCCACCGCGGTGCCAATCACCGCTGGCATGCCCTGACCACCGAATTCCTCCGGCATGTCGAGGCCGGTCCAGCCGCCTTCTTTCACCTGCTCAAAGGCGTCTTTGAAGCCTTTTGGCGTGTAAACCATACCGTTTTCCAAACGGCAGCCTTCCTGATCGCCCACCACATTCAGCGGGGCAACGACTTCACTGTTCAGCTTGCCTGCTTCTTCCAGGATCGCATTGGTGAAATCACGGTCCAGCTCGTTATAGCCGGGGGTGGATTGCTCGCTGACCTTCAGCACATCGTGCAACACAAATTGCAGATCTTTTGTTGGGGCGGTGTAGCTGGGCATGTTGGTCTCCGTGCCTTATTGTCGGCCTTTATCGTAGGCCCTGTGAAACGCCTTATTCGGCGGCCTTTTTGGGTTGTTCGAGGGATGCGATGACTTTCTCACCCCAGCGCATTTGTTCTTTGAGATCCGCGATGGCTTCATCCAACTCTTCGCGCTGGCGTTCCATGTCGGTCAGGCGTTCCTGAGCGATCTCAAACGTGCGGCTTAGCTGCGTGAGTTGCTGATCACCCATGTCATAGAGGTTCAAAAGCTGGCGAATTTCTTCCAGCGAGAAGCCAAAACGCTTGCCGCGCAAGATCAGCTTCAAACGCGCGCGGTCGCGGCGGGTGAATAGGCGTTTTTGGCCTTCACGCAGCGGGAACAAAAGTTCCTTTGCTTCATAGAAACGCAAGGTACGTGGTGTGACGCCGAACGCGTCGCACATCTCGCGGATGGTCATGTAGTCTTCCGTCATCGGTCTTCCTTTTGGCTGGGCTCTGACAAGCGGTGGCACATTGCTAAAACGATGGCCAATGGCAGAGCCGGACAGATTGGTTTCTGGCGACTGAATTTCACCTAAGTTGACGTCGCATGCGCTTTACGTCAACGTATACTTTACGTAATCTTACTTTGCGTAAAGCAAAGGAAGGCTGGTCAAACTTCCGATGTGCGGTCGCGAATCCAAGCTAAATTCCTTTTAAAACAAGGGCGTGGAATGCGAAAAACCACGCGCAGTGGCGTGGTTTTGTGACGTTACGACAAAATTTGGAGACTGTGTTTAATCCAGTGAGTCAATGCACTGTTGGCGCAGGGCTTTGAGCTCTTTTATGGCCTCGGCGAGCTGATCTTGCTGCTCATAGAGATTCTTAAGCTGTTCATCGGCGATGCCAACAAAGGCTGCGATTTGGGCCGCGCTTCCTTCGTTTTCATAGATTAACAGCCATTGGCGAAGCTGCTCGAGCTTTAGACCAAATCTGCGTCCGCGCATGATCAAAGTCATACGTGCAACCTCGCGTGGCCCATAGAAACGGGAGCGGCCTTCTCTATCCGGCGTTAGCAGTTCGATATATTCGTAGTAACGCAAAGTCCTTGGCGTTACGTCGAATTTTGCGCACATCTCTTTAAAGGTGAGCCGTTCTGCAGTCATAACCATTCTCCTTGCGGGGAATTTAGGGCCAGTGCTCCACGAGAGCAACCGGTGAGATTATTTTAGACGTTGCGGCGGTCGTGACCTCGGGGCAGATTGACGTGAGTAACCAATAGGGGGTGCATCGTGAGCACGGATCAAATCAAATTCGCGCAGCAGTTCATAGAAGCGATTCCCCATGCGAAAGCTCTGGGCATGACCGTGACCAACCTGCAAGATGGCGTTGCCGAGCTTGAGATGCCATATGATGATCGATTTATCGGGGATCCGGATACCGGCGTGATTTCTGGTGGCGCAATTTCAGCGCTCATGGATACCTGCTGCGGGGCAGCTGTTGTCAGCCACCCTGATATGAACGGGGCGACGGCGACGATTGATTTGCGCATCGACTACATGCGCGCCGCAAAACCAGGAGATCGAATTATCGCGAGAGCGGAAGTGTATCATATGACACGGACTGTCGCTTTTGTACGCGCGACATCCCATGACAATGATCCGGACAATCCGGTCGCAACCGCAACCGGTGCATTCACAGCGGAGAAGACATCATGAGTCGCCCGCGTCCAGAACCGGTCCAGGTCGTTAAACAACGCCGTGACGCTACATTGACGGCCTTGGTGCAGAGTATCCCATATTGCGAGTTTTTGGCCATCGAGTTTGATCGTCGCGGCGACGAGCTCACGGGGATTATGCGCTACCGCGAAACCAATATTGGCAACCCCCTTTTGCCCGCGCTTCACGGCGGCGCGACTGCGGCGTTTTTGGAAATTACCGCGGTGATTGGGCTTAGCTGGTCTCGGCTTTGGCAAGATATGGAAAGCGGAGCGCTTTCTTTGGATGATCTGGAGAATGGGCAGTTGCCACGCCTTCCCAAGACCATCGACTTCACTGTCGATTATTTGCGTTCTGGTTTGCCCAGAGATGCCTATGCGCGAGCGCGCATCAACCGGTCTGGTCGTCGCTATGCGTCTGTGCATGTTGAGGCTTGGCAAGACCATCGCGATAAGCTTTTTGCACAGGCGACGGGGCATTTCTTAATGCCTCAGAAGCCTAGTGTCTGAGCCAGCGCCCAAAGGCGTGAAGAGCTCTTTGCCGGGACAACCCGAAGTCACGCATCGTCGTATTCTCAAGATTGCTTTGCCCGTCGTATTGTCCAACGCGACAGTTCCAATTTTAGGTGCAGTGGATGTTGGCGTTGTCGGCCAGCTTGGTGAGGCGGCACCCATTGGTGCGGTCGCCATGGGCGCGATCATTCTGTCTTCAATCTACTGGATCTTTGGCTTTCTGCGCATGGGCACTGCCGGTTTGGTGGGCCAAGCGGCTGGGGCTGATGATCACGCAGAAGTATCAGCGATCCTGACCCGCGCCATGCTGGTTGCCGGTGCAGGCGGCCTTCTTTTGATTGTTCTCCAGATCCCAATATTCGCAGCCGCATTTATGCTTTCGCCTGCCTCGGCAGAGGTTGAAGGCCTTGCCCGTGACTATTTGCAGATACGTATTTGGACGGCGCCAGCAGCGATTGCCGTCTATGCGGCGACGGGCTGGCTTGTCGCAATGGAACGCACGACCGGGGTGTTCTGGGTCCAGTTGGTCATGAATGGGCTTAATATTCTATTGGACCTCTGGTTTGTGTTGGGCTTGGGCTGGGGGGTCGAAGGCGTCGCGATTGCGACAGTGATTGCAGAGATCACCGGGGCCGCGCTTGGGCTCTGGCTGTGCCGAGACGCCTTTTCCCATGTGGAATGGCGCAACTGGGTGCGGGTGTTTGACCGTTCCAAGCTAAAACGCATGGCGCTATTAAACGTCGATATCTTGATAAGGTCGGCGCTTTTGATGGCGATTTTTTCAAGTTTCGTCTTCTTGGGCGCTGGTTTTGGTGACGTGACACTTGCCGCGAACGAGGTGCTGATCCAATTCACCTACATTGTGGCCTACGCCATGGATGGGTTTGCTTTCGCCGCCGAAGCTTTGATTGCCCGCGCGATTGGGCAGGGGAATATTAGACGTTTGCGCAAGTCTGCGTTGATGTGTTCCTTCTGGGGCGCAGTCACCTGTACCAGCATGGCTGTGTTTTTTGCCATCGGAGGACCATGGTTGATTGATCTCATGACCAAATCACCCGAAGTGCAGGCGGATGCGCGCATCTATCTGATCTGGATGGTCGCAGCGCCCATAATCGGCTGCGCGGCATGGATGCTGGATGGTATTTTCATCGGAGCAACGCGAGGATCCGATATGCGCAATATGATGATCCTCAGCGCCGCCGTCTATGTGGGCGCGGTCTTGGTGCTGATCCCTGCTTTTGCCAATCACGGCCTTTGGGCGGCTCTGGTTATTTCATTTGCGGTGCGCGGTGTAACGCTCGGGTTGCGCTACCCTGCTTTAGAGCGATCGGTGCAAGCCCAGTAGGGCCTAAAGGATATCCAGAACGCTTTCAGGAGGACGTCCAAGGCGCGCCTTGCCATTGGCGATTACAACGGGGCGTTCGATCAGTTTTGGCACGTCGACCATGGCGGCGATCAAAGTGTCTTCGTCGCTCTCTTTGCTCAAGCCGCGTTCCTTGAACTCGGCTTCGCCTTTGCGCATCAAATCAATGGCTGGGATGCTCAGCAGGTCCAACACTTTGCGGATTTCGGCCTCGGTCGGGGAGTCTTCCAGATACTTGCGGACCGTGACGGGGCCTTTTTCCTCAACAAGTGCCAAGGTTTGACGGGATTTAGAGCAGCGTGGGTTGTGCCAAATCTCGGTCATAGCCAGTCCTCGCGTTTTGAACCGATCGCTTGGGCTACGTTTTTGTAG
Source organism: Cognatishimia activa (assembly GCF_001458335.1). Lineage (GTDB taxonomy): Bacteria > Pseudomonadota > Alphaproteobacteria > Rhodobacterales > Rhodobacteraceae > Cognatishimia > Cognatishimia activa. The sequence continues at coordinate 25,398 of NZ_CYTO01000024.1, forward strand.
CCATCGCGCGCCAGCAATTCATCAAGGCCGCGCACGATGTCCTCGACCAATGAGAGGCCGCCATAAACCAGCGCAGTATAGAGCTGGACCACAGACGCGCCTGCACAGATTTTTGCATAGGCCTGTTCAGCGTTAGAAATACCGCCAACGCCGACAAGTGGAATTTTGCCATCGGTCGTTTTGGAAAGCTGCGCTAGGACGCGTGTGGATTTCTCAAACAAAGGTGCGCCAGACAGGCCACCTTTCTCGCCTTTGTGGCTCGACAACAACCCTTCGCGGTCCAAGGTTGTATTGGTTGCGATGACAGCGTCCAAACCGCTCTCGATGGCCACTTCGCCGATCTCGGCAATCTCTTCTTCAGTCAGATCGGGCGCGATCTTCAAAAACACGGGGATCTTGCGATCCAAACCTGCGCGGGCCTCCATCACACCGGCAAGCAATGCCGAAAGCGCCGCCTTGCCCTGCAAGTCCCGCAGTTTTTCGGTGTTTGGAGAACTGACATTCACGGTGGCGAAATCAAGATGTGCACTGCAATGGGCGAGGACTTTGGCAAAGTCCGCCGCGCGGTCCTCAGAGTCCTTGTTGGCCCCAAGGTTCAAGCCAATCACAGCATCCCGTGGGCGTTCCGCAAGGCGGGCGGCAATGGCTTCCATACCGTCATTGTTAAAGCCAAAGCGGTTGATCGCGGCTTGGTCTTCCGTCAGACGAAAGAGCCGCGGCTTAGGATTGCCCGGTTGCGGGCGCGGGGTTGCGGCCCCCACTTCAAAGAACCCAAATCCGGCACGAGAAAGCCCAAGCAACGCTGTTGCGTTCTTGTCAAACCCAGCAGCCAAACCAACCGGGTTTGGTAGATCGATACCCGCGAGATTGGTGCGCAGCCGTTCGGACGTGATCAAACCCGGAGAGGCAGCCGCGCCCAATTGCAATGCGCGAATGGCCATGCCGTGCGACGCTTCCGGGTCCATACGGTGCAGAAGCGGCATGCCGATTTTTTCTAGGAAGTTCATATGTCCGCCTTCGTCACCAGAGCCTGCAAAATTTGATGTTCCCCATCCACCAAGGGCAATGGTTTCGCCCAAAGCACGTCGTCCATTGTCATAGGACGGTAGAGATGCGGGAATTTCTGTCCGCCGCGGGAGATTTCCCAAATCAGCTGATCGCCAAGATCATCCGCCTCAAGCGCCAAAAGCCAAAGGTCATCTTCGCCTGCAAAGTGCTTCGCTGCGGTTTCCGCAACCTGTGATCCCGTGGAGAAGTGAACAAACCCGTCCGCCAAATCGACCGGCGCGCCTTCGGTGACACCATCTGCCTGCAACTGGGCCCATTCATCGGCCCTAAATATCTTGAAAATCAGCATGAAGCTGAAATGCCCGTCGCGTGCCTAATGGTCAAGCAGTTCTCGCAACGTCATGCTCCTGTTACCGCTTAAATTGTAGTTTCCTTTACGAGTGTTTTGACTCACCAGTCAAAATTGTGTCCAAATGTTCTCCATAAAAAATATAAAGGGGAGTCACCATGATCTCGCGTCTATTCACCAGCGCCGCGGCGCTTGCGGTTACAGCCACAATGGCATCCGCAGAGTATAAGCTGACGATTTTACATACCAACGACATTCACAGCCGGATTGAGTCGATCAACAAATACGACTCGACCTGTAACGCGGAAGGCGAAGCCGAAGGAAAGTGCTTTGGCGGCATCGCGCGTATCAAGACGCTGATTGATGCGAAACGCGAAGAGCTGGCCGGTCAGAACTTCCTTGTTCTGGACGCCGGTGACCCGTTCCAGGGCTCGCTATTCTACACCACTTATAAAGGTGCGGCGGAAGCAGAGTTCATGGAAGCGATTGGTTATGACGTTATGGCCGTCGGCAACCACGAGTTTGACGATGGCCCAGCGGGTCTCGAAGCGTTCGTTGACACGGTGTCTTTCCCAGTCATCTCGGGCAACTTGGACCTGACATCCGAGCCGCTGCTGAATGGCAAAGTGAAAAACCACGTTGTGCTGGAAGTCGGTGGCGAAAAGATCGGCATCATCTCCGCGCTGGCGGTTGATACTGTCGAGACATCTTCTCCGGGTGACAATGTTGTTTTCCAAGACGAGATCGACAGCCTGAAAGCTGACGTCGCTGCGTTGGAAGCGGAAGGTGTTTCAAAGATCATCGCGCTGAACCACGTGGGTTACGCAAAAGACCTCGATATTGCGGCGAACGTTCCTGGCTTGGATCTGGTCGTGGGCGGTCACTCTCACACATTGCTTTCCAACACATCAGACCGTGCGGGTGGTGCATACCCAACCATGGTTGGCGACGTGCCGGTCGTACAAGCTTATGCCTATTCAAAATATGTTGGCGAGATCACTCTGACCTTTGACGACGCGGGCAACGTGACCTCCGCAATGGGCGAGCCGATCCTGCTGGATGCGTCTGTTGAGCCTAACGCTGCAATGGCTGCGCGCATTTCTGAAATGGGTGCGCCTATTGAAGAGATGAAGCAGCGCGTGGTTGCAGACGCGGGCGAAGTCATCAACGGTGACCGCAACGTTTGCCGCCTGCAAGAATGCGGCATGGGCAACCTAGTGGCGGATGCGATGCTGGATCGTGTGAAAGACCAGGGCATCACCATTGCGATCCAGAACGCTGGTGGTTTGCGCGCCTCTATCGATGCGGGCGAAGTCACTATGGGTGAGGTTCTGACCGTTCTGCCATTCCAGAACACGCTGTCCACCTTCCAAGTCTCCGGTCAAACTGTGATCGATGCGCTTGAAAATGGTGTAAGCCAGATCGAAGAAGTGAAAGGCCGTTTCCCTCAGGTTGCAGGTCTGAAATTCACCTTTGACGCGGCTGTCGCCCCGAACGAAGGTCGCATTCAGGAAGTCATGGTGATGAAAGATGGCGCTTGGGTGCCAATCGATCCAGCGGCGACCTATGGTCTGGTGTCCAACAACTACGTGCGCAACGGCGGTGACGGCTACAAAATGTTCCGCGACGCTGAAAACGCATATGACTACGGTCCAGACTTGGCGGACGTAACTGCGGAATTCATTGCGAAGAACGCACCTTACACGCCTTACACCGATGGGCGTATCGTTCAGAAATAAATCCTGATTGGATGGTTTGAGAGAGCGCGGTTTCAGCCGCGCTCTTTTACGTTTCTAGGTCCAGACCCTTGGTTTCATCCGGTGCATTTCTGGAGGAATTGGGACGAATTCCTGATCATCGCCAGTTGGCAGTGAGAACGGTCCTTGCGACCAATCCTGTGCGTTCCAACCTTGTTTGGCGAGCTCAATCTTTTCCAGTGAAGACGACACAAAGTTCCACCAAATGTAGCGAGGCCCGTTGAGCGTCGCCCCTCCCAAAGCCAACAGCCGGGCACCCAGCGGACCTGCGCGAACAGCCATCTTGTCGCCGGGACGGAAGACCATCATCTGGCCCGCTTCATAGGTCTGGCCAGCAACATCAATACTGCCGCTTGTGACATAGAGCCCGCGATCTTCATGGTCATCAGGTAACGGAAACCAAGCGCCGGGCTGCAAGACTGCATCCACGTAGAAAATGTCGGACTGCATGGTCACCGGGGCTTTTGATCCGTAGCCGGTCCCAAGGATCAACCGCGCAGACGTTCCGCCATCTTCAAAAAACGGCAGCGCGTCTTTCTTATGGTGCTCAAATTCAGGGGCCATGTCCTCTTTGTCTTCCGGCAAAGCCACCCAGGTCTGAATGCCAAACATCGAGTGTGTCTTTCCGCGCGTGTCCTCAGAGGTGCGTTCAGAGTGCGTGACGCCTTTGCCCGCAAGCATCCAATTCACCTCGCCGGGGTAAATCATCTGATGGGTGCCAAGGCTGTCGCGGTGTTCAAATTCTCCTTCGTAAAGGTATGTCACCGTGCCAAGGCCAATATGCGGGTGGGGCCGCACATCAATACCCTTATCATTGATGAATTCCGCAGGACCCATCTGATCAAAGAAAATGAAAGGACCAACCATCTGCCGCTGCGGAGCGGGCAGGGCACGGCGCACTTCAAAGCCGCCCAGATCTCGGGCACGGGGAATGATGACCGTCTCGATATCTGCCGTATCAGCGGGGCTGAGCCCGGCACTCGGATGATTTGGGTTCCAGCTCATGTCACTCTCCTAGACTTTGATAACACCAGCCACGCGATCCGGGTGGCGCTGGGCGTAGGATTTCAGGAAGGGGCAAAGGGGGATAATGGTTTGGCCCGCGTCGCGCGCGTCCTCAATGACACGCTCCGCCAAAGCCGAGGCCACCCCCATGCCGCGCATACTGTCGGGAGTGGCGGTATGATCAACGATCACAGTCGTCTCATTCAATTTTGACAGGGTAAGTTCTCCGGTGCCCTCGACCCCCTCGACAACGGCCACATATCTGGCCTTTGTGTCTGTATCGTCGCGTGTAATGATCGGTTTTGTCATGATGTGCTCCCGTGGCGGATGCTTCAAATGTAGACGCAGTGTGAGAAATCACCATTCGCAAGGATTGCACGAGACTTCTGCATTTTTTCACACTTAGGGGGCGGATGTGCGAAAATGCTGGGTGATTGCCGCCGCTTTAGGCGTTAAAAAGGCCCTATGGACCACCCGCTGATTGATCTCATCAACCAAAAGATCGCCGAGGCCGAGGCCGATGGTGCCTTCGACAACCTCGAAGGGCAGGGCAAACCCTTGCCCAAAGAGGATGACCCGGACAACGCGTTGCTCAATCGGCTGGTAAAAGAAAGCGGTGGTGTACCGGAGTTCGTGTCTCTTAGTCGGGAGTTGCAACGGCTACGGGACGAATTGCGCGAGACTGGCGATCGCACGCGCCGGCAAGACATCCTCAAAGAAATGTCCATGATGGAAGCGCGTATCGATTTGGCGAAGAAAGCCTATCGGTAATGTGCGGTCGTATAGCGAATACGTTGCCAAACGATGCTATGGCGCGATTGTTTTCGGCTTTGCCTGCCAATGACCTACCTGACGTGCCCAACTACAACGTCTGTCCGACCACGGGAATTCAGGTGGTCATGCGCGAAGAAGATCAGCGCAAGCTTGTCAAAATGCGCTGGGGGTTCATTCCCCACTGGTACAAGAAGCCAAATGGCGGTCCGCTCTTGATCAATGCACGGGCGGAGACGATTGATGAGAAACCAGCATTTCGAAATGCTTGCCGCGAACGGCGCTGTTTGATCCCGATCACCGGATTTTACGAATGGACCCGGCTTGAGGATGGCACACGTCTGCCATGGTACATTCACTCTGACGCGCCCTTGGCACTCGCAAGTGTCTGGCAAGATTGGCAAAACAGTGACGAACAACACCGCACTTGTGCTATTGTCACGACGCAAGCGAGCACGCCAATGGCAGACATCCACCACCGCATGCCGGTGATCATCCCTCAGGACAAATGGGGCATGTGGCTCGGCGAAGAGGGCAAAGGCGCCGCGCGCCTGATGCAGCCTGCACCGGATGAGTTGCTAAAGTTCTACCGTGTCGATCCGAAAGTGAATTCAAACAGGGCGGCAGGTCCAGAACTGATCGAGCCGATCTGATTACGAATTGCGACCGATGCTGGCCGCGGGAAAAGCGCGGCGTCTGGCTTTGTAAGGGGTACAATCTGGGGCTGGTCATTTCCTACGAAAACGGTTGAATGGGCGCAGCGTTTAAAGCCAGAGGTGCCGCTATGGCAGATCAAAACATCCGCGTCTTCATCAACGGTTTTGGCCGCATAGGCCGTGCTGTTCTGCGTATCCTGACGCAAACCGACACGCATCCGGGATTTCAGATCGTTGGCATCAACGATATCGAACCGTTGGAAACTTGCGCGTACCTTTTTGAGTATGACTCTGTATTTGGCACCTATGCAGGGGACGTTGAAACCACCAGCGACGCTTTGATCGTTGATGGCGAGCGGTATGCCTTCCACGGTGTCGATGACATTGCGACTTTGGATCTGTCCGGCGTGGATATTGTGTTGGAATGCACCGGGATGACCGGCAATCGCGCGGTTGTCGAGCGTGGGCTAAAAGCAGGCGCATCCAAAGTGCTGATTTCCGGTCCAAGCGAGCAAGCGGACGTCACCATCGTCATGGGCGCCAATGAGGAAACGCTTGAAAATCAACGCATTGTGTCCAATGCCTCATGCACCACCAATGCGCTTGCGCCACTCATGAAAACGCTGGACGAGGCTTATGGCCTGATCAGCGGGCATATGACGACGGTGCATTGCTATACGGGCTCTCAGCCAACGGTCGACAAGCCCCGCGGCAATCTAGAACGCAGCCGCGCCGCTGCCCTGTCCATGGTGCCGACTACCACAAGCGCGCAGTATATGATTGATCGAGTATTGCCGCATCTTGAAGGCCGCGTGGAAGCCCGTGCTATTCGCGTGCCCACGGCCTCTGTGAGTGCCATCGACCTGACGATCCAAACTGAAAAACCGGTCACCAAAGACGCCGTGAATGCCGAACTCCTTAAGGCGACCGAGGCCGGTGTCTTGGGCTGGACGAAGAAACCTCTGGTTTCGACAGACCTGCGCATGCGGCCAGAATCCTTGGTGATCTGTGAACGAGAGACCTCGGTCTCCGTTGGCGGCCTTTTGCGGGTGTTTGGCTGGTATGACAATGAATGGGGCTTTTCCTGCCGGTTGCTGGAAGTCGCGCGTCTCATGGCGGAAAAGGATTAATTAATGCCCGCTAATGCGTTGATCCTGATTGATATTCAGGTGGGATTTAACAATCCCATTTGGGGTGAGCGAAACAATCCGGATGCTGAAAATCGCGCCCGTGATCTGTTGACCCATTGGCGGCTGAAACGCCAACCCATCGTGCATATCAAACATGTCAGCGTAGAACCCGGATCGCCTTTGGCTGGTCCTGGCACCGCCTTCAAGGCCGAGGTCGAACCGACCCGCGGAGAGATGATCTTTGAGAAATCCGTGAATTCCGCGTTCATTGGAACAGAACTCGAAGGCTACCTGCGCAGCCAGAATATTTCTGAGGTCACGATCTGTGGTCTGACCACGCCCCATTGCGTGTCGACTACAACACGCATGGCTGCGAATTTGGGTTTTGACGTCACCCTTGTTGCGGACGCTTGTGCGGCCTTTTCCTCAAATGCCGATACCAGCTTTGATCAAGGCCCCGCGTTGACGGCTGAGGAAATACATCGCACCGCGCTGGCCCATTTGCACAGGGAATTCGCGACGGTGGTTTCCAGTCAATTGCTGCTCTGAAACACAAAAAAGCCCCGCAAGGGCGGGGCTTTTGAGTTTAACAGGTGTTGTTACTTGCGCTTTTTCGGCGGCATCAGGTCTGTGATGGTGCCTTCAAACATCTCTGCCGCAAAATTCACGGTTTCAGACAGGGTTGGGTGCGGGTGGATGGTGTGACCCAGATCCACAGCGTCAGAACCCATTTCAATCGCCAGCGCCACTTCGGCAATCAGATCGCCCGCGTTTGGCCCAACGATACCAGCACCAATCACACGTTCATGCTCATCAAAGATCAGCTTGGTGATGCCTTCAGAGCGACCCAGTGACAGGGACCGACCAGACGCGGCCCATGGGAAGACGCCTTTGCCAATCTTCACACCTTCGGCTTTTGCCTGAGTTTCGGTCATGCCAACCCATGCCACTTCAGGATCGGTATACGCCACAGATGGGATCACGCGCGCATCAAAGAAGCGCTTGTGACCGGCAGCCACTTCCGCAGCCACTTTGCCTTCGTGCACCGCTTTGTGCGCCAGCATTGGTTGGCCCACGACGTCACCGATCGCAAAGATATGCGGCTGACCTGTGCGCTGTTGCTTGTCCACGGCAATGAACCCACGCTCATCCACCGCAACACCTGCGGCAGCTGCGTTGATCTTTGCGCCATTTGGACGACGGCCGACAGAGACCAGGACTTTGTCAAACGTATCGACAGTCTCGCCATCTGGGCCTTCCATTGTGACCTTCATACCTTTTTTCGTCGCTTCAACAGCGGTGACTTTGGTCTTGGTCAGGATGGCTTCGTAGCGCCCTTCAATGCGTTTGTGCAAAGGCTTCACGATGTCTTTGTCCGCACCTGGAATGATCTGATCCATGAATTCCACGATGGTCACTTGCGAGCCCAAGGCGTCATACACGGTCGCCATTTCCAGACCGATGATACCACCCCCAAGCACGAGCAGACGCTCGGGGATATCTTTCAGTTCTAGAGCACCGGTGGAGTCGATCACACGCTCATCATCATGAGGGATGAAGGGCAGGGTGACCGGTTCAGAACCCGCAGCAATGATACATTGATCAAAGCTGACGGTGGATTTTGCGCCATCATTGTCGACTTCGATCATTTTCGGGCCAGTGAATGTGCCGTAGCCGTTCACAACCTGAACTTTGCGAGCCTTCGCAAGGCCTTGCAGACCACCCGTCAGCTGGTTCACAACGCTTTCTTTCCAGCCGCGCAGCGCGTCCAGGTCGACTTCGGGTGTGTCAAACTTCACGCCGAAATGCGCCATTTCTTCAGCTTCGGTGATGACTTTCGCACCATGCAACAGGGCTTTGGAAGGAATACAGCCAACGTTCAGGCAAACACCACCAAGCGAGCTGTCTTTCTCGATCAGCACAACCTTTTTGCCAAGGTCCGCCGCACGGAAGGCTGCGGTGTAACCACCCGGGCCGGAACCCAGAACAACCACTTCCGCATGCACATCGCCTGCGCCGGTTGCAGTGCCAGTCGGCGCAACCGCAGTTGGCGTTGCTGGGGCTTCTTCTTTCGGGGCAGGTGCCGCGTCATCGGCCGCTTCCGCACCATCCAGAACCAAGATCACAGAACCTTCGCCGACATTGTCGCCTTCAGCCACTTTGATCTCTTTCACAACGCCCGCCGCAGGGGAGGGCACTTCCATGGTGGCTTTGTCGCTTTCCAGCTCGATCAGCGGATCCTCAATCGCAACCGTGTCACCAACCTCGACGAGGATGGAAACAACCGGAACTTCAGAGAAATCACCAATATCAGGGACTTTAACTTCCATTGATCTCTCTCCTTACCACATCAACTTGCGCATATCGCCGAGCAGGGTCTTCAGCGTCACGGTGAACCGTGCCGCCAGTGCCCCGTCGATGGCGCGGTGGTCGTAAGACAGGGACAGTGGCTGCATCAGGCGAGGGACAAACTCTTCGCCATTCCAGACCGGTGCCATTTTAGACCGTGTCAGACCCAGGATCGCCACTTCAGGTGCATTCACAATAGGTGTGAAGGATGTGCCGCCAATGCCGCCCAGGGACGAGATGGTGAAGGTCGCGCCGGACATGTCGTCGCCCTTCAGCTTGCCTTCGCGGGCCTTGCCGGACAGCTCCATCAAGTCTTTGGAAATCTCAACGATACCTTTGCGGTCCGCGTCTTTGATCACTGGCACCATCAAGCCGTTTGGCGTGTCTGCCGCAAAACCGATGTTGTAGTAATCTTTCTTGATCAGCTTATCGCCATCTGGGTGCAGCGAGCTGTTGAACTCCCAATGCTCTTTCAGAGCAGAGACAGACGCCTTGATCACAAAGCTCAGCAACGTGACGCGATAGCCGTTTTCTTTGGCCATTGTGTCCATTTCTTTGCGGTACTTATCCAGATCGGTGATGTCCGCTTCGTCATTATGCGTGACATGCGGGATGTTCAGCCAAGAGCGGTGCAGCGCAGGACCAGAGATCTTTTTGATGCGTGGCATCTCGATATCTTCGACCTTGCCGAACTTGCTGAAATCAACCGCTGGGATCGGTGGGATGCCCATTCCGCCTGCTGCTGGAGCAGAGGACGCTGCCGGAGCAGATGTGGATTTCAGGAAGGCGGTGACGTCTTCGCGCAGGATACGTCCCTTGCGGCCAGTGCCGTTGATCTTTGCGATATCGATCTCAAGCTGACGGGCAAAGGCGCGAACCGATGGGGACGCATGTGCTTTGCCAAATCCGCTGTCAGTCACTGCCGCCGGAGCCGCTGGGGCAGGGGTTGCTGCAGGTGCCGCCGCAGGCGCTGGGGCCGCTGCTGGCGCTTCTGCCGGTGCCTCTGCCTGGGCCGCCGCTGGAGCGTCTGCGCCAGCTTCCGCTTCCAGAACAACCACAACCGCGCCTTCGCCGATCTCATCGCCCTCAGCGACTTTGATTTCAAGAACCTTACCGGCTGCGGAGGATGGAACCTCCATTGTCGCCTTGTCAGATTCCAGCTCGATCAGCGGGTCTTCGACCGCGACCACATCGCCGACTTCGACGAGGATGGATACAACCGGTACTTCAGAGAAATCGCCGATATCAGGTACTTTTACTTCAATTGCCATGATCTTGTCTCCTCTGTCCCGATCACACCAGACGGGGGTTCGGCTTCGCGCCGTCAATGTCGTATTTCTTTAGGGCTTTCTCGAGCACCGCTTTGGTGATCCCGCCTTCGCGATAAAGATCAACCATCGCTGCAGCTGCGATGTGGTTTGCATCCACCTCAAAGAAGCGACGCAGGTTCACGCGGCTGTCAGAGCGGCCATAACCGTCTGTGCCCAGCACAGTGTAGCGACCCGGCACGCAGGCGCGGATCTGCTCTGCGAAGTTCTTCATATAGTCAGTCGCTGCAATAACTGGGCCTTTGGTCTTGGCCAACTGCTCTGCCACAAACGGAACCTGTGTTTCTGCAAGTGGGTTCAAACGGTTGTGACGCTCTGCATCTTGGCATCCACGCGCCAGCTCGTTGAAGCTGGTGGCGGACCAGATTTCAGATGTCACACCAAAGTCTTCTTCCAGCATCTCTGCGGCCTTGATCGCTTGGATCAAGATCGTGCCAGAGCCCATCAGTGTGACGTGCTTCTTGCCCGGGCGTTTGACCTCTTTAAGACGGTAAAGCCCTTTGATGATGTCATTTTCAACGCCTGCAGGCATATCGGGATGCGCATAGTTCTCGTTCATCAAGGTCAGGTAGTAGAAGACGTCTTTCTGTTCTTCATACATTTCCTTCATGCCATGCTGGATGATGACTGCCACTTCATATTGGAAAGTCGGGTCATAGCTGATGCAATTCGGGATGGTGCCTGCCAGGATGTGGCTGTGACCATCTTCGTGCTGCAGACCTTCACCGTTCAGCGTTGTCCGGCCTGCTGTGCCGCCCAGCATAAAGCCACGGGCACGGCTATCGCCTGCGGCCCAAGCCAAATCGCCGATCCGCTGGAAGCCAAACATAGAGTAGTAGATGAAGAATGGGATCATCGGCACGTCGTGGTTGGAATAAGACGTTGCCGCCGCAATCCAATCCGCCATCGCACCGGCTTCGTTGATGCCTTCCTGCAGGACCTGACCATCAGTGGTCTCTTTATAGTACTGCATCTGGTCCGCATCTTCTGGCGTATAGTTCTGACCCAGCGGGTTGTAGATACCGACAGAGCGGAACAGGCCTTCCATACCAAAGGTGCGGCTTTCATCCGGCACAATCGGCACAACGTTTTTGCCCATCTTCTTGTCACGCAGCAGTGTCGTCAGAATGCGCACGAATGCCATTGTGGTAGAGATTTCACGCTCGCCCGTGGACTTCAGCTGAGCCGCGAATTTATCCAGCGAAGGGATTTCCAGCTTGTCTGATGTCGCTTGGCGTTTCGGGAACTCGCCGCCCAAAGCTTTCCGGCGATCCGCCAGATATGCTTTTTGTGCGTTGTTCAGTTTGACGAATGGGGCTTTTGGCAGATCTTCGTCGCTCACTGGGATATCGAAACGATCCCGGAAGGCGCGCAGTTGATCTTCGGCCATTTTCTTTTGCTGGTGGGTCGTGTTCTGACCTTCACCAGCGGAGCCCATACCGTAACCTTTAACCGTCTTCACCAGCAAACAAGTTGGCTGATCTTTGGTGTCAGACGCACGTTTGAAGGCTGTGTAGACCTTCTGCGGATCGTGACCACCTCGACGCAGAGCAAAGATTTGATCGTCAGACCAGTCTTCCACCAGTTTCGCAGTCTCTGGGTATTTGCCGAAGAAATGTTTGCGGATGTAAGCGCCGTCTTTGGACTTAAATGTCTGGTAGTCACCATCCACAGTTTCGTCCATCAGCTGGCGCAGCTTTCCAGATGTGTCTTTCTCTAGCAGTTCGTCCCAGCCTTTGCCCCAAAGCAGCTTGATCACGTTCCAACCAGCACCGCGGAAACCGCCTTCCAGTTCCTGAACGATCTTGCCGTTGCCGCGAACAGGGCCGTCCAGACGCTGGAGGTTACAGTTCACAACGAAAATCAGGTTATCCAGGCCTTCGCGTGCCGCAAGGTCGATCGCGCCGCGGGATTCTGGTTCGTCCATCTCACCGTCGCCGAGGAAGACCCAAACTTTACGGTCCGCCATGTCGATATGGCCACGGTTGTGCATGTATTTCATGAACCGCGCTTGGTAGATCGCCATCAATGGGCCAAGACCCATAGAGACGGTCGGGAACTGCCAGTATTCTGGCATCAGCCACGGGTGCGGATAAGAAGACAGGCCGTTGCCGTTCACTTCAGAGCGGAAGTTTTCCAGCTGCTCTTCAGTCAAACGGCCTTCCATGAAGCTACGTGCGTAAATGCCAGGGATCACGTGGCCTTGGAAGAAAACAAGATCGCCGCCGTGGATCGCAGACTTAGAGCGCCAGAAGTGGTTCAGGCCCACGTCATACATCACAGCAGAAGAGGCGAAGGAGGCAATGTGACCACCATATTCGCTGGACACTTTGTTTCGGCGCACAACGGTCGCCATCGCGTTCCAACGGTTGATGGTGCGGATGCGCCATTCCATATCCATGTCGCCTGGGAAGGCTTCCTGATCATCCGCAGGGATGGTGTTTTGGTATGGGGTTGTCGCAGAAAACGGCAAAGTCGCACCAGCAGCACGTGCTTGTTGCACGGCGCGGTCCAGCAGGTAATGGGCGCGGTCGGCCCCATCTTTCGCGATCACATCCTCAATCGCTTCCTGCCACTCGCGGGATTCTACCGGATCAATGTCTTCGAATTGCGTCGCCATAGACGGGGTCTCCTCCGGAATAACTGATGAGCTCTTATAGTTTAATGTTAAACTACTTAGGTAGCCCGGCTGCGTCATAGCAGCCATGCATCCAGCGGGATAGCCGTATTATTACGGAGTTTGCGCTAAAATTAAGCGCAAATTAACTTATTTTGGGAGGGTAGTTTAAAATTGAACTACTTTGAAAGATTCTAAAAAGCGATATTCTTCCAAGTTAGCGCCATCACCGATGCGATCCACCACAGCGAATAATCCCGGCGTCCCATCAGGCGATTCCAGAGGGGTCAAAACCCCGTGCCACGTGTTGCGGTAAAAGTTCACCCCTTGGCCCGGCTGTGTCAAAAACGCCTTGGGCGGTGCTGGCGTCCCATCCTTGTCTTCCGCAACGATCACCAGAAACGGCGCCATGGTCATCGGAAGGAAAGCCTGACTGCCCAAAGGATGGCGCTCCACGAGGTTAAACTCATACGGAAGCGCGCGGGGTTCGGCGTCAAACAGGCTGATACCTGTTGCGCCACCCTGTATATCCAACCGAGCAAGATCATGATGGCGTTCGCACATGCCCGCATTGATCGAAATCGGATCCGCGCCCCGTTCGATCACGTCCCCAAAAGGTGCAAAGTCCTCTGGCGTCAGGGGCTGAGCGACAATCTCTTTCATGGCAGGATGTCTTTCAGGCGAATTTCGGCAATCCGCTCCACCTGACGGCACGCTTCCGTGAATTCGGTCTCGTTATCATTGGCGATACGCCGTTCAAAGGCGCGTAAGATCCCCGTTTTGTCATGGTCTTTCACCGCAATGATGAAGGGGAACCCGTGTTTCTCGACGTATTCGCTGTTCAGCGTTTGGAACCGTTCGCGCTCATCATCGGTCAGCATATCCAGCCCAGCACTGGCTTGTTCGGAAGTAGACTCCGCTGTCAGACGCCCCGCCGCAGCCAATTTACCAGCCAAATCCGGGTGCGCGCGCAAAACGCCGAGCCGGGCGTCTTTGCTCGAGGATCGGAAAATGCGTGCCAAGGCGTTGTGTAATCCCACGGCTGAATCATGCGCAGGCCCCAGCTCTAACGCGAATGCCCCTTCGGCAATCCAAGGGGAGTGTTCAAAGATGCTGCCATAGGCATCCACAAACGCCGCCTTGTCCATCTGGCTGGGACGCTCCCGCCGCACATGCGGATGCTCAGCCATCCAATGCTCCGCAATCTCAATGCGCCGCGGCGTCCAAACCCCTTCAAAACCCGCAATGTAATCTAGGAATTGAATAAGCCCTGCAATCTTGCCCGGACGCCCAATCAACCGGCAATGCAGCCCGATGCTCATCATCTTTGGCGCACCCTCGCGGCCTTCTTGATAAAGCACGTCAAAGGCGTCTTTGAGATAGGTGTAGAAATCTTGCCCTGTGACCCAACCCGGAGCCGTCGCAAACCGCATGTCATTGGCTTCCAACGTATAGGGAATGATCAACTGATCCCGGTCGCCAAATTCCATCCAATGGGGCAGGTCGTCATCATAGGTGTCTGACACATAGTCAAACCCGCCTTCTTCAGCGACCAAACGCACGGTATTTTCTGAACACCGACCGGTGTACCAGCCCTTTGGCCGCTCCCCCACCACTTCCGTGTGAAGCCGAACCGCTTCCGCAATAGATGCGCGCTCGTCTTCTTCGGTCATGTCTTTATGTTCGACCCATTTCAACCCGTGGCTGGCGATTTCCCAGCCGGCCTCCTTCATGGCCGCCACCTGTTCCGGTGCTCGGGCGAGAGCGGAGGCGACCCCGTAAATCGTCAACGGGATCTTGCGTCTGGTGAACAGCTTGTGCAGCCGCCAGAACCCAGCCCGCGCACCATAGTCATAGATCGATTCCATATTCCAATGGCGCTGCCCGGCCCAAGGCTGTGCCCCCGGGATATCAGACAGGAACGCCTCTGACGCTGCATCCCCATGTATCACGCAATTCTCACCGCCTTCTTCAAAGTTCAGCACAAATTGCACCGCCACCCGCGCGCCACCGGGCCAATTGGCATTTGGGGGCGTCGCGCCATAGCCGCGTAAATCTCTGGGGTATCTGGTCATAGTGGCTCCTTTGCGCGCAGCATAGAGCGAAATATCTGCGGCGACTTTATCAAGTATTTTGAAAGACCTGACGGCTTCTGTACAGTGGGCAGCGCAGAATGGTGTGCGATAAGTGGGCAGACCGATCAAAGGAGCGCAAAATGGCCGGATATTTGACCACCCATGTTTTGGACACGGCTGCAGGATGCCCGGCGGAAGGCATCGAAATTGCGCTCTATCGGGTGTCGGGCAACTCCCACAAGAAAATCGCCACGGCAGTGACCAATGCCGATGGCCGCACAGACGCGCCGATCTTACCCGTGGATAAGTTTGAGACCGGCACCTATGAGCTGATCTTTTTTTGCGAAGCCTATCTGAAGGCCAAAGGTCATGAGCAGGACGAGCCGATGTTTTTGGGTCAGATCCCCATTCGCTTTGGCATGAATGAGGAAAGCCACTATCACGTGCCGCTCCTGCTCTCGCCCTTTGGGTATTCGACCTATCGCGGCAGCTAGTTGGATGGGGTCCGCCCCGCCAAGGCAACGGTCGCACCTATCATCATGTGTTAACGGTGTAGGGTGGGGTTTCACCCCAGCATTGCAACGTTTGCACCGTGGACCATCCGTCGATTGTTGGGTTAAAAACCCACCCCACGACATGATGCGTAGGCCGGGCTTCAGCCCGGCACATTGCGATGGTCCCAATGCCGGGCTGAAGCCCGGCCTACAGTTTGTATATTTGCGCAACCCGTAGGGTGGGGTTCCACCCAACCATTGCACCGTTCGTGCCATGGATGATCAGTCGATTGGTGGGTTAGAAACCCACCCTACAGTTCCGCCAAAAATGCCCGGCACCGCCGGGCAGCGCCCCGTCGACCGGCAGTCGATTGCTTGCAATCGATGAGAGGTAACCGCCCCCAATTTGCCGAAGGCAAATCCGCAATTGCGTAGCACCGTTCCACCAAACCCCGCCCGTGACGCTTGCGGCACGGGCAGCGCCCGACCGCCCCCGTTTTGCCGAAGGCAAACCAAAGGTTTGACGACGGGCGCTTCGCTTCCGCCCGCGGTAAGGCGAATTTGATAGGTAGTTCGCTTGATTTTTAGTCCCACCACAAGGTATCTATAGATTATCCCTATTTAGTGAAAGGTGCACGCATGGCTAGCAAGGGCCAACACGTTGTCCCCAATGGAAACAAGTGGAGTGTTCGGAAGGCCGGTTCTTCAAGGGCGTCCGGGACTTATGAAACACAGAAAGAAGCTATTGCCGCCGGTAAAAAGATTGCTAAGAGCCAAGGTGCGGAGCTTTACATTCACCGGCCTGACGGTCGTATTCGAGACAGAAATTCTTACGGCAATGACCCGAAGAGACGCAAAGGGTAGCCATTGGAAATCGAAAATTACGACCAAAGTGTTTTTATAAATTGCCCATTTGATTCAAATTTCGCCCCATTACTTGAAGCGATGCTATTTTGCGTTGTTTATGCTGGATTTGAGCCACGGTTGGCTTCAGAGCGCCTCGAGGCTGGCGAAAGTCGGCTCGAGAAAATAATCGAGATAATAAGTTGCTGCAAATACTCCGTTCATGATCTCAGCCTCTGTAAAGCAGAAGCTGTTGGTGAGTTCCACAGAATGAATATGCCATTCGAACTCGGTTTAGATATGGGATTTAGACGTGCGCCCGATGAACAAACAAATGGTAAAAAGTTTTTAATATTCGAGAACGAGCCCTACGACCTAAAACGCGCTCTTTCAGATTTGGCAGGAGCCGATGTCGAGTTCCATCGAGGGAACTTCGAATTGGTTATCAAGAAGCTACGAAATTTTTTGGTGGTGGAAGCAGAGGCATCCCTTCCGGGGCCAACAAAAATTGAAACCGAATATTTCACATTTCTAGGTTGGATGACTGAAAAGAAAATTTCTGAAGGTCACACTGAAAAAGAGGCAACTCAATTGCCTACCAGAGAAAGACTTGCAGAAATGAAAAACTGGGTAGTTCAAGGCTGCCCGGTGGATTTCAACGCCTAAACATCCAATTCCTCCACAAACCGCGCGTTCTCTTGGATATATTCAAACCGTTTCTCCGGTTTCTTACCCATCAAACGCTCGACCAGGTCGCCGGTTTCGCCCGGCTCATCCTCGTCAATGGTCACGCGGATCAATTTGCGTGACGCCGGGTCCATGGTGGTTTCTTTCAAATCCTTCGCGTCCATCTCGCCCAGACCTTTAAAGCGGCTGACGTCGATCTTGCCCTTGCCGCCAAGGCCTTTTTCCAGCCATTCATCCCGCTCTGCCTCATCCACGCAGTAAACGCGCTTGGCCCCTTGGGTCAGACGGAAGAGCGGCGGGCAGGCCAGATAGAGGTGGCCGTGGGCAATCATCGGGCGCATCTGGGTGTAAAAGAAGGTCATCAGCAGGGCGGCGATATGGGCGCCGTCCACATCCGCGTCGGTCATGA
The DNA here is from genome assembly GCF_001458335.1 of Cognatishimia activa. Classification (GTDB taxonomy): domain Bacteria; phylum Pseudomonadota; class Alphaproteobacteria; order Rhodobacterales; family Rhodobacteraceae; genus Cognatishimia; species Cognatishimia activa. The sequence continues at coordinate 42,876 of NZ_CYTO01000024.1, forward strand.
TGATGATCTTGTCATAGCGCAGATCATCGACGTTGAATTTGGTGCCAAGCCCCACACCCAGCGCTTGGGTGAGGTCGCTGATTTCCGCATTGGAGCCGATCTTATTGCTGGCCGCGCCCAAGACGTTCAGGATTTTACCACGCAACGGCAGCAGTGCCTGGGTCTTGCGGTTGCGCCCCATTTTGGCAGAGCCCCCCGCAGAGTCGCCCTCTACAATAAAGAGCTCTGTGCCCTCGCGGTTGGTGGCGGAACAATCGGTCAGCTTGCCGGGCAGGCGGAGCTTCTTGGTGGCGGATTTTCGTTGGGTTTCTTTTTCCTGACGGCGGCGCAGGCGTTCTTCGGCGCGCAGGACAAGGAAATCAAGGATCGCGCCAGCGGATTTGTTGTTTGACGCAAGCCAGTTGTCAAAGTGGTCGCGGACCGAGTTTTCCACCATTTTATTGGCAGATTCCGTGGAGAGCCGGTCTTTGGTCTGACCCACAAAGGCCGGGTCGGCGATAAAGCAGCTGACCAGCGCGCAGCCGCCTGCCAGCAAGTCGTCACGCGTAATCTGCGCGGCCTTTTTATTGCCCACGAGCTCGCCGTAAGCCTTGATGCCTTTTAGGATCGCGGCCCAAAACCCGGTGACGTGCGTGCCGCCTTCGGGGGTGGGAACGGTGTTACAATAGGACTGGATGAAGCCATCGCGGGACGGTGTCCAGTTGATGGACCATTCGACATAGCCCGCTTCATTGAACTTCTCTTTGAACTCGACCTTTCCGGCGAAAGGTGTGTCCGCGTAGACGGTGGAGCCACCAAGGGTTTCTGACAGGTAGTCAGACAGGCCGCCCGGGAAGTGGAAGATGGCTTCTGTTGGGGTTTCACCATCGTCGATTTCTGATTTCCAGCGGATTTCAACGCCAGAGAAGAGGTAAGCTTTGGACCGCACCAATGTCATCAGACGTTTGGGTTTGAACCGGTGTTTGCCAAAGATCTGGTCATCTGCGTGGAAGGTCACTGTGGTGCCGCGGCGGTTGGGCGTCGTGCCGATCTTTTCCAACTTGCCTTGGGGCACGCCGCGAATGAAGCCCTGTTGATAGACTTCTTTGTTCTTGGCCACTTCAACAATTAGACTGTCAGACAGCGCGTTCACGACGGTGGAGCCCACGCCGTGCAAACCGCCGGACGTCTCATACGCTTTGCCAGAGAATTTACCACCTGCGTGCAGCTCGGTGAAAATCACCTCCAGCGCGGATTTGTCTGGGAATTTCGGGTGCGGATCAATCGGAATGCCGCGCCCGTTGTCCACGACCTTCAGGGAGTAATCCGCCAGCAAGGTGACTTCGATGCGCGTGGCAAAGCCAGCCACCGCTTCGTCCATCGAGTTGTCGATGATTTCCGCCGCCATATGGTGCAGCGCGCGCTCGTCCGTGCCACCGATATACATGCCAGGACGTTTGCGGACCGCTTCCAGACCATCCAACACGTCAATGGAGGATGCGTCATAGGTGTTTTCAGTTTCGGTTTCCGCGAGTAGGTCGGTCATGCGCTGCTCTTTTCATTATGGTTGCAGGCATTATTCCACCCCGCGCAAACTTGGGCAAGAGCGCAGCGTGATTGTGGCGATGCCTTGGAAAACCGTCACTAAGGTTACTGGCTGGTTAAGAAACACCATAATTTTTGACACGGTTTGCCTATAGTGTTGATTATTTGAATTTTTATTGTTGCATTATGATACTTTTATTCTCAGGGTTGAGATGTGAGGCACTACACACCCCAAAGGAGAAAGGTCATGGCATACAATGACACCATGGGGTCCTTTGGTCGGACCATCCGACCCTCTGTTCGTGAGTTTGAGCAGAAAGAAAAGGACAGGCAAAAACGCGCAATGGAGCGATCCAACGCGCAGGATTTGAGTGAACTGGAGAGCTATATTCACCAGATCACAGGTCTTCATCATGATATTATTGATGAAATTCAATGGGCTGCCCAAACGCACCCAGACACGCAGCAAGTTTATCAAAAGTTGCGGGCAGGGGATGACGGCACTTTGATGAAGGTGATTAAAAGCCAGCAATCCCTGTCTGGAATTCACAAACTGGGTCGCGGTTTGGGGTTCTCCGTCGAACGCGGACTAGTGCACGCCATACTTGCGCTTCATAAACCAAGCATTGTTCCCGATTTTCATTTTAAGTCCATGCCAAGCGGCAAACTGGCTGAAGTGAAAATGCCGCGGGAGAAAGCGCTGCGTATCTACCGTACTTATGCGTCGAGCGCTGTTCTGAAAGTCGCCTCTGACCTATTGCGTTTGGTGCCGGTTGGAAATGTGGTTGTGACCGCGATTGCACCTTGTGACGTTGCAGACAGTCGCTTTCAAGAAGACTGGCCTGTTTTGTCTGCAAACTTGTTGCGCAAGTCTATTTTGGGCATGGATATGCCGACCGTGGCGCCCGTTGTGGCACTTAAAGCCTTCCAGCATGTCGAGCGGTTTCACGCGGATCATGGATTTGGCCGGATCGTCCCGCTGATGAGTATCCCTGCACGCATGTCGATCTGACGACAGGATCGGGGTGCGGCGCTCCTGCCGCAAACAGTTATCCAGCACTCTTCCGCTGTACTCCTGCTCAATGACTTTCTGGTTTTTGGGTGCACCCGGTTGATCACTCATGTAAAGGGCTCTCCAACTATTGTGCTAGGGAGCCTTACCTGTGTCTGATAAGCCTTTGGACCCACAAGATTGGTCGCGCTTCCGCGCCGATGCTCATGAGCTTCTGGATCATTGTCTGGACCTTTTGCAAGGTGCCGAAGATCGTCCATGGCAGCATCCTCCTGAAGACCTAGAAGACCGGTATGCCATTGGCCAAAGCCAGCAGCAAAACAGTGATCTCATGACACGGCTGCGCGATGAGGTGCTGCCTTACCATGCGGGCAACACACATCCGAAATATTGGGGTTGGGTACAGGGAAGCGGTCTTGCGACCGATGTGACGGCTTCCATGGTGAGCGCGGTGATGAATTCCAATTGCGGCGGGCGCAATCACGGCGCCAATTACATGGAACGCGCGGTTATTGATTGGACACGGCGCAAGATGGGCCTCCCTGAAACGGCCTTTGGCGTTTTGGTGACAGGGACTTCCCAAGCCACGGTGCAAGCCTTTGCAGCCGCTAGGGTCAAAGTGGTTGGCAAAGACGTGCGCCAACAAGGGCACGGGACACAGCGCCTGACCGCCTACGCAGCAGCGGGGGTACATAACGCCACTAAGAAGGCGCTCGAACTGATAGGTGTGGGTTCAGACAACCTGCGTTTGGTGCCCCTGAAAAAGGGGCAGATGGATATCGATGCCCTTTACACTATGATCGCTGAGGATCGTGCTGCAGGGGCATTGCCTTTCTTGGTTGTTGGAACCGCTGGGTCCGTAAACTTGGGGTTCTTTGATAATTTCAATGCCTTGGCTGATGTCGCCCAATCCGAAGGGCTTTGGCTCCATGTGGACGGCGCATTTGGGGCATGGACGCGGATTGCTGACGAACCTTATCGCAGCCTCACTGATGGCTTAGAGCGTGCGGACTCCATCGCGTTGGATTTCCACAAATGGATGTATGTGGGCTTTGACTGCGGTCTGTGTCTGGTCCGAGACGGAGCGGATCTGCGCGCGACATTTGCAGCGCGACCTGATTACCTTGATGGCAAGGACCGAGGCGTGGCGAGCGGGGAGCCTTGGTTCTGCGACTATGGTATCGACCTGTCTCGCGGTAACCGCGCGTTGAAAATCTGGATGGCGCTAGAGAGCTTTGGCGAAGACGCTTTCTCGGCGGCGATCACCCAAAACTGTCATTTGGCCAAACAGATGGCCCAAGAAGTTCAGGCCCAGCCAAAAATGGCACTGGGGCAGGAAACGATTTCGAACGTATGCGTCTTTACGGCGGATAAGACGCTATCAGAGGCGGCGCAATCCGAACTGAACGTCCGGATCGCCGTTGAGTTGCAAGAGAGCGGGCAAGCGGTGTTTTCCACGACAAAGGTTAACGGCGTTGAAATGCTGCGCGCGGCGATTGTGAACCATCGCACGCGTGAGGCCGACATTTCTGACGCGTTGGCGGCAGTCTCAGCGCTTTCTTCTGCCTGAATTGACGTGGGTCAAAGCGGGAAATTCGCTGGTTTGGTAACGCTTCCCTGATTGTTCAGAGAAGGATTACCGATGTCTGCACCCGTAAAGACCGTTGAGACAAAAATCGCAGAAAAACCCAAAGAGGTCGCAGCCACTGCGCAACAGCAAGCGACCTCTGAGGTTCTTGCCTTTGAACGTGGTGAATATCCCTACGCGACACGCCTAAGTCGCAAAGATTATGAAACCCAGAAGGCACAGCTTCAGGCCGAACTTCTGAAAGTACAGCTTTGGGCGCAGGACTCGGGGCAGAAATTTGTGATGCTTTTTGAGGGTCGTGATGCGGCAGGTAAGGGCGGTACAATTAAGCGCTTTACCGAGCACCTTAATCCTCGCTCCGCTCGGGTGGTGGCATTGAACAAACCCACCGATGAAGAACGCGGGCAATGGTATTTTCAGCGCTATATCAATCACTTACCGACGTCTGGTGAGATCGTTCTGTATGACCGCAGCTGGTATAACCGCGCTGGCGTCGAGCGGGTGATGGGTTTCTGCAAGCCCAATGAATACCTAGAGTTCATGCGCCAGACCCCAGAGCTTGAGCGGATGCTCGTGCGCTCCGGCATCAAGCTCTACAAATATTGGTTCTCGGTCACGCAGGATGAGCAGAAAGCGCGGTTTGCGAGCCGCGAGACCGACCCGCTCAAACAATGGAAACTGAGCCCGATCGATAAGGCGAGCCTTGGGAAATGGAATGATTATACTGAGGCCAAAGAGGCGATGTTCTTTTACACAGACACCGCTGACGCTCCTTGGACGGTGATCAAGTCAAATGACAAGAAACGGGCGCGTTTGAACTGTATGCGGCACTTTCTGAATTCTCTGGATTATCCCGACAAGGACCATTCGATTGTCACGCCTGCCGATCCTTTGATTGTGTCATCTGCAAGCCATGTGATCCACAGTTCTGAACATATCCTTGGCAAATCATTGCATCCGGACACGCGGCAAGGCGCAGTTGGCTAAATATCTGATCTGCGTCCACGGATCATGACTGTTTGATGAAAGTGAACCTCAGAGCCTGAAAATCACTTGCCTAATTTTTGGGCGAGTCCTAAGGCTATCTGATGGCTCATTCTGAGATGACATATGGCGCCCACGCGCGCGCGGTTTTGACGCTTGGTCTGCCTCTTGTCGGCGGTCACGTGGCGCAGTTCGCCGTGAACTTGACCGATACGGTCATGTTGGGTTGGTACGGGGTGGATGAATTGGCCGCCGTCGTGCTTGGCGGCCAATTGTTTTTCCTCGCCTTTATCTTGGGGTCGGGTTTTGCCTTTGCGGTTATGCCGCTGGTGGCTGCGGCTTTGGCGGATGAGGATGAAACATTGATCCGCCGCACAAGCCGCATGGGGATCTGGCTCTCGGTCATCTATGGCTTGGTGATGATCCCAATCTTCTGGTGGTCAAAACCGATCTTCGTTGCATTGGGGCAGGACCCCGCGTTGAGTGAAGCGGCGCAAAGCTATCTGCGGATTGCAGGGCTTGGGATTGTACCCGCGCTGATCATTATGGTGCTGAAAAGCTTCCTTGCGGCCTTGGAACACACGCGTGTGGTTTTCTGGATCACGGTTCTGGCTGCTGCGACCAATGCTTTGGTGAACTACGCTTTGATTTTCGGCAACTGGGGTGCGCCAGAGCTGGGCATTATTGGCGCTGCGATTGCGTCGCTTGTTGTGCAGTTTGTGATGGTGACGGGCGCTGTGATCTACACGCTTGGAAAACTGCCACAATATGATTTGTTTACAAGACTTTGGAAGCCAGATTTTGATGCGATGAAACGGGTCTTTCTGCTTGGTGTGCCCATCGGATTCACCACCCTTGCAGAGGTTGGCTTGTTCGCCGCCGGAGCTGTCATGATGGGCTGGCTCGGCACGGTTCAGCTTGCGGCGCATGGGATTGCGTTAAACCTCGCAGGCTTGATGTTTATGGTTCATTTGGGTCTAGGCAATGCGGCCACTGTGCGTGCGGGCAACGCCTATGGGCGTCATGATGTGGAGCATCTGGCGCGCGGCGCGCGGGTGGCGATTTTCATGAGTCTGGCCTTCGCGGTCTTCTCAATCATTGTCTTCATCACTTGGCCAGAATGGCTGATGTCGCTCTTCTTGGGGCGCGATGACCCGAATTTCGACATCATTATCCAAGTGGGCGCGACGCTTCTTCTGGCGGCGGCATTCTTTCAATTTGTCGATGGGGCGCAGGCGCTGGCGCTTGGTATTCTGCGTGGGATCATGGACACGCGTGTTCCCATGATCATGGCGGCGATCAGCTATTGGGCTGTGGGTGTTCCGGCAAGCTACTTTGCAGGTTTCGTCCTCGGCTGGGGGGGCGTTGGCGTCTGGGTCGGCTTGGGCCTAGGTCTGGGTGTGGCCGCATTGCTTTTGATGTGGCGGTTCTGGGTGGTCAGAATTGCCGAAATGCGCAATGCCGCGCCGGTTGAAGCCTAAGTTTCTTCAGTCTTCGCCAGCGCATTTGCTTTCTTGCGCACCAAGACAGTGCGCAAGTCATGCATCGCCATCAACAGCGAGTCCGTAACGGTTTCCAGTTGCTTATCCGTTGCTTTGGTCTGTGCCCAATGGGCCGTCGCATTCAGCTGATCCACTGTGCGTAGGATGTCGTCGATCTGCCGCCACTCAAGTGTTTCTTTGCGATCGGCGATCCAAGTGTCGATGGCCTGCAAATCCTCGGCGACGAGCGTCCGGTCCCCGTGCGGTTTCACATCGCCGGTGCGCATATTGATGGTTGCGATCTGCTCCATCTCAATCCGCCGCTGACGGTTGTCGCCATTGACCCGAAACACCGTTGCCCCGCTGTCTCGGGTGCGAAAGAAGTATTCCGGTAGGTCAACTGCCATGGTTTTCTCGCTTAGCTTAGGCTTGCACAGAAATCAGTGATGCGGTTCAGCGCTTCTTTGAGTTCCTCATCAGAGGTCGCGTAGCTGATGCGGAAGTTTGGCGAGAGGCCGAAGGCCGCGCCAAACACCACGGCCACGTCTTTTTCTTCCAAAAGCGCTGTGGCGAAGGTCTCATCATCAGTGATCTTTGTGCCGGCAGGGGTGGTCTTGCCAATCAATCCAGCGATGGATGGGTAGACGTAGAATGCCCCTTCCGGTTTCGGGCAGGTGATCCCGTCAATCGCGCTGAGCATCCGCACCGCCATATCGCGACGGCGGACGAATTTTTCGTTATTCGGTGCGATGAAATCCTGGGTGCCGTTCAAGGCTTCAATCGCAGCCCATTGGCTAACGGAACATGGGTTGGAGGTCGACTGACTTTGGATCTTCCGCATTGCTGCGATCACATGCTCGGGGCCCGCCGCATAGCCAATCCGCCAGCCGGTCATCGCATAGGCTTTGGACACGCCGTTGCATGTCAGTGTGCGTTCATAGAGCTGCGGTTCGACTTCTGCTGGGGTGCAGAACTTGAAGTCGTCATAGGCCAACAACTCATACATATCGTCTGTCATGACCCAAACATGCGGATGTTTGAGCAAAACGTCGGTCAGCGCTTTCAGTTCATCATGGCTATAGCCCGCACCGGTTGGGTTGGAGGGGCTGTTAAAGATGAACCACTTTGTGTTTGGCGTGATCGCCGCATCCAGTTGTTCAGCGGTAAGCTTGAAGTTGTTTTCTAGCGAAGCTTCAACGACGACCGGCGTGCCACCGGCGAGCAACACCATGTCTGGGTAAGACACCCAATATGGGGCAGGGATCACCACTTCGTCTCCCGGGTTCAGGGTGGCCATCAGCGCATTGTAAAGCGTCTGCTTGCCGCCGGTGCCAACAGAGACCTGTTTGGGTGTATAGTCCAACCCGTTGTCGCGCTTGAGCTTGGCACAAATGGCCTCTTTCAACTCAATGATCCCATCGGGTGCCGTGTACCGAGTTTTGCCCGCATCAATCGCTGCTTTCGCGGCCTCACGAATGTTCTCTGGCGTGTCAAAATCCGGCTCGCCGGCAGACAATCCGATGATGTCGCGCCCAGCAGCTTTCAGCTCTTGAGCTTTCGCGCTCATCGCAATGGTTGGGGAAGGTTTGACGCGGGATAGGGTTTTGGAAAGAAAAGACATGAGACACTCAGCCATAAAATTGTTCCCCCAAGTCTTAGGCCGCACCTCTTAAGGGTTCAAGCGGCTATTGCGCATGGGGGAGCTGCGCGGTATCTGCAGGGCAGCTTGCAAAGGAATGCTGCCATGTCCGCCCCGTCTGTCCCGTCTGAAGCCACGCCGGAAATCCGTGAACATCGTTTGAAGCGGATGAAGATGCGCTCGATGCGCCGTGGGATCAAAGAAATGGACATCATCCTGAGCCATTATGCGGACACGCGATTGGACGGCATGTCAGACGCCGAGCTTGATCATTACGATGCGTTGCTGAATGAAAACGATCAGGACCTTTATCAATGGGTCAGCCATCAGGCGGATGCACCTGCGTTCTTCCAAGATCTGATCAATGACATTTCTCAGGAAATGGATCGAAAATAGATCGCTTTTTAAGTAACTAACGAGACTTAACCGATTTTTCGCGATTTTGTTTCAGTTTCTGTCCAACCATGAGACGGAGACTGCAATGAGCATTTATTCAACGTTGGGCAAGCCTGGCGTCGGCGAAGCGGGTATCGGGAAGCCCGGCGACTTTGCCTTTATCGCGGGATATTTGGATACGCTGGCATTGGTGGAGCGGCTACACCGGTTGCTACTAGATGTGATCAAAGACGAATTTGAACGGGTGGGCGTGTTGGAAATCAACGCGGTTCAAGCGCTGTTGTTGTTTAACATTGGCGACAATGAAGTGACGGCGGGGGAGTTGAAGTCACGCGGTTACTATCAGGGCAGCAATGTCAGTTATAATCTCAAGAAATTGGTAGATGCTGGGTATATGCATCATCAACGCTGTGAGATTGACCGCAGATCCGTGCGGGTGCGCCTCACTGAAAAAGGGCGCGGTATTCGCGATGTGGTTGCAGATCTCTTTGTGCGTCACGCAGATGGTATTCAAACCAAAGGCGTTTTAACGCCGGAAGGCTTAGAAGATATCACCTCATCCCTCCGGCGTGTTGAGCGGTATTGGAGTGACCAAATCCGCTACATTTATTGATCGGGTTGGGTGATCACCAAGAGCCGGTGTTGCCCATGCTGGTCCAAGGTTCTGCTGGTTCTAGCGCATCGCCCATCTGAAGCAGTTCGATCGAGATATTGTCAGGTGAGCGAACAAAAGCCATGCGTCCATCATGCGGTGGTCTGTTGATGGTGACGCCGTTGTCCATCAGGTGCTGGCACATGTCGTAGATATTTTCGACTTCGTAGGCGAGGTGGCCAAAGTGACGGCTGTCGCTGGGCAGACCTTCATCGCCATCCCAGTTGTAGGTCAGTTCAACCGGGCATTCTTCTTGACCTTCTGGTGCCAAGAAGATCAGCGAGAAGCGACCGCTTTCATAGTCGCTGCGCCGTGTTTGTTTTAGGCCCAGAAGCTCATAGAAAGCCATGGATTTTTCAAGATCCTTCACGCGGACCATGGTGTGCAGATAACGTAATTTCATTGAATTCCCCTCTCAATTTGTCAGTACTCTAAGGCGTGTTTGTCCGTTGTCGAGTGGGCGCGACGGCGTTTTTGTAAGGCCTGCGCAATCCGCCAAAATTCAGCGTTCGCATTCTGAAGTTTTGGGAGCATTTGGTATATTTTGAATTTTGCTCCGCGATATATAGCGTTGCCGCGGGAAAACAGGTATCACTTGAGTCTGTAGGAATTTGCTCATTCCCAAAGGAGGGCCGGGTGCAGCAATATCACGACGCTTTGCAATTGATCCTAGACAATGGTGAAACCACCACAGATCGCACGGGCACCGGCACCACGTCTTATTTTGGGATGCAATGTCGCTACCCGCTGGCAGATGGTTTTCCGTTGGTCACGACAAAGAAACTGCACCTGAGATCCATCATTCACGAGCTTCTTTGGTTCTTGAGCGGGGACACAAATATCCGCTATCTGCAGGAAAATGGGGTGTCCATCTGGGATGAATGGGCGGATGAAAACGGCGATCTGGGTCCCGTTTATGGCCACCAATGGCGCCGTTTCCCGGCGTTAGAGCCCGTCGATGCGCCTGCTGGTGAGGAGCAGTTGTTCCGGAAGAACACCGTGGATCAGATTGCCAACTTGGTCGAGATGATCAAAACCTCACCTGACAGCCGTCGTTTGATTGTGTCGGCTTGGAACCCGGCGGATGTCCCTGATATGGCACTGCCACCGTGCCATACGCTTTGGCAGGTCAAAATCCTCGCGGGCAAATTGCATCTACAACTCTATCAACGCTCTGCCGATATGTTCCTTGGCGTGCCGTTTAACATTGCAAGCTACGCCCTTTTGCAAGTGATGCTGGCGCATGTGACTGGATACAAGCCGGGCGACTTCGTGCATACGATTGGGGATGCCCATATTTATTCCAACCACATGGATCAGGTGAAAACCCAGCTTTCGCGTACGCCTAAAACCTTACCTGAACTGCGCCTAAAGCGAGACGTGAGCTCGATCTTTGATTTCAAATATGAGGATTTTGAGATCGTGAATTACGATCCAGATCCAATCATCAAAGCACCGGTTGCCGTTTGATATGATTACTCTCATTGTTGGCCGTGATCGCAACGGCGCTATCGGCAAAGACAACGACATTCCTTGGTATGCGCCGGAAGATCTTGCTTTCTTTAAACAAGAAACCCTTGGCGGTGCCGTTGTCATGGGGCGCAATACTTGGGAAAGTTTGCCGTTTAAGCCGTTGAAAAACCGTCTGAATATTGTGGTGTCCTCGCAAGACGGGTTGGGTGAGGTCACCGTGGCGTCGGTTGAGGATGCAGTAAAGGCCGCATTTGATGCGGGTTATCAACGGATCTACAGCATGGGTGGGGCAGGCATTTACAAGGCAATGCTGCCCATCGCGGATCGGCTTTTGGTCACGGAAGTGGATGTCGAGGTCGAAGACCCTGACACGTTCTTCCCAGCGTTTTTTGAACAGGACTGGGAACTCACCAACACCCGGCCCTTGCGTGCTGACGCGCCGAAATGCACTTTAACGGAGTATTTCCGCAAACGTTAAGCCCTCAAAATGGGATTCATAAATGTCACGCTTTTGACAAAAGCGGCCGGGCTCGCGTTGTGGATAACTGCAAAAATTGACTGAATCTCAAATTCTTGTAGTTTGAAGCTACATAAAAACACCTGAATAATATTGAGCAGTTCGAACAGAGAAAAGGTGACCAGATGTTTAAGAAAGCGCTGATGATTGCAGCTTTGGTCGCGGTAGCCGCGCCAGCGCATGCAACCTGTGTGATCTTCCCTTGTAAAATCAAGGAAGACCCAATTGTAGAATTCGTGCCAAAGCCGCCCCCAGCAACGCCATCCGGTTGCATCTATCGTGCGGCGGCGTCCAGCCAAAACCTATGCCCAGCAGGCCTTCAGCCTGTTCAAGCAGGTGGCATGGTAAGCTGTGGTGTTCCGGTTGCCGGAGAGATTTGTGAGCCAAAAGTGAAGCGCGTGAAGAAAGTTCACAAGAAGCGCGTCGTCTGCCCAGTAGGCGAAAAAGGATGCTACACCACCCACTAACGCGGGTTGTGTGCATGCATTTTTGGGAAAGCGAGTGGGGCGTGAAATACGCCCCGCGCAGTTTTATGACAGCTTGAGATCGGTAGCCATCTGGCGGCCGTCACGTCCTTCGGACATTTCAAACTCTACTTTTTGGTTATCAGCCAGGCCTGTCAGACCTGAACGTTCCACGGCGGAAATATGAACAAAAATGTCTTTGCCGCCGTCATCCGGTGCAATAAAGCCGTAGCCTTTGGTGGTGTTAAACCATTTTACGGTGCCACTCGGCATACCGTCTCTCCTTCTACTTCAAAAAGTCGCCCCGTTGATGCGGGGTGCAACACATGGTCCAATGGCCCAAACGTCTGAAATTGGCGACACCGAGCAAGCGAAACAAAATGCTACCGGGTAAATGATTGCACGGACTTTGTAAAAAGCAAGCAAAACAAAGATGATATCCACAGGTTTACCTTAGGTAAGCTGAAAATTGAGGTAAATGTGATGCAACTTTATGGACTGAAAAACTGCGATACATGCCGTAAGGCCTTGAAATCCCTACCTGAGGCCACTTTGGTTGACTTACGCGCCGATGGGGTGCCCACCGATGTGCTGGAAAAAGCCTATGCCAAATTTGGCGACGCTTTGCTCAATACACGGTCGACAACATGGCGCCAGTTGGATGAACAAACGCGCCAGCAGCCGGTGTTGACGTTATTGGCGGAGCATCCAGCGCTGATGAAACGTCCGCTGATCGAGAAAGACGGGGAATTATTCCTGAGTTGGAGCAAAGACGTGCAGGACGCCTTGGCGTGACCCGGAAAGCTGCCTATGTCTTGTGCAAGCGATAGGAGAACCGCATGAGAAACGCAGCATTGGTATTGGGCATTATTGCCGGGATTGTCGGCATGATTGTCGGGTTTTTCGGCTGGGGCTACACAGCTGCGATTGAGCAATGGGGTGAGCTTGATGGGCTTGCTGAACAGGTCGACAATGTGGACTTGGTACGCAGCACGTCCTTGATGGCGCCTTTGTTGGCGATCGCTGGTGGTGCCATGGCGCGCGCCCGCGCTCTTTGGGGCGGTGCTTTGCTTTTGATCTCAGCGGTTTGGATGTATGTCGGCTTTGGGTTCAATGTCTTTACAATGTTCCCAATTGCCTTTGCTGGCCTCGCCGGGGTTTTAGCCATTGCGGCTGGCAAACCCGACGAGGAGAAGGCGCATTTTTAGGCGCTTACGGCTTGTGCCTGGCGGGCCGATAGAATGCGGTCCAGGGACAGAGGGCCTGCGCCTTTGATGACCAAAAGCAGCAACAAGAAGACCCAGAAAGCGCGCTGATCCATGATGTGCGCGTCAGAAATGCGGTCAAACCAACTGCCGATGGTTTTGGCGTCTGCACCGTGGCCGTAGATGTCAGTCAAAGACTGTACAACGACGAAACCGATCATGCCGAGCGACGCAACGCGTGTGGCGAGGCCAAGAACGATTAGCGCTGGCAGGATGAACTCTGCAAGGGTGCCCGCAAACACGACAGCCCAATGGAAGAAGCTCAACTGGCTGCTGTCATAACTGACCGCTTCCAATACTTTCGGCCAGATCTGGGCGTAAGCACCTACGGATGGGCTGAAGATCCCAAAGATGCCGTCACCCAGTTTCGTCAGACCTGAATTCCAGAAATAGAGCAACAACACCGCCGCAAAGATCAGGCGCGCCAGTGTCGGCAGAATCCAGTCTTGCCGATCCAACCGGCTAAACACTGCGTTATGTAGGGAAATCAGGGCGTTCATTCTTAGTCCTCGTTCTGAATCTCAACGATGGCACCGTGGGTCAGCAAAAGACCCAAAACAGCACCAAGATCGAAGTCCTCCGCCAGCTCGGCTGCGGTATCAGCCGCTTGGCCTAGGGATTCTCCCTTTTGAAGGGCAGAGATAAATGTCGCGCCACCTGCCGGAAGCGGGTGGGGCGCAGGATCAAACTCAGGGCGCATAACAACGACATTCTGCGCGCGCGCCTCTGGTTTGGGGTGATTTTCATAGGTGTTGAATGCCCAGATGTCATAGATCGGCCAATGGGACCGAACTACATTCATCGAAGGGGCCAGCGTTAGCGTCACATTGGGCAGCGCTTCAGGCGCGATCTTTGCCAATGCATCGCCGGGCACGCCTGTTGCGTCTTCGGCGTGGTAGCTGCGGCGTAGCGCGAGTTCGACTTCTGCGACGTCGCCCAAATAACCAAGGTTTTTGAGCGGAGGGAAGTTCCGCAGGAATTCTGGAAATGCCGCGCCATAATGCATCATAACGGGTAGAGGCGGGGGTGATTGGCGCAAGAACACACCGGCGATGGGTTTGAAATTCTCTTCGCCAAGCAGTTTGGCAATCACCGGAAAGCCGGTTTCCAACGCTTCCGTCAGAGAAACAGCTACGTTGTTGCGATAGACGCTAAACCGCCGTCCGGCAGGTTGTTCATGGGCGTCAACGAGCCCGTCTGGGACCGCGCTGGCCGCATCCAACATGGCGACGCGGAATTCTGATTGGGTGACGCTCATGCGTCCACTTTCAGCTTCGCCAGCGCCGCTGCTGCGCGGTCTGCTTCGGCGGAAAGGATCGGCCATTCTGGCACATCCGTGTCCCATTCAATCAGAATGGGACACGGGCCAGACTGGGCCAATGTGTGATCAAGCAGCGCCCAGACCGGGTCGACGATCTCTGCGCCATGGCTGTCGATCAACAGCGGTTTGCCGTGGTCGTCTTCGTCTTCGTCATGACCGCCCAAGTGGATTTCTCCAACCTTATCGAGGGGGTATTCGTTGATGTAGTCGCGCGGGTCATATTCAAGGTTGGTTGCTGATACAAAGACGTTGTTCACGTCTAGCAACAGGCCACATCCCGACCGCGTTGCGACTTCGCGTAGGAAATCGGGTTCCGACCATGTGCTTTCAGAGAATTTTAAGTAGCTGGATGGATTCTCCAGCATCATCTGACGACCGATTGTGTTTTGTAGCTCGTCAATGTGATCCGCCACGCGGATCAGCGTTTCTTTGGTGTAAGGCAGAGGCAGCAGATCGTTGAAATAGCTGCCTTCGTGGCTGGACCAAGCAAGGTGCTCTGAGAAGACGGTGGGCTTGAGCCACTCCACCAGATGTTTCAGGCGTGCAAGGTGTTCTGGATCAAGGGGGCCTTCGCTACCGATCGACAAGCCGACGCCATGCACGGAAATGGGGAATTCTTCGGTTAGGTGACGCAGCTGCGCCAGCGGGCGGCCGCCCATGCCCATGTAGTTTTCTGCATGAATTTCCAACCAACCAACGTGACCCGGATTATCAAGAATATCCGCGAAATGCTGTGCTTTGTAACCAACTCCCGGCGTGTGGGGGAGCGATGGAAATTTAGAAGATGCGTCCAACATATTGGGAGCCTAACACATTTTGGAAGAAAATGGCCCCACCCGAGGGGAGTGGGGCCACAGTAAACTTAAGCGTCAGCTTATGCTGGCAGGTCGCGGTCCAGCGCTTCCAGAGCACCCATGCGTGCTTTGCCGTCTGCCATTGCTGGCAGTTCGATTGAGTCACATGTGCCTGCGTCAACCAGTGTCCATGCGTTACCTTGGTAATCTACGGTGGATGTACCTGCGCAAGTTGTGCCTGGGCCCGCGGCGCAGTCGTTTTTGCCTGCCAGGGAAACGCCGTAGCACTTCTCTTTGTCCATCGCGTGTGCGGTGGTGGATGTTACTGCGGTCATTGCTGCTGCAACAGAAGCGGCTGCTGCCAGTGTTTTAACGGTCTTGGACATGTCTATGTTCCTTAAACAAGTTTGAATACCAGCCGCTTGGTGAGATCAAAACGTGATCCCGATGCGGCATGACTAAACTTTAGCCGCCGGTTTGCTCACATCTCCAATAACGCATTCGTGGGTCACAGGCGTGTTACCCAGCGTGAGCATTCAGGGATAAAAAACCTAATAAACAAAGGAAAAGCCGGGGTGTTGGCCCCGGCTTTTTAGGTGTTTTTGGTGAGAATTGTTACAATCCGTTACCGCAGGTCTGGCGGAGTGGCCTCTGCTTTCAAGCTTGTAACAATTTCGTCCAAGCTTTGGACCTTGGTTTGCTTCTCGCCAAGACGGCGCACGGTGACGCTGTTGTCTTCCACTTCTTTCTTACCGCATGCCAGAATGACCGGTACTTTAGCGACAGAGTGTTCGCGGACCTTGTAGTTGATCTTCTCGTTGCGCAGGTCGGCTTCGGCACGGATACCTGCTGCGCGAAGTTTTTCTACCACTTCAAGACAGTAGTCATTGGCGTCTGTTACAATTGCTGCCACGACGACTTGGCGTGGCGCAATCCAGTAAGGGAGTTTGCCAGAATGCTCTTCGATCAGGATACCAATAAAGCGTTCAAATGACCCCAATGTCGCGCGGTGAAGCATGACAGGGCGATGCTTCTCTCCGTCGGCGCCAATGTAATTTGCCTCAAGCCGTTCAGGCAGGTTTGCATCGACCTGAAGTGTCCCGCATTGCCAATTTCGGCCAATTGCATCGGTCAAAGTGAATTCGAGCTTCGGACCGTAGAAGGCACCTTCGCCTTCCAAAATTTCGAAATCGTGGCCAGCTGCGCGGCAGGCATCGCCGAGCGCTTTTTCCATCTCATCCCAAGTCTCATCCGATCCGATCCGCTTCTCCGGACGGGTTGAAAGCTTGATGGTCCAATTATCAAACCCGAGATCGCTATATACTTCCGACAGGAAGTCGATGAAAATTTTGGTCTCAGAGGTGATCTGATCATCGGTACAGAAGATGTGACCATCGTCTTGGGTGAAGCCGCGGACCCGCATGATGCCATGGAGCGCGCCAGAGGGTTCATAGCGTGAACAAGAGCCAAACTCTGCCATACGCAGAGGGAGATCACGATAGGATTTCAAACCCTGGTTAAAGACCTGCACGTGACATGGGCAGTTCATTGGTTTCAGAGCGTTAACAGCCTTTTCGCGAGCGTGGTCTTCATCCACCTCTACGATAAACATGTTTTCTTGATATTTGTCCCAGTGGCCTGATTTTTCCCAGAGCTTCCGATCGACCACCTGTGGGGTGTTCACTTCGACATATCCCCCGGCACGCTGTTTACGGCGCATATAGTCCTGCAGCTGCGAGTAAATAGTCCACCCATTTGGATGCCAGAACACTTGTCCCGGTGCCTCTTCCTGCATGTGGTAAAGAGCCATTTCTCGACCAAGCTTACGGTGGTCCCGCTTTTCCGCTTCCTCTAGGAAGTTCAAATGTGCCTTAAGATCTTCTTTGTTCTTAAACGCCACGCCATAGATCCGCTGCAGCATCTGACGGTCGCTGTCGCCGCGCCAATAAGCGCCTGCGACATTCATGAGTTTAAAGGCGTCTGCTGGGACCTGACCGGTGTGCTGCAGGTGAGGCCCACGGCACAGGTCTTGCCATTCGCCATGCCAATACATGCGCAGCGGCTCATCCCCTGGGATGCTCTCGATCAGCTCTACTTTGTAAGGCTCGCCACGGTCTTCGTAGTAATTGACCGCAACATCGCGCTCCCACACTTCGGTACGAACCGGATCGCGCAAGTTGATGATCTCTTTCATCTTCTTTTCGATGAGACCAAGATCTTCGGGGGTGAATGGTTCGGACCGATCAAAGTCATAATACCAGCCGTGTTCAATCACAGGGCCGATGGTGACTTTGACGTCGGGCCAAATCTCTTGCACCGCACGGGCCATGATATGGGCGCAGTCGTGGCGGATCAGTTCCAGCGCTTCAGCGTCATTGTCTTTCAATGTGTTGATCGCGATGGAGGCATCCGCCTCGATTGGCCACGCAAGGTCCCAATGCTGACCGTCAACGGTCGCAGAGATCGCTTTTTTCGCAAGGGAGGTCGCGATGGATGCAGCGACTTCGGCAGGGGTTACACCTGCGTCGTAAGAACGTGCGTTACCATCGGGGAAAGTCAGGGAAATCTGGGTCATTGCCAGAAGCTCCTCGTCAGTTTGGCGCCTACAAAACGCCCGGTTGCGGGTATGTGGTTCGGGAAGCCTTTTCGCCGTAGGGGCGGGGCAAGTCAACAGGGGATTAGTTACCTGTCGGTTTGCGGAACGCCTTGGCGACGATGTTGAACTTACCCATGCGGTCATACAGCGTGTTTCGGGGGATCCCCAAGGCTTCCGCCGCAATCGCAACCTTGCCGTCCGCATCGCTTAGCGCTTCTTCGATGATCCGGCGTTCATGCATTTCGAGGCGTTCACTTAAGGTGCCTTCGGTTTGATCAGAGTTCGTCTGTTCTAACTCATCTCGCACTTCACGGTTTTCCATGATCAGAGTGCGTTGTTTCAAAGCGCGGTGCAGGGCTTCAATCATCGTGTCGGGCGCGCAGGGTTTTTCCAGATAATCATACGCGCCTTCTTTGATCGCACGTTTGGCGGTAGGCACGTCAGAGTGGCCGGTCAGCAAGATCACCGGCAGCTCTTCATCTTTGGTTTGCGCAAACCGCAGCACGTCAAATCCATCGTGGTCAGGCATCTTGATGTCAGAAAGGATCACGCCTCGAAAGTTATGGCGGATCGAGCGGCGTGCCTGCGTAAACCCGTTGGTGGGGATCGGCTCTAGATCTTCTAGTTCAAGGGTTTGCACGATCGAGCTGCGCAACATGGCGTCGTCTTCGATGATCAGCACTTTCTTGAACATGGCTTACTCCGCTGGTTGCGCAATGGGCAGGGTGATCGTGAACTCGGCCCCTCGAAATTGGTTCTGACAGGTGAGGGTGCCGCCAAAGCGGGTAATCAATCCGTGTGACAAGGCAAGCCCCATCCCAAGGCCCTTAGACGCGCCGAGTTCTTTGGTGGTGTAAAACGGCTCGAACACGCGGGTGGGGTCCGAGATGCCGGGACCAGTATCCTGCACAACAAGACGCGCGTTTTCGGAGTCGCGTGTGAGAGTTACATAGATGCGTTTGAGGTCGCTATTTGCCATCGCGTCTTTTGCATTAGACAGCAGGTTCAAAACCACTTGTTCCAAGCGAACGCGGCCCGCGATGACGCCAATGTCTTGGTCCGGTAGATCGGTCCGAATTTCGATATTAGCCTCCTCCATCACGTCCTGAGTGGATGTGACAACCGCCTGAATAACCTCTTTAAAATCAATAAGCTCTGTCGTCGCCGCTTCTTGACGCGCGAATGCTCGCAGGTTGGAGATAATGCGTTTGATGCGTTCGACCTGACCGGAGATCAGCGTCAGGTTTTCGCCCGCTTTATCCGGCAGATCCTTGTTCAGGAATTTCTTGGCATTGTCAGAGAAATTCAGGATCGCCCCAAGGGGTTGATTGATCTCGTGGCTGACGCCTGCGGACAGCCGACCGAGGGCCGCGAGTTTGGAGGCTTCGACCAGTTCGTCCTGAGCGTTGCGCAGCTCTTTTGTCCGCTCTTCAACGCGCGCCTCAAGCGTTGCCGAATAGCGCGCTTCCGTTGCCAATCGCAGTCTTTGTTGAGCGGCGATTGCTGCAACCAAACCGATCACAGCGGCGACGGCCAAAGCGAGAAGGGCGCGCACAAGCGCCGTGTCGCGGGCGGAAGCGGTTTCCAGGAAAATCTCTGATGTCAGGTCAAAATGGGGGACGTAGCGTTCAATAATGATCGCCTCACGCGCGGCTTCGTTTGGTGGGGCGATCATGTAGGTCTGAAACCCAGCCGCTTTTCCGTTTGGTTTTACGACAAATGAGGTTTCGGTCCCGTTCTCCGTTTGTGGCACCAAGACCAGACTGTTGCGGTTTGACGAGAAGGCCAGCTTTTCTTCGTTCAAAAAGACGATGACCTCGGGGGTCACCGGCCATTCAAACTCCAAGGCCTCCACATCTGCGGTTACCACAAGAGCTGCAATTATTTCGCCATCGCGTCCCTTCACCCCTCGGCTAAAACGAAAGAAGCGATTGATGTCAGTGCGGTCTTGTTCAAACCCCAAACGGCCATTGATTGCCGCATGCACCAGTTTTGCGTGGGACATACGCGGCTCAAATGCAGAGGTCGCGAGCGTTCGACCCTTAGCGTCGAATAGGTCGATCCGCGTGGCGCCATAAGTCAAAGCATAATCTTTGAGGTTCTCAGTAACGCTCTCAAAATCTGCCCCCTCGATGTTCCTTGCAAGATGGGGAGAGGTGGCGAAAAAGTTGGTTTGCGCACGCAGCGCGTCGATCTGCAGGCGCATGCGGTTGGACGCTTCCCCAAGCCGCGCTGAGCCCGCCGACTCCAGTACGCGAAACTCAGAACGCAATGTGTTATCATAGACCCAAATAGCCGCGGCGAAACCGAGCACAATACAAGCAATTGCAGGTCTGATGATGGTCCGAATCACCAATGATTCTCCGACTGATTCTGGGTAACCGTTTTCGCGTATCGATGATTTTCGAGCAAGAAAATTTGTCCGAAATTTCGGGAATTTTTAAATTGCTTAGAAATTATGCATCGTAAGGATATGAAAATAAACGTTTTTTAAATTGGCTTGGTCTGTGCTTGTCACAAAACGGCGAAAAATAGCCAATGGATACACCGGTGCAGAGGAGCACCTAATTCGAGGGAGACCACATATGAAAACCTTTTTGAAAGCTGCATGCGTTGCAGCGATCGCAACCGTACCTTCTTTCGCTTCTGCGGCATGTGAAGACGGTGAAATCGTCGTTAAGTTCAGCCACGTCACCAACACTGACAAGCACCCAAAAGGCATCGCAGCCTCTTTGCTTGAGCAGCGCGTGAATGACGAAATGAACGGCAAAATGTGCATGGAAGTGTTCCCGAACTCTACCCTGTACAACGACAACAAAGTTCTGGAAGCGATGCTTCAAGGCGACGTTCAACTGGCGGCACCATCCCTGTCCAAGTTTGAAAAGTTCACTAAGCAGTTCCGCATTTTTGACCTTCCGTTCATGTTCAACGACATCAATGCAGTTGACGCATTCCAAGCATCTGATGCTGGTCAAGGCATGCTGGACAGCATGCAGCGCCGCGGCCTGCAAGGCCTGGCATATTGGCACAACGGCATGAAGCAAATGTCTGCGAACGTGCCTTTGATCGCGCCAACCGACGCAAACGGCCTGAAATTCCGTGTTCAGTCCTCTGACGTTCTGGTTGCTCAGATGGAAGCCATCGGTGGTTCCCCACAAAAAATGGCCTTCTCTGAAGTATACGGTGCGCTGCAGCAGGGTGTTGTAGACGGTCAGGAAAACACTTGGTCCAACATCTACGGCAAGAAGTTCTTTGAGGTTCAGGACGGTATCACACAAACCGACCACGGCATCATCGACTATCTGCTGGTGACATCTGTTGACTGGCTGGACGGTCTGCCGGCAGACGTACGCGACCAGTTCACAACAATCGTTGCTGAAGTGACTGCAACCCGTAACTCCGAGTCCACCTCTGTGAACTTGGCGGCGAAACAGTCCATCATCGATGCCGGCGGTGTTGTGCGCGAGCTGACACCAGAGCAGCGTCAAGCTTGGGTTGATACAATGAAGCCTGTTTGGGCGAAGTTCGCGGGCGACGTTGGTCAAGACAACATCGACGCAGCACAAAAAATCAACTCGATGACGAACTAAGAGCGTCTCGACTTAAACCACTCAATAAGGGGCGCTGCGCATCAAAAGTGGCGCCCTTCTTTTATCAAGAGAGGGTAAAATGGCTGGTACACATAAAGGCCCAAGCCAAACTGGTGATAAAATCGAAGAAACGCTAATCGCCTTTATCCTAGGCGTGATGACGATCTTCACATTCGCCAACGTTGTTGCTCGTTACGGGTTCAACTCCAATATTTTCTACGCACTAGAGCTGACGGTTTTCTTGTTCGCTTGGTTGGTTCTGCTTGGTGCTTCTTATGCGGTGAAACACACGCTCCACCTTGGCGTTGATGCCATCGTCAACATGGTCAATCCAAAGCTGCAGCGCATTTTTGCTCTGATCTCTGTCGCGGTGTGTCTGGCATATGCCATCATCCTGCTGAAAGGCGCATGGGACTACTGGGCCCCTTACGCGAACCTTTACCCGACCTCTGGCCGTTGGTTGCCAACCGGGTTTGAACAGGTGCGTGGACAGGGTTGGTATGAAACCCAAGACATTCCGGTGCCGTTCTTCATGACTTGGCTGGAAGGCGTGTTCAACGAAGGCGAGACTTACGAAAAGCTGCCAAAAGTTGTCCCTTATCTGGTTTTGCCGGTCTCTATGGCGCTGCTTTTATGGCGCTTTGTTCAAGTGGGAATCCGGATCTGGAACGGTGAGCAGCATATGATCATCGTAAGCCACGAAGCAGAAGACGATGTGGCTGAAGCAGCGGCCAAGCTTAAGGAACAAGAATAATGGAAATCCTACTTCTATTTGTCATGGTCGTTGGCCTGATGCTGATCGGTGTGCCGATCGCTGTAAGCCTCGGTTTCTCATCGATCACGTTCCTGCTGCTGTTCTCTGACAGCTCAACAGCATCCGTCGCTCAGACATTGTTTGAGGCCTTTGAAGGTCACTCTACCTTGCTGGCGATCCCGTTCTTCATCCTAGCATCGTCCTTCATGTCGACCGGCGGTGTGGCGCAGCGGATCATCCGTTTCTCCATCGCCCTCGTAGGCCACTTCCGTGGTGGTCTGGCCATCGCAGGTGTTCTCGCTTGTATGATGTTTGCGGCACTGTCTGGTTCCTCCCCGGCCACTGTGGTTGCCATCGGTACAATCGTGATCGCCGCGATGCGTCAGGTCGGTTACACCAAAGAATTCGCAGCGGGCGTTATTGCCAACGCGGGCACCTTGGGCATCCTGATCCCACCATCCATCGTGATGGTTGTGTATGCGGCAGCTGTTGAAGTCTCTGTAGGTCGTATGTTCTTGGCCGGTGTTATTCCGGGCATCATGGCGGGCACCATGCTGATGATCGGCATCTATGTGATGGCGCGCATCAAGAACATGCCGAAGGGCGAGTTCAAGGGCTTTGGTGAAATCTTTGCCAGCCTGAAAGAAGCCAGCTGGGGTATGCTGCTGATTATCATCATCATGGTAGGGATCTACGGTATTCCTGGCGTGACCGGTGCGATCTTCACACCAACAGAAGCGGCGGCGGTGGCCTCTGTCTACGCCTTCTTGGTGGCGACATATATCTACCGCGATATGGGGCCTTTGAAAGAAGGTGGCTCTGTCATCACCAAGCCTTGGACGCTGGTCACAGCACTTTGGCACGAAGACACCGTTGGCACATTGCGCGACGCGGGCAAGCTGGTCATCACTCTGATGTTTGTGATCGCCAACGCGCTTCTTTTGAAGCACGTTATTACCGACGAGCAGATCCCTCAGAAGATCACTGAAGCGATGCTGTCTGCGGGCTTTGGTCCGATCATGTTCCTGATTGTTGTGAACGTGATCCTGCTGATCGGTGGTCAGTTCATGGAACCGTCAGGCCTGTTGGTGATCGTTGCGCCACTGGTGTTCCCAATTGCGATTGAGCTGGGCATTGACCCAATTCACCTGGGCATCATCATGGTTGTGAACATGGAGATCGGGATGATTACACCTCCGGTGGGTCTGAACCTCTTTGTGACGGCGGGCGTGGCCAATATGTCCATGATGGGTGTTGTTCGCGCGGCACTGCCATTCCTCGCGATCATGTTCGTCTTCCTGATCTTGGTGACCTACATTCCAGCAATCTCAACCCTGTTGCCAAATGCAATCATGGGACCCGAGATCATAACCAAATAGCACTGATCAAACCCTCTCTTATAAAGAGCGCCTTTCGGGGCGCTCTTTTCTTTTTTGGTGACCAATTCACTTTGACCCGTTTGAGTTTGTCGGGTTTAAGGTGGGGTTAAGAAAAAGAAGGAGCGGGTGCAGTGGCTGACATTTTGCAAACCGAACAGGGCCGGCAGATTGCCTATCACAAAACCGAAGGGCAGGGGCCTTGCGTGGTATTTCTGGGCGGTCTGAAATCCGACATGGAAGGCACCAAAGCCATTCATTTGGAGGCGTGGTGCAAAGCCCAAGGGCGTGCCTTCCTTCGGTTTGACTATTCCGGCCATGGTGAAAGCTCGGGGACCTTCGAAGAGGGCTGCATCGGCGATTGGCATGAAGATTCCGTCGCGGCGGTGAACGCGGTGATCGAAGGGCCTTATGTGCTTGTGGGCTCCTCTATGGGAGGGTGGCAGTCTCTGTTGCTTGCGCGCGCGCAACCAGAGCGCCTTGTGGGGCTTGTGACCATCGCCGCAGCGCCTGACTTCACAGAAGACAGCTATTGGGCTGGATTTGATGATGCTCAGAAAGAAGCGCTTGAAACCGTTGGCCAAGTGGCTTTGCCAAGCGACTATATGGAGCCTTACATCATCACCAAGCGCATGATTGAGGATGGGCGCGAGAACTTGGTTCTCCGCAGCCCACTGGCCTTTGATTGCCCCGTGCGCTTTCTTCAAGGAACAGAGGATACCGCGGTTTCCACGGAAACGGCTATTCGCCTGCTTGAGCACGCAGAGGGCGACGACATGCGCCTTCTATTGGTCAAAGGCGCAGATCATCGTTTTTCAGACGAGCGATGCCTTGGCTTGATTGAAGATGCGGTCACCGACGTCTTGGGGGCAGCTTAAAGATGGCGGAGCCAATTGTTCTTCTGCCAGACATGCTTTGCGATGCGCGGCTTTTTGGGCCGCAGTTGGCAGAACTTTCCGCCGAACATTCATTGACGGTGATGCCGATTGGCGGCTCTGGTCGCATGTCAGATCTCGCCGATGCCGTGCTTGCGCAAGCCCCTCAGCGTTTTGCGCTCGCGGGATGTGGAATGGGTGGCGTTGTCGCTATGGAGATTGCTTCGCGCGCACCGGAGCGGCTTTCGCGTTTGGCTCTCATTTCCACGTCTCCACTTCAAGAAAGCCCATTTGATGCAATGGCTTATGAGCCGATGTTGGTCGCAGCCCGCGCTGGGCGTTTGGCAGAAGTGGTCTCGGAACTTTTTGCGGTTACTGATGAGGATCTGGACGGTCAGTTGCTTCCACTGTTGCAGGATATGGCGGACAATATCGGTGTTGAGAGGTTCGTTAACCAAGTGCGCGCGGCGCAGCGACACCGAGATATGCAATCCGTTTTACGGAAATGCGTTTGCCCCGTTCAGGTGATTTGTGGCGAAGAAGATCGGTTGATCCCGGTCAAGCGCCATCAAGTGATGACTGACTTTTTGACGGATGGGGAGCTATCGATCATCCCATCCGCTGGCCACGTTCCATGTTTGCAAAACCCTTCGGCAGTGACGCAAGCCCTGCGTCACTGGATGACACGCCCCCTCATGCTGCGTTGAGCGATGCTTAATTAAGCAGCGGCGTTTTTATTTGCGGCTTTTTTTGCAGGTTTAGGGCTGTTGGTTTCGATGAAATCCAGCACCAATGGGCGAATGTTGTTGCGCCAACTGCGTCCCGCGAAGATGCCGTAGTGACCAGCATCTGGCTCCAAATGGCTCGCCTTTTTGCTGTCCGGAAGACCGGTCAACAGGTCGAGCGCCGCCACACATTGTCCAGGCGCCGAGATATCGTCTTTTGCGCCTTCCACGGTTTTTACCGCAACGGTCGTGATTGCACCGATATCGACCTTGTGGCCATCCACTGTGAAGGTGTTCTTAGCAATCTCGCCATTCTTAAAGATCCGCTCAACAGTCGACAGATAGAACTCTGCAGGCATGTCCATAACCGCAAGATATTCATCATAGAAGCGGTTGTGCGCGTCATGGTCAGAGGCGTCGCCTTTCATTACGCGATTGATTTGATTGAGAAATGCCTCGGAGTGGCGATCCGCATTCATGGACATGAAAGAGCTGAGTTGCAGTAGCCCGGGATAGACCATCCGACCCACGCCCTTGTATTTGAATCCGACGCGCTGGATCATGGTTTCTTGGAGTTGCCCCATAGAAACGCGGTGACCAAAATCTGTGACGTCCGTTGGCGTCGCATCAGGATCGATTGGGCCGCCAATCAAAGTGAGGGTGCGCGGCTGTGCATCTGGGTCTTGTTCTGCAAGATAAGCCGTCGCCGCCAAAGTCAGAGGCGCAGGTTGGCAAATCGCGATCACATGGGTGTCTGGTCCAAGCTCACGCATGAAGTCAGCGAGGTAGAGGGTGTAGTCTTCAACGTCAAATTTACCTGCGGAGACCGGAATATCCCTTGCGTTGTGCCAATCTGTAATAAAGACTTCACAATCAGGGAGTAGCGAAATGACGGTTGAACGTAGCAGGGTCGCATAGTGACCTGACATCGGAGCAACCAACAGGACCTGCTTACGACGGCGTTTACGCCCTTGAACTGAGAAGTGAATAAGATCGCCAAAGTCACGCTCCACCACGGTTTCAATTTGAACCACATGATCTTTGCCATCTTCGCAGGTAAAGGAATGAATGCCCCAATCAGGCTTCACAACCATCCGCGCAAAAGTGCGTTCTGTGACTTCACCCCAAGCGCCCATCCAGTGCAGAGCAGGGTTCGGGGCCATCGAAAACATTGGGTATGCAGCAAGCGCTTTGGCCGAAGCGCCAAGCCATTGATTGGTGTTCCTGACGGTTTCCATCAAGTCGTAAGTGGCCATGTAGCGCATTGGCTTCTCCTGTTTTTCCCCGTTAGTCTAAACGGGTCATGGGGGGCTGGCGCGATCCAGCGAGGCGAATTTGCTGCGTAGCAGCGAGGATAAGGTCGAGAATTTAATATGACAACTGATGAAGATGCCGCGATTGCAAAATACGACGAACTCACTGAGAATCTCGAAAAAGTAGAGGAACTTTCTCAACGTTTGGTTGAGGTGATGTCTGGTCACACTCCTGTAAGGAGAGAGTTGACGGCTCCGAATCACGATGTTTTCACAAATGCCGCTACGGCATATTGGTCAGAAATGATCGAAAACCCTGCCAAGGTGTTTGAGCAACAAATGCAATTCTGGGGAAAATCAGTTCAGCATTTCGTCGATGCCCAACAAGCGCTCTCCCAAGGCAAGCTAGAAGCACCCGAAGACAAAACCCCCACTGACCGCCGCTTTGCCAACCCGATGTGGCAGACCAACCCGTATTTCAATTTTATCAAACAGCAATACATGCTGAATGCAGAAGCCATTCGCAGCGCAGTTGATTCCTTGGAAGACATTCCATCCGTCGAACGCTCGCGTCTGAAATATTTCTCGGACCAGATTGTCGACATGATGGCGCCGACCAATTTCCTTGGCACAAACCCCGATGCGCTTGAGAAGGCCGTTGAGACGGACGGCAAATCCTTAATTGCG
Organism: Cognatishimia activa; assembly: GCF_001458335.1. Taxonomy (GTDB): domain Bacteria; phylum Pseudomonadota; class Alphaproteobacteria; order Rhodobacterales; family Rhodobacteraceae; genus Cognatishimia; species Cognatishimia activa. The sequence continues at coordinate 69,842 of NZ_CYTO01000024.1, forward strand.
GGTCTGGAAAATCTGATCCGTGATCTGGAGTCCAACAATGGCGAATTGATCGTAAAGCTGGCGGATGAAGAGGCGTTTGAGCTTGGCAAGAACATCGCCACCTCGCCGGGCAAAGTCGTGTTCCGCAATCGCATGATGGAGCTGTTGCAATATTCTCCATCTACAGATGAGGTGCATGAAATCCCGCTGGTGATCTTCCCGCCTTGGATCAACAAGTTCTACATTCTGGATCTGAAGGAAAAGAACAGCCTTATTAAATGGCTTGTAGATCAGGGCTACACCGTCTTTGTGGTGAGCTGGGTGAATCCAGACTACTCCTTTGCCGAAGTGGGAATGGAGGAATACATCGAAGAAGGCTATCTGACCGCCATCTCCGAGATCAAAAAGCTAACCAAGCAGAAACAGGTCAACGCCGTTGGCTACTGCATTGCTGGCACCACTTTGAACCTTACGTTGTCCTTGTTGAAGAAGCGCGGCGACAAGTCGGTTAAATCCGCAACCTTCTTTACGACCCTCACAGACTTTGCCGATCAGGGGGAGTTCACACCTTTCCTTCAGAATGATTTTGTGGATGGGATTGAAGACGAAGCCAATGAACATGGCTTGCTGCGGTCCTTTATTATGCAGCGCACGTTTAGTTTCTTGCGCTCGAACGATCTGATCTACGGGCCCGCCATTCGCAGTTATATGATGGGTGAAGCGCCGCCGGCCTTCGATCTGCTTTATTGGAATGGGGACGGCTCCGGCCTGCCAGGCAAGATGGTTGTCGAGTATTTGCGCGCTCTTTGTCAGGACAATGCGTTTGTGAATGAAGGCATCAAACTGTTCGGTGAAGAGCTGCATATCAGCGATGTGACCCTGCCGATCTGTTCTGTGACGTGTGAGACAGACCACATCGCGCGTTGGAAAGACTGCTATCGCGGCTTCAAGCAAACCAAGAGCAAGGACCGCACGTTCATTGTTTCTGAGTCCGGCCATATCGCGGGGATCGTGAATCCGCCGAGCAAAAAGAAATATGGCCACTACACGCATAAAGATCTGAAGCTTGATGCGGATGAGTGGAAAGAAGCCGCGGATTTCACCGAAGGGTCTTGGTGGCCACGGTGGGACACATGGCTGTCATCTCGGTCGGGCAAGATGATTCCAGCGCGAGAACCGGGCGATTCGGAGCATCCGCCACTTGAGGATGCGCCAGGTAGCTACGTGAAGGTCCCGGCAACGCGCTGATTTCAATCGGAAAAGTCATTTATTCTGCAGTGCAGCAAAAAAATCCTTGAAATGCTGCGCTGCAGAAAGCATATTGTCGTCAGAAGAAACCAACGCGGGTCAGCCCGCATCTGATGAAGGACTAAGACAATGGCTAAGACACAAGACATGACCGCCGTTCTGAAAGACATGATGGGCGCATTTCCGGTAGACACATCTGCACTGGACGACGCGTTCAAGAACACTGCAGAGCTGAACGAAAAGCTGGCAGGCGTTGCACTGGCAGCGGCAGAGAAATCTTCCGAGATCTCCTCTGGCTGGACAAAAGACACTTTGTCTAAACTGGCAGAAATGTCCAAAGCGAAAGCAGAGCCAGCTGATTACGCAAAAGCGATGACTGATTTTGCTTCTGCACAGGCTGAAGTTGCTGCAGAAAACATGGCGGCATTTGCTGAAGTTGCGAAAAAAGTTCAGTCCGAGACTGTTGAGCTGGTAATGGCGGCTTCCAAAGAAGCAACTGAAGAAGCAACCGCAGCTGTTAAAAAAGCGACCGGTGAAGTGACTGCAGCTGCGAAAAAAGCAGCTAAGTAAGCTTCTTAAAACGAATTTGGCCGTAAGGTCACATAGGGGCGAGCCTTGGCTCGCCCCTTCTTTTTGTTTCTTTTTGTTCTGCACTCGCATAAGCTTTGCTGCAATGCTGCATAATAAGGGGGGCTATCTGTGACAGAAACCAATTCGCCGTTGCTGATAAAACGCTATGCGAGCCGTCGGCTCTATAACACTGAAACCAGCGACTACGTTACATTGGATGACATTGCGACTTTCATACGTGAAGGGCGCGAGGTGCAGATTGTAGACCTTAAGACAGGCGACGACCTGACGCGACAATACCTTTTGCAAATCATCGCCGAGCACGAAAGCCGCGGCGAGAATATGTTGCCGATCAATGTGCTGACAGATCTGGTGCGTTCTTACACCACCCAAGCGTCAAGCGTTGTGCCACAGTTCTTGGCGCAAAGCTTTGAGATGCTGCGGGAAAGCCAGTCCAAGATGGTTGAGAATATGTCTTCCATGAATCCAATGAACCCAATGGCGGCCATGCAGGCTCAGCAAGAAGCGTTCATGAAAGCGATGGCCGGTAGCATGGGCAACTGGCCGGGCTCGACGACCCCTGGTGCAGGGGATGAAGCGGCGGAGCCTGAGGGCGAAGAAGAAGGGCTGGATGACATAAAGAAGCAACTGGCTGAACTTCAAGCCAAGCTTTCCAAGCTCTCTTAAAAACGAAAGGCCCCTCATCGGGGCCTTCTTTTTTCTCTGCTGTTTATTCTGCAGGTGTTGGGGCCATCACATCTTTGATGGCTGCCAAGAGCACATCAGCAACCGCATCCAAATCCGGTTTCTTTAGTCGCGCAGGCAAACGCACGTCACATGCTTTCATCAGCATCGCGCGGGTTTTTGGCAATTCCGGTAGATCTTTGATGAACTGCCAGTTCCAGAAGGCGCGGGCATTATCTTTGCTTGCGCCAAAGACCTGCACTTTCAATCCGCGCGCCTGAGCTGCGTTTTGGAATGCGTTGACTTGATCATCGTCCATATCAACCAGATTGAACTGGATGGAATCCGGCGCACGCTCTTCCGGCGCAAGCTTGTTTGGGACTTGCAGCCATGCAGATGTGTTCAGGCGGTCCGCCACATAGTCGTGGTTCGCACGCCCATCGCGTACGCGCCGCGCCAGTTCCGGCAGCTGCGGACGGATGATCGCGGCGGACATGTTGGACAGGCGCAGATTATAAAGCGGCAGCTGGTTTTGCCACTTTTCAAAGGCCTGCTTGAGCTCGTCAGTATTGTCACCCGCGCGGGACTTATGTTTCTGCCAATTGTGCTCGTAAGCACCGGACATAATGACCATACGGGCAACGAGATCGGCGTGGTCGGTCACAAGAATGCCGCCTTCACCCGCGTTGATCAGCTTGTAGGACTGGAATGAGAAACAGCCGATCTTACCAATCGTGCCGATGTTGCGGCCATGCCACGTGGTGCCAAGGCTGTGGGCGGCATCTTCAATCACAGGGATATCGCGCGCCTCACACAGCGCCATAATCGCGTCCATGTCAGAGGTATGGCCGCGCATATGGCTGATGATGACGGCCTGCACATTGGCGAGCTTTTCTTCAAAGTCTGCCATGTCGATACGGTAGTTTTCACCGACCTCACATAGGACCGGAGTGAGGTCTGCATGGGCGACGGACGAAGGGACCGCAGCGAAGGTAAAACCGGGGATCAGAACTTTGGAGTCACGCGGAAGTCCAAGCGATTTCAAAGACAGGAACAAAGCGGCGGAACAAGAGCTGACCGCGAGGGCGTATTTGGTGCCTAATAGCTCTGCGAACTCAGATTCCAATAGCGAAACGGGAGCATCTTCTGGCGCGGTGTAGCGGAATAGATCGCCTGTTTGCAAAAGGCGTTCAACCTCGGCGCGGGCAGCTTCGGGGATGGGTTCAGCGGAATAGACGTCAGGAAGGGACATAGTTTTCGCTTTGCTTAATTTAACTTTTCAGAATTCTAAATCTATCGAGTTAAGAAAACGAGTCCCTTTGCACGCATTCGGCAGAAAATCTCTCTTGTGGTTAGGATGTCACGCTTCGCCGTCGCGTGTGCGATTGCTCCGAAAAAAGTCGGCAATTTGGTCGCCCAGAATTTCATTGGCAACAGGGTGTTCAAGCCCTTCAAGGGCCGCATCAATCTTAGCCAAATCCCCAACCTGATCGCTGCGGGTCATGATCAGACCTTCAATCATTTCAGCGCCAAATTCGGGGTGGGCTTGAACGGTGAATGCACGGTCCCCATAGATGATCGCTGCGTGTTCGCACGTGGCGTTTGATGCGATGGTCAGCGCGCCCTCTGGTGCTTTGACCACCTGGTCTTGGTGCCACGCATTCAATGGCAGCTCGACGCCGCCAAATTCGTACATCTTGCGTCCGACTTCCCAGCCACCCTCGTATTTTTCCACCGTGCCGCCAAGGGCTTGGGCGATCAGTTGGTGGCCGAAACAGATGCCGACAATTGGGCGCGCGACGGTCACGGCTTCGCGCACAAAGTTTTCCAGTCGTCCAATCCAGTCATGGTCCTCATAGACCCCAAATCGAGAGCCGCTGATCAGCCAGCCATCGCAGTCATCAACAGAATTTGGGAATTCATTTTCAAAGACACTATAGCTTTCAAAGGTGAAGTCTTGGCCGCTGAGCAGGGCTTGAAACATGGCGTCATAATCGCCGGTCAGCTCTTGCAATTGCTCTGGGAACGCCCCGCACATTAGGATGCCAATCTTCATGGGTACCTCTTGGAATCTTAGATTTCGACGGGCGTTTTTGCCATGAAACGCGGCGATCGACCAGCGTTAAGTCTGAAAGCAAAACGCTCAGCGAATGAGGTTCAAGCGGAACTTTAACTTAGGCCGCGCCGCCTGTGGCAAATGCCGGTTGAGGCGTTTGTTGAATAGGCCGAACACAAAAATGATCATAAGAGTCAGTAGAATGAAATACATCGCCAAGATCGGGTATGGGACGAATGGGTTAAACGTCTTATCAGCAAAGTAATTCGCGTAATAAAGCGCATCGCCTTGTTGTCGTTTCGCCGGGAATCCCGAGAAAAACACCAATGTTGTGGCGTGAAACAGAAAGATGCCTTCGTTGGTGTAGGCCGGCCACGCAAGGCGCATCATCGTTGGGAAGGTCACGCGCTTGAATCGGGTCCAACCGGTCATGCCATAGGCATCGGCCGCCTCAATGTCGCCCTTTGGAATAGAGAGCAGCGCACCGTAGAAAATCTCACCCGAATAGGCGGCCGTATTGCAGAACAGAACCACCAAAGCACCCAGCCATGCAGACGTGAACGGATCAAAGAAGCTTGAGACGCCCTTGAGGCTGAGGAACAGGAAATATCCAAAGAAGAACTGGATAAAGAGCGGGCTGCCCCGGAAGATGAAAATGAACCATTCCGCAGGTTTGCGCAGCCAGCGATTGGGGCTGGCTTTGCCGACCGCGAGGGCCACCGCCAGAACGAAACCAGAGATCAGCGCAAATATCCCAAAGTAGGCGTTCCAGATCATACCAGAGCCGATTAGGGTGAATTGCTCACAAAGCGTGTATTCGCCACGCGGCAAAAGCCGCTCACCATAGCCAAGAGAGCGAAAGGCGTAGGCCTGAATGGTCTCAAGACAGCTCATGTGGCGGCCTTTCTTTGTGCTTCACCACCGGCGGTGGCTTGGCCTTTGGTCAGGCGCTTCATGAGGCGATCTAGAGTGATTTCCGAAATCTTGGTCAAAGCCAAGTAGAACACCAAGAGCGCAAGGAAATACCACATACGCCAATCGCCGTGCGGATAGTCGGTGAAGCGCGCGGATTTGGTGCCGCCAAGATCGCGCGCCCAATAGACGATGTCCTCAACTCCCAGCAGGAACAGGAGCGGCGTCGACTTGATCAATACCATCCAGAGGTTTGACAGGCCGGGCAGGGCGTAGACCCACATTTGCGGAACGAGGATCCGCCAAAAGGCTTGGCGGCGGGTCATCCCATAGGCTTCTGCGGTTTCCATCTGGCCACGGGGCACTGCGCGCATGGCGCCAAACAACACGTTGGCGGCAAAAGCCCCAAAGACAATGGCAAAGGTTAGAACCGCCAAGAAGAAGCCATAGGTCTCATGCACCCACTGCGGGGCTGAACTGAGCGGGAGTTTTGCGACGTCGCAGACCACAAATTCGACCCCGTTGCGTACCGGTTCCGTCCAGTCTGGGCATTTCACCTTGTGACGCAGCCATTCAAAACCTTGGTCTAAGGCGATGACAAAGAAGAGGAAAAACGCAATATCTGGCACACCGCGCACGATGTTGGTGTACCCCCATGCAAACCAACGCAGGGGAAGAATGCGCGAGCGTGCGGCGGTTGCGGCGCTAAACCCAAACAGCAAAGCTGTCGGTGCGGTGATTGCCAATAACACCAGAACCACAATCACCGAGAAGTACATGCTGAAGTGCTTGCCAGTTGTCAGATAACAACTCAGCCAAGTCAGACCTTCTAGGGTGGAGGGGTCGGTGCAATAAGAAAACATCGCAAGCCTTTAGATGCAATCTGGCCCGCGAGTGGATCGCGGGCCAGCAGTGGTCACATTAGAATTGGGAAGAGACCTGCCACTTGGCGATCAGCTCGTTCAAAGAGCCGTCTGCCTTCATGGAATCGATTGCCGCGTCAAATTTTCCGCGCAGCTCATCGTCAGATTCACGGAAGCCCATGCCAACACCGCCGCCTAGCGCTTCTTTGCGCTCAAGCATCACGAGGTCGCCACCTTCCATCACTGTGTCGAGGAAGGATTGGTCCGCCAGCACGGCATCAGCTTCGCCGTTGCGTACCGCTGCAACCGCTTCTTCAGGGGTCGCAAATTCCAGCAGGTCCCAGCCTTGTTCAGCCACAAAGCCTGCTTGGATGGTTGTTGCTTGAGCCGCGATGACGCCACCTTCAAGGTCAACATCTGTGTCCAGTGCCACATATGCGGATGGGTCTGGTGGGGTGTAACCTTGAGTGAAGTCGATGACTTCTTCACGTTCGTCAGTGATGGACATCCCCGCGATGATCGCATCGTAGTTGCCGGAAACGAGGTTCGGAATGATGGAATCCCAATCGTTCTTCACCCATTCACAGGTCAACTCTGCTCGCTTGCAAAGCTCGTCACCAAGCTCACGCTCAAAGCCGTCGATTTCGCCGGCGTCATTGACGAAGTTCCAAGGCTCATAAGCGCCTTCGGTACCAAGACGCACAACCGAATGGCTGCCCGACAGCGCCATGCCAGCAGAAAGCGCGAGTGCAGCGGTTCCTAGGATCAGTTTTTTCATAAGTCACTCCTGTTGGTTTTATTCGGCGTAAGCAGTGGAAGATAGGAACTGCTTCAGCCGTTCTGATTTGGGAGCGCCAAACAATTGGTCAGGCGCACCTTCTTCTTCGATCAGACCTTGATGAAGGAAAACGACGTGGCTGCTGATGTCAGCCGCCATTTTCATATCGTGGGTCACAATCAACATCGTCCGGCCTTCTTCGGCCAGCGATTTGATCACTTTGATGACTTCCTGTTCGAGCTCTGGGTCCAGCGCAGATGTCGGCTCGTCAAACAAGAGGGCTTGTGGTTCCATACACAGACCACGGGCGATGGCGGCCCGTTGTTGTTGGCCACCGGAAAGCTGTGCCGGGTAGACATCGCATTTGTCGCCGATCCCGACGCGATCAAGATAAGCACGCGCTTTTTCTTCAACCTCGGCCCGATCGCGGCGCAGTACGGTCAGCGGTGCTTCCATGACATTTTGCAAAATGGTCATGTGCGACCATAGGTTGAACTGCTGAAAAACCATCGACAGATTTGTACGAATGCGCAGGACCTGTTTTTGATCTGCTGGGACGCGCCCCGGTCCATGACCTTTCCATTCCACAGCCTCGCCTTGAAACAAGATGTCCCCTTGCTGGCTGTCTTCCAGCAGGTTCGCGCAGCGCAATATTGTGGATTTGCCCGAGCCCGAGCTGCCGATCAGGCTGACAACGTCGCCTTGATGTGCCGTGATATCAACGCCTTTGATGACTTCTAAGTCACCGTAAGCCTTGTGCAGGTCACGAATTTCCAGCACCGGAGCAGTGTCTGTCAAAGCAGCGGGTCCCCATTAATTTTTATTCCTTAAACAATTGCACCCAAAAAATAACCGATTGCAACGTACAATTCGGCTTACTTTGTCCATTTGGTCACATAATGAACGGAATAAACGTCAGGATGGCACTCGCGCCAAAATCTTTATCGCTATGGTTGTGTTTGCCTAAGCTTTGCTCACCCTTTGCCGAGCAAGTGCACTATCGCGATCGTTGATTCCAAGCAGATTGGAGGCCAGCCGCACGAGCGCATCTTCCTCCGCATCTCGTTCGCCATCCGCCAAAACCACCTGCCAAAGAGCTTCAATGACGCCGATCCTGTCGTCGTGGCTGACGGCGTCTTTGATGGCGCGCGTAAAGCGGACTGTGTCAGGCGCTTCGCTTTCCAAAACTTCCGCATCGTTGCGCAGAGCATTGGCCTCAAATGGGGAAAGGCCATATCTCGCGGCAATAATACGGTCGATCTTTTCAACTTCGTCAGAAGCGTAATCGCCATCAGCACGGGCAATCCGCACCAAAAGGGCTGTCAAAGCAAGACGCGCGTCTGCGTCCTGTAGCGGAGCGGGTTCGGGCGCGGTAAGGCGCTTTAGAAAGTCTGCAAACATGAGTGTTAGATCGGGTTTCTCACGCGAAAGGTCAAGCGTCAGGGAGCAGGGCTGTCTTTTGGATCAATCCCGAGATGGCCCTCAATTTCATGCAAAGCGGCATCTTCTTCTGGCGTGTCTCTTCCATCGGCCAAGATCACGTCCCAAAGTGCGTTTACGACCTCAAGCCGGTGGGCATAGTCCACATGCTCGCGAATAATGAGGGCAAAGTCTGGTGTGCCAGGAGCCTGCTTCTCAAGTTTCTCACAGGTCGCGCGCATTTTGGCTGCGTCTACCGCATTGATCTCAAAAGATTTTGCAAGAATGCTGTCGATCTCAGCGATTTCGCTGACGTGGTATTCTCGGTCAGATTTTGCAACGCGCACAAGCAATGCGCCCAAAGCCAGTTGCTCATCCGGTTCCGGCAAAGGTGCCGGTTCCCGAGTGCGTCCTGTTAGCCGTGAAAGTAAACCATCCCACATCGTTACCACCCCCCAATTTCTTTGCGCCATTTTGTAAGACATGCGGCGTTAAGGCAATTAAAACCGGTCGCAAGAGAGGGGGAAAATTCGAGAATTTTGCCCAATGGCGCGCAATAGGTTAACGTGGTTTTTAATTAAATTAACTATAGTTGCGAAAAGCACAGAAAATTCTTTGAGGGCATATTCGAGTGGCCATTGTATACGTCTATAGCGCAGACGATTTTGAGGGTGGTTTGCCGCAGGAGCACGGCGCCGCGGCTTACGGGAGCGGTCCCTTTGAGTTGACGCTCAAAGAGGGCGCGGAACCCACCGCAATTGAAATCAACGATGATGATGGTGTTTTTGACGAGGTCGATAATGATCAGACCATCGCTGGTGACGTTGAGCTGAATTCTGAAACCTACACGGCCGGCACAAGCATCCACACAGCTTATGATTTGGTTGATACGGGGTCTGGCCATCAGGTGACCAGTATTCACCTTGGCGGTAATGGATATCAGCAGGGCGCAGTGCATGGATTGGTCTCGACCGAACCGCTTGAGCCGGGGGAAACATACTCTTTCAATGTCGAGCGTACGTCCCATCGGCAAGACAACCAATATGACGAGTTTGTTGCCTGTTTCGCAGCAGGCACCGCCATTGCGACTGACACCGGTCTTGTCGCCGTGCAGAATCTTAAGCCGGGCGATTTGGTCACGACAATCGAAGGCACTCAGCAACCTGTACGATTGGTTTTGAACCGACAGCTGACTGCCGATGATCTTTCGGCCAATCCAAAGCTGCGACCGATCCGCATTTCTGCCGGCGCTTTGGGGCAGGGGTTGCCAACAAACGATCTAATCGTTTCCCCACAACACCGCCAATTGGTCTCCGGGCCTCTCTGTGAGCGGATGTTTGGAGAAAGTGAAGTGTTGGTCTCGGCCCGCAAGCTGACTCAATTGCCGGGGATTTTTGTAGATGATCGCGCGGATGGCGTCACTTATTTTCACATCGTTTTTGATGATCACCAGGTGATCTTCGCGGAAGGTGCGCCGACGGAGAGTTTTTATTTTGGCGAGGAAGCCATCAAAGGCATGACAGCTGAGGCGCGCGCTGAGTTGCTGGCACTATTTCCAGAGCTTGATCAAGCCACTCCATCAGCACCTCGCAGTGCACGCAAATTGTTGGAAGACCGAGCGCAGCGGCAGCTTGTTCAACGTTTGGGCAAAAACGACAAGTCAGCTTTGGTTGGATAAAGAAAAACGCCGCTGTCAAAGCGGCGTTTCCAAAAACCTTAGCCATTAGACAAGGCGGGAATTTTCCTTCGCCGCCCGGACAAAATCTTTAAACAGCGGGTGCGGGTCAAACGGTTTGGATTTCAGTTCTGGGTGGAACTGAACACCGATGAACCATGGGTGATCTGCCCATTCTACGATTTCTGGCAAGCGACCATCCGGGCTCATGCCGGTGAATTTTAGGCCCGCGTTTTCCAGTTGCTCGCGGTATTTGATGTCGACCTCATAGCGGTGACGGTGACGCTCATCGATGGCGGTGGTTCCATAGACATTTGCGACGTTAGAACCTTCGGTCAAAGATGCGTTATAAGAACCCAGACGCATGGTTCCGCCTTTGTCGTCATCGGCCTTACGCTGAACTTTCGCGTTGCCCTGAACCCATTCTTTCAGGTGGTAAACCACAGGTTCAAAACGTTTTTTGCCCGCTTCGTGGTCGAACTCTTCAGAGCCGGCATCGGCTACACCAGCCACGTTACGTGCAGCTTCAATGACAGCCATCTGCATGCCTAGGCAAATACCCAGGTATGGTACTTTGTGTTCCCGCGCGAATTGCGCGGCTTTGATCTTGCCCTCGGTGCCACGCTCGCCAAAACCGCCAGGTACCAAGATCGCGTCATAGCCCTCCAAGTGTGGGGCCGCGTCGCCTTTGTCAAAGACCTCAGCATCCACCCAGTTCACATTGACCTTTACGCGGTTGTGCATCCCGCCATGCACCAGCGCTTCTTTGATGGACTTATAAGCGTCTTCAAGCTGCGTGTATTTGCCGACGATGGCGACAGACACTTCACCATCGGTGTTGTGGATGCGGTCGTAAACGTCATGCCAACGGTCGAGCTTTGGTTTCGGGGCAGGGGCGATGCCAAAGGCATCCAGCACAGCCTGATCCAGACCTTCGTTGTGATAGGCCAACGGCGCTTCATAAATCGATTTCAGGTCATAAGCGGCCACAACCGCCTCTTTGCGCACGTTACAGAACAGGGCGATCTTTTCGCGTTCTTTTTCCGGGATTGGCTGCTCGGAACGGCAGACCAGAACGTCTGGCGCGATCCCGATGGATTGCAGCTCTTTTACAGAGTGCTGGGTTGGTTTTGTTTTCAGCTCTCCCGATGCCGCCAGATAAGGCAGCAGGGTCAGGTGCATAAAGATGCATTCGCCGCGCGGTTTGTCGTGGCTGAACTGACGGATGGCTTCAAAGAACGGCAGACCTTCAATGTCGCCCACGGTGCCGCCGATCTCACACAGCATGAAATCGACTTCGTCTTCACCAATAGAAATGAACTCTTTGATTTCATTTGTGACATGCGGAACCACCTGAATGGTTTTACCCAGATAGTCGCCACGGCGTTCTTTTTCCAAGACATTGGAATAAACGCGGCCAGACGATACCGAGTCGGTCATTCGTGCCGGAACACCGGTGAAGCGCTCGTAGTGACCAAGGTCGAGGTCGGTTTCCGCGCCATCGTCGGTCACAAACACTTCGCCGTGTTCAAATGGGCTCATGGTGCCCGGATCGACGTTCAAGTAGGGGTCCAGTTTCCGCAAGCGAACTGTATATCCGCGTGCTTGTAGCAGTGAGCCCAATGCCGCTGAGGCGAGGCCTTTGCCCAATGATGAGACAACACCACCTGTAATGAAAATGAACCTTGCCATAGGTTTGGCGACCCCCGTGATAGCCTTCACACAAACCTCATTTCGAGGCGCGTAAACTTCCAAAAAATGCGAGTTCCCACGGCCAAATTTGCCGTAGCATCACGGGACTCAACGTATAAAGGATTCGCTTGGATTTGGCAATGGGACCGCAAGATGCTGTTGCGGTCTTAACCAGAAGCTCAAGCTGTGGTGGTGCGCCGTTTAAAACGCCCGAATGTGCTGTTTAGTTCGCTTTAGGCACCAATGGTGCGTCATCGCCTTCCGCCGGCGGCAGCAGACTGTCTTCTGCAGGAACAACCGGTGTCGTGGTTGCTTCCGGTGCGGTCAGGTCAGTGCCAAGGCTGTCGATCACAGAGGTGCTGGATGCGTTCTGTGCCGCGATGATGGTCAAAGCAATAGATGTACAGATGAACGCTGCTGCAAGGATCCAGGTCATTTTACCCAAGGCAGTCGCAGCTGCGCGACCAGATACGGCACCGCCGCCACCGCCACCCATACCAAGGCCACCGCCTTCGGAACGTTGCATCAAGACGATGCCGATCAGGGCCAATGCCAACAGCAGATGGATGATAAGGACGACGTTTTCCATGAGACCCTGTCTTTTAGAGCGTTCAAATACTACAGCGCGCTATCTATGCAGTTTTAGCGCCTAGGGCAAGGCGCTTTGTTGGGTTCTTCTTGCAGGATTTGGCTTAAGGCTGTTTCGTCGTTGTTTTCCAGTCGCCGGACCGCTTTTGGCTACAGCTAGATACGGCCCTGTGAGGGCTCAGTGCATGAAGTGCATTGTGCTCGCCGGCTATCTCGCTGGCAAAATCCGCAAACTGCTTTTCCGTCGTGCGTGGTTCGGCGGTGCTACTCGTCGACGTCATCCATATCTGCCTGACCGGTGAGTTGCCGCCGCACGAGGCTCCAGCTCAGACCAATGCCAAGGACGAAGGACAGCGCCAAAACCCCGAGCCAAGTATTCAGTGCGCGGTTCTCTAGCGTGAGGATACCCCAGTCATAAAGCACCCAGAGGAGCGCGGCGACGACGGCAAGGATAAGGAACATTCCAAAGCCACCGATGCTGCGAAGTGTGGCCCGTAGGTAGATGATGTAGCCGATAAGAAGCAAAAGCCCCATGAGTACAGTTACTGGTAGTTCAGAGGCATAATTGGCCGTGCTCCAACGGACATAATTGTAGTCCGTCGGGTTAAACGTCAGTGCCAATAGCAGAAAGGCGAAGATCCAACGCAGGAAATAGCCCATCAAGTCCCCCAAACCTTTTCCCTAGGATGTGCTTAAATCAGGGGGATTTGTCCAGTAATTCCGTTTGGTTCCAGCCAATTTAGGTCAAAGCGTGACTGGTTTGTCTAAAGATTTACCCCATGAGAATATTCGAAAGCTTCGAAACTCTGGGTTGTAGTAGGGATCTTTCTGAACGATATCGACCACGTCTTCAAAATCGCAGCCACGCACAACCCACATGTCACCGCAAAACGGGGCACCGGGCATCGGGCGCATGCCGCCAGCGATTTTGATACGGTTTTCATTGTCGCGCAGGAAGTCCATATGCGCGTCGCGAAACTGTCGCCGATGATCCTGCATTTCGGGCTCGTCTTCAAAAATAACGACCCAATAGGCGTTGGGCATGCAAATCTCCCTCTTATCGGTCCAGATTACGGTCAATACAAAATCTGTATAGGGCCAGATTGCAAGCAGCTTTGATCCCAGCCGTAAGTAATTCTTCCATGTGCGCTGCGGTCGCACACTTTGAGGTTTCACATATGGCAGACTGTCGCTAAAAGGGCGCGGGTTTGACTCTTGAAAGCAAGGACCGGATATGGCCAACGTAGTTGTCGTGGGCGCTCAATGGGGCGACGAAGGTAAAGGCAAAATCGTGGATTGGCTCAGCGAGCGCGCTGATGTGATTGCACGATTCCAAGGCGGCCATAACGCCGGCCACACCCTGGTGATCGACGGCGCGGTCTACAAATTGCACGCATTGCCATCCGGCGTTGTGCGTGGCGGTAAGCTTTCTGTCATCGGCAACGGCGTCGTTCTGGACCCTTGGCATCTGGTGAAAGAGATCGCGACCGTGCGTGAGCAGGGCGTTGATATCTCTCCAAAGACCTTGATGATTGCGGAAAACACCCCGCTGATCTTGCCAATCCACGGCGAGCTTGATCGTGCGCGTGAAGAAGCGGCTTCCAAAGGCACCAAGATCGGCACCACTGGTCGTGGTATTGGGCCAGCTTATGAGGACAAAGTGGGCCGCCGCGCGATCCGCGTTGCGGATTTGGCAGATGAAGCCACTTTGGAAGCGCGCGTTGACCGTGCTCTGCAGCACCATGATCCACTGCGCAAAGGTCTTGGCATCGAGCCAATCGATCGCGACGCTCTGGTGGCACAGCTGAAAGAAATCGCGGCGGAAATCCTGCCATTTGCGGCTCCGGTATGGAAAGTGCTGAATGAAAAGCGCAAGTCAGGCAAACGCATTCTGTTTGAAGGCGCGCAAGGCGCATTGCTGGACATCGACTTCGGCACATACCCGTTTGTGACCTCTTCCAACGTCATCGCAGGCCAGGCGGCCACGGGCGTGGGCATTGGCCCGGGATCCATCGACTATGTTCTGGGTATCGTGAAGGCCTACACCACCCGCGTGGGTGAGGGACCTTTCCCAACAGAACTGTTGAATGAAGATGGCACACCAGATGCAGATGGCGAGCGACTGGGCACCCGTGGCCACGAGTTCGGCACGACAACTGGCCGTCAACGCCGTTGTGGCTGGTTTGATGCATGCCTCGTGCGCCAAACATGCGCGACTTCAGGTATCACAGGTATCTCTCTGACAAAGCTGGATGTTTTGGATGGGTTTGAGACCTTGAAGATTTGTACTGGCTATGAGCTGGACGGCGAAAAGCTGGACTACCTGCCGACTGCTGCGGATCAGCAGGCGCGTTGCACACCGATTTATGAAGAGCTTCCAGGCTGGTCTGAATCCACGGAAGGTGCGCGCAGCTGGAATGACCTACCTGCAAACGCGATCAAATATGTGAAACGCGTTGAAGAGTTGATTGAGTGCCCTGTTGCGCTTCTGTCAACATCCCCAGAACGCGACGACACGATCCTCGTCACCGATCCATTCGCGGACTGATCCCTTGGCCCTGTCGCACAAAGCCAAACGCCGTTGGGCGCTCTTGATCTTGGTGATCGGTTTGCCGGTCTACATGATCCTTGCGTCCGTCCTTGCGACAACGGTTTTGGGCTGGCTGGGGCGCCCATCAATCCTGCTAGAACTGCTGATCTATGTGGCACTTGGCGTGATTTGGGTGTTCCCGCTGAAAAAGGTCTTTATGGGCGTTGGGCAAGCTGGCCCAGATGAGGAACAATAAAAAAGCCGCTCAATTCGAGCGGCTTTTTCAATTTCAAGGTTTTTGCACTTAGACCGCTTCGCGATCATCCGGCTTGAAATTGATCCCGTCAGAAACCGTGAAACGGCCACCGGCGATCTTTTCAATTTTCTTGTCACGCAGCAACTGACCGAAGCTACGCAGACCGGCTTCGCGTTCAAAACGCTCGTCACCCATCTGATAGGCCAGACGCATCAGCATTGGACGAGAGAACTTCTTACGGCCTTCTACGAAGGTCAGGTAAGAGGCTGCCGCTTCCATGATGTCAGGCAGTTGGGTTGCGCCCATGTTCTCTGCGAATTCAACGAAGTTGCTAGAGCTCTCGTTGGCTTCCGCTGCTGCGATCTCGTCAACGGAAACGCGACGTGGGCGAATGCCACGTGGTTGTTCTTCAGCTGGGGTGTCTACCCGCTGTTCCGCAACCAGTTTCAATGGTGGAGCGGATTTCGCAGGTTTGCCTTCGCGAGGACGTACAGTCTCTGCAAGATCTTGGCGATAAGCGTCGGAATTGTCTTCTTTGTCAAAAGACTTACCAGCTTCTTTTTCCGCCTTTGTCGCAGCGACAGCAGCACGCAGATGCGCAATTGCGCTGCGGCGGCGGTTGCCTTCTGGCTCATCCAGTTTGGTGTTGGCTTCTTCGATCAAACGATCGACCGCCTCATCACCAGGCTCTTGGTTGTCCAGTTTTGCACGACGTGCACGGCGCTTGGCGCGGTTGTCTTCTTCTGCGGCTTCCAAGGATTCTGGAGCTGCGATGGCGGAATCAACTTCCGGATCAAACACTTGATCTTCTGAAGCAAGTTCCGCGTCCACTTCCGCCAGTTCCGCCATCAGGTCCGCTTCGTCGTCAGCAGACAGGCTGGTTTCTGGTTGTGGTGCTTCAAGCTCAGCTTCAACTTCGTCTTCGACTTCCTCAACAGCACCGGATGCAATCGCATCTTCAAATTGATCACGCTTCATGCGGATCACACGAGCGCGTGGCTTTGGAGCCTCTTCAATTGGGGCTGGTTCTGCAACTGCTTCGACTTCAGCGACTAATTCTTCGGTGTCATCACCAAGATCAATCGGTGCAGACACATCTGCGTGCTGATCTTCAATGTAGTCGTCTTCGTCGTCGTCAGACGCTTCGGCTTTGGAAACCACTGCGCGAATACGGCGCAGTTTCGCAGCAATGCTGTCTTCTTCTGCAGCAGGCGCTTCATCTTCCGCTACTTCTGAGATCGCATCGTCAAACAGGTTCACTGTGTCTTCAGCATCGTCTTCGAAGTCTTCTGCTGCTGCCTGAGGCAGTTCCTCGATCAGAGCTTCGTCCTGCTCTTCAACATCAGACTCTGCAAAGAATTCTTCAGCAGCTTCCGCCACTGCTTCGTCCTCGACAATAACTTCTGGCTCGACCGCTGGCGCATCTTCGATGATCTCATCATCAGCAATAGCTTCTGCAACCAGACCAAGCACGTCTTCATCTTCTGCAGCTTCGGCCTCTGCCGGAGCTTCTTCGGTGGTTTCTACGGCTTCTTCAATCTCTTGAACGATTTCGTCGTCTGCTGCTTCCACCACAGGTTCTTCTACAGGTTCATCTGCGACTTCGGAAACGGGGTCCGCTGCCTCGGCCACTTTCGGTGCTGCGCTCAAAACGATTGCACCTTCTTCGTGGCGGGCCTGTACGCGACGTTCGATCTCGCGTTCTGCGATCCGTGTCAGCATCTCTGCATCAGGGGTGGGCGGTTCTGCACCAAAATAGCGGTCGTCTGCGGCCAGGTCCCGGAAATACTCAGCAATCGCTTTCATGGTGTCAAAGGAATCGTCGAATCCCTCTAGGGTGCACGAGAACGTCCCGTACGACACCGTCAAAACTTTATTATTCGTAACCATTGGATTCAGGTCCTTTGCACTACTCGAGACAGTGTTTACCACGGGGAGGGTGACCAAACGTGACCGATTCTGTGCCTTTCAGCGTATCATTTTAGGGCCAAAATGGGGCAAAGTAACCGGGAAGAACGGCTGACTGTCCGGCTTGGGAGGGGCATTGATGATCTTAAAGAGGTCTGAAACAGTGACGCTGGTGGGGGCTGGAATGGCTACATCGGATGAGATCCAGAGATGCGCCCAGATGTCTTCTGCGGTTGTGGCAGCGGATGGTGGCGCAGCCCATTGTGTGGCGGCTGGCATCACACCTGACGCGGTTATTGGCGATATGGACAGTTTGGCCGATACGCAAATTGACGGTGTCCCTGCAGAGCATATCCACACAATCGCAGAACAAGACAGCACGGACTTTGACAAAGCTCTGCGCAATATAGATGCGCCATTGGTCCTTGGTGTTGGCTTTACAGGCGCGCGCATGGATCACCAATTGGCGGTGTTTAACGTGCTTGTGCGCAGGCCAGAGCACCAATGTATCATTCTTGGCGACACGGATATTGCCTTCCTCTGCCCGCCTGTCCTGCGTTTGCCTTTAGAAGAGGGCGTGCGGGTATCGCTCTTCCCCTTTGGGCTTGTTGAGGGCACGTCTACGGGGCTGAAGTGGCCCATCAACGGGCTGAACTTTACCCCTGATGGTCAAGTCGGGACATCAAATGAAGCGACCGGTGAAATCGAGATCACAGTGACCGGACCCAAATTGTTGGTGATCCTGCCAAATGCATATTTGGAGATGGTTACAGAGTCTCTGCTGCGCTCGCCCGCGCGTTGGCCTGCTCTCTGAAGACAATATAAAGTCCCGCGGCGACGGAAATGCAGATGCCCGTTGCGGCCAGCTGGTTCGGTAGATCACCAAAAACCATGAAGCCTACAAATGTGGTGATCGGGATCTCGATATAGGTGAGGGGGGCAAGCGTCGTCGATGGCGCGTAGCGCAGCGACCAGGTCATCAAGAGATGCGCAATGGTGCCAAGAAAGCCAGCGAGCAGGATGAGCCATAGGGTTTTGCCTGTGGGAAAAATCAAACCAAATTCCGGCCAGTTGAGCTGTGCGCCAAGTACCAGAAGCGGCAAGAGGATCAGCACTGCCATGACACCACTGAGCATTTGGATGGCCACCGGGTCTGCCTGTTGTGCGACCTGACGGCCGACCAAGATGAAGAGGGCAAAAGCGACCGCGGTTACCAAGGGCCAGAGTGCTGCGGTGCCGACTTCGACAAAGCTTGGCTGGATCACCAAGAGCGTCCCAATAAAACCCACGCAGCAGGCGAGCAGCCGGCGCAGGCCAACGTCTTCTCCAAGCACATACTTGCCCAGAAGAAGCGAAATGAAGGGCATCACAAAGGCGATGGCCACTGCATCGGCGAGGGGCAAATGGCGCAAAGCCATGAACATGCTGCCAACACCTATGATGTGGAAAATCGTTCTGAACAGGATTAAGCGATATTGGCCGGGTGTTATGCTTCTGAAGGTTTTGGTCGTCAGAACAATCGGCGCAAGAAACGCGGCCTGCATCGCAAACCGGCTTACAACAAAGAACATCGCTGGAAGCAGGCCTCCCAATATTTTAATCACCGCGTCTCCCATAGGAGCGAGTGTTGAAAACCCAAGCATCAGGGCTATGCCAAGCATGGTGCGATCTTGTCTCATGGCGCGACGCTAGGGGGCGGAGGCTGCATACGCAACTGAGAAACTGGCTTTGTTACAGATCCAAAAAAGAAAGGGCCGATCATGAAGATCGGCCCTAGTTTCTGGCGGGGAGGACTGGTTTATACTCTCCGCCGGGGAAACTGAAATTAACGGTTCATGCGGTTTTCAATCAGGTCGTCAACGACGGCTGGTTCCGCCAAAGTCGACGTGTCGCCCAACGCGCCATAGTCATTTTCCGCGATCTTTCGCAGAATACGGCGCATGATTTTGCCTGACCGGGTCTTTGGAAGACCTGGCGCCCATTGGATCAAGTCCGGGCTGGCAATGGGGCCTATCTCAGTCCGTACCCAAGTGCGCAGCTCTTTGCGCAGCTCCTCAGAAGGCTCTTCACCCGACATCAACGTGACATAGCAATAGATACCCTGACCTTTGATGTCGTGAGGGTAGCCCACCACAGCCGCCTCAGCGACTTTTGCATGCGCCACAAGGGCGCTTTCCACTTCCGCGGTGCCCATGCGGTGACCAGAGACGTTGATGACGTCATCGACGCGCCCGGTGATCCAATAATCCCCATCTTCGTCACGACGGCAGCCGTCACCTGTGAAATAGTAACCTTTGTAGTCGGCGAAATAGGTTTTCATGAAGCGTTCATGATCACCCCAAACCGTGCGCATCTGGCCGGGCCAGCTGTCTTTTATACACAGAACGCCTTCGACGCCGTTGCCTTCTATGATCTCTCCGGACGCGGGCTCAAGCACAACTGGCTCAATGCCAAAGAACGGCTTCATCGCCGAGCCGGGTTTGGTTGCATGCGCACCGGGAAGAGGGGTCATCAAGTGACCACCGGTTTCGGTTTGCCACCAAGTGTCAACGATCGGGCAGCGGCCTCCGCCGACCACGTCATTGTACCAGTTCCAAGCTTCGGGGTTGATGGGTTCACCCACGGTGCCAAGGACTTTCAGGTCCGAAAGATCGCATTTCTCAACGAATTCATTGCCTTGACCCATCAATGCGCGGATCGCGGTTGGCGCGGTGTAGAACTGGTTTACTTTGTGTTTTTCACAGACTTGCCAGAAGCGGGATGCGTCAGGGTAGGTTGGTGTGCCTTCAAACATGACGGATGTCGCGCCATTGGCGAGCGGGCCGTAGACGATATAGCTGTGGCCTGTGACCCAACCGACGTCAGCTGTACACCAATAGATGTCGCCGTCATGGTAATCAAAGACCATTTCGTGGGTCAGGCTTGCATAAACCAAATAACCACCGGTGGTGTGCACGACACCTTTCGGCTGACCAGTGGATCCTGATGTATAAAGAATAAAGAGCGGATCTTCGGCATTCATCTCTTCTGGTGCGCATTCCGTTGATGCGTCGGCTGCAAGCGCATTGTAGTCGACGTCGCGACCATCCACCCAAGTGGTTTGGCCACCGGTGCGCTTGACGACCAGACATTTCACGTCATCTGAACAATGAAGCAGCGCCTGATCAGCGTTTGTTTTAAGCGGCGTGTTTCGACCACCCCGTGGCGCTTCGTCAGCGGTAATGACAACTTTGGCCTCAGAGCCATTTACCCGTGCAGAAAGCGCGTCAGGGGAGAAGCCTGCAAAAACGATAGAGTGTATCGCGCCAATACGTGTGCAGGCCAGCATCGCGTAAGCAGCTTCCGGGATCATCGGCAGGTAAAGAACAACGCGATCGCCTTTGCCTACGCCTAGATCTTTGAGCACGTTGGCCATACGACATGTGTTGTCGTGCAGCTCTTGGTAAGTGATGTGCTGTGCGCCTTCATCCGGGTTGTCAGGTTCCCAGATAATTGCGGTTTGGCTACCACGGGTTGCCAGATGGCGGTCAATACAGTTGGCAGAAACGTTCAGCGTGCCATCTGCGTACCAGTTGATATTAACCTCGCCAAAGGCGTAGCTCACGTCTTTGACTTGGGTGAAGGGCTTTATCCAATCAACGCGTTTGCCTTGCTCACGCCAGAACCCTTCCGGGTCTGAAATAGAAGCAGCGTACATTTCGTTGTATTTCGCTTCATTCACGTGTGCATTTGCCACCATTTCGGCAGTTGGCGCATAAGTCTTTGAGCTCATAATTGGATCCCTTCAATATCGACCAATCCCGCGAGTGGCAGGGCGCCAATCGCAGGATTGCTCCTCCGCGTCAGATAGCTAGATATTCCGCGCGGAGCTCGTCATTTTCAAGGACTTCTTGCGCGGTGCCGTCAAAGACGATGCCGCCGGTGTCCAGGATCACAGCGCGATCAGCCAGCTCAAGAGCACGGATTGCGTTCTGTTCGACGATGATAGTGGTGATGCCTTGTTCTTTGATCACGCGGAGCGTTTTTTCGATCTCGTCCACGATGACAGGGGCCAGGCCCTCGTAAGGTTCATCCAAAAGCAACACT
Organism: Cognatishimia activa; assembly: GCF_001458335.1. Taxonomy (GTDB): domain Bacteria; phylum Pseudomonadota; class Alphaproteobacteria; order Rhodobacterales; family Rhodobacteraceae; genus Cognatishimia; species Cognatishimia activa. The sequence continues at coordinate 91,086 of NZ_CYTO01000024.1, forward strand.
TTGATGTCGCGCGCCAGCGCTCGGGCGATGGCCAGCATCTGCTGTTCGCCGCCTGAGAGTGTGACACCTTCCTGTTTGCGACGCTCTCCAAGGCGTGGGAAGAGATCATAAAGCCGTTCGATGGACCAGCCAATCGGTGGAGCAATTTGTGCGAGCTGTAGGTTTTCTTCAACTGTGAGCCCCGGAATGATCGAACGATCTTCAGGGACCAAACCAATACCGGCTTGGCTCGCCTGATGGCTTGCCATGCTATGCAGTGGTTTGTGATCCAGCCAAATCTCACCGTGAGTCACCTGCGGCTCATCCATCCGCGCGATGGAGCGGAGGGTGGAGGTTTTCCCGGCGCCATTGCGGCCCAGTAGGGCAAGGATTTCGCCTTCGTGCACGTTAAAACTAATGTTTTGCACGATATAGCTTTCGCCGTAGTAGCTTTCCATATTCCAGACAGACAAGAAGGCCGGGGCGGTTTGGGCGTGGTTCACGCCTTTTGAAAAATCTGCGGGTGCATTCATTTCTCGTTTCTCCCTTAAGCCGCTTCACCCAGATACGCTTCGCGTACCTTAGGATGGCCTTTGATGTTGTCTGGGGTGTCTTCCACCAATGGGGTGCCTTGCGCCAGAACGGTGATGCGTTCTGCCAAAGAGAAAACCACATGCATATCGTGTTCGATAATTGCGATGGTGATGTCGCGTTCTTCTTTGATTTGCTTGAGCAGATCGATGGTGTTGTTTGTGTCCGCGCGCGCCATACCGGCGGTTGGTTCGTCCAACAACAAAAGCCGAGGCTCTTGTGCCAGACACATGCCAATCTCAAGGCGTCGCTTGTCACCGCGAGACATGGCAGCCGCGTGCATTTCGCGTTTGTCTGCCATGTTCATGTCAACCAGCATCTTTTCAGCCGCTTCCACGATATCTTTTTCACCCATCATATTGTCGATGCCTTGCAGGCGGAACGCGCCGTCTCGTTTGGCAAAGATCGGGATCATCATATTTTCCAGAACGCTGAGCTCGCCAAAGATCTCTGGCGTTTGGAACACGCGGGAAATACCCATCTGGTTGATCTGGTAGGGGGTCCGTCCCAGAACTGACTGGCCGTCAAACATGACAGAGCCTGTATCTGGGATCAGTTTTCCGACCAGGCAGTTCAGCAGGGTGGACTTGCCGGCACCGTTGGGACCGATGATGGCGTGAACGGTGTTTTCCGCCACATCCAGGTTCACGTCCCCCAGGGCCTGGAGGCCGCCGAACCGTTTCCCTACGTCTTTGACTTCTAGAATACCCATAAGTCTTTCTCCTTATTCCGCAGGGTTGGCTTTGGCAGAAGCATCGCTGCTTTTGCGATTAAAGAGCTTGCGAATACGCTGCCCACCTTCGACCAGTCCGCCCGGCAAAAAGATCACGATGCCCATGAACAAAAGACCAAGGGTCAAGTGCCAGCCTTTGCCGATAAACGGATAAACGATGGTCACAAAGAAGTCGGACATCCAATCTGGGAAGACCCCGAACCAAACTTCCAAAGTCGCTTTGTTGATTTTGGAGAAGATGTTCTCGAAGTACTTGATCAGACCTGCGCCTAGAACCGGGCCAATGAGTGTGCCGACACCGCCAAGGATGGTCATCAGAACCACCTCACCAGACGCAGTCCACTGCATGCGCTCTGCACCAACTTGTGGGTCCATCGCGGCCATCAGACCACCCGCAAGACCCGCATACATGCCGGAGATCACAAAACATGCGAGCATGTAAGGTCGTGTGTTCAAGCCTGTGTAGTTCATGCGCTGCTGGTTGGACTTCACAGCTTTCAGCATAAGACCGAACGGGCTGCGGAAGATACGGATCGCCACATAGAATGCGATCAGCATCATGATGCCACAGATGTAATAGCCCCAGTTGAAGGTCCAGAGCCAGCCGGCCACAGGAATTTCAAAGCTGGCGGTCATCTCGATACCAAACAGGGATGGTTTCGGGATGTTGCCATCCACGGCGGAACCGCCACCCAGGAACTCAGGCAAAATGCGTGGGTCATTCAGGTTGGTTTGCAGGCCTGTCTCACCACCGGTGATTGGGGTCAGAACCGAAGCCGCGAGCGCAAAGGCCATTTGTGCGAATGCTAGGGTCAGGATCGAAAAGTAGATGCCAGAGCGGCGCAAGCTAATCCAACCGATCGCAAGCGAGATGACGCCAGCGATAACGGTTGAAAAGATGATCGCTGGGATCACGTTGATCGACAGCAATTTCATCATCCACATGCCAGCATAAGACCCTGCGCCCAAGAAGGCCGCGTGGCCAAAGGACAGGTAGCCGGTAAGGCCAAACAGGATGTTAAAGCCGATGGCAAAGATGCCAAAGATCACGAAACGCTGCATCAAGTCCGGATAGCCCGCATTAAACTGCGCGAGGCTTGAGTTTTCCGGGAAAGGGTTGAGCAGGATAGGCGCGCAGACGACCAAGATCGCCACGACAACCAAGAGAGATGCGTCTTTTTTGTTGAGACCTAACATCGGATTAATCCTCCATCACACCGCGGCGACCCAGAAGGCCCCGGGGACGGGTCAATAGGATGACGATTGCCGCCAGGTAGATGACAACCTGGTTCACGCCAGGCAGCAGCTCGATCACTTGGCGCATGGACGCAAAGCTTTCCAAGATACCCAGAACAAAGCCTGCAAGCACCGCGCCGGGCAGAGAGCCCATGCCGCCCACAACCACCACAACGAAGGAAATCACAAGGAAATCCATGCCCATGTGGTAGTTGGGCGAGTTGATCGGCGTGTACATGACGCCCGCGAGACCGGCGACGGCAGCAGCAATACCAAACATAACCGTAAAGCGACGGTCGATGTTGATACCCAAAAGGCCAACGGTTTCGCGGTCTGCCATACCTGCGCGAACAACCATGCCGAAGGTGGTAAATTGCAAGAAGGCAAAGACTGCGCCGACCAAGAGCATTGCGAAGCAGAAATATACGATCCGCCAGTACGGATAGATGATCGCACCGGGTTCAAAACCAACCAGCGCGCCAAAATCCAAGGAACCGACAAAGGCCTGTGGGGCAGGGGCCGGGATTTGGTTAGCGCCGAAGTAGTATTTGATGATCTCTTGCAGAACGATCGCAAGACCAAAGGTCACAAGGATCTGATCCGCGTGTGGACGTTTGTAGAAATGTTTGATCAAGCCGCGCTCCATCAGAACGCCGATCCCGATCATGATTGGGATTGCAAAGAGAATGGACAGCGGGACCGCCCAATCAATGATTGCCGCCCCGGTGGATTCTCCGAACCAATCATAAATGTAAGGCACATCCACTTTCAGAGGATTGCCCAAGAAGTCTTTGCGTGTCGGATCGACCACCTCGTGGCTGAGGGTCAGGATCCGGCTGAGTGTGACGGTACAGAAGGCACCGAGCATAAACAGCGCCCCGTGGGCGAAGTTTACAACACCCAAGGTGCCGAAGATGAGTGTAAGCCCCAGCGCAATCAGCGCATAGGCCGAGCCCTTGTCGAGCCCGTTTAGGATTTGAAGAACAATTGCGTCCATGGTCCCCACCGTGGTTTGGAATGATGGACACCCCTGCTCCCGACCTTAGGGAAGGGGGTAGGGGTGCCCGCTCGGTCGCTTAACCGTGTGTGAAACAGCGTCGAATGTGTCGGGCATCCGACGCCGAGGGGGGTTATGCGCCCGGGTTACAGGAGCCCAGCTCGCCGCCGAAGATGGAGGCGTCGTAAGTCACCTGCGCTGCAGGTGTCACGTCAACGATTTCAAGCAAGTCGAACTCGTTGTCTGGGTTCTCTTTCCCTTTCACGACCAGTACGTCTTTGAAGCACTGGTGGTCTTCTGCACGATAGAGGGTTGGACCGTTGCCCAGACCGTCGAACTCGTAGCCTTCGAGCGCTTCTGCAACCGCGCATGGGTTGAAGGAGCCGGCACGCTGTACGGCGTCTGCGTACAGGAGTGTCTGACAGTATACGGTGTGCGCCGCCTGAGATGGTGGGAAACCGTATTTCTGACCGAAGGACTGAACGAATGCGTTGGTGCCCGCGTATTTCGCGCCGCCAACATTTTCCAGAGACCAGTGCCAGTTGGTGGAACCGAAGATACCAGCAACGTTTTTGCCCGCACCGCGCGCCATGAGGCGAGAGTAAAGCGGAACGATGATCTCAAAGTTCTTGCCGTTCGCTTCTGCTGCGCGCAGACCGAACTGAACCGCAGAGGTCAGCGAGTTCACCATGTTGCCACCGTAGTGGTTCAGAACCAGAACGTCAGCGCCAGAGTTCAGAACTGGTGCCACATAGGACGAGAAGTCAGTCTGTGCCAGTGGTGTTTTCACCGCAGCAACTGTTTCCCAACCCATTGCTTCTGTGGATGTGCGAACCGCTTCTTCTGTGGTGTAACCCCAGTTGTAGTCCGCTGTCAGGTGATAGGCTTTACGGTCTTTGCCGTAGTTGTCAGCCAAGATTGGCGCAAGAGCCGCACCGGACATGTAGGAGTTGAAGAAGTGGCGGAAGCCGTTTGCCTTCTTGTCCTTACCGGTGGTGTCGTTGGAGTGGGTCAGACCCGCCATGAAGATGATGCCAGCTTCTTGGCAAAGCGCTTGCACCGCAACCGCAACACCAGAAGATGAACCGCCGGTGATCATCACCGCGCCATCTTTTTCGATCATGGAACGTGCAGAAGCGCGCGCCGCGTCTGGTTTTGTTTGGGTGTCGCCTGTGACGTACTCAACCTTTTTGCCCAAGATACCCGCGCCGTTCAGCGCTTTGGAGCTAAAGGTATTCATCATGCCGCCGTCGCCACCACCGTTCAGGTGTTCGACCGCCAGCTCGTAAGCGCGCAGTTCGTCTGCACCCTCATCCGCATATGGACCGGTTTGTGGAACGTTGAAGCCCAGAGTTACGCTTGAACCGGTTGGATCATTGGTGAACGCTGAAACAGAACTTGCAGTAAAGATCGTAGGTACAGCAAGACCTGCACCTGCCACAGCGCCTGTTTTCAAGACGCCACGACGTGAAACTGTCGTTTTAGACATTACTTTCCTCCCTTTGGAATGATGCGCTGATTGGCTCCTCTTCCGTTCAGCGCGTGCATTTACATGCCCTTGCATCTTCCGGCGAAATCAGAAAACTTATCAATAAGGCCCCGTAACAAAAGAAAAAATTTGTAAAATTTCTTTCTGGCGCTAATGTGGGTATGTAAAGATTTTATTCTGCCGCGCAGAAAGCCGTTGAAAAGACGGGATAAATGACGGGGGTCGACTATGCCTGAGAGCTCTTTGATAGGTAGCCGGATACGCGAGCGGCGCTCCCTCGTGGGGCAAAGGCAGGCAGAATTGGCTAAAGCCGTGGGAATCTCGCCAAGCTACCTCAACTTAATCGAGCATAATAAGCGTAAAATCGGGGGTAAGCTCCTGATCGATATTGCTCAAGAGTTGGAAGTAGACGTGGCGTTACTTAGTCAGGGCGCAGAGGCGAACCTCGCTGCGAGCCTCCGTCACGCATCTGATGACTGGCCAGATATCGATGCCGAGGTGGAACGTATTGACGAATTTGCTGGTCGTTTTCCAGGTTGGGCGCAGCTCGTAACCAAAAGCCATGATCAGGTTCTTAAACTTGAGCGTGTTGTGGAAACTCTTTCGGACCGCATGGCCTATGATCCCTTGTTGTCAAAATCCATGCACGAAGTTCTCTCGGCGGTGACTGCGATCCATTCGACGTCTTCAATTCTGTCTGAAAACAAAGAAATTGGTCCAGAATGGCAGGCGCGATTTTTGCGAAATATCAATGAAGACAGCGCGCGACTTGCGGAAAGCGCGCAGTCATTGGTGCAATTCCTTGACGCCGGTAACGACAATCCAGCGGCAATTTCAACACCGCAGCAAGAGATTGAACAGTTCCTAGGTGGGCAAGGGTACCATTTTCCAGAGCTGGAAACCTTGCGCGGAGATCCCGAGGCCTTGGTTGAAGGAAACGAGGCGCTGCAGACCACTGCAGCTCGTAAACAAGCGCTGCAAATTCTAGAGCAATATTCCGAAGATGCCGCAAAGGTTCCGCTGGAATCCATCCGCTCGGCAATTCAAATCCATGGTATCGAGCCTTCAAAGCTCACCAATATCTTTCAAGCCTCAGCCGGTACCGTATTGCGCCGTATTGCGGTGATGCCAGAAGACGTGTTGAAAGCTGATATCGGTTTGGTGGTTTGTGACGCGCCGGGAAATTTACAGTTTCATCGTAAGCTTCAAGGTTTTGGTTCGCGTCGCTTTATGGCCACCCGTGCGCAATGGCCGTTGTTTGAAGCGCTCAGTCGTCCGATGCAGCCCATTCGGCGGACGGTTGAAGTGCCTGACTACGAATTTCAGAAGTTTGAGTGCTTCGCGGTGGCTGAGCCGATTAACACAGTGAGCTTTGACGATGTGCCAATCTATGCGGCCTATATGTTGATTGTACCGTCATCATACTATCAGCAAGACGACTAGGGTTGTGTGTGGCAGGCTGTGCTCCCGTTGTGTTTGTAAGAAACGTCAGGTAGGACCTGAATTTCTGTTTGAAAATCCTTGGATTTTGGCGCTCGATCTTTAAAGTCACCAGAACGCGCGCTTTTGCAATGGGGAGGAAGGCATGGGCAAGCGAGTTCTTCTAATCGAAGATGAACCCAATATTATTGAAGCGATCAGCTTCATTTTGTCTCGCGATGGCTGGGACGTCGCAACCCATTCCAATGGGCATACGGCGGTGGATGCCATTCGGGAACGTGAACCGGATGTGATCATTTTAGACGTCATGCTGCCGGGACGCAGCGGGTATGAGATTCTTGGTGACATCCGCGCTGACGGAAATACCAGTGTATTGCCCGTCTTGATGCTAACTGCCCGTGGCCAAGCGAAAGACAGGGAAATGGCTGAAGCGGCTGGGGCAAGCATGTTTATGACCAAGCCATTCTCAAATGCTGACGTGTTAAACGCTGTTAACGAATTGGTGGCGTAATGCGGCCGCCGGCCCAAACGGTTTTTCTAGAGCGTCAAACATATCGGCGCCGGCGTCTGATTGATCTGATCAAAATCTTACCGTTGATTGGTCTGGTGCTTTGGCTTGTGCCTCTGCTTTGGCCAACGGAGGGTGCTGAGCAAGTCTCGAGCGCCAACGCGACCATATATATATTTGCCATTTGGTTTGTGCTCATTGTAGCCAAAGCACTTTCAGTTAATGCGTTTAATGCCGGCGGATCTCAGAAAGATGATGAGCTGAAAGGGGATGAACGTGGGCAGTCTTAACGCGCTTATCGCCGTTTGCCTCATCTATGTCATCTTCCTGTTTGGAGTGGCGTTCGCAGCGGAGCGTGCTGCCATGCGCGGCAAGGGCGGCTTGCTAAAGCTGCCATTGGTCTACACCTTATCGCTGTCTGTATATTGCACCGCTTGGACCTTTTATGGTGCAGTTGGTTACGCTGCGCGGTCAGGGCTCGAATATCTCACGATCTACATTGGCCCGTCTTTGGTGCTGTTTGGCTGGTGGTGGGGGCTGCGCAAAATGGTGCGCATTGGGCGCAGTCAAAGGATTACGTCGATTGCCGACATGATCTCATCTCGTTACGGTAAATCCAATATTTTGGCGGTTGGCGTGACGGTTTTAGCGGTTATTGGCACCACGCCGTATATTGCACTTCAACTTCAATCGGTTACGACAAGCTTTGCCGTGTTTTCGGGTGCCCCTGAATCGCCGGGTACGCTCACCGCAACCGCGCTGTGGGTTGCCGCAGGACTTGCGGTTTTCACCATTCTTTTTGGTACCCGCAATCTTGATGCAAATGAGCGGCACTACGGGGTCGTTATGGCGATTGCTGTTGAAGCGATTGTAAAGCTCTTTGCGCTATTGGCGGTCGGTGTGTTTGTCGTCTGGGGGATTGCAGATGGGCCAAGCGACATTCTGAACCGCATTGATAACTCCAAAATTGCAAATTGGGAGATCCAAGGCGGGCGCTGGGCTGGGCTCATTTTTCTCTCTGCGGCGGCCATTCTGTGTTTGCCACGGATGTTCCAGGTCATGGTCGTTGAGAACGAAAACGAAGACCACTTGCGCACAGCCAGTTGGGCATTCCCAGCTTATTTGATGATCATGAGCCTGTTTGTTGTTCCAATCGCAGTAGTCGGTTTGGATTTGCTTCCAGCAGGGGCCAACCCAGATTTGTTTGTTCTGACCTTGCCTCTGGCAACAGGGAACGAAGGGCTGGCAATGCTATCCTTCTTGGGAGGGTTTAGCTCTGCGACCTCTATGGTGATCGTCGCGGCTATCGCTCTTTCCACCATGGTCTCTAACCACATCGTGATGCCCATTTGGTTGTCAACGTCTGACGGGAATGGCGCAACGATCTCGGGCGATGTGCGAGGCGTCGTGCTGATGTCGCGCCGCATCTCTATCGTCGTTGTCCTTTTGTTGGGCTATATTTACTACCGGGTATCTGGCGGCGGAACGGCCCTTGCTTCGATCGGTCTGATTTCTTTCACCGCGGTCGCGCAATTTTTGCCTGTGCTGGTGGGAGGCATTTTCTGGCGTGGTGCAACGCGGCTCGGCGCGATTGCGGGCTTGACCGTTGGCTTTGTTCTTTGGGCGTATTGCTTGTTTTTGCCCAGCTTTGGGCCGGATGTGGTTCTAAGTAGCAATTTGCTTGAGTACGGCCTTTTTGGATTCAGCTGGCTGCGTCCACAGGCCTTGTTTGGCATCACGGGACTTGACCCTTTGATCCATACGGTTTTCTGGTCTATCTCTTTAAACACGCTCGCCTTTTTCCTTGTGTCTCTTTTAAGTTTCCCTGAACCGCTTGAGCGGCTGCAGGGCGCTCAATTTGTGAACATCTTTGAGCACTCCTCGCGCACGCCAACTTGGAGTGGAGGCGTGGCAAAATCCGAAGAATTGATGGTGATGGCGCAGCGGATTTTGGGTGCCCGTGAAGCACAAGTTCTGTTTGCGCGCGAGGCCGAACGCCAAGGATTGTCAGGCGTGCTTCCGGAGCCGAACGCAGCTTTCTTGCAGGTGCTGGAGCGCGAGCTTTCTGGCTCAGTTGGTGCCGCCACCGCTCATGCGATGGTCAGCCAAATTGTGGGTGGAGCTTCGGTGTCGGTCCAAGACCTCATGGCCGTGGCCAATGAGACCGCGCAGATCATGGAATATTCGAGCCAACTGGAAGTGAAGTCTGACGAGCTTGAACGAACGGCGCGCCAGCTTCGCCGGGCAAATGAAAAACTCTTACAGGTTTCAGAGCAAAAAGATGACTTCCTAAGCCAGGTGAGCCACGAGTTGCGCACGCCGATGACTTCCGTTCGCGCATTCTCAGAGATCCTGCGCGACAGTGAAAAGCTGTCAGAGGAAGACAAGCGCCGCTACAGCGGCATCATCTACAACGAAGCCGTGCGGCTGACGCGATTGCTTGATGACCTCTTGGATCTGAACGTTTTGGAGAATGGGCGGGTCTCTTTGCACACGCAAGAGGCTGTGCTGAAAGAGGTCTTAGACCACGCCATTGAGACTGCTCTGAGCGGGTCGGAGGCAAAGCTCAAGGTGGAGCGTTCGAAGTCGGCTCTTATCCTAATTGAAACAGACCTAGACCGGCTGGGGCAGGTGTTTATCAACGTCATTCGCAACGCTCAAAAGTACTGCGAGGCAGAGAGCCCCAAACTCTCGATTGTCATCACAGAAGACGTCGAACAGGTCTTAGTCGATTTCATCGACAACGGTACGGGCATTCCCCATGAGGCTCAGGAAATGATCTTTGACAAGTTCGCCCGAATGAACCCGCAAAAGGCCGGCGGCGCGGGTTTGGGGCTCGCGATTTGTCGAGAGATTATGCAGCGGCTTGGTGGGGATATTGCATATTTACCCGGGCAAGGGGGCACCGCATTTCGTGTAACTGTGCCGCATCGCATGCGAATGGCGGCACAATAATCGGCTAATCTAAATTTAAGACTGTGCGAGCATTTCCAGCTGCGGGCGAAGTTGCTCCAGCTGATAGCCACCTTGAGCGGCCGCGCCGATCAACTGATCTGGGCTGTAGGTGTCGGCATGGCCGAGCATCCACGCCACGGTGCTTCGCGTGCCAGATGCGCAATAAGCCAAGACCCTACCTTCGCTGCTCTCCAGAGTCTGGCGCTGCAAGGACAGTCGATCTGACGTCATTGTGTCATGGGTCAGTGGGTTCGTTACAAACTCCAGCCCTGCGTCCTTTGACGCTTTCTCAAGTTCAGCTGCAAAATGAGAAGGTGGATTTTCAGCGTCGGGGCGGTTGCAAATAATGCATGTGAAACCGGCCGCGGCGATGGCGGGAATGTCCTCCACAGAAATCTGCGGAGACACCGAGTAATTTGGCGTGATATCGCGAATGTCCATGGCCTGTTGATTAAAGCGCTGGGGACGCTCTGTCTAGCGTTGCCGAGATTTTTGGCTGCGGGTTTTGACGGAGATCAAAGACCGAACAAATTCGATGCATTACTGTGCAAACAGGAAGAAATGTTGGTCGTTGGTTCACGCAAAAGCCGCCACAACTTGATTCTGAGCGTAAAGCACGAGCTTTTTGGGGATCTAAGTGAGATTTTGCAAAAAAATTTTCCGTTTTCACAGGGTCTTGTCAAAACGATGCACTTTTTTGACATAACGGCGGTGCGAATCGCGCTACAACTTTGTTGGCTAGGGAGGAACTCGAGATGGAAGTGAAAGAGCTAATCGAACGGGCACGTGGGATTGAGAAAAGCATATCAGATGCTACTGGCGATCTTAGATTCGAGCTTCATGACCAATTGCACCGGACTTTAGAGTTGATCAAACTTAATGGCGGCAAAGTGCCGACTGGTCTTCATCGTTTGGATTTGGATCTGGTGGACGAGGCGGTCGAGGCCTCTTTTGACAACGTCCCTGTCTAAACTGCAGACCACTTGCCAGATGCCCCTATTATCGTTGTAGGGTTATGCCATTAGAAATGGACTTTGGTGGGCAGGACTTTGCGGGAATTGGTAACATGTAAGACCATTGGTTCGGTCTGCCTGATTGAAATGGATGATGGGCGCGACAATCGTTTGTCGCGCTCTTTCTGTATCGCGCTTACTGACGCGCTCAAGGAAGCCTTCGCCGATGATGCGGTGAGACTTGTATTATTGATTGGGAACCGACAAGGCTTTTCAGTGGGGTATGCGCTGGACGAGATCTCCAACGAAACTGCTCAGAACGCTCTATTCGAGTTGGTGGATTCACTGGCAGATGCACCAAAGCCGGTGGTCGCCGCAGTTCGCGGAAACGCGTTTGGTGCTGGCTTTGAAATCGCATTGCTCTGTGCATTTCGTCTCGCGTCTCCGACCGCGCAGTTTGGGTTTCCCGAAGTCGCTTTGTCTTTGCCACCAGGAGCGGGTGCAACCCAGACCTTGCCACGTTTGCTTGGTGCCTCGCCTGCACTCGCTTTATTGCTGGACGGCATAACTGTCTCCCCTGATAGCTTGGGTGCTGTTGTTGATGCAGAAATCAATGGGGATTTCAGATCCGGAGCTTTGAGATTTGCGCAAGCAATGGCCGCCGAGAATCTAGAAGGGGTTGCTATGGCGGATCGCCGTGAGGGGCTAGAGAACCCTATGGCTTTTCAGACGGACCTGATTGCCGCGCGCGAAGCGCGCTCATCCGATCCCTCTGTGTCGCATGATATTATCAAAGCGGTAGAATGTGCGCTGTTATTGCCCTTTCACGCGGGGCTTGCGTTCGAAAGAGAGCAATTTAAGTCGTCGGAGGCGCGCCCGGAGTCGCGCGGCCAAAGACATCTGGAGAGTCAAAGGCGATTGAGACAGCGGGCCAGTCTGAATGCGGGGCTTTCTGGCGATGGACTGGAGCGGATTGGTGTCCTGGGGCAGACAGAAACTGCGTTTGTCATAGCCGCACGGCTGCTTTTGTGCGGCGCCAATGTGACTTTGTTTCACTCAAAGGATGAAGCCGCAGAAGATGTGCGTTTTGATATTTTAGATGCCGCAAGAAGCGAAGCAGAGATTTTTGGGCTGAACCAGACATATGAGCGCCAGGTTGCGGATCAATTAACCCTGTCTGAGCAACTTGAGGACTGTGCTACGGTTGATATGGTGCTCGACTGCTCCGACGATGGGGGCGACGAACGCGAGCGTCGCGCCGTCGCGCTGGCAGGGATCGTGCCAGATCATGCATCGTTTGTGTCAATCACGGATCAGGTTGAGGAACTAGATCTGACGGAGGCCTTTGGGCGTGTTGCCCAATCCGCTACAATTTGGCTACCCAATCCGATGCTCGGACAATCTTGTGAGTTTCATATCAGCCGCACGCCAGACGGGGACTTGAACCCGGTTGCCTTGGTCCAGACGCAGGCTTTGCTCGAACGGTTAAGGCTGTTTGGTGTCAGTGTCTCCCAAACCGCAGGTCTTGCCACAACCGCTCTCTTTCTCTCGTTGCTGGAAGCCGCGGAACAGATCGCAATTGGCGGTAGCGCGATTGACACGATTGATCGCGCATTGCGCGGGTTTGGCGTCCAGCAGGGGCCTTTCGAACTCGCGGATCGAGTCGGGCTTGATAGCATCCGGCTGCTCATGGCGCAGAGCCCAGAAAAGCTACAGGTGAATTTGCCTTTGACATACGCGCTTGCCAAAGCCGGAGAAGTTGGCTTGAGCAGTCAGGCCGGTTTCTATCTCTACGAAGAGGATATGATCGGACGACAAAATCCCGAGGCGAAACTTGAACTGGACGCCCTCCGATCTGATGCGGGCGTCAATGCGAGTGATGAGGTGATCGTGGAGAGATGTTTGGGATCTCTTGCAAACACTGGGGCCATGTTGTTGGCGGAAGGTATTGTGTCCAAACCTGCGGAACTGGATATTCTCGCTGTGGATCACTTAGGCTTTAAGCCGCAAACGGGGGGGCCTTTTCACAGTGCAGACCAACACGGGTTGCTGGGATTGCGGTATCAACTGAGTGCCGGGCGATCAGATCAGCAACCTAATTCCCATTTCATAGATATGATCAAAAATGGCATGAATTTCAACGCTTTAAACGCCGAAGCTGATGGTGTCAGCTGAAGGAAATACCCACCATCACGACCATAAGGCCAATGACAGAGAGGAAAAGCGATCCAAGGTTCAAAGGCATCACTTTTTGAACCGCTGCGCGCAGTTCCTCGTCAGCCAGCTGCTGTTTTTTCAAACGTGCCACACGGATAATGGACAGGATCAAACCTGCGAGACCCACCAGCGAAATCGCGGTGCCGACCCAAATCAACCATTCCATTATGCATCTCTCCCTCAAGATCGTTGCATCGCCTAACGGATTGAGCGCTTATTCGCAAGGCTGATCCGATTGGTGGCTTGCGGCTGATAATGGACGCGATTAGGGTGCGCGACGAAGAAGACAGGAGAGACCATGTCCGACAGCACCGTTGAGGCAAGCTACCGCGTCACCGCGGACGAATTGCGCCAGTTCATCGAACGTTTCGAACGTTTGGAACAGGAAAAGAAAGACATTATGGAACACCAAAAAGAGGTGATGGCCGAAGCCAAAGGGCGCGGCTATGACGTCAAGGTGATGCGCAAGATTATCGCGCTGCGCAAGCGTGACCAGAACGATATCGCCGAAGAAGAGGCTGTTCTGGAAATGTACAAAGAAGCGCTGGGTATGAGCTAAAGCTCTGATCCTTTACAGCACAGCCAAAGCCCCGGTCTGACCGGGGTTTTTTGTTTTAAGGCATTAATAGCTTAATGTTGGGGATCTTCTCGATCTCATAGACATCTTCGTCATACAGTTCGGTCAATGTGTCGACATGCATGTCGGTCCAGCCCGGAAAGTCGATATCTTCTTCCAACAATTCGTCTTTAGCGAATTTTTCCAAGAAGGCCGCGATCACCCGCTTTTGCTGCGCTGGGGTCAAGGCGGGACGTTGAGTCAAATATTCTCGGAAACGCTTGTAACCTTCCTCTTCCATGATCTCTGCCAAAAAATCATGGGTACCGGCGAGTTCAAAATCGGCGTCCACCCCAGCGATTGAACGGACAATATCCTGCCAAATCAACGGGCTGTCTTCGTTGCACCAAACCGTAATGGGAAGCTGCGGAAATAAATTCCTGTAGCGCGCGATCATACCCGACCATCGCAGCTGCATGGGGTCGCTTTCTTCAATAACGGCAATGGGGTCTTCGCCCGGATGCCCTTTGGCGAGGCTTTGCAAGTAGGTCGCTGGATTGCAGATCGCAAAGAACAGCTCCACTTCCGCGCCATCAAAGAGTTTTAGGAAATGGTCCATCCGAAAGGGATACCCAGGATAGAACTGATCATCGCGCACGCTGGCGCGGGGAACGCCGAAAAAAGTGTCTGTTGAAAAGACAACTCGGTTCGGAGTGACATCCCCGCAGACTGCCGTCAGGAACTCTTCGCGCAGCGCATCGTCGCCAGTGCCTTCTTTGAACCGCTGAAGGACGGGCCGCAGATTTTTTCGGTAGCTGGATGGACGAGATACAAAGGTTCCCACTTCAGCCAGTCGCTCTCGGTTTTTGCCAAGGCAAAGCTGTAGGCGGTTCTCATCCGTGTAAGGGGCTCCGCAATGTAAGGCGACCTGCATATAATCTGTTCTTTCTGCGACTTTGGCGCCCAATATAGCTTCGTTTCTGGACAGCGAAACCTGTTTCAGGCAACAGGAGGCTATGAGTGAGACAACGGCACCCACAAAACACGGCCTACGCGGCGTTTTGAAGTTTGATCCCTGGTCCTTTGGGGCAATTTTTATTGCGGCGGTTGTTCTGACACCGATTTTGGCGGTGGCGGTGTTGGCTTTGTTCCCGACCGAGAACATTTGGCCACATCTTATGGCAACGACCTTACCAAGGTATTTGCAGACAACCGTTGTGCTGATGATTTCGGTGGGTGCATTGGCTGCCACGATTGGCACCTGTGCTGCTTGGTTGATCGCGCGATACCAATTCCCGCTCTCGCGTTGGCTGGAATGGCTGTTGCTCTTACCCTTAGCGATCCCTGCCTATGTTGGCGCTTATGCCTTGGTGGATTTCCTTGAATACGCTGGACCAGTTCAGGGCGCTTTGCGCAGTATCTTCGGCTGGCAGACTGCGCGGGATTACTGGTTCCCGGAAATACGGTCCATGGGTGCGGCGATCATTGTGCTGTCGGCTTCGCTCTTTCCATATGTCTACATTCTCGCCCGGGCTGCATTCAGGGAGCAATCGGGTTCTGCTGAAGAAGTGGCGCGTTCGCTCGGGGCTGGGGCCTTTGGGCGATTTTGGAGGGTGGGTCTACCCTTGGCGCGTCCGGCGATTGCCGCGGGAGCCGCCATTGTGATGATGGAGACCGTGAACGATTTCGGTACGGTCGATTATTTTGCAGTTCAGACTCTGACCACAGGCATTTTCAACGTTTGGCTTGAAAGTCATAACGTTGGCGGCGCTGCACAGATTGCGTCGGTCATTTTGGTTCTGGTGATCTTCTTGGTCACGATGGAGAAAATCAGTCGCCGCAAGATCCGTTTCTTCAACCTGTCCAACCGCCACCGCCCCGTGGAGCGTGTTCGGTTGAGCGGCCTACCTGCTGTTGGTGCGAGCCTGGCATGCCTTCTGCCCTTCCTAATTGGCTTTGTGTTGCCATTGTCGGTGATCCTGAGCCACGCTTTCAAGAACCCGGAACGCTGGGGCGATGAAAGCCTTTTGCGCGCGCTGACCAATACTCTGACGGTCGGGGGAATGGCGGCTGTGATCACCGTTCTGGCTGGCGTGTTCCTTGTCTATGGCGTGCGCCTGTCTGGGCGGTCACTGCCAAGACTGCTTTTGCCGGTCACGACGATAGGATACGCCGCGCCGGGTGCGGTACTTGGTGTGGGTATCCTGATCCCGCTCGCGTTTCTGGACCACCGGCTCGCAGAATTCATTGAGAGCTTTACGGACGAACGCGCTCCGCTATTGCTGACTGGATCCGCCTTTGCGCTGGTGTTGGCGTATTGTGTGCGTTTCTTTGCGATCGGGCAGGGGGCTGCCGACGCGGCCATGGGGCGCGTTTCGCCGAGCCTTGAAATGGCCGCTCGGTCATTGGGCCGAACCCGTGCACAAACCTTGCGAGAGATTTATTTCCCGCTTATTCGCGGCTCGACAGGTTCGGCGCTGCTGCTTGTGTTTGTGGATTGCGTAAAAGAATTGCCTGCAACGATGTTGCTGCGTCCTTTCAACTACGAAACGCTCGCGACGCGCGTCCATGATCAGGCGAGTCTGGAAAACCTGGGCGATGCAAGCCCAGGTGCTGTGTTGATTGTCTTGGTTGGATTGTTGGCGGTGCTCTTGCTGGCACGCGCCAACCGATAATCAATCGCTAAGTGCGAAGTCCCAATAGAGGTCACGCGCTCGTTGCGTGATCGGGCCTGTTCCGAGCATGCGGTCTTGGAACCGTTCGACAGGCATAACTTTCGCAATGTTTCCGGTGCAGAAGATCTCATCCGCGGTTTCAAAATCCGCCACGGTCATTTTCACTTCATTCACCTCAACACCGTCGGCGCGCAACAGCGCGATGACGCGTTGGCGCGTCAGACCATTGAGGAAACAACCGTTTGGCACGGGTGTGAACACCACACCATCTTTGATGGCAAAAACGTTGGTCGATGCGGTTTCGGCCACGTTGCCGTCAATGTCCAATGACAAGGCGTTGGAGAACCCACGCGCCCGAGCCCAAGCCATGATGCGGCCGTTATTGGCGTAAAGAGAACCTGCCTTAGCCTCGGTCAACGCCATGTCTTGGCGAGGGCGGCAGAAGGGTGCCACGGTCAGAGAAAAACCCTGTGGCTTTGGCATTGGCAATGTTTCAATGCAGACCGAGAAAGCGGTGCTTTCAGGGTCGATGTCGATGATGCCAGGCGTGCTTTCTGTGGCCCACATCATGGGGCGAATATAAAGCTCGGCATCATCCGCGTATGTCGCGACGCCTTCTTTGACGATTTCAAGAATCTCGTCTCCGGTGACATTCGGGATCATCCCCATCGCCTCAGCAGAGCGCACCAAACGATGACAATGTCCTTTTAGGTCTGGCATCACACCTTGAAACTTACGCGCGCCGTCAAACACCTGTGACCCAAGCCATGCCACATGGTCGGCCGCGCGGATCACCGCGACGTTACCGTCCTGCCAAGTGCCATCAAAATAAGTGCGAATATCGTCGCTCAGGGCCATTATAGCCTCCCAAAATTTCTCCCACGGACGCAGGGTAAACAATGGGTTTTGGTGCACTGCAAGTAACAAATGCACAGAGTAATTTTATTGCGCGGCGATCAGCGGAGGTTGCGTAAAGGTTGCCGATTTTGACCGTGGCGCGCAACCAAGCGCTTCTGACTTTTGGAGTTTGGAATCAAGGTCGCTGGCGTTGCGGTGTTCATCTCTGCCAGCTCTGGGAAAAGAATCTTCAGCTCTTCCAATTGCTCCGGCGCCAGCGTTTTCATCGCTTCATCGCCGGTCAGCAGGCTTTCCGCAGGCGCGCCTTCTGCAAAGATCACCTCGTGGTTTTCCATCAGAAGGTGGTGGTAAGAAACCGATGTTACGGAGTGGTCAATAAAGATGCCGGGCAAATCGGTTAGCTTGATCGCTGAGATAAACACCTCAGCTTTGCCAAACATGCGTTCGGCGATTTTTGAACTCACCAGCATGCGGTGTTGGCGAGACACGAGCAGGTCACGTTTTGGCAGCCCGCCGCCCAAAGAGCCTGCAGAGATCCTGACAGGGTAGAGCTTGTCATTGGCCTGTAATTGTTCGGCATCGAGACGGCGGCCCATGTTGAGCACAAGTTTTTTGGCTTCACCATCTTGGGTGAGCAGGAGGTCACCCGCGACCAGATCTTCGACCAAGCGCGGACCATTGTCGGTTTCGATCATGGTTCCCGAAGCAAAACAAACCACATCGTCATAAGCCCAACCGACCGTGTGGCTTTGGTAGGAGCCAAGCGTTGCCCCGACGGTGAATTCAGAGTCAGGCAGCGGCGCAAAATACCAACCGCCGTCAGCGGTGTAGAAGAAGTTAAAGGTTTCTACGTGAGAGTTGCCATCAACATCAGTGAAACTGACTTGAATCGAATACGGCTGACCACCGGTCGCGTTGAACGCGCCGCCATCAATAGAAACTTGCTCGTCGCTGTCGCTAGAGCCGCCAGCGTTTGCGTCGTTATCACTGTAGGTGGCTTCATAAGACGTATTGTACGTTGCATTGTAATACGTACCGGTCCAGCGGAAGACTTCAAAAGTATAATCGGGCATGCTCTTGCCTCATGGTCATTTATTTTGGCGCATCGACCAATTTGCCTAGATAATACGGATCCCGGCAATTTTGATCAAGAAAATCATAGGATTGTGTGGAAAACGCGTTAACTTCAGCGAAAGAGTTTCAGGAGGCAAAATTGTTAGGTCAAATTTGTAATCGGATCCTCCGGGCAGGGGTCTGTCGGTCAAAGCTGCGCCGTTGGAGCGGCCTTATCGCGCGCCGTGTTGTGATGCCTGTTGTTCTCAGCGCAAGTGTGACGCATGCCGTTTGGGCGCAAGAAGGAATGCTTGGCGAGAAAGTGTATGTTTTTGGCAATAGCCTGATCAATCACGTCTCTGATAGCGAAAAAACAACAGTGCCATACTGGCTTGGCGTTCTTGCGAAGAACAATGGCCAACCTTTTGCATTGGATGGACAATTTGGCTTTTTGCGGAATTTTCATAAGGAGTTGCCGCCCACTGCGAATTGGGGATTTTCATCGGTGGAGTCTGCGTGGACCCGTAGCTACCGAAACTTTGAGGATGTCGGCTATGATACCTTCCTGCTGAATTCCGCCAATTTCATTCAGTACCAATCGGCGGACCGGCCTTATGACGGAGATAATCCGGATGGGTCGTCCCCACTTTCGGCGACCGTCGCGCTCTTGGCGCAAATAGGCCAAGGAAAGCGAGTCATACTCTACGAAGGTTGGGCTGAGATGGCGCCTTATCTGCGCAGTTTTCCGCCAAACAAGCGGCGTTTGCGACGCTACCACGATTACAACATCGCCGAGTTTCACGATTGGCATGTTGATTTTGTAGCACAAGTGCAGGCTGCGCTTCCTGAACAAGACGTGGTCCTATTGCCTGTGGCTCGGATCCTGTCGCGGGCGTTTCAGGAAACCGGAATGGAAGATATCCCGGTTACGGATTTATATTCTGATGACGCGCCCCATGGCACAGCGTCGCTTTACTTCCTGGCATCTATCCCAACCTATTTTGCTTTGTTCGGAGAAATGCCGAATGCGGATCAGGTGCCAACAGATGTGCATCCGCTGATTGGCCCCAATTTCGATGATTTTGTCCGCATTATCCGTGAGGAAATGCCAGAACAGCCCGAGCAAAAGGCGCAAATTCACGAGCGAGTCGAACCTGAAACAACTGCGACGACGCCTGCAATTGAGCCGTTAAAGACTGCAAAAGCACAAATCGGCGTTCCTGCGCTTGGGTATGGCCTGAATGGCATTGCGGACTGGAGCACGCAAATGCCTTTTGTGGATGTCATGAAGTCTGCGCGGCAATGGGTCGGGCACTTGCCGGGGCAATTTGGTGGTTGGGGAGAGCCGGAATTGCGTGACGGTGGCTATCTGGATGAAAACGGGTGGCCCAAAAAGATCCCGGATGAAGTGACAAAACTCGAAACCTACATGATGACCGACTTTCCAGAGGAGGCGGTTCAGCATGCTGGCGTTTATCGCATGACCTATGAGGGGCAGGGTGAGGTTGCGATTGTGGGGCGCGCGCGGGCGCTGCGGTATGATGAGGGTGAAATCTGGTTCCGGTTTGCGCCGGGCGATGGGTTGCTTGGCTTAGCCATCAGCGAAACGGATCCAGAGGGCACCGGGGATTACATCCGCAATGTCGCAGTGGTGCGGGAGGATCAGATCCCACTGTTCGAAGCGGGTGTGGTCTTTAACCCAGAGTGGCTAACCGCCATCCAAGACGCGCGTCTTTTGCGGTTTATGGATTGGATGATCACCAATAGCTCTCCGGTAGAAACATGGGCTGATCGGGCGCAGGTGGGCGACTATACATATGCCAGCAAAGGAGTGCCGCTAGAGGTCATCCTTGATCTGGTGAACCAAGTGGGGGCAGATCCCTGGATCAACGTGCCCCACATGGCTGATGACGACTACGTGCGCAGTTTTGCTGAAATGGTTCATGACAGATTGCGACCGGGACTTGTTGCCCATGTCGAGTATTCAAACGAAGTGTGGAATTTCATTACGCCCCAATCCCATTGGGCCGCGGCACAAGCAGAGGCGCTGTGGGGTGATAACGCATCAGGTGATGCGTGGATGCAGTTCTACGGGTTTCGTGCGGCTCAGGTCATGCAGATCATCGGCGACGCATTTGGCGGGGATATGCATCGGCTCAAGCGCGTGATTGCGACCCACACGGATTGGCCGGGTCTTGAACAGGGCATGCTTGATGCGCCAATGGCAGTTGAGCGCGGATCTCAGCGCCCCGGCGACCTCTTTGACGCTTACGCGGTGACGGGGTATTTCGGCTATCCCTTCGATGAGGACGGTATGGGAGAGCAGGTCCTCGCTTGGATTGCGGAGAGTCAGGAAGCCGGTGTAGGGTACCAAGGGGCGTTCGCCAAAATGACGGCACATCTACGCGAACACAGCCTGAAAGAGTTGATCGAAACCAATTGGCGTTATCAAGCAGATACAGCTCAGAAAAATGGGTTTGATTTGATGATGTATGAGGGTGGCACCCATGTCGTGGGTTTGGGGGAATGGACCAACAACCAAACCATTACCGACTTTTTGCTGGCGTATAATTACTCCCCAGAAATGGCCGATATTTATCGAACCTTGCTTGCAGGTTGGGATGCGGTCGGCGGACAAGTGTTCAATGCGTTTGTTGACGTTGGCCGTCCAAGCCAATGGGGCAGCTGGGGGGCTTTGCGCCACCTAGGTGACGAGAACCCAAGAGCCGATTTTCTGGCGGCCTACAATGCGGCTGGCCCCGCATGGCAGGATGATCGCGGCGCTGATGTCTTTGCTCAAGGTGTGTTCGCCGAAGGCAGCGCAGGCTCCGACAAAATTCAAGGAAGTGTTTACGCCGACGTATTGATGGGTTTGGCGGGGGACGACGACTTCGCGCCGGGAATTGGCAAAGACCATATCCACGGGGGGGACGGCAACGATCACGTCGTTCTTGAAGGATTCTTGGAGGACTTTCGTTTCTCTCAGAAAAACGCGCGTGTGATTGCGCGTTCAGAGAAAAGCGAGGTGCATCTTTATAGCGTTGAAACGATTGAATTCTCTCAATTGCCAGATGTGATCATCGCCACGTCAGATCTGTTTTGAAATCGTCAAATCCAGTGACTCTCGCGCGATAAGCTCGGCACCTTTTTTACAGTCAAACCGGTCCAAAACCCGTGCGCGCCCAGCTTTGCCAAGCCGCATTGCGTCCTCTGCATTATTGGAGAGAAGTTGGATTGCCGCCGCAAGGTCCGTGGGGGATTTCGGCTTTGTCATGACGCCGTCCACCCCATGGCGGATTAACTCCGGCACACCACCTGCGTCTGTTCCAATTGTGGGCACCTCACACGCCATAGCCTCCATATAGGCGACACCAAGCGGTTCATGCCAAGAGGCGAGCGCAAAGATATGCGCTTCTAGAAGGTGGCGTCTGACATCCTCTGCGCTGATCGCACCAAGCAGTTTGACTGACGTCCCGATGTCGAGATCGGCGATCTTTTCTTCAAGAACGCGCCGATAGCCATGGCCGCCGTCATCATCCTCTCCGGCGATATTGAGACGTGCATCGATGCCCTGATCTCGCAACTGTTTCACCGCGTCGATCAAGTCCTGATGGCCCTTAACGATGTTCAAACGGCCACAAGAGAATAACTGCAGCGGACCACCTGAGTGATAGGGCATGTAAGGAACCCCATCGCGGCTTAACACGCTGACATCTACGCCCATGGGTTGGATGAAGACCTTTTCCGGAAGATCATCGCCTAATTGTTCGGGCAACAAAGCGTTGAGCTTCTCAGTGATCACAGTTGCAAATTTCGCGTGCCGCCATTTTAGCTTTTGACCAACACCGTAGTCCGACATCGGTCCGTGCAACGTGACACTGTATGACGGGCCGCCCATGCGATTTGCCAGCATCGCGACAAGTGCAGCGCGACCACAGGAATGTACGTGGA
The DNA here is from genome assembly GCF_001458335.1 of Cognatishimia activa. Taxonomy (GTDB): domain Bacteria; phylum Pseudomonadota; class Alphaproteobacteria; order Rhodobacterales; family Rhodobacteraceae; genus Cognatishimia; species Cognatishimia activa. The sequence goes on from NZ_CYTO01000024.1 coordinate 113,277, forward strand.
CATGGGACACACCGTGTTGTGCACAGGATTTCTTTAACAGCTGCGCGGCGCCGGTTGTTACCGCCAAATCCTTGCCCAATGTCTTGCCTTCGCGCAGGACATCTTTGGCGTAGACAGTTGGCGAAACCGACAAGGCTGTGCGCGCCGCTGCAGCGCCGTCCACAACGCCAAGATACTCTGTCCGCGCAATGGCCTCGACAGACCATTTATGGGAAATCAAACCGGGAGGCGGCCGCCGTGTGCTAAACAACACGACCTCGATGCCCATCCGCTCAAGGGCCAAAATTTCGCGCCAAAAGAAAATGTGGGTCTGGCCCGGAAATTCGGGTATCAAATACCCAATCTTTGGGGATTGTGTCACAGCGCCGCTCGATCGTTTGTTTATTGTGCTTTGCAATAGATGCTTGGTCTTGAGTTAGCATATTTGGCACAATAAACCGAGCATAAAGACGCCAAAAAATGGCAGGGCAGAATTTGACTACAAGCATTATCATACCGGCAAATAACGAGGCGATCTGGATTTCCGCTTGCCTTGAGGCCGTGCTGGCGTCTGAACGATTAGAGCAGGCTGAAATCCTTGTGGTTGCCAATGGTTGCACCGACAATACCGTTGATATTGCAGAGCGTTACGTCAAATTGGCGGAAGCCAAGAAGTGGTCCATGCGCGTCTTTGATTTGCAGATTGGAGACAAGCTTCATGCGCTCAATGTTGGTGATCGGCATGCGACTGGTGATGTGCGTATCTACTTGGACGCGGATGTTCAGGTGTCAAACCGTGTTTTGCATCAGATCGAACGGGCCTTGGATCGCGAAGAAGCGGGTTGGGCAAGTGGCAAGTTGCGCATGGCAGCTGCGAGCCGCGTCAGCCGCGCCTACGGTCGGTTTTGGTCGCGCGTGCCGTTTATGGCGAAATCTGTCCCTGGTTCTGGCTTGTTTGCCGTCAACAAAGCGGGGCGCGAGCGCTGGGGCGACTTTCCCAACATCATTTCAGACGACATGTATGTCCGGCTGCTGTTTAAACCGCGCGAGCGATATGGGGTGCCGGGCACCTACGTATGGCCGATTGCAGAAGGCTGGCGCAATTTGATCAAAGTGCGCCGCCGTCAAAACAAAGGTGTCGAGCAAATCGCCGAGCGCTATGGGCATTTGCTCAAGAACGAAGACAAAGGTGCGTTTGACAGGAAGCAGATCGCCTCTGTTGCTTTGGCCTACCCGATTGGGTTCTTTGTCTATGCGACGGTATCGTTGATTGTGCGCTTCACAAAAGACCAATCTGGCGAGGCATGGAGCCGCGGTAGATGACGGATAAAGACGCAAACAGTCCCAGCGCCGGACGACTTAGAAATCTGATGCAGGGTCAAGGGCTTGCAGCCAAAGCGATGCGCGGTGGTGCGCTGACGCTTATCGGTTTTGGCGGTAGTCAGTTGCTTCGTCTTGCGTCGAATTTGATACTAACGCGCATCTTGTTTCCGGAAGCCTTCGGTTTGATGGCTCTGGTTTATGTTTTCATGCAAGGTCTGAACAACTTCTCAGATGTTGGCGTGACGCCAGCGATTATGCAAAGCAAGCGTGGGGATGACCCAGATTTCCTGAACACCGCTTGGACGATGCAAATCATCCGTGGCTTTACCCTGTGGATGGTGACTTTCATTATTGCGGCCCCAGCGGCGCAGTTTTTTGACGCGCCACTTCTTGAGCAACTTCTACCAGCGATTGGCATCACGCTTTTCATCGCGGGGTTCAATCCCACGCGGCTAGATACTGCGAACCGTCATCTCAACTTCGGCCTTCTCACGGTGATCGAATTGGTGACGCAAGTGATTGCACTGATTATTGCTGTGATTGCAGCGTTGATCTTAGAAAGCGTCTGGGCCTTGGTGATCAGCGGGATCGTTAGCACGTTTCTCAACCTGATCATGCTCACTGTGCTGCTTCCAGGTGCGCACAACCATTTGCGCTGGGAAAAACCGGCCGTGGGCGAGTTGTTTAACTTCGGAAAATGGGTGTTTCTCAGCACCGCTGCGGGTTTCTTTTTGAGCCAAGGTGACAAGATTATTCTTGGTCGTTTCCTCTCGATCGAGATCCTGGGGATTTACAATATCGGCTTCTTTTTGGCGAGTTTCCCGCTTTTGTTGGGGGGCATGGTGATCCGCCGGATTTTGATCCCTATTTACCGGGAAAAACCGCCCAAAGAGTCCCGAGACAATTACCTTAAGCTTCGGAAGATGCGCTTTTTATTGTCCACGGGTCTCATGGTGCCATTAGGCGTGCTTGCGCTGTTGTCTGGTTGGCTGATCGAGTTTCTCTATGACCCACGTTACGCGCTAGCTGGCGGTATTCTCCTTTTTGTTGCCTGTGCGCAGCTGCCGCAACTGATCGTTTTGACTTACGATCAAGCGGCGCTCGCAAGTGGGGATTCCCAGCGTTTCTTTATTTTAAGCTTCTGCCGCATGGTCTGCCTCATTACAGGGCTTTTGGTCGGTGTCATGACCTTTGGCCTGCCGGGTGCTCTTATGGGGCAAGGCATTGGAATGATTGTGGTTTATCCTGTCGTGGTCTGGCTTGCGCGCCATCAGGGCGTTTGGGACCCGCTGCACGATCTAACTTTTGCTGCCGTCGGAGTGATCATTTTGCTGCTCGCGCTTTGGGTTAATGCGTCGTTTGTAAACGATTTATTCGCCCTAAATTCGCCTTGATCTTACCAAGTTGACGCTTGGTTTGCGGGCTACTTAGACGCCAATGGACTGGCTTGTGCACAAAAATGCCGGTCTGAGGCATCGATGATCGAGTGAACTATGGCTGAAAAACCAGCGTCCGCGTTTTGGACTGAGAACGATATTGCGATAGTCGGTATGGCGGCCCATTTGCCGGGCTCCGCCACCCTTGATCAATATTGGGCAAACCTGCGCGATGGTGTGGAATGTATTACGCCACTTAGCGAAGAAGAACTGCTCGATGCAGGCGAAAGCTCTGTGCGCTTGAAGCACAAGAACTATGTGAAATCCGCAGCGATTCTGAAGGACTTTGAGAAGTTTGACGCCGAGTTCTTTGGCCTTAGCCCCAAAGAAGCGGCCATTATGGACCCGCAACACCGCCAGTTTCTTGAGGTGAGTTGGGAAGCGTTGGAAAATGCCAACCATGTGCCAGAGAATTTTGCTGGTGACATCGGCGTTTTCGGTGGCTGCGGGATGGGCAGCTATTTCTATTTCAACCTCTGCTCAAACCGCGATCTGGTGGACAGCACCGGCATGTTCTTGTTGCGCCATACGGGAAATGACAAAGATTTCCTATCCACACGGCTAAGCCATATTCTGGACCTTAAGGGCCCAAGCATGTCCGTTCAGACGGCATGTTCCACGTCTTTGGTGGCCACCCATTACGCGTGTCAGTCGCTGTTGAATGGCGAATGTGACATGGCATTGGCTGGCGGCGTGACCATCGAACTGCCCCATAAACGCGGCTACATTTTTGAAGAGGGCGAGATATTATCGCCTGATGGTCACTGTCACGCTTTTGATCACCGCGCACAAGGCACGGTGTTTGGCAGCGGGGCAGGCGTCGTAGTTCTGCGCCGCATGCAGGACGCATTGGCCGATGGAGATCACATCTGGGCGGTGATCCGGGGATCTGCGGTGAACAATGACGGCTCTGATAAGGCCGGCTACTTAGCGCCTTCCGTCGACGGCCAAGCAGCAGCAATCATGGATGCGTTGGAAATTTCTGACGTGCCCGCGGATACGGTCGACTATGTAGAGTGCCACGGAACTGGCACCTATCTGGGGGATCCTATTGAGATTGCAGCCCTGACCGAAGCCTTTCGTGAAACAACGGATGAAGCGGGGTTCTGCCGGGTCGGTTCCGTGAAGACCAACATTGGCCATCTGGACACGGCTGCGGGTGCGGCCAGCCTGATCAAAGCATCAATGGCGTTGAAGAACGCGCAAATGCCGCCAAGCCTTGGCTTTGAAAAGCCAAATCCCACAATCGATTTCGAAACCAGCCCGTTCCGGGTGAACAACCAGCTACAGGATTGGACTTCCCACAAAGGCCCGCGCCGGGCAGGGGTGAACTCGCTTGGTGTCGGGGGTACGAATGCTCATGTGGTTTTGGAAGAGGCCCAGCCGCTTCCCGCATCGGAAGAGAGCGATTGGCCGTTCCAATTGCTGACCATTTCCGGGCGCACAAACAAAGCCTTAGACGCAAATGCTGCGGCGTTGGCGGCGCATCTGCGTGCCCATCCAGAACAAAATCTCGCTGATGTGGCCTATACGCTGCAAAAGGGGCGTCGTGCCTTTGAAAAACGCCGGGTTGTGGTTGCCAGCAGCCACGAAGAGGCGGCCGATCTATTGGAAGCAAAAGACCAACGCCGGGTGTTCAGTCATACGGCGGAAGTTCAAGATCCAGACGTCGTTTTTATGTTCCCCGGAGGCGGTGCGCAGCATGTGAATATGGCGCGTGATCTCTATGAGACCGAGCCGGTTTTCCAAGAGTGGATGGATCAGGGGCTCGCAATCCTAGGTCAGAAATCTGAGATAGATGCCCGGGCGCTATGGCTCGCCGACGGGATTGATGAAGCCGCAGCACACCGAGAGCTGTTGCGCCCATCGGTGCAATTGCCTTTGATCATGATCACGGAATATGCGCTGGCGCAGCTTCTAAAAAGCTGGGGCGTTGAACCAGCCGCATTGGTCGGTCATTCCATGGGCGAAAACACAGCCGCTTGTTTGGCTGGGGTCATGTCTTTTGAGGACTGTATCGGTCTTGTCTTGTTGCGCGGCCAGTTGTTTGAAACGGTGCCCGCCGGGGGCATGCTGTCTGTGCCGTTGTCCCGTGGTGCGCTGGAGCCGATGTTAGGCGATGATCTTGATATTGCGGGAGAAAACGCGACGGATCTGACTGTTGTGTCGGGGCCAGATGCCGCGCTTGATGCATTGGCTGCAAAGCTTTCTGAACAAGAGATCGAAGCGCAGCGTATTGCCATCAATATTGCGGCACATTCGCGGATGTTGGAGCCGATTCTTGAGCGGTTTGGTGACTACCTCCGTTTGATCACGCTGAACGCGCCAAGCTTGCCCATTATTTCTAACCGCACCGGTGAGCCGCTGACGGATCAACAAGCAATGGACCCAGACTATTGGGTGCAGCATCTGCGCGGGACTGTCCGGTTCGCCGATTGCATTGGTGCATTGGCAGAGGTGCCTGGCCGCATTTTCTTAGAAGTCGGGCCCGGCAAGGCGCTTAGCTCATTGGCGGGCATGCATCCGTCCGTGGGGCAGGGCAAAGCCATCTCTTCCCTGCGTCATCCAGACCAAGAGATTGAGGATGACCTGTATTTTATGTCTGTTTTAGGCCGCCTTTGGGCGAATGGAGCAGAGTTTGATTGGTCCCAAATCTGGGGAGATGCGCGTCGCAATCGGGTGATCCTTCCGTCTTACCAGTTCCAGCGCACGTCTTATTTTATCGAACCCGACACACGCCATATTCCAGAGGCAGAGGAGCTGCTGCGCACCGAAGATCGGACCCAATGGGGCTATCGTCCTGTCTGGACGCCGAAATTTGCAGAATATGATGTGGATGCGCTGGCGGATCTGTCGCTGACAGAGCCGCAGTCTTGGTTGATTTTTGTGGATGAGGACGGCCTTGGTCGTGACCTTTCAAGAACGCTTCGCGAAGCCGGCCATTCGGTGGTCGAAGTCGCGCCGGGCGACGCATTTGGCAAGCTAACTGACACGCAATATGTGATTTCGCCAGAACGTGGCCGAGAGGGTTACGATCAGCTGCTCAAAGACTTGATCGCCAATGGTCAAGCGCCCAACCGCATTCTGCATATGTGGCTTCTGACCAGCAAAGAAAGCTTCCGTCCGGGCAGCAGTTTCTTCCACCGCAATCTGGAACAGGGCTTCCATTCACTGATGTTCTTAGGCCAAGCGGTGATTGACGAAAATCTGCCGCAACCTGTGCATATGACCTGCGTTACCAATGGGGCCGCTTCTGTGGGTCAAGACCCGCTGACCTATCCAGAAAAAGCAACCATTCGTGGCCCGCTTGGCGTGATCCCACGCGAGGTGCCGGGCATGACATGTGCCAGCATCGATGTGGAGCTTGGCGCGGCTTTGGCGGGGCACTTGCTCGAAGACCTGATCGCGCCGCCGCGCAGTTTCCAAGCGGCGTATCGTGACGGCAAACGCTTTGAATTATCTCAGAAATCCAACGCATTCGCTCCAGAAAAAGTGATCGCTTGGGAGAAGGGAAAGACCTACCTGATTACCGGAGGTTTTGGCGGGATCGGTGTTACGGTCGCGCGCGATATGCTGAGTGCCGGGGCCAATGTGGCCTTACTCAGTCGCTCGGAACTGCCTGATCGCAGCGAATGGTTAAAAATCACTGCCTTCAGCGGGCGCTCTGACAAACTTGCGAAGAAAATCGCGATTGTCCAAGAGCTTGAACAGCTTAAAGGGCGGCTTGAGATTGTGACCGGTGACGTGTGCAATCTGGTCGAGATGCAGGCCGCGGTTCAGCATGTGCGCGACACGTTCGGCGGTTTGCATGGGGTGATTCATGCGGCCGGTGCCATTGATGATGGCCCTCTGCTTGCGAAGACCTCTGCACAGGTGGAAGAAGTGCTTGCACCAAAGACCCATGGCACGATGATTGTGGATCAGATCTTTGCCGATGGCGAATTGGACTTCTTGGCGCTGTTTTCTTCCACATCCACCGTGCTTGCCCCAGTGGGTCAGGTAGATTACGTGGCCGCGAACGCATTCCTGAATGCCTATGCGGATAGTCGGAAGGGTGATCAAACCAAAGTCACGGCAGTGAATTGGGGTATCTGGTCTGACGTAGGTATGGCCGTCGACAACGTGTCGGATCGTACCGCGCCAGCAGGACCTGCTGAACCACGAGACATCGACGCCGCTGCTCTACAGCAGGTGGTCATTGAAGATGACGGAACCATTGTTTTCTCAATGGCGCTCTCTTCGGCCACGTCATGGATGCTAGACCAGCACCGAACTAAGGCGGGCGAGGCGATCTTCCCCGGCACGGGCTATCTCGAACTCATTGCGGAAGCGATGCAAACGCTGGATGAGACCGCTGCTTATGAGGTGCGCGAGCTGACATTCTTGCGCGCGCTTCATGTTGACGATGGTGCGACAAAGACCGTGCAATTGAAACTGCGCCCGGATGAAGTTGGCTACCGATTTGAGCTCTTGTCTGACTACAAGGATGCCTTCGTGCGCCACGCAGAAGGTCATGTGTCCATGGTGGCGTTGCCAGCGCCACAAGCCTTTGATCTGGAAGAGATTAAGTCGCGCATGCCAGAGCCTGTACTGGCGGAAAAAGATGCGCATATCACCAGCCAACAAGAGGCTCATTTGAACTTTGGCCCGCATTGGAACGTGCTGAAATCAGTCGCTTTGGGGCAGGGCGAAGGGGTAGCAGAATTGTCCCTGTCAGAGGGTTTGATTGCAGAAGCCCAATCCGTGCCGTTACATCCGGGCCTTTTGGACCTTGGCACCGGCTGGGCCATGGAGTTGATCGAGGGCTATGAAGCCAAGAACCTCTGGGTGCCTGTAAATTATTCAGCGTTGCGCCACTACGGACAGCTGCCGAGCCAGATTGTAAGCTGGGTCAAAGCCGTCCGCGGCTCATCAGAAGAGGGCAGCGCGAGCTTTGATGTCGTATTGGCCGACACGGACGGCAATGTGTGTGTTGAAGTGGACGGATTGTCGATCCGTCGTCTTGATAGCGCCTTTACCGTTCAAAGCTTGCCGCGCCCAAGTGAAGCCGAATTGGTGCGCAGCGTTGATCCGCAAGCGCCGGTGCTCTCCGCCGCAGAGCAGCGTCTGCAACACAACCTTTCTCAGGGTATCCCATCCAAAGATGGGGCGCTCGCGTTGCGTCGTGCGTTGGGGACAGGTCTCTCTAACGTGATTGTAAGCTCTTTGGAACTCGATGGGCTGAAACGACAGATCGCGCAGCAATCTATCGCGCAAGATACGGATACCCAAGGATTTGAGCGCCCCGATCTGGACAATGACTTTGTCGCGCCACGCAACGATGTCGAACGCACCCTAACCGGATTCTGGCAGGATCTGTTGGGCATCGAAGAGCTTGGCGTGCAAGATAACTTCTTTGACCTTGGTGGTCACTCTTTGATCGCTGTGCGCCTGTTTGCGATGGTCAAAAAGGCTTACCGGATCGAGTTCCCGATCTCGATCCTGTTCGAAGCGCCAACCATTGAGAAATGCGCGGAGCTGATCATTGAGCGAATTGGGGATCAAACGGCTGACTCCGGTGACCAACCCGCGCAATCAGAGGCCATCGCGCCGGAAAGCCGATACACCCACATCGTGCCGATGCATCAGGCGGGGAACAGCCAGAAAGCGCCGTTCTTCTTGGTGGCTGGCATGTATGGCAACGTATTGAACCTGCGCCATCTGGCGCATTTGATCGGCGCGGATCGACCGTTTTATGGCCTGCAAGCGCGAGGCCTTTTTGGGGACGTTGCGCCCCATGATGACATCGAAGAAGCCGCGCGAGATTACTTGATCGAGCTGCGATCCGTGCAACCCCATGGGCCTTACATGCTGGGTGGTTTCTCGGGTGGTGGTTTGACGGCCTATGAGATGGCGCGTCAGCTCAAAGCAGTTGGCGAAGAAGTTTCTTTGGTCGTGATGCTGGATACGCCACTTCCGGTACGTCGCGCACTGACCTTCCAAGATCGCATTAAAATTCAATGGCTTGATCTAAAGAAGGGCGGGGCCGGCTATATCTTCAAATGGGCCAAGAACCGCATTCTTTGGGAGTTTACAAAACGTCGCAAAGCGGAAGCGACTGAGGATGACGGCGCGCAGTTCCACAATGCAGAAATTGAAGCGGCCTTTTATCGGGCGCTGCCTAAGTATGACGTTCAACTATGGGAAGGCCGCGTGGCGCTCTATCGCCCGCCACTCGTTGGCAAATGGCAAGTGGCCAAGGATCGCTGGGTGAACTCAGAACGGACCTACGTTCTGCATGATAATGATTGGGGGCAGTTTGCCTCAGACCTGCATGTGACCGAGGTACCGGGCGACCATGACAGTATGGTGCTAGAGCCAAACGTGCGCGTTCTGGCGGCCCATATCCGCAAAGAAATCCAAAAGGCAGAGCGCGGGAACGCGGTGATCTTGCCGTTCAGACGAGCGGCGGAGTGAGTGATGACCGAGAAAACGCTTCTAACCGTTATTTTGAACTACAAAACGCCCGATATGACCTTGCGGGCGGCAGAAGCCTCCGTGCGTGAAATGGACGGGTTGAATGGCAAAATTCTGATTGTGGATAATGACAGTCAGGATGGCTCATTTGAAGCGATGTCCGCAGGTGTTGCGGATAGGGGGTGGTCGGATGACCAAGTTGAGGTTCTACAATCAGGGCACAATGGCGGCTTTGGGGCGGGCAACAATTTCGGGATTCTGCAAGGTTTGCGCAAAGGCATCAAGCGTCGCGCGCCGGATTATATCTATATCCAAAACTCAGATGCATTCCCACATGATGGTGCGATAAAAACGCTCTATAACCATTTGGAAATCCATCCAAACACTGGAATGGCAGGGAGCTATATTCACGGCTCTGATGGTGAGCCGCACCTGACTGCGTTCCGCTTTCCATCCATTGCTGGCGAGCTGGAAGGAGCCGCTAAATTCGGCCCCATCTCTCGGCTTTTCAAGAATGCGGTCGTGCCGCTTCCGATCCCCGAACACACCCAGCAAGTGGACTGGGCGGCGGGGGCGTCGATGATGATCCGTCGCGAGGTGCTGGAAGATATCGGCCTTTTTGACGAAACCTTCTTTTTGTATTTCGAGGAAACCGATCTTTGTCTGCGCGCACATCGGGCAGGGTGGTCATTGGATTACGTGCGCGAGAGCGAGGTCGAACATATCGGCTCTGTGTCGACCGGCATGAAAACTTGGGACCGTATCCCGCAGTTTTGGCTGGACTCGCGCCTGCACTATTTCGTGTCAAACCACGGTGTTGGATACGCAGCGCTTGCGACGCTTGCCCATCTTGTTGGTGGCGGCTTCGCCAACTTGCGAGCCCTTCTTCAAGGGAAATCCACGGGGCAGCCCAAATATTTCCTCATTGATATGGCAAATCATGCCTTGAAAGCCGCGCTGCGCAGAAGCCTTAGGCGGCCACGGAAAGTGAATTTTCCCAACGGTTTAAGACCGTTGAAGGAGTGAGTTGATGAGTTTGGATCAGGTGAGCCCAATGCAAAAGCAATCCACAGTGATGATCGGCAACGAGTCGCTTCTGGTGGAATGCGCGAAGCTTTGGGTGGGATCTGGCCATGAAATCGCCACGATCATCACGCGCAACAGCGATATTGCGGACTGGGCGAAGTCTCAAGGTCATGCGGTGACGCTCCACGATGGAGCACTGAAAGACGTCACGCTTCCAGACGGGTTTGACTGGCTACTGAGCATCGCAAACCTGCAAATCATTCCCGCGGACCACTTGGCACAAGCGACAAAAGGTGCGGTGAATTTCCATGACGGTCCTTTGCCCGCCTATGCGGGTCTTAACGCACCGGTTTGGGCGCGTATGAATGGTGAAACCGGACACGGCATTTCATGGCATCTGATCGAAGGTGACGTGGATGAAGGGGACCTTTTGGTCCAACGCAATTTCGCAATAACGGAAAAAGACACGGCGCTCACTCTCAATACAAAATGTTTTGCAGCTGCGATTGAGAGTTTCCCCGAAGTGATCTCTGCACTCACAGCGGCACAATTGCCAAGGTTGCCGCAGGATTTGACGAACCGCTCGTACTTTGGGCTTTCGGATCGACCTGCCGCTGGTGGTCGACTGGATTTCTCTAAAACTACGACAGAGTTAGCTTCGTTGGTCCGTGCATTGGATCACGGTGCGTATTTCAACCCGCTTTGCGCCCCGAAGATTGCTGTGGGCGAAGACCTGTTTTTGCTCGCAGAAATTGGCGCTGCGGAAGGCCAAGGCGAGTCTGGTGAGGTGTTGGCGGTAGATGCAACAAGTTTGACCGTTGCCTGTGTCGATGGTGCGGTGACTTTGTCTGCATTTACAGACCTTTATGGCCAACCGGTTGATCCGTGTGATTTTGTGAAAACCGGTGAGGTGCTTTCGCAGACTGCAGATGCTGCGCACATTGATGAAGCCCTCAAACGGGTCGCACGCCATGAACCTTATTGGCGTACGGCACTGGCGAACTTTCACGCGCTTGATTTGCCGCTTGTCGGCGCAGCGAACGCGTCTGCGAAATTGGCGTTTCAGCCATTAAAGGTACCAGCGCAAACCGAGATGAAACACGTCGTTGCTGCTGCCGCTTTGTTGGCACATCGCAGTGGCGGTGAAGAAGGCGCGGGTATCGCCTATTGCCATAGCGCTCAGACCGTCGCGCCGGGCGATCTTGCGGAATGGGTTCCGTTGTCATTCGCGCCAGTCTTTGAAGATACGGTCACGGATTACGTCAAAGCTGCCGAAACAGCGCTCGATGAGATCGAAGCGAAAGATACATTCGCGCGTGATCTCGTTGCGCGGGCTCCAGACATCGATGGATTGAAGACGCCTGATCTTGCCGTTGTTTCAGGCGCTGGGATCGCGCCGGTTTCCACAGCTGCGACCAATATTATGCTCTCCGAAAACGGTGCGCAGCTTAGCTTTGACGAAGCGCGTGTTTCCAAAGAGCATGCGGACCTTCTCGCGGCTCGGTTTGAGCTGATCATTGCGGGTATCAGCAAAGAGGAAGGTCGCGTTGGCGACATTGACGCCTTACCTGATGCCGAACGTGAGAAATTGCTGAATGGCTGGATCGGCGCATCAGTTGATATTGATCCAAAAGCAACCATTCACACGGAATTTGCCAAGCAAGCGGCTGCGACCCCAGATGCGACCGCATTGGTTTTTGAACATGCCTCACTGACCTACGCGGAACTGGATGCACGGTCCAATCAATGTGCTCAGGTCCTAAAAGCACGCGGTGTTTCAACCGGTGATGTGGTCGGCGTGCATTGCCGACGTTCACTGGATTTGGTCGTGGCGTGTTTGGCCGCTATGAAAGCGGGGGCTGCCTACTTGCCGCTCGATCCCGGCTTCCCAGCGGATCGGATTGCGATCTATCTGGAAGACAGCGCCGCCCGGTTTGTGATTTCCCAAAGTGCCATTGCGTCAGACCTTCCGGAGACCGGTGCCGACATTCTGTTGATTGATGCCGAGAAATCGATTGAAGCGGCTTCCCAAGAGGCCCCTGTCGCCGAGGCGTCCGGGTCAGATCTCGCCTATCTGATTTTCACCTCCGGCTCCACCGGCCGCCCCAAGGGCGTGATGGTGGAACACACCAATGTGGTGAATTTCTTTGCGGGCATGGATGATCGCGTGAAGACTGACGGCCCCGCCACCTGGCTCGCGGTCACCAGCCTGTCCTTTGATATCTCGGTGCTCGAGCTTTTCTACACGCTGACACGCGGCCATAAGGTTGTAATTTCAGGCGACGAAAGCGCCACCCAAATTTCCGATGGGCCAGTTGGCCGTGACGGGCAGGGGATGGAGTTTAGCCTGTATTATTGGGGCAATGATGATGGTGCTGGTCGGGGCAAATATCGCCTACTTCTAGAAGGCGCTAAGTTTGCTGACGACAACGGGTTCTGCGCGATCTGGACACCGGAACGGCATTTCCATGCCTTCGGCGGGCCATATCCAAACCCATCTGTCACGGGGGCCGCTGTGGCTGGTTTTACCAAGAATATCGGTGTGCGCGCAGGCAGCTGTGTGGCACCGCTCCACCATACGGCCCGGATCGCTGAAGAATGGGCGGTCATTGATAACCTCACCGGCGGCAAAGCAGGGCTGGCCATTGCCAGCGGCTGGCAGCCGGATGATTTTGTTCTGCGCCCGGAAAACACGCCGCCACATAACAAGGTGGCGATGTTTGAACAGATCGCGGACCTGCGCAAACTCTGGCGCGGAGAGGCTGTTGCCTTCCCACGTGCGGATGGAACCACGTTTGAGGCGCTGACCCAACCGCGTCCGGTCTCATCGCAACCAGATATTTGGGTGACCACTGCGGGTAACCCCGAGACCTGGAAAGAAGCGGGCCGCAACGGCGCACATATTTTGACGCACCTTTTGGGTCAGAGCATTGATGAAGTCTCTGACAAGATTAAGCTTTACCATACTGAGTTGCGCGCAGCTGGACACAATCCTGACGACTTCAAAGTCACTTTGATGCTGCACACATTTGTGGGTGAAGATCGCGAGACCGTGCGCGAAACGGCACGTGAGCCGATGAAGAATTACCTGCGTTCGGCGGCGGGGCTTATCAAACAATATGCTTGGGCATTCCCCGCGTTTAAAAAACCGGAAGGGGTGAGCAATCCGTTTGAGCTCGACCTTGGCAGCCTGAATGATGACGAGATGGAAGGCATCCTAGAGTTCGCCTTCCTGCGGTATTTCGAGGATTCCGGCCTGTTTGGCACCGTCGATGATTGTGCCGAGCGCGTTGAGTCTTTGCAAAAGATCGGCGTCACGGAAGTGGCTTGTTTGATTGACTACGGCATTGACACGGATGTGGTGCTGGAAGGCTTACGGCCGCTGGCGCAGATTGTGAAAGCGTTCGAGGGCGGCGTTGCTGTTTCAGATAACGATGTTTCTATTGCTGGTCAGATCATCCGTTATGACGTGACCCACTTGCAATGCACACCGTCTATGGCACGGCTTTTGACGATGAATGATGAAGCTTCCACCGCACTCTCAAGGGTCAAGCATATGTTCCTTGGTGGCGAAGCGTTACCGGGTGCATTGGTGGGGCAGCTCAATACGCTGTCAGATGCAACAATCACCAACATGTATGGACCGACGGAGACCACCATTTGGTCATCCACGGCTACAACATCGTCCGAGGAAACAACCGCCAATATTGGTCAACCCGTTGCGAACACAACGCTTTACGTGGTCGATGAAGACCTCCATCCTGTTCCATTTGGTGTTCCGGGAGAGCTTTTGATTGGCGGTACGGGGGTGACCCGCGGCTATTGGAACCGCGAAGATTTGACCGCAGATCGCTTTGTGCCAGACCATTTTGCTGGCAAAGGCCGGCTCTACCGCACTGGTGATCTGGTACAGCGTCGCCTAGATGGCGCGCTCGATTTCATCGGCAGGGCGGATCATCAGGTGAAACTACGGGGATACCGTATTGAGCTTGGAGAGATCGAGAACCGCCTAGAGGCATTGAACTCGGTTAACGAGGTGGTTGTGATTACCCGCGAGGATGTGCCGGGCGATGTGCGCTTGGTGGCCTATACAACGGGGACTGCGACCGAGAGTGAGATGCGCGCGGAGCTCAATCTCCATGTTCCGTCCTATATGGTGCCAAGTCACTTTGTGCGCTTGGATGCATTGCCTCTGACGCCAAACAAAAAGATAGACCGCAAAGCCTTGCCTGCTCCGGCCAAGAGAGAAGCGCCTGAGCCGGATGCGCTGGTACCTAAGGTTGAAGCATCGACCGAGGAAACAGCTGATGTCTTGCCGCAGATTGCAGACCTTTGGTCACGTATTCTTGGCGTCGATGGCATAGGCGCATCGGACAACTTCTTCGATCTTGGCGGGCATAGTTTGCTTGCCGTGCAAGCGCATCGTGAGATGCGCGACAGCCTTGGTTTTAAAGGCGTTTCCATCACCGATATCTTCCGCTTCCCAACGTTATCTGGCATTGCCGGACGGGTCGCGGCGCTTGCTGGATCGCGTGTTGCAAAAGCAACGCCCGTCGCGGCACCAAGCGAAAAACCTGCAGCAGAAGCTGTCGAAACGACCCCTGCGGCCACGAGCCGCCAGGACGCCATGGCGAAACGCCGCGCGATGCGCGCGCGTCGCCGGGAGAAACAGTCATGACCACACAACTCCGTCGACTTTCGATGTTAGAAATGGCCGTCCGCTCGATTGTTCCAGCGGGCGCCGCCGTTGCTGTGACCTCGCCGCGCAGCGAAAGCGAGCCGCTCTGGCCCGCCGAAGAACAAGCCATCGCCAATGCGCGGCCTGCCCGTCAAAGGGAATTCACTGCAGGGCGGACTGCTGCCCGCCGTGCCTTGCTTGCTTTGGGCCGCGCACCATCGGCCATTCCAATGGGAGAAGACCGCGCACCGATTTGGCCCAGAGCCGTCGTTGGTAGCATCTCTCATGATCTCATGGCATGTGTCGCCGTTGTTGGTGAACGTGACCGATTTAAGGCGCTGGGCGTGGATATTGAGCCGAATTTGCCGCTGGAAGCCGATCTATTCAGCGAGATTTGCCGCCCTGAAGAACTTGCTTGGTTGCGCCAGTTGCCGTTTGAAAACCGGGGTGTTGTCGCACGTCGTTTCTTTTGCGCGAAGGAAGCGATTTATAAATGCCAATATGCCATCAGTCAGGAAGTATTTGATTTCCATGCGCTTTCTGTAATTTTTGATAAGCAAGGCCGGTTTGATGCACGGCTTATGAAAGACGTTGAATGTTTTGCGAAAGGCACCATGTTCTCGGGTTTGACAACTCGGTCGGGTGAGCAGCTTCTTAGCCTGTGTCATATCTCTGAGGGCGTTGAATTTGGCAGTGATTTTCCTAATTCGGTCATTGGATAAACACATTGCTCTGGCATACCCAGTGTGATGAGCAATGAATGCACCGTAGAGTGCAAGCGAATTTGAGGCAGTTGAGATGAACGGGCTATCGACATTGAACGAGATGATTGGTGCATTCTTGCGCCACATTGTGCTGCTGGCATTGATCCTCGCAATTGGCGTTGCTGCGTCTTTGTTCTATGCGGTGAGCCTGCCGCGCGAGTATGAAGCTTCTGCAGTTATCCAGATCGAACAATCTCAAGTCCAAGCGCCGAGCTTTGGCGGTTCTGCGTCAGTAAATGCGCGCACTCTGCAGCAACTGCAGATTATTGAGCAGCGTGTGATGTCTCGGGACAATCTGCTTGATATTATCGAGCGTGAGCGTCTGTTTGCCGAAATCCCGGACATGTCAGATACCGATAAAGTAACAGCGTTGCGCCTTGCCGCCGGAGTGACACGGGTCGCCGATCCAAGCCTTGCTTGGCGTCCCGACATCATTCCCACCGCTTTAAACGTGACGGCGCGTTTAGGTGATCCAGATGTTGCCGCGCGGGTGGCAAACACTCTGGTGAATAACGTGCTAGAGCAGAACCGGAAGCGCCGAGAAGATCGCGCAACTGAGACGGTTCAATTTTTTGAAAGTGAAGAAGCACGTTTAGGTGGTGCAATCGAGGCTTTAGAAGCTCGGATTGCGTCCTTCAAGCAGGAAAATGGCCGTAGCTTGGGCGAGGGGTTGAGCGCTGAGCGGGATGAACTTTTGATCCTGCGCCAAGAACGCCTGGCGATTGAGCAAGAGATCATAGAACTCAATGCCGGTAATCGGGGGTCTCGCAATAGTGTGATTGCGAACCGTTTGGCGCAATTCCAAGAGCAAGCCGCATTGTTAGATTTGGAGATCAAAACGATCAATGAGCTTATTCTCGCCGCACCGGAGGTTGAGAAAGAACTTAGCGCGCTTGAACGAGAGTTGATGAAACTGACTGATCAATATCAGGTTATCACCCGGAATCAGGCGGAAGCAGAGATGTCTTTGATGCTTCAAGCAAGCCAGCAGGGGGAGAGTTTCCGTGTGCTTGAATTGGCGGTGGCACCCGAACACCCCATTGCACCTAACCGTAAGCGCATCGCCCTTATGGGCTGCATCCTTTCTGGGCTTTTGGGGGTTGCCGCTGTCTTGTTTATGGAGCTTCGTAATCCGATCATTCGCACTGAAAATCAGCTAGAGCGCAGCCTTGGCCTGCGTGCGGTAGCTGTTATTCCGACGGTGCAGATTGCGCGTGAACGCCGGTGGCGACGTATATTCTGGACCGTAGGGCTTTTGGTGTTTGCGATCTCGATTTTTGCGGTCGCCGCAATCGTCACTGTACGCTGAATAAGCCGAAAATTCAGATATTTAAGGCAGCCACTTCGCTGCCTTTTTTATGCTGCAATTGGCAAAATCCGAATCAAAAAAATCGTATAGCGGGTGAAAGCGCTGAAGCGTGGGTAATCATTGGAACCAGTCCTTGGATCCTTCGGAAATTGAGCCAGTTGTGGAAACAGTGACTGGCGCAAATCAGGAAACATTGCCTCGAAATTTTCAGTATTGATCGCATTTGGTGTACGATCAGATATTTTTCGTGCCAAAAATGTGGCGACATTTTGTTTTCAACGGCTTGAATTTTCGAAAAATCGTTTAAATACAATGCATTAAACTTATGCGTGTGCGGCAAATTTATGGACGATTTTCAACACATTTGATATTGTCTAAAAAGAAGTTGGGTTTGTTGAATAGCCAAACAACTGAATGTCGGACGATCTGCACCGGCTGTTGATACAGCCAATCGGGGGCAACGATTTGCAGATCCTCTGAAGCCTGAGATGAGGCTCACGTGTCTGATTCAGACGCGCAGGAGGTTGTTTGCTGTTCTTAATGAGGGTTCGGAATGGCCTATTTTGAACGGCGCGCGCATGCGCCTGTGCTTGGCACAAACAGTGCAGCCCCCGCACTGTATCGGGGTTTCTTTAAGCGGGTTCTCGACCTGTTTGCGGTGGCCATCCTGCTGGTTCCCGTTTCGATCGTTGTGCTAATCGCCTCAGTTGCGATTTCCTTGAACGGCGGTTCGCCTTTCTATCGCCAGCAACGAGTCGGCAAAAATGGCCGTGAATTCTCTATGCTAAAGCTGCGCAGCATGGTGGCCGATGCGGATACGATCCTTTCGGACTACCTCGCTCAAAACCCAGAGGCGCGCGCTGAGTGGGACGAAAAACAGAAACTGCGCAATGATCCTCGCATCACATCCGTCGGCCGGTTTATTCGCAAGACATCCCTGGATGAGCTCCCTCAGCTATGGAACGTCCTAAAGGGGGATATGTCTTTGGTCGGCCCACGTCCGATGATGCCTTGCCAGCAAGAGATTTATCCTGGCCGCTGTTATTACGAGATGCGTCCTGGGATCACTGGCCTTTGGCAGGTCTCTGAGCGCAACGAGACGAGTTTTGCACAGCGGGCTTTCTACGACAGCCAATATTTGGATGAACTGAGCCTAAAATCCGATCTGTCGCTTATGATCAAAACTGTATCCGTTGTCGTGCGCGCAAACGGTCACTGAACAACGACGTCTTTGACTTTGAGCACGCCATGAAAATGGCGTGTTTTTTTGTTTTTTGTGACGTGTTCGTCAGGCAAACTATCGACACCTAAGGCAACACAAGCTCTTGAGTTAAAGACAAACACATATGCCAAATGCAATCGCATATCTCGCACTGGCCCTTTGGCCTTTGCTGATGTTCGTTTTTTTTAAACGGCTCCCGGTCGGGCGTGCGCTTATTTTGTCTTTCTTAGGCGCCTATCTTTTGCTGCCGCCCCAACCGGCAGCGTTTGATTTTCCACTGCTGCCACCGCTTAACAAAGATACGTTGCCCAATGTGGTCGCCTTGCTTTTGGTGATATTTGTCGTGCGAGAACGGGTCCAGTTCTTGCCTCGGTCCAAAGTCGGTATCGCTTTGGTGGCCGCGTTTATCTTTAGTCCAGTGTTTACGATCTTCACCAATGGAGAGCCACTTATCTTTGCCAATAACAGTCTGCGTGGCCTGTATGAACGAGATATCGTGGCGTTGATATTCACCCAAACGCTTATTTTGGTTGGCTTTGTTTTAGCGCGTCAATTCTTAGGAAACCGTGAAGGTCTGCGGGACCTCTTGTTTGTCTTTTTGGTGTCTGGGTTGATCTATTCTTTCCCAATGCTTCTGGAAGTGCGCCTAAGCCCGCAGCTGAATGTGTGGATTTATGGTTATTTTCCGCATGTGTTTGAGCAAGTGATCCGAGCAGGGGGCTATCGCGCCACCGTCTTCCTGAGTCACGGCATTTGGGCGGCCATCTTCATTATGATGGCTTTAGCGAGCGCTATTATCCTATGGCGTAACAGTCCCAAAGGCGGACGTTCCTGGTTTTTTATCGCAGCGATCTTTCTAGGCTTTGTACTGGTGTTGAACAAAACTCTGGGGCCAGTTGTTTATGCGACGCTTTTTGTGATCTTGGTGCTGTTTACCGGGTGGAAATTCCAAGCGCGGGTTGCGGTTGTGATGGCAGCACTGGTGCTCATTTATCCACTTGCCAAGTCGATCAACGCTGTGCCTGAAGAGCGCATTCTCGCTGTTGCATCGGCGGCAAGCGAGGAGCGGTCGAACTCTTTGCGTTTTCGGTTCGACAACGAAAACATCCTGTTAGACCGCGCGATGGAGAAACCGTTGTTTGGCTGGGGGACCTGGGGTCGCAACCACGTGCATGATGCATTTAGTGGTGAGATCACGACCGTCTCGGACGGACGTTGGGTGATTACGATTGGCGTTTATGGTTGGTTGGGTTTCCTAGCCGAATTTGGCCTTTTGACTCTTCCGATCTTCATGTTCGCTTATCATTCCTCTGCGAGCCAACGTGCTGATCAACAGCGCTGGCGGCAATCGGTCAGCAACGAAATTCCAGTGAAGAAGCAGTTGGAAGATCGCATCGCGCGCTATGTACCTTCGCCGATTGGGGGTTCGCTCGCGTTGTTGTTGGCGGTCAATGTCGCGGACCTCATCCCCAACGCGACGCTAACCCCGATGACGTGGCTCATTGCAGGTGCGCTTTTGGGATATGCTGAGAAAATCGCGGACAAGACCGACAATAATATGCAGGTTCGTCCGAAACCGACACTGTCGGACTCAAGCAACAGGATTGAGCTTCCCAAGGGGCCGCGTACAATTCTTTAATCAGGCTGGCGTGTGGAAATCACCTTCGCAGGGATTCCGGCGACGGTCTCGTAAGCATTTACATCTTTGGTCACTACCGCATTCGCGCCGATTACTGCGTGATCACCGATGGTGACCGGTCCAATGATTTTCGCGCCAGCACCAATATCCACATGGCCACCGATTTTACACGGGCCAGCCAGCGTAACCTGCTGAAAAATCATGGAGTTCGGACCAATCGAGCTCTCAGGGTGGATCACAATACCTGTCGGATGTGGTAAACGCAGTCCACCGGCAATTGGCATATGCAAATGGATCTCGCACTGTGTCATCACGGACCAAAATCGATGCATCAGCACCCAATATTTTGATGCAAGCTTGCCAATCAGACCGCCTCGAGTTTGAGCGACTTGGTAGCGGCGAATGGCTCGCAGGAGCTTGGGGCCGGGGTCCCAAAAACTTCGGACATTCTCGCGGCTCCAATCAGGATCTGTGGCTGACACGACGTCATCAGACATGTGGTGTTGCCTCCGTGCCGTTGAAACGCGCCCTTAGGGCCCGCGTGAAATGGCCGGGAAGGATGGCAAAACACATGGCATAGCGCGCGGCAAGGCGTCTCGGGTTTGACACAAGGCGCCACAACCACTCCATTGCGATCTGGCGCACCCATTTTGGCGCGCGTTCCTGAGACCCTGCAAGGAAATCAAGGCCAGCACCGATGCTTACAAAACCCGTGGATGCCGCAAGCTTACGTCCGCGCGCGGCCAATATCTCTTGTTTCGGAGCA
Source organism: Cognatishimia activa (assembly GCF_001458335.1). Classification (GTDB taxonomy): domain Bacteria; phylum Pseudomonadota; class Alphaproteobacteria; order Rhodobacterales; family Rhodobacteraceae; genus Cognatishimia; species Cognatishimia activa. The sequence goes on from NZ_CYTO01000024.1 coordinate 133,875, forward strand.
CCTAGCGCCAAGAAACAGAGTGACGCGCCAGAGGCTTGAACCTGTTTCAACGCTTCCTCCGCCGCGCTGCCTTGCGGATCAAAACCAAAGGCTGGGGAGAGCTTCAACACGACATTTAGATCAGGGATCTTGGACTTTAATGCGGCTTCCGCCTGTTTCAATGTTTCATCGGTCGAGCCTAAAAAAGCGACAGATAAGTTTAGGGAAGCCGCCAGCCGACACAGCGGGAGTATCAAATCTGATCCTGGTTGCAGTTTCACCGGTTGTTTTGCAAGCCATGACAACCAAACGACGGGATTGCCATCAGCAACCACCAATTCCTGAGCAAGATAGGCGTCATAAAACGCCTGATCAGAGTTCATTTTCACAAGGTGATCAAGGTTTAAGGTCGCAAGGGCAAAGCCTTGACCAGACTGGATTTTCGCAGAAACCAGGTTGGTCAATGTCACGATATCTGCAATATTTACAGATACTGGCCCATTTGCGGTGTGGTATTGCACGCACTGCTCCCTCGTTTGCCGACTTGTGTTTATCACGCTTGCCTCACAATTCCATGTTGCATGTGTTTTTTGCGTTTATTTCCGAATTGCCCGATGGCTGACGTATTCTTGTCGATTTTTGCGACCAAATAGGGGACAATTCGCGGCATAAATGCGTGTCGTTAGACAAGTAAGAGCAGGCAAGAATTATGAGGCCTTTGGCAATCATCGGCTGTGGCTATGTCGCCGATCTCTATATGAGGTCTTTGGCGACCTTTCCGCATGTGCAGATTAGCGGGGCGTTTGATCGCGATCCAGCGCGTTTGGACGCCTTTTGCGCCCATTGGGATGTGCCAAGCGTCCCTGACTTAGATGCTCTCTTGGCGTCACTGCCGGCAGGGTCAGTTGTATTGAATCTGACTAATCCCAGTAGTCATTTCGAAATCAACACGGCCTGCTTGAATGCAGGCCATCACGTCTATTCGGAAAAACCTCTAGCGGTGTCCGTCAAAGACGCAAAGGCGGTCCATCAGTTGGCCGAAGAGAAAGGGCTTCAAGCCGCTTCGGCCCCCTGCAGCGTGTTAGGAGAAACTGCGCAAACCTTGGGTAAGGCAATCCGCGATCATATCGCTGGCACTGTGCGGTTGGTTTATGCGGAACTGGATGATGGGTTTATCCCGCAAGCGCCATTTTCTGGATGGAAAAGTGAAAGTGGCGCGCCTTGGCCCGCGAAAGACGAATTTCAAGTGGGCTGCACTTTGGAACATGCAGGGTATTATTTGACGTGGCTGATTTCATGGTTTGGGCCGGTGCGCCGCGTGGTGGCGGCGTCGGCAGAAGTGGTGCCAAACAAGTCTCCAAGCGGGCAGGGCACGCCGGATGTGTCGATAGCGACCCTCTTCTTTGAAGATGGTCCAGTGGTTCGCCTTACCTGTTCAATTGTCGCGCCGCACGACCATCAGATCCGCATCATCGGTGACGACGGTGTGCTTAAGGTCAAGAAAGCATGGGATAATTCCGCGCGGGTGAAGTTTTTTAAGCGACTTATCATACGCCGTAGATTGTTGGAAAACCCTTTTGGAAAACGGATTTCAATCAAGGGTCAAACGCATCCAAAGGTCAAACCGATGGGAGCGGCGGCAATGAACTTTGCTTTGGGACCGCTTGAGCTTCTTGATGCGATTGATGCGGGTCGAGACAGCCGTTTGTCGGGTGATTTTGCTTTGCATGTGAATGAGGTCACTTTGGCGATTCAAAACGCTGGCGACGATACCGGTTCGCAAGAAATGACAACCTCCTGCAAACCCATGGAGCCGATGCCATGGGCGCGTTAAACAAAATTGCCTATCTGACAGGGGAATACCCCCGCGCTACGGACACGTTCATTCAGCGCGAGGTTGCCGCGTTACGCGCCATGGGGCGCGAGGTTGTGACCTGTTCCATTCGCCAAACAGGCGCGGAACATCACGTTGGTCCAGAGCAACGCGCGGAAACTGCGCGTACGTTTCATGTCCTAAAGGCCGCTAAGTCGCCGCTGCATCTGCTAAGTTGCCACTGGCGCTTCTTGCGACAAAACCCAGGTCGATATTTTGAGTCTTTAAGGTTGGCGCTGACCACCAACCCTGGTGGGACAAAGAATACCCTTTATCAATTGTTTTACTTTGCCGAAGCGGCGGTGCTGGGTGCACATTTGCAGGATCAAGATGTCACGCATCTGCATAATCATATCGCCAAATCCAGCTGCTCTGTTGCGATGCTGATGTCTGAAATGACCGGCATTCCGTTTAGTTTCACGCTGCATGGTCCTGACATCTTTTTTGCGCCGCAACACTGGCGATTGGATAAGAAGATTGAGAAGGCGCGATTTGTCGCCTGCATCAGCCATTTCTGCCGCTCCCAAGCTATGAGTTTTTCCACGACTGAACAATGGAACAAGCTGCATATTGTGCATTGTGGCGTGGATCCAAGTCTTTACAGTGACGCTGAAAAACTAAACAAAAACAAATTCTTATTTGTAGGTCGCTTGGCTGCCGTGAAAGGGATTCCTGTTCTGCTAGAGGCTTTGGTGGATTTGCCAAACGCGGAGCTAACCATCGTTGGTGACGGCCCGGATCGCGATGCTTTGCAGGCCAAAGCGCGGGACTTGGGTGTTTCTCAGCGCGTGGATTTTGTGGGCTACAAATCCCAATCAGATGTGGCTGAATATCTCAAAACGCATAGTGTCTTTGTGCTGCCAAGCTTCGCGGAAGGGGTTCCCGTTGTCTTGATGGAAGCGATGGCAGCAGGCCTGCCGGTGGTCACGACCAAGATTGCAGGCGTGCCTGAGCTGGTGGAAGACGGTGTGTCTGGTCGGCTGGTGTCTCCAGGGGAGGTGTCTGCACTGGCAGGCGCTCTGAAAGAGATGAGTGAAGATCCAATCCGTAATTCAGAAATGGGCGCTGCGGGCCGTGCGCAGGTGATTTCTGAATTCTCGGTTTCCAAGGAGGCCGCTTGGCTGTCAGAGCTGTTTGATGGCTACGGTGCGGGTGATCCGCCAAGCGATCTGCGGCCGGAGGCAGGGCAATGACTGGCGATATTGCCGTTGTCGCGATTGGACGCAATGAAGGGGATCGGCTGAAGGCATGCCTTGCATCCTTGGATGGGCTGCGTGTGGTCTATGTGGATTCTGGATCAACCGATGGCTCTGTTGCTTATGCAAGATTGCAAGGGGTCGAGGTGGTTGAGCTTAGCCCAGATCGCCCTTTCACAGCAGCCCGTGCGCGGCGCGAAGGGTATGAACATCTTTGCCGGGATGGCTGCCCTGAATACATCCAGTTCGTCGACGGGGATTGCGCACTTGATCCGGAGTGGCTTCCGCAAGGATTGGCTGCGTTAAATTCAAATGAAAATTACGGGATTGTCACCGGCTGGCGCCGTGAAATCCATCCCGATGAAAGCGTCTATAACGATCTTTGCCACCATGAGTGGGATCGCCCGGCGGGCGATATCCTGACCTGTGGTGGCGACATGATGGTCAGGCGGCAAGCTATTGAAGACGCTGGCCCTTTTGATGATCAAGTAATCGCTGCAGAAGATGATGAATTTTGTGTGCGCGTGCGCAAAGCAGGTTGGAAGATCCATCGCCTCCCACAAGAGATGACCCGCCACGACGCTGCGATGCTGCGTTTTGGGCAATGGTGGCAACGGGCCGTACGCTCGGGACATGGTTTTGCACAAGTCGGCTACATGCACTCACCTTATTTCGCGCGCGAACAAAAACGTGTGGCACTTTATGGCATCTTCCTACCAATCGTCTTCCTTGGCGGACTAATCTTCGCGCCTTTGATCGCGATGCTTGCCCTTGGCGCTTACGGCTACAACTTTGTTCGCATTTCCAAAGGGCTTGTGGATGAAGGCTTGCCCTTAAAACGTGCCCGCCGTTTGGCGCGGCTGATCACCCTTTCGAAAATCCCCAATGCCATTGGCATGTTTGAGTTCCACCGCCGCCGCCTGCTGGGACGCAAGATGCACATTATCGAGTATAAATGATGACAAACACTCCTATCAAAACCGCCATCATTGGCGCAGGCTATATCGCAGATTGGCACGCCGAAGCTTTGAAGGTGACCGACGGCGCACAGCTTGTTGCGGTGTGTGACCTTTCAAGATCTGCAGCAGATGCCTTTGCGGAGGCGCATGGTGTTGTGGCCTATTACGATCTTGATGAAATGCTTGCGGCGGGTGTTTGTGAGGCGGTGCATATCCTTACACCACCGAACAGCCACGCGGCACTCGCGCAGAAATGCTTGGAAGCCGGGGTGCATTGTTTGGTGGAAAAGCCGGTTGCCTTGAGCGTCGAGGATACTCAGGAAATCGTTCAAATGGCTGAAAAGTCGGGGAAAACCTTTGCGGCGGGTCATAACTTTATGGGGCTTCCGTCCTATGGCCGCTTGAAGGATGCCGTCGCCAAAGGGGATCTCGGCAAGATCACCTCGGCAGAGATCAACTGGCACTTCCCACTCGCTCCGCTGCGGTCTGGGCCCTTCGGGCTATGGTTGCTGAAAGAGCCCAAAAACTTACTTTTAGAGCTGGGGCCGCATCTATATGCATTTGCGGTGGATCTTTTTGGTCCGGTAGAGATCGAGCATCTTAGCTTGGGTAAACCGATTGAGCTGCCCGCGGACACCGATCGACCCCAAAGCTGGCGTGTCATTGCGCGGGCAGGGGATGTAGATGTGACTTTTCATATCTCGCTTGTGGAAACCTGTGACGACCGATCCATGACCGTGCGCGGCAGCACTGCCTCCGCGCGATTGGATTATGCCAACGACACTTTGATTATGCAGCGCGAGAACGCCTCAGACATCGTTCTGAACCCTTTGCGAAAACAGCTGGATCAGGTGGGGCAACACCTCAAAGAGGGGCTGGTGAATGCGACGCGTCAGGTGACCAGCCTGAACCGAAAATCGGCCTATGGTCTTAGCTTTCAAGGACTTTTTGCCGCCTTCTATAAGAGTTTGCAGGACGGAACGCCGCTGGACGCCCGTTTTGACGGCGCGGCGGCGTTGAACGTCATGCAAGGCATCGATGACACAATTGCGAAGATGCCGAAGCCGGCAGCAAAGCCTAAGCCAAAGTCGCGCCGTAAGCCCAAACCAAGCGTTTTGGTGATTGGGGGCACCGGATTTATCGGCCGTGCGCTGACACGTGAGTTGGTGGCGCAAGGCAAAGATGTGCGTGTCCTTAGTCGAGGGCAATCTGGCCCATTTGATGATATCGCCGATCATGTGGAGCTTTACTCCGCTGCCCTGTCAGACAAAGCAGCTTTGACGCAAGCGATGCAAGGTATTGAGGCGGTTTATCACCTTGGAAAATCGCTCGACACCACGTGGGAGGCCTGCCTGCAGAACGATGTCGGTGTGACCGTTGGCATCGCAGAAGCTGCGATGGAGGCCGAGGTCAGTCGTTTCATCTATACCGGCACAATCGCGTCTTATGACATGAGCAAACCTGATGAGACGATCACCGAGCACACAGGGTTTGGCGATGACATGACCGACCGGAACCTCTATGCGCGCTCTAAAGCGAAATGTGAAGAAGAGCTTCTGAAACTGCACGACTCCAAAGGCTTACCCCTTGTGATTGCCCGTCCGGGCATTGTGGTAGGTGAGGGTGGTCCGCTGCAACATTGGGGCATCGGCCGCTGGCATGGGGCCGGTGCTGTGCGTATTTGGGGGCCGGGCACGAATATTTTGCCATTTGTGTTGATCGATGATGTGGCCAAGGGGCTTGTCTTGATGATGCAAAACGAAGAAGCCGTTGGAAAATCCTTCAACCTTGTCGCAGATCCAATGATGTCTGCACGGGATTATTTTGCAGCGATCCACACGGAATTGGGCGCAAAGATCAAAGTATCTTTCGGCAACCTCAATGCTTTCTGGGCTGCGGATGCGGTGAAATACCTGTTGAAGAAACATGCTTTGCGTCGCACAGGAGCGATCCGGCCCAGCCTTGCAGACTGGAAATCTCGAGCGCATTTCTCGCCTTTTGACAACAGTTTGCCCAAAGACGTCCTTGGTTGGGCTCCGGAGAGCAATAGAGCCGTCTTCGTTCGTAAGGCTATCACAGAAGCGAATTTGCTGGGTTTCTAGATCGCAACAGGCGGCAAAAATTGAGATTTCGCCATAATTTGCCCCATATTCGCGGATAAACGGGCGGGGACGAAGAAGGAAAACCGTGATGAGTGACAAGCTAACAAAGGCCTCACAATCAGACCTCTACATGGCAATGGGCGATGAAGCCCAGGTGCTTTGGGATGAGATGCACGAGATTTCCTTGGATGAAGCACACTTGCGGGGCCAACGCATTGTGACCGCCCAAAAGACCGATCCGGTGCATAAACGGTTCGACATGTTGCGTACGCGTTTGTTGCTCGCGATGCGGGAACATGGCTGGACGCGGATTGCAGTGACCGGGGTGACCGAGGGGTGCGGCGCAAGCTTTGTTGCCGCCAACCTCGCCTTGTCGGTGGCGCGCATGGAAAGCGTGCGTACTGTCCTGTTTGATATGCACTTCACCAGCCCTAGCCTTGCGAACCTACTTGGGGTCGAGAACCCGGGGCGATTGAGTGACTATTTGTCTGGCCGTATTGCACCAGAAGAATATTTGATCCGTGCTGGTCGCTCGCTGGCACTGGGGCTGAACGATACAAAAGTCTATCACTCCTCAGAGCTGATCCAGCAGATGATGACCACGGATGTGCTTTCGGAAATGCAGGATTTGCTTTGCCCAGACATGGTGATTTTCGACCTGCCATCAGTGCTCGATAGCGATGATGTGCTTGGCTTTTTGCCAAACGTTGATGGAGTTCTGCTGGTCGTTGGCGGTGGTCAAACGTTACCAGAAGAGGTCCAGCGCGCCGAACAAGCCTTGGCAGACAAGACACAATTGCTTGGTGTCGTTCTGAATAAGGCTGAGAGTATTTTCTAGATATATATCAATATTTTATTTTGATCTTTTAAGGTTAAATTGTCGAGCTTCAGCCATGAGTCTGAAATCGAAGTAACATTCGAGATGTGGGGTCTGGTTTTACCCTTTGTGATCGGCGCAGAAATTCAAACCTATGAAACCTTAAAATCACCGATAAGTTTGTTTTGTGAAATGTTTTGGCTTTTTTTACCACCAATGTGGTCAAATTTTTTGATAAAATGAAATCAAAAGTTCAGGTCGCCACCGCGTCACCTACGCATAACTGACGCGGTTGAAGGTGTCATCAAGAGTTGGGCCTCACACGCGCTGCGGTTTTGTCGGCAAATGCCGCAAGGCGCGCTCTTGCATCCGGTTGGGTATTGACCACGCCAGCGACCACCGCTTCTGCATAGGCCGCATCAAGGGCAGACATATTTTGCATATGGCTTACTGCGGAACAGATCGCAAAATTTGTCAGTGGCAGGTTGGCCGCCGCACGTCGCGCCAGTTCAACCGCTTTGTCAAAACTTGATCCGCCCACAAGATACTGCGCCAGGCCTAAGTCGATGGCTTCTTGACCTTGGTAAACGCGTCCCGTGAGCATCATGTCGATCATGCGCGCTTTACCGATGAGGTCGGTCACGCGAATGGTTGCACCCCCGCCAGTGAAGAGGCCGCGTTGGCCTTCTGGAAGCGCAAAATAGGTGGTTTCGTCTGCAACCCGAATATGAGCGGCGCTCGCAAGCTCCAACCCGCCACCAACCACGGCGCCTTTCAACGCGGCAATCACGGGCACACCGCCGTATTCCATTTTATTGAACGCTTCGTGCCAGCGCAGGCATACATGCATGAAGTCTGCCGGGCTGCGGTCTTCGTCATGATGTTCCACCAGATCAAGGCCCGCGCAAAAATGGTCTCCGGACGCTGCAAGGACAATCGCTTGCGCGCCCGCACGGGGAGCATTGGAGAAAAGGGTCACCAGCTCTTCGATGGTTTCGAGATTCAGCGCGTTTCTTTTGTTTGGTCGGTTCAGCGTGACTATCCAGACGCCATCTTCTTCTTTTTCCAGCTCTAGGTTTTCGAAATCGTCATTTCTCACCGAAATCATTTTGCAGGCCTCCTGGCTATTTGCTTAAAATGACGTATAGGGTAGCGCTTTGCGCCGTTTAATCGCCAATATTGACAAAATATTTGCCATAACTGACAAATTGGGTTTCTCTGTGCCTCATGGAGCGTTTTTTAGACAACTCGCGCATTTCCACCGTGAGTTTTTCACTGATTGAGGATTTGCTTCGCGCCATCCAAGGGATTGCGTCTGACGAGGATTATCAGGCTTGTTTGAAGCGTGCGGGTTTATCGACGCCAGCGGATGCCAGACTAAGCCGAGTGTCGCGTGACCAGATTGTCGAGCTCTACCAAGCCGCCTCTCGTATGACTGGCGATGAGATGATGGGGCTCTGGAGCCGACCCATTCGATCAGGTGCGCTTAAACAGATTTGCACGTCTATGATTGGCGCGTCTTCACTCGGTGCTGCCATGTTCCGCATGGTGACTTTTTGGAATCTCGTTCTCGACGATTACCAATTGCATCTTGAGGCCAGAGAGGAGCTGGTGTCTTTGGCGATAAGGCCAAGAGCAGGGGTAAGCGACGATGCCGAGGTCAATCGTTTTGGGCATATGTTGCTATTGAAACTTACTCATGGTTTGGCGTCTTGGCTGTCTGGGCAAGAACTGTCGCTCGTTCGGGTCAGCTTCGTGTTTCCTCGGCCGACCTTTGCCTCGGATTACTCTGTCCTATTTCCGGTCGAAGTGGATTTTTCAAAAGACCATTCATCAATCGCGTTTGATCGCCGTTTGTGGTCGCGGTCGGTACAGCGGACCACGGCAGATCTCCATGCCTTTCTAACGCGTGCACCTCGGGATTGGATTTTCACCACGTCCCAAGATCATAATTTAACAAGGCGAATACGCGCGATTTTGCAAAGCCAAAGCTTTGATGTGACCCTAGATGACACTGCAAACGCCTTACATCTTACGCCGCGCACACTCATTCGTCATTTGCAGTCGCAAAATACGTCTTTTCAAGCCATCAAAGATGACCTGCGCCGTGATGTTGCGATTGCGAAATTGAGGGAGGGGCTTGCGGTGGAAGTTATCGCCGAGGAAACCGGTTTTTCTTCTGCCTCGACGTTCCATCGCGCGTTTAGGCGCTGGACGGGGGATGTGCCGTCATCCTTCCGGCGAGATGTAGCGCCTCGCGTAGGCACGAGCGCAAACAACTGACTTGAAAATTCAACAAGCTTTGAGCTTTGCGGTATACGATAGAGGCAATTGACGTTTTCGGCCGGGAGGGAAGTCAGACTGCGTAGCGGCTCATCATCATATCAACGCTATTTTCGACAATTCGAGCCATCTCTTCTTCAGACACAACAGGCGCACCAAACACCACGGGCCAAAAAGCCTTACCTTTGATCAGCGCTAAAAATTCATCCGCCGCGGCATTTGCATCTTCAATGCGCAGTTTGTCATCTTCGGCGGCTTTTCGAAGTAAGTTGACGAAGGCGGCTTTGAAATCTGTTTTCTCTTGGGTTTTTTCCACAAGATCTGGGCGGCGCAGAATTTCGCTCATCACAAGCCGGGTTGTCAGCATGACTTCTTCAGATGTCAGCAGCGTTCCTTCCGCACGTGCCAGGTCCAAAAGCTGTTCTCGAATATCGCGGTCCTTGTCGTAGGTCACATTCACCGTCTCAGTGAATTTGGCCAAGTGGCGCCGGATCAATTCTCGAAAGAGATTTTCTTTGCTTTCAAAGTGCTTATAGACGGTGCGCTTAGACACTTCGGCACGGGCCGAAATGCGATCCATACTCGCATTTGCAAAGCCGTTCTCCAAAAATTCCGCGGTTGCCGCCTCGACGATTTGGGAGTTTTTGACCGAGTCTTGTCCAGAGCTATCATTCATTCGCTAAGCTATAGGCGCAAACCTGCTAAAGGGTCAAATGCTGTAAACTGGCGGGTTTACAGTGTGAGCCTCTAACGCTACGGTAAACTATCAAGTTTACAGGTTCGCAGCCAGGGAGACCAAGCATGGCGATTTCACTAAAATTGAACGGAAATCCGACAACGGTGGAGGCCGAGCCGGGCACTCCGCTGTTGTGGGTGATCCGGGATGAACTGAAACTCACAGGGACAAAATTTGGGTGCGGCGTCGCGTCCTGCGGTGCCTGTACCGTGCATGTGGATGGTGAGCCGACACGCTCCTGCCAGACTTACATTGAGGATGTAGAAGGCGCTGAGATCACCACCATTGAGGCAATGGAAGACACTAAAGTTGGCGCTGCTGTGCAACAGGCTTGGGTCGAAATGGACGTTGTTCAGTGCGGCTACTGTCAGTCCGGTCAGATCATGTCTGCAGTGGGGCTTTTGACCGAAAACCCCAAACCATCGGTGGATGACATTCACGACTATATGCATGGCAATGCCTGCCGCTGCGCCACCTATCAACGTATCCGCGCTGCGATCCAGCGCGCGTCCGATATTTTGGAGGCCTAAGCGATGACTATGAAAGTATCTCGCCGGGGTTTCCTCGCAAGCGCAAGCGCTGCAGTACTTGTTTTGGGCGTGCGTCCCGATGGCGCTTTGGCTGCTGGCGAAACCGATGCAATGCTTAACCCATTTGTCAAAGTGGCGTCTGACGGTCAGGTCACGGGCATTGTCAAACACTTTGAAAAGGGGCAAGGGCCTGCGACCGGTCTGTCCACACTGATCGCCGAAGAGCTCGGCGTGTCAATCGAGCAAATCACCTATGAATTCGCGCCGTCCAACCCTGAAATCTACGCGAACACCTTCTTTGGTGGTTTCCAAGGTACTGGCGGTTCAACCGCGATGGCCAACTCTTTCATGCAATACCGACAAGCTGGTGCAGCCGCGCGTGAACTGTTGATCAAAGCCGCCGCCGATGCTTGGGGCGTTGATGCAAGTGGTCTGAAGATCGTTGAAGGTATCGTAACCGGCGGCGGCAAAACTGCTCCGATCGGCGATTTCGTCGCGGCTGCTTCGACGATGGAAGCGCCAGCAGATCCTCCGCTCACACCACCTTCGGAATGGCGATTGATTGGCAACCCAGACGTGCGTCGATTGGATAGTCCAATTAAAACCAATGGTAAGGCGATGTTCGCGATGGACTTGCATCTGCCGAACCAGATGGTCGCCGTGATTTCTCGCGCGCCCTCGCGCGGTGGTTTGGTCGCCGGTTTTGATGACAGCGCGTGTTCTGAGGTCAAAGGCTTCATCCGCGCTGCGACTCTGCCAAACAAGGCAGGCGTTGCGGTTTATGCCGAAGACACATGGGCGGCATTCCAAGCGCGTGATTTGCTATCGGTGGACTGGGACATGTCCGCTGCGGAAACCCGCAGCAGTGACGAGATCAAATCTGAGATCATGGCCGCTTTGGATGAAGCACCGACCTACAACGTCTCCAAAACCGATCATGCTGCGACCAAATCCGCGGTGGATGGAGCCGAGACTGTTGTGGAACAAACCTTCTACTTCCCGCTGCTGGCGCATGCTCCGATGGAACCGCTTAACTGCACGATCGAGGCCAATGCCGATGGCGGTGTGACGCTGCATGATGGATGTCAGGCGCCGACCGGTCCGCATATGGCGCTGAGCCAGATCTTTGAGCTGCCTATGGAAAAAGTCCGCATCAACACGATGTTGGCGGGTGGTTCTTTTGGTCGCCGCGCAACGCCGGATGCAGATTATCAAGTAGAAGCAGCGCTGGCCTTTGTCATCACTGACCGCAAACGTCCAGTGAAACTGGTCTGGTCGCGTGAAGATGATATGCGGTCTGGCTATTATCGTCCGGCGGTGGGTCATCGCGTGCGCGTTGGCTTGACCGGCGGCAAGATCGTCGGCTGGGATCACCACGTTGCCGGTCAATCTATCATGAAGGGCACCGCGTTCGAGGCGATGGCCGTGCGTGATGGGATCGACCACAGCTCTGTGGAAGGTACTGCGGATGGCCCTTACCAGATCCCAGGTATGTTCGTCGGTCTCACGGATACTCCCAAAGCGACAAGCACGCTGTGGTGGCGCTCTGTTGGGCACACCCACACAGCCTATGTGATGGAGGTCATGATGGATCAGGCCGCCAAAGCTGCGAGCGCCGATCCGGTTGAATTCCGTCTCGCGTATCTAAGCGGTGAGGGCGACGACCAAAAACGCAAAGCCAATGTGTTGCGCTTGGTCGCCGAAAAAGCAAATTGGGGCAACGCGCCCGAGGGGCGTTATCAAGGCGTCGCGGTGCATAAGTCCTTTGGCACATATGTGGCAGAGATTGCCGAGATTTCGGGCAACCCTGATGATGGCATCGTCATCGAGAATGTCACCTGCGTTGTCGATTGCGGCATTCCAGTGAACCCAGATGTGATCAAGGCGCAGATGGAAGGTGGCATTGGCTATGGAATTGGCCATGTGATGCGCGATCAGATCACGCTCGCAGGCGGTGAAGTTGAGCAATATAATTTCCCGGATTACGAGCCACTCCGCATCAGCGATATTCGGGGCATTGATGTGCATATCGTGAAGTCTGAAGCAGCACCTTCAGGTGTGGGCGAGCCGGGCACGCCACCATCAGCGCCTGCTTTGGCCAATGCCATCGCGGCAGCTTCTGGTGTGATGGTGGCTTCATTGCCTATGGAAGAAGAGGGCGTCTATTTCGCCTAGTAGACAACCAAATTGACGGGCGCATTTGTCGCCCGTCAATTGATCAGAATAGCGGTGTAGCGGGTCGATGCCGACCCGAGAGGTCAGAGGCTGGTACGATCATCAAACGGGTCAGATGAAACCCTGATGGCTCCCCGGAAATTCAAAAACAATAACCGAAACAGGTTAATATGCGAGGGCTTGTTTCCTGGCCCATCTAAGCATCTAAAATTTCAAGAAAAATCTGTGAAATGGTGCGGTCGAGAAGACTCGAACTTCCACGGGAGTTACCCCACAGCGACCTCAACGCTGCGCGTCTACCAATTCCGCCACGACCGCACATGACTTGGTGAACGGGTCTATATCGAACCGGTTCTGCGATGAAAAGACCAAATCCGCAGTTTCCAAAAAAGAAATGGGCAGCCTTTTTAAGCAGGCTAAATATTACTGCTTGGCTCGACCCGCTTACCATGGAATTGTGAACATTGGGGGCGCTGCGCCTTGGTTCAGGCTGGCCATGAAGTCGACGCTTTTCTCCAGCTTGTCAGTTACTTATTGGAACAAGTCCGCGCCGTTGACCCGCCTCGGAGCGAGCACGCTTCTTGCGCTATACCTTTTGCGTCGCTTCGTTCTCCAAACGATGACCGCAATATAAATCACTGACATCACCACGAGTCCGGCCCATGGGCTTTCGGCCGAAAAGGCCTTCTGGAAAGTGCGATGCGGCAAGAAGGTAAGGACCATGGGTAAGCCAAGGCCAAAGGTTGCTAGGTTGCGAAGCGCGGCTTGGTGACCTTTGATGTCGCCTTTGATGGCCATACGGATGGCAACAACTAGGGTCCACAAAGTCAAAACGGCAAGCCCATGCAGCAGGCTAAAGCGACCGACACCACCGATGTTTGAGATCGTGAATGCAGACAGGGCCGTCAACGCCATCGCGGTGACCCAAATATATCCGAGCTTTTTGTGCAGGTGATCTCGTTTTCTGCGCCACAAAACGAAAGGGGTCAGGCAAAACGCGAGGGTCGCGGTGGCGGCGTGGAACGCGATGTTGGGCTCCATTTGTGACAGCGTCTCAAATGCGGTGAAAGGGGCGGGCATCAGAAGTCTCCGGTTTGGGTTTTGAGTTGAAAAACCCTTGCCCCACTGGCACATCTGGACCCAGAACCGAAACGTGGTTGGCCGGAGGAATACGTGGAAGAAAGCCCATTGCATTTGGCGAAGCGTGAAACGCAATGGAGTTTGCGATCCAGACCCGTTTGGGCAGGGCTGCTCGCGGCTGGTATGATCCTTGGGGTTGCTGGCCCGTTTGGCACTGATGAGGTGCTGAGACTGTTGCCCAGACTACTCTATTGGTGCGCCTTGACCGTACTCTTTTACTTCGTGGGCTCTTTTTCAGGCACGTTTCTACATGCCGTTTTGGAAAGGTGGCGCATGCCCCATTGGCCGAGCGTAGCCTTGGCCGGGGCAGGGGCTGGCACGGCGATATTCGCGCTTTTGGTGGGCATTAACATCGCTCTCTTTTCAGTTTCTTGGGAAGACCGATCCGGCCTCGTCATTCTTGGGGCTAACGTGATTGGTATTTCCATGATCGTGACCGCCGCGATCGTTTACATCAAAGAGGCCATGCCCACGGCTTCTGCGAGCCAAGAGCCAAAACCTGTCGAAATCCTCAACCGATTGCCTTTTGACAAGCGAGGCGCGCTTTATGCGCTTTCCGTTAGCGACCATTATGTCGAAGTGATCACCGCAAATGGCGCCGAGCTTGTCTTAATGCGACTAGGAGACGCCATCAAAGAAGTGGGCGATACAGAGGGGCTTCAGGTTCACCGGTCCCATTGGGTGGCGCAAGCGGCGATTGCCGCGGCGCGCCGGGATGGCGCGAAAGCGATCTTGACGCTCAAGGATGGACGTGAAATTCCTGCCAGCCGCACCTATGTGCCAGCGCTTAAGGAGGCGGGGGTTCTCCCGACGAAATAATGGTGGAATGGAAGATCACACCGGGTTTGACCGAATACCAAGACGCGGTCGATTTTATGGAAGCGCGTGCTGATGCCATTCGCGCCGGTACAGAAGATGAATGCATTTGGCTGGTCGAGCATCCACCGCTTTACACCGCTGGAACGTCCGCGAAGGTCGAAGACCTAACGGATCCAGATCGTTTTCCTGTGCACACAAGCAAACGGGGTGGCCAATACACCTATCATGGCCCGGGACAGCGGGTGGTCTATGTCATGCTGGATGTGGCCAAACGCGGCAAAGACGTGCGGCAATTCGTAGAACAGATGGAAACCTGGGTGATCCAGACGCTGGCGCAGTTCAATGTGAAAGGTGAGATCCGTTGTGGTCGGGTTGGGGTTTGGGTCGAACGGGACGACAAACCGCGCACAATCACTGGTGCCAAAGCGGAAGATAAGATTGCTGCCATTGGCATTCGCCTGCGCAAATGGGTCAGTTTTCATGGAATATCCATCAACGTCGAGCCGGATCTGGAACATTTCACAGGCATTGTGCCCTGCGGGATAACAGAGTTTGGTGTGACGTCTTTGGTGGATCTTGGGCTGCCGGTGACCATGGATGATTTGGATGTCGCCTTGCAGGCAAGCTTTGCCGAGACGTTTGACGCTGCATGAGCAGGCAAAACACCACATTTGTGCAACCGCGCTGATTTGTCATTTGAAGATTTTTTCTGAGCGGTTAAATCCTTTAAAAAGCGCGCAAGATGATGCTAGCCAAAAAGGACGGCAATGATGAAAACTATTGTGACATTTGCTTTGACATTGATGATGGCGACCGCTGCGCAGGCGGAAGGCGATATCGATGCTGGCAAAAAGACTTTCGGAAAGTGCAAGTCTTGCCACTCGGTTGTGAGCACAGATGGCGACGTGCTTGTTAAGGGCGGTCGGACTGGACCAAACCTATTCGGTGTGATTGGTCGCGAAGCGGGCACCGCTGATTTCAAATATTCCAAAACGTTTGTTTCGTTGAACGAAACGGGTCTTGTTTGGGATGAAGCAAACTTTGCCGCGTTTGTGGTTGATCCTCGTGGTTTCCTGAAAGAGCAGGGGACAGATGGCAAAACACGGATGACCTTCAAACTGAAAAAAGGCGGTGAAGACGTGGCGGCCTTCCTTGCGTCTTTGGCACCAGCCCGAGAAGCTGAAGAAGCGACTGAAGACGCTCCAGAAGAAGCAGCCGCAGAGGCAGAGGCAACGACTGCGACTGAGTAAGCCTAGCCAAAATTCAAACAAAAGCCCGCTGGACCAAATCTGGCGGGTTTTTTGTTTTGAGCCAAATCGCCAGAGGCATAGGTGCCGCGTCCTAAAGATTGGTTAAAGAACGGGGCTCTTTTGGTTTCAAACCCCGCAGGGCCGTAAGTCGGTGGTTGCGGTGGGCGTTGCCGAAATTAAGGTAGAAAGAAAATTGGCTTTGAATGTGAGGATTGCCAATGCCTGCTGCTCTTTCTGTTGACAAAAGCCTGACACTGGCCCGCCAGGCGGCAAAGAAACAGGATTGGATCACCGCTTACAGAAACTACAAAGCGGTTCTGAATCGATTTCCAAGCAATAAGAAAGCGGCCAAGGCTGTTGCGGAATTGAGCAAAGTCGCTGCCCCAGCTCTTTTGAAACGTGCGAAGGTCGAGCAAGACAATGGCGACTGGAAAGCGGTGAATGATCTCTTGCGTGCTGCGGCTTTCTTTGCGCCTGGCGTCGTCGAGATCCGAACGGTTCTTGCTGAAAGCTACATTGAATCCGGGAACCCATCGGCTGGTTTGCCGATCATCGACAAGCTGTTGGCCGCAGAACCAAACTCCGCACTCTTTCATCGTATACGCGGGCAAGCGTTGCATGAGTTGGACCGGCCAGACGAAGCCAAAAAGGCACTTCGAAAAGCTTTGGAGATCGATCCGTCTTATGCCAAGGCCCATCGCGCTATCGGAATCGTAGCGCGATCACAAGGCGATTTGGATGAGGCGCTAAGCCATTTTGAAGCGGGGCTGGACATCACGCCAAATGACGCCAACCTTTATCGTCATGTCGTGACATTGGCGCCACCAAAGAACGATCAAGATCCGCACATTGTTAAACTCAAAGGAGCGCTGGCCGCACTAGGGGCCGACAATCCAAAATCCATCCCTCTTCATTTGGCGTTGTTTGAGGCGCTGCACAAATCTGGCAATCGAGAAGCGGCCTTTTCGCATCTATCCAAAGCCAAAGCGGTTGTGTCTCAGCAGCATCCCTATGATTTTCAATCCGATGCGGTCGTTGCAGCCTTCAGTAAGGCGCAGTTTTCAGACGCGGAGTGGTTTCAGCAGGAAGTAAAAGCGCCACGTTTGATCTTTGTGACTGGGCTTCCTCGTTCTGGCACAACGCTCACGGAGCGAATCCTGTCTTGCGCCGATGATGTGCAAGCATGTGGTGAACAGATGATCGTGCAGCGTGCGGTTATTGATCTGCTGGGTGACGTGCGCCAGCGGAAGGATCCTAAATTAAATCACCAGGATATCGCCGGGCTGCGCGAAAGTCTTCTGGCAGCTTATGCCAAAATCTCAGACGGTCGTAGCGTGCAGATCGATAAAATGCCTCTTAATTTCCGCTGGATCGGCTACCTCGTGGCAGCATTGCCCGAAGCTCGGATCGTGCATTTGAACCGTGATCCACAGGCCGTGGCATGGTCGCTTTATCGTCACCTGTTTAAGGGCAGGGGGCACGATTTTATGCATAGCCCAGAGGACATTGCACGGTTTATGATCTTGCATCGCGACTTGATGGCCCATTGGCGCAAAGTGTGCGGGGCGCGGGTTTTTGACCTCAGTTATTCAGAATTGGTGAATGACCAAGTTACGGCCACTAAAGCGCTTGCTGATGCGGTGGATCTCGATTGGTCAGACGCATGGCTAAGCCCTGAAAAAGCGACCAACCATGTTCGGACCTCTAGTGTGCTTCAAGTCACCAAACCCATCTACAAAAACAGCGACGAAAGTTGGCGGGTATACGAATCTCAACTCGCGCCTTTGACCGCTGCGTTGGGTCAAGCAGGGCTAATTTCCCCAGAAAAGGTGTCATAGCCCCCAAACCGCGACATTTTTTCTTGATCTGCGTCAAAGACGATCATTGCCGTACCGGTCGTGTCACACTAGAAATACGTGCAGAAGCAGGCATGGGAGGAAACTTTCGTGTCCACCCAACCACCGCTACAGGAGGCGAGGCATGGTAGACGCAGCCGTTCAAGGCCACGAACACGAGGACAACCGTAGCTTCTTTACAAGATGGTTCATGTCCACGAACCACAAAGATATCGGTATTCTCTATCTCATCGTTTCCGCGGTGGTCGGCTTTATTGCCGTTGCCCTGACGGTGGGGATGCGCCTCGAGCTTATGGAGCCGGGCGTTCAATATATGTGTCAGGAAGGCAGCCGCTTCCTGCAATTTGGTGCGACCACCGAAGGCTGTACGCCGAACGGGCACCTTTGGAACGTTTTCATCACCTATCATGGTGTTTTGATGATGTTCTTTGTTGTTATTCCAGCGCTGTTTGGCGGCTTTGGTAACTACTTCATGCCGCTGCAAATCGGCGCGCCGGACATGGCATTCCCGCGTATGAACAACCTGAGCTTTTGGCTTTACGTTGCTGGTACGTCTTTGGGTGTTGCGTCCATGTTCTCTCCAGGTGGCAATGGCCAGCTGGGTTCTGGTGTGGGCTGGGTTCTTTACCCGCCGTTGTCCACGTCTGAAGCAGGCCTTTCCATGGACCTTGCGATCTTCGCGGTCCACGTGTCTGGTGCCTCTTCGATCCTTGGCGCGATCAACATGATCACCACATTCTTGAACATGCGTGCCCCTGGCATGACCCTGTTTAAGGTTCCTTTGTTCTCCTGGTCCATCTTCGTGACCGCATGGTTGATCCTTCTGGCGCTGCCAGTTCTGGCCGGTGCGATCACCATGCTGCTGACCGACCGTAACTTTGGCACGACCTTCTTTGACCCAGCGGGCGGCGGTGACCCGATCCTGTATCAGCACATCCTGTGGTTCTTCGGGCACCCAGAAGTGTACATCGTTATTTTGCCGGGCTTTGGTATCATCTCTCACGTGATTGCGACCTTTGCGCGTAAGCCAGTCTTTGGCTACCTGCCAATGGTCTGGGCGATCATCGCGATCGGTGGTCTGGGCTTCGTTGTGTGGGCACACCACATGTATACCGTTGGTATGTCTCTGACTCAGCAGTCCTACTTCATGATGTCCACAATGGTCATTGCGGTACCGACTGGGGTTAAGATCTTCTCGTGGATTGCGACCATGTGGGGCGGCTCTATCGAGTTCAAGGCACCGATGATGTTTGCCTTTGGCTTCCTGTTCCTCTTCACCGCCGGTGGTGTAACGGGCGTTGTCCTGTCACAGGCTGGTGTGGACCGGGCGTATCACGACACATACTATGTTGTGGCACACTTCCACTACGTGATGTCGCTGGGTGCTGTCTTCGCGATCTTTGCAGGCATCTACTTCTACTTCGGTAAAATGACGGGTCGTCATTACCCTGAAGTTGCGGCGCAGATTCACTTCTGGATGTTCTTTATCGGCGCGAACCTGACCTTCTTCCCACAGCACTTCTTGGGTCGTCAGGGCATGCCACGTCGCTACATCGACTACCCAGAGGCATTCGCTTACTGGAACAAGATCAGCTCTTACGGTGCGTTCATTTCCTTCGCGTCCTTCATCCTGTTCTTCGGCATCATGTTCTACGCAGCCTTCAAAGGCCGCCGCGTGACTGAGAACAATTACTGGAACGAATACGCGGACACTCTGGAATGGACACTTCCATGCCCACCACCAGAGCACACATTCGAAATCTTGCCTAAGCAAGAAGAGTGGGACAAAGGCCACGCGCACTAACCCCATCTGAAGAATTCTCAGCGAGGCCCCGGAGACCATCCGGGGCCTTGTTTGTTTCTGAACCGCAGACGAATGGCCGATGCCATATCATTGGACTGAAACCTCTCAAGACCCGGTGATACTCACCCTCACTGCGCATAACTCGCTGCAGCCCAAAGGGTTCGTTCTGATGATCGGATTGACGGTCGCTTTTATCGCATTACCACTGTTGACGGTGCTGGGCACCGCGATTGTCTGGGTCATGCTGCCCTTCTTTGGAATTGCTGTCGGAGCGCTTTGGTTTGCGCTGCGATCCAACCAAGCGCATCGGCAGATCACTGAGGTGCTTAGGCGCGACGACGACGAGCTCACGCTTTCGCACACACCGGCGAAAGGCGCGGTGCAAAGCTGGTCCTGCAATGTCTATTGGGCCAAGGCGCATGTTATCGTCAAAGGCGGGCCAGTGGATCACTACGTGACCCTGTCTGGCAACGGTCGAGAAGTCGAGATTGGCAGCTTCCTCTCGGAGGATGAGCGTAAGGCTCTGTTCAAAGAGCTGTCGAGCTTTCTTCAGGCGCTGAAATAGAGGTGCTTAAATCAACCCGCTCTGGATAAAACCTTGCGCCATACGGGCATAAGCGTCTGCTACACTACCAGTGCCCGCGGCCACAGGAGTGCCTGCATCACCGGCGAGGCGCGTGTCCAGATCAATTGGCAGCGCTCCAAGTAAAGGAACGCCGAGCTTTTTCGCTTCTTCCGCGACACCACCATGGCCAAAGATCTGTTCCTCATGGCTGCAATTCGGACAGATATAGGTGGACATGTTTTCAATCATGCCAAGCACTGGGGTCTTGAGCGTCTTGAACATATCCAGAGCTTTGCGTGCATCCAGCAGTGCCACGTCCTGCGGCGTTGAAACGATGACCGCTCCCGTAAGTTCAGTTTTCTGGCACAGAGTCAGTTGCACGTCGCCGGTGCCCGGTGGAAGGTCCACGAGAAGCACGTCAAGCTCGCCCCATTGCACCTGTGTCAGCATTTGCTGCAAAGCACCCATCAGCATCGGGCCACGCCAGACGACTGCTTTATCGGGATCCAGCATGAAGCCAATCGACATCAATGTGACGCCATGGGAATGCAGAGGAATGATAGTTTTGCCGTCGGGGGAGGCAGGCCGTTTTTGAATGCCCATCATACGGGGCTGAGACGGGCCATAAATGTCCGCATCAAGCAGGCCAACTTTTTTGCCCTGTTTGGCCAAAGCAACAGCTAGATTGCTAGAGACTGTGGATTTCCCAACGCCGCCTTTGCCTGAACCAATCGCAATAATGCGTTTAACGCCCGCAACCTTCATAGGACCATCTTGTGGTTTCGGATGTCCGCCAACCTTCAGATTTGGGACGGGTTTCTTTTCCGCAGGACCGTGGGCGGTAAGGGCCGCTTGCACAGATGTGACGCCATCAACCTGACCAACAACCTGTTCCGCTGCTTGACGTAAACCTTCCATGCGCTGCGCAAGCTCTGGGGTAGGGGCCTCAATTACAAAGCGCACCATCCCATTTTCAACAGTCAAAGCGCGGATCATGTCACGACTCACCAATGAGCCTCCATCCGGTAGCCCAAGACTATCCAATGCGGCTTTGATTTGCTCTTTCGTAACGGCCATCGCGGTTCTCCTTTGCGCAACACTCTGCAGTCAAAAGGCGCGGGCGCAACCCAGAATCGTTCTAAAACTGCCCGGTGTTTGCGCAAACCGCCTCGCATCTTGTCGCAGGTAGGCGCAGACGAGCGTGCTATTCAATTTCTGCATAGCGGCAATGCAAGGGTGTCCGTTGTGCAGGTGCAGCAAATCTCTATATCGTTGTCACAAGAGATGAGAACACAGTTCGGAGTACCGAGATGGCGAATGTAGCAGAAATGAATGGCTTCCAGGCCGTAGCAGCACCACGCGAAGTAACTTTCTTTGCAACCCTGCGCGCTAAGTTTCAGCAGTACCGCCTGTACCGCCAAACTGTAAACGAGCTATCAAGCCTACCCAACCGCGAACTGGCGGACCTTGGCTTGAACCGCTCTGGCATCAAAGGGACTGCTATTGAGGCGGTCTACGGTAAGTAATTTGAATTCGAAGGACCTCTCCTCCTCCCTGGTCCTTTGAAGATAGCGGCGACTTCCTCCTCCTCCCTGAAGTCGCCGCAGTAATACGGGCTTAGAGCCCAGACATACGAAGCCTCTCTCCTCCCTTGAGGCTTTGTTGCAAGACCGGCGGTTCTCCTCCTCCTCCCTGAGAGCCGCCGGATTTGAATACCGGGTCACAGACCCACCGGAATGCGAAAGGCCTCTCCTCCTCCCTGGCCGGACGCTGACAAAGAACGACGGTGCCCCTCCTCCTCCCTGGCACCGTCGTTTTTGCTTTTTTGGGGCAGGGGTTTTCCAATAGTTTGAGCTTGATGAGATCGCCAAAGATCGCATTTTGTCATCTTTGGTCGACGAAAAAAGCCTCTTGCCCAGCCCAAAGATCGCGAAGTTTCGCCATTTTTGACCCGTATCCTTTTTGTAACTAACGCAATGTTTGCTGCGTTTTTGCAGGACGTGATCTTCCGGTGTGCCGGTTGAAAAGGAGTTTGAGATGCCGACGATGAATTCAGGCCTAGGTGGCCCGGCAGGTTATGGTGAAAATGTCTATTCCACGTCGCCTAAAGCGGCGGGGAACAATGACGATGGCAGTATCGAGATTGATCTGACGTCCGTCTTTGGCGACGCAGGGATTAACTTTTTTGGTACCTATTACCAATCGCTCTACCTAAACTCTAACGGTTTGATCACCTTTGAGGGTCCCCAAACAGCCTACACGCCTTCAGGCATCTCTGGCTTGTCAGAGCCCGCTATCGCGCCGTTTTGGTCGGATGTGGACGTGAACAAAGGCGGCGAAATCTATTGGGATATCGACGAAGAAAGCGGCCAAATTACAATTACTTGGGATGATGTTGCGCCATATCGTAACGCCTCAACAGCGGGGACAAACTCTTTCCAGGTTGTGATTACCAGCACCGGTGATGGCAATTTCACTGTCGAGTATATTTACGAAAATATCGACTGGACCAACGGCTACACCGGCGATGCAACGGTTGGTGTGACCGATGGCGGGGACAACGACTTTGAACTTGAGGGTTCTGGCGATGGCTCCATCCTGAACACATTTGAAGGCAATGACTTTGATGTGGGCCAAGATGATGGGGTGTGGTCATTCGGTGTGCGTGATGGTGAGCCGGATTACCGAGACTACGTTGTGGAAGGCACAGATTCGGGCGAAGTGATCGACGCATCCTTCGTGGATGAAGATGGTGATCGCGTCGACAACGCAGACCATTTTGACGATTCTAATAACGATGAGATTGCCGCAGGTGGCGGCAACGACTCCGTGCTTGCTGGCCTTGGCGATGACACAATTCGCGGTGACGCGGGCGACGATACGCTGCTTGGAGAGGCCGGCAATGACATCCTTGATGGTGGCGTTGGTGATGACAGTCTCGTGGGCGGGGCAGGCAATGATACGTTTGTCTATCAGCCGGGCGATGGCCATGACACGATTGCCGACTTTGGGACCGATACAGCAGGTGATAATGCCGACAACATCGACCTATCTGGTTTTTATGACAGCATGGTCGAACTGCGGGCTGACCTAGATGACGATGGTATTCTCAACCAATCCAACAGTATCGAAAATGGCGGTGACGTCGATTATTCCAACAATGATCAGTTTAGCGACAATGATAGCCTAACCTTCACAAATGTGGATCGTCGCGACTTTACCGAAGACAACACCGGGGTCGTTTGCTTCACCAAAGGCGCAATGATTACAACCAGCAAAGGTGATGTACCGATTGAGACTTTGCATGTTGGTGACCTTGTGCAAACGCGCGACAATGGCTTGCAACCCATCTTGTGGATTGGTTGCCGCCGCTTGGGCCGTAAGAAACTATTGGAACGGCCAGATCTAAAACCTGTGCGTATCGCACCGCGTTTGATTGGGACGAGCGAACCGCTTCTGGTATCGCCGCAACACGGAATGCTGTTGAGCGTGGATGGCGAAGAAAAACTGATCCGCGCCAAGCATTTGGCTGCGCTAGACGGTGGCCAGGCGCGCGTTGCAGAAGGTCAGCGCGAAGTGGTCTATTTCCATATTCTATTGGAAGATCACCAAATTATTTTCGCCAATGGAGCGCCGTCAGAGAGCTTTTATCCGGGTAGCCAAGCGCTTGGCTCGCTAAAAACGGCGGCACGGCGTGAGGTGTTTACACTGTTCCCTGAATTGCAAAATTTCAGCGCGGCAAAAGGTTATGGCACTCAGTCTCGCGATTTCATGAAACGCAAGAGCCTGCCTGACACTTTGCGTGCATTTGCTGTGGCGGGCCACTGATCATCACCGCCGCTTTAGGGACATAGACGAAAAGAAGATCTGCGACGAAAACCGAGCAGTTGCAGCGAGAACATTACAGATTTGTCACAGGATTTTGCAGGCTTAGGCGATGTTCTGTGATTAAATACCCACTATGTTGGGTTGAGGACACGTAGACGTAAGAGAGGCAAAGGTGAAACTCCCTCGCTGGGCATTCAAACTTCAAACGTTGTTCCGTCGCAAAGTCTCTGGACGGCAGGCGGAAGGGTCAGCTGTTCGTGTACCCCAGATCCATATCGTAATTTTGGATGGCACCATGTCCTCTCTGGCCGATGGGATGCAAACCAACGCCGGGCAGACCTATCAATTGCTCAAGCAAGCGATTCCACCTGTATCCCTTTACTACGAAGCTGGCGTGCAATTTACCAAATGGCGCAATGCCCCTGACGTGATGATGGGCAAGGGGATCAATCGCCAAATTCGCCGCGCCTACGGTTTCTTGGCGACCCGTTATGAACCCGGCGACAAGATCTTTTTGTTTGGATATTCCCGCGGTGCTTTTGCTGTGCGCTCTCTTGCCGGGGTCATTGACCGCGTTGGTTTGCTGCGCGACGACTGCGCCACGGAACGTAATGTACGGCAGGCCTACCGCCATTACGAACTTGATCCAGATTCCGATGCGACCAAGTCCTTTCGCGAAAACCTATGCCATCCCGAGGCAGAGATTGAGATGATTGGCGTCTGGGACACTGTGAAAGCGTTGGGGCTGCGTTTGCCGCTTCTGTGGCGATTGACCGAAAACCAACATGCCTTCCACGATCACCGGCTTGGTAAGTCAGTGCGCCATGGCTATCACGCGCTCGCGCTGCATGAGAACCGTTTGGCCTATGAACCCATTCTGTGGGAAGAAAAGGACAAGCATGAAGGCCGTGTTGAACAGGTTTGGTTCCACGGGGTCCATGCGGATATTGGTGGCCAATTGATGGGCAAAGAAGAGAGCAGGCCGCTTTCTAATATTCCACTCGTGTGGATGTTGGAGAAGTCAGAGGCTCTGGGTCTTCCATTGCCAGATGGGTGGAGATCACAGTTCCCACAGGATGTGGAAGCCCCTTCTATTGGCGCTTGGCATGGTTGGGGAAAGCTGTTTTTGCTGCGCAAAAAACGCCAGCCGAAAAATGCGGCGACGCACTCTTTGCATGAATCCGTTGCTGAAAGGCGCCCAAGAAAAAGGCGCTCTCGGGCGTTTTTTCGAAAGCACGTCTAGGCTTTCATGATGATGCAGGTTGTGGATCCGGTGGCATAAAGGGCGTCGGTTTCCAGATCGCGAATTTCACCATTTGCAATCCCTGTGCTGCGACCTGCGTGTTGGATCACTCCGGTTGCTTTGACTTTGCGGTCAATCGGGATCGAGCGGATGATGTTCACCTTGAATTCAAGGGTGGTGTAGTAACTGCCCTTTGGGACCTTCGTCATGACGGCACAAGCCATGCAGCTGTCTAAGACGGTTCCATACCATCCACCATGTACGGTGCGCAGCGGGTTTGTCGCCGTTGCCCCCGGGATGCCTTCAAAGGTTATCCGACCGTCTTCAACCTCGGTCAGCCAGAAGTTTAAAGTTTTTGCAATAGGTGGGCCATTCAGGGCCCCACTTAGGATCCCTTGCATGAACTCGAGCCCCGACATTGACAGCATTTGCTGCTGAGTGGGGAGCGTATCCATAAGGTCTGAGGATGCTTGATCGGTCATAGGAGCCTCCTGTTTCCACCAGAAGGCTCCTGATATTTGTGCGATTCAACGAAGACGTCGCGTCACGGATGTCTTACGCGACGTTCTCTAGTTTCGTGGCCGGAGTCACACCGAGTGCATGGCAAACGTCGCGGGTCAGCTCCGGACGGTTCAGAGTATAGAAGTGGAAGCTGTCCACCCCTTCAGTGCGCAAGTTGTCGCAAAGTTCGGTGCAGAGTGCTGTTGCCAGCAGCTCTTCACGCCCGTCGCGTTCTGCCTTTTCAAATGCGTCCTCCAACCAAGTTGGTACGTTCGTGCCACAACGTTTGGCAAAGCTGCGCACGCCCTTCCAATTTTCAATCGGAAGAATGCCAGGGATGATCGGCGCATCAATGCCCGCCTTCGCGCATGCATCGCGGAAGCGTAGGAATGTTTCAGGTTCAAAGAAGAACTGGGTCAGCGCTTCTTCGGCACCGGCGTCAATTTTGGCTTTCAGGAAAGCAATATCAGCCGCTTGGTCTTTCGCCTCTGGGTGCTTTTCAGGATAAGCACCGACGCGGATCTTGAATTTGCCAGTGTCAGACAGCGCTTCGATGAGCTCAACAGAACTGCCAAATCCGTCTGGGTGTGCTTTGAAACCGTCGCTGCCTTTAGGCGGGTCGCCACGCAGGGCTACGATTTCGTTGACACCTGCCGCTGCAAAGTCATTTGCAATTTTCAGGGTTTCTTCTTTGGTCGCGTCCACACAGGTCAGGTGAGCAGCCACATTCAGGCCACTGGACTTGTGCAATGTGGCAACCGCATCGCGTGTGAGTTCGCGGGTTGTGCCACCGGCACCATAGGTCACGGACACAAAACGAGGGCACATGGGCGCCAGCACCTGCACAGTATCCCAAAGGCGGAAAGACGCCTCTAGGTTCTTGGGCGGGAAGAACTCAAAAGAGATTTTAGGTGCGGTCATTTTTCTGGTCCGTTTTTTAGATGTGGGCCTTGTGACATGACTCGCGTTGTGAGAAAAGTTCATAATACTCAATAACAATATGAGTTTGATATGAAGATGCACATCGAATTCCGCCACCTACGCACGGTGAAAGCGATCCACGAATGTGGGGGTCTTGCGCGTGCTGCGGATCAACTGAATATCACTCAGTCGGCTTTATCTCACCAAATCAAAGGTTTAGAGGATCAGGCTGGCGTAGAGCTTTTTGTGCGCCGCTCAAAGCCGATGAAATTGTCCGCCGCTGGGATGCGTTTGCTGCGTCTTGCAGAACGGATTTTGCCTGAGGTTGAAGCGCTGGAAGATGAATTTTCTGGGCTTCGTTCGGGCAATTCGGGCCGTCTTCATATTGCGATTGAATGCCATGCCTGCTTTGAATGGCTGTTCCCGGTGCTGGAACAGTTCCGTAAGAAATGGCCCGATGTGGATGTCGACATCCGCCCTGGTCTGGCGTTTGATGCGATGCCAGCCTTGCAAAAAGAAGAGGTGGATCTGGTTGTGTCCTCAGATCCCGAAGAGATGCCGGGCGTCGAGTTCTCGCATCTTTTTGACTACAAACCCGTCTTTGTGGCCTCTAGCAAACACCCATTAGCACAAAAAGAATTTGTCGAGGCCGAGGATTTTCGCGGCCAGACTTTGATTACTTATCCGGTGGAGCGGTCACGCTTGGATATCTTTAGTCAGCTTCTGACACCGGCGAAGGTCGAGCCGGATCGGGTACGCCAGGCGGAACTCACCGCCGTGATCTTATTGCTCGTGGCTTCCAATCGCGGCGTCGCAGTGCTGCCGGATTGGGTTGTGCGCGAGGTGAAATACAACTCCGATTATGTGACCCGACCTTTGACAGACGCCGGGATCACACGGGGGCTTTTTGCCGCCACACGTACCGACGATTTGGCCAAACCTTACATGCAGGATTTGATTAACCTTGCCGGGGCAGAGGCGCGTCGCTTGCAAAGCGTCTGATCGACCAAATTTCTAAGCAAAAAACGCCCATTTGCGCGCCATTGACCCTTGGCAAGAGCGGCAACTGGGTGTATCCGCGCACTCTGATGTCAAAGGAGCCGGATGATGCAGGGCAGCGCCAATCTGAACATTATGATGAAAGCCGCGCGTAAAGCGGGGCGGTCTCTGGTGAAAGACTTCCGTGAAGTTGAAAACCTGCAGGTGTCTACCAAAGGCGCGGGCGACTTTGTGAGCAAAGCGGACATTGCGGCCGAGGCGATCTTGAAAGAAGAGCTGATGGGCGCGCGTCCGACTTACGGCTGGTTGGCCGAAGAAGGTGGCGAAGAAGCGGGTAAAGATCCAACCCGTCGCTGGATCGTTGACCCGCTCGATGGCACAACAAACTTCCTACATGGCCTGCCGCATTGGGCGATCTCCATCGCTCTGGAACACAAGGGCGAGATCGTGTCCGGGGTGATTTATGATCCGGCCAAAGACGAGATGTTCTATGCGGAAAAAGGCGAGGGTGCTTGGCTGAACGATAGCCAGCGTCTGCGCGTTTCTGGCCGCAACCGCATGATTGAATCCATCTTTGCAACTGGCGTTCCATTTGGTGGTCGCCGCGATCTGCCGGAAACACTCCAAGACCTGGCGCGCATCATGCCAACTTGCGCCGGTGTGCGTCGTTGGGGCTCTGCAGCACTGGATATGGCCTATGTGGCTGCCGGTCGTTATGAGGGCTACTGGGAGCGGAACCTGAACGCTTGGGATCTGGCCGCTGGGATCATTATTGTGAAAGAAGCTGGTGGCTTTGCGCGCGGTTTTGATGATGCGGACAATGTGCTTGAAACCGGTTCTGTGATTGCGGCAAACGAGCCGATCTGGGATCAGTTCGCGAAAGTGATCCGCAGCGCTTAAGCCTGCCGAAGCATCCTAAGATGAAAGGCGCCGCAGGGCGCCTTTTTTGTTGGATTATTTCCGGCGGCGCACGCGCGGGACATTGCTGCGCGCAAAGGAATAAGTGGCCTCTGGGTAGGGTGGATGCCCTTCCGTTTTTTGCCAAAAATTAGGCCCGCCCAAACGCAACCAAAGGGGGATCGTCAGCACCAAGCCGATGATAAATCCCCCCGCATGGGCCCAATAAGCGACGCCGCCTGCTGACGTGTCCACAAGCACGCTGTTGACCATTTGCAGGCCAAACCAGACGCCCAGCATGACCCATGCTGGGACCGAGAAGACTTTGAAAAAGATAATGATTATCAGAAGGATATCGACCTTTGCTCGAGGGAAAAGCAAGAGATATCCGCCCATCACCGCTGCGACCGCTCCGGATGCGCCGATGGTTGGGATTTGGCTAAATGGCTCGGATACGACCTGTGCCAGCCCTGCGCCAATGCCGCCGAGAACATAGAAGATCAGGAAGCCCATATGGCCCATCTCGTCTTCCATGTTGTCGCCGAAAATCCAGAGGAAAAGCATGTTGCCAACGAGGTGCATGATGCCTCCATGAAGGAACATGGATGTCACAAGCCCTTGAAAGTCTTGGCCCGTGGAAATGCTTGCTGGGAACAATGCATAGTCGCTGTAAAACGCGTTTAGCAGACGCGGGTCATCGGACAGCGGCCAACTGTAAAGAAAAACCACCACATTGATCGCAATCAGCGCGTAAGTCATGAAAGGTGTACGGTCAGACGGATTATGGTCGCGAAATGGAAACATGGCCGCACGCTGACCGGGTTTGCCCAGGGCGTCAAGCGCGTCAAGCGCCCCAAGCGGGATTTAGAAGCGGTTGCCGGGCGTTAAGCCACCCCGCCCAACAGCGCCGCGTTGCCGCCTGACGCAGTGGTGTCCACGCACACGTGACGTTCACTGCGCGCGCGCGCTTCGTCTGGTTTGCCGACAATCAGAGGAATAATTGGCCCGCCGCGCTCTGCCAGTGCGGCCTCATAGGCGCGTGCGGATTCCTCCGTGCCCCACCAGAGTACGCCTGAGAAGCCTTGAAGTTTGACCAGATCGTTAGGGCACAGCAGACCGCTTGCGGCCACTGCACGTCCTCCTAGGTCTTCAATCGCTTTCGCTTGTTCGATCGCGGTTTGGTGTCCTGGCCCCAGACACAACACTGGATCGCGGGACAAGGTCGACAAGCGATTGGATTCACCGGTCGGTCCTGGCAATGTTTCCGTCTGTACAGGTGCACCTTTTGGGGCTGTATCGATTGCGAGCTGCATAGGTTCACTTCCCTGCGTGGATGAGAACGTTTCCTCTGTTTGAACGGCATCCACCTTGCCGAAACGAGAGAGGTAGTGAGGGCCACCCGCTTTGGGGCCGGTGCCAGAAAGGCCCTCGCCGCCAAAGGGTTGGCTGCCGACAATCGCGCCGATCTGGTTGCGATTGACGTAAATGTTGCCCGCCTTGATGCGCTCGGACACGTGCTGGACGCGGTCATCAATTCGGGTCTGTAGGCCAAAAGTGAGGCCATAACCGGTGTTGTTAATGTCATCGATGACTTGGTCCAGCTCGTCCGCTTTAAAGGTTGCGACGTGCAAGACCGGGCCGAAAATCTCACGCTCTAGATCCTTAATGCTATCGACCTTGATCATGGTCGGAGCGACAAAGGTTCCGGTTTGCGGCGTTGGCAGCTCAAACATCACGCGGCCTTCTTGGTCGGCCTGTGCGATATGGCTGGCAATGTCTTCTTGTGCCTTCGCGTCAATGACCGGACCGGAATCCGTTGCATAGCTCCAAGGATCACCCAACTGAAGTTCTTTCACGGCACCTTTGAGCATTTCGATGACTGGCGCGGCAATGTCTTCCTGCAGATAGAGGCAACGCAAAGCAGAGCAACGCTGACCCGCGGATTGGAACGCGCTTTCTACGATCGCCGTCACGGCCTGTTCGGGCAGGGCGGTGGAGTCCACGATCATCGCGTTCAGGCCACCGGTTTCCGCGATCAACGGTGTGCCCGGTGTCATGTTTTCTGCCATGGCTTTGCGAATGCGCTGCGCGGTGGCGGTCGAGCCTGTGAAACAAACGCCATTCACGCGCGGATCAGAGGTGATGGCTGCACCGACTTTTGAACCGCTGCCGGGCACCAATTGCAATGCGCTGCGTGGGACGCCCGCTTTGTGCAACAACTTGACAGCTTCATGGGCGATCAAAGGGGTTTGGTCTGCTGGCTTGGCGATAACCGCGTTTCCTGCCGCCAGCGCCGCCGAAATTTGGCCGCTGAAGATGGCCAATGGGAAGTTCCATGGGCTTATGCACGAGAATACGCCGGCAGCCGGTTTGGACGGAGCGTTGGCGCCATAATAGCGCAGGAAATCAACGGCTTCGCGCAGTTCTGCGACCTGGTCCATCGGCGTTTTGCCAGCTTCGCGTGCCAGAAGCGCAAAGAAAGCACCGAAGTTTTCTTCATAAAGATCTGCAGCCTTAGCCAGTATGTCGCCGCGTTCTTCAGGTGTCGCTGCCCAAGGCGCAGCAGATGAAATCGCGATCTCAACCGCTTCCGGGCTTGCATGAGACACTGTGCCGAGATCGTCACCAGGGCGGAACGGATTGCGAACCGGCAAAGGTGAAAATTCAGGTGCGTCTCCCGCGATCAACGGCGCAGCGTGCCATTGAGTCGTGCGATATGTCTCTCGTGCAGCGTCTATTTTCTGCATCGTCGGTACATCATGCAGGTCAAAACCGGCGGAGTTCATGCGCTCTGGTTCGTAAAGTTCCGCGCCATTCGGAATGCGGACGGCCGAAGCATCATAGAGTTCGAACGGATCCTTTGCGACGGTTTCAGGTGGGACGTCTTCGTCCACGATCTGGTTCACAAAAGAGCTGTTGGCCCCGTTCTCCAACAGGCGGCGCACAAGATAGGCCAGCAGGTCGCGGTGTGCACCAACAGGCGCATAGATCCTGCAGCGCGTGTCGTTTTGGGTTTTGACAATGTCGTGCAGACTTTCGCCCATGCCGTGTAGGCGTTGGAATTCATAACTTTGGCTGTCGGTTGCCATATCAAGCACCGCTGCCACTGTGTGCGCGTTGTGGGTAGCGAACTGCGGATAGATGCGGTCGGTCATGCCCAGCAATTTGCGCGCGTTGGCGATGTAGCTGATATCGGTGGCAGATTTCTGGGTAAAGACTGGGAAGTCTTCGAGCCCGTTGACCTGAGCGAGTTTGATTTCAGTGTCCCAATAGGCGCCTTTTACAAGCCTGACCATGATCTTGCGGTCAAGCCGTTCTGCGAGTTCGTACAGGTAATCCAACGTCGCACCAGCGCGTTTGCCATAGGCTTGAACCACGACACCAAATCCGTCCCAGCCTTCTAGCGCGGGCTCTGACAGAACGGTTTCGATCACATCCATGGAAATGCTCAACCGATCCGCTTCTTCTGCGTCAATGTTTAGGCCCATCCCCGCTGATTTCGCCAAGAGCGCCAACGACCGCAGGCGCGGGACCAGCTCTTCCATCACACGCGCGCGCTGGGGCAATTCATACCGCGGATGAAGTGCAGACAGTTTTACAGAGATGCCTGGGTTCTTGCGGATATCCTTGTGGGTACAGGCCACAGCTATGGCGGTGATCGCGCGGGAATAGGCCAAATGATAACGCATGGCGTCCGCATCGGTCTTTGCCGCTTCGCCGAGCATGTCATAGGAATATGTAAACCCGTCTTTTTCCAGTTCCTCAGCGCGCTTCATTGCGTTGACAATGGTTTCGCCCAGAACAAATTGACGGCCCATTTCCTTCATCGCGCGTGCAACGGCGGTTCGGATGACGGGTTCTCCCAAACGTTTCACTGCGCCGCGCAGGCCACCAATGATACCGGTGTTATCATCGTCCAGCACTTTGCCAGTCAACATCAGCGCCCAAGTGGATGCATTGACCAGAGAAGAGGTGGAATGGCCCAAATGTTTACCCCAGTCAGATGGCGCGATCTTGTCTTCGATCAACGCATCAATGGTTTCGGCGTCTGGAACGCGCAGCAAGGCTTCTGCCAGACACATCAATGCGATGCCTTCGTCCGTTGACAGGCCATACTCCGCCAGAAAGACCTCCATGAGCCCGGGTTTCGTCTGTGAGCGAATTTGCTCCACCAGATCAGTGGCGGCCTCTGAGATGCGCGCGCGATCTTCCGTGGAAAGTTCCGCCAGCTGAATAAGCTCTGCAACAACAGAGCTTTCATCTTTGTAAGTGGACGTATCGATAAGTTGGCGAGACGCTGTCATTTTTTGGCTCATGATTGAAGTGATCGTTCCTATTATCATAAGAGGATTTTTTCAGTCGAATTTCCTTTGTTTTGATGATATACAGTTCAAATTCACTTTTGATTGGGGGAATGATTTGCAGAGTGACTATGTTGAATTGGATGGCTTTGATCATCGAATAGTGGAGATTCTGGCTGCGGATGGCCGAATTTCGATTACTGATTTGGCAAAGCAAATCGGGCTTTCTAAGAGCCCCACACAAGCGCGGTTGCGTCGTTTAGAGGCGGAGGGTGTCATTAAAGGGTACCGCGCCCTGCTTGATCCTGTGCGGCTTGGTCTCGACCATGTGGCATTTGTCGAGGTCAAATTGAACGACACGCGCGAGTCCGCCCTACGCGCCTTTAACGAGGCGGTCGCGGCGACAGCGGAAGTGGAGCAAGCTCACATGATGGCGTCGCATTTTGATTATTTGCTCAAGATACGTACGACGAATATGACGGCTTACCGACGCGTATTAGGTGAAAAGATCTCGGCATTGCCGCATGTGGCAAGCACCTCAACCTTTGTTGTGATGGAAGCGGTCAAGGAAATTGGCTTAGGTGACATAACCTAGATCTAAGATTGGGAGTGCGTCTTTTATGCGTTGCGACGCAGGACGTAATGCGTGCCAAGCAATTCAAATGCCGAAGAACATTTGCATTATCGTGACGAAGATTTTTGAGGACAGGTACGCGCACGAATTTCTACGCGTCGCTGCCATTTGCTTAGATCTGAAAGCGCAGCCAGCGGCCGCGTTTCGCCCATACTGCTGACCTGTTCAATTCGCGCGCGCGCTACGTTGAGGCGCAAAAGCTCCTGCATGACATTATTGGCACGGCGCAAAGCGATCGTCTGATTGGCGTTCGTTCCTCCGGATGAATCCGAATGTCCTATCAGGTGCAGGCAGGATCGCCCCATAACTTGGCCCTTCAAAATTCGTGCTAATGCTGCCAACTGAGCCCTTGCCGAAGCATCAAGCTGTTCCCCTCCGCCGGGAAAGAAAACGTGGTTTTCAGCCAGCGTTCCGGTAGGATAGTCCGTCGGGAAAGTGGTCCTCAACGTGTTGGAACTGAGCGTTGGAGCGCATTCGTCAAGAGTGACATTATATGTGGTCAAAATCTCGCGGCATTCACTCGCCGTCAATGCGAGTAACCCGTTTGATGATCCAACTACCCAAACAAAAATTGCCAGAACTCTAAGAAGCATAGGATGTCCTTTCAAAAATTTCATTAGCCGACGAAAGTTAACAATCCGCAAAAAAGCCACGTGCAATAAGTGCCTCAAAGCTTTGTGAAGTTTACGTTTTATCGACTTTTTGCTGGTTGTTTGTGTCACGAGCGAAAGGACAGCATATGGCGCGAGAGCGAATGGTTTGGTTAGACGGGCTACGACTGATTGCAGGGCTCTCAATGGTCGGTCTGCATTGCACGGCTGATTCAAGTGGTTTGCCTTGGGTCGCTTATGAACCAGAAGAACGCATCGGCCCGCTTTTTTTACGCGCCGTGTTTTATACGGCGCGTACAGAGTTATTCTTGTTGATTTCGGTGTTTCTGTTGTTGCTGTCTATGGAACGGCGGCCAAGATTTTTTGGCGAAACGATGCGTGAACAGGCACGTCGTTTGCTGATTCCGTTTGTGTTTTGGACATTTTTTTATGCCGTATTTAATGTGATCAAGGCCGAAACATTTGGATATGGCTCGGCCTATTCTTTGGCTCTGTTTGAATCAAAAACATGGCTGGGTTTTTTCCTGTTAGGTGATGTGAAATATCACATGCACTTTTTGCCAACCTCGTTTGCTCTACTCGTTTTTTATCCGTTATTCGGTATTGCAAAACAGCGGCCCTGGCTTGGCCTTCTCATTTTGGTCTGTTTGTTCTTACGCAAAGAAATCGACACATTTATTTACCGAAATTTTTGGGGTCACGAGAGTTTGCCCTACTTAATTCGAGCGGTGAAGGTAGCAACATATACAGGGTATGGGTTTACTGCCGCTGCTCTTTTGGGAATTTGGGAACGCCGCAGAACGGCTGACTTATCAAAGTATCGTGCACCGATGATGATCGCGGGGCTTTGCCTGTTTGCATTTAAATTGCGCGCAACAGGAACTGCAATATCGACCGGTGTTTGGCCATATGCTGACCTTCTTGGCTACTGGGCGGATTTTTTGATGCCGGTGATATTGTTCGTCACTCTGATGGCCTTTAGCGAAAAGCACTTTCCGGCGGTCTTAAGCCGAGGCGCGCGCTATTCCTTTGGAATTTATCTGAGCCACCCAATCTTTGTGGACTTTGCAGAGATCCTGTTGAAGGACGCTGACCTTAATCCGCTCATGCAGGTTTTCGTCAAGATCGGTTTGGCTGTCCCATTAAGCGTTATCCTTGTTATTCTGGTTGCACGTTGGCCGGCTGCCGCTTGGACGATCGGCCTTGGCCGGGTGCCCAGTTTCCCCGCTTTTAGTTCATTGCAAAAAGAGGTGCGCTGATGCGGTTGCAGGTTAGCGAAATTCACGACGGCATTGCGGTCATCGAGCCAATCGGCGCGATGGTAAAAACCACTGTGCTGCAACAGCTCAGCAATGTGATTGAGGCATTGATCGTCAAGGGCCGCACGGCATTTTTATTAGACCTATCCAAGACCAGTCGCGTCAACATGTCCGCATTAGCGGCCATTGTGGAACTCCCTGCGATTTTTCAAAGGTCACAAATAGCGTACTCAAATTTGTCAGATGTCGTGTCTCGCAAACTTGAGAGTTCAGGAGTTGACCGCGGCCTTCAAATCTTTTCGACCCGACAGCAGGCTATGAACAGTCCTGAATTTCAAGCACATGCTTTGAAGCAGACGCGCGCAATCTTATTTTGCGACGGTCTGAACCAAGGCTTTGGACGCTTGCGACCAGAGCTAAATCCCTCAATGCTGGATGCGTTGGGTGAGCCAGTCTTATCACGCTCGCTCGACCTACTGCGCCGCTTCGGTATTCAACAAACGTTTCTCACTTTGAGTCAGAATGACCAACAAATCCCGGCATATTTCAGACGAAGCAATCCAGAAAATCAGGCCATTGTTTATTGCCGAATGACATCTGCAACCAGTTTGCCGTTTGTGGGTGGCCGCAAGGGCAGAGCGCACCAGTTGCGGCAATTGCAGAGCGAGCATTTGGCGCTTGATGGTGATACAGTGCTGTCCTTTGGAACTGACTTGGCTGATGTGAATCTTGCCGAAATGATGCGGACACATAGGCATCAGAAGGCGGATTTTACCTTTGCAATGAACGCGGAGAATGGGTGTGAATACAGTGACTTTGTTGCACAGAATTCGGCGAAAAACTTAGTATCTTTAGGGCCTATAGAAAGTTCAAAGATTTTGCGTCGTCCACAGTTTTTTGAAACAGGCATATTCATCATTTCTAACGGTGCTGCTGCTTTAATTGAGCGGGACGCGTCACTGCATAATCTACATGATTTGGGGAGGAAGATTAGCAAAGAAGGCGGCCGCGTTTCATGTTTTCATCACAACTCAAAATTTCACTCCTGCGCGACGCCGAAAGGCTATTACAATGCGCTTTGTCATATGAACCGGTCTGTTGGTCCCGAGCGCACCCAGAGAGGTGGAGTCGATCAGACATGCTATGTAAGCAAAGGCGCGATCATAAATCGTGGTGTCGAACTTCTTGGGTCTTGTTTTATCCAAGATGGCGCGACAGTCGGCAGAAACGCGGTTCTCGAAAACTGCGTTGTTCTGAAGAATGCACATGTCGAGTCAGGGTTTTGGGGGCAGAACCTGCTGATTGGACCGGATTCGACGCAAGATTTCTTACTGTCTGAACATGGTGCCGCGGTGCAGAACCTGGACCCTGCCGGAAGCTCGAAAGGGCAAGAGCAACGAACCATGGCATCGGCCTAATCCACTCAAATGCAGACACCTTATTTTCACCAGTTCTATGATCGAGAACCGCCGGTCTTTGCTCCTATTTCGTCGCGCAGAAGGCTCATCTGGCAACTATTTGCTGGGCTGACGCTAGGGCTAGGCACCTGGTACATCGTCTGGCGCTGGCAGCATTCGATAAACGCAGAAGCACTTTTGTTTTCTTGCACCGTTGCGCTCTGCGAAACACTGGCTTTGGTCGGCTCGGCACTATTTTTTTACGATATTTGGGATGAAGGCGATACAGAACCTGTTCCAATCGCTCAAAAACAAACCCGCGGGGCGAATTTGGACGGCAGGCGCACAACGGTTGACGTTTTCATAACAACCTTTGACGAGGCCGAAGAGATTGTGGCGGCAACAATTTTAGCGGCAAAAAAGGTGAATGTGGCTTCTTTTATAGATTACAAGGTTTACCTCCTCGACGACGGAAATCGCATAGGAATGTCGGTACTGGCAAAAAAACACGAGGTGGGTTATTTCGCGCGCACCGACAATCGCGGGTTTAAGGCAGGGAACTTGGCCAACGCGATATTCAAAACGGATGGCGATTTCTTTATTGTTTGTGACGCCGATACCCAATTAATGCCTTCCTTTTTGTCGAACACGTTGGGGTACTTGGAGGATCAAAAAGTTTCATGGGTGCAGACGCCGCATTGGTTCTATGATCTGCCCGAAGGGCGCACGTGGCGGGACATCTTCCAAGTTAGAATGGGTGCATTTTCACGTTTTCTGCCCCGGTTCGCTCGGTTTCTCACAGGAACAGATGCCTTTGGAAAAGATCATTTTTTGTCGAATGCATCGCTGTTTTTTGACGTCATTCAGCGTCGAAGAAACCGAAATGGCGCTTCGTTCTGCTGTGGGGCTGCGTCTATTCATCGACGCGAGGCGGTTATGGAAAATGCTTTGATTGAGAAGGGCAAAAAGATCGGAGAAATTTGCAAAGCATCTCGCAATGCATCAGCGCTGAATATCTCGCCCAGAATTGATCTGAAGCCTTTTGAATACCACGTTTCCGAAGATATTCTTACGTCGATCCAAGCCCATAGCAATGGGTGGCGTTCGGTTTTTCACCCGCAAGTCGAAGCAAAAATGCTTTCGCCTTGGACAGCGTCAGCTTGGGCGATCCAAAGGCTCAAATACGCCGGGGGAACATTTGACATTTTGTTAAATGCAAACCCAATCTTCGAAAAAGGCATGTCTGTGAAGGTCAAACTCCACTATTTGGCGACTTTCTGGTCTTATTTGTCGGTCTTCTTTTTTGCCGTGCTTATGTTTGCGCCAGTGTGGTCATTGGTAAGCGGGACTGCACCTGTTCAAGCGTATTCGTTGGAGTTTTTCGCCCATCTCATTCCGGTCTTGGTTTGCAATGAGATAGCGATGCTCGCTTCTTGCAAAGGCTATTCCCATAATTGTGCCAGAGTGCTGGCGGTCGGGACAATCGCGATCCAAATGCGTGCGTTCTTTCTTGTTTTGTTAGGTCGCAGGCCAAAGTTCCCACCAACACCAAAAGTGCCAAGTGCGG
The DNA here is from genome assembly GCF_001458335.1 of Cognatishimia activa. Lineage (GTDB taxonomy): Bacteria > Pseudomonadota > Alphaproteobacteria > Rhodobacterales > Rhodobacteraceae > Cognatishimia > Cognatishimia activa. The sequence goes on from NZ_CYTO01000024.1 coordinate 172,117, forward strand.
TACAGGACATACGCCATGCTTTGCCGAGTATCGCGTTTCTGATCATTTTTTTTGCCTCAGTCCTCTGGGGGGGCGTGGCGTTGCTGCTAGGGTTGGATGGCTACAGCCCGTTTTTTGTTCTGATCAATGGGTTTTGGATTTTGTGGAGCAGCACCGCGCTCATACGGATGATTTATGCCACGTCCTTTTGTCCGACATTGCGCCTAACAACCCAAAAAATTGAGTGAAAGGAGCCAATGAATGTTTGTTCCGAGATCGAGTATATTGTTTGTAACGGGCCTGTTGTCTGCGGCCGCATTTGCTTTCCTGACCGAACAAAGTTTGGCGTGGAACAACGACGGAAGCGTCGCCGGTTTGGATTTTGATACAAGTGAAACCTTGACGGTCGCGGTACCGCGAGAATTGTCTGGTCAAAAGGAAAGGGCCGTTGAAATTGCTTGGCAATATATTGTGCAAAATACCCGGCCAGAGACCGGCTTGGTGGACAGCGTTGCGGGCTTTCCATCTACGACGTTATGGGATCAAGGCTCTTATCTCTTTGCGTTGATCGGCGCTCGCGAACTGGGAGCCATTGACGAGGAAGAGTTCGATCGTCGTGCAACAGCTTTGTTGAAGAGTCTTGGGGACCTGCCATTGTTCGACGGAAAGCTACCAAACAAGGCTTACGACACGCGCAGTTTGGCGATGGTGAACTATCAGAACGAAGTCAGCGAGAACGGGATCGGCTGGTCCGCCTTGGATGTCTGCCGGTTGCTTATGGCATTCCGATCTTTGGAAAGGTTGGTGCCACACTATGGGGCAGAGATCAGGTCTCTGCTGTCTGGCTGGGATTTGGCGGCCATGGCGAAAAACGGAGAGTTGTGGGGCGCAGCCATTGAAGATGGTGAGATTGTGTATTTGCAAGAAGGGCGAATGGGATACGAGCAATATGCCGCGCGTGCCGCCGCGATGTGGGGATTAGACGTGTTTGGCGCTATGTCGGGGCAACGTGTTTTGCAATGGGTAGATGTGCTGGGCGTGGAGGTGCCGACCGACCGTCGGGACGCGAAGCGTTTTACTGCGATAAGTCCAATCTTGAGCGAGCCCTATTTGTTGCAGGCTTTCGAAATCGGTCTGGATAGCGAAACGCAGATATACGCTTCGCGCGTTTATCAGGCACAAGAAAACCGTTATCAAAGGACTGGGCAGCTCACGAGTGTATCTGAAGATCACGTCGATCAAGATCCGTATTTTCTATACTCTTCTGTCATGTCAGATGGGGCGGCTTGGGCCGTGGTGACTGAAACGGGTTACCCTTATCCAGAGCTTCGCACTATCAGCACAAAAGCGTCTTTTGGATGGAACGCTCTTTTCTCAACGGAGTATAGTAATAAGCTTGTTGAGCATATCTACGACCTCGGAAAGCCTGAAAAAGGGTGGCCGGCCGGAGTGTATGAAAGTGATGGACGCGTTAACGACGTATATACGTTGAACACAAATGCTGTGATCATCGAAGCTGTCCATTTTTCAGTGTTTGGACCGTTCTGGACGCGCTAGCTAGGTTTTCACTAATATCCTGCGTGGCCGCTCTTTGAGAAAAACGAATTGCCTTTCTGTGCGCCAATCGCGAATTCAATCTGTGGTTTGGTTACAGGTACAAGAACGCTTTGCCTATTTGGCACTGCAGCATGGCGGCGCTTTAGAACTTCGAAGTGTTCACGGCTTTCAAGCGATAAGCGATCTTTATTGAATTCCTCTGCTTGGTGATCTGGCCAAAGCCTTGCATCGCGAAGCGTTCTTGCAAGCGGTGTGTTCATCCAGCGAAGGTAGGAGATCACTTCAACTATCCCTTGCGTCGGGGTGCGTAGGATCACTTCGGTGCCACTCTCGATCACCACAAAGCTTTTGGGTCCTGATAGCCGTGATATTTGCTCCTCCGTCAGGGGGGCGCTCAAAAGACCCAGGCTATCATAAGTGTAATTTTTTACTTGTAATGAGACGCGAGCTTTCCGCGGCTTTGCGGCAAATAGCACTGCTTGCCCGCTATTGTTTATACTCAACACAAGCCCGGTCGCTTTCGCGACGCAGCCTCGCATCGGAAGGGCACAATTGACCCGCCATAGCACATGTCGCGAGGCATTCTTTTTTAAATAGAACAACGCCGGGCCGTCGACTGACAACTGGAATTGAAGGCTACCACCTTGCGATTTTAAGTGGCCAGCGAGAGGCTCAGGCTCTGATTCTGCGCCCTGGACCCAAATGCACACCATCACGCCGATCGCGATGGTACCTGTAAGGAAGTATTTCATGTCTGCCCCCAATATCCTGTGTGATAATTTGCGGATTGGGAGGCGCTTCGCGAGGCAGATTTCAGGCGTTTTCTGGCCAAATGGTTCGAATTTTAGAGTTCCACCGTTGTGTTTCCCGGCTGAAAAAGCCACGCAATCATTGATCACGAACCGATATTGAAATTTCTTGTTTGTCTCTTGGACAAATACCGCCGTTTCAAGCTGGCTTCGCAGCTATCTCAATCTATTGTTTGCGCGGGTCATATGTTTTGATTTTGCAGTTGATAGACCGACCTCTGGTTTGGGTCTCAAAAGTGACCTCTTCAGATTCCGCCATCGCGTTCGCAAGCGGGTTGCGTCCATTGTTTAAATTTGGGTCGTCCAACATATCCTGCGCAGCTTTGATTTGACCGGATGACGTTGAAGAAGAGCTGTCTTGTAAGCGTAGAACACAATATCCGCGGAAGTTCTTAAACAAGAACTCCACTTGCTCGTTCTCTTCAGCAGACGCATCGCCACAAGAAAACGCGAGTAGTTCGGTGGCCGCGCGGCAGACTTTTTTACGGTTTTCGTCGTCTCCGTTTCTTCTGAAATGAGAGCGGACCCATTCTTCCAATTGCTGTTCTGCATGCAGACTTCTTTGTCCTACAAAACGATGCCATCCTGTTTCAAGCCGAGCTCGAACTTCACTCGCGAGACCAAAATCTGTAACGGCGCCACCTTGAAGCACAATCAATCTGTCACACTTTTCTAAGATCGTTCTATTGTCGGATACGAGTATGACGCTGCGGCCAAGCCGGGCTTCGTCATCCAAACGGTTACAAAATGCAGAGATTTGTGCGGTTTGAAGGGCGTCTTCTGGTCGATCAAACAGGTAGAGCTGTGGCGCGATTGCAAACGCGCGCGCAAGCGCAAGCGCTTTCCTTTGCATTGACGGAAGAAACCTCGCATCCGGACAGTGACAAATGTCATGCACCAAGTCCTTCGCAAAAACCAATTGCTCCAGGTAGTAACGACCCTTTGCCAGGAGGTCTTTACCCTGAAAGCAATCCAAATTGTTCTCTCCGCTGGCCGGCACAATGATCGGTGCGTCGGGCACCAGTACGACCGGCAAGCGACGGGCCTGGTTGGAACGTTTCCAGAGATTTTCTCCATTACAAACCACATTGCCGGACACGTCGCATTGCGCAAGCGACGATGGATCTGCCAAGGCTTTTAAAAGCAATGATTTTCCTGCGCCACTTTCGCCAATGACGCCCACGATCTCTCCGGGTTTAGCGTGCAGAGAGACGCCTGAAACCAATTTTTTTCCAAAGCTGGATGTCACCGATACACGGTTGACGATAAGTCCGGATGAAGGGTCAAGGTCATCGCCAAAACCGTCTGGCGCGTCATCATTTCCCTTCACGATGGTCTTACGCTCAAAGAGTCTTAGTTCCGCAAAACGCAATATCCCGTCGACGCAAAACGCGCAGCTCAGCGTCAGGGCGATCACAGTCCCGGGCATCAGGACCTGCTCTGAAACCAAAAAAGTACCCATTGTGACGCCCCCCCCAATCGCAAGCCAAAAACAGGTTTTTCGAATAGCGTCAGAGAATGGATGTGTCCTCGGGGGGACGGTGGCATCTGAGATGCTGCTTGCATCTCGTCCGGCCAGCAAACTAGCGGCTTCAAAAGGTTCAAACGCCCAATGCGCTTCACGTGTTTTGGCTTTGGATAAGCGCCATAAAAAGAGCGTACCAATCCCGGCAGTTGCAGGTGCAACCAATCCGATCAGTGGGTGGATGAATAGGATAATGAGGGCCAGCAAAATACATATAATTGCATTCACTTTTTTGGCTTGAATTTCACGCAGCTTGCGAAAGCCCGTTAGGGCTTTGATATGAGCGAATTCCAAAAACGCGATCGCACAAGCAAGAGCAAGCGTAAAACCCAGTAGCACGAAAGACATGCGTGTTTCGCCTGCGCTGAGGACTGTGCGGTGAATAAAAATACTTAATAAAATCAGTGTTATAATGCAGGTTGTCGTGGCTAGGGTAAATAGCCCCCCAAGCGCGATGACCCATCCGGGCGCATTGCGATCAGCCATCAAGAAACGTGATTCTCGCACATCATTTGTGGACCCAGACGAAGGCTTTCGACCGTCCAAGCTATCAACATTTTCCATGTTTGCCCCCTTCGAAATCAACAAGAGGTGATAGGCCGCAACCGTGAAAATTTGATTTATGGAGTTGGGATTTTGTCAAAGAGCACGACCGTATGACGGCCCAAGTCAAAATCGCGTTGAAGCGTTCGACATTTGTTAACGATGATAGGCCAAGACTTGCAGTACGTCATTGTTGAAAGTGCTGTAGGTTTATGAACGAAACCCCAAATACACCACCAAATCGTCGCCGTTTCGGTGCTGGTTTTATTTGGTTTGCGATCGCTGCGGTTGCGACGCTTGTTCTCACGTGGTTCGCGGGCACATCCGCAAGATCCAGCTTTCTTGCCTATCAAGAAGAAATCGATCCAATTATCGCGGGCGGAGATTTAGATGAGTTACCAGCGGTGATGCGCGGCGGCATTCCAAGCGTAACCACCAGCCTCGTTTATGCGGAGGAGAGACGTCGCAAACCGCCACGGATGTGCGAGATGGAGGCGGATTATTTTGACGGTGTGGATCAAGCTCATGAAATTGCATCAGGTTACACCAACCGCAATGAATACGTTCGCAAGTTTCGGCCTAGGCGTGGTTTTTTGAATGAGCGCGAGATGCGCGCAGCGAAGGTTGCTTGGCATTATTTTGAAAAATTCACCCAGGAAACAACCGGTCTTGCGAATTCGGTTGGGAACTATCCTTCAACGACGCTTTGGGACACGGCTTCCTATATCGCTGGGGCTGTCGCGGCCTATGAACTCTGCCTGATCGAGAAAAACGATTTTGACCAGCGCATGACATTACTTCTGACCACGATCAAAGGGCTGGAGCTGTTTCGCAACGAAATGCCAAATAAGGTTTACCACACAAAGTCTGGGTTGAAGGTGGACTACACCAATAAGGCAGGAGAAATCGGGTTTTCCGCGCTTGATATTGGTCGCTTCATGGTGTGGCTGCGTATCCTAAAGAACCGATATCCTTATCTTGGGAATACCATCGATAGCGTTTTGCTAAAATGGGATTTTTCCAACGCTGTCTCCAGCGAAGGTCTGCTGTTTGGGGCCTATGTCGATAAAGAATCTGGCGAAACGGTGTATGCCCAAGAAGGGCGTCTTGGTTACGAAGAATATGCAGCAAAGGGATTTGCACTTTGGGGGTTTCGTCCCATCATGGCGCATCGCGCGGAACCATTTTTGACTGCATCTATTTTTGGCATTCAGGTGCCATATGATGGCCGTGATCCGAGAGTGTTTCATAGTCAAAACTACGTGGTAACGGAGTCCTACCTGCAGGACGGGTTGGAATTGGGCTTTGATATGCCGCATGATGACAGTTCGCCCGACTGGCTTCATTCAGATGGGTGGCGCGCGGAATTTGCCGATCGCATCTATATGGTGCAGGAAAACCGATGGCGGCGGACCGGTTTCATGACGGCCCGATCCGAACACAATGTCAAAGGTCCGCCATACTTCACCTATGACACGATTTTCTCGGATGGCTACCCTTGGAACACCGTGACACCGCGCGGCGACTATACGCCGGACCACGCTGCTGTCGCTGCAAAAGCGGCTCTTGGCCTGTGGGCGTTGTGGGACACCGAATACACCGACGTGCTCTACAATGCGATTATCGAACTCTATGACCCAGAAAACGGTATGTACGAAGGGCTATATGAGCGCGGTCAAGGGCGGGTTGAGATTTATACGGCGAACAATAACGGGATCATTCTGACAGCTCTCTTGCATAAGGTGCAGGGTAAGATTTTGACACCTTACAATGGCGAAACCGAGGTCTGGTACACGGCATTCCGTGACCAAGATATTCGCGAACGTCGCAAATATCCCGATCCCATTCAGCGCGAAGATTGGTTGCCGGCTTTACGCCACTCCACACAGAAGGAGCTTGATTACTGATGGAATTCTTTAAATTCACTCTGGGTGCCTTCGCATCAGCACTTATGTTGGTTGGGGCAGGCCACACGCAGGAGCAAAGCGAACTGGCGCCAGAGGATTCATTCTCGCTTGAAGCAGCCATTTTGGACACGTCGATCCCATTTGCGGTAGGTGCACATGAAGCGCGCCAGGAATTGCGTGGAGCCTTTGGTTGGCCAACTTTTCAAGAAGGTCTGGTGGACGGCGTCTATTTCCGGTTCGATCCTGATGGTTACGCACGTTTCTCACCGACGCCGCGTTTGGACACAGATGTTTTTGAGGTGATATGCCGGCCTAGGACCCATGTCTGTATGGCGCGCAAGGGCATTATGAATGTCACGCTTGATAGCAAAAATCACATTCAACTGGAATTAGAGAATGTTACAGCTGCGGACACGTTCTCAATCATTGATGGAATTTCAGAGCTGCAATTGCCCGATGCGATCTTGCAGCCCTTGGATTCCAGAATGGAATTGCTGTTGTCGTCCGGCGGTGAGCTCTTGATATCAAGAGGACAAAAAGAGGTCGACCGGGTCTCTCTCAGAGGATTTGGTGCGATTATGGCCTATCTTCGTTGGGTTAGTGCGCAGCAAAGCTATGCGGTATTGCCACGGGATTGGCCAATCCCTAATGCAAGCCCAGCTGCCACCTCTGCCGCAGTGACACAGGCAAGCAGCTGGACATCTGCGATGCCCCAGCCGCAGATCGCGACTGGATTTGAGCGGGATACCGAGGTTGCCGAAGTGCGCGGGGAGTTGCGTGCGCTGCGCGATATTTTGTTTGATCAACAAGACGACCGTGACCATCAGGTGGCCACATTAGCGCCCGCGACGCCAGATGATGTTTCGATCAGCGAGTTGCAAAGAACGATCCAATTGCTGGGCGATGAGCTGGCGCGGTTACAATCAGGTCAGACAGGCTATGGTGGGGTGCCGCAGCTTGGCGAAAGCAAGACTGCCATGACCCCGACGGTTGCGACACAACCAAGTGCTGTCCTGAATTCAGCGGGAACAGTTTCAGCGGACGAAACCCAGAAAATGTTGGCACATATGGAGTATTTGGTCACCGAGATCGGGTTAACTCCAGCTGCGGCATTTGAGTTGGTCAGCGCAGGTAGCTCCGATGCTCTTGCGGGTAAGCCTTTGGGGGAGGGTATGACTGAGATGAGTACCCTAGGGGCCGGACAAGATAGCCAAGCGACGAACCATGAGGCCCTCGTTGCTCAGGTCCTTGAGGAACTGAGAGCGGATTTGCCGATGGCAATGGCTGGCGATATGGCGGCGGCACAAGAGACACTCGCTACGCCTATTGCGGAAGCGGAATATCAGTTGCTCTCTGATTATTTCCGTTCCGTTTTTGAGCCACGGTAAAACTTCGTCTTCCATTCAGCGACTTCGTGGGTTTACACCGAAACCATCCGCGCTATGTTGCGCCGACGTTGTGCAAGGCGCGCCGATTTCGGAGTGCGATGCCGACTGGCCCGCGTGGTGGAATGGTAGACACAGGAGACTTAAAATCTCTAGGCCGTATAGGCCGTGCCGGTTCGAGTCCGGCCGCGGGTACCAAAAAAGGCGGCTCAATCTGAGCCGCCTTTTTTAATTTTCTATCAGTTGATTAGCCGCGTGTTCCCGCAAATCGTTCCTGCCAATCATTGCGTTCATCATCTGTGATCTTGCGGAATGTCACTTCTGGCACGGTGAACTCGTGTCCAACCGGCAACGCAGTCAGAGCGGTCGCAACATCATCCGGCCATTCTGTGGTTTCTGCGTTCATAGAGCCCAGCAACGACGCCGCTGCATCCGGAATGAAAGGCGCTGAAAGAACCGCGTAGAAAGGGATCAGATTTAGGGCGAGCCTGATTTGAACCGCCGCTTTGGCTGGGTCTTCTTTGAATGTAGACCACGGTGCGACTGTTTGCAGGTATTCATTACCGGCAACCCAAATCGCACGCAGCTCTTGAGCGGACTTACGGACCTCCATGTCTGCCATGTGCTTTTCATAGGTCCGGACCCGTGCGGTCAGCTCTTCGATCAACTTCAATTCATCGGGGCCATAGTCTGCCCCTTCAGGAACCGCCTCAGAAAACTTGGAACGACAGAATTTGGTAACCCGAGAGACGAAGTTCCCAAGCACGTCAGCCAAGTCTTTGTTCACGGATGTTTGGAAGTTTTCCCAGGTGAATTCGGCGTCAGAGCTTTCTGGCGCATGCGATAGCAGCCACCAACGCCAGTAATCTGCTGGCAGGATTTCCAATGCCTGGTCCATGAAGACGCCGCGGCCACGGGATGTTGAGAACTGCCCGCCGTCATAATTCAAGTAATTGAATGATTTGATATAATCGACAAGTTTCCAAGGTTCACCAGAGCCAAAGATTGTGACCGGGAAGGACAGGGTGTGGAATGGCACGTTATCCTTGCCCATGAATTGGGTATAGGTCACGTCATCGGCACCTTTGTCTGTGCGCCACCAGCGCTCCCAATCTTCACCTTTACCGGCATCAACCCATTCCTGAGCAGCGGCGATATATTCGATAGGTGCGTCAAACCAAACGTAGAAGACTTTGCCTTCCATACCCGGCCATGGTTCGTCACCTTTCATCACCGGCACACCCCAGTCCAGATCACGCGTAATGCCGCGGTCCTGTAGGCCGTCTCCATCATTCAGCCATTTCTTGGCGATGGACGTCGTCAGCACTGGCCAGTCGTGTTTGCTGTCGATCCATTCGCCCAGTTTTTCGCGCATCTCGGATTGGCGTAGATAGAGGTGCTTCGTCTCGCGCTCTTCGAGTTCGGTTGAACCGGAGACCGTGGAGTATGGGTTGATCAGATCGGTTGGATCAAGCTGTTTTGTGCAGTTGTCACACTGATCGCCGCGCGCGCTTTCAAAGCCGCAGTTCGGGCAGGTGCCTTCGATATACCGATCAGGCAAGAAGCGACCATCGGCAAAGGAATACATTTGTTTTTCAGTGACTTCGCGGATCAAACCCGCTTCCTCAAGCCGGCCAGCAAAGTGTTGAGTTAACTTCTGGTTTTGTGGGCTTGAACTGCGGCCAAAATGATCAAAAGACAAGCGGAAGTCGTGGGCAATCTTGGCCTGAAGCTCATGCATTTCGGCACAGTAGTCTGCCACCGGTTTGCCAGCTTTTGCTGCCGCCAATTCGGCTGGGGTGCCGTGCTCATCGGTTGCGCAAAGGAACATCACCTCATTGCCGCGCGCCCGTTGGTAACGTGCGAAAAGGTCGGCAGGCAGTTGGCTTCCCACCAAGTTGCCCAGGTGTTTGATGCCGTTGATGTAAGGAATGGCCGATGTGATGAGATGGCGCGCCATTAGCGAGGGTCCCTTTTTCCGTAAGTCTGATCTCCCTAGACCAAAGTTTAAGGCAGTTCCAGAGAAAGACGATTATCGAAAGCTGACGAATCAATAGATTGCTTTGCTCTGGGTATAGAAGTGGAGCAATGAAGAGAAGAAACTGCCAAAAACCTTGAAACAGACGGTTGCACATCTCCCATAGCTCATTAGCTTTTGCGCTAACAAGGACCACGAGGGATAAACGATGAAACGCAATCAACTGGGCCGCACTGGGATTGAGGTCTCAGCCCTTTGCCTCGGGACAATGACCTTCGGCTCGCAGACGCCACAAGATGACGCCCATCAGCAGATGGATATGTCCATGGATGCTGGCATTGATTTTTGGGATACAGCCGAAATGTACCCGGTCAACCCGGTCTCCGCGAAATGGCAGGGTCGTTCAGAAGAGATTTGCGGCAATTGGTTTGAAAAGACCGGTCGCCGTCAGGACGTGATCTTGGCAACCAAGCATTCCGGTGAAGGGCTAAAGATTGTGCGCGATGGCGCAGCAATATCTTCGGAGACAATTTCGGAAGCGATCGAAGGCTCTCTGAAACGGCTGAAAACGGATTACATCGATTTATACCAATTTCATTGGCCAAATCGGGGCAGTTACTGTTTCCGGCAAAACTGGAGCTATGACCCAAGCGGTCAGAGCCGTCAGGAGACAGTCGACAATATGAACGATTGTCTTGAAGCGCTGCAAAAAGAGGTAGAGCGGGGCACTATTCGTGCTTTTGGTCTTTCTAATGATAGCGCGTGGGGCACCAGCCAATGGCTGCGCATCTCTGAAGATCGCAACTTGCCGCGCGTGGCATCTGTACAGAATGAATATTCTCTTCTGCACCGTCTCTACGACACGGACATGGCCGAGATGAGCGTAAACGAAGACGTGGGGCTGTTGTCTTATTCGCCTTTGGCAACAGGCTTGCTGACTGGCAAATATCAAGGTGGCCAAAAACCTGATGGGTCTCGGATTACGTTTGGCCAAAACCTTGGTGGGCGAACCACGGATCGCGCTTTTGTTGCGACGCAAGCCTATTTGGATCTGGCAAAAGAGAATGATCTCGACCCCGTCCACATGTCCTTGGCATGGTGCATGCAGCGCCCGTTCATGGCTTCGGCGATTTTTGGGGCAACAAATGTGGATCAGCTGGCGCGGATCATTGAGGGCAAAGACTTGGTTTTGTCCCCTGAGCTGATGATGGCCATCGATCAGGTGCACCGGAATCATCCAATGCCTTTCTAATCTCAGTAGTTCTGGGGTCGCGTCGGCCCTTAAACTGGTCTAAACACCGCCCAAATGCGGGAGGGGACCATGTCCGACATCAAAAACTTCGTTATCGAGGCTTCACCAATTCGTCGCGTGTTGGCGATTACCATTGTGGCGGTCCTTGGCATCTTGCTGGTTTACCTCGGCGCGACCACACCGGCGAGCTTGCCGTGGAAAGGGTTCTTGCTGATCTTCGGCGGGATTGTGGGATGGCTAGC
>NZ_CYTO01000024.1:183303-222720 GCF_001458335.1 Cognatishimia activa
GGAACGCATGTTCACGGCGACCAAGTCACATCTCGTTGTAACGGAAGCTGGGGTGCAGGACAGCAATGGTGAGGTGCTTGCGGTTTTTGACGAGATCAAATCGGTCTCTCGTGGCACATTTGCGTTGAAGCCGTCTAATGGGTTCACATTGGTGCTGAAACAGAAAAAAGGCCCGAGCGCATGGCGACCGGGCCTTTGGTGGCGTTTTGGGTCCCGCGTGGGGATCGGCGGTGTGACCTCTGGTCATCAGTCCAAACCCGCAGCTCAGATGATCGAAGCGATGATCTTTGAGCGGGATAAGACGATTAGCCGTTAACCGCTTTCATAGACCAATTGAGACGAATAGCGTGGGCGGGTGAAGACGAAAGTCTGCATGTCGCTTGTGCCAAAGTCCAAGTCCCACGCATATGCGTCTTGGGTTTCTGTACCAAGGGCGCTTGCTTCCTCATTCGCTTCAGCGACGCCTTCATCATTGCGTCCCGACATGATTGGGCCAATGTCATAAAGCGGCTCATACCGGTAGTGAGTCTCAACCAAAATCAGCGTTTCATCCAAGCTGATGTCAGGCAGGAACGTTGTAATCTGGCTCAGGTTTGCTGTGTCCAATGGATTGAACGCGTCACCGCGTGTTTGTGACCATTCGACCGCATAACTGTTGTTTAAGATGTCCCACTCTATCACTGTAAGTCTAAGAGAGCCGGAACCATCTTCCAAATTGGCGAGTTCCTCGAACAGCACGCGTGTGTTCGTAATGTAGTCATCGGTAATCGCATTGGTTTCACGGCTCAGAGCGTCACTGATCGTGAAGGCCGCTTTGTCCATGGCTGATTTCGTCCGGAAGACGTCCAGGAAAACTGCCATCGCTGCAATAAGCCACAACAAGATGGGTAGCATGATCATTGCTTCGACAGATACAGTGCCAGACATGCTTTTCGAGAAAGCTTTTAGGCGCAAGGTCATGTTTTTGATAGGATTTTTCATGTCGGTTACCTCGGTTCCTGAACGAAGGCCGTTGTCTTCAGGATACGGCCGTAATTGCCTGCACTCGCGGTCATAGAGTCTGAACCGATGTACTTATTGAACAATCCACTTCCTGGCATGATGGACAGGTATTCAGCGCAGACACGCATAACCATCAGTTCGTTATCCATGCCGAGGCTCAACTCGTTCATTGGCGCAACCTCTTCCGCACGGTCCACGCATTGGTATTCAGACGGAAGGTCCTGCCAGTTGCGCAAATCCATGGAACGCATCTCAAGTTGGACGTTCTGCATGCAATCCGAAACCGGGTTGGTGGAACAAATCATCTGCTTAAGATCGTCATGTGTCGGGGAGGCTCCGGTATTGAGGCGGACCCAACGAACCGTTTGGTCCAGGGAGCGTTCCAGTTTCACATGTTTGAGGCCAACCAGCCCTGCCTCGATGCCCATGAGCATCAAGAATAGGAAGAAGGGGAACCACAAGACAAAGTCGAAGGCCAGCGTACCGTCTTCACTGCGACGGAAACGACCGAGTGTTTTCTTGATAGCATAGGTCATTGTGTCAACCTCAATTGGCGGATGGAAGATGCGATAGATGAGAAGGCTTGGCTGATCTCAAGGCCGTTTACATCGTAGTAATGGCTGATTGAGCTTGCGCAGTTTCTCAGGACGGTCTGACCGCTCTCAGGCGCTTCAAAGCCGATGGTGAATACCACGACGCCTTCTGCTTTTGCTGCGTCGCAGATCGCTTGGGTGCGAAGATTCTTGGTCCAGCTGCCAACGTAGTTGCGTACGGCATAGTACCAATCGTTGTTGGCTTGACTGTCATCCATCCACGGGTAGTAGTGTTCGTCGCGGTTGAACTTAAGCGATGTACGTGCCCAGAGCTCAGGATAGGTCAGAACCTCGGCGCTGCCCGGCTCATTGACGGTGACCGTCTTTCTGATCTTTTTGTAGCGTTTGCAGCTGCCGTTACGGCGGAAGGATCTGCATTCGTCGGTTTGAACGGTCTGCGTTTCTTCCCAAGTACCCTCGCCATAAGCATGGTTTTTCCATTGGGCGGTTGCAGGCCAGTAATAGATCGGCTCGTCGGTGATGCCGTCGCCGTCTTCGTCGCCGGTGTCTTCACCAATATAGACGGAGTAGAACTCTTCTTGTTCGTTCCACCAAATATTGGACTCGCCGGAGCGGAAGTCGTCATTCACGTAATACTGTGATGTGTTTTGACCATCGGTCATCAAGACGATCACTTTTAGCGTATCACCGTCAGTATGGGCGACCGGACGACCAGAAAAATCTGGGTGCACGGCTTGATGCGTGTGACCCTGCAAAGGAGTGTCGATCATGTTCTGGATCGCTGGTTGCAGGCTTGGATCCAACAACGCTGTACCCCATTTCATGCCAACGTCGATGGAGGTATTGCCTCCGCCCCACATGGAATCGATGAAGTTTTTCAGCTTGGTTGGGTCTTTTTGAACAACGAGCATCTCGCGGCTATTGTCTTCAGCCTCGACACAAACTGGCGATGTTACCAACCGCATTGGGTCGCTTGAACGGCCATCAAAATCGCTCCAAGGAGAGAAGTGGGTGGTGCGCTCTAGCTGCTGGTTCGCGTCCAGACCGGTTTGGTTAAAGTCGCTTTCCTGGAAATTCACACAGTTTGAATATGTGTGCTCTTCGCTGATATTGAGCTCAGCTGCGAGCGCTTCAGGTGCGGACACTTGTGTTGCGTAAGGCACGATGGAGATAGACAGTTTGCCATCTTCTGTTGTGCTGTTCAGTGTATCAACGAATTGTTTTGCCGCGACTTTCAAGTTCGGCAGACGATTGTTCCAATTCATGGACCCCGAAACGTCGAGCACCATTGAGATTTCAACGCTGCCAATGCTTTCCTCGGCAGCGCTGGTGGCGGCCAAAGTCAGGCTAGTGATTGCATCCGTGTTATAACGGCCAGAATCTGTATTCGTATAATCTGTGACCACCGACACTTGTTCTTCGCCAGTTCCATCTGCATTGGCGGTCTTTTCTGTATTAAAGGTCTTTGTCGGCATGCGGGTGTTCCAGTTCCAATGCAAGAACTTGGTATTAAAGGTTGTTTCCGCTGTCGCGCGTACGGATTTGAACCCGATACCTTCACTGACTGTGATGTCACGAATGGAGCCAGAAAGCTTGGGGTTGTCCAGATATTCCTGAACGACGGCTTCCGCGTCCATGTCCTGATCAAGAGCCGCAGCGGAAAGTACCGCGCGGTCTAATGTATCCTGTAATTGCGTACGACGCATTTCTGCCATCATGGCATCAATGCCGATACCGCCGACCATCATGACAATCACAAAGACTGAGATTGTCAGGAAAGTCATAGTACCGTCTTCTTCACGGCGGAACCGTGAAGCGATCATTTGGGCGTCCGCCCAGCGATCTTTCCAAGAAGGATGTCCCATTTTTAGTCCCTCAATTAATACGCCCCGCGAAGCCCACTTGACGGACTCCGGCCACTCTCACTCCCGAAAATATGTGACAGATGATTTGGGCCGAAATTTGGCCAAATAAGGGGTTTTTGCGACATTTTACGCCCGATTTGGGGGCATTACCCCTGAATAGTGGACGTTTTTTGCGAATGGAGTTGACTGTTAACAATTTGGAAACTCCATTGCTCTAATGGAGCCCGCACTAAGGGTCCTTAATAAAGTTTATAAATCGATTAATTTTTGAGCAGTGAACCCTCGTAAAATCGCGTGAAACAATATTAACGTGGGGTCACTAGCGACCTTGAGTCGCAAGCAAGCTTGTCCGGAGGAATAAGATGAGCGTAAAAAATGAACCCAGTTTCCGTGAAAGTGTAGACCTGATGTTTAACCGTGCCGTAGGCCTTATGGACCTGCCGCCCGGGCTAGAACAGAAGATCCGAGTATGTAATGCAACCTATACAGTCCGTTTCGGGGTTCGGCTGCGTGGAAGCATTCATACATTCACCGGTTATCGATCTGTCCACTCAGAACATATGGAGCCAGTGAAAGGCGGTATTCGCTACGCACTTGGGGTAAACCAAGACGAAGTAGAAGCGCTAGCAGCGCTGATGACCTATAAATGTGCCCTTGTTGAAGCGCCGTTTGGTGGTTCCAAAGGCGGACTTTGTATCGACCCACGTCAATATGACGAACATGAGCTAGAGCAGATCACGCGTCGGTTTGCATATGAATTGGCCAAACGTGACCTGATCGATCCATCCCAAAACGTTCCAGCCCCGGATATGGGGACAGGTGAACGGGAAATGGCGTGGATCGCCGACCAATACGCGCGCATGAATACAACCGACATCAATGCGCGTGCCTGTGTGACCGGCAAACCATTGAATGCGGGCGGCATCTCTGGGCGTGTCGAAGCGACCGGCCGTGGCGTTCAATATGCGTTGCAGGAGTTCTTCCGCGATATACGCGATGTCGACAAGGCGGGCCTGAAGGGCAAGCTCGATGGCAAACGCATTGTTGTGCAGGGTCTTGGTAATGTGGGCTACCACGCCGCTAAATTCCTTGCTGAGGAAGACGGTGCGCAAATCGTTGGCATCATTGAGCGAGATGGCGCATTGGTCAGTGATACATCCATGGATGTTGACGCTGTACGCAACTGGATCATGGAGCATGGCGGGGTCAAAGGTTACCCGGATGCAACTTACGTTGAAAATGGCGCGAGTGTTCTGGAGGCAGACTGCGATATCCTCATACCAGCGGCACTTGAAGGGGTCATCAACCTGACCAACGCTGACAAAATCAAAGCGCCATTGATCATCGAGGCCGCCAATGGTCCTGTGACAGCTGGTGCGGATGAGATTTTGCGCAATAAGGGTACGGTGATCATCCCAGACATGTATGCAAACGCCGGTGGTGTAACGGTGTCCTACTTTGAGTGGGTCAAAAACCTAAGCCATATCCGTTTTGGCCGCATGCAACGCCGCCAAGAGGAAGCGCGCCACCAATTGGTGATCGATGAGCTTCAGCGCCTCGATGACTATCTCGGTGATGCATGGTCAATGTCCCCGAACTTCAAACAGAAGTATCTGAAAGGGGCAGGGGAGCTGGAACTGGTGCGCTCCGGTCTCGATGACACGATGCGGATTGCGTATCAGTCCATGCGTGAACGTTGGCATGAAGAAGAAAAGGTCACTGATCTTCGAATTGCGGCCTACCTTGTATCGATCGAAAAAGTCGCAGCAAGCTATCGAGCAAAAGGTCTCTGACCCTTCCGAAATTGTGAACGGAAAGCCCGCTTCGTGCGGGCTTTTCTTATTGCAGCACCTGTGAAGGCACGGCATGTTTGCGAAAAGTATGGAGAGTATGATGCGTTTGCTTATGGCTTTGAGTTTGGTTGTTTCAGCAGGTGCCGTGCAGGCCGAAGAGACTGATAAGGCCGAACAATGTGACGCGCTGGGCGGTATCGTTACTCAATTGGTTGAGCTGCGCCAGGACGGCAAACGTGAGAAGCGTTCGGTGAAGATTTTGACCAACGGTAAGACTGCGGTTGATGAAAAGTATCAACCTGCCGTGCAATTTTTGTCTGGTTGGGTGTACTCGTTGACCGACGATGAACTGACCTACGAGCCCGGCAAGAAATATACTGAAGCTTGCCTAGAGCAGTAAGTATCAACAGACTTATCCACCGCTAATTTTTCTGCTTTGCGGGTCGTCACTGGACATGAGCTCTGGGGCGTTCATATAGTAATTCATGAGCATCACACCGGCCTTTTTGGATGAACTGCGCAGCCGCACAAACCTCGTGCAGGTGGTTGGTCGCAAGGTCAATTGGGACAATCGTAAATCTAATCAAGGCAAGGGCGATATGTGGGCGCCTTGCCCCTTTCACCATGAAAAAACCGCGTCTTTTCATGTGGATGACCAAAAGGGTTACTATTATTGCTTTGGCTGTCAGGCCAAAGGCGACGCCATAAATTTCGTGCAAGAAACTGAGAATGTCAGTTTCGTTGATGCGGTGAAAATCCTTGCGGATGAGGCCGGATTGGCCATGCCAGACCGCGACCCGCGTGCCCAAGAGAAAGCGGACAAGCGCGCAACTTTGGTTGATGTCATGGAATTGGCAACGCGCTATTTCCGCATGGCTCTACGAACCGCTGCCGGGGCAGATGCGCGCGCTTATTTGGAGCGGCGCGGATTGAGCCAAGAGCAATTGGACCGGTGGGAAATCGGATTTGCGCCGGATGGCTGGCAGAACCTATGGGATGCGTTGAAGGGCAAAAACGTGCCTGACGAGCTGATCCTTGCGGCGGGGCTTGCAAAACCTTCAACGAAAGGCGGCAAGCCCTATGACACGTTCCGCAACCGGATCATGTTCCCGATCCGAGATGCGCGGGGCCGGGCGATTGCTTTTGGTGGCCGCGCCATGGACCCCAATGACAACGCGAAATACCTGAACTCTCCTGAGACGGAGCTGTTTGATAAAGGGCGCAATCTTTACAATCACGCCCCGGCGCGGGCGGCGGCAGGTAAGGGGCAGCCGTTGATTGTGGCCGAAGGCTATATGGATGTCATTGCGCTGGAAAGCGCGGGCTTTGGCGGTGCGGTCGCGCCCTTGGGCACAGCAGTCACCGAGAACCAACTGCAACTTATGTGGCGAATATCGCCGGAACCGATCATTGCGCTTGATGGGGACAAGGCTGGCATTCGCGCCGCTCTGCGCCTTATCGATTTAGCGCTTCCGCTTCTGCAAGCAGGACAAAGCCTGCGCTTTGCCATCATGCCCGAAGGTCAGGATCCGGATGATCTGATCAAAGCCAAAGGACCGAAAGCTGTGCAAGCGGTGCTGGATCAGGCGCGGCCGATGGTCGATTTGCTCTGGGAGCGGGAGATTGAAGGGAAAAACTTTGATAGCCCGGAACGCAAGGCTGCGCTCGACAAGGCGTTGCGTGAAAAGATCAAGCTGATCAAAGATCCGTCGATCCGTGCCCATTACGGTCAAACGATCAAAGATCTGCGTTGGAAACTGTTCCGTCCTGCCCCAACCGGGCGCAAAGGTGGCACATTCCGCCCCGGGAAATGGGCGCCGACTGGTGCGAAGGGCACCACAAAATCTTCACTTCTCGTCTCTGCTGACGCAGCACGGCAACGTCACATGCGTGAGTCCGTGATCGTCGCTACGATTATCGTGAACCCGACGATTTTGGACGAGTTTGAAGAAGGTCTAGATCGTCTTTCCTGTGAAGACGAAGACCTGCGTTTTCTGCGTGATCTGCTCTTGCGGCAGGCCCATCGCGGCGTTGAAGACCTTAAATCCGTCATTGAGGACGCAATGGGCCCCGAGGCCCTTGATTTCCTGATGGGCCACCCACATGTGCGTATCGCACCGCCTGTGCGCCGTCCGGGGGATCTTGAATTGGCGCGTCAGACCGTCTCAGAAGAGCTGCAAAAACTAACCGCCGATGCCGGGTGGCACGCGGAATTGGCTGAAGCCGAAGAAGATTTGCATCATGCCTCAGACGAAGCGGTCACTTGGCGTTTGGGTCAAGCAGCTGAAGCGCGCAATCGTGCGCAACGCAGTCTGCAAGAAGACTCGACTGAATATGAAGTGGGCGACAATGGCGCAGCGATCGATAAGGATGAACGCGCTGCGTTGGACGCTTTGATGGAAAGAATCGGGTTCAACAAACAGGACCGTTAGATTTCGGCACCGTTTGTGAAAGAATTCAGAAAAGAATCAGGGTAAATAGGTGTGCGAATCACCGAATCGCGCTAAATGATTCGATACCGCGAATCACCTTTGCCCGATATTGCAGGAGCAGCGAATGGCCGCAAAAGACAACGACGACCGTAAGCCCGAGGATCAGGACGCCGAGATTTCGCTCGATATGAGCCAAGCCGCCGTCAAGAAGATGATCGCTGAGGCGCGGGAAAAAGGGTATATCACCTATGACCGTCTGAACTCTGTCCTGCCGCCGGATCAGGTAAATTCTGAACAAATTGAAGATGTTATGTCCATGCTCTCTGAGATGGGTATCAACATTATTGAAGACGAAGAAGTCGAAGAAGAAGAGCAAAAGACAACCGCTCTGGTCGACACGTCTTCTGCCAACCGTGAAGTTGCGCTTGGATCTGGCACATCTGAGAAGCTTGATCGCACCGATGACCCTGTCCGCATGTATCTGCGTGAGATGGGCTCTGTTGAGCTGCTGAGCCGCGAGGGCGAGATCGCGATTGCGAAGCGCATCGAGGCGGGCCGCAACACTATGATCGCCGGGCTGTGCGAAAGCCCGCTGACCTTCCAAGCGATCACCATTTGGCGTGACGAACTTCTCTCTGAGGACATTCTGCTGCGCGATGTGATCGATCTGGAAACCACCTTCGGTGACCAGATGGGGGACGATGGCGAAGAGGAGCCCGTCGCGGATACATCCTCGGCGGCCAAGCCTGAGAAGAAAGAAAAAGAGCAAGAGCTGGACGCAGACGGCAACCCGATTGCCGATGACGACGACGATGATGACGACGATCAGGCGAACCTGTCCCTTGCGGCGATGGAAGCGGCTCTGAAGCCTCGGGTTTTGGAAATGCTAGACCGGATCGCGGATGACTACGCGATGTTGTCTGAAATGCAGGATAGCCGGATTTCGGCGACCCTGAATGAAGACGACACGTTCTCTTCCAAAGAAGAAGACACATACCAGAAGCTGCGCTCTGAAATTGTTGAATTGGTGAACGAACTTCACCTGCACAACAACCGTATTGAAGCGCTGATTGACCAGCTTTACGGCATCAACCGCCGCATCATGTCGATCGACAGCTCTATGGTAAAACTTGCTGACCAAGCGCGGATCAACCGTCGTGAATTCATCGAAGCCTATCGCGGTCGTGAACTCGATCCAACTTGGCTGGAAGATATGGCGCAAAAGCCGGGCCGGGGTTGGCAGATGTTCATGGAACGCTCGGTCGACAAAGTCGAAGAACTGCGTGCCGACATGGCGCAAGTTGGTCAATATGTTGGTCTCGACATCCCTGAATTCCGCCGCATCGTGCAGCAGGTTCAAAAGGGTGAAAAAGAAGCGCGTCAGGCGAAGAAAGAAATGGTCGAGGCAAACCTGCGTCTCGTGATTTCCATCGCCAAAAAGTACACGAACCGCGGCCTGCAATTCCTTGATCTTATTCAGGAAGGTAACATCGGCCTGATGAAGGCGGTGGACAAGTTTGAATACCGCCGTGGGTATAAATTCTCCACCTACGCAACATGGTGGATCCGTCAGGCGATCACCCGTTCTATTGCGGACCAAGCGCGGACCATCCGTATTCCAGTGCACATGATTGAAACGATCAATAAGCTGGTTCGGACCGGTCGTCAGATGCTGCACGAGATTGGCCGCGAGCCAACGCCAGAGGAACTGGCGGACAAGTTGCAAATGCCACTTGAGAAGGTGCGCAAGGTTATGAAGATCGCCAAGGAGCCGATCTCCCTTGAAACCCCAATCGGGGACGAGGAAGACAGCCAACTGGGTGATTTCATCGAGGATAAGAACGCGGTTCTGCCACTCGACAGCGCGATTCAGGAAAACCTGAAGGAAACCACTACACGTGTACTTGCGTCCCTGACACCACGGGAAGAGCGGGTTCTACGGATGCGTTTTGGTATCGGCATGAACACCGACCACACGTTGGAAGAGGTCGGTCAGCAGTTCAGCGTGACCCGCGAACGGATCCGTCAGATTGAAGCGAAAGCCCTGCGGAAGCTGAAACACCCAAGCCGCAGCCGAAAACTGCGCAGCTTCCTAGACCAGTAATTTTCATGCGCCCCTGAGGAAACTCAGGGGCGTATTTTATTTGTGAGGCCCCCATGTCTTTGCTCAGCAAACTTTTTGGTAAATCTGCGCCAGAAGCACCTGAACCCGTGAGCCACCAAGGCTTTCTGATCTTTCCAATGTCGCAAAAAGACGGATCGCATTTCCGCCTTGGTGCGCGCATTGAGAAAGAAATCGATGGGGAGCTTAAAACCCACGACATGATCCGCGCCGATACGTTCAATACAGTGGATGCTGCAAACGACGAAGCTGTGCGAAAAGCAAAAGTCTTTATTGATCAAATGGGTGAGCGGATTTTTTAAAGTCGTTTGACCTGTTTGGACATGCGCTTGCGATGCCTAGGGTTTAAGGGCTGCCGGGAATATGTCCTTCGCATTTAGATCGGTGAACGGGATAAACCGAATGCTTTGAAAAACAGCATTTCCTGTTTGAGCAGGGGAAGCGTTTCCGGCCCAATCTGAAATGGATTTATCTGCCGCCCACAGGTTTGCAAATAATCTTCCCGGGATGACTGGCAGCGCGCTTTCTTGGTTGATGACTTCAAACACATCAATGCCATTCACGGACCAGATGATCCGGTCTGGCAACCAGTGAAATCCAAATGTATTGAACCCTTGGGCTGCGTCAAATCCCAGCTGGATGTCGCGTTCCTTTAGGACGCCATCTACAAACCATGCTGCATGAAGCTTAGTGGTGTCACGCCCCAGTATTTCGATGTCGATTTCATCATGGCGCGTACCGTAGTGCGGCCCTGAATAGATGAAAAAACCTGTAACGAGACCTGAGCCACGCGCTGCCTTGAATGTTGCTTCGTAATACCCGTAATGCATTGGGGCGTGTGTGCGTATTGAGGCTCCAGCGAAGCGGTTCGGACCGTCTTGATGGGGGCGTAGCAGCAAGTTCACAGTCGAAGCTCCTGCACCCTGCTTCAAAACGACGTTTTTGCGACGCCAATCCGTGTCAAAACTGGGGTGGTCGAAGTCGTACTCGGCCACGTACCAGCGAGAGGTTTCAAGCGCCTTGAAGGCGTCGACAAAGCCGTCTCCTGCATTGGCTTGGCCCGCTGCAAGTGCTGAATACAAAAGGGTAGATTTCAGCAATCGTCTGCTCAAGTGGAAAGTAAAAGGTTAATCATTCGTTAAGATTAAGTGGCAAAGCGGTTAAAGGTTAACTCAAATTCGAATAATTGGTTAACGCTTGCCTTTGTGCGTCCCTGGCCGCAGGGTGCCGGCATGCAAACGACGTTTAAACTTCAGACCGCTGGGCAGGGCCTTTATGAATTCACGCGACATGTTACGCGTTGGGTTGCTGAACAAGGTGCAGATGACGGGTTGTTGACCCTCTTTGTGCGCCACACGTCGTGTTCCTTGCTGATCCAAGAGAACGCAGACCCAGAGGTGAAGACGGACCTTCGTAACTTTTTTCATCGGCTTGTCCCGCCAACAAGCGACCCGTCCATGTCCTACCTGACGCATACCTATGAAGGTCCCGATGATATGCCTGCCCATATCAAAGCAGCGATGATGCCTGTAAGTTTGTCCATTCCGGTATCTGGGGGGCAGCTGGCCCTGGGCACTTGGCAGGGCATTTACCTATTTGAGCACCGCAATGCCCCGCATAATCGACGAATTGTCGGTCATTTAACGTGAGGTTTCCGCAGGATGTAGGGTATGAAAATCTTCTCTACCCAAATCCTAGCGTTGGGCCTATAGTGGCTGTGGATAACTTTGGGATCGACCCAAAGATCACCGTGAAAAACACTGTGAAGAACACTGAAATAAATTCTGGGGGACTGTCATGCGTTGTCCGTTTTGCGGAAATATCGATACTCAAGTGAAGGACTCTCGTCCGGCAGAAGATCATGTTTCCATCCGGCGCCGACGCTTTTGTCCGGCCTGTGGTGGACGGTTTACAACCTACGAACGGGTGCAATTGCGTGACCTCGTTGTGGTGAAATCCAATGGTCGTCGTGAAGATTTCGATCGCGACAAACTGGAACGCTCAATTCGCATCTCTTTGCAGAAGCGCCCGGTTGAGCCTGAACGCATCGACCAGATGATTTCTGGGATTGTCCGTCGGCTCGAAAGCATGGGCGACACGGATATCAATTCGAAGACCATCGGGGAGATCGCCATGGAAGCGTTGGCGCGGATCGACACCGTGGCTTACGTGCGCTTCGCCAGTGTTTATAAGAACTTCCAAGCCGCAGATGACTTCGATAAGTTTGTCTCTGAGCTGCGTCCGAATGTAGCCCCGGAAGAGTGAGCACCCTTAAGTGAGCAAAGCAGACCGTCGTTTTATGGCGCTCGCCCTTGAATTGGGGCGGCGGGGTCAGGGCCGTACATGGCCCAACCCGGCAGTGGGTTGTGTGATTGTCAAAGATGGTCGTGTGGTGGGCCGAGGCTGGACCCAGCCGGGGGGGCGTCCGCATGCAGAGCCTGTTGCCTTGGCGCAGGCCGGTGGCGCTGCGAAGGGTGCGACCGCTTATGTGACGCTGGAACCATGCTCGCATCACGGTAAAACCCCCCCTTGTTGTGAGGCGCTGATTGCCGCGCAAGTGGCGCGGGTTGTTGTGGCGTTGGAAGACAGCGACCCTCGCGTGTGCGGGCGCGGCTTTAAGATGCTGCGTGATGCAGGTATCGAAGTTGTCGAAGGGGTGATGGCCGAGGAAGCCGCGCGAGACTTGCAAGGGTTCTTCCTAAAGACCGAACAGGGCCGTCCATTTGTGACTTTGAAGCTGGCGACCACATTGGACGGGCGCATTGCGACGGCCACCGGTGAAAGCCAATGGATCCCCGGACCAGAAGCCCGCCGTGCGGTGCATATGATGCGCGCGCGCCATGATGCGGTGATGGTCGGTGGCGGCACCGCACGAGCCGATGATCCTTCTTTGACCGTGCGCGATCTGGGTGTTGCATACCAGCCGGTCCGTATCGTTGTCTCTCGCCGTTTAGATTTACCATTGATGAGCAATCTTGCACGCACGGCGAATGATATTCCGGTTTGGTTGGCGCATGGCCCCGACGTGGATGGCGAACTAAAGCGCACTTGGGAAGGACTGGGTGCAGAGCTTCTGTCCTGTGACCTTGAGGGCTCTCAGGTGTCGCCGAAATCCCTTCTGGACTCTTTGGGCAGCAATGGCCTGACCCGTGTTTTCTGTGAAGGGGGCGGGGCGCTGGCTGCGTCTTTGCTCAATGCTGATCTAGTGGATGAGCTGATCGTGTTCAGCGCCGGTAAGGTGATTGGAGCCGAGGGCTTTCCGGGCGTTGGGGCAATGGGGCTGGATCGATTGGCTGCGGCACCTCGGTTTGAACTTTCCGAGCAGCGCGCGTTAGGTGCGGATATTATGAGCGTCTGGCGGCGGCCGACCTAGCGCCAGAGGCTTGCCCGGCTTGCAAACACACCTTGGGTTTTCGAAAGTAAGCGGTTCGCTAGTCCGCGCCTTGGGAGTTTCCCTTCGGACAAGCGCTCTACGGCAACTTCAACAGAGCAAGGCAGTCCCGTCATCGGGTCGAGATAGCGCGGCGCATCGATCAGTGCGGCGTGAACCAAGCCTTGGAGCGAAACCTCTGCTTGTCGGCGCAGCGGTACTTTGCCCAAGTCATTGGTCAGACCCCAACCAGCATAAAAGGGCGCGCCAAGGGTGGTGACTTTGCAACCACGAAGGAGCGCTTCGAACCCAGTGAGCGACGTCATGGTCCAGACCTCTTGCACCTGTTCAAGCAGCCAAGCCATGTCGGCGTTTTCTAAAACCACATCAGCGATTTGATCAGCATCGTCTACCTTGCCGTCTCGCAGGCCTGTCAGAACATCCGGATGCGGCTTGTAGATGATCTTTGCATCAGGATTGGCGGCGCGCGCAGCTTCCAGAAGTGCTCGGTTGGTTTTGATCTCATCTGTTCCAAGCAGGATTGATGCGTCGTCTTCCACCTGTCCCGGTACCAAAATAAGATGGCCCTCTGGTAGCTCAGGCTGGTCCCCGCCGAGGTTATATTTGCTGAGGCCTTGCGCGCGCAGACGCTCAATCAGCTTTTGCGCGCGCAGATCTTGATCTGGGCGCAAACTCTCTCGAGCGGCGATATAGGCTTCCATATCGCTGGCATGGGTTGGGTCATAATAGATCCCGCTGCGGTCACAGATCATCGAGAGTGGGGGAACCAATTCAGCCCCCAAGCCACGAGAGCGCAAAAAACCGTCTTCGATGCGTGTACTGCCTTCGGGACCATTTTTGATGCCCCAAGTCAGGGCAGGGCGGTGTTCACCTCGTCCCGTGCCGAACCGCATACGTTTGTAGCGACCAAAGAAAGCTTGAAAATGATGTCGCTTCCACAGGCGAATGCCATGACCTGTCCAGCCTTGGTGGTCTTCCCGCCAAGCGCGCGTCTCTGCTTCCAGTTGGGAAATCACATCTTCCAGCTCACCTAAGCGGTCCCGATAGGGATCATACCAGCGGGCATAGAGCATCATGCTTGCTGCAAAGAGCTGAGCTTTTGTTAGCTGACGATGGCGACGCGGGACTGGGCGCTCGTCCTGCGTTAGGCCCCAACCAGAGTAGAAGGGTTGTCCAAAAACGCGTGGTTTGTGGCCTGCGTAGATGGCTTCAAATCCCATTTGGGAGGATAGAGTGTAGACCCCGACCGCGCCTTCAAACAGCACCCACGGGCTGATCGGTTGGTCCCAAAGGGAAATCCGTTCATTGCAATCGGCCTCCGAGAAATAGCCCGGCCGAATGCCGTTCTGCGTTTCGGGGTGGGTCTTGATCAAAACTCGCGCGCCGGGGTGTTCTTCCTGCGCCATGACCAGCATTTCTTTGAAATGCGCATCTCCGGCACCGCTTGCGGTGACTGAGGCGTCTCCACGGGTTTGGTCGATGACAAGGACATAACCCGGATCTGGTGGAGCTACATCCAGCGGGTTTGCTGCGTATTTGGTGAGGTGGGCGTCTTTGATGCGCGCTATGCACCCGCGCGCGCGATTGAGCAGAGCCGCGTCATCTAAAGGGTGTGTCGCAAGCAAGGTTTCTAGCTCACTCGGGGTACTGGGATCAAAGTGCACGCCCTTATGGTCCAGAAATAATCCCACAGGAGGCTCGCCCTTCGCACCGGGAAAGAGCGAGCGCAGTGGGGCGTCCTCCACTCGTAAAATCTCAGTATCGCGGTCTGCGGCAATCTTTTCGCCGCGATGGGAGGTCGGGCTTTTCCCCCAAACGCCTACTAGGTCGTCGGGACCGGGAAGGCCAAGGCTGATTTGGTAACCGCTAAGCTTCAGAATACGGCGCAAGCGCCGTTGGGTCAGAAAACCACCATTATAAACAAAAAGCCGCCGGGGAGTGGGCTCCCCGGCGGTTTGAACGTTGTCCTCGTGAAAGAGGTCCATTAGCCGCCAGAACCAAGGGTTTGCAGCGAGCTTACAGATGTCGCTGACCCGGTGATGGAGGAAATGGTTTTGTCCCAAGTGGTAAACGGCGCTTCGGTCACGTACAGCGTATCACCGTCGCGCACTACGAAGTCACGCGCGTGGAACATGCCGTTTGGTTCTGTTAAATCAAGCACATAGACCATACGCTGCGCGCCAATCAGGTCATCACGACCCAACACTTGGTTTGCGACAGGGGCTGCTTCATTGCGGAAAATGAAGACACCTTTCGGATCTGCGGCGCCAGAGTTCAGGCCGCCCACTTGTGCGATCGCTTCGATGGCAGAGAGGTTCTGCGTATCAAACACGACGCGGCTTTGGGTGCCGGTTGCACCAAGCGCGGTGAAGGCGCGGGTGTCAGCCTCGACAAGAATGCGGTCGCCGCCGCGCAGAGCAATGTCCAAGCGCGGATTGTCATAAAGATCTTGGAACCAAATTTTGCCTTTGTGGCCTTTGCGCAGGACGGTCACTTGCGCGGTTTCTGGTTCAATCGTCACACCGCCGGATTTCGCGAGCATCGCTGCAAGGGTGCGGGTCGGTCGCTCGATCGGATAGACACCTTGAAGGCCTACGGCACCGACGACGGACACGGTTGCCCCGTCACCAGCCGCACGGCGGACTTCAACCTGTGGATCAGGCGTTTGATCTTCAAGCTTGGCTTTGATCACACGACGGATCGCTTCCGGCGTGTTGCCTGCTGCGCGGATACGTCCTGCGTATGGCACGAAGATAAAGCCTGCACCGTCGACTTGAACTTCTTCAAGAACCGCTGCCACTTGGCCTTCAGGCCCCAGCAAAGGTTTGTCGACGTTTTCCCAAATCGTCAGGGCCAAGACGTCGCCCGGTCGAATGGTGTCAGACCCCAAAGTGCCAGCGTTCTTGAAACTGTCGGCAAAGCCGAGCGCTGGTACAACAGAGGTTGCGCGGCTTACGCGATCATTCACAGAGACAACAAATGCGTCGCCTTCCTTCTGAACGGAGCCTGCGTAAATTTCGCGTTTGTTCGGACCTGGGCGGGGCAGGCCACAAGACGAAATGACGGCCAAAGCCGCAATAAGGGCGATACCCTTCGCCCAGCGTGATGCTGTGGGGGAAGTTTCGGATTTCACTGCTCGGTCTCCTCGACCTATTTCTGCCTCGTTTATATTTTGGCGCTAAGTTACCCTAATTCGTGGATAAAATCCAGCACTAGACCTTGTGGTCGTTATGTCACCGCCCGCAACTGTTGCCTTGGAGCCGCTGTACCAGAAGCAAGCGCTTCATACGGATCTTCGGGTGACAGCATCATGTCAACCACCTGCCGCATCAGTTGACGTCTGCCTGCACGGGAATAAAAGCCACCTGAAACCTGGCTCGTTTCCAACAAGAAACGGCGGTATTCGCGATAGGCCATCATGTCAGGTCGGATCGCTCCGGCAAAGAAGCGGCTTAGGGATTGGTTCGCGATGAATTCCGGTTGGTCATAAACCGCCTTACCAAAAATCTTGAGCGGAATGCCGCGCCACAAGACCTGCTGGCCTGCCGTCGAGTTCACTGTGACCGCCGAGCGCGCATCGTTCAGAAGTTGCGCCAATTTACCACCACGTACGAAATGCACACGGTCTTCTACACCGTAGGTCTTGGCCAGTTTTTTGATGGTGCGTCTGACGGGAATACGACCATCTTCCAATGGGTGCGCTTTGATCACCAAATGGTGGTGTTGCGGTGCCCCTTGAGCGAAGTTTTCCATAACCAATTCAAGGAATTCTGCCATGGTGTTAAACGGGGAATGTTCTGGAAAACTGGAGTCATGTTCCAGCTGCAAAAGAGCCAAATGGTAAGGGAACCCGCCATAGCGTACTCGGTATGTCGCAATGCGACGCTCTAGGGCGTGCATCGGCATGCGTAACAAGCGGCGCAGATAAAGACGGAACTCTTGGCGCACATTCAGAGCGCGATGGGGTTTGAAGTTCTTGAACCCGTGGTTTCTGAACATCACGAACCAATGGTAAAGCGCCCCGTAGAAAACGTGCTGACGCATGTCGCCCCAATGGCTGGGGGGCATGGGGGGATCAAGATCCGATCCTTCCAACGCTTTTTGCATCTGCGGGATCGTCATATTCATCAAACGAGAATTGCCGTTGGAGCCGTCTCGCTCATAGGTAATCCAGAACGGGCGCAAGTAGCCTTCTTCAAAGATGTGCACCTGAATGCCATTTGCTTTGGCAATCTTGATCGCCTGCGCATGAATCTCGCGTACATCCCCATAGAGCACCAAGTCGGTAACGGATTTCTCAGCAATCAAGGTCTCAAAGAAATCGGACCAAGCCTTCTGGTTCTCTTTGAAGGGAATGAATGTTTCTTTGTTTTTCCAGAAAAACGCGTCGCCTGCGTTAAAGCCAACGCGATAGCATGTCGCCCCTGATCGGCGCAGCATGTTTGCCAAGCCTTTGAAAAAAGGCCCGTGGGGCCCTTGTAAAAAGAGAAATACGCGGTCGTTGCCGCCTGCCTGCAACATTATCTGCCCGTGCCTCATGTACTTTTTTAGTAGCAACTTATCGCGTCGCCTTTTCAAAAACGTTAATTAACCTGTGGGGCAAAAGTAAGGCAGCAGGTCTATCGCTTGTCTATTTGAGGGCAGAGCGTTACCTGTGGGACACGATTTTTCACGCAAAGACGGAAACGACCATGTTCACTGGGATCATCACAGATATTGGCGAAATCATCGAGCTGGAGCAACGCGGCGACCTGCGTGCGCGGATTAAGACCTCTTATGATCCGGCCACGATTGATCTAGGCGCGTCTATCGCCTCTGATGGCTGCTGCCTGACTGTGATCCGTCTGGGCGAAGATTGGTATGATGTGGAAATTTCCGCAGAGTCCGTCGACAAGACCAATATTGACAGCTGGGTGGTTGGCAAAAAAATCAACTTAGAGCGCGCGTTGAAAGTGGGTGACGAGCTGGGTGGCCACATTGTTTCAGGTCATGTCGATGGGGTTGCGGAAATTGTCGCCATGAAAGACGAGGGCGACAGCACCCGCATCTCTTTCAGTGCGCCGGCTGATTTGGCGAAGTTCATCGCTGAAAAGGGCTCGGTCACTTTGAATGGCACGTCCTTGACCGTGAATGAAGTGGATGGCGCGACCTTTGGCATCAATGTGATCCCCCATACCCAGCAGGTGACCACATGGGGCGAGGTGCAGGTTGGTGACAAGGTGAACCTAGAGATCGATACGCTTGCGCGCTACGTGGCGCGGCTTGCAGAGATGACGGCCAAGCCATGACCGAAAAGGTAGTTCACGGCATCGGGCATAACAATGGTCCGACCATGGAGCCCGGTCACCGTTGGCGAACCCATCAATGGCGCTCTGCGCAACGCGCGTTGATGCGCAAAACCATTCCCCTGTCGATCGTGCGTATGCGAATGAAACGGGCTCAAGAACTTGGGATGGATTACAAAACCTATGCCAAGGTTCGTCAGGCATCTGGCCAAGACATTTTGGCGTTGATGTTCTCGTCAAATGCGCTGCGTATTATCGGGCAGGGTGCGAAAATGCCTGAAGCGCGAGAAGCGGCTCTGCAAAAGGTGCGAAATGCCAAGAAACTGTCTTTGGTCTATCCGCCAAACACGCCAAAATCCGTTCTCGCCGCTAACAGAACAATCGATGCCGCAGACTTCGCGCCCTTATTTCATGAAGACTGGAGTACCATGCGAAACAAAGTGGCGGGTTTGATGCAAAGCCAAAAGTTGTCAGGAAGCGCGGTACTGGTGATTGGCGACGCGCCCCTTGAGAATGAGTGGTATACGGCGGGAAAAGCGGCCGGTTACCTGCACGCATCAGAATATTTTTAGTCGGTAGGCTGATGCTTTTTGCTGAGTGGACCTTTTGCAAAATACCGCAACGTTTCGAAAATTGATCCACTAGTCATCCTTTTGCGGATAAGCTAAGGCATCGGCAACTTACGCTTTGAAAGGCATATCATGAGCTTTGAAACGCCAGGCCCGGTTGAGGCTTCTTTGCGCAACGCAATTAGCCCGATTGAAGACATCATCGAAGACGCTCGTCAGGGCAAGATGTATATCCTTGTGGACCACGAAGACCGCGAAAACGAGGGGGACTTGGTGATCCCGGCGAGCTTTGCGGATGCCGATGCTATCAACTTCATGGCCACCCATGGGCGCGGTCTGGTCTGTCTGACATTGCCAGCGGAGCGCATCGAAGAGCTGGGCCTGCCCATGATGGCGCTGCACAATTCCTCGCGTCATGAAACGGCCTTCACCATCTCGATTGAAGCGCGGGAAGGTGTCACCACTGGTATCTCTGCTGCGGACCGGGCTTTGACCGTCGCAACGGCAATCGATCCCAATTGCACATCCGCGGATATAGCGACCCCCGGTCACGTCTTTCCACTTCGCGCCCGCCGGGGTGGCGTGCTGATGCGCGCAGGGCATACGGAAGCAGGCTGTGACGTCTCTCGCCTCGCCGGTCATTATCCGTCTTCCGTGATTTGTGAGATCATGAATGACGATGGCACCATGGCGCGTCTTCCTGATCTGGTGGAATTTGCAAAGAAACATGATCTGAAGATCGGCACGATCTCTGATCTGATCTCCTACCGCTCTCGCAATGACAACCTGGTCGTCGAAACCTCCCGCGAAACCGTTCAGTCTGAATTTGGTGGCGACTGGGAGATGCGCATCTACACAGACCAAACCCACGGGGTTGAGCATGTGGTGATGATCAAAGGGGATGTAACGACCGACGAGCCGGTGCTGGTGCGCACACACGCGCTGCATGAGGCCAACGACCTGCTGGGTCTGGGCCGCAAACGTGCAGACGAGTTGCAAACAGCGATGGAGATTGTCGCAAAAGAGGGCCGCGGTGTTGTCTGCCTGTTCCGCTCTCCGCACAACGCGCTTTATGCTGGCGAAGATCAGGGGCCTCGGACAATCAAGCAGATTGGTTTGGGCTCGCAGATCTTATCTAAAATGGGACTGGAGAAGCTGGTCTTGCTGACCAACTCCCCAAGCACAAAATATGTGGGCCTTGATGCCTTTGGTCTGGAAATTGTCGGCACCCGTCCGATTGAAAAGGAATAAATCATGGCTGGCGCAGAACAACACTACATCATGCCCCGCGCAGAGTTCACCAAGCCGGTGAAGATCCTGATCGTTGTTTCCCCGTATTACAAAGATATCGCGGACAATATGATTTCAGGGGCCATCGCCGAAATTGAAGCAAGCGGCGGCTCCCATGAGATCGTGGAAGTGCCCGGCGCATTGGAAATCCCGACTGCTATCGGCATGGCCGAACGCCTGTCAAATTACGACGGTTATGTCGCCTTGGGCTGTGTGATCCGGGGTGAAACCACGCACTATGACACGGTTTGCAACGACAGCTCGCGCGCGATTCAATTGCTGGGTCTGCAAGGGCTGGCGATTGGCAACGGCATCTTGACTGTTGAGAACAGAAAGCAAGCCGAAGTGCGCGCTGATCCAAAAGATCAAAATAAAGGTGGCGGAGCGGCCGCTGCGGCCTTGCATCTCGTGGCGCTTTCGCGCAAATGGGGCAGCCCGCGAGAAGGGGTTGGATTCCTTCCTTCCTCTGAAGAGTTCAAAATTGCGGGTGATAGCAAGGGTACCCCGACCGCATGACGTCTGAAGCCAAAGCTGGCCTGTCCGGCAACCAGAAACGCAAGATGAAATCCGCTGCCCGCTTTTTCGCGGTGCAAGCACTGTATCAGATGGAACATTCTGGTCAGACCTTCGATCAGGTGCGCTTGGAATTCTTGGATCACCGCTTTGGCGAAGAGTTTGATGGTTATGCGATGCTGGAAGGCGACGTGGAGCTGTTCACAATGCTTTTGCAAGAAGCCGTGAACCATCAGGCGCTGGTGGACCAGATGACAGACCGGGCTTTGGTTGCGAAATGGCCGCTGGGCCGTATCGACAGCACCTTGCGCGCCGTGTTCCGTGCTGCGGGTGCCGAGCTGACCCAAGGCGAGACACCCGCCAAAGTGGTGATTGTCGAGTTCGTGCAAGTGGCGCAGGCTTTCTTCCCGGAAGGGAAGGAAGGCAAGTTTGTGAACGCGGTGCTCGACCATATGGCCCGCGAAGCCAAACCAGAAGAGTTCTAACGTAGGCCGGGCATCAGCCCGGCTTTTTTGTCTCCTATTTCAAGACTGGCAATGAGGGCATGACATGACCGAAAAGCGCGTTCTCTGTTTCGGGGATTCCAATACGTGGGGATTTGACCCTGCCACGGGCGGGCGGTTTCCAAAGGAGGTGCGCTGGGTGGGTCGGTTGTCTGGGCTGCTGGGTGCAGATTTTGACGTCATCTCCGAAGGTTTGAATGGCCGCTGCGCCACTGGCCCCGATCCTGTGATGCGCCTAAATAGCGCTTATGATGATCTGGTGGTTGCCCTGCGCACGCATATGCCGATCGAGCATGTGGTCATGATGCTTGGCACCAATGATTTCAAACGCCGCTTTGCATTGTCCGAACGCGACATTATCACTGGCCTTGGGCATTTGGTGGATCTGATCCTAAAATCAGATGAGCTGGTAGGTCGTGGCGCAAACCGCCTAATCTTGGTCGCACCCTTGGCAATCAATCTGGACGGTGCGCTTGATCCTGCGCAGGCAGAGCACCGGGCTTTAGATTTCAAGGACGCAGTCGATGTGTCAAAGCGCCTTCCTGCGCAAATCAAACACCTTGCACAGGAACGAGGGTGTACATTTGTTGACCCCAATGAAACGCTTAAGTCGAGCGAGCTAGACGCGATTCACTGGGATGCTGAAACCCATGCGGATTTTGCGGAGATGTTGGCTCAGCGTTTGGTCCCGTAGGCGGAGCTTTGGCCTCAAGTTCCTTCAGGGTTTGCGGCGCTCCATGACAACCACTTCCGAGACATAGCTGCCGGAAAGGTTCTCTGCGCCATAGACGAAGGAGTCTTTGGCGATCGTCTCGAATTGATCAAATTCCTGCTGAATGAATTCAGATTTCACTTGGCGCATGACGCCAACTTCGCCCTCTTTGGTCGCAAGCTTTTTTCCCACCGCAGAGTTCCGGGTCAGGACATGCTTGGCGACGATGGGCTGTACTATTTTGATGTAATTGCTGACGACTTCCGGCTCCATTTCTTGAAACGACATAAAATTCGCAAAGAGGTCCATTTGGCCCGTTACCTTTGGGAGCTGCCAGGGGCATAGGACAACCGCTCTGTACTTTTTGCGCAACTCATCAAGGTCGATCTCGTCCATGTCACGAGACTGGGTGTAGCCAAGAACATTGTCAGCCCCGAAAACCTCGCGAAGGTAGTAAGTGGAAATCGCTGCTAATGGAGGAATGTCTACATTCACATAAAAACCATCGGTCACCGCTTTCAGAAGAATTTCTCCTAAAGTGCCGTAACCCCCGCCGATCTCCAGGACACTTATCAGATCGCTGCTATCCACCTCGCGTTTGTAGAGATTGAGCGCCCGCATGTAGTTCAGCATCGAGCGACTGTAAGATCGATCGCCAAATTCAAACCGCTCGCCGCCGCCAGCGGAATTTTCAGACACGCTGTCCAAATCCAAACCGCCCTTGACCGAACTTGCGCGGAAAATGCGGTAATCATCCAGCGCACGATCTTCGCGCGTCAGGCGACGCATGAATTTTTGTTTTTTTCTTTCACTCATGAGTCGCGCCAGAGGCAGAACAAATTTGCCGCGTTTGCGCAGTGTATTGGAGGCGTAGACCGGAACGTAGAAAAAAGCCGCAGAAGGGTGCGACCGAAAGCTCTCGATCCCTAGCGCCTCAATGTCTTTAAGAATGGAAGGAAATCCCGATGACCAGAAGTTCGTCGGTTTATAGAGTGGATCGGCGGTTTCCATGTCTGACAGCATCAAAGATAGGTCAGATTGAAATTGGGTCTTTGGCATTGGCAGATCACATTCGCGAATAATTAGGGGTGCGTTGTCTCATTTGGTCTAACGCCGCATTGCGTGAACGCATACAAAAATTTTGGAATTGGCAGGATTGAAATGTTTGCCGGGCCGAAGCCCGGTTTTCAATTTATGACTGAACACTCAGAATGACCCAGTGCTTTGCATTGCCGACAACGCGCGCGCCTTCGCGTTTGCGATCTGCGATAGCGCCTTTTTCATGTTTTGGGCAGGCAATGAGGTCGGCGTCGTCAATGCGCAAAACTGCAGTGTTTTTGCTCTCACCCAGAAGCTCGCAGACGTCACCGGCATTTGGATAAGGGCGGACGGGTCTAAGGCCCGAAAGGTTGGCTTCGGTGTAATAAAATGTTGTTGGCTCGTCAGCCTTAACGGCTGGTTCAATCGGTTGACAGGCTTGCAAAAGAAGTAGCGCAATGCTGGTTGCAAAAATAGATTTATAGATCATCGGTCACTCGTTAAATGTTAGATGTGACAACACCTTAGAGGTTGATCTTAAAAATCCAATCCCAAATCCACGGTCCGAGCCGAATGGGTCAACGCGCCGGACGAAATGTAATCCACGCCAGTCGCCGAAATAGATGCGATCCTGTCAAGTTTTACATTGCCACTGGCCTCAGTCTTGATGCGGCCATCAACCATGCCCACCGCTTCGCGCAGCATGTCGTTGTCCATATTGTCCAAGAGCACAACGGACGCACCACCGGTGTCTAGCACCTCGGATAGCTGTTCCAGCGTGTCCACTTCGATCTCCACCGCCATCATATGGCTGGCATGGGCTTTGGTCGCTTCCAGAACCTGACGCACACCACCTGCGGCAGCAATGTGGTTGTCCTTGATCAGGATCGCATCAGACAGCGAGTAGCGGTGGTTGTGGCCTCCGCCATGCAGCACCGCGAGCTTTTCCACCAGACGCATATTCGGTGTGGTCTTGCGGGTGCAGGTGACCCGCGCCTTGGTGCCCTTGGTTTCGGCCACAAAGCTGGCTGTCATGGTCGCGATGCCAGTCAGGCGGCCTGCATAGTTCAACGCGA
This sequence comes from Cognatishimia activa, assembly GCF_001458335.1. Lineage (GTDB taxonomy): Bacteria > Pseudomonadota > Alphaproteobacteria > Rhodobacterales > Rhodobacteraceae > Cognatishimia > Cognatishimia activa. The sequence goes on from NZ_CYTO01000024.1 coordinate 207,449, forward strand.
CCCGTTCGCCAGAGAGGATGGAGGCGGCTTTGCCACTGATTTCCATCAACGTGTCACCCTTTTTGCAAGGCTGCCCGTCTGCGATCAGAGTTTTCACTTTCAGCTCTGGGTCGACCAAGCGAAAGGCCAGCGCGGCCACCTGCATTCCAGACACCACCGCATCCTCGCGTGCGTTGATACGGGCGGCATAGGTGGTTTCTGCGGGGATAACAGCGCGAGTGGTTACATCGCCATAGCTGCCAAGATCTTCCATCAGGGCGTTGCGCACCATGGGTTCAAGGATCAGATCAGGGACGGTTGCAAAGCTCATGTGTCTTCCTCGATTAGCGAGTCACGCAGCGCGCGCGCCTCTGCAAATGTCATTTTGGAGCGGCGGCCCTTTCCCGGCAAGGTGTCTGGGAAATCGGAACGTTCATGCGCCCCGCGGCTTTCCTCGCGCAACAGCGCGGTCGCTGCAATCAGGGTCGCGGTTGCGCACATATTCTGAAAGCTTGGGGAGGGATCACGCGCTTCCAGCGAAGCGATGTTAAAGAGCGCTTGTTTCAGCCCCGCCGCATCGCGGACAACACCCACATGGTTGGTCATGGTTTGGCGCAGTGCATCTACGGCTTGCGAGTCCGGAGGGAAGCCGATGCCGTCAAATACCAAATCGACTTCTGGAGCATTGGTTGGGTTCCGCCCCTCAGCAATCCCATTCGCACAAATGCGCGCAAAGACGAGGGCCTCCAGCAGACCGTTGGAGGCCAGACGATTGGCACCATGCAGGCCAGTCGATGAGGCTTCACCGCAGACCCACAGGTTCTGTAAGGAAGCGCGGCCCTGGGTGTCAGTCGCGACGCCGCCCATATGGTAATGGGCAGCAGGGGCGACTGGGATCGCTTCTTTTGCTGGGTCGATGTTATTGCGCGCGCAATATTCGGCCACCGACGGGAAGAGTGATTTGATGTCTTCTCCCAGAGCCTCGCGCGTGTCGAGCATAGGGCGGTTGCCCTTCTGGTGCTGTGCAAAGATCGCGCGAGCCACCACGTCGCGGGGGGCAAGTTCGGCGTCAGGGTGCACAGCGGTCATGAACCGCTCGCCGTGCTTGTTGATCAGGATCGCGCCTTCGCCGCGCAGCGCTTCTGTTGCTAGTGGGGCAGGGTCTTCGCCCACATCCATCGCGGTGGGATGGAACTGTACAAATTCCGCGTCATCAATTTCAGCACCAGCGCGTGCCGCCATACCAATCACTTGGCCGCGAATACGTGGCGGGTTCGTGGTGATCGCATAAAGCCCACCAGAGCCGCCACCCGCCAAAAGATAGGCGGAACCGCGCAGCATCACGGGTTCTGAGCGTTCGTCGTCGCTTTCCTGAATGGCGATGCCGGTGACCGCTCCGTCTTGAACGTCAAGCTCCACAGCCATCGTGCCTTCCAGCACTTGGATCGATGGGGTCTCGCGGGTCTTTTCAATAAGGGCGGCCATGATTTCGGCGCCCGCCTGATCGCCCTTCACGCGGACAACGCGTGCAAAACTGTGGGCGGCTTCTCGGCCCAACACATATTGGCCGTCATCCGTACGATCAAACGGTGTGCCCAGTGTTGTGAGGTCAAGGATGTGGTCGCGCGCTTCTTGGGTGACCATGGTTGCGACCTTGGCATCCACGGTACCCGCGCCTGCATTCACAGTATCACGCGCATGGTTTTCCGGGCTGTCATTGGCATTCATGGCCGCTGCAACGCCACCTTGCGCCCAAGCAGAGCTAGCGCCTTTACCAAGGGGCTCTGGTGAAATCACCACCACAGGGCGCGGCGCCAGTTTCAGCGCCGCATAAAGCCCGCCCAAGCCCGCACCGACAATGACTATTCTGTCGGTCGTAATCTCTTTCATCTGTTCTTAAAGACCCAGTTTCTTAGAAAGATCGATCATAGCTTGTACAGACTGGCGTGCTTTCACCGCAACTTCGGCGTCCACTTCGACCTGGTTTTCCATGGTGTGCAGCACATAAAGGATTTTTTCGAGCGAGATCTTCTTCATGTAAGGGCACATGTTGCACGGTTTGGCAAATTCCACTTCCGGCAGCTCATCGGCGATGTTTGACGCCATAGAGCATTCCGTCACAAGCATCGCTTTTGATGGCTTGTTGTCATGGACCCATTTGATGATGCCGCTGGTGGAGCCGGTAAAGTCAGATTCCGCGACAACCGCCGGCGTACATTCCGGGTGGGCGATGATTTTGACTTCTGGATCCAATTCGCGATAGGCGCGCAGATCGTCGGCGGTATATAGCTCGTGCACGATGCAAGAGCCTTCCCAGAAGACCACTTTCTTCTTGGATTGATTGGCCACGTTTTGTGCAAGGAACTGATCAGGTGTCATGATCACAGTATCGCTGTCCATCGCGTCCACGATTTGCACCGCATTGGACGATGTGCAGCAAATGTCAGAGGCGGCTTTCACCTCAGCTGTTGTGTTCACATAAGACACCACAGGCGCGCCTGGGTATTTGGCGCGCATTTCTTCGATGCCTTCGGCGGTGATTGATTCCGCCAAGGAACACCCTGCGGCCATGTCCGGCATAAGAACGGTTTTCTCAGGGCTGAGGATTTTGGACGTTTCCGCCATGAAGTGCACGCCCGCTTGGACGATCACATCAGCCTCGACCTTACCCGCTTGCATGGCAAGCTGCAGGCTGTCGCCGACAAAGTCACTGACCCCGTGAAAAATTTCCGGCGTCATATAATTGTGGCCCAGAATGACCGCGTTGCGTTCTTTCTTGAGGTCATTAATCGCCTTCACATAGGGCGCATAAATTGCCCAGTCAGCAGGCGAGATCACGCGGTCCATCGTTTGATAGATGTCCTGCATGGAATCCGCCAATTCTGGGTTTGGCTTGAGGTCGTAAGCCTCGTTAAGGTCCTTGCGCAAATTGGTAAGATCGAGCATCGGTCTGTTCCCTATGAGTGCGTTAAGGTGCATTTACACGCCTGTTACAATATAGGCGAGCGTTATAAGGGCTTTAGGGGGAAGATAAGTGCAATTTTCCCGAAATTGGTTTGGAAAACCAACCAACGTTTCGTCGTGAGTTGGCGTATTTTTCCACGCGGTCAAATAAGGTGGCAAAGTTTGCGCTAACGACCGAGCCAACGGAGCAGAACGGGAGCAAACGAAACAATCATGACGATTCTAAGGATGTGATGCAGGACCACATAGGTTAGATCGCCGCCCGCGATAATCGCTAGAACGACCATTTCGGACTGTCCGCCGGGCAAAAACGCAAGAAATGCATCCAGCCCAGGAGCAACACCGAAAACCACAATCACTTCGATGAAAATCAAGGAGAGCAGGGCAAGCTGTAGCCCGTTCACAACGCCCGCAAAAACGTAGCGTTTGAATTCGTCCCAAGTAAGCCCCACGTATTTGGCGCCCACCCCAATGGCGATGAAAAACTGACTTGCCCAGATCATTTCAGCGGGCGGGCGTTGGGTGATAATCCCACTTAAGCTTAGAATTGTGGTTAGGATCATTGGGCCAATGATCGTCGCGCCAAGCAACTTGAGCTTAGCTGCAAGCCACCAACCGCCAAGACCGGCAAAAACAAACAGCGCTAGTTGGAGAGGCGGTGTTTCAGTTGCTGCTTTTCCGGTCGAGCAAGAAGGTCTACGTCCCAAAATGCGCTCAAAACAATAGGTGCAAGGCCGATGATCATTAGGACACGCGTCGCATGGATCAAACTCAGCGCCCGCACATTGCCACCGGCGGCCTCCCCGAAAATCAGCAAGTCCTGAAGCCCGCCGGGCATTGCGCCGTAGTAGGACGTCACTGGATCAAGTTTGAAGAGTTTGCGGAAGAGCGGATAAGATGTCAGGCCGATGAGCACGATAAACACGGGCACAATTGCAAGTGAGGTTGCCATACGCGGAACCGTAGCCAACACGTCTGGCGTAATGGACGCACCGATCGCAACGCCGAGTATCGTGCGGAACGCAAAGTTCAGAAATTTCTGCATCTGAAGGTTTGCGCCAAGCAAAGCCGCTATCAGGCACAACACCAGCGGTCCCATCAAAAAAGGAAGGGGCAGGCCAAGCAGAATGAAAAGTAAAACGCCGGTGGCGCCAATCCCATAGGTCTTTAGCTGCGTTGCGATGTTATTCATTCGGGCCTCTTACCAAACTGGCTTACGGCCTTTCTGCTGCGTCGGGAAGACAAATCTGCGCGGTGGCTTGCTTGCTTTAAACTATCCCTTGCAATGACTAGACGTCTAAAGCCTTATCGGGCATAGATTGTGTATCGACTTGGAGGCGCCTATGGGCATTCTAAACTCTCTTTTGCGTGCAGTAACTTGGTGGAACGGGCAGACGCTCAACACCCAGATTTTTACTTGGCGCAAAGGCGAAAAGGTCGGCGAAGACGATCAGGGCAATGCGTATTACCGCAACGCCGACGACAGCAAACGCTGGGTGATTTACAACGGCGAAGCGGAAGCCAGCCGGGTGAGTCCTGATTGGCATGGATGGTTGCATCGCACCTTTGACGAGGTTCCGTCCGAAAAGCCGCTGAAAAAGAAGTCTTGGGAAAAGCCACATCAGGAAAATCTGACCGGAACGGCCTTGGCATATGCGCCATCAGGTTCTATCCGTACGAAAACCCCGACGGAACGGTCTGACTACGAGGCCTGGTCCCCGGAGTCCTAAGTAGATTAAGTAGCGGTACGGGCAACACATGGCAGCTCAAAACACTGAAATCGCGGTCGGCGGCGTCGTTCTTGCGGCGGCAATTGGATTTGCCGTTTATATGGGGCAAGCCACGGGTTTCGCATCCAGCTCTAGCGGATACGATCTGAATGCTTCATTCCGCTCCATTGAAGGTGTGACGGTGGGCACAGATGTACGGCTCGCAGGCGTCAAAATTGGTACCGTGACCGATATCGCGCTGAACCCACAAACATTCCGCGCCGACGCGCAATTGACCGTTCAGGACGATATTTTGCTTCCTGACGATACAGCAGTTGTCATTTCTTCAGAGGGTCTTTTGGGTGGGAACTTCGTGGAAATCCTGCCGGGTGGTTCGCCTTTCAATTTGGAAGAGGGGGCCGAGATCGAAGACACGCAAGGCGCGGTTAGCTTGATCTCACTGCTTCTGAAATTTGTGTCCGGTGGCGACGAATGAAACGGCTGACGATCGCGGCATTGGCGCTTTCGGCATCGTTCGCGTCCGCGCAAGACATCATTATTGAAGAACTCGACAGCACGCTTGATGGAACGATTATCGAGCTGGACGGTTTAGAAGACGGTATTTTCCTGCGCCAGTCGCCTCTGTTCGAAGAAGTCATCGAAGAGGTGCGTGCGGTCCCGGGTACAGGCGCTGTGCTGCGCGGCTTGGATAAGCTCAGCGGGCAGGTCGAAGATTTCGAGCTGCAAAACGGCTTTAGCGTTGGCTTTGGCAATTTGCGGGTTGATTTGGCAGAGTGCCGTCACCCCGATGACAATGCGACCGGTGAAGCTTTTGCATTCCTAACGATCTACGATGGCCCGGCAGTGGGTGAGCCAGCCTTTCAAGGCTGGATGATTGCATCTTCCCCAGCGCTTAGCGCAATGGATCATGCACGCTATGACGTCTGGGTTCTACGCTGCACGACTGCCGCCGCTGAAGGCAATGAATAAGCCTGAATATCTGCTTGTTTGACGACAGCTTTTGCCAGCGCCTCATGGTATTCATCACGGGACAGCTCGATTGCGCCAAGTGATTGCAAATGCTCCGTTAAGAACTGCGTGTCAAACAGTTCAAAGCCACATTTTGAGAGATGCGTGGTCAGGTAAGCCAGCGCGATTTTGCTGGCATCCGTTACCCGTGAAAACATGCTTTCCCCAAAAAACGCAGCGCCCAAGGTAACACCGTAGACGCCGCCAATCAGGCGATCATCTTCGGACCATACTTCTATGGAATGCGCTTGAGATTTCTCGTGTAACGCTATGTATAGTTTGCGGATTTCGCCGTTGATCCAAGTATCTGATCGGTCTGCGCACCCATCGAGAACACCTTCGAAATCTTTATTCAACGACACACGAAATCCGCCCCGACGAATGCGTTTCGTCAAGCTTCGGGAAATATGAAAATCGTCGATAGGAAAGACGCCGCGGCGTTTTGGGTCGACCCAGAATATTTCTGGATCGTCCCGATGCTCCGACATGGGAAAGACACCCAAACCATAGGCGCGCATTAACATTTCTGGCGTGATATGGCCCATGTTATTGCACGCCCAAAGGCATCAGTCGTAAGTGGCCTCGAGCCATTTCTCCAACCAGTGAATGTTGTATTCACCAGTGTGGATGTCTTCTTCTTCCAGCAAAGCGTGGAACAAAGGAACGGTGGTGTCGATACCGTCGATGATCAGCTCACCCAAAGCACGGTGCAGACGCGCGAGCGCCTCTGCGCGATCCCGACCATGCACGATCAGTTTGCCAATCAAGCTGTCGTAGTAAGGGGGGATGGAGTAGCCATCGTACAATGCTGAGTCCATGCGCACACCCAGACCGCCAGGAGCGTGGAACTGAGTGATTTTACCCGGACATGGTGCAAAGTTTGGAAGGCGTTCTGCGTTCAGGCGAACCTCGATGGAGTGTCCGTTGATTTCCAGATCATCCTGACCAAAAGACATATCCATGCCTGCGGCGACTCGGATTTGTTCGCGCACCAAGTCCACACCAAAGATGCTTTCGGTCACCGGATGTTCCACTTGAAGGCGGGTGTTCATCTCGATGAAGTAGAACTCGCCATTCTCATACAGGAACTCGATGGTACCCGCGCCGATATAGTTGATCTTCGCAACCGCATCCGCACAGACTTTACCGATTGCCGCACGTTCTTCTGGCGTGATGCAAGGGCCGGGTGCCTCTTCAAAGACCTTTTGGTGGCGACGCTGCAGGGAACAATCGCGTTCACCCAAATGCACCGCTTTGCCTTTGCCGTCACCAAAGACTTGGATCTCGATGTGGCGTGGGGTGGTGAGGTACTTTTCGATATAGACCTCATCGTTACCAAAGGCGGCTTTGCCTTCTGCACGCGCGGTCCTAAAGGCCGATTCCATGTCCGCAGCGGTTTGCGCCACTTTCATACCGCGACCACCACCACCGGCGGTGGCTTTGATGATCACCGGATAGCCGATCTCTTCACCAATACGCTTGGCTGCCTCCAGATCAGGTACACCACCGTCAGAACCCGGCACACAAGGCACGCCCAGATCTTTCATAGTGTCCTTGGCGGTGATCTTGTCACCCATCACGCGGATATGCTCGGCTGTAGGGCCGATGAATGTCAGGTCATGATCTTCCACGATCTGCACAAAGTTCGCGTTTTCCGAGAGGAAGCCATAACCCGGGTGGATCGCTTGCGCGCCGGTTATTTCACAGGCGGCAATGATAGACGCCATGTTCAGGTAGCTGTCGGTGCCCGGCGCAGGGCCGATGCAGACAGCCTCATCCGCCATGCGCACGTGCATCGCATCTGCGTCCGCGGTGGAGTGCACCGCAACAGACTGGATGCCCATCTCGCGGCAGGCACGGATCACACGCAATGCGATCTCGCCACGGTTGGCAATAAGGATTTTGTCAAACATCGTCAGTGCCTTACTCGATGATGACCAGAGGTGCGCCAAATTCAACGGACGCGCCGTCTTCGACCAGAATGCGTTTCACAGTACCGGATTTTGTTGCCGGAATGTGGTTCATGGTCTTCATCGCTTCAACGATCAGCAATGTGTCACCTTCAGAAACGGTTGCACCGACAGAGATAAACGCTGGCGCGCCAGGTTCCGCTTGCAGATACACAGTGCCGACCATCGGAGAGGTCACGGCGCCTGGATGGCTTGCCGGATCATCATTGGCAGCTGCCGGAGCTGCGGCGGGTGCTGCAGCTGGCGCGGCGGCAACCGGTGCTGCTGCTGCTGGTGCTGCAACGGCGGCGACCACTTCTTTCTGGCGGCTGACACGCACGTTGATGCTGTCATCTTCGCCATATTCGCGCATGACTTCGATTTCGGTCAATTCGTTGGACTGCAACAGCTCTGCCAGAGCCTGAATAAAGGCGACGTCAGAGTCGGTGGTTTTTTTGCTCATGTTTGTCCTCTGTCGCGCGCCGGGCGCGCGCACTAAGTTTGTTTCCCCTAGGGGAGGCTTATAGGGCAAATTTTCGACAAGTGAAAGCGGCCCTTCGTCTAAGAAAGCGCTTGTTTTTAACTTGGCAAGGGGGAATTTTCGCCACTTAGTCTCAAAGTGGCATCCCAGAGAGTTTTGCCACCAATTCCGCGAGCTTACGTGCGCCGAACTTTTTCAAAAGGCGGGCGCGATACTCTTCGACGGTGCGGTAACTGATTTCCAGTTCCAGTCCAATTTCTTTCGAAGTCATGCCACGGCAAGTGAGAATCGCGATCTCTCGTTCCCTTTGGGTGAGGCTGACAACCGGACGTTCATCCGAGAGATCGGCAAAGGTCCAAACACCACAATGGAACGGGTTTTCCGGCGTCAGGGACTTGCCCCTTACACGGCACCAAAACAGGCTGCCATCGGCCCGTTTCATAATGCGCTCATCGTGATAAGCGCCTTGTTCTTCAAGGGCATCTTTGACTTTAGCGCCGATGTTCTCAAAGTCTTCCTCAGAAGCATAGAATTCCGCAATGGATTTGCCGCGACATGCTTCGACGGTTTTCCCGAACATGGCCGCAAAGGCTTCATTGGGTGCGCGCACAATCCGGTTTTCCAGAACGCAAATGCCTATGGGCGCATGGGTGAAGGCGAGATCTGAAATCGACATGGGCGCAACAATGCACAGGCTGGGGCGAATGCCAAGAGTTTGCGACGACTTTCCTCTTCGCGCGAAGTCATTGACCGAGCCGGTTTTCTTTCGCAGTCTCATTCTGGGATGGAAAATAGATTGGGTACAAAGAATGAGGATTTTTTTACTTTTTACCGGAGCGCTGTTGGCGCTCAGCGGATGCCTTTCTGATGAAAAAGCTTTTGGGACAGCAGCAGGCTATGGGCGGTCTTATCACACACCGATTGATGTGGTGATGCCGGCCAATGCGCCCTCAATTACACAACAATTCAGAAAGATCGAAGGCAATGAGCATTACGGTTTCGATATTCACGCCCCGATCGGCACCCCAGTCTTAGCGGCGGCAGGGGGAAAAGTCATTCGATCTTATTGGGGTCCGGCGTTCGGTAATCAAATCGAAATTCTGCACCCCGCAGATTCATCCGGTAAGACATCTAGGACACGCTATGTGCATCTGGACGATCGTATCTCGGTCGTCGGGGATCAAGTGGCACGCGGGCAGCAGATTGGAACGCTTGGAATTAGTGGATTTCTTTCCAGCGGCTTTCCGCACCTACATTTTGAAACGCTTTACCGCGGCACAAGTATTGTTCGCAGCGCTCGTGATCCAAATCTTTTCTGGGTTGATGGTGAAGGAAAAGTAACCTGCTATGCGCCCAAGCACGACGGTCTTGGGACGGATACTTTTTTGTTAACCTATCCGGTGCCCTGTAATTGAAAAAACCCGGCACTTTGGCCGGGTTTTTCAGATGCGCTGATCTCGATTGATCAGTTCACGATCGTCGCTTCGGTTGCGGCGCGAAGCTCGTCTTCGGTGACGCCGTCCGCCACTTCAACGATCTTTAAGCCTCCTTCAACCACATCCAATACGCCAAAGTTGGTGATGATCCGGTCGACGACGCCTTTACCAGTAAGGGGCAAGGTGCACTCTTTCAGAAGTTTGGATTCGCCGTGTTTGTTCGCGTGATCCATCACAACGATCACGCGGCCAACGCCGGCAACGAGATCCATCGCGCCGCCCATGCCTTTCACGAGCTTGCCGGGGATCATCCAGTTTGCGAGATCTCCGTTCTCAGCCACTTCCATCGCGCCCAAGATCGCCGCAGCAATCTTGCCGCCGCGGATCATCGCAAAGGATTCAGCGCTATCAAAATAGGCTGTGCGGTCGAGTTCCGTGATGGTTTGCTTCCCTGCGTTGATCAGGTCCGCATCCTCATCGCCTTCAATCGGGAAGGGGCCCATGCCGAGCATTCCATTCTCTGATTGCAGCGTGATGTCTTTGTCGCCCACATAGTTCGCCACCAGCGTCGGGATCCCGATGCCGAGGTTCACATACATGCCGTCTTCCAGTTCCTGCGCAGCCCGCGCCGCCATTTGGTTACGATCCCAAGCCATGTTTATGCCTCCTCACGTGGACGGGTGGTGCGCTGTTCAATGCGTTTTTCGTGGTCCCCTTGAATGATGCGGTTCACATAGATACCGGGGAGATGGATCGCATCCGGGTCAAGGGAGCCAGTTGGCACAATTTCTTCAACTTCAAGAACGCAGACCTTGCCGCATTTCGCGGCTGGGACGTTAAAGTTCCGTGCCGTCTTGCGGAAAATGGCGTTGCCGGTTTCATCCGCTTTCCAAGCCTTCACGATGGACAGGTCTGCAAAAATGCCTTCTTCCAGAATATAGTCTTTGCCATTCCAGGATTTCACGTCTTTGCCTTCCGCAATCACCGTGCCAACGCCGGTTTGCGTATAAAAGCCCGGAATGCCTGCACCACCGGCGCGCATGCGTTCGGCCAATGTACCTTGTGGGTTGAATTCAAGCTCCAGCTCGCCGGAGAGATATTGACGCATAAATTCAGCGTTCTCGCCCACATAGGACGACATCATCTTTTTGACCTGTTTGGTTTGCAACAGGATACCGATCCCAAAATCATCAACACCCGCGTTATTGGATGCAAATGTCAGGTCCTTGGTGCCTGCAGCTTTGATGGCATCAAGCAGCAATTCCGGAATGCCGCAAAGGCCAAAGCCGCCCGCAGCGATCAGCATGCCATCCTCTAGAAGGCCATCCAGCGCTTCTGTGGCATTTGCAAAGACTTTTTGCATAGTCCTCTCCCTAAGAAATTCACTTGAGCTTGGTATTGGGAAAAGGGCTGGGCAAGTCAACGGCTACGGGTGTTTCCCGGTATTTCTACGGTTGGGCGCTGGTAGACGCCAAAAGGCAAAATGCTTCTTTGTGAGACCCGCTTGAAAAGCATTCTAATTTAGGGATCAAATGGGTGTAGGCTAATCTGCCGTCTGGTTTCTCATGAGGCAAATATGTTAATTCGTTCAGTTTTCTTTTTCTGTGCTGCGGCTCTCAGTGTAGGCTGCACGCCTCAAGCGGGGCAAACGGGTATTGACGACAGGGACAAACCCTATACCTGCGATGAAATTGTCGCGTTGGATGTCGTGGGGATGGCCGCAATGGATTTTGATCCAGCCCTACTTCCCGAAAAAACGCGTATTCTCAAACCAGGTGATGTGGCGACAATGGACTTGGTGCCAACGCGCTTGAACCTGTTGACGGATTTCAATGGAATTATCACGCGCGCCTATTGCGGATAAGAATAAGCCGGGCTGAAGCCCGGCTTACAGTCGCGTTTCATGGGTATGCGGGGCTTCAGCCCGGCACATCAAACGCTATTTTTTCGCGGCCGCCTTCTTTTTCTTTGCCGGCGCTTTCTTTTTCTTCACGCCTTTGGCTGCGGCTTTCTCGTTGACCAGCTCAATGGCTTTTTCAACGGTCAATTCTTTGGGGTCGATCTCTTTGGGTAAGGTCGCATTGACCTTTTCCCATTTGATATAGGGCCCGTAACGTCCTTCCATGACGCTCATCTTGCCGCCATCTGGATGATCCCCCATCTCGCGCAGCGCTTTTGCCGCCGCGCCGCGACCGCGGCCCGGGTTCGCGCGTTTGTCGGCAAGCTGTTCAACGGCGAGGTTCATGCCCACTTCAAACATTTCCATGTAGTTTTTCAGGCTAACATAGACCGGTTTTTCGTCGCCGGGCAGTTTGTGCATGATGTAGGGGCCAAAGCGCCCAAGGTTCGCGCTGATCCGGCCACCTTCTGGGTGGTCACCGATATTGCGTGGCAGCGACAGAAGCTGCACCGCTTGTTCTAGCGTGGTCTGATCCTTTGGCCAGCCGCCATGACGGGGCAGGGGCAGGGAGCTGCGTTTTGGCTTTTTATTTTCAGGCGTAACTTCGCCACGCTGCACATAGGCACCGTAACGCCCGTCCTTCAGCCAGATCTCGTCTTCGCCATCTTTGCCCAGCAGTTTGTCGTCACCTTCTGAGCCGGCAATTGTTCTGGTGTAATTACACTCTGGATAGTTGCCGCAGCCCACAAAGCCGCCGGTGCGAGAGGTCTTAAGGTGCAGCTTGCCGTCTTCACATTTCGGGCAGCAACGCGGGTCTTTGCCGTCTTCGCGCGGCGGGTAAAGCTGCGGCGCAAGCGCAGTGTCGAGGATCGTCAGAACTTCAGACACTTTCAGGTCGCTGGTTTCGGCAATCGCTGCGGAGAAGTCGCGCCAGAACTCGCTCAGGACCTGTTTGTATTCCACATCGCCAGCAGAGACGTCATCCAAGCTGCTTTCCAAGTTTGCGGTGAACTCATAGCCCACATATTTGCGGAAGAAGTTCATCAGGAAGATCGTCACGATCCGCCCTTTTTCCTCTGGGAACAGACGGTTCTGTTCTTTGCGCACATATTCGCGGTCTTGAATGGTGGTGATGACGGAAGCGTAAGTGGACGGGCGGCCAATGCCCAGCTCTTCCATGCGCTTCACCAAAGTCGCTTCAGTGTAGCGTGGCGGTGGCTGGGTGTGGTGTTGCAGCGCTAGAACGCCAGCGTTTTCGCTGATGATCGCCTTGTCATCCCGCAACATGCCGCTGTCGATGACATTTTCCTGACCAGTCGCTTTTGCAAACTGGTCCATAAGACCCGAGCCGCCAAAGGTGATCGCCTCTCCCTGCATGATTTGTGGTAGGCGCTTATCGTCATCTTCATCGCGCGCCACATCATCGCGGCCTTCTTCATAGACCCGCATGAACCCGTCAAACAGGACCACTTGACCGTTGGCACGCAGCACCACCTGGCCATCGTCAGATGCGATGTCCACGGTCGTGCGTTCCAGACGCGCGCCTTCCATCTGGCAGGCCAGGGTGCGTTTCCAGATCAGATCATACAGCTTGCGCTGATCGTCTTCCGAAACCTTAAGCTGAGATGCATCACGGGTCATATCCGTTGGGCGGATACATTCGTGCGCTTCTTGAGCGTTTTTGGCTTTGTTTTTGTAGATCCGCGGCTGGGAAGGGACGTATTCCGCACCATAGCGATCGGCAATCGCGTCACGCGCAGCAGATACGGCCTCGGGCGCCATATCAATGCCATCCGTACGCATATAGGTGATATAGCCCGCCTCATAGAGACGCTGGGCCGTGTTCATACATTGCCGCGCGCCCATGCCGAACTTGCGGCTGGCCTCTTGCTGCAACGTCGAGGTCATGAACGGCGCAGACGGGTTGCGGTTCGCAGGCTTGGCTTCAACGGATTTAACCGAGAGATTCCGGGATGTTACCGCCTGAACTGCAAGTTCCGCAGCGGTGCTGTCCTTCAGGGACATTTTGTCGAGCTTCTCGCCGCCCAGAACCGTCAGGCGCGCTTCGAAATCTTTGCCCCTTGGGGTTTGAAGCAGTGCACGAACAGACCAGTACTCAACCGCGTTGAATGCTTCGATTTCTTCTTCGCGCTCTACGATTAGTCGCAGGCAAACCGATTGCACGCGACCGGCAGAACGCGCGCCGGGCAGTTTGCGCCACAGAACCGGGGACAGCTTGAAACCCACAAGGTAGTCGAGCGCACGGCGGGCCAGATAGGCTTCTACCAATGGCTCGTCCACTTGGCGTGGGTTTTGCATCGCCTCGGTGACGGCTGATTTGGTGATCGCGTTGAACACGACGCGGCTGACTGGCGTGTCTTTCTTGATTGCACGACGTTTACGCAGCGCTTCTTCCAAGTGCCAAGAAATCGCTTCCCCTTCGCGATCGGGGTCGGTCGCGAGGATCAATGCGTTGTCTTCTTTCAAAGCATCGGCAATGGCCTTCACATGGGGACGGGATTTTGTGTCCACCTCCCACGTCATGGCAAAATCGTTTTCGGTGTCGACGGATCCATCCTTGGATGGAAGGTCGCGAATATGGCCGTATGAGGCCAGTACAGTGTAGTCGGAGCCCAAGTATTTATTGATGGTTTTGGCCTTCGCCGGGGACTCTACAACAACAACGGGCATTCAATTTCCTCTCGACTCAATATGGTCGGCCTTATGGCGGGAGAAAATGTGGGGGGAAAGAGGGGAATGTCAATGACTTCGAAATTATCAAGCTCAAATTGATAATTTCTGATCGGAATTTGGGCGCTGATTGGTCGGGGTCAACCGTTTCGGATGAGCAACCCGCTTGCGGTTCGCGCGATTTTGCCGTCCAGCTCTAGGTCAGTCAGCACAGAGGCCGCTTGCTGTGTCGGCATATCCAAATCGCGAATTAGATGATCTTCGGCCATTGGGGCGTGGGTAATCCGGTCGATGACTTGGCGGTGGAGTTTAGAGATGTCTCGCAGCGGTTCCGCTCCAGACCTTGCTGTGGAAGGGCGCTTCGCGAAATCGAGTTCTTCTTGTTGGGGCTTTGGAACAATCGGCTCGATGGCTTCAAGCACATCCTTGGCAGAGCGCACCAAAGTCGCGCCGTCGCGCAGGAGCAAATTGCAGCCAGCGGCGCGAGTATCAATCGGGTGACCGGGAACGGCCAACACATCGCGCCCTTGATCAAGCGCGTTGCGCGCGGTGATCAGCGAGCCTGATTTCGTCGCCGCTTCAACAACGACCACAGCTTTCGCAAGCCCAGATACGATGCGATTGCGCGTTGGGAAATGCCGGGCTTGTGGTTGCAAGCCCATGGGTTGTTCGGACAGGATCAGGCCTTTTTCTGCGATATCCGCCGCAAGATGGGTGTTTTCGACCGGGTAGGTCACATCCACGCCACCAGCGAAAACGGCGATGGTTCCCGTGTCCAAAGCGGCCTTGTGTGCGGCTGTATCAATGCCGCGCGCCAAACCGCTTACGATGACATGACCGTTTTCACCCAAGTCTTTGGCCAAGCCCCGCGCCATGCGCGTCCCCAAGGACGAGGCATTGCGGGCACCGACAAGGGCGATTTTTGGTTTGGTTAGCAGTGATAGGTCACCACGCGCCCAAAAGAAGGGGGGCGCGTCAGGCAAGTCATAAAGCGCGGTTGGGTAGTCCTTGGCGCCATGATAAATTGCCGTGGCCCCAAATTTCTGGGCTGCTTCTATTTCGCGCTCAATCGTTTCAGCAGAGCAAGGCTTATAATCCTTAACCCCAGCCGCCGCCGCGATCCTCGGCAATGCA
>NZ_CYTO01000024.1:222793-246481 GCF_001458335.1 Cognatishimia activa
GATGAAAAGTTGACGGGCCAACCCGCCGGGAGCGCAAGAGGCGAAGCCACAGGAATTTCTCTTCCTCAGTGGTGGGTCGGAGTTGGGGGTGAGTGGAAGATTGTTGGGACATCCATGGCTCCGCCTGCTTGCAGAATCACTATGGTGTTAGGGTGGTTAATGAGGGGTAAAGCGTACCGTCCCATTCGTGTTGGGTTATCGTTTGGCGGCTCAAAGTCAGCTTTGAGCCCATACTTACCAAATGCTGCGCGCCTCGCGAACGACCTTTTTAGGGGCGTAGGATCTGGTTTGTGGGCTGCTCCTCGGCGATGTGACGAAGCTGACGGGATCGGCTTTCTAGTCTATCTTGTTTTCATTGAGATTGCTTAGGACAGGGAAATGGTCATGCAAAACATCACGATCGAGACTTGCGAACAGCTTCCAGCCAAGGATGAACTCAACAACATGCTGTCGCAGTACTATGAGCTTATTGTGCAACGCATGCGAGCCATGGGTTTTGACATTGATCCTGCAGCACCGCAAAGCGCGCTTGCGGAATTCTGGGAAAACTCAGATGACTACTTGCCTCCTAAAGGATGTCTGGTGGTTGCTCGCGCCCAAGGGGGTGAAATTGTCGGCTGCGGCATGATGAAGTGTCTTGGGCCAGACACCGGCGAACTCAAAAGGGTATTTGTGACCGAAAAGGCCAGAGGAACTGGCACTGGGCGCGCATTGATTGAAGTACGCGAAAAAGTTGCGCGAGAAATGGGCCTCAAACGTCTGATTGCGGATACGCTAACGCCAAATGTCGAAATGAGAGACCTTTACCCTAAGCTTGGATTTGTAGAGTTGGATACACCGATTGAAACAACAACCTACAATGATCAACCAATGCTGCGCCCGCATCTGCACTACTTCGCCAAAGACATCTAAAAAACGCGACTGTAAGGTTTCATGATAGTGAACCTCACGCACGAATGGTCCGGTAAACCTGCGCTCAGAGCACAAGCAATCGGACCAGACAATATGTGATTTTGCGAGACGCGAGTTTACGTCGCCGATCCACCCACGGTCAGTCCACCCATCAACACGGTCGGTTGTCCGACACCCACTGGCACCCATTGGCCCTGCTTGCCGCAATTGCCCATGCCGGGATCAAGCGCCATGTCATTGCCCAGCCCTTTAATCTGCATCATCGCAGAGGCCCCATCGCCGATCAGGGTCGCGCCTTTCACCGGAGCGCCAACAACGCCGTTTTTCACTTGATAGGCTTCCGTGCAGGAGAAGACGAACTTGCCATTGGTGATGTCCACTTGGCCGCCACCAAAACCGACTGCGTAGATCCCGTCTTTCAAGGACGCGACCAGATCTTTCGGATCGCTATCACCACCCATCATATATGTGTTGGTCATGCGCGGCATGGGGGCGTGGGCATAGCTTTGACGGCGTCCGTTGCCTGTGGGCTCAACCCCCATCAAACGCGCGTTTTGGCGGTCTTGCATGTAGCCTTTCAGGATACCGTCCTCAATAAGGACATTCTTGCGCGACGGCGTGCCTTCGTCATCCACGGTGATCGAGCCGCGGCGGTCGGCAATTGTGCCGTCATCAATCACGGTGACGCCTTTAGAGGCCACTTGCTCGCCGACGCGGCCAGAGAAATTCGAGCTGCCTTTGCGGTTGAAATCCCCTTCAAGCCCATGTCCTACCGCTTCATGTAACAAAATACCGGGCCAGCCGGGGCCAAGCACCACTTCCATCTGACCCGCTGGGGCAGGGATGGCTTCTAGGTTCACGGCAGCCACGCGCAATGCTTCGCGCGCCTTTGCTTTCCAGTCGGCCGGATCAATGAGACCATCAAGTCCGACGCGACCGCCGCCGCCGGCGCTGCCGCTTTCGCGACGGCCGTTTTGTTCGAGGATCACCGATACATTCAGGCGAGTCATCGGGCGGGTGTCGGTGATCTGGCGACCATCCGGGCGCAGAATGACCACTTCTTGCAAAGACGCCGCCAAAGACGCGCTGACTTGCACAACGCGCGGATCTTGGTCGCGCACAAAAGCATCGATATCGCGCAGCGTTTCAATTTTGACAGGGAAGGTAGCGCCAGCGATGGGGTCTTCATCGGTGTAGAGTTTTTGATTGGTCGCAATCGGCCCTTCGGCATAAGAGCCGCCGCCATCGCCAACCGCCAGTCGGGCCGTAGCAACTGCGCGCTTCAAAGCACTTTCAGAAATCTCGGTAGAGTGGGCATAGCCCGCCACTTCGCCTTTCACGGCGCGCAGACCGAATCCCTCGGAGGCGTCATAACTCGCGGTTTTGATGCGCCCGTCGTCAAAAACCAGCCCTTCCGCGCGGCGTCGTTCTAGGAAAAGCTCCCCATCTTCGGCCCCAGATGTGGCTTCGCGCAACATTTTGAGGGCGGACCCCTCATCGATCATTGTCTCAAAAGGCGCGAATTTGCTCTGCATTTTGGGGTCCTTTGCGAGGATTCGGGTCAGAATCCGAAGTGAATTTTGATATAAATCAAAAAAGCGTCCGTTTGACGCAAGCATATTTCTTTATTCGTGCGCTAGAATATGGTTCATATCGACTTCAATACAATGCGTGTTCGTCTTCGGGCGAGCTTGCATGGCGACAATTACATACGCAACCGATCAGGGTGACACATGCGAATTCTTTCGACGTTCATGGGCATCTGGGCAGCACTTACGGCTTTCCCGGCACTTGCACAGGATGCAGAGCATCTCGGCAAACCAGTTGAAAAAGGACTGGGCTTCCAACCGGCCGTGACAGAGCTGTCGCGCGATATTCAATCGCTGGATAGCATGATCAACTACATTATCTTCGCAATTGTGATCTTTGTGGCGGCGCTGCTGGTCATCTGCATGGTGCGCTACAACCGCCGTGCGAACCCAAATCCAGCAAGCTTCACGCACAACACGCCGGTCGAGATTGCTTGGACCGCCATTCCAATTCTGATTCTGGTGTTCATTGGCGCGTTCTCGCTGCCAGTGCTGTTCAAACAGCAAGAGATCCCAGAGGGTGAGCTTTATATCAAAGTCACCGGCCACCAGTGGTACTGGACTTATGAATACCCAGAGCAAGAGCTGGAGTTTGACAGCTACATGCTGGGTCACCCGGCGACATTGGATGAAAACGACGAGACCGCTGGCGTAGAAGCGTTCAAACTGAATGACGCAATGCGCGCCAAGCTGGTTCAAGCGGGTTACCAAGAAGACGAGTTCCTTCTGGCAACAGACACACGTGTGATCGTTCCAGTCGATACAGTCGTCGTTATGGGCATCACTGCGGATGACGTGATCCACTCTTGGACCATTCCTTCCTTTGGCGTGAAACAAGACGCGGTGCCGGGTCGTTTGGCGCAGCTTTGGTTTAACGCAGAGCAAGAGGGCGTTTACTTCGGTCAGTGCTCTGAGCTTTGCGGTAAAGACCACGCCTATATGCCAATCACCGTTGAGGTGGTCAGCAAGGAAGCCTTCGCTGCTTGGGTGAAATCTGCGCAAGACGAACTCGCTTCCAACGGCGACGTTGCGAAGACTTTCCAAGTCGCAGCCGCTCAGTAATCGATCTAAAATAACGCGAGGGCGCATCTTTAGCGCCCAAGCCGCGGCGGAGAAATGACCTCCGCAAGAACAGGACTAGAAATGACAGACGCCAGCCTTCACTCGCAAGCGCATGAGAACGAAGCGTCCTTCGGGGACTACTTCGCGCTCTTGAAGCCGCGTGTGATGTCATTGGTGGTGTTCACTGCCATGGTGGGCCTTTTGGCTGCGCCGGGTGGTATTCATCCGTTTATCGCCTTTTGTGCGATCCTTTTCATTGCCGTAGGTGGTGGTGCGTCTGGCGCGTTGAATATGTGGTATGACGCGGACATTGACCGCATCATGACCCGCACCAAATCTCGCCCGATCCCATCAGGGAAGGTCAGCGCCAATGATGCGTTTGCCATCGGTATCACGCTTTCTGTGTTCTCCGTGGTGATGCTGGCATTGGCCACCAACTGGGTGGCCGGCGCTCTTCTGGCCTTTACGATCTTCTTTTACGTGGTGATCTACACCATGTGGCTCAAACGCTGGACACCTCAGAACATCGTTATTGGCGGGGCTGCAGGGGCTTTCCCTCCGATGATCGGTTGGGCTGCTGTAACCGGTGACATCGCGCTGGAAAGCGTTTTGATGTTCACGCTGACATTCATGTGGACGCCACCTCATTTCTGGGCACTGACCCTGTTTATGAAGTCGGACTATAAAGACGCGGGCGTTCCAATGTTGAACGTGACCCATGGTCGTCCGTCAACGCGTAACCATATTCTTGTCTACACTCTGCTTCTTGCGGCTGTTGCCATTGGTATCGCATTCACTGCGATTGGTGGTTGGATCTACCTGACGACAGCGGTGATCCTGAACACTATTTTCGTGATCGGTGCTATTGGCATCTGGCGTCGCACTGATGAAGACTGCGAAGCCGACGATCACAAGAAAGAGAAACGCTTTTTCTTCTTCTCTCTGACTTATCTCTTCCTGTCTTTCGGCGCGATCCTCGCCGAAGCAGCGCTTGCGCCATACGGGCTAGGGGGCTGGTAAGATGAGCTTTGCAAAAGAGCACGAAATCCACAAACGCCGCTTTGGTCGCAACTTGGGTGTTGCGCTGACCTTGGCTGCTTTTGTCGCGTTGCTTATGGGCCTGACCGTGGTCAAAGTCACCCGCGGAGATTTCGAGCCCGCCTCAGTGAAGGAGCAAAGCGGTGGATAAAAACGCGAAAACCGTTGTGAAACTGGTCGGAGTGGTCGCTGTCATGGGCAGCTTGGCCTACGCGTCTGTGCCGTTTTACGATTGGTTCTGTCGCGTGACTGGCTTTGGTGGCGTGACGCAAGAGGCGGACGCCGGTTCGGACGTGATCCTTGATCGAACCATCAAAGTGAAATTTGACGCATCCAAAGACCGCGACATGATGTGGGACTTTAAGCCCCAGCAGTTGGACGTTGAAATTCGCATCGGTGAGACCGGTTTGGCTTTTTATGAGGCCTATAACCCAACGAACCGCCCCATTGCTGGGCAGGCGAGCTACAACGTTGCGCCTTACGAGGCCGGCGGGTTCTTTTCCAAGATTGATTGCTTCTGCTTCACCGAGCAGGTGCTGATGCCTGGCGAACGGGTGAGCATGCCGGTGACGTTCTTTGTCGATCCGGAAATCATTGAGGATCGCGACGCGAAATACGTTAAGGAGATCACGTTGAGCTATACGTTCTATGAGATCGACTTACCCGAAGAGATTGCAGCCTTGACCTTGGAGGGGCAGGCTGTTGAGAGTGAAATTAGAGAAACCTCCAACGAGGGATAAATCCAAATGGCGCACGCAAAAAACCACGATTATCACATTTTGCCCCCTTCGATCCTGCCTTTGCTAGGATCGCTCTTTGGCTTCATTATGCTGTTTGGGGCAGTGCTTTGGATGAAGGACAACGGTCCGTGGATGTTCTTTGTCGGGATTGCGGGCGTGCTCTACGTGATGTTCGCATGGTGGTCTGAAGTCACCAAAGAAGGCCAGACCGGCGATCACACACCCGTCGTTCAGATCGGTCTGCGTTATGGCTTCATCCTATTCGTGATGTCCGAAGTCATGTTCTTCGGCGCATGGTTCTGGAGCTTCTTCAAACACGCGATCTACCCAATGGGCCCAGATAGCCCGCTGGTCGACGGTGTTTTCCCACCGGTCGGCATCGAAACCTTTGACCCATGGCACCTGCCATTGATCAACACGCTGATCTTGCTGTGTTCCGGTTGTGCAGCAACTTGGGCGCACCACGCTTTGGCCCATGAAGATAACCGCGAAGACATGAAGTGGGGTCTGATCATTGCGATTGTCCTCGGTGTCTTCTTTACCGTTCTGCAAGGCTACGAATACAGCCACGCAGCGTTCGGTTTCTCTGGTTCCATCTATGCGGCGAACTTCTTTATGGCGACAGGTTTCCACGGCGCGCACGTGATCATCGGAACGATCTTCTTGTTCGTCTGCCTGATGCGCCTGCAGCGCGGTCACTTCACCAAAGACCACCATGTGGGCTTTGAAGCGGCTGCTTGGTACTGGCACTTCGTTGATGTTGTCTGGCTGTTCCTGTTCGCAGCTGTTTACATCTGGGGGCAGTAAGCTGCTCAAAGCCTTGCACCATTCTGCAAGATACGTTTAATGCAAGTCGCGGCGATCCATCTCGTCGCGACTTTGCTTTCTAAGGACCTTTCGCATCGTGCGCCGTCTTTTCCTCCCCTTGTTTTTTGGCGTTCTGGGCACGGCAATTCTGCTGTGGCTTGGCACGTGGCAAGTACAGCGTCTGGCTTGGAAAGAAGGGGTCCTTAACGAGATCAATACCCGAATTGTCGCCGCCCCAGTCGCGGTACCCGAAAAACCCGATCCGGAAGCAGATCGTTTCTTGCCTGTTCAGGCGGACGGTCGCATTACCACGGATGAAATTCACCTATTGGCTTCCAGCAAACAAACCGGTGCCATCTACCGTGTGGTCGCTGCGTTTGAAACAGGTGGTCGCCGACTGATGGTAGACCGTGGCTGGATCAAGCCTGATCAGAAAGACGTGGCTCGGGACTCTTTTGACACCACCGTCATCGGCAACCTGCATTGGCCCGATGAAATTGACAGCTACACGCCAGCCCCAGATCTTGAGAGTAACATCTGGTTCGCACGCGATGTTGCCGTTATGGCAGAGACCCTTGGCACGGAGCCCGTGCTGATTGTTCTGCGTGAAATGCCAGAAAAAAACACCGAAGTGACGCCGTTGCCTGTCAGTTCGTCGGGAATTCCGAACGATCACCTGCAATATGCTGTTACTTGGTTCTCACTAGCACTGGTCTGGGTCGTCATGACTGTGTATTACCTGCGCCGCATGCGCATACGAGAAAAGGTTTAAACCGTGAAATACATCTCTACCCGGGGGAATGCCCCAGAACTGAGCTTTGCCGAAGCAATGCTAACAGGCCTGGCCCGCGACGGGGGGCTTTATGTGCCCAAGTCGATTCCGACTTTGTCCCAAGACGAGATCGCGGCCATGGCAGGCTTGCCTTATGAAGAGATTGCCTTCCGCGTCATGAAACCTTTCATCGGGGATTGTTTCACCGATGAAGAATTCCAAGGCATCATCGCGCGCGCCTATGAGGGCTTCCGCCATACAGCCCGCGCGCCATTGGTCCAGATGGGACCGAACCATTATTTGCTAGAGCTGTTCCACGGCCCAACCTTGGCGTTCAAAGACTTCGCCATGCAGCTGATCGGTCAGCTGTTCCAGTTCGAGCTGGAGCGCCGCAAAGAGCGCGTGACCATCGTTGGCGCAACGTCTGGCGACACCGGTTCTGCAGCGATCGAAGCCTTCCGCGGCTTGAACAATGTAGATGTCTTCATCCTGTTCCCAGACGGTCGTGTGTCTGACATTCAGCGCAAACAGATGACCACCCCTGCGGATAAGAACGTGCATGCGCTGGCCTTGGAAGGTGACTTTGACGATTGTCAGGCCCGCCTAAAAGACATGTTCAACGATTTTGAGTTCCGCGATGGCGTGAAGCTTGCGGGCGTGAACTCGATCAACTGGGCGCGGGTTCTGGCGCAGGTGGTATATTACTTCTCATCAGCACTGTCCTTGGGCGCACCAAACCGCAAAGTCAGCTTCACCGTGCCAACAGGCAATTTCGGTGACATCTTTGCAGGTTTTATCGCCAAGCAAATGGGCCTGCCGATTGAGAAGCTGGTGATTGCGACCAACCAAAACGACATTCTGCACCGCACTATGGAAACCGGTGCTTGCACAAAAGCGGGCGTAACCCCATCCATCAGCCCGTCGATGGATATTCAGGTGAGCTCGAATTTCGAGCGCGCTCTGTTCTTTGCTTATGACAAAGATGGTGATGCGGTCACCAAGTTGATGGAAGAGTTCAATGAAGGCTCTTTCACCATCAGCCAAGGGGCGATGGAATGGTTGCGTGATCAATTCGCAAGCGGTCGTGCCTCTGAAGAGGAAACCAAAAAGACCATTCGCAACGAATTTGCGGAAACCGGCGAAGTGCTTTGCCCGCACAGCGCCATCGGTGTAAAGGTTGCCAATGAGCAGCTTTCTGAGGTTCCAATGATCACTTTGGCCACAGCGCACCCGGCGAAGTTCCCGGATGCGGTCGAAGACGCTATGGGCGCGCGTCCTGCATTGCCACCGCATATGGGTGACATGATGGAGCGTGAAGAGCGTGTCTGTCAGGTGCCAAACCAACTGGCGCTGCTGGAAACCCTGATCAAAGATCGGATTGCTGCCCGTTGACCGTAAAGCTGCACACACTCTCCAATGGATTCCGCATTGTGACCGAGCATATGCCCGGTCTGGAATCCGCTTCTGTTGGCATTTGGGTCACCGCTGGGGGGCGTCACGAGACGCCTCAACAGAACGGTATTGCCCATTTCCTAGAGCATATGGCGTTCAAAGGCACCAAGCGCCGCAACGCGCTGCAGATTGCCGAGGCGATCGAGGATGTGGGCGGCTATATCAACGCCTATACCAGCCGCGAAGTCACCGCTTATTACGCGCGGGTTCTCAAGAACGACGTGCCTTTGGCGATGGATGTGATCGGGGATATCCTGCTTAATCCGGTGTTTGATCAACGCGAAATCGAAGTCGAGCGCGGGGTCATCTTGCAAGAGATCGGTCAGGCGCTGGATACGCCTGACGATGTGATCTTTGACTGGCTGCAAGAGCGCGCCTATCCAGATCAGCCCATGGGGCGCACCATTTTGGGTCCAGAAGAGCGTGTGAGAGCTTTTGGTCGTGAAGATCTCAGCGGCTTCATCGGTCAGCACTATGGCCCGGAGCGCATGGTTTTAGCGGCGGCTGGCGGCGTGGATCACGAAGAAATCGTGAAGATCGCTGAAGAGATGTTTGGCCATATGGCTCCTGGCTCAAGTCTAGCGGACATGCCTGCATTGTTTGCCGGCGGTGAATACCGGCAAGAAAAACCGCTTGAGCAAGCGCATTTCGCGCTTGGTTTCGAAAGCCCTGACTATCTCTCAAATGATATCTACACAGCACAGATCTACTCGGTCGCGCTGGGGGGCGGAATGTCTTCGCGCTTATTCCAAGAGGTTCGAGAGAAGCGTGGCCTGTGCTACACAATTTATGCGTCGACCGGGGCCTATGCTGACAGTGGTATGACCACGATCTATGCGGGCACATCTGGTGATCAGATTGCGGATCTTGCTGATATTACCATTGATGAGATGAAACGCGCCGCAGAAGACATGTCTGCCAAGGAAATCGATCGCGCCCGCGTTCAGATGAAGGCCGGTATGCTGATGGGGCTTGAAAGCCCGTCCAGTCGCGCCGAACGCCTCGCACGTATGGTCGCGATCTGGGGCCGGGTGCCTGGTCTGGAAGAGACCGTTGAAAAGATCGACGCAGTCACCGACAAAGACGTGCGCGGCTTTGCGGAGCAAATGGCGACGTCTGCGCGTGCCGCGCTCGCGTTGTATGGACCAATTTCCCAAGCGCCTGCGTTGGAACGTCTGCAGGAGAGGCGCGCTGCCTAATGCTTCTGACCCGGAAGAAAGTACGCATCGAGACGGAACGGCTGACCCTTCGGCCGCCGGTGCATGCGGATTTTCGGGAATGGGCGTGGCTGCGCGAAAGCAGTGCTGACTATCTAATTCCGTGGGAGCCAAGCTGGGCCCATGATCACCTTAGCCGCAAAAACTTCACCAACCGGGTCTATTGGGCGCAACGCTCAATCAACAATGGGTCCGCGGTTCCACTGTTTATGGTTAATCGTGCGAAGGATGAAATTGTCGGAGCGATCACACTCGACAATATCCGACGCGGCCCTGCGCAATCGGGCACGTTGGGTTATTGGACGGGCGAGAAATACGCGCGCAACGGGTTTATGCGTGAAGCCATTGAGGCGATTGCGCACTATGCGTTCACCCAAATGGACCTGAGCCGTCTTGAGGCGGCATGCTTGCCTGAAAACGCCGCCAGTCGAGGATTGCTGGAAAAAAGCGGTTTCAAATATGAAGGCGTCGCGCAGAGCTATTTGCAGATCAATGGCCGTTGGCGGACCCATGTTCTTTATGCCTGCCTAAGAAATGATCGACGCGGGCGGACCACCGCCGGACAGGTCTAACTGGCCGTACGTTAAAACCGCATTATGTGATACTCTTGAAAAAGGGGGATCGAATATGCGCGCAGTTTTCTTCTGCCTTTTGTTGGGGTTTGGCTTCGCTGCTCAGGCCCAAGACCGTCAGCCCAGCCATTGTATCGCGATCGCAGATGCCGCTCCGGGGCTGACTTACTTGCACCATGCATCCTTTGATGCGCCGGTGCCGGAACACTCTGTACGCATTCGATACATCAATCACGCAGCATTTTTGATCCTGAGCGAAGGTGGCGTGTCAGCGATCACCGATTTCACCGGCTACATCGGCAACGTTCCCTTCCTGCCCGACATCGTGACAATGAATATTGGCCATGAAAGTCACTGGACCCCAAACCCTGACCCCGCCATTCCCAATGTGCTGAAAGGGTGGGGCATCGCCGGCGAGCGGCCCGAACACCATCTTTCAATTGGTGATATGCTGGTGCGTAACGTTCCAACAGATATTCGTAGTTTTGACGGCGCACGCGTCAATGGAAACTCGATATTTGTGTTTGAGGCTGGTGGGTTATGCATTGGTCACTTAGGCCATCTGCATCACGAGCCCGATGATGGTCAATATGCAGCGCTTGGGCGTTTGGACGTGGTGATGGCGGCAGTCGATGGTGGTCGAACGCTTGATCTGGAGTCGATGAAACGGGTGATCACCCGGCTGAAATCCTCGATAGTCATCCCAATGCATTGGTTTGGCACAAGCACGCTCAACCAGTTTCTGGACGATATGTCGGAAACCTATGTGGTTGAGAACAAAGGAGAGCATGCCTTAGAGGTCTCCCTGCGCACGTTACCGGATCGTCCAACTATCGTTGTATTGCAGCCGAAGTATCTTTCGACCGAGGAGTAGGTCGCGCGCGGTTTGGCCATTGCGAAACACTGGACAAGGCTTTGATGTCAGGGGTAAAAAACCACGAGCCCTGACTTCCTGTGCGAAGAATGTGGCACCTTTCAAGGCGAATTGATCCGATTGATGACCTTAAATCCTGCAGACGCCTCTTTTACCCAAGCGCTAGAGGCGCAATTGCCCGAAGGCACCCTAAAAGCGCCTGAGCCACGCTATTTGGAAGAGCCCCGTGGCCGTGCCAAAGGTGAGGCGGGGGTCATCGCTCTTCCGCGATCAGCCGACGAAGTGTCTGCGGTTGTGCGGGGGTGTAATGCCGCCAAAGTCCCAGTGATCCCTTACGGCGGTGGCACTGGCTTGGTTGGCGGCCAATTGTCTGACGATTTGCCTGCGCCGGTTGTGATTTCATTAGAGCGGATGAACTCGGTGCGCTCGGTGAATGCGTCATCCAACGTCATTGAAGTGGACGCGGGCTGCATTCTCGCAAATATCCATGAAGCGTCCGAAGCAGTAGATCGCCTTTTTCCACTATCCCTTGCGGCCAAAGGCACCGCACAAATCGGCGGCAACCTTGCGACCAATGCAGGTGGTTTGAACGTGCTGCGCTATGGCAACGCCCGCGACCTTTGCTTGGGGCTAGAGGCCGTTCTGCCCAATGGCGATATCTGGCACGGGCTGTCTCCGCTTCGCAAAGACAACACCGGCTATGATCTGCGCAATCTGCTTATTGGCTCCGAAGGCACGCTTGGGATCATCACGGGTGCGTCTTTGAAACTGTTCCCACGTCCTGTGTCCCATGAAACCGCGCTGCTGGTTGTGCCAAGCCCAGAAGCCGCGCTGACGCTGTTGGCGATGGCGCGGGACATTGTGGGGGAAGCTGTCAGTGCTTTTGAACTGATGTCTAAGCAAGCACTAGAATTTCTTGCCGAAACAATGCCAGAGGTGCGTCTACCCTTTGCCGACTTCCCAGAGTGGTTTGTGCTGGTGGATTTTGGCCTGAGCCGAGCACAAGCAGGGCAGGCGGCGATGGAAAACCTGTTTGAAACAGCACTAGATGCAGAACTGGTCAGCGATGGCTTTATTGCATCCTCTGAGCAGCAGCGGGAAGATTTCTGGACCCTGCGGGAATCCATCCCTGACGCGAACCGCATGATCGGATCGATCAGTAGCCACGACGTGTCTCTGCCGTTAGATCGACTGCCTGCATTTATCACCGAAGGCCAAAAGCTCATCGCGGGATTTGATGGCTTGCGTCTGAATTGTTTTGGCCATTTGGGCGACGGCAATCTGCACTTTAATGCTTTCCCACCAAAAGCGCGAAACAAGAAAGAATTCAGTCACTTACAGGGTGAAGTTAAATCCGCCGTGCACGATATGGTAGCGCAGTTTGGTGGTTCCTTTAGTGCAGAGCATGGCGTGGGCCGACTCAAGACCGACGACTTGCTGAAATACGGGGATGCTACAAAAATCGCCGCCCTGAAAGCCATCAAGGCGGCGCTTGATCCCAATGGGATCATGAATCCGGGGGTGATATTGAAGACTTAAAGTCCTTCAAACTCGCAAAGGATATTGACGTCCATACCCATGTCTTCAAGTTTTTTGCGCCCGCCCAGATCGGGCAGGTCGATGATAAAGCTGCAGGCAATGATTTCGCCGCCAAGACGCTCCACAAGTTTAATGCCTGCCTCTGCTGTACCACCGGTGGCAAGCAGATCATCGACCACAAGGATCTTCTCACCCGCAGTGATCGCATCGTCATGAATTTCGACGATCGCTTCGCCGTATTCCAATTGGTATTCTTCTGAAATGGTTGTCCCCGGTAACTTACCTTTCTTGCGGATCGGCACAAAGCCGACGCTCAGCTGATGCGCAATCGCGCCGCCCAGAATAAAGCCGCGGGCTTCAAGGCCGACGACCTTATCAATGCGTTCGCCGGCATAGGGGTGCAGCATCTGGTCAATCGCCATGCGAAAACCCCGAGGGTCTGCGAACAACGTGGTCACGTCTCGAAACAGTATACCTTCATGAGGAAAATCGACGATGGTACGAATATAGTCTTTGACGTCGCTGGATTTTGGCATCGGAAACTCCAAGAAATCTTGTCTCTGGTTTCCCTCATGCCTTTCGCGAAAGCAAGGGCCTTAAGCCCTTATATTTACGCCAGATCTTCGAAAAGAACTATTTGCGTTTCTTGAAACCGTAAAACCGACGCGGGATCCAAGCCAGGTGCGGACGGCTCCAGTCCATTCGCTCTCGGACCACAATGCTCTTAGCTTGAGCTAGGTTCATATTATTCTCCTTTTTTTTACCTAGTTGTATTGCTCGTGTAGATATAATGTATATACATTTGCGTTACAGTCAATAGGCATATATAAAAAAGCGAAATCAGCGCAACAGAGGCAGAGCGTGGGAAAAGAAAAAGAAAAAAAGGTTAGCAAGAAGGACGCACAGCTAATCTTGCGCCTAAACAAGGAACAGCGCGACGCGTTTGTGGACACCTGTCGTGAGCTAGATACAAGCGCGGCTCGGGAGATCCGGCGCTTCATCAAAAAGTTCTTAAAAGAACATCAAGCTGAGGAATAGCGAAAGCAAGAAGCGGTTTTAAGGCGCACGTCGCAAGCTTGCGGTCATGGCGGCCATGGCAATCAAGGTCGCACCGCCCGCGCGCGTAATCCACATCTGGACATTTGGACGTGCGATCTGTCTCCGCATTGCATTGGCTGCAAGCGCAAAGACCAATGCATTCACTCCGGCAATGCCAACAAACGTTGCGATCAAAATGGCTGCTTGCGGCGCGAAAGCAGCGTCCGCTTGGATGAATTGCGGGACAAACGCGATGAAGAACGTATTGGACTTTGGGTTAAGCGCTGTCACGGTTGCCAAGTCCCGAAACACACGGCCGGGCGGCTGGTCGTCTGGTTTGTTTGCAAGCATTGGCTTGCCCGCTGCAGGGCTGCGCAGCATTTGGATGCCGAGATAGAGCAAGTAAAGCGCGCCCACCCATTTGAGCACCGTAAAGGCCGTGGCTGATGCCAAAAACACAGCGCCCAGGCCTATGACAGAGCAGGTCATCGCGATCAGATCACCGGTTGCAACTCCAAGCGCTGAAGCAACGGCAACTCGGCGCCCCTGGGTCATGGCATAGCTGAGAACCAACAATATCGTTGGCCCCGGGATCATCAAAAGCGCGGTAGAGGCGGCGGCAAAGGTCAGCCAGAGTTCAAATGACATTGGAAATCCTCAGTGAATGACCTCAGCAAAGACAGGTCCGCGAAATTGGGTCAAGCTCTTATCCCAAAACACGTCCGGCAACGGCGTCTAGTTTGGCGACAAGTGCAGGGTCGCGCATTTCCGGCGCGGTCATGATTGCGAATTCCAATGCCTTGTCGCAGCCATGCGGGCAGTCGTCCCGCTCTGCGCCCAACAGCTTTGGCAACTGGGACACCAACGCTTTCGCCTTTGATGAGTTGCCCTGCAGCACTCTGATGATGTCCGCGACCTCGACCTCGCCGTGGGCCGGGTGCCAGCTGTCATAGTCTGTGATCATGGCGACAGATGCATAACAAAGCTCTGCTTCACGGGCGAGCTTTGCTTCGGGCATATTGGTCATCCCGATCACGTCACAGCCCCAGCTGTTTTTGTACATTAGACTTTCAGCAAGTGTGGAAAACTGAGGACCTTCCATAGCAAGGTAAGTGCCACCGCGATGGACCTTCACGCCTGCTGACTTTGCGGCTGTTTCACAGGCATCTGAGAGGCGCGGGCAGGTCGGGTGGGCAACGCTGACATGGGCAACGCATCCGGTGCCAAAGAAAGATTTCTCGCGTGCGAATGTTCGGTCAATGAATTGATCTACAATGACAAAATCACCGGGTGCCAGCTCTTCACGGAACGAACCACAGGCGGAAACCGAGATGATATCCGTCACGCCGATGCGTTTCAGCGCATCGATATTGGCGCGGTAAGGTACGGTGGTGGGCGAATGCACGTGGCCGCGACCGTGCCGCGGCAGAAACGCCATTTTCACCCCATTGAGCGAGCCGCTTAGGATCTCATCTGAAGGATCACCCCAAGGGGTTTCAACCTTTGTCCAGGCCGCGCCCTCTAAACCGTCAATTTCATAAATGCCCGATCCGCCAATCACGGCGATCATTGTCTCTGTCATGGTCTTTCTTCCCGCTGGTTGCCTTATTCATGTCTTTGGCTTGAACAAGATGCAACCGAGAAGAGAAAGCTAGAGCCCACGTGCCGTGGTTTGTGCGTTGAAGTCGGCAAATGCGTCTGAAAATCCATCAAGGGACCATATCAGGTCTTGGGATTTCCCGTGGCGGTCCCGGAACGTAAAGCGAAAGGCGTCGCCGTCTCGCATTGCTGCAAGCAGCGCGTCCGCATCCTCGCCGGAAAACGTGCAGGTCAGCCCTGTTAAACATCCGACACGGCGTGTTTTCCAAAGCTCTCCATTCTCACCCTCAATGCGGAAACCATTCGGGGAGAACAGCGTGCCAGCTTCCATTCCAAAATCCACTTCGGGCCCGTCTTCGGTGTTCACCACAAAGAAAAACTGAGCTGCGAATTCTGGATGGGGTGAGAACACATCCACATAACGCAAGTAACACCGTTGGTTCAGTTGATCGCTTTCCTGGCGCTCATCGCAGGAGGAAAGGTAAATTCCGAACCGTTCAAAATGGGTTACCTTCCAATCGCCCGGAGTGTCATTGCCTTCGCGGTCTTGCGCGGTGGCGGTGAGGGGCAGGGCGGCGCATAGGGATAACAAAAGGGCTGTTGTGAAACGCATGATCTTAAACTCCAGCAATCTGCCGCATGTATGTGCGCGCCTTACATCAACAGCAAATCACGTTCCGGCGATTTAGCGCCAACACTTGTGGAACTAGGGGTTTTCCGGTACGGGCGGATCAAAATCATCTCCAGCCCCATAGGATTGCCCGATGAAACGCGCTGCATTGGCAAATTTTGCCAAGAATATCTCTCCGCCCAATTTGTCCATTATGCAGGATGAAGGCTGGTCCGTGCCGCGCGTGCGCACCGAGCTTTTGTCTGGTTTGACAGTCGCCTTGGCATTGGTCCCAGAAGCGGTGGCTTTTGCCTTTGTTGCCGGTGTGCACCCGTTGGTGGGTCTTTATGCAGCCTTCTTGGTGGGGCTGATCACAGCCGTGTTTGGTGGCCGTCCGGGTATGATCTCAGGTGCAACCGGCGCGCTGGCCGTTGTTATGGTGGCTTTGGTTGCGGAACATGGGGTCGAATATCTATTTGCCACCGTTGTTCTTATGGGGATTTTGCAAGTCATCGCCGGTGTCATGCAGTGGGGCAAATTCATCCGCTTGGTACCGCATCCTGTGATGCTGGGATTTGTGAACGGTCTGGCGATTGTGATCTTCTTGGCGCAACTCACCCAGTTCAAAGACCCGTCTGATACGTCCTTGTGGCTTCAGGGCAGCCAGCTTTATGCGATGCTTGGCCTTGTAGCGCTGACCATGTTGATCATCTGGGGCCTGCCAAAGATCACCAATATCATCCCGGCACCACTGGCCGGTATCGGCGTCGTTGCGCTGTTGGTGATTGGTCTCGGTATTGATGTCCCGACCGTTGGGGACATGGCCTCTATCAAAGGCGACTTGCCACAATTCCATATCCCATTCGGCGAAGGGGTCGGGATATACGGTACACCGCTTGCGCCATTTAACCTTGAGACCCTTCAGATCATCCTGCCTTACGCAATCATTTTGGCGGCCATCGGTCTGATCGAAAGCCTTTTGACCCTGAACCTTGTGGGCGAAATCACTGGTAAGCGCGGTGGCGCGTCTCAAGAATGTATCGCCCAGGGCGGATCAAATATCGTCACCGGTTTCTTCGGTGGCATGGGCGGTTGCGCAATGATCGGTCAGTCCATGATCAACGTGAAATCTGGCGGTCGCACCCGGATTGCTGGTATCGTGGCGGCGCTGTTCTTGTTGCTGTTCATCGTGGCCGCAAGCCCGCTGATCGAACAAATCCCTCTGGCTGCACTAGTCGGCGTGATGTTCATGGTGGTGATCGGCACATTCGCTTGGAACTCTCTGAAGATCATGACGAAAGTACCATTCACCGATGCTTTCGTGATCGTACTGGTGACAGTGGTGACTGTTCTAACCGACCTCGCCATCGCGGTTGTTGTTGGTGTGATCGTATCTGCGCTGGCCTATGCATGGAACAACGCGCGCCGCATTCATGCGATCGAGCGGGACTCCGTGACAGAAGACGGTGCTAAAGTTTACGAGATCCAAGGCCCGCTTTTCTTTGGGTCAACCGATGGCTTTGTCGAACTTTTTGATATTGAGAACGACCCGGCAAGTGTGATCATCGACTTCAAAGCGAGCCGCGTGGTGGACCAGTCGGCGCTGCAAGCAATTGAAGCCGTCGCGTCCAAGTATGAAGCGGCAGGCAAAACGATTGCGCTGCGCCACCTGAGCCGCGATTGCCACCAGCTTTTGACCAAAGCCGGTCACCTGATGGTCGACAGTGAAGATGACCCTCAATACGAGGTCGCGGTCGATTATAGCGTCCGCACCGGCATTCTGGGCGGTCACTAAGATTACAGAGAACCCGGCGATTGCACCGGGTTTTTCTTTGCTGGGAAGCAGCTTAGGGCAAGCCACCTATTTGATCCGCTCACATCACCATGTTACTGCCGTGGCCACCGGAAATCCCGGGGATTGAGTCGGAAGGGCAGGCTGGTGTTTCACCTGGCACAGGAAAGCAATGAGGATTGGTGGGAGGTCGAGGCCCTCTACGACCTGTGCTTTGCGCCGGGGCGAGAGGCTCTGTCGTCTTACCGTTTGCGGGATGGCGTCGATCCAGTGGCACAGCTTTCTCTGACTGCGCGCGATGAGGATCATATTCTAGCAGGCGCGATCCGGTTTTGGCCGGTTCAGGTTGGCACTGACGTGGCTTTGCTTCTTGGACCTGTGGCTGTACACCCGACGCGACAAGGGGAGGGCCTGGGTGGCTTTCTCATCCGTGAAAGCCTGCGCAAAGCCAAAGAGCTCGGTTGGCACAGGGTCATTCTTGTGGGTGATGCGCCTTATTACGAGCGTCAAGGGTTTCAGCGCCTAGAAGGTGTGATCATGCCGCCGCCCACCAACCCGGACCGGGTGCTTGGTGTCGCCTTGACCGATAGCGCCTGGGATGGCGTCGTTGGACAGGTGAAACCGCTGAACCAGACTTGAAACCGAAGATCGGCTCCCCACGTTGAGGTCAAAGGGAGAGATCATGCGCTACCAACCGTTTGTTATTGTGAATGTTGACGAAGAGCTGGATCTGCTCGCAAAACGCTATGGCGCTGCGGGTGGGGTCGGTATTGACTTACTCAATCTATTGGGCGCGCAGGCAGATGGTTTGGTCGAAGGACTTCCGCGTCCCGTTCGGGATCGCTTAGAGGGGGCAACGGAAACCGCGCTTGGGCAGGCCATGAAGGCGGCTCATGGGTCACGACGTTTGGTGGGGCCGGGACAGCCCGCTTGGCTGCAAAACGCCATTGCCACGTCGATGGGCGCCGCAGGTGGCATTGGTGGTGTTGGTACTGCCTTGGCTGAAATCCCTCTCACCACGACGGTCTTGCTACGCACGATTCAGGATGTTGCAGAAGAGCTCGATTTCGATCCGACTTCCGAGAATGTCCAATTTGATTGCATCCAAGTTTTCGCCGCTGCTGGCCCTCTGTCCCATGATGACAATGCTGACCTAGGTTTCTTAGGCGCGCGTATGGCGCTGTCTAGCGGCGGCATGCAAAGGTTGATGACATGGGTCGCCCCAAGGCTGGCGGCGGTCTTTGGCCAGAAGCTCGCCGCACAAGCGGTTCCGGTGCTTGGTGCCGCTGCCGGAGCTGCGACGAATTACGCATTCATTACCTATTACCGAGAAATGGCCCACGTACATTTCGGTTTGCGCCGGCTGGCGATTGACGCAGATATTGATCACCCGGAGTTGCTAGAACGCTTCCGAGATGTCGCGTTGCTCGACAAACCGAAATAGACACTTCTTCATTCACCTTTGCAGAAATACTCTGGGGTGAATTGGCCCGCATGGGCCAAAAGGGGCAAAGCCCCTAAAGCGCACCGGTTTCTTTCAAATACGCCTTTACCGCCGCGCGCACGGACTGATCGCCACGCTCCCGCGCATCGACGATAATCTTGCGGACTTCCGCAAGATTTGTACGCCGCAGAATGCTCTTTACCGGCCCGATAGATGCCGGTCGCATGGACAGGTTACGCAATCCCATTGCGGCCAGACATACAGCTTCCAGAGGGCGCCCTGCATCTTCTCCACAGAAGCTCACCGGCGTCTTGGTGCTGTTGCAGCGGTTCACGATGCCTTCAATGAAGGTCAAAAAACTGACGTTCAGCGTGTCATAGCGGCGGCGCACGCGTTCGTTTTCACGGTCTGCCGCAAAGAAGAATTGCTTCAAGTCATTGCCACCAATGGAAATGAAACCGACCTCTTCAAAGAACTTCTGTGGGGCAAATCCCAAAGAGGGCGTTTCAAGCATTGCGCCGACATCCAAAGTATCGGGCAGAATGTGACCAAGCCGTCGCTCACGCTCGACTGCCTTTTCCATTTCTGCCTTGGCTGCGCGAAACTCTTCAAACTGGGCGATGAACGGGAACATCACCGTCAAAGGCCGCCCGTTGGCTGCGCGCAGCAACGCTTGCAACTGCATCCGCAACACGCCGGGTTTATCCAGTCCCACGCGAATAGCGCGCCAGCCCAACGCTGGGTTTGGCTCATCCTGCGGCGCCATATAAGGCAGAACTTTATCAGAACCGATGTCGAGCGTGCGGAACACCACGCGCTTGCCTTTCGCAGAGTCCATCACCTTGGAATAGATCTCTGCAAGTTCCGTCCGCTTTGGCATTTGATTACGGATCAAGAATTGAAGCTCGGTTCTGAATAGCCCGACTCCTTCAGCGCCAGAGCCTTCAAGCGATGGAAGGTCAGCCATCAAGCCGGCATTCATTTGCAAGTGGATCGTGGTGCCATCCAGCGTTTCTGCAGGCTTCTCTCGGATCGAGGCATAGCGTTTCTGCGCATTGGTGCGCATGGCCATCTTGTCACGGAAGGCTGTGGCAACGGATTCATCGGGGCGCAGGTGTACAACCCCTTCATCCCCATCCACCATGATCGCGTCACCATTCAACGCCTCGGTTGTGATGCGGTCAGCATGCACGATCAAAGGGATTGCCAGTGCGCGCGCGACAATCGCCGCATGAGAGCCGACGGAGCCTTCTTCCAAGACCACGCCCTTGAGTTTGCGGTCATATTCCAGCAATTCCGCTGGGCCGATATTGCGTGCTACTAAGATCGGGTTCTCAGGCATTTCTGCGCCGGTGTCTTTGCCCTGACCGGTTAGAATTCGCAGAAGCCGGTTGGACAAATCATCGAGATCATGCAACCGGTCTCGCAGATACGCGTCGGTAGCTTTTGCCATGCGGGAGCGGGCAATAGATTGCTCTTTCTCCACAGCAGCCTCGGCCGATAGACCTTGGCTGATGTCCTGCTCCATACGTTTCATCCAGCCCTTGGAGTTGGC
The DNA here is from genome assembly GCF_001458335.1 of Cognatishimia activa. GTDB lineage: Bacteria > Pseudomonadota > Alphaproteobacteria > Rhodobacterales > Rhodobacteraceae > Cognatishimia > Cognatishimia activa. The sequence continues at coordinate 243,406 of NZ_CYTO01000024.1, forward strand.
AAACATGCGGTAGGCTTCAAGGACTTGCAGCTGTTCTTTGTCCCCACCAGCAGCGCCTTCGAGCATGCGGTCAACGCCAACACGCAGTTCTTCAATCGCGTCTTCAAGGCGTTTCTGTTCCGCTTCGGGATCATCAGCAATAGGGTTGGACACAACAACGCGTGGCTCGTGTAGCCAGACATGACCCACGGCAACACCTTCTTGACCGGTGCCCCCTCGGATCAGAACCGATTGCTGGTGCAGGGGCGACAGGGCCGCGCCTTCACCGACAAACGCACCCAGCTCGGTCATCTCCGCCAAAACCATCGCAACGACTTCAAGCGCATAGACTTCATCTGACGAGAAGTCGCGCGCTTCGCGAGATTGGACAACCAACACGCCCATATTCTCGCCAAGCCGTTGGATTGGAATACCGCAGAACGAGCTGTAAATCTCTTCGCCAGTTTCTGGCATATAGCGGAAACCGCGCTCAGATGGCGCATCAGCTGTGTTGACAACCCGCGAATGACGGGCGACGCGACCGACAAGGCCCTCGCCGATGCGCAAGCGCGTCTGATGGACCGAGTCCGGGTTCAGACCTTCGGTGGCACAAAGCTCTAGGGTTTCTTCATCGCGGAACAGGTAGATCGAGCACACTTCGGTGCCCATGGAGGACGCTATCAAGCCAGTGATTTTGTCCAGCCGGGCCTGACCTGCGCTGTCTTCTGCCATGGCCTCGCGAAGGCGCAACAAAAGCTTGCGGCTCTCGCTCTCAAAATTCTTATTTAAATTCTGGGCCATGAATGCATTCCCGATGTTCCGGAAATCACTTATAGGCGGTCTTTGTCTTGCTTGAAAATACTTACTTGTCGCAGAAGATTTTTTGTTCCGAGCGACGCCCAAAAACTGATCGTTTTCATGCTTCATTTCCGTCCCCCCGATTAAGCACCGGTTCACAGAAAGCAAAGGGATCTAAACAACTTCTTAACGACAAAAAAAGAGCTGCCCAAAGGCAGCTCTTTGAAAAAATAATAACGGTAGGATTAAGCCGCTTTGTCTAGCTCAAACGCGTCGTGCAGCGCCTGTACGGCCAGTTCCATGTATTTGCGGTCCACAAGGACAGAGATCTTGATCTCGGACGTCGTGATGACTTTGATGTTGATGCCTTCATCAGACAGCACCTTAAACATCTTTGCCGCGACACCGGATTGAGAGCGCATGCCAATGCCCACAACGGACACTTTGGCAACTTCGCTATCGGTGACGACTTCAGTGTAGTTCAGCTCTTCGCCTTTGATGGCGTCCATCGCTTTGTCAGCGCGGCCCACCTGATCAATTGGCAGAGAGAAGGTCATGTTCGTGCGACCATCCTCAGAGATGTCTTGCACGATCATATCTACATTTACACCCGCATCAGACAGGGTGCCAAAGATGACAGACGCGATGCCTGGACGGTCAGCAACCGAGCGCAGGGTCATTTGAGCTTCATCGCGAGAATAGGCCACACCGGCCACAACATTGGATTCCATGATTTCATCCTCATCGCAGACGAGCGTACCGGCCTCGTCAGATTGTTCTTCAAAAGAGCTTAGCACGCGCAGTTTCACTTTATAACGCATCGCCAATTCAACGGAACGGGTTTGCAGAACCTTTGCTCCAAGTGACGCCAGTTCCAACATCTCTTCAAAAGAGATGCGATCAAGCTTGCGCGCTTTCTGGCAGATACGTGGGTCAGTGGTATAGACGCCATCCACATCCGTGTAGATGTCGCAGCGCTCTGCACCAAAGGCAGCGGCAAAAGCAACAGCGGTTGTATCAGATCCACCGCGACCCAGCGTGGTGATGCGGCCTTCGTCGCTGATCCCTTGGAAACCAGCTACAACAGCAACTCTCATACCTTCGCCGAATTTTGCGTTAATGTTCTCTGTGCCAATCTCTTCAATCCGCGCTTGGCTATGCGCAGATGTGGTTTTCAAAGGCACTTGCCAGCCTTGCCAGCTGCGGGCGGGCACGTTCATCTCTTGCAAGGTCAGAGCCATCAGTCCGGCGGTCACGTTTTCGCCAGAGCTGACCACCGCATCATATTCACGGGCGTCAAAGAGGGGGGAGGTCTCATTGACCCAACCCACCAGCTCATTGGTTTTCCCGGACATGGCAGAGACGATGACGATGACGTCATAGCCCTTTGCCACTTCAACGCCCACGCGTTTGGCTGCGCGGCGGATGCGGTCCAGGTTGGCGACCGACGTGCCGCCGAATTTCATCACTAGTGTAGGCATGTTCTTATTCAGCCCTCATCTTCAAAAGGTCAGCGCGGTGTACGCGTTCGTGGCACGGGAAACAAGCGCAGGGGCAAGGAGAAACGCCTTGAATGGTGGTTCATGCGACAAAATTTCCGAAGCGCCTCCGCTATGCAATGCACTGGTAAGTAAACTTCCAACTTAGCAGATTCGGTGAGGTCGCTTGTCTCGAGGATGGGGCCAAACAGGGAATCGCGACTGTGTCGGAAAGTTGGACTGGGGTGGTGTTGCTCAATGGGTGAGAGGCGTTGTCGCGAACTTGGCTTATGTGCGAGGCTGCTGTTAAGCTACGTGACGGGTCCAGCTTGTCGTCAGAACGTCTCGCCGAAATCTGTACTGAGAGGCTCGGATCATTTAAATCACCGGATAAGGTGCATATTCTGGATGACCTTCCAAAAGGCCCTTCTGGAAAGATCCAAAGGATCAAAATTCAAGACCTGATCAAGTGAAAATTTCCCGTGACGGTGATGGAAAAACGTCGTGCGATAACATCGCTGATCAGGTTTTAGGAACTGAAACGTCTGCGGAAAGAAAACGAACGGCTGAGAAGGGCCGTTTCGGATCTGACTCCTGACAAGTTGATCTTGGCAGTGGCAGCGAAGGAAAGCTTCGAAGCCCCGTTCGTCGCCGAACCTGCATTGACCCTTTGCGTGCTGAGCGTCTTTAGCGACGAGAGGGGGGAAGATTAAAGTGTAGCGTCCACCAATTGAGCCCACTGCAAAAACGGACATTGCGTTGCCACGGAGCGAAGGTCATGAACGAGCCCATGTTGTCTAGTGCTGCAAAGAGCGCGAATG
>NZ_CYTO01000024.1:246491-271219 GCF_001458335.1 Cognatishimia activa
CCGCCAAACAAATCCCGCGTAAATACCTTGTCGGCGACATCCGTGATCTCATCCGTCAACCGATTGGCGACAATCAGATCCGAGTTGTCTTTGAAATATTGCAGATCTCGCACCACGCGCGAGCGGAAGAAGTCTTCCTGATCCAACACCGGCTCATAGACGATGACTTCAACGCCTTTTGCCTTCAGGCGCTTCATAATGCCTTGAATAGACGATTGCCGGAAGTTGTCAGACCCTGCTTTCATGACCAAACGATAGATCCCAACGGTGCGCGCGCCGGTCATCAAGATCTGATCACTCAGGAAATCTTTTCGGGTGCGGTTTGCATCCACAATTGCGCGGATCAGGTTCTGGGGCACATGGCTGTAATTTGCCAAAAGCTGTTTGGTGTCTTTCGGCAGGCAGTATCCGCCATAGCCAAAGGACGGGTTATTATAGTGTGTCCCGATCCGCGGGTCCAAGCTGACGCCTTCGATGATCTGGCGGCTATCCATGCCACCGGCCATTGCATAGCTGTCCAGTTCATTAAAAAACGCAACCCGCATCGCCAGGTAAGTGTTTGCAAAAAGCTTGATCGCCTCCGCCTCATCAGGATCGGTGAACAGGACATCGACGTCCGTCTTCTCCGCCGCGTTTAGCAACATTTCGGCAAATTGTTTTGCGCGATCACTGCGGTCGCCCACTATTATTCTCGAAGGGTGCAGGTTGTCGTAGAGCGCCTTACCCTCTCGCAAAAATTCTGGCGAAAATATGATGCGATCCGTCTCAAAACGATCGCGTAAATCCTGAACAAATCCAACCGGAATGGTTGATTTGATGATCACACATGCTTCACGGTTAATGTCTAGAACTTGCCCGACGACGGTTTCAACGGTCGTCGTATCAAAATAGTTAAATTTCGGATCGTAATTCGTCGGAGTGGCGACAACAACAAAATCCGCGGCCTCGCACCCGGCTTGTAAGTCGGTACTTGCAGTAAGGTTGAGCGTTTTGTTGGCAAAAAATTCCTGGAGATCCTCATCCACGATCGGGCAATTTCGAGCGTTCACCGCTGCGACGCGTTCTTCCGAAACGTCTATCGCTGTCACGTGATGGCGCTGCGCCAACAAGGCAGCGTTGGACAAACCCACATAACCCAGACCAACAACCGTAACTTTCATACCCGCTCCCAAAACCTACCTGTGACCTTTGTTTTGGTTATGTATACCTCAAATGACCTTAGTCGCCCGAGCTATTTCTTCGATCACCTTATCCTGATCGCCCTCAGAAAGCCCAAAATATAGCGGAATTGAAATCGCGCGCGCGTAATAGCTTTCAGAGTTCGGAAAATCCCCTTCCTCAAATCCACGTGCTTTCCAATAGGGCTGAGTGTGCACCGGAATGTAATGCACGTTCACGCCGATCCCGTTCTCACGTAGCTGCGCAAAAACCTGAGCGCGGTTCTCAACCTGAATTGGATAAAGGTGGAAGGCGGAATAATTGTCAGGATTCTGCACGGGGCAGATCACAGGCAAATCCGTTAGCAGTTCATCATACCGTTTCGCCAACAAATTGCGCCGCGCTACAAAAGCGTCCAATCGCTCAAACTGCGTCACCCCAAGCGCCGCCTGCATCTCGGTCATGCGGTAGTTGTAGCCCAGCTCGACCATCTGATAATACCAGCCCCCTTCAGAGGCCTGATCCATCAGCTTGGGGTCACGCGTCACCCCATGGGAACGGTGCAGCTGCATACGTTCTGCCAGTTTCGGATCATTGGTCGTCGCCAATCCACCCTCGGCCGTCGTGATGATCTTCACTGGGTGGAAGCTGAACACGCAGATATCACTGTAGGCGCAGTTGCCCACCGGCTGATCCAAATAGCGCGCGCCAATGGCGTGGCTCGCGTCTTCGATCACCCGAACGCCATATTTCTGAGCCAGCTCCGCAATCGCACGCATGTCACAGCTTTGGCCCGCAAAATGCACCGGGATCAACACCTTTGGCAACCGGCCGATCTGATCCGCCGCCTCCAGCTTCTCCGCCAAAGCAGTCACCGACATGCAATAGGTCGCCGGGTCAATATCGACAAAGTCGACATCCGCCCCACAAAAGAGGCCCACATTGGCCGAAGCGACAAATGTATTGGGTACGGTCCACAGGATATCCCCCGGCCCCAAATCCAGAGCCATGCAGGCAATATGCAAAGCGGAAGTCGCCGAATTTACCGCCACTGCAAATTTCGCATCACAATGCGCTATGGCTGCCGCTTCAAACCGCGGCACCGCGGGGCCTTGGGTTAGGAAATCAGACTGCAGAACTTCCAGAACCGCCTGAATATCCTGATCAGAAATGTCCTGACGACCGTAAGGGATCATCAGAACTTCCCGATTTTCGCAGCGTTCGCTTTGATCCAAGCCTGCAGCTCGTCCGGCTTCATCCATTCCTTGTTATTATCAGAGGAATAGTTGAACCCATCCGGCACGCGTTTGCCCTCTTTGATCCGGACTGGATCGCTTGACCAATTATGGATCGCCGGGATGATCTTGTAGTAATCGTCATACTCATAGGTATGCGCCGCATCCTCTTCGCCGATCATCTGCTCGTGCAGCTTTTCGCCCGGACGAATGCCGATCACTTTTTGCGTCGCATCCGGACGTACCGCGGTCGCGATATCGCCGATCACCATGGATGGGATCTTTTTCACATAAATCTCGCCGCCAACCATGTCGTCAAACGCCTGCCAGACCAGATCAACACCCTGCTCTAGCGTAATCATGAACCGGGTCATGCGTTGGTCGGTAATGGGCAGCTCTGCCCCCTCAGGGAGGGACATGAAGAACGGAATGACGGAGCCACGAGAGCCCATAACGTTGCCATAGCGAACAACTGCAAAGCGGCAGTCCTTTGACCCCGCATAAGAGTTGCCAGACACAAACATCTTATCAGACGCAAGTTTTGTCGCGCCATAAAGGTTCACCGGGCTTGACGCCTTGTCAGTGGACAAAGCAACACAGCGTTTCACGCCTTTGTCGATGCAGGCGTCAATCACGTTCATGGCGCCGTTGATGTTGGTCTTCACACATTCAAACGGGTTGTATTCCGCCGTCGGCACGATCTTGGTGGCCGCCGCGTGCACCACGTAATCCACACCATCCATCGCGCGATACAGACGTTCACGATCCCGAACGTCGCCAATGAAAAAACGCACCGCAGGGTGGTCGCCATAAACCTTCGCCATCTCCCACTGTTTCATCTCATCGCGGGAATAGATGATGATCCGGCGCGGTTTATACTTCTCCAAAGTCATTGGAATAAAGCGGGAGCCAAAAGAGCCGGTCCCGCCGGTGATCAGAATAGTGGAGTCTTGAAGCACGGAACCCTCAAATCATGTGCGCCCAATGGGCTTGTTTCGATGTTGTAAATACGCGGGCGCGCTGGCGAAGTCTAGAACGCCCAAGCGCAGTTCTTACGAGTTCCTAACGGTTTCTGCCTTTCCTATGGCTGCGCCGCGACTTTATGCCTATATGACGGTGCAAGTAAGCCAGCCGACCAAGGACAACACATGTCAGGCAAATTGATGCAAAGAATTAAGGAATGGGAGCGCAAAAGTCGTGCACGCTATTCCCATGACATTGTTGATCCGGAAGAGCGCAAGAAATCCCTGCACTATAATGATTGGGTCGACCACGGCATTCTGCGGTATCGCTGGCATAATTTCGCCGAGATCGCACCGGGAATCTATCGCTCAAACCACCCAAATCACGCGCGGTTTGAAACCTATCGCGACCTTGGCGTGAAAACCGTGCTGAACCTGCGCGGCAAAACGCACCATGCGCATTACTATTTCGAGGAAGAAAGCTGCGCTGAGCTCGGAATGGAACTCATTGATATCCCCCTGCGCGCGCGCGCCGCGCCCCAGAAAGATCTGCTTCTGCAGACGCTGGATGTGCTGGAAAAGCTAGATCAACCGACGCTGATGCACTGCAAATCCGGCGCCGATCGCACGGGCTTGGTGTCGGCCATGTATCTGTTGCATATCTTGAACAAACCGGTGTCTGAGGCACGCAAAATGCTCTCTGTCAGGTTCTTGCATTTGAATTTTACTAAGACCGGGATTTTGGACTACGTCATTGATCTCTATGCACGTCGGGTTGCACAAGGGCCAATTTCTTTCAAAGAATGGATCGAAACCGAATATGATGCGGAAGCGACCAAAGCAGAGTTCAAAAAGCTCGGCTTCTGGCAACGGATCAAACTCTAAGGGCGCTATGACAGAGGCAATTGCGATCATCCCGGCCAGAGGCGGCTCAAAACGCATCCCCCGCAAGAATATTCGGGATTTTGCTGGCAAACCTGCCATCGCATGGCCAATCGAAGCCGCACGTTCATCTGGGCTGTTTTCCAGCGTCGTCGTCTCAACCGATGATCAAGAGATTGCCGATTGCGCAACAGGGTTTGGCGCGAATGTCCCCTATATGCGCGATGCGTCTCTGGCCGATGACTATACCGGAACCACCGACGTCATCAGGGATGCGGTGCAGCGCCTGAAACTTGCCCCTGACACTCCGGTCTGCTGCATTTACGCGACCGCTCTGTTTGTAGTGCCCAAAGACCTCGCCAAAGGCGACGACCTGCTTCAGAACGGCGCCACTTGGGCCATGTCTGTCTGCGAATACCCGACTCCAATCGACCGCGCCTACCGCCGCGACGGAGATCAGCTGGTGCCACGCGACCCAAGCAAAATGCCCATGCGGTCCCAAGATTTGGAACCTGCCTATTACGACGTGGGTCAGTTTTACTGGGCGAAAGCCAAAACCTGGCTTGATCCCGAGGCCCGCGTTTGGGACGGCGCTCGCGGCGTCGAGATCCCTGCCCTACGCGCCGTTGACATTGATACGGAATCTGATTGGCAACGCGCTGAATTCTTAATGTCCCACCTTCAGGACCAAAGCTGATGCGCATCGCGATCCGCGCGGACTCTGGTACGCAAATCGGCGGGGGCCACGTGATGCGCTGCCTTTCTCTGGCCATCGCGGCCCGTGATGCCGGGCATGACGTACGGTTTATCTGCGCAAAGGTCGCTGGTCATTTGGGCGCACGCATCGAAGCGGCGGACATCTCTGTCAGCTGGCTCGCGACAGCGGGCAACACTGGCGCGGATTGTGACATCGAGAACTGGCGCCCGATGCCCGTACCCGACGACAATGAAGCGACGGCAACAGCTCTCGGCGATTTTCAACCAGATTGGATGATTTTAGATCATTACGGGTTGGGCGGTGACTGGGTCAAAGCTCTTCGGCGCAAATTCCCTGATATCCGCGTGCTCGCCCTAGACGATCTGGACCGCGAACCCCTCTTTGCCGATCTGCTTCTAAACCCTGCGGCCGTGCCGGGCAGCTCGATCGAGCAACCGCATCTGGGAATGCTCAAAGGCCCGCGCTATGCCATGCTGCGCCCAGAGTTCGTTGAAGCCCGCAAAGCGGCTCTAAAACGCCGTACAGGCGCTGTGCGCAAGGTTTTGGTGCTGCCAGGCATGGCCGACCACAAGAATTTAGCCCCCATCGCGCTCGAATCCCTGCGCGCCTTCCCCGAACTGGAATGCGAAGTGATCATGGGTAGCAACAGCCCGTCTCGCGCGCGGGTCGAAGACCTGATTGCTGACCAACCCAATTGGAGCCTGACCCTAGACGCCTCCGATATGGCGCAACGGATGACGGACGCCGACCTGTGCATTGGCGCCGGCGGCGGTTCCGCATGGGAGAGATGCAGCCTTGGACTTCCGTCAGTGAATGTCGCGTTAGCCGACAATCAAATGCCGGGCATCAAAGCCATGGCAGAGGCCGGTGCAGCGGTTGGGTTGGATACCGACGCCCTAAATGACCCTCAAGAGATCGTAGAGGCGCTGCGCACAGTCATTTCAGACTACGAAGACATCTCCTCAAACGCCGCAAGTCTATGCGACGGGCACGGCGCAGCGCGGGTTGTTGGTGCCATGTCTGGCAAACTGCGCACAGTGATGCTTGACGACGCGAAACTGATCTTTGAGTGGCGCAACCAAGAACATATCCGCGCAGCAAGCTTGAATTCCGATCCACTGGTTTGGGACGACCATGTGGCCTATCTGGAACGCGTCTTAGCTGATCCTTCCAGCCACTTCTGGTCCATCTATCAGGAAGAGGACCTAGACCTCGGCCTCGTAAACGCCAAACGACACGACGATGGCAGCTGGATCTGGGGCTTTTACATCGGCGCAAGCGATGCACCGAAAGGCGCTGGACGCCGGATGTTGATACTGGCCTTGCGACATCTCATGCAAAAGCAAGGCTTCACAGGGGTCCGCGCGACGGCGCTGGCGAACAACCCGCAATCCGTCTCGCTGCACGAGACCCTTGGATTCCGCCGGGAATTGAATAAATCTCCCTCCGAGATCGAGTATTTTCTCGATCTTAAAACTTTGAATGCAAGACTGGGACTGGGACTGGGCGCATGACTTCAACCGCTAACTACGCAATCAATGGCCGCCCAATTGGGCCCGACCATTCGCCCTACATAATCGCCGAACTCTCTGGCAACCATAATGGCGACCTCAACCGCGCTCTTGCATTGGTCGATGCGGCAGCAGATTCAGGTGCAGATGCGGTTAAGCTACAGACCTATACAGCGGACACGATCACCATTGACGTCGACCGCCCAGAATTTCGCATCAATGGCGGCACTTGGGATGGCCGTCACCTGCATGAACTCTACCAAGAGGCCTCCACCCCTTGGGACTGGCACGAAGCGCTGTTTAAGCGCGCAGAAGAGCGTGGTTTGCATTGCTTCTCCTCGCCTTTTGACCCGACCGCCGTAGACTTCTTGGAAACCCTGCACGCCCCGGCCTATAAAATCGCGTCTTTCGAGCTGGTCGATACCCCTCTCATCCGCCGCGTGGCCGCCCTGAATAAGCCCATGATCATGTCCACCGGCATCGCCAACTTGGCCGAAATCGAAGACGCCTGCGCCGCAGCGCGTGGCACGGCAGCGGGGTTTGCGCTTCTCCACTGCATTTCTGCCTACCCCGCCAAGCCAGAAGACATGCGTCTCGGCACGATTCAGATGCTCGCACAGACCTTCGGTGTGCCCATTGGCCTGTCTGATCACACGCTTGGATCCGCCGTCGCCGTCGCCTCGATCGCCCGCGGCGCTTGTATCATCGAAAAACACATTACGCTTGCCCGCGCCGATGGCGGCCCAGACGCAGGGTTCTCCCTTGAGCCAGATGAATTCAAACAGCTGGTTGAAGACTGCCGCATGGCCCACGCCGCATTGGGCCCAGCCCAAACCAACCGCGAAGGCGTCGGCGGCTCTAATGCGCAATTCCGTCGATCCCTTTATGTGGTGGCGGATGTGAAAGCGGGCGAGATCCTTACCGAAGAAAAGGTCCGCTCGATCCGCCCCGGCAATGGCCTTGCGCCCAAGCATCTAGACGACATCCTCGGCAAACCCGCCGCCCGCGATCTCGAACGCGGCGAGCCCTTTGATTGGGGAATGATTACCCAATGAGCAAGCCAAAGCGCCCTACCCTTCTGGCCTATCTGAATGGTATGCCAGACGTCGAAAGCACCTACCCCGTGCTCGCCCGCCTGCACCAGCGCGGCAAAGTGGATGTGCGCGCCATTGTCTATTCCAAACTACTGCGCAAAGAACCACGCCTGCCAGCGGCCTTCCAGCGCTTTGGTTTTGTGCCGGACGCAGGCTCTAAGCTTTCAATGAAGTTGCTCTACCAACGAGCCATTCGCAAAGCCGATGCGGTTTTGACAATCGCTGACCCGTATCACGACACAACCACGCGGAAACAGCGCGGCACCTACATGCGCAAGATCGGAAAACAGAGCCTATTCCTGCAACATGGCGCCTATCAGCTTGGTGTAAATGGCGCTCTGGTCGAAGGCGAAATGGACTATTACAGCAAGAAGCTGTTGTTCTGGGAGCCCCTTGGTGAAAACCGCGCCCTGTTTGCGCCGGGTGTAACCGATCGTGTGTCCGTCGTTGGCTTCACAAAACAGAATGTGCTCGCTCCGCGTGACTGGGGTGAGGAAGTGACAGCTTGGAAAAACCGCTACCCACGCCGCCTGCTGATCTGCCAGTCCTTCCGCTGGGGGAAAGGGCGCTATGATGCCGACGATATTTCGCATTTCTATGGGCTGATCGAAGAAATCATCGAACGAAACCCCGATCTGGGTATCATCGTTCGTTCACACCGAGGCAAGGTTCGCCGGAACCACCGGTCCCATGATCAAAAGCTCACCGCGAAATACGACAACGTCTTGCTGTCGCACTACTACTCCGGCCCGCTTGCAAAGGCGACCATCCAAGACACGCTGGACCTGTGCCACGCCATGGTCTCACCCACCTCGACAACCGTTTTGGATTGCATCTACGCTGGCAAACCCGCAGCCGTCTTTGCAGAGAACCTAGAGGTCTTCGCCGAACTTCCGCAGATCGATGGCTCCGATGCCCTGCAGGCCTTTCTCAGCCAAATCGAAACGCCTGGCCCAGAGCAAGCACAGGTGCAAGACCGTTTTGGCAAGTTAGATGAAAACCTAGATCGCGCGGCTCAGGAAATTGAGGCGGCGCTGTCAGCCTAGCACCGCCCAATTTGGATCAAGTTCAGCTGTAATAGTCTCTATACCAAGCGACAAACCTGGCGACGCCCTCACGCACATCCGTCTGGGGTTGGTAACCAGTCAGAGCTTTCAACAAACTCGCATCCGCCCATGTTGCGGGCACGTCACCTGCTTGCATCGGCATCATGTTGCGTTCGGCTTTCATCCCCAAAGCGTCTTCAATGGCCTCAATGAAAGCCATCAGCTGCACGGTATCGTTATTGCCGATATTTAGGACCCGATGCGGAGCCACAGGGGACAGACTGTCACCTTCTAGCCCCCTGCCCTGCCCAGATCGTTCTCCCGGCTGCTCTGGCGCGGCATCCAGCAACAGGCGGATCGCCTCGACGAGATCTTCCACATAGGTGAAGTCCCGCTTCATCTCGCCGTTGTTGTAAACATCAATGGGTTTGCCTTCCAGGATCGCCTTGGTGAACTTGAACAAGGCCATGTCCGGGCGACCCCATGGCCCATAGACGGTAAAGAACCGGAACATCGTGATCGGCAGATCAAACAGATGGGCATAGGAATGCGCCATGTTCTCTGTCGACTTTTTGGTGGCCGCATAGAAGGACATCTGGTGCTCTGCCCGCTGCACTTCCTGATAGGGCATTTCGGTATTCGCGCCATAGGCTGACGAGGTCGAGGCGAGCAGCATATGTTTCGGCGGATACGCCCGTGCGGCCTCTAAGATCTCAAACGTGCCAATGATATTGCTTTCCAGGTAAGAGCGCGGGTTTTCAATCGAATAACGCACGCCAGCCTGCGCGGCGAGGTGCACCACATAGTCCGGTTTGTGCTCTTCAAACAGCGCACGAACCAGCCCGGGGGTTTCGACTTTCCCAATGACTGCAGAGAAATTTGCATGTTCCAACTGCTTGTGGCGCGCCTCTTTTAGAGACACGTCATAATAGTCATTCATCGAATCCAGCCCAACCACGCGATAGCCGTGATCCAACAGGATTTTACTGAGGTGAAATCCGATGAATCCAGCCGAGCCTGTCACCAATACCGTTTGCATCTTAACTCCAAACATGCAGCAACTCATTTAAGCCACTGTTATTATTATGTTTTTCCAACACCTTATCCGCGGATAAGGTCCCTACCCTAGCCCATCTACCAAAGACGCAATCGCTGCCTCAAGCCGTGCGCGGTCGATCGATGTGAAATCGCGGTCTACCTTGATCTCAAGCCGCCCGTCGCCAGCGGTGCATTTGACCTGACCGACACTGCTTCGGATATGGAAGGTTGTCTTCGCCTTGCCACCTTTCGCTGCAGGCTTGGCCTTCGGTGCGGGCACCTTATCCGCGGGTAAGGTTTCTAGATCCTCGATGCCCGCATAGCGGCGTAGCACGTCCAGCTCGTCTTTGATGCTACGATTGTCCCACGCGTTCAGCTCTTGTTTGATCCGACCTGCGAGGTCCGGCCGATCCCGAAGCTCCCGAGCCAAGGTCACACCAAGAGCGCGCGGGATCTCTGTCGGATAATTCAGCGCCTCCCCTACCCTCTCGAGCAACAACGCGAAGCTACGAATGTAGCTGCGCTTGGAATACGGGGCGGATTGGAACAGCGCTGCCACTGCCGCGCTAAGATCATTGGCTTCGGTCGCCGGATCCGCAGCGTAGTTCTTGGCGGCATGGGCCATCTCGGCAAAAGAAAGGTCTTTGCGGATGACGTTCTCATCCACCATGCGACGGTAAAGACCTGCAATGTCTTCTTCCCCGGGAAGCACCAAAGCAGGGATCGAATCCCAGGCCCCTGCCCCGTCTTTAGACTCTGATATTTTGTCTCTAAGCGCCTTATAGGCACTTAAACGACGATATCCCTGAACCAACTCGTAACCCGCACCATCTGGACGTGGGAACACGCGGATTGGGTTGGAGAGACCGAGATCTTGGATCGAGGTCATCAGGCTTTCCAGCTCCAGATCTTCCCCGGGGATACGGTCGCGCACCAGCATGTAAGTGTGCACATCATCCAAAGGAATGGATTGCACCACATGGCCCGCCTCGCGTAATTCCACAAACTCATGGGCCAATGCGTCATTCTCTTCGCGGATGGCCTCAGCGGCGCTTTTGCGCGCGGTCAAAGCCTCTGCGTTCTCAGCAATGGCGCTGGCCATGGGGCCACGGCTTGGCTTTTCCTTGGCGGGTGTCGCAGCAACCGGCGCATCGTCCACCGGCATACTGATATCAAAGACGCGGCGTTTTCTGCTCATGCCTGCTCTCCTTCCTTAGCGACCTTATCCGCGGATAAGGTTTCCTCACTCATGCCCTCCCAGTGCGGCAGCATCGTTTCTTTGAACTCATCATAGGCCTTGTCGAAACTGATGCGCGCGCGGCGCCAGGTTTCGCGGGTCATGTCGCGGTAATCCATCTCGTAGATCGAGCTGAGGAACCGGCCTGATTGTTCAACGGCGCGGGTCATCTCGACTGGGTGCTTGGTCAGCTTGTCGCCAAAAACGTTACCAAAGGCTTCGAACATCGCACGGTGCAGATCGTTGCCGGGCTCATAGCGCGTCAGCAGGAATTTCACGTCATGGAACACCTTCGGCAGCTGCGCCTTATCCGCGGATAAGGTGCCCTCAAATCCATAGGCCAGATCCTCTAGTGCTTCTGACAGCTGGCCAATGAAGGACGTGGTGCTGTCATATTCCCAGTAGCCGGGGCCGGATGGAATGTAGAGCATGTCGGCTGCGAAGACGGCGTTCATAGATTGGTAGCCAATTGCCGGCGGGCAGTCGAAAAAGATCAGGTCCCACTGGTCATCAGGCAGCTGGTCAAGGAAGCGCGACATAGCGGCGAAGAAGGACCATTCGGGATTGAGATGGCGATACTGTGCGGAGGCGAACTCAACAAAGGCCGCGTTGGCGCAGGACGGGATGACATCAATGGTCGGCCAATTGGTGGGCTGGATGAAGTCCGCCACGCGCAGGTCTTGCAATCCAAGACCGGTGATGCTGGACGGGATCGAGCGCTGGGGCAGGGCAGTCCCGCTTGCAGCGCCACGCGGCGCGTTGTTCTGCGCCTCGGTTTCATGCACCAGATCGCGGGCCATAATGCCCCAGACGGTGTGCTCTTCACTCACATCCGTCAGCCCCATGGAGTGGGAGAGGGTGGCCTGCGGATCGAAGTCGACGCAAAGCACACGGTAGCCATCCAGCGCGGCTGCATGGGCGAAGTGGAGCGCGACAGTGGACTTGCCAGCACCGCCTTTGAAGTTGGCAATCGCTGTCCGGAAGGCGCGGCCCTTTGGGCGCTCAGGCAGCAGTGATTTGCCACGGGGCTTTAGGCGGCGACGCAACACGTTGATCTCATCGAGCGAGAACCAGCGCTGCCGCCCGTCTGGTTCCACCTTACCCGCGGGTAAGGTCGGGTCCGCCGCCAGCTTGCCGCGGAAAGTGGACTGGTTCATGCCCAGCATCAGCTCTGCCACCTCCCAGCTAGAGAAGCGACGGAGGGTCTTTTCATTCTCAGGAGAGAAAGTCTGCTGGCGGATCCAGCCCTGCATCTTCAGGGATTTGGTCTGCAGCTCGCGAAGATCGGAGTGTGTTAACATGCCTGGCCTCAAACTCGTTTGGACGTAGATTGATGTGTTTTCGTGATTTACGGCTAATTTGCCAAAAACAACGCAATTGATAAAGTAAAAACATCCAGAGGTTTTATCGGTAGGGTAGGGGGCTGAAATCACAATGGAATATAGGCCAACTCGACACACCCGATTCGGAACCACCTTGCCAAAAACAGGCTCAGACCTACTCCATTTGAGGGGACATGATATTCGCCCCACAGCATCTTGGGGGGACATCAAGGCCGGATAAGGTGACACTCTACATGTCCCCCTATACCAATATCATACCTATTTCTTTCGAAATTAGGGTTTGAAGATTGGGATGAGAATTCGAATCCTTGACAGATCAGTGCTTTCCAACGCTAATGGCCGCAAGCTAGGGAAAAGCGTTTGAAACGATGGCATGAGCAGTGACCATCGGATATATTTCCTAACAAACAAACACGAATCGACGTGGGATCAATACTCCACGCATGAGCAGGCACATTCATGAGCCACACAAACACCATAGGCTCGGTGTATGAGTAGGGGGCTACTTGACACCGTAACGGTCACGGGACCTGGCGCAGCGTCGGCAAAGTACGACGTATTGTCAGCGCTTTTGGTTTTGGCCACGCAAGGGGAGGGCGTTGAAGCCCGGCTTGCGTTGCGGCTCTCTTTGCTGATCACGGCCCGATACAATTGGCGGCGCGGACATTTCGCAGTGGGGCAAAAAGAACTCGCGCGTATGTGGGGCGTGACGGAGCGCACGGTAAAACGCGAAATGGCAGAACTGCGGGGCAGGGGATGGATCACGGTCGATATCCCAGCCGCGCGGGGCAGGGTGGCGAGCTATAAGATCGACTTTAACACCGTTCTGCGCTCCACAGCGCCGTTCTGGGACGCTGTGGGCCCTGATTTCGCCGCAAGGGTCGCAGGCGCGCCTGAGCCTGCTGAGGAAGTGCCGAGTAACGTTGTGCCGCTTCCCAGTCGTTCTGTTTCCCTTTCCAACCAGGACATACCTGAATGGCTCGCCATTGCGGCGCGTTTAAAAGAACAGGATCCCAAGATCTATAACGCTTGGTTTGCTCAATTAGATGTCTTTGATTGCCAAGGTGATGTCTTACGGTTGGTTGCGCCGTCTCGTTTTGTCTCTGACTATGTTCGCACGCATTTTTTGTCCCGATTGATGACCGCCGCGCTCGCCGAAGGGCACAAATTCGAAAAGATCGAAATTCAACCGTAGTTCTGGATCTTCGCTGGCCCCGGCGAAAACAATTCGATAAGGAATGATCATCGAATACGAGATACCTATTATTTCCATTTAGGTGTCATTCACTAGATAATCCGATTCAAGGTTAATTTGAGGGCAAATCCGTGACTGAGCGTAGAATTGGGATTGTCGGCGCCGGTTTTTCTGGAGCGGTGATAGCGCGGGAATTGGCGGAGGCTGGGTTTTCTGTCCTAGTCGTTGATGAGCGTTCTCATATTGCCGGAAACTGCCACACAGAACGCGATGCTGAGTCCGGTGTCATGGTTCATAAGTATGGACCACATATTTTTCATACCGGCGATAAGCGGGTTTGGGATTACATCAACCGCTTTGGCGAGATGCTGCCTTACGTGAATCGCGTCAAAGCGACCGTGCAAGGTCAAGTATATTCCCTGCCCATCAATCTGCACACAATCAATCAGTTCTTCGGAAAAACAATGTCGCCATCGGAGGCAAAGGCCTTCATTCAGGAGCAAGCCCGAACAGATATTGAAGACCCACAAAGCTTTGAAGAGCAGGGCATGAAGTTTGTTGGGGAGCGTTTATACAAAGCCTTCTTTGATGGTTACACGCGAAAACAGTGGGGGGTCGAGCCGAACACCCTGCCGGCTTCAATTCTGAAGCGCTTGCCCTTGCGTTTCAACTACGACGACAACTATTTCAATCACCCCTTTCAAGGGATGCCCAAGGACGGTTACAGCAAGATCGTTGAGAACATTCTGGATCACGAAAAGATCGAATTGCGTTTGGACTGTCGTTTTGAAGATCTAGACGAAGAATTCGCCCATCTGTTCTATTCTGGACCGTTAGATCGGTACTTTAATTACGACATGGGTCGTTTGAGCTATCGGACATTGGATTTTGAACCGATCCGGGCCGAGGGTGACTTTCAAGGGACTGCGGTGATGAATTATCCCGACCCAGACGTGCCTTTTACACGCATTTCAGAACATAAGCATTTTGCCCCTTGGGAGGCGGAAGGCTTTGAGAAAACCATTGCGTTCAAGGAATATAGCCGAGCGTGCGAGGAAGGAGATATCCCTTACTATCCTATTCGTCGCTTGGACGACAAAGAGTTGTTGGAAGCCTACGAAGACCGCGCATCGAAAGAGCAAAATGTCACATTTGTCGGGCGACTTGGAACTTATCAGTATCTTGATATGGACGTGACGATTGGACGAGCATTGGATGTGGCGGACGATTATATTGCTCAAGGTTAAGCTGATAAATCTGACTTAAGTTGCCTTCAACCAGTGCGGTATGGGCATCTTAGCGAATGAAGTTTTCGGCTTGCAGACCGGTCAACCATTCTCGCGCGTCAAAATTCTTGCAGTTTTCCTTGGCGTCGGCTTGTAAAGCGGGCAGGGCATCTTTGGCTGCTATAAGACTATCGATACGGTGGCCACTGGCAATTTTGTCTAGGTCATCGAAGAGTGGCTCAATGCCCGACAATTCGGTTAGACGTCGGTGAATCGGGGTGAAGGCTGTCAGGAGCCGAGCCCTATTTTCGGTGCCGATTAAATCGACTTCAGAATTCTTTGGCAGAGAAAGTCGATCTTTGGACGTTTCCAGATAGCTAAGGACTTGCCAGCGCATTGGTTTCTGGGTGGACATCGCCAGTCGGGCGACATCAAACAGAGAGTAGGGGATGCTTTGGTTGATATCCGCAATTGAATGAAGACCATTGGGTAGATTCAGCCCAGACTCCCTGCGAAATTGCTCTATGGCCCCCCCTTGGTCGGAAGTGTTTCTGTAATTTTCAAGAATGAGTTTGGCGTCAGGGAAATGGTCTACCCAGGGCTGCAACGCGCGCGGATAGTCCAAGTGGACCGAGCCAATATACTCTTGAATGCCACTCTCCTGGAGACGCGAGATTGGTGCGCCGAACCTGAGTTTTTGACATTGCCAAGAGCTGATCGCTTCGTCCGGGCGACGGATGGTGCAGAGCAAGGTTGTTTTGTCTGAGCCAAACTGATCAACAAACGTTTTCGGGCCGTCAGGCAGCATAAAAGAACAGCGGGCCAGGTCCTCGGAGCAAAACACAATTGCTTCGCTGCGTAATTGTTGCGCGAGCTCTTTGATGAGTGTCAGGGCCATTTGGCTATGCAACATTGGACGGTGGACGTCTGGGAATTTAAACTCTGGCAGGCGATCTGAGATGATCCGATAGGCCAGAGCGTTATGCCCCATATATTCATTGAGGCGAGCGGGCTGATGTAGAGGGCGTTGACCTGCGGCTTCGGCCAAAAGCCTTGAGATCCCTTGTGGCTCAACGGGGGGATACAAGATGCCTGACTTCAATAACGCCAACTGGTTCTGCAGCAGATAACTTTGAAGGCTGCTAGAGCCGGTTTTATGTAATCCGAGGCAGAAAACCTTTTTCATGCGATTTTTCTCATTCGGCTTGGCCGCTTCGCGGATCTGATACATTCAAACGATCGAGCCAAAATGCTCTTTGAGTTAGCTCTTGATACCCACGGCGCCACTCCTTTGTGAGGCGCTGGTGTTCACGCCAAAATCGAAGCGCGGCCTTGAACGTTACCAGACTTTCTTTCCATGCGCGTGCTTTGTTGTGACGAACAGTGTAGTATCGTTTGCCATCAACACTTTTATACGTGATCTGCGACGCTCCCCAGATGCGATCGAGCAAACCGCGTTGCGTTGCGGGAAGGGTAATACGGTTCCCAAAACGGGCGAACCCTGGAAACAGGTGACCGTTTGCGGTTTGCTCCAAAAGAAAGCGCCAGGTTGCGTTTCTTGCAGGCAGTTTTTCCCGATCAGACGGATGATCTGATTGGGCCTCGCTAAAATCGCGCCAACGCTCTTGATTGAAAAGCGCATTGATGTCTGACCGCCGCTTGGACATATCCGCATTTTCGCGAAAAAAATCCGGGCCCGCCAAAACGTCCTGCAGAGCTAAGTTTGATGCGGCGAGCGTTTCATAATGAAATGAAAGCAAAGCTCGGATGTAGAAACGCCAGATGATTTGTAGAATACCGGCGCGGCCTATATCCCGATCCGGTAGACAGAGGTGATGGGCCAAGTGGCTTCTCAAATCGAGGTACACGGTTTGGGGCGTTTCTTTGACGGTGAAATCTTCGTCCTGATACGAAATGACACCGTTTAAAGTTACCGTGTTGAAGTCATGTGCGAGAGAGAAGCTGACATCATCACCACGAACAAAAAATGGAAAAGGTAAGTGTTTTACCCCTGAGACAGGGAAAGCAAAGTACCACCAGCCCCCGTAGAAATTGTCTGGCCTGATACCCGCGCTCTCATGTTCCATTTTCGTGACTTGCGCTTCATCTCGCAGGTCAATTCCACCATGTTGAGTTTGACATAGCTGATGAAAAACGGCGCCATTCTCCCATAGTCTCCAACGTTCTTGAGAATGCGCTAAGGCGCCGGCGACGGCGGTTTTTTCATCTTTGGAATAAGCAAGAAAGTTCCACGTGCGTTCAATGGCGTTTGTATGAACCGATGCATCGTCATCCATGAAGAGACAATGGGTAAAGCCCCGATTTTGCGCTTCCAATAAGCCGCGCGCGAAGCCACCGGATCCCCCGAGGTTCTCATTTTCAATTGCTGTCACATGTTTTTCAGTGATGATCTTTGCGGATTGCCCGTTGTCCACGACCGCAAGGTGAAGGAAATCGCGGCAAGGAGATTGGCTTATGAAACTCCGGAGCCGTTGGACTGTCTTTCGAACAGTTTCCTCACGCCGAAATGTCGTGATCGACAATAACAAACTTGGAATTCGTCTGGGTGCGTCCGTCGTTTGCCAATCAATCCCGAAAATCTTGCCCGCTTCCAGGGCACGCAACACGACAAAACAGATACCCTGCGTGGTTTCGGAGGTGATGGGCACCGCGTGTTGAAAAGGCTGCGTGTCGGTCAGTTCAATGACTTCAGTGTGTAGACATTCTGTGGACCGCCCCGCACGCGCTAAGTGAATAGAGAACTCAAATCGCCCCTGACCACGTACTGCGACAGACAGGTCATTTAGATCACAATGTCGGTGCCATCTTTCAACATTAAACAGGTTTGAATAGGTGCCAAAATCTGCCGAACCTCCGGCGCGAAATTCTAATGTTTGGCCATCAGGCGCGACGTCTGCGTCGCCGGAAAGTCTAACATAAATTTCGGGGGTGCTCCCTAGATCAACTTCGGGGAGTTGCAAGCTTTGGACAACATGGATCCCTGTCGGATGAGCAATCATTGCTTTTTCTGGTTTTGAGCCGAGATTGTTCCGTTTGCGATCAATTGCTGAAGGACTGGTACAACAAATCTCTCCATAAGTGCAGAGCTGTCTTGTGGTATTTCCATCTGAGCAAGAGGAGCATCAGGGCTGGGTAACGGCGCAAAGAACAGATCGTCACGATCAAAATACCGCCTTGCAACCATTTGGTTCCCTGGTGCGTATTCCGCCAGTATTTCTTTGCGTTGAGCGGGCGGCATCAGTCTTTCGCTTTGGTTTTTGGTGTTGCCTAAAACGCGGCGATCAACTTGTTCAAGCGTCATCCTAAGCAAATTGCGTTCTGGAACGGCAACTTTGTCCAGAGGCAGGTGTCTTATGAATTCGACCATTTCTGCGGACATCGAAGAGTTCATATGAGGCGGTTCACCAAAGTTCTTGATACTATCCAAGCCGATTTTTGCCGCAAATGCAGCAATGGCGCCATCCGCCATCTGCTCTTTTTCAAACAGCAACGGCTGAATGTTTTCTTTGCCAAAGCCACGCTCTAGCATCCTCAAGTAAGCGTCGTAGTGAATCCAATGAAATTGCTCTTTCTGACTCAAGAATTCATCAAAGGTGCAATGGCTAAGTTTTGGGTTCCACTGCCATTTGATGTTTTGAAAGAACCAGCTTTCAAGCCAAAGATCCTGACGGCGTAACGAAAAGATAATCTTCACATCAAAGAACTCTCGAAGCGCGGTTAGCTTCTTAAGGTCTTCTCGCATACAAATATCTTCGTCACTCAGGACAATTGTATGAATTTCTTTCTTTAGTTTTTTTGACCAGTCGTTCGCACGATTGGTTAGCGTTTTTGCTGCTTCGCGCGGAGATTTCTCTCCGCTCATCAATTCGTTGATAAATTTAATATGGCGCGGCACGCGAAAGGGATAGAAAATACCTGCTTCCAGAAGACGATCAAAATTCCGGTGCATAAATTGTTGGGTCGATGTCGTAGCGGTGCGGTGGCTGCCGATATGTAAATAAAGGGTTCTGGGCATTTGGGCGATGTCGTTTCCGAAAAATGGATTGATCGATTGCAGACAATTGTCTTTTGGGTGTTTTACAGTGTTTTGGTTCTATCGCAACTTGTGAAAACGGTTTAGCCGGTTCGGATTTAGCATTCTTCCTGCTTTGATTGAAGGACAGGCACCAAGTGAATATTGGGTTATCTACAAAGACTTGTCACCTTGCTCTAAATACGACAATAGTCCAGGTGATATTTTCAACGATTGGCCCATGAATGGGCATGAACAATGCTAAACAAATTTTCGAGCAACTCTGAGAAACGCGTAAACGACGCCTTGGCGATGTTGCGAGAGCGTACGCAAGAAGGTGACCTATCGGATCACGTTAAAATTGCGAAAGATATTTATCTGAATGCTGACCCTAACCTCGGTCTCGGCGGACGTTTTCAATCCACTATTGGTGACATCGTAACCATTGACGCGCAAACGCCATCTAACGGTTATTGGATCGGACTTCACATCAAATTGTCGTCACGCGACTTTGGTGATGCTGGAGTGATCGGGTTTGCCAGCCGTGGCCACGCGCCCGAGTATACCATTGTAAATCCGTGCATTCGATCTGGCACCACGGATGGCTTCGTTGATTGCTTTTTTGACAAGCACATGCTGTTGCATGCCGACAGTGCACGGTATGTCGATGCTGTTTCAATAGAGGACCGCGATGAGCTTCCGGCAAAAGCCCCTTGGCGCGAACTTATTCTGTTTTTGCCGACCAAAGACTTTCAACTGACGCTGACAGATCTTCGCGTATTCGTGGTGTAAGTACCAATGAAACTAGCGCTTGCTATTCCCACCCATAATGATCACGCGGGCCTTGAGCGTTTGTTACGACAAGCGGCCGACATGGAAATTTTTGAACAAGTCGTCGTGGTCGACGATGGTTCAACCCCACCAGTCGAGATCGATGCCACGAATCTCCCTTTCCAAGTCAAGCTTGTGCGCCATGACGAGGCTCAAGGCCCCGGAGCGGCTCGAATTCGAGCAATGTCCGAGGTGGATACGAGCCATTTGTTGTTTTTTGACAGCGACGATCTGCTTGGCTCTGATCTTGTGTCCCTTTGGCAGATGCTCCAAGATAGGGAATTCGATTTTTGCCTATTTCGTCACGACGATAGCCGCAATGGTGGTTTCGGTGGCCAGATGCCCGAGGATGAGGCGCTTTGGCAGCGGGCCGGTTGCGACACGACGGAACCTGAATTGGTGGCGTCCTCGGCGGTTCCCTTTTTGGCTCGGACGGCCAATTATCCATGGAATAAAATCTATCGACTAGACTTTTTTCGAGAGCATAAGCTGAGCTTCTCTGACATTCTGATGCATGAGGACATGGAGCTGCATTGGAAAGGTTTTCTGAATGCTGACCGCATTCTGGCATCAACTCTAGTCGGCGCTCAACATTTTGTTGTAGAGGATGGCACAAGGCTTACAAACCGGCGCAACATCGCGCGATTGCGTGCATTTGGGCCGATGCAGCAGATCTATCAGGATCTTCGCGACGCGATCGGTCCGAGAGATGCGTTGACTATAGCTTATCTGCGTTTTCTGGACGGTCTTTGGCACTGGATTGACGGCGTTACTGATACCGCACACAAAGAGCTTTTACAGGCACACAAACGACTCTTCCTTCGCGCGTGTTTGGACGACGAACAGCAAAATGCACTGCTTGATTGCGATCCCGTTCTGGCTGAGAGCTTGAAAGCTCACCAATTGACTGCGCCGCATCTGCAAGTGAACCGTGCGCCAATAAAAGTTCATCTTAGTGGGCACCACGCAAAGCGCACCCCGCTTAGCTATGCAGCATTGGCTCCATTGTTTGAGAACCAGATTGTGCAGGTGTCTGATCCTGTCGCTGCAGATGTTATTGCATTTGCCCACAACATGGATTTGCAAGATGCAAACCTAGACGTTGTTAGCGCTTGGCGCGACCTCCAGCGACCGGTCAT
The DNA here is from genome assembly GCF_001458335.1 of Cognatishimia activa. Lineage (GTDB taxonomy): Bacteria > Pseudomonadota > Alphaproteobacteria > Rhodobacterales > Rhodobacteraceae > Cognatishimia > Cognatishimia activa. The sequence continues at coordinate 267,140 of NZ_CYTO01000024.1, forward strand.
CCTTCTGTCTGAAGAGCCTTTTTGGGATACGATTTGGGGCGCGCGCCCTTTAGACCCTGTCATCGTCACTGATACGAGTTTTGGTGCTCTGCCTGTGCGCCAAATTTCTCATCAGACCTCAGATCTCTTTCGCTTTGACAAAATCCCATATTACTTGCTCACCAACCATAGGTTTGCACGGGCCTACCAGCGTCACTTTCAGCGAAACGCAACACGCAGCGCTTTAGAGTGGCAGGAAGATTTTGCGAAGCGGCCCGCGTCGATTTCTTACATGTTTGAACGTCGGCCTGAGCCGTATCACTGGGTTACGTGGCCTGAAGGTGATTTGATCGGACTTTGTTCATGGCGCACGGAACTTGCCGAAGCCTGCCGGTTCAAAGGCGTGGAACGACTGGGTCGTAGCTGGGATGGCCGTGAGTCTCGGCTCACACTTGGATATGATTGGCATATGGATAAGCTTACGCAGCTTGACGGTCATGCGCGGATGATCGGTGCCGTGGAAAACACACACCAGCCACAGTATATCACTGAGAAGTTTTTTGACGCCTTCGCTTGCGGTGCGATGCCGGTCTACTACGCTTCACCACAGCATAGAATTCACGACTTTGGCTTGCCGCAAGAGAGCTGGGTGAACCTCTATGGCTTGACGCCTGAAGAGGGGGCAGAAAAGATCGCTCAACATGAATGGAATGCGACGTTCTTTGAAGCTTTCCGTGAGGCACAAAACCAACTGTACCGTCTATTTGGAACTATGGATCATTGGCGCGCAGAACGCGCGCGATGGGCCAAGAAGCTTCCAGAGGTCTTAGAGCGAGAAATAGCGAATCCAGACCGGGTGAAACGCCCGGCCTGAATTCGTTTGCTTAGTCCCGAGAGTAGACATCTTGGTAGCGGATAATGTCATCCTCGCCTAGATAGCTGCCTGTTTGTACTTCGATGAGAACCATCGGTACTTTACCAGGGTTTTCTAGGCGGTGGACGGCCCCGAGCGGGATGTATACCGACTGGTTTTCGCTGATCAGAGAGACATTGTCGTCCACGGTGACACGCGCAGTGCCCTCGACAACAATCCAATGCTCAGAGCGATGGTGATGGCTTTGCAATGAGAGTGCCGCGCCGGGATGCACATGGATGCGTTTTACCTGGAAGCGTGTCCCAAAGACTAAGCTTTCAAACCAACCCCATGGGCGATGATCTTTGGGAAAAGAGGTTGCCTGCGGTGACTTCTTTTTCTTGAGGGCTTTAACCGCTTTTTTTACATCTTGAGCGCGGCTTGTATCGGCGACAAGCACGGCATCGGGCATGGCGACTGTGATAATGTTTTTGAGGCCAATACCGACCACTTCGATGCGTTTGTCTTCTGAGCGCAGAAGCGTGTCTTCACAGTCGATCGCGGTTGCGTGCTCAGAGGTCACGACACCAAGGTCATTTGGCCCAGACTGGCGCCAAACCGCGTCCCACCCACCAAGATCTGTCCACTCGCCCCCAAATGGTACAACGGTCAGATTGTCTGCCTTTTCCATTACGGCGTAGTCGATCGATATATCTTCACATTTGGCCCAGTGGTTTGGGTCGATGCGTAAAAAGCCAAGGTCGCATTTTGCGGTATCAATCGCTTTGTCAACGGGATCAAGCAGGTCTTTTGCGTGACTTTTGAACGCTTCAATCAGGGTTTTCACCGAGAACAGAAAGATTCCTGCATTCCAGAGAAAACGGCCAGACGCTAGCATTTCTGCAGCTGATTTGGCGTCTGGTTTTTCAATGAATTGCTTTAGCGCCACGGGCGCTTCGTCTGTCGCCTCGCTGAGTTCTAGATATCCATATCCAGTTTCCGGCCGATCGGGTTTGATTCCGAAAGTGACGAGCTGACCTGCCTTGGCTGCTGCCACACCTGCATTCACCGCCGCCTCAAACGCTTCAGCATCTGGCACGACATGGTCAGATGGTGCTACAAGCATCAGTCCATCCGGGTCTTCTTTAGCGATCCAAAGCGCGGCCGCCAAGATTGCCGGTGCCGTATTTCGGCCTTCGGGCTCGATTAAGACAGCCCCTGGGTCAATACCAACCTCGGACAATTGTTCTGTAACGATAAAGCGGAAATCTGAGTTTGTTAAAATGACAGGTGCAGCATAATTTGCACCAGAAAGGCGCTGCGCGGAGCCCTGAAAAAGGGATAAATCTCCGAGAAGTTTAGAAAATTGCTTCGGATAGCTTTTTCGAGACAAGGGCCAAAGGCGAGTGCCTGACCCACCGCATAGAAGTACGGGCGTGATCATTGTTTTTCCAAATCTAAAATCATTAAACACAGCCGACTCAAATCACGAGGATTTTTGGAACGCAATATCAGCTGCTGAGAATTCGGCTTCAAATCGCTCATTATTTGCAGAGTGGGTTTTGATTGTGCAACGTTTCGGAAACACAACCCGTGGCTGTGAAGGCAAATAGTGTTTTAATTTACATAAAGGCCAAGCAGCGTGGGCTGATCTTGAGCACCCAAGAGGTTAGCGGCGCGCGGAAAATAGGACTCGCCACCCACGATGTGTTGAGCGCCCGCCAAAGTCGCAAAGTCAAACATGATCTTTCCAACACGCTGCATCGCTTGTGACGGGTTGCTTCGGACGAATTTTTGAAAGGCTTCGTCTGGCAAATTGTCCGCTCCGGCTACTCTTCCGTCGCTTAGTTCAGCTAATGTTTTGGCTGTCTCTGCATTGTCGCTCAGGCAAATGATCTCTTCAGCAAGTAGTTCCGCTTTTTTAGTGAGTGCCGACTGCGCGATTTTTTCTAGGAATTCGATGTATTTTGCGCTTTCGCCGCTCACGCGCCCGTCTAAATATTCTCCATTCCCATGTCTTGCGTGGAGCGCGATGTAAGGTCTGGAGCTAAGGTTCAATGTTTCGCGGACCTGTCTCAAATAGTGTTCTTGGAATTTGAGTGGGGCAGTGATTGGACCAAACCATTCGAGCCATGACATGTCAGGTTGCACACTGTCGACGTAAACAAGATTGAAGTCTTTCAGGTATTCTGGGGTGACTTTGTCTCGATCTCGCTTGTACTCGAGCTTTTCTGCCGTTTTCAGGAAAGGGAATTCATTCGGCGCACGTTTTGGGAATGCTTCGCGCCCAATCAGTAGAACTTTTTCGTTTGCCTGCTCTGCAGATCGCATCGCGGATTTCACTGCCTTATAAGAGATCTCGGATCTGTGGCCTGACACGATTTCTGGCGTGAAGAACGTGTCTATGAATCCCTGTTCCCCCCCATGGAGGCTGTAAATCTGGCCTTCAAAGGTCGAAAAAAATGGCACGGACAAAGCCCGTGCCATTGCGTTGTAATGAGACATCGCAAAAAGCGTGTGTCCAAAGCCGACTCCGCGTGCGGGTCGATAGACAATGGCTTTCAACGACATCTTTGGCGGATCCGAGTTCAGAAAACCGCTTACGCGGCTTTCTGATTATGGCGGCGTGCGATTTCGCCTGAAATCCAGCCAAAGGTTTTTTCCATACCTGTTTTCAACGGCTGTTCTGGCGCCCAATTCAGGCGTTCAGCAATCAGGCGGTTGTCAGAGTTACGACCGCGGACCCCTTCGGGACCAGGAATATTGTTGATGGTGATGTCTTTGCCAGAAATCGCGATCACCATCTTTGCTAGGTCGTTAATGGAGATCATTTCTTCAGAACCAATGTTCACCGGACCTTCGAATTCAGACCGCAGCAGGCGAGTGGTGCCTTCGACGCATTCATCAACATAGAGGAAAGATCGCGTTTGAAGGCCGTCACCCCAAACCTCGATATTGGAACCATCTTCGGCCAGCGCAACTTTGCGGCAAAGCGCAGCAGGGGCTTTTTCCTTGCCGCCTTCCCACGTGCCTTCTGGGCCAAAAATGTTGTGGTAGCGGGCAACGCGGCATTCCATGCCGTGGTTGCGGTTATAGGCCAGATACAGACGTTCTGAGAACAGTTTCTCCCAACCGTATTCGCTGTCAGGGTTCGCCGGGTAGGCGCTGTCTTCTGCGCAGTTCGGATTATCTGGGTCCAGCTGGTTATGCTCTGGATACATGCAGGCAGAAGAGCTGTAGAACACACG
>NZ_CYTO01000024.1:271325-299004 GCF_001458335.1 Cognatishimia activa
CGGATTGCTCACGCAGATCGCCGATAACAAAATCATCCGCTTCGGTGTCTGCGTGTTCGTTGAATTTCAAATCGACGCCGCGCACCCAGAAGCCTTCGCTTTTGAGACGCTTTACAAGATGTCCGCCGATAAATCCGCCTGCGCCGCAGACGAGTGCTGTTTTTTGGGTCATTTCGAGTTGCTTCCGATACGTGTCTTGTATGTTGAATTTAGCTCTTGGTCGGATATTCGGGTGTTTGCATTCTCACACGTAGCCAAACATCCGACGTGTTTCTTCCAGTCCGTCACAAACGTCTTTTACTAGCGCGGGATCATAGCGAGACAAATCACGTTTTAATTCCCCCTTATTCATTCGGTCGGATGCGCGTTCTGAGGCAGTTTCAACATCCAATGCCTTTAAGGATACTTTTTGAAGCAACAATGATTGGATGTCTGGGGCGAGAGATGAGATCAATGCCTGGTTTGGGTTAGAAACAATATCTTCATATCGTACGATTGGGATGTGCTTTTTCTGAGATGTGATTTGCACAGACCGAAAGATTTTCGAAAAGTACCCGACAATCGTCTCGATACCTACCTCGGGTTTTGAAAATTCAGGGAACTCACCTGATTTAACAAAGTTGTCAGTCGCACTGAAAAAAATCTCTAAAGGGTCGCGCACTGCTAAAGAAGCCTGTAAGTGGTCCTCGGCTAAAAAAACTTCTCGAATTCTGTCATTAATCAAACCATGTGTTTTCAACACATATGGACCGTTCTTGCGCGTTCCATTCTTTAGAGTGTCCAAAAAAGCGTCATCATTAAAATTTGCTACGTAGGAACCTCGAAATTCTGCTCCTTCACGGCGTAATTCTTCAAAATAGTCGCATTTTTTTTGACCTTCGACGAATCCACGCAGGAACATTTGTTGCATAGAAAATAGAAAGGTCGAACCTGACTTCGGAACAGAATTCGACAAGAAAACCATATTTTCTAGCGCAAAGCTTTGGTTGTGTTCTCGTGTCATTTCTTAGAAATCCTTTCCGCTCATCTCAATAGTCATTTTTTGCGGTGATAGACGCATCGCAAGTTCGGAGAAAGAACTCCATGTCGAGCCCAAAAGCAATGGGGAAGATCCGAGTAAAAGCGCGTCGGCCAAAGCATAGTGTAATTGCTCGGCAGAACGGTCATAAAGTTCGCGCGGAAGGTAGGCGACGCGATCGCCGTAGCAGGCCTGAAACGCCTCATAGGTTTCGGGTTTATCTGCGGCTAAGAAAATCCGCTCTGCGTTACCTTCTTTGATCAGCGTGTCGATGCGCTTTAAGAAATGAGAAAAGTGGCTGCGTTTGCGCCATTTTTCGGTTTCTGCGTGACCTTCCGCTGTCCAGTTGTCCAAGGATTCATAGGCCAAGTGTTCGTACTCACTTCCGCCCACCATTCTGACATGGGCGCTGACATCGTTGGGTTTGCGCACGCCGTCCACAAGCGCGCGAACCGGTTCAATGGGTGTTAAGCTTTGCAAAAAGCGGTTTTCGTCTTCCCAAGAGGAGAGGGGGGAGTTGAGCACATAGGCCGCCCGCGCGTATAGATCCTTGCCGTCATCCAATGTGATCGGGGCATCTTTGACCGCGCCGTCTTCGATTTCCATGTAGTTGTAAAGTTGGCAGTTGCGGCTTTCAGCGTCTTTGTAGAAGGCGACCTCTTCAACAGCCCCGTCATATTCGTAGAGATCCGACAAGCGCCCTTCACAATGTGCGTCTGGTTCCCAAACGATGACCAATTCGCGGTCCGTTTTTTCGGCGACTGCGGCACCTGATCCAATTGCTCGGAGGCGGTTGCCGAGACCGTGCTGTGCGTCGATAAACAGTTTGCGGCGAGGAACAGAGATTTCTGGTGTTGGGACGTCTTGAGACAGAAGGTTTTTGAGGCCTTGTTGTTCAATTTCCGCGAAGGATTTGCGAAGAAGGGAGCGCAATTGTCCTCTTTCCAATCCAAGCACTTGTTTGCCAAGCCTCCACGACGCCAGTTCGCCTAAGGCGTAAAAATTGGCGTCATCTTCAACATGCGGCGGCACTTCGGCGTCTATCCATCCTACGCGCCGGACTTCGATCGTCTCATCCGCCAAAGGCTGTTGCTTTAATGGTAAAGGTATAAAGCCGCCTTGTCCGTTCCAGACGGGCATCACGTTGGCAATGAAGCGATTGCGGCGGATCTTGAACATTGTGTCGTTGCGAATTTCGTCAATTGCCGAAAACGCAGGTACATCACCGAGAATATCTTCTGAACGCTCTTCATCAGAGTGATCCAAGTGTTTAATGGTGCTGGGCGCGACGTTCTCGCGCTTTATGCCGATTTCATCCAGGCGGGAATAAAGATCATCGTCATCCCAGCCATAGGTGGTGATATACTCGTTAAAGCCACCTATCTCAGCAAGATCGTTCTTATGAAGGTAGAAGAAGCCATTAACATGTTCCTGACCCTGCTCGGCTTCCCGCCAATTCCCGGCAATAAAACTCCCTTCAATCAGAGTGTTCTTGTCAAAGAAATCGTCGGATAAAACTATGTCAGCGTCGACTTTTAAAATCTTGTCGAACTTTGCCAAACGAAAGCCAAGATTGAATGCATAGCTGAGAATCCAGCGTGCTTCATCAGGGGCGCGCACCAATCGGATGCGGGGATCAAAGATTCCCTCTTTGTGCAAGGTTTCAGCGACTGGTACGTCAGAGCCCCAGTCTATGATGATTAATTCAGAGATTTCGCTTTGTGGCAGCCAACTGCGCAATGCTTTCAAAAGATTCTCAGATCGGTTCATGCTGCAAGTGACAAGGCTGATGCCGGGATGAGAATCTTTGGTGATTGGAGGAACGGCAATGGCGTCTCCGGCCGTTGCGCTTGTGACTTGCAGAGCATCGCCCTCAAGCATCGAATCTTTCAGCTGCTCAAGAACGTCAAGGCGGTTCTCTTGGCGATGCACTTTCTTATCGCCAGCCAGTTCCCTTAGATACAAAATCGCTTTTTGGATTTTGGAGCGATCTTTCTTCGGGTTCATAAGTTGCAGACGAGCCATTTCTTCCCAGAATTCCATGATACTATTCCGACGAACACAAATTGTGGTCCTGATTAACTTTGTCGATTTGCGAAGTACTGAACTAAGCAGTACCTGACATAAATGAGTTTTTCATGCTTCAAATACACGCTACAGATGTGCTCGCAAGAGCTTTCTAAAGTATCGTCGAAAACGTCAATTTCCTGCTTATTTTTGCCTAGAAATCACGCTGTTTTTGAATTCACCATAGGATCAATTGCGCTGTGCTAACGGTATTCAGCGAAGCTGGCAGGTTTTTACTGGCCAAAATCGATCGCTCTATCTGCCGTCGTCAATGTCAATCCGAACAAGTCTAGAACCTTCGAGAATTCGATCGTATCCGCGTTAGCAACATAGATTAGATCGCCATCGCGCATCGGTGCAGCTTGGGCGTGGAAAAGGGCCGAGGGTTCTGACATGTCCAGCCAATAAACTGTCGGAATGCCGCCGCGTGTGGTTGGCCACCAATCCGAAGAGGACTTGCCGTAGGCTTTCAAAGTATTTTGGCTTTCGCGTCTGAATAGAAAAACTGCAGCTGGATCTGCTCGTTGATCGAGCAAACCACTGGCTTTTCCTACGGCCTCCATTACCGTCACCCGTTCTTTGTCGAAAGGAATATGAGCAGGTCGGTTGACCGATCCCATGATCGTGTAGCTGCGCGGCGTGTGCGATACGGTGACAATGTCCCCTGAACGCATTGCGATATTTTGACGGGGATCATCTAGAACACGCTGCATTGACGCCTTGGATGACTTTCCTTTTCGCGTTACGGAAACCGTGGTTTGGTGGGGTGGAAAGCGCGCTCCCCCTGAAGCGACCAAGATTTCGGACAGTCTATCCCCGCCAAGTCTTAGAGTCACGCGCGCAGGGCGGTTCACAACGCCTTGAACCGTGACTGCATTATTGGCGTTTTGGACAACAGTAACGATCACTTGAGGTTCAAGTGCTTTTCCTGCCAAGGCATCGACGATCTGCTGTTCGACTTCTTGGGGCGTGCGGTCAAGTGCGTGAATCCCAGATGCGTATGGTATCGAGATCTTGCCCTCTGGATTAATCACGATCTGCGGAATGTTTACCTGACCTTTGTCATTGCTAAAGAGACCGCCTTGACCAGCTTCGAAAATCGTCACTGAAATAATATCCCCAACCCCGAGTCGAGTGCTGGTTGAGAGTAAGGGGGCGTTGATAAACGGGGCTGAAAAACCGCGCGCATATGCTTCAGACATTCGTGAAGCAATTTTTGCATCTACTTGGACGAGCTCAAAATTGGAAGATTCATCTGGCGAAAGGATATCGCCCGCCGACGGACCCTGAGTCGGGAGACTGCTGCAGGCCGTAAGCGCAGCAGCGCTAAAGATCGCGATCAAATTGGTTCGCGTGCGGCGGATAAGTTTTGTGGCCGACATCTAAGAACTATGCTCTCTAATTACGTATACGATCATGACGCCAATGCCCCAAAGCATCACTGCGAAGCTCGCAAAAATCAAAATGTTCTGAATGCGTTTGGGGTAGGTGGAGCGCTGAGGTGTTGCAGGTTTTACAAATGCTGCAAGGTAGCGTTGCGCGCGGTCGGCTTCGAGGCGGGCGGCTTCGCGAGAGGCGAGCGCTGTAATATAGGCTTGTTGCAAAAACTGAAGATCGATGGCGAGATCTTCGTATGTTCCAACGCGAGAGGTTAACGTATTGTCTGACGCGGAATTGGGGTTCGCGCCGTCGGAAGTTCCGGCTTGTTGTCCGCGTCCCAATCGATTTCGTTGTTCATCCAGTTGTTGTTCAATTGCAGATATTTGGCTTTTTAGAATGCGAACGCTTGGAGCCTCGTCAGTCAGAAATCCTTGCAAGGAATCTAGCCGCGCACGCGCCTCAGCCAAACGGCCTTCAAGTTCACCCAAAAGTTGGATCTGAGCCCCTGCGGATGCTGACGGGTCAATATCTTGTTGGGACTGTCTAAACGCCGTGAGCGCGCGCCTGTGATCATCGAGTTGTTGTTCAACTCGCGCGACTTCTTTCTCTGCACTGCGCATCGCATCTCTTCGCGCGAGTTCCGAAATTTCATTGACCAGAGAATCTGAAATCTCGAGGATTGCAGCGGAAACACGTTGCGCATCTTCTGCAGTGAATGCCTGAACTTCTAAGGTAATGATCTGGGATGAGGTATCGAAATAGACCGAAATCATGCGCTGCATGTATGACACAACATCTTCGACTGATTTCTCGGGATCTAATCTGGTCAGAATATCAGCGTTTGGATGGTTATAAATTTCAAATAGATCAAATCGTTCATTCAGACGATCAACCAAATCACGGCTCTCGATGAAATCGATAAGGATGTAACTGTCGGTCGTTGTCGAAGTGGCTGTCGAAACCGTCGAAACGATCCCCAAGAAATCTGTTGGCGAAGACCCCGAGGCCGACCGGATTGCAAACTTGGTCTCAACAGCATAGCGATCTGCTGCGACCGAAGTGTAGTAGTAGATCACTGCAACGAGTGGAGCGAGAACCAAAAGGAAAAAGCTTGCAATTGTCCACCGACGACGTCGGCGTTGGGCACCGTGCGAACGCTTTTGAACTTCTTTTGCGTTTAATACATGCACATTTTGACCCGGGGCATTAGCCGGTTTTTTATCTTTTTGAGAAGCCGCTTCAGAATCCATCCGGCCGTTCCTTTGGTCGTACCTTGGTCAATTTAGTCGTTTTAATATCTAGCGAGCAATGCTTAGTTTCTGCACGCTGCTTTACTTGTTCAGTTCTGCATAGCGGGCGATCGCTTCTTCGAGGTCTTCAAAATAGGTCATGCGTCCATTGTCAATGACCAATCCTGAATCGCAATATTCTCGAATGGAAGACATTGAATGCGAGACCATGATTATCCTTGAAGTTGGTAACATTGCTTTAAATGCAGCTTTGGACTTTGCTTGAAATTTTGCGTCTCCAACCGCCATGACCTCGTCGACCAGAAAAACTTCAAATTTGATCGCCATGCTCAAACCAAAGGCAAGTCGTGCTCCCATTCCCGAAGAATACGTTTTGACCGGTTCGTAAAAAAATTGGCCGAGCTCAGCAAAATCCTCGACCTTGTCGATCATTTCTTCGGTGTTTTGACCGTAAAGGCGGGCGACAAAACGCACGTTTTCTATCCCGCTTAGCATCGGGTGAAAACTTCCGCGAAAACCGATGGGCCAAGAGAAGGATTTTGATCGTTTAACGATGCCGGAGTCGGGTTCTTCGATTCCAGAAATCAACCGTAAAAACGTTGATTTTCCCGCGCCATTTCGGCCCAAGACCCCGATGTTCTTCCATGGAATTGAGGCCGTAACACCATTTAAGATGGTCTTGCGTCCAGATTTTAGTTTGTAGGTTTTGGAGACGTTGAAAAGTTCGATCATTGATTTTGAAACCTGGTTAGCCTCTCACCAATCCACCCAAGGAAATTAAGTGTAACCGCCCATGTGAACAGGTAAAAAAGACTTACGTCATCATTTGGGTAGACGGCGTAGTAACCCGTCCTGAACCCTTCTACGCCATGGACTAGCGGATTTAACTTAAGAATTTCCCTAAAGCCGGTTGGAACAGTTGCGAGCGAATAAAAAACGCAGGAAAGGAAGAAAGCCGGTCCCATAACAATTAGGTACAAGCTGAATACGGCTTGAGAAAACCTACGCAAGACGGCCAAACACAGCCCGGCACCAAGTGCCATGAAAAAAAGCAATGACATAGCGAATGCCATGTAGGGGATGTCATGAGGCGGGTTCGCATCCATGAGAACAATTTGGCCAATGAGCACAAGAGCGATCACAAAAACATGTGTCGCACAATCAAGAAACAAACGAGCAAGGGCCGCGTCGATCGGTTTCACCATTGGATAGTTGAACAGGTTTTTGTTTTGGGCGAATGAGTTGCAGATATAGACAGACGTGTTCCGATAGGCTTGGAAGGCCAATACGCCGGTGGCAAAAAACAATGCAAAATTACCGTCTGGGCCGTTAGACGTGCGGAATTGAGAAAAGAGCAGCGTTAAAAAGGTAATCATTGCCAGTGGCTCAATAATTGCCCACGCATAGCCGAGTCTGGCCCGTCCATGCCTTGTGCGTGCTTCGCGCAGTACGAGCGCAAAGATAACACGCATCTGAGTTCTTAATTGTTTCACATCTTGCTCCGTTCAGCGGCAAAGCACTTAATTTATCACCGGATGTCAATTGCAATTCATTGCCGATGTGCAGGGTATGGGTTGCAACTTATAGAAATTTTCCCCTAAACGCTGTTATGTATTGAAGTTATGAATTGACGGAAGAAACGACCGGTTGATTTTCGATTGGCTAGATCCCAGAGCGAGACCATTCCGTAAATTGATTCGACTGACTGGATTACGACGTGACTAAACAAATTTTCATAACCGGCCAAGCCTGTCGACTTCCAGGCGCAGGCAGCGCGATTGAATTCAAAGACCTTCTTCAAGATGGTCGCTGTGCAGTTTCGTCAATCCCTCTTAATCGTTGGCAGCACGACTTATTTTACCATCCCACGCCCGGCACCAAAGGGAAATCATATACTTTCGCTGCAGGCGTCCTGAATGACATTTGGGGCTTTGATCTTTCGGTTTTCAACATCTCTCCGCGTGAAGCCAATCAGATGGATCCGCAACAACGGATTCTTCTGCAGGTTGTTTGGGAAGCGCTTGAAGATGCGCACTTGAAACCCCAAGACCTTGCCGGTCAAGAGGTGGGTGTTTTTGTGGGTGCCTCAAGCATGGATCACGCGACCATCTTGGGCAAAGATGCCGCTTTGGCGGACAGTTACCTGATGACAGGCAATACGTTGTCGCTGGTGTCAAACCGAATTTCACATGCATTCGACCTGCGTGGGCCAAGTTTCACCGTTGATACCGCGTGCTCTTCAGCCATGGTGGCGCTCGACCAGGCACGCCAGGCTTTGGAAGAGGGCAGGGTGGACACCGCGATCGTTGCAGGGGTGAACATCCTTTTGAACCCGGGAAGCTTTGTTGGGTTCTCCGCGGCGCGGATGCTTTCTGAGACGGGTCTCTGCCAGTCGTTTTCCGCAAATGCTGACGGGTATGTGCGCGGTGAAGGCTGTGTTGCGATTGTTCTTCAGCGCGACAGCAAAGCCCCAGCGCGGGCGCGCGCCAAATTTATTGGCAGTGACACCAACGCTGACGGCTTCACCATGAACGTGGCTTTGCCAAGCGAGGAAGGCCAACGTGCTTTGCTGACGGGGCTTTATGAGTCCCTAGAAGTTTCTCCAAATGACCTGAGTTTCATTGAGGCCCACGGCACGGGCACCTTGGTTGGCGATCCGATTGAGGCGCGCGCATTGGGCCGTGCGCTTGCGGTTCATAGAGATGCGCCACTGCCGATTGGGTCTGCTAAATCGAATGTCGGACACCTTGAACCAGCCAGCGGTTTGGTTGGGGTGCTCAAAACTCTAATCGCCTTTGAGGATAAGCGTCTTCCGCCATCATTACACGCGGATGAACTGAACCCGCATATCAATTTTGAGGAAGAAAACCTGATCCTGGCGCGGGAAGGTGTTGAGTTTGAAGCCTCTGAAAAACTGACGGCCGGCGTGAGCTCGTTTGGCTTTGGCGGCGTAAATGGGCACTGTGTGCTGGAGACTGTGACTCTGGAACCCGCAGCGCCTGCAATTGCACCGAATGCTCCGGAGCGGATTTTTGTGACATCGTCTTTCTGCGAAGCATCGCTGAGAGAACAGGCTGAAATATTCGCTGAAGATATGGCGCCAGCTGATCTTGAGCCGGGCGGACTGCCCGACCAACTGTGGCATGGGCGCGGTTTTTATCCAAAGCGTTTGGGTGTCCTCGCTGGGTCAGCGTCGACGGCGTCGGAAGCGCTTTCTGCCTTTGCGAGGGGTGAAAAAGACCCACGCGTTGTGACGGCAGAGTCAAAAGTGCGCAACGAGCCGACTGTTTTTGCCTATTCCGGCAATGGTGCTCAATACGCGGGCATGAGCTTGCAGGCTTTCCGCAAAGATGCAGCCTTCCGTGAGATGTACCTGAAGATCGACCAAGAGTTTCAGAGCCATACGGGCTGGTCTCTTGTCGAGAAACTGGAAGGCGGTTTGGTCGCGGAAGACTTTGATGACTGCCTGGTGGCCCAGAGCCTGTTGTTTGCGGACCAAGCGGCGCAGACTCATGCGCTTGCGTCGCGGGGTATCAAGCCAGCCGCTGTTGTCGGCCATAGTGCCGGCGAAGTTGCGGCGGCCTGGGCGTGCGGCGCCTTGGATTTAGCACAGGCAGTGTCATTGGTTGTGAGCCGGAGTAAACCTCAGTCGCGGCTTGTGAATAAAGGTACGATGGCTGCGTTCCAAACGGATGCGGATAATGCTCTGTCATTGTTGGACGCCTACCATGCGGAAAATGCTGACTATGAATGGCCAGTGGAAATTGCGGCGATCAACAGCCCGGTCAGCGTTACGCTGGTTGGGCCCAAAGACCAGCTGACCGCTTTTTCCAAGTGGGTGAAGCGGGCGCACCGTTTGGCCTGCATCATTTTGCCGATCAATTACCCCTATCACAGTGCGCAGCTTGAGCCTTATGAACAAGAGCTGCATGAGGCCTTGGATGGGCTTCAGGTGAAATCAACGGATATCCCGTTTTTCTCAAGTACCGAAGGTTGTTTGGTCAAATGGGATCTGCTGACCATCGACTATTGGTGGCGCAACATTCGCCAGCCGGTACAGTTTGGCGCTGCGGTTGATGCTGCACTGGTCGCGGGCTTTAAGTCTGTTCTTGAAGTTGGCGCTCAACCCGTTCTTGCGAACTATATCACGGCCACCGCTCAGAAAAATGCCGTCGCAGATGTCTCGGTTGGGCATACTTTGGCGAAATCTGACCCTGAAAACGTGAACCCCATGTCGCGCGCTGCTCTGTTTGCAGTCCTTAAAGGGTGCGCGCATGAGGAAGGGGCGTTCTTTAGCGAAGCCGCGCCAAGCACGGCGCAGTTGCCGCATTATCCTTGGCAAAATACCGAGATTAAGTCGGTTGACAGCGAGGCGATTACAGAAGGGCTGGGCACAGACGCCGATTATCATCCGCTCTTGGGACGCCCTACTGGTACAGGCGCGACGGTTTGGCGCCGCGATACGGATGACCAGATCTTCCCAGCTTTGAAAGATCACCAAGTCGGCGACGCGTCGATCATGCCTGGCATGGCGCTTGCGGAAATGGCCTATGCGGCGGCTGCAAAGGTTGCTGAAGGCAAACCGGTGGAAATCCGAAATCTGGATTTGGTGGGTCCGGTTGTTTTGTCCGGGACCGCAGGCGTGGATATCAAAACGAAGGTCACACCTGAAACCGGTGCGATTGCTGTTCAATCACGTGCCCGCCTTAGCCAAGACATGTTCCGCGACAATCTTCGGGCAAGCTATTCGATATTGTCTGAGCCAGCGACGATCTTGGGGCAAACCGCGCCCAGCTTGATTAGCGAAGAAGAAGATCGTGGCAGATGGACCTATGCCAATGCGCGGCGTATTGGTCTGAACTATGGCCCAAAATTCCAAGGGCTCCAACGGTTGCGCATCAACGGTGATGTCTTTGAGGTGAGCCTGAAAGAGGGTGTTGGCCTTGGGGCGAGCGGGCAGCTTCAGGGGTTCGACCCGGTGCAAGCCGATTGTTTGTTGCACGCGCTGATCGCTGGCTTTGTGAACTCAACGTTTGATTTGGCCGGACTGGCCTTGCTGCCAGTACGAATAGAGCGGCTTCAAGTTCTTCAAAAGGCCGCGCCACTTGCGACCGGTCGTTTGATCGTGCGTCGCCGCGGCAATCAATCAATCCTTGTCGATGTCTTTGGTTTTGACCCGGATGGCCAGCCCGCGCTCTTTATGAAGGGGCTTCGTTTGCAGGCGGTCTCTTTGGTTCCACAGATCGATTTTGATGATCACGCCTATCATTTCGCCGCGGTACCTTGTCTGCCTGTGACTGATATTCCAAGTGTTGACGCTTCCCACGCGCAGCGCGCTTTTGAATCAGCAATGACAGCGGCGAATGCTGAAGATGACACACTTCTATTGCTGAACGCCGCCACGCATCAGGCGCTGTGGTCGGGGTTTGACTCTGCCGTGAAGGCAGATCGAAAATACGAGCCTAGAGAGGCGTTTGAGAAAGCGGAAACGCTTTGGTTGGAGATGCTCGGGTCTATGGGGCTTGCGCATAAAGACGCCGAGAACGGCGGCTGGTTGATCGCAGAGGCATGCGATTTGCCGGATGCTGCAACCATTGGACTTGCTCTTCTGGATGAGAAGCCGGACCTTGTTTCCGAATTGTCGGCGTTGCTGCGTTTGCCAGGTGCCGTGCATGAATATCTTTCAGAGGCTGCACCAGAAAAAGATGCGGCCAGCCAATTGTTTGGTCACCATGTGGCCAACACGCTGACCACGGTCCCTCAACCGGCTCTTTCACTGGTGACGGCGCTGACCAAAGAAGTCTTGCGCACCTATCCAGAAAGTGCGCGTCTGCGCGTCGCCGCAGCGGGTAACGGTCTTAAAGTCTTTGCCGATCTTTCAGATGCTTATGATGGTTTGAAAACATTCGAGCTTCTCTCTGAAGCAGAAGAGGCTGCGGGCCTTGAAGGTGTATACAAGATCAAAGCGGATGAAGCACAAGCCCTAGAATGCGTTGTGCTAGCAGACCCCGGAAGACTGATGGAAGATGCTTCTGCGGCGCATCTGACCTCTTGTTTGCGTCCGGGTGGTCATCTGATTGTGCAGTGTTCGGCTGTCCCAGCCCTAAATGCTGCGATTTCTGCACTTTCACCTGATGGCACGACCCAAGAAGTGGCTCCTGATCAGCTTCGCCGGACGCTCGATCGCCTCGGATTTGAAACAATTACGCAATTGGATATCCCAGATGGCTACGGCCAAGGCGAGCTGTTCCTGTGCGCAAAACGCGTAAGCATACTGTCAGACGATACCAAAACCGAAGATACGCAATTACCATCCAGTTGGGAAGACATCTGGTTTGCGCGCTATGGGCAAGTGGTTCGGAAATCTGGCGTTCTCGATACGGTAACGCCGGCGGACGAAAAGGCTCCGGTTCTGGTGCTTTGTAACCGGAACGAAGAAGACAGGGCGATCTCTGACCGTCTTCTGTGCCTTCGCGATATTGCTGTCCAATGCGTCGAGGCGAAACGCGGCTTGGTTGCTGTTGTTCCAAATGGTGCGCAATACGGTGAAGGTTCTGCTGCACAGCCCGCGCAACACGCGCTTTGGGCGATGCTAAGAACAATCGGCAACGAATTCGCGCAGATCCGCATTCAAGCAATCGATATCGCTCAGGTTGAGCCGCTCGAGTGGTCTGAGCAGTCCGAGATCATCGTGAACACATTGGACGCTCTGCCTGATGAAAGTGAGATTGTCCTCACTCCAAATGGTCCGTTGGCGCTGCGTGTCCGCCAAGGTTTGCCGCAACTTGAAGATGGGCAGAACATTTCTGCGCTGCCTGAAGGGGCCTCCCTAGAACGATCTGTCTCTGGTGGTTTGGCAAAACTTGAATGGACATCAAAGACGCGGCGTGACCTTGAGCCGACCGAAGTCGAGATTGAGGTCGCTGCGACGGGCCTCAACTATCGCGATGTTATGTGGGCAATGGGCCTCTTGCCGGAAGAAGCCTTGGAAACGGGCTTTGCTGGTCCAACTCTTGGTTTGGAATGTTCGGGCCATGTCAGCCGGGTTGGCTCGCAGGTTGCGGATGTCTCAGTTGGCGATGCGGTATTGGCCTTCGGTCCTGCGTGTTTCTCGTCTCATCTGATCAGTGATCAATCATGGGTCACCAAACTGCCAGAAGATTTGCCAGTTGACGATGCGGCGGCTCTGCCAGTGGCTTACTTCACAGCGCATTATGCGTTGGAAACTTTGGGCCAGTTGCAGCCTGAAGACACGGTGTTGATCCATGGCGGGGCAGGGGGCGTTGGCCTCGCGGCGATTGCCGTCGCGCAAAAGATTGGTGCGACGGTGATTGCAACAGCGGGCAGTCCTGTCAAACAACAGTTCCTGCGTGAACTGGGTGTCGAACACGTTCTTTCGTCCCGTGATACAACATTTGTCAGGGAAATCAGGCGCCTTACCGACTCTCGCGGTGTTGATGTTGTGCTGAACTCTTTGGCGGGTCAGGCCATGTCAGACAGCCTGGAACTTTTGCGTCCCTACGGCCGGTTCCTTGAGCTTGGCAAGCAGGATTACTACGCCAATACCCATGTCGGTTTGCGGGCTCTGAAGAACAACATTTCTTATTTTGGGATAGATGTAGATAGCTTCCTTGCGGATCGTCCTGACATGGCGCGCCGTGTGTTCAAAGATGTTATGGATGCTATGTCTTCCGGAGAGTATCCGCCGTTGCCCTATACGAAGTTCGGGGCAGACCAGACCGTCGAAGCGTTCCGTTTGATGCAACGTTCCGGTCATATCGGCAAAATCGTCGTGGCACCGCAATCGCAAGTTTCAGACACAAATCCTTTGTCCGGAGCTGATGCGTTTTCCGCCGACCCTGAAGGTTGGCACGTGGTTGCAGGTGGGCTTGGCGGCCTTGGCCTTGAGGTGGCGGATTGGCTTTATACGCGAGGTGCACGCCGCATCGCTTTGCTGAGCCGTTCTGGCAAAACGACTCCAGAGCTTGAACCAAGATTTGATCTTCTGCGGAAAAGCGGTGTCGAGCTTGAGATTTTGGCCTGTGACATCACTGCGCAAACACAGGTTCAACAAACCTTTGATCGGTTGAGACAGAAAGCGCCTTTGGCGACAGTCTTTCACTCTGCCATGGTTCTTGAAGATCAACCGCTCGCTCAGATCTCTGCGGAATCCCTGGATCGTACTTTACCAGTGAAAACCGTCGGTCTTGAAAATTTGGATATCGAAACCCGCAAAGATGATTTGCAGGCCTTTATTGCTTTCACATCTTTGGCGACAATGATCGGCAACCACGGACAAGCGGCTTATGTGGCGGCAAATGCCTATCAGGAAGCGCTGATCAAGAACCGTCACGCATTGGGTTTGCCAGCATTGGCGGTCGGTTGGGGGGCGATTACTGACGCGGGCTATGTTACGCGAGATGAAAACCTTGGGCGCATGTTGGCGCAGATGTCGGGCAACGTGCCCTTTACCACGGCGGCTGCTTTAAACGCACTGGGGCGTTTGAGCATGTCTTCGGTTCCCGGCGCCTGTCTCACGATTACGCCCATGAAATGGGGGCCATCCTTGGCCGCATTGAAGATCCTCCATCGCCCAAGCCACGAACGGCTCAAGCAGCTTGCCGAGAGTTCCGGCAAGGGTCGCGACGCGGGCGATTTGCGGGCAGAGCTTCAGAGCTTACCCTTCGCAAAAGCAATGAAAAAAGCGGTTGCGTTCTTGCGTGCCGAAGTTGCCGGGATTTTGCGTGTGCCGGATTCCAAGCTCTCCGCAAGTCGACCACTGTCGGAATATGGGATGGATTCCCTCATGGGTGTTGAGATGGGGCTCGCCGCACAAGAAGCGCTTGGAGATGATCTTCCTGTCCCTGTTCTGGCGGATGACGTTAGTATTGAGAACATTGCTGAAATGTTTGTAAAACACATTCAATCTGGCGGTTCTGATGATTCTGAGGATGGCCAAGACTCTGAATCCCGCAAGATCACCCAAAATTGGGAACGTCAGCATATGAACACGCCGAACCCTGCGACCACACAATGAGCAGACGCAAATCGAAACTTTCTAGCGAAGAGCGGTCTCGTGCTCTAAGTGCTGCAAAGAGCGCTCTGGGTCGTTCTGCGCCGGCAAAAGCAACCCCGAGTCCGAGCTTTGAAAGCTTTTCTGGCTACAAAGAACGCCAGATGGTGCGCCAAATCGGCAAGTTGCAAAACCTTGGCGATCCGACCTTCCGCGAACACGATGTGCGGGCAGGGGCGACCAGCCGTATGGATGGCCAAGAGGTCATCAATTTTGGCTCTTATGATTATGTTGGCATAAACGCAGATCCTCGTCCTGCGGCCGCTGCCAAAGCAGCGATTGATCTTTATGGCGTTTCTGCCTCTGCCAGCCGGTTAACCGCTGGGCAACGGCCTGTGCACACCCAGCTTGAAGCGGCGCTCGCTGAGCATTACGACGTCGAGGCCGCGCTGACCTTTGTGTCAGGGCACGCGACAAACGTATCAGTCATCGCAACGATAACAGGCAAAAACGACCTGATCATTTCGGATTCCTATATCCATAATAGCGCCACCGTTGGTATCCAGTTGTCCGGTGCGTCCCGCCGCAGCTTTACACACAACGATTTGGACGCGCTAGAAACCATCCTTGCAGAAACCGCCGGCAAATATCGCGCCACTTTGGTGGTCGTAGAAGGTCATTATTCTATGGATGGGGATATCCCCGACCTGCAGCGTCTGGTTGCGCTTAAAAAGCAATACGGTTTCTGGCTGATGGTTGACGAGGCCCATGGCTTGGGATGCATTGGCGCAACCGGGAAAGGCGTACGCGAAGTTTACGATCTTCCCGGCGCCGCTGTTGATGTCTGGATGGGAACGCTCAGTAAGTCTTTGGGCTCAACCGGCGGCTACGTCGCTGGATCTGCTGCGCTAATCGACATTATGAAATACGAAGCGCCTGGCTCGGTTTATTCCGTTGCACTTGCCCCAAATCTTGCTGCAGCGGCTCTGAAAGCCCTAGAGATTTTGCACGACGAACCGGAACGCGTGACCCGATTGCAAGACAATGGCACGTTTTTCATGAAAACGGTGCAAGCTGCCGGTCTTGATACTGGATTAAGCATCGGATCGTCGATTGTCCCGGTTATTGTTGGCCACTCTGCCCTCGCGATGGCGGCCAGCGATGAGTTGTTGGCTCGAGGCTTCAACGTCTTGCCAATCGTATTTCCGGGCGTGCCAATGAACCAGGCGCGTTTGCGGTTCTTTATATCGTCAGAACATACGCAGGAACAAATGAAGACAGCAATTGACACTACTGTCGACATCCTGACGGACCTCAAAAACGGACCGCTTGAAACCCTTGTTCAAGACGCGATCAGCGAGATCGTTTGATGTCAACTGACATGCCTTTGGTGACTTTTGCTGACGCGGATACGCTCAGCTGGGTTACACGTGCTTGTCTAAAATCTGCTGTGCGTTGTGGCCATCCGGTGCATCTTTATTCTTATAAAGACGTCGCCGATGTCCCGCGCGGTGTCACTGTCTTACCGGCCGAAGACGTTATTCCATACTCCGATTTCTTTACATTTGATGGGATAGCGCAGCCTGAACAGTTTGGTTCAACGGCCCCTTTCTCCGATGTATTTCGATACGAGCTCTTGAAGCAGAGCCGTGGCATCTGGATTGACTGGGACGTCTACTGCCTCAATCCACTGTCTTGTGAAGAGCCGATGCTTCTTGGTTGGGAAGGGCCGCGGAGCTGGTCGAATGTTTTGAACCCGTATCGAGCCATGGCAGGGAACGCTGTTATGTGGCTGCCTGCGGCTTCTCCAATATTGCGTGCACTCAGCGACTTGACGACGAAGCCCTACAAAATGCCACCTTGGCTTTCGCCAATCTTGAAACGGAAAATAAACAAAAAGCTGGATGGTCGCCCCTTTTGTCCGGGAGCTGCAAGATACGCAGAGTTTGGGCCGATCGCCTTAAATTACTTCGTCAGAAAACTAAACATGAAGCGACACGTGCGCCATCACCGATACTATTTTCCAGTGGGCTATCGCGAAGTTGACAGGTTTCTCATGGAAGACGAGGCTTTCTTGCGATCGATCAGCCCAGATACAAAGACCATTCATCTTTGGCACAGCGCGTTTCGGTATGTTGCACGTGATGGCATTCCGAAGGATAGTTTCGCGGAGCGCCTAAGAGAAGAAAGCTTGGATGCATGACTTAAGATGCGTGCTACCTGAAAATAACCTCAGTAAATAACGAATGTTGCACAAGTTGCACAATTGACCTCATCAAATGCCAGAAGCTCAGAAATCAATTCACGCCACTCCAATCCAAAGGTTTCTCGCTCCGGCATATGGGCGTCCTGACTCAGTCTATCTGAACGAAGGAAGCTCATTGAATTCTTCAGAAATGGACAGGTTGGGGGATGTGCCCGCTGGCGGAACCGTGACTGGAAACACCTACATAAACGCGTTCTTTCCAGATGTTTGGAACAGTAAGTGCAAAATAGACAGACTTGGCGTTTTGCTTGAAGCAGATGGAACGTATGACCTGTCTTTGATCCATGTTGATCGTTTCGAGAACGAGACCCTACTCGAGACCACTTCAAGTGCGGGCACCACATTAATGTGGCTGGACTCCCATCCAAAGAATGGGCGCATCTATATCAAATTACAGGCCGAGAACGATTTATCGGTAAAAGATCTAAGTTGGGTGACTGACGGGAAGCCACTCTGTGAACCAAGCTTATCAGTGGGTTTATGCACGTTTAATCGCGAAAGTGATCTTTCAAAAACAGTGTCTGCGATCAATGAACAGGTGATCAGAACCCCCGCGATTCAAAAGGTTTGGGTCGTTAATCAAGGTGAGGCATTCTCGAATTCCGAATTAATTTCAGCGCTAAATTCTCCGTGGATAAGTGTTATTCAGCAGCCTAACTTGGGTGGTTGCGGCGGCTTCACCCGAAGCATGTATGAAACTATTTCCTCCCAAGAGCCAACGACACATTTGTTGTTGATGGACGATGACATCATCCTAGACCCGAGGATGCTGGAGAAAACGCTGCTGTTCCTGCGTTTCGCCGACGAAAATGTTGCCGTTGGTGGTCAGATGTTGGAGATTGAAAATCCGACCAAACTCTTTGAAGCTGGTGGCAACCTACATCCACAAATGTTCGTAACGCCCATTGGTGAAAACACGGCAGTGGATCGACCTAGATCCTTAAAACTATTCTCTGAGACATTGAATGTTGATTATAACGCATGGTGGTATTGTGTCATTCCGACCGCCGCCATCAGAAAGGTTGGGCTGCCGCCTCCATTGTTTATTAGGGGTGATGACATTGAATATGGCTGCCGCTTGCGAGAGGGCGGAATTCAAATTCTCCCATTGCCGGGCTGTCCCGTATGGCACGAGAGTTTTGCCCATAAGGGCAGCGATTGGCTAATGTATTATAATCTGCGGAACCGGATCGCGCTATCGATCTTACACCCCAACACTGGGATTCAGCGAGATGCATTATATTTGTTTGGTTTTTTATTGTGCTTGATCTTGGTCCACCGCTACCGCGCAACCGAATTTGCGCTTCTGGCAATCAATGATCTAACGCGCGCCTCAAACACCTTTAACGGTCAAGCCAAACACGCCGCTTTGATGAAACTCAATGCCAATCTGGAAGGTCCAGAAGAGGTCTCTGCTAAGGAGTTACCAGATCATGTGGAAGGGACGCAGGTTCCTCTCGATACGTCTGTTCTCGCGATTATTAAAATGTGTATCAGCAGCATCGCCGCTATTCATATGAACGCTTTAACCGGCCGGAAGCCACCCGTGAAGTTCCACACAGGTCCACAAGCGAGCGCAGTAATGGGGCGCGAATATGTCACTGCGAGCAATCCAGAAGAGAGCAAGTTTGTAGTCTATCCTGTTCGTATCGCAAGCCTATGGCGTTTGATCATAAAATCCGCAATCGCTTGTACAAAATACGCAATGCGAGACCGTCAGCATGATAGCGCGGTTGAATCGCACCTCGAAGCCCTCCGCCATCCCGACGAATGGCAAAAAGCCTTCAACGCCCCGCGCGATTAGCGCGCGGGTTTGCGCATGACGGCGGCAAAATCTGCGCGTTTGCCGCTTTCATATTCTTCATATTCCGTGCTGCCCGGCATATCGGCCCATTTGACCGCATAAAGGCTGAAGGGCCATGGAACTTTGGCCAAAGCCTTTTCCCGGCGCGGGATATCGGCTTTCAATGAGGCAAATGTATTTGGCGTGATATCTCGGTAGCTGATGAACTCTAGGCCGTTGGCCGCCGCTGCTTCGCGCAGCTCGGCTTCGATCTTTTCATGATCCCCCTGACGGTAGCCTCCGCTCAGGCTAATAATGCCGCCAGGCTCAATCACGCGCGCAGCTTCGTCGACAAAAAGCGTCAACCCGAAATAGGTCGGCGCACCGACGCTGATGAGCAAATCAAAGCTCTCATCCGGGAAGGCCAAGCCATTGGATTTGCCTTGCTGGATGTCTGCCTTAATCAAAGGTGCCGTGCGGCGGCGGGCCAAAGACACGGCTGATAGGCTGCGTTCGGTTCCGGTCAAGCTAGCGTTTGGAAACAGGCGGGAGAGGTACACCATACCGCCCCCTTGTCCGCAGCCCACATCAAGGATGTTTTTGGGGGCAGGGTTCAAGGCCGCGATCTGCGTATGGCCTGCCTGATGATACATCATGGCGCTATGATCTTCGCCCTCGAACTCGGACATTTGAATATAGTCGGAATCCAGCGGCAGGTAGCCGCCGTTAAAGAACCAAAACTTGCGGGCAGGGGAGAGGCGATAGAGCACCTCATAGGCCACCAGATCAAACAGGTGAAAAGCAAATCCAAAAAGTCGTTTGGTAAAAGATGAATGGGCGCGAAGTAAATCAGGCACCTTGTGTCCTTTTAAAATATATGGTTCCTCAAACCCCGTTACACCCTTTATTACGCCGAATTGAAAGAGCCTATGTCATTTGAAACCGCGCCAAGCGTAAATTCGGCATCCCACCGGTCATTTGTCTTCCTGCAAGGCCCCACATCGGGCGCTTTTCGCGACCTTGGCCGCGCCTTGGCAGCACGTGGGCACGATGTGCATCGTATCAATTTCTGTTTTGGCGACATGCTGTTTTGGCGCGGCAGAGATGCGGAGCGTTTCAAAGGGACACGTGATGAATGGCCAGAGTATCTGGCCCGGGTTTTAGAAGAGCGCCAAGCGACGGATATCGTCTATTTCGCGGACAGATTTCCTTATCACCGCGAAGCCCAGCAAGTCGCCCGCGCGATGGGGGTACGCTGTGTTTCGATGGAATATGGCTATATTCGACCCGATTGGTTGATCTTGGAGGAGGGCGGGCAATCCGCTTATTCGCATTTTCCTAATGATCTCGCCCAAATCCGCAAAACGGCGCGGGATTTGCCCGCGCTAAATCGCAAACCGCTCTACACGATTTCTGCGACGGAAGAGGCGATCAAAGAAGCGGGGTTCCATCTGACCAATGCGCTGACCCGGCCCTTTAATCGTCATTATCGGCCGGAACGCGTTCATTCCCCGCTGATAGAATTCCCTGGCTATATCCCTCGTTTCATACGCCGCGCGCACAACGCTAAGGTCGCGTCTGCGCAGGTTGCGGCGCTTCAAAAGCGCGATGTTCCGCAGTTTATTGTGCCGCTGCAAATGCAAGGGGACTATCAGATCCGGGCCAATGCCCCGGTCGGGTATCAATACGGCTTCGTGAACCAAATTATGGAGTCTTTTAAACGCGCGGCCTCCAAAGACGCGCTGCTGATCTTCAAGCTCCACCCGATGGACAATGGATTGATCAATTGGGAGAAGTTTGTTTCTGAAACTGCCGAACGCTTTGGACTCACCGAACGCGTACACTTTCTTGATGGCGGCGATCTGGGACCATTGTTCAAAAAAGCTTCGGGTTGCATCGTGGTGAACTCCACAACTGGAATGCATTCCTTGCTGGCAGGTGTGCCAACCAAAACGATGGGCGTAGCGGTCTACGATATAGACGGCGTGACCTATCAGGGATCACTCGATGAATTTTGGGACAATCCTTCACCCGCTGAGCCAGCGGATGTGCAAGCGCTGACGGAGTGCCTCGCCTATGGGATCCATGTGCGCGGCACAGTCTATGGCAAAGGCCGCACAGCGTTCGTGGAAAACGCCATAGATCGACTGGAAGCGGATGATCTGCACAAGCACAGCCTTTATGACGACATTCCTCCGCGTCTCACAAAGGCTCAGTCCCTCGGGGTCGAAACAGATTGGGGCGCGGCGGCCACTAAGCCTGCAGTCCCCAAAAAACGCATCGCCATCACTGGCGCAAGTTCGGGCCTGGGTGCTGCGTTGGCGCTGCGGCTGGCCGAACCTGGCATTTCCTTCGCTTTATGCGCCCGCAACATTGCGCCATTTGAAAAGCTTGCCGAGCAACTGCGCGCCAAGGGTGCAGAGGTTGACTATGCCTCTGTTGACCTCTCATCGCCGGGTGCGCCTGAAGCGTGGATCGATAGCGTTTGGAAAAACGGCCCCATTGATATGTTGATTTTGAATGCCGGGATTTTTGATGGTCGCGATTTAGACGGAAATCTTGAAACACCTGAACGGGCGGCACAGCTGATTGCGACCAACTTGACCGGAGCAATTACAGCGTCCTTTGCGGCCACCGAGCGCATGCGCAAACGCGGTTCTGGGCATTTGGTATTTATCAGCTCTTTAGCAGCTTTTGGTCCGCACGCAGATGCGCCGACTTATTCAGCCTCCAAAGCCGGGATGACGGCTTTTGCGCGTGCGATGCGTGAAGGGTTGTTGGATACGAATGTTGAAATCAGTGTCCTACATCCCGGCCACATTCAAAGCCGGCAAACTGAACAACATATTGGGCCCATGCCGGGGCTGATGTCTGTTGAAGCTGCGGCAGAAAAAATCGCTGCGGCAATTTATTCGGGCAGACCAGAGCTAAGCTTTCCGTGCCACTTGCGATTTGCGCTTATGGCGCTCAATTGTTTGCCATGGCGTTGGCAGGCGAAAATAAATGCAAAATTCAGATTTAGAGTCAAATCCAACGCCGAAGGTTAAGAGGCGTTATTTTTCGATATCCTTACAAGCAGAAAGCGGGCCACGACACGAAATAGGCCCGGAAAAACCGAGTTCGCTAGGGCAATCGCTTTGGCGAGAGTGCCTGGAACGATTGTCTTTTTTCTTCTAGAAAGCCCTCCTAAAATCAAATCGACAGCTCTCTCTAATGGAAGTGTTCCTGCGAGATTCCGAAGCCTCTCCGAGATAGTGGGTCGATTGATATGATTTGTTCCGACCAAAGGCGTTTGAATTGTGCCAGGGCTAACCACAGTTACATCAATTCCTCGGGCAGGTAACTCGAGTTGAAGCACCTGGGCCAAACCAGACACACCAAATTTGGACGCGCAATAGGCGCTATATCCGAAATTTGGAACATGCCCGGCTAAAGAAGAAATCAAAGCAATGTGGCCCCCTCGTTCCATATGAGGCAAAACCGCCTTCACGACATTCCAAGACCCTTTCAGATTTACATCGACGACACGATTAAACAATTCTGTGGAGAGATTTTCAGCAGGTTCACAGGCCGCAATTCCCGCTGAGTTTATTACTAAATCTGGGGTGCCAAGCTCTTCTTTTGCTTCTTTAATCACCTGCTCAAGCTGCGCTGTTTCCGTTATGTCGCAAGTGTAGAAACGCACGGTCGCCGAAGCCTTGCCTGAATCAGCGAGTTTCGATTTGGTATTCTCGCCGAATTCCAAATCGAATGCGGCAACCGAAATCCCAAGTTCCAAAAGACGGTTGCTCAGACCGAAGCCGATCCCGCTTGCGGCGCCTGTTACATAGGCGACTCGTGGTTTTGCACTTTTCCAATTGAGTTTCATGTGAACTTCTTAAGCATCTAAAATCGTATCCAAACCGAATCCGGCTTTTTGTAACTCTGACCAAACAGGGTAGAGCTGCGAAACTCAAGCGGCCACTGGGCAACAATTAATGACGCATCTATCGTTAAACAGGCACACTTCTAAATTAGTTCAAAGATGTGCCCGGCTTCAAGGAGTCGAGTAGTGCGTCATATTTTTAAATACAGCACATGCGTGTGCCATGCGCGAAGGATTGATGGGATCAAATATTGATATTTCAATTGTACATCCCGGCCACATTCAAAGTCGGCAAACAGAGCAACATATTGGGCCCATGCCGGGGCTGATGTCTGCGGATGATGCGGCAAAATATGTCGTCAGGTCGATCAAAGAAAAAAGGCTGATTTGAGTTTCCCTTGGCACCTAAAACTTGGCCTTAAAGCGCTGTCAGTTTTGCCGTGGTGGCTTCAGGCAAAGATCAATTCAAAACTCAGGTTCAGAGTGAAACCAAGGGCGTAGAATCTATGGCGTCACCAATTTTTTAGAGCAATGCATTTATTTACATAATATAGATTATCAGGGGTGACTTTTTAGAAGCGTTTTCTGCAATGTGGTGTGAAGGCACCGGTCGATCCGTCTGCCATACAAGAGCTTTGTAATAAACCGCGACCTATCAATCGGCCGAGTGGTTCTGCTGATCTAATTGCCGTTTTCACCCCAAACACTTTTTTTGAGATCAGAATTCAAGCTAAGTGCGCTAGACAGCGTGCTAAGATCAGACTGTTCAACAAATGTAGCTCGTTGCGATAGCAACGACTGACCGATCCCGGCTGCGCCTTCTTTCAATTGATAGCCCAACAATTCCAAAAGCGTCGGATAGACATCGACCATGCTTCCCTGCTTCTCAATGATCGTATTTTCGCCTGTCCCAAGGACCGTAAGAAAGTTACGGCGCGCGCTTTCTCGCTCAAGAAGGCTCTGATGAACAGAGTTTCGCATCGACAAATGATCGCTTTGTAAAACAACAAGCGTATCGTCAGATAAACCTAGCCGCTCAATTTCTTCCAGCAGATTGGTGACAAGACGGCCTGTACACGCGATTGCGGTCGCGATTATTGGCTCCATTTCCGGTTCAGGGCACGTACTATCTGGGTAACCTTCTGGGCCATGCGTAGCGATCGTGAGTGCCGCTAGGACGAAAGGGTTATCTTGCTTTGACATGCGAATGAGTTCGTCGGTTACCCGCTCAAACAGTAGATCGTCGTTCATTCCCCAGACGTTGGTGCGCGGCTCGTTCTCCCAACCCTCGAAGTCTTCCAGCCCTCTAACGCTATGAAAACTATGAGTTCGAAGAAAATCGCCTTTGGCATAGAGATCCAAAGTGGATCCATTTATGTAGCTTAACTGATATCCCGCTTGCGCTAAAACGTCGCCTAAACACGTTAATTTCGGCATGAATTGACTGATTTTTGGCAAAGCATGGCCGTAAATGGGATCTTTGCGCCGCGGATTATAAATTCCTTTGGCAACAAGCGGAACACCACATTGAGACGCGACAATACCGCCGATGGTGTGCTCTGTTCCTGCCACTTGACCGATTTCGGTAAAGCTTAGTCCCTTATTTTCTAGTTCGGTGAAAATGGCAAAAGCATCCTTGGTCTCAGGGATGTCTCGATAGGTCCGTTCAAGACTTTCCAGATATATTATGACGAGGTTTTTTTGCTCTTCTGGGGCCGCAATAATGCGTGGCGCAAGTTTATCAAGCCTGTCTGCTATCAATGCGTGATCTGGGTTTGGATAAAAATGACTGAACACAAAATGGCTGCCAGGAGACGAACCGATCAGGAATACAGCCATCGTCAAAATCGTCGGCGTTCCCGCGGGCACCAGCCAAAGCACCACCCAACCGGCTGCTAAAAGCAAAATGATGTGCATCAAATAATATCTGATTAATGGAGTAAAGCCTTCCAACCCGATCTCAGCGAGCTGACCAATTTGGTTTTCTTGAATGGAGATTAATAGACTGGCAACGTCTCTTTGCCCGAATGCTGATCCCATAAATGCAAAAGGAACGGTGACAAGCAACGCAAATGATAACAACCCGACTACCTCGTAGCGGACACGTTTTGGATTGCTGCCGCGAACGAGAATTGATCCAGACAATATGAGAGTGTGTGCAGCGAGAAATGTTGCAAAAAGTAAATATCCATTTGGATAAAAGACTGTGCTGCGCTTCAAGAACCAAAGGTAGCTCCACACAAGATAAAAAAGTGGAAAAAGAACCGCGCAGCGCATGAAAAATGAAGTGGTCATTCAGGCCTCACTGGTACAAAACATCAAACCGCTCAGTACTCACCCTGACAGGGTACTGATCTAAGAACTTCGAGATATCGTCGTTTCGCCGTAAAAAGGTTTCAAAAGAAAATCCAGGTTCGTCAAAATAACCGGCCTTTTTGTCAAAGACGATTGCATCCGGACGTCCAGTTTCTAAGTCATCCAACACATTTTGCCTCGTTTCTTCAGCGAGCAATATGAGCGCTTTGCAGTCGTCGGCTTGCTTTAGACACGCCGTCTCCGCTCTGGCATTTACGATACCGGGCACAGGCCACAAAGCAGGGTATCTGTTGTCCCAATTCGTTTGCAATTTCAAAGCTAAAATTGGTCCGGCGTGAACATATGAGCTCAATACAGTAATTCCGTTTTCGAATGGGCCTTCAATCAGAACTTTGTGCAAGCTCTGCGCGCTCACCGACCCAGGGAACCCACGGTGAATTGAAAGAGAGGAGATGATAAGAGCACATAGGATGGCAGAGCGTATGACCGCATTGGCCGAGCAACGCAGAATTAAAAATGCGCACAATATCAGGCCAAAGCTGTGAAGTGGAACCGCCTGATACCGATAGCCCGTCCACTGCAAAATATAAGAAGCGAACCCCGCCAGACACATCGCGGCAAGGATACCCAGACCAGGCGGAATCGATGATTGGCGCAAGCATTCCAGGAGCACAAGGAACAAAAACGATATTTGAAGCAGGCCGATACCAAAAATGACTTGTCTGTTAGAGTGTCCGTACTCGCCATATGTGAGCAAGGCCATGGGAACAATTTCAGTGAAATAAGCGGGGTGCCAAACGAAGACAAATGCGACGTACCCGGCCCCCATGGCAAAAATGCTGAGATTAGATGAAGATATCAAAGGGCGTAAACTGCGTTCTCTTATGATCAACGCGAGAGTGACGCATAAGGGAAAAACAAGAAAATGGGGTTTAAGACATATACCAAGTGCAGCAAAGCACCCACGAATAGCTCCGCCTCGCCCATTCATCCCATTCTGGTCGAAAACTGAGGCAATGGCCCAGGGTATCAAAAATATAACTAGTAAGTGATCCCTTTGCGCGAAATGCCGAAGCGCAGGGACCACCAAAGCGGCCCATAGCATGAGCATAAAAATTGTTTGACGCAATTGAGACGCGCGATCATGAGCCCGCAAAATGCGGAACGACCAGACCAAAACGACGCCAATCAAAATAGAGACCACCGCGTATTGCGCGTCAATTAACGTCAATCCTGTTAACCGCGAGAGCCAGTTGGCAGGGAGCGTATAGTAAAAGTTCAGCGGCGGATTGACTTCGATGATGGTTTTGTAAAGCTCTGCGCCTTCGATCCAGCGTTCGACGGCGATTAGAAACCAAGCGGTGTCATGATTGATAAGACGCCCTTGAAACAGCAGAAATGTTGCCGGCGTTGTAATTATAAAAAGCAACAACAGAGATCGAAACTGAATACTTTCGTTATCTGACTGAATCATGGCAAATCGCTTTATTCTCTCAAGGCCCAAAATTTCAAACAAAAGAATGTAAATAAGGGCACGACGACGCCCACGACGAGCATTGTCGCCGCAAATGAGAACCCTAATTTTTCAACGCCCCAAAGGGTAATAAGACTGCTTAGGGTGAGGCCAACAAGAGATACGAACAAGAAGCGCGGAAAATGGAATTGATGCCTAGCTTGAATTGCAAAGGTTGTCTTTGTGTGGCCAAGATATGAAGCCATTACTGCGCTTGAAAACCCAATGAAGTTTGCCAAGAGCGGGCTTGTCTCAAAGATCGCTTCAACCATAGTTGCTATCACGACGTGTAGCGACGTTGCCAGGGCGCCAACGACCACAAAACCTTTAAGCTGATTGATACTTTTCAACATTCATTTCGACTTAGAACGGCGACGATTGAAACGCCCACTGGCATCGGTACCCGGCCAACCAGATACCGCTCGGAAGCAAAAATCGTGGAAAGCAGGCGGTTAAAAACAGGGCCCGGCATTTTATCGTCTGAGACTGTAGAGCGGGATAATCGTTTTAGCACGCGCACGGACAATATCAGGGGGAGCAGAAGCATATTGAAGTTAGATATTCGATCGACACTTAGTCCAGCTTGCTTGGCGGCGATTTTGAGAGTGGTGCGCGTGTATCGGCGGAAATGATGGTGGTTCACGTCGTGCTGTGACCATAGCCAAGGATAAGCGGGAACGGTCACGAGAATTTTTCCTGTCGGAGCTAATCTGGTTGATAGCGCCGCAAGGGACTTGGCATCTTGCTCAATGTGTTCGAGAACGTCCAAAAGACAGATCAAGTCGAACTTGGATTCATGAAAGGGAACATCATCGGGCAAAGCCCCGTAAGCCACAGGCAACCCCGTTTTGGCATTTGCATTCGCGCGCGCTGACTCATCGTATTCGAAGCCGTGAACGTCTCCAAATTTTTGCAACATCGCAATGTTGCCCCCTGTGCCCACTCCCGCCTCTAAAATGTTCGCGGCACCGTCTAAAGCGGCAAAACGTGTTATGACTGCTGCAATTATCTTCCGCCTTGCCACAAACCACCAGTGTTTTGCCTCGAGCTGGTTCATGCGTTCATAGACGTCTTGCTCCATTATTCGCGGCCCTCCTTTACGGAACGAACAATATAGAGCGGCCTTTTGCGCACCTCATAATAGATGCGACCCACGTATTCTCCGATGATACCTAGAGCGACCAGGTTCAGCCCACCGAAGGTCAAGA
>NZ_CYTO01000024.1:299120-303854 GCF_001458335.1 Cognatishimia activa
CAGAATAAAGGAATGCAAAGATCGCCATTGTTCCGCCAACATAGGACCAAACGCGAAGCGGGGTTGTGGAGGACGCAAATATGCCATCAAGGGCCAGAGTCCACAGACGCCACCAACTCCATGAGGGCTCGCCATCTGCGCGGGCTGGGCGTTCATAGGTCACTTCCACCGTCTCAAAACCAACCCAGCTGAAGATACCTTTGTTGAACCTAGAGCGGTCCTCAATTTGCAGAACTGCGTCTACGACCTCGCGGTCCAGCAACCTGAAATCCCCGACATTGCTGGGAATAGGGGTTTCCGCGAGCCAGTTGAAAATTCTATAAAATGCCGCCGCAAGCTTTCGTTTGGCCCAAGTGTCATGGGATCGATCAATGCGGCGTGCGTTGACGATCTTGGCCCCGTTTTTCCAGTGTTCCAGCATCGCCGGAATGAGGTCTGGGGGATCTTGGAGGTCAACATCCATGGGGATAACCACCTGCCCCCTCGCATGGGACAGCCCGGCGGCAAGAGCTGCTTCCTTTCCAAAATTTCTGGATAAATTCACGAGCCTTAAGTTGCTTGAGCTTTTCAAGCGCGTTTCAATTTCACGCTCTGTATGATCTCTGCTGCCGTCGTTGATGAACACGATCTCAAATGTAGCGTGCTCGGAAAGCACTTTGTCGATCACATCCAAAAAACCGGATATCGCAGCCGCCTCATTATAAACCGGCACAACAATAGAAATGAGTGGTGGCGCTTCCTTAAATTGCTTTTGGCTTTCAAATTCGTTCATTGGTCACCAAACCGACAGAAGTGGGTCCACACTAACCAATGCTTGGCTTTGGACCAAGAAGGTTGCCAGCCCCCACGCTAAGTTAAAGTGTGAGTGTGCCTTTTCATTCTCAGCCGCAGGCTTGACGATGTCCCTTACGCGTTTCGTATCAGTTTGCCCGAGAGAGGGATTTAGGTGAATTGTCAGACGTGTGCATAGAACCACCTGCCCTCAATCAAGTATCACACGTTTGCAAACGTGCTTTGATCGGTTCGCGAACGTCTTTAATCTTCAGCCCTAGAACTTCGCCCGCAAGGTCACCTGTGTACGTGCGCCAATTTGAGGTTCTATATTCAACCGGAAATCTATCGCGGCGGCGAAGGCGGATCGGTCGCAATTTTTCTGACGTGCCGCGTACGAGAATTTGCAGGTTCCCTATCTCAAAATTTGGCAAGTCAATTGACGCTAAATCTGACATCGGGATCGGATCCTGAAACAGAACTTCGCTTTCGTTACCGGCTGGAACTTCGAACAGAAATTCTGTTTTTGGACTTTCGCACTGACCGGAAATCGCCCCCAAAACCTGGCGAAAATCATGCGAGATCCAACTTGCAACATAATTGGCCGGAAATTCCCAAATCACAATCTCTGGCGGATTTTCCGGCAATTCCGTGTGCCCAAAGGCTTCGAATGCCGTTAGCGTCAACCCCCCGGCGAGGGACCAATTCTGAATATCATTTTGAAGCGCATGTTTGAGTTGTCCAATCCAGCGGAATTTGTCGTTGTTACTACGTCCAAAACTTGTGCCCATTAAGACGATATTTTTTTCGCCGGTGTCCTCAATGTCTCCGAAAAGTGCGGCCTCCAATTGCGATACGTCTTCGACATTCGGTGTAATAACAGGCGCAAAATAAGTTTCGTCCTGAACATCAAAACCACATGTTTCTTCCACAAACTTAGTCAGGGTCCCGGTAATCGCGAGTTGCTCTTGCCCAACCAATTTGTAGCGGGGCTCTCCTTCCGGGATTTCTAAAATCCCTGCGCGCGTTAAAGTCCGAGCAACCTCTTGCGCGACGACTCCTGATCCCTTCGGAGACCAATGGGTGTCTCTTTGGAGGTAAAAGTCGGTCAGCAGCTCGGGCTTTTCGAGCAGCGCTTTGTCTGTATCTGGAATGAGAATACCGGCGTCACGCATTTGTTGTTGGATCGTCTGAAACGCGGCGAAGGTTTCTTTCTTTCCTGCTTCATCCTGAAAGGGAACAAAGATACCCCGGTGCGGCGGATTCACGACGATAAGCTGGGCATCGAATTTTTCGAGCAGCGTCAGTTTGATCGTCGCCAATAGCCGAATGGTTTCATCGGTATGAACACGATTTCTCAGATCGGTGGTTTTGCTAATCCAGCCGGAACTTTCGTCAACGGTAACAAATTTTAGGTGCCCTTTGCCGTTTGCATAGCTCTCTTCCTTTTCGAGCGCTTCGCAAAAAAGATCTAATGGCGCGGCGTTGGCCATTTGGGAGAAGACTAAACTCGAAAGAAACAAAATTAGTGCACGTATCATCTGCCACCCTCTGGAGTTATGGTAAGATAACGCTCGGGAAGCTCCCAAACAACAATACTAGGGAGCTTCGCTCCATTTTCGAGCTCGCGGAGGAATTCATGCATCGGTTCAAAAGGGCCGGCCCCTTCTTGGGCGAGATTTAGAAAGTCGCTTTGATACGCCACCTTGAGAGCGTCTAAAAAGCCCCATCTCTCGATTGCTGAGAAACTTGTGCCAATCAAGCGACCCTCCGGTTCTGGCGCATCGCCTAAGAGGGATGCAATACCTTGGTCGCTTACGGCCGTCTGTTGGTTTAAGGTCTCTTCTCTCGGCCCGGTTAGCCTTCGCAGTGGCGGCGTCGACACAAACTTCGCGAGGTCGCCAGTAAAGGTTGTCGGTTGGTCCGCATGCGCTGCCTCAAATGCAATTGTCGCAATTCCTGGCGCGTGAACATGCGACGCTAATGTCTGTGCGGCAAAGTTGGCACCAAAGGGTGTCCAGTGAGTATCAGACTTAAAGAATACGTTTTCTTGTGTTTGCGCAGCGCTGAGTGCTGTGGAGAGGTCGGGTACATTGACCCCGTTCGCCAACAAACCCAATCGTGCGGTCTGATAGCGGGACTGTAGAAAGTTCGAGCGACCGGCTGGCAGCCTTGCATTCACAATGCGCGCTTTGTCTGGCAAGAGCGCGACGACCACGGTAATATCCTGTGTTTGTAGTTGATCCACGATCTGAGCGGTCAAGGCGACGCGGTCTTTTAAAACCGTTCCCTGTTCGGAGTGTGCCTCGAATTCTTCCGCGGAAAACAACCACCCATCCTTCCCGACAATAACGGCCCGCGTGCCTTCGCCAAATGCTTGGAATTCAAAGGCGCGCCACAGAGATATGCTGAGCTCCCTGAGGGGGAATGATCCCGTGATTTGGTCCTGGATTTGCGCCTGTGTCACACCATCAACGAAAGGCTGCCTTTGGCTCGCGTCCCACTCGGTGCGAACAAGCGTGAACAGCCCGCCCATCGCAATCAATGCGATCAAGAAAAGTGAGGTTATTTTTTCCAAATGTGACATCAGAATTGAAAGTATAGGAAGGGTGAATAGGTTTGAGCACTCATTTTTATCGTGACGATTGTGAACAGCGCGAGATAGGTCGCGGCGCGGAAAAACGGCGCACGCCAAATGGTAGATATTGGGCTTGGGATTGGCAAAAAACAGATCGTTGCGGCCAACAAGAGCATCGTGATCTCACTGCTTCTAATCTGCCAACTCAACTCCGGTGATATCGCAAAACCATTCAGCCCGAACATGCCAGCATAGACGACAAAGCTGTCCGATAAAGACGGCGATCTGAAGACAACCCAGCCAATAACAACCAAGAAAAATGTGAGAGGCAGCGCCAAATACGGTGGCCAGACCGTAGATTTGTTTTTCGCGCCAAGCGCGCGTTCAAGAGCCATGAGGCCGCCGTGCCAAAAACCCCAAACAATGAAGGTCCAATTCGCCCCATGCCAAAATCCGCCTAAGACCATTGTCAGAACAATATTGCGGTAGGTTTTCCAACGTCCCGCCCTGTTGCCGCCGAGTGGAATGTAAAGGTAATCACGCAACCAGCTGGAAAGCGTAATATGCCACCGCTTCCAGAATTCGGTGATGGATCTGCTTATGTAGGGCCGGTTGAAGTTCTCTGGAAAGTCAAACCCGATCATCAGGCCAAGGCCTATCGCCATCGCTGAGTAGCCCGCAAAGTCAAAAAAGAGCTGGAATGTATAGGCAAGTGCCCCGAGCCAAGCTTCCCAAAACCCGGGGGTCGACGCCGAGAATATCAAGTCAGCCAAGGGGGCCAATGTATCCGCGATGAGGACCTTCATCGCAAGGCCTTGAACAAAGCGGAACATGCCTTTCCCAAACCGGTCAAGAGAATGGACGCGATTTTGGAACTGATGAGCGAGGTCTTTGTAGCGCAGCACGGGACCTGCGATCAGCTGAGGGAACATGGCGCTAAAGGCCAGAAAGTCGATAAATCTCTTGGGTGGTTGCGCATCCTTTCGGTAAATGTCGATCAGGAAACTTATCGATTGGAATGTGTGGAAAGAAATTCCAATTGGTAGAAGAACATCAAAGAAATCTAATCCGTCCTGACCAGCAAGAATGAGAAAAGCATCAACGTTGGAGGCAATGAAGACTGCATATTTAAAGTATGCAAGGACGAGTAGATCAAAGACGACACCAAAAATGAGAGCCAGTCTTCTGCCGCGTTCTGTTCGTAAGCTTAATGTCAGTTGGGATGCGACATAGGTGAGCAGAGACACACCAAAAATCAACGCAACGTATTCGACGCGCCACCAGCCGTAAAAGGCATATGACGCAGCGCATATTACGTAGGATTTATGCCGATTTGGAGTGAGGTAGTAGAGAGCAAGAAAAGCGGGGACAAAAAGAAATACAAA
>NZ_CYTO01000024.1:303917-309417 GCF_001458335.1 Cognatishimia activa
GATCTAACAATTCATCCTCATCAAAGACGGCGAGGCCAACAGAGATCGGATTAACCAAACGATAGCCAACTTCGCGAGGCCCCAAAGCTTCAATAAGAGTCACCTCACCTTTAGAGGTCTGCAAGCTGATTTGGTCACTGGCCGTTAGGTTTATGAGTGAAACCAAGACTTTCAAACGATCTCTTTCGGTGTCCTCGAAAATCAAGATAGACCGATCTTTTGCGGGAAGTACTGTTAGAAAACTGCTTGGTTGCAACCCTTCATATCGATCGGCGCGGACCACGATGTAGTCTGTCGTGCCACGCGCGTTTTCTGGGATTTTAAAACCGAAAACCTCAGGAGTTTCGTTCGGCTGGAACCCGATAAATCGAATAAAAGCAGCGTCTTCAGGCAGGGCCGCCTCATAAAGCGCATCGACACCTTCATCATTTGCGAAAGCACCGCCGAGCGGCATAAGAGCCAGAATTCCGATAAGTAGCCTGCAAAAAGACATTTGAGTCCTTTGTCGTTTCTTAATTATTCACTTTTGGTTTTGGAGAGCGCTCATACTCACCACTTTAATAAAGTTAGGAAAGATACCCTACTGAGTCCCCTTTTTTTGCGCGAGACCTTGGCTGATTGCACTCGCCGAACTGTAAAGCAAAGGTCCGTGAATACATGTGTCATAGGAGCCAATATCGCTGCAGAAACGTAGCATAGCACGAACAGTTTGACGTGTCGCTTTCCCGTTGATCGAACCGGAATAAAAGCCAAGATCTTTTAGCTCGGATTGCACCAAATGAACAAAAGCAGTTTGTTCGGTGGCACGCAAACCCAGCGCGGCATTCACAAAGTCGCTGCCTGATAGACTGCGCACCACTTCGGTCGCCTTTGCTTTACTTGCGCCGTGACTGTTGCGATCGTAGCTCGCAAAGAATTTTTCCCTATATAAGGACGCACCAATAAGAATTGGCTCGTATTTTTCCACAGCTGCGGCATGTAGTTTGCGTGCATTGGGTATCTTCCAACGCAGAACTCTTAGCGCCCGCAAGTATGCTCTGGCAGCGCGCCCGTCCCCTTGATCAGCACTGTTTTTAAGAGTTTTGAGAACACTGTCTAAATCTAACGAAGAAATCCGGCGGGATTTTCGCTCCCAAAGTTGGATTGCCTCTATGGCCGCAGAGACATCGCCGCTTTCCGCGCGATCTTCTAACCAAGAAGCGCCAAAGGATTTATCTGAATCATCTGCAAACTCGTTCAGAAAGTGTAGCCTCGCGTATTCAGCCGCTGCGTATTCGATATCGTTCTCAATCGCGCGTTCATAGAAAGCTTTCGCCTGTGCGGTGTTCCCAAGTTCGAGGTGCACCCTCGCGATACTCAAGAGCGATCCGGCATTGCCGGCGTCATATGCCTGTTCGTAGAGCGAAAGCGCTTTGCGCAAATCTTGCTTCGCCCCCGTGCCTCGTTTGGCAATCTCAGCAAGTTGTCTTAGTGCAGGTGCGTAGTTTTCATCAGCGAGTTTTTCATATTCCGAAACAGCATGCCCAACATTTATTGGAACGCCGGTTCCATTTTCGTAGGCCCGCGCGAGGATGTAGCGTGCCCAAGCAGCGTTGGTCTCGGTGGCAATATCTTCTAGTGCTTGGATTCCAAGTTTAGGTTCAGACAGGGCTCCGAACTTCCCGCCAACATGAAGTCTCGCCCAAACTTGTTGGGAAAATCCGTGACCGCGCGCGATCCCACGTTCCAGCACCGCAAGGGCGTTTTCCGGTTGGCCAAGTTGAATATAGATAGTTGCCATCCGCACCAATGAAGTGTCGCGGCCCTCGGCAGCGGATTCACTGTGCAATGCGAGGGCTTTCTCGAGATCTACCTCACCGCTGGTCCCCAGCCGATAGTCTTCCGCTTGGTCGTAAAGTGTTTGTGAAGAAGCCGATAGCGTCTGAAGGCTCATTCCGAGAACAGCTGCTAGGACAAAATTTAAGACACGGTTTTGCATTTTGAAGCCTTCCCGTTGACCGATTGAAACCCTAAAACTCTAACTTTCGCCGAAGCACTATAAACGACTTTACAACAAATGTCTTTATTTTCCACGGCTTATCAAAAAACAAGCTGGGTGTTATGTTTTATATGAGACAGCGCTCTGCATTTCGACGCTGGGGAGTTTTTCAAATTCAGAGAACCGCTCTGTGTCTTCGGGAAGTTCAGAGATAAAAGCGATGTCGAAATTTGGCGTGTCGTCCAAGCCAAGATGCACACGTTTCAGTCTAGTCGCCTGCAAGGTTTCTACCTCTGTATCAAAAAGAACACTCGTAATGGTTTGCGCTCCGCAAATCAGGCATATCCATTCGAGCTCAGGGTCATGGGGGCCTATAATCGCGATGTCTTTGTCGCGTATTGAGGCGACATGTCCCTCTATCTCTCTGTGTAATTTCTCAAAACGCTCGGTGAACGCGTCTGTCACGTTAAGCCGCTCGGATTGCCACAGGTCGTCGGGCACAGAATCCCAAATCAAACGCAATCGATTTTCTACACTGGTGCCAACGTCCAAAGGTTTGACCGTCTCTAGCGCATGATCCTGATGTAGATGCTTGAATACTGAGAAAATGGCACTCATTTCGGGCTGATTGACGCCAAGACCCAAATTATCTTCAAATTCATCAAAAGCGGACTGGTTCTCCGTCAAATGCGGCAGGTTTCTTAACAAAGCAATGGCGTGGCCCCACCTATGTACGGATGCCAACCAGAGGATGCGAACAATTGTTGTGGAGTGCCCATACCAAGGATCGCTAAACGCGGCAGGCACCGGCGCATCCTCAAGCAAAGATTCAAATTCCAAAGCTGTTAATTGTGACCACGCCGGACCTGGAGTTAATACCGCTATATTGCACCAAGCCGGTTGATCTGTGGGAAGTAACTCTACGACATTTAGTCCAAGCAATGCGTTCACATAGGCGGCGACTTCCGGGGCACGGCTGCCAAAGACATTTTTGATAAGGATCTGCCCATCTGCGGAAAACGACGTGCTTAACATGCATAAGATATAATGAATGTCTTCTGCCGAGCGCGGTCCGTCGTAAAAGCAAAATGAAAACGTTGTGTTTTCCGGAAGGACAGCATCCCGAATATCGGATTCAATCACCAGAACTTCGAACTCTGTTTCTTGAATGTTTTTCTCAAATGCGGACCGAAAAGATCCCTCCGGTTCGGCAACACCTGGGTAGCTCCTGTTTTCGCTGTCTGACCATTCAAAACGGTCGACAACCACGGTTGGTGCAGCGTTTGCGAATTCCCGAGTGATCGCACCAAGCCATGGACCAATCTCCAGAATGGTTCCGCTGTTCAGAGCAAGTCGGGATACAACCAAGTCAAAGTCGGCGTTTCCCAACATACGAGGAACTTCAGTCCCCACGTTTGCTTCCTTGTTTTCAAAAAGCGTTTCACCCATAGTAACCTCAAAGAAAAAAAGGAACTCGGGTAGAAAATTACAATGCTATCGGAATTCACTCAAGTCCGCGCGCAGCTTTTGGAGCTATGCGCGCAGAAGCGGTTTTCGACAGCGCGTCTACTTTTGTCTGGTTCCGGGTGCCCACCGCAAACACATAGAAGCCTTTGGGAGCATCTTGCGAGAACCTGTCTGGCCTCGGGAAACGACCGGCTGGCTCATCAAATTCGGGAAGAGGTTTGGTCAGCTGATGTACGCTCCTCAGAAATGGCGATTTTAGATGCTGATTACCTTACGGAACGAAGCGCCTTAGACGAGGCAGAGTTCGTTCTGATTGCAACCTTCGGATCTGAGACACAGCTGCCCGATGTTCGTCGGCGGTTGGCTAAAATTTATCTGAAAAAGGCCGTCTTGGCTTCAGAGGGCACACGGGTGCGCTTGGACCGGTCAAAAACCATTCAACTTGCTGAAGCCATGGATATCCAAACGCCCGACGATGCCAAGGTGGTCGTGGATCTATTGCGGTTTTCCGAAGAATTCGCGCGGGCGCTAAAGGTCACGAAAGAGGCCTGCCAACTTTTCCCACAGGATATTTTTCTTAAGTCTCGGCACGCGCGCATTCTTGAAATGGTTCACGATTTAAGCGCCGCAGCATTGGTTTGGGAAAGCCTGATATTAGAGAGCGATCGTTTGCTGGGCGAAGCGCTTTTGAGGCTTGAGAATATCTATACGCGTCTCGAACGCGCTGACGATCTTGAACGCATCCGAACTCAAATTGTCCTAGCAAATATCTCTCTCGTTGAACGCCTGAGATTTGCGTTGCAATCCAATCAACTTGGTGTCGCCTACGCATTGGCCGAGCATGTCGGTTTCAATCCGAGCGCCAGTTCTGAACTCTCAAAGGAAGACCAACAGAAGTTTTGTGATGCATTGTTGGACCACGGCGAAATAGGTCTTGTCGTTTGGTTAAGACGCAGACGGATATCTCTTTCCTCCCGTGCGCGTCAGCTTCTTGACGATCTCGACTTTACAGTAAGCGGTCGTCGGGCCTTGCCCGACAACGTGCACGAAGCAAGGGAAATCCGCAGCCCAAATTTCCTACTTCCGCTAGAAGACACCCTGAGGATGCCACCCAAACCAAAAGGGTGGCCAGCGCCCGGTGTTGACCCAAACTTGGTGCTTTTGGTGACGTCAACCCTTGGCATTGGAGGCGCAGAGCGCCAGTTCGTCGAAACCGCGCGGGCCTTGATCCAAAATGGGCTAGATAAAGAAAAATTGCATATTGGAGTATTTTCGCTTGCCGAAGATCGGGGGCACGCCCACTTCCTATCCGAACTTGAAGGTCTTGGCATCTCGATACATCCACTCTCTCACAGAACGGAACATTCTGCGACTCTACCTTCGCAGGTGAAGTTGCTTTTGGACGCCCTGCCAAGCTCGCTGCGCTACGATTGTATTCCGCTTTGGCATTTGGTGAATACGCTGAAGCCAAACGTATTGCACGGCTGGCAAGACAGGTCTGCTGCGGCATGCGGCATTGTCGGGACGGCGCAGTCAGTCGAGCGGGTTATTCTCAGTTTCCGAAATATGAGCCCGCTCACCCGCAAGAGCGCGCGGCTTTCAGAATATCGGGGGCTGTATCGATCTCTGGCAGACAAAAGTAATGTTACCTTCACAACAAATTCCATCCGCGCATCGCAAGACTATGAGAGTTGGCTGAGCTTGG
The DNA here is from genome assembly GCF_001458335.1 of Cognatishimia activa. Taxonomy (GTDB): domain Bacteria; phylum Pseudomonadota; class Alphaproteobacteria; order Rhodobacterales; family Rhodobacteraceae; genus Cognatishimia; species Cognatishimia activa. Next base: position 309,068 of record NZ_CYTO01000024.1, read on the forward strand.
AGCGCGAGCGCATCACGACGATTTACAACGCTTTCGACACCAGTCACCTCTCGGATCTATTTGTTCCGCAAGGCGGAGCAAAATGTCCGATACCTGCTAAGGGTAAGAAGCTGAGAATTGGCGGCGTTTTCCGGCTCGCGATCAACAAACGCCCCCTCCTTTGGCTACAAACATTGGCATCTTTGCGCGATGAACATGGCATGAATTTTGAACCGGTTCTTTTCGGATCCGGCCCTCTTGAGTCTGAAGTGAAGGCGGAAGCCAGTCGACTCGGATTAGACGACCTGAAAATCCATCAAGGTGTCATAAACGTCGAAGAACTCTACGGCGGGTTGGACATTTTGTTGTTG
>NZ_CYTO01000024.1:309491-342067 GCF_001458335.1 Cognatishimia activa
TGGGCAAACCTGTTGCTTGCTGCGATGTCGGTGGATCATCCGAAGCCTTAAAATCCGCGGGTAAAGGAGCTGGTTTACTTCTACCTGCTGACGTCACGGCTGACGTCGCGGCGGCACGCTTGAAGGATTGGATCGTCGAGCTGAACGACGTTCCGCCTGCGCTTCTGCGCCGATTTGTTGAGCAAAAATTCTCTCGACACAAACTGGGAAGAGCGACCTATTCCGCTTACCTGGGGCACGCCTTGGAGGCTGGCCATGCAATCTGAGCAGCGCCATCGCATCGGCATTATTGGACCTTTTGGTGATCCGATTTCGCAATTGATTGAAGATTATCCAGAGGATGCACAATCAACTTACCTTATGGTGACAAATCCGATGGATGCCATCGGCTTGGTCGACTCTCTTCTGGTACTGAATCAAGATTACGCGCTGACTTATCTGCCTGCTCTGTTAGAGAGCGCCCTGCCCTGCAAAGTCATCCTGCGCCGGGGTGAAACTGCAGAGAGGCAATTCCAGGCGGAAGAAAGCATCGCATTGTTGGGAAATTCCTTACAACAAGCAAAATCCGAAGTGGTCGAACTTTTAGCGATTACGAAAGAATCCGCTGATTCATGCCAATTGCTGACCCAGCGCAAAATTGGCCAGATGAAACCATTGCATCGTCTGAGCGGTGAGCGCCCGACCGTCGCATTACGGCGTGACGATGAAGTGTTTAATTTTTCGTTTCCGCTTGGTTCCGGATTGCAAGAGACCCGCCAGGCGGAAAAAGATGTGTTTAACTGGGTTCGATTGCGTCGGCTTGCCAACCTGATCGCGGGCGATCCAAACGATCTCGACATGGAAGACATGACTGCGTTTTCCAGAGGCGAGGATGGGGTTCCAGCGCCACCCGCTCGCTCCGGCACACCTACAATGGTTGTGGTCGTTCCAAATGGGATCGGCCTTGGCCACGTCACGCGCATGATGTCGATCAGCATGGAGCTCAAACGCTCTAAAGGTTTTCGGGTTGTTTTCTGGTGTTTTTCTCGGGCTGCGGCGATTGTTCAGGCTGCTGGCTTTGAAGTCGTCTTGCGTCAGACTTTCAGCCATATAAATGCGCATCCACCGGACTGGCGGTGGGGGGGAAGAGTGGAATTTGCCAAACTCTTGGCAGACGTAAAACCTGACATCGTTTCCTATGACGGCGGCTCTTTTGACAGATTTCTACTCAACGCGATGCGCACGCCTGGATGTGGCAAGTCAGGTGTTCTCTGGGTTCGAAGAGGAATGATGAGCCCCGACACACCCGAGAGCATCCTCAATCCAGAACAGTTTTCTGACTTGGTCCTTGAGCCAGGCGATCTGGCCGTAGATGCAGACGTCGGTCCGACCCGGAACGGCAAAGCGGAGTTCCAAGGTTTCTGCGAAAACCTTTTTGTCCCTTCGGTGACCCTCAGACCCTATCTAAAAGACTACAGCCGCTCAGAAGCGAGAAAACGTTTGGGCCTTAAGCGATGGGGGCGCTATTGCTTAATGTCTTTGGGCGGCGCGTTCGGTAACTGGGATGAATTGCTTTGGAATGTGACTGAGAACGCTAAACGGAATGGCATCAACCTTGTTTGGGCTCAGTCACCGTTAGCTGCCCCGCCCGTTGCTTCAGATAAGAAAACTTTGATCCGCCAGATATATCCACTGGGTCCATATCTCAGCGCATTTGACGGCGTGATTTCGGCGACCGGATATAATAGCTTTCATGAGCTTCTAATCGGATACGACAAGCCCGTTCTGCTTGCTCCTACAAACCAAGATCGCATTGACGATCAAATCGCGAGAGCGCGTTATGCAGATGAGCAGGGTTGGTGCGACGTGCTTTACCCGACCAGACCGGAAGAGCAACCCGCGACGATCGCGCGATTTATGAAAGCCGTGAAGAGCAAAGCAAAAATCACGACGCGTCCCAAGGAGTTTCTCCCGCAGGACGAAATGGTTTCCAGACTTATGGGCCTTGTCGATAGGTACAGGAATTGAGCCGATGGCAACAAAGTCGGAAAACTTAAATCTGAGCCCTGGCTTTATCCGCCGCCTCCTAAGGGAAAACCGCGCTCAAGGACGCGCCCTCGCCTCTCATGAACTGAGACGCGCTCTGGAAGAATTGCAAAACCCAGAACTTTTCGAGCTGAAAATTGATTTCCACAATACAGCTTCTGCACGAGACGTGGAATTGCCATCTATCATCGTCGATCCGGTTTCAAAATTATTGCCACGCCTAAATGTTCCGATTGGTGCAATCGTCTGGGAAGAAAATGCCGACAAACTTCCTGTCGTCGGCATTCTGACAAGTGCCAGCGACAGCGAGGCGTTGAGAGCCGGGCTTAAGGCGCTACTCACCGCGCACGCGAGTGACCCTTTCGCGCGATTTGTATTCCTGTGCACAAGCTTCGCTGCAATTCCATTCTTGGGACGATATCAATTCGCCTACGAGTATATTGGTGAGAATTACGGTGACGTGAGTTTCAAGCGCGCAGCAATTCGCTATGGTTTCGAAGAAGTTAGGTCATTGGTAGGCGCTGAGTTGCAATGGAAGCATACTCACAATTAGACGGCGCGACCGGACGATTCGGCATTCGATTCGGTAGAATGTCACATCCAACTTACAACTTAAAGTAAACTTAAATAAATTCGCCTTGCGGTAGCACGCGACTCTACCACAAGATATGGGAACAATTTTACAAAAATTTAGCGATTGTCACCGCTGAGTGCTCAATGCATCCCATAGAGCTTTGTTTTTTTTACATATTGCGGCATTATTGGTAACTCTCAGTCGAAGGTGGGGCAGAATTGTGGCCTTTTGTTGTCGGAAGAGTTTTTTGGGGATGTGCAATTATGAATTCTAAATTTAGAACCACCATCTCAGCGATCGTCTTGTCCAGCGCGGCGGCGAGCACAGCCTTGGCGGCCGCAATTGACGCGGAACTCACTCAACAAATTGACTTCAGAAGCGCGGACTTTGCGGATTGTCTGGATCAAGAAGAGTGCAGCGTTTCAGGACTGACAATCCGAGCAGAGCGTCGTGATGATCAGACGTCTCCTTGGCTTACAGCAAACCTTTATTGGGACCCGATTGACGGTCTCGGTGTCCAAAATGGCGCTCAGAACGACGAAATTGACATCGACGAACGGATCGTGGTGACCTTTAACGATCCGGTCACAGTCAAGCGTGTTTGGCTCAGCGACTTATTTGTTTCCGAAGATTCTCGCTATGGAACATTCGGTGCCGACCGTCTGTTGCCAGAGCTTCCCGCAGACACGGAAGTCGCGGGTGTGAGCCTTTTTGATGGCGAACTTGAACTCACATCGCTGGCGATTAACGGCGAAGATCGCCTCCCTTGGGCGTCTTTCAACCAAGAAGTGGACGTGCGCTTCCGTGAAAATGGCGACCTCCGTCGCCGCATCATTGTCAACGACGACACGATCCGTGTGATGATTCCGGGGGATGACCTTTTCCTGACTGCGCCAACACGGCCCCTTGAGCAAGATCAAGACAAAGAGAACAACTTGTTTGCGGGTCTGGAAACCGTCGAACTGGATATCACTGATCTCTTGAAAGAGTTCAGTGGTTCGCCAGTCTTTGGTGTGGGTTCAAGAAACTTCGAAATTATCAAAGCTGTTTCAGAAGACCCCGAAAATATTGCTCGTATTTTGCAAATTGCACAGCAGAAACGAGACACCATTCGGATGTCTAACGGTGAAGTTGGCCATGACGTTGATTTCGAACTGAAAGTCACATCCGTTTCATTTTTCGCGCCGTTTAGCGCAAGCAACGATTTCTCCGTTGCTGGTATCGTTGTTGAGTAGAGAAAGTTAGAACCCATGGTTAAAAATTCTCGTCCATTCTTAATCTTCAAAACCGCCGTTATTGGCATTTTCGGCCTGTCACGGGTCGCTTCCGCGATGCCGATTGCGATGAACGATCACGTGACGCAGGTCGAAACCTGGCGTGCCGTCAAGGATGACATGACACCGCATGCCCAAGGTGCGGTGCCGCTTGGCGAACATGTTAAAGACGTGATAGCGAATGCAGATCTTCGCAACGATTTGATCGACACGGTCGAGCTGACATATAGTATGGTAAGCGCTGACGAAATTGGCGCGTTGGACAACTTCTGGATGGAGGTTGTAACATCGCTTGCGGATGCTTCAGCGATTTCCACTTATCTCTCGGTGCGTGCGAGTATGGTTGACCCCATATTTACCGAGGGCGTTGATAGCTTGGTCTGGCAAGTCCAAGCAGGTGGCACCAATTGCGATGGCGATCGTTGTAACAATGGCGGCGGAAACGGCGAAGAAGGGTGTGATGCCTCAGATCAAGAAAACTCCAATGATGATGGTGACCGTGGCGGCGGCGGCGGTAATTTCAACAATGGATTTGGCCAACGGACCTGATCGCTAATAACTAAGACAGGCAGAGCATTGCGCTCTGCCTTCTTAATTTGTAACAATAATTCAATGAGTTCCACGGATCATACTTCGACGTCAGAATACCCACTGCCGCCAGAGGCAGGTGATCCTGAAACCTTTAAACGAAGAATTCAAGGAGAGAGCGCAAAGTCCGTTCTCGAAATTGGCCGCACCCCGGCCGTTTATAGCTACGCTATTTTGGAAGCTCTACAAGCAAACGGCTATGGCGTATTAAGTAGCCTTGAAGCCATCACCGCCCCGAAAAACAAAAAATTCTATCGCTTGTTGACCGAAAATGGCTTTGAGAACTCTCACTCGGTTATCAAATATAAAAAATCCTACCATTGGGCATTGCAGCGCATGATCTCTGATCCGTCTAGATCGTATTTTGATATGTGCCTGATTTCCGCCAATAAACGGTTTGAGTCATCCGCTCTCACAGCCACATTGGCTGACATACTTATACGACCAGGCGGCCTTCTGGTGATGCCAGGATCAAATTGGTCCATGCAAACGTCTCCTTATTTCAAGGAACGTCCGGAGATCGCAAACGATGTGGACAATGATGAGATTGAAAGCCGTCCACTTGAAGTTGTACGCGACACAATTCTTTTTAGACTGGGCTATGAGATTATTTCGGAACCGAATTGCCCAGACGTGATATTTGCGCGGAAGCCCACTTAAGGGCTTCCCACGCAAATTCTTCCAATGCTGAAAGGTCCCGGTGTTTGGGACCGAACAAAACTTAAAGGTCGTGTAGAAACGCTTGAAGACGACCTTCGCCGCGGCCAGACGCAACCAAGCAAGTCAAACGGCGCTGAGGCAATGTCAAAAGAATTGTCCATGTGGAGCTGTTAGGCTTCGCATAGATTTCCATCACATTGTTAGAAGCGCTCATTGCGTTTGCAATCAGGCTTTCACCGAAGTTGGCGTTCAAACGATCAACGACCGCATCGCGGTTCGCGCATGTTGCTGCTTTGGCAGACGATGCCACTGACATCGCGAACACCGCCGCTGCAATTGCTTTACCAGCAAATTTTACCATGTCTCTGTCCTCTCTGCTTCAACAGGTATTCATGCGACAGCAGAATTACTTTCGCACCCTGACTTTCTAAGAAGAGATTCGGCCAAAGACGTGAACGGGGTTAGGAGTTTTGCAGGTAAAAATGGGGCTTTTTCAGGACGCCCTCCTACAATTGCGGCAGTTTTGTCGTGATTACTGTGGGGACAGGTTGAGCAGCATTTCCAATATAGCGATCAAAATTGGAACGAGAATGATCACCAAATTTACTGGGAACATGAACATTGCCATAGGGAAAAGCATCTTCACAGGCAGCGCGTTCGCTTTTTCCTCGGCACGAAGTAGCCGCCTTTGACGCATCTCGGCACTAAACACCCTCAAGGTCTGCGCCACCGAAGCACCCAGTTCCTGTGATTGTTTAAACAGCACGGCCAAAGACCGGGCTTCGTCTACGTTGATACGTTTAGAGAAATTCATGAGCGCTTGATCCACCGGGCGGCCAGCGCGAATTTCAAGGTTGATAATTGATAGCTGAACGCCGAAGTCGGGGGTCGTAATCAAATATTCGCGGGTCACACGGTCAAGCGCCGCATCAATCCCCAATCCAGCTTCTACACAGACAAGCAAGAGATCCAAAAAATCTGGGAAAATCTTGCGGAATTCATTCTGGCGATGCTTGGCACGCCGCTCCAATACGGCCGAGCACAAAATGAAAATGACACCGCCCAGCATAAAAGAGCCGAACAGAATATTGATCGAATCCAATGTCGGGATCAGAATGTTGAGCGCCACCTGAAAGGCGACAACAAAAGCGATCGTTACACCAAACCGGATCAGATTGAATATGCTCATCGCACGTTCGGAAAAATAGCCGGCTTGCACCAGCCGCATCCTGAGGGAATTCACCTCCTCGTTTTGCACGACGTCCAGATAATATTTTATCTGCTCATTGCCCGAACCAAGAATGCGATCGATGTTATCGTCGACCTCTGCCCGAGAATTTTTGATCCGGCCAACATTTTTTGTAACTTCACGGCGCCGAAATACTCCCGCCAAAACAAGGTAAGTAATCAGCAGAACCGCAAGAAAGATCAGACCAAGTAAGACGTTCTCATTCATTAAGCGATCAATCTCTCTTGTTAGTAGTCAAAGTTCACAAGGCGACGAATGACGATCATGCCCATAAAAATTCCCACAAGGCAGCCAAAGACGACGTGCGGGCCATATCCGGTTTCCCACAACGGATCGAAATAGGTCGGGACAAGAAACTTCACCATATAATAGAGACCAAACGGGAAGAGCAGCATGATCCAAGCTGTGATCCGCCCTTCAGCAGAGATGGCCAAAATCTTTCGTTTCAGCATCAAACGGTCTCTGATCATCTGGGAAAGGTTGGTCAAGATCTCAGCAAGGTTACCGCCGGTGCCGCGCTGAACGCTGACACTCACGGTCACCATGTTCACTTCGCTCGCGCCAACGCGATTGTATAAATTGATCATCGCGGTTTCGAGTTCGGCGCCAAAGGTCATCTGATCGTTCAAAATCCCAAATTCAGAGCCAAGAGGATCTGGCATCTCGCGCGCCACCAAGGCAATGGAAGAGTTCAGAGGGTGCCCCGCATTCAAACTGCGCACCATGACATCCAGGGCGTCAGGGAGTTGGTTGGTAAAGGCCTTGATACGGCGGCTTCTGCGCCACCAAAGGACCCCATAACTAAGCCCTAGGCCGAAAACGATAGCGAAAACCATCTGGAAAACGCCGGTTACACCAACAACAAGCCGACCGATAACAAAACCCAAAAAAATGAAGGCGAGCAGATACGCCGCCATTCGCGGAACTGAAATCCGGATGCCGGTCTGGCCAAGAAACCGGCTTGCGCTGTTCGAAATATCGATTTCGCCCGCTCGGCTCGCTAACCCTCTGGAACGCAGCAGTTCAATATGCGGCTCCATTTTGCCTTTGCTATTTTGGCGGATGTTCTCCAGTCGGTTCGAAACGTCTCTGCGTGAACGCGCAGATCTCGTCAGGATACGCAATAGGGTATCAACGCCCAAAAGCGCTGCGACAAAGATCAATCCATAGAGCATTAAGAGATTGTCGGTCATGAGGATTGCGCCTTCGATGGATCAAAGATCTCGCTCGGGAGGTAGATCCCCATCGTCTCCAATTCGTCTAAATAGGTCGGGCGAATGCCTGTGGCCTTATATTCCCCGATGATCGTTCCATCATCTTCGACGCCTTTGCGTTGGAACTTAGCAATCTCCTGCAGCTGGATAATGTCACCCTCCATGCCGGTAATCTCTGAAATCGAGACCACGCGACGCGAACCATCTCGCAAGCGGACCAGTTGAACCAGCAACCTAACCGCAGATGAAATCTGCCCGCGAATGGCGTTTTGTGTCATTGGCATTCCAGCCATGCCGACCATTTGTTCAATTCTGCTAATGGCGTCCCGCGGGTTGTTGGCGTGCACCGTTGACATCGAACCTTCGTGACCGGTGTTCATGGCCTGAAGCATGTCGAAGGCTTCGCCCCCCCTCACCTCGCCGATGATCACGCGATCTGGTCGCATCCGCAGGGCGTTTTTCACAAGATCACGCTGCATGATCTCATTGCGGCCATCAACGGTGGGTGGCCGCGTTTCGAGTCGCACAACATGCGGCTGTTGCAACTGAAGTTCCGCTGCATCTTCGATTGTCACCAAACGCTCTTCATGAGGGATAAACGAAGACAGCGCGTTCAGCATCGTTGTCTTACCTGCGCCGGTACCGCCAGAAATAATCATCGAAATCTTTGCCTGGGCGGAGGCCGCCAGCAAATCGGCCATCCCTTGAGACAGCGCGTTATTGTCCACCAGTCGCTGAAGAGAATAAGGGCGCTTGGAGAATTTGCGGATCGACACCTGCGGGCCATCAACGGCGACGGGTCGAATGGCGACGTTTACACGTGATCCGTCTGCAAGGCGTGCGTCCACAAGTGGCGAACTCTCATCCACGCGTCGACCAACGGAAGCGACGATCTTATTGATCACCCGCATTAAGTGATCTTCATCTTTGAAACGGACCTTTGTGGCACTCAGAATACCGGCGCGTTCGATAAAGACACGTCCAGATCCCACAATGAGAATGTCTGAGATGCTGTCGTCAGCCAGAAGTGGCTCGATCGGGCCAAGCCCAAGCATTTCGTCGCCAATATCTGAAATCAGCTGTTCCAGCTCTGAAGAGCTGAGCGGAAAATTGTTAGATTTCGTGTATTCGCGAACCAGAGGGCGCAATTCATCTTGAATTTCGTCCTCATCCATCGTGTCCAAGATGGATAGGTTGATTTTATCAATCAGAAACCGGTGTAATTCGACCCGCTCGGAAATAAAATCTGGTTCAGCCTGTGCCGGATCGGACTCATCGATTGCTTCGGGCAGTTCTGCGACAACCTTTAAGCCCTGCGTTGCAGCTATTTTTTGTTCTGCGTTCTTTTCCGCGGTTCTGAAAAATCGTCCGACCATAACTGACTTTCTATTTTACGATAACTTTCGTTCCAGGCTTCACTTTTTCATACAGAGACATCACGTCGGCATTGGTGAGCCTAAAGCATCCCGACGTTTCGTACCCACCAATTGTCGAGCTGCTATTGGTGCCGTGAATGCGGTAAAGAGTGTCCCGGCCGTCTTCAAAGAGGTACAGTGCGCGTGCGCCCAACGGGTTATATGGACCTGGAGGCACGTAATCTGGCAAAGACGTATCCCGCTTTCGCATTGCAGCTGGAGGGCGCCACGCAGGCCAAGTCGCCTTACGTCCAACAACCGTAGTCCCAACCCAGACAAAACCGTCCCGACCCGCAGAAATTTTATACTTCTCTGCTTGACCTTTTCCTAAAACGCGGTGAAGCGTAAGTTGTTGGTTTGAAATAATAATTGTTCCCGGACGTTCATTGCTGCGATAGCTGACAATCTCCATTGTCGTGGGGCCATGGCTCCGCGGGATCTTCTTCATTTCCGCATGGCCTTGGCCGCCGACCAAAGTGGCGGCACCTAAAGCTGCGGTGAATGTTCGACGAGAAATTCTGGTCATCCGGTCGCTACCTCCGTCTTCGGTAATTCGATCGCTTTCACGTATTTTCGGAGACGTTTGGTAAAGGCGTTTCCAGACCTGACATCTGCCGGCACGAGGCCTCGATCCAATGCCTCACCCAGCACATCATTTTCGACTGGCAGGTAATAAAATGGCGTATCTTCAAACAACTCTTTGAGTTTTGAATTGCCAATTCTTGACCCAAAAATCGACCGATTGCGTTTGTTAATCAAAACCGAAATAGGAAAATCATCGCCGCGCAAAGCTTTGACCCGTGCTACCATTTCAAGGGCGTGTTTCAGCGACGGCAAATTAAGTTCGCTCACGATTGAACATGTGTTCACTGCAGACAGGACATCATCACGCCAGTCGGTTTCATAATATGGAATATCCAGCACCGTATGGTCATGTTCCATCACAACCGTATCGAGCATGCGTAACACCAGCTCATACCCATTCAACTCAGTGTTCAGATCCGGTCGCTTGAACGAATAAAGGAAAAATCCGTTCTCATGTGGCTGGCGTAAGACACGCATAAATTCCGCGTCAATGCGACGGGGCGAGCCGACGACAGATCCCAAGTTAAACGTACTGGGCATATTAAGAACATAGGAACAGTTACCGGTCGAAAAATCGAGGTCAAACAAGGCGATAGATTTCTTTTGTTTGCGAAATTGCTGTTGCAAAATATCTGCAAGGCTCACCGCAACGGTCGTCGCCCCTGCGCCACCGACGGCGGAGAGAACGGCGTGTACCTTGTGTCGTCCAAAGCGTTTTGTCTGCACGACGGCTTTGATTGCCGCGACCAATACGTCCTTTTCGAGCGGCTTGTTAATCCAATCTTGCACCTTGTGGCGGAACAACAGGCGCGTTTCTTCGGCATTCAGAGTCGGCGAAACTGTAATAATGGGCAGGTTGGAATCATTACCCTGTACCGATGTGAGGACCTGAACTTCGTCGTCGTTGAGCGCAGAAAAATCTAGGATGACAAGATCAAACGTCCCGTCTTCGAGTGTCTTTTCCACGTCCCGATGATCGATCGCTTCAATCAAGAATTCAGTGGATTCCAATGCACCTTTGACATCACCCGGATGGGTGTCAGCGCCGTTGACCAATAGAATGCGTGTTTTTGTAGTTTCTGTCATCGTTAATAATCCACCACCGCGGTCAACATGTGTCGCGGCAATCGCTAAGATCTTCGCTCGTTATTGCGACTGGGTGTGCCGCGATTTCTAAATTATTGATTGCTGGAACCAGTCGGTCCAACAGCAAAAAATCAAATGTGATATTGCGTAATTCGACCGTGATCGTAGAGACTTGGCCAAATGGGCGACCGACGTAGCCAAGGCCAGACCTAGAATAAGTCACCCGTACATTGTCGACAGTGATAAAGGGGGCAACGTCACACATACCGACAACGGAAGTTGCACTAACACTGCCGCAAACACCGTCCCCTCCGGTGACAATCCGCTCTAATGTGCCTGTTGCGCAGGCCGTTGTTTCAGCACCGCAAGCGATCCGCGAGGTGGACGTTGGAACCGGATCACCCTCGACTTCGCCAGAAATGCCAGATGCCATCGCCGCTTCATATTGCGCGCGCCCAACCAGAGGCGTCGATACTGCCACCATCCGTGCACCGATCTGAGTTGCTTTCGCAGCCATATTCCACTGCCAGGCCAACCCGCCAAACTCGATCATCCCTGTGAACACCAACAAAACAATCGGCATGGCCAACAAGGCTTCGGTCATACTCGTCGCGGTGTCATCCCTCGCGAACTTTGCCAGAGACATTACCATCCGTAATACCTCATCGTTGCCCAATACCGGATTTGGATGCTGTCGCTGAACACCGCGCTAAAAAACGGGGTTCCTTGATAGTTTACCGAACCTTCCAGCACGATGGTGGTATCAATGTCAGGCAACGTGGGCAAAGAAAGGAGATCGGGCGAGATTGAAAGCTCTGAAGCGTCGTCCCATCCGGGAACGCGGGTCTGAGATGCCCCCCCTGGGTAGCCATAGAAGGCAATTTCACGGGCTGTCCCAATATCACATGAAAGAATTTCACGGCAACGCGACCAATAGCGCGCCGCATCACGCACTCCAACTTGAAGCTGCTGGCGTTGCCACATGAGGCTGCCAAACTCCAGCAGCCCCATTGTAAAAAGAACGAGGACTGGAAGTACAAGCACACCTTCGACCAAAACAGCACCGTCTTGGTCCGAGCGTAGGTCCTTATGTTTCTTCCGTACCAATTTACAGGCCCCTCCTTACAGAGATCCCGTCTTTACCTCATAAAACTCTCAAGCGTTCCGCCATTTCGCACAGGCACGAACTCTAGCCGCCGACGTTGGTTCCTGTGTTTGCAGTATTCGTTGGCTCAACTTCCATAATGGCAGTATTTGCCATATGGGCATTCCCTGCCCTCGTAGACACACGGTCCCAATTGTTCCGATACTCAGCGCAGCTGGCGAGCAATGTGCCACAGACCAAAAGAAGCAGAGTAGCCTTACTTTTTCTTGATGACGCCATCGTCAAACTCCAATTCAATCATATGACCGTACGGCCCGACAACACCAACGCCATTTCTGAAATTGCGGATTTGGTCTTTGTCCACTTCCAAGAGCCCCATCAGGAACAATTCGACGTCATCACTGGATCGCGTCGTATCAAACGGGCTGGCCAGCGGCTCGCCAGGGCGCGCCGGGCGTACAATTCGAGGCGTAACCAAAATGACCAAATCGCTTTCGCGTTTTTGGAATCGGGTGCTGCGGAAAAGAGCGCCGAGAACAGGAACCTGTCCAAGCCAAGGCACCTGATCAATGCTGCGCGCATTGTTTGTCTGTAACAGACCTGCAATCGCGAAGCTTTGACCAGACCGCAGTGAAACTGTGGTCCGTGCACGCCGCGTGGTAAACCCAGGTTCACCATTCACATTAATTGACGCGTCAATGTCGCTCACTTCTGGTGTGATCCGCAGACGGATCAATTCATCGTCCAGAACCTCGGGCAAGAAGTTCAGTTTAACACCAAACTCACGATACTCTGTGGCGATGGTTGTGACACCATCGGTGCGGCTGGCGACGGAGATTGGCACTTCGCCACCAGCTACGAAATTTGCTTCGATACCGCTGGTCGTGACCAACTTTGGGTTTGCGAGACGACGGGCCAAACCTTTGCCCTCAAGCGCGTTGATCATAAAGTCGATCTGGCCACCAGACACTTGCAGCAAAGTTCCCACTGCAGTGCCAAAAGGCACACCCGTCGGCAACGCTCCAGTTGCGAAACGCTCATCGCCCGCGCCTCCAGAGCCTGTACCAGTCAGGCTAACGCCTAGCTCACGGCCGGAACTGCGTTCTACTTCGATAATGCGCACGTCCAATTCGACTTGACGCTCACCTTTGATCTGCATCGCATTGATGACAGGGTCAGATGTATATTGCTGAGCGATCTTTACGATACGGCTGGCATCAACGTCATTCCGAGCGGTGCCTGTCAGGCGAACGCGGTTGTTGATGTTTGTCACGGCGATATTAGAGCTTGGAACCGCGGATTTAATAGAGGCTTCAAGGTCCGAAAAATCCGCCCGAACCCGAACGTCAACAACCTCGAGGATGCGACGGTCTTCGGTATAAAGCGTGATGTTCGTGATACCAAATCGCTTAGACTGGATATAAAGCGAGTTATCCGTCAGCGGAAATACGTCCAGAATGTCTGTATTCCCGATAACGATTTCCGAAAACGGCTTGTCGGTTGAGACCGTCAAAACCCGCCCGGATTCCATTTCGACTTTGCTGACTGTGCCATCGTCAATGGTAATGCTCTGCGTTTGCGCTTGAGCAACCGGCGCCATGGCAATCAGCGCAATCAGCAGACCTAAGAAGGGTGCTTTCAAGGTCGCCTTGCACTGTTGCGCTAAGAATTTCATTTTTCTGCCCTCAATTCACTGGGCGTCCACTGTCGTTGTGGTTTCGCCCGTCTCCTCGAACCCCAGTTCTTCAGCCTCATCGTCTCCTCGTGAGACCTTATAGTCAACGCGCTTGCCGTTTCTAATGACACCGACATTCACTTTTGTTGACCTAATGGCAACAATCGGTGCCGGTTTTGGCTCTGGAGCCACCTCAACGACGGGTTCCGGAGCGACTTCGACCACTTGCTCTTGGGTTTCGATTTTCTCTTCGACCCCCTCTAAGCGCTGGTTCACGCCGTCAGAAAGGCTTTGTATCAACGTTTCTAGGCTCGAAAAGCGTTCATCTTGTTCCGCTTTTTCGGCGTCTATCTGCAATTGCTCATTACGCGCGCGGATCAGATCATCCGCCGCATCTTGCTCGTTTAAATCTTTCGTCGTGATACGTTCAAGCTCTTCTAATTCGTTTGAGCCGACATTGCGCAGGGCCAGCGACAATACCCCGACATTTGCGCCAAGAACCAGTTTTTGCGCTTCAATCGTGTTGACTTCGAAAGTGACAGTGCGAACGACGCTAGGCTTATCCCGGCGCTCGTCGGCGACTTGGTCAATCGCCAAAACACGCACGCCTTGCAGCAGCACGTCAACATAGCGGCTTGACTTGCCGCCCCTGGTCAACATGACATCGACACGGTCGCCAGGTAGAACAAACCCGGCCACGCCCAAAACGTCATTCACGCGAATAGAAACAGCTTTCAAGCCGGGGGTCAGTGCCGCGGAAAGCTTCGCACGCTGGCCAGGCACCGTGATCTTTGATGCTAGGATCGGCTCTCCCAACTCGATTTGCGTCAAAGCAAAGCGCCGAGTCTCTTCCGTATCCCCAACCACCACATCTGAAATTTTGGAGAATGAACCTTCAGGTTTAATATTACTGGTCCATTCGATTTCTTGCAGAACATTTGCATCGATCAAATTACCAAAGGCCAACCGACGGTCCGCAACAACAATTGTGTTCTTGGGGGCCTTCGCCTCTTCCGCAGCCTTCTCTGCTTCGGCAAGCAGTCGACTTTCAAGATTGGCCTGGATGCTCGTTCTTTCGTTTTCCAACCATTGCTGAAATCCAAACACAGCAACGATGGCAATAATCACTGCCACCAACAAACTGGCTACGGTTGAAAACCTCATACGAACGTGCCTCCTTTCAGAAGCTTTGTGTAATTGTACTCAACGACGAAACTAAGAACCCAGCTTTCCGATCAAAAATCTTTCGGTCAGCCTTGCGCGGCCCATCGTTTCCAAATTCTAAACAATGTGCATGATGCGACCTTGCCGCATCATGCATTTGGCGTGTTGGCGCGAAATTGCGCCAACGCCATTAGGATGGCAATGAAGGCGGTCCGTCGAGGCCCGTGATCCAGTTAGACCATGCTTGCCATGCTGCGCCAAGGTTCTGGCCAAACGCCAAGATGGCCAAAACAACGGCTGCCGTCAAAAGACCAAGTAGGATGAGGTATTCTGTAAGTGCAAGCCCCTCCTCATCGGAACGAAGTCGAGCGTACAAACCCACCAAATAAGACTTAATATTCATTCTGTTACTCCAAGTACCCAAACGCTTGCTACCTCCTGACAGCAAGACCACTCGCGCCCGTCTCATTCTGAGACTAATTAGTATTCGAATTATTCGTATTTAACGAAACAATGCTACATCCGAGAAATTTATTATGTCAAATTTTTGCCAAACTTTTTTCACTATCGCACTGAAATATTTCAACAATCCTACATCTTGCGTCCAATTGTGTATGCTCAGTTAAAAAATATCCACCTATGAGATATAACATAAAATTTGATACACGCTAAACGGGAAAACTATCCTTTTGATTATTCACCGACGAATCAGCGTACAAGGATCGCTTCTTTGCGAATGAAGGCATCAAGAGTTCCATTTCCGCCGTAGCCGGTAATGTCTACGATCTCGATATCAATGGTATCGATCATCGGGCGCACCATGAACACCGTTGCATAAGCATTCACGAAGTAATCGTTGACCCCGCCCCCTTCGGCCACCGCCGACGCAGAATTACAATCGATGATCGCTGCGACAGTCAAACGACGGTCCGGTTCGGAAACGGGCAATTTAGCCGTCGGCGTATTGCCAATGCCGCACAAGGCCTCACCACTTTCGCTGTTGGCATTCGACGCGTTGGTTCCGGAACCCACATGGGGCACTTGATAGAAATAGTCGACACCACCGCCACTATCAGAAACACTCAATGCCGTTTCCTGTTCCCACAGATAAACGTCATATCGCGATGGTGTGGTGTTCACCGGATGCGAACTAACGGGCCATTCCCCGCCTGAAGTGTCGCTGGGTGGGTTATTCAAGTGACCATAGTTCTGATCCATATACACATCGATTGGCCAACCACCGGATCCAGACGCAGCACCGGCAACAACGCCTGCAGCACTCATCACGAAATCGTCCGGCAGGCCAAACACATCATCGGCAACCCCGTTATCGCCAAAGTGCGTCACCATGGGATCCCAACTGGTGACGCCTAAATTGATGTGATCGTCACCAATGGCCTCATCAATATTGCCATTGCCGCCGCCGTTTCCACCACCATTGCCGCCGCCACCGCCGCCGCCATTTGTTCGAACACATGAATTGATATTTGCGCCGTTCACCCCTGGACGAATGCCTTTCCGAACATTGACAGCAGGCATCCCATACGCAGCCGGCCAAGGTTCACCGCCGGGCTGTGTACCAATGGGCGAGTTCATATTGCCTTCGTAAATATCAAAACGCACATTATAGCCTTGCGCGATAGACTCTGCCGCGCCGGGTTTTGTGGTGACAATCCCTTCGGCAAAGCACCTAGGAACCTGCGCCCCTGCAAAATAATCGCGCAGCTCGTCCGCGCTCGAGGTGCCGTCAATGGAAAGAAAGCCAAAATTTCCGGGCGCCGCAGTCGAAGGCCCCTTGGGGTGAAGCTTAAAGATCCGCGCATGAAGATCGCCATTTGCAAACCCGGTTTGCAAAGCATCCCCTGCATAGCCTGCATCTTCCAACGGATTACAAATGAATAAGGGCGGAATGTCACAAATCGCCGACCTTGCCTGCGCCACAGCTATGGCTGCGACAGGGACGGTGTCTCGAAGCAGGTTTAAGGGATTAAAGAAGACTGTGGTTAAGTCACGGGATTGTACGTGCACATATACATACTGTGCCGATGGCCCATCGGTTGCGACGTTGGCAGCGACCCACGCCGTATCAATTGGTGTCAAATCGCTTGCTGGGATGTCTGAAAGGAAAATAACAGTGAATTCGTTGCCTTCAGTGTCTTCGTAGCGAAGATCAATATGTGCATCATCGCCAGACGTCGCCAACATGCTCACCGTATTGATGAGCCCGGTCGTACTCATTGCTGCTTGCGCTCTGGTGATCGCGTCATCACCGCCATCAAGTTCCCCTGCCCCGGCCAAAGCCACCGCATCCGCGGCAAGCGCTAGATCCGAATGCGCGTTGGTCACACGGCTCAAGTCGATGAGCAAAAGACCGAAACCCACAAACACTGGAAGTGAGATCAAACCTAAAACCAGAATGAAGCCGTCCGTCGCTTTAGCGAATAGTTTCATGACATACCTACAAAAAGCTAATCTCCCCCAAAGGGGTCCAATCCCTTAAATATTCACATAATTCTAGAGTTTTCTCAAGTTTACCAAAAAAAGCGGATGCAAATCGGACCCAAAGCAGACGCAACCATAATCACCGCGTAGGGCAATTTCCCAGACTTTTTGAACTCTGTCATGCGCGCAGCCCATGGGCTCTGTCCGTCAGTTGGCGCGCCGCCGTTCCAAAATCTCAATACCAGAAACGCAAGCAGCGAGATCAGCAAAAGGATCAGCACATAGGGCGCCGCACCGTCGACTCCAATAAACAGAGCCAAAACGAAATAAAGCTTTACGTCCCCTGCGCCCATCATTTTGGCGAGCCACATCACAAGCGCCACACCAAAGAAAAGCACTGCAACCAAAAGATCGGTTTCGACCGCCTCAAAACCGCGGGAGGCAAGCCACACACAATAGAGTGCAAGAAGAATAAGATTGCTTTGATTGGAAACTTTCAACGTACGAAAGTCGCGAACAGCAATCCAAATTAACAAGCATAAACATCCGACCTCAGCGAGAAGCTCGATGATGTTAAGCAAGGTCACTCTCAATCAGATCAGATTCCGCGCAGATCGCCCGGCGCTCGTTTAGGGAAGTTGACCGAATTGCGCAGCAGCTCAAGATTATTTGCAGCCCGTTCATTGCTTGGGTCGATCTCATAAGCGATGAGGAAGTGGCGTCGCGCGTTAATCAAATCGCCACGCAACAAGAGCGAGTATCCGTAGTTATTATGGTACTCAATCCGGTTACCAATGATTGGGCGCAATTTCTGATAAGCCGCGTCGGCCTTGTCGAAACGGCCAAGCATATCAGCTGAGGCCGCATAGCCCAACAGCGCCGCAGGATCGGCTGGCGTCACTTCAAGCGCTTTGTCAAATAGACGATAAGAACGGCCAAAGTTGCCCTCAGCAAACTGGATCTTCGCTGCGACCAAAGATTCATCATCTCGGTAGTAAGCACGATTTGCGTTATCCAGTTCAGAATTCACGCCGTCGTCAAAGGCACCATTAAAGCCTTCGCATCCCGACAAACCCAGTACCAATACTGCCGCAACAATAATACGCATTTTCTGTCCCAACCGAATTTGCTTCGGTGCTCTATAATTGTCTTGCCTACGCCCTTAACCTTAAGTCAACGACCCTGACGAGGCCAACGAATTCTCATTTTGAGAATTCTTTGTCACCGATTGCGATTATTTTGATACAATACATAATCATTTGCACAGGGCGCGTCAGCAATAAAATTTCGAACAAGAAACCTTTTGGGAAATAAACACCACGCGGCTAATGTGTTCTCAGCGCTTAGGTTTTGGTGGTTCAAATCAAACACAACAGAACAACGGTGGATTTAAAATGGTTTTTGGGCTGGGCAAAAATAAAAAAGTAAACGTTGATAAACCAAAAGATAAACAAGCCTCGCTTGAAGAGCCTGAGAATAATGCAGTGTCGTCCGCAGACACGCCCGCAAACGATCCAGCTAAAATATCAGACAATGCCTCGAAGGACATGGCGCTGCAGCCTGAAGAGCCGGCTGAAATGGATGAAACGCCGCCAGAAGCTCCCTCGCGCAAGGCGAACTTTCTACCGGGCGCTCAGCCAAAAACCATAGATGAGACCGGCCTGTCCCTGTCGTTCATTCTCAATCTCACATCAAAGATCCTGCACGAAGGCGGGACAATGACGCCAGCTCAGATCGCTGATGTCATTAAACTCCCGAAACTTGTCTGTCGGCAAATCCTGAAAGAAATGACAGCTCTGATGTTGGTGGAATCTCAGGGGCTAGAAAGCGCGGACGTTAAATCTGATATCAGATACAGCCTGACGGACCTTGGGAAAAAATGGGCCCTTGATGCACAGGCCGTGTCACAATACGTGGGCCCCGCCCCCGTCACACTTGAACAGTTTGAAGCTCAGGTTCAAACACAATCTATCAAACATGAAGAGGTGCATCGCGCGGAATTGGACGATGCGTTTTCTCACTTGGTGATCCCATCGGTGTTGAAAGCGCAACTCGGTCCCGCCGCCAATTCAGGCCGGTCGATGTTGCTGTATGGCGAACCTGGCAACGGCAAAACATCACTCGCAGAAGCGCTTGGTGAATCTTTCATCGATATCATTAGCGTGCCCTATGCCATCTTGGTCGGGAACCAAATCATACGCTTCTATGACGAAACCTTGCACGAGCCCGAAGAAGAATTTGCGAATTCCCGCGAACTAGATGCGCGCTGGGTCCCCTGTCGGCGACCTGTCGTCATCGCGGGCGGCGAACTCACGTTGGATATGTTGGATTTAAGATTTGAGGCCAACGCGCGTTACTATGAAGCGCCGATGCACCTAAAAGCGTTAGGAGGCGTTTTTGTTCTAGACGATTTCGGTCGCCAAAAGGAAGAACCGCAACAATATCTAAACCGCTGGATTGTTCCTTTGGAAAAAGGCTTCGATATTCTGTCCCTCCACACAGGTAAAAAGTTCCAGGTGAGCTTTGACCAACTTGTCGTTTTCTCTTCCAACATTCGCCCCGAAGATTTGGGCGACGATGCCGCACAAAGGCGAATCTATTTCAAAATCCATGTGCCGAGCCCCAGCCGAGAAGACTACATTCAAATCTTCAAAGACGTCTGCGACGCTCGTGATCTAAAGTGGCAGCCTGCTGTGATGGAGGAATTCTTTGAGAAACGCTATACGAAGGAACGTTTCATTACTTCTGGTGCACATCCGGGGTTCTTGGTGAACCACATTTTTGCAGCATGTCGCTACCTTGACCGGCCGCCAGAGCTAAACATGGAATTGTTAGACCTTGCTTGGCGTAACGTCTCAGCCAACCAACGCCGAACAGATTGACCGATTAATTGCCGTGCGTATCTGCCCAGATCGCGCGTTGAAGGTCAGCGTTATTCTTGATTGCACGATTGGTCCGTCTCAATCCAAAGGATTCCACAAGCGTCGGCGCGTCCCCAATAAGGGACCGACCAAGACCCGCACGGTTTCCTTCAATCTCAAAACCCAAAAGCTCTAAAAGCGTCGGATAGACATCCAGCAAAGTCCCTTCCCTAGCATTCACCCCGACCTCATCACCTAGCACAACGACATAGTTCCGACGGTCATCAGACACCGCGAGAAGTTCAGAATGAAGTGCATTTCTGAATGCGAGGTGGTCTGAAAGGAGCACGACCAATGTGTCGTCCTGAATCCCAAGCGCTTCAATCTCTTTCAGCAAACCGTTTACATGGGCGCCGCTGCACCTAATCGCAGCAACCAAAGGAAGCTCGCCCTTGCTTCCCAAGGCACAGTTCTGTTCGGGATATCCATCTGGCCCATGGGTCGAGAGCGTCAGCGTCGTCAACACGAAGGGCTTCTCTTGCCCCGCAAGCCAACGCAACTCCTCCGCCAATCTTTCAAACAACAGATCATCATCCATGCCCCAGACATTCGTCCGCGGTTCGTCCTCATACCCTGGATAGGATTCCAAGCCCTTCACACGCTGAAATCCATGGCTGCTAAAGAATGCACCTTTGGAAAAGATCGAGAGGGAGGACCCGTTGATATAGCTCGCGATATAACCTTCTTCGTTCAAAATATCGCCAAGACATCTAACCCCCATCAGAAAATCGGTTTCCTCAGGGATGACATCTATCTTGTCGTGAATCCGTCGCCTTGCGCTGAACACGCCGCGCGGCAGAAGAGGAACACCGCATTGCGAAGCGACGATGCCACCCGCCGTAAAAAACGAAGAATGAAGCTGAAGAAGGTTTGGGAACGCATAGCCCGCTTTCTCGAACTCAGAGAATTGCGCAAACGCTTCCTTTGAGACGTTCAATTGATGATATGTCCGCTCTAGGCTTTCAAGGTAGACCACGACGAGGTTTTTCTGAACCTCGGGAGACGCCTGAATCACTGGCGCCAATGCAAGAAGATCAGCCTCCAAAAGTGTTTGATCTGGGTGCGGAATAACGCTTCTGAATAGGAATTGCGTCAACGGGTTGCCAACAAACAAAATAAGTGTCGCGGCAATGATCGTCTTCTGACCAAGCGGAACGTATTTGATCATGAAGAAGCCACACAGAATAAGCCCCGCGGCTTTTGCAAAGATATCCCAGAATTCTTTTGCAAAACCCTCAAGCCCGACGGCAACCATTTCCGCCGTTCTGTTTTCGGCCACAGTGATCAAAATGCTCGCCACATCACCGACACCAAATGCGCTTTTCATAAATGCAAATGGCAACGTCACCAGTACGAGAGCGCACCAAATATAAAACACGGTTGCGCTGCGGCCGCGCGCACGAAAGGGTCGACGAAGGCTGGCCAAAGTCAGCACGAGGCAATGTAGACCTATGATCGGCACACCAGCCGCTTTCACAGTAGAGTTAAAGGTCAAACCTGGCACTGAAACAAATATTAACAAAGCCGCGAATGCCACAGAAACAAGGGCGACAAACACTTTCAATATAAGTTTTTTCAATCCGTTTTTGCCTCTCTCAACAATGAAAATTGTTCAGAAGTGCAACGAACCTACCAACAAATGAGCGATCGGTGTAAAGAAATTGCTTCTTAGCATAATAACTAAGAACCGCTGTTCCTGAACAGCCTCACTTGGCCGCCAATACTCGATAAAACGCGTGTCATACTAGCTAATGCCCATTTACGTCCGCAACCTACTATCGCCCTTGCAGCCGCTCGTTGCATTTTGGCGAACGGCGCCCTTGTTGCTCAAAAAGTGGTCTTTCTAATCGCTATTTTTTGATCTTTCAAAATGAACGTCGCTTAATAAGCATGCGTGACGCCTACCAGAGATGATAATCGATTTGGTCCGCATTTTTTGTTTATCGGTTACATGCCAAGAATAAACTGACGTTGTGACGTTCTCGGGAAAGAGTTATTCGCATGCGCATTGTTGGTTTGGATTTCACGCGAAGCCTCGCAATTTTCTTGGCTATGGCCTCTCATGCATTTAACGAGGCGGGACTATACACTTACCTGCCAGCAGAGCTGAGTTTTTACCTTAAGATCTGCATGCAATTGGCGCCGCCAGTTTTTATTGTCTTGTTTGGCGTAATGCTTGAACTTGTTTACCTTCCGCGCATGGAATCAGGCAGAGCCGCTGCTGTAAGCGCTCGGCTTTGGACTCGGGCCCTCCAGTGTTGGCTGCTTTATGCGATCTCAATATTTGTACTGTTTCTCGTTAGAGATGACTACTCTCTCATGTTTAGTCTGTCCTGCATCTTCTTCATGGGAAACTCGCCATATACTGAGATTCTAAAACTCTATACTGTTTTACTTTTTCTGTCCCCGTTATTGATCTTAATACGCATCCGGTTTGGCCTTGGTTTGTGTATTTTATTCGCAATCGCATATCAGATCGCCTGGCCAATTGGGAACGGGCTCGCGCACGCAATGGCTGATGAAAACGCACCAATTCAGTTCGTCCGGTTTGTGAAATTCATTACTGGATTTGGTGATACTCGGGTTGCTGGCCCATCCGTCTTGCACGGGGTCTCTTTAATGGTTGCCGGCTGGGCGTTAACTGCTCTGCTTCGCAAGGCGATTTTAGCGCAAAGCCCGAGGGCATCGACGTTGAAAACGTTTGAATTCGATCGTCAGAAACTCAAATTGTTCTTTGGTTTATCGTTCGCATTCACAGTACTTACATTCTTTGCTCTACCATCGAGCTACATATCCGGCATCCCAAATATGGAGCTTAGGATGATGAGCCATCCCGTTTACTTTATTTGCGGTACATCGGTCGCTTATGCGACAGCCATTTTTTTGGTTATGGTCTTCGACTCATGGAAATTCGGGAGCCGCGAGCTGTTGAACAAACTTAGCTTTTTTGGACGCACGAGTTTGTTCACTTTCGCTTGGGGAAACATCTTACTCTATCTAATCAACCTGACGCCGGACGGCCCCGCCGAAACCAAAATATACGCACTTTCGTTGACATTATCTATCGTTCTAATGAGTTACGGGTTTGACGTTCTTAACAAAAAATCTTCCTGGCTAGCAGACGCAATTTCTTGGTTTTTGCGACCTTTCGAGGTCCGCGTGAAGACCTACTTCGAAAAAAATCAGTCGGAATTTCAATCAAATTAATTTGGCGCCAACCCACTCAGTTTTCAATCATGCTTGAAAAATCAAACTTCACAGAAATTGGACATCCCATGGCGCAAAAAGCCATTAAGCTTCATATCGGCGCTCACAAGACCGCAACGACGTACCTTCAGCAGTATTTTAGCTACAATCGCGCCGTTCTCGCCAGAAACGGAGTCGCATATTGGCCAAGAGAAAACGTGCGTGATGTTGTGAAGTTGTCTTGGGAACAAAGCAAACGCAGGCGCAGCAGCCTACGGGGGCGTCTGGCTTCGTTCATTTTTGGAGATCAAATGTCAGTGCGCATGAAACCATGGTTTTCCATTGAAAGGGACGTATTGCTTTCAGAAGAAAACCTAATTGGCGAAGGGGCTGACTTCTTAGGTGATCAGTTTTATTCAGAGTGCGCTAATCGCCTGTCTTGGTTGAAAAAGGCCATCCCATCAGATCGCCAGCTTGAGGTGTGGCTATGCATTCGCAGCTACCCCGATTTTTTTGCATCGATGTATGGGGAAGCGGCTCGTTTCTGGCCCATGCCGACACCAGAGCAATATGCCAATCGATATGAGGATGCCGCTGGCCGTTGGCCCTCATTGATTGATCAAATTCGCAAGGCCTTGCCGAATGCAAATTTGATCGTTTGGGCGTATGAAGATTTTCGCGACTTAGAACCCAGAATAATAAAGGGTATGACGGGCGTCGATCAAAAGCTTTTACGTCCACTTCAGCAGGTAGATGTGAGACCAAGTGCATCAAACAGAGCAGTAAGGGAAATTGTGGCTTTACCCAGCGATATCCAAGGGCCGGAACGCATGATGCGCATGCTAGAACTTGAAGAGCTTTACCCCCCAAAAGATAAATCTGATCGGTTTTCGCCATGGACGCCAGAACAGTGCGAGAAACTGGAGGCTGCTTGGCAAAAAGACAGAGCCGATCTCGCGGCACGCAGCGACGTGACCTTCTTGCATACCTCCAAAGGTAAGAAAGACGATGGGTGAGACGCGATCGCGCTTGATGAAAGGGGCGCTTTGGATTGCGATTGGCCGCCTGTTGGCCAATGCTCTGGGTTTGATTAGTACTCTCATTCTGGCGCGTATTCTTGTGCCAGAGGATTTCGGACTCGTCGCGATTTCAACCGCATTCATGGCGATCTTGACCTCGATAACGGATATGCCCGTGTCCGAGGCTTTGATCCAACACAAGGACCCCAAGAAGGACCACTTTCATACGGCATTTACGATCTCAGCGATACGCGGTGCTATTATCGGTCTGGCCATGGTATTCTGCGCTGGACCAGTTGCTCAATTCTACGGTGACGAGCGCTTACGTGAGATTTTACAGGTTTTAGCGCTCGGTGTGTTTCTGCTTTCGTTGTTGAACCCACGTTTGATCCTCTTTCAACGCGAGCTCGTATTCCATCAGATCTTCATTATGCAGATCAGTGAGAAAGCCGTTGGCTTTATTGCAGCGGTTGCAGTTGCATTGATTTACCAGAGTTATTGGGCATTGATCATCGGCGCTCTCGCCTCTGAAATGACCCGCGTTCTTTTGTCTTATGTATTAAGACCATTCCTCCCACGTTTCACGCTACTGCATTGGCGAGAACTCCTTTCGTTTTCGATTTGGCTCACACTTGGAAACTGCGCGCAGGCATTGAACTGGCGGGCAAACCCGCTTGTATATGGGGCCGTTTTACCAACCAATTTTATGGGGCTTTATGGATTTGGTAACCGTGTGACAGGAGTATTATTCGACCAGTTGGACCAGCCAATTCGGCAAACGCTTTACCCAGCATTTTCTCGGCTAAATTCAGATATACCCGCATTGGGCCGCGCGTATTTGCGGGCCCA
Organism: Cognatishimia activa; assembly: GCF_001458335.1. Taxonomy (GTDB): domain Bacteria; phylum Pseudomonadota; class Alphaproteobacteria; order Rhodobacterales; family Rhodobacteraceae; genus Cognatishimia; species Cognatishimia activa. The sequence continues at coordinate 334,523 of NZ_CYTO01000024.1, forward strand.
AGGGATCCTTTGCCTCGTCGTTTTTCCATTTGCGACCGCAATCATTTTTCTGGCGGCACCCTTGGTCACAATCGCTGTTGGCGACAAATGGTTACTCGCTGTCCCCGTTATTCAAATTCAAGCGATGATGTCCGCTGCTCAATCAATGGTGGCCTTGCAACCGATCGCAATGGCGACGGATAATACCAAGAAGCTTTTTTATCGCTCGGTTCGAGTGATCATTGTCAGATGGCCAATCGTTGGCATTGCAATATGGGTCGCATGGCCTTTCGGACCCAATAACGTGTTGATCGCCGCGATGCTCGGGTCTTTGGTCGCCACTGCAGTCAACGTGGTCTGGAATATGACTCTTGTTCGCAGCATCGCAGAGATACCTTTACGCAATCAACTTGGATTAGGCCTGCGCCCGGTCTTAGCATGTATCGCAACAGCCTTGGTCTTATCGGGTTTAGGGACAATGCTTCCAATGACTCAGTCGTCACTTATCGGCCAATTCCTACAACTTCTTGCGTTCGCCTTTGCGGGCCTGGCTTGTTATGCCATTTCCATCGCAATTTTGTGGCGCGTGCATGGAAAGCCAAAAAGCGCAGAAGTTGATTTAACTGAGATGATAGTTGGCTTTTATAGGAAATTGCAAAAGCGCCTAAAGATGCAGTCATAGTTTTACGACTGTTTTCGGTGCTTACATATTTTTTTCAATCCAACGCTCGCAAACGCGATAAAACTCGATGTCTTGTGAATACCAGTGCTGCAAATTGGTTTTTGCTTTGTCTGAAAGAGGCGGTGTCGCGCTATAATCGTTGGCATGAGCCTTCTTCTTTCCTTTGGAAAAATCGAACTCATTCTGCAATTCTGTAAGTCCCGCTCTTTCGAGGAATTTCGACAAATCGGATGCAAAATTTTCTTGGCGAATAATTGCCAGCGGCGGACGAACATCAAAAATGCCACCGCACATAAAGAACCAGTCAATCTGATTTTGGGCAGTGTGCCTAATGGAAGTAATTGCTTGCATCGCCTTGGAGCCAATATGACTGTCTTCGAAAAGGCTTTCGGCTAAGTCATTGGCATGTTCGAATTCTTGGAATGCGAAGGCTTCGTGTTCGGTCCATTCAAAGAACATCCGCGGCTGCCCTTTGCGTTTCCTGCTATAAAATCCGCTATAGAACCGAGATATGGGTTCGCGGATCGAGAAAAAATAGTCGGCTTCAACCGGAATGTCTTTTAGCGCATCGTCGTGGAAGCACTTGTGAAGCACGTTGCCTTTGGTTTCATTTATCTTTTTAATCACATCGCCAATCTGAGTACCGGCACATTTTCCGATATGCAGGAAAAATATTTGTTTAGGGTCTGGCGATACCTTGCGGCTTACCCCCCCCAGTAGATCACGCAAAAAGTTCGAACTTGGGTTCATCAGAAGGCTGCCTTTCAATCTGGCTTTAATTGTTTACGGTCAAAAATTTTCAGCCCATGAGTCCACCAGTAGATTCGGCGTCGCAACCGAAGCATGCGACCGCGGTCATCGACTTTGGTCTGCAAATGTTCAAGCTTGTTTTCGGTAATCTCCTTTAGCTTTTGATCGCTCAAGCTCTCCCCTAGCCAAGTCAGTAGCGGCCGGAAGCCATCAGCGTTTCTCTTAAAATCCGCATGATCGATCAAAAAAGCGCGATCGCCTAACTCTGTTGCGCTCAAATTGAAACGGCTATTCGAACTTTCGATGCATTGTCGAAGGTTCCCAAGATCCTTGCGATAGCGCCACCATCCCGAGCGCGCCACCTCGCGCCAATTTCGCGTGTTAAAAATGAACCGGGAATCCGGGAATTCTCGGGCCATGAAATCAATGACCTTTGCATAGTCCGCATCCGAAATATCCTCAGTAGTATAGCGGATCTCTTTAAATCCGATAACACGCGTATTGTCAGGCGGGCAGAGTATATCTTGGACAAATACTCTGCTCAGTTGTTTAGACACAGAGTTTGGGCTAACCTCTGTGATCCCGAACCAGGGTGCTTTGGACGAAAGATTGAACTGCGACTGGACCGCATGGGCGTCTTCCAGATCTTTGGAAATAACGGCAAATTTGCTCAGAATGCCATTGTTTTCACCGCGAATTACGAAGCCGTCGATGCTGTTAAGCAAATTCATCAAAACAGTGGACCCGGACCGGCCATAGGTGATCACGAATAAATACTGCATCTAATTACCTTCTAAAACTAATCTGCGCTGTCTTTCATCCCGAACCAGCTTTCAAATGATTGGGAAAATCAATGGCAATCCAGCAGCCTCGACTTGTCACATTTCATAATTGCGTATCAGAAATGCGAAAAGACAGACCAACTTCAGAGCGCACCACACGTGGCGGTCATTCTGAGCGCTTGTGCCCAGTAAACCAGCACTTGCTCAAGCATCGGCCTCTGAATTTGGCAAAGCACGACTATTCGTCTCATAGGTTTCATAAAACAGTTTCAGGCATCGAATGATACTGCCAAAAAAATACTGCTTATTCGATTCTGGCCTAACCCGATTTTCAAAGAACTTAGGCCAAGACGTTCTATGACGGATTGAATTTATGGGACTTACAGAAAAGCCAGCCTCATTTCCGCCTGTAACCGCGGAGCCGATCAAAATGGAACGCCCTCGATATGGCGCAGTGATCCGCGCCTATCAATGTACGCCATTGTTAGAAGAAGTTGTCAAAGGGCTACGTGCGCAGACTGCGCCTCCTGAACATATTCTGATCGTTGATAGCTCGGGTTCCGCAGAAACAGCGGCAGAATTTGAAAATCTCGGTGCAATCGTCGTGCCCTACCCCGAGGGCGACTTTAACTATTCTCGCGCGATCAATGTTGGCGCTGTGGCAAACCCGTCTCCATTGACGCTTATTATATCAAGTCATGTGCTGCTTGGTGCTGAGTTGATTGAAAGAGGTTGGTGCGATGCACAGGCACGCGGACTTGAAATTGTATATTGGCTTCCGCCAAATCCAGGCCAGGTTGGAGATCTCAGCTACGTCTTGGACCGGAAGAATTTCGACGGGCGCAATGGCATTTCAAATACGGCGGCCTTGATCCCCACTCAGCGCATCATCGATCGCCCTTACCGCGAAGAAGTGTTCTCCGCCGAAGATCAAGAATGGTCTCGCTACTATTACAAAGCCTTCGGGCGCGGCAGCTGGCGGGTTGAAACACCGGAAATGAGATACCTGAATCCCAATCATGGCGAAGATGTTTGGAGCCATGAAAAGCTACTGAACGAAGAACTGGCGATTGGGCATTTCGTAAATCGCCGCCTCATCATGCCGGACCGCATCATTGCGCGCATTCTGCGCGGTGTCTTGGCGACGGTTCGCCGTCGGCCCGAACGCGCAAAGATGCATTTCGGCATGGCGCGCGCGCTCTTCATAGCCAATTTCAAACAACCTGCCGCACAATCTCGCTATTTTTAATCTGTCGAGCCGACGGCTTCGGAGACCAAGACAATGCCAAACGAAGAAACAATTGAATTGGTCTGCGTGACGGATGCGAATTACGCTCCGCATTTCTCTGCGCTTTTGAAATCAATTGAAACTCACAAAGGCCCAGAGAACCTGCGGGTACATGCCATATTGGATAGCGTTGGCTCGGACCTGCTGGCCCAAATTCGTGCAGCGTCTCCGGCTCTTGAAGTCATCGATTACCATGTCGACAGCCACCCTGCTCTGAACTTGCCACCGATCATGCATATTAGTCGCGCAACATATTTGCGGCTGATTATGACTGAGATGCTGCCGCCAGAAATCGACCGGGTCCTTTATCTCGATATCGATATGTTGGTCACACGAAACCTTTTGCCGCTTTGGCGAAGTGACATGCACGGCTACCCTGTTGCTGCCGTTCAAGATCATAATCTGTCGGCGACAAAACTGGCGAACACCTTCGGACTGCCCGGAGAAGGCAGGTACTTCAACGCAGGTATGTTGCTTGTCGATTTGAAAGCAGAGCGTGCGAACGGATACTTAACCAAAGCGCTGGATTGCCTTATCGCAAACCCGAGTGTCTATGAATTTGCGGATCAAGATGCCCTAAATCAGGTGCTCTGGCAGAATTGGACTATTCTGGACAACACGTGGAATTTCCAGCGGGCCTTTGTGAATGACAATCAAATCTATCGCGACTCTGGCACAGATCAACAAAACCTGCCAGGCATCATACATTTCACAGAACGCTGGAAACCGTGGAAGTCTGATGAATGGCATCCCTATGCCTGGCTGTATTGGAAATACCTACGGCAAACACCCTTCTTCGATGAGATCCGCAAACGCGACCGCATTGGATACGGTCGGTTGCTTAAGTTCTGGCTAAAGTATCAGCTCGCAATCTTGCGCAGCCGGGTTGCAGCTTCTTGATGTTTGACCGTTCTCCCTCTCCATTGCGCGCGATCTCGCAAACGGAAAGTGACATGATCCGGTCAATGCGGGTGATCTGCATCTTTCTGATGATCTATGCCCATGTAGACACCAGCGGCGCAGCGTCCATCATCAACACCGGCGCATATAGCTGGGTGTCGGAGTATTGGATTGACTTCCTTGCCCGTGCGAGCGTTGCGACGCTTAGTTTTGTCAGCGGCTTCCTGTCAATCGCTGCGATTAACTCCGGCCGGGTACTCCCCTTTATTCAAAGTCGGTTTGTAACACTGATCATTCCGATGGCGTTCTGGAACATGACGTTCATCGCGATGGCCGTCGCCGCTGCTTATGTTGGCGTGCATAGTTCCGCGCTTGACTATTTTCGTGATGCAGATGCTTGGACCTATATTAACGCCCTCACAGGTTTAGGGTCAGAACCGGTCAGTCAGTCCCTTTTCTTTCTAAGGGACCTTTTTGTGAGCTCCATTTTGCTTGCGGTCACATGGCCCCTTCTTCGCCATGCGCTTATCCCAGTCATTATATTACTGTGCGCTGCAGCCATTTTTGACGCCTTGGAGCCGGTCATTTTTCGTCCAACGGTACCACTCTTTTTGTTCGCGGGCTGCATGGCCCGTATCTACGGGCTTTCTCTCGAAAGCATCGCCAGACATTTTGGCGTGCTTGTTGGGGCGGTCCTCCTTTTGATTGTCAGCTTATTTTTGGACTCCGCGCAATTTGATAGTGCAGCATCAGAAGAGGTCGCCAATATCATAAAAAGAGTGGCGCTTACGGTCTTCGTTATATTTGTCGCGGAACGAGTAAGCAGAACCCCATTGCAGGCGCACTTTGCAAAGTTTGAGCCGCACGCTTACCTGACATACCTCAGTCACGCACGTAGTATTTCCGTTTTGCACTTGCTGCTTGGCTTGAAACCTATGTCGTCGGGCTTTCTGATTTTCTTCTTCGTTGCACCAATCGCGTCATTTGCGATTGCTGTCATCATCAGGAAGGCTCTTTCAGTCTTACCAAACTGGGTATCGATCCTGATGCAAGGCAAGGGCAAGGGCAGACTTCGTTCACCAAAAGCGCGACCGGCCTAGCGACCTCATATGGGCTGAGCGGGCGCTTTTCCCGATTCGGGGATTATTTCGAATAGGCAATTAATGAAAACCAAAATGCGGCATTGCAGCATTATTGTTAACAACGGCCAAAATTCTGAAAATTTTTAGTTTTTTAACCGCATCCAAATTGAGCAAAAAACCATTCAAACCTGTTTAAAAATATGACTTTAGACCTTTTTTGGCCTTATTTTTGCCGCCATTCGCATCTGTGCACTTGGCTGCTTTTGACACTTAAACGACACTTAAGAGGACTAAAGAAATTCTGCACTGCAAAACGATCTTTCAACGACTTCCTATTTAGGAGTTCATCATGGCATTTGACCTTGTAAGAGATACTGGTGTCGGCACTTGGCAACCAAGTAATATTAAACGTCCAGCCCGCGTGGCCAAACAGAGAAACGAGCGCCAGCCGGTTGGCGGTCGGCTAAAGCGGGTCTTCGACGTCTCTGCCTCTGTTTTCTTGATTATTTCATTGTTCCCGCTTTTGCTTGGCCTCATCATCATGCTGCGCCTGACAGATCGTGGGCCGTTGTTCTATGGTCATGAGCGCATCGGTCACAACGGTCGTAAGTTCCAGTGTTTGAAATTTCGTTCCATGGCGGTGAATGGCGACGCCATTCTTGCGGCATATCTGCGCGACAATCCTGATCAACGCAAAATCTGGGAAGAAGAACGCAAACTTGACGACGACCCGCGTGTTACCCCGATGGGCGCGATCTTGCGTAAACTCAGCCTTGATGAGCTTCCACAAATTATCAACGTTTTGCGCGGCGACATGAGTCTCGTTGGCCCCCGCCCGGTGACACTTGGCGAACTGGATAAATATAGCAGTTCTCGTTCCCACTATTTGATGACACGGCCAGGTATCACCGGGCTATGGCAGATTTCCGGTCGTTCAGACACGTCGTTCCAGCAACGAGTTTGCATGGACCGGCTTTACGTCAGCAACTGGACCATGCTGACTGATCTGAAAATTCTGATCATGACTTTGCCAGCCGTAATTCTCGCCAAAGGCGCACGTTGACTTGACCATAAAAAGACCGCGAGCCATCGCGACATTACTACTGGCCTGGCTGTGCTTTGGCGCAACGCTGGCCAATTCAGAAGAAATCAATACCGGAGACAGTTTAGACATCGCTGTTTTCGAATGGGATCGTGAAGCCGGCGCTATCCGGTCTTGGGAAACGATCAACAACGAATACACGGTCGCAGAAGACGGGATCTTATATTTCCCATTCATCGACGGTGGGATCGTTGCGGTAGGCTTAGATACCAACGAGTTGGCGAGTTCTCTTTCTAGCAGGCTCCTTGAAAGCCTCAGCTTGCCTGATCTTCCGGCGGTTCAAATCAAACAAAGTTCCACCGAGCCGGTTTCGGTTTATGGGTTTGTGCGCAATACCGGGCGCTTTGACATTCGACCGGGCCAGACAATCCGAGAGATATTTGTCGCAGCCGGCGGATCGCCGATCGCGTTGAATGCAAATCCTGGGCTGGAGCTCTCTGAATTAACACAACGGCTAGACGTTCTTCAGTCGCGGCGCACCATACTATCGGCAAGACTGGCGCGACTGCGCGCGGAAGGCGAAGGCGCGGCGACGCTGGATTTACCAGAAGATGTTGATCCAGAGGTCGCCGAGAAACAGAAACGCGAAGAAAAGGTTTTCAGCCTCAACCGTGAACGCACCGAGAGGCAGACCCAACTCCTCGAAGGTAGAATAGGTCTTTTGACCGGCGAAATCGGCTCGTTGCAGACACAGCTTAAAAACCTCAGCCTCCAACTGGAACTTGCACAAGAGCAGCTCGATAACATCAACCAACTCGCGGATCGCGGGCTTGCGGTGAACGCGCGCCAGCTTGATGCTTTGTCTTTGGTGAGCAATTTGGAAACGCGACAATTGACACTTCAACTTGCAGTCACCGAAGCACGCCAAAACCTATCTGTTGCCGAACTCGATCTGGTCGACGCTCAATCGGGTGCATCCGCTTCAAGACTTGTGGCGGCTCAAGATGTCGAGAACCAACTGCTGTTATTGGAAGATCAAT
>NZ_CYTO01000024.1:342134-348442 GCF_001458335.1 Cognatishimia activa
AATTTTTGTTGAGTTTGATGCGCCGGTTATGTCCGGCGACATTATCGAGTTTCGAAGCCTCGGCGATCAGTAATCACACAGGATATAGGTATCGGATTGCAGGCACTTCTTGTGCTTTCTCTGTACGGTCAGGCTGTAACTTATCCCGCAGAACAGCTGTCGAAATCGGCAGAAACCGGGAAAGCGGTCGAACCGAATAAAGCGCGGCAGCGAGCAGACCATTCTCTCTCTTTGTCTCAAGAAACCTGTGCAACAAAAAGCGCTGACGCAGTTGAGATAGGTAATTATCCAACTGGTTTTGACAGGAGTGACTCATTTCGAAATTGTCGCGCGACGCTCTGACGGAATGATACAGCGCTTCTAGATCGCGGCCAGAATGAGAACCGCTTAGGCTGTCTGCCCTCACCCGAGCAACATAGCCGACATTATTACACTTCAAGAACACGGCACCTTTGGCGAGCATTTTGAGGTAAAGATCAAAGTCTTCCCCCAGCCGAAGGTCGGATTGATACTTCAATCCATGTTTCTCAAGAAACGCCCGCGAAATGATGGGCTTAAGAAACCCAAGCTCAGCCCGGTGTTCGCCAGGTCGCGAGATGTTGCCCTCAATCATGTTTTCTAGGCTGATCACGGAACAATCCGCTTCGCTTTCTGCAAGCCCCGAGAAAAACAAATCATCTAGGATCCGATCCTCAGGAACGAACGCGATATTGTCGGCTATCATGTCAAAGGGCTCATCGGCGACAATTTTAGAGAAACGCTGCGGCGCATAGACATCGTCGGAATCCAACAGAGCAATGAAATCCGCACGGCTTGCCTGCAATGCAGCGTTGCGCGCCGCCGCGGGGCCGCCGTTTTTCTGCTGACGGATTACGGTCAGACGTGCGTCCCCCGCCCCGGCCTTTTCAGCCGATTCAGCGCTTTTGTCTGAAGAACAGTCATCGACAACAATCACCTCGACCACTTCTGGCTGTGCCAGGGCACTTAAGACGGCCGCGCCAATTGTCTTTTCAGCGTTATACGTCGGGATGACCACACAAATATTGGCGAGAGATGTCATGCCGCGCTCCGATTTCGGTCAAGTAGGCTTCGAGTGATATGTGCCGTCGCCGCCCAATAGGTGTCCCGAGCGGTGTGAAAGGAATTTCCACCTGACAATACCCGCAATATGTGACGGCGTTTTGGCCAAGGCAAAGTTTCTTTCCACGGCGTCACGGCCATGCTGGCCAATGCCTCCGGATTAAGCCCAAAGAAACCGGGCGCGTCTATTTTTCCCTCAAACGTGGCAGACGACACAGCTGTCGCAAACCCGATGATGTTACACAACCCATGAGCTTGCGCCCGGGCCTTCAACGCATCCACAGATTTTGAGTCGAGCTTTTGCATCGCAACTTTGAAATCAAGAAGCGTGCCCAGACAAGGTTCTCGTGACAAGAACGCCTTGGCAATTGAATAGGCAGCGACGATGGGAATATCGACCATGTCCAAGGCCGGCACAGCCATGCCTGCGACTTCGCATTTTTCGGACCGCGCCAAAATTGCATCGGTTTTGCGTACATTTGGTAAGCCCGCCTGCCCCAAACCATGATGCAAATCGATCATGGTCCCAGCGTCGTCGCATAAATGGATTTCGTGCAGAAAACGGCGCCACCACCAAGCATGTGTTTCTTTATTTTGAAACCCAATTTGTTTGAGAGCCGAGAAGGCTCGGCACTGGTCTTTTGGGGAAACAAGGAGGTCTGTATCAGCTGACGGTTTGACGTAGGGACCGCCATAAAGCACAGCCTGTTGAAAAGGCCCTTTATAGATGACGTGGTCAATCTCTTCACGGGCCAAAGCTTGATGCGCACGAAAACTGGTAACCATTGAACTATGGTTCAGCATCATCGTGCGAAATTTCACCTTGTCTAAATGTCCGCGGGCAGGTCGAAGATCTAAACCCAACTGCTCAGCTGACTGCTCAGAGATAAGATTGGACACTTTATTTAAGCGCGCCGCGTCGATAATCGCCTTAAGGGAGTCCATTTTGGCAGAAGACTCTACTTTAGGAAATGTTGCATTTTTGGAAACTAGGTAAATTAAAGCCTGACTGACCCAATCGGGATCAACGGAGCGGACGAACTCAAAATTGAACGCTTTATTAGCCACGTTGTAGCACCCAAAAAACTCAACAAACCGATCTAAACAACGGTCATATGTCCAAAGGTTAAAACCGTTTCGATATTTTACGAATCACTAGAAAACGAAACAGGTTTTTCGTAAATGATCAATTTTCTCTGGTTCTTAAGTTGCATATTTTCTCAGCAACCACTCTAAATTTCTAATTGCGCTTTGCGCATCCACGCTGCTTATGCCCAATTTTGTTTACATAAAAATGACATCGCTGAAAGTTATAGCAGTCTTAAAATTGTTAAGAAAAATTCATCTCGCTTAAGCACCAAATAGCGTTAAGCATAGACCCGCCTATTAACAGAAAAGGTTCGAAATATGAAAAAATCTTATACTGCCCCAACACTAACTCCAAAAGGTCGCGTCGAAGAACTTACACACGCGAACATTCCACTGAACGTTCGTCTGGACGCGCCATTCTCTGGCGGTGCCGGCAGCTCAACAACTGGCCTGACCTTTACATAAAGCAGAACAATCAATGCTGCTTTTTTTTAAATGAGGGCGGCCCCAAGGTCGCCCTCAACAAATCCATTTTAGGGCCGAAATATTATGACCGTCATAGCTGTTCATGAGTTCAAGGTTGCCGCGCACTGCGTTGTCGCAGAATACGCTGGCGGGCTCGCGGTTTTTGATACGCGCATCAATGAATTCTACATGCTGAATGAAGTTGGGCACCTTGTATGGAGCGCGCTTGAGGCCGGAAAGTCGATAGACAGCATTGTCGATGAAATCATTGAAGAATATGACGCCGACGCCGCTCAAGTCCGCACGGACGTTATTGTCGTCATCGAAGATATGAAGCGCAATGGCCTACTTGAACGCGCCTAAATTGAGCGGAACGGACACAAAGAAACAACGACAGGTCCGTCGGTTCACGTTATTGAGCGTCGCGCTTTATCGCATTGCCTACGTTCGCCTGATGCTGTCGCTGCGCCAAGTCGATCGACTGAAAAGGCAAATCAAGCAGATTCAGATCGCAAATAAGGCGCAAGACACCAATGCCGACATCGCAGATTTGCGCGAAGTGGCTTGGTCAGTGTCGGCGGCATCCCGGCTCGTCCCACGCGCAACATGTCTGACACAAGCAATGTCAGGTGCATGGCTCATGGCGCAACGTGGTTGGATTTCTGAGGTCCGGCTGACCATTCCCACACATGCCGCAAAGCAGTTCGCGCCCCACGCGTGGCTTTTTCACGATCAAATGATCCTTTTAGGCGGCACTCCTGAAGAGTTCGCACAGCACTCTCAGTTCGACGCACCAACGGAATAGACCCCAGAAAAGCAGAATAAAGTGCAGCCAATTTTCGCAAAAATCGAGTTTGAGAACGATGGCGCATCGGCTGCGGTCAAAGAATCTGAGAATATAATCGCGTTCCCGGTACATTCTGATCAAAGAAAACCAAATAGGTCGCCGAAACAATTTGGACCCTATGAAGTTGCCGGCACCTTTGATCTCGCAAACCGCAGGGCGTTGGCAGATCAGCTGCAATTGCCCCGGGATGCGTCCGCCGAGCAATGCATCGCGCTCGGCTATGATAAATGGGGACTAGAGTTGCTGCCCCGGCTCAAAGGCGAATTCGCGTTTGTCCTAAAATGCATGAAGACGCGCCAGATCATCGCGGTACGAGACCGCTTTGGTGTTCAACCGCTTGCCTACTCGGTTCATGAGGGAGCGCTCTCATTCGCATCAGACCCTGAAGCCCTAGCTGGTGATCAAATCAATCCGGTTTGGATCGCCCAGTTTCTTTCGGGAATTCAGGCAAGCGCTACACTGACGCCGTACGAAGGCGTCAAAAAGCTCGCGCCAGGCACCGTTTTGGTTGCGGATCAAAATGGTCTGAACCTGCACACATGGTACAAACTGCGACCGCAATATGTGCCTGAAGCAGATGCTCCTGAGCTGATCCGAGAAGCACTTGAAGCAGCTATCGCGCGCATGAGCGTCGGACAAACCGCAACTCTTCTGTCGGGCGGTTTAGACAGTTCTGCGCTGACGTTATTGCGAGCGCGCATGGCCCATGACCCGGTCCGAGCGCTTTCGATGGTTTATCCCGATTATCCGATGCTGGATGAAAGCACTTACATCGATGCAGTTGTCGACGCCAACCCGAACATCGAAGGCACAAAGGTGCCGATGTTTGCGCCATCCCATTCTGAGGAAATCTTGAAGATCTTAGAGCAGCAAGGGCAGCCTATTATCATTCAAAATTTCGGAACAACGGCCTCTGCTTACCAAACCGCATCCAAGATCGGCGCGCATTGTGTTCTTGATGGCCATGGCGGCGACGAGGTTGTTGGAAATGGGGGGTGGTACCTAAACGAACTCGCGAAATCACATCAGTACTTTGCGCTCTGGCGGAATGTCCGAGCCCATAAATCGCGGTTTGACCAACCCGCGATTGGCATGAGCCTATTTGAAGTTCTCGCGGCCGCTGGCCCACGACCGATTGCGGCGATTGCACGCCGGCTTGCGCCCACCTCCCCTATTGCAGGTGTCCCCTGGCGGAGATTGGTCAAGGAAGACCTGGTTCAGGCAACAGATCTTGTCGGCAAGGCCAATGAGGGTATTGGCCGCTCCAATACCCATTTGGAAGGGCAAGAACGCCTTCACGCCCAACAGCTTTGCGCGCCACATACGGGGAGCAGCTTTGAAATCCTGCGCCGCATGGCGCGCGCGGAAGGGATCGACGTCAAATTTCCATTCTACGACCAAGACTTTGTGGAACTCTGTTTGGGGCAAAGCTCGAAGGCGAAATTCGGTGACGGGCTGACACGGAATCTTCTGCGAGAGGCAATGCGGGGGATCTATCCGGAAAAAATCAGGACACGCACCTCCAAAGCGGATTTCACGCCTTACGTAACCAAAGGCTTGGCAGAATGTGACGCTGTCAAAAAGCTAAAGAAGGGTGTTCCAGAAACGCTGAAAGACTACGTCTCAGCCAAAGGGGTCCAAGAAACACTGTCTGATCTGAAAGACGGTCGAAATCTCGCGACTGTTTCGGGTGAAATCAGCAGGTTGGCGCAACTCGATATCTGGCTCACCAACCGCAAGACGACGGCCAACTCTAGCCGTAAGAACGATGTATGAGCCGTCTCATGAATAAATACCTAAGCTACGGGCTCCGCATCAATTCCGAAATCGACCTGCCAGAGTTGTCGCGCAGAGACATGGGTCACACCCCAGATGTCACAATCCGAAAACAAGCTGTCGATATCCCCGACGAAGCACGCGCGCTCCCGAGCTATCTTGATTTCGCGCCGGATGGCACTGTTCGGTATTCTTGGCCAGAAGTCGGAGCCTTTAAGGTGTCAGCGGATGGATCTGAGGTGCTGGTTGAACCCAGCGAAAACGTAAACGACGATCTCATCGCCTTTCCGTTGCTCGGTCCCATCTTGTCAGAAGTGTTGCGCGCCAAAGGGCGCTTTGTCTTTCACGCTGGCGGCATCGTTATTGATGGCCAAGCGGTTGGCCTTCTGGCGGACAAAGGCGTTGGCAAGTCCACGACAACAATGAAACTTGTCGCCAGCGGTGCGCGCTTGCTCACCGACGACCTTTTTGCGATTTCTGTTGACCACGGGATAGCTGCTCCTGGCTTTGGTCAGGTCAAATTGGTGGCCGAGGCACGCGCGTTTGCGCCTGAAGGATCTGTCGAAAGACCTTTCGTTCATGAAAAAATCGATAAGGCGCGAGTCGTCATGCCTGACTTTGATGCAGAAGGCGTTTTCCCCGCGACTTGGCTTTTCGTCCTAAAACGCGGGCAGGACAGTCAAACGCACTTCAGCATTTTGTCTGACGAAGAAGCGCTTGTGTCCATCATGCGCTTTTCCTTCCCCGTGCGTTTTGGCGACGCGGGTGCGGCCCATGGCCGAGGTGCCGTGGATTTCATGCGCGCCGCGGCCATCAGCAAAAAACTAAAAGTGGCCATGTTAGAAGTGCCAAACACCATCCCCGCTTTGTCCGGGGTAAAGGATGCGATCTCACGTTTTCTCGCGGAACAGTCCGATGTCGCAGCCCAATAGCTCTATCGACACATTCAAATCCGGCGCAAGGATTGTCCAAGAGCTTGCCCAGCTCAACCGAACGCGGTTGTTTCTAGCCTTTGGCGCAATGATCATCGGCGGTTTTTTCGACGGCGTGT
>NZ_CYTO01000024.1:348521-359572 GCF_001458335.1 Cognatishimia activa
GATTTCAATCTCGCTCAATCTCGCGCTTGTCATGTTTCTGGGGCTTCTCGCCTTCACCATTGTGATCATGCGCTTTCGCGCAACCCAGCTCAATCTCCTGCTGTTTGGATTTGCCAACACCCAGCGCCTCGCGCTGTTTTCGGCATTATCGCAAGCAAGCTGGCAAGACATCCAATCGCGCCGAGATAGCGATATTGAACACGCGCTGACAGGTGAGATTGATCGCATTACCGGATGCGCCTACAGCGTCTTGAATTTCATCCAAGCTGCCATTTTTGCCTCCATCTACATTTTGTTCGGCCTCGCCATTTCGTGGCAGATGATGGTGTCTCTTATTTTGGTGAGCGCTCTTTTGTGGCTCGGCATGACGCCATTCCTACGAAGATCTGCGCGATTGGGCCAAACCCTGCAAGAAAATCGCGGCCAACAATACCAGTTGATTTCAACGTTTCTGGCAAGATTAAAACAAGCCCGCGTGTCCAACACCGAGCAACAGCATCTTAGCGAATTCCGAGAAGCTGCGGACAATCACACGTCTGTTTCACAATCCTTCGCCCGCCTAACAGCCACCGCACACGGCATGTTTCAATTCGGCATTGCCGTCGCTGTGATCCTGTTCCTGATCGTCAGCCTACAAATCCTTCAGCGCCCTATCCCCGAAGTCGTCGTCCTTTTGGTGGTCGCCCTGCGCGTGGCATTGCGCGTACAGGTCCTTCAAGGATCAGCGCAGTCCTTTCTGGCAGAGCGCCCTGCCTGGCGGCATATCCAAGATCTTACGAAACGGTTTGAAAAATCTGTCGCCGCAGCGCCAACCGTCAAAGAACCCGTTCCTGAAATTGGGAATTGCCTAGAGCTCAAAGACGTCTCTTTTTCATATGAAGAAAATGAAACCTCCGCGATCTCTGACGTCACTCTAAAGATCGAGAAAGACAAGATCACTGCTTTGATTGGGCCATCGGGCTCCGGTAAAAGCACGTTGGTCGATCTCATGCTTGGCTTGCTTGAGCCGAAGAATGGCGAAATCCGTTTGGACGGTCTCCAGATGCAGCCAGAAATGTTTGCGAGCTGGCGCGATCAGATTGCCTATGTGGGCCAAGAAGCCACGCTTATTAATGGCACAATCCGGGACAACCTCTGCGCCTATGTCAGCGAACCGCCTGACGAAGACGCAATTGCCGATGCACTCTGGCTCGCGAATGCCGAGGATTTCGTCATGGACCTGAACCTTGGGCTGGACGAACCTGTGGGCGAGCGCGGCGCCTTGTTGTCTGGCGGTCAGCGCCAGCGCGTTGCGATCGCCGCTGCGATGTTGTCTTTCCGTCCGGTGCTTATCTTAGATGAAGCGACAAGCGCGCTCGACTGGGAGTCTCAGCAGGTCATCCTGAACGGGCTCAGTCATCTTACCAATGCTGGCACAACCATCTTGCTGGTCGCCCACCGTCCATCGGTCGTGCTGTCCGCTGACAATGTCTATGTCCTAGACAACGGGCGCATTCGGGAATCCGGTGCATTGTCGGACATTATGGAAGACAAAGACGGCTACCTTGCCCGGATGATCCAAAGCGAAGTGAAAAGCTGAATTATTGAGAGTTCGCTGTTTGAACGTCTGTGGCGGTGTCAGCCGAAACGTCTTCTTCAACATCAAGATTTTTGCGACGTTTCCGCGTTTCGTTGGCCACCATAAAATACACGACCACAAGCTGCAAAAGCTGCGCAACAACAAGTGTCACGATCCCCGCTAGAAAGATACGGCCTACTGATACACCCATGACGGCAAGCAGAATGCTCTGAGCAATCAGGAAAAGGATCAGCCCGAAAAGGAACAACTTCAGATGCAAAATCGATCTCTTTTGGTTTTACGCGATACCCACAGTGGGTAAGGAAAACTAATAAGATCTCAATTGCTAGTCAATGTAAGCGTTATATTCGTTTAGATAGCTGACGCTGTCCGCTTCTGAAGCATAGTCGTTCATCTTTTTCATATCGACTTTGTTGAGAACCACACCCAGGAGCTTTTCACTGATCTTTGGGTCTTTGGACAACAGGCCTTTGAGCAGGCTAATTGTTGTTTTGCCCCATTCGGCAATTACAATCAGCTGGTCGAAGGACCGCAGCAACGCCCTTGTATCAATGACCGGCCCCATCGGCGCAAGGTCGAGCAAAACAATATCGTATTTTAGTCGAATGTCGTCCAAAAGGTCATGCATCTTCGTGCTCGCCAGCATTTCAGGTCCGTAAGCGAACTGCGGGGATTTATTACATGGCAGAACATCGACATTCGCAGAAGAGATCGGCTTCACTGCGGATTGCCATTCGGCAGCACCAGATAAAACTTCAATCAGGCCGGACTCGTTGGCCCCGACCATTTTCGTCAAACCGGAACAATAAGGGTCCGCGTCGATCAAGCACACGGATTTCCCGCTCGCCGCAAACACGGTGGCCAGATTCAAGGTTGACAGCGATTTACCCTCACGGGGTCGGCTCGATGTCACCGCAACCACGCGACCACGGGTGTTGCCACGCAGCGGTGAAGACAGATCACTTGTCAGAACGATATTTCTGAGCGTTTCAGAATACTGGCTGCGCAAGTTGTGCAATGCGAACAACTGACTGGAAACCGGAGCGCCGTCTTGCCATGGGTGGGGTTCTGAACGCTTTGCGTCACCATCGGAAGTTCTCATCTGCCGCTTACTCATAAGCGGCAAATATCCTAGAAATGGCACACCCAATGACCGGGTCACATGATCAGACGTCCTTACAAATCGATCACGCCACTCTTTAAAGGCAATAATGACCGCCGCCAGAATCAGACCGAGCACGAAGTAAATCACAATAGATTTTTTCAGGCTTGGACCCGCAGCATAAGGGGACACGTTTGCATAATTTAGCACCCTGACATTAGACACCGGGAAACTACGCTGCTGGTCGATTTCCCGGAAACGCGTCAAGTAAGCTTGGTACAGGGTCGAAAGCGTTTCCGCCCTTTGTTCCAACGATCTTAGCTTCACTTGCGCCGGACCCGCAGCCGCATCTTTGGACACCGCAATACCAAGGCTTTCGCGCAGGGCATCCACACGAGCTTCAGCCAGACTTTCGTTCCCGCGCGCCTGTTCCACCAAACGCAGCATTGTCGAATAGAGCCGCTCCGCAGCCTGAGACACACGGTTTTCATTTGCAGCAATCCGTGCGGCATTCCCCAATTGTTCAGCTGCACGCAAATCGCTTAAAGCATCCGAAAGCGTGCGCTGGCGCGCTCTAAAGTCATCATCTCTGATTTCAGGGATGCCACCGGGCACACCTGCTTTCAGTGCATCCTGACCCGCTTCCACCGCTGCGCTAAGAGCCGAGGTCATCGCGCCGGCGCGTGCCAATTCTGTGATTGCTTCGGATAGATCACTATTGAGCCTATCCACCGCGTCTGCCGACATATGCTCAGTGTTCGAGCCTACAATCAGACCATTCTCTGCGCGAAACATCTCGGCTTCGATCGCGGCTTGCTGCGCGTTTCCTTCCAACTCGGTCAGCCGAACCTGCATCCACTCTGTCATACGTTCTGTGGCCGCATAGTTCGCGTTCAACACGTCAGACACATAAACATCGGCAAATGTGTTCACGATGTTGGTCGACAGCACCGGATTTGAGGACCGGTAATAAATCGAAAACGCAGAGCTGTTGCCGACGCGGCTCACCGAAAGTCGCGCTTGCAAAATGCGTACCGCACTCTTGATTCTAAGCTCAGCAATATCGGCTTCGGTCGGCGCAACCGGAGCCGCAACCACGGGGACAGGAGGTGAAATCATATTGGTCACCGTGCGAATACCACTACGAATGGTTCCGATGACTGTACCCATGATCTGTGTTGATAGCCCAATTGGAGGCGACATAAACGCGGGCTCGTTCGTCAGATCAAGCCGCTCAACAACGGTTCGCGCCACATCATCGGACAAGATCACCAAACGCGCACTTGCCATGGCAACATTGTCGGTCGCATTCTTGTTGACGTTGGAAACCTGCTGGATGGTCCGTTCGATGTTTTGGTCAAGCAACACAAGCGCACGCGCATCGTAGTATTTCGGCGTCGTTAAAGTGATCGCTGCGCCTAACATGACCAAGATCGCGGCGCAGAACATGATCGTCTTACGTCGACGGTACAGAAGGTTCGTAATCTGCGTGAAATCGACAGTTGTGCCAGCATCGGGATCCCGAAGAGCCCCCGATCCGCCATTTAGGTTGAAGCCTATTCTACTCAATCGTCTCAAACCTTCTTCGTTCCCGTCGCCGCGTCGTCAGCGCCGTAAAGTGTAATCGCGTTCTGGCCCAGACAGCCTGAAAGCACTCCGAGATGCATCGCGCCACGGATAAGCGCTTTGTTTCGGCGGGCTGGCGAGACGACGGTCAGCAAAGCCGAGATGGCGCAAAAACTTGTCTTTGCACCCGCGACAGATGCTTTCGTAATTCGTTTGAGGAGCCCCTGCCCTTCGCTAATCAATTGCCCATGTGTCTGGCCCATCCTAAAACGTCTGGTCGCCAACCACCTGAAACTTGCCCTGTTTTCAGGCACGGTTTCACAAACGAGTGCATTTTTCGCAAAAGCAATACGCCCACCGCGCGTTTGATAGGCAGAAAAGAAAGCGCTGTCCTCGCCTCCAGACCGGCCGCGCTGCAAATCAAAACGCAGACCAGAGAGCTTAGAGTTCTGTAAATCCAAGAGAACATTGCATGTGTAACCCGTATGGCCGTTGCCGAACTCGTCAACGTCGGGATACGTGTCATGCAAACTCTGAGAGCGAAGCCAATCGGGCGCGGTGTCTAAATAATCAGCTTGGACCGGCCCAACAACAACGCCTTCCCCGCTTTGTTTGTGACGCTCCCACAAAGCAATCAGCCAGTCTGGCGTCACCACTTCATCATCGTCAATGAAGACGAGGTAAGACATCGCATCACGCCGCACTTTGTCGAGGATGGCGTTGCGAGCGATTGATATGTTGCGTTCAGGCGCGTGGATATAGGTCACCGGGAATTCAGACTTCGCATTTTCCACGGCGAACTTGGCGCTTGCGCTGCCGTCGTTATCGGCGACCAGAATAGAAACGGTTACATCTGCAGGAACGTTTATTTTTCCGACAGCTTCAATGGTGTCGACAATATGTGCCCTGCGAAATGTGCAGATGCCGATAACAATATGATTTTGTATATAGTCCAATTGTCTAAGCTTTATTTTATAATGCGCTGGTACCAAAATCCGGCGGACCAAGCGGCGTGCATCAATCCGGCAACAAAACCTGCAGCCGCATCAACCGCCTTTCCTGAGCCGACTGAAATCATCACCCCAGCCACGAAGCACCCGGCCAGCCAGAGCATCAAAGGAAACGCAAAAATCGGGCTCACCGGAACCAAAAGGGCCAAAAGAAGCGCGGGGAACAACGCCGCGACAATCAATTGCCGCTTCGCCAATCGCATCCGATGCTTCGCCACATTGCGCGCGCGACCGCGCCCGAAGTTAAAATACTGACGCCACAAAGATTGAAGCGTAGACCGCGGGTGATACAGCACCTTCGTGCGCGAGGTCAGCCAAATCTTGTGGCCTGCTTGAACGAGGCGATAATCCAGCTCCGCGTCCTCATTGTGAGAGAACGTCCCGTCATAACCGCCAACCTCACGAAACGCGTCAACACGCATTAAAGCATGGTGCCCATGTCCCACCCATTCACCGTCGCTGGCATTCCGATGCGCAGAGCCGCCATTGCCGAAGGGAGAGTTCTGTGCCGAGGCAATCACCTTTTGCGCGCCCCCCTGCCCCACTGCCACCATCGATGTCACAACACTCGCCGCACCTGTCCGTTCGGCTTCTTCTAAAAGCACATCACAATAATCCGCAGGGTATTCCGAATGCGCGTCCAAACGGATGACAAAATCATAACCATCGCCATAGGTCTCAACAGCCAGATTAACCGCCGCGCTTTGCAGTCGGGCCGGGTTTTCCAGTAATTGCACCAGCGAGTTTTGTTCTGAGATGGCACGCACGATCTCTCGTGTTCCATCGGTGGAACCGCCATCGGCGATGATGATCGGCGCGTTTCGTTCTAATGAGAACGTTTCGAGCCCTGCAATTACGCGGGCAATGTGATGCTCTTCATTGAGGGTCGGAATTACAATAAAGACGCGCATTTCATCCATCCATAACCGGCTGGCCTGACGTGTTAGGCTCATGTTTCAAATTCGAGAGAGTTTTCACCAGGGCGCGGCACTCCGATTGATCCGTGACCCACTTACCCAAGTTTTGTGACAAAACGTCTGTGCGCATCGAATTGATCTGCACACGCTGTACTTGGGACATCGCCTGGGCCAAAGTGTCCAGACTGATGTCATCCAGCACCAGGCCAATGCCAATGGCTTGAAGACGCGCTGCAATTGCGGTTCCATTGAGACCAATTGGGATCGCTCCGAACAACGCTCCTTCATAAAGACGGTTTGGCAATAGCCAGTCAGAGTTCCCTCCGCTGTCAAACCGGTCAATCATCCAGACAAAGTCACACTCCGCGTAGATTGATGGAAGATCATCAGGCCAGCGATATGCACCGCCGAATTGCAAATCTGGGTTCGCTTCAACGGTTTCATGAAAGTCAGGCATCTGGTCCAAGGCAGGACGCCCGCGCATAACAATCTCAAACTGGCCCGGCAAAGCGCGGGTCAAGGCATCCAGCTGGGAAAGCGTCCAAGAACATCGCAGAATGCCGAACCATCCGATTGCAATTCTCTCAGGCGAAGCCACCTGTCTTTGCGGTCTCGGACGTTCAAGCATCTGCCCGTCTCTCAAGAGCACTTTGTTTTCAATCAACAGCGTGGGAACATCCGGCATCTCAAAGGCATCGAGGTAATTGGTTTTAAATGCCTCAGAAGAGATCATCACCAAGTCGGTAGACTTCAGCATCCAAGCCTCAACGGCTCGAACCGCTTTGCTTTTGGCAGACTGCCCGTGTTGCAATCGATGGATATCGAGCAATTCATAGACCAATGGAATATCGCCACCCCAATGCGCTTTGAGCCGCAGACCCAAGGCCAAAGCCTCCATGTTGCGCGCTACAATCACATCTGGTCGCTGCAAGCCTGAACGCTTTATTGTTCGCGGAAGAAATGGAAGGTTGGACACAACCCGCCAAATGCGCTGTTTGAAGTCCCCGTCCCGCGTTGTGCCAAGGGAAAGAGCGCTATGCGCGCGATCAACCTGTTTGCGTTCAAAGCCCACGACATCGACAGTGGCACCACCCCGTTCAAACATGTCCTTGCGCCGCCAAATTGCTGCGTCATCCAAGTCGTGAGCGAGGTATAGGATGTTTAGTGGCTCTCTCATTTCACACCCGCCGCTCATTTAGGTCCGGGGTCAACGTTATCGAGTGCTGTATGGTGTGACTTTGGCCGAAAAAGGCGCGTAGACGCACCGCATAGGTCATTGCGACCACAGTTAAGACGGTTTGCTTATGAAATTGCCCAAAGAACATGACCTCAGAGTTCATGAGGATGAGCGTAAAGATCATCAGCGCGGCTAAGAACCCGGTCTCAGCCGAAGGGTCTTCTATGGACCAACGCACAAGTCGAAAGAAAGCAGCGAAGAACAACAGTCCCATAACGGTCACGCCGATCAGGCCAACCTCTACTGCGTTCGAAATCAATGTATGGTGGAAATGAAACCCCTGTTTGGAAGCGATCCCAAACTCCTCCCACAACATCTCAGCTGTCGGGTTTCCCGGAACCCAATAGCCCTTGTATCCAATCCCCAACAAAGGTCGTTGCGCAATCTCTTCAAACGCAATCGCCCAAAGCTCCGTCCGACCGGTAAGGGTTACGTCTTTGCCGGTCGCATCCAACAGGATTTGCTGAAAAACCGAAAAGTTAAACGTAACCGCGAGCGCAACCAAGGTCACAGTTAGAAACAATATCGTTAACGCGAAAACCTTCGCCATGTCCGGGAACCGAGACAGCAGCTTTAGCCCAACCATTGCCGCGCAACTGCCAGCGGTTGCAACTAGAGCGCCCGCGGAATTCGCTTTCACCAACAGGATCGCGGCAAGGCCCAAGCAAGCAAAAGCCGGCAAGGTTATCCCTCTGCGTCGCCCATATAGAACGCCAGCGAAACCAGCCATGACCGCGCAGGCTGCAAACTGCGAGAAATCATTCTTTGACCTAAACACACCGACCCAAGCACCATTTGCCGCTGTGCGCCCAACAAGAATGCTCAGAACAATGACAACCAACGAAACCCAAAGAACCGTTTTATAGAACGCTGTCGCCGACAAAGCGGACGCAGCGGTTATGGCAAAGGCAAAAGTAATGCCCAACTGGATCGCAAGTCGTAGTGTTTGACTCGGCGCTGGTGACCATAAGGTCGAAAGCAAGCACAGCAGCAAATATCCCCAAAGCAACAAGTTAAGCGCTGTATCTTCAACAAGTTTCGAACCGCGAAGCCAGAGGATAAGAAATGTCATCAAAAGCAACAGCAGAGCCGCCATAGACCCAAAACGGGTCACCATATGAGCGGCAAAGAAGCCAACGCCAAATGTCACGGCAAATACGTTTATGGAATAGCGCGCCTCTGTCATTTCAAGTCGCACACAATTGACTCCGGAAAGTGGCAAGGTGAGCCGAGCGGAGTGTATGCAAACCGGTCTATTTCCAGACCAACTGCACCTTCTGGTCGGCGGAAACGACCAAGCCATTTTGGATTCTTTTCGCCAGCCCAATGGCTGAAATAGATTTTCATGGGCAAATAAGGCACGCCATCGCTGTTCTCACGCACCAGCACACCATCAATGTACCAGCGCAGTCTGCCTGGCTCCCAGACAAAAGCATAATCGTGGAACTCGGAAGTCGGATTCGGCGATTGAACGCTACCACCTTCACCAAAATCGTTTCGATTGACGAAGCGATTCAACCACACTTCATCGGCGGACTTAGTCAGAATCTCGAAGTCGATCTCGTGATGAGGTTGCCCATGTACGCGACCAGCATAGGCAAAAAAAGCCCCGTTTCGCCCAGACCCAGGTTCAACGCGCATACGCGCTTCAAAGGTCCCATACAGAAAAAAGGCACGCGTCTGGATTTCCGAACACAGATAGCCATCGCCGTGCGCAAAGTAATTTAAGGTCACCACATCTTCGGCAGTGTCCGAGACCGCCTGCCGTGCCCAGTAGCAGTTTTGATGGGACCCGTTGGTCCACCCGTCTGACACATACCAACGGCGCTCAGAAAAGCTTTCAAACTCTTCATAAAAAGGGTCTGGGCTCGGCTTGTTTTGGGCGATTGCCGCAAGCGAGCTAAAACCAAAAGTAAGGACGTAAAATAAAACGCGAAGAAACATTGCGGACCTTCATTGCGACCACGTTTCGAAACGACCAGATTCGGCCTGAGAACTCCATGTGATTGCGAAAATGGGCATTGATGTATGCTTCTCGTTGTCCCGAACAGAAGCGTCACAACGGCGTCATGCCCAGCAATTAATCACAAATAAAATTCGAAGAAACCGAACCAGACTGATAAACTCGAGGTTGGGTAACAAGGGCACACGACACTGATATGAAGATCTCGGTTATTATGGCGAACTACAACGGCGCCAGATACCTTCCGGCCGCCATTGCCTCGCTGCAAAGGCAAACGGTGCAGGACTGGGAACTGATCATTTGCGATGACGCGTCAAATGATAACTCTGCGAAAATCGCCCAGAACGCGGCGGCTTCTGACGATCGAATTAAGTTCGTCGCAAACCCGTCCAACAAAGGCGCTGCGGCGGCAAGAAATCTCGGGCTAGACGCTGCTGACGGCGACTGGATCGCAATTGTAGACAGCGACGACTTGCTGCACCCACAACGGTTTGAACAGATGCTGGAATTGGCGCAAGCCGGTCATCCGTTGATTGCCGATGACCTTCTTTATTTCTCTGAGTCCGCAAGCGCCGCAGGCCGTACACATCTTCAAGCGCTTGACCTAACAGCACCCAAGCAATTCGACTTTAACGAGGTGATGCTCTCGGACATGCCCAGCAGCCCGACCCCAAGCTTAGGCTACACAAAGCTATTCGTTGCAAAATCATTGGTCGATGGACTGCGATACGATGAAAGCATGAAGGTGTCAGAAGACTTTGACTTTCTTTTACGACTGTTGGCACGCACGCCATCTCTGACCGTCATGCCTGACCCGATGTACCTCTACCGGCGACATACTTCATCATTGTCTTACAGATCCTCGGTAGAGATCGCTCTCGCAACCAGCACCGCACATGACAGAATGCTCAAGTGGATACCGGAAGGCGCAGACATCAAAGCAGCCCATGCGACACGCAGTGCGATACTCGACCATCGCCTCGCATTTGAAGAACTTGTCGCAGACATCAAAGCGCGCCGAGTAAACTCCGCCCTCTCAAGACTCGCCAAGCGCCCTGCTCTATTGAAAGATCTATATCGAAGTGCCCGTGAAGGATTGAAACGACGCCTTGCGCAACGATCACAACAACCATCAATTGTCTCATTGCCACCGAAATCTGTTCAAGCTTCAATTCCAACCAACGGCATCTGGCCAAACCCGCCTCACAGTGTCGGCGCTGCACTGTCACTCGGCGCGCGCAGCGCCGACCTCTCGCCTTGGTTTCAGTTGTTGGCAGCGGAATTGGATCATGCCACTGGCTAAGTTCACACCGCTGCCAACCTTAAGATATCATTCTGCGGCGTGGCCGTAGCCCTGAGACAGAACATTTTCATCCAGAAACGCCTGCAAATCATCACGCAGATCTGGGCGATCCAACGCAAAGGCAACCGTCGCCTGCAAGAAGCCAGCCTTAGAGCCGCAGTCAAACCTACGCCCTTCAAAGCAGAAGCCATGCACAGGGTTTTCGGTCCCAATCTCTGCGGCAATCGCATCGGTCAATTGGATTTCACCACCCGCACCAATCTTCTTGTCATTCAGACGATCCAGCACCTGCGGTCCCAAAATGTAGCGACCGATGACGGCGAGGTTCGAAGGTGCGGTACCCGCGACGGGCTTTTCAACCATGCCTTTGACCT
>NZ_CYTO01000024.1:359751-360470 GCF_001458335.1 Cognatishimia activa
ATCAATCGCGTACTGAACCAAAGGACGGTCCACGAGGGTCATGATTTCTTTCGGCACTGATTTCGTCGCAGGTAAAAACCGCGTTCCCAAGCCAGCAACCGGGAAAATAGCTTTGGTGACTTTTCTCAACTTACCAATCCTCGTTTTTTTCATCCAAATGAAGATACAAATTTCTTTGCGGCTAAGATTTTTCGTCCCGGCCATCGAACAAAGCTTTGTGCCGATTCCATGAAAGGCAAATGTCAAAAGCGGAATTCACGCCCAGAAAGATTGATTAAAATTCCTTAAATCGCAGAGCGACCACCAAAATTGCGCAGTCGCTTAGAAAATTGGCGCTTTGAAGCTGTTCTTATAAACCGACAAGAGAAAATCACAAACGCACAATAACGTTCATAAGACATGCAAAAGAAATGGCAGCGCTTAAATCTGGACCATCTGTACGCCATTGCCATCAAAGATTGCCGCGCTTAAGCGCCCAGTCGCGTACGCTCCTGTATCAATACTAACAACGCCTTGGGAGATTAGCGGCACATCAACGACTGTATGACCGTGCACAACCCAGTATCCGTCGCGCCGAGCATGGGTTCCAAAGTTCGGGTGTCCCCAAATCAGAACGTCCTCAGCCTGTTCATTCACAGGCTTTTCAGGATCAGCGGCAGCGTGAACGGAAAGGACGTTTCCGTTCGAATAAGTCAGAGCCAGATCCCCGATCCATTCAA
>NZ_CYTO01000024.1:360551-362933 GCF_001458335.1 Cognatishimia activa
CATAGTCGAGCCATCGAGCGCCCTTCCCTTTCGGGTCATCCATAAAATTCAGGAACATGCGCTCATGATTGCCAAGCAAAAAGGAAGCATCGTCAAGTGCCATGAGTCTACGCAATACTTGAGCGCTCTGTTCGCCACGGTCGATGTAGTCCCCTAAAAAGACCAGCTCCGCGTCTGGAGCCTCGACAGCGAGCTTATCCAGCATTCTCCCTAAGAGATCATCACAACCATGTATGTCACCAATCGCCGCGAAAGGGCGATCAACAGCAATTGGAGGAAACTCTACATCTGTAGGATCCGCAGATTTCGCAGCGCTTTTTCCAAAGAGTCGGCCCAACAGTGCAGTCATCTTTCTTGGTATTTAAATCCTCTGCTCGCGCGTTTGATTTTAGCAAGGTTCAACCTAATGCGCACCCCTTGGACAAAAGGTGTATACATTCGCTTTATCCTGCCAAGGTCCAAATACGAAAAAGACGTCACTTAAGTTTGCACCGCTTCGTCATTTTTCAACGATCGATCAATCATGAGGCACAAAGATTGGCGTCAAAACCCAAATCATGTACCAAGATGACAAACACTAGAAGTCACAAGACGGCCGAGCAGAAATATAACCATGATTGAACCTACTTCACTCCCGGATGTGCTTCGCATCACCCCCAAACGCTTCGGCGATGCGCGCGGCTTTTTCAGCGAGAGTTGGAACAAGAAACAGATGGCAGCGGCGGGCTTGGATTTTGATTTCGTGCAAGACAACCATTCGCTGTCCACCGAAGTCGGCACCATCCGTGGCCTGCACTTCCAAGCCCCGCCAAATGCTCAGGCCAAATTGGTCCGCTGCGGACGCGGCGCGCTATTTGACGTGGCCGTCGACATCCGCAACGGCAGCCCGACTTATGGCCAATGGGTCGGCGAAGAACTGAGCTTTGACAATGGAAAACAGCTTCTGATCCCAGAAGGCTTTCTACATGGGTTTGTCACCCTGCAACCTGACACCGAGATCATCTACAAATGCACAGACTATTACGCCCCGGAAAGTGACGGCGCAGTGCATTGGGACAGCTGCGAAATCGATTGGCCATTAAACGGTGCTGCGCACCTGTCTGAAAAAGACAAAAACGCCGTCGCGCTGGCGAATTTTGACAGCCCTTTTGAGTACGAGGATTAAGCGATGAAAATTCTCGTCACCGGAGGAGCAGGCTTTATTGGATCAGCCGTCGTGCGTCAGGCCATTCGCGACGGACATCAAGTGGTGAATGTTGACGCCCTGACCTATGCCGGTTGTCTGGCAAATGTGGAAAGCATCGCAGACAATCCAAACTACGCGTTTGAGCAAATCGATATCCGTGACCGCGCCGCGTTAGATCAGGTTTTTAGCACCCACAAACCGGACGCAGTCATGCATCTGGCCGCGGAATCCCATGTGGATCGCTCCATCGACGGGCCGAAAGATTTCATCGAAACCAATATCACCGGCACCTTCAATATGCTGGAAGCCGCCCGCGCCTATTGGATCAAACAAGGCAAGCCAGACGATTTCCGCTTCCATCACATCTCGACAGACGAAGTCTATGGCAGCTTGCCAAGCGATCCAGAGGTGATGTTCACGGAAAACACCCCTTACGACCCGCGCAGCCCCTATTCTGCGTCCAAAGCCGCCTCAGATCACCTTGTGCGCGCGTGGTGCGAAACCTACGGCCTACCGGTCGTGCTGACCAATTGCTCTAACAACTACGGCCCCTTCCATTTCCCCGAAAAACTGATCCCGGTTACGATCCTGAACGCCCTCGCAGGGAAACCGCTGCCGATCTACGGCGACGGCTCCAACATTCGCGACTGGCTTTATGTCGAAGACCACGCGGATGCGCTGCTGCTGGTTGTGCAAAAGGGCGAAATCGGACGGACATACAATATCGGCGGCGAAAACGAGCGCACCAATCTGCAATTGGTCCAAACACTTTGCAATCTGCTGGATGAGCTGCAGCCCCGCGCAGACGGAAAGTCTTACGCAGAACAGATCACCTTCGTCGCAGATCGGCCGGGCCATGACGCGCGCTACGCCATCGACCCGCAACGCATTCGCAAGGAACTGGGTTGGCGTCCGTCGGTCACCGTTGAAGAAGGCCTGCGCCGCACGGTGGAATGGTATCTGAACAATGAAAACTGGTGGCGCGCACTGCAAGATCGCCAGGGGGTCGGTGAACGGCTGGGCACCAAGGCATGAGCATTCTGATCTTCGGCAAAACCGGTCAGGTAGCGATAGAATTGCAGCGGCAGGCAGAGGTCACCGCGTTGGGCCGTGACAGTGCTGATTTGACCGATCCAGACGCATGCGCCGCAATCATCCAAAAAATCAAACCCAGCGCCGTCATCAACGCAGCCGCC
>NZ_CYTO01000024.1:362943-504796 GCF_001458335.1 Cognatishimia activa
CCAAGAAGCGATTGCAACGGTCATCAACGCAGACGCACCCGCGGCCATGGCAGAAGCCTGCACAGCGCTCGACATACCCTTCGTTCACATTTCAACGGATTATGTGTTTGACGGCAGCGGTGACACGGCAAGGTCGCCAAAGGATGCGACGGCCCCCCTTGGGGCCTATGGGCGCTCTAAATTGGCAGGGGAGGCCGCTGTGGCCGCCGCAGGAGGGCGCTTTGCCATTCTTAGAACCTCTTGGGTCTTTTCCGCCCATGGCAATAATTTCGTAAAAACCATGCTGCGACTGGCCGAAACGCGGGACAGTTTGACAATTGTCGCTGACCAAATCGGTGGCCCAACGCCCGCAGCCGACATTGCAGCGACCTGCCTAAAAATCGCAGACGCGCTCCAATCCGGTCACGGCCCAACGGGTGTGTACCATTATGCAGGCGCGCCCGATGTCTCCTGGGCAGGCTTCGCAAGAGAGATCTTTGCGCAATCCGGACGTGAGGTGGCGGTGCAAGACATCCCCACATACGCCTACCCAACCCCCGCGAAACGCCCATTGAATTCTCGACTGGATTGTACAGAGTTAGAGACAGCATTCGGAATCCCGCGCCCCGACTGGCGTGCGGGCCTTTCAAAAGTTCTGACAGAGCTAGGAGCAGCGTCCTCATGACACAACGCAAAGGCATTATCTTGGCCGGGGGTTCAGGAACGCGGCTGTATCCGATTACAACGGGCGTCTCAAAACAGCTCTTACCGATCTATGACAAACCGATGGTCTACTACCCGCTCAGCGTTCTGATGCTTGCGGGAATCCGTGAGATCGCGGTGATCACCACCCCAGAAGACAGCGTACAATTTCAACGCGCGTTGGGCGATGGCAGCCAATGGGGGCTTTCGCTGACCTTTATTGAACAACCCAGCCCAGACGGTCTAGCGCAGGCTTATATTTTGGCGGAAGAGTTTTTGGATGGTGCACCCAGCGCCATGGTGCTGGGCGATAACATCTTCTTTGGCCACGGTCTGCCCGAACATCTCGCGGCCGCAGACAAACAGCCAGAAGGCGGAACCGTCTTTGGCTACCGCGTGGCAGACCCGGAACGCTATGGCGTCGTGGACTTCGCAGCGGACGGCTCGGTCCAAGGCATCATCGAAAAGCCAGAGGTTGCCCCCTCCCCTTTTGCCGTCACAGGATTGTACTTCTTAGACGCAACCGCGCCCGACCGCGCGCGCGCGGTCAAACCCTCTGCCCGCGGAGAGTTGGAAATCACCACTTTGCTGGAAACCTATCTGGAGGACGGGTCTCTGTCGGTGCAACAAATGGGCCGCGGATTTGCTTGGCTTGATACCGGCACCCATGCCAGCTTGCTAGATGCCGGGAATTTTGTACGGACATTGTCGGAACGCCAAGGATTGCAGGTAGGCAGCCCCGACGAAATCGCCTTTAACCTTGGATGGATTGACCGCACCGCACTATCAGAACGCGCAAAATTACTTTCGAAAAGCACTTACGGGCAGTATCTTCAGGACTTGGTTGCAAACAGCGCACCAGGCGCTTGAGCTCATTGAAAGGTCACCACTCGTGCTGGATGTGACCCGTTTGGGGGTAAGATGGCATCCTAAGCCCTGAGATTTCTGCATTGCTGAATATGTCTGCTCCGAGCCCATGTTGTCTAGTGCTGCAAAGAGCGCGAATGTCGGCATTGACGTATACTGCAGACACTGTTCTCAATCAATAGTTCGCAGTGCCAAAGCCCAGCCACCCGTAAGCGTCATCCAGAATTCGGGCTCACATAGATTGGGTTTCGGTCCTCCGCATTGAAGGTAATGTCCATCACGAACAATCCAAGATCTTCATCGGATGCTGTTGTCTCGTACTTATCTCGAGGTGGCATGGGGCGCTTTTCCCAGCTAGGCTGAAAAGCGAAGCTCGACACTTTTCGCCCATCGACCAGAGCACCATTTCCAGCGCCCAAAGCGTAATCATAGTAAAGCTTTACGATTTCTTCTTCTGTTACCTGATTAGTTGCGTCGTGAGCCATGCAGGCGGCCCGCCATTTTTTGACGCGCGCATAGTCAGAACCAACCGGCAATTCGAACCCCTCGTAATAGTCAAGAAACCAGAACCGCTTGAATACCGGGGTGAAAACAGCTTCTGCCAGGCCAAAACTTTCGAACAAGAAGGTACCCTCGGGGCTATGCTCCATCAGGAAATTATTGATGTCACGGTAGAGCGAAAGCAGTTTTTCATTCAAAGTCTCGCGTTGTGTCTTGTCCTGATTCATCACGTAGACATAGCCCGCCATTGTGATCGGCCCCTCCTTGGCTATGAGCATAGACTCCACAGCGTGTTCATACGGATCGCTGCGCCGTAGGCGCTCGCCTTCTAGAGCCTCGTCGAGATAACGCAGGATCACCAAACTCTCCTTGAGGATTTTGCCCTCGGGGGTTTCCAGAACTGGCAACGCAGTCGTCCCGCGAGTTTTTGCCAATAGTGCAGGGTCGCGGGGTTTGGTGATATCAACAACACGGAATTCGACCGCGTCCTGCTGGCCGCGAAGGGCCAACAGAATTTCCAATCGCTGCGAAAAGGGACAGACGGGTATGTGGTACACGATGGGCTTGGTCATGATGCTCAATCCAATGGAGGGCCGGTAAAGGTCATGTTGTGGCGTTCGCCAGATTCCACGATGGCGGGCATGTCATCAGGGATTGCGAACTGACCAGCAGCCATATCAACGAAAAAACCTTCGAAGCCGCCCGGGGTCAGGATCACAAGGTGGCGACAAGCTTCATTGCCGATGACCTTGAATGTATGTTCCGAGCCGCGCGGAATGAAGGCGCTTTCCCCGGCTTGCAGCACCTTTTCCTCTCCTTCCAGCCACACTCGGCAAGTGCCGGTCAGAACGACAAAGGCTTCATCCTCGTTGTGGTGAATATGGCGAGGTGGGCCGCTGCCAACAGGTGAGGTGCTGTCTACGATGGACATGGCCCCACCAGTATCTTCTGGCGCAAGAATGGTTTTGTAGGTCACACCCAGCCATTCCAACTCGGCGTTGGTGTTTTCAATGTCCTTCATCGTTTCTCTCCTTAAAATTTGGATTGAAACGAAAGCGCTTTCGTTGACAGGAAGGTAGCAAAGGGTCAACCTATCAGGCAAACCGCAAAATCTGATAATGGGTATCGATCAAGTGAATTTCGCGACACTCGACCTGAATCTTCTGCGCGTGCTGGACGCCCTTTTTAGCGAGGGGTCGACCGTCAAGGCGGCTAACCGACTGGCCATGTCGCAATCGGCTGTTTCCGGAGCGCTCTCCCGTCTGCGCCATGCATTGGGCGATCAACTTTTCATCCGGCAGGGGAACCGGTTGGTTGCTACTGATTACGCAGCGGGACTCGAAGCCGGGTTGAGAGAGGAACTGGTGCGCTTGGAGGCCTTGCTTGCCCCGCCGGCCGTCTTTGACCCGCAAACCGCCAAGGGCACTTTCAGGATTGCGGCCAGCGACTTCTTTGCCGAACTCTTGATGCCACCCTTGGCAGATCTCCTTCAGAAATCGGCGCCACACATCAGGGCGCAGCTGGTCGATCTTGTTCCCAATGATTACGCGGCAAGCTTGGAA
The DNA here is from genome assembly GCF_001458335.1 of Cognatishimia activa. Lineage (GTDB taxonomy): Bacteria > Pseudomonadota > Alphaproteobacteria > Rhodobacterales > Rhodobacteraceae > Cognatishimia > Cognatishimia activa. Next base: position 366,555 of record NZ_CYTO01000024.1, read on the forward strand.
CGGCGAAACGCTGACATCGCGCTGATCCCCGACTTGGCGCTGCCGGACTGGGTCAACCGGGCGCCGCTATTTCACTCGCCATTCCACGTGATCGCACGCAAGGGCAATCAAGGCATCGCGGAACTAAAGGACGGGATGCAGATGCCAATGGAGGTCTTTTGCGCCCTTCATCACGTCCTGTTCTCGCCCGAAGGCAACCTCGCTGCAATGGGAGATGCTGCCCTTCACCGGGTCGGGAAAAGACGACAAGTTGCGATGACCGTTCCCGTCTTCAGCGGCGTCTGCCGAGCGGTGAGTGAAAGTGACCTCATCGCGCTGGTTCCTGCGCAGCTCGCGTCGAAGGTAGCCGAGACATTCGGACTGCGCGTGTACGAGCCGCCGATGGAGATTGATCCAGCGCTGATCATTGGCATCTGGCACAAGCGATCGGACAACGCCCCGATGGCCACTTGGATGCGGAGCCAAGTCTTCGGCCTCATGAAGGTACTGGATGTAGATTCATAGTCAATTTACTCAGTACGACCCCTGCTTGCCCATAAAGATAAGTGCGGCAGAACGCCCGATTTGGTCGGGGTCTATATGCCAATGCGGTCATTGGAGCAGGCACAGAAAATGGCAGCTTTGTCCGCAAAGCAGAAATAGCCCCAACCGACCCGTCCCTCAGTTGCTCTTCCGACCCGGGCGGAATGGCAGCGGGGCAACCGGTACACCATCCTCTATCAGGCTCTTGGCTTCTTCCAGATTTGCCTCGCCATAGATCGCTCGTTCCGGCGCGTCGCCGGTGTGCATGGCGCGCGCCTCTTGGGCGAACTTGTCGCCGACATAGTCTGAGGTTTCTTCGACCTTTTTCTTCAGCTCTGCCAGGGCCTGCTCTGCCGGGTTGGCAGGCGTTGATAGCATTGCTTCGGTTTTGGGCGCGGGAGGTGTGGGTGTCGCTTCGGGTCCCGGTTGAGGGGCCGCTGCAGAGCGAGACGGGCGCACGCGCGGGGCCATGATCGCCTTTTTGACGTCAGATGACCCGCAGCTTGGGCAGGTGACCATGCCAGCGGACTGCAGCTTTTCAAATGCCTCAGCATTCTGGAACCAGCTGTCAAAGCGGTTTCCGTCCGTGCAGCTGCTGCAATTTAATGAGTATTGGATCATCCAAACCTATCCGTGTTCGCCGAGACTACATATTCATGCAGCAACGCGGGATCAAGTAAATGTCGTTTAACTCAAACGACAGAGCTCAGATCAGATTGTCAGGATTAAAGGACTTGATGAGTTTGGCGAGCTCTCGCTCTTTCACCAATTTTGCGGCTTTCTTTTGTGGAAACCATTTCCGCCGCCGTTGACCCGCTTCGGGGTAGTTGTTTTTCACGCGGCGCGCCTTAACAGGATAGACATTTACCAAACAGGGCAGGGTGCCGTTCTTGGTGTCAGTCTTATAATACGAATAAACCCCGATACATTGGTCGGTGACTTTCCCTTTGACGCCAGCTTCTTCCCACGCTTCTTGTGCCGCCGCCTCCGCTGGGCGCATGCCAAGCATGGGCCACCCTTTCGGAATGATCCAACGGCCCGTACCTCGACTGGTGATCAATAGGATCTGCAGCTCACCGTCCTTGACGCGATAAACCAAAGACGCAAATTGAGTTCTCAGGCTGCGCTTCTTGGCCTTGGGCAATCTTATGGGAAGTTGCACTGTCATCCTAATGGGCCTGTTTACCGCTCGTTTTTTTGTTGTTTGTTTCATTTTTATATGGCGACAAGATATACGAATTCCCCGCTTTTGCAATGAAATGCGCCCCCCATAAGCCTGCAGGGGCCTTATTTTTTGCTGTTTCGCGCGATTGGGTGCGCGTGAAAGTGGTTATGATAATTCGCAAATAGACCGCGCGACCGGTGCCGGCTCTGGGCGTATTCCCTGTTCGTGGGAATTCATGGCCCTTGAATGGGATGAGGTTAGGGAAGGTCTATTTCCAAGGTGCTGAAGTAAGGTGTTCTTCTTCTGTGATGGCGCTATTTCGTTCATAATCGCAAAATTTAGAATTTTTTCTGGGATTTCGAGGGAAATTCTTGCGCTATGTGGGTTTTCGAATATTTTGTGTTTGTTGTGGATGCTTGATCTATATGTTGTTGTTTCGAGGTGGGTTTCACCCCTATTTACAACATTTAGATAGGTGGCTCTGTGGATAAATTCCCAACTTTTCCCCAAAATTCCCAAAATTCCTGTTGATTTCCATGAATTCCCATGTCATCCCTATATGCAGATGAGGACGGGAGTTAAGGGGCGCTCAAGACCCCAATAATAAAAAACTCCAAGTCAGGTTTCATACAGGCCCCGCTTTCATCGAACCAAGAGATCCGGCGCGCGGGCGAGCAGACATCCCCCCAGGTGGCGCGCGCAGCTGGACATACCCCCGCACTGCGGGACGAGGGCGGCGAATTGGGCAGTGGCAGCAGCTCAATTCGCCGTTTCGTTTCTGAGGGTGCGAAATGTGGACAGGACAACAGAAGGGCGGGTCATACCGTGGCACGCAGGTTCAGAGGTGAAAGCCACCATAAGGTGGATACGAAAGGCAGGGTGTCTATCCCCGCCTCTTTTCGCCGTGTGCTTGAAGCGTCTGATCCCAGCTGGAAATCCGGTGAAGCCCCAGAGCTTGTGATTGTCTACGGCGACCACCGTCGCAATTACCTAGAATGCTATACCATTGAGGCCATTGAAGAAGTCGATGATAAGATCGACGCGCTTCCGCGTGGCTCTATGGAACGTAAGATGCTGCAGCGCCTTTTCCACGGTCAGTCTTTCCCGACATCGGTAGATGAGACTGGACGCTTGGTTCTTCCTGCAAAGCTGCGCCAAAAGATCGATTTGGATAAAGAAGCTTTCTTTATCGCCGCCGGTGACACGTTCCAGATCTGGAAGCCGGAAACCTATGAAGCGGAAGAGCTGTCTGCCACAGAAGAATGGCTTGATGACCTTCCCGATGATTTTGATCCGCTGATCTATCTAGACCAGAAATCGGAGAGTTAAGGTATGGCTTCGAGTGCATCAAACACGTCCGATGCTCCTCACATTCCTGTTTTGCTGCGCCCGCTCTTGTCGGGCGTTTCGCCCGTTTCAGGGACCTGGCTCGATGGAACCTTCGGGGCCGGGGGCTACACTAAGGGTCTGTTAGAAGCAGGTGCGGATAAGGTGATCGGCGTTGATCGCGATCCGCTTGCATTCCAGATGGCTGCGGATTGGATCGGTGAATTTGACGACCGTATCGAATTGGTCGCCGGTGTCTTTTCCAAGATGGACGAATACGCGCAAGACCTGGACGGCGTGGTTCTTGATCTTGGTGTCAGCTCAATGCAGCTCGATCTAGCGGAACGCGGCTTTTCTTTTATGAAAGATGGACCGCTGGACATGCGGATGAGCCAGGATGGGCCTTCAGCGGCGGATATCGTGAATAACGCTGAAGAAGCCGAAATTGCCGATATCCTGTTTCACTATGGTGAAGAACGCGCGAGCCGTCGCATTGCCAAGGCAATCGTGAAGGCACGCGAAGTTGAACAGTTTAGCTCTACGCTGCAACTTGCTGACCTAATTGAGAAAAACCTCCCGCGTACCAAGCCCGGACAAAGCCATGCGGCCACCCGCAGCTTCCAAGGTCTGCGCATTGCAGTGAATGACGAATATGGCGAATTGTTCCGCGGTTTGATGGCCGCAGAACGCGCGCTGAAACCTGGCGGTCTGCTGGCGGTGGTGACGTTCCATTCCATCGAGGACCGTATGGTGAAGAAATATCTGCAAGCCCGCGCCGGACGGACCGGTGGTGGCTCTCGCTATGCGCCGGAAGTCGAAAAAGAGGCGCCGGCATTTGACTTGCTCACACGTAAGGCGGTCGGCCCGGATGAGCAGGAGCTGTCAGAAAACCCACGTTCGCGGTCTGCCAAACTGCGCATTGCTCGGCGCACCGATGCGCCGGCAGGGTCCGTGGACGGCAAAAAGATAGGCATGCCGATGTTATCGGCGCGTAAAGCTGGGGGACGTCGTTAATGCGCGGCTTGATGTATGTGTTGACCGTTGGTTTGGTCATTGGTCTGGCCTTCTGGGCCTATCGTGAAAACTATACAACGCAAACAGCGTTGGATGATGCAGAAGAATTGCAGATCCAAATCGGCGAAGCGCGAGATCGTCTGGCGATGCTGAAAGCCGAGTGGGCCTATCTGAACCGGCCCGACCGGTTGCGCGATCTTGCAGACCTGAACTTTGAGCGCTTGCAGCTTTTGCCGCTGCGCCCGGATCAATTTGGCCGGATCGAGCAGGTGGCCTACCCGCCGCTAGAAGGGGTTGAGCTAGAGGATATCACCGAAGTCTCCAATCAGGAGGGCCTCTAGATGATCCGCACGCCGCTTCGACCTCTTGCGACCATTATGAAAGCCCGCGAACAGGGCGAGAACCCTGACGCGATTGAAAAAGAGAATATCCGCCGGCGTCACGAAGAGATGCGCGACAAGGCGCGGTTGCGTGCCGAAGGCCGTTTGTTGGTGCTTGGCGTGGCCTTCTTGGCCGCGTTTTCCGTGATTGGCGTACGTATGGGCACTTTGGCAAGTTCCGAGGCCGCAGAGCCGCGTGCCAGCGCAAGCGGTGCACGCATTCTGGCGCAGCGGGCTGATATTGTTGACCGTCAGGGTCGCATTCTGGCGACCAATTTGGAAACCTTCAGCCTTTATGCACAACCGCAACACATGATCGATAAAGAAGGTGTTGCCGAGCGTTTGGTTGAGATTTTCCCTGATCTCAACAAACAACGTCTTATCAAAGACTTCACGGGCAAGCGTAAGTTCCTTTGGGTGCGCAAGAAGCTGTCTCCAGAGCAAAAGCAGTTGGTGCATGACATCGGCGATCCGGGCCTTCTGTTTGGCCCGCGCGAGATGCGCCTTTATCCCAACGGAAAGCTTGCGGCCCACGTATTGGGCGGCGCAGGCTTTGGTCGTGAAGGGGTGAATGCCGCCGAGGTGATTGGCGTCGCGGGCGTTGAAAAGACCTTTGATGAAGCCCTGCGGGACCCGGCGAATGGCGGCAAGGCCCTGACCTTGTCTTTGGACCTGACGGTTCAGACCGCGACTGAGCGTGTGCTTTACGGCGGCATGAAGCTTTTGAACGCCAAGGGTGCTGCTGCGGTCTTGATGGATGTTCATACGGGCGAGCTGCTTTCGCTCGTGAGCCTGCCTGACTTTGACCCAAATGACCGTCCACGCCCTCTGACCGAAGGGGATGCAGGCGATAGCCCGCTGTTTAACCGTGCGGTTCAAGGGGTTTACGAGCTTGGCTCTACCTACAAAATTTTTGCCGCTGCGCAGGCGATGGAACTCGGTTTGGTGAATGCAAACACGGTTATTGACACCAAAGGCCCGATGAAAGTTGGGGGCCACCGGATTGGTGAGTTCCAGAATAAGAATTACGGCAAACTGTCTGTCACTGATATTATCGTAAAGAGTTCAAACCGGGGCACAGGCCGTATGGCGTTGGACATCGGTCCAAAGCGCCAACAAGAATTCCTGAAAACTCTGGGTCTGTTTGAACCAACACCCGTTGAGATTGTCGAAGCCTCTGGCGGTAAGCCATTGCTTCCGGCGAAATGGACAGACCTGTCTGCGGTCACGGTGTCTTACGGTCACGGTATGTCCAGCACGCCCGTGCATCTGGCGGCGGCTTATGCCGCGCTGGCCAATGGCGGAACCATGGTGAAGCCAACGATTCTAAAGCGTGAAACGCCGCAAAACGGTCCGCGCGTGATCAGTGCGCGGGTTGCCGCCGAAAGCGTCAACATGCTGCGTAAAGTTGTGACCGAAGGCACAGCGAGTTTTGGCGAGGTTCCGGGCTATCACGTGGCGGGGAAAACCGGCACTGCTGATAAACCAAAACCGACCGGTGGGTATTACGATGACAAGGTTATCAATACCTTCGCATCTATTTTCCCGGCCCATGACCCGAAATACGTGCTGATCGTGACTTTGGATGAGCCAGTGGAAACCTCCGGCGACAAACCGCGCCGCACCGCGGGTTGGACCGCTGTTCCAGTTGCGGCAGAGATCATCGAACGGGTCGCGCCGCTGTTGGGACTGCGTCCGCAAGTTGAACCTGTCGCCCTGACTGGTATAACGCTGGCATCAAACTAAAAGCCAAATAAGGGCACCAAATGGCAGCGCAGGCAAAGGCACTTTCTGAATTAGGTCTGACCGCTGCGGCGGGTCGCAATCCAACCATCACAGGCGTCGCTGTTGACAGCCGAGAGGTGAAAGAGGGCTTTCTGTTTGCCGCTCTGCCGGGCACGCGGGTGCATGGGGCCACCTTCATTCAATTCGCCCTGCGCATGGGGGCAAGTGCGATCCTCACGGATGCCGAAGGCGCGCGTATTGCGTCTTCTGAACTAGAGGCGTCCGATGCGGCGCTGGTAATTTGCGAAGATCCGCGACAGGCATTGGCATACACCGCTGCACTTTGGTTTGGGAAACAGCCCTCTGTCGTAGCGGCCGTCACGGGCACCAATGGCAAAACATCCGTGTCGACGTTCCTGCGCATGATCTGGCAAGAGCTGGGACTGCCGTCTGTGAACCTCGGCACCACCGGAGTTGAAGGCGACTTCGAAGCGCCGCTCAAACACACCACACCGGAACCCATCACATTGCACCGCACCCTGCGCGATTGTGCGGAAGACGGCATAGAATGCGCGGCCATGGAAGCAAGTTCCCATGGTTTGGAACAACGGCGTTTGGACGGGGTTCAGCTCACGGCGGCTGGGTTCACCAATCTTAGCCAAGATCACCTCGATTATCACGCTAACTTCGATGACTACTTCGATGCCAAAGCGGGTCTCTTTGCGCGGGTACTGCCAGAGGATGGCGTTGCTGTTGTCAATATCGACGATATGCGCGGTGCCGACATGGCGGCGATTGCCAAGGGTCGCGGGCAGAGGGTGTTGACGGTTGGGCGTCATGGTGCCGAGCTAGAGTTGATCGCACAAAGATATGATGCCACCGGTCAGGACATCCGCTTTTCCTTTGACGGAGAGATTTATCAAACCCGTTTGAACCTCATTGGCGGGTTCCAAGCAGAGAATGTTCTATTGGCGTCAGGCATGGCGATTGCCTGCGGTGCCGATCCGAAACGGGTCTTTGAAATTCTACATGAACTCAAAACCGTACGCGGCCGGATGCAACTTGCTGCGACGCGTGAAAACGGGGCGGCGGTGTTTGTGGATTATGCCCACACGCCCGATGCGGTTGCGACCGCGCTGAAAGCGATGCGCCCTCATGTGATGGGTCGCCTTGTGGCGATTGTCGGCGCTGGCGGGGATCGTGATCAAGGCAAACGCCCATTGATGGGTTCAGCGGCGGCAGAGAATGCCGATATTGTTTTCGTGACCGACGATAACCCACGTTCCGAGGTGCCTGCGGACATTCGTTCCATGGTGATGGAAGGTGCCCCCGAAGCCATTGAAGTCGGCGACCGTGCAGAAGCGATCTTGCGCGGTGTGGATGCTTTGGGGCCGGGCGATGCATTGCTGATTGCAGGCAAAGGGCATGAGACAGGACAAATCGTTGGCGATGATGTGCTGCCTTTTGATGATGTAGAGCAAGCCAGCGTGGCTGTGATGGCGCTTGATGGAGGATTGGCATGAGCCTGTGGACAGCTGCAGAAGCGGCGAAAGCGACCTCTGGCCAAGCAATCGGTGAATGGACCTGTGAAGGGGTGTCCATTGATACCCGGACTATAGAGCAGGGTGATCTCTTTGTTGCGCTCAAAGCGGCGCGCGACGGTCATGACTTTGTCGCGCAGGCCTTGGAAAAAGGCGCGGGCGCGGCTTTGGTGACCCATCGCCCCGATGGGGTCAGCGAAGAGGCTCCTTTGCTTCTGGTCGACGATGTTCTGACCGCGCTTGAGAATCTCGGCAAAGCAGCACGGTCGCGCATGAAGGGTAAGGTCGTTGCGGTCACTGGCTCTGTTGGAAAAACATCTACCAAAGAAATGCTGCGCACTGTTCTAAGCGGGCAGGGCAAAACCCACGCGTCTGTTGCTAGCTATAACAACCACTGGGGCGTGCCGCTGACCTTAGCGCGTATGCCGGCGGACACCGACTTGGCAATCATTGAGATCGGCATGAACCACCCGGGTGAGATCGCGCCATTGGTGGCTTTTGCGCGGCCTCACGTGGCGGTCGTCACGACCGTGGCTCCGGCTCATTTGGCGGCGTTTGAAAACATCGAAGGCATCGCGAAAGAGAAAGGGTCGATCTATTCAGGGCTTGAAAATGGCGGTGTTGCGATTTTCAACAATGACTTGGAAGTCACTGAAATCTTAAAAGATATTGCGTCTCAATATGCGGATACCCTTGTCGGGTTTGGCGAGGCTGAGACATCCGATGTTTGCCTGAGCAATGTCACCATCAGTGATACGACCACCGTGGGCGCTGCACGCATTTTTGATGAGGGTTACCTGTTCAAAGTTGCGGTTCCTGGGCGCCACTACGCCATGAACGCCATGAGTGTTTTGGCGACTGTCAAAGCGCTCGATCTTGATATGGCCATTGCCATTGCGGATCTTGGCCAATGGGCACCAGGCGCGGGACGTGGTTTGCGCAAGGTGATCTCTTTAGATTTGGCGGACCCGAGCGCCACGATTGAGCTGATTGACGATGCCTACAATGCAAACCCTGCATCTATGGCGGCATCACTAGAGGTGCTCGCAGGTGCCGACGTGAAAAACGACCGTGGGCGAATTAGCCAAGGGCGGCGGATCGCTTATTTGGCTGATATGGGTGAGTTGGGGGAGACCGAGGTGCAAATCCATCAATCCCTCGCCAAGCTTCCGTCCATTGACGAAATCGACCGGGTGCATTGCATCGGGCCACTGATGCGCAACCTTTATGAGGCTCTTCCGCTGCAAAAACGTGGCCGTTGGACTGAAGATGCCGCCGAAATGGTCACTGGCATTGCCAAGGATCTGGACGCGGGTGACGTCATTATGGCCAAGGGATCATTGTCCATGGGAATGGCCCGCGTGGTTGACGCCATAGAAAAATTGGGCCATCCCGCCCCGAAAGTTAACGAGGGAACATCCTAAATGTTATATTGGCTCACGTCACTTTCCGATGGCGGTGACTTCTTCAACCTGTTCCGCTACATCACATTCCGCGCGGGCGGGGCCTTTATGACGGCGCTGTTCTTCGGTTTTATTTTTGGTCGCCCGTTGATCAATGTTCTGCGTCGAAAACAGGGCAAAGGCCAGCCGATCCGCGATGATGGCCCAGAGGGGCATTTCGTCAAAGCCGGTACCCCGACCATGGGTGGTTTGCTGATTGTGGGCGCGCTTTTGACCTCGACTTTGTTGTGGGCGCGGCTGGACAACGGTTTTGTTTGGCTGGTGCTGTTTGTCACCATGGCCTACGCGCTGATTGGGTTCGCTGATGATTTCGCAAAGGTCAGCAAGCAAAACACAAAGGGTGTTTCCAGCCGAGTACGCTTGTTGTTGGGCCTTTTGATTGCGGCGATTGCCAGTTATTGGGCCACAACTCTGCATCCAGAAGCGTTGCAATTCCGTGTGGCATTGCCGATTTTCAAAGACGTTTTGTTAAACTTCGGGTTCTTCTTCATTCCATTCGCAATGATCGTGATTGTCGGTTCCGCGAATGCTGTGAACCTGACAGACGGTCTTGATGGGTTGGCGATTATGCCGTCCATGATCGCCGCAGGCACATTGGGTGTAATTGCCTACGCTGTGGGCCGCGTCGACTTCACCGAATATCTGGACGTGCATTACGTGCCGGGCACCGGTGAAATCTTGATCTTCACCGCCGGTCTGATTGGCGGCGGTCTGGGTTTCCTTTGGTACAACGCCCCTCCAGCGGCGGTCTTTATGGGCGATACCGGGTCATTGGCTTTGGGTGGCGCATTGGGTGCCATCGCGGTTGCGACCAAACACGAGTTGGTTTTGGCCATCGTTGGCGGCGTATTCGTCGTGGAAGCGCTGTCCGTGATTATCCAGGTTCTGTACTTCAAACGCACCGGCAAACGGGTGTTCTTGATGGCGCCGATCCATCACCATTATGAGAAAAAGGGTTGGGCAGAGCCGCAGATCGTGATCCGGTTCTGGATCATCTCATTGATCCTCGCGATGATCGGTCTTGCCACGCTGAAAGTGCGCTAGGCAAACGTCTTAGAAAATCGACCAATCCATTTGTTGGGCCAGACGTTTCGTTGTTCTCGCTGCACACGGAGTTGAGCACATTGCGGCATCGCCGGCGATCAACCTGCTGCCAAAGTTAATCGCCGCTACGGCCAAGAGCGATGACAAAGGTTGCGCCCTTTTTTGGGGATGAATTTCGTGCGAATTGCTGGCACTCTCGCCCCAAACCCGCTTACTGCGGAGAAAGACTTTCGGAGGCAAAAGCATGATACCAGTTCAGGGATATTCAGGACAGCGCGTCGGTGTTTTGGGCCTTGGCCGTTCTGGTCTGACATCTGCTCGCGCGCTGCGGGAAGGCGGCGCGGTACCGCTTTGCTGGGACGATAACCCTGCGGCGCGTGAGGCGGCTGCAAGTGAAGGGTTTGAGATCGTCGAGCTTGGCAAGGCCGGAGCGATGGACGGCTTAGCTTGTTTGATTGTCTCACCCGGCATTCCACATCTTTATCCCAACCCAAATCCAGTTATCCGCGCGGCGATGGTTGCGGGCGTGCCTGTCGACAATGATATCAGCCTGTTCTTTGGTTCATTTGCCACCAGTGAATGGGACAATTTGGATGTGGTGCCAAAGATCGTCGCGGTCACCGGGTCGAACGGTAAATCGACGACATCTGCACTGATCCATCATGTTTTAAAAAGCGTCGGGCGCAACACGCAGTTGGCGGGTAATATTGGACGCGGTGTTTTGGACATCGATCCTGCAGCGGATGGGGACGTGGTGGTGTTGGAGCTGTCCAGCTATCAAACCGATCTGGCCCGTAACCTAACGCCGGATATTGCGGTGTTTACCAACCTGAGCCCAGACCATTTGGACCGCCACAATGGCATGGGGGGCTACTTTGCAGCCAAGCGTCGACTGTTTGCCGAAGGCGGCCCTGATCGCGCCATTGTTGGTATAGATGAGGATGAAGGCCTGTACCTCGCTGGCCAACTTTCGCAGACGGCAGCAGATGATCGGGTGATCCGCATCTCTGTGGAGCAGAAACTGACCGGTCCTGGCTGGCAGGTTTTTGCAAAGAAGGGCTTCTTGTCTGAATACCGTAAGGGCCGGCAGGTGGGTTCGATTGACCTGCGCCCAATCAAAGGGCTTCCCGGCGTGCACAATCACCAGAATGCCTGTGCTGCTTATGCGGTGTGCCGCACACTGGGTCTTGCGCCTAAGGTGATCGAACAAGGTTTTGCGAGCTTTGGTGGTTTGCCGCACCGGTCTCAGATCATCGCAGAAGCGGGTGGGGTGACCTATGTGAACGACTCCAAAGCCACCAATGTGGACGCAGCTGCCAAGGCGCTGAGTGCGTTTAAGAATATTCGCTGGATTTGCGGAGGCTTGGAAAAAGAAGGTGGGCTTGAGGCTTTGCAAAGCGCCACCGGTGATGTGCGCAAGGCCTATGTGATAGGCCGTGAGGCGGCGAATTTTGCCATGCAACTTGGGAGCGTGGAGGCAGAAGTCTGTACCTCCATGGAGAAGGCCGTCAAGCAGGCGATGGCTGAGGTGGAAGAGGGGGATACGGTCCTACTCGCGCCTGCTGCGGCGAGCTTTGACCAGTATGACAGCTTTGAAAAGCGCGGTGAGCATTTTGCAGATTTAGTGAAGGCGGCACTCGCAGAATAGGGGCTTCGCCCCCAAGTGAACTGCGTTCACTCTCCCCCAGAGTATTTTTGCAAAGAAGAAGGCTTAAAGGCTTTTCGCGCGGATCGCAGTTCCCGCCGCAAAACCTGACGACCATGCCCATTGGAAGTTGTAGCCGCCAAGCCAGCCGGTGACGTCAACAGCTTCTCCGATGGCGTAAAGGCCGGGCACGGTTTTGGCTTCCATGGTCTTGGATGACAGCGCGTCAGTGTCGATGCCACCCAAGGTGACTTCGGCGGTGCGATATCCTTCGGTGCCCGCAGGGGTCACTTGCCAATTTGTCAGCGCATCACTGAGGGCGCGCAATTGGGCATCAGACTGATCGGCGAGGTTACCAGTAAGCTTGAGCTCGCTTGCAAAATGGTCGGCCAATTTTGCCGGCAGCTCATAGCCCAAGACCGTTGCGATGTTCTTGCGCCCATCGGATTTGCGTCGGGCTTTGAGGGCTTCAAAAATGTCTTTCTCTGGGAAGAAATTCACCGCAATCGGCTGGCTTTCACGCCAGTAACTGGAGATCTGCAGCATCGAGGGACCGGACAGCCCGCGATGAGTGAAGAGGAGTGCTTCGTCAAAGCTGGTGTGGTTGGCAGTGGCGCGGACCGGGTGGGCGACGCCGGACAGCGGTTTGAAGCGGCCATCGGGGAAGGTGAAGGGCACGAGGCCTGCGCGGGTTTCTAAGACATTCAAGCCGAATTGCTGTGCTATGTCATAGGCCAGTCCGGTCGCGCCCATTTTGGGGATGGATTTGCCGCCTGTGGCTATGACGAGATTTCGGCAGTGTAATGTTTCTCTTTTGCCATCGCGCTCTGTTTCAACCGCAAATCCAGCATCGGTTTTGGATACGCTCTGGATCGATGTCTTCAAGCGCAGCTCTGCACCAGCATCGCGCATTTCCGCCAGAAGCATTTGGATGATGTCTTTAGAAGAGTTGTCGCAGAAAAGCTGGCCCAGTGTTTTCTCGTGATAAGGGATGCCGTGTTTTTGCACGAGCTCGATGAAATCCCATTGGGTATATCTGCTCAGCGCGCTTTTGCAGAAATGAGGGTTTTCCGAGAGGAAGTTTTCGGGGCTCGCGTAGATATTGGTGAAATTGCAGCGCCCCCCACCTGCGATGCGGATTTTTTCGCCCGGGTTTTTGGCGTGATCGAGCACCAGCGTGTCCGGACCCGCGTGGATCGCGCACATCATGCCTGCGGCACCTGCGCCTAAGATGATCGTATTCCAACTCATGCCAGCGCCTTGCCTGAGCGTTGCGTTCAGGTCAAGCGCATGACGGGTTACAGCCAGAAGACCTTGGTGAGAAATGACTTGCAGAAGGACAGCTTTCTTGCCCTAGTTGCTTTGATAAGCGCCGAGAAAGGCGCGATCAAAATCAATACGGGGAAGTGCAATGAACATTGCCATGTGGTCTGGGCCGCGCAATTTGTCGACGGCGATGATGTATAGCTTTGGCGCGCGCGCTGATTGCGCGGTCTGGGATGAGCCGTTCTATGCGGCCTATTTATCGCTCACGGGCATCGATCACCCGATGGCCGCGGAGACTTTGGCGGCCGGTGAGATTGATCCAGCGAAGGTTGCCGAGGCTTGCAAGACCGTGCACGCATCAGGAAAAGAGCATTTCTATCAAAAACATATGACGCATCACATGGTGGAGGGCGTGCCCCGGGATTGGGTGGATGCGGTCAGCAATGTGTTTCTCATCCGCCATCCGGCGCGCGTTTTGGCGAGCTATTCCAAGAAGCGGGAAAATCCCACTTTGGATGACATCGGGTTCCGTCAGCAGGTAGATCTGTTTGAACGGATGAAGGCGGATGGTTTGCCGGTTGTTGTTGTCGATAGTTTTGACATACGGCAGTCGCCGGAAGCGATGTTGAGAGAACTTTGCAAGCGCATCGGAATTGCCTTTGATCCCGCCATGTTAAGTTGGCCCGCCGGTGGCCATCTTGATGACGGCGCTTGGGCACCGCATTGGTATGGAGCTGTGCATCGATCGACCGGTTTTGCTGGGCCGGAAGGCGCATTGCCGGAGGTGGACGAGACCTCGCAGGACGTGTTTGACGCGGCCATTCCTTATTACGAAACCATGTTGGCGGAGGCGATTTCAGTATGAGCCAGAACAATCAAACGGATCGCAAAACCACCCATGATGCCGAAGCGGATCCCCGCAATGATGAAATCCTGATTTACGTCAACGGTGAGCTGCTGCCCAAACATGAAGCCAAAGTCTCGGTCTATGACTCTGGCTTCATGCTTGGGGACGGTATGTGGGAAGGCATGCGGCTTTACGATGGGCATTGGGCGTTTTTTGATGAGCATATGGATCGGCTGTTTAACTCACTAAAGTCGGTGTCTTTGGACATTGATGAAACCCCTGAGGATATCAAAACCATTCTCAATAAAACCGCAGAAGCGAATGGTATGACCGGTGACGCCCATTGCCGATTGATGATCACACGCGGCCCAAAGGCAAAGCCTTTCCAGCATCCGAGCCTTTCCAAATGGGGCCCGACAATTGTCGCGATCCTTGAACATTCAAAGCCGAGAGAGACGCTCGCCACCAAAGGCATTCGCCTCGCGACTGTGCCGCAGGTGCGCGGCTTGCCGATGAGCCAGGACGCGAAGTTTAACAGCCATTCCAAACTCAATTGCGTGATTGCGTGTTTGCAAGCCGAGCAGGCAGGCGCCGATGAGGCGTTGATGCTGGACCCGCATGGGTTTGTGAACACCACCAATGCCTGCAATTTCTTCATTGTGCGGCGGGAGGAGGTTTGGACCTCCACCGGGGATTACTGCATGAACGGTGTGACGCGGCAGAAGGTGATTGATCTGTGTCGGGCCAACGGCATCCCAGTGAAAGAAAAGAATTATTCTCTGTATGAGGCCTATGGCGCAGATGAAGCGTTTTTGACCGGGACATTTGGGGCGCAAACCCCTGTTTCCGAGATCGATGATAAAGCGATTGGTGATGGTCAAAGGCCAATAACTGAGAAAATTCGCGCTCTTTATAAAAGCCTCATTGCAGAAGACATTGCTGCGCAAAAAGCATCGATCTGAATGCTTCCCAAGTGAGTCGCGACCTGTTAGAATCGGTGCAATGACCCGGAGAACCGGGCGTTTGAGGCATATTGTGGCAGGTTACGATGACAGAAATGGTCTATGGCGCGCTTCCGGCGCGTGACGTTGAGCCGATTCTCCCGAAATGGTGGCGCACTCTGGATAAATGGACCATGTCCTGCATCCTGATGTTGTTTGGTGTTGGCATTTTGCTGGGTCTGGCTGCAAGCCCGCCTTTGGCCGAGAAAAACGGATTTGCCCATTTCCACTATGTGATGCGTCAGGCGGTGTTTGGCGGGGCGGCTTTGATGGCCATGTTCATGACCTCGATGATGAGCCCCAAACTCGTGCGCCGATTGGCGGTGCTTGGGTTTATAGCGGCGTTCATGGCCCTTCTTTTCTTGCCTTTCTTTGGCACGGATTTCGGCAAAGGCGCGACTCGGTGGTACTCGCTTGGCTTTGCATCCGTGCAGCCATCAGAGTTTCTCAAGCCCGGATTTATCGTTGTTGCTGCGTGGCTTATGGCTGCGAGCCAGGAGATCAACGGCCCTCCTGGCAAACTGTGGTCCTTTATGCTGACCGTCACCATCGCGTTGATCCTCGTCATGCAGCCTGATTTCGGTCAGGCCTGCCTGATCCTTTTTGCGTGGGGCGTAATGTATTTCATCGCGGGTGCGCCGATGACTCTGCTTGTCGCCATGATGTGTCTTGTGATCATTGGCGGGATGATTGCCTATAATGCCTCTGAACACTTTGCGCGCCGGATTGGTGGGTTCCTAAGCGCTGATGTCGATCCGACCACCCAGCTTGGTTACGCGACCAACGCGATCCGCGAAGGTGGGTTCTTTGGGGTCGGTGTCGGTGAAGGCCAGGTGAAGTGGAGCCTGCCGGATGCCCATACGGATTTCATCATTGCGGTGGCCGCAGAAGAATATGGATTGATCCTGGTGCTCGCGATCATCGCGCTTTACGCGATTGTGGTGGTGCGCAGCCTGCTGCGCCTGATGCGCGAGCGGGACACATTCATTCGTTTGGCGGGCACGGGCCTTGTGGCCATGTTCGGTGTTCAGGCGATGATTAACATGGGGGTGGCGGTTCGCCTCCTACCAGCCAAGGGCATGACATTGCCCTTTGTCAGCTATGGCGGTAGTTCATTGATTGCTGGCGGGATCGCAATAGGCATGATTTTGGCCTTTACCCGCAGCCGTCCTCAGGGCGAGATCGGTGATATTTTACGGGGCCACGCAAGATGACAACACAACCGCTGCTGGTGATTGCAGCCGGAGGAACCGGCGGGCACATGTTCCCAGCGCAGGCTTTGGCAGAAGCGATGTTGGCCAAGGGCTGGCGCGTGAAACTGTCTACCGACGCGCGTGGCGCACGCTATACCGGCGGTTTTCCGGATCAGGTTGAGATTGAGCAGGTGGCTTCGGCCACCTTCGCCCGTGGTGGATTAGTGGCAAAAGTCATGGTGCCATTCCGCATTTTGGGCGGTGTTGTGGGTGCAGTGTTCAAGCTGCGCAAAGACAAACCTTCCGTTGTCGTGGGCTTTGGCGGCTACCCCACAATTCCAGCGATGGGGGCGGCATGGATATTGGGCTTGCCGCGCATGATTCATGAACAAAATGGCGTACTTGGGCGGGTCAACGAGCTTTTTGCCAAGCGCGTCCAGAAAATCGCTTGTGGCACTTGGCCCACCAATTTGCCGGACGGCGTAGATGGTGAACACACAGGAAATCCGGTGCGCGCCTCCGTTTTGGAACGTGCCGGGGCTGGGTACATCCCGCCCGGTGATTACCCGATGTCGATCTTGGTCATCGGCGGCTCGCAAGGCGCGCGCATTCTGTCTGATGTGGTGCCTCCGGCGATTGAAAATCTACCTAGCGAAATGCGCAAACATGTGCGGGTTAGCCATCAGGCGCGCGGCGAAGATTTTGATCGTGTCGCAAAGTATTACGCGGATCACGGCATTGATGCAGACGTGCAGGAGTTCTTTACGGATATCCCAGAACGCATGAGCGAAGCACAGTTGGTGATTTCACGCTCTGGGGCTTCATCCGTCGCAGATATTTCTGTGATTGGACGACCGTCGATTCTGGTGCCATTCGGCGCCGCAACAGGTGATCACCAGACCGCCAATGCGCGGGGTCTTGCCGATGCGGGTGCTGCGATTGTGATGCCAGAGAGCCTCTTTGAAGTAGACGCTCTTTCTGAGCAGATCGCCAATGTGTTGGGCAATTCTGACGGTGCTTTGCAGATGTCTCGCGCTGCGCTGTCCGTTGGCAAACCCGACGCTACCGAAAACCTTGTCGCGCTGGTCGATGCGCTTGCCGCAGGTCAAGAATAAGAAAGAATACAGATGAACGCAGCAGCTACAAAACTCCCCACCGATGTTGGTCCGATCCATTTTGTGGGGATTGGCGGGATTGGCATGTCTGGCATTGCTGAGGTTCTTTTGAAACACGGCTACACGGTGCAAGGCTCTGACCTGAAAGACAGCAAGATCACCCAACGATTGGCGGGGATGGGCGCGACGATCTTTATTGGTCAAAAGGCTGAAAATCTTGAAAACGCGGAAGTTGTGGTGATTTCCTCGGCCATCAAACCGGGCAATGCGGAGCTTGATGAAGCGCGGAGCAAAGGCTTGCCGGTTGTGCGCCGAGCAGAGATGCTGGCAGAGCTGATGCGTTTGAAATCCAACATTGCCGTAGCCGGTACGCACGGCAAAACCACAACCACAACCATGGTGGCCGCTGTTTTGGATCATGGCGGCATTGACCCGACCGTGATCAATGGTGGCATCATCCACGCCTATGGCTCTAACGCGCGTGTCGGTGACGGCGAATGGATGGTGGTTGAAGCTGACGAATCCGACGGCACGTTCAATAGACTTCCCGCGACCATTGCCATCGTGACGAATATCGACCCGGAGCATATGGAGCACTGGGGTACTGAAGAAGCTTTGCATAAAGGCTTCTATGATTTCGTTTCCAATATTCCGTTTTATGGTCTCGCGGTTTGCTGCACCGATGACCCTGACGTCCAGACGCTCGTCGGCAAGATCACGGACCGCCGCGTTGTGACCTATGGTTTTAATTCGCAAGCAGATGTGCGGGCGACAGAGCCTACTTACAAAGCTGGCATCGCTCATTTCGATATCCATCTCCAAAATGAAGATGTTGTTATTGAGGGCTGCACATTGCCAATGCCCGGAAACCATAACGTTTCCAATGCTCTAAGTGCCGTTGCTATCGCACGTCATCTGGGCATGAAGGGCGGCGAAATCCGCGAGGCTTTGGCGAATTTCGGTGGTGTGAACCGTCGTTTCACCAAGGTTGGCGAAGTCAACGGGGTCACCATTATTGATGATTACGGTCACCACCCGGTGGAAATTGCGGCCGTTCTAAAGGCCGCGCGCCAAGCCAGCGAAGGTCGCGTCATCGCCGTGCACCAGCCACACCGCTACACGCGCTTGTCGAGCTTGTTTGACGATTTCTGCACCTGCTTCAATGAGGCGGATGTGGTTGCAATTGCAGAAGTCTTTGCTGCTGGCGAAGATCCAATTCCAGGGGCCGGGCGCGATGATCTGGTGGCCGGTCTGATCGCGCACGGTCACCGTCATGCACGGGCGATTGTGTCTGAAGAAGACTTGGAACGTTTGGTGCGTGAACAAGCGGGGCCAGGTGATATTGTCGTCTGTCTTGGTGCTGGTACAATCAGCACATGGGCAAATGGCTTGCCGGATCGACTGAAGACCTAATCAAGGACTTTGACACCGGTCAAATTCCTATCCATCCCAATGTGCCAATATGAAGCAATCGTATTTGCGGGGGCTTTGGAATGGCGACCTTAAAGAGACGCGTTGGATTATGGCTGCTGACCGCCTATGGCGTGGGCGTCATGGTGGGCGCAGGCATATATGTGCTGGTGGGACTGGTCGCGGGTGAAGCGGGAGGTTGGGCACCGCTTTCCTTTCTTTTGGCGGGGCTGATCGTGGTCCCGACAGCGCTCAGCTATGCAGAATTTTCTGCACGTATCCCGGAGGCGGCCGGAGAGGTGGCCTATGCGGAAGCTGGGTTTCAATCACAAATCTCAGGCATATTACTGGGGCTCGCGATCGTCCTTGTCGGCGCGATCTCAGCAGCTGCGGTCCTGCGGGGTGGTGTCGGTTACGCTCAAGTGCTCTTTCCCATCAACGCATTGATTGCGACACTTGTGATTGGATTAGCGTTGACCCTTGTCGCCGCATGGGGGGTAATGGAAAGCCTGACCTTGGCGGCGATTTTTACTGCGATTGAACTCATTGGTCTTGGATTGGTAATTTGGGCTGGTTTTTCGGCACCCGCCATTACAGCGACGGCCACCGCGTCGCCATTGGTCTGGAGCGGTTTGGGTGCCGGTGCGGTATTGGCATTCTTTGCTTTTATTGGGTTTGAAGACATCGTTAATATGGCCGAAGAGGTTCGTAACCCAACGCGGGTTTTGCCCCGGGCCATTTTGATTTCACTTGGTCTTACGACCCTGATTTACATATTGGTCGCTGCGGCGGCTGTGCGGGTGGTTCCCGTCTCCCAATTATCTGGATCTGAACAACCCCTAACTTTGGTTTGGTCCATGTCCACCGGTGGGGATGCTACGTTTCTTGCGGGCATTGCGGTATTTGCTGCATTGAACGGTGTGCTTGCGCAAATTGTCATGGCGAGCCGCGTCCTTTTTGGTCTGGGTCGGCGTACAAGTGTGCTCAGCCCATTCAAACAAGTGTCACCGCGTCGTCAAACGCCGATCCGTGCGACCGTTGCCGTTGGTGGCTTGGTATTGGCCTTGGCATTGCTGGTTCCCATTCAACCATTGGCCGAAGCGACTTCTACAATCCTTCTCGCCGTGTTTGTCTTGATCAATGCCGCGCTTATCCTAGAGAAAAAACGCAAGCCCGAGGCTGTATTTCAGGTGCCAATGCTTGTACCTATAGCTGGATTGGTGTTGGCTATTTGCGCGTTTGGCTTGAGTGTGTTCGGAGGATAAACTGTGTTGGAATTTCTTGTAGGAATGAGCGGACTGTTTTCTTTACTCTTCATGGTATGGGGTTCTGCAGAAAAACCGGCCCCCGTTGTGGTGAAATCTATCTCGGCAGAAAAAAACGAACTATGAGCCTCTCCTTCATTGCAGCGTTGATTTGGATGGTTGTCGTGAATCTGCGCGGTATGTTTCCAAGCAAAGACCACCATTGGAAATTTGCCTACGCTATGATCGCGATCGGTGTGCCGATCCTGATTTGGGTTTATATTGATCACGGCCTACTGCTCGCCCTTATCCTGTTATTGGGAGCGATGTGGGTCATGCGTTGGCCGGTCATCTATCTCACGCGCTGGATACGTCGGCAGGTGGGTTTATGAGCCCCGACAACCTTCTCGTCATCGGGGCAACGATGTTTCTGATGATGGCGATTGCAGCCTTCGTGCTGACCCAGCGGGGCGCATGGCGGGCGGTTCTTTTGCTTGTTGCGCTGTTTGGCGGTTTGAATATTGGGGCCTTTGTCTGGTCAGAAATCCTAGAAGGATGGAGCGCGCGGCGTCTGATCCTCTTCTGGATTGCGGCGATCCTTCCTCCGTTGTTAGGGGTTGGTGTTGGTGCCATCGCAGGCGGATTGCTCAATTGGCGCATTGCAAATGTGCGACCGACCTATCCGGGTGCCTCGGTTTCGGGTAAGCCATCTAAGAAATCAAAACGTGGCAGCATTAAAACGGATATGGGTCCGGCGCTGTCACAAGACAAAAAATCAGGTACCAAGCCTGAAAAGCAGACAAAACAGCGGGGCAAAACGCTCCCGAAACCAAGGATCATCGACTAATGACCAACCTGCCTGAGGTGCGCGGCAAGCTGACGCGAAACCGAGAGTTGTCTGGGTTAACCTGGCTGCGCGTGGGCGGTCCAGCGGATTGGTTGTTTCAGCCAGCGGATGTTGAAGATCTGCAGCACTTCCTTGCCAATTTAGACAGCTCTATCGATGTGTTCCCGATGGGCGTGGGCTCCAACCTAATCGTGCGCGATGGCGGATTGCGCGCCGTTGTCATCCGCTTAGGGCGCGGTTTCAACGGGGTCAGCTGTGAGGCCAATCGTGCAACTGTCGGCGCAGCGGCGCTGGATTCACAAGTGGCCCGCAAGGCTGCAGAGGCGGGTATTGATCTTACGTTTCTACGTACAATTCCGGGCGCAATCGGTGGTGCTATCTGCATGAACGCCGGCTGCTATGGGTCTTATATTGCTGATGTTTTTGTTTCTGCGAAGGCCGTCACGCGAGACGGGAAACTGGTCGAGCTCTCTTCCGAAGATTTGAACTTCAAATACCGCCAATCCGACCTGCCACAGGGGTGGGTTTTGGTCGAAGCGACCTTGGAAGGTCCCTCGGGCGATCCGGAAGAAATGGCGAGCCGTATGCAGCATCAGCTCGAAAAGCGCGACGCGACACAGCCAACCAAAGATCGCAGCGCGGGCAGCACGTTCCGCAACCCGGCTGGCTTTTCCTCTACGGGCCGCGAAGATGATGTGCATGACCTAAAAGCTTGGAAAGTCATCGACAATGCAGGCATGCGTGGTGCAACCGTTGGCGGCGCTCAGATGAGCGAAAAACATTCTAACTTCATGATCAACACCGGTGGCGCAACTGCCGCAGATTTGGAAAACCTCGGCGAAGAAGTGCGAAAAAAGGTTTTGGAGAACAGCGGAATAACGTTAGAGTGGGAAATCAAACGGGTTGGCGAATTTTAACCAATTCCGACAAGCATTCGGCGAGAAATGACTGAGTGCACAAAAAATTAAAATGGTGGTGGGAACCGGAGAACCGATCTGCTAAGCCATCAAAAAAGCCCAAAAGGGCGACATAACAACAGGCCAAAAAGGCCGGTAATTTGAGGCGCTGGAGAGGGTATGTCGAGCAGGACAACCCCGAAAGTAGCGGTACTAATGGGTGGGCCTTCCGCAGAGCGTGAGGTTTCCATGTCCTCTGGGCAAGAATGTGCGGCTGCATTGAGGGAAAGTGGATTTGACGTTGTAGAAGTGATCGCAGAACGCGATTTGGCGTCAGAGCTACAGAAAATCAAACCGGATGTTGTTTTTAACGCCTTGCATGGTCGCTGGGGCGAAGATGGTTGCGTTCAAGGCATGCTGGAATGGCTTGGCATTCCTTATACACATTCCGGTGTGATGGCCTCGGCGCTTGCCATGGACAAAGAGCGTTCAAAAGCCGCTTACAAATCCGCAGGTCTTCCAATTGCTGACAGTGTATTGGCATCTCGTTCCGATGTGGAAGCACGCCATATGATGGCACCGCCTTACGTGGTGAAGCCTTATAATGAGGGCTCATCCGTTGGCATATATATTGTCGATGAGGCGGCGAATGGTCCGCCAAAACTGTCAGATGACATGCCTGACGAAGTGATGGTTGAGAAATATGTCGCGGGGCGCGAGCTCACAGCCAGTGTCTTGGGCGACAAAGCTCTGACGGTCACCGACATTATTACTGATGGTTGGTACGACTACGACGCCAAGTATAAAACAGGCGGATCTCGGCATGAAGTGCCTGCACAGATCCCGCAAGAGATCTTTGATGCCTGTATGGATTACGCTTTGCGCGCCCATAATGTTTTGGGGTGTCGCGGTCTAAGTCGCACGGATTTCCGTTGGGATGAAAGCAAAGGCCTTGATGGGCTGGTTCTTTTGGAAACCAACACGCAACCGGGCATGACCCCCACATCCCTTAGCCCCGAACAAGCGGGTGAAGTTGCCATGTCTTTCCCGGACCTGTGCCGCTGGTTGGTGGAGGATGCGTCATGCGATCGATAAGAGCGGTGCGCGAAAAGCCTAAGGCCGAAAAGCAGCGGTGTGAACCGGCTCCATCTCGCTTGTCGTATCGCTACGAACGCCTGATGCTGACGCCTGTCTTCCGTTTTGGTGTGCGCATCGTGTTGCCGTTTGCAGTAGCAGCTCTTGGCACAACCATTTGGTTCTCGGATCAAGATCATCGCGATCAGGTCAATATGGCCATCGATGACCTGCGAACAAGCATTGTAGAGCGTCCAGAGTTTCTGGTGAAAGCCATGTCGATTGAAGGGGCGAGCCCTAGCGTGGCTGACGATATTCGAGAAATCCTGCCCGTGGATTTCCCGGTCAGTAGCTTTGATCTTGATATCGATGCGATGAAGATGACGGTGGATGGATTGTCTCCGGTTAAATCTTCTAGCCTACGGGTGAAACCGGGTGGCGTGCTGCAGGTGAATGTTGTCGAGCGTAATCCGGTCATCCTGTGGCGCATGAATGACGGACTGCATCTTGTGGATGCGGAAGGTTACGTTGTGGCGGAATCCACCCAACGTGATTTGCATCCAAACCTGCCAATCATGGCAGGCGAGGGGGCGGACACCCAAACAACCGAAGCACTGCAATTGATGCAAGCGGCGGGACCGCTACGGGAACGCATGCGCGGCCTCGTTCGTGTGGGCGAGCGTCGTTGGGATCTCGTGCTGGATCGCGACCAACGCATTATGTTGCCTGAATGGGGCGCGGTGCAGGCATTAGAGCGTGTCGTCGCCCTAAGCCAAGTTCAAGAAATGCTGCAGCGCGACTTAAGCGTTGTGGATATGCGTCTGGGGGACAGACCAACAATAAGAATAGCAAAACGCTCGGTCGAAGCCTGGTGGCGCATCCGAGATATTCGAGTGGGGCAAGAATAATGTTTGAGTTGTATCAATCTCAACGGGCCATGCGCGCCATGCGCAAAGCAGCGATGCAGCGGGGCGTCGTGGCGGTGTTGGATGTGGGGACATCCAAAATCGCCTGTCTTGTGCTGCGATTTGACGGGGCCGACCATCTGTCCAATCTGGATGGGATCGGATCGCTGGCCGGTCAAAGTGGCTTCCGGGTGATCGGGGCGGCATCTACCAAATCACGCGGTGTGAAGTTTGGTGAAATTTCCGCCATGCAGGAAACTGAACGCGCAATTCGCACGGCTGTTCAGGCGGCACAAAAAATGGCGCAAATCCGTGTCGACCACGTGATCGCCTGTTTCTCTGGGGCCGGTCCGCGATCTTATGGTTTGGATGGCCGTATTGATCTCCAAGACAATATGGTCACCGAACAAGACGTGGCCAGCGTGTTGGCGAGCTGCGATGTGCCTGCTTATGGTGAAGGGCGCGAGGTGCTACATGCCCATCCCGTGAACTTTGCGTTGGATAATCGGTCAGGTTTGGCCGATCCACGTGGCCAAATGGGCCAACAATTGGCCTGCGACATGCATATGTTGACCGTGGACGCCAATGTGGTCGCGAACCTCGCACATTGTATTAAGCGATGTGACCTGGAGCTCGCTGGTATTGCGAATTCGGCCTACGTATCCGGTCTGGCTGCTCTGGTGGAAGACGAACTCGAACTGGGCGCGGCTTGTATTGATATGGGCGGTGGCTCCACCAGCCTGTCGATCTTTATGAAGAAACACATGATCTATGCGGATAGCGTCCGCATGGGCGGTGATCATGTGACCGGCGACATCTCTATGGCACTACAAGTGCCAACGGCAAACGCAGAACGGATCAAGACATTCTATGGCGGCGTGCACGCCACAGGCATCGATGATCGCGAGATGATCGAAGTTGGCGGAGAAACCGGCGATTGGGAACACGACCGCCGTACAGTCAGTCGTGCGGAACTGATCGGTATTATCCGTCCGCGCGTCGAAGAAATTCTCGAAGAAGCGCGCAGCCGGTTGGATGCTGCAGGGTTCGAACACCTTCCAAGTCAGAAAATCGTTCTGACCGGGGCAGGGAGCCAAATTCCGGGTCTGGATACGCTTGCGAGCCGCATCTTGGGTCAGCAAGTGCGCTTGGGTCGTCCGATGCGCGTGCATGGCCTGCCACAGGCCACCACTGGACCGGGCTTTAGCGCCGCCGTGGGCATGTGCCTCTTTGCCACCCGCCCACAAGATGAATGCTGGGATTTCGATTTGCCGGTCAACAACCCGCGGATGAAGTCTATTGGCCGCGCTGTGCGGTGGTTCAAAGCAAATTGGTAAGGGGCTGGGTGCCCATATCCGAGATGTCCTCATGAAGGAGAAGACACCGTCGACAGGTCATTGATTTTCGTCTAAGCTGGCGCTCAAGCACCGAAACAGGTGCGTTTATTGATGCAAAACGGCAGACCGAGCAGTTTGCCAAACATTAAGATTGAGTCGCCTTTCTGCAGGAAGATTTCTGCGGGCAGGGTTCTTATTGTTGTGTGTCATAGTCAGCTTTACCCCAATATCTACGCATATCGGCGAAATGCCGCGAATTATGGCAAAAATTTGGCCATATTTTGTGGCTCTACCCGCTTTTTGGCGTGACGAGACTCTTGCCAATCGCTAAGATTAGTCACGAGTAGACGAAAAACACGTGCCGAAACGGCATGGGACAACGACAGGCGGACGCTCTTATGGCTTTGAATTTGACCTTCCCAGAGCAGGAAGACTTGAAACCCCGTATTACGGTATTTGGTGTAGGTGGTGCCGGTGGCAACGCGGTCAACAATATGATCGCGAAGGAACTGGAGGGCGTCGAGTTTGTCGTTGCCAACACAGACGCGCAAGCGCTGCAGCAAAACCAATCTCAATCTCGCGTTCAGCTTGGTGTGAAAGTCACCGAAGGTCTGGGCGCAGGTGCACGTCCTGCGGTGGGGGCCGCGGCGGCAGAAGAAAGCATCGAACAGATTGTAGATCATCTGGCTGGCGCACATATGTGCTTTATCACAGCAGGTATGGGCGGCGGCACAGGGACAGGTGCAGCTCCAATCATCGCGCAAGCGGCGCGTGAGCTGGGCGTGCTGACCGTTGGTGTTGTGACCAAACCATTCCAATTTGAAGGTGCCAAGCGGATGCGCCAAGCCGAAGAAGGGGTTGAAGCCCTTCAGAAGGTTGTGGACACGCTAATCATCATTCCAAACCAGAACCTTTTCCGTCTGGCGAACGAAAAAACCACCTTCACTGAAGCCTTCGCCATGGCAGACGATGTTCTTTACCAAGGTGTGAAAGGCGTGACAGACCTGATGGTCCGTCCGGGCCTGATCAACCTCGACTTTGCTGACGTTCGTGCCGTGATGGACGAAATGGGCAAGGCGATGATGGGGACTGGCGAAGCAACCGGCGAAGATCGCGCGGTTCAAGCGGCAGAGAAGGCGATTGCCAACCCGCTGCTGGACGAGATCTCGTTGCGCGGTGCAAACGGCGTTCTGATCAACATCACCGGTGGTCACGATCTGACCCTGTTCGAACTGGACGAAGCGGCAAACCGCATTCGCGAAGAAGTCGATCCAGATGCGAATATCATCGTGGGCTCTACACTGGATACAGATCTGGAAGGCGGCATGCGCGTTTCCGTTGTTGCCACAGGCATCGACGCTGCGACTGTTCAGTCCGACATTCCTGTGCCACGTCGCTCTTTGAAAGAGCCGCTGAAACCAGCGACCATCGAAGAAGCGCCAGCAGCAGAAGCGGCACCAGCGGTTGAAGAAGTAGCGCCTGTTGCAGCAGAAACCGTGTCCGAGCCAAGCCTGTTTGAAGAAATGGACGCTCATGTTGAAGCGGTCGAAGAGCCGGCGGTTGTTGAGCAACCTGCTGCGCAAGACGATCTGCCGCCACCGGCATACCAGCCACAGGTTGCTCAGTTCCAGCCGCGCGTTGAAGAGTACGAAGAAGA
Source organism: Cognatishimia activa (assembly GCF_001458335.1). Lineage (GTDB taxonomy): Bacteria > Pseudomonadota > Alphaproteobacteria > Rhodobacterales > Rhodobacteraceae > Cognatishimia > Cognatishimia activa. The sequence goes on from NZ_CYTO01000024.1 coordinate 393,172, forward strand.
GGCAGAAGCAGCCTTCGTCGCACCAAAAGCGCCAGCGCCAGGAACGCCGTCTCCGGAAGCTCTGGCACGTTTGCGCACAGCAGTGAGCAAAGCGCCATCCGCGCCTCAGGCGCGCCAGCAAGTGGTCGCCGAAGAGCCGGTTGAAGAAGAAAAGCCGCGTTTCGGCATCAACTCCTTGATCAACCGCATGACTGGTTCAGCGCAGGAAACACCAGCCGCACAACAGCCAGCGGCGCGTCAGCAGCCAAATCTGAGTGCAGCACCTGCGCCAGCGCCGGCGGAAGACCCAGAGCAAGAACGGATTGAAATTCCGGCCTTCCTGCGTCGTCAAGCGAACTAAAGCGTTACATAATATTTCAAATTTGGTCGCCCTATGGGCGGCCTTTTTTGTTTGTGAAACAGTGGTTTAATTACCATTGCGCAATTAACCGCTCAGACCCCACGGCCATGTTTCAGTTCGTTACAATGTTTGAGTTGAGAAATCTGTTTCCCCCGAATAGGTCTGTGGTGCGCTTCTGAGAGAGGCGTGGAAATTGGGGAATTTCTTTGCAGAAGACTGTCAAATCAGCGATCCGCTTTAACGGCATCGGTCTACACACAGGTAAACCTGTTCGAATGGAGATCGAACCGGCATCTGCTGGTTATGGCATTTGGTTCCAGCGTACCGATGTGCTGGACGGCGACAACATGATCCCGGCGCGCTGGGATGTAGTCGAGCAATCTCCCCTTTGCACCAAAATCAAAAACGCTGATGGTGTAACCGTTTCGACCATTGAACACATCATGGCAGCATTGGCAGGCTGTGGTGTTCATAACGCCTTGATCTCTCTGGACGGTCCTGAAGTCCCCATCATGGACGGCAGCAGCGCGGCCTTTGTGAAGACTATTCTGGCACGTGGCCTGGTTGAACAATCAGCGACGATCCGTGCCATCAAAGTACTGAAGCCAGTCAGCGTGTCTCGAGAAGACGGTGACGATGTGGCACGCGCCGAGTTGTACCCATCTGAGAATTTGGAAATCGATTTCCATATCGATTTTGAAGACGAAGCGATTGGCGCACAGCACCGTACGCTGAATATGGCCAATGGGACCTTCGTACGTGAACTCTGTGATTGCCGCACTTTCTGCCGTCAGGCAGATGTCGAAGCTATGCAGGCAAACGGTTTGGCTTTGGGCGGTGTTCCCGGTGAAAACGCCGTTGTATTCGATGGCGCTCGTGTTCAGTCCGGCAAAGGGCTGCGTCGTATGGATGAGCCGGTGCGCCATAAAATGCTGGACGCTTTGGGCGATCTTTATACTGCGGGTTTTCCGATCCTTGGTCGTTATGTCGGGCACCGTTCCGGTCATGCGATGACCAACAAACTCTTGCGCGCTTTGATGAGTGATCCAGAGGCCTTCCGCATTGTCGAATGCTCTGTAGAAACCGCAGCACGCCTGCCGGGCGTGGGCGCATCGATGGCGGAAATGCCTGCCGTCGCTTAAGATTAGCGTCAGCATTTCGTGAAATCCTACCAAAGTCATTTTGCCCCGCAAAAATCTATGCTAACAGCATTGGGAACGAACCCGCTTCGGGACTTTAAGAAGAAGGTTGAGCAGAATGGCGTGTCGCGACTCTCGTAAGATTGCAGTTGCAGCAACACTGTCCGTTGCCCTTTTGGCGGGTTGCGGCGGGGGCGGCGGAAATCAACCTTTGTTTGGTGCGCAGGTGCCTCTAGAAAACTACACGGCGGAACAAATCTTTGGTCGTGGTGAGTTTGAGCTCGAGCGCGGCAAGGCCGATGACGCGGCTTTCTATTTCTCTGAAGTCGAACGGCTTTATCCGTATTCCGATTGGGCCAAACGCGCATTGATCATGCAGGCCTATTCTTATCATCAGGATAAGGACTATGAGAACAGCCGCTCTGCAGCACAACGCTATATCGATTTCTTCCCGTTGGATGATGACGCGGCCTATGCTCAGTATCTTCTGGCGCTCAGCTACTATGATCAGATCGACGAAGTCGGTCGGGACCAGGGCCTGACCTTCCTTGCGCTACAATCTCTGCGCAAGGTGATTGAGACCTATCCAGATAGCGAATACGCGCGCTCTGCGGTTCTCAAATTTGACTTGGCCTTTGACCATCTTGCGGCAAAGGAAATGGAGATTGGGCGTTACTACCTGAAGCGCGATCAGTTCGCTGCATCGGTGAACCGTTTCCGGGCTGTGGTTGAAGATTTCCAGACCACAACTCATACGCCTGAGGCGTTACACCGTTTGGTTGAAGCCTACCTTTCCTTGGGGCTTACAAATGAAGCCCAAACCGCTGGCGCGATTTTGGGCCACAACTTCCGCTCGACTGAATGGTATGAGGATAGCTTCCAGCTTCTCACCAATAACGGTTTGAAACCGCGTGCCAAAGGCGACGGTTGGCTTGCGTCCATCTACCGCCAGACCGTCAAAGGCGAATGGCTCTAATCGCGCGAGGCCACTCTAGATGCTGCGTGCCTTAGAAATCCGAGATCTTCTGATCATCGACCATCTGGAGCTGGACTTTCAGCCCGGGCTGAACGTGCTGACCGGTGAAACCGGTGCCGGTAAGTCCATTCTGCTGGACTCCCTTGGTTTTGTGCTGGGCTGGCGCGGCCGCGCTGAGTTGGTGCGCGCCGGGGCCGAGCAAGGCGAAGTGATCGCTGAATTTGAATTGCCAGAGGATCACCCAGCGCATGCAATCTTAGAAGAAGCGGGTCTTCCCGGTGGGCAAGAGCTGATATTGCGCCGTATCAATCGCAAAGATGGCCGTAAAACCGCCTGGATCAATGATCGCCGCTGTTCCGGTGAGGTGTTGCGCACCCTGTCTGAAACCTTGGTAGAGTTACATGGTCAGCACGATGATCGAGGATTGCTGGATCCCAAAGGCCATCGGGACTTGCTTGATCAATTTGGTGGGCTGGATGGCTTGGTCACTGAGACGCGCCAAACTTGGTCCGCTCTTAGCAAAGCAAGAAGAACCCTGCGTGCCGCAGAAGACGCGCTTAAAGCGGTTCAAGACGAAGAAGAGTTCCTGCGCCACGCGGTAAGCGAGCTGGATGCCCTTGACCCGCAGCCTGGCGAAGAAGGTGAACTAGACAGCCGCCGACGCCTTATGCAGGCCGCTGAGAAGGTCAAAGAAGATGTGAGCCGCGCTCACGTTGCTCTTGGTTACGAAGGTGCAGAGGGGGCGATGGGAGATGCGCTGCGTTGGCTTGAGGGCGCAGGCGGTGAGGTTGGTGATGAGCTAGATGAGCCCTTGGCCGCCCTTGGGCGCGCCATGTCTGAACTGGGTGATGCGGTTTCCGGGGTGGAGCGCTGTATGGATGCGCTTGATTTCAATCCGATTGAATTGGAACAGACCGAAGAGCGGCTTTTTGCGATCCGTGGGCTGGCACGTAAGCACAATGTGGTGCCCGATGAGTTGGGTAATTTCGCAGAAGATCTGCGCGGCAAGATGGCGGCACTGGATGCGGGAGAGGGCGAAATTGCGTCTTTGAAACAAGCCGTTGCGGATGCAGATGCTGCATACTCAAAAAAGGCTACCGCACTCAGCGCTGCACGCAAAAAAGCGGCGACACGCCTTGATAAAGCGGTGATGACAGAACTAGCGCCGCTCAAAATGGAGCGTGCGGTTTTCACCACGCAGATCGAGGCGGATACGGCGGGACCTGATGGAACGGATGCTGTTTCCTTCACGGTGGCGACCAATCCGGGCGCGCCATCGGGGCCTTTGGCCAAGATCGCATCGGGTGGTGAACTTAGTCGGTTCTTACTGGCGTTGAAGGTTTGCCTGACCTCTGAAGATCGCAATACCACCATGATCTTTGATGAGATCGACCGTGGTGTCGGTGGCGCAACCGCAGATGCCGTGGGGCGGCGATTGTCCTCACTGGCGCAAGGCGGCCAGATTTTGGTCGTGACCCACAGCCCTCAAGTTGCAGCCTTGGGCGCGCATCATTGGCGTGTTGAAAAACGGGTGCAGGATGAGGTGACCCTTTCTACGGTGACCTCCCTTGGCACCGATGCACGGGTCGATGAAATCGCGCGCATGATTTCGGGCGATAAGATCACCGAACAAGCGCGCAGTGCCGCAGAGGCTTTGCTCGCAGGCTAGCACCTTCGCGCGCCCAATTTTGCAGCGCCGTTACAACATGTGATCGGCGCGCGTTCGGCAAAGCCTTTTCACTGCGCCCTCAAGCGCTTAAAGCTAAGACTTAACCTACCAATAGGACGTCATGGCACATCCGCTCGGATCATTCCTAGCTGACAGCGCTCGACAGGCCGGTCGTGCCTGCCGAGGGGGATGGAAGGTGCTTTTGACCCAAGGGCCAAGCAAATTCCAATTCTGGCTCATTGCGCTATTAATCGGGACGGCGTCGGGTTTTGCCGCGCTCACGTTCCGCCGTGGAATCGAGTGGTTTCAGGGCTTTGTTTATCGCACGGAAAACATCAACCGGTTGCACAGTTTTGCAGAGACGTTGCCGTGGTATTGGATCTTAATCGTCCCAATTCTTGGCGGGCTCGTCGTTGGGTTGTTGTTGGATCGCTTTTCAGACGATGCACGCGCCCAAGGACCTGCGGATGTGATCGCAGCTGCAGCTTTGAACAATGGGCGTCTGAGCCTGCGGGAAGGGTTCGCGTCAATTGCCGCGTCTTTCGTTACGCTAAGCACCGGTGGTTCCACTGGCCGAGAGGGGCCTGTGGTGCATTTCGCCGGAGTCATTTCGACCTGGGTAAGTCAGAAAATTCAGGCCAATGGGATCACGGGGCGCGATCTGCTTGGTTGCGCCGTAGCCGCTGCTGTTTCTGCATCCTTTAATGCCCCCATCGCCGGGGCACTTTTTGCGCTAGAAGTGGTGTTGCGCCACTTCGCAGTACACGCCTTCGCGCCGATTGTGATTGCCTCCGTTGCCGGCACAGTCATTAGCCGCTTGGAATTTGGCAATGTGACCGAATTCATGCTGCCTATGAGCGTAACAGCATTCTACCAAGAGCTACCAGCTTTCCTATTGCTGGGCGGTGTCTGCGGTTTTGTTGCCGTTGCTTTGATGTGGACCATCTTCTGGGCGGAAGACATGGCCCATCAGATCATGACCCACTCACCGTTGAAACGCTGGATGCGGCCGGTGATTTCTGGTGCGATGCTTGGCCTTCTGGCAATCTTCTTTCCACATATCATCGGGGTTGGTTACGAGACGACGTCTGCGGCATTGTCCGGCGAGATTCTTCTCCACGAAGCCATTGTTTTTGTTGCGCTAAAGATCATTGCCGTGGCCATCACGATGGCCGGGCGCATGGGCGGTGGGGTGTTCTCACCAGCCCTGATGGTTGGCGCGCTTACGGGTCTCGCCTTTGGCTTGATTGCAACATCGATATTCCCGGAGGTTTCAGGCTCTCATACCCTTTACGCCTTGGCAGGCATGGGCGGAGTTGCTGCCGCGGTTTTAGGGGCGCCGATTTCGACCACTTTGATTGTGTTTGAGCTGACCGGCGACTGGCAAACGGGCCTTGCGGTGATGGTGACCGTCTCAATCTCGACCGCATTGGGGTCTCGGTTGGTGGATCGATCCTTCTTCCTAACACAGCTTGAACGGCGCGGTTTGCACGTCGCTGCTGGCCCGCAAGCCTATCTGCTTGGCACGCGTTCCGTCTCCAGCATGATGCGCGAGGTTGAGGCCGACAAAGGGGCGACAGAAGAGGCCTGCTGGGCGCTCATTGAACAGAATGTCTACGCCAGCCCTAACGCCACCTTAGAAACGCTGATGCCCATGTTTGAGAACACCTCGACGGCGTTTATCCCAGTCATTCAAATGCGGGGCGAAGGCGCGGGGCCTGAGCTGCTTGGTGCGGTGCACCACGTTGATGCGCTGAAAGCTTACAACAAAGCCTTGGCCGAAACCGCAGCCGAAGAACACTCTTAAACAAGAACGCTCTGCTTGCTGCGCAGTCCCGCAAGGATCACATGCACCGTGATGGCTGCACTGAAGCAAACCACTAACATGCCGTAGATGCTCCAAGTGCCAAAGGCCGTGAACAGCGCGAACATGATGGGCGTGCTGACCAAATTGCCCATATTGCCCATTTGGGACATGGCCCCATTGGCGAGCGCTTGATCATTGGCGGTTTTGTTCAATTCCGGGAGCTCTGCAAATGCTGCAGATTGGATGATGCCCATGGAGGCAAAGAGGCCAAGCAACATCCAGCCTGATAGGGGCAGAACGAAACCTGACAGGCTGAAGAAAAGCGCGCTCATTAACCCGATAAGAAGCACGCGTACGGCCGATAGATAGCGCAAGAGCATTGCGGCGATGGTGAAAGAAGAGACAATGCCTGCAATCGGCAGAAGAGGCACCAGGACCGTGCGTTCAAACTCTGTCAGAAGCGGCGGGACCACAGTGATCACCGAAACAAAAGTACATGTGTAAAACAGCCAAACCGCCCCCGGCGCAAACTGATACGGGGAGCGGTAGGCCGCCCAATGCCGCTGTATGATCGCTGAAAACGGCGGGAAAGGCACGCGCTCTGCGGTGCCGCTTGGCAAGTAGCGGAGCACCAAAACACCGACCACAGCCATGAAAATCCCATGAGCCGCGAAAACGCCGGATGCGCCAAAGCTTGCGATGATCCAGGGGGCAACCGCAGTCGTCAATGCATAACCAACCGCGAAGAATGCGCTCCAAAGGGTCATCGCAAGGAACCGCAAACTTTCTGGCGCGATCAATGCAATCAAGGTCGGGGCGGCAACAACGATGCCCAGATGTGACATGCCTTCAAGCAGTCTGCCGATCATGAAGATTTCTATCGGCGGCAGGAAGGCTTGCACTGCAGACAGCGCGCCACCTCCAAACAATGCCCACAAGAGCATGCGACGAAACCCGTAGGAAGCCACCAGTAGCCCCGCAACAAGACCCAAGAGAACGCCAAGAAAACTAATGGAGGATAACATCAGCCCTAGCACAGTGTCGGATCCGTTATAAGCGGTGCGCAGCCCGTCCAAACTGACGGTGACTTTGGCAAATTGCATCGCCGCCCCAAGGCCTGCGCTCCAGAGGATCAGGATGAGAATAAGAGGGCGTGTCGTGGTCTTCGGGGGCATAATGCTGATACTAATTCTTGGGATAAAAACGCAAAACGGGGCGTGAGCGCCCCGTTTCACTCGTAACGATTTTGATAGGGTCAGATCTGTTCGACCGCAACCTCTTCGCTTGTGTAGAACGCAAGATAGTCTTTGATTTCTGCCACAGCTTCTTTCGGTTCTTCATAGGACCAAACAGCATTTTCGATCGTTTTGCTTTTTGTAACAATCGAGAAATAGCGCGCATCACCCTTATGCGGGCAGTGGGTTTTGTTATCGCTTTCGTCCAAAAACGCCATAGCGATGTCTTCGCGTGGGAAATAGATGACTGGCGGGTAATCACCCTCTGTCAGCTCGAGCGCGTTTGCAGTCTCTCCGAGAACGGCGCCTCCGGCACGAACGGTCCATTTTCCTGGCGCTTTGCGAATAGTGATATAGCTGTTCATCGTCGTTTCCTCGGTCCTCAAAACTTGGCGGTATCCTATGACAGATAAACTGTTACAGGAATATGTCGGTCTGCCTCAGGGAGGCGTTCGTATTAAAGCGGTTTCGTTGCCTGCGTGAGCCACGCTTTGGCTTCGTCATCGATCCGATCCACAAGTTTGTCGTAGCAATCTTGGTGGTAGGCATTCAGCCAATCTCGTTCGGCTTGGGTCAACATATGTGCTGAAATCAAGCGGCGATCAATCGGCGCGTAGGTTAAAGTTCTAAACTGGAGCATGGCGCGGTGGCTGTCGGCTCCGTCAAGGATGGGCGCTTTTTCCACCACAACAAGGTTTTCAATGCGAATGCCGAACGCGCCTGGTTTGTAATACCCAGGTTCATTTGACAGGATCATACCCGGCTTCAGCGGTACATCGCTGACTTTGCTCAGGCGCTGGGGGCCTTCATGCACACAAAGATAAACCCCAACCCCATGTCCAAGACCGTGATCAAAATCAAGCCCTGCTTGCCACAGCGGGACACGGCCCACGGCCTCTAGGTCACGCCCAGCTAGGCCAGCTGGCCAGCGAAGTTCAGACACGTTGATCATGCCTTTCAGAACAAGCGTGAAAGCACGCTTTTCTTCTTCGCCGACAGGGCCAATGGGCAATGTGCGAGTAATATCCGTCGTGCCGTCCACATATTGCCCGCCGCTATCAAGCACCATGATCTCGCCGCTTTGCAAAACGCGCGCAGTGTTGTGGGTGACGCGATAGTGGATCACAGCGCCATGCGGGCCGGTGCCAACGATTGAGTCAAAACTGATGTCGCGCAGTGCGCCGGTTGCTTGACGATAACCTTCCAGCTTTTCTGCGACGTCAATTTCATTGATCCCGCTTTCTGAATGCGCGTCAAACCAAGCCAGAAAATTGACCATTGCCGCGCCGTCTCTCAGATGTGCCTCTGTGGTGCCATCTAATTCGGCTGCATTCTTGCAGGCTTTTGGCATTGCACAGGGATCAGCGCCATAGCTGATGTCGATCCCTTTTGCTGCCAAAATGGAAGCAATAGCCATTGGAGCGCTGCTCTTGTCCAAAAGAACGGGGCCATGAAGCCCGCCCAGGCGGTCAATGAAAGTGTCCGGCGCAAAAACAGACACGTCTGGGCCAAAGTGATCTGCCAGATCTGCTACCTTGATCGGGTCCACAAATAGATCGACCTTCCCGTCGCTGTGCAAAACCGCAAAGGCCTGCATGACCGGGTTTCGCGGAATATCTGCGCCGCGAATGTTGAGCAGCCAGCAAATGCTGTCGGGCAGGGTGATCACCGCTGACGCACATCCATTTGCCCGAAGGCTTTCACCAAGCCGCTTGCGCTTCTCTTCATGGGGTTCACCCGCGAATTCAATCGGCTGCGCAAAGGCCTTTGCTTGTGGCGCCGCTGGTTGGTCATCCCAAACCGCATCAATCAGATTCGCAGACGCAGTCAGCGCAATGTCGTGGCCTTGCAGGGTTTTGGACAGTTGCTCTACCTGATCAACCGTGTGCAACCAAGGGTCAAACGCCAGTGAACCAGACGGAAGCTTCTCTTTGACCCAATCGCCAAGTTGAACCCCTGGCCAATCGACCGGCGTGAAGACATCTGCCACTTGATCGCGCACTTGCAGGCGATAGCGTCCATCGACAAAGACACCGGCGATGTCTTGTAAAACACAGGCAAAACCAGCCGACCCGGTAAAACCGGTGAGCCATGCGAGCCGGTCGTCGCGTGGTGCTACATATTCGCCCTGATGTGCATCCGCTTTTGGGACCAGGAAGCCGTCTACGCCAGCCTTTTGCATTGCCGCTCTGAGAGCGGTCAAGCGGGCAGGGCCGTTGCTGGGATCAGCGCTGGTTTCAAAGGATTGGAACATCAATGGTCTCGCGAGAAAACTGGAGGCCTATTGGTAGCGATCACATTGGAACAGGTCTAGCCCTTTGCGACAGGATTTCTAGGGCGCGCGAACTAACGTCGCGGCGCGGGCGTCAGCGACGTCCAATTCCCATCACGCGCGCACGGGCACGGGGGTCTGAGTCAAACAAGCTTGCCAATTGTTCCGTCATGGCACCTGCAAGCTGCTCCACGTCAGTGATCGTCACAGCCCGCTCATAGTAGCGGGTCACGTCGTGACCGATACCAATCGCCAGAAGTTCCACCAGCTTGCGTTTTTCAACCATCGCGATCACGTCACGCAGGTGTTTTTCCAAATAATTCGCTGGGTTAACGGACAAAGTTGAGTCATCCACCGGCGCGCCATCAGAAATCACCATCAGAATTTTGCGGGCTTCAGGACGGCCCACCATGCGGCGGTGCGCCCATTCCAGCGCTTCGCCGTCGATGTTTTCTTTCAGCAGGCCTTCTTTCATCATCAAGCCCAAATTCGGACGGGTCCGGCGCCAAGGGGCATCGGCTGATTTATAGATGATATGGCGCAGATCGTTCAGACGGCCCGGTTGTTGCGGCCGCCCATCCGCCAGCCATTGCTCGCGGCTTTGGCCACCTTTCCAAGCGCGTGTTGTAAAGCCGAGAATTTCGACCTTCACGTTGCACCGCTCTAGGGTGCGCGCCAGAACATCCGCGCAAATTGCAGCGATAGAGATCGGACGACCGCGCATGGAGCCTGAATTGTCCAAGAGCAGCGTCACGACGGTGTCGCGGAACTCGGTGTCTTGCTCGACTTTGAAAGACAAAGGTGTGGTTGGGTTTGCCACAACCCGCGCCAAACGACCCGCATCAAGAATACCTTCTTCCTGGTCAAAGGACCAAGAGCGGTTTTGTTGCGCTTGCAAGCGGCGCTGCAATTTGTTCGCCAATCGACTGACAGCGCCTTTCAGCGGTTCAAGCTGCTGATCCAGATAGGCACGCAGACGTTCCAGCTCTGCTTGCTCAGCCAGATCTTCGGCCATGATCTCTTCGTCAAACTCAGTGTTGAAAACCTGATAGTCTGGATCGGCATCGGAAATCGGCTGCGGGGCAGGCGGCTCTAATGGGGCCTCCCCATCGGGCATTTCCGCTTCTTCAGCGAAGTCATCATCGGACATATCGTCCATGGTGACCTGAGCTTCAGAGCTGTCTTGTTGGTCTTCTTGAGTGGACTCGGGCGTTGCTTCGTTATCTTCGTCGTCGCTTTGGTCTTCGCCGGTGGAGTCTGGATCATCTTCTTCGTCGGGCTGTTCTTCCGCCTCGTCGTTTTGATCTTCTTCCAACTCATCGGGGTCATCGCCCAGCTGATCGCCATAGCCCAGCTCTTCGATGATCTGGCGCGCGAATTTTGAGAACTTCGCCTGATCCGACAGCATGCCGTCCAGATTGTTCAGCATGTCGCCGTTATTCTGTTCAATGAAACCACGCCACAAGTTCATGACATTGTCAGCCGCAGGTGGCAGGTCGCGTCCGGTGGCCAGATGGCGCACCAGATAGTTTGCCGCCATATCCAAAGGCGCATCCGCAGCATCGGTGATCTTATCGAAGTTGCGCCCAAGCGCTTCGTTTTCGATCTTGGCGTCAATATTGACCGCAGTGCCGGGCATATCCCGAGCGCCCATGGCTTCACAGCGGGCCACTTCTAAGGATTCAAACAATTGCCGCGCCATGCTGCCGCCCGGAGGGGCATAGCGGTTGAAGGTTTGATCACTGTGGTAACGACGGTGCAAGGCGAGGCTGTCTGCGGTGCCGCGCGCCAGCATGACCTCATCGCGGGTCATACGGCGGGAAATCTGAGGCAGGCGCATCTGATCGCCGGACAGGCCAGATGGATCGACGGTATAGGTCACAGCCAGTTCAGGGTCATGAGCCATGACCTTGGTCGCCTCAGCCAGCGCCTTTTTGAACGGATCTGCCGGGTTGTCAGATGGTTTTGACATGCCGCCTATTTCCTCTGTGCTTGCGCACGCTCGTCCCCAAACTCAGATTACCCTTTCCACTTGCGGTGAGGGCAACGCCCGGCCCGCGGGTGGGTGCAAAGCGCCCGCCCATGGGGGGCGGGTCGGGCGCTGCCCGGCCTAACGACCGGGCGGGTCATTTAACCCAAGCTCATGCTTGCCGCAGATTCCGGCAGCTCTTCGTCAAATAGACGCTGGTAGAACTCGGCAACGGTCTGGCGTTCCAGTTCGTCACATTTGTTCAGGAAGGTCAGACGGAAGGCATAGCCCACATCGCGGAAGATCTCAGAGTTCTGCGCCCAATTGATCACGGTCCGCGGGGACATCACGGTGGATAGATCGCCATTCATAAACGCGGTCCGAGTGAGATCCGCCACAGTCACCATCTGACGCACAGTCTTGCGACCCGCCTCGGTGTTATAGTGCGGTGCCTTGGACAGGATGATGTTGGTTTCCGCATCGATGCTCAGGTAGTTCAATGTGCTGACCAAAGACCAGCGGTCCATCTGCGCTTGGTTGATCTGCTGCGTGCCGTGATAAAGACCTGTGGTGTCCCCCAGACCAACGGTGTTGGCCGTTGCAAACAGACGGAAATGAGGGTGCGGGGTGATGATCTCGTTCTGGTCAAGCAGCGTCAGCTTACCGTCTGTTTCCAGAACACGCTGGATCACAAACATCACGTCCGCGCGGCCCGCGTCGTATTCATCAAACACAATCGCAACCGGGTTGCGCAGCGCCCATGGCAGGATGCCTTCGTGGAATTCAGTGACCTGCTTGCCGTCTTTCAGCTTGATCGCGTCCTTACCGATCAGGTCGATCCGGCTGATGTGGCTATCAAGGTTCACACGCACGGACGGCCAGTTAAGGCGCGCAGCAACTTGTTCGATATGGGTGGATTTCCCTGTACCGTGGTAGCCTTGGATCATCACTCGACGGTTGTGAGAAAAGCCCGCCAGGATCGCCAGTGTGGTATCTGGGTCAAACTTATAGGTCGGATCAATCGGAGGCACCCGGTCCGTTGGCTCCGCAAAGCCTTTGACTGTCATGTCTGTGTCGATGCCAAACACCTCGCGAACGGAAATGTCCTCGGTTGGTTTTGCGGTGATGTCGATCATGCCGTCAGCCATGTCGCGGGATCCTTCTTAAATCGCGAAGCGTCGCGTCTTTGTCTCAATCGTTTGGGAGGCAACATATCGCGGGCTTTCCCGAGGGAAAGGGTAAAAGCGACGAAACCCTGCGGAACAAGACGAAAAACAGTGACTTTTGTCTGGGTGGACTCATAAGCAGTCTGAATTGGTCTGTCGAGACAAGAGGACAGGGGCACTGCAGCATGGCTCACGGGCTTGTGAGCGTTGTTTTCTTGTCAAATCGCAGGGTTAAGGGGAGACTCTGGGGTAGGGACAAAGTTTTAAGTGAGGAAACGTGATGAAACGGCGTGACATGCTAACAGGATCTGCCGCTTTTGCGCTGGTTGGGACGGGTTCTGCAACGGCTGCGGGGAGCTTTGAAATCACCCGCACGGATGCGGAGTGGCGCGCGATGCTCAATGGGCTTGAGTATAAGGTCATGCGTAAGCATGGGACTGAGAAAGCGTTTTCCTCACCGCTGGATAAGAACTGGGCGAAAGGCACCTATTATTGCCGCGGTTGTGACCAAAAGCTCTATTCTTCAAAGCACAAATTTGACAGCGGCACTGGGTGGCCGAGCTTTTATAAGGCTTTGCCAAAAGCAGTGGGGACGCAAGAAGATCGCTCTTGGATCCGGGTTCGCACAGAAGTGCATTGCAGTCGCTGCGGCTCGCATTTGGGTCACGTGTTTAACGACGGGCCTAAACCAACGGGAAAACGCCATTGTATCAATGGCGTGGCCTTGGTGTTCAAGGCGGCTTAAGGCGCGTTCGATAAATGATGTAGGGTGGGGTTATACCCCACCTTTTTTACAAGCGGTAGATGGTGGGGTGAAACCCCACCCTACTTGAAGCTTGTAGAGTCTTTGATCTGATCCCAAGCCCAAACAACTTCTTGCAGCTGTTCTTCTTGGCTCCGGTCGCCCCCGTTCATGTCTGGGTGCAGAACTTTGATCAGTTTCTTATAGGCCTTACGGATATCGGCCTTCGACCAGGTCGCTTCCGCCTCCAAAATATCAATCGCACGCTGTTCAGTAGGTGGCAGACGGCGCCCCGCAGAACGTCCCGGGTTCTGGGTCGCATTGCCACCTAGAACCTGATGGGGGTCTTCAATGCCAAGACGCGCCCACGCACGTGCCTCTGGGTCAACAAATTGCTTTGTCTCGCGTTCCCAAACTTTGTCTTTGGATTTCTGTGCGTTGGTCTCGGCCTCAGTTTTGCCGTCAAAGAAGCTCCATTGCGCGTTATACTCGCGCACGCATTCTTTGCAGAACCAGCGGAATTCATCCAATACATCAGGCGCTTTCGGCGCGCGGTATTTGCCCGGCTTTTCACAACCCGGTTTCTCACAAACCCGGGTGGATGTTGTGGATTCACCAGACATGCCGCGGCGGCCCCGAGGGTTTTTCTTCTTCGCAGAAGACACGGACATATCGAATCCGAAGGGATCTGGTTTAGGCATTCTCTCACCTTTTCGACTCGGAGCGGAGAGTTTAATCTATTGGGCGCGAGATTGAAGAGGGCAGGTCAAAAAAATGAGCGTAAGAGACGAAATTTATGAGCGATTGTCCGCCGCTTTCACACCGAGTGAGTTGGTGGTTGTGGATGACAGCGAGAGCCATCGGGGCCATGCGGGGTATCAAGAGGGCGGTGAAAGTCATTTCAACGTAAAGATACGTGCGCAAGCCTTTGAAAGCATGTCGCGAATTCAAAGGCATCGGGCGGTGCACGCTGCGATTGGTAAAGAGCTTGTCGCACGTATTCATGCGCTTGCATTAGACATCGACAGCTAAGCTTATTCTGCAGCCATATCTTTTTTGGCTCGTTTCTGGGTTGCTCGCTGACGCAAAGCTGCCGGAAGGTCGCTTGCGCCGGGGCGCGGAGGTGTTGTCGGGTTGGCGGAGAAAAATCCGTCATCTTCGTCCACATCAACCACCGAATTGTCGACCACTGACTTTTCCACCACCGGCTTTGGGCGGACGCGTTTTGGTGTGATGTCTTTGGCGACAGGTAGACCCTCTGCGGTATCTTCCGCGATATCCTGAACAGGATCTACTTTCGGAGCAGGTAGCGATCCTGGCATTGCCGCTTCAAGTTTTGGCTGCTCAGCTTCGGATACCTGCGAGGCAATCTCTTTGGAACGGCGAAACACTAAGACACTTCGATAGGTCGTTGAGGTCGCGGTTAGTCCCGCGCGTTCTTCATGGGGGAGCGTCTCGCTGCGCTGATATTCCCAACCCTCAAGGGCCATGTCGTTCATAACGTCTTCAACGGAAAGGGCAAATTTGTCCTGAGCCCGGCGAACGCCGCGCGCCTTGCGACCCTTCGTTGGGGCCGGAACAACCTTGTATTCAAACCGCTTCATAGCGCGTCTGCCTCTTTTTTTGGACAAGCATACCGGATTTTATCCACAATGTCTGGGGATTTATCCACAGGTTGTGCTCTCTGGCCAAACTGTTGCGCCGAGGTCGCGCCTTTCGGGAACAAAAAAGGTGGACCCGAAGGTCCGCCCGAAATTCAAGAATGGAAAGCTGCTTAGCCCTTGAGCTTCTGCGCCACCAATTGGTTCACCGCTTTCGGGTTCGCCTTGCCGCCCGTGGCTTTCATC
Source organism: Cognatishimia activa (assembly GCF_001458335.1). GTDB lineage: Bacteria > Pseudomonadota > Alphaproteobacteria > Rhodobacterales > Rhodobacteraceae > Cognatishimia > Cognatishimia activa. The sequence goes on from NZ_CYTO01000024.1 coordinate 408,334, forward strand.
ACTTGACCAACAAACCAACCCGCCAGTTTCGGGTTCTCTTTGGCTTTTTCGACCTGAGCCGGGTTGGCGGCGATGATTTCATCCAATGCCGCTTCAATGGCGCCGGTGTCTGTCACCTGCTTCATACCCTCTGTCTCAACGATCTCTTCTGGGTCGCGATCCTGTGTGTAGGCGATTTCAAAGACTTCTTTCGCGATCTTGCCGGAAATTGTGTCTGATTTGATCAGATTGATGATCTGGGCCAAACGCGCCGGGCTGATTGGGCAGTCTTTGACGGTTTTGTCGTCTTTCTTCAGGCGACCAAACAATTCGTTAATGACCCAGTTCGCTGCCAGTTTGCCGTCCTTGGCATCTGCAACAACTGCTTCAAAGAATTCTGCATCGCGCGCTTCTGCGGTCAAAACAGAGGCGTCATATTCCGAGAGACCGAAGTCATTCACAAAGCGTGCTTTTTTCTCGTCTGGCAGCTCTGGCAAAGACGCCGCAATGTCATCGACCCAAGCTTGCTCTATTTCCAACGGCAGCAGGTCTGGATCAGGAAAATAGCGATAATCATGCGCTTCTTCCTTGGAACGCATAGACCGAGTTTCGTTCTTGTCTGCATCATACAGGCGGGTTTCCTGATCGACTTCGCCACCGGCTTCCACAATCGCGATCTGACGGCGCGCCTCATATTCAATCGCCGCTTGGATAAAGCGCATGGAGTTCATGTTCTTGATCTCACAGCGGGTGCCGAGATGAGAGAAGTCCTGCGTTTCCATGTATTTTTCATACTGACCCGGACGGCAGATCGACACGTTGACGTCCGCGCGCAGGTTGCCGTTTTGCATATTGCCATCACAGGTACCCAGATAGCGCAGAATCTGGCGCAGTTTGGTCACATAGGCCGCTGCTTCTTCTGGGCCACGGATGTCTGGACGAGAGACGATTTCCATCAACGCAACACCGGTGCGGTTCAGGTCCACGAATGACATGTTCGGGTCCATGTCGTGCACGGATTTACCAGCGTCTTGTTCTAGGTGGATACGCTCAACACGCACTTTGCGCGCCACACCGGGACCCATGTCCACGATGATTTCGCCTTCACCCACGATTGGGTGATAAAGCTGAGAAATCTGGTAGCCCTGCGGCAGATCCGGGTAGAAATAGTTCTTACGGTCAAAAGCTGACTTCAGGTTGATGTCGGCTTTCAGGCCCAAACCTGTGCGCACTGCTTGTTCGACGCAGTATTCGTTGATCACAGGCAACATGCCCGGCATGGCCGCATCAACGAAAGACACGTTGGCATTTGGCTCTGCACCAAATTTTGTGGATGCCCCAGAGAAGAGTTTCGCATTCGAGCTGACTTGGGCGTGCACTTCCATCCCGATGACCAGTTCCCAGTCATGTTTCGCGCCTGCGATGACTTTTGGTTTTGGGGTCTCAAATGTCAGGTCCAGCATCTGCCGTAGCTCCAATGTCTCGTATCAGATGGCGTTCTAGGACAGGGCGGGGGCAGGGGCAAGAGGTAGTCGCCCGCCTCAGGCGTTCATAAACGATGTTCGATGCTTCTCGACAATCTCCAAAAGGCCCTTCAGCGTTCTTATTTCATAGGTTGGCTCTATTGATGAATGGTTTGGCGTCCCATCAGGGTTGTACCAAACGGTCGAGAAACCAGCATGATTGCCTCCGTCAATGTCGGCAATCAGGGAATCCCCGATATGAAGGACTGAGCGTGCTGTTGGACATTCCATTCGCTGCATCATGAAAGCGAAAATTTCGCGATCTGGTTTCCGGTAACCGCAGTCTTCAGCGAAAATGACTTGTTCAAATAGGCCGGCCAAAGGGGTCTTCTCGGGATTGGTGTTTCCGTTTGTAACAGCTACCAAACGATTTTGTTCCCCAAGCGCAATAAGAACTGATAAGGCATCAGGATACAGGTGCATTCGCCCAAATCGAATGTCTGTGAAAATCGCCATCGCTTCTCTGATCAGAGTATCTGCTTCTGCGTGTTCCTTCAGGAAGAAAGAAAACGACCATTTGCGAAGCTCCAAGAGCGACATCGACTGTCCCTGAGAGGTTTGCGCCAGTGCATTCCTTTTGTCTTGCAGGTCCTGCGCATTGACACAGCGTTCACTGTGTCGAGAAATATGTTCTGCCACCAAGGACAGCGCCTCGTGAAGGGTCCGATCAAAATCAAACAAAGTATGATCTAGGTCGAATGATAGGATTAAAGAATTGTGCATGCGAGGCGACTAGCATTGCTTTACCACAACTCAATGACAGCAGGAACTTAGGGTGCAAGATCCCACGCCCCGATGTCTGGTGAAATGGTTCGCAGCAATGCGTGCGGGCACGCTTCCTACGGTTGAATTTCCGTAATCCCGTCTGGACCAAAATGAATGGTCAGCCCCTGTTCCAGACCTTTCATGAATGGCTGCGCCACCGCATTCATTGCAAAGGCACGGCCCTTTTGGGCAAGGCGCTCTAGGGAAACACTGCGCACGCCATTGTCAAAACCCATCTCTGCATGGCCCCAAATCAGTGGGTGCACTTCGCGCAATGATTTGTGGATCACAGTTTCAAACGCCGCGCGCAGGCTTGCCAGTTGCGCGGATCCATTTCCTGAATCACGGTAACGCTGACGTGCTGCTTGCCATGCGCAATAGATCTGCGCCGCCAAAAGGTTGGCGGTGGCCTGATCTGGTTGGCGTTCCAAAATGTCATGCACACCATCTACAAAATAGTCGATGTCGATATGTTCCAAGCCATTTGGATCCGCCAAGATCGCGTCAAACCAAACCCATGTGTAGGCCCCTGCGCCCCAAAGGTCGAAAGTGCGTGCAGCTGTACGGCGGGCTTGCAGATCGAGTGCAGGTAGATCTCCATACCACTGCGGCAGCATATATGTGCCTAGGGCACGCATATGGCGGGGGTTTTCGGGGTCCAGGTCGATAAGATCTTCAAAGTCGTCAGCAATGCGGTCGCCCGGGTGTTCAGTGCCCGGTAGCAGAGCGCAGCGCGCAGCCGTCAGTGCAGGAGAGCCCAGCTCATGGGCGCAAAAACCATCCAGGATCTCTCCAGCACGCGTGAAATGGGCCAAGAAGGCCTCGCGGTTTGCGTCTTGTAGGTCCGCCTCAGAAACCGTTCCGCGCCATGCCCAACCGATATCAATATGCATATGGGCGACGATCAACGCGATGGCGTAATCATCTGGGTTCTCAGACAGCACCATCTCGAAATCTTCAATGCCGTCAAAGAAGTTTGATCCTTTCGCAGGGCGACCATGTAGCAACGCATGTTCAGCCGCACTGACCACATCGGCGCGTGCGCCAAACAGCATAAGGTCAACAACGGGAGTACCCTGTAATGTGGTGTCGCGGGTCTGGTCTGCCATGCGAATACGTTCGCTCAAGGAGTCCCAACGTTCCTGACGGGCCAAGAACTGCGCATTCTCGCGCACTTCATTGTCGGCCTTTAGGCGCATTGTGGCATTGTTCACAGGGATTTTAACGCGATCAATCAAGTCTTCCTCAGACAGGTCCGCATCTGGCAGGAAAGCCAAAGGCGCGGAATCCGTTGGGGTTGAGAATTTACGCAACATTGCCTTGAGAGGCTCTGGAAGGCGTGGCTTCTGCAACACCGGTTTGGAAAAATCGAATTTCATTTCGCGCTCCGTCGTTCTTGGAGCCTTTGTGATGGCCAATTTGGGCACGAAAGGGGCGTCTGGGGGGAAAGTCCCGGTCCATTGCGCGCCAAGGGGTTCGCAATATCGGCGGGAATGGGGCAATTGGCGGTGAAGTGCCGCCTATTGCCATGTTTGAACGGGAATTGTTCCCAATACGGGTACAGTTAACGTGGGGTTAACGCGCGTATTCCGCGAGTCAGCCAAGGATACGTGAGATCATCTCGTTCGTGTCGCGACTCAAGTTTGGTGTCGCCAAAATACGCTCAAGCTGCGCCTTAATCAGCGCTTGCCGCCCTGCGTCATACCGTTTCCAAGTTTGGAAAGCGGTGCACATCCGAGCCGTGGTTTGCGGGTTCAGCGGGTCAAGTTTGATCAACCAATCGGCGAGTAGCGCATATCCGGCACCGCTTTCATGATGGAACCCTGCATGGTTGCCCGCCAGCGCCCCAAGCGTTGCGCGGAACCGGTTCGGGTTTTTCATATCAAAGTCTGGATGTTGAGTGAGCGCCTCAGTCACTTTCGCCGCGTCTTCAGGCTCAGCCAGAGAGATTTGCAAGCCGAACCATTTGTTGATGACCAATCGGTCCTCTTTCCATTGATCATAAAAGGCTTTTACGGCCTCAGCACCCTGACCCTCGCGGACCAATACAGCCAAGGCTTCGAATTGCTGGGTCATATTGTCAGCAGATGCAAACTGCGCTTTTGCGTGAGACAGATCACCGAGTTTTGCCATCAATGACATCGCGGCATTGGCCAGATCGCGTTTCCCGCTGCCTTCTGCGTCAGGTTTATAGGCACCTGTAGGTTGATTGTCCGCATAAAGGGCGGGCAGAATATCTGACAGTGTTTCCGCTTTCGCAGCCAGCAATGCACGTGAGGCGATATGGATCTTTGTTGGGTCCGGGATTTCACCCATGTCTGACAATGTTCCAGCGAGCTCTGTTTCACTCGGATGTTGTATCATCAGTCCGCGATAGGCTGGGTCCAAGCTTTCATCCGTTACGACACGACGCAGACCATGCAAATAGGCAGGGCTTGGGGCAGCATCCTTAAGGATCATGTTGATCAACGTGTCGCGGGCGAGGTCGCCGCCTGCTTCCCATCGGTTGAATGGGTCCGTGTCATTAGCCAAAAGAAACGCCCGGCGGTCGTTGTCGATCTCTTGTTCCAAAATCACTGGCGCTGAGAAACCTCGGAGCAGGGATGGCACAGGACGCGCGTCCAAGCCATCAAAGGTCAGGCTTTGCTCTGCGTGTGTCAGTTCAATAACATGCGTAGGGTGCGTCTCTTTCCCGCCCGGCGCGAGCAGGCCCAGCGCGATGGGGATCACGCGTGGGTCTTTGATGTCCTGACCCGGTGTTGGCGCGGTGGATTGAGAAAAGTGCAGGGTAAAAATGCCATTCTCAGCATCCCACTCTTCTTTCACGGACACTTTCGGCGTGCCGGACTGGCTGTACCAGCGTTTGAACTGCTGAAGATCACGCCCCGTACTGTCCTCAAACACCTGAATCCAGTCTTCAATCGTAGCCGCATCGCCATCATGGCGCTCAAAGTAAAGGTCCAACGCTTTGTAGTAAGCGTCATGACCCACAAGGGTCTTGAGCATGCCAATGACCTCAGCACCCTTTTCATAGACGGTCGCCGTGTAGAAGTTGTTGATCTCTTGGAATTCTTCCGGACGCACTGGATGCGAGAGTGGCCCCTGATCCTCTGGGAACTGACGGGCGCGCAAGGCAATCACGTCATCAATACGCTTGACCGGCTCGGAACGCATATCTGAAGTAAACTGCGCGTCGCGGAAAACAGTCAGGCCTTCTTTCAAACACAGCTGGAACCAATCGCGGCAGGTGATACGGTTGCCGGTCCAATTGTGAAAATACTCGTGCGCGATGATCGCCTCGATACGCTCAAAGTCTGCATCGGTTGACGTGGCTTGAGAGGCGAGGACACAGGAGGAGTTGAAAATGTTCAGCCCCTTATTCTCCATCGCGCCCATATTGAAGTCATCCACGGCGACGATGTTGAATATGTCGAGGTCATATTCCCGGCCATAGACATCTTCGTCCCATTTCATGGAATCTTTCAGCGCCTGCATGCCAAAGGCGCATTTGTCTTCATCGCCGGGACGCACCCAAATATTCAGCTCGACATCTGTGCCGGTGCGGGTGGTGAAGCTGTCAGGGTGATTGATCAAATCCCCCGCTACCAATGCAAAGAGATAGGCCGGCTTTTTCCAAGGGTCAGACCATTCCGCAAAGCCTTCGCCCGATGCTCCGGGGTTGCCATTGGACAGCAATACCTTTTCAGAACCTTCAATGCGCACATCAAAGGTCGCCATCACATCAGGGCGGTCCGGGTAATAGGTGATCTTGCGAAAGCCCTCCGCTTCGCATTGGGTGCAATACATGCCATTCGACATATAAAGCCCTTCAAGAGCCGTATTGGTGGACGGCGAAATCTCGACCTCTGCTTCCCACGTGAAGGGCGCATCTGGAGCGTCCACAGTTAGGCCTTCGTCGGTAACGGAGGGAGACACCTCTTTGCCGTCAATCGTAGCAGAAATCAGCTTTAGTTCTTCCCCATGTAAGAAGAAGGTCCGGTCTGTGGCCTCTGGATTTGGGCGAAACGCAATTTTTGAAAGCACGCGCGTTTCAGTGGGGTGGAGCTTGAACGTCAACTGCACCGAGTCGATCACATACCCAAAGGGTGTATAGTCTTTTAAGTAAATGGTCTGAGGGGCGGCGTCGCGCATAGGGTAGCTCCGGCTTAAATGTCGTTGAATAGGTGTAATGGGTGACGCCAGAGCTGCAAGCGGAATTGGTGCGGGACAGACGTCAATTCGTTGTGTCTCCCATCAGGCCCGCGTAAGCATAACCAGAAAAATTCTGACAGGAGAGACAGATGGCACGTGTTGAGATCCACGGAATGCAAGTTGCGGCGAAATATGCGGCCTTTATTGAGGCCAAAGTTCTGCCGGGCACCGGGGTGTCATCTGAAGCGTTTTGGGCGGGGCTCTCAAAGCTGGCCCATGAGTTCGGCCCTGAGAACCGGGCGCTTTTGGAAGAGCGCGAAGAGATCCAGCAGCAGATTGATGCATGGCATTTGGAGCGCAAGGGTCAGGATCATGATGCGGTTGCATACAAGTCCTTCTTGCAAGAGATCGGATATCTTGTGCCCGAAGGGGATGACTTCCAGATCGAGACGCAAAACGTTGATCCGGAAATCGCGACTGTGCCGGGGCCACAGTTGGTGGTTCCAATCACCAATGCGCGCTACGCGTTGAATGCTGCCAATGCTCGGTGGGGATCACTCTATGACGCATTATATGGAACCGATGCGCTGGGCGATGCGCCGAGTGCCGGGGACTATGACGACAAGCGCGGTGCAAAAGTTGTCGCTGCCGCGAAGGCTCACCTAGATGAGGCTGTGCCTTTTGATGGGATCGCTTGGGCCGATGTCACCGGCTTTGACTTCCGCAAAGGGGTGTTTGTTGCTGTATCGGGCGAAAACAGTGCGCCTTTGATGGATGGGGGCCAATTCGTCGGGATTACCGAAGACCTCTCTGAGCTGCTTTTCAAAAAGAACGGCCTGCACCTGCGCGTTGTGATCAATCCGAGCAGTGTGGTGGGTAAGTCCGACCCCGCGGGGATCGCAGATGTGATCGTCGAAAGTGCGGTCTCTGCGATTATGGACTGCGAGGACTCTGTGGCCTGCGTGGATGCCGAAGACAAGGTGCTGGCCTATTCCAATTGGCTTGGACTGATGAAGGGCAATCTTGAGGCGAGTTTTGAGAAGGGCGGCAAGACAGTAACGCGCAAACTTAATGATGATCTGACATTCAATACGCCAAAGGGAAAGAAAGTCGTCCTTAAAGGTCGCGCGTTGCTTTGGATCCGCAATGTGGGTCACCTGATGAGCAATCCCACGGTGCTGGATCGGGACGGCAATGAGATCATGGAGGGGCTGCTGGACGCCCTCACCACAGTCCTGATCGCGAAACATGACTTGCAGCGTGATAGCGGGAACTCGGTGCATGGTTCGGTCTATATCGTGAAACCAAAGATGCATGGGCCAAATGAGGTGGCTTTTGCCGACCGTATCTTTGATGCCGTGGAAGAGATCCTCGATCTGCCGCCTCACACCGTAAAGATCGGCATTATGGATGAAGAGCGCCGAACTTCAGTCAACCTGAAAGAATGTATCAGAGCGGCGAAATCTCGGGTGGCATTCATCAACACAGGCTTCTTGGATCGCACGGGGGATGAGATCCACACCTCTATGGAAGCAGGGCCATTCTTGCGCAAAGACGATATCAAGGCGCAGGAATGGATTGGTGCCTATGAAGCGCTGAATGTGGATATCGGTCTGGAATGTGGCCTAAAAGGCAAAGCGCAAATCGGCAAAGGCATGTGGGCGATGCCTGATATGATGGAAGCCATGCTTGAGCAAAAGATCGGGCATCCGCAATCTGGTGCCACCTGTGCCTGGGTCCCAAGCCCCACCGCGGCGACGCTGCATGCGCTGCATTACCACAAGGTAGATGTGCTTGCCCGTCAGGATGAGCTTAAGGCAGGAGGACGACGTGCCTCTGTCGATGGTATCCTAGCGATCCCATTGGCTGATGGGGCCAATTGGTCCGAAGAGGACATCCAACGCGAAGTGGAAAACAATGCTCAGGGTATCCTTGGCTATGTGGTGCGTTGGGTGGATATGGGGATCGGCTGTTCCAAAGTACCTGACATAAACAATGTTGGTCTAATGGAGGACCGCGCCACTTGCCGTATCAGTGCGCAGCACCTTGCCAACTGGCTGCATCACGAGGTTGTCGGCCAGCAAGAGGTCATGGCGGCCTTTCAGAAAATGGCTGCGGTCGTGGATAGGCAGAATGCAGATGACCCAGACTACAAACCTATGGCGCCGGGATTTGAGGGTGTTGCGTTTCAAGCGGCCTGTGATCTTGTGTTTAAGGGCAGGGCGCAACCTTCCGGGTATACGGAACCAGTGCTTCATGCGCGTCGCTTAGAGCTCAAGGCAACCTAGTACACAGAACGAAATTACGAAGAGAACGAATTGCACATGTCTCAATGGCCAGAACCAGTCACCCTAGAAGGTCAATATGTCCGGCTAGAGCCTCTCACTCAGGACCACCACGATGATCTGGTTAAGGCGACGGGTGATGGCGAGCTTCATAAGCTCTGGTACACAACCGTACCTGATGCGGACGGGATGTCCGCCGAAATTGATCGCCGGATTGCGCAGGCCAACATGCTTGCTTTCGCCATCATCGAACGCGCGTCTGGTCGCGCGGTGGGCATGACGACGTATATGAACTGCGCCCAAAAGGACAAAAGGCTAGAGATTGGTAGCACATGGTACCGGAAAGCAGTGCAACGCAGCCCTCTCAATACCGAATGTAAACGGTTGATGCTGTCGCATGCGTTTGATGCGCTGGGCTGTAACTGTGTGGAATTCCGCACCCATGTGATGAATGTGCAAAGCCGACGGGCCATTGAAAGGCTAGGGGCAAAACTCGATGGGGTACTGCGATCCCATATGGTGATGAGGAACGGAACGGTGCGCGATACCGCTGCCTATTCCATAATTGCATCGGAATGGCCTATGGTGCGAGCGCATCTGGACTATAAGATGCAGTCATACGAGTAGAATAAAATAGTAGCCCCGGGAGGCAATCATGGCAGACATCAACTTGCGCAAAGCGCGCTCTATCATCCGAAAAACCCTAGAGAAGGGCTCGGAGATGGAGCTCAAACCACTTTCGGTTGTGGTTTTGGATGCGGGTGGTCATGTGATTGCCTTTGAACGCGAAGACGGAGCTTCACCGGGTCGGTTTGCGATTGCACAAGGCAAAGCCTATGGCGCTGTAATGCTCGGGATGGCGGGCAAAGCACAGATGGCACGGGCGGAACAGCAAGCCTATTTTATGGATGCAATGAACGGTTTGTTTGGTGGCCAAGTTGTGCCAGTGCCCGGTGGCTTGCTGGTACGCGACAAAAAAGGCGCCATCATCGGTGCAGTTGGCGTGACAGGGGATACCTCTGACAATGACGCCGAAGCAGGCCTTGCTGGGATCGCGGGCGCTGGGCTGGAAGGCGAAGCCTAACTTAGCGGCAGTTTGGTTCTAGTGCAGAACTGCACAACAGCTTGCGCGCATTTTGCCTTTGGCAACGGGCGTTTCCTTGCATAAGTTGATCCTTGCGAAAGGATCAACGCGCGATGAAACGACCTGTCATTGGTATTATTGGCAACCAATATCTGCAAAACGAAGAGTATCCGGTGCATGCCGGGGGTAAGATGAATTCCGAGGCCATTGCTGGGGTCGCGGGCTGTATGCCGCTTTTGATCCCAGCAGATCCGCGTTTGGTGTCTGTGCACGAACTGATGGAAACCTGTGATGGTTTTCTGCTGACGGGCGGACGGCCCAATGTGCACCCCAATGAATATGGCGAAGACGCCACCGAGGCCCATGGCGAGTTCGACCAGGCGCGCGATGCGATCGTGCTTCCGTTGGTGCGCGCTTGCGTTGAAAAAGGGCAGCCGTTCTTAGGGATTTGCCGTGGCTTTCAAGAAGTGAACGTGGCCATGGGGGGCTCGCTTTATCCGGAAATCCGCGATCTGCCCGGACGCACAAACCACCGCATGCCGCCGGATGGTACTTTGGAAGAGAAGTTTGAGCTGCGCCACGAGGTGACATTCACCAGTGGCGGCGTTTTTCACGGGTTGATGGAGTCAGACAAAGTCATGACCAATACCTTGCATGGTCAGGGGATTAAGCGCGCTGGCGACAAAATCGAGATCGACGGCCACGCGCCCGATGGCACTCCAGAAGCGACCTACGTGGAAGGGGCCGCAGGGTTCACCCTTTCTGTTCAATGGCACCCGGAATGGAATGCGGCCAATGACCCTGTCAGCCGACCGCTCTTCACGGCCTTTGGCCAAGCAGCAAAAGATTGGGCGGATCAAAAACAGCCCTTCGATGTAAAGCAGCTCTGCGCCTAGCTTGTTTTTGGCTCGGGAATGCCGAGTTCGATACGCTTCTTCTTTGAGAGTCCCGCAGCGACCAAGTCATAAGACACATCCAAATGTGTCTTGAGCTCTGCATCGGATAGTCCCGGCGTGTCGTAGTGCTGAAGCCATTTCATCCCACGCGACGCCAAGTAAGGCGCAGGCCGAATGCCCGGCTGATCGCCGAGCACTTCAAAGGCCAAAGGGGTCACTTTGAATGTGAAAGCATCGCGCTCTTCAGCCCATCCGCAAATGGCGAAGACCTTGCCGCCGACTTTCCAAACATCTGAGTTTCCCCATTGAACGACATGAGATGTTGCGACTTTTTCGCCACAATAGGCGTTAAACTCTTCTCTGTTCATTGGGGTAACTTATGCAAATTGGGGGGTGTTACAAATAAGAAATAGATTGCTGCCATTGCACTGCTAACTGGAAAACTGGACGCGCCGTCATCTAAAATTCGGGCCAAGGTGATTAAATGCGGCGACGCAGCGGAACGGATTGCCTTATCCGTAGAACTACGCATGCTGCCTCTGCGAACTGGATCGCGCATGTCGGAATATGCTAAAAATGCGTGCTGAAAGATTGTCAATTGAGCGGCTTGAGTAAAGAATAATCGAGGAGGAAATTTCATTACTCGGAGGCTCTTGAGCTCATAAAAATAAGGGCCTTTTTCACATGGATTTAGAATTCCTTAGAGGATTCTAGTGTCATTGAATGTCGATTTGCCTTCAGATTGTGCAAAGACTGTCGCGTTCACAAACGTCCGAATTGGTTGTGTGACTCAAGGACGCGTAAAAGCGACATTGGCTTGTGGAAAGGCGACGTGCTTAGTAAATCATCACCCAAGCGGCAAAGACCGTTAAGGGGAAACTGAAAGTTCTGAATAGGGGGACTGGAAACGTGAAAATCGGAACGCCAAAGGAGATTTTTTCGGGGGAAGCGCGTGTTGCGATGACTCCGGACTCCGCCAAGCAGCTGCAAAAGCTTGGTTATGAATGTGCGATCGAAAAAGGTGCCGGCGTTGCTGCGGGCTTTGCGGATGCGGATTATGAAGCCGCAGGGGTGGAAATTATCAAAACCCCAGCTTCGCTTTGGAAGGGCGTAGATATCGTTGCAAAGGTTCGTCAGCCGGATGAAACCGAGCTGAAGCGCCTGACCAAAGGCAAAACGCTGATCTCTTTCTTCAATCCAGGTGCGAATGAAGACGGTATGGAAGCGGCGAAAGCCAAAGGCGCGAACGTGATTGCCATGGAAATGGTGCCGCGTATCTCTCGTGCTCAGAAGATGGACGCTCTGTCTTCCATGGCCAACATCGCTGGTTACCGTGCTGTTATTGAAGCGGGTAACAACTATGGTCGGTTCTTTACCGGTCAGATCACCGCGGCGGGTAAAGTTCCGCCTGCGAAAGTACTGGTTGTCGGGGCCGGTGTTGCGGGTCTGGCGGCGATTGGTACCTCTACCTCTCTTGGCGCGATCACCTACGCATTTGACGTGCGTCCAGAAGTGGCCGAGCAAGTTGAATCCATGGGTGCAGAGTTCGTTTATCTGGACTTTGAAGAAGAAGGCACCGATGGCGCCTCCACCGGTGGTTACGCATCTGTTCAATCCGAAGAATTCCGCAATGCACAGCTTGCGAAATTCCGCGAAATTGCGCCGGATATCGACATTGTCATCACCACAGCTTTGATCCCGAACCGCGAAGCGCCAGAGCTTTGGACCAAAGACATGGTCGAAGCGATGAAGCCGGGTTCCGTCATTGTGGACCTCGCAGCAGAGAAGGGCGGCAACTGTAAGCTGACCGTCGCTGACGAGAAGATCGTGACTGAGAATGGCGTGACCATCATCGGTTACACGGACTTCCCATCCCGTATGGCGGCTCAGTCCTCTAGCCTTTACGCGACCAACATCCGTCACATGATGACTGACCTGACCCCCGAAAAAGACGGTCAGATCAACCATGACATGGAAGACGATGTGATCCGCGGCGCAACCGTGACCTTTGAAGGTGAGATCACCTTCCCACCACCACCACCAAAAGTGGCGGCGATTGCGGCGCAGCCGAAGGCAGAAGTCAAAGAGCTGACGCCTGAGGAAAAGAAAGCAGAAGAGGCAGCAGCCTTTAAAGCGCAAACAAAGCAGCAGGTTACACTGCTGGCGATTGGTGCAGCGCTGATCATGGGCGTGGGTCTTATCCCGAACATGCCAGCAAGCTTTATGCAGCACTTTATCGTGTTTGTTCTGTCGGTCTTCATCGGCTTCCAGGTCATCTGGAACGTGGCGCATTCCCTGCACACACCGCTGATGGCTGTGACCAACGCGATTTCTTCCATCATCATTCTTGGTGCTCTGATCCAGATCGGATCCGGTGGTTTCCTTGTGATTTTGCTGGCGGCTCTCTCGGTCTTTATGGCCGGTATCAACATTTTCGGTGGCTTCCTCGTCACCCGGCGCATGCTCGCCATGTTCCAGAAATCTTAAAGAGGAGCAGGACACATGGAAAATACATTCACTATGGCGGCCTACGTGGTCGCAGGCGTTCTGTTCATCCTCTCTTTGGGTGGTTTGTCTGGACAAGAAAGCGCGAAACGCGCGGTTTGGTATGGCATTGTCGGCATGGCGATTGCGGTTTTCGCAACGCTTGTTGGTCCGGGTTCCGGCCTGTGGCTGCTGTCCCTGATGCTGATCGGTGCCGGTGGTACCATCGGTTACTTTGTGGCGCAGCGCGTGCAAATGACCGAGATGCCTCAGCTGGTTGCGGCGATGCACTCCCTTGTTGGCCTAGCAGCGGTCTTTGTTGGCTTTAACGCGGAAATGACCATCAATCTCGTGGAAGCGGCGAAAGCAGCTGGCGACGCGGTAGACGGTACATTCGCGAAGCTGGTTTATAAGAAAGAGCCAATCGAGATTGGTATCCTGAAGATCGAGCTGGCGCTGGGTATCTGGATTGGTGCTGTGACTTTCACGGGCTCTGTCATTGCCTATGGCAAGCTTGCAGGCAAGGTGACCTCTGCGGCTAAAAAGCTGCCTGGTGGCCATATCCTGAATGCGGCGGCGGCGGGTCTCTCACTGCTCTGCCTCATCTGGTACCTGAACTCAGGCGCGATGTTGCCTTTGCTGATCCTGACAGCGGCGGCGTTGTTTATCGGCTACCACCTGATCATGGGTATTGGTGGCGCGGATATGCCGGTTGTTGTGTCTATGCTGAACTCCTATTCCGGTTGGGCAGCGGCAGCGATTGGTTTCTCCCTTGGCAACGACCTTCTGATTGTTGTCGGTGCGCTGGTTGGTTCTTCCGGTGCGATCCTGTCCTACATCATGTGTAAGGCGATGAACCGTTCCTTCGTTTCCGTGATCCTCGGTGGCTTTGGCGATGCCAAAGGCCCTGCGATGGAAGTGGAAGGCGAGCAGGTGGCGATTGACGCTGATGGTGTTGCGACAGCCTTGGAAGAAGCGGACAGCGTTGTGATCATACCGGGCTACGGTATGGCGGTTGCGCAAGCGCAGCAGAACGTTGCTGAACTGACCCGTCGTCTACGTGCGAAGGGCAAAGAAGTACGCTTTGCAATCCACCCGGTTGCAGGTCGTCTTCCAGGTCACATGAACGTTCTGCTTGCTGAAGCGAAGGTGCCATATGACATCGTGTTGGAAATGGATGAAATCAATGATGATTTCCCAGAGACAGACGTGGCGATTGTTATTGGTTCCAACGACATCGTGAACCCGGCAGCACAAGAAGATCCGAACTCCCCAATCGCGGGCATGCCGGTTCTGGAATGCTGGAAAGCGAAGCAGGTGTTTGTCTCCAAACGTGGTCAAGGTACCGGTTACTCCGGCATCGAGAACCCGCTGTTCTATAAAGAGAACACCCGCATGTTCTATGGTGATGCGAAAGCGTCCTTGGACACGCTGCTGACCCTGATCAGCTAAGCGCTTTCAATTACGAAAACAAAAGCCCCGCCAAATTGGCGGGGCTTTTTTGTTTATTCTGCAGCTTCTAAAGCTGGAAATCCTTTGTCTGGTTCCCAGCCAAGGGCTTGCCATTCCACAGCTACGGTGTTGAGCGCCCTCACGACCACATGCAGGTCTTGGCCTTGCTTGGTCAGCTCATAGCTTACTTGTGGTGGGATGGTCTGTTTCTGTGTGCGTAAGACTATGCCGTTGCGCTCCAACATGCGCAGGCGGTCTGTCAGGACTTTTGCCGAGATGTCAGGCATCAGCCCCATCAGCTCACCGAAGCGAAGCTCGCCTTCGGTGTATAAAAGCCAGAGAATATGTGTGGTCCAACGCCCGGTGATCGTCCGAAGCAAAGGGTCAACGGGGCATCCGTTACTCGCCATAAAGTCTCTTTCTTTTTCGTAACTGGTTACAAAAAGGTAATTACTTACAAAAAGAAAGTAAAGGCTGCATATCCTTTGTGACAACACACAGGAGAGTGCAATGGCACGGATCGAAATCATCTATTTTTCAGGCTACGGCCACACAGTGAAACAAGCGGAAGCGGTATTAGAAGGGGCCTCGGACCTTGCTGACGCTCGCCTTTGGGCAATCCCGGAAGATGGGGTTGTGTCTGATGAACTGTGGGAAGCCGCTGACGCTGCGGATGCCATCGTTTTCGGCTCCCCGACCTATATGGGGAACGCGGCTTGGCAGTTTAAACGTTTTGCTGACGACAGCTCTAAGCGTTGGTTCACTGCAGCTTGGGCCGACAAATTCGCAGGGGGCTTCACGACCTCGGCAAGCCTTGTGGGCGACAAAGGCGAGACCATCAACTATTTCAAAACCCTAGCAGGCCAACACGGTATGCTTTGGGTGCCGCTGGCGCAGATGCCGGCCAACAGCCTGGAAAGCACAGCCAGCGACGCGAACCGGTTGGGCGGAAGCGGCGGTGCCTTGGCAGTCGCGCCCGCTGATGCCTCACCGGAACAGGGCGCAAGCGCGGGTGATATGACTTCGGCGAAGGCCTATGGTCGGCGGATCGCAGAGTTTGCAGCCAAAGCGGCGTAACGCAATTGGTGAAATCGGATCAATGTTGGGCGCTTAGAGAAGCGCCCAATTTGCGTAACGGACTTTACTATAACATAAATTGGTACAGCGCTCCTTGCTTGGTATACGTTTGTATTCCATTAAGTGACTGATATTAAATAACTTATTGACTAAAGAGCGTGTTTGGCTAGGGTGGCGTATCGAAAGGGACCGCTATGACTCCAATTGCAGATCACCCCAGACGCTTTGCGCTTTCCAATGAATTGCACGCCAGACCTTTCCCGTCTTTGACTGCGCCTGCAACAGCAACGTTCTTGGCGATCAAACGGCCCGATGATGCTGCTGCTCGAGATCGTGGCGAAGACTTCCTGCACCTGACAAAGCTGCTGGATCATTTCGGCGCGCCACACCCAGAGCCGGGGGCAACCCACTATCAAGGCGCGCTTGGCCGCAATCAGTTGAAGTGGGAACAGCACACGGAGTTTGTGACCTACACGATTTTCTCTAACAAACTGTCTGATCGTGCATTCGATCCGGTAGAATTTGAGGCCTTCCCAGATGATTGGCTCGCACAAGCGCCAGGGGTGCGGTTCACATCAGCATTAGTGCGGATCGTTCCGCGACCAAGCAGGGACGAAACAGTCGCGCTTCTGAAAGATTGGTTTGTGCCAGAGAGTTTGGCGGTCAGCACGGTTCTTGATGACTCAGCGATCATTGCTGGTGACTTTCGTATCGACCCTGCCGGGCATCTAAGATTTGCGGTCTTCCCATCAGAGGGCACCGGGCGCCAACGGATTGGCCGCGTCGTGCAACGCTTATGTGAAATCGAAACCTACAAATCCATGTCCATGCTCGGCTTCACACGGTCCCAAGAAATGGCGGCGGAGATGGCACGTATTGAGCCGCGGCTGACCAGTTTGATTGGCGAAATCAGTGATGTGGAAGCAGAAGATGCATTAAATGAGTTGCTTGGGATTTCTGCACAGCTTGAAGGGCTCTCTGCAAAAGCATCGTTCCGGTTTGGTGCCACAAAGGCATATAAAGCGATCGTTGATCAGCGCATCGATGTGCTGCGTGAAGAACGGTGCGAGTCGCGACAGACCTTTGCGGAATTCATGATGCGCCGCTATGAGCCTGCGATGCGGACCGTAGGGTCCACAGATGCGCGGCTGCAATCCCTTGCTGATCGTGCAATGCGGGCAGGGGAGTTGTTGCGGACCAAGGTTGACGTCGCTCGTTCGGCCCAGAACCAGAAGCTTTTGGAAAGCATGGACCGCCGTTCGGATATGGCGTTGCGCTTGCAAGAAACGGTCGAGGGTCTGTCCGTCGTGGCAATCAGTTACTACGCGGTCTCTTTGGCGGGCTACCTGTTCTATCCACTCACCGAAACCGTGGGGATTTCCAAGGGTATGCTCCTTGCGATGCTGACCCTGCCTGTTGTCGGGGCAGTTTGGTACATGGTGCGCAAAATCAGGGCTCGGATGCACTAGCACCTCTTGGATTGCCTCGGTCTCAGCACTAGAGTCCCGAGTAAGCATGAGGTGTCCCATGACGCAAATGGCAACGCGCCTGTCTCCACGCGAGCTATTGGAAAAGCTGGTGAGCTTTCCGACGGTCAGTTCCGAAAGCAATCTGCCTTTGGTCGATTGGCTGGAAGGCTATCTGGAAGGCCATGGGATCAAGGCACAGCGCCACTACGACCCTACCGGTAAGAAAGCCGCATTGTTTGCCCATGTTGGTCCTGAGGTCGATGGCGGTGTGGTTTTGTCAGGACACACAGATGTGGTGCCCGTCGTTGGCCAGCCTTGGGACACGGATCCCTTTGTTCTGACAGAGAAAAATGGACGGCTTTACGGGCGTGGATCCTGCGACATGAAAGGCTTTGACGCTTTGGCAATCTGGGCATTAGTCGAAGCACAATATGCGGGCATCACGAGGCCCTTACAGTTGGCACTCAGCTATGACGAAGAAATCGGCTGCGTTGGGGCACCGGCCATGATTGCGGCCATGGGTGATGCACTACCAAAAGCCAGCGCGGTCATCGTTGGCGAACCCTCCATGATGAAAGCGGTCACGGGTCACAAGGGTACAGCGTCTTATAAGGTCCATTTGAAGGGGCACGAGGTGCATTCGTCGATGCTGCACAAGGGGGTCAGCGCCATCATGTCCGGGGCCAAGCTGATTGAATGGGCCAATATGAAGAACGCGGAAGGCCAGGCCGCGGAGCCCCGCGATGTTGACGCCGTTTTTGATCCCCCGTTTACCACTGTTCATGTGGGCATGATCGAAGGCGGCAATGCCCATAATATCACCGCCAAGGATTGCCGGTTCGAGCTGGATTTCCGCACCGTGCCCGGAGATGACATGAACGCTTGGAAAGAAGCATTTCTGCAGCGTGTGGCCGAGGTGGAAGCAGAAATGCAGGCGATTGTGCCGAGCACGGGAATCGACCTGGTAGAAGGGTTTAACGTGCCCGCATTGGTGCCTGAGATCGATGGTGAAGCGGAAGCGCTGGCACGCCGTTTGACCGGTGACAATTCATCGAACGTGGTCAGCTACGCCACTGAAGGCGGCCAGTTCCAAGACGCGGGCTATTCTGTCGTCGTCTGCGGCCCCGGCGACATTGCTCAAGCCCATCAACCTAATGAATACCTAGAGATTTCCCAGCTTGTGGCCGGGCAGTCGTTCATGCAAAACCTTTTGAAAGAGCTCTGCCAATAGGCACGATCAGGAGACCCTCATGCCCATCAAAAACCGTTTTGCCGAGCTTCTGCCGGAAATCACTGCGTGGCGGCAGGACATTCACGCCCATCCTGAGATTCTGTTTGAAACGCACCGCACCGCTGCGTTGGTTGCTGAGAAGCTCAAAGAATTTGAATGTGACGAGGTGGTCACGGGGATTGGTCGCACCGGCGTTGTGGGGGTCATCAAAGGCCGAGAAAGCGGTTCTGGAAAGGTGGTGGGCTTGCGCGCCGATATGGACGCGCTGCCAATCCATGAAGAAACGGGTCTTGCCTATGCGTCCAAAACTGAAGGCGCGATGCATGCTTGTGGACATGATGGGCATACCGCTATGCTTTTGGGGGCTGCGAAATACCTTTCAGAAACCCGCAACTTTGATGGCACCGTGGTGGTCATCTTTCAGCCCGCGGAAGAGGGCGGCGGCGGCGGTCGCGAGATGTGCGAAGACGGCATGATGGAGCGGTTTGGCATCCAAGAAGTCTATGGCATGCACAATTGGCCGGGCCAGCCCGCGGGGCAGTTTGCAATCCGGCCGGGTGCATTCTTTGCAGCGACAGATCTCTTTGAAATCAAATTGATAGGGAAGGGAGCTCATGCGGCTAAACCGCATGAAGGCATTGATCCAACCGTTATGGCAAGCCACGTGGTTCTTGCCTTACAGACCATCGCCAGCCGCAATGCGGACCCAGTAGATCAATTGGTTGTTTCTGTGACGTCTTTTGAGACTAGCTCCAACGCGTTCAACGTGATCCCTCAAAGTGTGACCATCAAGGGCACCGTGCGCACTATGAGCAACGAGATGCGCGCATTGGCCGAAGAGCGCATCAAAGCAATCTGCACGCTGCAATGTGAGAGCTTCGGAGGCGAGGCCGATATCAACTATATGCGCGGGTA
Organism: Cognatishimia activa; assembly: GCF_001458335.1. Lineage (GTDB taxonomy): Bacteria > Pseudomonadota > Alphaproteobacteria > Rhodobacterales > Rhodobacteraceae > Cognatishimia > Cognatishimia activa. The sequence continues at coordinate 427,646 of NZ_CYTO01000024.1, forward strand.
TCCCGTGATGGTGAACCATGAGGCGGAAACGGGCTTTGCTGCGGATGTTGCGCGATCAGTGTCAGGCCAATGCGATGATGCGCCTTTGGTCATGGGGGCCGAGGATTTCGCTTACATGCTAGAAGAGCGTCCGGGCGCCTATATTTTGGTGGGCAATGGGGACACCGCCAATGTACACCATCCGAAATACAATTTCAGCGACGAGATCATTCCGGCGGGATGTTCTTGGTGGGCTGAAATGGCGGAGCAGCGGATGCCTTTGAAAGGGTGATGGTCAATTCTTGGTTTTGATCCTACGGCCATTTTGACCACGTTGCAGCGAATGGTGGTTTTAAACCTGAAGGAGGACCACCTGCCGCCTAGCCCTCAATAGAGGGATGTGCACAGGAGCCTATCTTTCTGGTATTGGTAATTGGCCAATATGTTTCATTCGTCACATTGAAGAGACCGCGTTCAACCCAAAAAGATGGCATCACCAAGCGTGCACATCTGTGCAGGTGTCATGAAACCGACACAAGATATTGCGATTACCCGGTAGAACTCGACCGGAGTCGTAGGTATGTCAGATCGTTATTCGAACCGAAAACAAATTGAGCATCACCGGACACTGTTTGTCTCCGATCTTCACTTAGGAGCCCGGTGTAGCGAAGCTCAGGATATCCTAGATTTTCTCAAGAGCTGTCGAGCGGAGACTGTCTACCTTGTCGGCGACATTTTTGACTTGTGGCATGTTGGCAAAGTGCATTGGAGCAGCGTTCACAACGAGATTGTTGCCGAACTTAACCGTTTCTCAAATGACGGAGCGCGGCTGATCTATCTGGTCGGCAACCATGATCGGCTCGCGGAAGATACCGTTCGAAAATACCTGCCTGAAGCCGAGTTTTGCGAGACCGTTTTACACGAGGCTGCGGACAATAAGACCTATTTGGTTCTACACGGAGACCAGGCGGATCGACGTTTTTTACGCTGGCACGTCATGACTTTGCTTGGAAGCCGACTAGATGCGTTTCTGCGAGGATTGGATAACAGGATCACACGTGGTCGAGACAATTCTCAGAAGAAAGTTTTTAAGCGGCTGATTGATCTTTTCAATGGAATGATGGCCATGGGGGAACGCTTTGAAACCCTTTTGATTGCGACAGCAAAAGAAGCCGGCGCAAACGGGGTTATCTGCGGACATTCCCATCGGCCAGTGGTTCGCAGGCATGGCGACATGACCTACGCGAATTGCGGAGATTGGGTGGATAGCCTTACGGCTCTGACCGAAGATCAAAACGGACGCATTGAGCTGTATCGGTGGCGCTCTGAACCTGCGGGATCGCAAGACGCTCCTTCATCAGAACCATTTAGGCCCGCGTTCGGCAACGGACAGCGCCAAGGGGCATAAGGCAATGTGGGTGCCACCCGAACAAAAGAAGATCCGGGTTCTGGGAATAGTCACTAAGTGCCTCCTCCTGCCGGTCATTCTGATGATCCTTCTCATTCATCGCCTGGCGTTCATCATCGACGTCATCTTATTTCCGCGCCTCAAGCATGTAGAAGTAAGTAAGCCACTTTTCATTGTCGGTCTGCCGCGGAGCGGAACGACAACAGTGCATCGCATGATGGCCAGCCATTCAGAGCGGTTTACGTCCATGCCGTTATGGGAGCTGATTTTTGCCCCCGCCCTTTGCCAAAAATACCTGTTTAGCGGCGCTTCTAAAATTGACGCAGCTTTGGGTGGTCCAGTGCAGAAAATTCTAAATTGGGCGCAGGATCGTCTCATATCCAGTTTTGACGATATCCACCCAACGCGCCTGACTGACCCGGAAGAGGACTATTTGGGTTTGCTTCCCTTTGACGGCTGCTTTTTGCGCTTTCTCGTCTTTCCATACGCGAAAAACACTTGGGCGATCGGTGATTTCTCGTCGCTGCCCCTTGCAAAAAAACAGAGGCTCTTAAACGCCTATCGAGGCCTTGTGAAACGTCACCTGGCCTTTCGTGGTGAAGAGTTCCGGCTCCTTTCAAAAAACCCAAGTTTCACCACATGGGTGTCTGACTTGGCAGAGGAATTTCCCGATGCGGAGTTTATCGGAACACATCGCGATCTTGCAAAGGTCGTTCCATCTCAGCTGAGTTCAATCGATGGGGGGCTCAGATTTTTTGGCTGCACTGCTAAAGATCCGTGGATCATTGCTCAATTCTCAGAGCTTTTGGCGGATTATCAGGAACGCCTAACGGCGTATAAGCATTACCTTGGCCTGCGTTACGCTGATGTGGATTTTCAATTGCTTGTCAGCTCGCCTGAGAAGGTCATCGAAGACATTTATCAACAACTTCAAATTCCGCCTCGGAACGAAGAAGACGCGACGCACCTGCATCAACTGCTCTTGGCATCACGTTCTTACAAATCGAAACATGCCTATTCTCTGAACGAGTTTGGGTTGCAACCTACTGACCTTGGGCGCGGTTCTGCCACCTGCCCCTCGAAAGGTTGAATGAGCCAGCTATGAACATTCAAACACCCACACCCAAGATAAGTCGATCCTTTAAAGCGCGCGATGCATCGCAAAGAGCTGCAACGGTGGTTGACTTTGTTAACCACCTAAGTGACGTATCAAACCTGCGGGTCGCGGTTGTTTCAGATGCGATTTCTGGGCGCAATGGTGTTGGGACATTTTATCAAGATCTGCTGGCACAGATTGAGCCGGTCGTTGACGAGATCGCGTTGATTTCCCCGAGTAGACTGCCTGATCACACACTGGAACGGTTTGCTTTGCCAATGCCGGGTGACAAAACTCAGAGACTTGCTTGGCCAAGCCGGAAAGAAATCCAGAAGCGTCTGGATCAAGTGCAACCAACTTTGATTGTTGTGCCGTCCCTTGGACCATTTACGTTTTTTGCAGTTGCTTATGCTCGCAAGCGGCAGATCCCTTTGGTCGTGGTGAACCACACCGACTTTGATCATATTTTGTCGATCTATTGGCCCAAACTGATCGCAAAACCACTGCGCATGGCTCTTGATCTGGTGAACCGATGGCTCTGCAAACAAGCGGTTGCCGTTGGTGTCATGCATGATGGTGCGGGAGAGGCTGCAAAGCGGATCGGAGCACGCAATGTGCGGGTGATGGCGACCCCGCTGAGTCAGTCGTTTCTGTCCAAACCCATTCAACCGCTTGAAGAACGTGCAACGCGCGCAATCTTTGTCGGGCGTTTGGCCAAAGAAAAGGGCATCGCGGATCTCTTGACGACAGCGCGCATGTCACCCAACACGCATTTTACGATTGTTGGCGACGGCCCTTTACGGGAGGATGTCGAAACCGCGGCAGAGTCTTGCGAAAACTTAACCTATCGAGGTTGGCTGCCCAGATCAGGTGTTCTGGAAGAAGTCGACTCCGCTGATGTTTTGATCCTGCCTTCTGCCTATGAAACCTTTGGCACTGTTGCGCTTGAAGCCTTGGCGCGTGAGCGATACGTGATTGCAAGTTCTGGCTGCGGGATTGCCGAGTGGCCAGCGCTGGCAAAAGGGATTTTTGTTGTTCCGGAGAATGGCAGCTTGCCCAAAGTCCTGCAGGATATGCAAATTATGCCTGCGGCCGAGCGGTTACAAAAAGCACGCCAAAGCTGGGATGCGGTGCAGGACTTCAACAGTCAAGCGGTCGATGAATGGCTGGAACTGTTCCAAGATGCAGCGCGTTCATATGATCGCTGACGCGCGGGAAACTCTATGAAAACGCTTGTCTCAATCCACGATGTGATGCCCGATACGATGGGCGAAGTGGCCGAGCAGCTGCAGATTTGCCGTCACCTTGGTGTTGAAAAGGTGACTTTACTTGTGGTGCCGGGTCTAAGCTGGTCATCGTCGCAAATTGAACAGATCCGCCAATGGCAGGAAGAAGGGTATGAGCTTGCGGCGCACGGCTGGCATCATAAATGTGAGACCATTTCGACTTTGAAGCATCAACTGCACAGCGTCCTGCTATCGCGTGATGTTGCGGAACATCTCTGCTTGACGTCCGGTGAGATCGCAAAGCTAATGATACGCTCTGGGAACTGGTTTGAAGACAACGGTTTTAATCGGCCCGAACTTTACGTACCACCCGCATGGGCGCTTGGAGAGATCACCGAAAAGGCTTTGGCCGAAACTGGGTTCCGTATGGTCGAAACGCTGAGAGGTGTGCGTTTTCCTCAGAGCGGCGAACGTGTGTCTCTGCCCTTAGTTGGGTTTGAAGCGGATACCGCGGTACGCGCATTGGCACTAACTGTGTTCAACGGTTTTTCAACGCGCGCATCAAACAACCGGCTGCTTCGGGTGTCACTCCACCCACATGACCATAAACTAAGGCTGCAGAATAACCTTCGAACGATCTTGAGAAACAGCGATGAGAGTTTCGACTATGCGTCCCTTTGGGTTGGATGCGATCTGCGAAAGCCGTATGCCGCCACAAGTTAGTCTTTGCTAAATTTAAGGACAGGGTTTGACGCGATAAAATCTCGGTCCGATGCAATACCGAACATATGACCCATGCTTGGGGCGCCGAACTGACGAAACACTTTAAATATCAGACCTCAGCCTAAACCGGAGCGGACTCAGCCCCCCGTATGGCTCATATGCCGGGACATTTGGCCGCCCACGATCTGACGAGAATAATCAAAGTCATGCCCCTTCGGCTTGCGCCCAATGGCTTGGTGGATGGCCTCTTCCACCAATGTATCGCTTTCACTTGCGCGTAGCGGGGTTATCAGGTCGGCCATGTCTTCTTGACCAAGGCACATGTATAGCTCGCCCGTGCAGGTCAAACGCACGCGGTTGCAGCTTTCGCAGAAATTATGGGTGAGGGGCGTGATAAAGCCGATCTTTTGGCCGGTCTCTTCCAGTCGAACATACCGCGCCGGACCGCCGGTGCGTTCGGCGAGCTCCGTCATTGTGTAATGTTGCGCCAATTCACGGCGGAGATCTTTCAGGGACCAATACTGATCTAGCCGGTCTTCGTTGCCCAGATCGCCCATCGGCATGACTTCGATCCAAGTCAGGTCCATGTCCCGCTCAGCGCACCATTTGGTGATGTCGAGCATTTCTGACTCGTTGAAACCTTTCAGCGCCACCGCGTTCAGTTTGACGCGAATGCCAGCCTTCTGAGCCGCATCAATGCCGCGAAGGGTGCTTTCCAGTTTGCCCCAGCGGGTGATGGATTTGAACTTATCTGCGTCCAAAGTATCCAGCGAGACATTCACACGACGCACACCGTAGCTGTACAGCTCATCGGCAAAACGGTGCAACTGGCTGCCATTGGTTGTCAGCGTTAGTTCTTTCAGCGTTCCCGCCTCAAGATGCCGCCCCATGGCTTTGAAGAAAGTCATGATATCGCGCCGCACCAAAGGCTCTCCGCCCGTGATGCGCAATTTCTCGACCCCAAGACGCACGAAGGTGGAGCAGAGCCGGTCCAGCTCTTCCAGTGTCAGCAGGTCTTTCTTGGGCAGAAACGTCATGTCCTCAGACATGCAATAGGTGCAGCGAAAGTCGCATCGGTCTGTAACGGACACACGCAGATAGTCAATGCTGCGCTGGAAAGGGTCGATCAACTTGACTGTCATGTGTAAGTTTTAGGAAGACGAGCGGCCTTCTACAAGGCCAATTGCGTCATGGGAGGTGAGTTTTGCGCGTAAATTTCCTGTGTCTTTGCGTAACTTGCATGGTTGCTGGCTGTGGCGATGGGTTTCTTTCTCAAGAACCAGATGATGCTGCGGTCGCGGCTGAAGTTGATGAGTTAGGGGAGGTGAGACCCGTTTTGCGCCCTAACGATGCATCGGTTGGTGCCGCCACCAGTGGCGGTGTTCCGCGCATTGGTGCTTTGGGAGAGACCGTCGCAACACTTGATGCCACCGAGCCTGGACGCTGGCTTAAGACTCCGTTGGTGCGCGTCGAACAATCCGGCGCCATCGTCTTTGGAGCGAAGCAATTGGCGGTACGGCTCATCCCAATCGATGGGCCAGAAACCGGTGGCAGTTTGATTTCGCTTGAGGCGATGCGCGCAATTGATGCGCCGCTGACGGGTTTCCCGAAATTGCAGGTCTTTGGCGGTTAGTTTGACAAATGCCGTGCCGCTTCTTTGCGCGCAAACGGCTTCAGTCGTGCGCCAAATTCATCCAGAAATGCCTGAGAACGCGCTGCGTCATGGCGCGATAGATCTCTGATCCACCATGCAACCGCCTTTTGAATGAACCAATCGTGGTCGTCCACATATGACGCTGCCCACCCTAGAACGCGGTCCCGGGCTTGAAGCTCGTGCGGTTTTGGGTGGTTCTGTTTGGTCCAGGGCAGGGTGATGACAAGCGCCGCGCGACGGGTCCACATGTGATCTGACGTGGTCCAACCTTCGACTTGGTCTAAGCGGCTAGGATCGGCAACAAGACGTTTTTGGCCAGCCATGCAGGCGTGATCGGCAATGGCCCAACTGTCAAAATCCGGCACCCATGACTGAATTAGGGTCCATGCGTCTTCATCAGGGCGGAGGCGGGCTTGCGTCAAGAGTTTGGAGGCCGCCAATCGGCCCTCAAAAATGTCCGTGGCCCACAGCTCAGAGGCGAGGCTTACGCGTTCTTCGACAGTGAGGGTCTGACGCCAAGTCTTTGTCAGATCGTTGATGTCAGGGTTTGGAATGCCAATCACGTCTCGCTTTTGCTTGTGATAGGCGGCCATTTGTTCCGCGCGGCCAGGTTCGGCCAACGCACGAAGTTCAGTCAGGGCGTCTTCTAAATTCACGATATTTTACTGCGGTTTAGCCGGCGTGTTAGTGGGCATGCCGTCAATTGTCGTTTGGTTGCGGTCCGTCCAATAATCGCGAACCCCTTCTCGCCCTTTGCCTTCGGCCCATTTGGTGAGAACGTCACGATCACCCACATGATCGTAAAACGGCACCGCAAAACCACAGGAAGTCTGAAGCATCTCAACAGCCATCTCATAGACCTGCCGTGCACCGGTGTGCGCTGGGAAAAGCGCATTCAGTTCCGCAAAATCGCCGTCTGTTTCATGCAGCGTTCGCGCGGTGCCATAGGCGCGCATAATCATGGGCTGTTTTTCAAAACCACACCACATAAGGGTCATGCGATTGACCTTTAGCAGGTGACCAGCGGTTTCATTGCCGCTGCCCGTCAGGTTGCGCCAAACAATACGGTTGGGTCCCAGAACACGCAGTGAATCCATACCTTTTGGTGAGATATTCACGCGCCCGTCTTCGGCCGCCGTACCAACGAAGAACATATGCTGTTTTTGAATGAAGGCACGATGATTGTCTTCAATGGCTGGGAATTGTTTGCCCATGTTGGTGTCCCTTGTGGTGGAGTCTTTACTCCACCGTAACAGATTTCGCGAGGTTGCGGGGTTGGTCCACATCGGTGCCTTTGGCGATGGCTGTGTGATAGGCCAACAGCTGGGCGGGCAGGGCGTAAAGGATCGGTGCAAGGATTGGATCGACCTGTGGCAGCACAACGGTTTCCCAAGCCCCTTCGCTTGCTTCCACAGCGCCTTCTTTGTCGGTGATCAAGAGCACCTTTCCACCCCGCGCCATGACCTCTTGCATGTTGGAAATCGACTTATCAAACAGACCGTCTTTAGGTGCCATAACAACCACCGGTACGTGTTTGTCGATCAGGGCGATGGGGCCGTGTTTGAGCTCTCCACTAGCGTAAGCTTCAGCATGTATATAGCTGATTTCTTTAAGCTTCAGTGCGCCTTCAAGAGCCAGTGGATACATCAGTCCGCGTCCCAAGAACAGAATGTCGCGCGCTTCGGCCAGTTTGCGTGAGGCGTCGGCCAAACCTTGTTCGGCTTCCATCGCAGTGTTGAGGACTGAGGGCAGTCCGCGCAGTTTTGATAAAGCATCCGCAATCGCGTCTGCATCTAGCGCGCCGCGGTCGTTTGCAGCTTTCAACGCCAGCATCAACAGAACGGTCAATTGGCAAGTGAAAGCTTTGGTTGAGGCTACGCCAATTTCGGTTCCTGCAAGGATCGGGAAGGCCACGTCGCTTTCGCGTGCAATAGAGCTTTCTGCTACGTTCACGACCGACAGGATCTTGTCTGCCTTACCTTCGCAATACCGAAGCGCCGCGAGCGTATCGGCGGTTTCACCGGATTGGCTAACAAACAGTGCGACGGTGCCTTTTGTGATCGGAGGTTCGCGGTAGCGGAATTCCGAGGCGATATCGACCTCTACGGGGATACCGGCGAGCTGTTCAAACCAATATTTCGCAGTGAGGCAGGCATAAAATGCTGTGCCGCAGGCCACCATCGTCAGTCGTTCGATCTTGGTGAAATCCAAGTCTGTATCGGGAAGCTCGATGCTTGTCCCATCTTGCGCCAGATAGTGGCGGACCGCTTCGCCGATCACGGTAGGCTGCTCGGCGATTTCTTTGGACATAAAGTGTTTATGGCCCGCCTTATCAACCTGCGCATTGCTCAGCTCGATCTTGCGTTTCTCGCGGTTTGCCAGTTCGCCATTTTCGTCGCGAATTTCCAAAGACGTGCGCGTAAGAACCGCACAGTCGCCTTCTTCAAGGTATGTGATTTCGTCGGTCATCGGCGCAAGGGCGATGGCGTCAGAGCCGACGAACATCTCACCATCTCCGTGGCCAATCGCCAGCGGAGAGCCTTTGCGCGCGGCGACCATCAGATCTTCTTCGCCATCAAAGAGGAAGGCGAGGGCAAAGGCGCCATCCAGACGGTCAAGCGTCTTGCGCGCGGCTTCAACGGGGGCAGCGCCTTCTTGCATATACATCTGCGTAAGGAGCGCGACAGTTTCTGTATCGGTCTCCGTAACAAAGCTCATCCCAGCCGCTGCAACTTCTTCGCGCAACTCGCGGAAGTTTTCGATGATGCCATTATGAACAACGGCAACGGAGCCTGCCTTGTGAGGATGGGCGTTTTCAACGGAAGGCGCACCATGGGTGGCCCAGCGGGTATGACCAATACCAGATTTGCCGGGCAGGGGTTCATGTACCAAGAGGTCTGAGAGATTGACGAGTTTGCCAACGGCACGGCGGCGTTCGAGTTTGCCTTCGTTGATCGTCGCGATCCCGGCGCTGTCATAGCCCCGATACTCCAAACGACGCAGGGCTTCGACCAGTTGAGGGGCCGCTTGGTGATTGCTTAGAACGCCAACAATTCCACACATTATTTCTTTCCCTCAGCCTTTTTGGCTTTCTTTGTCCGCAACATCTCAAACAATTTGCGCGCCATGTTTGGTTTGTTCACTTGCGGTGCGCGGGCCAAAGCCAAAGCACCTTCGTCGACAGACTTTGTAATCACCGATCCGCTTGCGGTCATGGCTTCGTCACCCACCGAGACGGGTGCTACCAGCATGGTGTTAGACCCAATAAACGCGTTCTTACCGATGGTGGTTTTGTGCTTCATCACCCCGTCGTAATTGCAGGTGATGGTGCCCGCGCCAATATTGGCCTTTTCGCCAACCTGCGCGTCGCCCACATATGACAGGTGATTGACCTTAGCGCCCTCATCGATGATTGCATTCTTCGTTTCCACGAAGTTGCCGATTTTCACGTCTTCCGCCAGTTCGGTGCCTGGACGCAGTCGGGCATAGGGGCCGACAATGCCGCCTCTAGACACGTGAGCGCCTTCCAGATGGCTAAAGGCGCGGATGCGCACGCCGCTTTCAACCGTAACGTCGGGACCAAAGAACACATTCGGCTCGATGACCGTATCGCGGCCAATCACGGTGTCATGGCTAAAGAAAACGGACGCTGGATCGATCAGCGTTACGCCGTCAGTCATCAGTTCAGCCCGTGCACGCTCTTGGAACGCGGCTTCCGCTTCTGCCAGATGTGCGCGTGAGTTCACGCCCATGGTTTCGCTTTCATCGCAAGAGACCGCTGTGGCCGTCAAACCGGCGTTGCGCGCGGCAGCGACAACGTCCGTCAAATAGTATTCGCCCGAGGCGTTCTGATTGTTTGTTGCGTCCAAGAGGTCGAACAAAACTTTACTGTTCACCAGCATCACACCGCTGTTGCAGAAGCTGATGTTGCGAATGTCCTCTGACGCGTCCGCATACTCGACGATGGCGTTTAAAGCGTCGCCTTCCATCACCAAGCGACCGTATTTCTCAGATGTGTCCGCTTCAAAGCCAAGGACGACGACCGCGTGATCCGCTCGGGCGTCAATCATCCGTGTCAGGGTTTCAGGCTGAATGAACGGCGTGTCTCCATAAAGAACAATGACGTCACCCTCAAACTCTGCCAAAGCGTCGCGCGTCACCATCACCGCATGACCCGTGCCGTTTTGCTCTGGTTGCAAAACAACGGTTGCGTCTGGGTCGTAATCTTCTGCCGCCGCTTTCACGTTTTCAAACCCATGACCGGCCACAACAACAGTGCGTTCGGGGTCTAAAGTCGCTCCGGCCTTCATGGCGTGAACCAACATCGGTGCACCGGCGATTTCATGCAATACTTTGGGGAGATCGGAATTCATCCGTGTGCCTTGGCCTGCAGCAAGGATGATCAGGGCGATGCTCATAAGATTTCTCTTTGTAATTGGTTCCGGGTCGTTTTATCGGGTTCAGGAGGGCGCGCAAGTGGTGACGCTATCAAAACAGGTTGCGAGTTGTAACAGCACTGGCGGGAAATCGCTGTCTAGCAAGAGGGTAGAGCTGTATGAAAACGGTCATTTTCGATCTGGATGGGACGCTGGCGGATACTTCTGGTGACCTTTTGGAGGCCGCAAACCATTGCTTCCGGGACATGGGATATGGCGATGTTTTAGAACCGGGCCGCGATGCTGGGATCGCATTGCGGGGCGGTCGCCGAATGCTGGCTGCGGGGCTAGAGCGTGTGGGCGCTTTTGAAGAAGCCAAGATCGACGCATATTACCCAGTTCTTCTGGAGGCCTACGGTGCTGCGATTTCGGTACACACGGTTATGTATCCCGGTGCCATCGACGCCGTTGAACAGCTAAAAACCCTTGGATATGGCGTTGGCATTTGTACCAACAAACCTGAGGGGTTAGCCGAACAACTGCTAACAGAAATCGGTGTGCGCAACGCGTTTGATGCTTTGGTGGGAGCGGACACACTTCCCGTCCGCAAGCCTGATCCAGCGCCACTTATCGAAACCGCAAGGCGATTGGGCGGCAATCCGAAAATGACGCTTCTGGTCGGTGACAGCGATACCGATCGCAACACCGCGAAAGCGGCAGGTGTTCCCTCTGTCTTGGTGACTTTTGGTCCAAGCGGTGAAGATATGGCTGCGTTGGAACCAGAGGCCTTGTTGGATGACTACGCTGCACTACCTGCGGTCGTGCAGAGCTTGATTGGACCGTCTTAATTCCCGATGCCAATTCTCTTAAACCGCGAAACCCGCGTTGACCTCGCTTACGCCTTCTCTGAAAGTACCCCTTATGACTGACGTATTCACCGGCAACTTCACCCAGCAAGAACCGATCCCAGAAGAGGGTATCGAGGCGGCAATCGAAGTTATGCGCTCTGGACGTATCCACCGCTATAATGTTGCGGAAGGAGAGGCCGGGGAAACCGCGCTTTTGGAAAAAGAGTTCGCCGATCAGCTTGGGGTGAAATATTGCCTTGCGGTGGCCTCTGGCGGCTATGCCATGGGGGCCGCATTGCGTGCCATGGGCGTTGCACCGGGCGCGCGCGTTTTGACCAATGCGTTTACCTTGGCCCCGGTGCCTGGGGCGATTGCATCTGTCGGCGCGGTGCCTGTTTTTGTCGGTGTGACTGAAGATCTTGTTATCGATCTGGAAGACTTGAAAGCCAAAGCAGTTCAAGCGGATGTTCTGATGCTGTCCCATATGCGCGGTCACCTCTGTGATATGGATGCGTTGATGGACATTTGTGATGGCGCAGGCATTCGCGTCATTGAGGATTGTGCCCATACGATGGGCGCAAGCTGGCGTGGTAAACCATCTGGCCTTTGGGGCGAAATGGCGTGTTATTCCACCCAGACCTATAAACACGTGAATTCCGGCGAGGGCGGGCTGCTTGTTTCAAACGATCCCGATCTGATGGCGCGCGCAACCATTCTGTCCGGGTCCTATATGCTCTATGGTCGCCATCTTGCAGCACCCGCACCGGAGGTCTTTGAGAAGATCAAATACCATACACCCAATGTCTCTGGCCGGATGGATCATTTGCGCGCTGCAATCCTTCGTCCGCAATTGCGCAATTTGGATGCGCAGTGTGAAGCTTGGAATATGCGCTATCGCGCGGTGGACGACGGGCTTGCAGAGACGCCTGGACTGACCCGGATCCGACGCCCTCAGGAAGAGTATTTTGTCGGTTCTTCGATTCAATTCCTGTTGCTCGATTGGGAAGAAGACAAAATCCACGATGTGATAGCGCGCTGTGCGGGGCGCGGTGTGGAGCTGAAGTGGTTCGGCGGAAAAGAACCGGTGGCTTTCACATCGCGTTATGACAGTTGGCAATACGCGCCATCCGAGCCCATGCCAAAATCAGATCGTGTTTTGAAGGGCGTGATAGACATGCGCATTCCGTTGACATTCTCGGTCGATGACTGTGCGTTGATCGCTCGGATCATCCGAGAAGAAGTGATCGCCGTTTATCAAGGCGGCTGACATTCAGCCTTAAATCCCAGACTTTGAAACCGGCGTTCTGAAAAGAACGTCGCGTCGCTTGATGCGGTGATGGCTTGCCGGAATCGATCTCGCACCTCTATAAATGAACGTATGTTCAATAACGGGGTTGCCCATGTTTATGCACACTATGAATTTTGATCTGGGCGAAGAGATCAACGCATTGCGCGATATGACCCACCGCTGGGCGCAAGAGCGGGTGCGGCCCATGGCGCAAGAGATTGATCAAAATAATGAATTCCCTGCCGAGCTCTGGAAAGAGATGGGCGAACTGGGCCTTTTGGGGGTGACAGTCTCCGAAGAGTTCGGTGGCGCAGGCATGGGCTATCTGGCGCATGTCATCGTGACGGAAGAGCTGGCGCGCGCATCAGCCTCTGTGTCGCTTTCATACGGTGCGCATTCGAACCTTTGCGTGAACCAGATCAAATTGAACGGCAATGACGAGCAAAAGGCAAAATACCTGCCGAAACTCGTGTCGGGTGAGCATGTGGGCGCTTTGGCAATGTCGGAAACGTCGGCGGGGTCCGATGTTGTCTCGATGAAGCTTCGTGCAGAGAAGAAGAATGACCGGTATGTGCTGAACGGCAACAAATTCTGGATCACCAACGGTCCTGATGCGGATACGTTGGTTGTTTATGCAAAGACCGACCCTGACGCTGGTTCCAAGGGCATGACGGCCTTTCTGATCGAAAAAGACATGGTTGGGTTTTCGACCTCCAAGCATTTCGACAAGCTCGGCATGCGCGGTTCCAACACTGCAGAGCTGATCTTTGAAGATGTCGAAGTGCCATTTGAGAATGTTCTAGGAGAAGAGGGCCGCGGCGTTCAGGTTTTGATGTCAGGTCTAGATTATGAACGTGTTGTGCTGTCGGGCATTGGCACGGGCATTATGGCGGGCTGTTTGGACGAGGTGATGCCTTACCTGGCTGAGCGTAAACAGTTCGGGCGCGCCATTGGTGATTTCCAGCTGATGCAGGGCAAGATCGCCGATATGTACACCAAAATGAACTCGGCACGGGCCTATACCTACGAGGTTGCAAAGGCATGTGATCGTGGTGAGGTGACTCGCCAAGACGCGGCGGCCTGTGTGCTTTATGCCTCCGAAGAAGCTATGGTGGTTGCCCACCAGGCGGTTCAGGCGATGGGCGGCGCTGGCTTCATGAACGAAACGCCTGTCAGCCGTATTTTCCGCGACGCCAAGCTCATGGAGATCGGTGCGGGTACCAGCGAAATCCGCCGCATGCTGATTGGACGTGAGCTGATGGGAAAAATGAAATGATCAAATTTGATCAGGAGTTTACAGCATGAAGTTGAACTCATCCGCAGTGCCGTCATCTGAAGCGTTCAAAGCCAATGTTGCGGGGCATTTGGAAGCTTTGAAAGTTGTTTCTGATGTCGCTCAATCAGCAGCCCTTGGCGGTGGTGAGCGTTCACGGGAACGGCATTTGAGCCGCGGTAAGATGCTGCCACGTGAACGCATTGCGAATTTACTGGATGCAGGCTCTCCCTTTCTCGAAGTGGGCGCGACGGCTGCCCATGGACTTTATGATGGCGCTGCGCCGTGCGCCGGTGCCGTTGCCGGTATTGGTCGTGTACATGGCCAAGAGGTCATGGTGATTTGCAATGATGCAACGGTTAAGGGCGGGACCTATTTCCCGATGACCGTTAAGAAGCATCTTCGCGGGCAGGAGATCGCAGAAGAGTGCAATCTGCCTTGCATCTATCTGGTGGATAGCGGTGGAGCGAACCTGCCAAACCAAGATGAGGTTTTCCCGGATCGCGATCATTTTGGCCGGATCTTCTACAATCAGGCGCGGATGAGTGCCAAAGGCATCCCGCAAATCGCGGTCGTGATGGGCAACTGCACTGCAGGCGGTGCATATGTGCCAGCGATGTCAGACGTCACGATCATGGTGAAAGAGCAAGCGACGATCTTTTTGGCAGGACCTCCGCTGGTAAAGGCGGCGACCGGAGAAGTGGTTTCGGCAGAGGAATTGGGTGGTGGCGACGTCCATACGCGGCTGTCTGGTGTAGCCGACTATTTGGCGGAAGACGATGCCCATGCGCTTGCTTTGGCGAGGCAGGCTGTTGGCAATCTGAACCGAGAAAAGCCGGCGACTGTGAAGTGGGAAAGCCCCGAGGATCCTGCTTATGATCCTGCCGAAATTTTCGGCGTGGTGCCCACTGACCTTCGCACGCCTTATGACATTCGGGAAGTCATTGCGCGGATCGTCGATGGCAGTCGCTTTGATGAATTCAAAGCTCGATTTGGCGAAACCTTGGTGACCGGGTTTGCCCATGTCAAAGGTTGCCCGGTGGGGATTGTTGCCAATAATGGCGTGCTCTTTAGCGAAAGTGCCGTGAAGGGCGCTCATTTCATTGAGCTTTGTTCTCAGCGAAATATCCCATTGGTTTTCTTGCAAAATATCACCGGGTTTATGGTGGGACGCAAATACGAAAGCGAAGGCATTGCGCGCCATGGGGCTAAGATGGTGACCGCTGTGGCCTCTACCAATGTGCCAAAAATCACCATGTTGGTTGGGGGCTCTTTTGGTGCAGGCAATTATGGCATGGCTGGGCGGGCGTACTCGCCACGTTTCTTGTGGACATGGCCCAATTCTCGGATTTCAGTGATGGGTGGAGAACAGGCCGCTGGGGTTTTGGCGACCGTAAAACGCGATGCGATTGAACGGCAGGGCGGCGCTTGGTCCTCGGAGGAAGAGGCCGCGTTTAAGCAGCCTACGATTGATATGTTTGAAGAGCAGAGCCACCCGCTTTACGCATCAGCGCGACTTTGGGATGACGGCATTATCGACCCGCGCAAGAGCCGGGATGTCTTGGCTCTGTCGCTGAGTGCCGCGCTTTGTGCGCCGATTGAACCGACGAAATTTGGTGTGTTCCGAATGTGATCAAGGCTGGGGTTCCACCCCAGACCCCGGGATATTTCTGCCAAAAAGAAGCATGGGCCGTGACGGTGAAGGCCTAGGAGGCTGTGGATGTTTGAGAAGATACTGATCGCCAATCGAGGTGAGATTGCATGTCGGGTCATTGAAACGGCGCGCGCGCTTGGGGTGAAGACCGTTGCGGTTTATTCTGATGCGGATGCAAACGCCAAACATGTAGCAATGGCGGATGAGGCGGTTCACATTGGTGGTGCAGCGCCAGCAGAGAGCTATCTGCGCGGCGATGTGATTGTGAAGGCTGCGTTGGAGACCGGCGCACAAGGCATTCATCCAGGCTATGGTTTTTTGTCTGAGAATCCCGATTTTGTGGACACGGTTGAAGCGGCGGGGCTGACATTTATTGGGCCATCTGCCAAAGCGATCCGCGCCATGGGGCTTAAAGATGCGGCCAAGGCTTTGATGCATGAGGCGGGGGTGCCTGTAGTGCCCGGTTATCATGGCGATAACCAAGATGCGGCCTACTTAAAGGCGCAAGCGGATGAGATCGGCTATCCAGTTCTGATCAAAGCAGTGGCGGGCGGCGGCGGCAAAGGCATGCGGTTGGTGGAAGAGGCCGCCGCATTTGGCGACGCGCTAAGCTCTGCGCAGAATGAGGCGACGACGGCCTTTGGCAATCCGGATGTTTTGATTGAGAAATACATCCAACAACCACGCCACATTGAAGTGCAGGTGTTTGGGGATGGCGCTCAGGCGGTGCACTTGTTTGAGCGGGATTGCTCTTTGCAGCGACGCCACCAGAAAGTCATTGAGGAAGCCCCCGCGCCGGATATGCCTTTGGACGTTCGCGAGGCCATGGGTCAGGCGGCGGTGCGCGCAGCGGAGGCGATTGGTTACAAAGGGGCGGGCACCGTTGAGTTCATCGTAGATGGGTCAAATGGGCTGCGCACGGATGGCTTTTGGTTCATGGAAATGAACACGCGGCTGCAGGTCGAGCATCCGGTGACGGAATTGATCACAGGTGTTGATTTGGTGGAGTGGCAGCTGCGCGTTGCAGCCGGAGAGCCGATTCCCGTCGCGCAAGAAGACCTTTCTATCAATGGCCACAGCTTTGAGGCACGGCTGTATGCCGAAGATGTGCCAAAAGGGTTTTTGCCCGCCACCGGGACCTTGAGCCATCTTGCCTTTCCAGATGGGTGCCGCGCCGATAGCGGTGTGCGCGGTGGGGACACCATCAGCCCGTTTTATGACCCGATGATTGCAAAGGTCATTGTGCATGGCCCATCTCGGGCGGCGGCGCTGTCTAAAATGCGCCATGCGCTTGAAGGCTGTGAAGTTGCAGGCACCGTGACAAACCTCGCTTTCTTGGGTGCTCTTTGCGCCCATGAGGGTTTCTCAAAGGGTGACGTGGATACCGGTTTGATTGCGCGCGATATTGAAGCGCTGACTGCTGCGGAAAGGCCTTCGGCGGTGACGGTTGCGCAAGCGGCCTTGGCTGTTTCCGGCGTGCTTAAATGCCCTGCGGATGCGCTGGGATTCAGCCTTTGGGAGCCATTGAGCCACAGTGTTTACTTGCGCCGGGACGACCAACAGATCACCGCAAAGATCAAATGCCATTCTTCCAATGATGTTGTGGTTGAGGTCGAAGGCAATGATGTTCGTTTCTTGCGGTCTCAAACCGGTTGGCGTGTCGCGGGTAGGGCGCTGTCAAATGCGGTGGTCAAAGACGGCGTTGTGACGGTCTTTGAAGACTATGGCGTGGCCTTTGATGTGATCGACGCGCTGGATCGTTCTTCAAATGACGGTGCGGCAAGCAATGTGATAGAGGCGCCGATGCCAGGTCTTGTGAAGGCGGTTTTCGTTGAGGCAGGGCAAAACGTTGCTGAGGGAGATCGCCTCGCAATCCTTGAGGCGATGAAAATGGAACATTCCCTGCTGGCCGCGCGAGATGGTACCATTGCTGAGGTGATGGCCGAGGCAGGGGCTCAGGTGGAAGCGGGGGCTGCGCTGATCCAATTGGAAGAGGAGTAGTCGATGATCACTTTGCACCATGTGGCAGCGTCGCGATCGTTTCGCACCCTTTGGCTTTTGGAAGAGCTGGGTCTGCCTTATGAGGTAAAAACCTACAAAATTACCGACGGTTCATTGCGCGATCCTGCCTTTTTAGAAATTTCTCCCGCGGGGCGCGTACCGGCCTTGGAAATGGGCGAACAAGTGGTTTTTGAAAGCCAAGCAATCACACAAGTTTTGTGTGAGGCTCATCCGGAGGCATCCCTTGCGCCAGACCTTGGGGATGCGGAACGCGTTTCGTATTTGCAATGGCTTTCTTTTGCAGAAACTCAGGCGAGCATTATCGCCTCGCTCAACCTGCAAATGGTGTTCCTGCGTCCGCCGGCGAAACCGTCTGTTGTGGTACTGAAACTTGAAGTCGCACGTCTCAAAGCGACGCTCTATCCGCTTGAGCAAACGCTGGCGTCGCAAGATTGGCTTTTAAAAACAGGATTTTCTGCCGCTGACACTATGCTTGGGTTCAACCTCTTTGCGATTAAGCATTTCGTGCACTTGGATGACTTTCCGCATGTGCGCGCCTATATGGAGCGTATGAAAGAAAGAGACGCCTTTCAGCGTGCGCAAGAAAAAGACGGTGCGCAGGAATTCTATGACCGCGAATTCTATGCGCCTGAGGACTTCGCCTAAAATGTCTGATTTTGTTGAGATATTTGAGGTTGGGCCTCGTGACGGCCTGCAGAATGAAAAAAACCAAATTGCCACCAAGGATAAAATCGCTTTGGTGGACTGCCTCAGTGGCGCAGGCTTTAAGCGGATTGAAGTGGCAAGTTTCGTTTCGCCGAGATGGGTGCCACAGATGGCTGATTCAGCCGATGTGCTTGCAGGGATTGAACGGGCCAAAGGTGTGTCCTATGCGGCCCTGACACCAAACATGCGTGGGTTTGAAAGCGCCGTTGCGGCGCGCGCTGATGAGATTGCGATTTTTGCATCGGCCTCTGAAGGCTTTTCCAAAGCGAATATCAACGCGAGCATTGAAGAAAGCCTTGAGCGGTTTGCGCCCATTGCTAAAGCTGCGAAAGCCCTTGGGGTACCGATGAGGGGCTATGTGAGCTGTGTGACAGACTGCCCTTATGACGGTGCAACCGAGCCGGGCCAGGTGGCGCGGGTTGCGAGCGCGCTTTCTGCTTTGGGCTGCTATGAGATCTCGCTGGGCGACACGATCGGGCAAGGCACTCCAGACAAAATCCGCGCCATGTTGGACGCTGTTCTCAATGTCATCCCAGCCGACGAACTGGCCGGGCATTACCACGAGACGGCGGGTCGCGCGCTTGATAACATTGAGGCATCTTTGGATTTGGGGTTGCGGGTTTTTGATGCCGCTGTCGGTGGGCTGGGTGGATGCCCATATGCGCCGGGCGCCGCAGGGAACGTGGCGACCGAGGCTGTCGATGCCCGGCTGAAAATGTTGGGGTTTTCAACGGGTTTGGATGCACAAGTGATTGCCAAAGCGGCAGAAATGGCGCGGGGCATGCGCGCGGGGAGAGCAGACTAAATGTATGACACGATTTCCATAAACACCGATGCGCGTGGGGTTGCGACCCTTACGCTCGCGCGTCCGGAAAAGCACAATGCTCTGTCAGCTCAGATGATCGCTGAACTTACTGATGCAGCAAACATGCTCGGGCAAGACGACACGGTGCGCGTGGTTGTTCTCACTGGCGAAGGAAAATCCTTTTGTGCCGGGGGCGATCTTGCGTGGATGCAAGAACAGATGGCGGCTGACCGAGAGACTAGATTTTCAGAGGCACGCAAAATTGCGACGATGCTATACGCGCTGAACACATTGCCCAAACCACTGATTGGTCGATTGCAAGGCAACGCGTTTGGCGGCGGTGTTGGGATGACCTCGGTTTGTGATGTGGCCATTGGGGTCGACACCCTGACCATGGGGCTGACGGAAACCCGCCTTGGCCTGATCCCTGCCACCATTGGTCCTTATGTGCTTGTGCGTATGGGGGAGACGATGGCGCGGCGGGTGTTTATGTCCTCGCGGCTCTTTGGTGCGGAAGAGGCAGTTTCGCTTGGTTTGCTGGCGAAGGCGGTTTCCGCCGATGATCTGGACAAGACGGTTGAGGCGGAGGTCATTCCGTATCTGACCTGCGCGCCAGAGGCGATTGCGCGCGCCAAAGCTTTGACTCGACGTTTGGGCACGCCCATCAACGATGACGTGATTGATCATACGATAAGCGAATTGGTCGCTTGTTGGGAGGGGCAAGAGGCAAAAGACGGCGTTGCGGCTTTCTTTGAAAAACGCCCCGCACCTTGGATAAAACAGACCTCAAGCGACTAAGTTTTAAGGTTCTGACCACCGTATAGGCCCGAACAGGTCGGATGACCCTCAACTTCTTGTGCAAAAGGGGTTAATTTCGTTGACCCACAGGGAACCCATGCTAACCTCTGCTCCGACTGAATAGCGAAAGACGTGCGAGCCTATTTTTCGCATGAAAGGAGCCACGAGTGGACGAGATGCTACGGGAATACCTTCCCATCTTAGTTTTTCTAGCCATAGCCATCGCATTGGGACTAGTTCTTATCCTTGCTGCTGTTGTTGCCGCTGTTCGAAATCCCGATCCAGAAAAAGTCTCTGCCTACGAATGTGGGTTCAACGCTTTTGACGATGCGCGCATGAAATTCGATGTGCGGTTTTATCTCGTGGCGATCCTGTTCATCATTTTCGACCTCGAAATCGCGATGCTCTTCCCTTGGGCCGTGGCCTTTAAAGACATCAGCATGGTTGGGTTTTGGTCGATGATGGTGTTCCTAGCGGTTTTGACCGTGGGCTTTGCCTATGAGTGGAAGAAAGGGGCGCTGGAATGGGAGTGATCACCGAGGGCGTTCAAACCGGTGCCAATACTGCGAGCGCTGACAAAGAAGTGGCGACTCAAGCCTTGAATGCAGAGTTGCAGGACAAAGGCTTTTTGCTGACTTCAACGGAAGACATCATCAACTGGGCACGCACTGGTTCGCTACACTGGATGACCTTTGGTCTCGCATGCTGTGCGGTTGAGATGATCCAGCTTTCTATGCCGCGTTACGACCTAGAACGCTTTGGCACCGCGCCGCGCGCCTCTCCGCGCCAGTCAGATCTGATGATTGTGGCCGGTACGCTGACCAACAAAATGGCGCCAGCGCTTCGCAAAGTGTATGACCAAATGCCAGAGCCGCGCTACGTCATCTCTATGGGCTCTTGCGCCAATGGGGGTGGGTATTACCACTATTCCTATTCCGTTGTGCGCGGTTGTGACCGGGTTGTTCCTGTGGACGTTTACGTCCCCGGTTGCCCGCCAACCGCAGAAGCTTTGCTTTATGGCATCCTGCAGCTCCAACGCAAAATTCGCCGGACGGGGACTTTGGTCAGATGAGTGAAGCCCTTAACGAACTCGGCGCATTGATTGAGCTGAAGCGGCCAAGCTGCGTGCTTGCTTGGGATGTGGCCCATGGGGAGCTGAATGTTGACGTCGCGCCGAATAACATCTTGTCTTTCATCGACTTTCTAAAAACGTCCCCGACCTGCAAGTTCACCACATTGATTGATATCACTGCAGTGGATTATCCAGACCGACCCAAACGGTTTGATGTGGTTTATCATTTGCTGTCGATGGAGCAGAACCAGCGCATCCGCCTGCGGGTGTCTATTCGTGAAGATGAGATGGTGCCCTCTGTGACACCTGTTCATCCCGGCGCAAATTGGTTTGAGCGTGAAGTGTTTGATATGTTCGGGATCATCTTTACCGATCATCCCGACCTGCGCCGCTTGTTGACCGACTACGGGTTCCGCGGCCACCCGCTGCGCAAGGATTTCCCGACGACCGGTTACACTGAGGTGCGTTACGACGACGAGCTGAAACGCGTTGTTTACGAGCCAGTCGATCTGGTTCAGGAATACCGGCAGTTTGATTTCATGTCCCCTTGGGAGGGCGCGAACTATGTGTTGCCGGGCGATGATAAGTCCGAACAAAAAGAGGAGACCACATAATGGAATTCATTATTTGGGCTATTCTGGTTGTCCTAACAATTATTCCGATGCTGAAATTGCTACCGCATTTCGGGATTAACAAGAATTGGGCCTTTGCCTGCGTGTTCTCACCAGCCGTGTTGGTGTTGATCTGGATGATGGCGATCCGACTGCAAGAGTTGGAGAAACGCTAATGGACGGTTCCAAGTTTGACGACGGTAGTGTTGACGCGCTTCAGGGCGAGCAGAAGATCCGTAATTTCAACTTAAACTTTGGGCCACAACACCCTGCAGCCCATGGTGTTTTGCGTTTGGTGCTGGAGCTTGATGGTGAGATCGTCGAGCGCTGCGATCCTCACGTTGGCTTGCTTCACCGCGGCACTGAAAAGCTGATGGAAAGCCGCACTTATCTGCAGAACCTGCCTTATTTTGACCGGCTGGATTATGTGGCACCAATGAACCAAGAGCATGCTTGGTGCCTTGCGATTGAGAAGCTGACCGGCACAGAAGTGCCGCGTCGTGGGCAGCTGATCCGCGTGTTGTTCTGCGAGATTGGCCGGGTGCTCAACCACCTCATGAACGTGACCACTCAGGCGATGGATGTGGGTGCGCTGACACCTCCGCTCTGGGGCTTTGAAGATCGCGAAAAGCTGATGATCTTCTATGAACGCGCCTGTGGAGCTCGGCTTCATGCGGCGTATTTCCGGCCCGGCGGCGTGCATCAGGACATTGATGACAAGCTTGTCGATGATATCGAAGAATGGGCGCTGACCTTCCCTGAACGTTTGGACGATATCGACGGTCTTTTGACCGAGAACCGTATCTTCAAGCAGCGCAACGTTGATATCGGCGTTGTCGACGCGGACATGGTGCAGGAGTGGGGCTTTTCTGGCGTTATGGCACGGTCAGCAGGTCTTGCCTGGGACCTGCGTCGCGCACAGCCTTACGAGTGCTACGACGAATTCGAGTTTGAGATCCCGGTGGGCAAGAATGGCGATTGTTACGATCGCTATCTGATGCGCATGGAAGAGATGCGCCAATCGGTTTCGATCATTCGTCAGGCCATTGTGAAGCTACGCGAAGCCACTGGGGACGTTCTGGCGCGGGGTAAAATCACACCACCCAAACGCGCTGAAATGAAGACGTCGATGGAGAGCCTGATCCATCACTTCAAACTCTACACCGAAGGTTTTCATGTGCCTGCGGGTGAGGTTTATGTTGCCGTTGAAGCTCCGAAAGGGGAGTTCGGCGTGTACCTCGTGGCGGACGGCACCAACAAGCCATATCGCTGTAAAATTCGTGCGCCGGGTTACGCGCATTTGCAGGCGATGGATCATATGTCCACCGGTCACCAATTGGCCGACGTGGCCGCCATTATTGGCACGATGGATATCGTGTTTGGGGAGATCGACCGTTAATGCTCCGCCGTCTCTACCACGAACAACCAGAGAGTTTTGCTTTCACACCTGCCAATCAGGCATGGGCCGAAGCGCAGGTCACCAAGTATCCTGAAGGCCGTCAGGCCTCTGCTGTGATTCCACTTCTGTGGCGCGCGCAAGAACAGGAAGGTTGGGTGACGAAGCCAGCGATTGAATACATCGCTGAGATGCTGGATATGGCTTATATCCGGGTGCTCGAAGTCTGCTCTTTCTACTTCATGTTTCAAATGCAACCTGTTGGTTCTGTTGCGCATTTGCAAATCTGCGGCACCACGTCTTGTATGATTTGCGGCGCCGAGGATCTGATCGCGGTTTGCAAAGAGAAAATTGCGAAAAACCCTCATGAACTTTCTGCTGACGGCAGGTTTAGCTGGGAGGAAGTGGAGTGTCTGGGGGCATGTACCAACGCGCCGATGGCACAGATCGGCAAGGATTATTTTGAGGACCTGACTGCCGATGGTTTGGCGTCCATGATTGATGCGATGGCTGCTGGCGAAGTGCCGACACCTGGTCCACAGAACGGGCGATTTGCGGCAGAGCCTCTGGCCGGTTTGACCAGTCTCAAAGAATTCGACAGCGGGCAGACGCAGTATAATGCCTCGGCTGCACTGGCAACCGAATTGGGTGACAGCCTAAAACGCATCGATGGCTCTGAAGTGCCGCTCACTACACCTTGGATCGGCAAAGACGGTACCGTAGCCGGGCGCGACGCAGCAGATGCGCCACCCAAAGCGCCGGAAGCACCGGTGCCAGTTGCCAAGCAGGTCGCAGCGAAAAAGAAGGCTGCAAAGCCTTCCAAAGCGGCGAAGTCTGAAAAAACAACAGAGAAACAGCCTGAGACACTAAAATCCGCGCGCGAGGGCGGTGCCGATGATCTTAAGAAAATAAGCGGTGTTGGACCAAAACTTGAACAGACCTTGAACGAGCTAGGCTTCTATCATTTCGATCAAATTGCGGAATGGGGCGAGGCGGAAAAATCATGGGTGGATTCCCGTCTGAAGTTCAAAGGTCGCATTGATCGCGACGATTGGGTACAACAAGCGCGTGAGCTTGCAACCAAGGGGAAAGAACACTCCTAGCCACGTAATAAGAAGGCAAAACAAAAAACAGTTCTAACGAGGGGACACCGGTATGGGACAAACTGAAACAAATAAGACGTGCAGCATGGTTTGCTGGGTTATCGCGGCGGTCATTGGGATCATCGCCTTCTTTATGATGAAGGCCTCGCTGTCGACTTTCTTGGCACTGATCCTTGCTGTCATCGCCGTCGTCGTTTTGGCGATGTTGTTGATCAAATTGTTCTGCGGTGAATCTGCGAGTTCTAGCAGCGCGACCGCGACGACAGCAGCCCCTGCAGCGGCCCCAAAACCGACTGCCGTGAAACCAGCGGAAGCGCCAAAGCCAGTCGAGACTGTAGCGCCAAAAGCTGAAGAAAAACCTGCGGAAGCAACGGCTGAGAAGCCAAAAGCGGCTCCGAAAAAGAAAGCAGCGCCAAAGAAAAAAGCAGCACCTAAGAAAGAGGCTGCTCCGGCGGCTGAGGGTGACGGTCCAGAGGTGCTTACAGCGGCACGTGGTGGCGCTGCGGATGATCTGAAGAAAATCAAAGGCGTTGGTCCGGGGCTTGAAAAGACCCTGAACGAGCTGGGCTTTTTCCACTTTGACCAGATCGCTGCATGGACTGATGCAGACATCGCATGGGTCGACAGCCGTTTGAAATTCAAAGGTCGCATCACCCGTGATGATTGGATTTCTCAAGCCAAAGATTTGGCGGGTTAACGAACTAATTGTGCGCTCTCTTGCATGAGGGCGCACGCACCAAGGAGACGACATGACAAGCAGCGACTTAGATCAACAACTTGCACGCAAGGGGCGCATGGTCAGCCTTGTGATCGCAGGGACGTTGATCCTTTGGATGCTCATTCAAGTCGTCTCAAACCTACTTGGTCTTCCGGGGCGCTATGCGTTCTTGTTTGATTTCGCCGCGATGGCTGCGCTTTTGTGGGCGCTCATCAACGGCTTACAGCTTTGGCGCGCGCGGCGCGACAGTCAGGGGTAGAACGGCATGCTCAAAGACCAAGATCGCATTTTTACCAACCTTTATGGCATGCATGAACGCACCCTAAATGGTGCAAAGCAGCGTGGCCATTGGGATGGTACCGCTGGTCTTGTTCAAAAGGGACGCGATTGGATTATCGAAACCATGAAGGCCTCGGGGCTTCGCGGCCGTGGCGGGGCAGGGTTCCCGACCGGTTTGAAATGGTCTTTCATGCCGAAAGAAAGCGACGGGCGCCCGGCCTATTTGGTGATCAACGCAGATGAATCTGAACCCGGCACCTGTAAAGACCGCGAGATCATGCGCCATGATCCGCATACATTGATCGAAGGTGCCTTGATCGCCTCTTTCGCAATGAATGCCCATACATGCTACATTTACCTGCGTGGCGAATATATTCGCGAGCGCGAAGCACTGCAGATGGCGATCGACGAATGCTATGATGCCGGGCTTTTGGGTCGCAATGCTGCTGGCTCCGGTTGGGACTTTGATGTCTTCCTGCACCACGGTGCAGGGGCTTATATCTGTGGCGAAGAAACCGCATTGATTGAAAGCCTTGAGGGCAAGAAAGGCATGCCACGCATGAAGCCGCCATTCCCGGCAGGCGCGGGGCTTTATGGTTGCCCAACAACCGTGAACAATGTGGAAAGCATCGCTGTGGTGCCCACCATCCTACGGCGCGGTGCGGAATGGTTTGCTGGCTTTGGACGCACAAATAATGCGGGCACCAAGCTTTTTGCGATTTCCGGTCATGTAAACAACCCATGCGTTGTCGAAGAAGCCATGTCGATCTCGTTTGAAGACCTGATTGAGAAACATTGCGGTGGCATTCGGGGCGGTTGGGACAACTTGCTGGCGGTCATTCCGGGCGGCTCTTCCGTGCCTTGTGTTCGCGGAGAGAATATGCGCGATGCAACCATGGACTTTGACTATCTGCGCAACGAGCTTGGTTCGGGCCTCGGGACTGCAGCGGTCATCGTCATGGACAAGCAGACAGACATCATCAAAGCCATCTGGCGGCTGAGCAAATTTTACAAACATGAAAGCTGCGGCCAGTGTACGCCCTGCCGCGAAGGCACGGGCTGGATGATGCGCGTGATGGATCGATTGGTGAAAGGCCAAGCGGACCCAGAAGAAATCGACATGTTGTGGGACGTGACAAAACAAGTGGAAGGCCACACGATCTGCGCTCTTGGGGATGCGGCGGCTTGGCCCATTCAGGGGCTTATTCGGAACTTCCGCGAAGAAATTGAAGACCGTATCAAACACACCAAATCCGGTCGCGTCAGTGCGATTGCGGCGGAGTAGGGTGCATGTGGGTGAAAACGGAAGAAATATAGAATTAGTGCAGGTAGGTTTGGATTGCATAGCAGCAGTCTTCCCACCCAAGCAGTGCCCAGATCGGGCGGGACAGAAGAAAGACAAATGACAATGATAAAACCTGCAGTTTTGATGGTTTTGGTCGCGGCGACAGCACTGCCCGCCTGCTCTCGTCTTAAACGCGACGACGGCGTACGCTTTGAGGGCGAACGGTTTCGGATCCAAGCCAAAAAGGTGGATCGCGATGATCGCAGCCTTTTCAGGGTAACGGCGTCACCAGCCTCGAAAACGCTGGATGGAGCACGTCAAGCTGCGGCCTATGGCGGCACACGCTATTGTATCCAAGAATACGGCACATCCGTAATTGCATGGACGCAAGGCCCTGACGATGACCCGATTTTTGATGGCGATCGAATTGTTATGGAAGGTCAGTGCAAGCCTTGATGTATCCCCCGGCATATCTCGGCCTAAGGCCTGCGATGTATCGGCAAAAAGGCGCTGATATCAGCGCTTTAGGGGCGTGTTATTGCATAGCAGCGTCCCAAATCCTTCATTTCACTCAAACCGGGTGCAAACCAATTGTTGGTTTCAGCGCCCCGTTTGGCATGAATGGAGAATTGAAATGCGTAAAGTAGTGATCCCAGGTCTTGTTGTGGCCATGCTTGTAAGTGGCGTTGGAATGGCGCAGGCGAAACGACCCTTGGAAGATGTCACAAGCATCACCAATGGCCTTTTGTGGATCGGCATCGCCGATGAAATTCGCAACACCTGCCCAAGCATCTCAGCGCGCATGTTCCGCGCACTGAACCGCATCAACGGCATTCAGAACGAAGCCGAGGCTTTGGGCTACAGCAAAGAAGAGATCGATCGTTTCCGCAAAAGCGATGCAAATAAGGCCGAGCTGCGCCGTCGTGGCGAAGCCTATCTTACCGCCAATGGGGTAACCCTTGGCGACTCTGACACCTATTGCACGTTGGGTCGTGCAGAAATCGCGAAATCCAGCCAGATTGGCACGCTTCTAAGGGCGAACTGACTATGTCTGACCAACGCAAGATTGTGATTGATGACCAAGAGGTAGAGGTGGATGGGGCCATGACCCTGATCCAGGCCTGCGAACAAGCCGGGGTAGAAGTGCCCCGGTTCTGCTACCACGAACGTCTCTCAATCGCCGGCAATTGCCGTATGTGTCTTGTGGAGGTCGTGGGCGGTCCGCCAAAACCAGCTGCCAGCTGCGCCATGCAGGTGCGCGATCTGCGCCCTGGGCCTGAAGGCCAACCGCCGGTGGTGAAAACCAACTCTCCCATGGTGAAGAAGGCGCGCGAAGGGGTGATGGAGTTCATGCTGATCAACCATCCGCTGGACTGCCCAATTTGTGATCAGGGGGGCGAGTGTGACCTGCAGGACCAAGCCATGGCCTATGGCGTGTCTGGCAGTCGGTTCAAAGAAGCCAAACGCGCCGTGGATGATCTGGATCTGGGGCCATTGGTCGACACCACCATGACCCGCTGCATTTCCTGTACCCGCTGCGTGCGCTTTACGACCGAAGTGGCGGGCATCTCACAAATGGGCCAGACAGGGCGCGGCGAAGATGCAGAGATCACCAGCTATCTCAACCAAACCTTAGATAGCAATCTGCAAGGCAATATCATTGATCTTTGCCCAGTTGGTGCGCTGACCTCAAAACCTTATGCTTTCACGGCGCGCCCTTGGGAGCTGACCAAAACAGAAACCATCGATGTGATGGACGCGCTTGGCTCTAACATTCGTGTGGACACAAAGGGGCGAGAAGTCATGCGCATCTTGCCGCGCAACCATGATGGGGTGAATGAAGAATGGATCTCGGACAAAACCCGTTTTGTCTGGGACGGTCTGCGTCGTCAGCGGCTGGATCGTCCTTATGTGCGCGAGAATGGCAAATTGCGTCCTGCTTCATGGGAAGAGGCGCTCAGCAAAACCGCTGAGGCCATGAAAGGCAAAAAGGTTGCGGGTCTGATTGGCGACCTTGTCTCAACCGAAGCCGCCTATGCACTAAAACAGCTGGTCGAAGGGCAGGGCGGTAAAGTGGAATGCCGCACGGATGGTGCCAAGCTCCCAGCAGGAAATCGCTCGGCTTATGTGGGCACTGCGCAGATCGAAGACATCGACAGCGCAAAAGCAATCATGCTGATTGGCGCAGATCCTGAACGGGAAGCGCCAGTGCTAAATGCGCGGCTTCGTAAAGCATGGCTCAATGGCGCGATCATTGGCGTGATCGGCGCAAAACTTGATCTCTCTTATGAGGCAACGCATCTCGGCGATGATCGCAAATCGCTTGAGCTTCTTTTTGGTCCAAATATCCAAAACGCCATTGGCAAAGACACGCTGGTCATCGTCGGGCAAGGGGCCATTCGCGACACAGATGGCGATGCAGTTCTGGCCATGGCCCACAAATACGCGGCGGAAACCGAAAGCAAATTCATGGTGCTTCACACCGTGGCCTCACGGGTTGGTGCCATGGACGTAGGGGCAACCACCGAAGGCGGCATGGATGCAGCTCTTGAGGGCGCAGAAGTCGTTTTTAACCTCGGTATGGACGAAGCGGAAATTCCCGAAGGTCCCTTTGTAATCTACCAAGGCTCGCATGGCGACCGTGGCGCACATCGGGCTGATGTGATCCTTCCATCTGCGGCTTACACCGAAGAGAACGGTCTTTTTGTAAATACCGAAGGCCGCCCGCAATTGGCCATGCGCGCTAACTTTGCACCGGGTGAAGCCAAGGAAAACTGGGCGATCTTGCGTGCGCTTTCTGCCGAACTGGGTGCCACACTTCCCTTTGACACATTGGCGCTGCTGCGCAGCGCAATGATCAAAGACGTGCCGCACTTAAAGAAAATCGACCAAGTGCCTGAAAACGAATGGCAAGCGCTTGAAACCGGGGCTCTGAATGATGCACCCTTCAGCTATGCGATTCAGGACTTCTACCTGACCAACCCCATCACCCGGGCCAGCGCTTTGATGGCGGAACTCTCTGCCAATGCCAAAGCGCGCAAAGAGCCCAAACTGGCTGCGGAGTAAGTCACAGCATGCGCCCACTCTCCCTCATACTAGCAGCGACTGTCGCGCTTGGGGCCTGCACCATGCAGGACGAGGGAGTGTCCCGTGATGAGCTTGCGTTTGACCCAAGCTATATGGGTGTTCGCACAGACCTCCTCGACGGAGATTTGGTGAATTTTCATGTGGAAATGACCGGGGCGCGGGGCGGTGCTGACGTGCATGCCTATGCGGAATGCGCAGCAGCGCAATACGCGCTTATTCGCGGCTACGGTTTCGCGCGCCATGTGCGCACCACGATCGACACACAATCAGACACTTGGACCGGGGACGCGGTCTACACCATCTCGCCGAGCCTTCCACGAGGCTTAAAGACCATCGATGCCGAAGTTGTGGTGTCAAATTGCGAGGAAAACCGAATACCGACGGTGTAACGACATATGGCAGATTTTTTAACCACCCCACTTGGACTTGGAGTCCTGATTGTCGCACAGGTTTTGGCTGTGGTTGGCTTCGTGATGGTGTCATTGCTATTCCTGGTTTATGGCGACCGTAAAATCTGGGCCGCGGTGCAGATGCGCCGAGGCCCCAACGTGGTTGGCGCTTGGGGATTGCTGCAAACCGTCGCCGATGCCCTCAAATACATCGTGAAAGAGATCGTGGTTCCCGCCGGGGCGGATCGCACCGTCTTCTTGCTTGCGCCGCTGACATCCTTCGTGCTCGCCATGATTGCTTGGGCTGTGATCCCATTCAATGACGGCTGGGTTTTATCAGATATCAACGTCGCCATTCTCTACGTCTTCGCGGTCTCATCCCTCGAAGTCTACGGCGTGATCATGGGAGGCTGGGCGTCGAACTCCAAATACCCGTTCCTTGGATCGTTGCGCTCCGCCGCTCAAATGATTTCTTATGAGGTCTCGATCGGTTTGATCATCGTGGGGATTATTATCACCACTGGTTCCATGAATTTCGGTGACATCGTGAAGGCGCAGGACGGCGACTACGGCTTCTTCAGCTGGTACTGGTTGCCACATTTCCCGATGGTCTTCCTGTTCTTTATCAGCGCGTTAGCCGAAACAAACCGCCCGCCATTTGACCTGCCAGAAGCGGAATCCGAACTGGTTGCTGGCTATCAGGTGGAGTATTCCTCCACGCCATTCCTGCTCTTCATGGCCGGCGAATATATCGCCATCTTCCTAATGTGCGCGCTGACCAGCTTGCTGTTCTTTGGCGGTTGGCTCTCCCCAATTCCGGGTCTGCCGGATGGCGTGTTGTGGATGGTTGGCAAAATGGCCTTCTTCTTCTTCATCTTTGCGATGGTGAAGGCAATCACGCCACGCTACCGCTATGACCAACTGATGCGTATCGGTTGGAAAGTCTTCCTGCCGCTCTCCCTCGTTTGGGTGGTCGTGGTGGCATTCCTCGCAAAATTTGAAGCCTTCGGCGGTGCTTATGCACGCTGGGCGATTGGGGGCTAAGCTCTAATGGGCGTTGATTTCGAACTTTTTGAACGGCTCGTCGAACTATCGACGCGTTTCCGCCCAAATGGGCGGACGCTGATGCTTGGCCGGCACACATTCAAAGTGCCCGAGAAGATCACGCACAAATTTGTGAGGACTCTGCGCCGGAAAGAAGTTGATCTGAATGTTGAAGAAATTCAACAGGAGGATGGCTACTGTGAAACTCTTATGCGCAAACTGGGATTCGGTGAGATGGAGGCAATGGACTTCTCCGATTACGAAGGGGCGTCCATTCTTCACGATCTCAATCGGCCAGTCCCAAAGGCGCTACACGGTCAGTTCAGCTTTATTTTCGATGGTGGCACAATTGAGCATGTGTTCAATGTGCCCCAGGCACTTGAGAATGCTTTTTTGTTGTTGAAGCCCGGTGGGCGTTTCGTATCTGCGAATGGCTTCAATGGTTGGCCAGCTCATGGGATTTATCAGTTCAATCCAGAACTGGTCTGGACCTACTGGAAGCGCAATTGCGGCTGTATCGTGCACGATTGTCGTGGCATTCAAAAGAAACCTCGCGGCGGGAACTATCATTTGCCTTTCCCAGATCCTGCTGAAACGGGCCGTAGATTGCGCTTGAAAGGCAAGGTACCAGAAGGCCGTATGTATCTATATTACGAGATCGAGCGGACTGCGGAATCGGTCTTGAAGGATTTGGTGCTGCAGAGCGACTACGAAACAAAATGGCATAGCCATGATAATGCCGGGGCGACTCGGTTAGATGAGGGAGCAAGTCCTGTATGACGCAGATCGACTACACCCGCGCTGCCAAATACTTCCTGCTGGCGGATTTCGTCAAAGGCTTCAAGCTGGGGTTCAAATACTTCTTTGCCCCCAAGGCCACGTTGAACTACCCGCATGAAAAGGGGCCGCTGAGCCCGCGTTTCCGCGGGGAACACGCGCTGCGCCGGTATCCAAACGGCGAAGAACGCTGCATTGCGTGCAAGCTATGCGAGGCGATCTGTCCTGCGCAGGCGATCACGATTGACGCGGAGCCCCGCGAAGACGGCAGCCGCCGCACCACGCGTTATGACATCGACATGACCAAATGCATCTATTGCGGTTTCTGCCAAGAAGCCTGCCCAGTGGATGCGATTGTCGAAGGTCCGAACTTTGAGTTTGCCACCGAAACCCGCGAAGAGCTGTTTTATGACAAGGATAAACTCTTGGAAAACGGCGAACGTTGGGAGGCAGAAATCGCCCGTAACCT
Source organism: Cognatishimia activa (assembly GCF_001458335.1). GTDB lineage: Bacteria > Pseudomonadota > Alphaproteobacteria > Rhodobacterales > Rhodobacteraceae > Cognatishimia > Cognatishimia activa. The sequence continues at coordinate 459,731 of NZ_CYTO01000024.1, forward strand.
AGAACTGGATGCCCCTTACCGATGAGTGACAGCAAGAACCCCTTTGAGCAAATGATCCAACAGTATCAGGACATGGCGAAATCCATGAATCCTGCGCTTGAGAGCTTTACGCCGAAGGGATTTGAAAAGCTGTGGCCGACGATGCCCAAAGACATGATGGAAATGTTCTTTGGCAATACGCTGAATAAAGACGGTTTAGACGCCAAAACGCGTCTTTTGCTGAACCTCGCGGCGCTGACGGTGCTGGGAGGCCAAGCGGACGCGCAGATCCGCGTCACGGTGCGCCATCTGCTTGAGGCGGGCGCGACCCACCAAGAAATCATTGAATGTGTTGGGCAAATGTCGATGTTTGCAGGTATTCCTGCGATGACACAGGTGATGGAAATCGTTCAAGATATTCTGGGCGAAGACGAGGAAGACGACGCATGACGGTAGCCGCCTTTGCATTTTACCTCTTTGCGCTGTGCGTAATCGCTGGCGGTTTGATGACAGTCGTCAGTCGCCACCCGGTGCATTCAGTCCTGTGGTTGATCCTATCTTTCATTAGCTCGGCAGGGCTCTTTGTGCTCCTTGGAGCCGAATTCGTCGCCATGCTTCTGATCATCGTCTACGTTGGTGCGGTGGCCGTGCTTTTCTTGTTTGTGGTCATGATGCTGGATGTGGATTTTGCTGAACTCAAAGCGGGCATGGCACAGTATTTTCCAATTGCCGTTTTGATTGGCCTTGTGCTGTTGATGCAATTTGGTTTGGCCTTTGGCGATTGGCGGGTCTCTGACCTGGCGGAAGGCCAGCGGCAGGCCGTGGCCCCGGTAGGGGTTGATAACACCACGTCCTTGGGGCTGCTGATTTACGATCAGTATTTCTTGCTGTTCCAACTGGCAGGCCTGATCCTGCTGGTCGCCATGATCGGTGCGATTGTTCTAACAATCCGCCACCGCAAGGATGTGAAACGTCAGAACGTTCTGACGCAGATGTGGCGTGATCCCGCGGCAGCGGTTGAGAACGTGAACGTGGTACCGGGGCAGGGTTTGCTGAAGATCCCGGGGCGCGACAAAGACAAGAATAGGGGGCAATGAAGCAGATGATCGGGCTAGAGCATTACCTTGTCGTGGCTGCGACGCTCTTTGTGATTGGCATCTTCGGGCTGTTTCTGAACCGGAAGAATGTGATCATCCTTTTAATGTCGATCGAGCTGATGCTTTTGGCGGTCAACATCAACCTTGTCGCCTTCTCTAGTTTTCTGGGGGATTTGGTCGGTCAGGTCTTCACGCTCTTTGTGTTGACGGTGGCTGCCGCTGAAGCGGCCATCGGTCTTGCGATCCTCGTCAGTTTTTTCCGAAACCGCGGCACCATCGCCGTGGAAGATGTCAGTGTCATGAAGGGCTAACAGAGTATGGAAACGGTCATCCTCTTCTCGCCCTTGGTTGGGGCCATTATTGCGGGCTTTGGCTGGCGCTATATCGGCGAAGCGGCAGCGCAATATATCACCACCGGCCTCTTGATGCTGGCCGCGCTGCTGTCTTGGATCGTGTTCCTGACCCATGGCGCGGAAACGGAACAGATCCACATTCTGGATTTCATTCAATCTGGAACGCTTGATACCAGCTGGTCTATTCGCCTTGATCGCCTGACATCGACAATGTTGATTGTTGTCACGACCGTCTCTGCGCTCGTTCATCTTTATAGCTTCGGCTATATGGCCCATGACGAGAATTTCTCAAAAGATCAGCACTATAAGGCGCGTTTCTTCGCGTATTTGAGCTTCTTTACCTTCGCCATGTTGATGCTGGTGACAGCGGACAACCTCGTGCAGATGTTCTTTGGCTGGGAAGGCGTGGGCGTCGCGTCTTATCTGCTGATTGGGTTTTACTGGAAAAAACAAAGCGCGGGTGCGGCGGCGATCAAAGCCTTTGTCGTCAACCGGGTTGGCGATTTTGGGTTTGCGCTGGGGATCTTTGGGATATTCATGCTGACGGACAGCATCGACTTTGACGTTATCTTCGCTTCCGCTCCGGAACTGGCTGAAACCACCATTCGTTTCCTTTGGACCGACTGGAACGCCGCAAACCTGCTTGCCTTCCTTTTGTTCGTCGGCGCAATGGGCAAATCGGCTCAGTTGATCCTGCACACTTGGCTACCAGATGCGATGGAAGGCCCGACGCCGGTATCGGCGCTGATCCACGCGGCAACCATGGTGACGGCAGGTGTCTTCCTTGTCTGCCGCATGTCGCCATTGATGGAATTCGCGCCAGACGCGATGGCATTTGTCACATTCCTCGGAGCAACAACCGCGTTCTTCGCGGCGACCGTGGGTCTTGTGCAAAACGACATTAAACGGGTCATCGCCTATTCCACATGTTCGCAGCTCGGCTACATGTTCGTGGCGGCTGGCGTCGGCGTTTATTCGGTCGCCATGTTCCACCTGTTCACCCACGCTTTCTTCAAAGCGATGCTTTTCTTGGGGGCAGGCTCTGTCATCCACGGCATGCATCACGAGCAAGACATGCGGAACTATGGCGGTCTTCGCAAAAAGCTGCCTTACACGTTCTGGGCCATGATGATCGGCACATTTGCCATCACCGGGGTTGGTATTCCATTGTCTGGCTGGGTCGGCTTTGCTGGCTTTGCGTCCAAAGATGCGGTTATCGAGTCAGCCTATGCCGCGACCCACGGAGGCTACGCGTTCTGGATGCTCGTGATTGCTGCGCTTTTCACCAGCTTCTACAGCTGGCGTCTGATCTTCCTGACCTTCTATGGTAAAGCGCGCGGCGACAAACACACCCATGATCATGCCCATGAAAGCCCGACGGTGATGCTGGTTCCGCTCGGCGTTCTTGCACTTGGTGCGGTCTTTGCCGGTGCGATTTGGTATTCGAGCTTCTTTGGAAAAACCAATGAAGTCGTGAAGTTCTTTGGCGGACATTATGAAGAGCCCGCAAAAGAACTGGCGAAAGAGGTTGCCGAAAACAACCCTAAGGCCTCGAAGTTGAAATATGTCATGGCCGGAGAGCCGGGCGAGGCGGCGATCTATATGAAGCCTGAAAACACCGTTCTACACGAGGCGCATTACGTGCCAACGTGGGTGAAACTCTCGCCATTTGTGTCTATGGTTTTGGGGCTTCTGACCGCGATGTGGTTCTACATCTGGTCGCCCGAAATGCCGAAACGGGTCGCGACCCATATGCGGCCGCTTTACCTGTTCCTGCTGAACAAATGGTATTTCGACGAGATCTACGACGCGATAATTGTGCGCCCCGCCAGACTGCTTGGCACTTTCCTTTGGAAACGCGGCGACGGCCAAGTGATTGACGGTGCATTGAATGGTATCGCTATGGGCATCGTGCCCTTCTTCACGCGCCTCGCGGGACGCGCTCAGTCGGGCTACATCTTCACCTATGCATTCGCCATGGTCATCGGGCTTGTGGTGTTGATCACCTGGGCCACGTTGGGCGGAGGTGCCAACTGATGGATAACCTTCTTTCAATCGTCACCTTTATCCCAGCCATTGCGGCGCTCATTCTGCTGGTTTTCCTGCCGGGGAATGGTGGCGCGAACGCGGAGCGCAACGCCAAATGGGTGGCGTTGATTGCCACGTCGATCACCTTCCTTGTGTCTCTGTTTATCTTGGCGGAGTTCGACCCAAACGATACGGGGATGCAATTTGTCGAAGAGCGAGAATGGCTGCTGGGTCTGCAATATAAACTCGGCGTTGACGGCATTTCCGTGCTCTTTGTGATGCTGACCACCTTCATGATGCCATTGACCATCGCAGCCTCATGGGACGTGAAAACCCGCGTCAAAGAATACATGATCGCCTTTCTGCTGCTGGAAACGCTGATGCTCGGTGTGTTCATGGCGCTGGATCTGGTGCTGTTTTACCTGTTCTTCGAAGCAGGCCTTATTCCGATGTTCCTGATCATCGGCATTTGGGGCGGGGCGAACCGCATTTATGCGAGCTTCAAGTTCTTCCTTTACACGTTCCTTGGCTCGGTTTTGATGCTGGTGGCGATGGTTGCGATGTTTGCCGATGCCGGGACGACAGATATTCCAACTTTGATGAAGCATACCTTTGCGTCAGAGAGCTTCAGCATTTTGGGCATCCACGTGGTTGGTGGATTGCAAACCATGCTGTTCCTCGCCTTCTTTGCGAGCTTTGCGGTGAAGATGCCCATGTGGCCGGTGCACACCTGGTTGCCGGATGCGCACGTGCAAGCGCCCACAGCAGGGTCTGTGGTCCTGGCCGCAATCTTATTGAAAATGGGCGGATATGGGTTCTTGCGCTTTAGCCTGCCGATGTTCCCCGTCGGCGCGGATGTCCTGACCGACCTTGTGCTGTGGATGTCAGCGATTGCGATTGTCTACACGTCTCTTGTGGCCCTTGTGCAGGAAGATATGAAGAAGCTGATTGCGTATTCATCGGTCGCACATATGGGCTATGTGACCATGGGGATTTTTGCCGCCAACCAGCAAGGTATCGATGGCGCGATCTTCCAGATGATCAGCCACGGCTTTATTTCTGGCGCGCTGTTCTTATGTGTCGGTGTCATCTACGACCGCATGCATACCCGAGAGATTGACGCCTATGGCGGTCTCGTGAACCGCATGCCGGCCTATGCGCTGATCTTCATGTTCTTCACCATGGCCAACGTAGGCCTGCCGGGCACATCCGGGTTTGTGGGCGAATTCCTCACCCTGATGGGGGCCTTCAAAGCCAATACTTGGGTCGCCGCGATTGCCACATCCGGTGTGATCCTGTCGGCGGCTTACGCGCTTTGGCTTTATCGTCGTGTGGTCTTTGGCGATCTCATCAAAGAGAGCCTGAAAACCATCAACGATATGACCCAGCGCGAAAAATGGATCTTTGCACCATTGGTCGTGATGACCTTGCTGCTTGGGGTCTACCCGGCATTGGTCACCGACATTATCGGACCATCGGTAGAAGCGCTGATCGAAACTTACGAAACCGCCTTGGTGGAGGCTGCGGCTTTCAACCAAGCTGCGGCAACGCAATAAGGAGCAACCCCTCATGATCACAGACGACCTGATCATCATTGTTCCGGAAATTATCCTGGCGCTCTTTGCCATGCTGGCACTGGTCGGCGCGGTCTACACGCGCAAGGACGCGATTGGGCCTCTGCTCACATGGGTGTCTGCAGGCTTGCTTGCTTTGATGGGCGTTTGGATCGCCGTCAATGGGGACGGGGATAACACCGCGTTTAACGGCATGTTTGTCGATGACGGTTTTGCGCGTTTTGCTAAAGTGGTGGTGCTGATTTCAGCCGCCGCCGTTCTGGCGATGAGCCAAGATTACATGAAACAGCGCGGCCTCTTGCGGTTTGAGTACCCATTGCTCGTGGTTTTGGCTGTTGTGGGCATGATGGTCATGGTCTCTGCCGGGGACTTGATGGCGCTTTATATGGGGCTCGAGCTGCAATCCCTATCGCTTTACGTGATCGCGTCGCTGCGCAGGGACTCGGTGAAGTCCACAGAAGCCGGAATGAAGTATTTTGTCCTCGGCGCACTGTCATCGGGTTTGCTTCTCTACGGTGCCTCTCTGGTTTATGGCTTTGCAGGCACCACGCAGTTTGCTGGTATCATTCTGGCCGCTGGCGAAGGCCAGACCTCGCTTGGGCTGCTGTTTGGCCTGACCTTTGTCGTGGCGGGACTGGCATTCAAAGTCTCAGCCGTACCATTCCACATGTGGACGCCAGATGTTTACGAAGGCGCACCAACGCCGATCACCGCGTTCTTTGCAACCGCGCCAAAGATGGCCGCGATGGGTTTGTTTGCCCGCGTTGTGCATGACGCATTTGGTGGCGTGGTGGCGGATTGGCAGCAGATCCTTGCGCTGCTGTCTTTGCTTTCAATGTTCTTGGGGGCTGTGGCGGCGATTGGTCAGAAAAATATCAAACGCCTGATGGCTTATTCATCAATCGCCCACATGGGTTACGCTTTGATGGGGCTTGCCGCTGGCACGGCCTTTGGCGTGCAGGCGATGCTGATCTATATGGCGATCTATGTGACCATGAATGTTGGCACATTTGCTTTCATTCTGACCCTATCTCGTGATGGACAACCGGTGGCGTCAATTGATGCGCTGAACATGTATTCCAAACGCGAGCCGGGCAAAGCGCTCGCGGTTCTTGTGTTGATGTTCTCGCTGGCAGGCGTGCCGCCGTTGGTCGGTTTCTTTGGTAAATTCTATGTGCTGCGCGCGGCATATGACGCGGGATTGGCGTGGCTGGCCATTGCGGGTGTGGTCGCATCGGTGATCGGGGCGTTCTATTACTTGCGGATTGTGTTCTACGTCTATTTTGGCGACGAAGTGGAAGATCTTGATACGGACCGTAACCCGGTGCTTTTCGGTTTTCTCATGAGTTCCGCTGCGTTGATCGCATTGGCTTGGTTCCCGGGGTTGAACCTTTTGGGATTAGAGGCCATGGCTTTGTCCGCAGCTGAGGCGCTCTTGAACTAAGGGCGCGAATGGCTGGAAGGCAGGATTGCCTTCGGCGAGGATATTTGAGCCAAAAAGAAAGCAAGCAAGTATGACAGATTGGCCAGTGGGCTATGGACGCCGGATCTTGGCAGAGGTCGACAGCACAAACGCTGAGGCGGCGCGGATTGCGCCTGATTTGGCGGGGCCTGAGTGGATCGTAGCTTTGCGCCAAACCAAAGCGCGTGGTCGGCGCGGGCGTGCTTGGGACACAGAGACCGGGAACTTTGCGGGCACTTTGGTTTTGCATCCCAATGAGAGCGCAGACCACATGGCGTTGCGCAGTTTTGTGGCCTCATTGGCATTGTTTGATGCGTTTTCCGCGGTAACTGCGCGGCCTGAGGCGTTTTCCTTGAAATGGCCTAATGACGTCCTGATGAATGGCGGAAAAGTCGCGGGGATTTTGCTGGAAAGCGCTGGGTTCGCAGGTGGCCGTCCGAGCCACTTGATTATTGGAATTGGCGTGAATCTTGCCCATGCACCTGGACCCACAAAGCTTGAGCCCAACGCAGTGCGCCCGGTGTCTCTATTGTCTGAAGCGGGCGTTAACGTGGATCCCGAGAGTTTCTTGAATGTGTTGGCCCCAGCCTACGCCCATTGGGAACAGCAATTTGTGACCTATGGGTTTGAGCCCATTCGTAGCGCGTGGATGTCCCGTGCGGCGCGGATCGGCGAGGTGATTACGGCACGGACCATGCGTGAGGAATACATCGGTACCTTTGAGACAGTGGACAATGCGGGCAATCTGGTGTTGAAGACAGCCCAAGGTGCCGTGGCGATCTCGGCGGCGGATATCTTTTTCTAAGGCAGGTGTGCATGCTACTGGCCATCGACTGCGGTAACACAAATACGGTTTTCTCGATCTGGGACGGGGAGAAATTCCTGTGCACCCTGCGCACCTCGACCCACCATGCGCGCACCGCAGATGCCTATTTCACGTGGTTTTCTACGCTGATCAGCCATTATGGGATCAAGCTCGACATTACTGACGTGATTATTTCGTCCACCGTGCCGCGGGTGGTGTTTAACTTGCGGGTGTTTGCGGATCGTTTCTTTGGCTGCCGTCCGATTGTTGTGGGCAAACCAGAATGTGACCTGCCAGTCGCTGTGCGCGTGGATGCGGGCACGCAGGTGGGGCCTGACCGGCTGGTGAATACTGTGGCAGGCTATGACCGCCATGGTGGTGATCTGATCATTGTGGATTTTGGCACCGCAACAACTTTTGACGTTGTCGACACCGATGGGGCCTATATCGGCGGGGTTATTTCTCCCGGCGTGAACCTGTCGCTTGAAGCCCTGCACCAATCCGCTGCGGCCCTGCCGCATATCGATATCGGTAAGCCGCAAAAGGTGATCGGGACCAACACATTTGAGTGTATGCAATCGGGTGTTTTCTGGGGCTATGTGGGCCTCGTGCGCGAGATTTGCGACCGTATCAAAGCCGAGCGTGACCGGCCGATGAAAGTGATTTCTACGGGGGGGCTCGCCCCGTTGTTCCAACAGAGCGAGGCGCTCTATGACGCCTTTGAAGAAGACTTAACGATGCACGGGCTAACCGTCATCCACCAACATAATAAGGACAACTGACGCAATATGAGCAGTGACCGTTTGATTTACCTGCCTCTCGGAGGGGCGGGCGAAATTGGTATGAACGCCTATGTTTATGGCTATGGGAAACAGGGCCAAGAACGCCTGATCCTGGTCGATCTGGGTGTGACCTTCTCTGATATGGAGACCACGCCGGGGGTGGACCTGATTTTCCCCGATATGACCTGGCTGATGGAAAACAAAGAGCGCCTTGAGGCGATTTTTATCACCCATGGTCACGAGGACCACATTGGGGCGATTGGCCAGTTCTGGGAGAAACTCGGCGCGCCGGTTTATGCGCGCGCTTTCACTGCGAACCTAGCGCGCCACAAAATGCGCGACAATGGCCAACCTGAAGAAGCGATCCGTACCGTATCCGCTTGGCCGGAAGTGACAGAGGCAGGACCATTCAAGGTTGGCTTCTTGCCCATGTCGCACTCTATTCCTGAAAGCGCGGCCTTGGTGATTGACAGCCCGGATGGGCGCGTCATTCACACTGGCGACTTCAAGTTGGACGAAACCCCCATTGTAGGCGAACCGTTTGATCCAGAGCTTTGGGCCTCTGTTTCCAAATCGGGCGTTAAGGCGCTGGTCTGTGACTCGACCAACGTGTTCTCTCGCCATGAAGGCCGATCAGAAGCCAGTGTGGGTCCAGAGATTGAGAAGCTTGTGGCGGCGGCGCCGCAGATGGTGGTGGCAACGACCTTTGCGTCAAACGTGGCCCGCGTGAAAACGCTTGCCGAAGCGGGAGAGCGAGCAGGGCGGTCGATTTGCTTGATGGGTCGCGCCATGCGGCGCATGATTGAGGCGGCGATTGAAACCGGCGTACTGACGGACTTCCCGAAAGTCGTCAGCCCGGAGGACGCAGGCAACATCCCACGCGAGAATCTGATGCTTTTGGCGACCGGGTCCCAAGGGGAACGCCGTGCGGCATCTGCGCAATTGGCACGTGGTAAGCACAATGGGATTACACTGAAGGACGGCGATATGTTCCTCTTCAGTTCCAAAACCATTCCAGGCAATGAAAAGGGTGTCATCCGCATCATCAACCAATTCTCTGAACGCGGTGTGGATGTGGTGGATGACAGCTCTGGTCTTTATCACGTGTCTGGTCACGCGAACCGTCCGGATCTGGAACGCCTGCAAGATATCGTTAATCCTCAGATGGTTATCCCGATGCATGGCGAACACCGCCATCTGCGCGAACATGCGAAACTGTCCGAAAGCAAAGGACGTCAGAGCATTGTTGCGGTGAACGGAACCATGCTGGATCTGTCTGGCAATGAACCAAAAGTCACCGAATTTGTTGAAACCGGCCGCACCTATTTGGATGGGTCCGTCAAGATTGGTGCCTTGGATGGTGTCGTCCGAGACCGTATTCGCATGGCGCTCAATGGCCATGTGATCGTGAACGTCATCTTAGATGAAGATGACGAGCCATTGGGAGAACCATGGGTCGAGCTGATGGGCCTGCCAGAGCAGGGCAGCAGCTTTGCGCCACTGGTTGACGTGCTGGAAGAAGATCTGAACCAGTTCCTGGGTCGCGCGGGGCAGAAGACCCTTGCGGATGACGACAAGCTGGAAGAAGGCCTGCGCCGCGTGGCGCGCAATTCCGCGCGGGATGAGATTGGTAAGAAGCCGGAAGCGACGGTAATCATCAGCCGGTTGAGTTGATCGTAGGGTGGGGTTTCACCCCACCGATCAAGAACGCACAAAAAAAGGTGGGGTAAAACCCCACCTTTTTTAATTCTAAAACAGCGCTTTAGCTTGCGCGACGCTCTTCAAAGCTGAGTGCAATAAAGCTTGGCATATGGTCGCCCATACCAACCACTGGCGTGTCATTGTCACGGCCACGACCACCACGCCCGCGAGAGCGGCTGCGGTTTGATTTGGCTTCGGACTTGTTGGTTTCAGACTTAGTCGCTTCCACCTTTGCTGGTGGTTCTTCCGTCTTCTCTTCAACCTGCGCACGCGGCTTGCGCTCTGCCGGTTTCACTGGGTTCTCGATCCGAGGAATTTCTTTCTGGATCAGCGCTTCGACCGCAGCAAACTGCTTTTCGTCGCGTGGAGAGCAAATCATCACGGCTTTGCCAGAACGACCGGCACGACCGGTGCGGCCGATGCGGTGCACATAGTCTTCGGCATGACCTGGCACGTCGAAGTTAAAAACATGCGTCACGTCAGGAATGTCCAAACCACGGGCTGCCACATCTGAGGCCACAAGGAATTGCAGCTCGCCATTACGGAATGCGTCCAATGTCTTCATCCGCTGGGACTGGTCCAGATCGCCGTGAATAGGCGCTGCGTTCAAACCATATTTCTTCATGGATTTCGCACAGATATCCACGTCAGTTTTACGGTTACAGAAGATGATCGCGTTGGTGCAGGTGTCACCTTCGAGCTTGATCAGCTCGCGGAGAACCTTGCGCTTCTCGCTGCCCTCGCGGTCACGGCGAGAGGCCTTGAACATCACAACACCTTGCTCGATGTTTTCAGATGCCGTCGCCTGACGAGCCACTTCAATCCGCACAGGTGCAGAGAGGAAGGTGTTGGTGATCCGCTCAATCTCTGGCGCCATGGTGGCGGAGAAGAAAAGCGTCTGGCGCGTGAATGGTGTCAGGCCGAAAATGCGTTCAATATCAGGGATAAAGCCCATATCCAGCATGCGGTCCGCTTCATCCACAACCATGACTTTCACGTCAGAGAGGATCAGTTTGCCGCGTTCGAAATGGTCCAGAAGGCGACCCGGAGTGGCGATCAGAACGTCCACACCTTTATCGATAATCGCTTCTTGTTCCTTAAAGCTCACCCCGCCAATCAGCAGCGCTTTGGTGAGTTTTAGGTGTTTGGAGTAAGCATCGAAGTTCTCTGCCACTTGCGCCGCCAGCTCTCGGGTCGGGCACAAGACAAGGCTGCGAGGCATGCGCGCACGAGCGCGACCACGGGCCAGTAGCGAAATCATTGGTAGAGTAAAACTCGCGGTTTTACCGGTGCCGGTTTGAGCGATCCCCAAAACGTCTTTGCCTTCAAGGGCAGGGGGGATGGCGCCCTCTTGAATGGGCGTTGGGCTTTCGTAACCCGCTTCTTCAACGGCTTTTAGAACTTTTTTGTTCAGGTTCAGGTCAGCAAATTTTGTCATGCGTATCCGTGGTTTACGGACAAATTCGCGCCCGTAGCGTATGATTGGATCGGGCCCGTCTGGCCCCGCGGTCATGCGCGGTCTTGATCCTTGCGCCACCCATTAAAGCATAAGCGGACATGCGTCAACGATGGCCCCGGGGCACTCGCTTCAAGCGCGAATTTGTTTGCAAAATGGAAACAAAGATGTCGCTATTTTGGGAAGTGTTTTGCCCGTTTTTGCGCGAGGTCTAATTTGTACTGACGCAGATAGCCCAATTCATCTAGTCGCGTGCGCAATTCGGGTGTGGCTAGGCAACTTTCTTCAAAGAATGCCCGCAGGCTTTCAGTGCCGCCATCGGTGAGGGATTTAAACAGAGCATGACGCTGAACGCGACCCGAAAGCGGATCAATATTTTGTTCCAGCTCCTGTCGGTAAGAGCCGCGGCTTAGGCGGAAATCCATGATCGTCAGCCATTTCTCCCAGCTTTCAATATGCTTGTGGCAAAGCTCAATTCCTTCGGCGTCTTCGGCCTTTAGAGCAATCTCTTTGTTTTCAAACGCACGGTGGATGCCGAATTTGATGTCGTTCAACCCGGTGCGGACGAAGATCTTGCCTTCAACATGGCTGACAAAGCCGCTTTTCAAAATGCCGCCGTAAGTGGGGTAGAGTTTATGCTCGATCGCTTTCCCTTGTGGGCCGTTGGGTAAGCGGGACTTGCAATAGGTAACCTCTGGGTCAATCTCGGTGAGGCCATCGGTACATAAAGCCTCGGATGGAAAAACCCGCAACACGGGCACGTGAGCTGCACAGGCCGCGAGGATTTCGGCCACAGGCCTTTCCGGACATAGGAATTCGTCAACGTCGATATGGACCACCCAATCCAAGTCCTTGGCGCGTCGATAGTAGTAGGACGCATTGCGAACCTGCCGCACCTGATGTTTTTTCGGTCGCCGACCAATGGTGCTTTGCCAATGCTCGTCATCGGTGAGCACCGCATGCGCTTTGGGGTTCTTAGATAAAGCCTTTGCCGTTTTTTCATTGCGGTCGTCCAAGAAGACTGTGACGTCGTCAGCACCCAGATCCAAATGGTAGGCCACAAAGCGCAAAACATCTTCTGTTGGTGCTTTGATCGTGGCGACCACGCCCCATTTCGGCGCGCTCATTCCGCTGCCTCATCTGGCACGCTTTTGGCCAATTGCGTAATTTCCTTCACCAGCGCGTCGATTTTTTCGTCGGTGTTCAGGTCGATTTTCACAAGGTCCCCTGAGGCAGTCAACGCTTCAATGACGTCAGGTCGGGCGGTGGCGATCTCGTCAAAAAACTGTTGTAACTCAGGGTTAAATGGCTCGTTGCTTAAGGCGCTGAGGGTTGTTCGTATGTCGATGTCGCCCTTACCACGGCGCGCATAGCCTTGATCCATGCGCCGAGGTATAGAATCCAAGAAATGTCTGAAATCACGGGCGTGGTTATGGGCCACTTGTAGCCCGGCGGGCGTGAAACCATTGGTGATCGGCTTTTTGTGGTGCTTGATCACGTAATTGCCGACACGAATGTCTTTGAGCTTTGCGCGTAAAAACAATCGGGGCTCTGATGGGCCAAGCATTAAGTTCGCCACGTAGCCATAGTAAGTGGGGTAAAGTTTCTGCTGATCGGCGAGTGGCAAATTCCAGTCGCTTGATGGCCTCCGATACGCAGTGTCGCTTCCCGCAAATTTTTCGACAACGGGCATGGTGATAAAGGCGGCATCTTTGGGGACTTCTGCCAGCATATCGCGCAGCTCACCGTCAAAGACCATACGTTCGTCAGTGTCCAGCATTGCCAGCCAATCGACCGAAAGTTTGCGCCGTGCTCGGTTGAAGTAGAACGCTTTTCTGGCGTTGCGCTGTGGAAGCCGTTCCCTTTGGGTCGGTGAAATCACATTGTCGTCCGCCAAGACCACGCTGATCTTCGGATGTTCGGCGAGTTCCGTGGGCAAAGCGTTTGGGTCCTCGCCATAGAGCACCACCTGATCGGCGCCCATATCGATATGATGCGCCGCAAAGGCCACTGCTTGGTCGAGATCTTCATTTACTGTTGCGGCAACAGCCCAGGTGATCTTTTTGGGGTTCCGTTTGATGTGGCCAGGCGGCACCGGAAGGGGGTTTGTATTGGCCTGTGCCAATGTGGCTTTGCGTTCACCGGACATGACCTGAAGTCGACGGAACAATGTGCCGGGGTCGTCATTGATCGCATTGAGCAAGTGTTTCGCCAATGGTTCGATCACCGGGTCTTTGTCGCTATCGGCCCAAAGGCGGGTCAAAAGCGCCACATCCAAACCGCCGCCTTTCAGCGAATAGGAGGGGATATCCAGCGGCAAAGCCGTGTTGATCTTGTGATCGGTGCTATGCGGAACCGCCGGTTTTTTGCCGGTATAGAGCCGCTCAAATTCATAAAGTTTGATCATGCCAAATAGCATGGTCATGGACCGTCCAAGGCTGCGCTGCGCCTCGTTCACGCCTCTGTCGCCAAAGGTGGTGATGGAGGACACGAGCCAGCGCAGGGGCAACCAACGTAGCAAAAACTCAGAATGCTCCGCCCAGATTTTCTGAAATAATTCAGCCGCATGGTCAGGCTGGTCTTCTTTGCGCAAATTGGCGATGACAAAGCCATTCAGCCAACATAGCTGAGGTTGGCCTTCGAATTCCTGCTGCAGCTGACGCGCTTTCTTCGCAAAACTTGAATCGGATTTCAGCGGTTCGGCAATGGTGAGTTCAGTGCGCATCACATGCAGATCGGCGTCAAGACCGGGTAGGTCTTCGCCATCTTCCATGCTCATAGGCACGCGGCGCATGCGGGCGCGCTGCATGAGGGCGTCAAAGCCCTCTGGATATGTTTTCTCGTCACTCATACTGCTCGTGCGGGCCTTTGTTTTATCGGCCCATCACGGGCCAGTTAGACCATCATCTCCTTTGTAGCGGTCAATTTCACGTCTGGGTAGTCCCTTCCCACACGATCGATGTCCCACTGCAAACGGGTCAGATATACAATGTCGCCATCATGGTCGTGGCTGATGTGTTGTTTGTTGGCGTCCGCAAACTTCTCAACAGCCTCTTTTTCACCACTCACCCAACGGGCCGAGGTGAACTGGCTGGCTTCAAAACGCACGGGCAGGCCGTATTCGAGTTCGATCCGGCTGGCGAGTACTTCAAATTGCAACGCGCCAACAACACCGACGATAAAGCCAGAGCCGATGGAGGGTTTGAAGACCTTCGCTGCGCCTTCTTCGGCAAACTGCATCAGCGCTTTTTCAAGATGTTTGGCTTTCAGCGGGTCGCCCGCACGGACCCCTTGTAGGAGTTCCGGAGCAAAAGATGGAATGCCAGACACGCGCAGCGCTTCGCCTTCGGTCAACGTGTCGCCAATCCGCAATTGGCCGTGGTTTGGAATACCAATGATGTCGCCGGCCCAAGCCTCTTCCGCCAATTCACGGTCAGAGGCCAAAAACAGCACAGGGTTCGAAATCGCCATAGGCTTCTTGGTGCGCACATGGGTCAGTTTCATGCCGCGCTTAAAGTGGCCTGATGCCATGCGGACAAAGGCGACACGGTCGCGGTGCTTCGGGTCCATATTCGCCTGAACCTTGAATACAAAGCCCGCCACTTTCTTTTCTTCCGGCGCGATTTCACGCGGGGAAGCCGTTTGTGGTTGCGGCTCTGGTCCGTAATTTGCAATGCCGTGCATCAGCTCCTGAACACCAAAAGAGTTGATGGCAGAGCCAAACCAGATCGGGGTCATGTGGCCTTCAAGCACGGATTGAGGATCAAGCTTTGGCAGCAATTCCTTGGCCATCTCGACCTCTTCCAGGAACTTGTCCAATAGGTCCGCCGGCACATGTTCCGCAAGGCGCGGATCATCCAGCCCATTGATTTCAATGCTTTCCGCGACCTTGTTTCGGTCCGCACGGTCCATCAGCTCTAGCCGGTCCCGCAGCAGGTCATAACAGCCGATGAAATCGCGGCCGACGCCGATTGGCCAAGAGGCGGGCGTCACGTCAATCGCAAGGTTCTCTTGTATCTCGTCGATGATCTCAAACGTATCGCGGCTTTCCCGGTCCATCTTGTTACAGAAGGTAAGGATTGGCAGGTCGCGCAGGCGGCAGACTTCGAACAGTTTCTGCGTCTGGCTTTCAACACCCTTCGCGCCGTCAATCACCATGACAGCAGCGTCCACTGCGGTCAGCGTGCGATAGGTGTCTTCCGAGAAGTCAGAGTGGCCCGGCGTGTCCACAAGATTGAAGCGGAAGCTGCTGAAATCAAAAGACATTGCGGATGCAGAGACCGAGATCCCGCGATCCTGTTCCATCTTCATAAAGTCAGACCGCGTGCGCCGCGCTTCGCCTTTCGCGCGCACCTGACCGGCCATCTGAATCGCACCACCATAGAGAAGGAATTTCTCTGTCAGGGTGGTTTTACCGGCGTCCGGGTGGCTGATGATCGCAAAGGTGCGACGACGCGCGATTTCGGGCGGCAATTCTGGGCGGTTTGAAGCGGTGTTTGACATGAGCGCGCGTATAGCGCTCACGTCTTAACCACGCAATGGGGATTAGTGTTTAGCGTGACGACGCGCGGCGCAAGAGGCTTGCTGCGTCTTTGTCCAAAAGCAGCCGTTCATTGATTTCGACTGCCGCTTGATCCGGCGCGGAAAGGCCCGGTTGGGATTTCTTGAACTTCTCACCTAGGTCCTTTGGCAGAACACTTTCGGTTTTGTCATCCACCAGCAGTGTCTCTGCGGCGATGCCTTCTGCGAAAATGATGTGGTGGTTATCAAACAGAATTTGGAAATACTCGACAAAACCACCGTTTTGAACATAGATGCTGTCGCCATTCAGCAAGTAGCGGGCTTTCACCATGACTTCTGCACGGCCTGCATTCAGCTTGTCTTCACGTTGATAGACAAACAGACGGTGGTCTGGGTTTACGATTAGGTCGCCATGGTTGTTCAGGGTGCCTGCCTCAATCACAATCGGCGCAAAAGGCCCGGTTGCGCGAACTGTCGTGCGACCAATCCAGCGAATTTCCTGAGCGCCTGCATCACGGGTCAGCACCTGATCGCCAACCTTCAGGTTCTCAATACGGGTCTGAACTCCGTTGGCCATGGTAATATGTGTGCCACGGGTAAAGGAAACGCAGCTTGATAGAGCCAAACGGCGATGTGCGTTTTCGCGATCTACACCAACAAGCGTATAAGCTGTCTTCGCGTCCAGTGGTGCGAGCGCATGCAGGTAAATTTCAGCGACATTGCCTGCGTTATCGACTTCAACAAAAACGAGGGCCTCAATCGTATCACCGGCGGATTGCATGAGCGTAAGACTGCAATCAAGATATAGTCTTGCTCCCTGATGGCCAATGGAAGACCGCCCACTGATTTTAAAGCTGGCATCACCGTTTGGCGTCATTGCTAAAACGGCCGGGTAGCAGCCCTGGCGAAGCTCATAGATGTCATCCAACATCAACTCCGCCGCAAAAGACATTGCATCGCCCTCGTTTGCGCCATTCACAACGCGGAAATCCGTCGCGCGGTAGACGGGCAGTTGCTGATCTTTGCGATCCTGATGAGGCACAGCTTGGGTCATGCCGGGTCCTTTGAATTGTACGTCACAGGCTTTTGCCTTGCTTTCCATCCGTTCTGCTGACCAATTATGGCAACAAGAGGGATCGCCTTCGGCAATTTACTGGCTTTGCCGTGGAAATCCCGCGAAATTGAACTTGGGATAAGGAATACACAGATGGATCTGGGAATCGCGGGGAAAAAGGCGCTGGTTTGTGCAAGCTCAAAAGGTCTTGGGCTGGGGTGTGCAGAGGCGTTGGCCGAAGCAGGTGTTGACCTGGTGATGAACGCACGGGGCGCAGACGCGTTGGAAGCCGCCGCTGCGGATATTCGCGCGCGTTTCGGCGTCTCAATAGACACCGTGGTTGCTGATGTGACGACAGAACAGGGCCAAGCCGACGTGCTGGCCGCCTCCAAAGGCATTGATATCCTTGTCACAAATGCTGGCGGTCCACCTCCGGGCATGTGGACGGATTGGGACCGTGATGACTTCATCAAAGCCTTGGACGCCAACATGCTGACACCGATTGCGCTGATGAAAGAGCTGATCCCGGGCATGATGGAGAAGGGTTGGGGCCGGGTCGTGAATATCACCTCTGTGTCTGTCAAATCCCCGATCCCGGTGCTTGGTCTGTCTAACTCTGCGCGGGCTGGTCTGACAGGCTATGTCGCGGGCACCGCACGCCAAGTTGCGGGTCAGGGTGTGATCATCAATAACCTGCAGCCAGGGATCCACGCGACAGACCGCGCGGCCTCACTGGATAAAGGGGCAAGCGACGCGCAAGGCATTTCGGTTGAGGAAGCGCAACAGCAGCGGTTTGCCACCATTCCGGCGGGCCGTTACGGCACGCGCGAAGAGTTCGGCGCAACATGTGCGTTCCTCTGCTCTCAACATGCGGGCTTTATCGTGGGGCAAAACATCCTGCTCGACGGCGGCGCGACAAACACAACAATGTAATGGCAAGAGGTACGGGCGTGGCGCAGGGATTTTCGCTGGCTGATCAGCTGTTTAACGAAGAGACGGTCTCGCAAATTGCGAATGAACATGCAGCGGCGATCCCTGGGTTTGACGCGGAGGAATTCACCAAAGAGGTGATTGCGAAGTTTCCGGACCTGTCTTTGACCGAGCGTATGGAATGGATCGCAGATTGTCTGGAAAAACGTCTGTCAGATGACTTTCCCACCATGGCCGGTCAATTAGAAGCTGCCATGCCGCGCGAACTTGACCCATCCAAGACGGACGACGATTTCGGGCAGTTCACCCATGCACCACCAGGCTATCTGGCGGTGCGCCATGGGTTGGAAAACCATCGCGAGCGCGCGTTGGATCTGATCTATGAGAACACCAAGCGGTTCTCGATGGAGTGGCCGATCCGCCCATTCCTAAATCGCTGGCCTGACGAAACCTTGGCGCGGCTTAAGCTATGGGCGAGCGATGAAAACTACCATGTGCGCAGGCTAGTATCTGAGGGAACGCGCCCCAAGCTGCCGTGGGCGAAGAAGTTGGATATGGAGGTGACAACGCCGCTCCCATATCTTGATATACTTCACGCGGATTCAACGCGGTATGTGACAAGATCGGTCTCTAACCATCTGAATGACATCGCAAAAACCCATCCGGATTTGGTCGTTGAGACACTCATGAAATGGCGTGATCTAGGGGCGCAAGATAAGAAAGAGCTGGACTGGATGACCCGCCATGCGTTGCGCAGCTTGGTCAAGCAAGGCCACGTCGGTGCGATGGAACTGCTGGGCTTTAAAGCGGATGCACCAGTATCGCTGAAACGTCTCGATCTGGCAAAAGATCAGGTTGTCGGCGGTGAGGCACTGGAATTTGAGATGGAGCTTGAGGCAAGTTCTGAAAGCCCGGTTATCGTTGACTACGTGATCCATTTTCAAAAAGCCGGGGGCAAGGTTGCGCCAAAGGTATTCAAGCTGAAACAGGCCGTACTTAAGGCGGGTAAAGCGCAGGTTTTTGCTAAGAAACACGTGCTTAAAGCCAATGCCACCACGTTCAAGCTTTATCCCGGCGCGCATAAGGTGGTGGTGCAGGTCAACGGCAAAAGCCTTGGCGAAGCGGTTTTTGATCTGTCTTTATAACACTTTAAGCTCTATTCGCGACCTAGACTTGATGCGCGGCAGTTGCGCTGCTACATCCCTATAAAACCTGATGAAATTCGTCAGGGACTGAAGGGGCTAAGGTGGATCAGCAGCCAATGACATCTAAGGCGACATCAGAGGCAAAGTCGCAAACGCCACCGCGTTTAGAGGTGAAAAACCTATACCGCAGTTTCGGCGATCGGAACGTGGTTGACGGTGTGTCCTTGGCGATCGAGCCGGGAAAGGTTACGTGCCTTCTGGGTCCGTCTGGATGTGGTAAGTCGACGACGCTTCGTTTGATTGCCGGTGTCGATATGCAGGATACGGGCGAGATCTATGTAGACGGCAATCTGATCTGTGACACCGTCTTCCGCATCCCACCGGAACGCCGCCAGATTGGGCTTATGTTTCAAGACTTTGCGCTGTTTCCACACATGAGTGTTGCCGGCAATGTGGCCTTTGGTTTGGCCGGGTCGGCAGTAGAAAAACGTGCCCGCGTTGAGGAACTCTTGGCCAAAGTGGGCCTCAGCTGGGCCATCGATGCTGCGCCGCACGCCTTGTCGGGTGGGGAACAACAGCGTGTCGCTTTGGCCCGCGCTTTGGCGCCGCGCCCGCGCATCATGTTGATGGATGAGCCCTTCTCAGGCCTTGATAACCGGCTACGCGATGGCATTCGTGATGAAACGCTTGCCTTGCTTAAGGAAGAAGACACGGCCGTGCTTTTGGTAACCCACGAGCCGGAAGAAGCGCTTCGCATGGCCGATGAGATCGCATTGATGCGCAATGGTAAAATTGTGCAAGCTGGCGCGCCTTATAACATCTATAACGCCCCTGTGGACCGGGACGCGATGGCGTTTTTCAGCGACATCAACCTGATTAAGGGCACGAGCAACGGCGCGCTTTGCTCGACCGCTTTTGGTGACTTCCTGACGCCTGGCATGGCCGAGGGGACTGATGTTGAAATCGCAATACGTCCCCAACATGTTCACCTTGATTTCTATCGAAATGGTGCTGCGGTTTCACCGAGTGGCGCGTATGGCATGTCTGCAGTTGCCTCTGTGGAACGCGCGCGGTTCATGGGGACCGAAAGCCTTGTGGAATTGCGCGTGGAAGCGGACGGAACCGCGCTAAAAGCGACGGTTCCAAATGTGTTTCTTCCTGAGCAGGGTACAAAGTTCATGGTCTCGTTAAAGCGAAACCATTGTTTTGTTTTTGCAGGGAAATAACCGATATCAGGTCGGTGTGAATTTCGCGTTTTTCCCACCAAAGAAAGCCAGCGGCTCTCCGTCACGCATTTCTGCGCGCAGCACTTCGCCCAAGATGATCATGTGGTCGCCAGCCTCGAATGTGTTGGCTTGTTTGCAATCAAAACGCGCCAACGCATTCTCAATCACGGGCACACCATCCGCATTTAGTGCGTGCGGGATATCTTTGAAGGCAAAGGCGTCCTTGGCAAAGCCCCAGCACAAGCTCTCTTGCTCTGCCGCCAAAACATGAATCGCGTAGTGCGTAGCTTTTTCAAAATACGGGAAACGGCGGGAGTCCTTGCTTGGGGACCAAAGCACCATCGGGGGTTCAAGTGAAACGGAGCTAAAGCTGTTTGCGGTGATGCCGACAGGCCCGTCTTCTGACATGGCGGTGACAACAGTTACGCCGGTTGCGAAACGCCCAAAAGCGTCACGCAACAGACGCGTGTTGTCTGCGTCAGGTTCAAAACTGGTTACGGGTGCATTCATCACGGAACTTCTTTCCCTAAAGCGGCTTCATAGAGCCGGTACCAGCTTTCGCGGTCAAGTTTAACCTTCAACGCATCAGAAATCTTAGAAATCCGTTCAAGGTTGTTTGTGCCCATCACCGGCAGGATCTTTGCCGGATGTTTCAGCAGGAAGGCAACAGCCACAGCCGCGCGATCCACGCCAAACTCTGCCGCGAATTCATCAAGCACCGCACCGACTTGGCCAGCATCATTCATTAGATTGCCGCCTCCAAGTGGAGACCAGGCCATCACTGCGTGGCCTTGGCGCTGGTGGAATGCCAGATCACCATTGGTGAAAGGCGAGATCTCTCCCATCGACATTTCAATCTGGTTGGTCACAAGCTGGGTTTTCATGCCAGATTGCAAAAGCTCCCAATCCCAAGGACGGAAGTTAGAAACACCGACATTGCGTACTTTGCCGGAGGCTACTAGATCATCCAGCGCTGCACCGGTTTCTTGATGGTCCATCAGTGGGTCCGGGCGGTGAATCAAAAGCAGATCGACGTGATCAATCGCCATCTCTGACAAAGAGATGTCCACGGACTTTTCAATATGTGCGCGAGACGTGTCGTAGTATTTGACCTTCGCGTCTGCGTAACGACCACAGGGCGCGACGATGTCACATTTCGTGACGATCTCCATCTGGTCACGCAGGGCAGGGTTGGCTTTCAAAGCACCACCCAGCACAGCCTCTGCGCCGTAATCCCCATAGATATCCGCCTGATCAAAGGTTGTGATGCCTTGTTCCAGACAAGCCTGGATCTTTGCTTCCACATGGGCTGGCGACGTGTCGGTGTCATCCCCAAGGCGCCACATGCCATAAACGATGCGGCTCATCTCTAGTGTTGGGGAGAGTGTGATGCGATCCATTAGCGGCGAACTCCGTTGCCAAGGGGTGTTGCAGGTGTTGATGCTGGCACACGCCCATATTCATGGGGCAGCGAGCAGGTTTTGAGGTTCGGCAAGACGCGCGCGCCGAAATGTTTGGCCTCTTCGATATGCGGATAGCCCGAGAAAATAAAGGCGCGAATGCCCATCTTTTGGTATTCTTCGATCTTAGACATAACCTGATCGGTCGAGCCGACAAGAGCTGCGCCACAGCCAGAGCGCGCTCGGCCAACGCCGGTCCACAGGTTCTGTTCAATATAGCCGAACTTATCTGCCAATTCGCGGTTCTTGGCTTGGTGGCTGACGCCCAATGACGTGCTGTCCAGCGCCCGCTCGCGGATCATGCGGCCGTATTCGTCATCCAGTTTGGACACGATGTGATCGGCGTATTCACGCGCTTCAGCCTCTGTGTCGCGCACAATCATGTGCACGCGCAGACCATAGTCTAATGTGCGGTCATAGCGTTCCGCCACCGCGTTCACGGCTTTCATCCGGCCCGCAAGCTCGTCCATCTTCTCAGGCCACATCAGGTAGACGTCACAATGCTGGCCACAAAGTTCCAGTGCATCTGGTGAATAGCCACCGAAATAAAGCAGGGGGCCACCGTTTTGCTGATAGGGGCGCACAGGGTCTGTGGTCAGACCTTGGAAGTTATAAACTTCGCCCTCAAAGTTAATCTCATCCTGTGTCCACGCTTGCTTTAAGATCTCCACCACCTCACGAGAGCGTTTATAGCGGTAGCTGCTCTCTTCTTTTTGGCCAGGGAAGTCAGAGCTGATGATGTTGATCGTCAAGCGCCCCTGCAACATGTGATCCAGCGTCGCCACAGTACGCGCCAGCATGATTGGCTGCATCTCACCACAGCGCACTGCGGCAAGAAGGTTGATCTTGTCAGTAATGGGAGCACAACCCGCCACGAAGGACAGGGTGTCTTGGCCCACCTGATAAGATGAAGGACACAGAATATTGCGGAAGCCTTGCTCTTCGGCTGTCTTCACGATGTCGCTGCAATGCTCCCAAGAGCTGCGCAGATCGCCATCGGGCACGCCGAGAAACTGGTAATCATCTGAACATAAAGCCGAAAACCAAGATACCTCTGCGGCATCAAGATCTGGGGATGTAATGGGCACGACCGTCATGAGGAGTCCTTTGCGTGGTCTTTTTGTTTGGGCTTGCCATTTTGTTGCATCCATTTAAACATCGACTGAGTGGTGCATCAATGGTGTATCAATTTTGCTTTATGACGCCATTTGCGTCGCTGAAATCGAGGGCCAAAGATGTCTAATCAGAACCGCAA
This sequence comes from Cognatishimia activa, assembly GCF_001458335.1. Lineage (GTDB taxonomy): Bacteria > Pseudomonadota > Alphaproteobacteria > Rhodobacterales > Rhodobacteraceae > Cognatishimia > Cognatishimia activa. Next base: position 482,559 of record NZ_CYTO01000024.1, read on the forward strand.
CGCCTTGCCGATTTACATCCAGATTGCAGAGCTGATCATTCGCGATGTGGATGCCGGGCGTCTGAATGACGGAGACCGTTTGCCGCCAGAGCGCGAGATGGCTAAGGAGTTCAACACCTCTGTTGGAACGCTTCGCAAAGCGCTGGATGAGCTTACAAATAAAGGGCTTTTGCAGCGTATTCAGGGGTCAGGAAATTACATCAAAACCGGCCAGGTGCGCGACTCTGTCTATGGCATGTTTCGACTGGAGCTGCCGGAAGGGGGCGGTTTGCCACGGGCGGATGTCTTGTCGGTCCAGACCTTGGATAAGCCTTCAACGCTGCCGAGATTTGGATATAGCGGTCGGGGCACCCGTATCCGGCGCATGCGCTATTTGAATGATACAATCATCGCGGTCGAAGAAATCTGGCTCGATGAATCCGTCGGACGAGTCACAAAAGACGCCCTGTCTGATTCCTTGTATCGCCATTATCAAAAGCAGCTCGGGTTCTGGATTACCCGCGCAGAAGACCGCGTCTCGTTAGGCGAAGTCCCAACTTGGGCACCAGAGAGTTTCACCAAAACACCCGGAGAACCGGTCGGCTATATTGAGCGCTTCAGCTGGGCTGATCAGGATCAACCCATTGAATTTTCGATGACGTGGTTTGACAGCGACCGCGCACGCTATGTGCAGCGATTGAAGTGATTAATGTGTGAGCTTCTCACTTGGCCGCAACGCCAACCAAATAAGCGCACCACCTGCAAGGGTTAAGAACGGTGCCATGGCTAGGTTCACTGCGGTCCAACCTTGCGCAGCGTCCCCGCCAGAGCAGTTCATCAAGCCGCCAGAGGCCAATGAGGCGACAGTGACACCACCGAAAACAATCAGGTCGTTCATGCCCTGAACTTTCCCGCGCTCATGGGGCTCATGGGACATGGTCAGCATGGTCGTCGCGCCGATGAACCCAAAGTTCCAGCCGACACCCAGCAAGATCAAAGCGATAAAGAAGTTCTCAAGCTCAACACCGTGCAGTGCCACAGCACCGGCAGCCGCGAGGATCAAGATGCCGGCGGCAACAATCTTTTCAACTCCGAAGCGCTGGATCAAATGGCCAGTGAAGAATGACGGAGCAAACATTGCAAAGACGTGGGCGCTGACGATGTCAGCGGCACTGTTCTGGGTATATCCGCACCCCACAACCGCCAAGGGTGTGGATGTCATCATCAGGTTCATCAGCGCATAAGAAACGGTAGCGCAGATCACTGCCACAGCAATCCGTGGGGTGGTCAGCAGCTCCCAACGCGAGCGAGACGGTTTGGAGCTTTCATCTGCCTTCTCAGGCAGTGGGATGTCCAAGAAAACGAACAAGACCATGCCAATCAGGTTCAATGCGATAACAGCGCCATAGGTGCCCATGAATGGGATCACCATGGCGTCTGCGGTCACTTTCACCAGCTGCGGACCAAAGATTGCAGCGGCAAGACCACCGGCCATCACGTAGGAAATCGCTTTCGGGCGGAACTCATCCGAGGCGCTGTCTGCCGCTGCAAAGCGGAAGAAGCCGTGTGAACTCATATAGATGCCGGTGAACAGGCTGCCCAAAAGGAACAATGGGAAGCTGCTTGTATAAAGCCCATAGGCCCCAATCGCCGCGCCCGTCATGCCGCCGATTGCGCCGACAAAGAACCCGGCACGTCGGCCGTGGCTTTGCATGAAGTTCGACATCGGTGTCGCGCTGAGCATGGAGCCAAGGACGATCAAAGAAATCGGCAAAGTCGCAAAACAAGCGTTAGACGCAAGCGACTGCCCGGCGAGGCCCGCGATGGTGAACAACATTGGCATCTGCGCGCCAATCAGCGCTTGGGCCAGAACCAAAATAAAAACCGTGCGCTTCGCGCGGCGGTCATCCACCATATCATCAATCACTTGGGTCATAGGCAAATGGCTAGACCTGTTTTGAGACTTTGGGAAGGGGTGCTGACCAATAAAGTGAACTCTGCTGTTCACATTTCCTTTTGAGCAGGAAACGGATTTGACAGTGAGACGTATTTCGGCGCTCATGCGCAACAAAGAGTAGGGCGCAATGGTCGGTCGGATTATCAAAACAGAAGCCTGCGTGGCAGAAGGTGCGGCTTGGCTGGCTGAACAAGACCCAAGGTTCCGCCAAGCTTTGGAAATCACCGGCCCATTGCCAACGCGCTTGCGCAAAGATGGTTTTGATCAGCTTTTAAGCGCCATTGTCTCTCAGCAAGTCAGCGTCGCTGCCGCCCGCGCCATTTGGAAGCGCATGAGGGACGCCAAACTGACCGGTCCGCGCAAGGTCATGTGGGCGACAGAGGATGATCTACGCGCTGTTGGCCTCAGTCGCCAAAAGGTGCGCTACGCGAAAGCGCTTGCTGAAGCGCGTATTGATTTCAAAGCCTTACGGGACACTCCTAATGAAGAGATAGTCAAGACCCTGACCGAAGTGAGCGGCATTGGCGTTTGGACCGCAGAGATCTACGCCATGTTTTCACTGGGTCGCGCTGACGTCTTTGCCCCCGGCGATCTCGCCCTTCAAGAAAGCGCTCGGATCTTGTTTCAACTCAACAAACGCCCCACGGAGAAAGAGCTCCGCCTCATGGCTGAGGCCTGGTCTCCGTGGAGATCAGTTGCAGCGCGGCTCTTGTGGGCCTACTACCATGTAGAAAAGCAGAGGGAAGGCATCACATGACTCGGGTATTGAACACATTGCGCAAAGAACCGTTGTCTGGGGATACCCGGTCCGTTGTGGTGTTTCTGCATGGCTATGGGGCTAATGGGCAGGACTTGATTGGTCTGGCCGATCCACTGGCCGAGCATTTGCCGGACACATTGTTCCTGGCCCCTGACGCTCCGGAAACCATTCCCGGCATGCCTATGGGGCTGCAATGGTTCCCGATCCCTTGGATTGATGGTTCTTCCGAGGAAGAAAGTGAGCGCGGCATGATGGCGGCGGTCAAAGACTTGAACGCTTTCCTCGATGCGATGATGGTGGATGAGGATGTGTTGCCCGAGCAGGTGGTTCTGTTTGGCTTCTCTCAAGGCACGATGATGGCGCTGCACGTGGCCCCACGCCGCGAAGATCCAGTGGCAGGGGTGGTCGCCTTCTCAGGCCGTTTGCTGCGCCCGGAATTGTTGGAAGACGAAACCGTCAGCCGCCCGGCGGTCTTGCTGGTGCATGGCGATCAGGACGATGTGGTGCCCCCGCAATCCTTGCCGCAAGCGGCAGAAGCGCTGCAGCAGGCGGGTTTCAAAGATGTGTTCGCGCATATTATGAAAGGCACCGCCCACGGGATTGCGCCGGACGGGTTGAGCGTTTCATTGGCGTTTATGCGGGACAAGTTGGGGCTTTAAGCCAGTCCAAGCAGGTCCCTGTCGGATGGAACCCTTTCGGGTGGAACCCTGCGCATACCTGAACACAGCTTTCTTGTCGCTTCGCTGATCCGGGATCTCGAAACTTACCACATGGTGGTGCGATAGGCTTCGTCAAGGACGTCGTCAAACTCAGCCGCCGTTTCGGATAATTTGGCTTGATCCTTTAAGATTTGACCCAGAGTCGGCATATCGGAACGCGGAGCCCATGTCTCAGGCGACCAGAGCTTTGAGCGCATAAATGCTTTGGCGCAATGCATATAGACTTCTCGTACTTTCACGATGAGCACCGCAGAGGCCGGGCGATTGTTGACATGCATCGATCTGCACATATCGGCGTCAACGGTTAAACGTGCTTCGCCATTGATACGCAGGGTTTCATTCATTCCGGGGATCAAAAAAATTAGTCCGACATTCGGATTCTCGATCACATTCTCCCAAGTATCGAGCCGGTTATTACCTGGTCGATCTGGTATCGCGAGTGTGACGTCATCCAGGACCTGAACGAAACCTGGCAGATCACCTTTTGGGGATACATCTCCGTTCCCAGCGGAGTTCTGCGAGCCGATGAAAACAAACGGAGATTTTTCGATAAACTGACGAGAATGGGCATCAATGAACCGAAGCTCTTTTCGAATGGCTACATCATGCTTCGCTTGAAATGAATCTCGAAGCTCCTCAAGGGACTCGATGTATTTCATCTTTTTCTCCTTTGGCGGTGCTAATTTTGGCCGCCGCCCTTTTCAAATATTGGTTTTTTGTTATCGCAAACATTTATGGACGTTTTATCGAAACCGTCAATTGGCTGGTACGGCTTGTTACAAGGTTGACGTAGCCAATTTCTTTAAAATATTGCGCCGCCACATGCATTTTGCTAACCATTTCCGTAGCAGAACGCCGGGTTCACGGCGCTGTTTACCCGAGAGTTAAAGAATGAATCTTCTGAAGTTCGCTGTGTTTGAGCAGCAGCTGAAGTGGCTGGCGCTGGCATTGGGCCTCGCGAGCACTGTTTCAATCGTGCAAGGTTGGCAATTGGCGGCGATGCTGTTCAGCCTGCCATTCTGTCTTATCTGGATCTACTGCGCCTGGCTGCGCACGGAACCCCAGCTGAAATATATCAACGTCATCTTTGCCATTTTATACATCTACGGCATCGCGCGGTATTTCATCATTCAAGCATAGCTCAGCAATTAAGCCATTCGCTTAACTGTCACGCGATCGTTACGGAATCGCCCTAGCTCTTATGCCAATACATATATCGTGGGGGTTGTCATGGCTTCACCGCGATATATAGTAAAGACAGAGCTGGGCGGGACGTCCCGCCCGAATGCTGGAAAATCAGGCAGTTGGGCGGAGGTTGAGTCCCAAATGGATGGCGATTTCAGGACAGAGTTTGTACATCAACCCGGTGGGTTGAAACATCATCCTGCATTGGTGTTGAACGCGGATTATCGGCCGCTTTCCTATTACCCGCTATCGCTCTGGCCCTGGCAAGATGCCGTGAAAGCCGTTTACATGGATCGTGTGGATATCGTCGCTGAATACGACACCTATGTGCACAGTCCGAGTACCGAGATACGGATACCGTCTGTTGTTGTCCTTAGAGATTACGTCAAACCAGTAAAGCGCGTGGCCTTCACGCGCTTTAATCTTTTTTTGAGGGACGAGTTTAAGTGCCAGTATTGCGGCTCTAAGGGCGATCTGACCTTTGACCATGTGGTGCCCCGCGCAGCTGGTGGTGTTACCAGCTGGGAGAATGTGGTGGCCGCGTGTAGTCGGTGCAATCTGAAGAAGGGCTCCAAGAGCCTGCGTCAGGCCAATATGTCTTTGATGAAACCACCTCGGCAGCCCGCCGCAGAAGAATTGCGGAATTTGGGGCGGAAGTTCCCGCCGAACTACCTGCATGATAGCTGGGTTGATTTCCTCTACTGGGATGCGGAGCTCGACGCGTAACAAAAAAGGCTGAGCCCGACCGCGGGTGGGAAAAATTGATCTAAGCTGGTGTTTTCGACCGCTGCAACATCCCAAACAAATCCCGTGGATCATCCGGATCTGCAAGCATGTCCAGCATCTCTGCAAACCCCAGTGCTTTCACCTGATCGCGCACGTAGCGCAGCGCCGAGAAGTCCTCGATTGCAAAGCCAACGCCGTCAAACAGAGTGATCTGTCGATCATCCAATCGGCCGGGTTTTTTGCCCAAGATCACTTCCCACATTTCGGTTACCGGGAAATCAACAGCCATCTGCTGAATTTCTCCTTCCACGCGGGTCTGTTCCGGGAATTCCACAAACACATCGGCCCGTTCCAAGATCCCAGCGGCAAGTTCGGTTTTTCCAGGACAGTCACCGCCTATCGCATTGATATGCACCCCAGCGCCAACCATGTTGTCTGATAAGATCACCGCGTTCTTCTTGTCAGCCGTACAGGTGGTGATGATCTGCGCGCCTTCGATGGCCTCTTCAGGTGAGCTGCATTTGACAACAGAAACACCAAGACCGGCCAAATTCGCTGCGCATTTCTCTGTCGCTGCGGCATCAACATCGTAGAGGCGCACGGTTTCAACACCAACAATCGCCTTCATGGCCAAGGTCTGAAATTCCGACTGCGCCCCATTGCCAATCATCGCCATGGTTGTTGCGCTTTTCGGTGCCAGATGTTTAGCCACCATGGCAGAAGTTGCTGCTGTGCGCAGGGCGGTCAGTAAAGTCATTTCCGTCAACAAAACGGGATAGCCTGTGTAAACATCGGCCAATAGCCCGAAGGCCGTGACCGTCTGTAGACCCTCAGAAGTGTTCTTTGGGTGACCGTTCACATATTTGAACCCGTAGGCTTCGCCGTCTGAGGTGGGCATCAGCTCGATCACCCCCACATCGGAATGGCTCGCCACCCGGGGTGATTTGTCAAACAGCTCCCAACGCTTGAAGTCTTCTTCAATGTAGCCCGCGAGTTCCACAAGCATTGCTTCGATGCCGATGTGATGCACAAGGCGCATCATGTTGTCGACGCTCACGAATGGGACAAGAGCTTTGTCAGAAGGGGTGTTCATAGGTGGCTCCGTGTTGGACGATCAAATATTTTGCGCCCCAATGACGAGGCCGCGAGGTCTACCATCAGGGTCGCAGTGCGGCCGCGCTCGTCTAGGAATGGGTTCAGTTCCACGAGGTCGAGCGAGGTCATAAGCCCGCTATCATGCAGCATCTCCATCACCAGATGCGCTTCGCGAACGGTCGCACCGCCGGGGACGGTGGTTCCCACCGCTGGGGCGACGCTTGGATCTAGAAAGTCCACGTCCAGGGAAACATGCAGCATCCCGTTCGCTGCTGCGACGCGGTCGAGGAATGCAGCGAGCGGCTTGGCGATACCGCTTTCATCGATCTCTCGCATGTCGTGGCGGCGGATTTCACTTTGCTGCAAAGCGTCTCGCTCCGCCGAATCCACAGATCGCAAACCGATCATACAGACGTTTTCATCTGGAACCGGAGAGCCGAATTTTGGGAATCCCTCAAACCCATCACGTCCAGTGAAATAAGCGACCGGGGTTCCATGTAAGTTCCCGGTGGCGGTGGAGATGGGTGTGTGGAAATCACTATGGGCATCTAGCCAAAGCACAAATTGGGGTCGATTTTGTGCGTCAGCTGCGCGTTTGACGCCAGTCACTGTGCCAGCCGCCATGCTGTGGTCTCCACCAAGGAAAATTGGCAATCCCTGACCAATGGCGGTTTCAGCCACATCAGCCAACGCTTGGGTCCATGCGATGGTTTCCGACCAGTGAAGCAGTTTCGGGTCCGGGGCAGTCTCGCCGCGATCTTCAAAGGTAACGTTTCCAGTGTCGATAACCTGGTGTCCCAACTCTTCAAGGCTCGTCGCAAGCCCGGCCGTGCGGTAGGCATCTGGCCCCATCAAACAGCCCGGCTGCCTTTGACCTGTATCCACTGGTGCGCCCACCAAAATGCAGGTGTGTTTTGTCATTCTTGATCCCTAGATTTTGAAAGAGGAAATCCGATGACTTGAGTTTCCTTCCAAAGTGAGAAATATATAAGCGTTCAAATTGCGCTTTTCGGAGTGTGATTTGCCATAGTGAAGCTGGAAGTGATCAAAATGGACAAAGTCGACCAAAGCTTGATTTCAGCGCTGCGTCATGATGCGCGCGCGTCGCTCTCCGATCTCTCGCACCGTCTTGGTGTGTCACGCACAACCGTGCGCGGGAGGCTGGACCGGCTCCGTCAAAATGGTGACATTGTGGGCTTCACGGTTGTGCTTAAGGAAGATGTGCAGACGGATGCGATCCGTGGCCTGATGATGATAGGAATTGAGGGGCGCGGGACGGATCGGATCACACGTCAGTTGCGCGGGTTGCCAGCGGTCCGTGCGGTACATTCGACCAACGGCCGTTGGGATCTCATCTTAGAGCTTGGAACGGGAACTCTGGCCGAGCTCGATGCCGTGCTCGCCCAGATCCGACGCTTTGATGGGGTGTCGACCAGCGAGACGAACCTGTTGCTGGCCACTCACAAACAATCTTAATCTTTTTTGAGCGCAACCCAGAGCCAACCCGCGGCAAAGGCGAGGGAGGCGAGGGCGTTCAGATTGGCCATGGTCAGCCCGAACATCTCCCACGGGATTTCGTCGCAACGCACCAGCGGAGCGCTCATGATTTGGTTGAAGAGTTCGTCGCTGCTTAGGCCATCAATGGAAGTGGAGCTGCAAGAGCTCGGGCCGTCCCAAAGCTTGCGTTCCCCGCCAAAATAAAAAATCCCAATGCCAGCGGTGATCAACATTGCGAGGGCACCGAGCCATGCAAAGATCTTGGTCTTTAGCGCGAGAGCCAGACCGCCGATGACAATGGCCGCAAAATGCGGATAGCGCTGCCAGTAGCACATTTTACAGGGCGGGTAGCCGCCAATGTATTGGAATCCCCACGCAGCCAAAATCATGGTCGCAGATGCAAGGGTCAGCAGTAGTGTTGCTTGAGATTTTGTCATCACATGTACCGAACGGCCATGAAGCCGCCAAAGAGAACCACCAAGAAGAGGGTGAACATAAGACCCAAACGCTTCTCGATGAACGTGCGGATCGGTTCACCGAATTTCCAAAGCAACCCGGCGACAATGAAAAAGCGAAGCCCGCGTGCTAGGATGGATGTGGCGATGAAAGTTGCAACCGGCATGCCGGTCCAGCCGGACATGATCGTGATGACCTTGTATGGAAATGGCGTAATACCAGCACCCAACACTGCCCAGAATCCGAAATCGTTAAAGCGGGTGTTGAACTCAGCCATGGCATCCCCTTTGCCAAGGCTCTCAAGGATCGGCTGACCAAGCTGATCAAAGGCAAAGGCGCCGATGGCATATCCGGCGATACCACCAAGTACTGAGGAAAACATTGCGACGAGGGCAATGAGCCAAGCGCGGTGAGGGGCGGCGAGGATCATCGGGATCATCATAATGTCCGGCGGAATCGGGAAGATCGAGCTTTCGATAAAGCTGACAAATGCCAATGCCCAAAGCGCGCGCGGATGATCCGCAAGACTCATGGTCCAATCGTAAAGTTTCTTGATCATAGCCACCTCAATCAATTGATGTCTGCGTGCGGCAGTTGAGGGCTGAGTGCAAGTAAAATTTGGTTTATAGGCGCGATTGGTGTGGTTCGTATCGTTATATCGATAATTGCATTAAAAATACATTTAAATTAAATTAAAACAGTTATTTATCATGGTTTTATGATCTTATGATTTAGGTGTTTTCTTGGAGCTAAGGTTCTTAATATATTGATATATATGAATTTTGTAATCGCGCTGGATTGACTTCAATTTACGCACTTAAAGCATGCAGTAAGCACTTATAGAAAATTATAAATTTGAGTTGTCCACATCAAGCATGTGGGTTTCTGAACTTTCGTGTTTCGCTTTCGCCCTCATTGGCGAATTGGTCGCGATGCGAAAAATGTCATGCAATTTTTTGGAAAACGTCGTTTTGCCTCTGGACGCCCAAACGCAGCTTCGTTATCTGATCCGAACGTGCCCAAGTGGCGGAATGGTAGACGCAGGGGATTCAAAATCCCCCGCCGCGAGGCGTGCCGGTTCGAGTCCGGCCTTGGGTACCATAGAAAAGAGCGGCTCCAATTTTGGGCCGCTCTTTTTTTGTTTTTATTATCTGGTGATAAGCTTGGCTTCGTGCTTTTGCGCCACGCGGCGGGCAGTGCCGAACACATTCTTTCGATCACTTTCAAGCTCTGGGAAGAGCTCGAAGATTTCAATGCGTTGCGCGTCTTCGAGACCGTTCAGGGCTTGCTGACCCGGCTGAAAACTTTCTGACCATAGCTGATCGGAATAGACGATCTCATGGCGATCAAACATGAAATGGATATAGGTCAGTGCGTGCGCATTGTCGCGTGTGACACCGGGCATACCTAGAAGGTGCTTGGCGGCCACCAAAACTTCGCGCTCACCCAACAGCAATTCCACTTTGTGATCATTGACCAAGACCCGGTGGTTGGGGCTCACGATCATGTCTTGATCGGGAAGGTTCTCTCCGAGCGCATGTTTTTCGATTTTCACACCACGCAGGTGAGGGCGCTCTGCGAGGTCCTGAGCTGACATATCGCGTTTGCCGACCCAGCGGATTTCTTGCAGCCCATGATCGCGGGTGCAGACCAGATCGCCAACGGCCAAATCTTCTACCGGCGTAAAGCCCGCCTTGGTCGCAATCCGTGTACCAGGTGTGAAACAGGGCACGATGGTTTCGATGTCTTTGTAGGCAGCGGTACCGGTGACATTTCCGTCCGCATCCAGAAATTCAATGGTCCCAGAAGAGGTGTCGTCGGCATCAACGACGATATTGTGATTACCGACGCCGGACAAGTTTAGCGTATCGAGGCCGTCCTCTCCAAAAATTGTATCGCCAGCGGTGATGCCGATAAATGTGTCATTGTCAGCGCCACCGTACATTTCGTCGGCGCCGGTTCCACCGATCAGCGTGTCATCTCCGAGGTCGCCAAACATCACGTCGTCGCCGCTGCCGCCGTCGACCAAATCATTGCCGGCGCCCGCATGAACCGTATCGTTGCCCCCAAGGGCTAGGATATGGTCATCGTCCCCGCTTGCGCCGGCCAGTGCAGCGTCGCCACCATCGATGAAATCTCCATCGTCGTCTAAGTAGCCCACTGCCATTGTTTCAGAGGTATCGGTGCCCGTGACATAACCATCGGGTGCCTCAGGTATGCCCATAGCTTCAAGCGCCGCTGGGTCAGAGATGTCGGAAGCGCTGACACCTTCTAGGGTCAGGTTCTCGCCACCTGGGAAGGTGAGGACCGCATTGCCATCGCCATCTTCGGTGATCGTGACATCACGTGTCGTCACGCCACGCGCACCATAATCAAATGTCAGACCAGTCACATCCAAAAGGTCGCCCGCCGCATAAGTGCCGTCGCCATTATCGGTGGGCGCTTGAAAGCCAGAAACTCGGTCGGTGCCGGAGCCATCCGCCAGCACCAAAGTATCCTGACCTGCAGAAAGCTTGATGTTTTCAATGGCACCAAAGCTTGTCGTGTCTGTGCCATAGCTGAAGGTGCCTGACTTTGTGTCAGAGCCGCTTAAGTCAATCGTAAGGTCATCGGTGACGGCGCTCAGATCGAGCGTATCGCCATTGATCTCTTCTTGGTCTTCGCCTTCGATCGTGTCGTTGCCAAAGCCGTTCGTGACCACGAAAGTGTCGTCACCATAACCACCCCAAAGATAGTCATCGCCTTCGCCCGCGTGGATCGTGTCATTGCCAAAGCTGCCACGCAGCCAGTCATTGCCTTCGCCGCCATCAAGAACATCGTTGCCATAGTCGCCGTTCACACGGTCGTCGCCTTCGCCACCTTTGAACGTGTCGTTACCATGGCCAAGTTCTGCTTCGTCGTTGCCAATGCCACCGTCGACATTGTCATCGCCGTCGCCGCCAACGATCGTGTCATCCCCATCACCAGCGCTGATCACAACACCGTCGTCGTCCACGCGGTCACCGTCTGGGTCATCAAGGTAGGTCCCGTCGATCAAATCACCAGCTGCGGTTCCTTCGACAATTCCGTCGGGGGCGTTGGTCAGGGTGATGTCGGAAACGCCGATAAAGCCGGTGCGATCTGCATCCGCGCCAGGCTCAAAAATGATCTCAATTGAAGTGACAGGCCCTGGAATCGTCACGGTCACGGAATCTGCGCCATTTATATCAGCGCCTGAATCGGTGCCGAAATTATCATTGGCAATCGTGGTGGTGCTGTTGCCTTCAATGGTGTTTCCATCGACGTCGTGGGAAATTTCTAGATCAGAGAAAGAGACCGGATAGATATTGCCGTCTGCGTCCGTTGCCAGGATCGTCACTTGGTCGTCCCAGACCGGCCCAAAATTATCCACGTCGATCAACGTGAAAGACACGTCTTGTACTGGTGTCTCAAAAGCAATTTCCGTGGTCACGGGGTTGTCAATGTTGCGTACCCACAGTGCTTCAGTTTCGGGCACCCCAAGCGTGCGCACACTTGCAGCATCGCCATCCGCATTGGTGTCTGAGATGATTGAGACATTGACCGCCTCGGTACCGCTGCCCAGAGTAAAGTCGCCATTGGCGGACAGATCTGACCACACGAGTGTTTGTTCAACAGGCATTCTTAACTACTCTTCTCAAAGCGCGCCGCGACGGATCGCGGGCTCTCAAATTATTAATTTTTTGCTTAGTAGCGGTTGACTATGGAAGCATTGGGGCGGCTTTCGTACATGAATTTGCAGTCATTATGGCATCGCCCGGTCGTCGCTATATTCCTAAATTTAAACGAATTTTGCCCCAATCCGGCCTTGATCCGCCTTTACGACCTTCTTCACTACATCGATGCCTGCAGAAGCGGCCGAGCAAATTGCAGAACTAAGGCAAACCATGAAAGTACGTGTGGTAAACCGTCGTTTGACGGGCGCGGGGATGTTTCAGTCCCGGCAAGATAATATCTTCTCAAACATCTCGGACGTTGCAGCTCCTCAGGCCGCCACATCTCCGTTGCCAACCCCAAAATCCGCGGAAGTGCTGCATCCATCAGCATTTTTGGTACATCGTAAAGAGCGCGTGACGAAGCGATCTCCGGCGCAATTGCAAGGTATGTCTTGTGCTGGCGCGGACTCAATTGTCATTACACGGTCAGGAGCGAAAGCCGCGTCAGACATTCGTGTTGGTGACATGCTTCTGACGCGAGATAACGGATTTCAACCGGTCCTTTGGATGAAGCATGTTGCCGGCAGCGACGCCGCGCCGATGACCGTTGAGATCAAGATCGACGCGATAAGCGCCGGTATCCCTGGGTCGTGCCTGTTCGTCTCTGGTCGTCAGGCAATTCTGCTGACATGTACTGAAATCATGGAGCAGTTTGGGTCCGCAGAGATTTTGGTGCGGGCAGGGGACCTGCTGCATCTAAATGGTATCGCTGAAGCGACCGATGATTTTGAAGGCGTTGTTTTGATGACGCCACGCCATGAATTGATTAGCGTCAACGGTATGTGGGTTGAAAGCTTTGCCCCCGATAGCACCGCCCGAAAATGCCTTAGCGACAAAGAGCGTGAAGAGGTCTTGTGTCTGGTGCCGGGCCTGACAGACTTGCCGTTTGAACGCAGCTACCCATCCGCGCGCACAGTGTTGCGCAGCGAGTTTGCACGACAATTCACACGCTAAATCCGTCGACAATTCAAAAGAGAAACGCGCCGCTGAACGACGGCGCGTTTTGCGTTAGGAACGCTGACTGTTCAGCGTCTCAAGCGGGCGCATTTTCAGTCGCGTGATGCGGTTGTCTTCTCGCGCCACAATCTCAAACCGGAAGCCATGGAAAGCAAACACCTGACCCACCACAGGGATTGTTTGTGCTTCGTGGATTACAAGACCCGCGACTGTATTGGCCTCTTCATCGGGCAATTGCCAATCGCTTGCTCGATTCAGGTCGCGGATCGTCATGGCCCCATCAATCAGGAACTGACCGTCTTCGCTTTGACGGATCTGATGTTCGCCGTCTGGGTCGAATTCGTCGGTAATTTCACCAACGATCTCTTCCAAAATGTCTTCAAGCGTGATGAGACCGCGCAAGGCACCATATTCGTCGACCACCAAGGCAAAGTGGCTGCGGCGCTTAAGGAATTGACGCATCTGATCATCGAGCGAGGTCGTGTCCGGCACAAAATATGGCTTCTTTGCCACCGCATTCAGGTTGAATTTGCCAACACCTTTGGTCTCTGTGTCATCGCCAACAGAATGCATCTCCCGCAACAAGTCTTTGGCATGAATGACACCGACAATGTTCTCGGGATCGTCTTTATAGACGGGCAGGCGCGTGTGGTTGCTTTCCAGACACTGATTCAGAATGTCGTTCGGCGCATCGTCGGCATTGATCATCTCGATCCCAGAACGGTGCAGCATGATTTCTTCGACGGTTCTTTCCGCAAGATCAAGGGCACCTAAAATCCGGTCTCGGTCTTCTTTTTCTACGATGCCTTCAGAATGGCCCAATTGCAGCGCGCCGGCGATTTCTTCACGAACCGCAAGGATCTGGCTGTCAGGATCAATTTTCACACCAAACAAGCGCAGGACAATACGGACCAGAACACGCACCGCAGAAACGATGGGCGCGAACAACGTCACAACAACACTGATCACGCCTGCAACTCGGGATGCAGCGGTTTCTGGCGCCGTGATGGCGTAGGTTTTTGGGAGAACCTCAGCGAAGATCAGAACAAGCAACGTCATAACAAGAGTTGCAAGCGCAACGCCACTTTCGCCCAGTAGCCGCGTGAAGAGAGCGGTTGCGAGGGAGGTTGCGAGGATATTGACTAGGTTGTTGCCCAGAAGCACCGAGCCGATCAGCCGCTCGCTGTCCTCCGTGATATTCAGCGCCCGTTCAGCACCTTTATTGCCTTTGTCTGCTTGGCTGCGCAGCTTACCGCGACTTGCAGCGGTCAAGGCCGTCTCACTGCCAGAGAAGAAGGCAGACAGCATCAAAAGCACCGCAATCGAGCCTGCGGTGATCCAAAAAGCGGTGTCCAATGTTACGTCCATAGCGTCCATGCGCGAGAATTTCCTTTATCTCCTCGCGTTATGGGGCTCACACGCGCTGCATTCAAGGAAAAGCCCGCGAAATCCCCGCTGGTTTTGCAGGTTTGACACAGTGCTTATGTGCTCAGCTCAATTTGAGGAGCTGAGCGGGTGGTTTTCCAAGACCAGTTCCTTGAGACGTTCATCCAACACATGGGTGTAGATTTCTGTTGTGGCGACATCCGCATGGCCCAACAATGTTTGGATGGAACGCAAGTCCGCGCCATTGGCCAGCAAATGGGTTGCAAAGGCATGGCGCAACGTGTGCGGCGTCACCTTATTAGGATCGACGCCCCCATTCACGGCAAACTCTTTGATCAAAGCGTAGAAACGGTGTCGCGTTAGGTGTCCGGTCTTTCCTCTGCTTGGGAAAAGGAACTTCGAGGCCGACTTCCCTTCCTTGACGGCTGCCTCCTCATTTGCATCGCGAATTTTGATCCAACCGACCAGCGCAGTGCGGGCAGGGGCGCTTAAGGGTACCATACGTTCTTTGCCACCTTTACCCTTGATCAAGAGCATGCGTGGATCGCCGCGTGTTGCGCTAACCGGCATGGAAACAAGTTCTGAGACGCGCATACCGGTCGCATAAAGCAGCTCCATCATACAGATGTTGCGCGTGCGTTCGACTTTGTTGCGACCGGATTTGCGAGAGGCTTCAATCAGACGGTCGACTTCGCCGACTTCCAAGGTTTTTGGCAAGCGTTTATCAAGCCCCGGACCTTTGATTTGAATGGCAGGATTGCTGTCACGCCAGCCTTCCTCAAAAGCAAACCGGAAAAGCTGTTTGATGGCCGACAAGCGACGCGCGCGCGTGGACTTTGCCAATCCCTGCGCATCGCAGCAAACCATGTAGTCTTCAACATCCTGGCGTGCTGTGTCTTTGAATTCCTGGCCACGGTCATCACACCATTCCGCAAACCCTTTGAGGTCTCGTGCATAGGCCAGTTGTGTATTGTTTGATGCGCCTAATTCGGCGGCTTGTGCTTCAAGAAAAGTGGATATCCACTTGTTGTTACTCATTAAAAGCCACGCTCCAATAGTAGTACCTGTAGTGATGCTTGGCGTGCCGTGTCCTCCAACCCGACGGCGCGGAATGTCGCCAATGCGTTTGTCAAAGCGCGCAGATCACCCGACGCACCCTGTTGAAAAGATTTGATTGCGAGCAGGATTACTTCACCAAGTTGGCCCCGTGCAAGCCTGTTTGTCCAAACCTGCGGCACGCCTGCACGATGGAAGGCGTCAGCGATGGCTTGGCGTGTTGGATCTGCTGATCTTTTGGGCGGTTGGCCCATCGCAAGGCCTGCAAGAAAGTCCCGGGTCCCGTCCCGCGCTGCAAGCTCGTAAGACTCAGACAAAAGACGGATTTCCCGCCCTAGCGTTCCCGCGACTGAGCCCTTTGGAAGAGATTTGAGGGTGTCACCATAATAACGTGCGAAAGGGACCTCTAGATGAGCGGCCTTCATGGCAGACCACGCCAAAGGAAGGGATTCGGCGATTTTGACTGCATCTCCGGCCGTTAAGGCGGATTGGAATTTTTGCACCGCGGCGACGCGGTCCCAAATGGTACCTGATGCGGCAGGTTTGCGGTCCAAATAAAGACCAAACAGTCTATTTTCCGTGAGCGCGCCGACTTTTGCGAGGCGTTCCGCTGCTTCGAGCTGCGCTTTCCATCCAATATTATCGCGCAGATCAGCATGGGCATAGGCACGCGGCAACAATCGAGTGGGCTGCGGCTCGCCGATCGCCTCAAACAGACGGAATTGAAGCGGATCCGGTTCGCTGACCGTGATCAATAGTGGTTCTTCAGCAAATAGCTCTGGGTCGAGAAAACGCACAAGCAATGCGTCATCAGCAGGCGAGATCAGCTTTAGAAAATTAGCAGTGTTCAGTGTAATGACCGCTGTTTCCCAAGCCCCGTCGCGTGCCTGACAGAACACCCTTGCCGCGTAGCTTGGGGCCAGATGGGGCGCGCCACTAAGGACGTCGCAGGCTCTTTGTTCCTCTCCAATCAATAAAGAGACATCAAACCATCTCGTAAAGAGGTCCGCTCGGTCTGGGGCTGCACGATCCAAAAGTGCGTTGGCTTGCTCGATCGCGCCAAGCGCCACCAACTTGTCCACCCGCGCAAGCAGCAATGCGTCGTTGCCCCCCGCATCCGCAGGTGGGTTCGCCTCTGCCAATAACAGCGTGTACATCAACGCTTGTATCGCGGGCAGGGGTTCTTCGGGTATGTCTGAAATCAGATCCGCAAGGGTCAGCGCTTTGCTGTCTTGCCAAATCGAGCTTGGCAGACCGGTGACATGGCTAGGCAAAAGACCAACTGCGTCACGCCCGGATTGACCCAATTCTGATACGTCGATTTGCGGCGTATCACCTGCGTCTGTCACTGGAGGCTCTGGGTTTATATTGACCGTAACCGTCGGTGTTTGGGTCAGCCAATCAATGGCAGACAAAGGAGCATCTTCTTGGCCAAAGGCCAAAGCGGGAAGACACATAAGAGCACCGGCCAGCTGAACTTTGGCGGTGCGGACTTTATTGAACATCAAGAGGTACCGACTCGCGAATCTCCTTCTGCGGGGCGGAAAAATCCGCTCCAAAGATCGGCCCGAGATACGCGAAACCAATTAAACCAATGGCCGATAGTATGATGAGGAAAAACAACGCTCTGAAGAGTTTGCCCATATGTTTCCCGTCGTTTGCTTAGTTTTTGCCTGTTTTTTTCCACTTTATAACTGGCCTTTTCGTCAATATCACGTCATTCAATGCCAAATGGCGGATTTTGGCCGGAAAATTTCGGTGATCGCCCCAAAAACCTTGGGCAGTTGGGTATGAACCTTAAGAAAACAGTGGTCATGGTCGGGATGATGGGCGCGGGCAAAACCGCCGTGGGCCGGGCGTTGGCCGCAAAATTGGGTGTTCCTTTTCTGGATTCGGATGCAGAAATCGTGAAAGCCGCCAATATGTCTATAGCTGAGATATTCGAGCGCGACGGCGAAGCGTTTTTTCGCACCAAAGAGACCCAAGTCATTGATCGTTTGCTCGATGAAGAGCGTGGCATTCTCTCCACCGGAGGCGGGGCATTTCTGGCGGAAGGCAACCGCGATTTGATCACCGATAAGGGTGTATCTGTCTGGCTTGATGCGGATCTCGACCTTTTGTGGCAGCGCGTCAGGCATAAGGATACGCGCCCTTTGCTACGCACAGCTAACCCACGCCAAACTCTGTCAGATATCTACGATGTGCGCGTTCCGGTCTATGCGAAGGCGGATCTGGCGGTGAAATCAGACCCGAAATATTCCATCGAAGATATGGCGGAGCGCGTTTACCAAGCGCTGCTGACGCGCCCGGACGTGCTGGAGGCTTAAGTCATGGCAACCAAAATGGAAATCGTTCACGTTGGCCTCGGCGATCGCGCCTATGACATCCATATTGGCCAAGGCTTGCTGGGCCGCGCGGGTGAATTGATCCGCACGATTTCTGACCGCAAACGCATGATGATCGTGACGGAAGAAAACGTCGCCGCTTTGCATCTAAAGACTTTGCAAGGCGGGTTGGCGGCTGCTGGTATCGAAAGCGAAGCGCTTGTTTTGCCAGCGGGGGAAAGCACCAAGAGCTGGCCTTACTTTGAACAGACCGTCGAATGGCTTCTGGCACAGAAGGTTGAGCGCAAGGATCTGGTGATTGCATTCGGCGGCGGCGTCATTGGCGACCTGACTGGATTTGCGGCAGCGACCATGCGGCGTGGCGTTGGGTTCGTTCAAATTCCGACGTCTTTGCTGGCGCAAGTGGACAGCTCTGTGGGCGGCAAAACCGGCATCAATGCGCCTCAGGGCAAGAACCTGATTGGGGCCTTTCATCAGCCGTCTTTAGTTTTGGCCGATGTCGATGTCCTAGGCACGATGACCAATCGCGATTTTCTGTCTGGCTACGGCGAAGTGGTCAAATACGGCCTGCTGGGGGACGCCGGTTTCTTTGAGTGGCTGGAACAATATGGCCCGAAACTGGCCGCAGGCGATGTGCAGGCGCGCATTTCAGCGGTGAAACGGTCTTGCGAAATGAAAGCCGACATTGTGGAACGCGATGAGACAGAGCAGGGGGATCGCGCTTTGCTCAATCTCGGCCATACCTTCTGCCACGCGCTTGAGGCGGCCACGGGTTATGGGGATCGCTTGCTGCACGGAGAAGGGGTCGCCATTGGCTGCGCCTTGGCGTTTGAGCTGTCCTCACGCCTTGGGCTTTGCAGCCAAGAAGACCCAAGCCGCGTGCGTGCGCACCTCAAGGCCATGGGAATGAAGGTTGATCTGTCTGATATTGAAGGGGATTTGCCGTCGGCAGAAGCCCTTGTGGATTTGATGGCGCAGGACAAGAAAGTCGTTGATGGACAGCTGCGTTTTATTCTGGCGCGTGGAATTGGTGAGGCCTTCGTGACGGCAGATGTGCCAATGGACAAAGTCGTCACCTTATTGCGGGATGCGCTTGATTAATCGCGCCTGTCGGCCAAAGCTTTGCTAAGGATCGCCTCGAGATCTTTGGTCTCTTGGCTCGAAATTGGCGCAAGTATGTCGTTGATGACATCTGCAACCGCATTCATGAGCTCCGAAACAACGATTTCACCGCTTTCAGTCAAGGAAATAAGGCTAATTCGGCCGTCTTCCTGCGAAGGCTTGCGATGAACCAGCCCCTTGCCTTCAAGGGTTCTGATTAGCCGCGATATCTGAGACTTATCGCGCGCGACGCGGGCGGTGAGCTCATTGAGTTTGATTTCACCCGTATCTTTCAGCGTCATCAAAACGATGCCGCCGCCGGGGCCAACACCCCTTTTGTCAAAGTCAGCCGCGCTTTGTTGTAAGCCGAAATGTATCTGCCGCATGAAGCGATCAACAAGAAGGGCGAAGTCTGGTGTCGTCATGGGCGTCTTTTAGTTGACATTGTCTACTTAATTTGTGGATATAGTCAACTTAATGATGGCGGTCAGGGAACTCAATCGCCAAGTTTAGGAGACGCGACATGAATGCAACTAACGTTTTGAAGGGCATCGCCGTGCTCTGGGTCATTTGGGGACTCGTGCACACTTTGGCCGGAGTCATTGTTCTGACGAGCGATGCCTCTGGTGGGTTTCAGGCGATTGCTGATGCAGTCGATCCGGCAACCTTAGCGGCAAATTACCACGAAGCTGTTGGCGGGATACTCAATCAACATGGCTGGAATCTTGGATGGTTTGGCATTGCAACGATTATAGGGGGCGTGTTGATTTGGCGTGAGAATCGTACCGCAATTTGGGTCACAGCCATGATCGGCGGCATGGCCGACCTTGGGTATCTGCTATTTGTGGATTTGCCTGGCTACGTTCACTTCATGCCTGGAACCGTCATGACACTTGTTTCCGGCACAGCGATCGTTCTGAGCTTATGGGTCTGGAGGTCCACAGCTCGCCAATAGGTCCAAATATGGGACCGCTGGTGTCTAATAAAAAGCCCCGCAATTGCGGGGCTTTCTCAGTTAAAACGGGATTTCGTCGTCCAAGTCGCGGCTTCCGCCACCGCCTTGTTGGCCGCCGCCAAAGTTTCCGCCACCTTGGCCGCCGCCGCTGTCGTAGCCACCGCCACCATAGCCGCCGCTTTGACCGCCACCTTGGCCGCCAAATCCACCGCCGCCGCCACCTTCGCCGCGACCGTCAAGCATTGTCAGTGTAGAGCCAAAGCCCTGCAAAACGACTTCGGTGCTGTAGCGGTCTTGACCGGATTGGTCCTGCCATTTGCGGGTCTGCAGCTGGCCTTCGATGAAAACCTTGGAGCCTTTGCGCAGATATTGCTCGCATACACGCACCAGACCTTCGTTGAACACAGCGACAGAGTGCCATTCGGTCTTCTCACGGCGTTCGCCGGTATTCCGGTCTTTCCATGTTTCAGAAGTTGCAATCCGCAGGTTGCAAACCTTGCCGCCGTTTTGGAAGCTGCGCACCTCAGGGTCGCGCCCCAAATTGCCAATCAACATGACTTTGTTCAATGATCCGGCCATGGACCTACCCCCTGAATCAATTTTTCATTTCGGGCACCTTACACCACCCTGTCGGAGAGGAAACCAGCGATTTTTTGCGCGGGTGTTCGGGATAGAAAACGCCCAAGTCTTTAAAACTTTCTGAATATTGTTATATTTCGCAGGATTGGGACATTAAGAGCGACTGGGACGTCACTTTATGCGCAAGAAATTTGCTTTGTTTTTGGCCGTAAGTATGGCCGCGCCTCTTAGCGTTTCTGCCGGTGAGATTATTGGCAGTAAGTCTCGGACCAAACTGTTTTCCGGACAGATCGATGTGCTCGATAACCGTGCGAAAGAACAGTATAATACCGCCGTACGTCTTGCGCCGCCACGGGTGATCACCCCGACCAAATGGGGGGATGGCCAGTATAAAGGCAAGTATCGCGGACCCTATCTCGACATGGCGCGCAATGCGGCGTTGAAACATGGGGTGCCGGTGGATTTGTTTCTAAAACTTGTACAGCAGGAGAGTGGTTGGAACGCACAAGCGCGCTCTCATAAAGGCGCGATGGGGCTCGCTCAGCTGATGCCTCAGACGGCGGCCTATCTTGGTGTGAACCCCAATGTGCCCCAAGAGAATTTGGATGGTGGAGCACGCTATTTGGCGGAACAGTATCGCGAGTTTCGTTCTTGGCGACTGGCGCTTGCCGCCTATAATGCCGGACCACATGCGGTTAAGAAATACGGCGGTGTTCCGCCTTACAAAAAAAACCAGAATTACGTTAAGATTATCTGGGGGAGCTAACCCCAAATTTTGCCGCCTTATGTGCCGCTTGCCGCAATCGGCTAGGGGTCATGCCTGTGTGCTGCTGAATGAAACGCGTGAAATAGGCAGGGCTGCCAAAGTTCAGATCTTCTGAAATTGTCTTAAAAGACACGTCACTCCGCGTTAGGCGCAGCCTGCTTTCATGTGCTAGGGCCTGCACCAAGAGGTCCGCTGCGGTGATGCCCGCAGATTGGCGGCTAACACGGGTCAGGTGCGTGGGCGTAACATTCAGCGCGTCTGCCAGATCTGCCATAGATTTACCGCTGCCCACGTTTTGAGCTGCAAGATCACAAAACCGGCGCATCAGACGCTGCGCTGCGCTCAGTTTTTTGGCTTGGGGGTGGCTTTCGACTTGGCGCCTGAGCCATATCCCCAGAAGTGCGGATTGGGCGGCCACCGCGTCGTCTAGAAACGGGCGGTCCTGTTGGATTTCCCGCCGCATATCCTCAATCAGGCCCGTTAGCTCACTCTGGCTAAGCCCGTCTTGAATGCGCAGCAGTTGTTCTGTTGGCGGAAAGCTGGCGGCGAGCTCAGGGGGGAGGGTAACCGCTTGGCCAAGGATCTGACGGCCAAACTCCACCGACCACAGGTGGTTTGGCGGGATGTAGATCGCGTTGTTGGCGCTAAATCCGCGCCGGTGCCCATGCATATGGATCACGCCTTGGCCGCGTGTAACCCACAACAACAAGCCGCCTCGTTGCACATGAACGAGACTGCTGAGCCAAGGCTCCGCTTGTCCAAACTGGGCAAGTGTCGTGACAGTGACGTCAGTCATTTACGTGAAAACTCGGTCCCGGTTGCGCTATTTGTGAAAGTTGGTAGCGCTGAAATTCCACCTTGTCACCGAAAATTGTATGATAAGTATCACTTTGAGGGTCTTTAAACAGGAAGCGATATCTTTTGCCAAATTTTCATGCGGGATCGGAACCAGGTGCGTTGGCGCTTGGCATATTGGCGGGTGGAG
>NZ_CYTO01000024.1:504856-693908 GCF_001458335.1 Cognatishimia activa
AGGCAATCAATTCTGGGGCGCCGATGGCTTTGGAACTTGGTAAGTCCGGGTTCCAGCCATGAAGGTTGGCTTCAGCTTCTTCCATCGCGCCCAGTTCGAGCATCAGATTAAAGCGCCGCGCAATCCTCTCATTAAGCCAGTCCTTGTCGGCATCCATCACGAAAGCAGCGCAGTTTTCGAGTGGCAATAGCGGGGGCGGGGTTTGGTCTTGCCAATGCCAGATGGGTTTCCCGGTGGCTGTCATGACTTCCCAAGCCCGTTGGACACGCATCGGGTTTTGTTGATCGATGCGCCGCAAGGTTTCTGTGTCGAGTTCCGCACGCAGCGCTTCAAACCCTTCGGCGGCCACGCGTGCATTTGCGGTCTCTCTCAACTTAGTTGGAGTCGCAGGTATCTCTGCTAGGCCTTCGGTGAGCGCGCTGAAATAAAGGCCGGTCCCGCCGACGATAATGGGGCGTTTTGCGCCGTCTATGAATTCAGAAACATCCCGCAGCCAGTGACCAACAGAATAGTCATCTGTCTTTCCCACATGCCCATAAAGTGCGTGCGGGGCTTGGGCTTCGTCTTCCTCCGAAGGTCGCGCAGAGAGGACACGCCAGTTCTCATAAACTTGAAGCGCATCGGCGTTGACGATGATTCCCCCTTGAGCTGCCGCAATCTCTAGCGCGAGGGCGCTTTTGCCGCTTGCGGTTGGCCCGGCGATCAGTACTGGCTGATCCGGGGCCAGCGCATCCATGTCGATCATGCAATTAAATTCCGCGTTTTGGCCTAAGGCCGCTCAAGAGGTGGTTTCTTCGATTGAATATGTCTGCGAATTCAGACATCTTGCGCGCAATTTACATGCCAGTCGTGACGGAGTGCAATATGGCCGATCAAACCCCAAGTTCCGCCCCTAAATATAAACGCGTCATGCTGAAGATTTCGGGGGAGGCTTTGATGGGGGATCAAGGTTTCGGCCTGCACCCGCCAACGGTTCAGCGCATCGCGCAAGAAATCAAATCGGTACATGACCTTGGCGTTGAGATTTGCCTTGTGATCGGTGGTGGCAACATTTTCCGCGGTCTTTCCGGGTCCGCACAGGGCATGGAACGCACTACTGCGGACTACATGGGCATGCTGGCAACTGTTATGAACGCGCTGGGGATGCAGTCTGCTTTGGAAGAAGTGGGCGTCTTTACCCGGGTGATTTCTGCGATCCGGATGGATGAAGTGGCAGAGCCTTACATCCGCCGCCGCGCGGTGCGCCACTTGGAAAAACAGCGTGTTTGTATTTTTGCGGCAGGCACCGGTAACCCTTATTTCACAACCGATACTGCAGCGACACTTCGTGCCAACGAAATGGCCTGTGAAGCGATCTTTATGGGCAAGAACGGCGTTGACGGCGTCTACGACAAAGATCCGAAAGAGCACGCGGATGCGGTGCGCTATGACGAGATCAGCTATGACGATGTTCTGGCCAAGCGCCTGAAAGTCATGGATGCGTCTGCGATTGCCTTGGCACGTGACAACAACTTGCCACTGATCGTCTTTGGGCTGGATGAGCCGGGCGGCTTTAAAGGCATTCTTGCTGGTGAGGGGACCTATACAAAGGTCCAGTAACCTCGTTAAGGTAATAAAAACAATCTCGGGATATCCCGACAAGCATAGAGCAAACCGCCATGTCTGAAGAATTTGAACTTGATACCGATGATCTGACCCGCCGTATGGACGGCGCAATGTCTAACCTGAAAACTGAATTTGCCTCCCTGCGCACAGGGCGCGCATCCGCAGCGATGCTTGAGCCAGTGCAGGTTGATGCTTACGGATCTATGACACCGATCAACCAGGTGGGCACAGTGAACGTGCCAGAGCCGCGCATGGTCACCATCAATGTTTGGGACAAAGGTCTGGTGGGCAAGGTTGAAAAGGCGATCCGCGAATCCGGTCTGGGCATCAACCCTCAGCTGAATGGCACGATCATCATGCTGCCGATCCCCGAGCTTAACGAAGAACGCCGCCGCGAGCTTGGCAAGGTTGCAGGTCAATATGCTGAAAGCGCCCGCGTTTCGATCCGCAACGTGCGTCGAGATGGCATGGACCAGATCAAGAAGGCGAAAAATGACGGCATGTCCGAAGATGACCAGAAGCTCTGGGAATCGGAGATGCAGGAGCTGACAGATAGCTACATCAAGAACGTCGATGATGCGCTGGAAGCAAAACAAGCCGAGATCATGCAGGTCTAACGGCTGACGAGGATGACGAGTATGGTCAGTGAAGACCCCCAAAAGGGGCCGCGTCATGTGGCCATAATCATGGATGGTAACGGTCGTTGGGCGCAGGCAAAAGGGCGCCCGCGACTTTTTGGCCACCATGCAGGGGCGCGGCGCGTGAAAGAGATTGTTCGCGCATGTAAGCCCTTGGACGTAAAGTACCTTACAATTTTTGCCTTCTCGACAGAGAACTGGAAGCGCACACAAAGTGAAGTTTCCGGTCTCATGACCCTGTTTCGTCAGTATATCAAACGCGAAATGCGCGGTTTGAAAGAAGAAGGTGTGCGCGTCCGCTTTATTGGCGACCGCGTGCGGCTAGACGACAAGCTCCTCGAGATGATGGATGATCTGGAAGAGGTGACCAAAGACAATGACGTGGTCAACCTAACGATCGCCATCAACTACGGTGGTCGAGATGAAGTGGCCCGTGCCACAAAACGCCTAGCCACGGATGTGGCTGCGGGCAATCTTGATCCCGAATCTGTGGATGAAGAAACGCTTACAAGGTATTTGGATACAAGGGTTTTGCCTGATCCTGATCTTGTGATCCGTACGAGCGGTGAAGCACGCATTTCGAACTTCTTGCTCTGGCAATCTGCCTATTCTGAATATGAGTTCATCGATACGTTGTGGCCCGACTTCTCAGAAGACGAGTTTTGCAAAGTTGTCGGCTCTTTCGGCAAACGTAAACGCCGTTTTGGGGCCGTGCCTGCATGACGTCCCAAGGTAAATGGGGCGACCTTCAAGCACGGGTATTGTCGGCCGTCGTTATGCTGGCGGTGGGGTTGGTTGCCCTGTGGCAAGGGGGCATTCTTTTCCACGCGCTGGTTGCCTGTGTCGCCGGGGGCATGATCTGGGAACTCACGCGACTGATCGCGCATGACAAGCCGTCCTGGCCAATCCAAATGGGCGCTGTTGTGACCTTGGCGTTGTTCGTGCTCTATTTTATACCGCCGTTTTTTGCGCTTCCGATCCTTCTTGCGCCTGTATTGGTTGCGCTGAGCGGAATGACCGCTGATCGGCTGCGCTACGCGCTTTATGCGATCGGATTGCTGGTTGCGTGTTTTGGATTGACCGTGCTTCGGGAACAGGGTGGCCTAGAGCGGGTGCTTTGGTTGATCTTGCTAGTCGTCGCCACTGATATTGCAGGTTATTTTGCGGGAAAAATGATCGGTGGCCCAAAATTCTGGCCATCGCTTAGCCCCAAGAAAACCTGGTCAGGTACGTCCGCGGGTTGGGTTGCGGCTTTTGTTGTCGGTCTGATCTTTGGTGGCTTTTGGTTGGGCTTGATCAGTGTCGCCGTTTCCTTTGCCAGTCAGCTAGGCGATATATCTGAAAGCGCGCTAAAGCGCAGGGCAGGGGTGAAGGACAGTAGTAACCTTCTTCCAGGTCATGGCGGATTGCTGGATCGCTTTGATGGGCTCGTGGCCGCAGCTTTGCTTGTGACTTTGATTTCTGCCTTTATTGGCCTTCCAACTCTTCCGAATTAAAGAAAATGCCCTAAATCGGTCGTAATCCCATGTTTTGACTCTGTGATTGACCCGGCGAATAAAACCGACGATCAAGCGGCAAAACAAATGCGATTGGCGAACAGGCAAAGGACTTAGCACTTTGGATCTTTCATCCCTTCTTCCGAGCTTTCAAAACGGCGCATTGACCATTGTGGCCTTTGTGGTGGCCCTGTCCATCATCGTCGCGATCCACGAATACGGTCATTACATCGTTGGGCGTTGGTCGGGGATCCATGCGGAAGTGTTCTCTCTCGGCTTTGGGCCCGTGCTTTTTTCCCGCGTCGACAAACGGGGTACGAAATGGCAATTGGCCGCCATTCCATTGGGCGGCTACGTTCGTTTTAAAGGCGATGCGAATGCAGCTTCTGCGGGCGCGGACGGGGAGGTGATTTCGACCCTAAGCGATGAAGAGTTGCGTTCGACAATGCATGGCGCTCCGCTTTGGGCGCGGTCTGCGACCGTTGCCGCTGGGCCGCTGTTTAACTTTGCGCTCACGATCATCATTTTTACTGCTGTGATCATGTCTCAAGGCGTTGTTGGCGAGAAACTCATTGTGGGTGAGCTACGCGAACTGCCGACGCAAGAGTACACGTTGCAAGAAGGTGACGTTGTCCTCGGCATCAACGGTGTCACGCTACCAGACGGCGAAGACGCGAATGAAGCAGACGCCTTCCGAGACGGCCTGCCAAACACGAATACACTCGACTATCAGGTCGAGCGTGATGGCGATGAGATAACAGTCACCGGCCCGCACTTCTACCCGCCTTATATCTCCCATGTGGCCCCTCAAAGTGCCGCCTTTGCCAGCGGTCTTAAGGAAGGTGACGTCATAACCGGTGTGAATGGCAAAGACATCTTTGCCTTTAGCGAGCTTAAAGACGTTGTCGAAAGCTCAGACGGCGCCACCCTGAAGCTGGATGTCTGGCGTGACGGTTCTGTGCAAGCGTTTGAAATGACTCCGAAACGGGTAGATGAACCCTTGCCTGAAGGTGGTTTCCACACCCAATGGCGTATTGGCATCGGCGGTGGTTTTGCTTTTGATCCGGCGACTGAACCTGCTGGTTTTGGCCTCGCGGTCAGCTCTGCCGTTGCGCAGACTGGAAATATCATCGAAGGATCGATTTCGGGTCTTTATCACATGGTGACCGGTGCGATCAGCAGCTGCAATCTGTCTGGCCCGATCGGCATCGCTCAGGTGTCTGGAGCGGTGGCGAGCCAAGGGTCGGGTGATTTCATCCGCTTTATCGCTGTGCTTTCGACGGCGATTGGTCTTTTGAACCTCTTCCCAATCCCTGTTTTGGATGGGGGGCATCTGGTATTTTACGCCTATGAGGCTGTGGCGCGACGCAAGCCAAGTGAGAAAGTGACGCGGGTTTTGATGACGATTGGGTTGGCGATGATCCTGTCCTTGATGCTGTTTGGGCTAACGAACGATTTGTTCTGCCCTTAACGGCAGGAATCGACGTCCTTTAACCATTAAAACTCCGCTTCGCCCTAATCTTGCCCGATTTATCCCTGATAAGTCGGGCTGTGAGGCAGATTAACGGCGGAGTTGGCCATGCAAACGATTCAAAATGGATACCGTGCCATGAACGTTCTATGGAACGTGAACTGGGAACGTTTGGCGTTTCCGGCAGCGATTTTGATGAGCCTTGGCATCGCGGCGGAACTGGGCAGTATGGGCTTTTTCTGGCACTGATCCCGAAGGGACAAGCGTACATTTCTGAACCGCAAAATCCCCAATTATTTCAAATCGTCACAAACATCTTTTGATTGCCACGTGATCCTGCCGATTGCGTGGTTTGTGTTTTTGACAATGCAGCCTATTCCCGCTACTCAGTTTGTGACTGGGATGTCTGACAGGAATAAGAATTATGAGCAGGACTACTGGGGGCGCTGCCAGCCGCCGCACCTTGCGTAAGGGCACGTTGCGTAGCACGGCGATTGCACTTTCTTTATTGATTTCAACAGGTTTTGTGGCTGCACCTAATTTTGCAGAAGCCCAAAGCTATCGTTTCTCGAGTTTTGTTGTAGAAGGAAATAACCGCATTGAAGATGCGGCCATTGCTTCATATGCAGGAATCGCTCAGGGGCAGGTGGTCTCTGCGGGTGACCTAAACGACGCATATCAACGCATTTTGGCGACAGGTTTGTTTGAAACTGTCGAAATCGTTCCGGCAGGAAACCGGTTGATTGTCCGCGTCACGGAGTTCCCAACCATCAACGTCGTGCGATTTGAAGGCAACCGCCGCCTAAAAGATGATGTTTTGGAAGCCGTCGTGGAATCCCAGTCCCGTCGTGTTCTAAACCCAGCTACCGCAGAACGCGATGCAGACGCGATTGCGGAAGCTTACGCCCAGGCAGGCCGTATTGCCGCACGGGTAACGCCACGGGTGATCCGTCGTTCTGAAAACCGGGCTGACCTCGTTTTTGAGATTTTTGAAGGCTCTGTCGCTGAAATCGAACGGCTAAGCTTTGTTGGCAACCGCGTTTATTCGGACCGCCGCCTGCGCCGCGAACTTGGTACCAAGCAAGCGGGCCTTCTGCGTGCGTTTGTACGTCGGGATACATTGGTTGAGGACCGCATAGAATTCGACAAACAGCTGCTGCGTGATTTCTATCAGTCCCGCGGGTATGTTGATTTCCGGGTCACCGGCGTGAACGCCGAGCTGGCTCGAGAACGGGATGCCTACTTCCTGACCTTTAACGTGGAAGAGGGGCAAAAGTTCACCTTTGGTGAGATCACGGTTGTAAGTGACTTGCCGGAAGTTGATGTTGAGACCTTTGAAAAGACTCTGCGTATTCGGACAGGCAAAACATATTCTCCGCTATTGGTAGAAAATGCGATTGCGCGGATGGAAAAACGAGCCTCCCAAGAGGCATTGGATTTCGTGCGGGTTGAACCACGCATCACTCGGAACGACCGCGACTTGAGTCTAGATGTGGAATTCGCCCTTGTCCGCGGGCCACGTATTTTCGTCGAGCGCATTGATATCGAGGGCAACACCACGACTCTGGACCGCGTTGTGCGTCGCCAATTCAAGGTCGCGGAAGGGGACCCTTTCAACCCACGTGAGATCCGTGAGTCCGCAGAACGTATTCGCGCGCTTGGGTTCTTTTCTACTTCTGATGTGAATGCACGCCAGGGCTCTACGCCAGATCAAGTTGTTGTTGATGTGGATGTCGAAGAACAGCCCACCGGGTCTTTGAGCTTCGGCGGTACGTACTCTACCGACTCTGGGTTCGGTTTGGTTGCAGGATTCTCTGAACGGAACTTCTTGGGTCGGGGGCAGACGCTCTCGGTTAATGTCTCAACCTCACCTGACGTAAATGACTACCAGCTGAGTTTCGTTGAACCCGCATTTTTGGGCCGCGATGTCGCGCTTGGCTTTAATTTAAGCTACCAAGATAGCAATTCTGGCTCGGTACGCTTTGAAAATACGACGGGGCGTTTCCAGCCATTCCTAGGTTTTGCTTTGGGTGAACAAAGCTCTTTGCGGTTGCAGTACACTTATGAAGATGTGGACATGAAGGTGCCTACTGCTGTGGGCGACCCTGCTCAGGTAACAGGTTCAATTATCAATACCGAAGGCGCTCGTGGTAAACTGAGCAATAGTTCTATCGGGTACACTTACAGCTTTGACTCACGGATCGGCGGTTTGAACCCAGACGCTGGTATCTTATTTGAAGTTGGTCAGGACATTTCTGGACCAGGAAGCGACGTCGAAATGATCCGCTCCACTGCGCGTGCGGTGGCTCAGACTAAAGTGCTGAACGGCGATGTAACACTTCGTGCGACACTAGCAGGCGGCGCAATCCACGCGCAGAACGACGACACTCGTGTGCATCATCGTTTTGCTTTGGGGAGTCGCCAGTTCCGTGGCTTTGAGCCATATGGAATGGGACCAAGAGAAATTTCGACCGCTGATAATGGCGCGACTGTGAATGACGGTTTAGGCGGCAAATTCTATGCGGTGGCACGTTTTGAAGCGGAGTTCCCATTGGGCTTGCCGGAAGAATACGGCATCTCTGGCGGTGTATTCTATGATGTCGGTTCCCTTTGGGGTGTCGATGGCACGCCAGCAGCCGGTAATTCGTTGCTCTATGATGACTTCACACTACGTCAAACAGTTGGGGTATCATTGTTCTGGGAAACGCCCATCGGTCCTTTGCAGTTTAATTGGTCTCGGGCGATCTCCAAAGAAGCGTTTGATAAAGAGCAGACGTTTAACCTGACCATTCGGACTGAATTCTAAGGTGACAATGTTGCTGCGTGCATTGGTTTTTGTGATCGGCATAGCATTTATGCCGGTCACGCTTGAGGCTCAGGCGCGCAACCTTCCTTCCAGTACAATACTGATAATAGACTCTGAGCGTCTTTACGCTGAAAGCAATTTCGGCCAGCGAGCGTTGACAGAGTTACAAGCTGAGACAGCTGTTTTGGCCGCAGAGTATCGCCGGATTGCTGCGGAACTTTCTGAGGAAGAGCAGGCGTTGACCGACAAGCGGCCAACCATGTCCCCTGAGGACTTCCGCAAAGTGGCTGATGCATTTGATGAACGGGTCGAAGGCATTCGCGCATTTGAGCAACAGCGCGAAAACGATCTAGCTGCAAATGCAGAAGCGGAGAAACGTCTTTTCTTCCAAGAGCTTGCGCCGGTGCTTGAAGTGGTGTTGCGCGAAAGCGGGGCGCTTGTGGTATTAGAAAAGAACTCGGTCTTTGCCTCTTCCAGCGTGTTAGATGTGACGGATCGGGTGATTGCGCAGGCCAATGTGATGCTGGGTGATGGCGCCGCGGAAGAAGAACAGCCAGACGGCGAAGAGAACTGATATATTCAATGGGCTGCTTGCTCAGCCGTGTTGCCCTTGTTAGGGACAGAAACAGCGAGCAACGATCGAACTAAACAGGAGAGAAAAATGAGCGAGACATTAAAATCCGCCGATATCCACTTGATCCAACGGATCATTCCACACCGTTACCCTTTCCTGTTGGTCGACAAAGTTGTTGATATTTATGGCTTTCAGTCAGCGACTGGCATCAAAAACGTCACCATGAACGAGCCGCATTTCCAAGGCCATTTCCCAGGCAATCCGATCATGCCAGGCGTGACCATTATTGAGGCCATGGCGCAGACTGCGGCGATTATGGTGGGCACAGAGCTTGGCATGGAAGACAAGAACATGCAGGTCTATTTTATGGCCATCGACAAGTGCAAGTTCCGCCGCATGGTGGTGCCGGGCGACGTGCTGGAAATGAAGCTGACCACCGTGCGCGGCAAGCCTGGCGGTAAGGTTTGGAAGTTCTCGGGCGTTGCCGAAGTTGAAGGTGAAATGGCGGCTGAGGCAGAATTCACCGCAATGATGGAACTGCCGAAAGCTTAATCCTATGGGAATTTCTTCCAAAGCAGAGATCCACCCATCCGCCGTTATCGAAGAGGGCGCTCAGATTGCAGCTGGCTGCAAAGTGGGGCCGTTCTCATTGGTGGGGCCTCAGGTCGTGCTGCATGAAGGTGTCGAGCTGAAATCCCATGTGGTAGTGACAGGCGATACCGAGGTCGGCGAAGATACCGTGATCTTCCCATTCTCAGTAATTGGCGAAATCCCACAGGATTTGAAGTTCAAGGGCGAAGCCAGCAAGCTGATCATCGGCAAACGCAATCGCATCCGCGAAGGTGTGACCATGAACTGCGGCACCGAAGGCGGTGGCGGGGTGACGAAGGTCGGCGACGATGGTCTGTTTATGCATGGCTGCCACGTGGCCCATGATGCACAGATTGGCGATCATGTGATCTTGGTAAATTCCGTCGCCATTGCAGGCCATTGCATCATTGAAGATCACGTTATTGTGGGTGGTCTATCCGGGGTGCACCAATTTGTCCGTATCGGCAAAGGTGCCATTATTGGTGCGCTGTCTATGGTCACGAATGACGTTATTCCTTACGGCTTGGTTCAAGGCCCACGCGCGCAGCTTGATGGTTTGAACCTCGTCGGCCTGAAACGCAGTGGCGTGGCGAGGGAAGACATCACTGCGCTGCGAGCGGCGTTTCAGATGCTGGCACAAGGGGAAGGCTCGTTCATGGAGCGCAGCAAGCGGCTGGGTGAGGAGAGCGACAGTTCTTACGTACAAGATATTGTCGAATTCGTGCTCGGCAATTCCGACCGCTCTTTCCTGACCCCACAATAAGAGGCTGGATTTGGGCCGTCTTGCGATCATTTCCGCCAAAGGGTTGTTGCCAGTAGAGCTGGCTCGTGCGGTCCCGGATGCTCTGGTCGTGACACTGAAAGGTGTGGATCATGATCAGACCGGGCCGGTCCACGAACACCAGTTTGAAAAACTGGGAGCGCTGTTTGTTGATCTAAAGTCTGAAGGCGTGAGCGAAGTGGTCTTTGCAGGTGCTATGTCGCGTCCTGCGCTGGACCCAGCAAATTTTGACGACTTCATGAAGGCCAACGCGCCGCGTCTCACCGCGGCGTTCGGGCAGGGCGATGATGCGTTGTTGCGCTTGGTGATTTCCTTTTTTGAGGAAAACAGTCTGACTGTGCGCGGTGCCCATGAGCTTCTTGAGATCACCGCGAAAACGGGGCTTATCGCGGGCCCTGCGCCCGACGAACAAGCGCTTGCTGATGCGGCGAAAGCTGCTGAAATTCTATCCGCGCTGTCTCCGCTGGACGTAGGGCAGGGCGCGTGTGTCGCCGCTGGTCTTTGCTTGGGCATTGAAACCCTGCAAGGCACCGATGCAATGCTGCAGTTTGTGGGGCAAACCGATCCAAATCTGCGCCGGGCCAAAGGCGTATTTGTGAAAGCCCCAAAGGCAGGTCAAGATCTGCGGGTCGACATGCCCGCCATCGGACCGGACACCATTCACAACGTCGCACAGGCGGGCCTCGCGGGCATTGCGCTCGCGGCCGGTCGGGTTCTGGTACTTGATCGCGAGGACTCGCTGAAACTCGCTGAAGACCTCGGTGTCTTTATCTACGGGTTGGAGGACCTTTAGATGAAGATCTACCTCATCGCCGGGGAGCTTTCGGGGGACAAGCTTGGGGCCTCACTGATGCAAGGTCTTAAAGCTCTGCGTGATGATCTGGAGTTCCATGGAGTGGGCGGGCCGTTGATGGAAGCGGAAGGCTTGGAAAGTCAATTTCCAATGCAAGAGCTCTCTGTCATGGGGATTGCCGAGGTGCTTCCGAAGTATTTCCATCTCAAGCGTCGTATTCGAGAATGCGCTGATGCAGTGATTGCGCTTCAGCCTGATGTGATGATCACCATCGATAGCCCCGATTTTTGCCTACGTGTGGCCAAACTTGTGAAAGCAGCAGGCGATACGCGGACGGTGCACTATGTCGCTCCATCGGTTTGGGCATGGCGTCCAAAGCGCGCAGACAAAATGGCGAAAAGCATCGATCAGGTACTTGCATTACTGCCTTTTGAGCCGCCGTACATGGAGGCTGCAGGGATGCGCTGTGACTTTGTGGGGCACCCGGTGGTGAATGAACCGGTGGCCAGAGGCGCAGAGGCGCAGGCATTTCGGGACATGCTCGGCTTACCCGATGCGCCTATCGCATTGATCTTGCCCGGAAGTCGCAAAAGTGAAGTCACCCGGCTTTTGCCGATCTTTGTTCCAGCGATGGACGCGTTGGCCAAATCGCGACCTGATTTGCGGTTCGTTTTGCCAACCACGGGGCCAGTTGCTGAGATCGTGAAAGAACAGGTCGCGGCGATGGCGCAGCCGCCGGTGATTTTGGATCCGACAGGGCAGGATCTTAATACATTCGCCCAACAAAAACGCGCAGCCTTTAAGGCCGCCAACGTAGCTTTGGCCGCTTCTGGCACCGTATCTTTGGAGCTTGCAGCATCGGAAACGCCGATGGTCATTGCTTATGACGTCAGTCCGATCAGCCGCATGATTTTCAAACGCATGTTGCGCATTGATACGGTGACATTGGCGAACCTGATCACCGACACCCGCGTGATCCCCGAACATTTGGCAGAGAACTGCACGGTAGAGAACATTGTGCCCAGCGTGCTGGATGTTTTAGAGCAGCCCGATGCACAGTTGCAGGTGGTCCGAGACACCATGGATAAGCTCGGCAAAGGCGGTGAGGACCCGGGTCTGCGTGCCGCTAAAGCGGTTTTGGATGGGCTGGATACGTAGGCCGGGCGTAGGGTGGGGTTTCACCCCACCATGAATCCGTTTTTATGAATGCAGAAATATGGAGGGGTAAAACCCCACCCTACATCACCCCCGCCAGATCCAGCCGCCGCCATAGATGCGGCTGCCTTCCGGGGCGTAAAACACACAAGCCTGTCCTGGCGAGACCCCTTCCTCAGGCGTCAGCAATTCAACCTCAGCCGTGGTCGGTCCAGTCGGACGAATGATCGCTTCCCGTGGAGGTCGCGTTGAACGCACTTTCACCGAAAGATGCCATTCTTTCTCGCTGTCAAAGGGTTCGTCCCCAAGCCAGTTGATTTCTTTCACCGGAATGGTCCGCGTGGCGAGCATCTCTTTTGGGCCCACCACAACTTGCTTTTTGTCCACGTCGAGCTTGACCACATAAAGCGGCTCAGACAGGCCTCCGATCCCAAGGCCGCGACGTTGGCCGATGGTGTAGTGCAGCACGCCGTTGTGTTTGCCACGTACGACACCTTCATGATCAACAATGTCACCGGGCTCTGCGGAACCGGGGCGCAGTTTCTCAATGACAGACGCATAGTCGCCATTTGGTACAAAGCAAATGTCTTGGCTGTCAGGCTTGTCAGCAACCGACAGCCCATATTCCGCCGCCAAAGCGCGCGTCGCTTCTTTGTTTGGCAAATGCCCCAATGGGAAGCGCAAATATGAGAGCTGCTCTGGTGTGGTGGAGAACAGGAAGTAGCTTTGGTCCTTACCTGCATTCTCTGCGGAATGCAGTTCTGCGCCGCGATTGCCCATCTTGCGCTGAATGTAATGGCCCGTCGCCATGCAGTCCGCTTCTAGGTCTTTGGCGGTTTCAAGCAGATCCTTGAACTTCACACGCTCGTTGCACCGGATGCAAGGCACCGGGGTCGCACCCCCCAGATAGCTGTCAGCAAATTCATCAATGACCGCATCTTGGAAGATATTTTCATAATCCAGAACGTAATGCGGAAAGCCTTTTTCCTCGGCCACTCGACGCGCATCATGGATATCAATCCCGGCGCAGCAGGCGCCTTTTTTGGCCAGCGCCGCCCCGTGATCATAAAGCTGGAGTGTCACACCCACCACGTCATAGCCCTCATCGGCCAGTTTCGCGGCGACAACAGAGCTATCAACCCCGCCCGACATAGCCACAACCACACGCGTTTCTGACGGGGGTTTGGCGAAGCCAAGGGAGTTAATTGGGTGCGTATTTTCCTGTGTTTTATCCAAAGCCATCGGGAAGTTCCAAAGCGAGCAGGGGGTGAACGTGAGGAATATAGGAAAATCCTAATTACTCTCAACCCCTCGTTTCACGTCCCGTTAAGCCCCTTTGTTGCAAAAGGCCAGTGCGAAACCGCTGCCGAAACGCTTTGTGATCAGGGGGCTGACTGTGCGTTTTGGCGGTGCGCGCGGGGGACGGGCAACGGTGTGAGCGGAAGGAAGATGGCATGTATTTGAAAAAGGCGGACGGGCGCAGGGCGGTCACCCTGCCGGATGGCAGTGTATTCTCGCAGGCGGATTTACCACCAAGGAGCACCCGACGATGGGTTGCCTCTCGCAAGGCCGCGGTGGTGCGTGGGGTGGTCTATGGGCTGATCAGTCAAAAGGATGCTTTAGACCGATACGGCCTTACAGAGGAGGAGTTCATGGAATGGCTGCGGGCCATTCGGAGCCATGGTGAGGATGGATTGAAGACGACGGCGCTACAAAAATATAGACAACTTTAGCGATAGTTTATAATTTCAAAATGAAATTAGTAAAAAGTTAAGACTATGGCATGCATGGTTAATTTTAGCTGCCAGTCTCGGAGAAATTGTATGCGTGTTTTATTGATTGAAGATGATCCTGCCACAGCTAAGAGCATCGAAATGATGCTGACCCATGCCAATCTGAACGTTTATGCGACGGATTTGGGCGAAGAAGGGGTCGATCTAGCAAAGCTTTATGATTACGACCTGATCCTTCTGGATCTGGGTCTGCCAGACATGATGGGCCATGAGGTGCTGCGCCAAATTCGACTTGCGCGGATTGAAACGCCAATTCTGATCCTGTCTGGTGCAGATGATACCGACAGCAAGCTTAAGGGGTTTGGTTTTGGCGCAGATGATTACTTAACGAAACCTTTCCATCGCGAAGAGCTGGTCGCGCGGATCCACGCGATTATTCGTCGCTCAAAAGGGCATTCGCAGTCCATTATCAATACGGGACGGGTTGCCGTTAATTTGGATGCAAAAACCGCAGATGTGGACGGCCAGCAGGTGCATTTGACCGGCAAAGAGTATCAGATGCTAGAGCTGCTCTCTTTGCGCAAAGGCACGACGCTGACGAAAGAGATGTTCTTAAACCATCTTTATGGCGGGATGGATGAACCGGAGCTCAAGATCATTGATGTGTTTATCTGCAAGCTACGTAAGAAGCTGACAGAGGCGACTGGCGGTGAAAATTACATCGAAACCGTTTGGGGGCGTGGGTATGTGCTGCGAGATCCAGCCGGGAACGAGAATGAAACACCAGAGGCCGTGGCGTTGCGGGCGTAAGACCCGACTTGATGACAAAAATTGGCGAGAGAAAGTAGCGTTAGATATGGTCTGACGCCACTTGTCTTCTGGACGAAGCCCGAGCCCCGTTTTATCTAAAAGGATAAGCAGGGGAAGCGCGCTTTATGACAGAAGAAAAAGACATCAATCAGCTTAGCGCAGATGAGGCAAAAGCAGAGCTGGCGCAGTTGGCACAAGTGCTGGGCGCAGCGAATGACGCTTATCACACCAAAGACGCGCCTGAGATATCAGATGCGGAATATGACAGGCTCAAGCGCCGGAACGCGGCAATTGAAGCGGCCTTTCCTGATCTGAAGCGAGCGGATAGCCCAAGCGATCAGGTGGGTGCACCTGCGGCGGATGGGTTTGGCAAGGTCACCCATGCCGTGGCGATGCTCTCATTGGGCAACGCGTTTGAAGATGAAGACGTCAGTGCTTTTGTTGAGCGCGTGCGAAATTTTCTGGGCGTCGATCAAAGCGCCGGGCTTTCCTTTACCGCAGAGCCCAAGATCGACGGGCTTAGCCTGTCGCTGCGATATGAGCAGGGGAAGCTTGTTCAAGCCGCCACTCGTGGTGATGGAGCGACCGGTGAAAACGTGACTGCCAACGCCTTGACCATCACCGATATCCCGCACCAAGTTTCAGATGCGCCCGATGTGCTGGAGGTACGCGGCGAAGTCTATATGAGCCACGCGGATTTTGCGGCGCTCAACGCGCGGCAAGCGGAAGCTGGCGATAAACCCTTTGCCAATCCACGAAATGCCGCCGCCGGGTCATTGCGCCAGTTGGACGCAAAGATCACGAAGTCCCGCCCGTTAAAGTTCTTTGCCTATGCATGGGGTGAGCTGTCTGAGCCTTTGGCAGAGACGCAATTTGGCGCCATTGAACGCTTGGCCGCGTTTGGCTTTTCGACCAACCCATTGACGCAGAAATGCAATTCCGCGGCGGAACTCATTTCTCATTATCGCTTGATCGAAGAACAACGCGCCACGCTGGGCTATGACATTGATGGGGTCGTCTACAAGGTGGACGATCTCGCGATGCAGGCGCGCCTTGGCTTCCGGTCCACCACACCTCGCTGGGCGATTGCCCATAAATTTGCCGCCGAAACCGCTTGGACGCGCTTGGAAGCGATCGACATTCAGGTGGGCCGCACGGGCGCATTGTCCCCGGTCGCGCGCCTGACGCCGGTGACCGTGGGCGGTGTGGTCGTGTCCAACGCCACGCTCCACAATGAGGATTACATCCGCGGTTTTGACAACAAGGGCCACAAAATCCGCGACGGAAAAGACATCCGGGAAGGCGATTGGGTTCAGGTCTACCGCGCCGGCGATGTGATCCCGAAAGTCGCGGATGTGGATCTTTCGAAACGTCCAGACGGCTCAGTGC
The DNA here is from genome assembly GCF_001458335.1 of Cognatishimia activa. Classification (GTDB taxonomy): domain Bacteria; phylum Pseudomonadota; class Alphaproteobacteria; order Rhodobacterales; family Rhodobacteraceae; genus Cognatishimia; species Cognatishimia activa. The sequence goes on from NZ_CYTO01000024.1 coordinate 520,699, forward strand.
CTTACGAATTTCCTACCTGCTGCCCAGAATGCGGCAGCCCGGCGGTGCGCGAAGAAGGCGACTCGGTCCGGTTCTGCACCGGCGGAATGGTCTGCCCGGCGCAGGCCAAAGAGAAGCTCAAACATTTCGTGGCGCGCAAGGCCTTTGACATTGAAGGGCTTGGCGCAAAACAGATCGAGATGTTCTTTGAGGATGAGGCGCTGCCCATCAAAGAACCTGCGGATATTTTCACTCTCGCGGAACGGGATGCGAACCAGCTGACCAAGCTGAAAAATCGCATGGGGTGGGGGGATCAAAGTGCAACCAACTTGTTTGCGGCCATTGAAGATAAACGCAACATCGCCTTCGCCCGCGCGCTTTTCGCTTTGGGCATTCGCCATGTGGGCGAAACTGCCGCCAAAGACCTAGCACTGCATTTCATGGACTGGAACGCGATGGTGGCCGCCGCGAACACCGCGCGCCCAGCGGCTCTGGCTTGGCGCAAAGCGGATGAGGCGGAAGATGCAGAGCGTAAAGCCGCGGAGGTCGCCGGGCGCAGCGCCAAAATCAAAGCCACCCGCGAGGCGGCGATTGCTGCGTGCCATGTTCCGATAGAGGCAACCACCGCATGGCAGGACCTAACCGGGATTGACGGGATCGGTGCGACAGTGGGGCTTTCCCTGACCGACGCCTTTGCCAATCCAGACGAGCGTGCGGCGATTGAGCGGTTGATCAATCAGCTCACGATCATCCCTCCAGAAGCGCCGTCAAAAGAAAGCCCCGTGGCGGGCAAGACCGTGGTCTTTACCGGCAAGTTAGAGAAAATGACCCGCGACGAGGCGAAGGTGCGTGCCGAAGGGCTTGGGGCGAAGGTCTCAAACTCCGTTTCCGGAAAAACAGATCTGCTGGTTGCTGGCCCGGGTGCAGGCTCAAAGGCGAAAAAGGCCGCGGATCTGGGCGTTGAAACCATCGATGAAGACGCCTGGCTTGCGTTGATTGAGGGGCTGTGAGCAGCCGCCCGGAAATCCTGTTTCCGCTTTTTGCGGATGTGACCAAGCTTGATGGCATTGGGCCCAAAGTCGCGCAGCATATTACGGCGATTGGGATAGAAAAGCCCCGTGATGTGTTGTTTTCATTGCCTTATTCGGTAATCGACCGGCGGCGGCGCGACACCATTCAAGGGGCAGAGATGCCCGGCGTTGTAACTGTCGCGGTCACCGTCGGCACCCACCGCGCACCGCGCAACCGCTCTGGGGCGTATCGGGTGACGGTCGAGGACGCAGAGACGAGTTTTCAATTGGTGTTTTTCCATGCGCGGGGGGATTACCTTCAGAAACAACTGCCGGAAGGCTCTCGGCGTTTGGTGTCGGGTAAGATCGAGCTGTTTGATGGCATCGCCCAAATGGTGCACCCCGATCATATGCTGCCCGAAGATGCAGCCGACACGATCCCCGATTTTGAACCAGTCTATCACCTGACGTCTGGTGTGACTCTGAAGACCATGACCAAAGCGGCTGCCTCTGCGCTGCGGCTTGCGCCAGAGTTGGACGAGTGGATTGACCCCAATCAAAAAGCCCAATCGGGCTGGCCAGATTGGCAGGACGCCATCAAGACCGCCCATCAACCGGCTGGAAGCAAAGATTTTTCGCCGACCAATCCCGCTCGGGAACGCTTGGCCTATGATGAGTTTTTCGCGCATCAAATGACGCTCGCCTTAGCGCGCAGCCAGCTAAAACGCGCCCCCGGCCGGATCAGCGAAGCGACGGGCAAACTGCAAGGCAAGGTGCTGGCCGCTTTGCCATACCGCCCGACCGGCGCCCAACAACGCGCGATTTCTGAGATTGCCGATGACATGGCTACCGCGCATCGCATGAACCGTTTGCTGCAGGGGGATGTGGGCGCGGGGAAGACGCTGGTCGCGTTCATGGCCATGCTGAATGCGGTGGAGGCTGGCGGGCAGGGCGTCATGATGGCCCCGACCGAGATTTTGGCGCGCCAGCATCTGCAAGGGCTGCGGCCATTAGCGGAGCAAGCGGGTGTGGTTGTCGAAATCCTCACTGGGCGCGACAAAGGCAAAGAGCGCAAAGCTAAACTAGAGGCTCTGAAAGCGGGCAACATCCATATTCTCGTGGGCACTCATGCGGTGTTCCAAAAGGACGTGGAGTTCATGGACCTGCGCCTTGCCATTGTGGACGAACAGCACCGGTTTGGGGTGCGTCAGCGGTTGGAGCTGGGTAAAAAAGGGGCGCAGGCGGATGTCTTGGTGATGACCGCCACGCCAATACCGCGCTCGCTGGCTTTGGCGCAATACGGGGATATGGATGTTTCGGTGCTGGACGAAAAGCCGCCGGGACGCCAGCCAATCACCACGGTCATGGTATCCGACAATCGCATTGACGAAGTTGTGGAACGGCTGCGGCAGGCGGTCACTGAGGGCAAGCAAGCCTATTGGGTGTGTCCGCTCGTGGAAGAAAGTGAGGTCATGGACCTCACGGCGGCGGAAGATCGGTTCAAAGCGCTGCGCGCGGCTTTGGGCGAGGGCGTTTGTGGTTTGGTGCACGGTCAAATGGCCCCGGCAGAGAAAGATGCGGCCATGGCCGATTTCGCGAGTGGCAAGACACAGGTCTTGGTCGCCACCACGGTGATCGAAGTCGGGGTCGATGTGCCCAACGCCACGATCATGGTGATTGAACGTGCGGAAAGCTTTGGCCTGGCCCAACTTCACCAGCTGCGCGGTCGCGTCGGGCGGGGGGATCAGGCCTCGACTTGTTTGCTGATGTATCAAGCGCCGCTGTCTGAAAATGGGCAGAAGCGGCTGAAGGTCATGCGCGACACGAATGACGGGTTCAAGATTTCTGAGACCGATCTGGAAATGCGTGGGGCAGGGGACTTGATTGGTACGGCGCAATCGGGCCTGCCGCGGTTCCGCATTGCTGACATAGAATCGCAGGCCGCATTGATGGCCGTTGCGCAAAGTGATGCCCGAAAGCTGCTCAATGACGATCCAGACCTGACATCGGAGCGCGGGCAGGCGGCGCGGGTGCTTCTGTGGCTCATGGAACAGGATCAAGCCATTCGTTTGATTTCAGTGGGTTAGCGTTTAATTCGATAAATGTTCTCAAATGTTCTCAAAAAGTTCTTGCATATGAGAACAAAAAATGAGAACAAATAAGCAACAAAACGATTGAGCGCAGGAACAAAGACATGATGACCCAGATCAAGACCGTGATCCGCAATTCCCAATTCACACTGCTACATGATGCAGTTGGGGCCGGTGCTTTGGTGGTTATGATGATCGTTGCTCTGCATATTCCCGGTCTTGCTTAAAGACACCTTGCTTAAGAACTTCTTACCGAAAGGATTTTGATTACCTCGGACTGCCTGGCGTTCAGGTAGAGGGCCGTTTCACACGCACCTGTCCCCAATTTGTGCGTACCGACTGAAACTGCCTGTCCCATACCTCAGTTATGTCTCTCGATGGGTCTGCCTCACAACATCCCATTTCGAAACATCCCTTGGCTTGAACGCATCCTTCGCCGCCTTCCTGTCCCGGAAGTGCGGCGATTTTTTTGGTTTGGGCTTTTTAGGCGCAGGCGGTTTGTTCGGCCTGATCAAAGGCTTCAAGCGTTGCCTCGAGCGAGAGCAAGATTGACGCGTGCCGGTTGCGGTAATCTGCGGCCGCGCGCAGAACCTCTAGGCCGTCAAAGGGCGCGGGTGGCGTAGGGCCGTTGTCTTTGAGCATGACTTTCAGGGCGTCACGCGCGCCTTCAACTTCGGCCTTTGAGCTGCCAATGACATTTTTGCCAACCACAGATGCGGCCGCTTGACCTAATGCGCAGGCTTTCACGTCTTGGGCATAGCCCGTGATTTTGCCGTCTTGAATTTTCACATCGACCGTGATGGTGGATCCACATAAGGGTGCGCGCTTTTTTACCGTTGCGTCCGGCGCATCGAGACGGTCCGTGTGGGGCATATCCGATGCAAGGGCAAGGATTTGCCCGGAGTAGAGTTTGATCAGATCGCTTTCCGCGGACATAACGGTTTCCTTTTGTTTGAGAGTCATAGATAGAGGGCGCGTTCAGAGATGCAAAGGCTTTCGATATGCACGAAGATGATTTTGGTATTTTTGATGTGAACCGGCTGAAGTTCAATGAAGCAGGTTTGATCCCGGCGATTGCGCAGGATGCGGATACGCATGACGTGCTGATGATGGCCTGGATGAATGCGGAATCTATTGAAAAGACTTTGGAAACTGGGAAAGTGACCTATTGGTCGCGGTCGCGTCAATCCTTCTGGGTCAAAGGCGAGACCAGCGGGCATACGCAAACGCTCGTGGATTTCCGCTTTGATTGCGATAGCGATTGTCTGCTGGTGATCGTGAAGCAGATTGGCCCTGCTTGCCACACCGGTCGAAAAAGCTGTTTTTACCGCGCGGTGCGCGATGGTGAGAGCGTTGAGCTTATGAAGCCAATGACGGATGGCGATCACTCCCACTGATTAAGAGGGCTCCGTCCACGTGCAAGGTAGGAGGGCTCTGCCCGCGCGGAATGAATGAGGGCTCTGCCCTCTTGGCCTATGGCCAATTCACCCGGGATATTTTTTCCAAAAAGAAGCGGTGGAACGGCCTAGAGGTCAATCATCCTGCGAATGTCTTCTGGGGTTGCACCTTCTGCGCGGAATTTGGAGAGCGCGCGCGCGTCGTCACGTTTGGCCAGGCGTTTGCCATGCTCATCCCGGATCAAACCATGGTGGTGATAGGTCGGGATCGGGAGTTCGAGCAGGGTCAGCAGGATCACTTGGATTGCGGTGAAGTCAAACAGGTCTTCGCCCCGCACCACATGGGTGATGCCTTGGGCGATGTCATCAAGGGCTGAGGCCAGAAAATAGGCGACAATGTCTTCGCCTTTGCGCGAAAGGACCACGTCGCCGATCTCTTGGATGGCGCGGTCAGGGTCAATGGTGTGATGGCCTTTGAACGTATTGCCGGTTTCTTCAAATGCTACCGTCTTATCACTGAGCTGGTTGAGCGCCCGGTCCAAGTGGATCCGCAGGGCGTCCCCCGGTTTGCGATCAGACATAGAGCGGTGTTTACAAGTGCCGGGATAGACTTCGTGCGTGACCCCTTCTTGAGGCGCTGCGAGTGCTGCCCGGATGTCTGCGCGACTGCAGGAACAGGGGTAGAGGAGATCCATCGCGGCAAGCTGTTCAAGTGCTGGCTCGTAAGATGAAAGCTGCTTGGATTGGCGCAGGATTGGCGTCTCCCATGTGAGACCAAGCCACGTGAGATCATCCACGATTTGCGCATCCCATTCAGGTTTTGAACGCTGCAAATCCGTGTCTTCCATGCGCAAAAGGAAGGCTCCGCCAGCTGCTTTGGCCATGTCATGGGCCACAATGGCCGAATAGGCATGGCCCAAATGCAAAGGTCCCGTAGGTGATGGGGCAAAGCGCGTGCGAAAGGTCAAAGGTTTCAAAGCCTTGTGTGGATGCGCTCAGACTTTAGCAGAGCTTACTTGCGCATCCAACCAGCCTTGCCATTCCGCTTTAGCGCGGTCCGTGTAAGCCTTGTAACGGTCCTTGCGACCGCGGCGACCGCCTTTTAGGCCTTCCACAGGTTGGAAGAGACCAAAGTTCACATTCATCGGTTGGAAGGTCTTCGCCTCAGCCCCGCCAGTGATATGATGCACCAATGCACCCATAGCTGTGTTGAGCGGTGCGGTTTCAAGGCTTTGGCCGAGAATTTCCGCAGCCGCCAGACGGCCTGCCAAAAGACCCATGGCCGCGCTTTCCACATAGCCTTCCACGCCAGTGATTTGGCCAGCGAAACGGATGTGGGGTTTGGACTTCAGACGCATTTGATCATCAAGCAAGGTGGGTGAGTTGATGAATGTGTTGCGGTGAATGCCACCAAGCCGTGCAAAAGACGCGTTTTCCAAACCCGGGATCATTTTGAACACTTCGGTTTGTGCGCCGTATTTCATCTTGGTCTGGAAACCAACAATGTTCATCAGCGTGCCAAGCGCGTTGTCATGGCGCAGCTGCACCACCGCATGGGCTTTTGTTTCAGGGTCATGGGGATTGGTGAGGCCAACCGGTTTCATCGGGCCAAAGCGCAACGTCTCGCGCCCCCGTTCCGCCATGACTTCGATTGGCAGGCAGCCATCAAAATAGCCAGCGGTTTCGCCTTCGTGGAATTCTGTCTTATCTGCCGCCAGCAGCGCGTCGATGAACGCCTCGTATTGGGCTTCCGTCATCGGGCAGTTCAAATAGGCTTTTTGCTCTTCTTCCGTTTCACCTTTGTCGTAGCGAGACTGAAACCAAGCGACGTCCATATTGACGGATTCGGTGTAGACGATCGGCGCGATGGCATCGAAGAAGGCCAAGGAATCCGCGCTGGTTTCAGCCTGAATGGCAGCCCCCAGACCCGCAGAGGTCAATGGGCCAGTGGCGATGATCCAATGGCCATCCGTTGGCAACTCGGTGATTTCTTCATACGAGACGCTAATATTTGGGTGGGATTTCAACGCAGCCGTGACGCTTTCCGCAAAAGGTTCGCGGTCAACAGCCAATGCACCACCCGCAGGAAGGCGGTGTTTGTCTGCGGTTCGCATAATCAAACCACCCGCCGCACGCATTTCCCAATGGAGCAGACCCACGGCGTTTTGCTCATCATCATCAGAGCGGAAAGAATTGGAACACACCATCTCGCCCAGATTGCCGGTCTGGTGCGCGAATGTTTCTACCTTAGGGCGCATCTCGTGGATCACCACGTTCACACCCATGTTGGCCGCCTGCCAAGCTGCCTCTGATCCGGCCATGCCGCCGCCGATGATATGCAATGTCTGTGTCATAGGCGCGACATAGGGCAGAATGGGGGCTTTGGAAAGGGCTGCAATCGGAGCGGGGGCCTAAGAGTCATTTGGGTCGCTGCGGCTTTGGACGGAACTGCCACGCTGGGCTAGGTCAGAGAGAGTTGACCTTGGAGGGACCGTCCGCCGTTCAGCGACCCAATGGTTCATCTAACGAAGTGCCATCAAATGATTTCGTCTTCGTTAACCCGGTTATGACACGCGGAATTTCATCGCGCTAGCCCAATCTGGGAAAAAATAGGGCGCAATATGGGAAACAATACCTAAAATTGCATAGAACCGGGGGAAATGGCCAAAAAACAATGGGTTGAAGCGTGGCTAATGATTGTTTTACGGCGTGGATCGCCATGTTTTTGCCACAATTGACCGGGGATTTGCGCCGATTTTCGGTAGATTACTGCTTATTGTGACCACTTGGGCGAACGCTTGTCCAAAAAGGCCGCGATTCCTTCTTCGGTGTCTTTGAAGAGCATGTTTTGCACCATGACGTCGCCCGCATAATCATAAGCGTCTGATGTGGTCATCGTGGCTTGCGCATAGAACGCTTCTTTGCCGATTTTCACCACAGAGCCGAGCTTTTCAGCGACCTTGGAGGCGAGCGCTTCTGTTTCGTCGGCAAGCTGATCATGGGGGACCGCTCGGTTGATCAGGCCCATCGCTTCGGCTTCTTGGGCGGAGGCAAAGCGACCGGTGGTCAACATCTCAAATGCCTTTTTGCGCGGGATATTGCGGGTCAGGGCCACCATTGGGGTCGAACAGAACAAACCGATATTAATACCGTTCACTCCGAACTTTGTGTTCTCTGCGGCAACCGCCATATCGCATGTGGCGACAAGTTGGCAGCCCGCCGCGGTGGCGATGCCGTGGACTTCTGCGATCACGGGCTGAGGAATGGATTGGATCGTGAGCATCAGTTTCGTGCATCGCGCGAAGAGATCCGCGAAATAGGCTTTGCCGCCGTCCTCAGACTGACGCCCAGCGGTCATCTGTTTGAGATCATGCCCGGCGCAGAAGGCTTTGCCGGCTCCAGAAAGGATAACAACGCGAATGCTCACTTCACTCGCGATGGTGTCAAGTTCGCTTTGCAAAGCCGCAAGCATTTCATCTGACAGGCAATTCAGGCGTTCCGGTATGTTCAATGTCAGCCGCGCAATCGCGCCAGTGTCGCAACGTTCTAAAATTGCCATCTTGTTCTCCTCCCAGATTGCCGCAAGCGTAAGGGGCACGGTGCCGCAAGCAAAGCACCGTGCAAAAAAACGTTACGGCGTTAAGGAGGATGTGATGCAGGCAGTGATGAGCATTGAAGAGATGCAAGCGTATCTCGATGAAGTGTTTCCGCAGATCAAAGGCAGCTTCTTGCTGGATCATTTGGATGGCAAAACCACTGTGATGCGCCTTATGGTCGAAGATCAGCACTTGCGGCCCGGCGGCACAGTGTCCGGGCCCACAATGTTTGCTTTGGCTGACGTGTCTGCCTATGTGGCGACGCTTGCTTGCGTTGGTCGAAAGGCACTGGCTGTGACCACCCATTGTTCTATCGATTTTATGCGCAAACCCGTCGCGGATCGGGATCTTGTGGCGACCGCAGAGCTTTTGAAACTTGGGCGCAGCTTGTCTGTTGTGAGTGTTTCTTTGCGTTCAGAAGGGCAGGAGGGGCTCGTGGCCCATGCGAGCCTGACCTATTCCATTCCACCCGAAAAATCCTAGCGGTCTCGGTCGAAAAAAAAGGCCGGGGACAAGCCCCGGCTTAAAGTGGTTTCTGACGTCCAACGGGGTTTGCGTCCGTCAGAAGATGTGGTTGCCCAGTGCAACCGCGACGTCGGGAGTGACACCGATGCCGCATCACGCCTTTGCTTCCAGGACAAAGTTCAGCGGAAGCTCAAGCGCTCATTCCTAAACCGAAACAGCCGCTTCGAATGTTGCTCCACAGCCTGTATTGGCGGGCGCGTTTTCGTAGCGGTTTTGTAACGGTTGCCTGATAAATTGTATTGATACAAAGCAGCAGGTGTATTACGAATTTTAGGTACAATGCGAAAATTGTTCGGTCTAGGAAAACATTGTAATGGGTACAAACTGGCAACCGCTTTTGGAGCAATCGGGCCGCGCAAAATACCGTGCTTTGATCGATTGTATCAACAAGGGCATAGCTGATGGCGCATTGGAGCCGGGTCAGAAATTACCCCCTGTGCGCGAGTTGGCCTATCGGCTGGAGATCACGCCGGGCACCGTCGCGCGCGCTTATTCTTTGCTGGTCGAAGATGGCGTTTTGACCGCAGGCGTTGGCCGAGGCACCTATGTCGCAGACTTGCGTGCTAAGGTGGCGAATGTCGATACGGGTGGCATGATTGATTTTTTCAGCCCACGCATTCCGAATATGGGACAAGAAGATTTGATCAGAGACGCGTTGCGCAAAGTCGCATCAAGTTTGCCTGCTAACGCATTGATGCAATATCCAAAACGAGAGACAAACCTAGCGGCTCGTAAAGCTTTCGTTGCATGGATGAAAGACGCACCAATTGGTCACTACACGTTAGATGACATCGTGATCACCCATGGCGGTCAAAACGCAATTTTGCATGTCATGCAGGCAGTGCTGCGCGGCAATGATCCGGTGGTTCTGGTTGACGAAGTCACCTTCTCTGGTTTCCGGCGCGGGGCGGAATTATGTCGCGCTCGGGTGGTTGGGGTGCCTTGGGATGGAGAGGGGCCCGATCCGCAGGCTCTGGACAAATTGGTACAATCCACCGGGGCTGCTTTGTATTGTACCTCTGCTGAGACAAATAACCCCACCACTCGGTCTACAAGTGCGCGTCGTCGTCGGGAGATCGCGGATGTCGCGTCGCGCCATGGTCTGCATATTTTGGATGATGATTGTTACAACACCGGTCGCCACAGTGCGGAAAGCTATCGCGCGCTGCTGCCGGATCATGGGTGGTATATCAGCTCTCCATCAAAGCTCGTGTCTCCCAGCTTGCGCATTGGGTTCACAGTTCCGCCCAATGGTTGGGTGGGGGAAATGCTGCGCAGCGCTCAGTTTAGTCATTTTGGTGTGTCCAGCATGCTGACGGAGGCTTTTGCACACGTCATGTCCAATCCCAAATTGCCGGGTATCATTAAAAAGGTGCAAGCTAAGATAAATGAAGACTTGCGATTTGTAGTGAACCAATTGGGGGGGTACCCAATCCGCTGGCGCAGTGATGTACCGCTGGTTTGGGTAGAACTTCCTAGCGGCTGGCGTGCGCCTGCTTTTGCACAGGCTGCAGAAGCGCGTGGCGTAGAAATGAAATCGGCGGATGAATTCACCTTGCGCGAAGGACGGGCTGTCCATGCGGTGCGCGTCGCTCTGAATGGACAAATGGAACAGGGGCGTTTTGAGGAAGGCATCAAAATAATCCGCGCGCTCTTGGATAACCCACCAAGAAGCTTTTCGACCTAAGAAAATGGCGAGAAAAGATGGGGTAAAATAATACCTATTTTTTAAGCTATTGAAAATTAAGGATAAATTAAGGATTGTTGCGCTTGACTGTGCCTCAAACCCCTTTATAACCCGCCCATCGCTTTTAGACAGCGTGCTTTGCCACGTTGTTTGTCACCAAACTTAGGTAGACCAAAATGAAAACCTTTTCTGCTACTCCGGCAGACATCGAGAAGAAATGGATCATCATCGACGCCGAAGGCATCGTGCTGGGCCGTCTTGCATCGATCGTTGCCACTCGTCTGCGCGGCAAACATAAGCCGTCTTTCACACCGCACATGGATTGCGGCGACAACGTGATTGTCATCAACGCTGACAAGATTCAGCTGACCGGCAAGAAACGTTCCGACAAGAACTACTACTGGCACACAGGCCACCCAGGCGGCATCAAGTCCCGCACTGCGGAGCAAATCCTGGAAGGCAAGTTCCCAGAGCGTGTTGTCACCCAAGCGGTTAAGCGCATGCTGCCAGGCAACCGCCTGTCCCGTCAGATCATGACCAACCTGCGCGTCTATGCTGGTGCTGAGCACCCGCATGAAGCACAATCTCCAGAAGTTCTGGACGTTGCGTCCAAGAACTCTAAGAACACGCGGAGCTAATCATGACTGATCAAATCAATTCTCTTGAAGAGCTGTCCGCAGTTGCAGGCGAAGAAGCTGTTGTAGAAGTTGCAGCACCTCGCGAGCCTGTTCGTGACGAGCTGGGCCGTTCTTATGCAACTGGTAAACGTAAAGACGCGGTTGCCCGCGTTTGGATCAAGCCAGGTTCCGGTAAAGTCGTCGTAAACGGCAAGCCACAGAACGAATATTTCGCACGTCCGGTTCTGCAAATGATCCTGGCACAGCCATTCTCTGTTGCAGGCGTTGAAGGTGAATTCGACGTATACGCAACCGTGAAAGGTGGCGGTCTGTCCGGTCAAGCGGGCGCGGTTAAGCATGGTATCTCTAAAGCTCTGCAGCTTTATGAACCATCCCTGCGTGGCGCGTTGAAAGCCGCTGGCTTCCTGACACGCGACAGCCGTGTTGTTGAACGTAAGAAGTTCGGTCGCCGCAAAGCGCGTCGTTCCTTCCAGTTCTCCAAGCGTTAATCGCGACTGGTATATGTTTACGGAAAGGGCTGCCTTCGGGCGGCCCTTTTTGTTACCGAAAAGCGATTGATTAGTCAGGTGCACATTTAATTTGAGCAACCCAAAGATAGCGTTGAACGCCGTTTTGAAGTTCTCGCGTTTCAAGGCAGACTGTTTCTACAGCATCTGAAGCCAAAGTAATCGATCTGGTAGACGTAAGTGCGAAGCTGCCATCAGGGAGTTTAACTCGCGCTATTGCTGAAAATCCATTGTCGCTCGTTCCGTCATGGATACTCATTACTTCCGCACGAATGTATCCCCGGAACACATAGGGCTGAGGGCGAAAAGCAAAGTAAAATATCAAGATTGCGAATGTTAACCAAAAGGCGGAATGGAATGCTCCAGGGTGTTCAATAAGCCAAATTTCGAAATTGATGTAATGTTTTTCAGGAAGAATTTTTCTGAGAATAAATTTCATGAATCCGGTTTGATTAATCCAAGTCCTCTTAAATATACGCCAATCCCAGTCTCCAACAAATCCTCGGGCGGAAACGGGCTTTGGGTGCCCGGTGAGTTCCGGGCAAAAAGTTCGACAACCCCGTGGCTCATTGCCCAGATATGGGCGGAGAACATGCTCGCCGGTGGGCGTTTCTCTGGGGGGATATGTTCTGATAGGTCTGCCGCCGCGCGTTCCATGACACCACGAGCACGGGCGGCGACGGCGGCGAGTTCCGGTGTGCGGTTGACGGATATTCCGCTTTCAAACATCGCGATATAGTGGCCAGGATATTTGCGTGCAAAAGCGAGGTAGGCGCGGCCCGTTGCTTCAAAGCTGGCAAGCGCGGAAGGTTGGCCTTTGTCATAGGCAAACTGCATCAAATCCGCAAAGATTTCATAGCCTTGGCGGGCAGCTTCGGCAATGAGGTCTTCACGACCCTCAAAGTGGCGGTAAACCGCAGCAGGGGTCACGCCCGCCTGTTTGGCCGCCTCAGACAGGGTGAAGCCTGTTGGACCTTTGGCCTCAATCAGGGTCAGAGCGCCTTCCACCAGCGCTTGGCGCAGGTTGCCGTGGTGATAGCCGCGTTTAGGCATTCCAGATGTCCTTGGGGCCGCAGACTTTGGCGTCGCATGTACCAACAGCCTTTTCATCTTTGCGGTCATAGTCGATTTGGCCGAGCACATGGCGGATGGCACTTAAACGCGCACGGCGTTTGTCGTCACTGCGCACGACTGTCCAAGGGGCCTCTGGGCAGTCCGAGCGCTGCAATGTCTCTTGGATCGCGGCGCTGTAGTCGTCCCATTTTTTCAAACCTTCGACGTCAATCCAGCTGAGCTTCCATTGTTTCAATGGATCGCTTTCACGCGCCATAAAACGGCGCAGCTGTTCGGCGCGGCCCACGTTGAGCCAGAATTTAAAGAGCAGGATGCCGTCATCCACCAACATTTTTTCAAATTCAGAGACCTGCGTGAAGAAATGTTCGCGCTGATCGTCTGAGCAGAAGCCAAACACCTTCTCAACAACGCCTCGATTGTACCAGCTGCGGTCAAAGAAAACCAGTTCACCTGCCGAGGGCATGTGTTTGATATAGCGTTGGAAATACCATTCTGTGCGTTCGGTGTCCGAGGGCTTTGACAGCGCCACAACCCGCGCGCCGCGCGGATTTAGGTTCTCCCGAAACCGTTTGATGGTGCCGCCTTTTCCGGCAGCATCCCGGCCTTCGAACACAATTGCAATGCGCGCGCCACTTTCTTTGGCCCAAGCCTGTAGTTTCACCAGCTCGATCTGGAGCGCTTCCATTTCTTTCTCATAGTCCTTACGGCCCATGCGGTCTGAATGGGGATAAGAGCTGTCTATGATATCGCCTTTGCCTGCCTCCGCGATGGCCGTGCGAACGGCGTCCGGCGCACCGGTTTTGTAGAATTCGCTGATCGCACCATCAAAGGGTAGCTCCATGAAAGGCCTCCATTTTTTCTTAATATGGCAATGGGATGGGGCTAGTGCAATGCAGCGCGGTGTGAAGCGCGTTTGATTGCGGCAATGATGTCATCTTCCGCCACGTGATGGGGCATATGACCAACGCCTTCTAAAACCGTTAGGTTTGCTTGGTCTAGGCGCGCGGCAAGGGGGCGGGAGTGGATGTGGAGCCCGACCGTCGTGTCCGCATCGCCGTGAACGATTTCCATGGGTACGCTTATCGCCTCATACCGCAAGGATAGAGATTTGATTTCATTCAATAGACGCGCCCTTTGGATTGCATTGGCCCGCAGTGATGCACGGCGCAGGGTGAGGCCCGGGCCGAAATAGTCGCCATACCCTTTGGGCGCCGATTGGGGCGCAAAAACGCTTTCGACCCCTTGGGTCACGCGATCCCTGCTGACCCATGCGGTGATCAGCGGTGCGGTGATTGGGCCAAGTATCGGGTTTGAAAGCGTTTTGTAGAAGGTCGACAATCCTGTGGTCCAAGGGAGTGCTGGTGAGGCGAGTGTGACCAAAGCAGATAGATCATCTGGATGGTTTACAGCCCATGCCAGTGCGACGGAGCCGCCATAGCTTTGTCCCAACACAATTGGTTTGGGCGCTCCTAGCTGTGCGGCGGCTTTTCCAAGGAGGTCTGCTTGGCGTTCGATCGTTGGGTCCTCAATGGTGCCTGTATAGCCAAGACCCGGGCGATCAAAGACGATAACCCGGAAATCCGGTGCAAGCCGTTCCACCAAAGCGAATGTGAAATCGCGGGTGCTGCCAGAGGAGCCGTGGATCAGTACCAGATCAGGCCCTTCGCCACGCACAACCGCATGAACTTGGACACCGTCGATGTCCAAGAGTTGACCTTCAGGCGGGTAATTGCTTTCAGCTCGGGCTTCGTTTGCACCGGCTTTCCAGACAGTGACCGCACAAAGGCGATCACAAGAATCACAAGAAAAATGAACAGTTTAACTGCCAATTTCATTCAGATCATAATGCGTGGTTTCATATACTTCTGTGATCCAGTTGCCGTAGAGCAAATGCGCATGGCTGCGCCAGCGGTTTTGCGGCGGTTGGCTTGGATCATCATCAGGATAGTAGTTCGATGGCACGTTAATGGTAGTGCCCTCGGCCACGTCACGATCATATTCTTGTTTCAGCGTTTCACTGTCATATTCGAAATGGTTGAAGATATAGAGCGCGCGATGCTCTTTATCTTCGACCAGACACGGACCAGTGTCATCGCTCCCCAACAGGGTTTTCAGCGCTGGTACCGTGTCAATTTCGTCCTGTTTCATTTCAGTCCAGCGGCTGACCGGGATCACGCAATCATCTGAAAAACCACGCAGATAATGGCTGGCCGGATCCAGGTTCTTGTGACGGAAACAGCCAAACGCCTTCGCATCCAACATGTGCTTCTTCACACCGTGGAAATAGTTGATCATCGCCATGCCGCCCCAGCACACGCCAAAGGTGGAGTGCACATGGGTTTGGGTCCAGTCAAAGACCTCACACAGCTCGTCCCAATAGGTGACATCTTCAAACGGAAGATGCTCAATCGGCGCGCCGGTGATGATCAGACCGTCAAACTTCTCACCAGAAGCCTTCACCTCTTCAAACGAGCGGTAGAACTCTGCCATATGTTCGGCGGCCGTGTTCTTGGTCTTGTGCTCACTCATGCGGATCAGCGTAAGCTCGATCTGCAATGCAGTGGCTCCGATCAGGCGGGCGAATTGGTTCTCCGTCTGAATTTTCTTCGGCATCAGGTTCAAAAGACCGATGCGAATAGGGCGGATATCCTGCCGCGCTGCCTGATCTTCTGACATGACCATAACGCCTTCGCGCGAAAGCACGTCGAAAGCAGGCAGGTCAGAGGGCAGTTTAATGGGCATTGGACAGGTTTCCTATATATTGGAAAGCCTATTTAAGGCAGTTAGGCGCTGCGCTCAAGGGCATCCGCGATCAGGGTATCAAAGTCTGACACAGATTTGACTTTGGCTACATCAGACGCACAGACAGTCACGCCCCAATTTGCCATGGCTTCATAGCGTGGCTGGCGGTGCGCAAGCGCTTGTGAATAGGCCCACCGCACGAAGGCGTCCGGGTCAACCTCGTCAGAACTGCAGCCCTCTTTTTCTAGGAATTCGTCCCAGCGGGCATTCAGAAATTCTGGCTGGTAATACATAGGCTTAGGAGCGCGGTCGAAGCGTTTGACCAGCTCTTCAGTATGGGCATCAGAACCTTTGATCCACACCATCAATGTGTTCTCAGAAAGCGCCTTTAGGATCGGGTCATTGGGGTCCTCTGGATCAACCACTTCGCAGATCGACCCGCCCGTATCACAGACAAAATGGTCATAGCCGTAAAGGGATTGGGCCCGTTCACTGAAATGCATGGTGTCCATGAGCGCTGCGAGTTCCGCCTCGCGGTGCTGCGCTTGGCGGCGCATGTATTCCTCAAATGCCACACCACCTTTGTCCGGATTGCCCGGCTTGCCGAGATAGGTGGACAGCGGGGCAAGGTTATTGAAGGTGATGTTAGAGCCAATATAGATGCTGTCGCTCAGCAGAAGCTCGCGTAGAAACGGGACCTTCATCGCCTCAGCTTTGGCATTGTCAGCGATATGTTCGCCCATGTAACGGGTGCCGATGCGGTAGTCGACCGAGTAATGAAACCATTCACCACTGTCGCGCAACATGTTGGAAACATGTGTCTTTCCAAGGCCTGACATGGCAAAGAGCAACACTTTCTTGTGCTTGGCAGCGCGCCAGTCATCTGCGGATTTGTAGATCATCTCGGGCCTCAAAATTGGTTGATCGTTGGTAGCCTTACGCGGCGAGCCGGTCAACACAGAGCGCTTGAGAATTGTTCCAAAAGAAAACCCCGCCTCAAGAGGCAGGGTTTAGGACTATTACATCTTTTTAATCGTTACGCCGCGAATTTAGAAAGTCACGCCTACGCGTAGACCAACACCGATCGCGCTGTTGTCGTTGAAGTCAGATTGAATCAGCGTCGCAGCTGCTGGGGGTGCCAATGCATTTGTATTTGCATCCCCAATCCATGTGTAATTGATCCCGCCGGAAATCGTTACATTGTCCATTGTGTAGCGACCGCCGATCGTGACGCCGAATTTGCCATCTGTTGGGCCAAGGTTTGACGAGATGCCACCTTGAGATGCTTCATAGCTCATGGATACAGAGGCCGCGAAGTTTTCAGTGAAACGACGGCCAACACCGATGTTGTAGGTGTAGGTGTCATTGTCATAAGCCACCAGCGAGCTTCCCGGAGAAACACCGGTGGTGAAGAGCGTTGGTGTGATGTCAAACTCTGACCAATCAACCCAACGGACGCCACCGAAAAGCAACGTGTCCTTCGCAATACCTGTTTGGAAATCCAGGTTTACCGATTGCGGTGCGTTGATTTCAGTAACGGTCGATGGGATCGAAATCGCACCAAAACCCGCGCTTTCCGTTGTTACGTTCTCGTGTTTGATAGATGAGTTATAGGTCAGTGCAACCCGCAGAGCGATGTCCGGAATCTCATAAGCCACACCGACGAGGTAACCCGTGGCGCCATCGCTTTCTCCGACTGCTTCATAGCCCGCAATGTTTCCGGCCAGCACTGGGATCGCAATGGCTGCTTCCATAGTCTGATAGCGCAGACCGCCATGAACGCTAAAGTTATCGTTGACCTTATAGCGCAGAACACCGGTCAGAGCTGAGGTGTTGAGTTCCGCTGTCGCCCCTGCAAAGGAATAGCCTGTTCCAGATGGATAAGCGACGTCCGCACCATAGGGTTGGTCGTAAATCAAAGCGAAGCTTAGCTTCTCGCTAAATTGGTGTTTATACGCGAAACCAACTTGCGTGTAGTCGGCGGCCATATTACCAGATGCCGTGCCCGCGACCGAGCCTGTGATCTCTGGCTGAACGCTTCCGACCGAAAATTCAAAGTAGTTTCCATCTTCAAAAATCGGAGCAACCGATTGCGCCGTACGCTCAATGCCACCTGCGGTCGCCGTTGATGCCGCTACTGCCATGCCAGCGGCCAATTTCCATGCCTGCATTCGTCCACGCCTCCCCACGTGTTTCAAAATCATGTGATAAGCTACGGATTGCTTGACGTGCACGTCAACGGTTGACCAAACGTTAAACTGGTCAGTCTACCGTAAAGTTATTTTACGTCACTTTTCATTTCTGACAATATATTCAAATAGTTACCGCCAAAAATGAAAATGGCTCCGATCAGGACTAGCGGGTCCAGCGGCTCGTTGTAGAGCATGGCGCCGACCACTGCGATGGCTGGAAGGCGGAAAAATTCGATGGGTGCGCAGACTGACGCAGGGGCAAATTTGAGGGCCATTGAGATGCATAAATGCGCCACCAATCCGGTGATCGAGACCACAAGTAGCGGGGCAATCATCGCGTTGGTGGGCCAGGCAATGTCCCCGTCATAACCTGCGAAGATCACGCTGAACGCGGCCTGCATTGCAGTCATCATAAAGAGGATTGCGTAGATGCTTTCGTGCTCCAGAAGCTTCTTGGTGTAGAAATATGTCAAGGCAAAGCCAATGGCGCAACCAAGCCCTGCCCAGACACCAGCGCCAAAGGGTTCTGCACCCGGGCGGGTGATGATCAAGATTCCTACGAATGCCAAAAGCGCGGCCATGAGGCCCGGCCAACGCAGTTTTGTGCCAAGCATCAAAGGCGACAACAGGATCACCCAGATCGGAGTGGTGAACTCAAACGCAAAGAGCTGAGCCATGGGCATCAATGTCAGCGCGTAAAACCAAAGATTCTGTCCGGTGAAGTGCGAGACATTGCGGAACGTGTGGAGTTTCAGGTTCCGGGTGGAAATCCGGTTCCAGCGTCCCGTCGCAGTAATGGCCAGCGCCATAATGAAGAGACCAATGAAGCTGCGATAGGTCATGATCTCGAACGTGTCGAGTTCCGCGCTCGCAGAGCGCCCGGCAACGGCCATAGACATGAAAGAGACAATGGCGCCGCTCATCCAAAGGGCGGCTTTGACATATGGGCTCATTGAGGGCTCGCGATTTTCATTTCGCCGGACCTTGGCGGAATTCTTGAAGCGGCGAAAGGACTATTTGAGCTTTATGCAGCGCGCCAAAGCCTCTTCTGGGCTTAATGGCGGGGTCCAGCCGCAGGGGGTCGGCTCAAAGCGAAGCGACAGAAAGAGCTGCTCATAGAGGTATCGCCGCCGCATGAGGCTCGCGGCTGCGCGCATCACGGGTTTGGGTGCAGTAAATAGCCGGCGGGGTTTGCCCATGGCTTTTCTAAGATCGTTGAACACCTGTGTTGTGCCGATGTCTTGGTGATCGGTGGCAAGGATGATGTCTGGGACGTCATCGGTTTGCGCGCAGTAGGTAATGAGATCAGCAAGGTTTTGCACCGCAATCATGCTGCGGCGATTGCCCACAAAATCAAACGGTAGCGGATAGGGTTTGGCCGCCATCCGCAGGTATTTGCCCCAGAGGCCCGGCGCATGGGGGCCGTAGACTTGGGGGACACGCAAGATCGTTGTGCGCATAGGGCTTTTGCGCAGGATCTCTTCGGCTTCCAACTTGGCTGTGGCGTAAGCGGTTTGAGGATTGGTTGGGTGATCGTTTGAAATCACTTGGTCGGAATGATCAACGCCAAAAACTGCAATGGTGGAGAGAAAAATGAAGTGGTCCATTCCCGCTGCTTCTGCCTGCCGCAGCAGCTCTGCGGTGCCGTCGCGATTGGCTCTGCGTTGATCCTCAAGCTCTGTGGCTGGGTTTTCTTTGCCATGTACGCGCGCGGCGCAGTGGATGACCGTTTTGGCGCCCGTAAGCACTTTGGAAAGATCGCCAACATTGGTGAGGTCAAACCCATCGACCAGCCCCGGTGTGCGTTTGCGGCAAAGTCCTACGGGGTGCTCTCCAGCGGCTGCCAAAGACCGCATGACATGGGTGCCAACAAACCCGCTTGCGCCGGTGACAACGATGTGGGGCGGAAGATCTGTCATGGGAATGTGTGAGGCCTGCAGTTGGGTGTGTTCTTGATTGGCAGATTACACAATTTGCGAGGGCGACAAATGGTGAAGTTGTCGATTTGAGTATTTAAACAAAGAAGAAGCGGAGGCGTTGCTTTTGCCGCTCGCGGTTGTGAGAAAAAGGCAGGTATAAACGAAACAAAGCCCCGAAGGGCTTTGCTAAAAGTCTCGTTATTCCCACTCAATCGTGCCGGGAGGCTTGGAGGTGATGTCGTAGGTGCAGCGGTTGATGCCTTTGACCTCATTGATGATCCGCGTGGCGGTTTCACCAAGGAACTCGTGGGTGAACGGGTAGTAATCCGCTGTCATGCCATCCACAGACGTGACCGCACGCAGGGCGCAAGCATAGTCATATGTCCGGCCATCGCCCATGACGCCAACAGTGCGCACCGGCAGGATCGCGACAAAGGCTTGCCAGATCTCATCATAAAGACCGTGTTTGCGGATTTGGTCGATATAGACCGCATCTGCTTCGCGCAGGATGTCGAGCTTTTCGCGGGTGATCTCGCCCGGGCAACGGATCGCCAGACCCGGACCCGGGAAAGGGTGACGGCCAATGAAGCTTTGCGGCAGACCCAATTCGCGGCCCAAAGCACGCACTTCGTCTTTGAAGAGTTCGCGCAGGGGCTCGACCAGTTTGAGGCCCATCTTTTCAGGCAGGCCGCCCACATTGTGGTGGCTCTTGATGGTGACCGATGGGCCGCCTGAGAAAGACACGGACTCGATCACATCTGGATAGAGCGTGCCTTGTGCCAAGAATTCTGCGCCATCAATCGTGTCTGCGTGTTTTTGGAACACGTCGATGAAGAGCTTACCAATGATCTTTCGCTTGGTTTCCGGATCAGACTGGCCGTCCAACTCGCCAAGGAACAGCTCCTGCTCATCCGCGTGGATGAGTTGCATATTGTAGTTGTCACGGAACATGGTGACGACTTCTTCTGCTTCGCCTTTGCGCAGCAGACCGTGGTCCACAAACACACAGGTCAGTTGATCGCCGATGGCTTCGTGGATCAGAACCGCAGCAACAGAGCTGTCGACACCGCCAGAGAGACCACAGATGACTTTTTTGTCGCCAACCTGTTCGCGGATCTTCTCGATCATGATTTCGCGGTAAGCGCCCATGGTCCAGTCGCCTTTGAAGCCCGCCAGTTTCACGAAGTTCTCGTAAAGCTTCGCGCCATTTGGCGTGTGGTGTACTTCTGGGTGGAACTGCACCGCATAGAAATGGCGAGAGACATCCGCTGTGATCGCATAAGGCGCGTTCGGGGAGGTGCCGTAGACTTCAAACCCCGGAGCGATTTCAGAGACGTGATCGCCGTGGGACATCCAGACCTGTTCGTCGCCATCCGCGAACCAGCCATCCAGAATGTCGAGTTTATTCTGTGGGGTCACAAAGGCGCGGCCAAACTCTGCGGTGCCATGACCGCTTTCCACTTTACCACCCAACTGGGTCATCATGGTTTGCTGACCGTAGCAGATGCCAAGAATTGGCACGCCATAGTCAAAAATCTCTTGCGGCGCGCGTGGGCTGCCCTCGCGGGTCACGCTGTCTGGGCCACCAGAGAAAATGACCGCTTTCGGGGCCAGTTCACGCACGAGATCCATCGTGACGTTCTGATATGGGTGGATTTCACAATAGACATTCAGCTCGCGCAGGCGGCGTGCAATCAGCTGCGTTACCTGGCTGCCAAAGTCGATGATAAGAAGGCGGTCGTGGGATGTCTCTGTCATGCCTGCCGCATAGGCCAAAGCGCGTGATTTCGCAAGCCTCTGCAGCCGGGTTCGCGACTTTCCCGACTTGAAAGGGTAAAAGATCAGCTCACATGGGCAAAAGTCCCATTTATCGGTGGTTTCGTCGCTTCCCCAATACCCAATGTCGCTTTTTACACAATAGTGACGCTTCCTTTCCGAGGCGGGTCTGAGTTTGGGCTAGGTGTTAGAATACAGAGACAAAAACAGCATATGGCAACAGGAGCCCACGCGTATGGCACCCAGCTCTTCCGACACGTCTTCCGAAATTCCACCGCGCTCGGCACCGCGCCGTCGATCCCGTAGCGGTGGCGGCGCCGCACGGCGGGCGGAACGGACGGCGGTCAGCTTTGAAACTGCGAAATATATCGAGCGCAACGTGCCGGTCTATGAGATCCTCGACGAGGCGGCGCTGCAGGTGATCGAAGCAAATGCGGAAACGGTGCTTGAAGAAATTGGCGTGGATTTCCCGGAAAACCCAAAAGCGCTAGAGCGTTGGGCCGCGGCTGGCGCGAAAATCGATGGGCACCGCGTGCGCATTCCAAAAGGTCTGGCGCGAGAGCTTTGTAAGACAGCGCCTAGCAGCTTCACGCAACACGCGCGCAACCCAGAACGTTCTGTGGTGATTGGCGGCGACAATCTTGTGTGCGCGCCGGTCTATGGGCCACCCTTTGTGCGCGACCTGGATGGCGGGCGTCGCTACGCGACAATGGCGGATTTCGAGAAATTCGTGAAGCTTGGTTACATGAGCAAATGGCTTCACCATTCTGGCGGCACCGTTTGTGAGCCAACCGATGTGGCGGTGAACAAACGCCACTTGGATATGCTTCTGGCCCATATGGTTTATTCCGACAAACCGTTCATGGGATCGGTTACCGCACCAAGCCGCGCGCAAGATTCTGTTGACATGTGCAGCATCCTCTTTGGTGAGGAATTCGTGCAGCAAAACACCGTGATGACCTCGCTGATCAACATCAACTCGCCGCTGACATTTGATGACATCATGATGGGCGCGATGGAGGTTTATGCGGAAAACAACCAAGCCTGTATTGTGTCCCCATTCATCGTTGGTGGCGCGATGGCGCCGGTGTCGGTGGCTGGGACGCTGACACAAGTGTTGGCCGAAGTGCTGGCGGGGATTGCCTATAACCAACTTTGCCGTCCCGGTGCTCCGGTCATCTTTGGAGCCTTCGTGACATCCATCGATATGGGATCTGGTGCGCCGACCTTTGGGACACCAGAAGCGAGCCAAATCCTTTATGGGGCAGGGCAACTAGCACGCCGCATGGGCTTGCCGTTCCGCTCTGGTGGTGGTCTCTGCGGCTCAAAATTGCCGGATGCTCAGGCAGCCTATGAAACCGCCCACACGCATAACGCCGCGATGCTGGGCGGCGTGAACTTTATGTTGCACAGCTGTGGCTGGCTTGAAGGCGGTCTGGTGTCGTCCTTTGAGAAGTTTGTGATGGATGCGGACCAGTTGGGTGTGCTTCATAAATTCGCTAAAGGCGTTGCCATGGATGAAAACGGGCAGGGTATGGACGCTTTGAACGAGGTCGGGCCGGGTGGCCATTACCTTGGTGCTGCGCATACCCAAGCCAATTACCAAGACGCATTCTGGCGCACGGAGCTGCTGGATTATAAGCCTTTTGAAACCTGGCAAGAAGACGGGGAGCGGGACACTCAGATGCTTGCGGCCCTACGCGTCAAAAGCCAGCTTGAGGCTTACAAGCAGCCGCCGCTTGATCCAATGATCGAAACAAAGCTGCGCGCATTTGTTACTGAGAAGAAGGCCTCTATGCCGGACGCTCTGGAATAAGTGCCACGCGCTCTTGCTGGGACGACCTAAACAGACGGACCTCCGCCACCAAAGCGATCATCACATCTAGATGATCCGCTAAGGAGTAGCCCGCGCCATTGGCGCGGCGGCGGTCGTCGAAGTCCCGTTCTAATTCCAACAGCAATAAGATGGCCTCGCTGTGACGCGCGACATTCTTGCCCGGCAAGAGCCGCGCCAGGTGGCGTTCCCGTTTGTAATCCATCGCCGCTGCTTTCGCGGTCCGTACGAGGAGGCGCGGCCGATTGAGCCGTGCCACGCGATTCATAATATCCTGCATCTTCGCATCCTTTCGAGTGAAGGGATGATCAGGATTGCACAACTTTATCGGGTGTTGCGTCAGGCCCGTTCGCTGCGGACTGGGCGTTTCATAACTGTTTAGGATTTGGAAACAAACTCGGTCTCACCTGCAATTGTTAACGCATGGGTAACCTCTGCGACCTAGGTTTTTTCTGATTTCTGGGAGAACTTCTGTGGGTAACAAACACCAACAGTGACCCACCGGGGGAAAGAATGACGAAACATTGGCGGGCGGAATATTCTCTCTCTTCTGTTCCAAACTGGGTGCCGCAAAATGCAATTCGGTACTTAGCTCATATTGAAAAAGGAATTTCTATCAGAGCATTGGCGCGTCAATCTGATGTGCATCCGTCTACGGTTATGCGCCAGATCCGGCGTGTTGAGACCAAGCGTGATGACCCGTTGATTGACGAAGCGTTGTGGTCTTTGAGTTTGAGCGTTTCCGATCTTCCCCGGGCGGGCCTTCAGACGGAGGCATCCCCCATGAATGTACACGACCCAGAAACAAGTGTCAGTGACGCAGAGCTTGGAAAAGCGGCTTTGGAAATCCTCCAAAGGTTGAGCGATGAGGGGTCTGTGCTGGCCTTCGCAAAAGACATGGAAAAGGCAGTGGTGGTACGAGACCTGCCAAATGGTACTGCAAAACGCACTGCTGTGGTCGACCGCCCAGTGGCGCGCGCCATGGCGCTAAAAGATTGGATTAGCTGCAAGTCACAGGGTCGTATTTCGCGCTATCAAATCACCGCAGAAGGTCGTGCTGAATTGGCACGTTTGATGGCATTCCAGAGCAATGCACGATCTGGGTTTGGGGACGATCAAGTCGCGTTCGAGGCGGCAAGCGCCGACCAAAGCCAAAAACGGCGCGTGCGCTTTTCAACCCATGAGAGCCCCGTGGCCGTACTGGCGCGGCGCAAAGACAAGGGGGGGCAGCCGTTCCTTGGGCAGGATTTGGTTGCCGCCTCGGAACGGTTGCGCGAAGACTTTGAGTTAAGCCAGATTGGGACAGCGGTGTCGCAAAACTGGGATCGCTTCCTGACCGCTGGCACGACGGGCCACCATGGGTCGAGCTATCCAAAAGGCCAAAACGCCCAAACACGCCTGAATGCAGCGCTTGAGATGCTTGGGGAAGGGCTCTCTGATGTCGCTTTGCGGTGCTGCTGCCACCAAGAGGGCATGGAAAGTGTCGAGAAACGTCTGGGTTGGCCCGCGCGATCCGGCAAAGTGGTCTTGCGGATCGCTTTGACGCGACTGTGTCACCACTACGCGAACCAGGCGTCCGATGCCCATGAATTTATAGGGTAGATCCTATTGCAGCTCAGAGATCTCGACCAAGTTTTGGTCGGGGTCTCGAATATAGATCGAGCGGAGCGCACCCGTTGCGCCTGTTCGATCGACAATTCCGTCTACAATTGGGATTTCCAGCGCCTTAAGATGGTTGAATACCTCTTCGATAGGCGTATCCGTTAGAAGACAAAAGTCTGCGCTGCCGGGTATCGGGGATTTGGCTTTGGGTTCAAATTCATTGCCCGCCTCATGCAGGTTGAACTTTTGATCGCCAAAATGCAGCGCTTTGCGACCGCCTGCGAATTCGCTGACACGCATACCCAATACATCTTGGTAGAACGCACAGGTTTCCTCAATTGAGGCGACGGTCAAAACCAAATGGTCCAATGATCTGATGTGCACGAATATCTCCCCATGAAAAAGCCGGGCATAAAAAAGCCCGGTGGTCACAAGGACTACCGGGCTTCGCATCAGAAAGAAAGCGGGGGGCTTAAGCGGCCACCTCTGCTTTTGCCTGCAGGTGTTTTAGCAGGTTCTCAGGAGAGCTTTCCCCGTATGGGTCTTCTGGGTGGTTGTCATCACGGCCCGGCTCTTCGAACCACGCTTCGACAACGCCATCATTGATGATCGCCGCATAACGCCAGGACCGCATGCCGAAACCAAGGTTATCTTTGTCCACCAGCATGCCAACTTTGCGGGTGAATTCGCCGGACCCATCTGGGATGACCTTAACGTTCTCTAGGTTCTGGTTCTCAGCCCATTTGTTCATGACAAAGCTGTCATTCACAGACATGCAATAGATGTCTTCGATACCTTGCTCTGCAAAGTCGCCAAAGCCTTTTTCAAAGCCCGGCAGCTGGTAGGTGGAGCAGGTTGGGGTGAACGCACCTGGCAGAGAGAAAAGAATAACACGTTTACCCGCGAAATAGTCCTGAGTGGACATGTCTTGCCATCGGAACGGGTTAGGGCCTCCTACGCTTTCGTCGCGAACGCGGGTGCGGAAGGTAACATTGGGCAGCTTTTGACCAGCAAACATTGCGGTATCCTTTGTGCATCACTCGATTTGAATCTCGAATTAAAATGATTCTAATTTTGGTTCAATTGGAGTTTCTGCGCATGCACAGTAAATTCTGGTAAGCGCATAAAAAACATACAGAAAATCGGAGAAATGCTGCCGTGATGGCCAGGAAAGCATAGCGGCATTGCAGCTATGGCAATGGTCAGGCTTTGTCGCTATGGTAAGACAGACTGACGTAAATCGCACTGCAAGGACCTCCTACGTGAGAGATCTCAAGATTCCAGAGCAGCGGCACCCGGAAAAGGCACACCGTCCGGACAATGCCCAGCCAAAAAAACCCAAGTGGATTCGTGTGAAGGCCCCAACGGGGGAAGGCTATAACGCTACCAAGAAAATCATGCGCGAAAACAAACTGGTGACAGTTTGTGAAGAAGCGGGCTGCCCGAATGCCGGCGAATGCTGGAGCCAGGGACACGCCACCATGATGATCATGGGCGACATTTGTACCCGTGGCTGTACGTTTTGTAACATCGCCACCGGTCGTCCCGACGATCTGGATGTATTTGAACCGGGCCGCGTGGCGGATGCGGTTCAAAAACTGGGGCTGAACCATGTTGTGATCACCTCTGTGGACCGAGATGATCTGAAAGACGGTGGTGCAGAACATTTCGCCCAGACCATTCGCGCGGTGCGACAT
The DNA here is from genome assembly GCF_001458335.1 of Cognatishimia activa. Taxonomy (GTDB): domain Bacteria; phylum Pseudomonadota; class Alphaproteobacteria; order Rhodobacterales; family Rhodobacteraceae; genus Cognatishimia; species Cognatishimia activa. The sequence continues at coordinate 546,963 of NZ_CYTO01000024.1, forward strand.
CGCTCTCCGAAAACCACGATTGAGATCCTGACGCCGGACTTTCTGAAATGTGATGACAGTGTTCTGGACATTGTTGTTGATGCGAAGCCTGACGTGTTTAACCACAATCTTGAAACCGTGCCGGGCCTTTATCCAGAGGTACGCCCGGGCGCGCGTTATTTTCACAGTCTGCGCCTGTTGCAGCGGGTGAAAGAACGCGATGCGTCGATCTTTACCAAATCCGGCATCATGGTTGGTCTGGGCGAGGATCGCCAGGCGGTGTTGCAGGTCATGGACGACGCCCGCGCCGCAGATGTCGATTTTCTTACCATCGGCCAATATCTGCAGCCAACACCAAAGCACCACGGGGTGGATCGTTTTGTGACGCCAGAAGAGTTTGAATCCTATGAAAAGGCCGCATATGGCAAGGGGTTCTTGATGGTGTCAGCCACGCCTTTGACCCGCAGTTCGTATCACGCTGGCGACGATTTCGCGCGTCTGCGCGAGAACCGCTTGGCGAAGCTCGGTCAAAAGTGATCTGTCCAAAATAGCAGTAAAAAGAGCGCCCATTGGCGCTCTTTTTTATTTGAAAACCTGTAAGTAGGCCGCGATTGCGTTGCGGTCTTCTGGGGTCAATTGGCCCATGTTTTCAACGACATGAGTCATGGCCCCTCCGGCGCTGTCAAACTCTGGCGTAAAGCCGCTTTCTAGATAATAGGCGACATCTTCTGGCGCCCAATCCAACTCTTTTGGAGTGATGCCGGGCACCTTGCCTTCACCCGGCAGCACCGATCCGGCCAGCCAGTTTGAACGGTCCAAGCCCCCCAATGGGTTGCGCGGTGTGTGGCATTCGGCACAATGGGCCTGCGCCTCAACCAGATAGCGGCCTCGGATCAATTCTGGCGTGGCAGCGTCCTGCAAGACCCAGTCTTTTCCAGCAAACAGCAGCTTCCAGCCGCCAAGCGTGCGGCGGATGTTGAATGGAAAGCCCACCTGATGTGGTTGGTTTGGAATGTCACTGGCAGGCAGGGTGTCGATAAAGGCCTTTAAGTCCACAATGTCCTGTTCGGACATTTGCGCATAAGCCGTATAAGGGAACACGGGATAATAATGTTTGCCACCAGGGGACACCCCGCGCTGAACGGCGTTGGCAAAGTCCAAAACGCTCCAGGTTCCGATGCCATGCTCTGCGCTCGGAGAGATATTGGGTGCCAAGAAAGTTCCAAAATCCGACGGGAAGGACTGCCCGCCTGTCAAAATAGGCGTGTCAGAGAATTCGACCTTCGGCGCGGTGTGGCAGGAGGCACAGCCAGAGGCGTGAAACACCGATGCGCCGCGACCGGAATCACCGGTCAGCCCATCAAAACGTGCCTCATCCACACTTCGTGGCATTGTTATCATGTAAAAGGCAGCAAGGCCCGCAAGCCCTAATAAACCTAAGTAACGGAAAATGCGGGCCATAAGAGCGACCTACCGTCGGCCGCGATATGCTTTGTGGCAAGAGCTACACGCGCCGCCCAAAGCGCCCATCGCGCCCTGTAAAGCGGTTAAGTCCGTGCCCGCCGCAGCGGCCATTACGTCCGCCGCGTTGCTCATGGCCATGCCGTTTTCGGCAATCGCAGGGAAGGTTGTCCAGATCTCAGCTTTTGCGCGCGTGCCTTCGACGCTGTCCATATCAGACCCTTGGGGCCACATGGACATGGCGTCTAAACTCGCAGCGGCTTTGATATTATTTGCCGCCGCCGCCGCTGCTGCTGCATCATAGTCTACGGTGCCTTTGGCCATTGCGCCCAGAATTCCCAGATTGTGCTGATAGATCTGCATCTGGCCTTGGCGCGCTTTGATTGCGCTTTCAATCGCTTTATCAGCTATGGCTGGCCCCGCAATGGCGATGGCGAGGATGGTCGTCAAAACACGACGTTTCATGGTTTTCTCCCTAAAATTTGTGTTTTTATGAGATCACCATAACCGAACGCGTGTAAAAACGAAGCGACGAGATTGAAAAAACCGTCACATTCTCTTGAGCGCGGGCCTTAAACAGGTCTACGGCTTTAGACCTTTGTTGCCGATACGCTCTGCCGTCAGGGCATCCGGCCAGCCAAAAATCTGTTCATATCCATAGATCACTGCGCAGATGGCAATTGTGCCGAAAACGATCTGAATGCGCCGACGCGATGGCGGGTTGCGCGCCCAAAGTGCCATGCGCAGGAACCAGCGTGGGTTCATTCTGTGAACCGCACTTTGCCAATAAAGGGCAGGTTACGGTTGCGTTGGGCGTAGTCGATCCCATAGCCGACAACGAATTCGTCTGGAATTTCAAAACCAGTCCAGTCCGCTTTCACATCCGCTTCACGCCGGCTCGGTTTATCCAAAAGCGCAATCATCTTCATCTTACGTGGCTCACGGCTTTCCAGCAGGTGTTTGACGTGATGCAGAGTGTGACCAGTGTCGACAATGTCTTCGACAACCAGCACATCTCGACCTTGAATTTCGCCACGTAAGTCTTTCAAAATGCGAACTTCTCGGCTGCTTTCCATCGCATTTCCATAGGAGGATGCTTCCAAAAAGTCGACCTCAACCGGCAGATCAAGTTCGCGCACCAAGTCAGCGATAAACACAAAAGATCCGCGCAAAAGCCCCACCACAACCAACTTGTCCGTGTCTGCAAATTCGCGCCGGATTTCGTCGCAGAGGTCTTCAATCCGAGCCGCGATGCTTTTGGCAGAGATCATCTGGTCGATCACATAGTCTGGCTGTGTCATGTTTGCCCCTTGATTTTACGCCCAGAGCATACGAAATGATCGCGCACTGTCCATAGACTTACTTGGAATTCAAAAGAAACGATGCCAACCCATTCAGAAACCCGCACGCTGCCTTACACCGCGCAGCAAATGTATGATCTGGTGGCGGATGTGGCGTCCTATCCGAAGTTCCTGCCATGGTGTGCTGCAGCGCGTATCCGCTCGCGCAGCCCAGAAGGCGATGCGGAACTGATGCTCGCGGATCTTGTGATCTCTTTTAAAGTGTTTCGCGAGCGGTTTGGGTCCAAAGTCCTGCTTCATCCCAATGAGAAAAGCATCGACACAGAGTATTTGGATGGCCCCTTCAAATTCCTGAAATCCACATGGGATTTTCAGGATACCGAAGGCGGCTGTGATGTGTCTTTCTTCGTGGATTTTGAATTCAAGAATGCAATCTTGCAAGGCATCATCGGCGTTGTGTTCAACGAAGCAATGCACCGGATTGTGCGAGCGTTTGAGAGCCGAGCGGCCGAACTTTACGGGTAAGGCCGCACTGCGCTGCCCAAAATTTTCATTCGGGCAGCGCTTGGTTTTGGCCGCTTCAGGCGCGTTTGTTGCGATGTGCGGCGATCTGTTCCAAAGCGGGCTCTTTCTTGCTCATGACCCATTTCGCCAGGGCTTTTAGGCCCACGCCGGTGCGGAACTCAAATTCTTCAAAGTGAAAGCTTCTTGGTCCAACTCCATGGCGAGACAAGCCTTTTTGAAGCGCCTCGCGCAATGAAACAGGGCCGCAGAAGGACACGCCCATCGTGGACAGGTCGCCATCAACTTGGTCTGCAATCATATCCGCAGATAGCCGCTGACCTTCGTTTGAAGCAATCACATGGAGCGTCAAATTGGATTTGGCTGCTGCAAGGGCTTCAATCTCATCCAAATGCGGCGCGGTCTCTTTGGATTTTACGCAGTAAAACAGATTGATCTGGGGGGCATCCGCGCTTAGCGCATGGGCCCAAGCCAAGAATGGTGTGATCCCGATACCGCCAGCGACCCAAACTTCTTGTTTTTTGCCGTAGTGACGGAAGCGGCCAAAGGGCCCTTGAATGCGTACGTCTTGGCCAGTTTCAACAAAGCGTCCAAGGCGAGATGTGAAATCTCCCAAGGCTTTGATCGTCACACGCAGAGTGCCATCCTCTTCCACTTTGGAGAAGCTAAACGGGTGTGGCTCTGTTTTGCCCGTGTCCGTGAATTGGAACACACCAAACTGGCCAGGTGCCGGTTTTAGGCCTTTGCCCTGTGGCTGCAGGGTGATGGCCAGAGCGTCGCCGGATTTCTGGATGCCAGTGATTTTGTATCCATGGCTTGGGCGCATACCTTCAGGCAAAAGCATCCAGATGTAGGCGATCACACCCAAAGCACAGAAAGCGCCGGTGTAAAGCCCGGCCGGGTCGGTCATGGCAAAGGGCTTTAGAATGAAGACAAAATGGAAGCTGCCCGCGATAAACATCGCGCCCATTGCTTTGTGTGTCCATTTCCAAAGGTGATAAGGAATGAACGTTGCGATAGAGACCACGACGAGGATCAACAGGCCGTAAAGGCTGATTTCACCCAGCGTTTCTGCCAAGTCCTCTAGCGCGCCTGCCTGCCCAAGACCGCGCATGTCTGCATCGATTGTATCATGTAGAAGAAGGGCGACCATGGCGAGAATGCCCGCCCATTTGTGCAGGACGTAAACCCGATCGAGGCCTCCGAAAATGGTCTCAATTCCACGCACCCGTGTCGAGAGGATTTGACCCCACGCCATCAAGATCAACGCAGCAATCCCAAGGTATTGAGAAAACAAGGCCAGTTGGTCGGTGATATTGGGAAGGGTGAACAGTTGGTATGCCGGGAACAGGGTTGTCACGGCGATAATGATGAGCCCGATCAGGTTCATGGGAAGTCCTCAAGTTCTGCGCGTTCGTTCTTAGTCAAAACTCTATAAGCCGCGGCGAGGAATTTGTTTAGAATTCTTTTGAAACGATGTGCAAAAAAGAAAAGGCGACCCGAAGGCCGCCCAATCTAAAAATGCTATGGTCGATCCGTTTACGAACTGACGTCGTAAGCACGCTCACCATGCACGGCGAGGTCCAGACCGTTGGTCTCGGTTTCCTCATCCACGCGCAGCGGAGTGATGGCTTTCACGACATAGATCAGCACCATGGTGACGACGACGGTGAAGATGCCGACAATGACCAGAGAGCCCAGCTGAGCCGCCCAAGAGCCTTGGCCAAAGGCTGCGATCATGATGGTGCCGAAGATACCGCCAACGCCGTGGACCGCGAATACGTCGAGCGTGTCGTCGATTTTCAGGCCGTTGCGGATCAGGTTGACCGCTTCTTGGCAGAGCACACCTGCCACCGCGCCGATGATCAATGCCTCAACTGGGCCAACAAAGCCAGAGGCCGGGGTGATGGATGCGAGGCCCGCAATCGTACCGGTGACCATGCCGACGAGAGACGCTTTGCCGTATTTGATCTTTTCCCAAAGAGCCCATGTCAGGGACGCGGTTGCTGCTGAGATATGCGTAACGGTCAGGGCCATCGCTGCGCCGCCATCTGCCGCCAGCTGAGAGCCGCCGTTAAAGCCGAACCAGCCAACCCAGAGCATCGCTGCGCCGATCATCACCATCCAAGGCGCATGTGGAGGGGTCGTGTTGTTCTTGCGCGGGCCAAGCACCACTGCGATCAAGAGCGCCGCAATACCAGCGGTCTCGTGAACCACGATGCCGCCTGCAAAGTCGCGCACGCCCGTGTCGCCAAAAATGCCGCCATCGGCCAGCATGCCGCCGCCCCAGACCCAGTGAACAACAGGCGCGTAGCACAGGAGCATCCATAGGGCAGAGAAGAGTAGCACAAAGCCAAACCCGATGCGTTCCACATAGGCACCAACGATCAGCGCTGGTGTGATGATCGCAAAGGTCATCTGGAAGGCAAAGAACAGAACCTCGGGCAGGGTGCCTGACAGGCTGTCTACAGTGACGCCAGACAAGAACATCTTGTCCAAGCCGCCCCAATAGCCGGTTCCGCCGCCACCGAAGGCAATAGAGTAGCCAAAGATGAACCACAGGACGCTCATCAAACACGCGATGGCGTAGCAGTGCATGAAGACGCTTAATACGTTACGCGCACGTACAAGGCCGCCGTAAAAGAGCGCCAGACCCGGTAGGGTCATAAACAGCACGAGTGCTGTGGCGACGATAATCCAAGCGGTATCCGCTCCGTTCATTGTCCCGTTCCTTCCCAATGTTTCGTTGCAGGGGAGAAAGCGGATGAGGGATGCAAAACAAAGCAGCAATTGGTTTGTTGATGCTTATTATTTGGACAATTCTAGGGGTGATTAAAAAATAATCTAAAAAATATGCTAAAAGATTAAAAAATAGTCAAAACGTGGATATTGCGTCTATGAGCAGTTTGAAAGCATGATTCCGCGCCGCTTCGCGCACATTTTCTCGACCAATTGCATTAAATTCCACCGTTTCGGTGACGGTTTCAGTTTTTCTAGTGATGCCAAAACAGACGCGACCTTCAGGCTTATGCTCTGATCCACCCGGTCCAGCGATACCGGTGATCGAAACCGCAATATTTGCCTTGCTATGTTTCAGCGCGCCTTCTGCCATTTCTTTTGCGACTTCCTCAGATACCGCGCCGACGGCATCCAAAGTGGCTTCTGACACCCCAAGCATCTCGCGTTTTGCATCATTCGTGTAGGTCACAAACCCGCGCTCCATCACGGCGGATGAGCCAGCGATATCCGTAAGGCCCGCGAAGACCATGCCGCCGGTGCAGCTTTCAGCCGTTGCGATCATGAGCCCTTTGGCTTTTGCGGCATTCAAGACGTCGGTTGCAGAGGTCATCAGAGCACCACGTGGAAAAGAACGGCGAGGATGCCTGTCGCGATGGCGGCATAGACACCCGCGATTACATCATCGAGCATCACCCCCAATGCATCACCGCGTCGATCGGCCCAGCCCACGAGGTTGGGTTTGGTGATGTCAAAGAGGCGGAAGAAAATGAAGCCAGCGATGACGCCCGGGTAAAGGTCAAGTAGATCGGCGCTCATGCGGTGCGCGCCGTAGCTCGTCACCAGTAGCGCAATCCACTGTCCGGCCACTTCGTCGATAACCACTTCGCTGGGATCGTGATCCTCCGCGCCACGCGTAACCTGTTTCGTGGCCCACCAGCCAACGAAGAAAACCAAAACGGTCGCGGTTGCGAGGGCGGCAAAGCCCCCGATTTGGTGAATAAGGATGGCGAGTCCAACGGCAACCGCGGATCCCCAAGTGCCCGGCGCAGGGCGCAAATATCCAGCACCGGCGACTGTCGCAACGGCCTGTGCCGCTGATTTTAGAAGCGTATTTTGCATAAGCTCTGTCTATGGGCTGCCACGCAAAGACGCAATCTCCCCCTTTTAATTGATTAAAAAGTAGGCAATTGCGTATTTCTGAAACAAAAATGCGCTTAGATTCGTTGAGAGCCCATCGATTCCTCCTTAAATTGAGCGCAAGTGACAAGGATTAGACAGTTGAGCATCCGTCTCGGAGATTTGACATTAGACCCGCCTGTTTTTTTGGCGCCGCTGGCAGGGATCACTGACCTGCCATTTCGCGAGCTTGTCTCGCGATTCGGCGCAGGTCTGGTTGTGTCTGAGATGATTGCTTCCCAAGATTTGCTGAATGCCAAGCCGGGTGTGCGTGAAAAGGCAGAGCTGGGCTTGGGTGTTGAAGGAACATCTGTGCAGATCGCGGGCTGTGAGGCGCATTGGATGGGCGAGGCGGCGCGCTATGCAGAAAGCAACGGCGCTCGGATCATCGACATTAATATGGGCTGTCCAGCCAAAAAGGTCACGAGCTCCAGCGGGGCTGGCGCGTCTGGATCTGCTTTGCTTCGCGATTTGGACCATGCACTGACATTGATTGAAGCGGTCGTCGATGCCGTCGATGTGCCGGTCACGCTTAAAACCCGCCTTGGGTGGGATGACAATCTCCTGAACGCGCCGGAATTGGCGCGTCGCGCAGAGGCGGCGGGCATTCAGATGATCACAATTCACGGACGTACCCGTTGTCAGTTCTACAAAGGCTCCGCGGATTGGAGTGCGATTGCCGACGTCAAAAATGCTGTTTCGATCCCTGTGATTGCCAACGGCGATATCGTGGACGCAGAAAGCGCAGGCGAAGCTTTGAAAAGCTCCGGTGCGGATGGTGTCATGATGGGGCGTGGCGTTCAGGGCCAGCCTTGGAAACTGGCAGAGGTTGGTGCGGAGCTGTTTGGATCGGCCTCACCCGAAATCCCGACTTCGGATGCATTTATCGAAATGGTATCAGAGCACTATGAAGCGATGTTGAGCTTCTACGGTGTTCCTCTTGGCGTGCGCGTCGCGCGCAAGCACCTGTCATGGTATATGGATTATATTGAAACTGGCAAAGAACTTCGAAATCAAGTTCTTACGGCAAAAACTCCAAGTGAAACCTTATCGCTATTACCGGTTGCTCTGGCGCCGAATGATCACCGGAGCGCCGCATGATTGACAACGCATCTCTTTGGGCATCCTTGCCGGTCCCGGCTGTGCTGGTTGATGGGGCCGACAATATCTTGGATATCAATGGCGTTGCTGAAAGCTTTTTGAATGCATCTGCTAAAACACTTCGCGGCGTTCCGGTCTGGGACCGCATTTCTGTGGATGCGCCGTTAGAAGAAGCTTTTGATCGGGCGCGCAGTCTTGGCTCATCTCTGTTCGTCAACGACGTGGACGTGGGCACCGGTAACGCGCCGCCATTGCAGTGTAACGTGCAAATTGCGCAGGTGGCGGGCAGCCCGGGTCAAATGATGATCCTGATCTCTCCACGTGAATTGGCAAGCCGCGTAAATAACTCTGATACGGTCAAGAGCGCCGCGAAATCCGCGATCGGCATGGCTGAAATGCTGGCGCATGAGATTAAGAACCCGCTCGCCGGTATCACCGGAGCGGCGCAGCTTCTGTCTATGAACCTCCCGCAGGAAGAGTTGGAGCTGACGGACCTAATCGTCGAAGAGAGCCGTCGCATTGTGAAGCTACTCGAACAAGTCGAGCAATTCGGAAACCTGCAACCACCTGCCAAAAACGCGGTGAATATTCACGATTTGCTGGACCGCGCACGCCGCTCGGCACTGCTTGGTTTTGGCGGGCATATGACGATCAAAGAAGAATATGATCCGTCTTTGCCTTACGCCTTGGGTGATGGTGATCAGTTGCTTCAGGTCTTCTTGAATTTGATCAAGAATGCCTCGGAAGCCTCTGAAGGAAATGGCATAATCCGTATTCGGAGCTACTTCGAGCATAACTTTAAGTTACGCCGCCGTGATGGCAGCGGTGAATCTCTTCCGCTTCAGGTCGAAATCATCGACGACGGGCCGGGTCTGCCGCAGGACATCAAAGGCGACATCTTTGATCCGTTTGTATCCGGTAAAGAAAATGGCACGGGGCTTGGCCTCGCGCTGGTTAGTAAAATCATTTCAGACCACGGGGGATGGATCGCTGTAGATTCCGTTCCCGGTCGCACAGTTTTTAGAATTTCACTCCCACGGGCCCCTAAAGGCCTCGTTCCTCCAGAGGAGACTTAAGTCATGGACGGTACCGTTCTGGTCGCAGATGACGATCGCACAATTCGCACGGTTTTGACCCAAGCGCTCACGCGCGCCGGCTGTAAGGTGCATGCCACCAGCTCACTGACCACGCTGATGCGCTGGGTTGGTGAAGGCAAAGGCGATGTGGTGATCACCGACGTCGCGATGCCGGATGGGAATGGCTTGGAAATGCTTCCGAAGATTTCAGAGGATCGTCCGGGTCTGCCGGTCATCGTGATTTCGGCGCAAAACACCATCATGACGGCCATTCAGGCGGCGGAAGCGGATGCTTATGATTATCTGCCAAAACCGTTTGACCTGCCGGACTTGATGAAGCGTACCGGTAAAGCCCTGAGCCAGAAACGTACAATTGTGCAGGCGGCGTCCACAGAAAGTGAGCGCCCTGATGAGTTGCCGCTCGTCGGTCGTACGCCGGTGATGCAGCAGCTTTATCGCGTGGTTGCGCGCGTCATGAATACTGACTTGCCAGTTCTCATTTCAGGTGAAAGTGGGACGGGTAAGTCTCTGATTGCAAAAGAGATACATGACTTCTCTGATCGCCGAAATTTGCCGTTCATTACGGTAACCAAAGCAGATATCAGCGATATCGAGGGACCGGCTCGGATCTTTGCGCGGGCAAAGGGCGGCACGATCTTGTTTGATGAAGTCAGCGACTTTGATGACGAAGATCAGGCGCGTCTTGTACGTATGATCGACAATCCGATGGAGCACTCACCACGTTTCATGGCGACAAGTCAGCAAGACCTGATGTCTTTGGTGGAAAAGGGTGAGGTGCGTCAGGATCTATTCTATCGCCTGAACGGTGCTGGTCTGCATGTGCCAAGCCTGCGCGAGCGTGTGGACGATATTCCACTGTTGATTGAACATTTCCTTGGTCGTTCTGAACGGGACGGCGGACCGTTGCGTGTCTTCTCTGAAGAGGCGCGTGAATTGTTCCGCGCTTACAGCTGGCCCGGTAACGTTCGTCAGCTTGAAAACGCAGTGCGCCGCCTGATCCTGACGGCCCGCGGTGAAGAGATTTCTCGATCAGAAGCGGAGTCGGTGCTGGGAACTCAGCCAGAAGCCGTGCCTTTGTTTGGTGGTGGCGAAAGCGAGAAGCTTTCTGGCGCGGTGGAGCGCCATCTGAAGCGTTACTTCGATCTTCATGGCAACATTCTGCCGCCGCCGGGTCTATACGGACGTATCCTTCGGGAAATTGAGCTGCCGCTGATCGAAATCGCGCTTGATGCGACCGGTGGTAATCAAGCGAAATGCGCTGATTTGCTTGGCATCAACCGCAATACTTTGCGCAAGAAGATCACCGACCTCGATATTCACGTGACACGCCGTCGTAAGTTGATGTAAAACTGCCACAGGGCGTGGCGGATCGGCCTCATAGCCGCAATTCGCCACCATATGTAGCAGGGAAGCCCAGTAAGGGCGCAACATCAATTGGGGGCAGCGGGTGGCGACCCGGGCAAAAACATCACATTGGATCCGTCTAAGACGTCTTAGACGCCAGCGTCGTGCGCAGAATTTCGCCACTTTCGGGTTGGTGATCCTGGGCCCCATTCTTGCGGGATTAACCTATTACGTCTTCGGGCCGCTTCAACAGGGCAGCTCAAGCATTCCTCTGCGCTCTGTTTTGCTTGCAGATATGGTGTATGTGCTGCTTGTTGCAGCGCTGATCATGCAGCGCGTGGTGCGCATGATCGCGTCTCGACGTGCTCAATCAGCTGGATCTCGTCTGCATCTACGTCTGACCGCAGCCTTTGCGCTGATGGCCTTGGCGCCGGCGGTGACAATGGCGGTGTTTGCCGGTCTTACGATCAATATTGGCCTTGAAGGGTGGTTCTCAGAGCGCGTGAGCAATGTGGTGGGCAGTTCTGTGGCCGCTGCGGAGGCCTATGAGGCCGAGCATATCAGCGGGCTTGAGACTGATGCTATTGAAGTCGCGCGCTTCATCAATGCTAATCGTGCGACACAGGGTGTCGTCTTTCGAAACACCGATTTCCGTCTTTTGCTGACACAGGCTCAACCTCAGATTCAAAGAGGGCTTCGCGAGGCGTTTATCGTTGATGGGGCTGGTGAGATTATTGCGCGCGGGGCGCGGTCTTATCTTTTTGATTTCGAACAGCCGTCAGAAGCACAGATAGAACAAGCTTCCGAGAACGGGATCGAAATCATCCGTGATTTGGAACAAAGCGAGCTTCGCGCGCTGGTGCGTCTAGATGCTTTTGTTGATCGCTACCTTTATGTGACCCGTGTCGTAGATCCCGCGATTTTCAGTCTCTTGGATGAAACGAAAGAAAGCGCGCAGCTTTATGCGCAGCTTGAGAATGAGCGCGGCGATGTTCTGATCCGTTTCGGCCTTGTTTACATGGGCTTTGCGTCGATTTTGATCCTCGCGGCCACATGGCTTGGTTTGATGTTCTCTGAGCGTCTTAGCCGTCCCGTAGGGCGTCTTACAGATGCCGCTCAACAGGTTGGTGCGGGCGATCTTGATGTCCAAGTGATTGAGGAAGATGGCGATGACGAAATCGCCATGCTGGGACGCTACTTCAACCAGATGACTAGGCAGTTGAAGGGACAGCGGGAAACACTTCTGAAAAACACGGACCAGATTGAGCGTCGGCGTCGTTTGTTTGACTCTGTGCTTGGCTCGGTCACTTCGGGTGTGATTGGGCTTGATGCATTTGGTCGAATTACTTTCCTAAACCGTTCTGCGGAACATGTTCTTGATCACGAACAGCGTGACTCCAACGTTCCCTTGGCGGTTGCGATCCCAGAGTTCGGCGAGATTTTTGAGGATTTGCGTCAGTCAGGCAATGAAGTCGCGCAGCAAGAGATCAAAGTGGTGCGTGACGGTAAGCTTGAAAGTCTGCTGGTGCGGATCGCCATCCGGCGTACCGAAGATGGGGCTTTAGAAGGCTATGTGGTTGCTTTTGACGAGGTGACGGATCTTGTGACCGCACAACGGATGGCCGCCTGGGGTGACGTCGCTCGTCGCATTGCCCATGAGATCAAAAACCCTCTGACCCCGATCCAGCTTTCTGCAGAGCGGATCAAGCGGAAGTTCTCGCCAATGGTGGGCGATGACTCAGAAAAGCTCGATTCCATGACCGATGTGATCGTGCGCCAAACAAACGATCTGCGCCGCATTGTGGACGAGTTTAGTAAATTCGCCCGAATGCCAGAGCCGGAACGCAGAGACGTCGATATTGCGCAATTGGTGGGGGATGCGGTTTTGCTTCAAGAAGCCGGACAACCAAATGTCACTTTTGTGTCGGATATTCCAACCGTTGAAATACACGGTTTTGCCGATGACACGATGCTCAGTCAAGCGCTCACCAATCTGATTAAAAATGCCGGTGAAGCCATTGAAAGCCTGTCGGAAAAAGGAACTGTTGAAGCGCTCAAACCTGAGATCCGTGTGACCATGCTGAAAGAAGAAAGCGAATGCGTTATTCGGATTGCCGACAATGGCATCGGCCTTCCAGAAGACCGCGCCAAATTGTTTGAGCCCTATGTCACGACGCGGGACAAAGGCACCGGTTTGGGGCTGCCAATCGTTAAAAAGATCATCGAAGAACACGGCGGCACCTTAGCTTTGCTTGATGCGCCTGTGTTTGACGGAAATGCCCATTGTGGGGCCATGGCAGAGATCACTCTGCCAATAACAGAGACGGCAGAGGTCACTTTGCCAGTAACAAGTGCGGCGAACGCCGATCGTAAAGAATAGAGTTGGGGGAAAGAGCCATGACTGAGAAGACAGGCGACATTCTGATCGTTGATGATGAGCGCGACATTCGAGAGTTGGTTTCGGATATTTTGGAAGACGAGGGGTTCACCACTCGGCTTGCGGGCACCAGTGACGAAGCGATGAGTCAAGTAACCGCAGCGCAGCCAGCCTTGATGATCTTGGACATCTGGTTGAAAGACAGCAACATGGACGGGATCGACATCCTGAAAGTGGTCAAGAAAGACTACCCAGATGTGCCGGTCGTGATCATTTCCGGTCACGGCAACGTCGAGATCGCGGTCGCAGCCATCAAACAAGGCGCTTATGATTTCATCGAAAAGCCCTTTAATATTGACCAGTTGATGGTGGTTATTCGCCGCGCAATGGAAACCAGCCGCCTGCGCCACGAAAACCAAGTACTGAAGCGTCAGGACAGCAAATCGACCGAAATGATTGGGTCATCTGCGCCATTCAAAGGGCTGGTGTCGCAGCTTGAAAAGGTCACGAAGTCAAATGGACGTGTGATGCTCTGTGGCCCTGCTGGGTCGGGCAAAGAAGTAGCTGCGCGCTACATCCACGCGCATTCCAACCGCTCGAGCGCGCCGTTCGTAACGGTGAACTGTGCGGGCGTTGAACCTGAGCGCATGGAAGAGGTTTTGTTTGGCTCAGAAAGCACTGAGCGCGGTGTGGAACCGGGCCTTTTGGAGCAAGCAAACGGCGGTATCGTCTATTTCGATGAAGTCGCTGATATGCCCATGGGAACGCAGTCCAAAATACTGCGTGTGTTGGTGGATCAGAGCTTTACCCGTGTCGGCGGCCGCGATGCGCAAAAGGTTGATTTGCGGGTGATTTCCTCGACCAGCAAGGATTTGGAGCAGGAAATCGCAGCGGATCGGTTCCGCCAAGAGTTGTTCCATCGTCTGAACGTGGTGCCGATCAGCGTGCCGTCCTTGGAAGAGCGTCGCGAAGATATTCCGACTTTGGCAGAACACTTTATCAACGAGCTGAACGAAACTCAGGGGTTGCCGCAACGCAAACTCTCTGACGAAGCCGTTGCCTTGATGCAAACCATGACATGGCCGGGCAACGTGCGACAGCTGAAGAACCTTATCGAACGGGTGCTTATTCTGGGCGACAGCAGCGGCGATATCGATGCGAAAGAGCTGCCAGGCAATGAAGCACCATCAGAAGAAGAGGGGCGGGTGGTCCTGTCCGGCTCTTTGGCGACTTTGCCGTTGCGTGAAGCACGGGAGGCATTTGAGCGCGAGTACTTGCTGACGCAGATCAACCGTTTTGGCGGAAATATCAGCCGTACGGCCACTTTTGTTGGCATGGAGCGTTCCGCATTGCACCGAAAGCTCAAATCTTTGGGGGTTGTGACCTCGAACAAGGCGGGCAACCGGGTTGCCCGTGTGGATGAGGTCGAGGAAACCTAAGCTCATCAAGCAATTGACGCCCTTTGCTGGCTCTGCCACACCAAGGGTCCTACGAATGCGGAGGCATGCATGAAGGTCATCATTTGCGGCGCAGGCCAGGTGGGCTGGCAGATCGCCCGCCATTTGGCGAATGAGCGCAATGACGTCACAGTTGTGGATAACAATCCGGACTTGGTGCGGCGTGCAACCGATACGCTTGATGTGCAAGGCGTTGCAGGCTTTGCAAGTTACCCTGACGTGCTTGATCGGGCAGGGGCGCGGGATGCGGATATGATTATCGCCGCGACCTATTCTGACGAGGTCAATATGGTGACCTGTCAAGTGGCGCATTCGGTGTTTGATGTTCCGCGCAAGATTGCGCGCCTGCGGGCGCAATCCTATTTGGATGCCATCTATTCTGACCTTTATCGCCGCGATCACATGCCCATCGAGGTGGTGATCAGCCCCGAACGCGAAGTCGCTGCGGCGGCGTTGAAACGTCTGGCCGCGTCTGCAGCTTTTGACACGGAATTTTTCCTAGAAGGCAAAATGCAATTGATGGGCATCGTTTTGGACGAAGATTGCCCCGTTGTTAATACGCCGCTTCGGCAGCTTTCTGACCTGTTCTCAACCCTGCGCGCTGTGGTGGTTGGGGTTCGCCGCGATGGCACCTTGTTTGCGCCGGAGCCGGGCGATCAGCTTTTTGTGGGCGATGATGTCTATGTCATGGCCGATGTCCGCGACACGCTGCGCACGATGGAGATCTTTGGCAAAACTTCCCAGACCCAAGAGCGCGTTGTGATCATTGGCGGCGGTAATGTGGGCCGCATGGTGGCTCAAGAGTTGGAAGCGCTGCCAAACCGCGCAATCCGCGCGAAGATGATTGAGAAAGACCGTAAAACGGCTGAGATTTCTGCAGATGCCCTTGAGCGCACCATTGTGTTGAATGGCGACGGAATGGACGCGTCGCTGCTGCGCGAAGCAGGCACATCACGTGCTGATGCGGTTCTTGCGGTGACGGATGACGACAAAACCAACATCCTGTCTGCTGTGCGCGCGAAATCCCAAGGCTGTCCGATGGCAATTGCGCTGATCAATGACCCAACTTTGGTGCCTTTGATGGCACCATTGGGAATCGACGCCCATATTAACCCTCGTGGCACCACGGTTTCCTCGATCCTGCGCCACATCCGCCATGGGCGCGTGCGTGACGTTTACTCTTTGGGCGACGCTGAAGCCGAGATTATTGAAGCCGAAGTCCTTTCGACCTCACCGATTACGGGCGAACAAATAAGAGACATTGATTTCCCAGAAGGGGTTCTCATTGGCGGCGTTCTGAAAGACGGTGAGTTGCTTAAGCCAACCGGCAACATGCGCATTGAAGAGGGCGACATTATAGCGCTTTTCTCGTTGTCCAAAGATGTCGGTGAAGTGGAGCGCCTCTTGCAAGTCTCCATCGACTATTTCTAGGTTCTCATGATCCGCGCCATCCAGAATATCCCCCTTATCCTGCAATTTGCCGGGATCAGCGGGTTGGCGATGTTTCTGCCAGCGATTTATGCCCTGCGGCTTGAAGATTTCCATGAGGCGCGAAGCTTTTTCTACGGCGGTATTCTAACTTTATTTGCCACATCGCTCATTGCAGTGACCCTGCGCGAACCAGAAGGTCGGGACGTGCGGCTACAACGGTATTTGCTGGCGCTTTTTGGGGCCTACACGGTTTTGCCCATCGTTTTGGCCTTCCCATTTTATGAAGCCCTGCGAACGACCAGTTTCTTGAACGCTTACCTTGAAATGGTGAGCTGCCTGACGACCACAGGGCTTGTTTTGTTTGATGAGCCATCCCGATTGTCACCTGCATTGCACCTATGGCGATCGCTTGTTGGCTGGATGGGTGGCATGATGATGTGGGTGGCCGCTGTCGCGGTCTTTTCGCCGCTGAGTTTGGGTGGTTTTGAAGTCACGACGCGTGGCGAAACGGGGCAATATAATGAACAAGGTCAAAGGCTTGGCAGTCTTGACCCGGGCAAGCGTTGGCGTCGGACTGCGGTGCATTTGCTGCCGATCTATATCGGCCTGACGGCGGTTTTGTGGATCTTGCAAATGGTGATTGGCGAGCGGGCTTTGACTGCGGCGACCCATGCCATGTCCGTCATGGCGACCAGCGGAATTTCCAATGTGGGCGGCGTGCAAAATGCATCGACTGGTCTTGGCGGAGAAGTCTTGGTCTTCTTGTTCATGTTCTTCGCTCTGTCTCGGCAAACCTTCGCGACCGATCTAGGGGCGACCCGGCGTGGGCGCTTGTTTGATGACCCTGAGTTCCGCTTTGGGCTTTTTCTGATCGCGATTGTGCCAACCCTTTTGCTTTTGCGTCACTGGTACGGGGCGATTGAGGTTGATGAAGAAGCAAACGTATTGGCCGCATTTAGAGCGGCGTGGGGTTCGGTCTTCACTGTTTTGTCCTTCCTGACCACCACGGGGTTTGAAAGTGCAGAGTGGCAAACGGCACAGAACTGGTCTGGTTTGGGAACGCCTGGCCTTATTCTATTAGGTCTTGCCATGGTCGGCGGTGGCGTCGCGACAACAGCGGGTGGCGTCAAACTGCTCAGGGTATATGCGCTTTATCTGCAAGGCCTGCGAGAGATGGAAAGGCTGGTGCATCCGAATTCTGTGAGTACCACGGGCATGAGGAGCCGGCGTATTCGAAGCAAAGGCGCTTTGATTGCCTGGGTCTTTTTCATGCTGGCTGCACTGTCCATGACCGCAGTCACGTTGTTGCTGACAGGGCTCGGTATTGGTTTTCAGGACGGGATCGTTTTGGCAATCTCAGCGCTATCGACGACAGGACCGTTGGCGCAAAGCGCCGTTTCTGTACCCATCGACATCCTTGGTGAAAGCTGGGGCGTCAAAGCGGTTCTCTCAGCAGCCATGGTTCTTGGACGTCTTGAAACCCTCGCCATTATCGCACTTTTGTCTCCCAATCTTTGGCAAAAGTGACGAAATACGGGGGAACTAAGTGGAATTCCTCGCGTTTTGGGGGTGGAAACTTGTTTACTGTCCCTCCATACTTATGGTTAGGTATCCTTAACCGCAGCATAAGAAGAATAAAGGCGAACAAACAATGGCTTCGGATAGACAGAACCTCCAGGACGCATTCCTGAATCACGTACGTAAGACCAAGGTTCCGGTCACAATCTTTCTCATCAATGGTGTGAAATTGCAGGGTGTCATCACTTGGTTTGACAATTTCTGCGTTCTTCTGCGCCGCGATGGGCAAAGCCAACTGGTCTATAAGCATGCGATTTCGACAATCATGCCGGCCCAGCCGATCAGCCTTTATGAGGGCGAAGACGCCCAATAAACGAGGGTGTAGAACTATCCTATGATGGAACACGAAACGCATGTCACCCGCGCTTGGGTGCTGCGTCCCGAAGTAAAATCCGCAGATCAAAAACGCGACGCCTCTTCTGCTTTGGAAGAGGCGGTTTCACTTGCGGCTGCGCTTCCGAATTTGGAAGTTGTCGGCGCAGACGTTGTGCGGCTACAAAAAATTCAGCCCGGTAAGTTGTTTGGCTCAGGCAAGATTGAAGAACTTGCCGCAAAACTGAAGGCTGAAGAGGTCGAATTGGTTCTCATTGATGGACCCGTGACGCCTGTTCAGCAGCGCAACTTGGAAAAGGAATGGAAGGTTAAACTTCTGGACCGGACCGGGTTGATCTTGGAAATCTTCTCTGACCGTGCGCGAACCCGAGAAGGGGTACTGCAGGTCGAGATGGCGGCGCTGTCCTATCAACGGACCCGGCTTGTGCGCGCTTGGACCCACTTGGAACGCCAACGTGGTGGTTTGGGCTTTGTGGGTGGTCCTGGTGAAACCCAGATCGAGGCGGACCGCCGGGCGATTGACGACCAACTGGTGCGTCTCCGCCGCCAATTGGCGAAGGTGGTCAAAACCCGCGAGCTGCATCGCGGTGCGCGGGCCAAAGTGCCTTATCCAATTGTTGCGCTTGTGGGCTACACCAACGCCGGAAAGTCTACGCTTTTCAACCGGGTAACCGGGGCTGAGGTGCTCGCGAAAGACATGCTTTTTGCGACACTTGACCCAACCATGCGGCGGCTTGAGTTGACCGATGGGCCAGAGGTCATCCTGTCCGATACGGTGGGCTTCATCTCTGATCTGCCGACCGAATTGGTCGCAGCCTTCCGCGCGACTTTGGAAGAGGTGTTGGCCGCGGACATCATCCTGCATGTGCGGGATATTTCGCATCCAGAAAGCGATAATCAAGCCGAAGACGTGCATACCATCCTGACCCAACTAGGTGTGTCAGAGGATATTCCCCAGCTTGAGGTCTGGAACAAGATCGACCTTCTTGAAGAAGACGATATTGCAGCGATGCATGCCAAAGCGGCGCGGGCAGACGATATCTATTCGATTTCAGCCATCACTGGCGAAGGCATCGACCTGCTGCTTGCAGAGGTCACAAAGCGCCTTCAAGGCGATGTGAAAGTCGAAGTGCTGAATTTGCCGTTCTCGGCTGGAAAAGAACGGGCTTGGTTGTTCGCCGAAAACATTGTCGAAGATGAGACGCAAACAGATACCGGTTTTGACATCACGGTGAAATGGACCCCGCGTCAGGCGGCCAAGTTCAAATCACTTTAGGCGGTGCGTGGCTTGGGCTTAATTGGCCTCTGCGAACAGTCCCAGACCTTTCAAAGATGCCTTGGCCGTGATCCAAAGTTCAGCTTCGCTGTGCAACGCCTTTGAGAGCGTGTTGAGGCCAAGTAGGGACGCTTGAAGGGCCAGCGCCTTGGCATGTGCATCGGTGTCCGCCGGGAGTTCTCCGTTTTGGATGGCGATCGTCAAAAGGTGTTCCAAACGTGCTGCGCTTTGTAAAATCCAGTCTTCTAAGAATGGACCGAGTTCGTCGTGGCTGCCGGCGAGCTCTGCAAGCGCATTCACAATCATGCAACCGCGGTGGTGCCGATCCTCTGCGCGCACCCTGCAGATCGTTTTGAACATGACAGTGATCAATGGAAGTATGGGTTCGTCGTCATCAATCTCGGCCAATACATGGTCGGGCGAGAGGGCCGCATATGATGTCAGCGCGGCTTTAAACAGCGCTTCCTGCGAGCCGAAGGCGTTGTAATAGCTGGATCGA
Organism: Cognatishimia activa; assembly: GCF_001458335.1. Taxonomy (GTDB): domain Bacteria; phylum Pseudomonadota; class Alphaproteobacteria; order Rhodobacterales; family Rhodobacteraceae; genus Cognatishimia; species Cognatishimia activa. The sequence continues at coordinate 566,634 of NZ_CYTO01000024.1, forward strand.
GTGATCCCCAGGCGTTCTGACATGGCTTTTACGGATGTGGCCGCATAGCCGTCGCTCCAGATTGCCTGCATGGCTTCTGAAACGGCCAGATCTTTATCGATTTTTGACGGGCGTGCCATTTTGCTCCTTCACAGCTTCGTGAACAATTTCATTTTGTACATATATGGACAAAACCAGTTCACCATGTTTTATACATAGGTGTTCAAAACTGATTTCGTCAAGCTAAACTCGCATGATTTGTACATGGGGCACGCCTTTTGGGCGTGGCCGCGGGATCGGTTTGTCCAAAAACGCAAAAAGGACCAAAAATGATACGACCGATCATTCTGGCGGCCTGTCTTGTGGCAGCGACCGCGCTAACTGGGTGGGCGGAGCCGAAGCTCCCTGTGCCCGAAATTTCTGAAGACCAGCCGTTTCCAGTTCAGGAAACGCGCGTGCTGGACAGTACCATGACATGGATTGAGACCGGCGAGGGCGCACCAGTGCTCTTCCTGCATGGCAATCCGACGTCGTCTTACCTCTGGCGCAATGTTTTGCCTGAAGTCGGCAAGACACACCGCGCGATTGCGGTGGACCTGATTGGTATGGGTGGGTCAGGCAAGCCTGACATTGCTTATACATTCGCAGATCATGCCCGGTATCTCTCTGCTTTCATTGATAAAATGGAACTAACTGAGTTTGCGCTTGTGGGTCATGATTGGGGGGCGGCGCTTGCTTGGGACTTTGCATCCCGTCACCCTGAACGAGTCACAGCACTTTCCTTCATGGAAGGCGTATTGCCGCCATCCTTCCCATTGCCTGGTTACGAGGTCATGGGTGAAACCGGAGAGGCGCTGCGCGCTTTGCGCACTCCTAATGTGGGTGAAGAGCTGGTCATCACGCAAAACATGTTCGTCGAACAAATGCTGCCGGGATTTGTAAATCGCCCGCTTGGTGAGAAAGCAATGGCCGCATATCGGGCGCCGTTTGAACGCCCGGCGGATCGTTTCCCAACTTTGCAGTGGCCGCGCGAACTGCCGATTGGTGGCTCTCCTGAAACCAGTGTTGACCTGATGGGGCGGATCACCCGCAGCATGGCAGCACCCGCGTTCCCGGTTCAGCTGCTTTATGTGGAGCCCGGCGTCATTGCCCCTGCCGAAGCGGTGGAATGGTACCGCGTGACGATCCCTGGACTGGAAACCCATTACGTCGGGCAAGGGCTGCACTTCTTCCAAGAAGATCACCCAAAAGCCATCGGTCTTGCCATCTCTGATTGGCTGCGCCGCCAGAACTAATCTATTCTTAAAAAACTAGGATTAAAAATGTTTACCTATCACGACGAAACCACTGCGCCGAGCGCGTCAGTGCCGCTGCTGCAACAATCTAAGAAGGCTTATGGTTTTCACCCTAAACTCCACCAGACCATGGCCGAAGCGCCCGCAACTTACGCAGCATATCTCGAAACCTACCGATTGTTCACGGAAGAGACCTCGCTGACACCACTTGAGCAGCAGGTGGTGATGATGGCGTCAAATTTTGAGAACCGCTGCCATTATTGCTGTGCTGGCCATACCATGTTGATGAAGATGATTGATGCGCCAGCGGACGTGATTGAAGCGTTGCGCGATGGACGTGAACTCGCAGATCCAAAGCTGGAAGCGCTGCGGACATTCGCACGGGACCTGCTTTTGATGCGGGGCCATGTAGGGGATGAGCGTCTGGAGGCGTTTTTGGCAGCTGGATATGATCGAAAGCAGGCGCTTGAGGTCTTGGTTGGCCTGTCTTCTAAACTCCTGTCGAACTTTACCAATGCCCTTGCACATACGGAACTGGACGACGCGGTTGCGCCATTTGAATGGATCCATCCGGACCAGCGTGCGGCCTAAGCTTAACGGATTTTGGTACCAAACCGCGCATCTGAAAACAGGTGCGCGGTTTTTTTTGCGTTTAGGGCAGAAGCCTCGTAACGCCAACCGCAGCCGCACGCGCGAGGTCTTCATCCAATGACATCGGCACATATTCCCCGCGACGCCATAGCTGGGCCATGTCGTCGTAATAACGGCTTAAGAAGTGACCCGATTGACCCGTGGAAATGATAAAGACAGAACTGTCAGGATCCGCAAAGTCATAAACGCCGCGATAGGCTGCTGCATGGCTGTTCAGGAACGGATCTGGTCCTTTGCCAATGGTCTTGCCGCGCTGCAAAGTGTTATCCCCACCGCTGGTGGATTGGCGGATGTTTACAAAGGCTTTCAACAAAGACACTTCGCCCAACACTTGGTGGTCATGGGTGGCTTGGTGCGCATCGCCCCAGCGCAGGCTTTCCAGGTTGCGGCCGTATTTCTCTTCAATCCAGATGATCGCGTCATCCAGTGCAAGGCGAGCAACATCGGAGCAGCTTTCAACGGCAGCACTCTGGATCACGTCACACCAAGCGCCAGCGCCATCTACGTCACGGAAAACCCGCTCAATAAACAGAGGCTCGACATGGGTGAACTCCACTTCCAACGGGCCGAGCTCGTCTTTAATGAGACGGGTCTGAAGAGCGCGCATCCATGCGGAATAGATCAGCGGTTCGGGTAGATGCTCGTTCATCTCACCGTTCCACTCAGCCAAAAGCGCTAAGGCGCGCTGGCGTTGGCGCTCTGGCGTGCCGTCTGGTGCGCTTTCACCCGTGAACCAAAGGTCTGCGGCGACGAGCGGCAAGAGGCTGCGCGCCGTGAAGCTGACAGTATCGAGCTGCGCCTCGATAAAGCTATCACGCGTGTGCACTTGACGCCCTTGCATCAAACGCTCCCAGCGATGAACGCGTTGGCTGTCACCCCAAGTGAAGGACATGTGCAGCGGGAAGGCCCGGTCGATGACTTTGTTGTTTGTGTTTCCGATTATACCGCCGATTGGCGCGATGAACTCGGGGTTGGAGGCGTAAGGAAGGCGGCCTTGCCAACGGTTTTCGGGGCGCCAGCCAAGGCTTGGCATACGGCCTTTGGATTGGTGCAACGCCGCTCGGCGTGGGTTTGCGCCCACGGTTTTCATTGCGATATTTTCACGATCAGCAAGAGTTAGGTTTTGGGCAGGCGCAATGTACTTTTCCGCCGCTGCAATCGCGCTGCGTACGTCGTCCGCGTACATCAGGCCAATCGCGGCATCCATTGATGTGTCACGTGGGCTTAAAGAGGTCCAACTTAAAGCAGCAACGTGGCCCTTGGGAGTGACGGTCTTTAGGTCGAATTGATTGCCCTCAAGGATCGGACCGTTGTCCGACCAACGCAGAGTTAGCGTGATCGGCTCAGCGTCTTTGATGTTGATGATAGAGCTACGCGTGCGGAACTCTTTGAACCCATTTGGTGTGCGATATTGATTTGGATTGGCTGGGTTTAGCTCTTCAATCAAAACGTCTTGGTCGTCGAGATAGGCAGATGTCAGCCCCCAACCCAAACGGTCGCTGCGCCCCGTGAGAACCGCTGGAATGCCGGGAATTGTGCCGCCTATCACGCCGCCTTTTGAAAGCTCCATACGGGCCAGATACCAGATGGCAGGTGCACTCAATTCCAGATGCGGGTCGTTGGCCATCAGCGTGCCACCAGAGGCCGAGCGGTTGGTGGCTGCGGCCCATGCGTTTGACGCACCTGCCATACCGCGGGGTTTGAATGGTGACAGCGGGTGGTGGGCGCGTGGCGCGGCCTCAACATAGCGTTTTGTACCGGGCACCATCGCCGAATACTCGGGCAGGGCAGCAATGCCCGCGCCCGGGAAGTCGGGCATGATGTCAGAAAGCCGCGTCTCGTCAGGTATCAACAATGAAATGCGCGCTCTGAGCACCTCCTCTTCCAGATGACCCGCCAATTGCAACGCCATAACGCGCTGTATTGAGAGGGAGTCAGCAACCCGCCAAGGCGCGATAGGGGCATTGAACAGGAACATCTCGGGTGCACCGCGGCCAAGCGCTTCGCTGTTCACCTCATTGATGCGCGCGTTTACGCCGTTGGCATAGGCGCTCATCATCGCGCGTGTGTGGTCAGATAAGGCGTCGACCGATTGCACTGACAACGGATAGATATCAAGCCGGCGGATTAGACGGTCAATCTCCACCGTTTGCGTGCCAAACACCTCGGACAAACGCCCTTGGGCCGTGCGGCGCATGGTCACCATTTGCCATAGCCGGTCTTGGGCATGGGCATAGCCGAGACCAAAGAACACATCTTCATCCCGAGCGCCAAAAATATGCGGCACATTGGCGTTGTTGCGAACGATTTCGACGGGCGCAGTTACAAAGCCCGTTTGCAGGTCTTTGTCATAGTCAGGCAAGGAGCGGGAGGCAAAATAATAGATCAGCGAAGCCGCCAATCCCATCACCACCAGAAGGCCACTTACGATTCGTAGAAGCCATTTAAAAATCACTGCCATATCTTGCCTTTATTCGTACTGCGTCGCGGGGTAATGCTTGCGAAAGTATTACTGCATTACTGGGAAATGTTGGAAGGGGAAAGCACATGGCAGAGCAGAAGGCAAAAGTCGCGTTTTTGGGGCTTGGTGTGATGGGGTATCCAATGGCGGGTCACCTGAAAGCTGCTGGTTACGATGTCACGGTGTTCAACCGCACCACTGCCAAGGCGGAGGCTTGGGTGGCCGAGCATGGTGGCGCCTTGGGTGTGACCCCAGCAGAGGCAGTCGCAGGGGCGGATTTCGTCATGTCCTGTGTGGGCAATGACGATGACCTGCGTCAGGTCTGCGTCGGAGAGAGCGGGGCATTTGCCGCGATGAAACCTGGGGCCATTTTTGTCGATCACACCACGGTTTCCGCAAAAGTCACATCAGAGCTTTATCGTGCTGCGAAAGAAGCAGGGCTGAATTTCGTCGACGCTCCAATCTCTGGCGGCCAAGCCGGTGCGGAGAATGGCGTCCTTTCTGTCATGTGTGGTGGCGATCAAGAGGCTTATGATGCCGCCGAGCCAATCATGCAGGCCTATTCCCGCATTTGCCGCCGGATTGGCGAGAGTGGGGCCGGTCAGATGACAAAGATGTGCAACCAGATTGCCATTGCGGGGGTGGTGCAGGGCCTGTCAGAAGCGCTGCATTTTGCTGAAAAAGCTGGTCTTGATGGTCGGTCCGTTGTTGAAGTGATCAGCCAAGGGGCGGCCGGCAGTTGGCAAATGAGCAATCGCTACGAAACCATGCTGGATGATCACTTTGATCACGGGTTTGCGGTTGACTGGATGCGCAAGGATCTAGGGATTTGTCTCGATACAGCGGATGAGACCGGCGCAAGCTTGCCGGTTACCGCTTTGGTGGATCAATTCTACAAAGATGTTCAGAAAATCGGTGGCGGGCGTTGGGATACGTCGAGCCTGATCAAGCGTTTGCGCGCTTTGGACTGATTGAGTGTACCCTCGCCCGGTCAGGACGAGGGCCCCAACTTTTAGGGAATAATACGGGTGTATTTTGTACCCTCGAGTGTCGCGCCTATACGCAGACCCGCACGTCCAAAGACAACGGCCAAAACTGGTGCGGTGAGTGTCGTGGTTTCCGCAGCAAGGCTGTCGCCGCGATCAGACACAACATACTCCAAATCTGCGCCTGCCGCCCAGCCGCTAGAACGGCGGAAATTGTAAAGCGCATCCTGAGTCATGAAAAACAAAACATGGGCATATTGCTGCGCGCCGATCTGAAGGCCAAAGTTGGCGCGGGCGTTGGAATAATAGTCAACGGTTACACCATCAACCAGCAATGCCCCACGGCCAAATGCGCCGCCCACACCCAGACCCGCCTCGGTCACCAGTGGCATCACCAGCATACCGGCGGATTTTGCTTCCAAATCCACGGTGTTGGGGAACTTGCTATACATGTGGTTCAGCGTTTGGCTGACTCGCGCGTCAATCGTGGCCGCGCCATTGCCGCCAATCCCGTTGCCGCATGCGGCGGTCACAGATGCACCGGCCAAAGCGGTCATCGCGAAAGTTCGTCTGTTCATACGTGTCATGATCTTGCCCGTATCCAATATAACTGCAAATCGCCGCATTTATGCGGTCGTTGAGCGAACTATAGCCAATCGCCCAAGCCTTGTCATCCAAAGCCGGGTTAATTGAGCGAGTTAGCGCTGATTTTTGCAGTGTTAGGCGAGGGCCTTCGCCACATCAGGCGCGAAATAAGTAAGGATCCCATCACAACCAGCGCGTTTGAAAGCCAAAAGGCTCTCGATCATCGCTTTGTCTCCGTCGATCCAGCCGTTCTGTGCGGCCGCTTTGATCATCGCGTATTCGCCAGAGACTTGGTAGGCGAAGGTCGGAATGCCAAAGGTGGATTTCACGCGGGTGCAGATATCCAGATATGGCATGCCGGGTTTGACCATCACCATATCCGCACCTTCTTGCAGATCACGCTCCACAAGGCGCAGCGCCTCATCCCCGTTGCCCGGATCCATCTGGTAGGTTTTTTTGTCACCTTTCAATGCCCCTGATGCGCCGACCGCATCTCGGAACGGGCCATAGAAAGCACTGGCGTATTTTGCAGAATAGCTCATCAGCGTCGTATCTTGATGGCCCGCGGCTTCAAGCGCCGTGCGGATCGCGCCAATGCGCCCATCCATCATGTCTGAAGGGCCAATGATGTCAGCGCCTGCATCTGCCTGGCTGAGCGCTTGCTTGACCAAAGCTTCAACTGTGCGGTCATTGACGATCTCGCCGTTCTCCACAAATCCGTCATGGCCGTTGATGTTATAGGGATCTAGCGCAACATCCGTCATGACAGCGATATCGGGAACGGCCGCCTTGATAGCTCGTGTCGCGCGGTTGGTAAGGTTTTCCGGGTTCCAAGCCTCTGCACAGTCTTCGGTCTTCAACGCAGCGTCGGTGTAAGGAAACAGGCAAATCACTGGAATGCCCAGATCGTGTGCTTGTTTTGCCGCTTCCACCACGCGATCCACCGAATAACGGACAACGCCCGGCATGCTTTCGATGGGTTCCTCAATGCCTTCACCGTCACGCACGAAGACCGGCCAGATCAGGTCTGAAACCGACAAAGTGTTTTCCTGCACCAAAGCACGAATGGCGCTGGATTGGCGGGTGCGGCGCAGGCGCGCTGCGGGGAAAGATGCAACTTTTGGGCGCATGTTAACCTCTCAAAGTGTTGCTAATGAGTTGCCACGGATATTCCTTCGCGACAAGGGTAGGAATTGCCGCGCTTGCAGGGTATGTGAGGGCGCTCATGACGAAGGACCTATCCCTTGAATTGGTATGAAACCGTACTCGAACTGATTGATCTGCGCAGTTTTTCCAACCTGTGGTTCTGGATCATGCTGGCGGTGATTTGGTCTTCGGCCAGCCATTGGATCCTTGGGGTGCCTTATGATCTTGTGCTGCGGGCACGGCGTAAGGGAGGGCAACATGAAGACGATTTGCATGATCTCGTGCGCATTAACGTGGGTCGTTTGATGTATATCAGCCGTGTTTCCGGGTTGTGGATGACCTCTTTTGGCTGCTTTTTGCTGAGCATTGTTGCTGTGCTTGGGTTCTATTACCGGATCGAATTTGCGCAGGCGACGTTTCTCATTTTTTTCCCGCTGGCATTTGTCGGCCTTTTAACGCTTGCGACAGCGCGCGGCATTGAAGCGGATGCCTCAAGCGGAGAAGAGCTTTACAAACGGCTGGCGCGGCATCGGGTTTATGTTCAATTGATTGGTACTATGTCCATTTTCGTGACCTCCATGTGGGGCATGTATCAGAATTTCCAGATATCTCCACTTGGCTAGCCAGACCAGCAATCAGGCAGGGTATTAGGACGCTCAAATGCAACAGAACCACGTGACCATCGGCGGCGCGCCGGAAGGCTATGATGCCAAGTTGATCTTAGATGAGGTCGCCAAATCCGGTGGCCCGGTCATCCATGTCGCGCGCGATGACAAGCGGTTGGCGGCCATGCAGGCCGCGCTTGCATTCTTTGCACCAGACATGCCCGTTGTGACGTTTCCAGGTTGGGATTGTTTGCCTTATGACCGCGTGTCGCCCAATGCAGATATCTCTGCTGCGCGCATGTCGACCTTGGCGGGGATTTTGCATGGGGCCATGCCCAAGCAATTTGTGCTGCTCACGACCCTGAATGCCGCGACCCAGCGTGTCCCGGCGCGTGAAGTGTTAAAAGACGCGGTGTTTCGGGCGCAGGTGGATTACCGCGTGGATGAAAAGGCGCTGCGCGCGTTCTTGGTCCGTATGGGCTTTACCCAAGCGCCAACGGTGATGGAACCGGGCGATTATGCGGTGCGCGGCGGCATTATTGATATCTTTCCTCCGGGCGATACCGGCCCTGTGCGGCTTGATCTTTTTGGTGACGTCCTTGATGGCGCGCGCCGGTTTGATCCTGTGTCCCAGCGCACCACGGAAAAGCTTGATATCATTGAACTTGCGCCGGTTTCTGAGGTCATTCTAGACGAGGCTGCTATCACGCGGTTCCGCCAGAATTACCGCATCGAGTTTGGTGCTGCTGGCACGGATGACCCACTTTATGAGGCGGTTTCTGCAGGGAAAAAGCATCAAGGGGTGGAGCATTGGCTACCCTTCTTTCATGAGAAGCTTGAGACGCTGTTTGATTATCTGCCAGATGCGTCCGTGTCGCTGGATGATCAAACGGACGCGGTGCGTCTCGCGCGTTGGGACTCTGTCGCGGATCAATACGAAACCCGCAAACACGCGCTTGAGCAAAAGACGCGGCTTGATTCCGTTTATAAACCGGTGCCTCCTGAGCTGCTCTATATGGATGACAGTGCCTGGACCAAGGCGATTTACAATACGCGCGTTCTGAATTTCAAGCCGCTGCCGCAAGCGTCGGGTCCTGGCGCGATTGACAGTATGGGGCGGATTGGGCGGAACTTCTCGCCAGAACGTCAGCAGGAAAATATTAGCCTCTTCGGTGCCTTGGCGGATCATCTGAAAGCAAAACTTCAGGATGGACCGGTTGTTGTGGCGTCATATTCTGAAGGTGCGCGAGAGCGGCTTTCGGGGCTTATTGAAGATGAAGGTCTGTCCGAAACGATCCTCATCGACAATGCCAAATCGATTGGAAAATCGGGCCTGTATCTGACAGTCTGGGCGCTGGAAAACGGTTTTGAAGCACCGGGCCTAACGGTCATTTCAGAACAGGACGTGCTTGGGGACCGGTTGATCCGCGCGCCAAAGAAAAAGCGCCGTGCTGAGAACTTCCTGACTGAAACACAATCGCTGTCACCCGGCGATCTGGTGGTGCATGTGGATCACGGGATCGGGCGGTATCATGGGATGGAAGTGATTTCCGCTGCCGGGGCAGCCCATGAATGCTTGAGCCTTGAATATGCCGAGAGTTCGCGCCTTTATCTGCCCGTAGAGAATATCGAACTGCTCTCACGTTATGGCCATGATGAAGGCCTGCTTGATAAGCTGGGTGGCGGCGCTTGGCAGGCTAAGAAAGCCCGTCTCAAAGAGCGTATTCGCGAGATGGCGGATAAGCTGATCCGCGTGGCTGCCGAACGCGCCTTGCGCAAAGCGCCGGTGTTGGAAGCGCCTCATCATGCATGGGAAAGCTTTGCGGCGCGCTTCCCGTATCAAGAAACCGATGATCAACTTTCAGCAATCGAAAACGTGTTGGATGACCTGACCGCCGGTCAACCCATGGACCGTTTGGTGTGCGGTGATGTGGGCTTTGGTAAAACTGAAGTAGCTATGCGGGCTGCTTTTGTGGCGGCCATGACGGGCGTGCAAGTGGCGGTGATTGCGCCAACCACTCTGCTGGCGCGTCAGCACTTGAAAAGCTTCCAAGAACGGTTCCGGGGTTTCCCATTGGAAGTGCGTGGCTTGTCACGGTTCATCTCTGCCAAAGAAGCAGACCAGACCCGCGAGGGGCTTGCCAAAGGGACCGTTGATATTGTGGTCGGCACCCATGCGCTTCTGGCAAAATCCGTGCGTTTTAAGGACCTTGGTTTGCTGATTGTCGATGAAGAGCAGCATTTTGGGGTTGGACATAAAGAGCGTTTGAAACAAATGCGCTCTGATATTCACGTGCTGACCCTGACCGCGACACCGATCCCTCGGACTCTGCAACTCTCTCTGTCTGGCGTGCGTGACCTGTCGATCATTGGCACGCCGCCGGTCGACCGTCTGGCGATCCGCACCTATGTCAGTGAATTTGATGCGATCACTATTCGGGAAGCACTGCTGCGAGAACACTATCGCGGTGGTCAGAGCTTCTATGTGGTGCCGCGCATTTCCGATCTGCCAGAGATCGAAGAATTCCTGAAAGAGCAATTGCCAGAGCTGACCTATGTGGTCGCCCATGGTCAGATGGCAGCGGGTGAGCTCGATGATCGGATGAACGCCTTTTATGACGGCAAATATGATGTGTTGCTGGCCACGACCATTGTGGAATCCGGTCTGGACATTCCGACCGCGAACACGATGGTGGTGCATCGCGCGGATATGTTTGGTCTAAGCCAGCTTTACCAAATCCGGGGTCGTGTGGGTCGCTCCAAAACGCGCGCTTACGCTTACCTGACGACGCAACCGCGTAAGAAACTGACAGCAACAGCCGAAAAACGCCTGCGCGTTCTTGGCTCACTGGATACCTTGGGCGCTGGGTTTACACTGGCAAGCCAAGATCTCGATATTCGCGGGGCGGGCAATCTGCTCGGCGAAGAACAATCGGGTCAGATGCGCGATGTGGGTTACGAGCTTTATCAATCCATGCTGGAAGACGCGATTGCTAAGATCAAAGCGGGTCAGCTGGAAGGCCTATCAGAGCATGACGATCAATGGGCGCCGCAGATCAATCTGGGTGTGCCGGTTCTGATCCCAGAGAAATACGTGCCCGATCTGGATGTACGTCTTGGCCTATATCGTCGTTTGAGTGGACTGACCACCAAGGTCGAATTGGAAGGCTTTGCCGCCGAACTCATTGACCGCTTTGGTAAATTGCCGCGCGAAGTCAATACCTTGCTCTTGGTCGTGCGCATCAAAGCGATGTGTAAGAAAGCGGGTATCGCGAAGCTGGATGGCGGGCCAAAAGGCGCGACCATTCAGTTCCACAATGACAAGTTTAAGTCCCCGCAAGGGTTGGTGGAATTTATAACCGATCAAAAAGGGCTAGCGAAGATCAAAGAGAATAAGATCGTCGTGCGCCGGGATTGGAAAAAAGACTCGGATAAGATCAAAGGTGCTTTCGCCATTGCCCGCGATCTTGCGCACAAAGCGCGAGTTTAGAGGCGAGGCCTTTAGGCCTCGCTCAAGACCCGCGGTCCAAGGCGTAGCATGGCTGCCAGAGCAATCGCTTCAAACACCAGAACGCCTAACAGCAATGGCAGCGGGGTGCCGTCAAAGCTGAGGCTGATCGGCATGGAAAGCGCCGCTGCGGCGATGGCTGAGACCGCGCCGCTGATCGAAGCCGCCATGCCGGCCACATGGCCCAAAGGTTCCATCGACAGGGCATTAAGATTGCCCAGCGTGAAGCCGATGGACACGAACAAAGTCGTGGACCATGCAAAGAATACCCAGACATTCATCAACCCTAGGGCCCAAAGCGCGAGGGCGATCACAGTTGATGCCACAATGCCGATGAGCGCCGATTTGATCATAATGCGCATGCCAAACCGCATCACCAATCTCGCGTTCACCATGTTTGCAGGCATCGCGATCAGGGCAGACGCCGCAAAGAAAATTGGGAAACTGCTGCCTATATCATAAGACTGGACGTAAATCGGCTGGATCGTTGCCACCATTGAGAAGAGAGAGCCGAAGATAAAGATCTGCGCAACCAGTGCGTATCGAAACACGCGGTTCGCGAAGCAGGCGATGAAACCCTCTTTCACCAAAGTGAAGGAAACGGGCCGTCGCGCGTCTCCAATATGGGTTTCTGGCTGGCGCAGGCCCACCCAAAGCGAGAGGATCAACGCAAAAAGTGCGAAGGAAAAAAAGATCGCACGCCAACCAAAACCAAGCATGATCATCTGACCCAGCGCAGGCGCAATGGCGGGCACCAGAGAGAAAATCGTCATGGCAAACGAGATGATCGAGGCCATACGTTCGCCTGAATAAAGATCACGCACCAGCGCCTGACCCGCTACACGAGGACCAGCAACGGCAATGCCTTGCAAGAAGCGTCCCATCAGGACCTGATCCAGATCTGAGGCGAGGCCAGCCCAAAGCGCGCCCACGGTGTAAATGGCGAAACCACCAAGAATGATGGGTTTTCGACCATATGCGTCGGATAAAGGACCCGCCACAAAAGTACCAATCCCCATGCCCAGCACAAAAATACCGATCACCAGCGTGGCGTTCTCTGGTTCAGACGGGCTGAGCTCTTGGCCGATCTGTGTCAGTGCAGGCAGCATCGCATCGATGGAAAAGGCGATCGTGGCAAAAAGCATTGCGAGCAACGCAATGAACTCCGGCTGCGAAAGGCGGCGCGGTGTGGTCATGAGAGTATTCCAGAACAAGAAAAGGTCCCTCGAAATGCGGGACCGTTAGCGCCAACCTATCTGGTCGGCGCTGAAATACAAGCGGTTATTGGGTCACGCGTTGCTGGTTTGCTGCTCGCGCAATTCTGCGATCACCTTGCGCCACAGTTCTGGCTGTTGCGCACCGGGTACCGCGTGACGGCCGCCAACAATGAAGGTTGGCACTGAATTAACGCCCATTTCCCGGGCGGTTGCGTCCCTTTGTTTAATCTCTTCCACGTCTGCATCGCTTTTCAGAAGGCGTTGCACAACAGCCGCATCCATACCGACGCTGTCAGCAAGATCTCCGAGAACCTCGTGATCGCCAATGTCGCGCCCGTCGATGAAATAAGCATGGAACAACGCATCGACGATGGCGTTTTGCTTGCCTTCGATTTTGGCCCAACTGATCAGGCGGTGCGCGTCCAAAGTGTTGGGTGTGCGTTTGATGGCTCCTACATCCAACTTGATGTTCGCCGCTTCCGCATGCTCGACGATCTGTGAGTACACCTTTACCGCATTCTCTTGGCCGCCAAATTTGGTTTCCAAATACTCGGCCCGGTCCATGCCACCCGCAGGCATGTCAGGGTTCAATTGGAAGGGATGCCACTCAATCAGAAACGGGTGATCGCCTTCTTGTTCCAAGGCGCGCTCTAGGAGGGTCTTACCGATATAGCACCAAGGGCAAATCGGGTCGGACATGATATCAAGTTTGATCGGATCCATTGGAAGGGGCCTTATACTCGGCGCGCAGCCGTTTGCGGTTGAGCTTACCATTGGCGTTTGTCGGCAAAACGTCAACGCGTTGATAAATGCGGGGCTGCTTGTAACGGGCGAGTGTGTCTTTGGCAAAGGTTTCGAGCGTCGCCTGGGTTACATTTTCGTCAGCGACATAAAAGGCGGCGATCAGATGGGTGTCGGCTTTGACTTCGACATCCGTGACGCCGATTTGTTGCAGGCCGGGACAAGCAGCAAGCGCGTGTTCTACCTCTAATGGCGATACTCTGAAGCCACCCGCATTCATCATGTCATCTGCGCGGCCTTCGTAATGAATGCTGCCGTCTTCGTCCATGCACCCCAGATCGCCCGTAAGGAACCAGTCACCTTGAAAACGATGTTGCGTCTCCTCGGGGGCATTCAAATAGCCAAGCATGAGGCCGGGGTCGTCCTTTGACACAGCGACTTGGCCCGTTTCGCCAATCGGAACAGGGCCTGTGTCATTTATCAGTGCAACGTGTCGCCCGGTTTGCGGCCGACCTAAAGCGCCCTCAGCAGCGCGGCGGCCGGGGGCGTGTGATACGAATGTGGAGCATTCAGACATTCCAAAGGCTTCGAGAATGTCGGTGCCTGTTCGTATGTTCCACTGTTCGCGCAGGGGTTCAGAGAGCTTCTCTCCTGCAGACAGTGCGTGGCGTAATGCTGGAAAGCTGGGCAAATCCTTTGAATGCAGAAGCTTTCGGAAGATGCCGGGCACCGCAGCGAAAAGCGTTGCTTGATGGGTATTTAGGATGCCTCCGATCTCATTTATATCTGTATCGGGCTCTAGGATCAGGCTGGTGGCCCCAAGGCTCCACGGATCCATCAGGCCAGTGCCCAAAGTGAAGGTCCAGTTGAACGCCCCCGCGTGAAGCAGCCGGTCGGTTTTAGAAAGTCCCGTCCAATCCTCAAACATCATTTGCCGTGCCCAGATGGCGCGATGGGCGTGCATGACCGCGCGGGGCTGACCTGAGGTGCCGGAGGTGTAGACGATATAGGCTAACCGGTTTGGATCACCCAATTGGTATTGTGCTTTCGGGCCTGATTTCAGCGGCACCAAGTTTGACTGAGCTAAGCACAGACATTCTGGATTGCCGATGGCGATGCCAGGTGCGTGGACGACCAATGCTGGTTTTAGCTCATCCAGCATTTTGTCCACTTCGCGATCGGTCAGGAGGCTAGAGGTCGGAACGGGCACCAGACCCACTGCGAGCGCCGCGAGATAGGTGATTGGGAAATCAACCGTGTTTCCAAGGCGAATGAGGACTAGGTCACCAGCGGTGAGCCCAAGATCCAGAAAGCCCTGTGCGATACCTAGAACGGCGCTTTCTATCTCGCCGAAACTGTAATTTTCCGCACTGCCTTTACTGACAACTGAAAGTGCAGTTTTCTCGCTCAGATCGGCAGCGTGACGCAACACATACTGCGCCATGTTGAATGGCGCAGGGCAGGGTGGTAGCGCGCCTTTATCAAAGACCGAAAGCATATGGGCTTGCTACTGGGCTTTGCACAACAGCGCAATATCCTTACCTTTTTCCGCTACGTGATAGGCTTGATGTTTGCAGCATTGCGCCCTAATGACAAGGTATGAGCGAACTGACACCGAAATCTTTGATCCAAGTAGCGCGGGAAAACGGCAGCCAAGAGGAAGCCGAACCGTTGGACTTGGGTATGCGCGTGCGCGAATTGCGCAAATCCCGTAATTGGACGCTAGAACAAGCGGCCAACCAAGCGGGTTTGGCGCGTTCGACCCTGTCAAAGATTGAAAACGGTCAGATGTCCCCGACCTTTGATGCGCTCAAGAAGCTTGCCGAAGGACTAGAGATTTCGGTTCCACAGCTCTTTACACCGCCCGTCAAAGGCCAGGTGAATGGGCGCATGGTTTTCACGAAAGAAGGCCAGGGCGCTGCACGCCCGACAACGACCTATGAACATGAGCTTTTGGCAGAGAACCTGACCAAGAAGAACATGCTGCCATACCGTGCGCGGGTTCGTGCGCGCAGTATGGATGAGTTTGATGGCTGGGTGCGGCACGACGGCGAAGAGTTTTTGTACGTGCTGACCGGTGTCGTGAAGCTCTACACCGAATTTTATGAGCCGGTAGAAATGCGCCGTGGTGACAGCGCGTATTATGACGGCTCTATGGGCCACAACGTAATCTCACTGAGCGATGATGACGCAAATATCCTTTGGGTAACATCGCTGGTTTAAGCGTTTGATTTTGAGACGGATTCCAACGACGTCTCAAGATCTCCATAGCCAGTGAAGCGATATTCAAAAGCAAGTCCAAGTCGCTCAGCGCAGTCTTTTGCTTTGTCGATCAGAGCCTGATCTTCTTTTTGGGCTTGATAAACAAGCTTCTCGTAATTGCCGAAATACATGTCCCGAAGCTCTGGATGGCGATCAAGCCCCATCGGCCTCCAGACAAAAGCGTCAAACTGACGGACCAGAAAATCTGTTAGATAGAAGGTAGTGATCTCATCTGCTGAAACTTCTGCAAATCGTTCATTGCCTTCAAAGAAGCTGTAGCAATGCGGTCCGGCAATCATTTCCACGCCCAGTTCGGCACAGAGACTTTTGAGAATGCCGCCTGTGCCGCAATCGGCATAGACCACAAAGATCGTATCAAAATTGTTCTTTTCGCGCGTGACCACATCGCGCACCGCATCGGGGATTTTTTGCGGATGGATATGATAGATCGCCGGCAGGCACTGAAGCTCCATATGGTCCCAACCATTGACCTTTTTCAGATCAACAATTTCGCGCGCCAAGGCACCGCAGGCGATCAGAAGGATACGGCCCTTTGAGGCAGCGGGCGCTAAACCTTCTTCGGTCAGCTGTTGGTCGGTGAAGTCAGTCATTTGCGCCTCCAAAAAGAAAAGCCCGCGCTGGAAAGCGCGGGCCATGATCAGGGGAGATCTAAAACGGGCTTAAGCGCTCATTTGGTTGTGTTTGCGTGACATCATCTCTTTGGCAGTTTCCACCGCTACAGCGGCGTCACGGCAATAGGCGTCTGCGCCAATCGCTTTGCCGAACTCTTCGTTCAGCGGCGCACCGCCCACAAGTACGATGTAGTCGTCACGTTTGCCTGTGGTCACGAGATGGTCGATGACGACCTTCATGTAAGGCATAGTGGTGGTCAGCAGAGCGGACATACCAAGGATGTCAGGCTGTTCTGCTTCCAGCGTCTCCATGTAGCTTTCGACAGCATTGTTGATGCCAATGTCGATCACTTCAAAGCCAGCGCCTTCCATCATCATACCCACAAGGTTCTTGCCGATATCGTGGATGTCACCCTTCACAGTGCCGATAACCATTTTGCCGATCTGAGGCGCGCCGGTTTCTGCCAGCAATGGCTTCAAGATCGCCATACCGCCCTTCATCGCGTTCGCCGCCAGAAGCACTTCTGGTACAAACAAGATACCGTCACGGAAGTCAGCACCAACAACGGTCATGCCGCCCACCAGGGCACGGGTCAGGATGTCATAAGGTTCCCAACCACGTTCCAGAAGGATGTTAGTTGCTTCTTCAATTTCTTCTTTCAGACCATCGTAAAGGTCGTCAAACATCTGATCGACGAGCTCGTCGTCGTTGAGTTCCGACAGGATGATTTCTTCTTCGTCTGACATTCAAAGGTTCCTACGGATGTTCGTTTTCCTGACATCCACTTATTCAGTTTTCTGGTTCGGTGCCTGTCTTAATAGCGACTTCGGCGAGATCAGTTCCGACTTATAGACAGGAAATTCGGGGATTGCAGGCGAAAAAGATTCATCGAAATCATGTGCCGGATTGCATTTGTTCTTGTTTTGTTCCAGTCTTTAGCCATGTCGGATGATGTTTTTTCTCAAACCACGCTAAAAATCGATGAAACCCGCCGTAAAGCCCGGGGAGCGTTGACGAATTTCAGTGGCCGCTATGAAGAATCAGAACGAGTCGAAACCCATGATGATTGGGATATTGAAGAAGACCGGATGGCGTTCAAAACCCATGTGGAAGAAGAGCACGCCAAGTCGATCATTACACGCAATAGCTCACCGGATTTGCCCTTTGATCGATCGATCAATCCGTATCGGGGCTGCGAACATGGCTGTATCTATTGTTTCGCTCGCCCGACCCATGCCTATTTGGGCTATTCACCGGGATTGGATTTTGAAACGAAGTTGATTGCCAAGGTAAATGCCGCGGAACTTTTGGATAAAGAGTTGCGGCGGCGCGGATACCCGGTAGCACCCATCGCTATTGGGACCAACACCGACCCTTACCAACCAATTGAAAAGCAATACCAATTGATGCGTCACATTTTGGAAGTGCTGCGTGCGTTTCAGCATCCTGTCACGGTTGTGACAAAGGGAACTTTGATCGAGCGCGATGTCGATATTCTCGCAGATATGGCCACCAATGGCTTGGCGCAGGTCGGGGTTTCCGTCACGTCTTTGGATCCGCGCATTTCTCGGCTGATGGAACCCCGTGCACCTGTGCCTAACCGACGCTTGGCTTTGATTGAGCGGCTGACCCGAGCGGGTATCCCTGTCAGGGTGATGATGGCACCGGTTGTGCCCGGCATAAATGATCATGAAATTGAGCGTATTCTTGGATCAGGTGCGCAAGCAGGAGCGACCGCGGCCAGTTGGATTTCTTTGCGATTGCCGTTGGAAGTGTCTGAGCTGTTTCAGGAATGGCTGAACGCACATTTTCCTGACCGCGCCAAAAAGGTGATGTCTCAAGTGCGAGATATGCACGGGGGCAAAGATTATGACCCGGAATGGGGGAAGCGCATGCGCGGTGAAGGGCATTTTGCCGAGATCATGAGCCACCGCGCGGCTTTAGCGATGCGGCGCAATGGGCTGAGTAAATCTTTGCCGGCGCTGCGAACGGACTTATTCACGGTGCCCTTTGAACAGGGCAACCAATTGAGTTTGTTTGAATAAGTCTAGTTAGCGAACCGTATTAACTGCGTCGACGACGTCTGCGTTTCGGCGCTCCGCCGTCGTCTTCGGTGCCATCTTGTGCGGACGAGAAACCACCGATTTGATCTGCGATTGATTCCAAAGTTGGACGTTCAGATCGAGGGCGTGTTTCAAGCGCTTCGCGCATTGCCACCAAATGCTCTCCTTTAGTGCCACAACAGCCGCCGATGATCGTCGCGCCTGCATCACGCGCCATAACCGCATAGTCAGCCATCAATGTCGGTGTGCCATCGTAATGAATGTGTCCATCTACGTATTTTGGAATACCGGCATTGCCCTTCGAAATAATTGGGCGTTCAGTCCCCTGTGCAGAGAAGCCCAAGACTGTGCGCAGCAAATCAGAAGCGCCAACACCACAATTGGCCCCAAAGCCGATAGGTGGGTTTGGCAATTCTTCGACCAGTTTCACCAAATCCGCAGATGTCACGCCCATCATGGTGCGACCAGCAGTGTCAAAGCTCATGGTGCCGCACCACGGCATATCTGCAAGCGCAAACCCTTCCGCAGCAGCTTTGAATTCTTCAGGAGCGGAAATGGTTTCCAGCCAAAGAACGTCGGCACCACCTTCCTTCAATCCTTCTGCCTGTTCATGAAACATTTCCACTGCATCAGCATGGGAAAGGTCACCGACAGGCTCCATGATGTCCCCAGTCGGTCCAACGGAACCCGCGACCACAATGGGTCGATTTGCGGCATCTGCAATCTCGCGACCCAGTTCTGCAGCTATTCGATTCAATTCAAGGACACGGTTCTGAGCATCGTGCAATTTCAAACGAGATGCGTTTCCGCCGAAAGAATTGGTGAGGAACAAGTCGCTGCCAGAATCCACAGCGATTTGGTAAAGCGCTTTGATTTTAGCGGGCTCATCCGCGTTCCAAAGCTCCGGTGCGTCACCAGACATCAGGCCCATATTAAACAGGTTCGTGCCCGTCGCCCCGTCGGCCAGCAGCCAGTCGCGGGTTTCAAGCAGTTTTGTCAGAGCGTTTGTCATTGGTGTGTCCTAGGCGCGAGTCGCAAAAATATTCCTCCCAATGCCAGTTTGGCACAGGGAGGACAATTGCAATCTCTTCACGATGATTATGAAAGCCAGTTTACTCGGCTGGGAATGTTGGTGTTTTTGCCTCAGCGTAAACAGGAACTGGCTTGGGTGAGGCGCGTTTGACCGAGCGGATCAGGTCAACTGCCGCCAAGGCGAGTTGCGCAGGTCCAGGCGCCGCCATGTAAAGCGGTTGCCAGCGTGGGTTAAAGCAAGCCTTGAATTGACGCAAACCTGGGCCGCCTGCTTTGGTAAAGAAGTTCCGACGCAAGGATTTTTCAAGCCAATTGTGATGTGTCAAAGCGCCCGCAGGAGCAGCGGCGAGGGAAACACACGAGACGTTTTCGTGTTTTGCCGCCTCAATGGCTGTTTGTACGAGGAGGTGCATCGTTCCGTCCGGTGCATCATCAGTGGCGCGCATGAGGTCTAAGCACCATTCGTGGCTTGTTTTATGAAAACTTACGAAGCCGATGAGCTGCTCGCCAAGGTAAGCCAAAAATACCGCTTGACCAGAGACATAGCTTGCTTCGAACTGGCCCATCGACAACCCGCGCGCACCGCCATTGCGGGCTTCCCAGGCTTCGCTGATCTGCGCCATATCTTCAAAGGGAAGGGTGTCTTTTGCGATTGCAATCTGAACACCAGCCTTTTCCGCCTGACGCAATTTGCGCCGCAGCTGACGGTACTTTGAACCTTCAAGTGCGTGGTCGCTTGGTACGATCAGAGCTTCATCGGATACATGGAGTACGGTCCAGCCTTCGCGGCGCGCGCGCAGTGCATGACGGCGGGAGATTTTGTATTTGCACACAACGCGGTTCTGCTCGCGCGCAATGCGCTTTAGGGGAGCGGCGAGATCGGAGGAATCTCCAATCACTGGATCAAAAATTGTCGTTAGCGTTTG
Source organism: Cognatishimia activa (assembly GCF_001458335.1). Taxonomy (GTDB): domain Bacteria; phylum Pseudomonadota; class Alphaproteobacteria; order Rhodobacterales; family Rhodobacteraceae; genus Cognatishimia; species Cognatishimia activa. Next base: position 586,724 of record NZ_CYTO01000024.1, read on the forward strand.
GCCTGTCCGAACAACGCCACATGCACCGGCCGTGCAATGCAGGATGGATCCACCGTTTTGGCGCACAACACCCAGCTCGGCACGCGCTGACTTATTGGTCAAAGCGGTGTCGATACAGCCGTTGACGCTCTCTGCCCAACCATCAGCGCCGCGGGCAATGGGGCGCAGCACCATGATACCGCCGATTGCAGCAGGGATGGCGTAATAAACCATCCGGAACGCGAGGATCGCGGCCATCAGCTCCATTTCAGGGAAATGCGGAAGCATCGCAAGGACTGTAAGCTCGAATGGGCCGACGCCGCCGGGAGTGCCTGAAAGGATAGCTGCGCCGAGCGCAATCAGATAAATCGGGAAGAGGGCGGCAAAGCTGATATCAACGCCTGCTGGCACAAGGATCCAAAACGCTAAGGCCGCTGCTGCGACGTCCAATAGGCAGAAGCCCAGCAAGGCACCCATGGCGGGAAGTGTCGGCATTTCAACATCTTGTCCTGCACGTTTCAACACAGGGTTTAAGAAGGCGATGCCGGCAAGGCCTGTTAGAATGGCCAGAACCGAGCACGGAATGGCGAGCGGAATGTCAGCGGCTGGCAGAATGAGCACAGCGATAGAGGTGATCGCTGCCCAAGATGCCAAGAAAGCAAGTGTTACAAACGCGGTGATCTTCGCGCTTTTCACAAGACCCAGGCCCGGTTGCATGCGCCAACGTATGAACGCGCCAACCACGGCACCTGCGCCGGTGGTCTGACCAACTGAAATTGCCGCAGCACCAGTAAGCGTGGCGCGCCGGTCAGAAACGCCCGTTCGGAAATGGCGATGAGCGATCACATCATAACGCGCGACGGCCCAAAAACTGACCCCGGTCGCAGCAAAGGCCAGCGCCCATTGCCACAGCGACACGGCCATGACCGCGCCCCAAAGCTGCGCGAAATCAATATGTTGGAGTTGATTGTAAAGTGCCCAACAGCAAACGATCCCGATCCCAATCGGAATAGTATGCCGCAGCACAGTTCTTGTGCGACGGATTGCCTGCCCCAAAATCCTAGTCCTCAGTATATTCTGATCCCTCCGTCGCGTTCGGCGCGGAAGGTTGTCGGGAATATTAACAATGTCCGGATTAAAGGAGGTTTAAAGCGAGCGCGATGCGACACGTCATCCGCTCGCCTTTTGGTTGTTTTTGCAACAGTTTTCGAAGTCCCGTTTACGCGTCGGGGTCTTCAGCAAGCTGTCCTTTGGCGGCGATCAGGCACTCTTTGCGCTTCGCGCGGATCTCGTCAGAAGTGACTTTACCTTCAAAATCCGCTGTGACTTTACGGATCACATCCTCATCGCCTGCCTCCTCAAAGTCGGCCACGATGACGGTTTTGGCATAAGCTTCAGCCTCATCGCCGGAAATGCCCATCTTTTCAGCCGCCCACAGGCCCAACAATTTGTTGGCGCGCGCTTCGGCTTTGAAGGTCATTTCTTCATCATGTGCAAATTTCGCTTCAAATGCTGTTTCGCGGTCGTCAAATGTGTTCATGTCCTACCTCTTGGAACTTAACGCGTTTCTCTTAATGATATGCGCATCTGCGACGGATGTCGCAAGAGGTAAGCCGACCTTGCGGCATGTTTATTCATAGCTTAAAGAGCGCCTAAGAAGCGGGGAGTCGGTTCCCGCCCATCTGGAAAGAGCTCTCATGGCACGCGGCAAAAAACTCTACGAAGGCAAAGCAAAGGTTCTTTATGAAGGTCCAGAGCCGGGCACCATTGTGCAATACTTCAAGGATGATGCCACAGCGTTTAACGCTGAGAAGAAAGATGTGATTGACGGCAAAGGTGTGCTGAACAACCGCCTGAGCGAGTTTTTCATGCTGGGTCTGGACCAGATTGGCGTTCCGACACACTTCCTGAAGCGCCTGAACATGCGTGAGCAACTGGTGCGCCGCTGCGAGATTGTTCCGCTGGAAATCATCGTGCGCAATTTTGCCGCTGGATCGATGGCCAAGCGTTTGGGTATGGAAGAGGGCACAAAGCTGCCGCGTCCGATCATCGAATATAGCTACAAAGACGATGCTCTGGGTGATCCGCTGGTTCCAGAAGAGTATATCGCGGCCTTTGGCTGGGCGAGCCAGCACGATATGGACGACATCTATTCAATCGCAATGCGCGTGAATGACTACCTGTCCGGTGTCATGTATGGCGTTGGCATCAAACTGATCGACTTCAAAATCGAAGTGGGTCGGGTGTTTGAAGGTGACTTCCAGCGTTTGGTTGTGGCCGATGAAATCAGCCCTGATAGCTGCCGTTTGTGGGATATTGAGACCGGTAAGAAGCTCGACAAAGACGTGTTCCGTCAGGATTTGGGCAATTTGACCGATGCTTATACCGAAGTCGCACATCGTCTTGGGGTTCTGCCGAAGAACCCGACGCCGGTGACCAAGCCGACGCTGATCAATTAAGGGAAGGCCCTGCCGATGGCAGGGCTTTTTGAGTATTTTTGCAAAGAAGAAGCCAGAGGGTGGTTTCTTGACGAGCTGGAGAGAAATGACATGAAAGCACGTGTCTATGTGATGCTGAAAAACGGTGTTTTGGACCCACAAGGTGAAGCGGTGCGCCATGCGCTCGGTTCCCTTGGCTTTGACGGCGTAGAAGGCGTGCGTCAGGGCAAGGTGATTGAGCTGGACTTGGCGGAAGGCACCACCGAGGCAACTGTGACCGACATGTGTGAGAAGCTCCTGGCGAACACCGTGATCGAAAGCTACCGGGTGGAGCTGTCCTAATGAAAGCGGCGGTTGTTGTTTTTCCGGGATCAAACTGTGACCGCGACCTCGCGGTGGCATTTGAGCGCGCCGGAGCAGATGTCACCATGGTGTGGCACAAAGAGACTGAGCTGCCTGAAGGCATCGATATTGTTGGTGTTCCTGGCGGCTTTTCCTATGGCGACTACCTGCGCTGTGGTGCGATTGCTGCGAACTCTCCGATCTGCCGCGCGGTTGTGAAACATGCTCAAGCGGGCGGTTACGCCTTGGGTGTTTGCAATGGTTTCCAGATCCTGACAGAGACCGGTCTTTTGCCCGGCGCGTTGCGTCGTAATGCGGGTCTAAAATACATCTGCCGGACGGTAGGCTTGAAAGTTGAAACTTCTCAGAGCGCTTTCACCGTTGGCTACAATGCCGGTGACGTGATCGATATCCCGATCGCGCACCATGATGGCAACTACTTTGCGGATCCTGATACGCTGTCTTTGTTGAAAGACAACGACCGCGTTGCTTTCACCTACACCGACAATCCAAACGGGTCCGTGGAAGACATTGCGGGTGTGCTCTCTGCGAACAAGCGGGTGCTTGGCATGATGCCTCACCCAGAGCGCGCGGCGGATTCCGGCCATGGCGGCACCGATGGGACGGCAATGTTTAGCGCATTGATGGACCAAGTGGTCACAGCCTGACTTGAGTGCGCCGCTCAGGCGGCGTACCGTACCGCTTATGAGCGGGGAAACTTTGAATAGCACCAAACCTAGTCGACTGCGGACGATCTCGTGGCGCGTACGCGCGTCGATTTTGCTGCTGACGGTGGTGGCAGGCGCAGTGATTTGGTTCACCAACGCGCTGCTGACGGACCGGTTCACCCAAAACACCCATAACCGCGCAGAACTACGGCTTGCGCTTTATTCCGGGAACCTGCTTTCGGAACTGCGTCGCAGTGCAATCGTGCCCCAGCTTTTGGCGCGGGACCCGGAATTGATCCGCGCCTTGGAAACCGGGGACTTTAGCTCGTCCACAGCGCGATTGATCTCTTTTGTTGAAGAAATTGGTGCGGCGTCGCTTGTGTTGCTCGATACCGATGGACGTACCGTTGCGGCGACGGATCGCAACCGTTTGGGCGAAAATCACCGGCAATCGGCCTATTTTGTCGATGCGATGCGCGCCAATGCAACGGTGTTCACCGTCGAGCCACGGCAAGGGGTGGGCTATAGTTTTACCTATTCGCGTCGTCTGGATAACCAGAATGTAGCGCTTGGGGTCATCGTTGTTGAGGTGGATCTACAGAAGTTCGAACGCGCTTGGGCGGGGATTTCCGATGCGGTGCTCGTGACTGACTCAGAGGGCACCATCATCCTTGCGACCGAGCCGCGCTGGCGTGGATTGACGGAAGAGGCGGCACTTGTGCGCCAACCGGCGCAAGGGGCCATTGAACGGGCTATTCAGGCGACTTCGGATTGGACGTCACTTTCCGCGGACGCGTATGTGCAGGGCGAGGCGGTGATGCGCAAGGAATCCCGCATCCCGTTCAGGGGGTGGCAGATGGCCAGTTTCACCACCTATGCCTCTGTGCGCGAACGGGTGAATGCGGTGCTTGCGCTGGAAATCATGGGATTCGCCATTCTACTGGCGCTGGCCTTCTATTTTCTCAGCCGAAAGAACGCGTTGCGTATGGCGTTGTTTCAACGTGAATCGGCGAGCCTTCGCGCATTGAACCATAGGCTGCAGCGAGAAATCGCCGAGCGTGAACGCATGCAAATGAGCCTTGAAGTGGCAGAGCAAAGCCTCGCGCAGAGCTCGAAACTGGCCGCTTTGGGCGAGATGTCTGCCGCGGTTTCCCACGAACTTAATCAGCCATTGGCGGCGATGAAAACCTACCTTGCTGGTGCGCGACTTTTGCTAAGGCGGAACCGCCCGGAAGAAGCGCTGACATCGTTTACACGCATTGATGATCTGATCGAGCGCATGGGGTCCATTACCAAGCAGCTCAAGAGCTACGCGCGTAAGGGCGGCGAGGACTTTCGCCCAGTAGAACTTGGGGGTGCGCTCGGGTCAGCGCTTTCGATGATGGAGCCGCAACTGCGCCAGAGACATGTTAAAATCAGCCGTATCATTCCTGATGATCCGGTGATGGTCATGGGGGATCAGGTGCGCATTGAACAGGTGATGGTGAACCTGTTGCGCAACGCCCTTGATGCCACCAAAGGGGTAGATGACCCAGAGATCGAAGTCCTGCTGGCTGCCGGTGAAACTGCCACTTTGACCGTGCGCGACAATGGTCCGGGTATTCAGGATCTCGATAGCCTGTTTGAACCATTTTACACCACCAAACAGCCCGGCGATGGGGTTGGGCTGGGGCTTGCCATTTCCTCGGGGATCGTGAACGACCTAGGGGGACGGTTGACCGCTCGCAATGGGCAGGCGCCGGATGGCAAAGGGCAGGGGGCTGTATTTGAGGTGCAGTTGCCTATCTTAAGTGGTGAAATTGAAGCTGCGGAATAAGCGCGGAGACGACGAATATGGCACAGGCAATGAAGATCGCGATTGTGGATGACGAGAAAGACATGCGTCAGTCCATCAGCCAATGGTTGGCCCTGTCAGGATATGACACGGAAACATTTGCCAGCGCCGAGGATGCGCTGAAGGTGCTAGGGCCTGAATATCCGGGCATCGTGATTTCTGACATTAAGATGCCGGGCATGGATGGCATGCAGTTTCTGAAGAAACTGATGGGGTCAGACAGTGCGCTGCCGGTTATTATGATCACCGGCCACGGTGACGTACCCATGGCGGTCGAGGCGATGCGCGTGGGCGCGTTTGATTTCCTTGAAAAGCCGTTTAACCCGGATCGCATGAGCCAGTTGGCCAAGAAGGCTGCAAATGCGCGCCGCTTGACCTTGGACAACCGTATTTTGCGCAAGGAGCTGTCTGACGGCTCCCAGCTGATGAAAAAGCTGATTGGCTCTTCACCGGTTATAACGCGTTTGAAAGAGGATATCCTCGATCTGGGGCAGGCCGATGGCCACGTTCTGATCGATGGCGAAACCGGCACCGGTAAGACGTTGGTCGCCCATGCGCTGCACGCGGTGGGCAGCCGTGCAGGTAAGAAATTCGTTCTGGAAAGCTGTTCCGCTCTGGAAGAGGACGCATTGGCGAAACGCCTGTTTGGTCCAATGTTGCCGGAAGACACGCAATTGCCTGCGATTGAAGAAGCGCGCGGCGGTACGCTTGTGTTGGAAGATGTCGAAGCGCTGTCTGACACGCTACAGGCGCGTTTGCTGAGTGTGATCAACGATCAAGGCACGCCCGCTGAAACCCGTATCATCGCGATTTGTAACCTGCAGGAACAAAACCGTACCTGCGAAGACGCGCTGCGGTCTGATCTGTTCTATCGCCTGGCTGCATTGCGCATCACGGTGCCACCGCTGCGTCAACGGGGCGAGGATATCCTGACGCTGTTTACCCGCCATGCAGAGCAATTCTCGGATGAATATGGCTGTGACGCACCGCAGGTATCCGCACAAGAGGCGGCGCAATTGTTGCAAGCGCCTTGGCCGGGCAATGTGCGTCAGCTGATCAATCTGGCGGAACGCGCTGTGCTGCAATCTCGTCGGGGTGGGGGCACCATTGCGTCGCTCTTGATGAATGATCACGAAGAAATGCAACCGGTTATGACCACCGAAGGCAAGCCACTGAAAGAATACGTGGAAGCGTTTGAGCGTATGTTGATAGACAACACCATGCGTCGCCATCGAGGCTCGATTGCGTCGGTCATGGAGGAGCTGTGCCTGCCACGCCGGACCTTGAACGAGAAGATGGCAAAATACGGCCTGCAACGGGCGGATTATCTCTAAGTTTGCAACAGCTTGTCACGCTTAGTGATCGCAGGTGTCATTGGTTCGTTACACGAAGATTGGTATCTCACGGCCATTCTTTTGACCGGAGTTTCCAATGACATCTTACGCCGCTTACCTCTTTGATATGGATGGTCTTCTGCTGGACACCGAGCGGCTGTTTATGGTGCCGTTTGTCGAGATGGCCGTGCGTGAAGGTATTCAGAGGGGCGAAGCAGAAGCGTTCTATTTGAGGCTGATTGGCACGAGCAGTTCGGTCACTTCTGAGCGTTTGAAGGTATTTCTGCCGGCGCACCTGAATGCGACGGAATTTGAGCAGGAATGGCGCGAGCGCTACGAACAGTTGTTGGAAGGTGGCGTGCCTTTACGTCCCCATTCTCGTGATGTGTTGTCAGCTTTAAAACGCAATGGCGCGCGCATGGCGGTTGTGACGTCCACCCACGGGGCATCGGCACGCAAAAAGCTCCAACAAGCGGAACTCATCGATTTTTTTGAAGTCGTTAAGGCCGGGGACGAGGTGTCCGCGAACAAGCCTGATCCAGCGCCGTACTTGGAGGCTGCCGCCGCACTTGGTGTTTGTGCAAGCGAGTGTGTGGCATTTGAGGACAGTGACACGGGCACTACTGCAGCAGTTCGAGCAGGCTGTCACACATTTCAAATTCCCGACCTGCGACCCGTGGGCCAACCTTTCCCTGAGCTTGAACAGGAAATCGAACAAGACTTGGCCAAGGCTGCGCTAAAACTTGGTGTATTTGACACGGCATTAACCTCTTAAGCGGGTCTAATCTGCGATTCCCCATTGTGTTTTCCACAGGGCTACCCTTATGTAGGGGGGACGGATTGCGTTTTTTCACGCTCCGCATGAGTTTCGCTGGTTGAAACAGCCGCAGGCCCCCAAAAAGCGCCCGGATTTCATCCAGACCGATTATGCCCTTGCACAAACGAGGGCAAAAAAACCGCCCGGACCGCGACACCGCGACGGGCATGTCATTGGCGCCGACAAAGGCGTCGGAGAAGAACCGCGATGAAGCGCGCGCTGATAGAGACAAACCGAGCAGAGGCCGCAAGCGGCCCCCTTGGTCGCACGCCAGCCATCGCCACGACTAGACACTCCTTGCAAACCAATGCTCCGCCCGGACTGACACTCCGACGGCTTGATGACGCACGGACGTGCATACGGACAACATGGCTAAGAAAATGCTTATCGATGCCACCCACGCTGAGGAAACTCGCGTTGTGGTGGTCGACGGAAACAAAGTTGAGGAGTTCGACTTTGAATCCGAAAACAAACGCCAGCTCGCTGGCAATATCTATCTAGCAAAAGTAACTCGGGTTGAGCCGTCGCTGCAGGCGGCCTTTGTAGACTATGGCGGAAATCGTCATGGTTTCTTGGCGTTTTCAGAGATCCACCCGGATTACTATCAGATCCCAGTGGCGGATCGTGAAGCGCTGATGGAAGAAGAACGCGCCTATGCGGAAGCGATGAAGGCACGCGACGAAGAAGAAGACAAACCCAAGCCAAAACGCAGCCGTCGCTCGCGCGCTAAATCGCGCAATAAGCAGACTGAGGCAGCGGCACCAACAGAGACCGCAGCAGATCAGATCGAAGGTATGGAAACCATTGATCTGGATGAGGACGGTACTGAAGCGGCTGTTGAAAACGCGCCAATTGATGATGCAGCGCCGGCTGTAGAAGCTGAAACTGCAGCACCAGAGGGTGAATCCGAGGCGGCGCCTGAAGCGGAAGCAGAAGAAAAGCCGAAGAAAAAAGCCCCTGCAAAGCGCAAGCCGCGTGCACGCAAATCCACCAAAAAGGAGGATGAAGAAAAGGTTGCATCGGAAGCACCTGCAGAGGAAGCGGCAGATGCCGCACCCGTTGAGGCGAAAGAAGAGCCAAATACAGAAGACACACCTGCGGACAAAGATGATGACGCGCCGGGTAAAACCATGGCAGCGAAATCTGATGGCGATGAAAAAGACGCGGTTGCCACTCAGGATCCTGAAACTGGTGAGGAAACCGTAAAGGACGCCGCACCTGTGGAGGAAGAGCCAGCAGAAGACGCCGCGGCCGAAGAAACCGCTGAAGACGCTGCTGAAGCCAAAACAGATGCAGCGCCTGCGGAAGAAGCTAAGTCGGAAGAAACTGCCGAAGCACCAGCTGAAGCTGAAGAGACCAACGCAGAAGAAGCGAAAGCCGACGATGCCGACGAGGAAAAACCACGTCGTAAGCGCTCTAAAGCCAGCGAAAAAGACGCGTCTATTGAGTCTGTAGCCGACGATGATGACAGCGAAGACATCCGTCCACCGCGCAAACCGCGCCCGCGTCGCTACAAAATCCAAGAAGTCATCAAGGTGCGTCAGATCCTTCTGGTTCAGGTGGTGAAAGAAGAGCGCGGCAACAAAGGCGCAGCGCTAACAACCTATCTCAGCCTTGCAGGCCGTTACTGCGTTCTGATGCCAAACACCGCACGCGGTGGCGGGATCAGCCGCAAGATCACCAATGTGACCGACCGCAAGAAGTTGAAAGAAATCGCGAATGAAATCGACGTGCCAACAGGCGCGGGTCTGATAATTCGGACCGCTGGTGCAAAACGCACCAAGACCGAGATCAAGCGCGACTATGAATATCTGCAACGGCTTTGGGAGCAGATCCGCGAGCTGACGCTGAAATCCTCAGCGCCGGCCAAAATCTATGAAGAAGGCGACCTGATCAAACGCTCGATTCGCGACCTGTATAACCGCGAGATTGACGAAGTGATGGTGGAAGGCGAACGCGGCTACCGCATCGCCAAGGACTTCATGAAGATGATCATGCCGTCCCACGCCAAAAACGTGAAAAACTACCAAGATCAGCTGCCGCTTTTCGCGCGCTATCAGGTGGAAAGCTACCTTGGTGGCATGTTCAACCCAACGGTGCAGTTGAAATCCGGTGGCTATATCGTGATCGGTGTCACTGAGGCGCTTGTGGCGGTCGATGTGAACTCTGGTCGTGCGACCAAAGAAGGCTCCATTGAGGACACAGCTGTAAAGACCAACCTTGAGGCTGCCGAAGAAGTGGCGCGCCAGTTGCGTCTACGTGACCTCGCCGGTCTGATCGTGATCGACTTCATCGATATGGACGAGCGCAAGAACAACACCGCTGTTGAGAAGCGCTTGAAAGATAAGCTGAAAACCGACCGCGCTCGCATTCAAGTGGGTCGCATCTCGGGCTTTGGTTTGCTGGAAATGTCCCGTCAGCGTCTGCGTCCGGGTATGATTGAGGCGACCACCCAGCCATGTCCGCATTGTCATGGTACGGGTCTTATTCGCTCTGATGACAACCTTGCGCTCAGCATTCTGCGCCAGATCGAGGAAGAGGGCACCCGCCGTCGCTCCCGTGAGGTTCTGGTGAAGGTGCCGGTGGGCATTGCCAACTACCTGATGAACCAGAAGCGCGAGCATATTGCGCAGATCGAAGCGCGTTATGGCCTGTCTGTGCGTGTCGAAGGTGACCCACATCTCGTGTCGCCTGACTTCACGCTTGAGAAGTTCAAAACCGCGACCCGCATTGTACCAGAGGTGCAAGCACCGGTCGTATCTGTCGATACAAGCTTGATGGAGCAGATCGACAGCGACATCGAAGACGCGGAAGTGGTGGATGAAACGCCTGCGGAGGATGAAGAGGCGAAGCCGAAGAAGCGTCGTCGTCGTCGTCGTCGTCGCAAGCCGCGTGGTGGTGATCAGAATGGTGAAGAGGGCTCAACCGAGAACGCGGACACATCTGATGCGGAAACATCCCAAGAAACGGATGGCGAAGCCGTAGATGCTGCGCCTGTAGGGGCCGCTGAAGAAGCACCTGCCGAAGTATCTGAAGAAGCCAAAGAAGAGAAGCCAAAGCGCAAACCACGTCGCCGCTCTTCCAGCAAGTCTAAGAAGGCCGAGGAAGAAGCGAAGGCTGCGGAGCCAGTGGCTGAAGAAGCGCCCACAGAGGCCCAAGCGCCAGTTGAACCGGTGGTCGACGCAGCGCCAGCGCAGGCTGAACCTGCCGCAGAAGTTGCTGTTGCCGAACCTGTGGCAGAGCCAGCGCCTGAACCGGTCGCTGAGACTGTGGTTGAAGAGCCCAAAGCGGAAGCGCCAAAGGTTGAAGAGCCGAAATCTGACGCGCCACCCAAGCCAAAGCGCAAGGGTTGGTGGTCGATGAAGTAACCGACTGATGGGTTAGAATTGCAAAACGCCGGGTCTTTGATCCGGCGTTTTCGTTTTGGGCTAACCCTTTTGAACCGTGAAGAAAATGCGCGCGCCGTCTTCGCGACGGTCGATCAGTTCGTGGCCCTGTTCATTACAAAAATGTGGCACATCGACGATGGACGCCGGATCATCAGCAATCAAAACAATCTGGTCACCGGATGCCAAAGGCATCATGCGTTTGCGCAATTTAAGGACGGGAAGGGGGCAAAGCAGCCCGACCGCGTCGATCTCAGTTATTTCGGTCATGAAGCCGAATTAGCCTTGATGTTTCAACAAGTCCACAGGCTTGTGATGGTGCGTGTGCCCATATGCCCCGTGACGCTCGTGTCTATTTCGCCTATGTGAGACATATGTTTGGAATAGACATCATAGATGCGGCCCTATTGCCGGCCATGATCGTTGCGCTGATGGCGGGGTTTATCTCTTTCCTCAGCCCATGCGTGCTGCCCATCGTGCCGCCCTACCTTGCTTACATGAGCGGAGTTTCGGTGACGGAACTGTCTGAAGGCAAATCCGAAAACAAAGCCATATTGCCTGCGCTGTTCTTTGTGCTGGGCCTGTCGACGGTGTTTTTGTTCCTTGGCTTTACGGCATCGGCGATCGGGACGCTGTTTTTGCAATATCAGCAATGGTTTAACACCATTGCAGGTCTGTTGGTCATGGTGTTCGGCGCGCATTTTGTTGGCGTCTATCGCATCGGTTTCTTGGACCGTGAGGCGAGATTGGACGTCGGTGACCGCGGCGGCAGTGCCTTTGGTGCATATGTGCTGGGTCTGGCTTTTGCCTTTGGGTGGACGCCATGTATTGGCCCTCAGCTTGGCGCGATCTTGTCTATGGCTGCCTCTGAGGCGTCTGTGACCCGTGGCACGCTCCTGCTCGCAGTCTATGCGCTGGGGCTCGGTATCCCGTTTCTTTTGGTCGCTGCCTTCCTGCCGCGCCTCAAAGGGCCGATGAACTGGATGAAGCGCCATATGGAGCAGATCGAGCGCGTAATGGGCCTCTTGCTGTGGACCATTGGTCTTTTGATGCTCACCGGTGGTTTTTCTGCCTTCTCCTACTGGTTGCTAGAGACATTCCCGGCCTTGGCGGTTTTGGGATAACAGGTTAACCTGCGGCAAAACGAACCTGTGCTAAAGCCACGGGAGTCACGATTGGCCGAGCAGATGCCCAAAACAGTAAAAACGCGCCGGGTGTTTTACATTCCGGGTTACGACCCGATCCACCCCCGTCGGTATCGCGAACTTTATCGCAAAGAGGGCGCGGCGCAGGCGGAGATTTCTGGCTATGACATCAATTTGCGCCCAAAGACCACCAAGGGCGGCTATGGCTGGCGCGTCGAAGGGGCCATGGATGGCGCTGATGTGGTTGCGGATTTCGAGGTGCTCGTTTGGTCCGACATCGTACGTGACAGTATGGAGCAGGGGATCTGGGCCACCTACCGTCAACTGTTCCGCACCGCGTGGTGCTATATTGGATCAGGTACACTGTGGCCACTGATCAAGTTGCGTAAAGGGCCGTTTGTGGCGTCGCTTTATCCGGTGGTGTTTTTACTTGTGCAAGCGCTCTTGGCATTTGCGGTCGCCGCTGTGATTTGGTGGGGCATCTCTTTGGTGCTGCCTTGGTGGCTCGGTGTGGTTGGGCTGGCCGTTGTGCCCTTCATCCTCAAGTGGTTCAAAGACAACGACAATCGGTTTTTGGCCTATTACCTGATGCATGATTATTCCTACTCGGCTTCCACCGACGGAGCCAACCCGCCCGAGCTTGAAGCGCGTATGGCGGAATTTGGGGATCGTATCGCTGAGGTTTTGGAGAAAGACACCGATGAGGTGCTGATCGTGGGCCATAGCTCTGGCGCGCATTTGGCGGTGTCGGTGATTTCAGACCTTTTGCGGGATGGTCGCGTGAACCCTGATGGGCCCGCTCTGAGTTTCCTGTCTTTGGGCCAAGTTGTGCCCATGGTGTCCTTTTTGCCAAAGGCCCACAGGTTGCGGGCGGATTTGGGATATTTATGCCAAAAAGAAGAGATCACCTGGGTGGACGTTTCGGCCCCGGGGGATGGTTGCGCGTTCGCGCTTTGTGATCCTGTTTCGGTTACGGGTGTTGCGCCAAAGAGTGGCAAACGCTGGCCGCTGATCTTATCGGCCGCCTTTACGCAGACCTTGAGCCCGGAACGTTGGAAACAGCTGCGGTGGGCGTTTTTTAGGCTGCATTTTCAGTATCTTTGCGCCTTTGATAACCCCGGCGATTATGACTATTTCCAGATCACCGCTGGACCTTTGACATTGGGCGACCGGTTCAAAGATCGCCAACCCTCTGCATCACGTATTGAAACACCGGTGAACAAGTTCACCTCGGTCACCTCATGACGCGCCTGCCGCCCAAACCCACGCCAAGGCCTCCAAGAGTGAGCTTGCGGCGCTATGCAAAGCTCTTTCGCCAAGACATCCTGTCTGCGCAACCAGCACGGCTTTATAAAGCTTGGATGGCGGAGTTTAAGACGCCTTTTTTCAGGTCATATTTGGTCAATCAGCCGGATCTGGTGAAGACAGTTTTGAAAGACCGACCGGAGGACTTTCCAAAATCCGGGCGTGTGGCTGAAGGGCTGCGACCGCTGCTCGGCAATTCGCTTTTTGTTACAAATGGCGAGGTGTGGAAAAAGCAGCGGCGCATTGTCGATCCGGCGTTTGAAGGCGGTCGATTGCGCGACACATTCCCGGCCATGTGGGCTGCGTCCGAGTCAGCGGTTGCGCGGCTGTCCAAACGGGTTGGGCAAGACATTGAGATTGAATCAGAGACCAGCCACGCCGCAGCGGATGTGATCTTCCGCACCTTGTTTTCAATCCCGATTGAACATGAGATTGCGAGCAAGGTGTTCGCTCAATTCAAAGATTACCAGCGCAGTCAGCCCCTGTTTAATGTTGCCGCTCTGATCCCTTTGCCGCGATGGATGCCCCGGTTCCACAAGCGCAGCACCAAATCAGCGGCGGCATCCATTCGCGCTTTGATCGCCGAACTCACCCAGACGCGTATGGCAGAGATCGAAGCAGGCACCGCGCCGGATGACCTTGCCACCAAAATCATGACCACGCGTGATCCCGAAACCGGCGACAGTTTTTCGGCGGAAGAGATGGTGGACCAGGTGGCGATCTTCTTTTTGGCGGGACATGAGACCAGTGCGTCATCGCTGGCGTGGACGCTATATCTGTTGGCGCTTTACCCGGAGTGGCAAGAGAAGGTTGCAGAAGAAGCGCAGGTTCTTACGGAAGAAGACTTTGGTCTCGTGCGCCAGTTGAAACTCAGCCGAGATGTGTTTCGGGAGTCTTTGCGGCTTTATCCACCGGTGCCCATGATGGTGCGCGAAAGCAAATGTCCGGTACAGTTCAGGGATCGCGATGTGAAGGCCGGGAGCCAGGTGGTTTTGTCCCCTTGGCATTTGCATCGCCATGAACGGCTTTGGGACAATCCCGATGGGTTTGACCCAAGCCGGTGGGCCACGGAGAATGGCAAACAATGTATGCGAGAGGCTTATATTCCGTTTTCAGCCGGACCTCGGGTTTGCACAGGCGCTGGCTTTGCCATGGTGGAAGGGCCGTTGCTTTTGTCGATGATCTTGCGGGATTTCAGGATAGATGCGGTTGCGGGTCGTGAACCGGTTCCGGTGGCGCATTTGACCGTGCGCAGCAAAGACGGGATCTGGTTGCGGCTGAGCCCTCGTACATAGGCGCAAAAGAAAAGAGGCGCCGGAGCGCCTCTGGTTCGGTGTTTGCCTGCTGGGATTAGAACCAGCCTGAGACTCGGCGTGCGCCGCCAGATATATCGTCGCCGATGCCTTCGACAGTCGCGCAGCTGGCCAATGCGGCGCAGGCAAGTAGGGTAAATGCTAATGCTCTCATTTATTCCTCATACCACCAGATTTCCGGTGTCATCCAATAGCCTTCGCCATAAATCGGCGTGACTTCCGGGTACCGCATTTCCTTGATATGGGCAATGCGCCCTACCGCATAGTTCCAGAACGGGATCACATAGCGACCTGCCATCAAAGTGCGGTCCAGCGCTTTGGTTGCTGCGATGAAGTCCTCTTGGCTTTCTGACGTCAACATGGCGTTAATCAAACCATCCACCGCAGGAGACTTAACACCCATTAGGTTACGAGCGCCTTCTTTGTCGGCAGCTTCCGTGCCCCAATATAGGAATTGTTCGTTGCCTGGGCTTAGGGACAGACCGCGACGGAACCATGTGATGTCGAAATCATAGCTGCTGGTGCGCTCTGTGTATTGTGCGCCGTCCAATGCGTCGATCTTAAGCGCCACCCCCAAGCGATCCAGCGCTTCTTTATAGATATCAACCACGGTCTGGGTTTCCGTGTCGCCTTGGCGCAAGACAATGTTGAGCACCAATGGTTTACCTTCCTGGTCAACAAGCTCGCCGTCCGTGATGGTGAAGCCAGCGTCTTCAAGCAAGCTTGCTGCCTTGCGGATATTGGCGCGGTTGCGCGCTGTTCCGTCGGCGACAGGCAAGTCGTAGCCCTCGACAGCGCCTTCTGGGAGTGCCGCCGCATGCTCGTTCAGGAAATCCAATACGCGGCCTTGTGCAGGGCCATGCTCCATTCCAAGAACTGAGTTGCTGAAGTAAGATGTGATGCGTGGCTGGCGGCCGCCGGTGATTGTGTCGTTGATGAACTCAAAGTTGAAGGCCTGAAGTAACGCCTCACGGACGCGGATGTCATCCAGAGGCGCGCGGCGGGTATTCATGACTAGACCGGTCATGCCTGACGGTTTCTGATGTGTGAATTCAGATTTCACCACGTCGCCGGATTGTGCACGGGGGAAGTCATAGGCTGTCGCCCATTTCTCGGCGTTGAATTCACGCAAGAAACTGACTTCGCCCGCTTTGAAGGCTTCGTTCAATACGCCAGAGTCGCCAAAGAACTCAATCCGAAGCTCATCAAAATTGTGTGTTCCGCGTCGGAAAGGTAATTCTTTGCCCCAATAGTCGGGGTTTCGCGTGAGGGTGACATATCGGTTCGCTTCAAAGTCGCTGACCATATAGGGCGCTGTGCCCATTGGAACCTGCTCAAGCGTGCTGTCGTTGATGTCGATCCCGTCCCACTGGGCTTTCTTTAGGATGGGTCGCAAGCCAGCGATCAGAGCGAGCTCGCGATCCTCAACAGCGAAGGTTATGCGGACAGAGCGCTCGCCAGTTTGTTCGATGGTTTCGATTTTGTTCCAGAACCCGTGATAGCGTGGGTGACCCACGGTTCCGAGGGTTTCATAAGACCACAAAACATCTTCAACGGTGACCGGACTTCCATCCCAGAATTTGGCCTCTGGACGCAGGGTGAACTCAACCCATTCGCGATTAGGGCCGGTCTCGATGCTTTCCGCCAAAAGGCCATAAAGCGCGAAAGGTTCATCGCGATTTCGGCCCATGAGGCTTTCGTAAGCGAAAAAGCGTAACTGCCACGGCACTTTGCCTTTGCGCACGAATGGATTGAGCGAATCGAATCCGCCGCTATTGCCGGTGACGATTCGTCCACCTTTAGGTGCATCGGGGTTTGCATAGGGCAGAGAGACAAAATCCGCCGGAAGCTCTGGTTCCCCATACATAGCGATTCCATGTTTGGGTTCTGCAATCGCGGTAGACCCCATGAAAATAAGAGCCAAAGCGGCGCTTTTTTGAATAAATCTGCGGAAACTCACTGATGCCATCTGCCGAACAATCCCTCGTAGCCCTTGTTTCTTTGGGCTTAGCGTAACGAGGGATTCCTGCCATTTCAAACTTTTAGCTTGGACTCTGCGCGTGAGATTGCTTATAACGGAGTCACTGCTCGATAGGTTTCTTGCCTGTATGAAACCTGCCTCAATAACTTTACGCCCGCTTCGTGCGGGCGTTTTTTTTGGCAGAACGGTCTGAAATGAGGCACCCGTAGGAATACGGCCTGAGGCTCTGATCTGTGATTTCCCCTTATTTTGCTTATGCAGCATGTTATGTTGCAGCCGCAAAGCAGCGCAAAGAATTGAAGAGGACATTTCCATGACAGTGCAGGGCAAGACGGCCATCATCACCGGATCAAATTCTGGAATCGGTTTGGGTGTAGCCCGCGAATTGGCCAAGGCCGGTTCCAATGTGGTTCTGAATTCTTTCACCGATCGGGATGAGGATCATGCGTTGGCGGCAGGGATTGCGGAAGAATTCGGGGTAACGGCCACTTACGTTCAGGCGGATATGTCCAAAGGTGACCAATGTCGCGCGTTGATTGAGAAGGCCGGTGGCTGTGACATCTTGGTGAACAATGCAGGTATCCAGCACGTTGCTCCGATTGATCAGTTCCCGCAGGACAAATGGGACGCGATCATTGCGATCAATATGAATTCAGCTTTCCATACCATGGCAGCGGCATTGCCTGTCATGCGTGAACGCGGCTGGGGCCGGGTGGTAAACATCGCATCCGCCCACGGCTTGACCGCGTCGCCCTATAAGGCGGCTTATGTGGCCGCAAAACATGGGGTTGTTGGGATGACCAAGACCGTAGCTTTGGAAACGGCACAAGAGCCGATCACCTGTAATGCGGTCTGCCCGGGCTATGTGCTGACGCCATTGGTTGAGGCGCAGATCCCTGACACGATGAAAGAATACAATATGAGCCGCGACGAGGTGGTGAAGAACGTCATGCTGACGCGCCAACCCTCTAAGGAGTTTGCGACCGTCGAGCAGATGGGCGGCACTGTTGTGTTCCTGTGTTCTGATGCAGCAGCTCAGATCACCGGGACAACGATCAGTGTCGATGGCGGTTGGACTGCGCTCTAAGCGAGAATTGCACTCTCAAAGATGAGGGGCGTTGCCCCTCAAACTCCCCAGAGTATTTTTGCAAAGAAGAAAGGGACGGGTTGTGGTTCGAATAAACCTGGCTTTGCAGGGCGGCGGTGCGCATGGTGCCTTTACCTGGGGGGTGCTGGATGTGCTATTGAGCGCGCCCAACATTGAGATTGCCGCAATCTCTGGGACGTCCGCTGGTGCTCTGAATGGGGCCGCCTTAAAAGCGGGTTTTCTTTCTGGTGGTGCGGAAGCCGCGCGGG
The DNA here is from genome assembly GCF_001458335.1 of Cognatishimia activa. Classification (GTDB taxonomy): domain Bacteria; phylum Pseudomonadota; class Alphaproteobacteria; order Rhodobacterales; family Rhodobacteraceae; genus Cognatishimia; species Cognatishimia activa. Next base: position 604,622 of record NZ_CYTO01000024.1, read on the forward strand.
AGAACTTGGACTGGCTATGGGGCAAGATGGGCGCATTGTCAGGCCCCGCGGTCAGCCAATGGCTCGCAGGTTGGGGGATGGGCAGCTGGGGCGCGGGCGCGGTGGCCAAGGCGCTTGAGTATTCCGCGCCCTTTATGATGGCTGATATGGCAAGCCGGATGATGTCGCCCTATGCCTATGGTCCCTTTTACAGTCATCCTTTAAAGCCAATTGCGGACGCCTTTTCCTATGAAAAAATCTGCGCGCAGGACGGACCGCAACTGTTTGTCTGCGCCACAAATGTGCGCACGGGTAAGGCGAGGGTGTTTACCCGTGAAGAGATCAGCACCGATGTGATCTTGGCGTCGGCCTGCCTGCCGACCCTGTTTCAGGCCGTCGAGATTGACGATCCGCAAACCGGCCAGCGCGATGCGTTTTGGGATGGGGGCTATACGGGCAACCCAGCGCTATGGCCGTTTTTTGAGCCGCATTTGCCCGATGATATTCTGATTGTGAATATCAATCCGATTGAACGCGCAGCGACGCCAGTCACGCCGCAGCAAATTCAGTCGCGTATGAATGAGATCAGCTTTAACTCTTCTTTGTTGAGTGAGTTAAGGGCGATCTCTTTTGCAAAACGGTTGATTCATCAAGGTGCCATCAAAGAAGGCGACATGAAGGATGTGAATATCCATATGATCGCTGATGATGAGCTGATGAATGAGCTGTCTGCGGCCACAAAAATGGTGCCGGTTCCGACGATTTTGACAGAGCTTAAACATGCGGGCCAAAGGGCCGCGCGCAGTTTCTTAGAACATCATCGCGACAAGATCGGCAAAGAGAGTTCCGTCGACATCTCTGCCATGTATGGCTGATTATTCCGCTGCCTTTTGCGCCGTGTCTTCTAGGTCCAGCATTGGCTGGCTTGGGTCTTTCGCATTTGGATAAACAAGACCTGCGGAGATCACCAGTTTTGCTGCATCTTCCACCGACATGTCGAGCTCGATAATGTCGCTTTTTGGGAAGAACAACAGGAAGCCCGATGTTGGATTCGGTGTTGTGGGCACAAAGACCGACATGAGTTGATCCTCATGTGGCGCGCGTTCATTCACTTCGCCTTTGGCTGTTGTCGAAATGAAACCCACCGCCCAAATGCCTTTACGCGGATATTGCACAAGGCAGGCTTTTTCAAAACTACGGTCCGCTTGGGCAAAGACGGTTTCTGCGATCTGCTTCACACCCGAATAGATGGAACGCACGACTGGCATGCGATCGACCAGGTTTTCAGCGTAGCGGATCAGGGAACGGCCCATCAGGCCTTTTGCGATCCAGCCGATGAAAACCGTAAAGATCAGGAAGAAGACAACACCAACGCCGCGGATGTTGATTTTCACATCCTCACCGATCCAAGCATTGTAGCGCTCGGAGCCGATCACATAGCGCACCAGATTGTCCGGTTGATAGAAGTCCGGCACGAAGGGCAGAACAAACCCATCGACCCAACCAATAAAGGTCCAGATCAGCCAAATGGTGAACGCTACCGGCGCGATCACCACAAGGCCCGTTAGAAACGACGAGCGCAGCCGGGCGAGAAAGCCAGGTTTGGAAGGGGCGACTGGTTCGTCAAAGGGTGTGGTCATCGGGTGCTCATTGTCTTTCTGGCTAGATAGGTTCTCTGGCCTGAGCCTTCAATAACGCGAGAATGACGATGCGTTAACCCTTCAAATCACATTCTCGATCTAAATCGCTTGCTCCAAATCAGAATGCGCCTTTGCAATTGCCGCTGCCAGACGCGCGTTGTTCAAAACCAAGGCGATGTTTGCTTCCAAAGAACGCCCTTCAGTGAGTTCAAAGATTCGCGCGAGCAGGAATGGCGTCACGCCTTTGCCTGCGACGCCTTGCTCTTCGGCTTCTTGAGTGGCTTGCGCGATGATCGGGGCGAGCTCTTCCGCTGGGATTTCGGCGTCTTTCGGGATCGGGTTGGCGATCAATTGGCCACCGGGAAGACCCATCGCGGTGCGCATCGCTTGGCTTGCGGCGATCTCTTCTGCTGTGTTCAAGCGCAATGGCGCTTTAAGCCCTGCGCTTTGGGACCAGAAGGCTGGGAAGGCATCTTGGCCGTAAGCGATCACTGGGACGCCTTGGGTTTCCAGGACTTCCAATGTTTTCGGGATATCAAGAATGGCTTTTGCGCCCGCCGCCACAACGCTGACGGGGGTTGCCGCCAGCTCTGTGAGATCGGCAGAAATGTCAAAGCTTAGCTCAGCGCCTTTGTGTACGCCGCCAATGCCGCCGGTCGCAAAGACTTTGATGCCCGCAAGATGCGCGCCGATCATGGTGGCTGCGACGGTGGTTGCGCCCGTGCGTCCTGTTGCCATGCAAACAGGCATATCGGCGCGGGAGACTTTCATCACATCTTTCGCCGTTGCGAGCGCTTCAAGTTGCGCATCATCCAAACCAATGTGCAGCGTGCCATTCAAAACCGCAATGGTGGCCGGTGTCGCGCCGTTTTCGCGGACTGTTGCCTCTACTTTGCGCGCCACTTCCACGTTTTGTGGGTAAGGCATGCCGTGAGTGATGATGGTGCTTTCCAAAGCGACAATAGGCGCTCCCGCGTCTTTGGCTTTGGCGACTTCGGGGGACATAACAAACAGCGTCATTTTGGGCTGCCTCCTGATACATAGGTTGCCGCCGCGCGCAGGGCGCGGTTGAGGCTGTCTTCTCGGTTTGCGCCATCGTTTTCAGAGGCGATATGGGCGGCCATGAATGTGTCACCCGCGCCGGTCACTCGGGTCACCATGACCGATGGTGGGATTTGTGTGATGATGCCATCAGGCGTTGCGTCACTGGCGCTATTGCCGCCATCAGTCACAAGGGCGCGGCGCGCGCCACGATCTAGCAAGCCCTTGGCGGCTTCCTCTGAGGAGGTGAATTCTTTTTGGCAAAGCAGGCCCGCTTCCTCGAGGTTCACATAGAGTGTCGCACGGTCGTGCACGAGGAACGGCAGAAGGCGTTCCGCTTTGCCGGGGCTTGCCGGGGCCACGCGCAGGTCCGCTTTGGCAAAGGCCGGGCTCACGGCGATCTTTTCGAGCAAGCGCTGGGTCAGGTTTCCGTCCAACGCGATGAAGCCTTCATAAGGCGCATCATCGCTGCCCAAAGTGCCATCATTCAAAGCCCGCAGAATTTTGCTGCCAGCCGCTTCTAGCGAATGCGCGTCGGCAATGGCTGCGATCAAACCGTTTGCGCCTTCCACAGCCATGTAACGGTCTGTTGGTAGGTCTTCAGATCGGTAGACATGGGTGGTGTCCATGCCCAACTCTTCACAGGCCTGAATCAATTCATCGCCCTGAGTGTCCCGGCCGATTGCCGTCAAGAGCGAGGCTTTTAGGCCAAAGCGCGCCAGCGTCATGGCGATGTTCATGGCAACACCGCCGGGAAGGCGCGTGATGCGGCCAGCGACGTCAGAGCCTTGGCGCATGTGAACCGGGGCACGGCCGATCACGTCCCAAAGAACGGAGCCGATGCAGAGAATGTCATGTGATTTGCTCATAAATCCGCTTTTGGACCGTTTGGTCAGTTCTTACAAGCGGTGTTCTTAGTTGGGCACGGCAAAAGTCAGTGCTGCCCAAAGACTTTCCCAATCCAGTTCCAAATTTTCAGCCAACGCAGCGGAAGGCCGGCGTAAAACGACAGAGTCGATCAGATAGCGATGGCCGGGTTCTACTGGAACCAGAACATGGCCGACCGGATCTGTTCGGAGCAATGTGATGGTCACAAGCCCATCGGGTGACTTCTCAAATACCTCGACCTGAGCCCCTGCGCGCGGAGAGCCTTGATAGAAGAGCTGTAAAGGCAAACCATCCGATAGATCGTCGACATAGGGGTTCTTCAGCGCGACAAACTCGATTTCCAATCCCGCGTAGTCATCGACCCCGACACCTGTTCCAAGCGCCACCAATGACTTTGCATAGCGCCGATAGCCTTCCTTGATTGGATAGATAGGATCGGGCAGGGCGGATGTGTCGAGCTCCTTGTGGTCGACAAAGGCCTGAAACTTTTCCGGTTTTTGGTAGGTCAGACTGGACAGCGTGGTCTCATGGATGATGCGCAACAGCCCGTTTTGCGATGGAGAGACTTTGATAGCGGGTCTATCCCCAGAACGCCGCACGATGTCTTGAACGTCTTCGCCCAGTCTCGTTTCAGACCGGGCAACCCGCCGTTCAAACCAACCGAGGGAAACCCCTTCAAATTCCTGACCATTGCGAAAGTCCGCAATCACCGCTTCACCAGTTTCCACTTGAAACTTCTGAGGTTCGATCCAAAACTCATGGGCGAAGCAGGGGGTGGCGCATAGCGCTGCCAGTACACAAGATTTGAGTAGGCGTATGTATTTCAATCCAAAAAGCATGGCACACAAGCTGGCGCATTTGCTGATTTTGTCAATCTTCTCGGTATGCGTTGGTGTGGCAGCTTTCGCGCCGCAAAACGCGCGGGCCCATGAACTCAATCCCACGGTGATGGATTACATCGTCGAAGACGGGGTTTTGACCATGGCGCTGCGGTTAAATGCCGAGGCGTTTTTGGCAGATCTAGATCTGGATGGTCTGGCTGACACTAACGATGCGGACGGGGTTGGCGGTTATGATTCCCTGCAAGACGCACCGGGTGTGGATATTCAGGCGATGTTCACGAAGAAGGTCGGTGGGTTTCTGGAAGGCCTTTCTGTCAACGCAGATGAAACACCGCTGAAATTAGATCTGGTGTCGATCCAAACCCCAGCGATTGCCCTGCCTGAAGTCGCGCGTCTTAGCGAAGTGACGTTCACATCAGACGTCCCGCGCAGCACGCAAGCACTGACCATGGCATGGGGGCAGGGATATGGCGAGATAGTTATTCGCCAGCAAGGCGTTGATGAACCCTATACAGGCTTTCTTGTCGGCGGTGAGGTCACGCCTCCAATTGCGATCTATGGCGGCGCGGCTTTGACGGGATGGGAGACGTTTGTCGGCTATATACCCGTTGGGTTCGATCATATTCTGCCCAAAGGGCTGGATCATATTTTATTTGTGTTGGGCTTATTCTTCTTATCTCTGCGCATGGGAGCCTTGCTGTGGCAGGTGACGGCCTTTACCGCAGCGCACACGGTCACATTGGCCCTTGGCGCTTTGGGGATCGTGAATGTGCCCGGCAGCATCGTGGAGCCGATCATCGCTGCATCGATCGTCTATGTCGCGGTGGAGAACATATTCTCTAACGGATTAAACAAATGGCGACCAATTGTGGTCTTTGCCTTTGGCTTGTTGCACGGGCTTGGGTTTGCCTCAGTTCTGGGGGATTTTGGCCTTCCAACGGGGCAATTTATCCCAGCGCTTCTGGGCTTTAACATAGGGGTGGAACTTGGTCAGCTGACCGTGATTGCCATCGCGTTTCTGGCCGTCGGGCTCTTGTTCGGTAACAAGCCTTGGTACAAGAGCTATATCGCAAACCCCGCATCAGCAGTCATTGCGCTGGTCGGGGCCTATTGGGTGATCGAACGGGTGTTTTTGTAGGGTGGGGTTTTACCCCACCTAAAACCGGTAGAACGGTGGGGTGAAACCCCACCCTACGTTTATTTCATCGCGTCCATGAAACGCTGCATTTGCGCCAGTGGGTCGTCTTGACGCCAAATCTCTTCGCCAATGCCGAAGAAATCAGTCACTGGTGCGAGTTTGCGGATCGTATCCTCATGCAGCGCGCCTTCCGCAACCACTGGGACTTCGATCATCTGAGACCACCATTCAAACAGCTCATGTTCTGCAGTTGTGCCATCACCAAGCGGTGTTTCAGCGACAGGGCCAAAGCACACATAATCTGCCCCCATTTCACCGGCGGTCATGCCATCATGGCGGGAGGCGCCGCAGAAAGTGCCGACAATGGCGTCATCACCCAGATCCTTGCGCACCTTGCGCACAGACCGGGACCCATCGGTTAGATGCACGCCATCAAGGCCTAGGCGTTCGGCAAGCAACACATGTTCTGAAATCACCAAAGCTGTGTCGCGTGGATAGCAGACTTCGCGCACAGCATCTGCGGCGCGGCTCAGGCGGTCTTCATCGCGGGTTGCCAAGGCCACACGCACACAGGCCACATCCACCGCGTCCAAAACCTTGGCCAGCGCCGTCGGGAAGGTGCTGAGTTCAAATTCTGGTGGGGTGATCAGATAGATCTGTGGTTGCTCGATATCGGACATGGTGCTGTTCCCAAATGATCTTTTTTAGGAGGATCGTTTGCGCTGCTATAGCGCGGAACATCTCATTTGACCATCCTTGGTTAGGCGTAAACCGTCAAACAGCGAAATGCCTTGTTTTGCTGGGCCTGTCTTTGTAAGACCCGCTGAAAGTTTCCGGAGACACCCATGCCTAGCCCAAACCCACAGCCAGCCATTGTTCTTGTGCGTCCACAAATGGGCGAGAATATCGGCGGAGCCGCGCGGGCCATGTGGAACTTTGGTCTGGATCGCATGCGCATCGTGAACCCTCGGGATGGGTGGCCAAATCAGAAGGCGATTGCCATGTCCTCTGGGGCGGGGCGGTTGCTTGAAGAAGCGCAGATATGTGACTCGGTCGCCGACAGTATCGGTGATTGCACCTATGTGTTTGCGACAACAGCACGGGCGCGCGATCTCACCAAGCCAGTCATGACCCCGGAACATGCTATGGAAGTCGCGCGGGAGAAGATTGCCGCGGGCGAAAAGGTCGCCGTGCTTTTCGGCCCTGAGCGCGCCGGTCTTGAGAACGAAGACATCGCCCATGCCAACGCCATTATCAACGTCCCGGTCAATCCGGAATACGCCTCACTCAATTTGGCGCAATGTGTTTTGTTGACCGCTTACGAGTGGATGCGCGGCAAAGTTGACGTTGCACCTGAACGCATGGAGTTGGCCAAAACCGAATGGGCCAATCAGGCTGAAATCGAAGCGCTGGCGCGGCATTATGAAGAGCGGTTGGATGAGGCTGGGTTCTTCTTCCCAGAACCAAAAGCCGAGGGCATGAAGGTGAACCTGCGCAATATGTGGTCGCGCCTGCCGCTGACTCGGGCCGATGCGCAAATGCTTCATGGCATGCTGCGGCAGCTATTGCGTCGCAAAGACTAGTCGGACCATCCGACGCAGCCTTTGAAAAACCCGTTCCATTGGCTTGAAGAGTGCAGGGCGCGGCCCTAGTCTCCGGTCAAACCGCAAGGACAAAGCTATGAGCCAAAAGCGTAATATTTTCGAAGACGTTTCCGAGACGCAACCAACCAAAGAACCCACCAAGGGCGCGATTGATGCGGCGCCCAAAGGCGCGCGGCGGGGTATCCGCGCTTGGTTGATTGCGCTTTTCGCCCTGGTGGTTGTGATGATCGTTGTGGGCGGTTTGACCCGTTTGACCGATAGTGGCCTGTCGATCACCGAATGGAAACCGGTTACAGGCGCAGTTCCTCCGACATCCGAGACGGTTTGGCTGGAAGAATTTGAAAAATATAAACAAATTCCCGAATACCAATTGCAAAACCAAGGGATGACTCTTGCAGAGTTCAAGGTCATCTACTGGTGGGAATGGGGGCACCGTCAGTTGGGCCGGGTGATTGGTCTGGTTTGGGCGGTTGGTTTTCTTGGCTTCGCTGTCACGCGAAACATTCCGACCGGTTGGACCGGTCGTCTGTTCCTGATTGGCGCTTTGGGCGGTCTTCAAGGGGCAATTGGCTGGTGGATGGTCTCTTCCGGTCTAGAAGGCGCCATGCTGGATGTCGCCTCATATCGTCTGGCAACCCATCTGGGCCTAGCCTTTTTGATCCTAGGCTTCATCACTTGGTACATTCTTTTGCTCGGCCGCGAAGAGCGTGACTTGCTTCAAGCGCGTCGAGGAAAAGAGGCAAAGCAATTCTCGCTGGCAACTGGTCTTTTGCACGCGACTGGGGTTCAAATCCTGCTTGGCGCTTTGGTTGCTGGCATCGATGCAGGGCGCAGCTATACCGATTGGCCACTCATGGGCGGGCGCGTGCTGCCCGAAGGCATGTTTGACCTAGCGCCGCTCTGGACCAACTTCTTTGAAAACGCCGGGACCGTGCAGTTCATCCACCGTATCTGGGCCTATCTTCTGTTGGCTTTTGCCATCGTTGTATGGCGTCGCGGACAGAAATCTGCCCATGAGAAAACCCGCTTCGCATTCAACCTCGTCATGGCTGCTATGACGATTCAGGTGGTACTCGGGATCATGACAGTTTTGTACGTTGCCCCATGGCAGCTTGCAATTGTGCACCAGTTAACAGCGGTTGCCGTTTGGGTGTTGATCCTGCGGGCCCGTTTCCTCAGCCACTACCCAATCTCGACTGGGATTAAGGGAGGCTAGACTTATATGAATGCTTTCAATGATTTGATGGCGTTTCAAAAGGATACCGAGGCGTTGGCCCAAGTGGCGGGCCGCCTTGGATGGGACCAGGAAACCATGATGCCAGGGGCGGCTGCTCCGCAACGTGGCGACGAAATGGCGGCGATAGAGAAAGTCCTCCATGCGCGTCGCATCGATCCGAAAATCGCTGACTGGCTTGAAGCCGTGGATGCAGACGCGCTTGATGAGGTTGGCAAAGCCCAGCTGCGCGAGATCCGTCGGTCTTTTGAGCGTACCTCGAAGATTCCTGCGGAACTGGCAGCTGAAATCGCACGCGTCACCAGCATGTCGCAAGGCACTTGGGCGAAGGCTCGCGCTGCGGAGGATGTGGCTGCGTTTCTGCCTGCGCTAGAAGAGGTTGTGCGCCTGAAGCGTGAAGAAGGTCAGGCGCTAGCGGACGGCGGTGATGTTTATGACGCCATGCTGGATGATTACGAGCCTGATATGACCGCCGCACGCTTGTCCGAGATGTTTGACGCCATGCGTCCACGGCTTGTGGATTTGCGTGCCAAGGTGCTCGCCGCCAAAGCGCCCCGCGCTTTAACAGGTTGGTATCCTGAGCAAGCCCAGCTGGCTGTATCAGACAAGCTTGCAAAGGCCTTTGGATATAACTTTGACCATGGCCGCATCGACAAAGCGGTACACCCGTTTAGCTCTGGCTCCGGTCTTGATGTGCGCATCACAACGCGGGTGGCGAAGGAAGATCCATTCAACTGCTTCTATTCGACAATCCATGAAGTTGGGCATGCGTGCTACGAGCAAGGTATTGATAACGCTTATCTTCTGACGCCAATTGGCCGTGGCGTGTCTATGGGCGTGCATGAAAGCCAAAGCCGCATTTATGAAAACCAACTTGGCCGTTCCAGTGCGTTCACTGGGTGGCTGTTCGACCTGATGCGCGACAGCTTTGACGAATTTGACGTTCCAAACGAACAGGCGTTCTACGCCACCGTGAACCGGGTCAACAAAGGCTATATTCGCACGGAAGCGGATGAAATCCAGTACAACCTGCATGTGATGCTGCGGTTTGATCTGGAACGCGCATTGATGAGCGGTGATCTGGCAGTGACCGATCTTGAGGCCGCTTGGAATGACCGGTTTGAGTCTGATTTCGGCTATCCGGTCGACAAGCCAAGCAATGGCGTTTTGCAGGATGTGCATTGGTCTGTTGGTTTGTTTGGCTACTTCCCGACATATGCATTGGGCAATCTATATGCGGGATGTCTGCACGAAGCGCTGCGCAAAGCGGTGCCTGATCTGGATGACCAATTGCGGGACGGCAATACATCCGCTGCGACCGGATGGTTGCGCGAGAACTTGCAGCGGCATGGTGCCTTGCGGTCGCCCCAAGAGACCATTGCCTTGGCCAGCGGTATGGAGCCGGGGCCTGAGTCCATGCTCAATTATCTCGAGAAGAAATTCTCCGAAATCTATGATATCTAAAGAAAAAGCCCGCTTCTTAAAGCGGGCTTTGTTCAATTGAAGGGCAGGGCGGAAGATTACTCTTCTGCGCCGCCTTCTTCCTCATCTTCGTTTTGTTCTGCGATCCAAGCCACAGAGACAACCTCTTCGCCTTTGCCGGTGTTGAACACTTTCACGCCACCAGCAGACCGGCTGCGGAAGGAAATGCCATCAACGGGCACCCGGATGGACTGACCTTTGGAGGTCGCCAGCATGATCTGATCGCCCAGCTCGACTGGGAAAGAGGCCACAAGATCGCCGCCGCGCATCGCTTTATCCATCGCTGCAACACCCATGCCGCCACGACCACGCACCGGATAGTCATGTGAGCTTGAAAGCTTGCCCGCACCACCGGATGTGATCGTCAGGATCAGGTTTTCGGCTGCAGACATTTCCGCGTAACGCTCTTGGCTGATAGACGCATCCGCACTTGCTTCCTCATCCGACGCGCCTTCGTCATCGGTCGCACCAGCCACGGCGCGGCGCATTTTCAGGTAGGCGGCCCGTTCATCGGTTGTCGCGTCAAAATGGCGGATGATGGACATGGACACGACCTTGTCACCATCGCCCAGCTTCACACCGCGCACACCGGTAGAGGCGCGGGAATTGAAGACACGCACGTCAGTCGCTGGGAAGCGGATCGCGCGACCAGAGTTGGTGACCAGCATCACATCGTCATCATTGGACGCGATGCGGGCATTGATCATCTTCCAATCAGCACTATCGCCTTCAAACTTCATGGCAATTTTGCCGTTAGACTTCACATTGGTGAAATCAGACAGCTTGTTGCGGCGGACGGTGCCGTGGTCGGTACAGAAGACGACCTGTAGATCATCCCATTCTTTTTCGTCCCTATCCACCGGCATGATCGCCGCGATGGAAACGCCAGTTGGAATTGGCAGAATATTGACGATTGCTTTACCTTTGGCCGTACGTCCACCCAGCGGCAAGCGCCAGGTTTTCAACTTGTAGACCATGCCATCGGTTGTAAAGAACAACAGTTGCGTATGGGTGTTCGCCACGAAGAGGGTTGTAACAACATCTTCTTCTTTGGTTTGCATCCCAGAGATGCCCTTACCGCCACGCTTTTGGGCGCGGAAGTCGGCCAAAGCAGTCCGTTTGATGTAGCCGCCAGAGGTGACAGTCACGACCATATCTTCGCGTTCGATCAGGTCTTCGTCGTCCATGTCACCGGACCAATCAACGATCTCGGTACGGCGTGGCACAGCGAATTTGTCTTTGACCTCAGTGAGTTCATCCGTGATGATCCCCATGATGCGTTCGCGGGAGGACAGAATTTCAAGGTATTCCTTGATCTTTCCTGCCAGTTCTTCCAGCTCGTCAGTGACTTCTTTCACACCAATCTGCGTCAGGCGTTGCAGTCGCAGCTCTAAAATGGCGCGGGTCTGAGTTTCGGACAGGTTGTAAGTCCCGTCGTCATTCATTTTATGGGTCGGATCATCGATCAGCTGGATATAGCCAGCAATATCAGAGGCAGGCCAGCGGCGTTCCATCAGTTTTGCGCGGGCTTCAGCCGCATCCGCAGAGGCGCGGATTGTCGCGACGATCTCGTCCACATTGGATACAGCCACCGCCAAGCCACAAAGGATATGGCTGCGTTCACGCGCTTTGCGCAACTCGTAAGCAGTGCGTCGCGCCACAACTTCTTCGCGGAAATCCACGAAAGAGGTGAGGAACGCACGTAGAGTCAGCTGTTCTGGTCGGCCGCCATTCAACGCCAACATATTGCAGCCAAAATAGGTCTGCATCGGCGTGAAACGGAAAAGCTGGTTCAGAACCACCTCGGCCGTTGCGTCGCGTTTTAGCTCAACAACAACGCGCACACCGTTCCGGTCAGATTCGTCCTGCACATGGGCGACGCCTTCGACCTTCTTTTCGCGCACTTGTTCGGCGATCTTTTCGATCATCGCTGCTTTGTTTACTTGATAAGGAATTTCATCAATAACAATGGCGTAGCGGTCTTTCCTAATCTCTTCCACGCGCGTTTTCGCGCGTACGATCACCGAGCCGCGTCCTTCTAGATAGGCTTTGCGCGCGCCAGAACGGCCTAGCATAATCCCGCCGGTCGGGAAGTCAGGGCCTGGAATGTATTCGATCAGCTCTTCACTCGACAGATCGGGATTTTCGATCAGTGCAAGCGTGGCTTCGCAGACTTCACCGAGGTTATGAGGCGGAATGTTCGTGGCCATACCCACGGCGATACCGCCGGCACCATTGACCAGCATATTCGGGAACCGCGAAGGCAACACCGTTGGTTCGCGGTCTTTGCCATCATAGTTGTCCTGAAAATCGACCGTATCTTTTTCGATATCCGCCAGCACAAAGGCCGCTGGCTTGTCCATGCGCACTTCGGTGTAACGCATCGCCGCCGGGTTATCGCCGTCCATGGAGCCGAAGTTACCTTGGCCATCCAAGAGCGGCAGGGACATGGAAAAATCCTGCGCCATACGCACCAAGGCATCATAGATCGCGCTGTCACCATGAGGGTGGTATTTACCCATGACGTCGCCGACTGGGCGGGCAGACTTGCGATAGGATTTGTCGTGTGTATTGCCGGTCTCATGCATCGCATAAAGGATGCGTCGGTGAACCGGTTTTAAGCCGTCTCGAAGGTCAGGAATCGCGCGGCTCACGATCACGCTCATCGCGTAATCGAGGTAGGAATTGCGCATTTCCTCTTCGATGGTGATCAAAGGCCCATCATGCTCCATGCGAGCAACGGGGGTTTCTTCTTCGTTTTCAGGCGTTTCTGGCGTGTCGTTCACGTACCGTGCTCGCTTTTTTTATACATCAATATTTTGTTGTCACTTTTATAACAGACCCCGGATATAGGGTGCAATGGTCCTGTGAAAAGAAGCGGGTTAAAGCGGCTAAATTTGTCTTAATGTCGTGGTTTTTACGACCATTTTTGCCCAATTTATTTCGGCCGCTGCGGGAGCGATCTAAGGAGACGTCAATGTCTTCAGAATGGCGTTTCAATCGCTTCTTATGAGGTCAAAATGTGCAAAGCTGTGGATTCATCCGTGCAAATGCAAATTGTGTCCTTCAGCAGCTCACGGATTTCGTAAGAATCGTGGTAATCACAAAGAAAGCGACGCGGAACAGGATGGATTGGTAACGTGCTACAGGTATTACCTGTTGTTTACGGATCAAGACGTTGTTAAAGGGTTCGTTAGCGATAACATTTAAGCCGCTGGTGCGGTTTTCATACGGACAGGGGGTCTTATGGTTTCGCGCATTATTCCGGTTGAGCGGTTTGATCTGATCATTTTCGGAGGTACGGGCGATTTGGCCCGTCGTAAGATTTTACCGGGTCTTTTCAAACGTTTCGCGGATGGTCAGGTGCCCGATGGTTCCCGGATAATCGGTGCGGCACGATCAGAAATGGACCGCGGAGAGTTTCGACAATTTGCGAAAGACGCGGTGATTTCGGCGCAAGGCGACGCAGTTGAGCCTACTGTCCTGGAAAGTTTTCTGGAAGCGCTGGATTATGTGACAATTGACGCTTTGGGGGAGATCGGTTGGTCTGAATTGTCAGAGAAGTTGCAGGGTGACAGTGTGCGCGCCTTCTATTTCTCTGTCGGCCCGAGCCTTTTTGATGATCTCGCGGTTCGCCTGCAAAAGCACAAATTGGTGGAGCCAGATACACGGATCGTGGTCGAAAAACCCTTTGGGCATGATCTAGAAACCGCGAAGGCGTTGAACAAAGTGCTTTCTGCGTATTTCGATGAAAGCCAGATTTACCGGATCGACCATTACCTCGGTAAAGAAACCGTTCAGAACCTGATGGCTGTGCGCTTTGGGAATATGCTGTTTGAGCCCCTCTGGAACAGTCAGTACATCGATCACGTGCAGATCACCGTTGCCGAAGAAGTAGGCGTGGGTGGACGTGGTGGCTATTACGACAAATCCGGCGCGATGCGTGATATGGTTCAAAACCACCTGATGCAGCTTTTGTGTCTGACGGCAATGGAGCCGCCAGCGAAGTTTGATCCAGATGCCGTGCGCGATGAAAAGCTGAAGGTTATCAGAGCGTTGGATCCGGTTGAGCCGCATCATGTGGTGCGTGGTCAATATAGCGAGACCGATGACGAAAAAGGGTTTCGCGACGACGTCGAGAACGCGAAATCCTGGACCGAAAGCTTTGTGGCCTTGCGTTGCCAAGTCGGCAACTGGCGTTGGTCGGGCACTCCGTTTTATTTGCGGACAGGCAAGCGTTTGCAGGCACGGGACTCTGAAATTGTGGTGGTCTTCAAAGATACACCGCACTCGATCTTTGGTGCCGAAGCAGGTGGCGCGCGCAACGAGCTGCGCATTCAGTTGCAGCCGGACGAAGGCATCACGCTTAAGGTGACAATTAAAGAGCCGGGTCCCGGTGGCATGCGCCTGATGGATGTGCCGCTCGATATGTCATTTGCGGAAACCTTGGGCGATCATGCGGACACGCCTGACGCCTATGAGCGGCTGATTATGGATGTGATCCGCGGCAACCAAACGCTCTTTATGCGGGACGATGAGGTGGAAGCGGCTTGGGCTTGGACCGACCCAATTATTCAGGGCTGGGAAGCAGTGCATGACGTGCCCAAACCTTATGACAGCTACAGCCAAGGCCCAACGGACGCGATGCTTTTGATGCAGCGCGATGGCCGCGAATGGAGAGAGATTGGCGCATGAGAATAGAGACTTACCCAGATTTTGAGATGATGGCGATCAATGTCGCACAGCGCATTTGTGGGGATCTGAAAGCCGCGCTCGACAGCCAAGATCGCGTTTTGTTGGCGGTGCCCGGTGGTACAACGCCGGGGCCTATCTTTGATGACCTCTGTGCAGCGGATTTGGATTGGTCTCGGGTCGACATTATTCTGACCGACGAACGTTGGGTGCCCGGCGATCACGAACGCAGCAACACAAAGCTCTTAAAAGAACGGCTGCTGGTGAACCGCGCCACGGATGCGACTTTGCTGCCGCTTTATGTGGCGACAGATGAGCCGGAAGAGGGGTTGCCTCAGCTCATTCCTGGCATTGAAGCGCGTTTGCCGATTGCGGTTGCCGTCCTTGGCATGGGCGCGGATATGCATACGGCGTCTCTGTTCCCGGACTCAGCAGAGTTAGATGCGGCGCTTGCGCATAATGCACCCGCTTTGATCCCGGTGCGCCCGGAGAGCCAACCAGAAGCACGGATCACCCTTGCGGCCCATGTGTTGAACGGTGCGCTTCACAAACATGTTGTCTTTAAGGGGCAAGATAAGCGCGACGCGCTAGACAAGGCGATGACGCTCCCGCCACAAGACGCCCCCATCCGCGCTGTTCTGGACGGGGCAACAGTACATTATTCGGAGAATTAACCCATGTGGGACACGTTGAACGCACTGCACGCGGCCAATAAAGATCGCAAGATCACGGACTTGTTTGATGAGAATCGGATTGACGATTTCGGGATCGAGACCGATGGCCTGTTCTTTGACTTCTCCAAGACCAATATTGACGCGGCGACCTATGAGGTCTTGATCCAATTGGTTCAAGAAAAACAAGTGGTTGCTAAGCGCGACGCGATGTTCTCTGGTGCGAAGATCAACGAGACTGAGGATCGCGCGGTTCTTCATGTCGCGTTGCGCAATCTGGATGGCGATGCGATCTTTGTGGATGGCGAAGATGTCATGCCGAGCGTAAAAGCTGTGCTGGCAAAGATGGCCGGTTTCGCAAATGCTGTGCGCTCTGGGGACTTCACCGGGCAGGGCGGCAAGATCACCGATGTGGTAAATATTGGTATTGGCGGCTCTGATCTCGGTCCTGCGATGGCTTATCCGGCGCTTGCGCCTTTTGCTGACGGTCCAAAATGCCACTTTGTAAGCAATGTAGATGGTGCAGATCTGGCCGATAAGCTGGCGGGCTTAAACGCAGAGACCACGCTGGTTTTGGTGGCGTCCAAGACGTTCACCACCATGGAAACCATGATGAACGCCAAAAGCGCGTTTGACTGGATGGCGAAGAAGGTCGCAAACCCTGCTGATCAATTCGCGGCGATCTCCACGGCCGAAGAAGAAACCGCCGCATTCGGCATTCCAGCAGAGCGCGTGTTTGGTTTTGAGGACTGGGTCGGCGGTCGCTATTCCATGTGGGGGCCAATTGGGCTTTCGATAATGCTGGCTGTGGGGCCCGAGAACTTCACAGACTTCCTACGCGGCGGTCAGGCGATGGATCAGCATTTCCGCACCGCTCCTATTGAGAAAAACATGGCATTCGCGCTGGCGCTGACAGGCATTTGGCACCATCAGGTGTGTGGTTATGGCACGCGCGCAGTACTGCCATATGAGAACCGCCTGTTGCGTCTGGCAGCCTATTTGCAGCAGCTAGAGATGGAATCAAACGGCAAAAGCGTTAGCCTTACGGGCGAAGCCTTGGACCAAACTGTCGGTCCAATCGTCTGGGGTGAACCGGGCACAAACGGCCAGCACGCGTTTTATCAGCTAATCCACCAAGGCCGTCAGGTTGTGCCTTGTGAGTTTATCGTCGGTGCTGAAGGCCATGAGCCGCATTTGGCTCACCACCATAAAGCCTTGCTTGCCAATTGCTTAGCACAATCTGAAGCGCTGCTTCTGGGCCGTGATTACGCGACCGCAGAAGAGATGATGAAAGCCAAGGGCCATGAAGGTGATGCGCTAAAAGCCCATGCCATGCAGCGGGTTTTCCCGGGTAACCGGCCATCCACAACGCTTATGTATCAAAAACTGACGCCGTTTGTGTTGGGGCAGATCATCGCGCTTTATGAACATCGCGTGTTTGTCGAAGGTGCTTTGTTGGGGATCAACTCTTACGATCAATGGGGCGTAGAGCTTGGCAAAGAGCTGGCTGTTAAACTGTCGCCAGCAGTCGAAGAAGGTGGATCGACCGAGGGTTTGCATGTTGGCACCGCCGCATTGGTGAACCGCGCAAAGGCGCTTCGCGGGGATTAATTCTCTGCTTTAAGTGAAATGAAAAAAGCCTCGCAAACAATGGTTTGCGAGGCTTTCTTGTTTTGCGGTGTAAGCTTTATCCGCGGCGACGGCGGCCACCGCCGCGACGACCACGGCCGCCACCAGCCGCGTCATCGTCAGATGCGTTGAATTTGATCCATTCCGCGCCACCTTCATCGTTGTTGGTCAGGAAGTTCGCCGCACGGATCGCTTCCATCTCTTTACCAGCGCGTGGCTTCGTAGAACCCATACCGAAGAGTTTCACGAATGCTTCGTCATCCATGCCTTCTGGAAGGATCACGCCAGCCGCTTCAACAGCCGCTTTCTTTTCCGCGATCTTCTTAGGACCAATTGGCAGGGCAACCGGGTTCATGATTGCAGAGGTCATGCCCGCTTCCATTGCCATTGGCAGGAATGCGTTGTTCACGCCGTGGCGGTTCGGCAGGCCGAAAGAGATGTTTGACGCGCCACAGGTGGTGTTCACGCCCAGCTCGTCGCGCAGACGACGGACCAGAGCAAACACCTGCAGGCCCGCAGTGCCCATTGCGCCAATTGGCATAACAAGCGGATCCACCACAATGTCATGGGCCGGAATGCCGAAGTCAGCGGCGCGCTCAACGATCTTTTTGGCGACTTCAAAGCGCACATCTGGGTCTTCAGAGATGCCGGTGTCGTCGTTTGAGATCGCAACAACTGGGACGTTGTATTTCTTCACCAGTGGGAGCACCAGTTCCAGACGTTCTTCTTCGCCAGTCACAGAATTCAACAGAGGACGGCCATTTGCCGCTTCTAGACCCGCTTCCAAAGCGCCGGGAACAGAGCTGTCGATACACAGAGGGCAATCGGTGACTTCTTGAACCGTTTCAACCAATTGGCGCATTAGTGTTGGTTCAACAAAGTTGTTGTCCGCATAGCGCACGTCTTCGGCCATTTTGTTGGAGAAGACTGCACCGGAGTTGATGTCCAGAATGGTCGCACCCGCCGCAACCTGCGCCAGAGCGTCAGATTGCACGCGAGAGAAATCGCCTGCTTCCAGCTCTGCGTTCAGGATTTTACGGCCTGTTGGGTTGATGCGCTCGCCAATAACCGAGAACGGTTGGTCAAACCCGATAATCGCGGTTTGGGAGTTTGATTCAACGATAGTACGGGTCATTGTTGGTCCTTAGTTGGTTTGAGACGCAGGCACGTCAGCGCCATTGTCTTGGGCCCATTGGGCGTTTGTTTTGATGCCGCCGAGCGGGAAGAAATGCACGGATTCAATGTTGAAATCCGGGTTCTCGGCTTTGTGGTTCGCAAGCTCGGTGATCACTTCTGTTGGCTCATATGGCAACATCAGCTTTGTCACATCCATCGCACGCTTTTGCAGCACTTTCAAAGATGGCCCAACGCCACAGGCGATGGCGAATTTGATCATGGTCTGCAGTTTGGCAGGGCCTGCGATGCCGATATGAACAGGGATATCAATGCCAGAGGCTTTCAATCCGTTTGCCCATTCGATGATTGGCTTTGATTCAAAGCAGAACTGCGTGGCCAAGGCCATTTTCGCGTCGGTGCGCTGCGAGAATTCTTGTTTCCAGCTCAGCGCTTCGCTGACATTCTTGGTGGAGCCATCCGGATCAATGTCTTTGTTGCCTTCTGGGTGACCCGCCACGTGCAAGCGCGTGAAGCCAGCCTTGTCAAAAAGACCGGTTTCCAGCAGCTGCATAGAGCTATCAAAGTCGCCATGCGGTTTCGCGACACCACCGGCAAGCATCAGGGCTTGCTTCACACCTGCTTCGCCTTGGTACATCGCGATCCAGTTCGCCAAGGTCGCTTCATCTTTGATGATGCGGGCAGGGAAGTGGGGCATCACGTCAAAGCCTTCTTCAGACAGACGCTTTGCAGTGCCAACCATGTCTTCAATCGGCGTGCCTTCGATATGCGCAATGTAAACGCGTGTCTCTGCGGGCAGAATATCGCGGAAATTCTCAACCTTGGTGGCCGTACGCGGCATAACCTCAATCGAAAACCCTTGCAGGAAGTCTGACACGTTTGCATTGGCCGGCATCCCGGTCTGAGCTTTACGTGAGAAATTCAAAAGCGCCATCAGCCTTTTCCTTATGCCCTCAGACATCAGAGCGTATCGCCCTATGCCCGACCGTCGTTGTTCACCAGAGCGATAATTCGCTCCCGATCATATTCCGCTTCGATCTTCGCAGCTTCTGCTTCTGCGATCTCGGCAGGATCTCCATCAACAACATAGGGAGCAGCCTTGCGCCATTCAGCCAAATAGTCATCGGTTTCCGCTGCGCCAGATTTCATGGCTGCGCGGTCGATGGCTTGTTCAAACCGCTCATCGAGCTGTTTTTTCGCACCACGACGACCTTTGCCAACGATCACCTGCGCTGGGATATCGCGCCAATAAACAATGGTGACGTCTGGCATGGTTTGATTCCTCTACGTTGTCTGATCTTTGGTAGCGTGGGCTTAGATCGTTTTGTGGCGTGTTTTCGACTTAATGGCCGCTATCAGCGACTTCGGCTTTGTAGCGGTGATAAAGCGCTGGGGCGAGGGGGCTAAGGCTGAAAAATCCTAATGATCATAATGAATGCAGGCTGTTTTACGCAACAAGACTGCGATCCGAGTGATGTCGGGCATCAGCACATAACACAGGGATTGCGTGAGCGACGTCTTGCCTCTAGGTTGAGGGTAACTCGAAATGGAGGGCGTGACCATGGCGCCCAAGCGTCCCAAAGGTGCGGGCGCCTTCCCGAAAGCGGTAGAGAGCCCCGCGCCTAAAAAGCCTGATTCTAGCGAGCTTTACGCCGCTTTGGATCTGGGAACCAACAGCTGTCGCATGCTGATTGCCCAACCGAAGGGCAACCAGTTTCATGTGGTTGATAGCTTTTCCAAATCCGTCCAGCTTGGCTCCGGTCTTGAGAAGACTGGGCGTCTGTCACGCGGCTCTATGCGGCGGACTATTCAAGCTCTGCGCATCTGCCAGCAAAAGCTGAAGCGTCACCGCGTGAAGCATATGCGCCTTGTGGCGACCGAAGCCTGCCGCCGTGCACGCAATTCCCGCGATTTCATCAAACAAGTGCGCCGCGAAACCGGATTGCAGCTGGAAATCATTCCACCAGAGGAAGAAGCGCGTCTGGCAGTGATCAGCTGCGCACCGTTGGTGTCCACAAAAACCGAGCAATTGCTGGTGGTGGATATTGGCGGCGGCTCGACCGAACTCGTGTGGATTGACCTTTCCAAGGTGGACCGCATTGAGCGCCCCAAAGCGATTATGCGTATGCATCATGGGTTGCAGAACATTGAAACAATGTTCCCAGCCGCACGGGTGGTGGACTGGATTTCGGTCCCGCTTGGGGTGGCGACACTGCGGGATCAGTTCAACGATGTTGAAGATGACGCTGCGCGTTTTGCTTTGATGAGCTGGTTCTTTGAGGAAAACCTTGCGGAATTCGCGCCTTACAAAGACGAGCAAACCCGAGATGGGTTCCAGATCGTCGGGACATCCGGAACCGTGACCACAGTTGCCGCAAGCCATCTGGGGTTGCGTCGCTATGATCGCACCAAAGTGGATGGTCTGCGCATGACGTCTGAACAGATCGATGCGGTCATAAATGATTATCTGCGTCTTGGCCCTGCGGGGCGTCGCAAAGACCCGCGGATTGGGCAGGACCGCCATGCATTGATCATGTCTGGATCGGCAATCTTGCAGGCCCTTTTGCGCGCCTGGCCGACAGATCGTCTTTCCGTCGCGGATCGGGGGCTGCGCGAAGGCCTTCTCTATGCGCAAATGTCTGCAGATGGTGTCTTGGAAGACGGGCCGTTCTAAGGCATAAGCCGCGCCCAACCCATATTGGATAAAGAAATGCCCAAGAGCAAAAATACATCCGGCCGCGGTCAACGCGATCTAAAGGTCAAAGTCAAAACCGCTCGCGGTCGTAGCCTGAGCTCGACCCGTTGGTTGCAACGGCAGTTAAATGACCCGTATGTGAAACGCGCTCAGGCAGAAGGCTATCGGGGTCGGGCTGCCTTTAAGATTCTGGAACTGGACGATAAATACCGATTTCTCGTGCCCGGCGCTCGCGTCGTTGACCTTGGCTGTGCCCCCGGTGGCTGGCTGCAGGTCGCTGTGAAGCGTGTGAATGCGCTGGGTGAGAAGCAGGGCAAGAAGGTCGGCACTGTGCTTGGGGTCGATTTGCAAGAGGTAGAACCCTTGGCGGGCGCAGAAGTGCATCAATTGGACTTCATGGAAGATGATGCGGACCTGAAAGTGAAAGACTGGCTGGGCGGCAATGCAGACGTGGTCATGTCAGACATGGCGGCGGCCTCTTCGGGTCACAAACAGACGGACCACCTGCGCATCATTGCGCTGTGTGAGGCAGCGGCCTATTTGGCGTTTGATGTATTGGAAGAGGGCGGCACGTTTGTTGCCAAGGTTTTGGCAGGCGGTGCCGAAGGCGATTTGCAAAAACTTCTGAAGCAGAAATTCACAAAAGTCGCCAATATGAAGCCGCCATCCTCTCGGGCGGATTCATCGGAAAAATTTGTGGTTGCGACTGGGTTCCGGGGTTAACGGATTAAAACCGCAGGGAGGCGCAAGCCATATCGCGGAAAGCTTCCATCGCCGCGGCATTCTCTTCATGGGGAGCGCTGCTTCCGGTGCAGGCATTGCTTTGTCGCATCAACTCAAACAGGCGAAAATGCCGTGCTTTTGGGCTGACGGATTGCTTTGGGTCGCGAAAATCGCACTGACGGATATGCATGGCGGGTCTCTTACACCTATTGACGAACTAACAGATGAAAGTTTGCGCGGAAATCTGTCTAAATTTGCGCCGAATTGGGACGGTTCAGAGAAACTTTGGCGACATACAGGTCCGGAACTTCAGGAGATTACGGCGCTAGCGATGCGTCGAGGGGTCAATAAACTCGGCGTCGAGTTCATCGACGATGCTGCCGGTCGCAAGGATCGGCGCCGCGTCAATATTATCGGCGTCTAACAGCGACGCGATGCGCTCAGCTGCGGCGAGCAGCATAGACTTCTCCCAGTCTGCCAGCTGCTCAAATCGGGACGCAAATATCTTTTGAATTGGGTCAGGCGCATTCTCAATCGCAATGCGCCCCTTCGGCGTTAGAGAGATCATTTTTTGTCGGCGATCAAAACGGTAAACGATCCGATCAATCAGACTGCGCGCTTCAAGTTTGTCGAGAAGTGTGGTGACGGTCGCTTGCGATACACGCATTTGAACAGCCAAGGATTTTGCTGTCGCACATTCGCATTCACCAATGAATTTTAAGAGGCGCAGTTGGACCGGGGTCAGCCCCACGGATTGCGCAACATCTTTGCTATGCAACTCAGTTGCTCGCAGGATGCGGCGCAAGGCTGTCAGGGTTGCATTCGTTCGATCCATTGACGCTACGTCTTTCGAATATATTTGCACACACTAAGGATATTTTGGCCAAGCACACAGTATAGAAAAATGTCGCTTTTCAATTGCTTGTGGTCGCTTAACACTAGTGAATGCTTCATTTGGTTATAAAACTTGATTCCACGATAAATACAAATGTTTAGGTTTACTAAACAAATGAACCGCCATTAAGATGGTTCTACCAACAGAGGGTAATATCTATGAAAAAAATGATCGGAGCCGCGTTTGGCTTGATGATGGTGCCAGGTTTGGCAGCTGCTGAAGACTGTGGTGACGTATCCATCACAGAGATGAACTGGGCGTCCGCCGCGATTGTAACCAACGTCGCAAAGTTCATCCTAGAGCAGGGTTACCAGTGTAATGTACAAGTTGTTCCATCTTCTACAGTGCCTGCGGTGACATCTTTGGCCGAAAACGGCGAGCCTGACATTGTAACAGAAATGTGGACCAACGGTGGTGGCCCAGCATATATCAAACTGAAAGAAGAAGGCCGCGTGGCTGAACTGGCACCAGTTCTGAGCCCAGGTGGTGTTGAAGGCTGGTTCATTCCTAAATGGCTGGCGGACAAGCACCCAGAGCTGGCAACCATTGATGGTATCAAAGCGAACCCAGAGCTGGTTGGCGCACGGTTCAACAACTGCCCAGAAGGCTGGGGCTGCCGTATTCTGAACGACAACCTGCAGCGCGCGCTAGGTGTCGAAGATTCTGGCATCGAAATCTTTAACCACGGTTCCGGCGAAACTCTGGCGACCTCCATCGCAGCAGCGTTTGAGGATGAAGAGCCATGGTTCGGCTACTATTGGGCGCCAACAGCGGTTCTCGGTAAGTACGAAATGGTTAAAGTTGAGCTGGGTCCAGTGGATGCAGAAGTGCACGCACGTAACCAAGACAAAGACCGTGACAACCCAGAAATCTCTGACTTCCCACCATCCCCAGTTTGGACTGTTGTGACGTCTGAATTCAGCACCGAACGTCCTGCGATCGCATCTATGCTGTCCCAAATGACATTCGACGTTGGTGTCATGAACGGCATTCTTGCATGGCAAGACGCAAATGGCGCATCTGCAGAAGAAGCGGCTGTTAACTATCTTCTGAACAACAAAGACCAATGGTCCGCGTGGTTGAACGAAGATGCGACAGCAAATCTTGCGAAGATCTTGCAATAAGCTGATCACCGAAATCAGAGGTCGCCTTCGGGCGGCCTTTTTTATTTTGCGTTTGATTTGATTGGCGTAAGCTAAAGATCAGCGCCAAGAGCCAGCTGCAGGGGATACATGAATGGCCAGTTACGATTTTTTATTCAATTCAACAGGGTTAGAAGGCTGGTGTGATACAGAGCAAAGCTCTGCACCAACGTCTATGGCCGACTTGATGGCTGCTGCACAGGGCACCGAAGTTGAAATAACTGCATGGGATTTTCCGTTTCCTTCGTTGGATGCGTTAAACGAATCCTGTGGCAAAATTCCTGAAACGCGAGATCTGACAAAGGGCCTGGAAGACGGTTTCTTGGCCATGAAGGACTCGCTGCGTTTCGTGTTGGATCCGATTACAGAGCCGCTGAGCTGGATGCTGGATGGCGCGCTTTATCTTGCGGAAGTCACCCCATGGTGGATTGTTATCCCACTCTTGCTGCTGATCACCCGCATGATCTCCAAGTCTTGGTCCCTGACCATTGGCGTTGGCGCATCGATCGTTGGTCTCGCATTCATTGATCACTACAGCTATGCGATCCAAACCCTTTCGATCATTTTCGTTTGTGCAGCGATATGTGTGCTCTTAGGGGTGCCCATAGGGATTGCCATGTCGCGATCTGACAGATTGCAACGGGCTATCATACCGGTGCTCGATATGCTGCAAACGCTTCCGACCTTTGTTTACTTGATTCCGCTGATTTTCTTGTTCAGCGTGACCGAGTCCAAGCTCTACGGTATTGCGATCATTCTTTATGCGATTGTGCCCGTGGTCCGACTGACTGACTTGGGTATTCGCATGGTGGACAAAGACGTCTTGGAAGCAGCTCAGGCTTTTGGCATGACGCCTCGCCAAAAACTGTATCAAGTTCAGATCCCACTTGCGTTGCCAAACATCATGGCTGGTATCAACCAGACCATTATGATGAGCCTCGCGATGGTTGTGATCGCCTCGCTGGTGTCTGCACCAGGTCTGGGTGTTCTGGTTCTGCGCGGCATCCGCTCGCTTGAACTGGGTGTTGGCCTCGTGGCTGGCCTTGGCATCGTTATCCTTGCGATCATTCTGGATCGTGTCACCAAAGCAGCTCTGGCGCGTGTAAACGCATCTCAACACTAAGGCGCACTTATGACTGAACCAATGATTTCTATTCGTAACCTGTACAAGGTTTTCGGTTCCGACCCTAAGGCTGCCATGAAAGAAGTGCATGCGGGCATGGGCAAGGAAGAACTGCGCGAGCATAACGGGCATGTTCTAGGCCTGAAAAACATCAACGTGGATCTGCAAGAAGGCGAGATTACCGTCATCATGGGCCTGTCTGGCTCTGGTAAATCCACGCTGGTGCGCCATTTCAACCGACTGATTGACCCGACCGAAGGTCAGGTGTTGGTCAAAGGCGAGGACGTTCTGGCCTATGACGAGCTGCAACTGCGCGAGATGCGCCGTAAGACCATGTCGATGGTTTTCCAGCACTTCGCATTGCTGCCGCACAGAACCGTGCTCCAGAACACAGCGCTTGCCCCTGTGGTGCGTGGTGAAGACAAGTCTGAGTATGAACCGGAAGCCAAAAAGTGGCTCGAGCGGGTCGGTTTGGCGGGCTATGAGGACAGCTATCCGCACCAGCTTTCGGGCGGCATGAAACAGCGTGTGGGTATTGCCCGCGCTCTGACCTCGAACGCGCCGATCATGTTGATGGACGAAGCCTTCTCGGCGCTTGACCCATTGATCCGTACTGACATGCAGGACTTACTGCTTGAGCTTCAGGTTGAGCTGAACAAGACCATTGTCTTCATTAGCCACGACTTGGACGAAGCGCTGAAACTGGCAGATCATCTCGTCATTCTGAAAGATGGCGAAGTGGTTCAACAGGGCGAGCCGCAGCATATTCTGCTGAACCCAGAAGACGACTACATCGTTGACTTCATCTCCGACATCAACCGTGCGCGGGTTCTGCGCGTGCGTTCCATTATGGAACCGTTGAATGAGAAGATAGAACATTCCGGCGAAATCCAACGCGAAGACACGCTGGAGCAGGTGATTGCCCAAACCGGCGGTGAATCAAGCGGGACCTATCTGGTGAAGCACGAGGGTGAACCGGTGGGTGAGCTTCAGATGTCGACGCTGGTGCGTTCTTTGGTGCCGCAGAAGCGCAGCGGCCATTAAACGAAAGGGCGTGTTTTGTTAGGCCTGGCTTTGTTGGGATTGCTTGCCGTTTTTGTTTTCGTTTTTGTGCTGGGTGGCCTGACTTAGGTCACCCATCGTAAAAGAAAACTACGGTGCCATATCAATAAAGCTGATGCTTTCGACGCGCTTGTTCGTCCCAAAATCAATGAACGCGCGCCATTTGGAGAATGCCTCATTTGGCGCGCGGCATAGAGGCAACTCAAATCGATCTGCCGAAGACGCCTGACCGATTGGTGTATCACCCAAAATTTGAAGAACATCGCCTCGCGTCGTTCCAACCGTGATCCCCGATGGCATTTCCGCCCAAGCCTCGGTAGCAACAATCTCCACAACTCGATCTTTATAGGTATCGACGGTCATCCCAATGTGCGTGATCCGGTCAAACTGTAATCCGCTGGCGCGGGCAGGGGTCGGTTCTGGGGTGCCAAACTTCCCAAGCGTGTCCAGCGATACGCCCATACCAATCCCGCCGAGCGAGAATTCTTCTGCCGGCAGGCAGCTTTCGGTCACGTCGTTCAGGGTCTGTTGCAAAAGGATGGGCCCACTGGAATGCGTGCCTAAGGGGTGCATCAATGTCCAAGAGCGATGATCCCATTCCAAACCAGCGGCAACCTTGGCGTCATAAATCCCGCCGCCCCAACCGTAGGACACGGTTTCGGGGATACATTCCAATTGGGCGATAGGTTCGCCATTCTTCGCCACCTCAAGCCAGCCAAACTGAAAATTGCCCGCCTTCATCTCTTCCTCGGAAAAGGGGCGGTTGATGCCGCCACCGACTTGATAGCTGTATTCCCCATTATAAAAGGTCACGCTCTCATTGATCGCACGGCCAATTCCGTTCCAGGGCACGTAATCGACCTCAGCAATGGGCTCTGAAAGGAAAAGCTCTGGGCCGCCGCCGATTGGTCCGTATTGGTAGGTCGCCAGCTGATCGTCAAAACAGACAAAGACCTCGGCATTGCGGCCTTCAATTTGACAGGAATTAAACGGCTCTTGACCCTCCGGGCATCCGGCGATGGCCGTTGAGCCCCAGAAAACCATCAAGCCAGCCGTTGAGCCAAGTCGCTGCCACATAAGAATAACTACCCACGCCACGTTTAACTGGCGCGACTATGGCGGGCGCGATTGTCAAAGTCTATCGCTTGATGTGAGACGCTATGGATAGAGAGGAATGGTGGGTCGTGAGAGGCTCGAACTCCCGACATCTTCGGTGTAAACGAAGCGCTCTACCAACTGAGCTAACGACCCATAAGTCATGCCGGTCTTAAAACCAGCTGTCATTCCAAATCACCCTTGGTATCGCCGCCAAATCAAAGCGGGGGATGATGGTGGGTCGTGAGAGGCTCGAACTCCCGACATCTTCGGTGTAAACGAAGCGCTCTACCAACTGAGCTAACGACCCGGTGACGCAGGTTTTAATCGTTATGTCAGGGGGAGGGCAAGAGCTAAAAACAACTTTTTTGTCAAAAAGATTTTTCGCGTCGAATTCTGGGTTTTCTTTATCTTTTCCAATGGCTTCGACGATCTGTACGCGGGCCTATAAGTAATCGAAACAGCCGTCAGAGCGGAATTTACCTTAAATTATTGGTGCGTGGCTGACCGCCAGAAGCGGCGAAATTCTTTTGTGTGAAAAAAATGCAAAATACCTCTCTCAAACCGCTTGACGATGCCAGCGCCTAAGCATAAACCCCTCTCACCGCAGCGACGGCAACGGCGCTACGGTTCTTTCAGAGAGCGGTTGTAGCTCAGTTGGTTAGAGTACCGGCCTGTCACGCCGGGGGTCGCGGGTTCGAGCCCCGTCAACCGCGCCACTCTGAAGGCCCTGATCCGGGAAGGATAACATAGGTCGAAAGATCAAGCGCGCGGTTGTAGCTCAGTTGGTTAGAGTACCGGCCTGTCACGCCGGGGGTCGCGGGTTCGAGCCCCGTCAACCGCGCCACTTTCGATTGAGATGCGAGCTACGCATGAAAGCACCCTGAGGGGTGCTTTTTGCGTTTTGTGTTTGTCAGTTTTACGAGTTTGCAGGGGAATATCACGCTATAAAGGCGGCGATCCAAAGCAACCCAGCCATGAAGCAAGACACTAAGACCGCGAGGGAGCCCAAGTCTTTTGCGAGCCGAGAGAGATCATTTCTTTCTGGCCCGATGCGGTCAATGGCTGCTTCGATTGCGGTGTTCAGGATTTCCGTTAGCAGCACTAAAAGGAGAGAGGCGATCAATACCGCTGAGATAAAGGGATTATCGGTGATCCAGAATGCAAGCGGTGTGCAGGCTAAGAGTACGTAGCATTCCTGTCGAAAGGCTTCTTCGCTTTGCCAGATGGATTTCAGCCCGGCCATAGAATTTTGCCATGCAGCTAACAGCCTCTTGTGACCTTTAGGTGCCTTATTCGCCATGTTGAAACCACTGGTCGTGTTAAATGTTCAGTCAAACGGGATACAAACTCATCGCTCCGCTTGAAGCAAGAGAAACACTTCAAGGTAGCGCTGTCTACAATTATGGGTGCTCGTAGGGATAATGGCGGAGAGACAGGGATTCGAACCCTGGGTCCCCGTGAAGGGACAACGGTTTTCGAGACCGCCCCGTTCGACCACTCCGGCACCTCTCCGCGGGGAGTGTTCGGCGGATGTATAGCGGAAAAGTGACCCGTGCAAGCGGGTTTCGCGTTGTAACAAGCGCGTTCTACATTAAGTTGAAAGGAAGCAAACTGATCGGAGGTTCCCTTTGCTGACATCCGCTTTCAAAACCGTCGCCAAAACAGCCGTTTCTTGCGTTGCGGCCACCGCATTTTTGGCCACATCTGCCTTTGCCGCAAATCGCGAAGACGTAAAATCCTTCCTTGAGACCACTGGCTTTGACGTCGCGATTGAATCCATTGCGGTCGGGGCAGGGGGCGCACCGGCGATGCTTGGGCTGGAAGGCAATGAATTCGGCCAAGCCTGGACCGATCTCACGGAAAAGACATTTGTTCCGGAAGAGATGGTCGAACAAGCGCTTGATCTCTTAGAAGAGCGGCTGGATCAGGACCTTTTGCAACATGCGGCGGACTTCTATGGCTCTGATCTAGGCCAGCGTCTGGTTCATACGGAAAACCTGTCTCATATGGATGATGACGAGATCAAAAACCTTGCCGGACGCCAGATCGTCGCCAAGATGGTGGAAGAAGGTGATCCAAAGATCGGGTATTTCCAGCGCATGCATGTGGCCATCGACCCAGAAGGGCTGGGGTTGAAAGCGGTTCAAGTGATCCAAGTGCGGTTCATCCTTGCAGCCTCGCGTGCCGGTGTCATTCGCGATGACCTTGATGAAGGCATGCTTTGGGCGCAAATCGAAGCAAATGAGCCGGCAACCCGGCGTGCTATTCTTGAGAACTCCATAGCCAGTGCGGCCTATACCTATCAGGGTTTCACGGGCGAAGAGCTTGAGGCCTACACAGAAGCCTTGGAAGACGAGCGCATGCAAACGGTCTATCAGGTGATGAACGCGGTGCATTATCAGATCATGAGCGACCGGATGGACGCATTGGCGCTGCATTTGGATCGGCTGATGCCGAGCGAAGAACTATAGGCTGAAAATTCGCGTGAATTCTTTTAAGAAAACACGCTTTTTGGGCTTTGTTTGCTTGACTTAAACCTTTGATGGGAACATAAGCCCGCATCGGCGTAAGGATTCCTTGCGCCGTGTTTTGTTGTAACAACGCTCTGAGAAGGGCGCGCAGTTTGAGGCGGCTTGTCTGAAAACCAAGCCAAAACGCCTGTAAATCAGGGGCCAAATGACGCGGTCAAATGAAGGAAAAGGGACATGTTCGCAGTCCTGAAAACCGGTGGCAAACAGTATAAAGTACAGGCAGGCGATGTTCTGCGTGTCGAAAAACTGGCTGCTGACGCGGGTGAAAAAATTCAATTCAACGAAGTTCTGATGCTCGGCGGTGACAAAACCGTTGTGGGCGCACCTCTCGTTGATGGTGCAGCGGTTCAAGCCGACGTGATCGACCAGATCAAAGGCGAGAAGCTGATCAAATTCGTTAAACGTCGTCGTAAGCACAGCTCTAAGCGCACCGTCGGCCACCGTCAGAAACTGACTCTGGTTCGCGTAACAGACATTCTGTCCACTGGTGCAGACAAGTCTGGCGTTAAAGCAGCGATCGGTGCGGGTTCCGTATCTGGCTCAGCTGTTGAAGCGGCAGCTCCTGCGAAAAAGGCGCCTGCTAAGAAAGCAGCTCCTAAAGCAGCAGCCCCTGCAGCTGAAGTCGCAGACGATCTGAAGAAACTGTCTGGCGTTGGTCCGGCTCTGGAAAAGAAACTTCTGGAAGCAGGCGTCACCACATTCGCGCAAATCGCGGCGTGGGGCGAAGCAGAGATCGCAGAATTCGACGAGAAGCTGTCTTTCAAAGGCCGCATCGAGCGCGAAGGCTGGGTTGAGCAAGCCAAAGAGCTGGCGAAGTAAGCGAAGTATAGGAGACACACGATATGGCACATAAAAAAGCTGGTGGTAGTTCCCGTAACGGTCGCGACTCCGCGGGTCGTCGTCTGGGCGTTAAAAAATATGGTGGCGAGTCTGTAATCGCAGGCAACATCATCATGCGTCAGCGCGGCACAAAGATGTGGCCGGGCGAGAACGTAGGCATGGGCAAAGACCACACAATCTTTGCTACCACCGACGGCAACGTAAAGTTCCACAAAGGCCTCAAAGGCCGCACCTTTATTTCGGTTCTCCCGGTGGCGGAGGCCGCTGAATAAGCCGACCTTAAGGTTATGAGATAATTGAGGGATCGGCTTTAGGGCCGGTCCCTTTTCTTTTTTCGCGTTGCGCGATGTTGGTCTTGGGTACGGGGTCACATGAATGCCCCATTATCCGCCTATGAGATGAACGAGTGCGTGAGCGAGACTTGTAAGACGATTTCATCGCATCCACTTAGGGTGCACTACTAACGGCAGCCATTCGGGGGCGACAACCAGGTTTGGGAGGACCCAGATCGCCATAAAGACCAAATGAGCCGCTCAACAAAGATCCGATTGGGGTGAAAGGACATCTCAAAACGGGTTTCATTGGAGGATAGCGCAGATGATGCACGATATGATTGTGAACCAGCCGGTTATCGAAGCGGAACGCTTCGTCCTGCGCCCCCTGCGTCGCTCAGATCAGGGGCTGATTGAACATTATGCGAGCGATCGTACCTTGGCACGTATGACCACATCGATCCCGCACCCGCTGCCACCAGGCGTCACGGAAGCGTTTATTGCCCGCTCTCATTCTGAGGATCGTGTTGAAGACGTGTGGGCGCTGGACGGCACCGGCCATGAAAATGCCGAAGTGATGGGTGTGATCTCATTGGAACGCGTTTCTGAGGACCAAGCCGAGATCGGCTACTGGGTTGCACCTCCGTTCTGGAACATGGGTTTTGCCTCTGAAGCGGTACGCACATTGATCGCAGCAAACCCGCTGGGCTCCAAAACCCTCTTTGCCAGTGTCTTTCAAGACAACGCGGCCTCCGCCCGTGTCCTGACAAATGCAGGCTTCCAATACCTGGGCGATGCGGAGAACTTCTCGGTTGCACGCAACGCCCCGGTGCCAACATGGACATATAGCCTAAAACTCGATTGAGCTTGCCCCCGTCTATGCTGTAACAGGCGGGGACACCCCGCCTGAAAGGACTGCCACAATGAAATTTCTTGATCTGACAAAGGTCTACATCCGCTCGGGTGGCGGTGGCGGTGGCTGCGTGTCTTTCCGCCGCGAGAAGTTCATCGAATATGGTGGGCCTGATGGCGGTGACGGCGGCAATGGCGGCTCGGTCTGGGCAGAGGCGGTTGAAGGCCTGAACACGCTGATCGATTTCCGCTATCAACAGCACTTCTTTGCCAAATCCGGCCAAGCGGGTATGGGCAGTGGTCGCACCGGCGCGCGGGGCGATGACATCGTGCTGCGTGTGCCCGTGGGCACGGAAATCATGGATGAAGATCAAGAAACCGTGCTGGATGACCTGACCGAGGTCGGCCAACGGGTTCTTTTGGCCAAAGGCGGCAATGGCGGCTGGGGCAACCTGCACTTTAAGTCCTCAACAAACCAAGCGCCGCGTCGTGCAAATCCGGGTCAGCCGGGCATTGAGCGCACCATCTGGCTCCGTCTGAAACTGATCGCAGATGTGGGCCTGTTGGGCCTGCCAAACGCCGGTAAATCCACCTTCTTGGCAGCCACATCAAACGCACGCCCCAAGATCGCCGATTATCCATTTACGACCTTATATCCAAACCTTGGTGTTGTGGGTGTTGATGGCGTTGAATTTGTGGTCGCAGATATTCCGGGCCTGATCGAAGGTGCCTCCGAGGGCAGGGGCCTTGGCGACCTGTTCCTAGGTCACGTGGAACGCTGCGCGGTCCTCCTACACCTTGTGGACGGCACCTCAGGCGATCCTGCAAAGGATTACGAGACCATTATTGGCGAACTCGAAGCCTATGGCGGTGTCTTGGCTGAAAAGCCCCGCATTACGGTGCTCAACAAGATCGACACCATGGATGAAGAAGAGCGCGCTTTCTTGAAAGAAGAGCTCGAAACCGCCATTGGTGGCCCTGTTATGCTGATGTCCGGCGCGAGCCAAGAAAACGTAACCGACGTTCTGCGCGCTTTGCGCAGTCAGATTGACGACAACCGGCTTCGGATGAAACAGGCCGAAGAAGAAGTCACATCGAATAGTACCAATGAGGATGAAGGCGACACAACGTGGCAGCCCTGACCCAAGCAAAACGTCTGGTCATTAAAATCGGGTCTGCCTTGCTTGTAGACCGGAGCAGCGGCGCTTTGCGCAAAGACTGGCTCCTTGGTTTGGCAGAAGACGTTGCTTGGTTAAAGTCTCAAGGTACCGATGTGGTGCTGGTCTCATCTGGGTCCATTTCGCTGGGCCGCAGCGCTTTGGGGCTTGCGACCCAAGACCTTCCTTTGGACCAATCTCAAGCCGCCGCCGCCGTGGGCCAAATCCGATTGGCGCGCGCCTATGAAGAGGCGCTTGCGCCCCACGACATCATGACCGCGCAGGTTTTGGTGACGTTAGAAGACAGCGCTAACCGTCGGAGATATTTGAATTCTCGAGCCACCTTAAACCACCTTCTGAAGATGGGTGTGGTGCCGATCGTGAATGAAAACGACACGGTGGCGACTGACGAAATCCGCTACGGCGACAATGACCGCTTGGCGGCGCAAATCGCGCTGACAACCGGTGCGGATCAATTGATCCTGCTTTCCGACGTGGATGGGTTCTATTCGGACAACCCTCAAAGCAATTCGAATGCGAAACGCTTTGATGTAATCAAAGAGATCACGCCGGAGATCGAAGCCATGGCGGGTGACGGTCTCTCAGGCCTGTCCAAAGGTGGCATGATTACCAAGCTCTTAGCCGCAAAAACCGCCACCAGCGGTGGCTGTGCTATGGCGATCACAGAAGGTTCGGTGCATCGCCCGCTGACCGCTCTTGAGAATGGCGCAAACGCCACTTGGTTCACGGCCCAAGGCACTCCGCAACTGGCGCGCAAACGCTGGATCAGCTCTATGAAACCTCAAGGCACCATCACGGTGGACCAAGGTGCCGAAGGTGCGCTCGCCAAGGGCAAAAGCTTGCTCCCCGCAGGCGTCACCCAAGTAACGGGCCGGTTTGAACGCGGTGATCCGGTGGAAATCCTCGCCACCGATGGACGTAAACTTGGGCAAGGGCTCTGCACCTACACCGCCTATGAGGTGACCCAAATCAAAGGTCGCCAATCCAAAGACATCGAGTCGATCCTCGGCTACCAGGGCCGCACCGCCCTTATCCACCGAGACGATATGGCGCTCTAAGTTTCTTTTTGGCATAAATATCCCCGCCGGAGGCACGCTTCGGCACCAACACAAAGCAAAGGACAGATCTGATGAAAGACATCGCAGATATCGCCGCCCTGATGAGCGACATTGGCACCCGTGCCAAAGCCGCAAGCGCAGAGCTCGCCTTTGCCCCGCCGGAACAGAAGGAAAAAGCGTTGAATGCGGCGGCCGACGCCGTATGGGCGCAGCGCGCTGACATTATTGAAGCGAACAAAAAAGACTTGGAATTTGGCCGCGACAAGGGCCTTAGCCCTGCCATGATGGATCGCCTGATGCTTGATGAATCGCGCATTCAAGGCATTTGCGATGGCCTACGCGCGGTGGCGTCGCAAGACGACCCTGTTGGCGAAGTGCTGGCAGAATGGGACCGCCCAACCGGCCTCAACATCAAACGTGTGCGCACACCTTTGGGTGTGATCGGCGTGATCTATGAAAGCCGCCCCAATGTGACCGCAGACGCGGGTGCGCTTTGCCTGAAATCCGGCAACGCCGTCATCCTGCGCGGTGGCTCTGAAAGCTTCCATTCCTCAGGTGCCATTCACGCATGTCTGGTCGAAGGTCTGAAATCCGCTGGCTTGTCAGAAGATGCAGTCCAGCTGGTGCCAACGCGCGATCGCGCAGCGGTTCAGGAACTTCTGACAATGGTTGACACCGTTGACGTGATTGTGCCGCGCGGTGGCAAAGGCCTTGTCGGTCTTGTGCAGCGCGAAGCGCGCGTGCCGGTCTTTGCGCATCTTGAAGGCATCGTGCATATCTACCTGGACAAAGACGCAGACGCGCAAAAAGCCATGGATGTCATCTTGAACGCCAAGACCCGCCGAACCGGCATCTGTGGCGCAGCCGAATGTCTATTGATCCATGAAGATGTCGCGGCAAGCCTTGGAAAAGACGTGATTTCTATGCTTCTGGAAGCAGGCGTGACTGTCCATGCGGGCCCATCTCTTCAATCCATTGAGGGAACCGTTGCCGCGACGGAGGAGGACTGGGGCAAAGAGTATCTGGACATGGATATCGCCGCCAAAACCGTCTCCTCGGTGGATGACGCGATTGCGCATATCCGCCAATACGGGTCAAACCACACGGACTGTATCATCACCGAAGATGAGGCCACGGCCGCGCGCTTTTTTGAGCGTTTGGACAGTGCCATCCTGATGCGCAACGCATCGACCCAGTTTGCGGACGGCGGAGAGTTTGGCATGGGCGCAGAAATCGGCATCGCCACGGGCAAAATGCACGCACGCGGCCCTGTGGGCGCGGCGCAGCTGACCAGCTTCAAATACTTGGTGGAAGGCGACGGCACCACGCGCGCCTAAAGCCGTCTAAAACTGCATCAGTATCCGGCTTTCTGTAAGCCGGATACACATGCGCCGCCCGATCTGCCGCAGTGCGACGGGCAACAATGCAAACGACACTGTTGCTGGGAGAACTTCTTCGGGCGCACGCCCGTCCGCGAGGGGTGTCCACAATGCGTCTGTCACCAAAAGATGGTCGGTTTCAGCGGTCACGGTCCAATTGGAATCTAGATGCTTGATCGTGACATCGCCCCCCCGTGGCATGGCGCGCTCTAGGCACAAAAGCGCAAGACACAGCGCTTGAGCATCTTTACGCGAAACGTCCGATGCATCCTCCCAAACCACCGCAATTTTCTTGCTCGCGATTGCCTTCATTGCAGTTCTGAGTTCGGATGCCGAAACAACCTGCTGCCCATCCGACAACCCAAAAGCAAAACGAAAGAACCGCACGCGTGACACAGCATCTTCAGCGCTCTCTTTAATCAATGCGGTTTCATCGCCACCACCGCCCATTGCCATCAATTCTACCCCATTGGCGCAAGCGCCGATTGGGCTGATCAAATCATGGCAGATACGCGAGGCGACCAATTCGTGAAGTTTGGGCTTAATCATAGGGAAAATTCCCGATAGGAGGGATGTATGGATGATCTAAATGCATTTTTGGAGCCGGGCATGCTTGTGCGCCACCCGCAAAAGCCCGAATGGGGCACAGGACAGGTGCAATCCAATATTGCTGGGAA
The DNA here is from genome assembly GCF_001458335.1 of Cognatishimia activa. Classification (GTDB taxonomy): domain Bacteria; phylum Pseudomonadota; class Alphaproteobacteria; order Rhodobacterales; family Rhodobacteraceae; genus Cognatishimia; species Cognatishimia activa. The sequence goes on from NZ_CYTO01000024.1 coordinate 640,121, forward strand.
GCTTACTGTAAACTTCCAAGAAGCTGGTAAAGTGGTGGTCGACAGTCGTCGTGTGGGGCTCATGCCGGTCATAGATGACTTTACGCCTTAAAATGCTGAATAAAGAATTAAATAAACGAATCTTTTAGTATCACCGTGAAACTTAGATCATTTTCTCCAGTAATCCAGCATGTTGCCAACGGAGATTGTGGCACCTAAAACCGCATAAAATAAATTCGCAGGATCCATGCGCACAGCCACTGACAATCTCATCCTCAAGCTCGCCAACAGTGACGAGGACATTCGCGCCGCGCAGCATTTGCGCTATCAGGTCTTTGTCAAAGAGCTGGGCGGGCAGGGGACCCTGGTCGACCATGACGCTCAACTCGAGCGTGATGAATATGATCCCTATTTTGACCATCTCATGCTGCTCGACACAGATCGCGGTGATGATGTCCGCTCACAAACCATCGGCGTCTATCGCTTGCTGCGCGATGACATGATGCCGAAAGTTGGTCGATATTACACCGAAGCGGAATACGACTTAACGGTCCTCAAAAATAGCGGGCGCAAGTTGATGGAACTGGGTCGATCCTGTCTGCACGCTGATTACCGAGGGGGCGCGGCCATGTACCTTCTATGGAATGGTCTCGCCGATTACGTGCGTGAGCACGGTGTTGAAGTCTTGTTTGGCACCGCAAGCTTTCACGGCACGGATATTGATGCCTTGAAAGAATCCTTATCGCTCTTACATCATCGCCATCTCGCGCCGAATGAACTGCGCGTTAGGGCTGTTGAAAATCACTATCAAAACATGAACTTATGCGCCGAAGATAACCTTAATCGCGTCAAGGCAATGCGTGAGGTTCCAGCGTTGATCAAGGGGTATTTGCGCCTTGGCGGTTTCATCGGGGACGGCGCATTTGTGGACCACGATTTCAACACCGTGGACGTATGCCTGGTCATGGATACCGCAAAACTCAACGCGACCCAGCGCAGCATTTACACGCGGGGCGCTTAAGATGAGTTCGCCAACTTGGACCGGAGATGAGGACTATCCAGCGCCGATCAAGATTTCCGCGATCGGATGGTGCCGTGTGCTGCTGCGTGGTTTGCCAGTGGTTGCGATCTTGCTTGTCGGAATTTTCACCCTCACGCTAATCCGTTTGATTGAGCGGCCAATCTTTGGTTTGCGCCGGCCAATCGGAGGCCACGTCCCATCAATCGTCTGCCGCATAATCCTCTTTGTCCTAGGCATTCGTTTTAGGGTTTCAGGCAAGCCCATGGCTGGGGGTGGGGCGGTTGTGGCCAACCATTCTTCATGGCTTGATATCGTGACCCTGAACGCCGGCAACCCGGTGTTCTTTGTGTCCAAATCCGAAGTCGCGAAATGGCCCGGCATTGGATTTCTGGCCAAGATCACTGGCACGGTCTTCATAAATCGTGACCGCAAAGAAGCGCGCCAACAAACCAAGGTCTTCGAAGACCGTTTGGCGGCTGGGCAAAAACTCCTGTTTTTTCCAGAAGGCACGTCAACAGATGCCATCAGAGTTCTGCCATTTAAATCAACGCTCTTTCAGGCGTTTCTGTCTGATGAATTGAAACCTAAAATGCGCATTCAACCGGTCACGGTGAACTACATCGCACCGGAAGGCGAAGATGCTCGCTTTTATGGGTGGTGGGGCGACATGGATTTTGGTGCCCATATGCTTCAAACCCTATCAGCACAGCGCCACGGCAATGTCGAAGTGGTTTACCATACCCCTATTCAGGCAGCGGATTACGCCAACCGTAAAACCCTTGCCGCTTACACTGAAGCAACGGTTCGAAATGGCCATTTTCGTACCAAACACTCCCAGTAGGACTGCGTTCACCGCTTCTTCTTTGCAAAAATACTCAAAAATCCCCAAAATAACTGCAAAACAAGCCATCTCGGCCCTTGCCAGCCCCCTAAAACCGATGTAATTCGCGCCCATTCAATCCGCAGGCGAGGGTTGGTCCATTTGGGGGAGACATCCCCAAAGGTCCGCCGGTTGGAGCATCCGCTCTCACTTTCCCTCGCTCAGGCGTAAACCGGAAAAGGAAGAAAAGCATGGCTCACGTAGAGTTCACCATGCGCCAGCTGCTTGAAGCAGGCGTACACTTTGGTCACCAGACTCAGCGCTGGAACCCACGCATGGCAGAGTTTATTTACGGCTCTCGCAACGGCATCCACATCATGGACCTGACACAGACCGTTCCAATGCTGGACGCGGCTCTGAACGCAATCCAAGAAACTGTTGCGAAAGGCGGCCGCGTTCTGTTCGTTGGCACCAAGCGTCAGGCTTCTGCACCTGTGGCTGAAGCAGCAGAGAAATCTGCGCAGTACTTCATGAACCACCGCTGGTTGGGCGGCACACTGACAAACTGGAAAACCGTTTCTCAGTCCATCAACCGTCTGAACGAGATCGACGAAAAGATCGCGCAAGGCGGCGAAGGCCTCACCAAGAAAGAGCGCCTGAACATGGAACGTGACCAGGGCAAACTGCAAGCGTCTCTGGGCGGTATCCGCGAAATGGGCGGTGTTCCAGATCTGCTGTTCGTCATCGACGTGAAAAAAGAAGCTCTGGCGATTGCTGAAGCAAACAAACTGGGTATCCCAGTGGTTGCTGTTGTTGACACCAACTGTTCCCCAGATGGCGTTGACTATGTAATCCCAGGCAACGACGACGCGTCCCGCGCGATCGCTCTGTATTGCGACCTGGCAGCACGCGCTGCTCTGGAAGGCATGTCCGCACAGCTTGGCGCCGCAGGCGTTGATCTGGGCGAATTCGAAGAAGCTCCAGTTGAAGAAGCTGTTGCTGAAGAAGCGGCAGCTGAAGCTCCGGCAGAAGCGTAAGCTTAAGCGTTACAAAATCGACATGAGGGCAGGGTAAGCCCGCCCTCATTAAGACTTCTCAAATTCTCAGGAGAACCAAGATGGCTGTAACTGCCAAGATGGTGAAAGAACTGCGCGAGATGACCGGCGCAGGCATGATGGACGCGAAAAAAGCACTGACTGAAACTGATGGTGATCAAGAAGCAGCAATCGATTGGCTGCGCACCAAAGGTCTGGCGAAAGCGGCAAAGAAATCCGGCCGTACCGCAGCAGAAGGTCTGGTTGCTGTTAAAGTTGAAGGCGGCAAAGGTGTTGCTGTTGAAGTCAACTCTGAAACCGACTTCGTTGGTAAGAACGCTGACTTCCAGAACATGGTTGCAGGCATCGCAGGCGCAGCCGTGAACGTTGCAAACGTTGAAGAGCTGGCCGCTGCAGAGCTGAACGGCAAAGCTGTTTCCGAAGTGATCACCGACGCAATCGCGACCATCGGTGAAAACATGTCCCTGCGCCGCATGGCATCTGTGGAAGGCGATGTCGTCACATCTTACGTCCACAACCCAGCAACTGACGGCATGGGCAACATCGGTGTTCTGGTTGCGCTGAAAGGCGGCGACGAAGCATTCGGCAAGCAGGTTGCAATGCACATCGCAGCGGCAAACCCACAGTCTTTGTCTGAAGCAGACCTGGACCCAGCGGTTGTTGAAAAAGAGAAGAACGTTCAGATCGAAATCGCTCGTGAATCTGGCAAGCCAGAGCAAGTGATCGAAAAAATGATCGTTGGCCGCATGAAGAAATTCCTCGCAGAAGTGACTCTGCTTGGCCAAGACTTCGTGATCAACCCAGACCTGACCGTTGAAGCAGCTGCAAAAGAAGCAGGCGCGGAAATCGTTGGCTACGTGCGTATGCAGGTTGGCGAAGGCATCGAGAAAAAAGAAGAAGATTTCGCAGCAGAAGTTGCAAAAGCAGCTCAGGGCTAAGTCCTCGACTACAGAATTTCGGAAACGCCGTCCAAATTGGGCGGCGTTTTCTTTTTGCGTGGCCCAAAAAAGAAAAGCGGCGCTTCGGATCGGACCAAAGCGCCGCCAAATTAACGAACCCAAAATTGGGGATGACGAGTTCGAAAATTCTAGACATGTCTCCGAGGCGACGGAGACAAATCATCCTGTTCACGCTGCATACGACACCGCATATGACAAAGAGCGCAGAGCCCAGAAATCGCTGAGGGTGCGCCCTTTATGTCCCTGGCCAAAGCCATACTCACGGGAACGTCTCATTTTACAACGTATCCGAGCAAAGGGGAGGTAAGGGAATCCTTACCTTTGATGAAATCTCACAATAATTTGGCACATTTAGGCGTCTGTTGAGAAGATTTGGTTGAGAAAAGTGGCTTTCAGAACCGCCTGTGCGGTTGTTTCTACGCCCAGAGTTTCGCGCGCTAGGCGAAGATGTTTCTCAACCGTCGCCGTCGTGCGCCCCATGAGCGTGGCAATATCCTGCAAGGTTTTGCCATCTGACACCCATTCCAACACCTCACGCTGGCGTTTCGTCAAGGCACGCTCTGGATAAACGTGGGGCAAGTTGAGCAGCTTCAGATGCAACACATTATTCATTAATATGAGGTCGTGTCCGTGTTTTCCCCAGATCGCATCCAATTCCGATTGTGGCACGCCAGGTGCACCAATCAGACTGATCGCGCCTTTTGCACGCATCGATACGGACTTAAAACTCACGGTATACCCACAGGTCACACCGCTGGCCTGATTGAACTCGATAACTTCCAAACCTTCGCGACATGGTGACTTGTCTAAAGCGGCCTGCGTGATCCGTTCCCAGCTTTCCGCTCCGTCGTGTTCAAGGGCCCATTTGATAACGGGTCCATGTTTGAACATCTGGTCATCCACAAAACGCTTGAGATAGCTGCGATCCAAGTTGGACAGGATTACAAAATCTTCAGGGTCACCCAGATTATTCTCGACGCGAAAATTCGTGTAGCCATAGAACAAACGAGTGAACCCATACTCGGCCATCTTCGCAAGATGCATGCTCCAGAGCGCTTCCTGGGTCGTCGCATTTGTGATTTCAGAGATATAACGCAGCGTGGCGTTGTCCATGTCGCGCCTAACTGACTATCGAATGTGATCGACCATCGCCTCGATCGCCAAGCGATATCCGGTTGCGCCAAAACCGCAGATCTGACCGATCGCCACCGGAGCGATGAATGATTTGTGGCGGAATTCTTCACGCGCATGAATGTTTGAAAGATGTAGCTCAATGACGGGCAGGGCGACAGATGAGATCGCGTCCATCAAAGCAACAGAAGTGTGGGTATAGGCGCCGGCATTCAAAACGATGCCGTCATGATCGCCTTTGGCATCATGGATCGCATCGATAAGTTCGCCTTCGTGATTGGACTGTTTGCAGACAATTCCAACCCCAAGCGCGCGGCCATGGGCCTCACACATATCTTCTATATCTTGCAATGTGGTCGCGCCATAAACCTCCGGCTGACGCGTTCCCAGCAAGTTCAGGTTCGGTCCATTTAAAATCAGAATGGAAGCCATGGCGGTATCCTTAGGCGGTGCATTTCACATAAAGTCTCTAAGAAAGACTGCATTTATAATTGTTTAGCGCGAAGACTTCGACAAAGTCTACCATTTGCGCTGAAAATCTAATTTCGCTGAAAACCTGCGTCGGGCAGGGCACAGAATAACGTCTTTTCTCCCCAAAACCCTTGCAACACTGGGGTTTCACGTATAGGACGCGCTGTCCGTCTTTGACGGCGCGAGTCTCCGCTACCTTGTTAAAAAACGGCTAAAATCATGACACGTATCCATATTCCTGGCGTTATCGCCATGGCGGCCATCGTGGTCGCATCCAACATTTTTGTGCAATTCCTGTTCGGCAATTGGCTGACTTGGGGTGCATTCACATATCCGCTGGCATTCCTCGTGACCGACGTGATGAACCGCGTCTATGGCGTTCAAGCGGCCCGTAAAGTGGTTTTCGCGGGCTTCCTCGTTGGCATCATCTGTTCTGTGATTGGCACGCAAATCATGCTTCAAGGCGATGGGTTCACATACCCAGCCGTGACATTGCGCATCGCAATTGGGTCTGGTCTGGCGTTCCTGACAGCGCAGCTGCTGGACGTAGCGATCTTTGATCGTCTGCGCGACGGCGCATGGTGGCGCGCGCCACTGGCATCAACGCTGATCGGCTCATCCATCGACACAGCGTTGTTCTTCACAATCGCATTCTCCGCAGGGCTGAGATTCATTGAGCCAGCGAACGACGTATCTTGGGCAAATGAAGCGCTGCCATTGTTGGGCGCAGGTCCAATCGCGCCGCTGTGGGTGTCGCTGGCAATTGCAGATTGGGCCGTCAAGCTGAGCCTTGCTTTGATCGCTCTGGTACCGTTCCGTGTGATTGTTGCGCGTCTTATGGCGTCTAAAGCCTCTGCATAAGCAGAGCCTGTTAAATATTTAAAGTTAAACGCGTTTTGATCACTCAGGGCGCGTTTATCGCATATCACTAAATTAACATAATTAACATTATGCGATGCATTGTTGTCGGATTACGGTCAGCATATGACAACACCTTTGGTTGCCACCTACCGGACCAAAATCGCCAATCTTAGCTTTCAAATCGCTTCTGAATACTCATCAACGCCTCGCGCTTTAATACGCCGGCAATCTCACTGAGATCCGGCAAAGATCCATTTGCCGCATCTCTTAGCGTCATGTGAACGTCAGCGCGGATTGGATCGAGCCCAAGTTCTTTATGAAACGCATCCACAGCCATTGCGCCGGGTTCCACATCGCCATCCACCAAGATCAACGCATGTCCCAACAGACGCACCCGACCCTGCCGCAGCGGTCGCAGCCGTTGTGCGGTGCCGACAATCTTTCGACCTTCAAACGACAGGTTCCAGTCGCCATCACAATAGCTGTCTGGTGTCGCGCCCGGTTCAAGATGTAAGCCGAGTTCGTCTCCGAGCTGAATGATCGGCTCACAAAGCATCTGGTATCCGTTCAAGATCCCAAAGCTCTGCGGCACAGTCAGCGCCAAGACCATATTCAGAACCCCAGGCCCCAATGGCACGGTGCCACCGCCTGATGGCCGCATGAATACGGGCCAACCGCGTTCAGCGGAGTTTTCAACGGCTGCTTTAAAGCCATCGCGTTTGCGGTATGTCCGCGGACAAACCAAAGCCGGTTTGGCAGATTGCCAGAGGTGAACGCCCTGCCCGGTTTCCGAAAAAAGCCCAGCTTCCAACGCCAGTCCTTCTTCTACATTGGTGACCGGTGTCCAGTTTTCCGTCATTTCCACAGCCTTTTTCTTTCGGCATTTTCCAAACAAGGTGTACCAAGCGTTTGGACATGGTCAATGGCGCGCCCTACCCTCATTTTTGGCGTATATTCGTCTGTGAAGGGTGGTAAACGCACCATTTAAACAAGCTAATCGTTGGAAATTCTCCAGAAAAACTAACCGATAAATAACTGATAATAAACACTTTTATCAATAAATGTAAAAAACATTCACATTAGCCCTTGTATCACAGCGCTGTGACCCCAAATTGATTGATGTGAAAGGCATTCACATTAACACAAACTCACTTACGGAGACCCAAATGACACCTGTTGCCACCGCCACCCCAAACACCACTCATATGGGTTGGTTCTCCCGGAGCGAGGCATGGCTGGACAGTAAAGGCAAAGGCGCCTGGATTGCGGCTATGGTCCTTGGCTTCGTATTCTTCTGGCCTGTTGGCCTGGCCCTTCTCTTTTACATGTTGTGGAGCAAAAAAGGCATGTTCGGTAAATCCTGTCGTACAAAATCCCGCCATCGGATGCATGTGATGGCCTCTTCGGGCAACTCTGCCTTTGACGCATACCGCGATGAAACCATCCAGCGTCTGGAAGAAGAGCAAGCAAACTTTGAAGCGTTCCTGGAGCGTCTGCGCGAAGCAAAAGACAAATCCGAGTTCGACCAGTTCATGGATGAGCGCGCGAAAAAAGCTGCGAAAGACCGCGAAACTGAGACCGAAGACGCCTAAGCTTGGACGTCAGATAGAAACAACGGACGGCTCCCGATCCTCGGGGGCCTAACATTTCAAACCTTCTTTATTAAGAGCCTCGGAGAGACATGAACACCCGCGCTTACGCCCTTCCTGATCCACAGACACAACCAGAGTTTTATGCCGATGTGCCGATGAAACGCCTGCTGGCCTGGGTCTTGGATATGATCATTATTGGCATGATCTCGGTTCTGATCCTTCCGCTGACCCTGTTTACCGGCATCTTCTTCTTCGCCGCCCTGTTTCTGGTGGTAAGCTTCGCCTACCGCGTTGTGACCTTAACAGGTGGTTCCGCCACCATCGGCATGCGCTTCTTTGGCATCGAATTTCGCACCCAACACGGCGAGAGGTTCGAGCTGGGCCACGCTTTCTTGCACACGCTGGGCTACAGCATTTCGCTGACCTTCGGCATCCTGCAGGTGATCTCGGTTGTGCTCATGCTGACCACGTCTCGCTCCCAAGGTTTAACAGACCACGTTATGGGGTCGGTCGCGATCAACAAAGCGGCACGGTATTAAGCCGAACCCCTTAGAACATTCCTCAGCCTTTTCTAGGCTTGGCGGGACCGCAAACCGTTGTTAGAGTTCTCCCAGCTTTAACAATGTTGCGGTCCTAAATGCGTCATTCCCTTCCTCTTGCTCCGCAGTTCTATGTCACGGCGCCACAGCCGTGCCCTTACCTGCCCGGCCGGATGGAACGGAAACTGTTTACCGCGCTGCAAGGCGACAATGCCCAACAGATCAACGACGCGCTTTCTGGACAGGGCTTCCGTCGATCTCAGAACGTTCTTTATCGTCCGACCTGCGCCAATTGCGGTGCTTGTCTTTCGGCGCGGATCAACGTGGCGGATTTCAAGCTTACCAAGAGTCAGAAGCGCGTCTTGAAGCGCAACCAATCCCTGACCCGCAAAGCCACCTCGCCTTGGGCCACAGAAGAGCAATATGAACTCTTCCGCACCTATCTAGATGCGCGCCACGCCGATGGCGGAATGGCGGATATGGATGTGTTTGAATTTGCGGCCATGATTGAAGAAACGCCGATCCGCTCGCGCGTTGTGGAATATTGCGAAGATGGCCAAGACGATCTGGTGGCCGTCAGCCTAACCGATGTCTTTGAAGACGGCGTCAGCATGGTCTACAGCTTTTTTGACCCGGCCTATCAGCGCAATTCACTTGGAACTTTCTTGATCCTAGATCACATCCGGATCGCACAAGAGGCAGGCTTGCCCTATGTCTATTTGGGCTACTGGGTGCCCGGCAGTGACAAGATGGGCTATAAAGCGAAGTTCTCTGGTCTTGAGATCTATATGGGCGGAAAATGGAGCAGCGTCGTGGACCCGCAGTCCTTTGATCTGCGCGAAGTCGAAACGCCCAGTGAACCGATCTCTGAGCAGGTTTCCAATATCAGCCTGCCGAGGCCCGGACACAAATTCTAAGAAACCTCAACAGCTTCTGCGAATGCGCTTCGCGTCCTCCTAAGCGACCGGTGGGATGTCTGACCTAATCCCCACCCTTCTTCTTTGTCCAAATACTCAAATTGCCAACTTGCCGGCAAACTCCCACAAAAAAAGGGGCCACCAAGGCCCCTTCTTATTTCTTTTCCCTGATCTGATCAGTTGCCAATCAAGTTTGGCAAGATGGTCACCACCGATGGGAAGAACCACAAGAGCGCCAGACCAAAGACCTGGATCAACACGAATGGTGCAACCCCACGATAGATATGACCCGTTGTTACGCTCTTTGGCGCAACGCCACGCAGGTAGAATAGCGCGAAGCCGAACGGAGGCGTCAGGAAGGATGTCTGCAGGTTGATCGCAACCATGATCGTCACCCATTTCGGATCAAACGTACCACCATAAATGACCGGCCCAACGATTGGGATCACGATGTAAATGATCTCCAAGAAGTCGAGCACGAAGCCCAGAACGAAAAGCACCAGCATCACGATCAAGAACACGGTCAGCTCGTTCTCAAAGCTCTTGAGGAACTGCTGAATGTAGTGCTCACCACCGAAGGAAATCACCACCAGGTTCAACAGCTGAGAGCCGATGAGAATGGTGAAGACCATAGAGGTCACCTTTGCGGTTTCACGAACGATCGGGCTTAGAACCGCGCCACGGAACAGCACGAAGCAGCCGTAGAGAATACCGAACATTGCGAACAGATACGCGCCATAGGCGAAGAAGTAAGCAATGTAGGTTTCAAAGGCGACGGTGTCCTGGTTGATACGCAGATCGAAGTTCACACCGATCAGGATCATAACGATGATCGAGAAGCTCGACCATAGGATCAGTTTCCCGGATTTCTGCTCATCCGCCAGCTTACGATAGGCTGCCAGCAAAATCGCACCACCCGCACCCAACGCTGCCGCCGGTGTTGGGTTGGTAATACCGCCGAGGATCGACCCAAGCACTGCGATGATCAGAACCAGCGGCGGGAAGACCACCCGCAGCAGTTCGTTCTGAGACAGCATGCCCAATGCATCGCGCAGACCGTACCACATGATCGCCAGAGGAACGGCCATCAACAGAACCGTTGTGCCCGGAGAGGTCGTTGGCGTGATCATCAGGATGTCGATCAAGATCATCAAAGCTGCACCACCCAAACCAATGTACAGTTTGCGGTGATCCGCGCTTGGCTTCACGCCGCGTGCTGTGGTCAGGACCAGTGTAAGCAACAATGTGATGATCGCGATACCGGACCCAATCGGCGCCGCATCTGCAACACGCTCTGCAAAGATCTCTGCACGTTGTTCGTCAGTCAGCTTTTCAGAGGTCTGCAAACCACCGGAATTGTCGATCGCCGCTTGTTCTGCAACGGCAGTATCCCACGCGTCTTGGCCATGCAGTTCAATCATCGAGGCCTTACATTCCTCAGAAACAGACGTCCGCAAGGATGCCGCTTCGCCACGATCGGTAAAGCTGTCCACGACGATATTCTGATTGCCAATCACATTTGCAGAAGACAATGCAATCATGCCGCCAATCAAAGCCGCAGGCACAAACAGGAACCAAGTCAGACCCTCATTGCGCGTGATGACTTCACCGGACTTGTTCTCAACAACAACCGCCGGTGCTTTGCTTGGGTTCAAAAGCGCATAGCCAAAGGCATAGGCCGCATAAAGAACCGCCAGCATGATGCCCGGCAGAAGGGCCGCTTGGAACAAGGTGCCCACGGACAGAACCGCTGGTTCACCCAAGAAGGTCAAAGCATCAGTACACCCAGCCACCTGAGCGCGGGATTCCTGCGCTGCAGAGTAAAGATCACCCGCCAGCGTGCCCAAAAGAACAATCACGATGGATGGCGGAATGATCTGACCCAGAGTACCTGAAGCCGCAATCACGCCGGTTGCCAATTCCGGAGAGTAGTTGTTCTTCAGCATGGTTGGCAGGCTGAGCAGACCCATGGTCACAACAGTCGCACCAACGATACCAGTGGACGCTGCGAGGAACGCACCAACCACAACAACGGATACAGACAGACCGCCTGGCAGCGGACCAAAGACCCGTGCCATGGTTGTCAGTAGGTCATTAGCGATCTTGGAACGCTCCAGCGTGATACCCATAAGAACAAACATCAGAACCGCAAGAAGGGTTTCGATTGACTGTCCCGCCAAGACCCGCTCGTTCATCCGGTTCACAACAAAAGAGATGTTGCGATCCATCGCGCTTTCCCAACCGTTCGGGAAAACCGGGGTCTCATATATGGGCAGTTCCGGATAGTTAAATAACGATATGGTGTCCGCTTTGATCCCTTGCGCGACCAAATCTGCATACATTGCAGACGACGTATCAATCGCCTGGTGAATAAGAAGTCCTGCGCTGTCCAGCGCGGCGATAATCCCGAAGGAAATCACCCCTGCCCCACCGATCGCAAACGCAACCGGGAAGCCTGATAGAATGCCGCCAAAGAGGCAGAGGAAGACGATAATCAGGCCGACTTCGACCCCATCAAGTCCGAATAACATAGTGTAAGTTCCCTACCTCAGTGTGTGCCTTCATAGGCTTCTTCGCCCTCGCCGAGTGAATCTCGGTCCAGGTGTTTGCCTTCACTCTCAGGGCCTTCCACATACTCTAGGTAAGAGCGGTAGAAGAACGCGATGGAGTGCAGGAAGATAAGACCTGCAAAGGCAACCAGAAGCATTTTGAAAAGGAAATACGCGTCAAATCCGTTTGGAGAGAAACCGATGGTTTCAACGTTCCATTTCAAGATCCGAGACTTGCGCATCAGAAGGTCGATATTGTCAGATGCAGAGACTTTCGGTGTCACCAGGTGGCGCCACATGAAGTACCAGCCATACATCCACATCAGAACCGCCGCAGGCATCATGAAGATCAGCGAGCCGACCATGTCGATGATCTTTTTGGTGCGGTATTTGACGACGGAGTAAACCAGGTCAACACGCACGTGGCCGCCTTGTACGAACGTGTATGTCGCACAAAGGGTTACGATGAGCGCGTTGTAGAATTTCAGTTCTTCAGCCCACCAGCTCACATCGCGGGTGAAGGCAGAGCCGAAACCGAAAGAAATCTGTGCGGATGTAAAGATCCGCTGCATGAACACAATCACGATCTGCTGCAGAACCATCAATAGGCCTGCCCATGCAAACAAACGACCGACGGTGTTTGCGATGGTTTCCAGAGCGATCACTGCGCCCCACATCACCGAACGGCGCCAGATGCCGACCGCTGTTAGAAGAAGAAACGCCGTGAAGACGACGAAGAAAAACTCTATGGATCCGCCATAGTAGACGAAGCGCATCAGAGCTTGCTTGGTTTCAACAGTGGTCAATCCGCCCATCCAGCTCAGCCAAAGCGAAGGCTGAACAAGAGCACTTCCGAAATTCACGAAAGCGGCTCCGATATTGGCAAATAACCAGACGATAGCGTCCAGCATAGTGCACAGTCCCCTTAGTATGTAAGTAATGCTGACATTTATAGAAAGAAGGCCCGCAGGATATTCCTGCGGGCCTCCTTAGTCAGCCGTTCGGCTTAGCCGAGAACGCGGTCACGCTGTGCGCGGTATGCGCCAACGGAGTCGGTCAGCCAGCCAGAAGATGCCTTCATAGACGCGGTGTAGTCGTCGTAGATCTTCTTGAACAGGTCGTCGCCCATGAACTCGTCATAAACTTTCTGAGACGCGTCACCCATTGCATTCCAAACGCTGTCTGGGAATTCCAGAACCTTAACGCCACCGGCTTTCAGACGCTCAAGCGCCGCACCGTTGTTGTTCAGGTACTGAGACAGGTTCCAAACGTTCGCGTGGCCCGCTGCAACTTCGACCGCTGCCTGCTGAGATGCAGTCAAGGAGTCAAACACTTCGCGGTTCATCACGGCGGATAGACCTGCTGCTGGCTCGTGGAAGCCCGCTGTGTAGTAGAACTTGGTGATTTCTTGGAAACCAGCCTTTTCGTCTGCCCAAGGACCGATCCACTCGGTACCGTCCAGCGCGCCAGACGCCAGCGCTTGGTACACTTCAGCACCTGGAAGGTTCTGAACAGATGCACCCATGTAACCCAGAGCTTTACCGCCCAGGCCTGGCATACGGAACTTCAGACCGTTGAAGTCTTCTGGGCCAGTGATTTCCTTGCGGAACCAGCCGCCCGCCTGCGTACCGGTGTTACCGGCCAGGAAAGATTTCAGACCAAAGATCTCGCCCAGCTCGTCGTGCAGAGCGTGGCCGTTGCCATGGTAGTACCAGTTGTTCAGCTCTGTCGCAGTCATGCCGAAAGGCACGCCTGTGAAGAATGCGAAGCCTGGGTGCTGGTTGACGAAGTAGTAGTCAGCCGCGTGATACATGTCAGCCTGACCCGCAGTCACCGCGTCAAATACTTCAAACGCACCTACGAGCTCGCCTGCCGCTTTTACGTCGATGGTCAGCTGACCATCAGTGATTGCCGTGATGTTGTCCGCAGTCTTTTGTGCCGCGTCAAAAACACCTGCCAGGCCACGGCCCCAGGATGTTACCATGGTCAGCGTACGCTTACCTTGTGCGTATGCTGGTGCCGCCAATGTAGACGCCGCTGCTGCGGTGCCGCCAAGTGCAGATGTTCTCAGAAAAGAACGACGATCCATATATTGTCCTCCCAATTTTTCGCTCAGGCGGAGTTGTCCCCACCCAAGTTGGATCAAAGTATGGGGATCGTAGACGCAGGGTCGCTTTGTGGAAAATACCAACTACTACGTAAAATCATTCAGACGGCGCTTAAAACATGCGCAAAGCCCTGTTTTTTGGGGCAAAAAAAATAGCGGAATGAAACATTAGTTAACTATGCCTATAAGCTTGGGGTCTGAAACATCGAATCGAATCAGCATGACTCAAGTTACTTCGTCGTCACCTCTGTCCTATGCGCAAAAGCTTTTTTTGCTGGCGACAGTCCCTTTGATCCTCGCGGTGGCAGCGATTTCAATTATCGTGGCACATCAAAGCCGACAGTTGGCTGAGCGCGAGATTCAGACCCTAGAAGAACAACTTATTGAGGCAAAAAAAGCTGAGCTCAAAAACTACCTTTCAATCGCGCGTACGGCGTTCGGCAATATCTATGGCCTCGCCCTGCCCGATGATGAAGAAGCGAAGCTTCAGGTCTCTCAAATATTGGCGGCTCTGATCTACGGCCAGGACGGTTATTTCTTTGTCTATGACTATGACGGCACGAATATCGTGAGCCCGCGCCAGACCGAACTTATTGGAAAAAACTGGATAGACCTCACAGACGCCAATGGTACGCCGATCACGGAAGAGCTTATTCGTATCGCGCGCACCGGCGGTGGATATCACAGCTTTGAATGGCCCAAGCCCAGCACTGGGGAAACAGCAAGCATGGTCACGTTCGTTCTGGGACTGCAGGACTGGCGGTGGGCGGTTGGCACCGGTATTTTCATTGATGACATCCAAGAAGAAGTTGCCGCTGCGCGTGCAGGTGTTGAGGCACGTATCCAACGCACCTTCTATTACATCGGCGGCATTACCTTGGCAGCTGTGCTCCTAGTGTTTTTCTCAGGGATTGTTATCAACGTGCGCGAACGGCGGCTCGCTGACGCGAAGCTTAAGAAACTCACCCAACGCGTGTTTGATGCACAGGAAGAAGAACGAGGCCGCGTGGCCCGCGAATTGCATGACGGAATATCTCAAATTCTCGTAGGGGTGCGCTATGCGCTTGATAGCACGCGTCGCCGCATGAATGCCGGGGATGACCGTGCAGAGGATACGTTGGATCGAGGTATGGAACATCTCACGACGGCCATTCACGAAGTGCGCCGCATTTCGCGTGATTTGCGGCCGGGTATTTTGGATGATTTGGGTTTGGGCCCCGCCCTGCGCGGACTGATCGACGAATTCACGACGCGCACCGGAGTCGAAACCGAAATCCACACAGTCCCCTTCCGAAATCGCCTTAACCCAGAAGCCAAATTCTCGCTTTACCGCATCGCCCAAGAAGCGCTCACCAATATTGAACGCCACGCCAACGCTACCAAAGTTGTCGTCGACCTACGTGGCCACAAACGCGGAGCAACCATGCGGATCAGCGACAATGGCACAGGATTCCCGCAGCACCTGTCTCGCAGTGAGCATATTGGCGGCCTAGGACTTCGAAATATGCAGGAACGCGTCGAGCAATTGAACGGCACGCTCAAAATCATGACCAATAAATCAGGCACCGTTATCGTCGCTGAAGTGCCCCTGAACCAAATGCTATCCCCTGAAGCGGATATTGAAAGCCAAGTGGAGACTACCGGATGAGCACGAAAACATCAGTCGTCATAGTTGATGACCACCCGATGGTGGCGGAAGGCATCCAATCCATTTTGGAAAGCTATGATGACATTGAAGTGGTCGCGACGCTGACCACTGGCGCAGAAGCCGTGGCCTACCTCAAAACAAATTCTGTAGATGTCGTTCTCATGGACCTCAACATGCCAGACATCGGGGGCCTGACCGCAACCGAAATGGTTTTAGAAAGTCGCCCTAATACGCGCATTCTCATTCTGACCATGCACGATAGCCCAGAGTATATCTCTACCGCGCTAAGCCATGGCGCGCGCGGTTACGTGCTAAAAGATGTGCCGACGGACAAAATCAAAACCGCCATTGATACGGTGATGCGGGGTGAACGCTACCTTTGCACCGGTGCGAAAGGATCGCTGGAGCCCGTGGATAACGGCGAACGGGAAACTCTGACCAGCCGCGAGCAAACGGTTCTGCTCCAATTGGCTCAAGGTAAATCCAACAAAGAAGTGGCCAACGAGCTCAATATTTCTGTGCGCACGGTGGAGACCCACCGCAAAAACATCAAAGCAAAATTAGGTATCAGCTCAACCGCGGGACTGACCCGATATGCGATTGAACACGGTGTTTTGCAGCAAGGCGGGCTTCAAATGTAAGATTTCGGGTGGATTTTTACGAAAGAAACCCAAAATTCCCCCGGTCGCGCAATATTCGAAAAGAAAAAACGTCACAAACGGATATAAAATTCGCTTTTTGCCTGTTGACGCCCCCTAAAGCTCCACATAATGTCCGCTTCAACGCAAAAAGGACCTGACGGATGCTAGAACTTGTCGTCATTGTAGGATTTAGGCGCATGGGCCGGTAACGGTAAACCAGAATAAACCCCATGCGCCCCCGAAATCCTCGGGGGCTTTTTTGTTGGAAACTAGAACTAAGCCGTTGCAAGTGGAGAATGAAATGACGCGCAACATGACCGGAGCAAAAATGGTCGTTCAAGCCCTGAAGGATCAGGGTGTGGACACAGTCTTTGGCTATCCCGGCGGTGCGGTGCTGCCGATTTACGATGAGATCTTTCAGCAAAACGACATTCGCCACATTCTCGTGCGTCACGAGCAAGGGGCTGTGCATGCCGCAGAAGGCTATGCGCGCTCTACCGGCAAGGTTGGTGTTGCGCTGGTGACCTCTGGTCCCGGAGCCACCAATGCGGTGACCGGCCTGACCGATGCGCTTTTGGACTCCATTCCGATCTTGGTGATTTCTGGCCAGGTTCCGACCTTTATGATCGGCTCTGATGCTTTCCAGGAAGCGGACACTGTTGGCATCACCCGCCCATGTACGAAACACAACTGGTTGGCAAAAGACACAGACACCTTGTCTGAAACCCTGCACCAGGCGTTCCACGTGGCGCGGTCTGGTCGTCCCGGTCCGGTTCTCGTGGACATCCCCAAAGACACGCAATTTGCGAGCGGTGAATACACCGAACCACGTGCGGCGCGCGTGGATCACTATCAACCGCAGTTGAAGGGTGACATTACAGAAATCACGCAACTTGTTGAATTGATGGAACAAGCCGAGCGGCCGGTGTTTTATACTGGCGGCGGCGTGATCAACTCTGGTGACGCGGCCAGCCAATTGCTGCGCGAGCTTGTGGACACCACCGGTTTCCCTATCACCTCCACGTTGATGGGTCTGGGCGCCTACCCTGCGTCTGGCAAGAACTGGTTGGGCATGCTCGGCATGCACGGTCTTTATGAAGCCAACATGGCGATGCATGACTGCGATCTGATGATCAACGTCGGCGCGCGCTTTGACGACCGGATCACCGGTCTGGTTTCGGCCTTCTCTCCGAACTCAAAGAAAGCGCATATCGACATCGACCCAAGCTCGATCAACAAGGTGATCCGCGTTGACGTGCCAATCGTTGGCGACATTGCCCATGTTCTGGAAGACCTGCTGAAGGTTTGGAAATCTCGCGGTCGGAAAACCAACGCGGATGCGGTCGCAAAATGGCAGGCTCAGATTGACGAATGGAAAGCGGTTCGTTGCTTGGACTTCAAACAAGAAGGCTCAACCATCAAGCCACAATATGCGCTTCAACGTCTGGAAGAGCTGACCAAAGACATGGATCGCTATGTCACCACGGAAGTGGGTCAGCACCAAATGTGGGCCGCGCAGTATTTGGGCTTTGAAGATCCAAACCGTTGGATGACCTCCGGTGGTCTGGGCACCATGGGCTATGGCTTCCCAGCCTCTATCGGTGTTCAAATGGCGCACCCCGATAGCCTCGTGATCAACGTGGCGGGTGAAGCGTCTTGGTTGATGAACATGCAAGAAATGGGCACCGCGGTGCAGTTCCGCCTGCCGGTGAAACAGTTCATCCTGAACAACGAACGACTGGGCATGGTGCGCCAGTGGCAAGAGCTGCTGCATGGCGAACGCTACAGCCATTCTTGGTCTGAAGCCCTGCCCGACTTTGTGAAACTCGCCGAAGCCTTTGGTGCCAAAGGCATTCTCTGCTCTGATCCAAAGGATCTGGACGATGCGATCATGGAAATGATCAAACACGACGGTCCAGTGATCTTTGACTGCCTCGTAGAAAAACACGAGAACTGCTTTCCGATGATCCCATCAGGCAAGCCTCACAATGAAATGCTTCTGGGCGAAGCGTCGACGCAAGGCGCGATCGAAGCCGGCGGCGCGGTTCTGGTGTAAGGAAGAGACAAATGGCTGCTTTGAAAATCAAAAAAGGCTCCACGAGCCACTCCGCCTATAACCTGCGCCCGACCTTTTCGGATGTCACGGAACGCCACACCTTGGCGGTTGTTGTGGACAACGAACCTGGCGTGCTCGCCCGCGTGATTGGTCTGTTTTCCGGCCGCGGCTACAACATTGAAAGCCTGACAGTGGCCGAGGTGGATCACACCGGCCACCAGTCACGCATCACAATCGTGACCACTGGTAAACCACAGGTCATTGAGCAGATCAAAGCACAGCTGGGCCGTATCGTCCCGGTCCACGACGTGCATGATTTGACAGTAGAAGGCCCATCAGTCGAGCGCGAGCTTGGCTTGTTTAAAGTGGCTGGTGAAGGCGACAAGCGGGTCGAAGCGATGCGGCTCGCTGACATCTTCCGCGCCAATGTTGTGGACACAACCCTTGATAGCTTTGTGTTTGAAATCACCGGCGCGCCAGAGAAAATCGACGCCTTCGCTGATCTCATGCGCCCTCTGGGATTGCAGGAGGTCGCCCGAACAGGTGTCGCGGCACTGTCTCGCGGCAGACTTTAACTACACCGAATATACAAACAAATTTGGGGGCTTACGCCCCCTTTTTTATGTCCTGATTAAAGCGTAGAGATGCCAGCTTGCATGGCCGAGCACCGGTAATATCAGAAATAGCCCCAAGAAGCCGGGCAACATCGCCATGAACACTGCCACAGCAATTCCCGCCCCCCAAACTACCATTGGAACGAAATTGGCTGATACCGTTTTAAAACTCGTGATCATTGCCGTGACAAAATCCACTTCCCGATCCAAAAGCAACGGAATGGAGATGACCACAAGCATATAGAGCAAAAGCGCAAACGCAGCCCCGACCACCGATCCAAAGCCCAACATCATGAGGCCATTTGTGGTGAAGTAGACCTCTAAGCTGCTTGAAACATTGGTCATGGTCGAAAGCCCCAAAAAAAGCGCAAAAATCATATGGGCTAAAAAGAACCAGAAGAGAAAGACAATCACGATCACGGCACATAACGACGGCAATTGCCGACGCCCCTGATCAAGCACCACCCCAAATATCCGACGAGGAGAGGGCAAGCGCCCCATTTGCCTTTGATGTGATGCCTCATAAAGCCCCGTCGCTGCAAAGGGTCCCAGAAGCGGGAACCCAATCGCAGCAAAGACCAGCCAATAAGTCTGTCCTGTCGCCACAGTCACCCAGGTGATCAACCAGCCACCTAGAAAATAGACCGCAGCAAAGATCAAACCGTAGACCGGTAAAGCGCGAAAGTCCTGCCAACCCAACTTGAGCGCTTCGATCAAAGTGGAAAACCCCACAGCGCCCAACTCGGGCACGCCAAGCGGTTTGCTGGCTGCCTCGTTCATACAATCCTCCATTGTATGTTCGCGCAGCCCCATGAAAAGCAAAAGCGCCCCGCATTGCAAGCGAAGCGCGCATCCGTCTTCTTCTTTGTAAAATACTCTGGGGTGAATTGGCCGATGGCCAAGAGGGGCAAAGCCCCGACCACCCCCTAAAGCACAAAACCTACTCGCTTTGTGCGTCAGCCCGGCTTTTCCCTGCTACATCCATCGCCAGTGTTGCCGCCATGAAGCCGTCCAGATCCCCATCCAACACACCTTTGGTGTCCGAGGTCTCGTGGTTGGTGCGCAGGTCTTTCACCATCTGGTAAGGCTGCAGAACGTAGGACCGGATCTGGTTACCCCACCCCGCATCCCCTTTGCTCTCATGCGCCTCGTTGATGGCCGCATTCCGGCGATCCAGCTCCAACTGATAAAGCCGCGATTTCAACGCCTTCATGGCAATATCGCGGTTTTGGTGTTGTGACTTTTCTGATGATGTCACCACGATCCCCGTGGGGTTGTGGGTGATCCGAACGGCAGAGTCCGTGGTGTTCACGTGCTGACCGCCCGCGCCTGAAGAGCGATAGGTGTCAATACGGATATCCGCCGGGTTCACTTCGATCTCGATATTGTCGTCCACAACGGGATAAACCCAGACGGAACTAAACGACGTATGACGCTTCGCAGCGCTGTCATAGGGCGAAATACGAACCAGACGGTGCACACCGCTTTCAGATTTCAGCCAACCATAGGCGTTGTGGCCAGAAATCTTATAGGCAGCGGACTTGATCCCCGCCTCTTCGCCTGCGGTCTGAGACTGAAGCTCGACAGTATAGCCGCGCTTTTCTGCCCACCGAACATACATGCGCGCCAGCATGGACGCCCAATCACAGCTTTCCGTGCCACCAGCGCCAGAGTTGATCTCAAGAAACGTGTCGTTGCTGTCGGCTTCACCGTTCAGAAGCGCTTCCAGCTCTTTTTCAGCGGCGACTTCTTTCAGCTTAAAGATCGCCTCTTCGGCGTCTTTGACGACTTCCTCGTCTTCTTCCATTTCACCGAGCTCGATCATCTCGATATTATCAGAAAGATCGGTCATCAGGGCTTTCACCCCATCAATGGAATCCACCAATAGCTGGCGCTCGCGCATAAGTTTCTGCGCGCCCTCAGCGTCGTCCCAGAGGTTTGGATCTTCCACTCGGGCATTGAATTCTTCCAAACGGAATTCCGCGGTTTCCCAGTCTAGGCGCTGCTTAAGAAGATCAATCGACTTCTCAATCTCGGTCACCGTGTTTTGAACTTCTGCGCGCATGGCTGGCCTCGGTTATTCGTTATGGACTAGGGTGATAAACCACCCAAAAGACGCGGACAAGGTCACCCTGCCCCGCGCCATGCATTTTAGAGAATTTGTTAGTAAAGACCGCCGGAACTCAAGGTACCAAAGGACGCTTTTGGCCCAACCACAGTGGTCTCACCCGTGGAAGTGGTCACCGTCTGCCCACCTTGCGCGGCATCTTCAAAGAGCGGCAAGTTTGAACCCATAGCAAAGCCACCATCAAAGCTCACACCAAAGATTGGCTCTTCACCAAGACGGAAGTACTCAGCAACGACGGTTTCACCACTTGCATCATTTGGCAGACGCGCCCCCGTGAACCGGTCAATTTTGATAAATTGACCACCGGGCGGCACCCGGAACTTTCCGGCGCCGTATTTTTCAATGGCAGCGGACATGAACTCTTGGAAGACCGGGCCACAAGTGTTGCCCCCAAAGGTTCCCCGACCCAGTGGACGTGGTTGGTCATGGCCGATGTAACAGCCTGCAACCATCGTGTTGGTGAAGCCCACAAACCACACGTCGCGCGCCTCGTTCGTGGTACCGGTTTTGCCTGCAACAGGAACGGGCAGGTTGATGGCACTGGCCGCGGTCCCGCGATCCACAACGCCGCGCATCATGGAGGTCAGCTGGTAAGCGGTGATGGCATTCATCACCCGCTCGCGGTTTGATGTGATTTTCGGCGCGCGGTCCACGGCAATGCGCGGATCCAGGCATTCCTCGCAATCGCGTTGATCGTGGCGATAAATCGTGCGGCCATATCGGTCTTGAACCCGGTCCACCAAGGTTGGCTCAACGCGCTCGCCGCCATTTGCAAACATGGCGTAAGCAGAGACCATATTGAACAAAGTGGTCTCTTCAGACCCCAATGAGTTCGCCAGATACAGCCCCATATTGTCATAGACCCCGAACCGACGCGCATAATTCGCCACCGTGTCCATGCCGACCTCTTGCGCAAGGCGAATGGTCATCAGGTTCCGGGACTGTTCGATCCCTGTGCGCAGCGGAGTTGGGCCATAGAATTTATTGGACGAGTTCCGTGGACGCCACAGGCCTTGCGGCGTGTTGATCTCAATCGGCGCGTCAATCACGATGGTTGCGGGCGAATAACCGCTGTCCAGCGCTGATGCATAGACAAATGGCTTGAAGCTCGATCCGGGCTGACGCTGCGCTTGGGTGGCGCGGTTAAACACCGAGTCCTGATAGGAAAACCCACCCTGCATGGCGATAACCCGGCCGTTGTTTACGTCCATGGCCATAAAGCCACCCTGCACTTCTGGCACCTGCCGCAATGTCCAACGAACGAAGCTGCCATCGCTGTCGCTGGTAAGCGCTCGCACAAGCACCACGTCACCAACTTCTAGCAAATCGCCCGCGACACGCGCTTGGCGTCCCAGGCTGCCATCTTCCAACTGTTTACGCGCCCAGGTCACATCTTTGGCAACGATGAAATGACCGTCTTCGTCATCCGGAACATCTTCAATACCGATCTGAGCGTCATTGTTACCGACCCTGAGGACAACCGCTGGATACCATTGGCCATCAGCCTTCACATCGCGCGGCACGGATACTTTCTTAAGCTCTGCGCGCCAGGTCTCTTCATCAGCCAATGCTTCCGCCGGTAAAGACTTACCCGTGCCGCGCCAAACACCTTGAGAACGGTCATAACGTTCCAGTGCATGTTGCAATGCCACAGCGGCCACGTCTTGAAGTTCTGGATCAAATGTGGCGCGTACAGCCATGCCACCGGTAAAGAATTCCTCTTCACCAAAGTCCCTGCTCAGCTGGCGGCGGATTTCATCCGTGAAGTAATCCCTTGGTGGCAAAGCAGATTTGAAGCTTTCATAATCACCTGCTTGAACTGAAAGCAAAGGTTGAGAAATGGAAGCTTCATAAATATTTTCAGTAAGATAGCCGTTTTCCTTCATCTCGCGCAGGACAAAGTTCCGACGGTTGATCGCCGCTTCTTTGTGGCGCACTGGATGCAGGTTTGACGGCTTCTTTGGAAGGGTCGCCAAATAGGCTGCTTCGTGAGGCTGCAATTCCGCTAGCGTCTTATTGAAATAAGTCTGCGCTGCCGCAGCAACACCGTAGGAGTTCTGGCCCAAGAAAATCTCGTTCAGATAGAGCTCAAGGATTTTCTCTTTGTCCAGGACCCCTTCCACACGGTTCGACAGGATCAATTCCTTGATTTTCCGTTCGGCAGACCGATCGCCGGACAACAAGAAGTTCTTCATCACCTGCTGAGTGATTGTGGACGCACCACGGAGGCGTCCCCCTTGGGCCGCTTCAATTGCCGCGGCGGCCATACCGCGCGCGTCATAGCCTTTGTGATTATAAAAGTTCTTATCTTCCGCAGAGATAAACGCCTGCTTCACCAGATCTGGAATCTCTTCTGCCGGAACAAACAAACGGCGTTCACGGGCGAATTCGTCGATAATTTTACCTTCACCGGAATAAATCCGGCTGATCGTCGGCGGGCTATATTGTGCCAAAGCTTCCGTGCTCGGCAGATCCTGCCCGTAGACATAGAACACCGCGCCAATAGAGATCGCAACCAGTGCCACGCCCATGGTGATGAGCGTGAAAAGACTGCCAAAAAAGGACAAGACAAAACGTATCAAAGGAGGCCCCGTGTGTTCTTTAAGACTCTATACTGCGTCCGTGGGGGTGGGTCAAAACACAAGGCGGGGAATTTCGGGCGAAATCTCGCTGTTTTGATCGCTGTTTTGACAGCAAACTTACTGGCGCACCAAATCTTTGGCGGCCTTATCAGCGATCACCCAAGCCTGCAGCCCGTCGCGAATACCTTCCGCCATGCGATTGCGCCATTCGGGATCTTTGAGGTTTGTCAGGTCCTTCTCGGACGACATAAATCCAACTTCGATCAACACAGAAGGGATATCGGCGGCTTTCAGCACCGAAAACCCAGCCTGACGGTAAGGTTTACGATTTAGATCACCAACCGTTCCCTTCATACCAAGAACCATGGCTTGCGCGAGGCGCTGCGAGCGAGGTTCCGTCTCTTGCCGCACCAAATCCAGCAATACGTTGGCGATCAGATCATCCGTACCAGTCAGGTCAATACCGGCAAGAACGTCTGCCCGGTCGTGGCGTTCCGCGAGATATTGGGACGCCGCATCACTGGCTTCTTCCGAGAGCGTATAGACCGTTGCGCCTTCTGCATTGCCCTGCTGAACCGTATCCGCATGAAGGGAAATGAAAATATCCGCACTCACTTCGTGCGCCTTGGCAACGCGGCCTTCTAGAGAGACAAAAATATCCTCATTCCGCGTCATGAAAATCTCAAAGCCGCCAGCACGGCGCAACGTGTCGCGCAATTCTCGTGCAAAGGTCAGCATAATGGCCTTTTCCTGCACACCCGCTCGCTCTGCACCGGGATCGATGCCCCCATGCCCTGGATCTAGTACCACCACGGTTGCTGCCCAATCCGGTTTTGGCTCTTTGGCTTCGATCTTCACCGATGGCTCAGGCAGGTCCCAACGCGGATCATGGGGCGCACCGGTTTTAGCGGCGAATGCATCTGCGTCACTTGCGAACATTTTGACGGATAAATGTGCCTTTCCCGTCGTTTCATCCACCTTCATCTCGGCGCTTTCCACAAGCAAAGGTTCCGCGAGATCCGCCACCAAACGGCTCCAGCCTGGGCGGAATGCGCCGACGCGCACGGCTTCCACGCGTTCACTCTCCAGCAATGCGGCGCCCGAGACACCGGTCCAATCAATTTCACGGAAATCAATTACCAAGCGGCGCGGTTCATCCAAGGTAAAAATCCGCCATGGGACACCCTGTGACATCGCCAGATCAACGGTGACGCGTTTGCGACCCTGATCGGCAATTCGGCTTTCCGCAAGATCGAGCCGCGCCAATGCGCTGAAGTCCTGCGCGGCTGCTGGTAAGGCTGCCAACATCGCACATGCCATTAAGATGGATCGAAAAAATCTGGTCATCGCCCGCTCGTATTGCCTGTTTTGTCGGCTATTTCATTTCAGTTTAGCCTGTCACCGGTCTTCGCGAAACAGCGAACTGTCGCTGATCGCGCAGTGATCGGCAAAGAAGCGCTTCACAATGGGGAGATCACGACGGATGTGGCTTGAGTTCTAGAGATTTTTCCGCCCTAGTGCCCCCATGATGTCGAGTTTTCAGTTCATGACTTTTTCAAAACGCAGTGCATTGGTCGCATTTCTTTTTGCGGCATTTCTGACGGTTCAAGCCAACGTAGCAAAAGCTGTTACGCTGTTGCGTGACCCTGATATTGAATATTCACTACAGCAGCTTTCAAAGCCCATTCTGAATGCCGCTGGCTTGGGAAATTCGGTGCGCGTTCTTGTGGTCAAGGACAGCAGCTTGAATGCATTTGTTGTTGATAACAAACATATCTTTATCCACTCCGGTCTTTTGATGCGCATGGAAAATTCTGACATGCTGCGTGCGGTCATCGCCCATGAGGCGGCGCATATCGCAAACGGGCATTTGGCACGGCGTTATCAGAACTTTGGGAATGCGCGCACCATCGCTGGGCTTGGGGTTGCGCTGGCGGCGCTCACTGCCGCAGCGACCGGGAATGGCGAAGCGGCGGCTGGCGCTGCGCTTGGGATATCCAGTTCAAGCCAGCGCGTGTTTTTCGCCCATACCCGGGCCGAAGAAGCATCGGCGGACAAGTCAGCTCTGAACTACATGGTACGCTCTGGGGCCGATACCCAAGGCGCGGTGGATGTCTTTGATCTTTTCCGTGGACAAGAGCTGTTGCGCACCGAGCGCCAAGACCCTTATGTGCGCACCCACCCACTGACGCGCGACCGTTTGCGCAACGCGAAAGCTGCGGCGCAAGCCTATGCCGGGAAAGCCAAAAAGGATCCGACAGCGGAATACTGGTTCGGCCGGGCACAGGGCAAACTCTCGGCTTTCCTGCGTAGCCCGAAATGGACCAAACGGACACTGAAGAACAGCCCGTCGGAAGATGTGCGCCTCATGAGGGAAGCAATCCTGTTTCACCGCCAGTCAAACAGTAAGAAAGCCATCTCAACAATAGATCGCGCCATTGCAATGCGCCCAAAAGATCCGTTTTATTATGAGCTGCGCGGTCAGTTCCTGATGGAAAGCCGTCAAGCCAAAGCGGCGGTCTCCGCCTACAAAGGCTGCGTAGACCGCGCACGTAACAATGCATTATGCTTGGGAAGCTATGGGCGCGCCCTGCTCGCTTCTGGCCAAACCAAAGCAGCGCTCGGTTTGTTAGAACGTGCGCGTAGCATTGATTTCCGGGATGGACGTATTTTACGCGATCTCGCCACCGCTTATGCAAAATCCGGAAATGGCGGTATGGCGGCAGTGGCATCGGCGGAAAGATACGCCTTGCAGGGACGCATGAAAGATGCAGGTATTCAGGCCAAACGAGGCGCTGGATTGCTTGCGGAAGGATCAAGCGGCTGGCGCCGCGCACAGGATATTATCTTGGCCGCCAAACGGGCGGAAAAGAAAAGATGACAGGAGTAGATCGTATGAAAACCCCACTGCTAGCCGCAGCCTTTGCGGTGCTTGCCATGCCGAGTTGGGCCTTGGACCTGGAGAAAATGAGCGACGAAGAGCGCGCCCTCTTCCGTGAAGAGGTCCGTGCCTATCTGTTAGACAATCCCGAAGTGATTATGGAAGCGGTTGCAGTGCTCGAAGAGAGGCAAGCTGCCGGCCAAGCGCGTCAGGACTTTGATCTTGTCGCCATCAACGCCGATGACATTTTTAACGACGGCTATAGCTATGTTGGTGGTAACCCAGACGGTGACATCACATTGGTAGAATTCGTGGATTACCGCTGTGGTTTCTGTCGCCGTGCGCATCCTGAAGTTCAAGAACTGGTGGCCAGCGACGGGAATATCCGCATTATTACCAAAGAGTTCCCAATTCTGGGCGAAGCTTCAACACAAAGTTCACGCTTTGCGATCGCAGTAAAACAGATTGCAGGTGACGACGCTTACGAGGCCGCAAATGACGCGCTTATTAAGATGCGCGCGGATGCGAACCCAGTGACATTGAAGCGCCTTGCAAAAAACCTTGGTCTCGATTCCGATGCGATCATCGCCCATATGGGCTCAAATGAGGTCACCGAGGAAATCCGCAAAACCCGTGAGCTGGCGCAACGGTTGCAAATCACCGGCACGCCGACCTTTGTTTTGGAAGATGAAATGCTACGCGGCTATCTTCCACTGAACGAGATGCGTCGCATGGTGGCCGCAAAACGCGGCTAACCTTCGTCAAATCGCAAAAAACAAAACGGCGGATCGTTCCGCCGTTTTTTCGTTTCAGTTGTTCAGATTTGTTATTCGCTGACTTCTACCGATTGCGCGGCTGCCACCGCGACAAAATCTGCAAGAGCTTCATCGCCAGAAATATCCGCAACAGAGAACGTATCTTGAACCTCGTCGATTCCGATCGGTACGTTACGTACGACGGACGTCCCCTGCCCAACAGGGCCTCGGATCTCGCCGTTTAGCTGGAAATAAATCGAGCCGGACATGCCCGCTTGCAAGGTTGGCGAAATCTCTGTGTTAGGAACTACAAATTCGTCGCCTGCGTTAAGCGTTCCTTCGAAAAGCACAGATCCGTCTGCGGATCGGACGCGCACCCAAGCAGGACGCACAGCGATCATCACCACTTCTGGTTCTGCATCTTCCAGAACCTGCGGCACAATTGGTGTCGCAGGAATGGTAGACTCAGCAACCGTCAAACTTGGCGCATCAGGCACGAAGCTTCCCACAGATTGTGGGTTCAACGTCGAAATCGGCGCATCCCGCGCTGTTAGCACTGGGACATCCAGCGCTTGCGGACGGTACAGCCGATCCAAAGTATTCTCTGGCGGTGTAAACACGCCGCTTGCTTCCGCGGTTTGATTGCCATTCAGAGGTGTCGCCGTCGCTTCATTCAGCGGGTCCAGATCCGAAAGAACCACAGGGGTTTGCTCTACTGGAGCAAGGCTCACGCGCTGGACTTCATTCAGCACGCTCCAGCCGCCATAACCAATGCCGGCGATCAAAGCGAGCAGCACCAGTGACGATCCGATTGCGCGAGGTTCAATCCGCGCCAAAATGCTTTCTTGTGCTGGAATGAATGGGGCTGCTGGAGCTGAAAACGGATCACGGTCTGCGCTTGCAATAATCGCAGCCGCATCAGTCTTGCGTTTGCCGGATGCTTCAGAGGACATGCCATGTGCAGTTTGAAAACCGCTCTCTAGGCAGAACTTCTCAAACGTCGCGTCCGGATCCATGTTCAAATAACGGGCATATGACCGCACATATCCAGCGATAAAACCCTGAGTTTCAAAAGCGGAAGGATCGGCGTTTTCAATGGCAGCGATGTAAGATGCTTTGATGCGCAACTCGCGCTGAACATCCAACAGGGATTTACCCATCGTGGCTCGTTCACCACGCATTTCGTCCCCTAGTCGAAAGTCATAATCGTCGAACCCTTTGGGCCCGTCTTCCACGACTTCAGTTTTGCGCCATTTGCGCCTGATCATACGTCTCGCCTCACTGTCGTTCAGCCCGAGTTCTGTCCCCGATTCGAGCTGACTCCATTTAATTGAGACTTACATACCACAGTGCAAGTTAATTTGCACCAAACAGCGGGTTAACCCGCCAATTCGGCGCGATTCAGCGCACAATGAGACCAGAGCTCATCCATAGCGCGAACCAGTCGATCTGTCTCTTTCGGACCGTGTACCGGCGACGGTGTAAAGCGCAGGCGCTCAGTGCCGCGTGGAACTGTCGGGAAATTGATCGGTTGCACATAGATACCGTGGTTTTCCAACAGCATATCGCTCAGCTTTTTGGTATGAACCGGGTTACCAACATGCACAGGCACAATATGTGTCCCATGATCGATGATTGGCATGCCCAATGCTTTCAAACGCATTTTCAAAATACGCGCAGCCATCTGGTGCTGATCCCGCAGACCTTGATCTTGCTTGAGATGCGCGATTGATGCCGCAGCACCTGCAGCCACGGTCGGCGGCAAAGAGGTCGTAAAGATAAAGCCTGGCGCGTAAGAGCGGATCGCGTCGCACATTTTATCGCTTGCTGCGATGTAGCCACCCATAACGCCAAAGGCCTTACCGAGTGTACCGTTGATAATGTCAATGCGATGCGCGAGACCATCACGTTCAGAAATACCGCCGCCGCGTGCACCATACATGCCCACCGCGTGCACCTCATCAAGATAGGTCAGCGCGTTAAATTCCTCGGCCAGGTCACAAAGCT
Organism: Cognatishimia activa; assembly: GCF_001458335.1. Classification (GTDB taxonomy): domain Bacteria; phylum Pseudomonadota; class Alphaproteobacteria; order Rhodobacterales; family Rhodobacteraceae; genus Cognatishimia; species Cognatishimia activa. Next base: position 669,434 of record NZ_CYTO01000024.1, read on the forward strand.
CTGCGAGAGGCCCGATATCACCATCCATGGAGTAAACAGATTCAAACGCGATCAGTTTAGGCGCGTTCGGATCGTCAGCTTCCAAAAGCTCACGCAAATGCGCGACGTCATTGTGGTGGAAGACCCGCTTTGCACCACCGTTACGGCGGATACCTTCGATCATCGACGCGTGGTTCAGCTCATCAGAATAGATGATCAGACCCGGGAACAGCTTTGGCAGCGTTGACAAGGTTGCGTCATTGGCAATGTAGGCGCTGGTAAACAACAGAGCTGCTTCTTTGCCATGAAGATCTGCCAGCTCCGCTTCTAGTCGTTTGTGGTAAACCGTGGTGCCAGAAATATTACGTGTACCGCCAGAGCCTGCGCCGGTTGCATCCAACGCTTCATGCATGGCGTTCAGCACAGCGGCGTGTTGACCCATTCCAAGATAGTCGTTGCCACACCAAACTGTGATCTCTTGCTGCGTGCCATCCGGACGGTTCCAAAGCGCATGCGGGAACTGGCCCTTTTTGCGTTCGATATCAATGAATGTGCGATAACGGCCTTCTTCATGAAGGCGATTGATAGCGACATCAAGTTTATCGGAATAGTTCAATCCCGTTCCTCCGGTAGGCTGGCAAACAGCTTGCGATCCCAAGGGTGTCACCGTCGCGGTGTCGGTTTGGTTAGGTGTTGGATATAGCGCGATTTTTTCCATGTGGCCAGAATGCATTTATTGCTCCGCGACACTTTGATCCACATCAATGTCAGGCTAATGTCGCCGCAAACCGACTGGTTTGAGACCTTGAAATTTCCGCCGGAAAGACGACTAAATGACTCTGGAAAACGTTTTATCTCGTATCGACAATAAGATGCCCGCAGCGACTGATCGGCTACTTGATCTCTTGCGCATTCCATCAATCTCAACCGACCCTGCGTTTAAGGCTGATTGTGACCGTGCGGCAGATTGGCTTGTGGCGGATCTACAATCCATCGGAATCAGCGCCGAGAAGCGCGCAACACCCGGCCACCCGATGGTGGTGGGTCATGTAGAAGGCGACGGACCCCACGTTCTGTTTTACGGCCACTATGACGTCCAACCGGTGGACCCGCTTGAACTCTGGAACTCAGACCCGTTCGATCCGGCTCTTGAAGACACCGCAAATGGCAAGGTGATCCGCGGCCGTGGTTCTTCTGATGACAAAGGTCAGCTCATGACTTTTGTCGAGGCTTGCCGCGCGTGGAAAGCAGAGCATGGCACCCTGCCCTGCAAGATCACATTCTTCTTTGAAGGCGAAGAAGAAAGCGGGTCTCCATCCCTTGTGCCCTTCATGAAAGAAAACGCGGACGAGCTAAAATCTGACATCGCGCTGATCTGTGACACCGGGCTGTTTCAATCCAAGACACCGGCGATCATTACCTCCTTGCGCGGGCTATTGGGCGAAGAGCTCATCATACACGCAGCCAACAAAGACCTGCATTCCGGCATGTTCGGTGGCGTGGCCATGAACCCGATCCGCGTGCTGACCAAAATCATTGCTGGGCTGCATGACGAAAACGGCCGCGTGACGGTTCCAGGTTTTTATGATGGCGTACCAGAGCTGCCAGCAGAGCTGGCCGCACAATGGGACGCTCTGAAGTTTGACCACAAGACCTTCCTTGGCGATGTGAACCTGTCAGAACCTGCCGGTGAGAAAGGCTATACACCGCTAGAGATGAACTGGTCCCAACCCACCTGCGAAGTGAATGGCATCACTGGCGGCTACACAGGAGAAGGGTTCAAAACCGTTCTGCCTGCCGAAGCGTCAGCCAAGATCAGTTTCCGCCTTGTCGGCGAACAAGACCCACACAAAATCCGCGAAAGCTTCCGCGCCTATGTGGAAAGCTGCCTGCCAGCAGACTGCACGGTAGAATACAAAGGTCACGGTGCCTCAAAAGGGTCTGTGATGGCCACAGACCACCCAGCCTTTGAACAAGCCCGCGCGGCCCTGTCTGATGAATGGCCCGAGGCAGCGGCCTTTGCCGGTTGCGGTGGCTCAATCCCAATCGCGGGTCATTTCAAAAACATCTTAGGCACCGATGCCATGCTGATCGGCTTTGCAAAGGATGACGACCAGATTCACTCTCCAAATGAGAAATACGATCTGGAAAGCTTCCACAAAGGCATCCGCAGCTGGGCACGCATTCTGGACGCGATGACCAAAGCCTAACCAAAACCGCGCGCCCGGCTTTCCGTTTCGGGCGCGCAACCATTTGAATTCCTGCGAAAATTCACACATTTCGCGGCTCTTAAAAAAACTTTTCAAGAATATGACATTTGCCCCTTGCACCCCCCCGGTGCTTTTGGCTAAACAGCGCCTCACGGAGAGGTGGCCGAGTGGTCGAAGGCGCACGCCTGGAAAGTGTGTAGGCGGGAGACCGTCTCCAGGGTTCGAATCCCTGTCTCTCCGCCATTACCCCAGCCATTGACTGAAGCGCTAGGTTTTTACGCGGTACATGCGTTCCTGAAGCTCGACATACCACGCTTTGAAATCGCGAGAAGGTCGGTACAGCAACCATGGGATCTGTGCGATCCCTCCCAAATAGGCTCGTGTTGTTGGGAAACTGAACCGTTTTTGTAAGGGGTCGATCAAGCCGTAAAGCCCTGCAAAAAAGGCAAACGACCCGGCCAATCGAAATGCAGAGCGCAAACGATTGTCAGAATGCACACGATGTAGCGCAATCAGGTTTCGCACCCGGATCAGGTTGACCCGATAACGCTGATAAATCCGCTCATTGCCGTCCGCATGGAACATTCGTGCTTCTGGCATCACTGCGAGCCGACCCATCTGCGACATCCGGTAGGAAAAATCGGAATCCTCATGGGTCGCGTAATACCGCAAGATTTCTGACCAGCCGGAATTTAGCGCAAATTTACGTCTGAAAGTGGTGCGACCTCCATTCACCAGCCCACCGGCCATGACCCCTGGACTGGTTGATTGTTCTGGAAGCGCTTCTTGAGAGATCGGTGCCCAATAAGGTACAAAATGTTTGTCTAATGAAAACTGAGCGCGCATCCAGTCTTCCAGACGTTGTTTTAGACCGCGCTTCACCACGACATCTTCGGTATTTGGGTCATCCGGCACTGCCATATCCCCATCAGAGGGTCCGGGCTCTACAAAGAAAGCAGCAATCATGCTGATGTTTTCTTCTGCATCAGCCTCATAGGCAGACATGATGCGTTCTGCGGTGTCAGGGAAGAGGTGAATGTCGTCATCAAGCGAGAAAACGATATCGCCTTGCGCCAAACGCAGCGCTTGATTGCGTTGCGCAGTCAGAGAGCGCACGTCAGCAGGCACATAGCGCAGGTTCACTTTGTCCCAAAGTTCAGGATAGGTTTCCTTGACCTCTTTTTGGGTGCTCTCCCAATCATCAGAGGCATCCACAACCACAACTTCCAGAGGCAAACGCTGTTGCGTTGCAACAAACCCAAGCGTCGGCACAAGATGCTGCGGACGATTGTAGGTGCAAATCGCCAAGGTCCAGCTGAGTGGGTTTTCGGATGATACCATTTTTCTTATGTCGCTCGATCGATCGGAGTTATCACGCAGATGCCCAAAAAATGTGGCCTCAGTATGTCTTATAGCTGATTCATATCGAGTATATGCGAGAAATCCCGCGAGGCGTGATATGATCAATTGCTCTTACCGGAGCGACGGGTTAGCCCTTGGGCATTACAGGTTCAGGAGAGATTTACAAATGCGCATTTTATTGACTGGCGGCGCGGGCTACATCGGATCACATACCTATGTGGCGTTGCTGGCTGCTGGACATGAGGCTGTCATCTTAGACAATTTCTCAAATGCAAGCCCGATGGTGCCTGAACGCCTTGAGACGATCACCGGCACCAAACCGATTGTGATCGAAGGTGACGTCCGAGATCGCGCTTTGGTTTCCAGTGTTTTGGAAGAACATCAGATCGACGCGGTCATCCATTTTGCGGCGAAGAAGGCGGTTGGGGAATCGACCCAGAAACCACTGATGTATTTCGATCATAATATCAGTGGATTTGTCAGCCTCACCCGCGCGATGGAAGATCAAGGCGTTTTCAAACTTGTGTTTTCTTCATCAGCGACGGTTTACGGCGACCCGGAACAGTTACCAATCACAGAAAGCTCCGCGCGCAATCACACCAATCCATACGGTTTTACGAAACTGGTCTGTGAAGAGATGATGGAAGCGATGTGTGCTGCGGAGCCCCGCTGGTCTTGCGGTGTGCTTCGATACTTTAACCCCGTTGGGGCGGATGCGAGTGGATTGATCGGTGAAGATCCCCGCGACATCCCCAATAACCTGATGCCCTACATTGCCAAGGTTGCCGCTGGGGACCTGCCTGAAATTCAGGTTTTTGGCGACGACTATGACACGCCCGATGGAACTGGGGTGCGTGACTACATCCATGTGAGCGACTTGGCGAAAGGCCATGTCTTGTCTCTGGAAGCCCTAGAGCGTGATGGCAAAGGTCATGTGGTGAATTTGGGTACGGGCCAAGGTGTTTCTGTCCTTGAAATGATTAACGCCTATTCTGCGGCATGTGGTCAGTCCCTGCCCTACAAGATCGTGCCACGCCGTGCGGGCGATATTGCGACGTGTTATGCCGACCCTGCATTGGCCAAAGACTTGCTTGGGTTTGAAGCGGATAAAACGCTTGAAGACATGTGCAACTCAAGTTGGGCTTGGTTGCAAAACGGCAAAGTATAGTCCTTTCCGCAGAAGAAAGAATGAACCATTTTGAGCCCGCCTTTGGCGGGCTTAGTCTTCTAGAAAGATGTTCACCCGTCGGTTTTGGCGGCCTTTCTTCTCGACTTTTCCAATCCGTACCGTGCCGATCTCGCCGGTGAAAGCCACATGGGTTCCGCCGCAAGGTTGCAGATCGACCTGATCTGCGCCCTGCCCGATCCGCACAAGGCGCACCCGGCCAGAGCCACGCGGTGGTTGCACTGACATGGTTTTGATGAGGTTCGGATTTGCATCCAGTTCCGCATCGGTGATCCAATCGTCAGTCACCGGCAGGTTCTGCGAAATAAGAGCGTTCAATTGCCCTTGGACGAACTCTTTGTCCTCAAGCGCCTCTGGCATATCGAAGTCCAAGCGACCTTTTTCGGCACTGATCGAGCCGCCGGTCACAGGCAATGGAATAACCACAGACAACAGATGAAGCGCCGTGTGGATGCGCATATGACGGTGGCGACGCTCCCAGTCCAGATGCTGAATGACTTTGGTGCCCACAGGCGGCAAAGCGGATGGTTCCGCCGGCACAAGGGCGATTTTGTCGCCTTCTGCCTTTACGGCTGTGGCGATGCTGATCGTACCCGTGTCCCAAGCCAGATGACCGCTGTCGCCCGGTTGCCCGCCGCCGGTTGGATAGAAGATTGACGCGTCCAAGACGATGCCGCCTTCGGGTGTATGTGCCTCTACATAACCGGTGGTTTCACGTTCATAGGCGTTTTCGCGAAAGAGTGCGTCGGTCATGTCGATGGCTCCTCTTTGTCATCCTTCGGCGCAGATGGTTTTGTGTTCTCATTTGGACGCAACGCTTCAGGGTTACGCAGCCAAATATCGGTTTGTGCGAATGGGATCTCGATGCCTTCATCCATGAAGCGCTTGGCGATCTCGTAGTTCATTTCTGATTTCACCGTCAGCTTCCAGTTCACGTCCCGCAGAATAGCGCGGATTTCGAAATCAAGTGAACTCGCGCCAAACCCCTGAAACACCACCGCCGGTGCTGGATGTGGCAGGACCATCGGATGCGCTTTGGCGATTTCTAGCAAAATCTCCTCAATACGCCGCGGATCTGTGCCATAGGCCACGCCCACAGGAACAATCACACGGCCCACCGTGTTGCCACGGGTGAAGTTGGTGACTGTACCACTGACCAGATCAGCGTTTGGCACAATGACGTCTGTGCGGTCAAAGGTTTCGATCCGCGTGGAGCGTACAGAGATATTGCGCACATAGCCCATATTGCCGTTGACCTCGATCCAATCTCCTTCAGAGACTGGGCGTTCGATCAGCAGGATGATGCCAGACACGAAGTTGGAAACGACGTTCTGTAGACCGAAACCAATACCAACAGACAGAGCACCCGCAACGAGGGCAATGGAGCTTAGATCAAGACCCGTCGTGTTGATCGCAACAAGGGCCGCGATGAAAATACCGATATAGCCAAGACCCGAAACAACGGCGTTTTGGCCGCCGATATCCATGCGTGTGCGCGGCAGGATCGTGTTTTTCATGGCCCCTTGCAGAAGCCGGGTGAGCATGAAGCCCGCAAAGAAGATCAGCAAGAAGCTGAAGAAATCTGTTGCTGAGAGTTGGGTCTCGCCAATTTGAATGCCTTTGCGCAGGCTGATCCAAACTTCGAGCAAGTCCGCGCTGCGCGCGCCCCAAACCATCGCGAGGATCGGAAGTGAAGCGACCACCAGTCCGACGCCGATTAGGACTGGGATAAGGCTGTTTTTGGCGTCCTCAGCACTTCCTGCAGCCAAGGAGAACACGGCCATGACCACGCGTTGCAGAACCAGCACAACCGCGAGCACTTGCAAGGTGATAATGGTGGGGATCATCAAGCGTAGGGCACCATTAAAGTAACCAATCGCCGCCATCGCAACGCCAGCGATGGCAACGGCGAATAAGACGCTGCCCATCAAAGCAATCAGGCGATCGCCATAGCTGACATCCTCCCGATCAATCCGGTGCTGGCGGAGCAAATGGGCAAGTCGCCAAAAGATGACGCCGAGCAGAACAAAGATCGGGAAATAGATCACGGCCTTGGTGACGTCAGACCACGCATCGTAACCCGCAATAGCCCCGATCAAGACTTCAATCGCTAAGACGGCCCCGAGAGCGCTGGCGAAGAAACGGCCGGTGCCACGCTGTTCAAGCGGTAGGCTGACAATTGGGTCCACTGCGAGAGACCGTGGGAACACCTGCGCGCCTAACCAGATCGATCCTAAGAATAGGAAACCGGCCCAAAGCAGGTTTGACAGGATCACATCACCGCGCAAACCGACCAAACCTGTCGCCTGAACCGCTGCGATCAATGCCCAAAGGCCTGCAAGTGGCACAAAGATTTGTCCCAAGGAAACCGCAGAGGCGGCGAGCCAACGACCCAGTGTCGCCGATCCCACCTGAATGGATTGGGCAAGGTTTACAAACCAATCACGTCCACGAGCGAGCAGCAAAAAGGCCAAAACCAAAAGAAACAAGACTTCTGGCAGGTTGTTTTGAAACTCGGCAAATTGGTTATCATTTCCCCAGGCCGATGTGACTTCGTTCATTGTATTGCGTAAAGAGCCCAATGAATCCCGTGTTGCTTCTGGCCAATTCGCTGGGTTCAAAGGAACCGCGCCACGCTGAAGAAGCGCTTCTGACTGGCGTGCGCGCAGGATTGAATCGATGCCACCGATTAACCCGTCTGCCTCGGTATAAGCGACTTCTGCGGTCTGAACAGGCGCGCGTAGAACCGATAGGCTCGCGTTTAGAGATTGCCTCTGTGTGGCGATTTCTGCCGGCTCGCCGCCTTCAGGCTCGGGGCCCAAAGCATCAAGTTGCGCGCTGACGATTTCAATTGCGTTTGTGTTTGTGCCGCGCGCCTGATCGAAGGTGTCGCGCCAATCCACCAACTGAGTGCGCAAGGCTTCAAACGCTGCATCTGATGCCCGACCCGCTTCGACCGCCGCATTGGCGCGCTCTGCGAGATTTTGCCATTCAGCATAGTCAGGGAGATCTGTCTGCGCCCAAAGCAAAACCGTGCTGCTCCACAGCAGCACGGTTGCAACAAAAACACGGATCGCGTTGATCATGGCGCGGCTCACGTCTCAGCAAAAACGCTTGGGAGATCACTGGATTTCTCCACGAGCCACTCCGGCACCGGCAGACCTTTTTCAGTCAGGAATGTCGGGTTGAAGAGTTTGGACTGGTAGCGTGTCCCATAGTCACAAAGCACAGTGACAATCGTGTGACCTGGCCCCATCTCTTTGGCCATCTTGATCGCGCCGCCCACATTGATGCCGGATGAGCCGCCCAAACACAGACCTTCTTCACGCAAAAGATCAAAAACAATCGGCAATGCTTCGTGGTCGGTGACTTGATAGAGCATGTCAGGTGTGAAGCCTTCTAGGTTCGCCGTAATGCGGCCTTGGCCGATACCTTCAGTGATCGATCCACCTTCTGCAGCAGCCGCGCCATCCCGGTAGATAGTGAACATGCCAGAACCCATTGGATCAGCGAGCGCGACCTTCACGCCTTTTGGCTGTAGCGCCGCACCGACACCTGCCAAGGTGCCGCCAGACCCGATGGCACAGACAAAGCCATCCACTTTGCCACCGGTCTGTTCCCAGATCTCAGGGCCCGTCGTATCGATGTGAGCTTGGCGGTTGGCCACATTGTCAAATTGGTTGGCCCAAATCACGCCTTTGTCCGATGTTTGCGCCATTTTTTCCGCCAAACGCCCGGAGTAGCGTACATAATTGTTCGGATTTTTATAGGGCGCCGCAGGCACTTCGACGAGCTCAGCGCCAGCCAAGCGGATCATATCTTTCTTTTCTTGGCTTTGGGTTTCCGGGATCACAATCACGGTTTTGAACCCCATGGACGCCCCAACCAGCGCAAGACCGATGCCGGTATTCCCAGCGGTGCCTTCCACAATGGTGCCGCCAGGTTGCAGGTCCCCCCGCGCGATGGCGTCTTTGATGATAGACAAAGCGGCGCGATCCTTGACGGACTGGCCCGGGTTCATGAACTCGGCCTTACCCCAGATCTCACAACCGGTTTCCTCGCTGGCCTTGTTTAGACGAATAAGGGGCGTATTGCCGACGGCTTCGGCGAGGTTATGAGGGGTGGCCATGAATGCACCTTTCGAGTCGCAACGTCATAAATCTAAAGGCATATCTAAGTTGGTCGGGATGCGAACTCAAGCGGCAGCACGTAACGCGTCGCGACGTCTTGCAAGCCAAAGTGCTGCGAGCACCAACGGGGCATTGGCCGCTTGGTAGGATTCCACCATGTCCATGAGCTGATCAAAGCTGAACAGATGGGACTGAATATCTTCGGCTTCACTGTCTAAGCCGGCCACGCCAACTACGTCATCGGGCAAGTCTGCGGTGCCAAGAAAGATGTGGAAGAATTCTGTGTTGCAGCCCGGCGATGCGTAGACTTTAGCGATTTCGTGCAGGTCTTTGATTGCGACGTTCGCTTCCTCTTCGGCTTCGCGCAGGGCAGTTTGCGCAGCGGTCTCACCGGGGTCAATGCGGCCCGCGATGGGTTCCAACATCCAAGGTTTTTGATCGTTGCGCGCCCAAGGACCCATGCGGAATTGTTCGACAAGTAAAACACGGTCGCGCACTGGATCATATGGCAGCAAGATCGCCGCATCCCCGCCGACAAAAACTTCGCGTTTGATGCCCGTCGTTTCGCCGCCGCCATAGTTTTTGTGGCGGATCGTGTGTTCTTCCATCGAGAAGTAATGGGTATAGTGGTTTGTAATTAGGTCCGATTTTGCGTCATCGCGTGTGAAACCGCTTGGACTTAAGCCAAGACTTTCCGCCTGTGCCGCAAGCTTTGCTGCGGCGCGTACGCGAATTGTTGGAAACATGAAATCGAGTTCCGCATCGGTTTTGACTCCGAAATAGCTCATCGCTTCAATTGCTGCCAAACAGGTAAGCTCGCTCCAGTCTTTGATCCAGGCGTCAAAGTCCCAATGTCCATCCGGCTGAAGACTATTGGGTATTGGGAAATAAACCTCGGCTTTCACAGAGCCAGACTCTGTTGTGACCTCAATTTCGCGAAGTGCGTAGTCATAGCCGCCTTCATAGAAATTCAGCCGTGCAACCTCTTCATCGGTCAGCCCATCGACGATGATGCCTTCGGCTTGGCCTGCTCCTTCTGTAATGACAGGAAAGTCCCGGTCCATGACGGCGAAGGTTTCGTAGCCTTTTGCGATACCCTTTCGAGTTTTCTCGGGCTCAATACCGCGCCCTAGAACCGTCTCCAACAAAGGCAGATGTCGGAGGGTTCCGTAGAAAAATAATGTCGACAAATCTATCTCCAGCGTCGGGAGGTGGCCTCTGACAGCAAGCCGCAAAATACCGCGCCGCCAATAAGGGTAATGATGATGTTAGTATTCAGAAGCAAAAGCGCATTTTCCAGCATCGTTTCAAAGATCGATTGTACGGCTTCGGCGGTCGTGTCGTAGCGTAGGTTGAGTGAGTTTTCGAACATTTCCCAGAACCCATGAGCAAAAAGGGTAACGAGCAACAAGGCGAGAACGCCAGTGATCCCGTTATTGATGCTTCGGCTCACGCCGCGGCCAGCTCTTGCGCCGATAAGTTTCCACCCCACCACAGCGCCAAAGAAGCTATTCACATAGTTGAAATAACCAAAATCCGTTCCCTCAGGAAGCAGCGGTTTCACCTGTTCTGACACGATGAAAGCCACGAGCGCGAGCGCGATAGCGGACATGAGTTTGGCGGCGGTTGGCATCGATTTACCCGACTGACTTGTTCGAAATAACCTCGACTTCAGACTAGCTTCGCTGCCACCACTTTTGCAAGCTTTCCTGCTTTAGCGCCTCAGGCTCGCTTAAAGTAAACCGTCCAGCGCGTTCAATAGTTTATCTATGTCACTTTGAGCGGTGTAATGCACGAAACTTAGGCGCAGCACACCCGGGTCGGGGGAGACGTCTTGAGACTGCAGGGCGCGATCAGCGTAGAAACTTCCAGACGAAGTCATAATCCCATGGGCGGCGAGCTGCTGCGCGAGCGCAGCGGGATCGGACTGGGTGACCAGAGCAACTGTGGGTGCGCGGTTCACGGCCTGCATGGGGCCAAGGACACGCACAGAGTTCTTGGACCCTAGATAATCAAGCAGTGGCTGCAAGAGCGCGGTTTCGTGGTTGCGCATAAGGTCGTGGACGCCCTGCCCTTTTTCAGAAGCACTCCCAGTGATGCCATGTTGCGCAGCGAGGTCCTCAAAGTAGTCGATCATTCCCGCGCTTGCGGCGATCTGCGCGTGATCTGGGCCCGCGGGCGTGAAGCGCTTGTAAAGTGAGCCGGCATTGAAGAAATGGCCTTGGTTTGGCAGCAGGTTCCCTAGGTTCTTTCGGATCGCCATGATCCCCTGATGTGGGCCATAGGTTTTATAAGCGGAGAACAGGTAAATATCCGCGCCAAGTGCTCCAACATTTGGAATGCCATGTGGGGCGTAACTCACCCCGTCCACGCAGACAAACGCGCCTGCTGCATGGGCGAGCGCGGTGATTTCCACCACTGGGTTGATCTCGCCAATAACGTTTGAGCAATGGGGAAAGCAAACCAGCCGAACATCATCATCCAAGAGGTTGTTCAAGTCGTCCGGGTCCAAATGACCGGTTTCAGGGTTGGTTTTCCATTCGCGTACCTCGATCCCATCTTGTTCAAGCCGTCGCCAAGGCCCAGTGTTTGCCTCATGGTCTTGATTAGTGACGATGATCGCGTTTCCTGGCGACAGCCACTGACGGAATGCTTGTGCAAGGACGTAAGTGTTTTGCGTCGTGGAAGGCCCGAAAGACACTTCGTCGGTATCAAGCCCCATCCACGCGGCCAACCGCGCGCGCGCTTCATCCATCTCTTCACCCGCAAGACGGCTTGCCTCATATGGGCCATAGGGTTGGACTTTACGTTGGGTGTAGTAGCGAAACAGCCGGTCGATCACAGGCTTGGCTGTGTACGATCCGCCCGCGTTCTCAAAGAAGGATTGCCCCTCAAGTTCTGCTTGTTCAAAGGCGGGGAATTGGCTGCGGACGTAATCGATGTCGAGTGTCATGCTACTACCTTGTTAGACGTCAGAGCGCCGCGCGAATTTTGTCCGCTTGAGCTTTCAAATGATCAAAGTCCGCCATGGCGCCGGGGTTTTCCATGCGCTTACCCTCATAGAACGGCAGCACATGGTAATGCAGGTGGAATACTTCCTGACCGCTGACCGCTTCGCTATATTGCTCAACCTTGACGCCGCCTGCCCCAAGGCCACGCATCACCGCATGACCAAGTATATGGACAGTTTTGATACAGGCTGCGAGCTGCTGTGGCGTGGCGTCCAGCATATTTATCGCGGGCCCTTTAGGGATCACCAAACAATGGCCTTCCGCACGGGGCATAATGTCCATGAAGGCGTAAGTGTCCTCATCTTCATAGAGCTTCTCGCTTGGGATCTCCCCGCGTAGGATTTTTGCGAAGATATTTTCGGTATCATAGGTCATCAGAGCGCTCCCAAGTTCTGAACTGTACTGTTCTTTGCGATATAGAAAAGCGCAAACTGGGTGATATGCAAGCCCTCTGATTTAATGGGAGAAAAAACTCTCAAATCTCCCCATCAGCCTTGCAAATCCGCTTATTGCCGCCTAAATCTGGTGTGTCCTTCGGGACTATGGACATAAACGCGCTCGTAATAAGCGGATCGGACCCGGGGGCGGTACCCGGCGTCTCCACCAATACACTCTGGCGGTATCCTTCATTTGGGGATCACTTTCAGAAGCGAGGGGACGAAATAGGATCGACGAACGTCTAAAGGGGTTAGCTTTGTTTCGGCTGTCTGCCACCGTTACCGGCGAAAACTGTACAATTGCAAATGACAATCGTGCTCCAGTAGCAATGGCTGCGTAAGCAGTCGGAGATACTGACCTTTAAGTCCCTGGGCTAGCTGCCCTTGGCGGGGTTCGTAGGTACCTGGCAACAGAAACCTACACTTTCCTCCCACATCTTAACGAATTCGCCAGACATTTATGGCAATTCCTTTGCTTATTCTAAGCATGGGGATGCCGTTATGTCTGAGAAAGTTAAATTGCTGGAACAATGGTTTCAGCGGGTCTGGAACGAGGCGGATTTAGACGCAATTGATGACTATTTTAGCCAAGACACCAAAGCTGGTGGCCTCATGCCTGACATGCGTCTGGGCCCGCAGGATTTCAAAGATTTTGTTCCACTGATTTTGGCTTTGCTCGACGATCTCCATATCGAATTGCTCAACAACACCGAAAACGAGGATTGGCTTCAATCACTCTACAAAGTCACCGCGCTTTCGGCGGCGACGTCTGCCCCGATCCAAGTTCTGGGTCAGGTCACGGTGCGCGTCGAGAATGGCAAAATCATTGAAGCTTACAATTGTTTTGATTTCATGGGCTTCTTTGAGCAGCTTGGTCAATTGCCGGAACAATCTATCGCGATATGTCTGACCGGGGGCAATTTGCGCTGAGCCCCTTTTATGGAGGTTATGTGAAAACTCGCAAGGCGCTCTGGATTTTTTGAGCGGAATGGGGTGTACCTTTGGCCTAGGTGACGAACGGTACGGAGCGCGCAAGTGTCCCCCAGTTTTCAGGATCTATGGCGTGTCTTCGGGCGTATTGGACTTCTGTCCTTTGGCGGCCCTGCGGCCCAGATTGCATTGATGCATCAAGAGCTTGTGGAAAAGCGACCCTGGCTTTCTGAAAAGCAATTTCTGGGCGCTTTGTCGTTTTGCATGTTGCTCCCGGGGCCAGAGGCAATGCAACTGGCGACTTATGCTGGTTGGAAGCTGCGCGGTACTTGGGGTGGCCTCCTTGCGGGATTGCTTTTTGTTATTCCTGGGGCTTTGGTGATCCTTGCCTTGGCAATGCTTTACATAAGTTACGGAACCTTACCCATTGTTCAGGCAGGATTTGTTGGGATCAAAGCTGCGGTGGTTGTCGTGGTTTTGCAGGCCTTGCGCAAGGTTGCGGGTAAAGCGCTGACCTCGATGATGGGCTGGACGCTGGCTGCAATCGCCTTTGTCTGCATCTATGTGTTTCAGATCCCCTTCCCAGTGATCATCGCTGTTGCCGCTGCGATCGGATGGTGGACCTCAAAACAATCCGATGCGCCCACATTAGAAGTCCCAGAAACAGGGAACCCTCTTCGGCCCCTCGCCATTTGGCTTTTGCTTTGGGTTGCGCCGATTGCTCTTGTTCTTGTCATTGATCAGGCATTCCTCACTGACATTGGATTTTTCTTCAGCAAGCTCGCCGTTGTCACATTTGGCGGCGCCTATGCTGTGCTCGCCTATATGACCCAGACTGTAAGCTTCGAATTTGGATGGATCTCGCCAGGTGAAATGATTGACGCATTGGGGCTTGCGGAAACAACACCTGGTCCGCTGATCCTTGTGACCGAGTTTGTGGCATTGCTTGCTGGCTACAAAGAAGGCGGGATTGCACTTATGCTGTGCGCAGGCGCTTTGGCCTTGTGGTGTACTTTTGTGCCTTGTTTTTTATGGATATTTACCGCGGCTCCTTATGTTGAAAGGATCCTCTGCCTTCCGCGCCTTAAAGGCGCGCTTGACGCAATCACAGCGGCGGTGGTCGGCGTCATTTTGAACCTGTCTTTGTGGTTCGCGCTGCACGTGCTGTTTGCGCGGTCATTTGACAGCGGTTATGGCCTCTTCCCGGTTCTGGGTAGCTTTGACCCCAAAGCCTTTGCATTGCTTTACCTTGCCGCAGCGCTTTTGCTTTGGCGACGCATGTCTCTGCCGACTGTCCTGCTGATTTGTGCCGCATCGGGCATTCTGTTCTCGTATTTGTGACAAAACCCGCGCTTGTGCGCTTTCGTTTCCCGACGAATCTTTTATGCTGACGGAAAGACGAAGAAATAGGGTTTTCGATGACCGCGACGATTGATTATGGCAACCTGATGCATCGGGCTATGAGAGGGCTGATCCAAGAGGTCCTTGAAGACGTGCGCGACAATGGTTTGCCGGGCGAGCATCACTTCTTCATCACCTTTGACACGCAACACCCTGATGTGCAGATCGCCGATTGGCTGTCTGATCGCTATCCCGGCGAAATGACCGTGGTGATGCAGCACTGGTTTGACAATCTGACTGTCACCGAAGAAGGCTTTGCGGTCACTCTCAACTTCGGAGATGCACCAGAGCCGCTTTACATCCCATATGACGCGATCAAAACATTCGTTGATCCATCGGTAGAGTTTGGTTTGCGGTTTGAGACGCAAGAATCTGATGATGATGAGGATGACGTCGAAGAGCTCGCGCCTGTTGAGCCGATCGTCGAAGACGTATCAGAGAAAATCTCTGAGAGCTTAAAAGACAAGATCGAAGAAAAACTCAGCGACACTGCGCCAGGTGAAAAGAAAGACGCAGATGTTGTGAGCTTGGACAGTTTCCGCAAGACCTAGTGGATCATGTCTTTTGGCGATAAAGCGCTGATCTCTATGACGCTTTCATGAAAAAATAGCCAAATACCTTGCGGGATAACCGGTTCTGGGGTTCACTTTGTGTACCCATATTACTGCCGATTATCCCGAAGGAAACTACCTATGGCCAATGATATCGCCCTTTTCCTTGGCGAAATGGTTCGTCGTCCCACCCAAGTTGTAGCGATTGCGCCGTCCAGTGCGGCAACAGCGCGACTGATGACCAAGGGTTTGGAACATACAAAGGGGCCGATTGTTGAAGTTGGACCGGGTACCGGAAGCTTCACTCGGGCGATCTTGGAAGCTGGTGTCGCGCCCGAGCGTTTGACGCTGTTGGAGATGAACGAAAAGTTCTGCGAAAATCTGCGTGAGAAATTCCCGGGCGTGAATGTCCTTAATCGACCGGCACAGGATATTCAGGATATTGGTCTTACGGATATTGGTGCTGTGATTTCCGGGATAGCCATCCTGTCACGCCCCAATTTGCAGCGCGACATCGTTGGTCGTGCGCTTCAGGTCATGGCACCGGATGGGTTCTTCACCCAGTTCACCTACAGCACCAAGTCTCCCATCTCGCCCAATATGCAGGCAGAACTTGGGGTCAGCGTTGAAAAGCTGGGAACCTCTTGGTTCAATCTGCCACCGGCTCGGGTTTACCGATTTAGGCGTGCCTTTCAGTAGAATCTCCTCCTTTCAATCGGGTGTTGGCTGATCTGGGCCAAGTGTTATCGCAAACTTGCGGTATTCAATGGTATACAGCATTGCATATTGTCAGATCGACGTTATGACATTGGCAAAATCAAGTTTCCGGAGGACCCGATGACCGACACCCGTACCGAAACCGACAGCTTTGGCCCGCTGGAAGTCCCAACAGACAAATATTGGGGCGCACAGACACAACGTTCGATCATGAACTTCCCAATCGGTTGGGAAAAGCAGCCGGTTCCAATCGTACGCGCACTTGGTGTGATCAAAAAAGCCTGCGCCATGGCCAACAAAGAAAACGGCAAGCTGGACGCGAAAATCGCAGATGCGGTCATCCAGGCGGCGGGCGAAGTGTTTGAGGGCAAGTTTGACGACAACTTCCCGCTGGTGGTTTGGCAGACCGGTTCCGGTACGCAGTCCAACATGAACTCAAACGAGGTCATCGCGAACCGCGCGATTGAAATCCTTGGTGGCGTGATTGGTTCCAAAGACCCTGTGCACCCAAATGACCACTGCAATATGGGTCAGTCCTCTAACGATACGTTCCCGACGGCGATGCATATTGCGGCGGCGATGACGGTTCGTGACGTGCTGCTGCCGGGTCTGACCAAACTGGCAGAAGGTTTGGAAGCGAAGTCTGAAGAATTCAAAGACATCATCAAAATCGGCCGAACCCACACCCAAGACGCGACACCGCTGACATTGGGCCAAGAATTCGGTGGCTATGCGCATCAGATCCGTCAGGGCATCGCACGCGTTGAAGCGGCCCTGCCCGGCATTTACGAGCTGGCGCAAGGTGGGACTGCCGTTGGCACCGGCCTCAATACACAACCGGGCTGGGGCGAAACCGTTGCGGCGAATATGGCTGAAATCACAGGCCTGCCTTTCGTGACCGCTCCGAACAAATTCGAAGCTCTGGCAGCGCATGACGCCATGGTCTTCATGTCCGGCGCTTTGGCAACCGTTGCCGGCTCCATGTACAAGATTGCCAACGACATCCGCTTCCTGGGCTCTGGCCCGCGTTCTGGTCTGGGCGAATTGATCCTGCCTGAAAACGAGCCGGGCTCTTCCATCATGCCGGGCAAGGTGAACCCAACACAGGCCGAAGCGATGACCCAAGTTGCGGCACATGTGATGGGTAACAACGCGGCGATGACATTCGCAGGCTCTCAGGGTCACTTTGAGCTGAACGTCTATAACCCAATGATGTCCTACAACCTTCTGCAATCCATGCAGCTTCTGGGTGATGTGGCGGACAGCTTCACCGAGCGTATGCTGAACGGCATTCAAGCCAATGAGCCGCGCATCGACAAGCTGATGAAAGAAAGCCTCATGCTGGTGACAGCGCTTGCGCCAACCATTGGCTATGACAACGCGACCAAAGTTGCGAAGACAGCTCATAAAAACGGCACCACTCTGAAAGAAGAAGCCATCGCGCTTGGCTTTGTAGATGAGGCAACCTTTGATGCGGTTGTGCGCCCTGAGCAGATGATCGGTCCAAAAGCCTGATGGCAGAACCGGTCAATCTGAACCGGTTTCGAAAAGAAAAAGCGCGGGCCGAAAAAAAGGCCCGCGCTGATCAGAACGCTGCGAAGTTTGGGCGCACCAAAGCGCAAAAAGACGCAGAAGAAAAGCTCTCAGACATCGAAAAGCGCCGCCTTGATGGTGTGAAGCGAGACGACCGTTGAGCCGCCCGGTCAAACGCTCCCTTACTCTCAAAGGGCACCGCACCAGCGTGTCTTTGGAAGATGATTTCTGGAAAGCCTTTCGCGATATTGCTGCAGAAAAAAACCTTCCAATCAATGTTCTAGCGGCAAAAATTGATGCAGAGCGTGACCTCGATACAGGACTCGCCAGTGCCATACGCCTCTACGTGCTCCACCACTTCAGGAACGCCTCATAAGCGCTTCTTCTTTGCAAAAATACTCGCGCCGCAGGCTTGGCGCAAAGCGCCAATCAACCCTCTGACGCCACCAAACGCACCCGTTCAATCATCGCACGCACGCCATTGGAGCGCTGCGAAGACAGGTGTTCATTGAGCCCCAGACGCTCAAGCTCTGCCCGGGCGTCCACAGCCAATACCTCTGCCAAGCTGAGCCCGTTAAACAACTTACGCAGTACCGCGATCAGCCCACGGACAATCATCGCATCGCTGTCGCCATCAAAGGTCAGAACACCGTTTTCGATGGTTGGGTGCAGCCATACCTGACTTGCGCAACCATCCACTTTGGTGGCCGGCACTTTCAAAGCATCATCTAATGGATCCATCGCTTTGCCTTGGTCAATCACATAGCGATAGCGATCTTCCCAATCGTCTATGAATTCAAAGTCTTCAACGATTTCTTCAAAGGCTTCCGTGGCCATCTGCGCGTCCTCTTCGGTGTCCCTTTGACCTAGTGCGCTCATTCAAAAAGGTCCAGACCTGCCTTGCGGCTTTTCAAAGCCCATTTGATGCGTTAACCCATATGCAAAGCAAATTGGGGCAAATGATGCGCAAGACACTTGGGATACTGTTGGTTTCTTCCATTGCACTGACCAGCTGCGGCCGCGTGGCCGACTCGCGCCTTAATCCGTTTAACTGGTTCGGGCGCGCAGAACGGGTCGATGTCCCTCAAGATGAGAAAGAGATTAACCCTCTGATCCCGCAGCGCCGTGAAAGCATCTTCCAGCGTCGCGTCGGAGACGATGTCTACCCCGGCGTTCCTGTTTTGGTGATCAATGACGTGAAGGTCGAACGGGTCTCTGGAGGAGCCATTATCCGCGTTTTGGGCACCGCTCAGACCCAAGGGGCGTTTGAAGTGCGCCTAACGCCTGAGAATGACCAAGAGTTGCCGGTCGACGGCGTTCTGACATATCGCCTGGAAGCGATCCAGCCAGAAGGTTTCCGCCAAGGCCCTGCACGGTCTCGCGAAATCAATGTGGCACGCTTCCGGACGGAACAGGACCTCACCGGGGTGCGCACAATCCGCATCGTTGGGCAATCCAACGCAATGCAGGTGCGTCGCCGTTAAAGCTTAGCTCAGCTGAATAATCTTGATATTGCTGCCTTTGGCGGACAGAGCGATCTGACCGTCACATAGACGCAGTGCGTCTTCACCAAACACCTCACGGCGCCACCCCTTCAGGGACGGCACATCGCGCTCGCCAGACGCAATCGCGTCGAGCTCTGCAGCGTTGGCGATCAGTTTGCTAGCGACGCCAGAGCGTTCGGTCTTGGACTTCAAAAGCACGCGCAACAGATCGGCAAGCGCCGGGTTCACCTGCTGGCTATCCTTGGCTTTCTTCACTTTGGGCATGTCCGCTGGCGGGCATTCAATACCGGCCTTGATCGCCGCAAGAATACCCTCAGCAATCTCTCCCTTACGCGCCTCGCGCAGCAAAAGGCGCGACCGCCCCAGATCCTGCGGGGTTTGCGGTTTGGTGGATGCCAGCTCGATCAACGCATCATCTTTATAAACGCGATTGCGCGGGATATTCCGGCTTTGCGCCAAGCGCTCCCGGAACTTTGCCAACTCACGCACGATGGCAAGGAATTTCGGCGTTGTTGTTCGGGTCTTAACGCGCTTCCACGCGTCCTCTGGATCCAGAATATAAGTTTCTGGGCTGGTCAAAACCGTCAGCTCTTCTTTCACCCAACGGGCGCGGCCGGTCTCTTCCAGCTTCTCGGCAAGAAACTCATAAATTTTGCGCAAATGTGTTACGTCACCAAGCGCGTATTTCTTCTGCGCATCGGTCAATGGACGGCGGGACCAATCTGTGAAACGGCTCGATTTATCAAGCCCTTGGCGCGCGATCTTACGGACCAAGGTTTCATAGCCAACCTGCTCACCAAAGCCACAAACCATGGCTGCCACTTGCGTATCAAAGAGCGGGTCAGGAAAGACGCCAGCCTCGATGAAAAAGATCTCAAGATCCTGACGGGCGGCGTGGAATACCTTGACCACATTGGTGTCGCGGAAGAGCTCGTAAAGCGGCTCGAGCGACAAGCCATCCACCAACGGATCCACCAACACCGCGTTTTCATCACCCTCACCCGGGTAGGCCAATTGCACCAAGCATAGCTTGGAATAATAGGTCCGTTCGCGCAGGAATTCCGTGTCGATGGTGACATAAGGATGCTGACGCGCCTCTTTGCAGAATTGCGCCAATTCTTCCGTCGTTGTCAGTGTTTTCATAAAGCGGCTGTCTTCGTTCTTAATTTCTTGTGGCCCCATATAAGGCTTACGAGCAAATTCGTTAAAATGCAACGAATGCCCTGCGGTCAGGTATTAGAGCGAGATGAAATCACTGTTTCCAGCCGCAAAATTTCGCAAAACAGCAGGGTATAGCTTGTGTTCTTGCACGAGAACGCGCGCTGCAAGGCTGTCTGGTGTGTCATCCTCAAGCACTGGCACCGTGGCTTGGCCCAGCATGGGGCCATCGTCGAGCTTCGGTGTGACCAAATGCACTGTGCAACCGTGTTCCTTGTCGCCCGCTTCCAAGGCGCGCGCATGGGTGTGCAGGCCTTTGTATTTGGGCAGCAATGATGGGTGGATATTCAGCATGCGCCCCTCCCATGGGGCGACAAAGCTTTCTGTCAGCACACGCATAAAACCTGCAAGGCACAGGATATCAGGCTGTACCGCGTCCAGTTGTTCATTCAGGGCCGTCTGAAAGGCTTCACGATCCCCTTTGAAGGGACGGTGATCCACGGAGGCCGTCGCAATTCCCATGTCTCGGGCCTTTTTCAAGCCTCCGGCGTCGGCGTCATTTGCCAGCACCAGAACCGGTTCCGCCGCATGACCACCTGCCTGCATGTCTTCAACAAGGCGGACCATGTTAGAGCCGCCCCCTGAAATGAAAATCGCAACGCGTTTCTTCACAGCAGGTTGCCTGTGTAACGCATACCTTCGCCCTGGGTCACGGTGCCCAGACGGAACACTGTCTCGCCAGCATCAGACAGCAAAGCTGTCAGCGCATCTGCTTGGTCCGCTTCCACCGCCAAAATCATGCCAATGCCGCAGTTGAATGTTTTTAGCGCTTCCGCTTCATCCATACCGCCGGTTTTGGTCAGCCATTTGAAAACGGCGGGCAATTCCCACGCGTTCAGGTCCACATCAGCACCCAAACCTTCCGGCAAAACGCGTGGCAGGTTTTCGGTCAGACCACCGCCGGTGATATGAGCCAGCGCATGCACGCCCCCTGCCCGCACCGCTGCCAGCGCTTGTTTCACATAAAGGCGTGTTGGCTTCAGCAAGGATGCTCCCAGTGTGCCCTCTTCCCATGGGCAATCGTCTTCCCATTTCAGACCAGACACCTCGACCAGTTTGCGCACCAAGGAATATCCATTGGAATGGATGCCGTTAGAGGCAAGACCAATCAAAACGTCGCCTTCTTTGACGCCTGCAGGCAAATCAGCGCCGCGTTCCATTGCACCGACAGAGAAGCCAGCGAGGTCGAAATCACCGGCTTCATACATGCCAGGCATTTCCGCGGTCTCACCGCCGATCAAGGCGCAGCCAGATTGGTAGCAGCCTTCTGCGATACCTTCGATGATACGGGCCGCGGTTTCTGTTTCGAGCTTGCCGGTCGCGAAATAGTCTAGGAAAAACAGCGGCTCAGCGCCCTGACAAACCAGATCGTTCACGCACATTGCGACCAGATCGATGCCCACGCCGTCGACATTGCCGGTATCAATCGCGATACGCAGTTTGGTGCCCACACCATCGGTGGCTGCGACCAAAATCGGATCTTTGTAACCCGCGTCTTTCAGGTCAAACAGAGCGCCAAATCCGCCCAAACCCGCCATTACGCCAGAACGTGTGGTCCGCTTCGCAGCAGGCTTGATACGCTCGACAAGTTCGTTGCCTGCATCAATATCCACACCTGCATCCGCATAGGTGATACCGTTCTTACCGTTGTTTTGTGGGGCGGTCATGGGGGGCTCCTAATAGATGTTGCGACGCCCCTAACCCATAGGCGCTGAAAGGGCAACGGTTGGGTGAAAAAACCCGGCAATTTGCCTGCCAATTCCGCTTGACGACCCCCACGCATGACCTTAGCACTTGTCGCCACGGTGGGCCTGTAGCTCAATTGGTTAGAGCAGAGCGCTCATAACGCTTTGGTTGCGGGTTCAAGTCCTGCCGGGCCTACCAAATTCCACCCTCTTCATGTAACTGCCCTGTTTTCGCGCCTAAATCGCGATCACGATATCCGCTTGAAGGCCGCCAAGCGTTTCACTTGTTTCCAATCGCAAAACCCCGCCATGAGCGCGTGCTGCGTCCGCTGCGATGGACAGGCCAAGCCCGACCCCACTGCCCTGATCCTGATTACGCGCCGCATCTAAGCGGTTGAAAGGTTTCAGGGCGTCTTCGCGCTGTGCTTCAGGGATGCCCGGACCATCATCCTCGACACGAATAATGACGGATTTCTTCATTTGGATGGCGCTCATCTCGACGGTTGATCCGTAGCGCAGAGCGTTATTGACCAAATTCTCGATCGCGCGCTTCATTACCATTTTCTTCAGCATCAAAGGTTGCGTGATTTCACAAGCGGTCACTTTGACAGCGCGGTTTGGCGTCGTGAAACCTTTGGCGATCTCGTGAAAGAAAGGACAGAAATCCAGCTCTTCCGGCGTGACCTCACTCGCCCCCCGCGCAAAGCTCAGAAATTCATCCAGCATCCTCTGCATATCGTCCACATCGCGCTCAAGAGGTACGCGATCTGCATCGTCAAGGAAGGACAGCCCAAGGCGCATCCGCGTCAGTGGCGTGCGTAGGTCATGGCTTACACCAGAGAGCATCAAGGTGCGTTGTTCAATCTGACGTTCAATCCGTGCACGCATATCGAGGAACGCGTTCCCCGCGGCGCGGACTTCGAGCGCACCGGCTGGGGAGTATGGCACGGTATTGCCTCGGCCAAAGGCCTGTGCGGCCGCGGCCAGCCGCGTGATCGGACGCAGTTGATTGCGCAAGTATACAAAGGCGATCAGGGTCATAAGACCACCAAAGAACACCATATTCACCAATAGCTGGTGGGGGTTGGTGGCTGAAACACGGCGACGATCAAAAGACAGCTCTGCTGGTCCAAAACGCGTTCCCACATAGACCAGTGTGTCATCGTCATTGGGTAGCCGAATGGCGGTGGCTTGCGGCAACTCGGCGAACAACTCTCGCATGACGACTGTGCCTGAGAAGTCATACCAGCGCCGTTCAGACGCGACCTCAACCTGTTCGGTAAAGCGGACTGAGATTTCAAGCTCAGCCAACTTGTCCTTCACCTCTTCCTGAGCGGCATTCTGTGAAGGCGCTGTATCGATCTCTTTCAAAACCAATCGCAATTCATGGGACAGGCTGCGCGTCATCTGCGCGGTCACTCCTTCGAAATGGCGTTGAATAAAGACGACTGAGACGACCAACTGTAAGGTCACAACTGGAAGAATCAGGATCAGTGCTGCGCGGCCATAAAGGCCTCTGGGCACGTATTGTTTGAGCCAATCGAATGTCATGGGCTAAACCTAACCGTGAACAGGCAAATAAGGAAACAGGATGTCTGCAGCAGAACTCGAAAATGCGCCAAAGGTTGGCGTGCCGGTGGAATTGGAACCGGGTGTTCGTATGATCCTTGCCCCGAACCCGTCGCCAATGACCTATTGGGGCACCAATACGTTTCTGTTGGGCCAGCGTGAGATCACCGTGATCGATCCGGGACCCAGCTCAGAACCGCATTTAGAGGCCATTCTGAAGTCGCTGGCACCGGACCAGATCTTGAAGCAGATTGTTGTGACCCATAGCCATCTCGATCATTCCCCGCTTGCTGCTGATCTTTCAGCAAAAACCGGTGCCAAGGTGATTGCATTTGGAGATTCCTCTAGCGGCCGCAGTGCTGCTATGCGCGTTTTGGCGCAATCTGGGGTGATCGGTGGCGGCGAAGGTGTCGATGAAGCCTTTGCGCCGGATGAGATCGTCAAAGACGGTGACATTATTGATATTGACGGCAAAAACCTCCGCGTGATTCACACACCTGGCCATATGGGAAACCATATCTCACTCGCGATGGACGATATTTGTTTCACCGGCGATCACATTATGGGCTGGGCCAGCTCGCTTGTTTCACCCCCTGACGGCGATCTGACGGATTTTATGGCGTCCTGCGAGCGCCTGAACCAAACGAAGTGGCGAGCCTTCTATCCTGCGCATGGCGCACCCATCACCGCACCTCATGACCGGTTGAACTGGCTGATAAGCCACCGAAAATCCCGTGAGGTCGACATTCTGGCAGAACTTAAGAAAGCCAGCGCCGACATCCCCGCCCTCACCCGCGCCATTTATCAGGACGTCAATCCAAAGCTAATACCTGCTGCCGAGCGAAATGTTCTTGCGCATCTGGTGGATTTGCATGGGCGCGGGCTTGTGGTTGCACAGCAAGGCCTTGAAATTTCAGCGACATTCGCGCTGGCCTAAAAAAGTCGCAGGAAAACGAAAAAAATGTAACAGCCCCTCTGGACGCAGAAATATTCGTTAGCTATACGGTGCTTCGTTGTTCCGGCGTAGCTCAGCGGTAGAGCAGTTGACTGT
>NZ_CYTO01000024.1:693918-765673 GCF_001458335.1 Cognatishimia activa
ATGCAGGTTTTTACCCCCACATTCAGCACCGTTCGTTGTCATTAGCGACCCTTAAACAGGCCGCCCAGAATGCCGCGTACGATCTTGCGACCGGTGGTGCCTGTCAGTTCTTTGACCACCATTTTCGTCATTTGCTCGCCAAAGCTCTTTTGCGTGCGGCGCGACGTTGACCGGCTTGAAGAACGCCCCACACGAGATCCGCTGTAGCGACGTGCCGATGAATATTCCCGCGCCGCGACGGTCATTTCTTCTTCCTCCGCCTCAAGGCGTTCCGCTTCTGCGGCTGCTTTTTCAGCGCGGGATTTCAGGATTTCAAAGGCGGATTTACGATCAACCTTTACTGCATATTTGGCATCCAAGTCGCTGGTATTGATCACTTCTTTGCGTTTGGCGTCAGAGATTGGTCCCAGCTTAGAGGATGGTGGCCGGATCAAGGTCCGCTCGACCACACTTGGGATACCTTTCTTCAGCAAGGTTGATGTCACCGCCTCACCAACGCCGACTTCGCGAATGGCTTCCTCGGTCGAGAACCGCGGATTGTCGCGATACGTCTCTGCTGCCATACGCAGGTTTTTACGATCCCTTGCAGTGAACGCGCGCAATGCGTGCTGCACGCGGTTACCCAACTGGCCAAGAATATCTTCGGGCACATCCGCAGGGCTTTGGGTGATGAAATAGACACCGACACCTTTAGAGCGGATCAGACGCGCCACCTGCTCGACCTTGTCGACCAATGCCTTTGGGGCATCCTCAAACAGCAGATGGGCCTCATCAAAGAAAAAGACGAGTTTTGGTTTGTCGGGATCCCCCACTTCGGGCAGGTCTTCAAACAACTCGCTCAGCAGCCACAGAAGGAAAGTCGCATATAAGCGCGGGGATGACATCAGCTTGTCTGCCGCCAGAATGTTCACTTGCCCGCGCCCATTGCCGTCCGTGCGAATAAGATCGCTCAACTCTAGCGCAGGTTCACCAAAGAACCCGGTGGCTCCTTGGTTTTCGAGCACCATCAACCGACGTTGGATCGCGCCGATGGATTGCACAGAAATATTGCCATAGCGCAGCGACAGGTCTTGGCGATTTTCGCCCAACCAAACGAGTAAGGATTGCAGATCTTTGAGATCAAGGAGCGGGAGCCCCTCTTCATCCGCGACCCGGAACGCGATGTTCAGGATACCTTCTTGAGCTTCAGACAGCTCTAACAAACGTGAAATCAGTAAGGGTCCCATTTCAGAGACTGTGGTGCGGATCGGGTGGCCCTTTTCGCCGAATAGATCCCAGAATGTGACCGGGAAGTCTTCGTAGATGTAGTCGGCAAAGCCAATCTTTTCGGCGCGGCTTGTGAAAGCCTCATGCAGTTTGAAATCCGCGCTTCCTGCTGCGGCGAGACCCGAAAGGTCCCCTTTCACATCGGCCATAAAAACCGGGACACCGGCATTTGAAAACCCTTCCGCAAGGATCTGAAGGGTGACGGTTTTGCCGGTCCCGGTCGCCCCCGCAATCAAGCCGTGCCGGTTGGCGTATTTCAAATTCAGGAATTGTTTCGTGGCGTAGTCTTCGCCGCCGCCGCCAAGGAAAATTGAATTGTCCACGATCCGTCCCTTTTGTGATTCATTCGGTTTTTGCCGTTTGGGAAAGGTTACGGATTTATTGTCTAAGTGCCAATGCGCGCGGCGTTTTTTATCAATCTGATAGTAGAGGCACCAAGAGTCGGGGGCTTTTTTCCTAGGAAAGACAAATTGTGAAGAAAAAACGACCGTTTACCGTTGACCGGTGCAAAGATTCGTCCTAGCGTCCGGGGCATAAAATAAGTCGGCCAGTCCGACGGGGAGAAAACGGATTAAGGGGCCTTCGGGCTCCTTTTTCTATGTCGGCTTTTAAGTCGGCGTAATTGTCCACGGATTGGATGAGCAAATTCTCGCAAGAATTGGCCATTGCTCATAAATTCAAAAATGACACTCCCGCCCCAACGTGGTAATTGCGCCTTGAGACTTTAATCATTTGGGGGCGTTATGCTCAAAACTATCCAGACAATTGCCATTGCAGCAGCGTTCGCCGCTCCGACATTCGTTTTGGCACAGGATCAGGCACCAGCCACTGAAGAGCAGGCACCTACGACAACCGAAGAACAGCCGACTTCAGAGGCACCCAGCGATCTGGCGACGGGCCAGCCGGTGGAACCTGAAGTCACAAGCGAGACATTTGGCGATTGGACAGTGAATTGTCAGCAATTGGGTGAGCAAGAGCGTTGCCAGATGTACCAGCTTCTGCGCGACTCTCAGAACAATCCAGTGGTTGAGGTAAACCTGTTTCGGGTGGCTGGACAACCACAGGTATTTGCTGGCGGCACAATCGTCGCGCCTCTTGAGACGTTGCTAACGCCGCAGCTTACCATTTCCATCGATCAAGCACCGGGTAAGCGCTATCCATTCGCATTCTGCATGCCGAACGGGTGTGTGTCCCGTATCGGACTGACTGAGGACGACGTGAACGGTTACAAGCGTGGCAATTCTGCGTCTGTGACAATCGTTCCAGTGCAAGCACCAGATCAGACGGTGTCGGTCAACATGTCGCTGACTGGCTTCACGAAGGCATTTGATCGCCTTCCGTAAGCTACGCTGATGGCAGAATCCAAAAAGGGCTTCCAATTGGGAGCCCTTTTCGTTTCGATATATGATTTTGCTTAAACCGCGCGAAGCGCGAGAACAGCGTTTAATCCGCCAAAGGCAAAGGCATTAGACAATACTGCGTCCACCTTCGCCTCGCGTGCTTCATTGGGCACAACGTCCAGCGCACATTCTGGATCCGGTTCCTCATAACCTACGGTGGGTGCGATAACGCCCTCTTTGAGCGCCATAATGCAGGCCAGCAGCTCGACAGCACCGGTGCCGCCGATCAAATGCCCGTGCATAGACTTGGTAGAGCTGATCATCAGGTTGTCCGCATGCGGCCCAAAGACATCAGCCACCGCTGCACATTCGGTTTTGTCATTGGCGGCAGTGCCAGTTCCATGTGCGTTGATATAGCCAACATCAGACGCGTTTAGTTTCGCGTCCGCCAACGCACCGGAAATCGCCCGCGCTGCACCCTGTTTAGAAGGCATCACAATATCTGCGGCGTCAGAGCTCATGGCGAAACCCGCAACTTCTGCCAAGATCTCAGCACCACGGGCTTTGGCATGCTCATATTCTTCAAACACAAAGACACCAGCGCCTTCGCCCTGCACCATTCCGTTGCGGTTGGCCGAGAACGGGCGGCATCCGTCTTTGGACATCACGCGCAGACCTTCCCAGGCTTTGACACCACCAAAGCAAAGCATGCTTTCAGCGCCGCCCGTGACCATTGCAGGTGCCATTCCACAACGCACCAGTTGGAATGCTTGGGCCATCGCGTGGTTCGAGCTCGCGCAGGCGGTTGCTACGGTGAAGGACGGGCCTTTGAGATTGAACTCCATCGAAATATGGCTCGCCGCAGCGTTGTTCATCAGCTTTGGCACCACAAAAGGATGCACGCGGTTTTTGCCATCTTCATAGACAGTTCGATAATTTTCATCGAGTGTCTGCATGCCTCCGCCGGAAGTGCCCATAACAACGCCCGCTTTGGCGGCGAGTTCACCGCTGAAGGACAAGCCTGATTGCGCAATCGCTTCCCGCGCGGCCACTAGGGCGAATTGGGTAAAACGGTCATACAGAGCCATTTGCTGGCGATTGAACAGACCTTCGGTCTCAAACCCATGCACCTGACCGCCGATCTTGATCGCCAAACGATCCACATCGCGCACGTCCATGGGGCCGATGCCGCATTTGCCCTCTTTCATCGCCGTCCATGTGTCGGCGACATTATGGCCAAGGGCGTTGATCGTCCCTGCCCCGGTAATGACAACTCGCTTCATCGGATTACTTCTCTTAGATCCACAGCGCTGGCGCGTTAGGCCTGCTCGGCCACAAGTTTTTCGATGCCTGCAATGATCGTCGCCACAGAAGAGATGTCAAAATCGCTCTCTGTGGGTTCATTGGCGTTAAAGGGCACGGAAATATCAAACGCTTCTTCAATGGCAAAAATGCTCTCAACCAGACCGAGGCTATCAATGCCCAGATCTTCTAGCGTGCTTTCCATTGTCACGTCAGACGGCTCTAGCACAGCCTGTTCTGCAATGATCTCAATGATCTTGTCTTTGACGCTCATCAGTCATTCCTTTCGCCAGACTTGCGCTTTGATTTAGTCTTTCGACGAACGATTTAAAATAGCTTTCTTTAAGTCACTGACGTCTTTGGCAAGACGCGAAAGCCTGCGCAAGCCTTTATAGGCCTCAATATGTGTTTCCATTTTCATGGCTGGATAGCCCAACATCGCGCGACCTGAAGGCACGTTTGAGAGCACCATGGTGCCCGCCCCGGTGATGACATTGTCACCAACCTTTAGGTTGTCACCCACGCCGGTCTGCCCGCCGAGCACGGTATTATTACCAATTTGTGTAGATCCTGCGACACCGACTTGACCACAGAGCAAAGAATTCGTGCCAATCACCACGTTATGTCCAATTTGAACAAGATTGTCGATCTTGGTGCCGTCGCCAA
Source organism: Cognatishimia activa (assembly GCF_001458335.1). Taxonomy (GTDB): domain Bacteria; phylum Pseudomonadota; class Alphaproteobacteria; order Rhodobacterales; family Rhodobacteraceae; genus Cognatishimia; species Cognatishimia activa. The sequence continues at coordinate 698,493 of NZ_CYTO01000024.1, forward strand.
TCCGAGTATCCCGGATCGTGCCACGGTCGATGGTTGTGTTTGCGCCGACCTCAACATTATCGCCAATGTGAACGGAACCCACGCTGTGAATGCGCACCCAGCTCTGGCTGTCGGCCGTCACTTCTTGGCCCAGGGTTTCACGCGCAGTTTCGACGTGGCTCTTTTCGGGCGTCACAAAGGAAAAGCCATCGCCACCAATGCGTGCGCCTGATTGGCACCAGAAGTTCTCGCCGATCTGAACCCGTGCAAGAAGGCTGACATTGTCGCGCAGGACCGCGCCTGCACCCAGTGTTACGTCGATTCCGACAAAGCATTGCGCTCCGATCTGGGCATTGTCGCCGATCTTTGCACCTGCTTCGATCACGGTCATTGGGCCGATGCTGACGCCTTTACCCAGTTCTGCTGCAGGATCGACAACGGCACTTGGATGAATGCCCGGTTGCAGCCCGTGCCCTAAATCAAAGGTCTTGGTCAGGGTCGTCATCGCAAACCGCGCACGCGGAACGGTGATGGCTGCCTCAAGCCCCATTGCTTGCCAATCCGCACCGTCCCAAAGTACCGCTGCACGCGCTTTTCCTTGAGTGATGCCCTCGGCAAATTTCGGGTTGAGCGCCAAAGCTAGGTCATGAACGCCAGCATCCGCTGGTTCCGCCAGACGCTTCACCAAAATATCAGAAGCCCCAAAGGCTTGCGCCCCTAGAGCTTCTGCAATCACTTGAATGGAATGTGCCATTTCACCCCCAGAACTTGGGGGACTGTTTACCCGCGAACCGCGCGCAAGACCACCCCTTCGTTCGCGAGCGCTTTCCAGATCTTTGCATCACGGCCATAGATGTCACGGCGGTATTGCATTGGGCCTTTCGCTTTTGTGAAAGCGGTGCGGTAAATGATGTGGACTGGAACTTGTTTCTCCAGCGGCACAGTCGTTTCGCGGCCAGTATCTAGATGGCGATGGAACTCGCCTTTCGGATTGCTGCTTTGCTTGGCCAGCAACGTGTAGGCAAACTCGAACGGTTTGTGCAGGCGGATACAGCCATGGCTATATGCGCGGGTCTCACGAGAGAATAAGTTTTTCGCTGGCGTGTCATGTAGATAGATGTTGTACCTGTTCGGGAACATGAACTTTACCAAACCCAAAGCATTGGAACGGCTTGGCGCCTGCTTGATATTGAACGGGAAGCTAGACTTGGTGAATTGTGTGAAATCCACACTATCCCGGCTTACAGTGCGACCCCGTGAATCCACCAGTTTCAAATGCGAAACAGCGTTCGGGTTTTTCTGCAGCATCGGCAGGTATTCTTTGGTGGCAATCGAGCGCGGTACGTTCCATGTCGGGTTGATCACCATGTGCTCCATGGTGTCAGAGAATTCAGGGCTTACCCGATCACTCTTGGTTGCGCCAATGACGGTACGCGTACGGAACGTCTCTTTGCCATTGTCCATAATGACCGCAGAGTAATCCGTCAGGTTGACCAACACGTGACGTTTCCCGCGCCCCTCAGGACGGTTGTTCCAGCGTTCACGCTCCAGTGCGACAAGAACAGATTGCAGACGGGATTCCGCAGATTTGTTCACCTCTTTCAACGTGGTCTTGCCGGCGACGCCATCTGCGTTCAAACCATGCGCCAGTTGGAATTGCTGAACGGCTTTTTGCAGATTGCTGTCAAAGCTTTGGGAAGAACTGCGCTTCATAAAGCCCATCTTGATCAGGCGATTGCGAAGCTGCACCACCGCTGGGCCGGACGCACCAGGCTCAAGCTTGCTTGCTTTTACCGTCTCGCCATAGCCGCCCTTGCCGAGCAATTTCTCCAGCTGCAGCTTCTCTTTCATGAGACGCGTATATTCTGGCGTCTTTGGGGTCAGAGATTTGATGTAGTTGCGCGGAGAGCTTTTGGCGAAGTTCGCCAGATATGCTTTTCGGTCCCGATAAGGCACCTGGCGCACAATATTCTGATCCACACGCTTGGGTGTCAGCATCCCTGTCTGGATGTCTCGGGCATAACGCACAAAAGTTTTAGAGAGGGCGACTTCGACACGACCCAAATCGCGATTGGTTTTTGCAGCCTTTAGCTGCGCCTTAAGACCATCCACATCATAGCGCTTCGCGCTTAGTCCGTGATAGCTGGCATTCTCAAGCGCGGCGAACAGAGCTTTACGACGTTCTCTTGGCTTATTGCCCTTCCCAGTCCAGATTGGCTCATAACCAGCCTCTCTATAGAAAGCCGCTACATCCGAATCCTTGGCCGCAGATTCGGCGACAGATTGTTTAAAAGCCGTGACCTGTGCGACGCTTGGCGTCCCTGCAAACCCGGTAAATACAACAATAGAAAGAACAGCCAGCGCCTTAGGTAGTCCTCGGTAACCACGCATTTTCAAAGTCCTTAACTCGCACCTGCAATTTTTTGCTTTATTTTTATTCAAGGCTTAAGGGGAAAAGTCCATTCACATTTTCCTGAAAAAACAGATCATTTTGTGTCTGGTGCATCCCTGCACCGCATTAACTTGTGATTAACAATTTAAGCTGCTTTCACAAATATGCGCAAAATTCCGCGCAAATTCTTCACCTTAGCACCTTCGGGAAATCTTTTGCTTGGTCGACGAATCAACCTGTGACATAAGAAGCGCACATCTGGGGATAACATACTCATGCAAAGTCATGAGGCAGGTAGGCGACGGGACAGGCGCAGAAACTATGACGACCGAGGGCTCTTTGAGCATTTCGCGGCGTGGCATACTAGGTGCATTTGCAGCTACGGCCATCACAGCCGCACCCACATTCTCCAATGCAGCAGGCTTCTTGCGCGGTGGTGGCGATATTCGCCGTCTTCGCATGTATTCCGGTCGAACCGGTGAAAGCATCGATACCATTTACTGGATTGAAGGCGATTACATTAAAGAAGCCGTTAAAGAAATTAATTACTTCATGCGGGATTGGCGCACCAATGGTGTGAAATCCATCGACACCCGCACGATCGACATCATGGCCGCGTCCCACAATCTGTTGGATGCCAATAAGCCTTATATGATGTTGTCTGGCTATCGCAGCCCGCAGACCAACAATATGCTACGCTCCCGCTCTCGCGGTGTGGCGAAGAACTCTTTGCATATGAAGGGCCAAGCGGTGGATCTGCGTTTGGGTGATCGCTCTGTCGGTCAAATTGCCAAAGCAGCAGCAGCGTGCCGCGCTGGTGGTGTTGGTCGCTATTCCGGTTCTAATTTCGTGCATATGGATTGCGGTCCGGTTCGGACTTGGGGACGTTAAGGTCACCCAATCTGTAAATCAGGCGCCTACGGGCGCCTTTTTTGTTTCTTAAGTTTCCACCGCGGGCAAAGCCTCCAACTCATCCTCGCTGAACAATCGTGAGCGGGTCAGGAACCGTTTCTCACGCCCATTGTCCAAGCTGAACATGCCACCGCGCCCATCCACCGCGTCCAATATCAACTGCGTGTGCTTCCACGCTTCAAATTGAGGGCCGGAGATATAGACCTCCGCGCCGTCGATCTCTCCCAATTTCACATCGCTGCTTCCAATGTAGAAATCCCCTACCTGGTAGCACATGGGCGAAGACCCATCGCAGCAGCCACCGGATTGATGAAACAAGACATCACCGTGATCGGCGCGGATCTCATTTAACAGAGCGCGCGCGGCATCGGTCGCGCTGACACGCACGCCAGCCATTGCGCCATCAGGAAGCGCGTCATCCGTTGCGCAAACAATTTTGGTATTCATCCAAGATGCTCCTCTCATCTTTGATAAGATGTCCCGGCGACCCGTGCCGCCGAGACCAGAGCGGGCTTTAGAAGAAGCCCAGTTTGTTTGGATTGTAGCTCACCAGCATGTTTTTGGTCTGCTGGTAGTGATCAAGCATCATCTTATGGGTCTCGCGACCAATACCTGATTGCTTATAGCCACCAAATGCGGCGTGGGCTGGGTAGAGGTGGTAGCAGTTCGTCCAAACCCGGCCCGCTTTGATGTTGCGTCCAAAGCGGTAGCAGGTGTTTGCATCCCGGCTCCACACCCCTGCCCCAAGGCCATAAAGCGTGTCATTTGCGATCTCTAGCGCCTCATCTTCATCCTTAAACGTGGTCACAGAAACGACCGGGCCAAAGATCTCTTCCTGAAAGACCCGCATCTTGTTGTGGCCCTTCAGGATGGTTGGCTGGATGTAATTGCCGCCAGAAAGTTCGCCGCCGAAATCAGCAGCGCCGCCACCGGTCAACACTTCCGCGCCTTCCTGGCGACCGATGTCGAAGTAAGACAGGATCTTCTCTTGTTGTTCAGAGGACGCCTGCGCGCCCATCATCACACCGTCGGCACGCGGGTCACCGGTGACAATGGCTTGGGTGCGTTCGATACAGCGAGCGATGAACTCGTCATAGATATCTTCATGGATCAGCGCGCGAGATGGGCAAGTACAGACTTCGCCTTGGTTCAGCGCGAACATCACAAAGCCTTCGATGGCCTTGTCCAAGAACGCATCGTCTTCCCGCATGACGTCTTTGTGGAAGACGTTCGGGGATTTGCCGCCAAGCTCTAGTGTCACCGGAATAAGGTTCTCGGTGGCATATTGCATGATCAGACGACCGGTGGTGGTTTCACCGGTGAACGCGATCTTGGCTATACGGTTGGATTGTGCCAGTGGTTTACCTGCTTCAAGACCAAAACCGTTCACAATATTCAGCACGCCTGCTGGCAGCGCATCCGCGATCAGTTCCGCCCAGACCATGATGGTGGCTGGCGTTTGCTCTGCAGGCTTGATCACCACAGCGTTGCCCGCCGCAAGTGCCGGCGCAAGTTTCCAAGCGGCCATCAAAAGCGGGAAGTTCCACGGGATGATTTGCCCGACAACGCCCAGTGGTTCGTGGAAGTGATAGGCGACCGTGTCATCGTCCAACTCACCCATGGTGCCTTCTTGCGCCCGCACACAAGATGCGAAATAGCGGAAGTGGTCTATGGCAAGCGGCAAATCCGCTGCCATTGTTTCACGGATGGCTTTACCGTTGTCCCAAGTCTCACAGGTCGCCAGAAGCTCTAGGTTGTCTTCCATAATGTCTGCGATTTTGAGCAGCGCATTGGCGCGGTCTGTCACTGACGTGCGCGCCCAGCCGTCTTTTGCCGCATGGGCCGCATCCAACGCCTTTTCGATGTCAGACGCATCAGAACGGGCGATCTGGTTGATCACTGCCCCGGTGACCGGCGTGGTGTTGTCAAAATACTGACCGTTGTTAGGCGGCACAAATTGGCCACCAATGAAGTTGTCGTATTTTGATTTAAATGGGGATGTGAATGCAGATTGCAGGTCTGTCATTTCGTTCATGGTTTTCTCCTCCTATAACGTGAGGAAGAGTTAGCGATGATGGAGGACTGGGCTCTAGTGGGTGCAAGCGGCCCGATCTGCAACCTGTCTCAGTCCCGAGACAAGCCGCGTTGATTTAGTGCCCGTCGCGCGCCAATCCCAGGCGTTTCATACGGCGATATAGCGTTGCACGGCCAATGCCCAATGCTTTTGCTGCTTCAGACATATTGCCGCCAGCGCGCGTGATTGCTTTGACAAGGGCTGCCTTTTCACCTCGCTCAAATCCCTGGTGCGTGCCTTCACCCACAAAAAGGTCCGTCGCCGCCACAGGGGTCACAGTTCCCGAGAGTTTCCAGCCAAACAATTTACGTGCCGCGCGGGTTGCACCGACAATGACATCGTCGCCATTCACCGCCACCAGAGCGTTCTGTTCGTTTTTGCTTTCACCAGCAATCACAATGCGGTCCTTGGAAAATGTGCTGCGGAAGGTTTCTGCTTCGATCTGACGCGCGGTTTGTGCAACGGTCGCTGAGATGAGCTTGTTGAACCCTTCCGTCTGATCTGCACGGGCAGAGGATACATCCAGCGCGCCAACAAGTTCGCCATTCGCGCCATAGATTGGGCTGTCGATACAGCTCATAGCCGTGTTCTTTGCCATGAAATGCTGATCGCGGTGCACAATCAGGTGGCGTTCTTCCACCAAGCAGGTGCCAATGCCATTGGTCCCTTCACGGTGCTCGCTCCAGTTCGCGCCAGCCTGCAGGCCCCAGCTTGCGAAATACGGCGCATCCGCATCGCTGCAACGCTGATCAAGGATCACACCATCGGTGTCGGTCAGAACCACGGTGCACCCGGAGCTGCCCACCAGACTGAAAAGATGGTCCAACTGAGAGGTCGCAGCGCTGCGCAAGAGCCCTGCCCGCTCTTGGCGTTCGCTTAGTTCAGACGCCGTCTCTAAGACTGGAATGTCTTGCGTTGCTGGGTCTAGCCCATGGCGTTCCATGGACCGACGCCAAGACGCTGCAATCCGGCTGCGCGCCGCGGATTGCGAAGATTCCATCGTTGCTAGAACTTTATCGCTGTGTCGCATGGCGTTGGTTCTACCTCAGTTCCTCCCGAAAGTCCTGAGATATTCGCATAGGAATGCAGCGGGTCGTGTCATCATGCGCTGCATCGGCAGGCATTTGTCTCAGAAGTGAGACAGTTTGTGAGACAATCATTAACGGATTATGAACTTAGGGTTTTGTCCCGGCGATTGACCAAAACGATCCCGGCAATCACGCAGACCGCGCCTGCAACCAAAGACAGCGTGATGCTCTCACCCAAAAACAGAACTGCCAAGATGCTCCCGAAAATCGGCATGAGGTGAATGAACTGACCGCCCTGCTCGGGTCCAATGACGCTGATCCCATAGGACCAAAGCAAAAAGCCAAGGGCGGAAGGCAGGATCGCGATGTATAGGATCGCCAGCACCATATCGCGGTTCATTTGCGGTGGCTCGATGCCGCGCACCAACAGAAGCGCCAGCATCATAACAAGCGCTACGATGATGCTTGCAACCAAACTGACGGTTTGAGGCACGTTGACGGGGTTTGATCGCAGTATCAGCGTGTACCATGCCCAGATGAGGACAGCGCCCAGCATCCACACTTTGCCGGCATCAATTGCAAAGAGCGACGCGCCCGCCCCGCCACCCGACAGGATCAGAACAATCGCGCCCACAAGTGAAACAAGCAAACCTGTAATTTGAGCCACTGTGGGCCTGAACCCATTCCAAACCATACCGCCCGCAACCGTTGCGACTGGCGCGAGCGCGGTGATGAGAAGGCAGTTTACCGCGGCGGTCAGTGACAGGGCCTCATAAGCCATGGTGTGAAAGGCGGCGATGCCTGTGAAGCCCAACAACGTAATTTTGAGCCAAGACTGAAGCAAAGCCTTTCGATGCGTAATGAGCCCGCGAAACGTGAATGGAAGCAAAACCCCAAGACTTATGATCCAACGAATGGTGTTTAATTCCAAAGGCGCAATATCATCGCGGATGGCGCGTCCAGCAATGAAGTTGCCTGACCAAAACAGCGCTGCCAGAACAAGGGCAGTTGCCGCAGCGCGGGTTTGGTGTTGCGGTGCAATCTTCATAAACGGACTTTCAATGTCTGAGCGCGATGGTTGAAAGTAAGTCTTTCATACGCCGCCGCCTCACTCCCCTTTAGCTATGCCATCATACTACCATTGAGAAAAGACTTAATGCGTGTCTGCACATGTCGGGTCAAAATGCAGAAACGCGCTTTTTGGGCAATTATTCAACATGTCTCACAGTTTGTTGAGAATCATTCTCAAGTTTGTTGACTTTGAGAATGGTTCTCAATATCAAAGTCTCAAATAGGCCCGAAATGCGATTGAGTCGCAAAATGCATATCTGCAAAGGATCCAGAAACGATGCCGGTCAAACCGAACCTCTTATCTGCAACGGCGCTTGTGGCGGCTTTGTCTGCGACGTCAGCGCTGGCAGACATTACTGTTTACGCGACGACGGGATATCTGGGCGACGCAGTCGCAAAAATCGCGCCAAATGCGGATGTCATCACGATGGTTGGCCCCGGCGGCGACCCGCATACCTACCAACCTTCCACGAAAGACATTCAGACGATTCAGCGTGCAGATGCCGTTGTTTGGAATGGCCTTTACCTCGAAGCGCGTATGGAATCCCTATTGAAAGGTCTTGGCGACAAAGCGCTTGCGACTGGCGAGCTTCTGCCCGCGGCGATGTTGCTGCCATGGGACGATGATTTGAGCGACCCCCATGTGTGGAACAGCCCCACCGCATGGGCTTCAATCGTCGGACATGTGGCCGACCATCTGAGCGAAATTGATCCAAAAAACGCCGACGCATATGTCGCGAACGCTAAGGCGTATATCAAGGAAATCCGCAAAGCTGATGCGGATGCCACTGAAATGCTTGCGTCCGTTCCTGCTGAAAACCGTATCCTGATCACCGGTCACGATGCGTTTGAGTACTTTGGGGACACCTACGGGTTTGAAGTGCTGGCGACTGACTTTGTTTCAACCGAGGCAGAGATGAGCCCTGCGCAGTTGGCTGATTTGGCAAAATACATTGCCGACAATAAAATCCCGACTATTTTTCAGGATAACCAAGCCAACCCGCAGGCCATTGTCAGCTTGCAAGAAGCGGTTCAAGCCCTTGGTTGGAAAGTAGAAATCTCCGGCGACGAGCTGTTTGCAGACTCTCTTGGCGCAGAAGCAGACGTTGATGAATATCTAGAAGCGTTCACCCACAATGTCACCGCAGTCGCGGCCGCTTTGGGTCAGTCACAAGGAAACTAAGATGACGTCGACGCCCCTCGCCTGTGAGAGTCAGGACCTCTCTGTCGTTTACCGCGACGAGCCGGTCCTGCGGCACGTGAATTTCCGCGTTCCGACGGGTAGCGTGATGGGCATTGTCGGGCCAAATGGCGCGGGCAAGTCAACCCTGATCAAGGCGATGCTTGGGCTGGTGAAACCACTCACAGGTCATGCGACTTTCTTTGGTCAACCCTTTGGCGACGTGCGCAAGCGCGTTGGCTATATGCCGCAATCTGCCAGTGTGGACTGGGACTTTCCGACGACTGTGATCGACCTCGCTGTGATGGGCACTTACGGGGAGCTTGGCTGGATCCGGCGGCCGGGCAAAGCTGAGCGGGCGCGTGCAATGGCTGCGCTTGAGATGACAGGTATGCAGGATTTCGCGTCCCGCCAAATCGGTGAACTTTCAGGTGGCCAAAGACAGCGGGCCTTTTTAGCACGCGCATTGGTGCAAGCGCCGGATCTCTATTTCATGGACGAGCCCTTCCAAGGGATCGACGCCAAGAGCCAACAGGCAATGATTGAGGTCCTAAAAGACCTGAGCGCGCAAGGCAAAACCATCGTGATCGTGCATCACCATTTGGCCAGCGTTCTGGATTTCTGCGATCACGTGACCTTGCTCAATAAACGCATCATCGCATCAGGTCCGGGACCAGAGACGTTCACCAAAGACAATATCCGTATGGCTTATGAGGCCAGCGATGGTGCCGAAGCTTTCTTGGCTGAGGCTGGATAGTCACCACATGGATCCGGTCGAGTTCTTTAGCAATCACATATTCCGCATGGTGTTCTTGGGAACCACCGTGATCGGACTTGTGGCCGGTGCGTTGGGGGCTTTTGCTTACTTGCGCAAACAATCCTTGATCAGTGATGTGATCGGCCACGCAGCCCTGCCCGGCGCGTTATTGGCTTTTCTGGCAGCGGTGACGATGTTTGGCGTCAATGGACGCAGTATGTTGTTGCTTGTGATTGGGGCAGTGATCACCGGCACCCTTGCGGCGCTTTTCGCCAATACCATTGCGGCGCGCACCAAGGTCGCCATCGATACGGCCATGGCGATTTCGATGACGACGTTCTTTGGCTTCGGCATGCTGTTGTTGCGATTCATCACAAATAACCCGTTCCCCGGTAAGGGCGGCATTCAGGATTATCTGTTTGGCAACGCGGCAAGCATCACCCGCGCCGACTTAACCACAAGCATCGCCGTTGGTGCGCTGGCAATGGGGCTGATGGTGGTCTTTTGGAAGGAATTCACGCTGCGCAGTTTTGATCCGGTACTGTCGACCATGTTGGGTTTTAAGGCGCGGATCATCGACACACTCATGTTTACGACGATTGTGATTGCCATCGTGATTGGCGTGAAAGCGGTCGGCTTTGTGTTGATGGTCGCATTTGTCGTCACCCCACCGGCAGCGGCACGGCAATGGACGAACACCTTGCCCGGCATGGTCATGCTCTCAGGCTTGATCGGTGGCCTGGGCAGCGGGTTTGGCGCATATCTTTCGATTTCCTTAGGCAATGTGCCGACAGGTCCTGTGATTGTGCTGGTTCTGTTTGCGATTCTTTTGTTTTCCCTTCTGGCTTCCCCGAAACGCAGCGTGGTGATCACAGCTTTGCGTCGCATGCGCGCGCGGCGTGCATTGAAACAGGAACTGATCAGCGAAGGGAGCACTCGATGAGCTATATTCTTGGGGTTGTCCTGTTGGCCTGCACCACCGCATTGACTTGTGCATTGCCCGGTGTGTTCGTCGTCTTACGCAAGCATTCCATGATTGTGGATGGGATCTCTCATGCTGTCCTGCCGGGCATTATCATCGGTTTCGCAATTGTCGGAGATCTGGACTCGCCCGTGCTGATCCTTGGCGCGGCAGTCACGGGATTGCTCGTGGTGCTTGGCAATGAATGGCTGACCGAAACAGGGCTGCTTGCAGGCGATGCGCCGCAAGGTCTTATTTTCCCATCTCTTTTTGCGGTTGGCATCCTGATGGTGTCCATGGATTTCCAGCATGTCCACCTTGATACCCATGTGGCGCTTGTAGGTGATATGAATCTCGCTGCGGTGATCCCGTTGACGGTGGGCGGCGTGAATATCGGACCTGAATACCTCTATGTCATGTTGGGTTTGCTGCTTTTGAACGCTGGCTTTATCGCCGTCTTTTCCCGTGCGCTGAAAATCACAACCTTTGCCCGGCAGTTTGCGGAAATCCTTGGGATAAGGACCCGCCTGCTCAACACAGCATTTATGTTTTTGGTGTCTGTAACGGTTGTGGCCGCTTTTAACGCGGTTGGTGCGATCCTGGTGATTTCGCTTCTCGTCGTCCCGGCCGCAACGGCGCAGCTGATCAGCACGCGCCTGTCGGTAATGTTTGCTTTGACGGCGGCGATCGCGATTATTGGTGCGCTTGCTGGATTTTGGATCGCCTATGTTCTTGACACAGGTACCTCCGCGGCGATGGCGGTGTTTTATGGAGTGCTTTTTGTGGCTGTTGCTGTAGCAGAAAGAACTGCCACCCGCCTACGGCGCAATCGGCATCAGGATGTCAAATCGGAAGAGACCTCGGCAACACTGGTAAGATCCGCCTCCGTGCGGTAGGTCTTTGGTGCAAGTACCGATGCAAAAGGCATAAATCGTAATCATGTCAGACACTTTCGCCGCGACCCACCCGGAAGACCCACACCGTTTGGGACGCAGTCATTGGCTCCGTGCCGCGGTCCTCGGGGCGACGGACGGCATTGTTTCGATCTCTTCGCTTTTGATTGGCGTGGCCGCGGCTGTATCCACAGCAGATATCGTTTTGGCGACGGGTTTTGCAGGGGTTGTCGCAGGCGCAATGTCTATTGCAGCGAGTGAATATATCTCGGTTTCTTCGCAGGCAGACATTGAACAAGCGGAAATCGAACGGGAAAAGCTGGCGTTGGAACGCGATCCTGAAGGCGAACTCGCAGAAATGGCGGCCATCTGGCGCGCCCGTGGGTTAAGTGCTGAAACCGCAGATCAGGTGGCGCATGAGCTCACTCAAAACGGTGTTCTCGAAGCGCATTTGCGTGACGAAGTTGGTTTGTTGGAGCTGCACTCCGCCAGCCCAAAACGGGCGGCCATGGCATCTGGCTCCGCTTTTGCCTGTGCTGCGCTGTTGCCCTTAGCAGCGGCGCTGCTTGCGCCGGCAGGACTTATTGTTTCCTGGGTTTTGGTGGCGACCCTGATTGCATTGCTGGCCTTGGGTGCGTTGGGGGCATGGACCGGCGGCGCGCCTATTGTTCCGGCGATGATCAGAACCGCCCTATGGGGCGCAGTGGCTATGGCCGCGACCTTCTTAGCGGGATCGCTTGTCGGCGGGATATTCGTCTAGCGTCTTCGTGTTAGACTAATTTTTAGGAAGGAAATGGCGCGCTCCGTAGGAGAATGTTCGAACTCTCTGTTCGACGTTCTTGAAGAGTGGGAACGCCATCTCCGCGCAATTGAAAGCTCCAACACCGTAACCCAAGACAACGATCCGGGGTGCGGTGATGAGCATTTCGGAACGTGATTTCAATACGGTAGCAGCCGCCTCCCCCAAGAAACGGGATGCCCCCTTCTCGCTGCGTCTAAGCTTCGAGGAAAAGACCGAGCTAGCGAAGATGGCAGCGGGCGAACCTCTTGGCGCGTATATCAAGGCTGTTCTTTTCGATGAGGCGCGAACTGGCGTGCGCCGCAGCAAAACGCCTGCCCGCGAGGGTCAGGCTGTAGGGCGCGCTCTGGGCGATCTTGGTAAAAGCCGTCTGTCGCAGAACCTAAACCAGCTTGCCAAAGCGGTGAACATGGGCGCTCTGCCTGTTACCCCAGAAACTGAAGCCGAGATTCAAGATGCTTGCCGCGCTGTGAAGGACATGCGCGATGCGTTGATGGATGCCCTCAAGGATGGAGGCGCGCCATGATCCTCAAAGCCAAAGAACGCGGCAATGCACGCCAACTCGCAAGCTATCTGCTCTCGATGCGGGATAACGAACATGTCGAGTTGCATGATATGCGCGGGTTCGTCAGCGATGATCTAAACGAGGCCTTCGAAGAGCTGGATGCCATTGCAGGTCAAACCAAGTGCAAAAAGCACCTATTCTCCATGAGTCTGAACCCGCCCGAAGGGGCGCAAGTCAGCCGCGAAGATTTCGAGCGGGCTGTTGCTAGAATCGAGCGTAAACTCGAACTGGACGACCACGCCCGTGCCCTGGTTTTCCATGAGAAGGACGGACGGCGACATGCACATGCTGTCTGGAGCCGTATCAATACCGACGAGATGCGGGCAAAGAACATGAGCTTTTACAAGCAGAAGCTTATGGATGTGTCGCGCGATCTCTACCTTGAACATGGTTGGGACATGCCGAAGGGCATGATCGACCGCTCCATGCGCAACCCGCTGAACTATTCGCGGAGCGAATGGCAACAAGCGCAGCTCTCCAAGCAAGACCCGAAGTTGATCAAGGCGGCTATTCAGGAGTGCTGGAAGAACTCTGACGGCACAGATGCACTTAAAGCCGCGCTGGAAGAAAAAGGCTTCTTCCTTGCGCAAGGGGATCGGCGCGGCGTGGTCGCGGTTGATGTACGCGGCGAGACGTTCTCGCTCTCGCGCTGGTCTGGCGTGAAGGCCAAGGATGTTCGTGAGCGCATCCCCGATGCCGACTTTTTGCCATCCGTGCAGGACACCAAAACCCATATCGCCAGCCGCATGACTGATAAGCTGAAGACCTACATTCGCGAGGTTGATGACGGCTATAAGCGCGCCTCGCCTGCTATCGAGCACAAGCGCCAGCAGATGAAGGCGCGTCATGGCGAAGAGCGCAAAGCTGAATACGCCCGCATTGCCGAGCGCGAAAAACGCGAACAACTGGCACGTGCCGCACGTCTGCCCAAAGGATTCAGCGGAGTATGGAGCCGCATTACGGGCAAGCTTTCGAAGATCAAAGACCAGAATGAGATGGAGGCTTTGCGTTCATGGCAACGTGACCGCGCCGAAAAAGACAAGCTGGTGGCGCGTCAACTTGATGAGCGTCAGCGTCTGCAAGACGCCGTTCGAAAAATGCGCGAGACCCGCGCCCAGGAAATCATGCAAATCCGTAAGGAGATTGCGGCCTACGTCGCCATGAAGCGTGGCGACATCCCGAGTCTCGCCAAACGTACCCAAAGCGAAGAGCAAGCCAAGACAAAGATGCGCGAGCGTAGTCGTCAGGGCGCTGATCGCCAGCGTCAGCGGCAACGCGAACGCACCCGAGGGCGCGGCGATGATCGAGGCCGAGAATTTTAACCCAAACGATAAGGAGGTCGCCCATGCGACAGGAACTACGACAAACCTTCATGCTGAACCTAGATGAGAAACACGCTCATCTTCTTAATGATCTGCGCGAGCATTTCAGGTTGAAGGCGGAAGATACCCTCCGCCTCACAATCAGGCTGGCTCATGCACGCTTGAAAAAGCCCGATGTACTTGTGCCGAAGTTCAAGCCATCGGCGCACCGCGATGATTGGTATGATGATGACGACAACGGACCAGTCTAAATGAACGAAAGCGCCGCGTGTTTCAGCGGCGCTTCGATCAAAGCAAGTCGAAGAGATCGACTTGATGCGGTAGGCTGTCGAGCAACTCAAGATGACCGAAGTCGTTGTAGATATGCGAAAACTTCAAACCCATTGATGTGTGAACTGAAGCGCTCACGTTCGGGATTGGTTCACCTTCGTATCTTTTCCTATAGGCGTGCAGCTCTCTGGCAACTTCGCGGTATCGCGAGATGTTGAACTTTAACGAACGCCTAACTTCGTCGCGGATTTTTCTAAGTGACTGCGAACGCTGCGGTTCGGGCTTTTTCGCAGCATCGCGGATTTCGTCGCGCCTGTATCCTTCATATCCTTCAAGGCGGACTTCGCGGCGAATGGCTTTTGGAGCCATTACATCTCCACCTAAGAGATAATACCAGGGATGGCCTGGCGAGTATGTGATGGGGGCGCTCATGAGCGCCCCGCATCGTTTGTGTTCTCGGGAGCATCTTCCAGCGGAAGACGAAGGACGATGCGGCCATTGATCGGGCAGGTTTCGAGCTGGAGCGTAAATCCTCGTTCGTCTTTGTGCTGCCAAGCGGCTCCGACTTTGTTCCAGTAGGATTTTTCGCCTTTCTGGGTGACGTGCCACGCCAGATAGTCGGGCGCGTTCAAGGGCAGGTTTTGGTTCGTGTTTTCGCGTGCCATGGTTTTCTCCTTTGCTTCTAAGTTGGCTTGCTAACGCCCTCCCGTTCGGACGAAGGCAAAGGATCAGGGTTCATGTTCAACACGGCTGGCGAAGCCAGGTGGAGCGGGCAGGACATTGAATGCTGAGCCGCATTCGGCCAGGGAATTAAGGGCAATCAGTGCAAGTCACTTCGATGCAATGAAGACAGACAGCCGTGAAGTGAACGGCCAGACCTGACTTAGCCGCGCTCGTCAGAGCGTGCCGCTCGCCATTCACCTTCGGAAAATCCGCATCTGGAGCAATGCGCCGCTGGCACACGTACGCGGTGGGACAAATTCATCTAAAGCCTGCGGCGATCAAGCCGCAACAATTCCGCCTTCGCGGTGATCCCATTCAAACCGATGACGCCGCATTTCATGCGCATCGCTCTATCGCTTGCAAGACCGTCTCCCGACCCATCAGCGCCTTCATTGGCCAATGATGGTGTGCGTGGGGCCGAAAGGCCCTGAGCGGTTCGGGGCCTCCTTGAAACAAAGGAGGATACGATGAAACTCATCTCACGATTTGAAGCGGCATCTCGCAGCACGGCAGAATTGCACGGACTTCTAACAGAAGCCTTCAATACCTTCGCCGTCGCACCGCGCGGAAGCCAACAGCGCCAAGATGCTCTCCAGAGCATGCGCAATATCGAAGATGAACTGGCGGTTCGAACCCCCAAGCTCTAACGTACGCGGCCAGCCTGACGGCTGGCCGCAAGCCCTAGAAAGGTAGCTCTCTTTTCTCCCAACGGCTACGCCTTACGGGGTTTACGCGGGTCCTGATATCGACGGCTTGCACCTCGTGGACGAACACTTCGTCAATGTCGATGCGCAAGGTAACGTCCCGATTATCAGCGTTGGTGTAGTCTTCCGGCCAACCAAGCATGCGGGAGGCAAACGCTCCCCGTTGTTCGGCGTCTGAATCTTCATCATCATCTTCAACTGGTGGAACCTCCTCCGTGACGGAGAAGTCAGGTTCCGGGCCGTCTTCGTAGTTCATGTAAGTCCGCGCCGTGATGTCAGTTCCCTGCGGGATGCCCAATTCTTCGCAGCGTGAAGCCTTGTGGAATAGGACGACATTCAAACCATCGCCGCCGAGTTGCACTGACGGGAAGAGGATTCCATCAAGTGGAACCTGACCTTCCGTGGACAAATAATCGGCGATGGCCTGTGTGGGGAGGTACTCCAGCTCCTGATCGTCAGGCATCACTGGTCTGGCCATCAAAGCGCACAGCGTCCGTAGGAACATCATGCGCGTAAGGCGCTCGGCATAGCCCGGATCGAATATGCTGCCGTCCTCTTGAAGATCACCCAGAGCAGTCAGATCAAGAAGCCGTATCGGACGGGTGATATTGAACCTGCCAACGGCAACCCAACTGCCGACAGGCGGGCGCACCTCGGCAATAGCGATTTCGGGCGCGGTTGCTCCGTAGAAAACCGAGATGCCTCTGGCGTTCATGCGTCCCGAACTTGCCGCCCATGCTGGGGGCGCTGATAGTTCCAGGTCGGGCCGCTTTATCGCCTTCAAGAGCGCGTCTTCACTTTGAAACGGTCTTGCACGGTGAAGGTGATCTATTGGTGTATCTGGTCCCGCATCCACGACCAGAGAGCGGCCCGAACGGGTGCGCATTTCATCGATTTTGTCGAATAGCTCGCCAAGATGGGACGCCGCCGTCCTGCTAAAGAACCGCGCCTCTTTCTTTATTAGGCGCTCGAACTCATCCCATTGTTCCTGCCACTTCCAATCTCTCGGCATGATTTCTTCATAGTGCGCATCATCCGAGAATTCGGTTTCGAGGCCCATCTCTGCCGACTCGCGGTCAGAGTGGCGGTAATCGAGAATGGCTTGAGCGTCCTGCGCTATGGCTTCTGAAATCTGCGCCGCATCCGCAATGATATCGACTGACTTGTCGCCGTCCCGATACCAGTCATAGCTGATTTCCCTGTCCCTGAGCATCGCGTACTCATAGGAGTTCGGCTCTTGGGAAGTTCGAGAATAATGCTGCTCGAATGCACCATCGATGTGGTCGCAGAATTCTTCCATTGTGATGGTGGCTTGTTCCTCCTCACAATAGGAGCATTCATCGACTTCGCCTTCTTCCTCGACAACAGCTGACATATAGCTCTCGCCGATGCACTCGAAGCAAATCATCTTGCCTCGCAAAGCCTCATCTTCTTCAAAGTCTATTGTCATGGTCTGCTCTCTTAAATTTCTTTAATTATATAAGGATAGCCGATCTGGCGACAAGTCGGGGGCGTACTCCGTCCAGATGTTTTCGCGGCTGACCTGATGGTCAGCCGTGATTTTTTTTGGAAGATTGAGCCATGCCTACGCGGCGACTCCTTCTTGACTGTCTCGCTCGATAAGAGGTTGAAGCCCGTGCAGGAAATCTGCCGCGCGTTGTGCGTGGGCGGCGGCGCTGAAAATCGCCCGCTTGTCTTCCTTTAAGACCTTAAGCCAGCTTTGGATATATGCGGCGTGGTCGGTGCCAGGCTCAGGCGTTAGTTCCAGATCGGCGCAAAGGAATGCCGCGCCAAGTTCGGCAACCAGCTCTTCGCGGGCGTAGCCTTCATCACCCCATTTCTTGCGCCCGAATTCGCGATCAAGGCGGCTCTTGTGCTTCGTCCAGTGGGTCAGCTCATGGGCAAGCGTTGCATAATAGCTTTCTGGGCTCTTGAATGTCTCGAAATGCGGCATCTGCACATGATCGCTCCCGCCAGCATAGTGGGCGCTGTTGCCGCCATGACGGATATCTGCGCGAGTGTTTGCGAAGAATGCTTCTGCATGCTCGATCCGCGCGGCGGGATCAATAATAGGCTCGGGCTTTGAATAGTAGTGTTCGGGCAAGCCCTCGATCTGCTCGACGTTGAAAACGCTGTATCCTTTCATGAAGGGGATTTTCCGCTCTTCCTCTGACCCGTCGTCCTGTTCTTCCGTCTTGGTGATGGTGTTGGCATAAACAACCAGATTGCCGCGCTCGCCTTTCTTGACGTGTGCGCCAAGTTCTTTGGCCTGTTTGAACGTCATCCAGAACGGGGAGAGATAACCCGCTTCCACGGCGGCACCCCAAAGCATCAGAATATTGATTCCGTTGTATGGCACGCCATTGTGCCGCAAGGGTTTTGTGATTTTGCCTTCGAGGTTTCCAGCGTTCCACGGCTTGAGCCATGACAGCTCGCCTTGTTCCAGATCGGCAATAATCTTGTCAGTTACTTTTTGGTAAATATCTTGTCTCATTGGCTTTTTCCTTCCTTCAAAGCTCGGTTGCGCATGCAACCGGACTAGGCCCGTGCCAATGAGCGGGGGGACGGCCGTCCAGACCGAAAGCTATGGAGGGGTGCGGGCGCAACCGCAGGTGAGCCACGGCCATGGCTTTCGCCCGTAGCAAAGCTACGGGCTTGGTCTTGACGGAGGACGGGCCTGCAAGGCCCCAAAACAAGAAAAGAAGTGTCAGCCGTTCAAGGCTGGCAATAGATGCGCAAGGGATGGAAGCCGCAGGGCCGAGACCGCCAAAGGCGGGCTCGGTTCACGACAGCCCGCCCCGACGGGTGCGCCTTATGTCAGAGATGCAGTAGGTTTCCCTACTGTAATATTTCTTTCTTGACAGCCCGTGGGTTGGGTTGTATATCTGTGGCATGATCTACAGACAAAAAAATATGACTTTGGCGGATGTTTGCAACATTCAGAGTGGCTATACGGCGCGCACAAGCCTTATTAAGGATGAAGCGCTTGGTGTCCCTGCTATCCAGTTGCGCGATCTGCGCGACAACGAGGTTTCCCTAGAGTCCGTCGAGAAATACCGACTTGAAGGCAAACTGGATCGATACGCCGTTCGGCCCGGTGACATTCTCTTCCGCTCGCGGGGTGAGAAAAACACGGCCAGCATCGCCGTGGGAGAGCCGCAGGAAATGGTCGTGGCTCTTCTGCCTGTCATGGTGATCCGCCCGAAGAGCGATGCCGTTCTTCCCGAATACATTGCCTGGTCGATCAATCAGCCCGAGGCCCAAAGGCATTTGGACAGTCGTGCGCGCGGGACAAAGCTCCGCATGATCCCGCGTGGAGGACTTGAGAAGGTTCCCGTTAACATACCTCCCCTGAATATCCAGCGCATGGTCGTGGAGGTTGATAGGCTATCAGCGCGAGAAGAGCGGTTACTGCGTGAACTAGCGGATAAGAAAAGAGAATTTACGAAATGCGCTCTGCTCCGGCAAGTGCAAGACGCCCAGCTTCACGGCAATGAAGCTGGGCATAAGGTCGCCCGCTGACCTTGGTCGGAAGCGGGCAAAGTGCAACGGACAAACTCAAGAGGTGAATAATGTCCATTAATATTGGAAGCTACCACGCCGAAGGTCCTTTCGGCAATGAAAACAACTTAGAGGCACGCTCGGGCGTCTACGTGATCCTTGGGCGGCGCAGTGCGGCGTCCACTTGGAACGTAGTGGATGTGGGCGAGTCGCAGAACATTCGGGAAAGGGTCTCGAACCATAACCGTGCACCTTGTTGGCGCGGGCAAGGTCACGCGGAGCTTTCAGTCGCGGCGATCTATGCAGACGCACACAATCGCTCGCTGATAGAGCGTCAGCTCCGCGAGCAGTTCAACCCGCCCTGTGGATTGATTTGAGAAAAAACTTGGGGCGGGCATGCGTCCGCCCCAGAATGAGAAAAAAAGGATTTGAAAATGAACGATAAACTTACACAGGCGGAAGTGAACAATGCGGCTTGGGCTGCCTGCGACACGTTCCGTGGCGCGGTCGATCCCGCACAATACAAGGACTATATCCTCGTGATGTTGTTCCTGAAATACATCACGGACAACTGGAATGACCACTTCGAGACATACCGCAAGCAGTATGGTGATGATGATGTTCGCATCCGTCGCCGCATGGAGCGTGAGCGCTTCTATCTGCCCGAAGGTGCAAGCTTCTACGACCTCTACGAACAGCGCAACGAGCCGAACATCGGCGAACTGATCAACATTGCGCTCGAAGGCATCGAGGACAAAAACCGCAGCAAGCTCGAAGGCGTGTTCCGCAACATCGACTTCAACTCGGAAACGAACCTTGGGCGCACCAAGGATCGCAACCGCCGCCTGAAAAACCTCCTCGAAGACTTCAACAAGCCCGCCCTCGACCTGCGTCCGTCGCGGGTGAAGGAAGACATCATCGGGGAAACTTATATCTACCTGATTTCGCGCTTTGCATCAGACGCGGGCAAGAAGGCTGGTGAATTCTATACCCCCGCAGCTGTCTCGGGCTTGCTGGCAAATCTGGCAGGGGCACAGGAAGGCAATACCATTTGTGATCCCGCCTGTGGCTCCGGCTCGCTTTTGATCAAGGCTGCTGAGTCTATAGGCTCCGATAACTTCGCGCTCTACGGGCAGGAAGTGAACGGTGCGACCTGGGCACTGGCACGAATGAACATGTTCCTGCACGCCAAGGATGCCGCGCGCATCGAATGGTGTGACACGCTGAACAGCCCAGCACTGATTGAGGGCGATCACCTTCAGAAATTCGATGTCGTGGTCGCCAACCCGCCCTTCTCGCTCGACAAATGGGGTGCGGATGGCGCGGACACAGACCAGTACAATCGCTACTGGCGAGGCATTCCGCCCAAATCCAAGGGCGATTATGCCTTCATCACGCACATGATCGAAATTGCCAAGCGCCAGTCAGGCCGTGTGGCCGTGATCGTTCCCCATGGCGTTTTGTTCCGTGGCGGCGCTGAAGGCAAAATTCGCCAACAGCTGATAGAGGAAAACCTTCTCGACGCCGTTGTTGGTCTGCCCGCCAACCTCTTCACCACCACAGGCATCCCTGTCGCTATTCTGATCTTCGACCGCTCCCGCGAGGAAGGCGGTGCGAACGCGGAGCGCAAGGACGTCCTCTTCATCGACGCGAGCAAGGAGTTCACTCCTGGCAAAGCCCAGAACGTGATGGACGAAGACACCCACATCAAGAAAGTGCTCGACACCTACAGCGCCCGTGCCGAAGTCGAGAAGTTTTCCTATCTCGCCAGCACCGAAGAGATCGCAGAGAACAACTACAACCTCAATATCCCACGCTACGTGGACACCTTCGAGCCGGAGGAAGAGATCGACGTTGCCGCCGTACAGGCAGACATCGTGCGGATCGAGGGCGAGCTCGCGGACGTACGCGCCAAAATGTCGGGCTATCTGAAGGAGCTTGGGATTGATGCGTGACCTAGAATTTCAAGCGGCTGACTGGACAGAAATCACGTTAGGCGATGTATGTACGTTCCGCGGAGGCAGTGGCTTTAAAGAGAGTCACCAAGGTCAGAGCCACGGCGATCATCCATTTATCAAGGTGAGTGATCTAAATCTCAAGGGTAACGAGAAGTATGTCACGACTGCCCAAAATTGGGTTAGTGAAGATGTTCTACGTGAACTACGTGCGACATTGCAGCCTGTTGGAGCTGTCGTGTTCGCAAAAGTCGGCGCGGCTCTCAAGTTGAACCGCCGGAGAATACTAACGCGACCCACAGCTATTGATAACAATATGATGGCTGCCATTCCTGATACCGGACAGCTGGATGGGGATTTTCTGTACTACTTCCTGCTAGTTCAAGACCTTGGGAAATTCAGTCAGGAAAGTGCTGTTCCTTCAGTCAATCAGGGCCATCTGTCTGCCATTGAGATTAGCCTTCCCCCACTCCTCGAACAACGAAAGATCGCGGCGCTCCTGCGGACTTGGGACAATGCCCTCGAAAAACTCAACGCGTTGCGGGCGGCAAAATTACGACGGATGGATGGGGTGGCGCAGGTGCTTTTGGACCCCAGTCGGGCCATAGGCTCAGATGTATCGCCTTCGAATTGGTCCTTGAGCAACTTCGGTGAGCTTTTCGAAGAACGGCAGGACAGAAATTCCGGCTCGACAGTGGATGACGTTGTAACGGTTGGTAAATACGCGATCCGCAAGCAGTCGGAGCACTTTACGCGAAGCGTAGCCAGTAAAGACCTCTCAAATTATTGGACCATATCTCCGGGAGATTTCGTCTATGATCCAATGTCAGCGTACTACGGCGCTATAGGTCGCTATCTTGGTAACTCAGACGGGATTGTCAGTCCTGCCTACAGGGTCATTCGTCTCAAGAATGGCCACGATCCAGATTTCATATCGGCACTTCTCAAAGCGCATCACATTCGCTTCCTTTTGGAGACGCGGTCAAGTCAGGGAAACAAAGAGGGGAAACGTCGCCTACTACAAAGAGATGAGTTTGAGCGTATCGAATTCAAACTGCCCACCAAAGAAATGCAGATCGAGATCGCTAACAAGCTTTCGGTTTTCCAAACGGATTTGGACCTAGCGGACGCTGAGATCAAATCCCTGACTGACCAGAAGCGCGGCCTGATGCAGAAACTCCTGACGGGCGAATGGCGTGTCGAGGTCTCGGATGATGAGGAGGCTGCGGCGTGACCGAGAAAACGAAAATGCGCACGCTCAACGTTCGCCTACTTCGGAAAGGGAGAACACCCGAAGACGCTTTCATCGAGACATTTGCACCTGACGCTGACCGAGCGCTTGAAGAACGGCCATGGGATGCGGGCGAAGGTGCGCGGCTGTTCGTTGGGCAGATTTACTCTAACCCTCCTGGTTGGCGTGATCTGTTACAGCAAGTAAGCCCGGATTTGCCGGAGGACATTTTCACTGGCGGGGCTGGTGCAGTAGTCTTCATTCCTGTTGGAGACCGCTTCGCCGCCGTCTGTTTCGGTCATGTCCATATCGCGCTGAACGATCACGCTTTCGAGCGTCAATTCGGCTTACGAGTCACGCTCAACAGCGTTCCGAGAGACAAGCTTCGGTCCCTTGATCTGGCGACACCAGATGCCGTCACGTTTCAAAAACGTGTGCAGGCGAGCAAGGACAGCGACGTTCAGGCTTTCGGAGTCGATATGCTCCGCGATCTTGCGCGCGTGGCGGGTGGAACGCCCCGAAAGCCTGCTTTTGCCAGCTTCGTTGCAGGCAAAGACAGCTTGTCGATCACGTGCCGAGTGGAACCAGACAAGTTCCATGAGAAGTGCGCGGAGATCGTCTCGGAGTTCACCAAATCGACCTATCAAAAGGAGTTCGCATGGGTTGATAACATGCGCAGGGTCGAGGAGAAGGATACAATCGCGAAGCTCGACGCTAGTATCGAACAGGCGATCAAGGATTTGAAGGCGGGCAAGGCAAGCGATCTACACATGACGCCGCCGGAGATCGTAAATTATACGGAGGGATCTCTGCTGCACTACAACGGTTTTGGAAGCCACGGAACGAATTTCCACAGCCTTTCTATCAAAGACTACATTTCAGAGTTAAAGCGCTGCTCCTTCAATGGCGGAATCTCCGAAATTAAGGAGAAACATCGCGTCAAAGCGAAGGCAGACGACGAAGGCGAGTTTTCCGAGAAGTGGCGTGTATATGATTGTTTTGTCTTCGAAACAACCCTCGGCGCGGATGGTAGCCAAGAGCACTATGTTCTTTTCGCTGGAGATTGGTACAAGGTCGAAAAAT
This sequence comes from Cognatishimia activa, assembly GCF_001458335.1. Classification (GTDB taxonomy): domain Bacteria; phylum Pseudomonadota; class Alphaproteobacteria; order Rhodobacterales; family Rhodobacteraceae; genus Cognatishimia; species Cognatishimia activa. Next base: position 721,893 of record NZ_CYTO01000024.1, read on the forward strand.
CGTTCAAGGACCGCATCGAAACCGCTTTCAACGCAATTGAGCGGGTTACCATTGTTGGCAAAACGACCTGCCGCAACGAGGAAAAGCTCATTGAACACCTTGAGGCTAGCCGTGACGATCTGGTCAAGCTGGACTGCGAAAAAATCAACCCACAGAACGTGCGGTATGCCAATATCGAACCATGCGACTTCTTCTCAGATCAAAAAGATTTCATCCATCTGAAGGACGGAAGCTCTTCAGGACCGATTAGCCATCTTTGGTCGCAAGGTGTTGTCAGTGCTGATGCGTTTATCTCTGACAAGGAGTTCAGAAAGAAGCTGCGCGCCAAGGTAAAATCCATAAAGGCGGGCTTCGAGGTTCACCTGCCCAAGAGCACCGACAAAGTGGTTAGAGAGGACTACAAAGTGGTCTATGGCATCATGAGGCCGCCGTATGCAGACGGCACCCTCGGCTTGCCGTTTTTTAGCAAGGTGAGTTTCCAAGCCGCTGTCGAGCGCCTCGCACAGTTCGGTATTCCTGTGGCTATCGAGCTCATTGAGAAGCCTGCCTCTGATGCTGATGCTGGCGATGGAGATGATGGCGACGAAGGCAACGACGATGTGATTGAGGAGGCAGCATGAACCAGCACGCTGCATCTCAAGGCTTCAACCCTGCCGAAAAGTACCAATCACAGATTCCTGCGCTCCAAACACTGGTGGCGCTTGGCTTCCAGCCGTTGTCGCAAACGAAGGTTGATCGACTGCGGGGCAAGACCCGCAGCGTGATCCTCGACGACATCGTTGTCGAGCAGATGCTGAAGCTGAACAGCTTCAGCTATCGCGGCAAGAGCTACGCCTTCGATCTTGAGGATGCCCACGAAGCGCTGCGCCGCCTCAAGCCAACCCCTGACAAGCTCAAGGGGCTGAAGGGCACGAACCAGGATATCTATGATCTCTTAGTGCTGGGTACGACGATCTCCAAGGCGATTGAAGGCGATAGCAAGAGCTATTCCTTCAAGTACATCGATTGGGAGACGCCTGAAAACAACGTCTTCCATGTGACGGCGGAGATGAGTGTTGAGCGCACGGCCAGCACCGCTACGCGGCGCTGCGATATCGTCTGTTTCGTCAACGGCATCCCGTTCATCGTGATCGAGAACAAGCGCCCTACGGAGTCGCTCAAGAAGGCCGACAGCCAGCTGATCGGGTATCAGAACGAAGACAACATCCCGCAGCTCTTCCACTACGCGCAACTCTTGATGAGCATGAAGCGGCAGGAAGCTCGCTATGCCACTGTGGGCACGCCGCGCAAGTTCTGGCAAATCTGGCGCGACGAAGAGGATCAAGACGCGGATATCTCCGCCGTGATCAACCGCACACTGACAGCAGAAGAAAAGAACGCCGTTTTCTCCGGCGACTTGGCGGATGCACGTAGTTTCTTTGAGGAGCTAGCAGCAAGCGGAGAAAGGTCGATCAGCGAACAAGACCGCGCAATCTACGCGATGTGCCGACCGGAACGCCTCCTCGATCTTGTGCGCCGTTTTACGGTCTTCGATGGAGGCGTGCGTAAGATCGCCCGCCATCAGCAATTCTTCAGTATTAAAACCGCTCTCGCCCGCCTTAAGGGTGTCGATCTGGAAGGTCGCCGCAAAGGCGGTGTGATCTGGCACACGCAGGGCTCTGGAAAGAGCTTAACAATGGTGATGCTCGGACGGGCGCTAGCCTTGGACAAAGGTGTAAAGAACCCCCGCATCCTGATTGTCACGGATCGCGATGACCTCGACAAACAGATCAAGGGCACGTTCAAATCCTGCGACCTTGAACCCGTGCGTGCAGCCACAGGGGCAAATCTGATTGAGCTGATCAGGAACCGGACTCCCTTGGTCACGACGATCATCAACAAATTCGATACCGCCATGAAGGCGGGTGAATTTCAGGATGACAGCGCCGACATCTTTGTTCTCGTCGATGAGAGTCACCGCAGCCAGACAGGGCGCTATGGCGGGCATGGCAAATTCGCCCTGAAGATGCGGCGCATCTTGCCGAAAGCCTGCTATCTCGGTTTCACAGGCACACCACTGTTGAAGAGAGACAAGAACACACTCGATACATTCGGGGGGCTTATTCACAAATATACGATTGATCAGGCGGTGAAGGACGAGGCCGTTGTCCCGCTGCTATACGAAGGGCGTTTGGTTGAGCAGCAGGTGAGTGGCGATGTTGTTGATACTTGGTTCGACAAAATCAGTGAGGGACTGACAGATAAACAAAAAGCCGATTTGAAGCGAAAGTTCTCGCGCATGGATGCTTTGTCAAAAACGAGCCAAGCCATCCGCGCAAAGGCGTTCGATATCTCCGAGCACTTTCGCCAATATTGGCAAGGAACAGGATTTAAGGGGCAGCTGGTGGCACCATCAAAGGCCGCTGCCGTGCGTTTTAAGGAGGTTCTCGACGAGATAGGTCATGTGACCAGCGAGATCATCATCTCCGCCCCTGACGACAAGGAAGGGAATGAGGAGGTTGATCAGGAGTCCAAGGACTTGGTCCGCAAGTTCTGGGTCAAAATGATGGCCAGGTACAAAACCGAGGACGAGTATAACCGTCAGATCACAGACTCTTTCAAGTGCTCGGGCGATCCAGAAATTCTGATTGTGGTCTCCAAACTTCTGACTGGCTTTGATGCCCCACGAAACACTGTGCTCTACGTCTGCAAGCCGTTACGCGAGCACAACCTCCTTCAAGCCATTGCCCGCGTGAATCGTCTCTATGAGGACGACGACAAGGAAAAGCAGTTCGGCTTCATCGTCGATTATGAGGGGCTTCTTGGCGAACTCGACGCCGCCCTGACGACCTACAGCGCTTTTGAAGGTTTCGACGGCGAGGATGTCGCCGGGTCACTGCACGACATTCGAGAGGAAATCCGCAGGCTTCCGCAGCTTCACGACCAACTATGGGATGTCTTTAAAGAGGTTCGCAACAAAAAGGATATGGAGCAGTTCGAGCAACTGCTCGCGGACGATGCCAAACGGGTAGATTTCTACTCACGGCTGAAGGACTATGGTCGCTGCCTGCACATTTCGCTTTCCTCAGAGAAACTCTATGATGTGTTCGATGAGGCAGCGGTCTCAACCTTCACGAAGGATTGGAAAGCATTTTCAGAGCTGAAGCGTTCAGTCCAGCTGCGTTATCAAGAAACTGTCGATGTAAAAGAGTTCGAGCCCAAGATTCAAAAACTGCTCGACGATCACGTTACGGCCAAACCCGCCGAAGTGATAATTGATCTGGTGAATATCAACGACCCAGACGCCTTGAACGCTGTGATCGAAGAAGAAGGCACGACCGCCGCTTCCAAGGCGGATCGAATTGCCAGCGCCACCAAACGCACGATTACAGAAAAGATGAACGAAGACCCTTCGTTCTACAGGCAGTTCTCTGAGTTGCTTGCTGAAACGATCCGCGATTACCGCGAGAAGCGCATTTCCGAAAAGGACTACCTGAAATCGGTTGTGGACCTTGCGGGTCGCGTTGCGCGCCGGGATCATGGGCGTGAAATGCCTGAAAGCATCAAAGGTGACACTGACGCACAAGCAGTCTTTGGTGTTCTCGAGCCAATTCTGAAGGACATTAATGGGGGCGTTGATGACAATGTGACAGCCGATCTTGCGCAATCCATCATCGAGATCGTCAAGGATCATCATATCGTCGATGTCTGGTCAAATGAAATGGCGCAAAACAACATGCGAAATGCGATCGACGATTACTTCTTCGATGTTGTGCGTGATGAAAAAGGTATCAGCATTCCTCTCGATTTGCTCGACGATATGGAACTTCGGATTATGGATATCGCACGGGCGAGGTTCCCTGGATGAGTGTCGAGGTTTGCGAAGTAGAATTTGGTCAGAATACGATCACATTCGATCTCGTTAGGCGTGAACGAAAGACCCTATCTATCAGCGTTCATCCTGATCTAGCTGTGGAAGTCTTCGCGCCTATTGATGCCACCTTCGATAAGATTGCGGAAAAGGTTCGCAAACGTGCGCCATGGATTCAGAAACAGCTAAAATACTTCGCACAATTCCAACCTCGCACTCCTAAGCGGAGCTATGTGGCGGGTGAAACGCATTTGTACCTTGGACGGCAGTACAAACTTAAGGTTGCTCCGCATATCCAGAATAGCGTGAAGATGTTTCGCGGGCAGATCATGGTGAATAGTACCAAACCGCGAAGCAAAGAACACACACGGGAATTGGTCCGCGACTGGATGCTGAAGAGAGCGCGGATCAAGTTTGCCGAGCGCTTGGAAATCTGTCGTGGGCGATTTGCCGATCCCGAGGCGGTTGTTCCCACCGGACTTGTGATCCGCGATCTTTCTCAAAGATGGGGCTCGATGACAGCTCGCGGTAATCTGGTGCTCAATAGATCGTTGATCGGAGCGGCAACGGATTCAATTGACTACGTCATCACACACGAGCTTTGTCACATTGAACATCCCCACCACGGGACTGCTTTTTTCGAACATCTAGGCCGAGTGATGCCGGATTGGGAGCGTCGAAAAACCAAGCTCGAACGCCAGTTGGCATAGACATTTGCGAAGAGCAAGTTAGCAATATCCACGGAGAGGTTTGGATGAAATCCTCATGGGGGGTATCGGGGGTAGCAGGAACGCTCCCCTGATTGGTGATCAAACGGGCAGCCGTTTGTGCATGGTTTGGTGTTGATGGAGAGGCACGTCTCCAAGCCCAACGAGTGGGTTGTCAGGGGGCGCGATAGCCCCTTGGCTCGATGGGAAGGTTCCAAGGTAAGGGTAGCTAAGAAATGCTCCCTTCCTGGTCTCGATGAAATCGTCTCCATGAAGTGGCGCGCATCCAAACCGCGAAGGGTTGGTCTCCATGACATGGTGGTGATTGAACGGCCAAACGTTCTACTGGCTCTGGAATGGGCTTCATGCCCTGATCTGAGCCACTGGCCGGGGGGATGCAACGGGGGCGCGCAAGTCTGAAAGACTGGAGCGGGCCCCCTTGCCAAGATGTAGGTGGTACTACCACGTACACATCTTGCACGTGCAGTTTTCGCGGATTTTCGGCTCCTAGGACACGTCAGCGTTGCTCTCTGTACAATCCCGTGCTCATCTTTCGATCCATGACAGATGCCACAGATCAGAACAAAGACGATCCGTTCAACCACTTCGTAGATTACGTTGCCTGGACCACAAGGCATGATGACGCGGAATACTATGAACGCAAACCCCACAGAACCTTTGAGTGGTACGTCATGGCTCTCAATCAGGAACTTGATGCACAGCTTGGCTACGATTCATTGCACCTGGAAAGCTACCGACCGAACAAGAACACCCGCCATATTGTGGGCCAGATGATGCGCGGTCTTTATGTGGTATTTCATGACAAGAAGCTTTTGCCAAAAGCACAACTTATCGACAAAGCCCTTCATGCTGCCTCAATCTCAGATGAACAGCAGGCACGACTAGCCTATTATTTTGGTAGAGCACTTAAGGCATACATCTCTCGTCTAAAGGATCGTGATGATGCCTACGGCACTTTTCGATTGGTTCCTGCAAGAAAGCGTCGTTCTCCTCGCAGTCGAGAAAACTTACCAGATCCATCTTCACCAGCTTGGTCAACGGCCAATCGCCAGCCCTCTCAAAAAGTGCAAATTGGGTGCCGCGTTGATGCAAAGATCAAAAAGGACAGTCTAGAGGCTGCTTCTGATCGCGGAATAAGTCTTGCGCAATGGCTAAGCGAGGCAATCGTCAACCAACTCCAAGAAGAGGGTTTCGACGCGGCGCTGGAGGACAACTTCCGGCCAACATCGGACAGGGTTCTTCACAGAAAGAGACCACAGCGTCCGAAATCGTCGTATCCAGATTCAAACAAATCCCGCCACGCAAGCGTAAATCGCGCTGACAAGATAACGAGTATTCGGATTGACGAAGCTCTAGCACATAAGATCGACCAAGTGCGTTGGCAAGGTGAAGACATGTCGCGTTGGTTTAACAACGCCTGCTATGACTTCATGCGTTCACGAGCGCGGCTACCCGACGCTCGAACTGGCAGTCCGAGCTACAGCATCTCAGTCTCCATTCGATTCGAGCGTCAGACCCATTCAGTCATCAAAGCGACAGCCAAGGATCGCAATCTTACTGTCTCTGAGTGGCTCCGACGGGTCGCGATTTGGTACATTCAGAACCTGAAAACCGACGAATAATCAATTTGTATTACACAGTAGAGAGTGCGCTATCGCACTAGACCCCACTTTCGTGCGAGCCTTGGCATACCTTCCTAGGGCTACCCCTCAGAAAAAATACACAAGCATTTTCAATGCTTTATATAGGTATTGAGGTCAGGCAAGCAGACCTGATCACGCCCACTAAGAGAGCCGCCAGGCTCATCCAAGACCCTGAAACCAAATCCAACGCTGAAAGCACCGCTTTCAGCGAACGGAGAACTGCGGCCTCGGCTGCGCAATAGACAGAAAGGAAGACAAGAAAATGTATCAACCACCTTATCACCCTGGCCAAGGAGGCCGAGGTCCAGGTGAAGACTTAAAAGGCGGCTTTGCTACTTGCGCCGCCGCGATGGTCTCCATCGTCGTCAGCCCACCATTCCACGAGTTCACAGCACCTTATGTCTGGGAGCTTTCACGGCGGAGCTACGGACCAGAAATGGTCGATTTCATCATGGTCTGTTGGATGATCCTGACCTGGCCTCTTTGCTACTTCGCGGCGCGTGCCTCGATCCTCGCAGGCCTCACCGTGGCAGGGGTCTGGATCGCCTATCGCCTGATCTAACGCACTCTGATCTGGCCGCAATGAGGTGGCCAGGCATCAAAACTGAAACTCAAATGAAAGGAAACACCATGGCTTACATCAAAGACGAAATCGAAATCCCCGCAATGAAGAAGCTGCAAGGATGGCTCTTCGGAATCGGAGGAGTCTCAGGACTGATCACTTTCGGCGCTTACCAAAACGGAAGCGTGAAAGGAATGCTGATCTACGGAAGCATCTGTATTGTCCTCTTCTTTATCGGCGCGAAACTGAAAACGACAAAGAAGCTTCAGCGAACGGTCAGCCAGTACCGATGAACCTAGAGATGGCGGCTCCCTAACAGCTGTCATCCCACACCAAACAAAACATGAAAGGAGACCCTCATGCGATTTGAGGAACAATACCCCTATGGCTCGGCGCGGTTTGCGCAAAACCTAGAAATCGGCCGCGCCTTCAAGGCGAAGGGCGGAGTGCCCTTTGGCTTCTATAATGGGCGCAAGCTGTATCACTCCAAGAATGCGGGCATGCTGCTGATTGGCGGCGCTGGCTCGGGCAAGTTTACGTCCATCCTCGCGCACCTTATGGATGCGCCTGGTCGGAGCTGCGAGCCTGCACGCTATGCGATCTTCGATCCCAAGCGCGAGCTGCGCGCCGTGATGGAGCCGTACTTCGCCTCCATCAAAGCGCGTGTGTACGAGATCAACCCGTACTTTACGCATGGCGTCCAAGGAAATCGGCTTTCCCTCCTGAGCCACCTTACGCCTAATAGCCCGCGTCTCGTTGCGGATTGTCGCCGCGTAGCGCGAACCTTCCTGCCCGAAAGCGGCGGAGGAGACTCGGCCTTCTTCGATCAGAAAGGGCAGAACTGGCTTGATGCTCTGATGCGTGGCCTTGTGCATCTGGATGGCGGCGTTTCTCCGACCTCGCTTTACGAACTGATCGGCATGGTGCGCTCGTATCCCGATGCCTGGGAAGAGACGGCAGAGGTGATGAGCGCTCTTGGTGAAGGCGATCTTCGCATCACCTTTGATGAGATGCTGGATATGGCAGCCGAGAGCCGCCGCACCTTTGACTCTGTCATGGGCGGCATCAGCAATGCGCTGGCCTTCATGAATGATCCGCGTCTGCAAACCTCGCTTGTTCGAACAAGCGAGGCAGATTTCACGCTGGATGTGCTCTGCGAGAAGAATAGCAATCCCGTCTTCGTCTTCTTTGTCATGCCGCCTGAAATGACCGAGCAGAATGCAGCCGTCATTCGCCAGTTCTTCTCGACGCTGCGCACGCTTAAGCAACTGTGTCCCGACGCGCCGACGCTCAATCTGGTGATTGATGAAGCCGCCCAGCTCGGGCGTTTTCCCGAGATTGCCGAGTTCTACTCGATTGGGCGCGGCTTCGGACTTTGCCCTGTCTGTGTTTATCAGGACATTGGTCAAATCCGAAACAACCTCGGGCCAACGGGCGCAATGACGCTCTCGGCCAGCGCCGATCTAGAGCTCTATCTCGGCGGCGGTATCTCGGATTTGGAAACCGCGCGACACTTAAGCGCCAAACTCGGCAACCAAACGTTGGAGTTGGACGATCATCTCACCCAGCACCGCGCGCAACGGGAAATGCGCGTGGCGATGCACGATGCGCTCTTCGGAAACAAAAACGGTGCCATTCGCACAGGGCTTGCGATGAAGGCGCTTGATTATGAGCGCGGGCACAAGCGCAAGCAGGCGCGCGCGCTCATGACGCCCGAAGAAATCCTCGGCATGAATCACAAGCAATCGCTCGTGATGGCATCGGGCTACGGCATTCCGCCGTTCCTTGCGGACAAAAGCCCGTACTTCGCCATGCCGCGTTATTCTGGCCTCTATGCGCCGAACCCTTACTTCGACCGCGATCCTCGCGTGGTCAAAGTGCCTGGCCGCTTCAAACTGAAGCGATCCCTCAAGGTCATCACGGAAGCCGTTCCTTCGGCGCTCGCTGATCTGCCGCAATACCAAAACGGGACGTGGAGCTTCATCGAAGGCCACCGCCCGAACGTCTGAAAAACGCATATAGAAAAAAGGAGAACAACATGAAACTTGAAACGATCACTTACCGCGAAGGCGCAGAAATTTGCGGGACCTATCCGAATAGTGGTAAAATGAAAGTAGACCAAAGCGTCCCGAATGACGCTCTGCTTTCCGCCTCCGCTGTTCAGCATGAGGCACCTCAAGGGCACGACGGAAATGATGCACACCCGCAGGCAGCGGGTGCAGGACAACGCACGCCTATCGCAGGAAAGGAGGGTGCGAGCATGAAAGAGATGAATGGGAGTCAGGACTTCTGCTTTGCGCTGGATGCGGCGGCCAAGCCAAGCCTCGGGATCGACACGGCGAAATATCAGGCTTACCTCGATGATCCATCACTAAGCGAGGCTCAAAAAGAAGAGATCGTTCAGACGCTTTGGAACATCATCACCGCCTTTGTGGACCTCGGCTTCGGCGTTCATCCTCTTCAGGAAGTGCTTGGCCAAGAAGCCTGTGGAAAACTCGGGGCGGCACTTGATGTAACAGGCAACAAGGATTCTAATGAATCCAAGCCCGTAGACACTTTGAGCAAGAAATTCGAGCGTGCCAGCGATGATACGTGATCGCGGCCCGCCAGAAATTAGGAGTCGATATGAAAGTACATGTAGAAAAGGATGTTGGAATCGGCACGAAGGCAGTCATCTACTGCCGCGTGTCCGATCCTAAGCAGACCACACGCGGTGACGGGCTGAACTCGCAAGAGACCCGCTGCCGCGAATTTGCCAAGTACAAAGGGTACGAAGTCGTTGCCGTCTTCAAAGACGATATGTCGGGCAAATACTCTATGCGCCCTGGCATGAAAGAAACGCTGTCATTTTTGCGCAAACGCCGGAAGACACCGCATGTACTAATCATCGATGATATCACGCGGCTTGCTCGCGGGCTTGAAGCACATATTAAACTCCGTGCCGACATCAGTGCCGCAGGCGGAATCCTCGAAAGTCCTTCGATTGAATTCGGCGAAGATTCGGATTCGATTCTCGTCGAAAATCTGCTGGCCTCCGTCTCGCAGCACCAACGCCAGAAGAACGGCGAGCAAACCAAAAACCGCATGCGAGCACGACTTCAAAACGGTTATTGGCCTTTTCAGGCACCAATTGGATATCGCTATGAGCGCTCCAGCGCTGGCCATGGCAAGGTGTTGGTGCGAGATGAGCCCAATGCGTCGATCTTGCAAGAAGCGCTTGAAGGCTACGCCAGCGGTCGCTTCCAGACGCAAGTTGAAGTGAAGCGGTTCTTGGAGCGCCAGCCTGCCTTCCCCAAGGACCTGAATGGTAAAGAGATTCGCAACCAACGTGTCTATGAGATGCTGACGCGATGTCTTTATGCTGGCTATGTCGAGCATGCCGATTGGGGTATCTCGGTTCGAAAGGGCCAGCATGAAGGTCTCATCTCTTATGAGACACACCTGAAAATTCAGGAGCGGCTGACGAGCACAGCCAAGGCTCCTGCCCGCAAGGACATCTCGTTGGACTTCCCGCTTCGTGGCTTCATCCAGTGCGATGATTGCGGCGCTGCGCTCACGGCCTGCTGGTCTACCAGTAAAACGGGCAAGAAGCACCCCTACTACCTTTGTAAGACCAAGGGCTGCGAAAGCTATCGTAAGTCCATCAAGCGCGATCAGCTCGAAGGCGACTTCGAAGAACTGCTCCAGCGTCTGGAGCCGTCCGAAGGCCTCTTCAAGCTCGCTAAGGCGATGTTCAAAGACGTTTGGGACGCACGTCTTGCACAAGCTGCTGACACGTCGAAGACACTCAAGCGAGATATCCACAAGATTGAGAAACAAATCGAAGCCCTGCTCGACCGCATCGTTGAATCTGGCGTAGGAAGCGTGATTGCGGCTTATGAGAAGCGCATCGGCAAGCTAGAAAGCGAAAAGGCGCTACTCGAGGAGCGGGTGGCGATGGGCGGCAAGCCGAAGAATACTCTGGAGGAGTCGTTCGAACTCGCGCTGCGCTTTCTGTCAAGCCCTTGGAATATCTGGAAAATTGGTCGGATTGAGTGGCAAAAAACGGTGCTTCGACTGGCATTTTCGGAGCCTGTTCGATACAGCCGTAATCAGGGTGTTCGAACCCCGATTTTTTCTTTCCCTTTCAAGGTGTTGGAGGGATTTTCAACTGCCGAAAGTGAAATGGCGCACCTGAGAGGATTCGAACCTCTGGCCTCTGCCTTCGGAGGGCAGCGCTCTATCCAGCTGAGCTACAGGTGCGTTGAGGCCGTTATAGCCTGAGATTATTTCGCCGCAAGCGGGAAAAAAGCTTGCGGCGCAATATGATGTTTATGCAAATAATTCATGCGCCAGTTCCAGCGCGTCCACCAGAATGTCGATTTCCTCAGTGGTGTTGTACATGCCAAAAGATGCCCGGCAGGTGGCGCTGACGCCCAGATGATCCATCAGCGGACCGGCACAGTGATGCCCTGCCCTCACGGCCACGCCGCGCTTGTCGAGGATGGTGGAGATGTCATGGGCATGGGCCGCTCCCTGCAAGGTCATGCTGAAAATAGCGGCCTTACCCGGCGCGTGGCCTTGGATGTTGAGCCAATTCAGGCCCTTAAACTTCTCTGTTGCGTAGTCACGCAATGCATTCTCATGGGCCGCGATATTTGCCATGCCGACACCCATCATGTAATCCAAGGCGACACCCAAACCGATGGTTTGCACGATGCCCGGGGTGCCCGCTTCAAACTTCATGGGGGGATCATTGTAGGTCACAGCCTCTTTGCTGACCTCTTTGATCATATCTCCACCGCCGATAAAGGGGCGCATCTCGGCCATGCGTTCTTTCTTCACATAGATCGCACCCGACCCAGATGGGCCATAAAGCTTGTGGCCGGTGATCGCATAAAAATCACAATCCAAATCTTCTACGTTCACAGGCGCATGCACGGAGCCCTGTGAGCCATCGACCAACACTGGAATACCGCGCTCATGCGCCGCGTCAGCGATGGATTTCACATCCACAAAGGTGCCCAATACGTTTGAGCATTGGGTGATCGCCACCAGTTTGGTCTTTGGGCCCATAGCGTCAATCACGGCCTGAGGGTCAAGGCTGCCGTCATCGGCCACATCAACCCATTTCAGCACCACGCCCTGACGTTCACGTAGGAAATGCCAGGGCACGATATTGGCGTGGTGTTCCATGACGCTCAGCAGGATCTCGTCCCCTGCTTCAAGCCGTGGCATGGCCCAGCCATAGGCGACCATATTGATGCCTTCGGTGGTGCCCGAATTCAAAACGATTTCGTCTTCAGATGCCGCTCCTAGGAACCTGGCAACGGTCCCGCGCACGGATTCATATTTCTCTGTCGCAAGGTTGCTCAGGTAATGCAGGCCGCGATGCACATTGGCGTATTCTTCTGAATAGGCTTTGGTGATCGCATCAATCACCACCTGCGGCTTTTGCGCCGAGGCACCGTTATCTAGATAGACCAGCGGTTTGCCGTTCACCTCGCGGGACAGGATCGGGAAATCAGCGCGGATTTTTGCGACATCATACATCAGTGGATCTTTCAAACGCTCAGGCCAAACAGTGGGATAAACAGTGAGAACACAAAGGTTAGGCCGATGAAAGCCAGAACAAGGTTGGCAATCGATTTGCCAAAAGAATCATAGCCTTGCGCCTCATTGACAAAGTTCATCAGGATCCAGATCCCGTAAAGCATCGCCAGAAACGTCACGATCGTGGACAGCGCCGGGAGGATGACCATCAACACCAAGCCCACCAGTTGGACCGCAAATCGCATGTATTGCAGCCAGGTGACCAGCGTGAGGATTTCATAAAAGCTCGCGGCACCGCTAAGGGGTTTGCCCCCCACATAAAGTGTGAGCGCACCGACGGCCATGCTTGCAAAAAACAGAATGGCGAGAATGAAGGGATTGATCAGTTGGACCACTTCAGGTGCCGCATTGGGCGACACCATGATCGTCACCACAAAGACAATGGTGTTCAACACGATGGCCAACACCAAGGCCAGCCACACTTCATTGTTTTGCGGCTTGAGCGCAAGCAACGTTTTGGCCGCGGTTGCGGGCGCATTAATTGTGTCTTTGAGCAGCTGTGTCCACATGTCGTCTTACCGCGTTATTCCGGTTTTTGGCGTGCAGCCATAAGGCCTGCGAGCCAGAAGCAAAGGATGGCTGCGAGCCAAATCAGCCCGAAGGTCGTGTTCAATGTACCTGGTCCGATAAAACCTGCAATCAAGCCTTGGAACAAGATAAGTGGGCTACCTGCCAATAGCGCCCAAAAGAGCGCCATGCGCGCGCGATAGCCGGTCGTGCCGCCAAACAGCATCAAGATGATTTGGGTCACAAAGGCCACCGCATAGAAAAACAGCGGTGCCATAAAGACCCAACCCATCAAAGCACCACCAAGCAGCGGCCCCAGCTCGGTTTCCGCTAAATGTGCCTCACGCGACAGCCTTGGCCATTGGGCCACGAATATCACGATACAGGCCGCCATCAGCACCGCCAAGGCCCGCTCCTCGCGCGGGCCATCCGCTTGCCGCCGCAGAGCGACGGCTTTTGGATGGCGATAGGTCGCGAGGATGTCGCGGGTGACTGACATTAGCCGCGCCGACGCTCGAGCCAGCCTTCAAGGCGGGTCAGGATGCAATCAGCCAAAGCTTCGTCTTCGATCTCTTCCACTGCTTCCGCAAGGAAGGCGAGTGTCATGAGGTCGGTTGCGATGTCCTTTGGCACGCCACGCGCGCGCAGATAGAACAGGCCTTCTTCATCGATCGCACCAGACGTTGAGCCGTGAGAGCAGGCCACGTCATCTGCGTAGATTTCCAACTCTGGTTTCGCAAGGAACTGGCTGTCATCATCGAGCAAAAGCGACTGGCTCATCTGATAGCCGTCGGTCTTCTGCGCATCTGGTTTCACAAGGATCTTCCCTTGGAAGACGCCCGTTGCACCGTTGCGCAGGACCTTCTTAAACACCTGACGGCTTTCACAATTCACCGCGTCATGGGTGATGAAGACCGTGTCATCATGCGAGAACTCGCCATCGCCTACGCAAGCGCCAGCGACATGGGCCACGGCGTCATCGCCGGTCAGTTCAAGCACGCATTCATTGCGGGTCAGAACGCCGTTCACCGTTACCGTGAAGCATTTGAACACGCTTTCGGTGCCTAGACGGGCGAACATATGGGTCGCCGCACGACGATCGTGATCGCGGCCTTGTGCGCGTACGTGGTGGAATTCAGCATTGTCAGGAACGTCCACTTCCAACACGGTATTGAACCGTGCGGCAGCTGGGCCGTTTTCCAACAGAGTGAAAGAAGTGCCCTCTTCCATCTTGACCACATGGTGCAGGATCGCGTCAGAGTTTTCGTCTTCGTGCTTGTAGATGAAGCTGACCGGACGAGAGACTTTGCCAGTCACGTGGATCACAATGCCATCTTCTGCGAGCGCTGTATTGAGCGACGCCAATGGTCGTTCAACCGGGTCTTGGCCCTTGGCTTCAAGCTGACCATAAAGGTCTTTTGCCCAATGGATGTCTTTCTGCGCGACGTCAGAGAGGCATTCTATGGTAAACCCTTCGCCTTCCAGCGCATCGGATTGATCCGCGTCGAAAATGCCATCAACGAACACGACCTTTAGACGGTCGATCTCGTCAAACATCGGTGCTTCGCCAGAGTCAAACACAGGTGCAGGCACTGGGTCCTGAGCGGTCAGCGTGTCTGGGCGGGTGTATTTCCAATATTCATCACGACGATGCGGCAAACCATTGTCCACAACGCGCGCCATCGCGGCGTCACGGATGGAGGTGATCCAGGAAGCACCCGCGGGAACGGAAACCCCGTCCAGAAGCGCAGCGGTCGCCTCTTGTTTTTGTACAAGTAAGCTCATTAGGCGGTCTCCGCCAGAATGTCAGCGTAGCCGTTGTTTTCAACTTCCAGAGCCAGCTCTGGGCCGCCTGTCTTCACGATGCGACCGTCGGCCATGATGTGCACCACGTCTGGTTTGATATGGTCGAGCAAGCGCTGATAGTGGGTGATCACAAGGAAACCACGACCTTCGTCACGCAGCGCATTCACGCCTTCAGACACCAGCTTCATCGCGTCCACGTCCAGACCAGAGTCGGTCTCGTCCAAGATGCACATCTTTGGCTCAAGCATCGCCATCTGAAGGATCTCGTTACGCTTTTTCTCGCCACCCGAGAAACCCATGTTCACTGGACGCTTCAGCATGTCTGCGTCAATCTTTAGGGTCTTTGCCTTGGCGCGGATGTCTTTCAGGAAGTCTGTCGCGCTCAGCTCTTCTTCGTCACGCGCTTTGCGCTGTGCGTTTACTGCTGTGCGCAGGAAGGTCATGTTGCTCACACCAGGAATTTCGACCGGGTATTGGAATGCAAGGAAAAGGCCTTCTGCGGCGCGTTCTTCTGGCTCCATGTCCAGCAGGTCTTCGCCGTCCAGTGTCGCTTCGCCGTCGGTCACTTCATAACCGTCACGGCCGGAAAGCACATAGGACAATGTGGATTTACCAGAGCCGTTCGGGCCCATGATCGCATGCACTTTGCCCGCTTCCACCTTCAGGTCGACACCCTTCAGGATTTGCTTGTCTTCGTCTTCAAGTTTGACCTTCAGGCCTTTGATTTCCAACATATTATATTCCTCATCCGCCGTTCGCGCAGGCGGTTAACGTTTGATTAGTAACTGGGCCACAACGGACCCTAAAAACCCGCTGACGAAACTCGTCGCCAGCACTTGTGTGTTTGTCAGCATCGGAGCGATTTGGCTGATCACAAAGGCAAACGCGGCGCAGAACAGCCCCGTCGTGCATGCCCCCATGAGCATCGCCCGCAGCATCAGTCCAGAACCACCGCAGTGCCGGAGGCCGATACCATCAGCATGGATTGGCCGACCACCTCATAGTCAAGATCCACGCCGACAACGGCATTTGCGCCCTTGGACAGCGCGCGCTCTTCCAGTTCACGCAATGCGGTGTCCCGCGCGTCCTGCAGCTTGCTTTCGTATGCGCCGGACCGACCGCCCACGATGTCAGTGATCGAAGCAAACACATCGCGCACCACATTGGCGCCCATGATGGCTTCGCCCACGACAATGCCGCGGTAGTCAATGATCTTGCGTCCTTCGACGGAATTGGTTGTCGTGATTATCATCTCAATTCCCTTTTTTCGCTTCGGCCCGATTGCCGTACCAAGCTATTCCAAAATTGAAGAGCGCAAAGAACACGGCAAAGACCGGGGTGTCCGACTTTGCAATCTCAAGCGCATTCGCCATGCTGAAAGGCTCGTTGTTCATGAAAGCCATGATGAACGGATGCACCGCACTTACGATCACCGTTGTGAACAGCGCATGCAAATACCGAGATTTGTTCTGGCTGTTTTCCATCACATGCCGCCAATCCAGTTGATCAACATCATGATCGCCATACACACCGCCCCGATCAGCGCCGAGGTTACAAAGACCGACCCGCCTACGAGCCCTTCTGTGTTGCCTTTGCGCTTGCGAAAGCTCAACCCGATCAGGCTGCCGATGGTCATACCAACGCCAACCCCAAGAGATTGCTGCATGAGCTGTTGAATGGTTTCCATTAGCCCACGGATCCTTCCAGTGAGATCGCAACAAGTTGTTGTGCTTCCATAGCGAATTCCATTGGCAATGCCTGCAGCACTTCTTTGGCGAAGCCATTCACGATCAAGGCGACCGCTTCTTCTTCGTCCATGCCACGCTGACGGCAGTAGAACATTTGCTCATCATCCACCTTGGAAGTGGTCGCCTCATGTTCCACCCGAGACGAGTTATTTTTCACCTCGATATAAGGCACCGTGTGCGCCCCGCATTTATCGCCAATCAGCAAGCTGTCACACTGGGTGTAGTTGCGTGAATTCTTGGCTTTCGGGTGCATGGACACCTGACCGCGATACGTATTCTGCGCAACACCGGCAGAGATCCCTTTGGACACGATCCGGGACTTGGTGTTTTTGCCCAAGTGGATCATCTTTGTGCCTGTATCGGCCTGCTGGTGGTTGTTTGCGATGGCGATGGAATAGAACTCGCCTTGGCTTTCTTCACCGCGCAGGATGCAGGATGGGTATTTCCAAGTTACAGAAGAACCAGTTTCCACCTGCGTCCACATCATCTTCGCCCGATCGCCACGGCAATCCGCGCGCTTGGTCACGAAGTTATAGATGCCGCCTTCGCCGTTCTCATTGCCTGGGAACCAGTTCTGGACGGTGGAGTATTTCACTTCTGCATCTTCTTCGATGATGATCTCAACCACCGCAGCGTGCAGCTGGGCTGTGTCACGCTGAGGTGCGGTACAGCCCTCAAGGTATGACACGTAAGAGCCCTTGTCCGCGATGATCAATGTGCGTTCGAACTGGCCAGTGTTTTCAGCATTGATGCGGAAATAGGTGGACAGTTCCATTGGGCAACGCACCCCGGGTGGGATGTAAACAAACGAGCCGTCAGAGAAGACCGCGGAGTTCAGAGTTGCATAGAAGTTGTCAGTGACCGGAACCACGGAACCGAGATACTTTTTCACCAGTTCAGGATGTTCTTTGATCGCTTCAGAGATCGAGCAGAAGATGACGCCCGCTTTCTTCAGCTCTTCCTGGAACGTTGTGCCGACAGAAACGGAGTCAAACACCGCATCCACCGCGACTTTGCGCTCTTCTTCTGGCATTTCAACGCCAGCCAAAATCGCTTGTTCTTTCAAAGGGATGCCGAGCTTTTCGTATGTGGCCAGCAGTTTTGGATCCACCTCGTCCAAGGACTTTGGTTTCACTTCCATGCTCTTTGGACGCGCATAGTAATACTGGTCCTGAAAATCGATCTCAGGATAGCTGACCATGGCCCAATCGGGCTCTTCCTTTTTGAGCCAACGGCGATACGCCGCCAGACGCCATTCAGTCATCCATTCAGGCTCTTCATTCTTTTCAGAAATCAGCCGAACGATGTCTTCATTGAGACCTTTCGGAGCGTACTCCATCT
This sequence comes from Cognatishimia activa, assembly GCF_001458335.1. GTDB lineage: Bacteria > Pseudomonadota > Alphaproteobacteria > Rhodobacterales > Rhodobacteraceae > Cognatishimia > Cognatishimia activa. Next base: position 739,670 of record NZ_CYTO01000024.1, read on the forward strand.
CAATATCGGTTTCCCAACCGTATTTATATGCGCCACCGACTTCGCGGACCGCATCAACCGTTTCCTGGTCGACGCCTTCCTTCACTTCGGACTTCTCAAGAGTGGCCATTTCGCGTCTCCTGTCCTTTATTCACGCCGCCTTGGCGCGGTATTTCTGCAGTTGAGCCAGCCACTTATCGGCAAAACCCAAGATTTCTTCTTCGCGGGTGTTCGGGCCTAGGCTGACCCGGATCGCGCTTGACGCCACCGTGGCGTCATATCCCATTGCCGTCAGAACGGCGCTTGCTTTGACCTTGCCTGAGGAGCAGGCTGAGCCAGCAGAAATCGCATAGCCCGCAAGGTCCATTTGCATGACCTGCGTTTCCCCTTTCCAACCGGGGACCGCAAAGCATGAGGTGTTGGGCAAACGATCAGATGTTTGTCCCATAAAGATGGTATCGGGTGCGGCGTCGGCAAGGGTGGTTTCCAGCAAATCGCGCAGGCGCGCGACCTCTTTCCAAACGCCCTCTTCCAGCTCTTTCACCGCTGCCGTGGCCGCTGCGGCAAAGCCCGCAACACCAATGATATTTTCCGTCCCTGCACGACGACCCATTTCCTGTCCGCCCCCCTTGAGGCGTGCATTGACGTCCGTGCCCCTTTTCACGACCAAAGCGCCAACACCTTTGGGGCCGCCCAACTTGTGCGCGGAAACAAATGCCATTTCCGCGCCAAGCCAGTTGAAGGCAACAGGCAGTTTGCCAAAGGCCTGCGTGGCATCACAAACGGCAAGTCCTTCCGGGATCTTTTGGATCACGCCGGTTTCAGAATTGGCGAGTTGCAAGGTGGATGTTTCGGGTGTTTCTATCGCAACAACGCCCGCCTGATCTGCAGGTAATTCTTCTCTAATCCAAGCTCTTACAGCGTCATGTTCAACTGCGCTGCCAGCCAGATCACGCCCCTCAAGCGCCAGAGATGCGGCCTCAGTTGCGCTTGAGGTGAAAATCACATCCGCGCCATCCGCGCCGAAAGCGGTCGCGATCGCGCCGCGGGATTTCTCCATCAGGGACTTCGCCGCACGCCCTTCCGCATGCACAGAAGACGGGTTTCCGACCACATCCATGGCCGCAATCATCGCGTCCCGCGCCTCGGGGCGCAGTGGCGTTGTTGCGTTATGGTCCAGATACGTCCTCATTCCGGGTCATCAACCACGTCAAAGAGGTTAGGAACCGCAGGACACGGTGCCAGCCCGTTTTCGATCACATCCGACAAGCGGGTTTGGTGCAGGAAAACATAAACATGTGCGGAGAGACCTTCCCATAGACGGTTGGTCATCGACTGTGCTTTGGAGCCCGATTTAGCGCCAGATGCCCCTGCACCTGTGTGAAGCGCTGAAACGGTCTCATCCACTGCGGAAAGGATATCAACCACGCGAATCTCTGATGTAGCTTTGGCCAATCGATAACCGCCGCCCGGCCCGCGCACGGATTCAACCAAATTTGCGCGGCGCAATTTGACAAATAATTGCTCAAGATAGGCCAGCGAGATGTCTTGGCGTTCGGAGATTTCAGATAAAGTTATAAGCTTTTCATGGGGTTGCATCGCGATATCGGCAAGCGCGACCATTGCATAGCGCCCTTTTGTCGATAGTTTCATAGCAGCTTCGCCCCCAAGCGAATTGATTGACCTAGAACGCTTCTATGCTTACACCGCATAGAACGCTATTGGACTTCCGTCCAAATCGCATTTCTTAGAACCGTTCTAAAGTGGCTGAGCAAATTCGTCAAGAATGTAACGGCCAAAAAACAGGAGCAGGGAAAACCTATGCCCGAGGTCATTTTTCCAGGACCCGAAGGTCGCCTAGAAGGCCGCTATCACCCCCAAAAAGACCGTGACGCACCGATCGCAATCGTTTTGCACCCGCACCCTCAGTTTGGCGGGACGATGAACAACAAGGTCGTCTACAATCTGCACTATGCCTTCTACAACATGGGCTTCACTGTGCTGCGGTTCAATTTCCGGGGCGTCGGTCGCAGCCAAGGCGAATACGATCAGGGTGTTGGCGAATTGTCTGACGCGGCAAGCGCTCTGGATTATCTGCAATCCATGAACAACAACTCCAAGCATTGCTGGGTTGCCGGCTTTAGCTTTGGCGCTTGGATTGGCATGCAGCTTTTGATGCGCCGCCCAGAGATCACTGGCTTCATCTCTGTGTCGCCACCGGCCAACATGTATGATTTTAGCTTCTTGGCGCCCTGCCCGTCTTCTGGTCTGATTATCAATGGCACGAATGACCGCGTTGCGCCGCCTTCAGATACGACTGCGCTGGTGAACAAGCTTCACGAGCAAAAAGGCATCACCATCACTCACCAAGAGATCGAAGGGTCCGGCCACTTCTTTGAAGAGCCACATATGGACACCATGATCGGCAATGTGAGTGACTATGTGAAACGTCGTCTGACTGAAAACACGCGTTAATGAAATGAGTTACATCGATTCCCTCGCCGAAAAGCTCGCTCGGGACGTTCTGCTTGTGCAGAAGGAAACGGATGACTTGAATTTGGTGCAGGAAGTCGCGGCTGTGTTAGAGGCCTCGTCCAGCAAAATGCACGAGGCCTTTATGACGGCTATTCGGGTCTATGACTCTGAAACCCGCGCGCGCAAGCTGCTTGATGCCAAGATTGCTGCAGCGGCCAAAGCCGCAGGGCTTGATCCGAATGGATGAGCGCGTTGCGGAGCGTTTGAACCAACAGCTCGCGTTCCTAACTGAAATTGACAAGCTTAAATCGATAGACCGCTCGACCTTGCTGATTGACAACAGCCGGGTTGAAAACTCGGCTGAGCATAGCTGGCACCTCGCTCTCTTTGCGCTGGTTTTGTGGGATCACGCCTTTGAAAACGCAGATCTGGCGACGGCCATTCGTATGCTGCTGTTGCACGATATTGTTGAAATCGATGCGGGGGATCACCCGATCAACGTCGAGACGGATTGGGACGCTGTGGCAAGGCAAGAAGCGCTTGCTGCAGAACGCATTTTTGGTCTTCTCCCTGAGGATCAAATGCAGGCCTTAAAAAACGACTGGATGGAATTTGAAGCCAATACGTCGCTCTCCGCCTGGTTTGCCAAACATCTTGATCACTGTCAGCCGATGTTTCAAACACTGACAAACAGTGGTTCCCCTGAAGAGCATCGCTGCGTTGTACGTGAGAATTTGCGGTCCGGGCGCGCCAAGACCCTGAAAAGCGGATTTCCTGAAGCATATGCTGAAGTCGCTTCGCGCTTAGAGTGGCAAGAGACAACCGGGTCGGAACATTTTCAGAAGCAGATCGGGTTCTTGGCCGAGGTCGATCGTTTGAAGACCGTTGAACGTGCGACACTCCTTTGTGATGGGTCCCGGCGTGAGCTTACTGGTGAACACTCTTGGCACATTGCGATGTATGCGCTGGTCCTTGCTGAACATGCCGCCACCCCAATCGACATTGATCGTGTCATACAAATGCTTTTGATCCACGATCTGGTGGAGATCGATGCAGGCGACAAACCGATCCATGGGGACCATGACATCGCAGAGATGGAAGCAATCGAGCAAGCCGCTGCGGATAGGATCTTTGGTTTGCTTCCCTGCCAGCAAGGCGCAGACCTGCGCGCGCTTTGGGAAGAGTTTGAGGCGGCTGAAAGCAATGACGCGGTGTTTGCCAAATCGGTCGACCGTGTGCAGCCGGTGATTGCGAACCTAGAGACAGGTGGCGGCAGTTGGATCGAATATAACGTTTCCCGTAAGCAACTTGAGGACCGGGTTGGCTGGAAAGTTGAAAAAGGTGCGCCAAATCTTTGGGCGCATTTACAGTCAAAAATTGCTAAGTTTTTCGACGGCACTTCCGCACGCTAACGATTTCTGCGCTTTCTCCGTCGCATTTGTTCTGACATAAATGAGAGAGCCAATGTGTGATCAATATAGATCTCCGTAGCCACCCTTCCCATTTTCACCATTTGCCATGTGCACTTAAACACATCGGAATGCCAAAATGCCCAAAGCCTATCTCTTTCTCATCGTGGCCATTGCCGCTGAAACCGTCGGAACGTCTGCGCTGCAAGCCAGCCAGCAGTTTTCCAAATTCTGGCCGTCTGTGTTGGTCGTCATCGCCTACGGGCTGTCATTCTACTTGCTGGGACACACGCTCAAATACATCCCGGTTGGCATCGCTTACGCGATTTGGTCCGGGCTGGGCATCGTGCTGATTACAGTAATCGGCTATGTGGTCTTTTCGCAAAGCCTCGATCTGGCGGCGGTTTTGGGTCTTGGGTTGATCATTTCCGGTGTGCTTGTGATCCACCTGTTTTCCAGCTCTGCCAGCCACTAAATCCGTCGTTTTGTTGTAAGCAGTGCGCAAATTTGGGCTTCGCAGCGAGGTTGTCGCTTTTGGGGCTGGCTTTTCGCGACGTGACGCGTTAGGGCGCGCGAGAACATTTAAGAGGCAGGCTCATGGACCTTCGCAATATTGCGATCATCGCACACGTTGACCACGGCAAAACCACGCTGGTGGACGAGCTACTGAAACAATCCGGCGCCTTCCGCGCAAACCAAGAAGTGGCCGAGCGGGCCATGGACAGCAACGATTTGGAACGCGAGCGTGGCATCACCATCTTCGCGAAACCAACAAGCGTTGAGTGGAACAACACCCGTATCAATATCGTGGACACCCCAGGCCACGCGGACTTCGGCGGCGAAGTCGAGCGTATCCTGAGCATGGTTGACGGTGTTGTGCTGCTGGTGGATGCGGCTGAAGGCCCGATGCCTCAGACCAAATTTGTGACCTCTAAGGCGCTTGCGCTGGGTCTGCGCCCAATTGTGGTGCTGAACAAAGTCGACAAACCCGACGCCGAGCCCGACCGCGCGCTGGATGAGTGTTTTGACCTGTTCGCGTCTTTGGATGCGTCTGAAGATCAGCTGGACTTCCCACACATGTATGCATCTGGCCGGTCTGGTTGGGCGGATCATGAATTGGATGGCCCTCGCAAAGACCTCTCTGCGCTCTTCAACCTGATCGTGAACCACGTGCCTGAGCCAAAGCAGATCAAACGCCAAGGCGAAGACTTCCGCATGTTGGCAACCACTTTGGGCTCTGACCCATTTGTTGGCCGTATCCTGACAGGTCGTGTTGAATCCGGCACTTTGAAAGTCGGCGCGACAGTCCAAGCGCTGTCTCGTGTTGGTCAAAAGATTGAACAGTTCCGCGTGACCAAAATCCAAGCCTTCCGCGGCCTTGCACAGCAAGACATCGAAGAAGCGCAAGCGGGTGACATCGTGTCCATTGCCGGCATGGCGAAAGCCACCGTTGCGGACACGATCTGTGCGCTGGCGGTAGATGAGCCTCTGGACGCGCAACCGATTGACCCGCCAACCATCACCGTGACCTTCGGCATCAACGACTCCCCTCTGGCGGGTCGTGACGGCAAAAAGGTTCAGTCCCGTGTGATCCGTGACCGTCTTTACAAAGAAGCGGAATCCAACGTGGCGATCAAAATCGCTGACACGCCGGGTGGTGAGGCTTTTGAGGTGTCCGGTCGTGGCGAACTTCAGATGGGTGTTCTGATTGAGAACATGCGTCGTGAAGGCTTTGAGCTGTCGATCTCTCGTCCGCAGGTGATCATGCGCGAAGAAGATGGCCAGAAGATCGAGCCCATCGAAGAAGCGACCATCGACGTGGATGACGAATATTCCGGTGCGGTGATCGAAAAACTGACCGGGTCCCGTAAAGGTGAGTTGGTCGAGATGCGTCAGGCCGGTGCGGGCAAGACTCGTATCATCGCCCACGTACCGTCCCGTGGCCTGATCGGTTATCACGGCGAGTTCCTGACCGACACGCGCGGCACTGGCGTTCTGAACCGCGTTTTCCATGGCTGGGCCCCTTACAAAGGTGCAATCCCTGGTCGTCGCGCGGGTGTTCTGATCTCGATGGAGAACGGCACATCGGTCGCTTACGCGCTTTGGAACCTTGAAGAGCGTGGCAAGATGATGATTGGCGCGCAGGCGGATGTTTATACCGGTATGATTATTGGCGAGCACTCCCGTGACAACGATCTGGAAGTGAACCCGCTGAAGGGTAAGAAGCTGACCAACGTGCGGGCCTCTGGCTCTGACGATGCGGTACGTTTGACCACTCCGATGGTGCTGTCTCTGGAAGAAGCGATTGCTTACATTAACGATGACGAGCTGGTGGAAGTGACACCAAACACCGTGCGTCTGCGTAAGCGCTATCTTGACCCGCATGAGCGTAAGCGGATGTCCAAATCCGCTGGCTAAAGACAAGCTGGGTAGGATTGGGGGCCAGCCCCCAAACCCCCGGAGTATTTTGACAAAGGTGAAAGGGCTTTCGGGCCCTTTTATTTTTGCGGGCGGTCCACGTGTTGATCAAAGAGGATGGCGTTTCCGTCCGGGTCTCTGAGGGTGATGCTTGCGGGGCCCGTGCTGTTCGGGTCTGCGGTTGTGTCGAGCGCGATGCCCGCCGCCTGCAAACGGGACTGCAGGTCGCGCACGTCCTCAAAAGCGTCAACCGGTTGCGCGCTTTGATCCCAGCCGGGGTTTAGAGTGAGAATATTGCCCTCAAACATGCCTTGGAACAGGCCAATCACCGCGTGGCCATTTTTCAGGATGGCGAAGCCGTGTTCGGACATGTCATGAAATTGTTGGAACCCAAGGGTCTCATAGAATTCGATCGAGGCTTTGAGGTCTTCGACCGACAGGCTCACTGAAAATGCACCGAGTGCCATAGCGTTCTCCAAAATGAATTGGAGATAACTTGCCACGGGGTTCGGCAATAACCGAGAGATTTATGCAAAGTTGTCGATCGTGGTAATAGATCGCCTAGGGTTGCGATCAGCGAAATTGCATTCTGTCGCTTTGGAATTTGGGTCAGGAACAGCCAAGGGCCTGACCCAAAGCGATGGTGTCAGACACCCTCAACAATCATAAAATAACGATCCGACGCACGGAGTGCGATAGGCAAGATGGCTTGGTACTCTTCCGAATTATACCAATCCAATGCCGCCTGTTTGCTGGGAAATTCAATAACCGCATGGCGACCGGGTGCGGTGCCTTCTATGACATCCTGCTCCCCGCCCTTAACAAGAAACTTGCCACCGGCCTTTTCTGCGGATTTGACCGTCTGACTGGCGTAGTTAACGTAGTCATCCGGATCAGTGACATGAATTCCGGCAATAATATATGCGGACATAGAAGCTCCCTACCCTGTTTTACCCTGCAATCACGGCTTCCGCTGCGGCGATAGCAGCTTCCGCGTTCTCAGTCGACTTCGCGCCACCTTGAGCCATATCGGGGCGTCCACCACCGCCTTTGCCGCCAAGCTCAACCACAGCGGCACGCACCAAATCAGGTGCTTTTACTGTATCGGTCAAGTCTTTGGTAACACCGGCTGCCACGGCGGCTTTGCCGTCGGCGTCTGCAATCAACAGAACCGCGCCGCTTTCGATACGTGCTTTGTGCTCGTCGATCAGGGCGGGAAGGTCGCGGCCCGAAACGCCTGAAAGCACTTGAGCAACGAACTTTATACCGTTGATTTCTTTGGCATCTGCGCCGCCATCGCTGGAACCTCCAGCCATCGCCAATTCCCGACGCAGTTGTGCGACTTCATTTTGAAGCGACTTGCGTTCGTCCAGCAGGCCCTTCACGCGGTCGACCACGTCAGTTGGCTGAGCCTTCAGAGCGGCGAGAACGTCCGCGAATCGTGCCGATTCAGCGGCGGTATGTGCTTCTGCGGCGGGTCCTGTCAGGGCTTCAATCCGGCGCACGCCCGCAGAAGACGCGCTGTCCCCAAGCAGTACGAAGGACCCGATATCGCCGGTCTGCTTAACATGTGTACCGCCGCAGAGTTCCAGCGAGTAGGTTTCGCCATCAAGCCCTTTTCCAGTGTCAGCACGACCCATGGAGACCACACGGACCTCATCGCCGTATTTCTCGCCAAACAATGCCTGCGCACCAATGTCGCGGGCATCATCCGGGGTCATGATCCGGGTTTCAACTGCGGTGTTCTGGCGAATATAGGTGTTCACCTCTTGGCTCACCTGCGCCAGTTCGTCGGCGGACAAGGCTTTGGCATGGCTGAAGTCAAAACGCAGACGATCCTCGGCATTGAGCGAGCCACGCTGCGCCACGTGATCACCAAGTGCGTTGCGCAGTGCTTCGTGCAACAGGTGGGTTGCCGAGTGGTTTGCACGGATCGCGGTGCGGCGTGCATGGTTCACCTTCAACTCTAAGGGATCGCCGACTTTGAGTACGCCGTGTGTTGGTGTCACTTTATGTGCAAAAACACCACCAGCCATTTTCTTCGTATCGTCAATGTGGCCAACGCCTTCGCTACCATCCGCTTTAATATACGTTCCGGTATCTCCAACTTGTCCGCCTGACTCGGCATAGAATGGAGTTTGATTGGTAACGACCCAACCCGTACCAAGTTCAACTAACTCATCGATGAGCTTGCCATCTGCTACTATCGCGATGACCTGACCCTCGGCGACTTCCGTGTCATAGCCCAAGAAATCTGTGGTGCCCTTGTCTTCGGCGATGTCAAACCAAATGGTGCTGTCCGCTGCTTCACCAGAGCCTGCCCAAGCGGCACGCGCCTTGGCTTTTTGTTCTGCCATGGCTTCGTCAAAGCCGTCGGTGTCTACTTCGCGGCCCTTCTCACGCAGCGCATCCTGCGTCAGATCGAGAGGGAACCCGTAAGTGTCATAGAGTTTGAACGCCGCTGCGCCGGGCAGCTGTGCGCCCTCGTCCAGACTCGACAGCTCATCGTCAAGCAGCTTTAGGCCGCGATCCAAAGTCTGTTTAAAACGGGTCTCTTCAAGCTTCAGGGTTTCTTCGATCAAAGACTGTGCTTGTCCGAGTTCAGGATAGGCCGCGCCCATTTGCTGAACCAATGATGGCACCAGCTGGTGCATCACCGGATCTTTCGCGCCCAAGAGGTGCGCATGACGCATCGCGCGACGCATGATGCGGCGCAGAACATAGCCACGACCGTCATTGGATGGCATCACGCCGTCGGCAATCAGGAAAGATGTCGAGCGAAGGTGGTCTGCAATCACCCGGTGGTGCACGTTCTTGTCACCATATGGATCAACGGACGTCGCATGGGCTGAGGCTTCAATCAGTGCCTTCATCAGGTCGGTGTCGTAGTTGTCGTGGCTACCCTGCAGCAGCGCACCGATACGCTCAAGCCCCATACCGGTGTCGATGGACTGCATATCCAGCGCTTTCATGGAGCCGTCTTCGAACTGCTCGTTCTGCATGAAAACAACGTTCCAGATTTCGATAAACCGGTCGCCGTCTTCTTCCGGGGAACCCGGAGGGCCACCCCAGATGTGATCGCCGTGATCATAGAAAATCTCGGTGCACGGGCCGCATGGGCCGGTTGGGCCCATCTGCCAGAAGTTGTCGTTTGTTGCGATGCGGATAATCCGATCCTCAGGAACGCCAACTTTCTTCCAGATTTCAAAGGCTTCATCGTCGGTGTGGTAAACCGTCGTATAGAGCTTTTCTTTTGGAATATCGAATTCCTTGGTGATCAGCTCCCACGCGAAGGGGATCGCGTCATCTTTGAAATAGTCGCCAAAGCTGAAGTTGCCGAGCATTTCAAAAAAGGTGTGGTGACGTGCGGTGTAACCCACATTGTCTAGGTCATTGTGCTTGCCGCCAGCGCGTACACATTTTTGTGCCGAGGTGGCGCGTTGATAGTCGCGCGTTTCAACCCCAGTGAACAGGTTCTTAAACTGAACCATACCCGAGTTTACAAACATCAGAGTTGGATCGTTGCGTGGAACCAACGGGCTGGACTGCACGATTTCGTGGCCCTGTTTTTCAAAATAGTTCAGGAAGGTCGACCGGATGTCGTTCAAACTTGGCATGCGTCAGGCTTTCTGGCGGTTTTTCATCTTGTTGATCGGTTTAGCCCTAGGCGCAAAGGGTGTCCACAGCCCAGTGTGATTCCTGGTGATCAACTGCACGCCAGAAAGCAAAAAGGCCGCGAAAACCGCGGCCTTTCATCAGAATTTGGGATTGCTTTAGTTGTCTTCCACCAAAGCGTCGTTGTCATCCACGCCAGGTGGCATATCAAAATCCAAACCATGGGCGGCGCGTATCTTGTCTTCGATCTCCAGCGCCACGCGTTGGTTTTCTTTCAGGAAGACTTTTGCATTCTCACGGCCCTGCCCGATGCGTTCATCCCCGTAGCTGAACCAGCTACCGGATTTCGCAACGATGCCCGCTTTCACACCAAGGTCCAGCAGTTCGCCCATTTTCGAGATGCCTTCGCCATACATGATGTCGAATTCAACCTGCTTAAAGGGCGGCGCAACCTTGTTTTTTACAACTTTCACGCGGGTTGCGTTGCCAACCACTTCGTCACGGTCTTTCAATGCGCCAATGCGGCGAATATCCAGACGAACAGAGCTGTAAAATTTCAATGCGTTACCACCAGTGGTGGTTTCAGGAGAGCCAAACATCACGCCGATCTTCATCCGGATTTGGTTGATGAAGATCACCATGCAGTTGGAACGGCTGATGGAACCAGTCAGTTTGCGCATTGCTTGGCTCATCAAGCGCGCTTGCACGCCAACGCTGCTGTCGCCCATGTCGCCTTCAAGCTCTGACTTCGGTGTCAGCGCTGCAACGGAGTCAACAATCACCATGTTCACCGCACCAGAACGTACCAGCGTATCGGTAATCTCAAGCGCTTGTTCGCCGGTGTCAGGTTGAGAGATTAGCAGCTCGTCCAGATCGACGCCAAGTTTCTTGGCATATTGAGGGTCCAAAGCGTGTTCCGCATCGACAAAGGCGCATACACCGCCTTTTTTCTGCTGTTCCGCAATACAGTGCAGCGTCAGCGTTGTTTTACCTGAGCTTTCTGGTCCGTAAATTTCCACAATCCGCCCCATGGGCAAACCGCCGATGCCCAACGCGATGTCCAGCCCCAGCGAGCCAGTGGAAGACGCTTCGATTTCTTGGATCGCGTTGCCTTCGCCGAGCTTCATAATCGAGCCCTTGCCGAACTGCCGTTCGATCTGCGCAAGCGCGCTATCCAGCGCCTTTTGTTTGTCTGAAGATGCTTTGCTGCTCATGTTCAATAAATCTGCCGTTGCCATTGGTTGCTTTCCTTATTCCACACCCGCATCAAAGCGGCAATGATAGGCTTTGTTCTTATCTTGTTCTCATTCTTATGAGATCAAAGCAAGAACATTTCAATAAAAATTTTCCTGAAATAACTTTTTACCAAAAGCATTAAGCGATAGTTTACAGCCAATAATGATCGATAAAATCGAGGCAAAAGGCGTATAAATGCTTGTTTTTTGGAAAGAAAAACTCGTTCTTTTGGCGGTGCCAAAGACCGGGACTACGGCCCTTGCAGAGGCTTTAGCCGGTCGTGCGGACATCGCAATCAACGATCCGCCAGAGCTAAAACACGCCCCGGTGTTCCGCTACAACCGCTTTTTTCGACCCATGTTTGAGAAAGCCTGTGGTGTCGAAGATATGGACATCATGGCGGTGATGCGAGAGCCCGTCGATTGGCTTGGAAGTTGGTACAGATATCGACGCCGGGAGTTCATGAAGGGCAAACCAAAGTCGACCCATAACGTGACCTTTGACGAATTTGTCCTAGAGTATTGCAAAGAGGATCGTCGCGGCTTTGCCAATGTCGGCAGCCAGGCCAAATTCCTTGAGCCTCGGCCAAATGGAACGCAAGTCAGCCATCTTTTTCAATATGAGGATCAATCAAAGATCATTTCGTTTTTGAATGACAGGCTGGGCGTTGATCTGGATTTGCCCCAATCAAATGTCTCTCCCAAGATGGACCTCTCCCTCTCTGACGAGGTGCGGGACATTTTTGAGCACGAACGTCCTGAAGAGTTCGAACTATACCGCAGCATCTGATAGGTTTGCTGAGATCTGCCGTTGAACCGTATTGGTCAGCTCTTCCAAAGAAAACGGCTTGGGCAGGAAGGTTGTGTTTGGAATGCTTGAAGATTGGTCCGAAAATTTTTCTTCTGCATAGCCAGAAATGAAGATCACCTGGCTGTCACGGGTTTCGCGGGCCTTGCGCACCCAAGTAGGGCCATCCATTCCTGGCATCGCCACATCGGTAAGAAAAAGATCGACCGCCAAATCTTGATCTTGCAAAATGTCGAGCGCTTCTTCGCCACAACTTGCTTCCAGGACCGAGTACCCTTTCATGCGCAAAGCCCGTGAAGCAAAGGCCCGAACCGGCGCTTCGTCTTCTACCAAAAGGACGGTTCCTCCAGTTCGGGTCGCCAAATCAATCGGCTGTTGTTGATGTGTAAACACTGGGGCTTTTTTGTCGGCGCGGGGGAAAAGCAAAGTGAAAACAGTCCCCTTGCCGACCTCGCTGTCTACGAAAATGAAACCGCCTGATTGCTTAACAATCCCGTAGGCTGTCGACAGGCCTAGCCCGGTGCCTTCCCCTGTTTCTTTTGTGGTGTAGAAGGGCTCGAACACTTTTTCTCGTCGGTCTTTGTCGATCCCGACCCCTTGATCGATCACCTGAACCCGGACGTATTCGCCCGCTGGAACCGTGGCTCTTTCTCGGGCCAAAGGCTTTCGCAATTTGTAATTGCTTAGTTTGACAGTGACGTCGCCGCCATCAGGCATCGCGTCTCGGGCGTTGACCACAAGGTTCATCACCACTTGTTCAAACTGCTGCGCATCTAGGTAGGTAGATGCAAGGTTTTCGTCATGCTCCACGTGTAGGTTGACGTCATCAGCCACCAGACGGCGCAGCAAATGGCTCAGGTCATCCATTGTATCCCGCAGATCAATGGTGGCTGGTTGCAGGGTTTGTTTTCGAGAATACGCGAGAAGTTGTTTGACCAAGGCCGCTGCGCGGTTGGCATTTTGGTGGATTTGCAAGAGATCGGAGTAGACCGGATCATCCCGGTCATATTGCATTAGCAACAGGTCGCAATGACCTGACATTGCCGTCAGTAAGTTGTTGAAATCATGTGCAATACCACCTGCCAGCTGACCAATTGCTTGCATCTTCTGACTTTGCACAAATTGCATCTCTAGCGTCTTAAGCTCAGTGGCATCATGAAAAACCGCGTATAAAGCTGGCTCATCCTGATCGAACGCCCGACCAAGCGTGACCTGAACAAACCTCTCCTTGTCATCACGTTTGATACGCAAGAATTCGATCAGGTTTTGAGCTCCCCCCTTCGCAGCTTCTGCTAACCAATCAGACAGTGGGCGCCCAAGGCCTTCCATGATTTCCGAAAGATGGTGTTTATCGGCCGCATCAGGGCCGATCATGCGTCTGGCGGTGCGGTTTGCAGCCAAGATCGTACCGGTTTCGTCGATCTTAATAACCGCAACGGGCATTTCTTCATAAGACAGATCTGTCGCCAGGCTTTTTTGAGCATGCGCTGGGATCAGGAAGATCTCACGACGTCCACCGCTCAAGAGATTTTCCATCAAGAAACACGGCTTTGGCCCGTGTTCGGTATGTACGATGTTGAGGTCCGACATAGTGGCGTCCTCATCCAAAATCTCAGAAATCTTGGTGTTGCGCGCACCAAGCAGACCGCGCGCGGCTTTATTCATAAATAGAACTGTGCCATTTGCAGCTGCGGTTAGCATTGGCAGCTCTGGGCCATGCGCTGTGTCGGAATGTCGTTGTTGGTGAACGGAACAGAGATGCTGTTTCGAATTAAGCTTGGCAAATTCAATCGTAATGTTTGCTTGCCGGGTTACGATGGTCTCTAAAGCTTTTCCGGTTTTACCGCATTCTTTAATAAGGCGTTCCACACGGTCCTCGACCGTTAGAAATCGCATGCGAAAATCGTTTTGGATGTGTTGGGCATTCAACCCATCTCTGCGCGCTTTTTCGTTGCGCAGCAAGACTTTGCCCTTCGGATCAATTATGAACTTCGCCGTCGTTTCACTTTCAATCAACGGCGCGAGTTGATCTGTCAGAGGGCGGAGCACATTTCCAAAAATTCCGCGGCGAGCGCCGAGCGCTGCAGTGAAGATCAAACCGCCAAGACACACCCATAAACCGGCCCTGCTCCATGGCAGATCGGTATAGGTGAGCGCGAAAAAGCTCATTGTAAGCAAAAGAAGCAGCGTCAGAAGGGTTCTGGGCTGCTCAGTCTTTTCTAATCGCCTACGTCTCTTTGTCTTGCTGGATGCCACCCTAAATCCTCAATACCTAGTGTGGCGATTTTCATCGCAATATCTCAATAAATTCTAAACAAGATTAATTCTCGTTAAGGTTGTGTTGCAACAAAAAAATTAGCACCTCTTGAGGAGCGCTGTATAAAAACCATCGCAGCCATCCAGTGGGGTCCAGCTATGGTCGTCAATCAGGTTCCATTCACCTGATTGCTTCAAAAAGCGGTCAATTTGATTTCGGTTTTCGCAGTTCAGAAGTGAGCAAGTGGCATAGGAGAGATAGCCATCTTTCGAAACGAAATTTTGTGCTTCCGTTAGGATTTTTAACTGTAAAGACAGTGTTTTATCCAAAGACTCTCGCGTTAATTTCCACTTCGCATCTGGATCGCGCCGCCATGTCCCAGTGCCTGAACATGGGACGTCACAAAAGACCAAATCGAAAGGGTCCTGTTTGGTGAGATCAGCGGATTTAAGAACCCGCGCTTTAACCCCTGCCCGTTTTGCGCGCTCCGGTAGATCGCGCAAACGGCTTTCGATTGCGTCATGCGCGAAAAATGCCCCCTTACCGCGCCCTGCCATGGCAAGCAGCTTGCCGCCGCCGCCAGCGCAGTAATCAAGCGTCCGGATCACTTCATCCATAGGTAAGAGATCAATTGCGGCTTGGCTTGCAGCATCCTGCAACTCTACCAGCCCGTCTCGATAAGTCTTTGAATTGCGAATTTGGCGCGCGCCTTGGGTGACTTCCAAAGCTGATTCAGATGCCGTGTGGGACTTCGTTAGAATGCCTTCGCCGCTCAGCGCCTCAGTCGCTTTTGCGCGTGTGGTTTTCCTTAAGTTTGCACGAAGAATAACCGGTGCACGGTCTTTGAGTGCGGCTTCAACCGCTTCAAAGTCGGAACCAAGCGATGATTTGAACTCCGGGACAATCCATTCTGGCAAGTCAATCGCCTTGCTTACGGCGCCCTTCATCTCCTCTGAGGACAATGCAGATGGCGCGTAGCCTTCACCGGAGAAAATGCTCTCAGGATCAATGCCTTGCAGCCGCAGCAGGCCGATCATCAATGCGCGCCCGTTCTCGCCACCGCCTGATGCGGCTGCGGAATTGCGCTGCCTAAGCGCGTCGTACACATGGTCACGCACCGCGGCACGATCTTTGCTGCCCGCAAAACGTGAGGCGCGCGCCCATTGAGTGAGCACACGCTCCGCAGGCTCGCCCGCAAGGATCGGATCTAATAGCTCAATCGCCGTTTGGACGCGCGCAGCCGGAGTCATTAACCGACCCGGTAGTTTGGTGCCTCACGGGTGATCTGAACATCGTGCACATGGCTTTCTTTCAGACCCGCGCCGGTGATTTTTACGAAATTGGACTTCGTGCGCATCTCTTCGACGGTTGCATTGCCTGTGTAACCCATCGCTGCGCGCAGACCACCGACCAATTGGTGGATCACAGTGCCTGCAGAGCCTTTATAAGGAACCTGGCCTTCGATGCCTTCCGGAACCAGCTTGTCAGACGCCGCATCTTTCTGGAAATAACGATCCGCAGAGCCACGTGCCATGGCGCCCAAAGAACCCATGCCACGGTAAGATTTGTATGAACGACCGTTATAGAGGATCACTTCCCCCGGGCTTTCATCTGTGCCCGCGATCATTGATCCGACCATCGCGCAGGATGCGCCCGCTGCAATGGCTTTTGCAAAGTCGCCAGAGAACTTGATACCGCCATCAGCAATGACCGGTGTGTCACCCGCTGCGCCAGCGCAATCCATAATGGCTGTCAGCTGTGGAACGCCAACGCCCGCAACCATACGTGTGGTGCAGATCGAACCCGGTCCAATACCAACCTTGATCGCGTCTGCGCCTGCATCGATGAGTGCTTTGGTCGCCTCGCCGGTTGCGACGTTGCCAGCGATCACTTGAACTTGGTTAGAGAGCTTCTTGACGCGGGTCACCGCATCCAGAACGCCCTTAGAGTGTCCATGTGCTGTGTCTACGACAATAATATCAGCGCCCGCGTCAATCAGCAGCTCGGAACGCGCAAAGCCGCTATCACCAACAGAGGTCGCCGCCGCAACGCGCAGACGACCAAGATCGTCTTTACATGCAGTTGGGTTCAGCACCGCTTGCTCGGTGTCTTTCAGGGTCAACAGACCCGTCAACTTGCCTTCGCCGTCAACGACAAGCAGTTTCTCGATCCGGCGCGCTTTCATGAGGCTTTTGGCCTCTTCCAAATCCGCAGGCTCCTGCAACATCGCCAGATTGTCAGACGTCATCATGACGGAAACCGGCGTGTCATCGCTTTCCGCAAAGCGCATATCTCGGTTGGTGACGATGCCGACGACACGGCCGCTGTCATCAACCACTGGGAAACCGGTAATGCGATAGCGTTCCATCAGCTGCTTGGCATCGGCAAGCGTCTGATTTGATGTCAAAGTGATCGGGTTGTAAACAATCCCGCTTTCAAAGCGCTTCACCCGGCGAATTTCTTTGGATTGCTGTTCAGGATCCAGGTTTTTGTGGATCACCCCAATGCCACCCGCTTGCGCCATCGCGATCGCCATCCGCGCTTCAGTCACTGTATCCATTGCGGAACTCAGCAGCGGAATATTCATAGAGATGGATTTCGTTACACGTGTTCGCGTATCCGCCGTATTTGGCAGGACCTCGGACGCACCGGGAACAAGCAGAACATCATCGAAAGTAAGTGCCTCACGAATCTCCATCACACATCTCCTAGAGTGGGGTCGTTTGACGCCTCCCTATTACATGTATGCGCCCGGTATTAAAGCCCCAATTTCCTGATTCTCTTGCTCGCTTTGACCTATGACAGAGTTTTTTCTTAGACAAAAATCCAAGTAATCAAACATACAGTGCGCTTGGCGCTGCGTCTTTCAGGGAATTCGCCATGACCTCTCCGCTCCAAGATATCCTGATTGTTGATTTGACCCATGTGTTGGCTGGACCATTTGCCTCGATGATCTGCCAAGACCTTGGGGCGCGCGTGATCAAGGTTGAACGCCCTGACACAGGCGATGACACGCGCAGTTTTCCGCCCTTTAAAGATGGTGACAGCGCATATTTTGCGACGATCAATCATGGCAAGGAAAGCATTGCCTTGGATTTAAAATCGTCCACTGATCGCGAGACCTTTGAGGCGTTGCTACGCCACGCTGATGTGGTGCTAGAAAACTATCGACCGGGCGTTATGGAGCGTTTGGGATATGGTTGGGACAGCCTTCACAAACGTTTTCCAGCTTTGATATACGGGGCAGTCTCTGGCTTTGGTCACACCGGCCCGGATCGATTGAAGCCGGCTTATGACATGGTGGTTCAAGCGCGCGGTGGCGTTATGTCCATCACTGGGGAAAAGGATCGAGATCCGGTGCGGGTTGGGGCCTCGATCGGCGATATCATCGCGGGAATGTACCTATGTCAGGGACTTTTGGCTGCGCTTATCGCGCGTCAAAAAACCGGCGTTGGACAAAAAGTCGATATCGCCATGCTGGACAGTCAATTAGCGATATTGGAACACGCGGTGGCGATCACGGCAACCACGGGCGAGGCCCCGGAGCCGTCTGGCGCACGGCATCCTTCTATCACCCCGTTTGAAACGTTTCATGTTGAGGATGGATTGGTGGTTATCGCCGCTGGCAATGATGGGCTCTTTGCGAAACTCTGCAATGTTTTGGAATTGCCACTTGCGGATGATCCCAGATTTGCAACAAACGCGGCGCGCTGTGAAAATGCACGTCTTTTGAAACGGTTGATTGAAGCCATCACATTGGGCGTTAAAAAGGCTGACATGATCGCACGGCTTGAGGCAGCGGGTATCCCAACGGCCGAGATCCAAAGTGTGGATCAAGTTATGCAGGATCCACAGATCTTGGCGCGCAATATGGTTGTGACGGTTAACGCCCCTGACGGTGGTTCAGAAACGCTCGCGGCAGGAAATCCGATCAAAATGTCGGACTTGCCGGATCCAGTGGAACGATCCGCCCCTCCACGGCTGGACGAGCACCGTGCGCAGATCTTGGATTGGCTTCTAGACACGCCTGCCCCGCAACAAGAATGTCGCGGCTTGCTCTGGAATGGCGCTTCCGGGCTTTCGCTTTCCAAAATTTTGCTTATGTTCCGGCAAGCGAACAAAATAGAACAGGTGATAGCCATGAGCCAAGACGCTCTCGTGATCTTTACGCCTTCCGGCAAACGCGGGCGTTTTCCGGTGGGCACACCTGTATTGACGGCGGCACGCCAGCTGGGTGTGGATCTGGACTCCGTCTGTGGTGGACGTGGGATTTGCTCTAAGTGCCAAGTGACGCCATCTGTAGGTGAATTCCCAAAACACGGGGTTACCGTTGAGCCTGATGCCTTGTCGGATTGGAACGCTGTTGAGCAGCGCTACAAGGACAAACGTGGCCTGATTGATGGGCGCCGTTTGGGCTGCCAAGCCACCGTACAAAGCGACATCGTCATCGATGTACCGCCAGAGAGCCAAGTGCACCGGCAAGTGGTCCGCAAGCGCGCAGAAGTGCGTGACATCACGCTCAATACTGCCGTTCGATTGCAATATATCGAGGTGGAAGAACCCGATATGCATCACCCTTCCGGTGATTTGGAGCGCATTAAGACCGCCCTTCATGACCAAGCCGGGATTGACCGCGTCGAAATTGACGTCAGCCTCCTGCCGAGCCTGCAGCCCATTCTGCGCAAAGGCAAATGGACGATCACAGTCGCCCTGCACAAAGATCACGATAGCGAAGTATCTCAGATCATCCGCGTTTGGCCGGGCTACTACGAAGGCTCAATCTATGGCTTGGCCGTCGACCTTGGCTCGACCACCATTGCAGCCCATCTGTGTGATTTGAAAACCGGCGAGGTTGTGGCCTCCTCCGGCATCATGAACCCACAGATCCGCTTTGGCGAAGACCTCATGAGCCGCGTCAGCTACGCGATGATGAATGAGGGCGGCGATCAAGAGATGACAAAGGCCGTGCGTGAAGGCATGCGCGCGCTGTTTGACCAGATTGCGGGCGAAGCAAATATTGAAAAAGACCTGATCCTGGATGCGACATTTGTCTGCAACCCGGTCATGCACCATCTGTTCCTTGGCATTGATCCATACGAGTTGGGGCAAGCCCCTTTTGCTTTGGCGCTGAATACATCATTGTCATTGAAAGCCAGCGACTTAGAGCTTGGACTTCATCAAGGCGCTCGGGTGTATATCTTGCCATGTATCGCGGGTCATGTTGGCGCAGATGCGGCCGCCGTTGCCCTATCAGAGTCCCCGAACACGTCTGAAGATCTGGTTTTGCTTGTGGACGTTGGCACCAATGCCGAAATCATCCTTGGCGACAAATCCCGCGTGCTCGCTTGCTCTTCTCCGACCGGTCCCGCCTTTGAGGGTGCACAGATCAGCTCGGGCCAACGGGCGGCCCCGGGTGCCATTGAACGGGTTGAAATTGACCCAGTCACCAAAGAACCGCGCTTCCGGGTGATTGGCTCTGAGAAGTGGTCCAATGAGGAAGGCTTTGATCGCGATATCGCCACCACTGGCATCACTGGTATCTGTGGCTCAGGCATCATCGAAGCCATCGCAGAGATGCGCCTTGCGGGCGTTTTGGACGCGTCAGGTTTGATCGGCAGCGCAGAACAAACCGGCAGCGCGCGCTGTATCCCCGATGGGCGCACCAATTCCTACCTTCTGTGGGATGGCTCGGCGGATGATGGTCCTATTATCACCGTGACCAACCCAGACATTCGCGCAATCCAAATGGCAAAAGCCGCGCTCTATTCCGGTGCGCGCCTGTTAATGGATAAGTTCGAGGTCGATACCGTCGACCGCATCGTCCTAGCGGGTGCCTTTGGTGCGCATATTTCGTCAAAACACGCGATGGTGCTTGGGATGATCCCTGACTGCCCGCTTGAGAACGTCACCAGCGCGGGCAACGCAGCCGGGACTGGTGCGCGGATTGCGCTGCTCAATATCGAGGCTCGTACCGATATTGAGAAGACCGTCGGTGAGATCGAAAAGATTGAAACAGCGGTGGAGCCGCGCTTCCAAGAGCATTTCGTGAATGCGTCGGCGATGCCGAATTCAGCGGACCCATTCCCGATCTTGAACTCAATCGTGGACTTGCCTGATGTTTCCTTCAATGCCGGTGGCGGTGAAGAGGCTGGTGGCCGTCGTCGAAGACGTCGCCGAGGATAAAGTTTTAGACTTTATCTGTGGATAACTCGGATCAGATTTATCTCAATGCCGTCAACCTATTGCTTCGATTTCTTTACACGCCTAGCTTGCACAAAAGACATTGATTTAGGTTGATTATGAAAAAGACAATTCTCGCGGCTTTCGCCGTTGCCTCGGCACTCTCTGGCTGTGCCGAATACCCTAACAATATCTCTACGGCCTATATCCCTAGCATTGTCTATAAAGGCGCGAGCTGTGGTGAGTTGGTCGGAGAAAAAGCGCGTCTGGAAAGACATGTTGCCGACGTTGCCGCTGCCCAACAGAATACTGCCAATTGGGATACGGCTTTGGTGGCGTCTGGGACTTTGATCTTTTGGCCTGCCCTGCTGGCCCTGCCCATGACGCGGGATCAACAAGCTCAGTTGTCGGTGGCCAGGGGGCATTATGAAGCGCTTATTCTAGCGGGGCGCAACCAAGGTTGTGGTGATGCCTTTTATCAGAAGCGAGCCAATCAAGTTGAAGAGCGCGGGTACGGGTATTTCCCACCGCTTTAAACGTGAATTGAAGCTTGTCAAAAAGGCAGCTTGAGCTTCGATTTAGGAAAGTATATCGACTGTCTTCGCGGCGGGTATGGTGAAAAGGTATCACGGCAGCTTCCCAAGCTTTAGTTACGGGTTCGATTCCCGTTACCCGCTCCATAGAAAAGGCCGCTCGAGTTGAGCGGCCTTTCTTGTTTTTGTCAGCAGCCTTAGCTCATGAATTTGTTTTTCAAAAGCCCAACCACCGCAGTCAAAACCGCACCGCCACCAGCGCCGCCTACGAGTGATCCAACGAGTGAGGCTGCATCTGCGCCGAGAAGGCCTGCTGCGGCAGAACCGCCGCCAACCCCGCCGATCAAACCAACGTCAGTGTTAAGCACCTTGCCCATATTGAGTTGGCTAGATGCAGCGCCTGCTGCGTTGCCGCCGACCGCGCCTGCGATTACCTGTGCAATCAATGTTTCCATAGTTCACGTCCCCTTGTTACCCACACAAACGCTCATACACGGCCAGAATAGCCGCGCATGGCAGTTCAATTGTTAACGTGGAGGTGAACTTAGGGCCGACCGCGTGATTGAATTAAGGGGAAATTCAGAGACAAGAACGCATAGCTAGCCGGTACGCATTACCCAAGCGCGTACCCTGCCCCCCGCACGGTGCGCAACGGGTCTTCGCCGCCATGGACACACAGGGCTTTACGTAGGCGACCCACATGCACGTCCACCGTACGGCTGTCCACATAGATATCGCGGCCCCAAACGCGGTCCAGAAGCTGTTCACGGCTCCAGACACGGCCTGGTTTCTCCATAAAGGTTGAGAGCAGGCGGAACTCGGTTGGACCAAGTTTGAGTGGGTTCTCAGAGCGCGTCACACGATGGGTTTCGCTATCCAGAATGATGTCTTCAAACTCAAGTCGCAGCCCAACAGAGGCCGGACGCACGCGGCGCAGCTGGTTGCGCACCCGCGCCATCAGCTCGAGTACCGAATATGGCTTGACCACATAGTCATCCGCGCCGGTTTCCAGGCCACGTACGCGGTCCACCTCTTCTGAACGTGCAGACAGCATCAAAACAGGAATAGACCGGGTTTGAGACTTGGACTTCAGACGACGGCAAATCTCAATCCCGGAAATGCCCGGCAGCATCCAATCCAAGACAATGATATCAGGCGCTTCTTCGTCCACCAGCAGCATGGCTTCATCACCATCAGCTGCTGTGACAACGTCAAAGCCTTCGGATTTCAGGTTGTAGGACAGAACTTCGCGTTGGGCTGGTTCGTCTTCCACAAGCAAAACTTTTGGATGATCTGTCGACATGGGTGGTCTCGTTTAATTACTTGAGGTCAGAAACTTCTGGATCGCGGGAGGTGAAGTCCGCTTTCTCGCGCGCTTCATCGGGCATGGTGCCAGTGACCAGATAGATCACCTGTTCGGCGATCGAGGTCACGTGGTCTCCCATACGTTCGGTGTTCTTCGCAATGAAATGCAGGTGCATACATGGTGTGATGTAGCGCGGATCTTCCATCATGAAGGTTAGGAATTCGCGGAACAGCGCGTTGTACATCTGGTCGATCTCACGATCACGCTCCAGAATTTCTTGCGCCAGATCTGCGTCCCGTTGGATATAGGCATCCAACGCGTCTTTGAGCATCAGCTGCACTTCGCGTGCCATGCGGCCAAGTGCCGTGCGTGCACCTTCAACCGGCGTCATATGTACCAAGACAGAGTTCCGTTTCGCCATATTCTTGGCGTAGTCACCGATGCGTTCCAAATTGCCGGCAATTTTCATCACTGACAAGATGACGCGTAGGTCAACGGCCGTTGGCGCACGCAGTGCGATGACCCGAGACGCTTCCTCGTTTATCAGCTCTTCCAGCGCATCGATGGCTTTGTCGCTTTTGCGGACTTTCTCTGAAAGCTCCTCATCACGGTCGCGCAGCGCTTTCGCAGCATCCAGAATGTTCTGCTCAACCAGACCACCCATTTTCATGATGTGGGCCTGAACGCTTTCTAGATCGCGGTCAAAGCCGGAAACAATATGTGTATCGTTCATTGGAAAATTCCTTACCCGATCCGGCCGGTGATGTAGCTCTCGGTACGCTCATCGGTTGGGTTGGTGAAAATCTTTGATGTGTCGTCGTACTCAACAAGATTGCCGAGGTGGAAGAATGCGGTCTTCTGAGACACACGCGCCGCCTGCTGCATGGAGTGGGTGACGATTACCACGGAATAGCGAGAGCGCAGCTCGTCGATCAGCTCTTCAACCTGTGCTGTAGCGATTGGGTCCAAAGCGGAGCATGGTTCGTCCATCAACAGAACTTCTGGCTCGGTCGCAATCGCGCGGGCAATGCACAGGCGCTGTTGCTGACCACCGGAAAGACCGGTACCCGGCGCATGAAGACGGTCTTTGACCTCTTCCCAGATCGCGCCGCGACGCAGGGATTTCTCAACGATTTCATCAAGCTCTGCTTTAGAGCTCGCGAGACCGTGGATACGAGGACCGTAGGCGATATTGTCGTAGATTGACTTCGGGAACGGGTTTGGTTTTTGAAACACCATTCCCACTTTCGCGCGAAGCTGCACTGGGTCAACTTTCGGGTCGTAAATGTCTTCGCCGTCCAAGTTGATATTGCCTTCAACGCGGCAGATATCAATCGTGTCGTTCATACGGTTCAGCGTCCGCAGGAAAGTGGATTTACCGCAGCCAGATGGGCCAATGAACGCGGTCACGGTCTTGTCTTCGATCTCAACAGAGACGTCTTTGATGGCGTGGTTTTCGCCATAATAGACTTGGACCTTGTCCGCGGAAATCTTGATGTCGTTCTGGCTCACGGTGCTCTCCAGATTAGGTTGGTCATACATGAGATTATACCTTTACCAGTTCTTACCAACGGCGCTCAAAGCGACGGCGGAGGATGACTGCTAAGATGTTCATCGTCAGCAGGAAGAGTAGAAGAATGATGATGCCGCCCCAAGCTTTTTCATAAAAGCCCACGTCGGCACGGGCGGCCCAAGTGTAGATCTGGGCAGGCATTGCAGAGTTTGGCTCAGTAAAGCCAGCGATGAACCCATCTGGGTAACCACGGGCCACGAAACCCACCATGCCGATCAGCAGAAGCGGCGCGGTTTCACCAAGCGCCTGCGCCAGACCAATGATCGTACCGGTCAGAATGCCCGGCATCGCGAGCGGCAGAACGTGGTGGAACACTGCTTGCATCTTGGATGCGCCCACACCCAGCGCCGCGTCGCGGATGGATGGTGGAACCGCCTTAAGGGATGCGCGGGTCGAGATGATGATGGTTGGCAGTGTCATTAGGGTCAGAACCAGACCGCCCACCAGAGGGGCAGATTGCGGCAGGTGCATGAACTGAATGAAGACCGCCAGACCAAGGATACCAAACACGATGGATGGAACCGCTGCGAGGTTAGAGATGTTCACTTCGATGAGGTCAGTGAACTTGTTCTGTGGTGCGAATTCTTCCAGATAGATGGAAGCCGCAACCCCGATTGGCAAGGACAGGAACAGAACCACCAGCATCATAAAGAACGAGCCAACAACAGACGCGCCAATACCAGCGCCACCCGGGTTGTCGACACCAGAGTCAGCGCCGGTGATGAAGTTCCAGTTAAATGCTTCTTTGATGATGCCCACTTCGATCAGCGCATCCACGGTGTCCAGATCCGCCTTCTCCAGAAAGCGGCTGTCTTCCATATTCTCGCGGGTCACGCGGCCATTCATGTAGCCATCGACACGGGAAGATGCAGAAAGTTCGAAATCAACCTCTTGACCCAGCTTGTCTGGGTTTTCAGCGTAAAACTCGCGCAAAGTACCGCCGGTCTTACCAAGGATACGTTCAAACGCCTTGGCATCGGCAGAAACTTCCAGTCCTTCGGCTTTCAGGGTTTCCACCAACGCAGAGTTGAAGTGGCCAGAATAAGCTTTGGTCTTAAAGAGCTGGCTTTCTGCGTCGTCAAACTGTTCCTGTGTAAGGGTGAACGGCACGCTGATCACGGTCTGCGTAAAGGCAGGTAGGCCCGAGCGAATAATAGAGACGGCCAGGATCACAAGAAAGGTGACACCCACGAGGATCGCGGCAATGCCATAGGCTTTGAAACGTTTCTCAGCTGCGTTGCGTTTGCGCGTACGCGCGTCCGTCTGGTGCAAAGACGTATTTGGCTTTGGCGCAGCGGTTGGAGTTACGGATGCGTCAGTCATTAGTCGTACTGCTCCCGATATTTGCGCACGATATAAAGCGCGATGACGTTCAGGCCGAGGGTCAGAACAAAGAGGGTCATGCCGAGTGCGAAAGCGACCAGCGCTTCTGGGGATGCAAAGTCGCTGTCCCCGGTTAGCTGTGACACGATCTTTGCGGTCACGGTGGTCATGGCTTCGAACGGGTTCAGGCTCAGGCGCGCCGCGGCCCCTGCCCCAAGAACCACGATCATGGTTTCACCAATCGCGCGGGAGGCGGCCAGCAGGATCGCACCAACGATGCCCGGCAGCGCTGCTGGCAGAACAACTTGGCGGATGGTTTCAGATTGGGTCGCGCCCAAACCATAAGAGCCATCGCGCATGGCTTGCGGCACCGCGTTGATAATGTCGTCTGACAACGAGGACACAAATGGGATCAGCATCATGCCCATGACGATGCCAGCAGTCAAAACCGCGCGCCCGCCACCTTGCCAATCCACGCCCAAATAGCCGCCTTCGCCAAACACGCTGACCAAGAGCGGACCAACGGTGAGCAAGGCAAAGAGACCGTAAACAATGGTTGGGATACCGGCCAGAACCTCAAGCGCTGGCTTTGCAATCGCGCGTACGCGAGGAGATGCGTATTCTGACAAATAGATCGCGGAGAACAGGCCGATTGGGATGGCCACTGCCAAAGCGACGATTGAGATGTAGAGCGTACCCCAAAGCAATGGCAGAACGCCCAGCTCGGATGCACCACCACGACCAGAGAAACTTGGCGCCCATTCGACACCAAAGAAGAAGTCCCAGGCGTTGTAGAGGCGGAAGAATTCAACGGTGTTGAACACCAGCGACAGAACGATGCCGATGGTGGTCAGGATCGCAATTGACGCTGCTGCGATCAACAAAGCACGAAT
>NZ_CYTO01000024.1:765802-806645 GCF_001458335.1 Cognatishimia activa
ATGATCGTCGCGCCAAATGCAGACTGTTTGTTGTATTCCTGAGCGGCGCGAATGATTGGGGATGTGAGATCGGATGTGACGATCTGACCAGCATCCTTTAGGCGCTGGGTGAAATCAACAAAGTCCGCGCGACCGTCGGTTGCCATTTCGGATGT
Organism: Cognatishimia activa; assembly: GCF_001458335.1. Taxonomy (GTDB): domain Bacteria; phylum Pseudomonadota; class Alphaproteobacteria; order Rhodobacterales; family Rhodobacteraceae; genus Cognatishimia; species Cognatishimia activa. The sequence continues at coordinate 765,958 of NZ_CYTO01000024.1, forward strand.
CATTGCCCCATCAGCAACAGCATTTCGAATACCGTCTGCCGTGCGAACCACCTCGGACATCACAAGCCCGATGCTGGACCCGTCTTTGATTTCAGAAGATGGGATCATCGCCGAGACATTGCGGTCGATCACAAAGGGTTGGATCAGAAGCCACAAAATCATAATGCCAAAAGCTGGCACGACGATTTTTAGAAGAACATTTGCCCCATAATAGGATGGCAGTGAGTGCAAATCCCGAGCGTCTCCTCCAGCGCTGCTTAAAGCGCGAGTGCGGCCCAGGATGTAACCGAGTGCTGACACAGCTAACACGATTATGACAAGCCAAGAAAGTGGCATCCGTCCCCCAGAAGATTTAGTAAATTTAAGCCGCTTATAAGCGACCGTTAAGACATTAAAAAGGGGCGGGGCAAATCCCCGCCCCCTCTATTTTAACCCTAAGGGTTAATTAGTTGGTCATTGCACCTTCAGCAGCAACGTTGCCTTGAGTGTCCGCCAGTTCTGGGTCGGAAACCAGACCGTACTGTGCCAGTGGGCCTTCTGGACCTGCCAGCTCATCAGAGATGAAGAACTGAGCGTATTCTTTCAGGCCAGGAACAACACCGATGTGCGCTTTCTTGACGTAGAAGAACAGTGGGCGAGAAACTGGGTATTCAGCAGAAGCGATGGTTTCAGTGGAAGGAACAACGCCTGCCATTGTCGCAACTTTCAGCTTGTCTGTGTTGTTCTCGTAGAACGCCAGACCGAATACGCCGATGCCGTTTGCGTTTGCGTCGATGGATGCCAGTGTTTCTGTGTAGTCACCGTCGATGTCGACTGCGCGGCCATCAGACATAACTTCCAGACATGCATCTTCTGCATCGTCTTCAGACATGCCAGCTGCCATCATCGCTTCGAATGCGCCAGTTGCTTCACAGCCAGCTGCAACAACTTTTTCTTCGAAAACTTCACGGGTACCGTGCTTAGTACCTGGGATGAAGGCCAGGATGTCTTCGGAAGGCAGGTCAGCGTTGAAGTCAGACCACTGCTTGTATGGGTTATCAACCAGCTTGCCGTCGACCATTACTTTTGGTGCCAGCGCGTTGAAGATGTCGGACTGTGTGAAAGCAGTGTATGCTGGGCCGTCTTTTTGAGACGCGAATACGATGCCGTCATAACCGATGCGAACTTCGATGATCTCGGTAACGCCGTTTTCAGCACATGCTTTGATTTCTTTGTCACGGATTTTGCGGGACGCGTTCGCCACGTCTGTGTGCTCTGTGCCAACACCTTGGCAGAAGCGCTTCAGACCAGCAGAAGAACCACCGGATTCAACAACTGGTGTTGGGAAGTCGGTGTTTTCGCCGAACGCTTCAGCAACGATGGAAGCGTAAGGAAGAACTGTGGAAGAACCGGCAACTTGCACTTGGTCGCGTGCAGCGGCAGATGTGGCAGCAACGGCAGCGATCGCCAGTGCGGAAGCAGTCAGTTTTACAGACATAGATTTTAACTCCTGAGTGTTCGAGCCGCTGTTTCGCGGCTTCGATGCACGACCTAAAGTCTCTGCACAACGCTTTTGTGACACCTATGTAACGGTTTTATGACAGTCCATCTGAAACGCCGAAACTTCTTAATTTTTTCTTTAGTTCCGGGGCAGAATGACTGTGAAAGTACTGCCCTGTCCAAGGGTGCTTTCGATCTTAATGCGGCCTCTGTGGCGAGCAACAATATGTTTTACAATCGCAAGGCCTAGTCCCGTACCGCCCATCTCTCGCGAACGATGAGAATCGATACGGTAAAATCGCTCCATCAGGCGGGGAATATGAACATCTTCAATACCTGGCCCTGTATCTTTGACTGCGATACGCAACGCCGGTTTGCGCAATGTTGGGTCTTTTTCCACTTCTTCGATGGTCACAGCGACAGTTCCTTGCTCCCCACCGTATTTCACACCGTTCTCGATTAGGTTCGTGAACACTTGGATCAACTGATCCCGGTCGGCCGGCAAAGTGACCGGGCGTTCCGGCTTTTCAAAGATCAGCTCGTGGCCCTTGGTGGTCGCCACATCCTGAAGATTGCGAATGACCGTAGACAGAATATCTCCAATATCCTCCGGATCACGCGGGCGCATGCGCGCTTCTTCCTCAACACGGCTCAGGGAGAGAAGATCGCCAACCAGTCGGTTCATGCGATTGGCTTCAGCTGCCATGATGTTAAGAAACCGCTCTCGCGCGCCTTCATCATCCTTTGCTGGCCCGCGCAGCGTTTCGATGAAACCAAGCAGTGCCGTCAAAGGGGTTTTCAGTTCGTGGCTAACGTTGGCGACAAATTCGCGGCGAATTTCGCCGGCCTGTTCCACATGTGTGATGTCTTGAAAGCAGGCCAATACACCGGTGCCCTCGCCGGTCTTTACCAGCGAAAAGGTTACTTCAAACCGGGTTTCTTGTGCATCTTCTGTATGAATGTAAATGGCTTGTTGCTGCGCGCCCGTGCGCAGACATTTTTCGGCCGCTGCGTTAAAGCCCGGCTGGCGAAACACCAAAACCATCGCGCGGTTTTCCGTCGCGTTGGGCTGGAGCGCCGCAGCCTTTGCATTCGCGCCAACAACACGTGCATCCGCACTGATGAACACCGCTGGAAGCGGAATGCCATTCAAGAGAGAGTTGATCATAGAGCGGCCCAAACACCTTTTAAGTCAATTGCGCCGCAGACTTGTGGAAAGCCTTCAAAATGTAAAGACCGTTAGCTGATCGGCTTCAGACCTTCGCGAAACCTGCGCATATAGGTCTGATAATTCAGCGCACTTTTCCGCAATCCTTCGATGGCACTGTCGTCCAATTGACGGATCACCTTGCCCGGCGCGCCCATCACAAGAGAGCCATCGGGGATCTCTTTGCCTTCCGTGACCAAGGCCCCTGCCCCAATCAGACAGTTTTTGCCGATCTTAGCCCCGTTCATCACGGATGCGCCCATGCCAATCAATGTGTTGTCGCCAATGGTGCAACCATGCAGCAACGCTTTGTGACCGATTGTGCAGCCAGCACCGATGGTCAGCGGATAGCCCATATCTGTGTGAAGAACACAGTTTTCCTGAATATTGCTGCCAACCCCTAAATGGATGACTTCATTGTCACCGCGAAGCGTAGAGCCGAACCAAATCGAAGCCGCCTCTTCCACAACGATCTTTCCGATCACATTGGCATCCGGCGCGATCCAAGTGTCTTCGGCGATTGTCGGCGCGATGCCATCCAAAGTGTAAAGGGTCATTGGCCATCCTCGAATTCTTGCTGCAATTGGCGCACATGCTCGACCAAATGCGGTTGCTGGATGCGTTTTAGCCGCGTCGCTGTCACGATTTGCTTCAGCTCAATTTCTGTCTGATCCAGGTCATCGTTGATCAGCACGTGGTCGTAGCTGCCCCAATGGCTGATCTCATCCCAGCTTTTCTGCATGCGTTTCGCAATGGTTTCGGCGCTGTCTTGGTTGCGGCTTTCAAGGCGACGGCGCAGTTCTTTGATCGATGGTGGCAGAATGAAGATAGACAAGGTGTGCTGACCAAGCGCCGAGTTTCGGATCTGCTGCGCACCCTGCCAGTCGATGTCAAAGAGAACATCTTTTCCGCCATCAATCGCCGTCTGAACCGGTGCTTTCGGAGATCCGTAGAAGTTCCCAAACACATGGGCATGCTCCAGCATGCCATCTTCTGCGACCGAGCTTTTGAAATCTGCTTCGCTCATGAAGTGATAATCTTCACCATCAACCTCGCCAGGACGTGGTTCACGGGTGGTGGCAGAGACAGAAAATTCAATCGTCGGATCCCAAATCCGCAGACGTTTGGACAAGGTTGATTTCCCAGCGCCCGATGGCGAAGAGAGAATTATCAAAAGACCGCGGCGATTTTGCATGATCACTTATTCCACATTCTGAACTTGTTCGCGCATCTGATCGATGACGGCTTTTAGGTCAAGACCAACCCGTGTCAGCTCTACATTCTGCGCCTTGGAACAAAGAGTGTTCGCTTCACGGTTAAATTCTTGCATCAGAAAATCCAGCTTGCGCCCGATTGGGCTGCCTTGACTGATCAGGCCACGCGCCGCATCCACATGCGCCTTCAGGCGATCTATCTCCTCGGTCACATCGGATTTCACCGCAAGCATCGCAAGCTCTTGCGCCACGCGATCCTCATCGGCGCCATCGGTGTTGTCCAAAACCCGTTGAAGATTTGAGCGCAGGGTCTCAGCCGTTTCCGCTTTGCGGGCTTCGGCAATTCCAGCAGCCGTCCCAGTCAGGGTTTCTATTTCTGAAATCTGCTCCAGCAAAACTTTCTCAAGCGCTACACCTTCAGTTTTGCGCATTTCAACGAAGCTTTTCAGCAGCTCAGGATAAGCTGCAATCAGTGCTTTCGCCAATGCTGCACTGTCCCCGTCTCCTGTGGCGCTTTCAAGCACGCCGCGCACGGCCAACACATCTGTTGCGTTGCTCGGTGATAGCGTATGACCCTGATCCAAAGCTTTTTGTTCGACTTCTGCCAATGCTGCCAGAACCGCATCCAACGTGCCGTGGTTTAGGGCCAAGCTCGCTGTTTCCTCGGCGCGTGAAACACGCAAGCTCAGTGTCATGGCGCCTCGGCTCACCGCCTTGGTTGTCAATGCACGCAGTTGCGGCTCCAGCCCTTCAATCCAGTCCGGAACGCGGAACCTAAGGTCCAGCCCCTTGGAATTCACGCTGCGCAATTCCCATGCCCAGCTATATCCTGCGGCGTCCCCTTTGCCCCCGGCAAACCCTGTCATGGATTGCAACATGCTCACTCTCCTGCGTTTTTTCCGTCTTAGCACTAAGCCCAAGCGGTTGACCATGTCTAAAGGAGGAAGGTCGGGTACAGGCGGGTTAACCAATTAGTAAGACTTCGCACCAATTTTCATTCAAATCTGCGATATTAATCTAACGGGAAGTATTCTCTGTGGGCGGAGCGATCCGTCCGAAACGAAGATGCCGGGGTCGAGTTTGAATTCGACGGGCGAAATTCACGTAGCGTGAGGAGACGCGTAGTGTTGAAAGGCATTTTGGGACAGTCAAAGGATCGCAGCTATAGCTTTCCACTTATCGCTGAGGTGGAAGCCTATTGGCAGAGATTGCGCCAAGGACGGTGCATTCCCAAACGCAGCGACCTTGTTCCTCGTGGCATACGCGGCGCTTTGCCGAATGCGTTTATCCTTAATGTTCCGGACCATGGGTCAGCGCGTTTTCGGATTGTTGGCTCACAAATATCATCATTGCGCCAGCGAGATCTAAACGGAAGTGCCGTATCTGATTTGATATCCGAGCCGCGCAAAGGGATCATTGATGATATTTTGGCGGATGTAACGGTTCTCCCGGCCAAGGCGCGGCTGAACTTCGCGCAGAATGAAAATGATGACCGCGTAATTGCCCAGATGGTGTTGCTTCCAATGACCAATGAGGCCGGACAGCTCAACCGTATCTTGGGGTGTTTGGATTTTCACCCGACGCTCGTTAGGAAAGCGTCGCCGCAGCTCTTGCACCCAACCGGAACGGTCGTCCGCTCTCTTGCGGTGAAATCTGAAGATAGGGTTCGACGGATGCGTCTGCCGAACTTACACCTTGTTTCCGACAACCAAATGAACCTGCCGCTACGTCCATCATCAAAAAGAACAGCCTTACGGCTTGTTGAAACCTAAGTTGGCATAAGCTCAATAAAAAAGGCGCACCCCATGGCGCGCCTTCTTCAAAAATTTTGAAAGCCTTAGCTTGCTTTCGCCGCAGGCGCTGAGTCGCGTAGGGATGAAAGCTCTTCCGCCACCAAGAACGCCAATTCCAAAGACTGGCTCGCGTTCAAGCGTGGGTCACAAGCTGTGTGGTACCGATCGGACAGGTCTTCCTCAGTAACGTCACGTACACCACCGGTGCACTCTGTCACGTCTTGCCCGGTCATCTCGAAATGCACGCCACCTGGGATTGTGCCTTCCGCTTTATGAACCGCGAAGAACTCCTGAACTTCGCGCAGAACGCTATCAAATGGACGGGTTTTGTAACCGGTCGCAGATTTGATGGTGTTGCCGTGCATCGGATCACAGGACCAGACAACATTCGCGCCTTCTTCCTGAACAGTCTTGATCAGACGCGGCAGGTGATCACCAACAGTGCCCGCACCAAAACGCGCGATCAAAGTCAGACGGCCCGCTTCGTTTTCAGGGTTCAGCTTTTCAAGCAGAACCTTCAGGTCTTCCGCTGTGGTCGTTGGGCCACATTTCAGACCGATCGGGTTTTGAACACCAGACAGGAATTCGACATGCGCGCCGTCAGGCTGACGGGTGCGGTCACCGATCCAAAGCATGTGGCCAGAACCTGCGAGCCACTTGCCGGACGTGGAATCAACGCGTGTCAGCGCTTCTTCATATTCCAACAACAGGCTTTCGTGGCTTGTGTAGAAGTCCACGGTGTGCAGGTCATGTTCGTTTTCGCTATCAATTCCAGCGGCTTGCATGAAGTCCAGCGCATCAGAGATACGGTTCGCCATATCCCGGAATTTCGCGGCTTTCTCGCTTTCGGTGAAACCCAGTGTCCAGCCGTGGATCTGACGCACATCTGCGTAACCACCGGTGCTGAAAGCACGCAGAAGGTTCAGTGTCGCCGCCGCCTGAGTGTATGCCTGCAGCATTTTTGCTGGATCAGGAATGCGGCTAGCGGACGTAAAATCGAGCTCGTTGATGATGTCGCCACGGTAGCTTGGCAGTTCCACGCCATCCACAGTTTCTGTCGGAGCAGACCGTGGTTTCGCGAATTGGCCTGCCATGCGGCCGACTTTCACAACAGGGACTTTGGCGCCAAAGGTCAGCACCATCGCCATCTGCAGCATCACTTTGAACGTGTCACGAATGTGGTCCGCGCTGAACTGATTGAACGCTTCCGCACAGTCCCCGCCTTGCAACAAAAAGGCCTCGCCGCGAGACGCGGCTGCGAGTTTGGCCTTCAGGCTCCGCGCTTCGCCAGCAAAGACCAAAGGCGGATAGCTTGCGAGCTTCGCTTCTACAGCGTTAAGCGCGTCCTGATCCGTATAGTCCGGCATCTGAACCCGGGGCTTCGCGCGCCAGTCAGATTTTTGCCATTCTGCCATTGTCTTTACTCCAATTGAATAAGCTAGTTTGTCCGCTAACAGTCGCGAACTGCCCTCATATGCCAAATATCGTGCTTGACGAAAACCCCGCAAATGCATCAAGTGATTTATCTGCGCAACTTTTGTTAGGTGAGAGCCAAGCCGCGTGTCCCAAGACTATGATTTCCCAGTCGAAGTTGAAACTTCTGACAAACCACCTCGTCGTTTCGTTTTTGTACTGCTCAATGAGTTCACTCTTTTTGCAGTCGCGAGCGCTGGCGAATGCCTGCGCGTGGCCAACCGGATGGCCGGAAAACACCTGTATCGTTGGGCTATCACGAGTGAGACCAATGAACCTGTGATGAGCTCCGCAGGAATCCCGTTCCCTGTCGATATTACCTTTGATGACGTGACAAAGGACGATACGCTTATCGTTTGCGGAGGCATGAATGTTCAGGCGAATTCCACACCAAAAACGCTGAACTGGCTGCGCCGGGAATCGCGCAAAGGTGCGACAATCGGATCATTCTGCGCCGGGGCCCATGCATTAGCGAAAGCTGGATTGCTAGACGGATACCGCGCGACGATCCACTGGGAAAACCAAGATGGATTCGTTGAGGATTTCCCCGAAATCAACCTTACCCGTTCCGTCTTTGCCATTGATCGCAAACGGTTTACCGCTGCAGGCGGCACCGCTGCAATTGATTTGATGCTGCGTATCATTGCGGATGACCACGGCACTGACCTTTCCAATGCGGTTGCGGACCAGCTGATTTATTCCTCAATCCGCACCGACCAGGATTTCCAACGCCTTTCCACACCAACGCGAATGGGGGTTCGTCACCCACGTTTGAGCATCGTGATTGAGATGATGGAGGAAAGCATCGAGGAACCCATCAGCCCAAGCGCATTGGCGGAGAGCGTGAATATGTCGACCCGGCAGCTTGAACGCTTGTTCCGTCGATACTTGGATCGCTCTCCTAAGCAATATTACATGGAACTGCGCCTTGCGCGTGCTCGGAACCTGTTGATGCAAACCAACATGAGCACCATCGATATTGCGATTGCCTGCGGGTTTACCTCTCCGAGTCACTTCTCAAAATGCTACCGAACCCATTACGGCGTGACGCCTTATCGTGAACGCGGCAGCCAAGGAACGGCTAAGAGCTAAGTCTGTTTATCGGGCGATCCGATAAACAGCGCCTCGATCGTCTGAAATAAACCAAATGCTGCCGTCAGGTGCTTGACGCACATCGCGGACACGTTTGGTTTCAGGTGATTTCAGGGCTTCGACCTCCTTTAGGTTCGCGCCGGAAAGCCTTGAAATATAATCAAACTTCAAGCTTCCGACAAAGATATCACCGGACCATTCGCTAAAGGTGTCGGCTTCATAAACCATCAAGCCTGACGGCGCGATTGACGGGTCCCAATAATGCTCGGGTTGCTCCATTCCCGTCTTTGATGTGCCCTCTCCGATCTTGCCACCAGAGTAATGAACGCCATAAGCAATCACCGGCCAACCATAGTTGTTGCCCTTCTGAACCAAGTTCACCTCGTCGCCGCCACGTGCACCGTGTTCAACGGCCCAAAGCCGTCCTCTGGAGTCAAAGCTCATGCCTTGCGGGTTGCGATGACCATAGCTCCAGATTTCCGGCTGAACCCCTGATAGCGACCCAAACGGGTTGTCCCGCGCAGGCGCGCCGTTGCGATCAATCTTCAATACGGATCCATTATGGTTGCTCCGATCCTGCGCCGATGGTCGATCGCCCCGGTCCCCGATAGTCACATAAAGCGCCCCATCAGGGCCTTCCGCCAAACGGCTCCCAAAATGACGACCACCCTGAGATCCTGCTGCGATTTCGAAGATCGTCGTCACATTGCTGAGTTGCCGGCGATCCACATCAAGATCAGCGCGCGCGACGGCAGTGCCACTGCCCCGGCTTTGGGGTTTGGAGTATGTCAGAAAGATCTGGCCGTTGGTTGCAAAGTCTTTTGGCACCAACACATCTAGCAATCCACCTTGCCCATCCGCTGCAACCTTTGGGAGACCGGTTAGTCGGTGTTTGTCACCACGACCATCCACAATAAAAAGCCGCCCTCTTCGTTCTGTTACCAAAAACTGATTGTTTGGAAGGAACCCAAGGGCCCAGGGGTTCTTAAACCCTGATGCCACCCTCTCAACCTTTAATTGTCCTAACGAGCTGTCCATAGATTGGGCAGCAGCCATTCCTGCCGACAAAAATATAATCAATCCAACGAATGCAGCGCGCATGAAAACCTCCTGTGTTGCCATCCATATTGGGGTCAAACAGTGTTGGGTAAAGACCAAAGCATCATTTGTGATGACGAGCATTTTTTCACCGCCGGCAACAGTTTATCGGTTCTCCGGCATATTGTTGCCAAATTTCTATCGCAGCCTATCCGATGGGACAGTGGGATATACGCCCGTTCCGTTGTGACTTGGATCTGAAAACAACAGCATAAGACAGGTTCAATGATGAGTATGAGGAGCAGCTAAATGCCTATTACAATGCAAAATGATCCGAAGCAGTCTTCTGGTTCGAGCCGTCCAACGCCGCCGGTAAAATCAGCACCGCAAAAGCCTGATGCCAAGAAACCGATCTTTTCGGATTGGGCGTCGATCTAATCCTGACAGACCCTGTCAGTTTTGTGTCATTTGTGATGTGACGCTTTGGTGATCCGTGATAGGCCAGACCAATGTCTACGCCCATCTCGTCGATCCGAAATCTTGGCCCAGCCATGGAAGAGGCCTGCGCACGCGCAGGCATACACTCGGCAGAAGAATTGCGCGAGATAGGTGCGGATGATGCTTACGCCAAGCTTCTGAAATCAGGCACTAAACCCCACTTCATCGGCTACTATGTTCTCGTCATGGCGCTTCAAGGCCGCCCATGGAACGATTGCAAAGGCAAAGAGAAAGCCGAGCTTCGCAAGCGCTTTGATATCCTCAAAGCTGGCAATGTGGATAAGGGGCGCTCAGAGTTGGAGCGGATGCTCAATCAGATCGGTGTGATTGAACGCCCCTTAGGTTAATCTATTGTTCGATCATATCCACGCGCGTTGCGTGGCGGCCGCCTTCAAACTCTGCGCTCAGGAACGCATCCACGATCTCAAGCGCCAGGCTTTCACCTATCACCCGTGCCCCAAGTGAGAGCATCTGCGCATTGTTATGGGCGCGGATCATCTTGGCAGAGAATGTATCGCTGCAGCCACCGCAGCGGATGCCCGGCACTTTGTTGGCCGCCATCATGATCCCCTGCCCGGTTCCACAAAGAATGATTCCAAGATCAGCTTCGCCATCAGCAATTTTTTGAGCGGCAGCCTGACCATGTAGCGGGTAATGGGTGCTTTCAGACGTCATCGGACCAATGTCGATGGCCTCATAACCCAGATCAGCAACGTGTTTGGCAATGGTCTTACGCAATTCGATATCAGCGTGATCGCTTGACAGGACGACGCGTGTTGGTGTGGTCATATTCATTTCCATTCAGGCAAAAGAAAAGCCGCCTCGCGAAAACGAGACGGCCTATCTTATTTCTCAGATCTCAGCGTGGCTTAGCCCACCAGCTCCAGACCGGAGAAGAAGTATGCGATTTCTACCGCTGCAGTTTCTGGCGCGTCAGAACCGTGTACGGAGTTTTCACCAACAGATTCAGCGAACTCTGCACGGATGGTGCCAGGTGCTGCGTCTGCTGGGTTTGTTGCGCCCATAACTTCGCGGTTTTTCAGGATTGCGCCTTCGCCTTCCAGAACCTGTGCAACGATTGGCGCAGATGCCATGAATTCGCACAGTTCGTCGTAGAATGGACGCTCTGCGTGAACTTTGTAGAACTCACCCGCTTGCGCTTTGGTCAGGTGGATGCGTTTTTGTGCGACAACACGCAGACCTGCTTCTTCAAATTTAGCGTTGATCGCGCCTGTCAGGTTACGGCGAGTTGCATCAGGTTTGATGATAGAGAATGTGCGTTCCAGAGCCATGGGACTACCTTCGGATAAAAGTTGAATTTGGCCGCGCAGTAGCATGTGAATTTGCGTTTGGAAAGCTTTTTGAATGACGCAATCGTCGAATGCGATTTTGGCCTATCATTTCATCTCAATCTAAGCGCATATTATGAATTAAGATATGGTTTCGAATTAAGTTAGATAATGTGACTTAGTTTGATTATGGAACTAAATATGAAATTCGAACTAAATTCAGAAAATGTACTTAGGTGTCTAGATATGATTGGCGGCAAATGGAAGCCCGCCATCCTTGCTGCCATACACCATGATGCAAATCGCTTCGGCGCGATGCGCAAGGCAATACCATCCATCACAAAGCAAATGCTAACCCAGCAATTGCGTGAATTGGAGCGTGATGGTCTGATTGATCGAGAGATTTTCCCAGAGATACCACCGCGAGTGGAATACACGCTGACGAAATACGGTAAAACTGCCCTTCCCGTGGTTCAGGCCATGCAGGATTGGGGTGAAGCGGATCTCGCAAAGCCCGATGCATCAGCCAAAGATCGCGACCAATTCATGCTCCCGCTCTAACGCACAAAACGACTGGCAAATGTTTGTGCCTTTCTGATTGACAAAAATCCCGCGCTCATAGAGTGCTCGGTCCATGCTACGTATTCAGGATATCTCCTATAAGGTCGAAGGCCGCTCATTGTTTGAGGGCGCTTCTGCCACCATTCCCACAGGTCATAAAGTTGGCCTGATTGGCCGTAATGGCGCGGGCAAGACCACGCTTTTTCGTCTTATTCGCGGGGAGTTAACCCTTGAGGGCGGTACAATCACCCTGCCCGACCGCGCCCGTATTGGCGGTGTATCGCAGGAAGTGCCCAGCAATGAGGTGTCGTTGATCAACACGGTGCTTGCTGCAGATACGGAACGCGCGAGCCTTATGGCAGAATCCGAGACGGCAACAGATCCCGCGCGGATTGCTGAAATCCAAACCCGGCTTGCCGACATTGATGCCTGGAGCGCTGAGGCACGCGCGAGCTCGATCCTTAAAGGGCTTGGTTTTGACGACGCTGATCAGCTGCGTCCCTGTTCGGACTATTCCGGCGGCTGGCGTATGCGTGTGGCCCTTGCTGCCGTTTTGTTTGCGCAGCCTGACTATCTGCTGCTCGATGAACCGACCAACTATCTGGATCTTGAAGGCGCGTTGTGGCTTGAGAACTATTTGGTCAAATACCCGCATACCGTTCTGATCATCTCGCACGACCGCGAGCTGCTGAACCGATCTGTCAACGCGATTCTGCATTTGGATGAGCGTCGTTTGACCTACTACACCGGCGTCTATGACCAGTTTGTTGCGCAGCGTAACGCACAGCGCGCTGTGCAGGCGGCAGCGGCGAAGAAACAAGAAGCGCAGCGCGCGCATCTGCAAGCCTTCGTGGATCGATTCAAAGCCAAAGCCAGCAAAGCTAAGCAGGCGCAAAGCCGGGTGAAGATGCTGGAAAAAATGACGCCCATTACTGCGCCCGAAGATGCGGCGCGGGTGGTCTTTACCTTTCCACAGCCTGATGAGTTATCTCCGCCAATCATTGCGACTGAAGGCGCATCGGTGGGATACGGGGAAACCATTGTTCTCAAAGGCTTAGATCTGCGAATTGATCAGGATGATCGCATCGCTCTATTGGGTAAGAATGGTCAGGGCAAATCTACCTTGGCAAAGCTTTTGTCCGGCCGTCTGGAAAAGATGGGTGGCAAATATAGCAAATCCAGCAAGCTCAAGATCGGCTTCTTTGCGCAGCACCAGGTGGACGAGCTTTACGTCGATGAAACCCCCATCCAACACCTGATGCGCGAGCGTGGCTATGAAGGTCAGGCCAAGATCCGTGCGCGATTGGCTGGCTTTGGTCTGGGGGCTGCACAGGCGGAAACAGAAGTCGGTCGCTTATCAGGCGGACAAAAAGCGCGTCTGTCACTGCTGCTGGCCACCCTTGATGCGCCGCAGCTTCTGATTTTGGACGAACCGACCAACCACCTTGATATCGAAAGCCGCGAAGCTTTGGTCGAGGCACTGACGGCCTATAAGGGTGCCGTAATCTTGGTCAGCCACGACATGCATTTGCTATCGTTGGTAGCTGACCGACTATGGCTGGTGAACAAAGGCACCGTCACCCCGTATGAAGAAGACTTGGCGGCCTATCGCAAACTCTTGCTGGCCACTGACAAACCAGCCGGGAATAAGGCTAAAGCTGCCAAACCCACCCCAAAGAAGGCGTCACAGGACACGATAAAGGCCCTGCGTGCTGAGGTGCGCAAATGTGAAGAGCGGATCGAAAAGATCTCTGCCATGGGCGACAAGCTGTCTCAGAAATTAGCAGATCAATCGCTTTATGAAGACGGCCGCATCGGTGAAATGGAAGTCTGGCAGAAGAAGTACAGCGAAGTGATGGAGGCGCAGGACCGCGCCGAGGCACTTTGGATGGATGCACTGGAAAAGCTTGAAAAAGCTGAAGGTTAAGAATTAGGGTCGCCCATGGATACTGCTTTTCTGATCACGTCTTTTGCGACGCTCTTTGTCATTATTGACCCGATTGGTTTGCTGCCAATTTTCATCGCTCTGACACCCGGTATGTCAGCCGCCCAGAGGCGCGCCATTGCCTTCCGCGCATGCGGAGTGGCCTTTGGCGTGCTCGCCCTTTTTGCGTTCTTTGGTGAAGCCGTGCTTGGGTTCATCGGCATTTCCATGCCCGCCTTCCGCATCGCTGGTGGCGCTTTGCTGTTCCTCACCGCGCTGGACATGCTCTTTGAACGCCGCACCAAACGGCGCGAAGATCAGGCCCATGAAGGTCAAGACAGCGACGAATACGATAGCTCCAGCGATCCATCAGTGTTTCCAATCGCGATTCCATTGATTGCGGGTCCGGGCTCGATCGCCACTGTTATCTTGCTTGGCGGCCAAGCGCCTGGCCTTCAGGGCACATTTGTGGTGCTGGGCGTCGCTTTGGCGGTGATCGTTTCCGCAATTTTGCTGTTCCTAGCGGGCAATATCTTAGAACGTGCCCTGGGCAAGGTCGGCATCAACGTCGTCACGCGCCTGCTCGGTATGTTGCTGGCCGCACTTTCCATTCAGTTCATCCTTGATGGGCTTAAAGCCTTTGGGTTTGCCTCGTAAACCTTTGATCCAATTCCTATATGGAGGTCAGGAGGCCCTATGGATCAAGTAGAGACAGGACATCTGATTTACCTCGTGGTGTTGACCGCCATGGTGGTGTTTTGGTTTTTTTCCGACATGCGTCAAAGCCTTGGCAAAACGCTGCAACATGCGGTGGCTTGGGGATTGATCATTCTCGGGGCTATTGCCGCTGTGGCCATGTGGGACACGATTGAAGCGGCGCTTTTTGGCGAACAGCAACGCTATGTTTACTCCGATAGTCCGTCGATTGAGATCCCGGTTCAGGCGGATGGCCACTATTATCTGACCGCAGAGCTAAACGGCAAAACCGTGGGTTTCGTTGTTGATACCGGCGCAACGTCGATCGTTCTAACGCAAGATGACGCGGCTAAGATTGGGCTTGATCCATCCAAATTGCGTTTCAATGGGATCGCGCGCACTGCGAATGGAACGGTTGCCACCGCAACAGCCATCGTTGATGAATTTGACGTCGGACCTTTTACGGATCGCTCGGTCCGTGCCGAGGTCAATCAGGGCGAATTGGATATCTCGTTGTTGGGAATGACCTATCTATCGCGCTACGGAGAGATCACGATTTCGGGCGGGAAGATGGTGTTATCTCGCTAATTTAAGAGCGCAGCTTATGCTGCTGACTTTTCGGCTTTTTTCTCCCATCGCCCACTCTCTTCAGACCAATATTGCGCCGCGCATCCAGCATCGGTCAGCGCTTTCCATTGGGTCCGCGCATGGGCAACAGCACTCTCATCCAAACCATCAAAGAGCACGCAAACCCGTTCTAGGTTTTGCACCTCATCGGCGCTGATCGCAGCACCATTTACGGTCATGATACAAGACGCCCCATTTGGGATTGCAGCGTCGGTTGTCAGCAAGATCGGCTGATGGGCATCATGGGCGCCACCCGCTTGGCCGTGGGGCAAGAAGTCATCATCCCGCCCCAACCACAGTTTTTGGTCCAAATGATCCAAATGCGCCGCATCTGTTCCTCTGACCACAATGCGCCAACCGGCCTCACGCGCTTTTCCAAGCAACATGGGCAAAGCCTGATCTAAGGCACTTTGGGTCAGATGGTAAAAATACGCAGCACCCATGGTGGATCACTCGGCGATCTCAAAGCGGTCAGACACCAACCGGTTCAGCGCCAAGACACCCCAACCAGAAGCGCCTTTTGGCGCGTATTTTGTATCGGTCTTGGTGCTTGCAACACCGGCGATGTCGAGGTGGATCCAAGGTGTGCCGTCTTGCACGAAACGGTGCAGGAATTCAGCGGCAGTGATGGAGCCAGCGGCGCGACCACCCACATTCTTGACGTCAGCGATGCGAGATTTCAGCTGATCGGCATAGGCTTTGCCCAATGGCATTTGCCATGCGCCTTCGCCTTCAGTTTCGGCCGCTTTCAGGAAAGCGCGTGCAAAGGAATCGTCATTGGAGAACACACCCGCGTTTTCATGGCCCAAGCCGATGATGATGGCGCCGGTCAATGTGGCCAGGTCGATCATGGCGGATGGCTTAAAGGTTTCCTGCGCATAATGCATAACGTCACACAACACCAAACGGCCTTCGGCGTCGGTATTGATGACCTCAATTGTGTCACCTTTCATGGACGTAACCACATCGCCCGGACGAGTTGCATTGCCGGACGGCATGTTTTCAACGAGCCCCACAAGGCCAACAACATTGGCTTTTGCTTTGCGAAGCGCGAGCGCACGCATGGTGCCGGCGACAACGCCAGCGCCACCCATATCCATGGTCATGTCTTCCATGCCGCCAGCTGGTTTGAGTGAGATGCCGCCGGTATCAAACACAACACCTTTTCCGATTAGGGCCAATGGCGCGCTATCGGCCTCACCACCCATCCATTTCATGACAACGACTTTGGAAGGGCTGACACTGCCCTGCCCGACGGATAGCAACGCTCCCATACCAAGCTCAGAAAGCCGGTCTTCTTCAAGCACTTCGACCTCAAGCCCGAGGCCTTCCATATCAACAAGACGATCCGCAAAGCTTTGCGTTGTCAGAACATTTGCAGGCTCATTCACCAAATCGCGGGTGAAGAACGCGCCTTCGGCAATTGCCAGTAACGGGCTTGCTTTCTCTTCGACTTCCGCAGGCTTTGTGACCATTACGGTCACAGCGCGCGCATCCTCTTCAGCGGCGGCTGTTTTATGGTCGGTGAACTCATAATCACGCAAAGCGATACCAAGGGCGACCTGCGCCGCTTTGGAGTGATTTCCCAAACATGCCAGTAGATTGGCTTTGCCACGGGCCTTGCCCAAGGCGACACCTGCCGCGCGTGCTTCGTCCTGAGTCGCACGCTTCTCTAGGCAGATCACATCGACAGCCTCAGCTGCCATACCCACCGGGTAAGCAAGAACACGCGCATCAGCCGCCTTCAATCCAGCCTCAATCATCCGCGCAATCGCGCCTTTTGTCAGACGGTTCACCCGGCGCGCGGCCTGATCCATGCGCCCATCCGGGGTCACAAGAACCGCGACACGGCCCACAAAAGTTGAGATTTCATCAATGTTCACATCTTGAAAGGTAATGGTGACGGGCTTGACCAAGTGACTGCTCCTTCGCTGTTGCTATAAGTCCTAGCGCGTTGGTCATATGTTGACCAGATAGCAGTTTTCCCTCTGGTGAATTTGCATTAAGGTCAGCGCTACGGATTTCTTGCCTGGGGGGCAAAGCGTGAGCAGATTCGACCGCTATTTGCTGTCGCAACTAATGATGCTGTTTGGCTTCTTTGCGTTGGTGTTGGTGTCCGTCTACTGGGTCAACCGTGCGGTCATTCTTTTTGATCGTTTGATTGCCGATGGCCAACCCATTTCGACCTTCTTCGAATTCACCATTCTGAGCCTGCCTGCGGTCATTAAGTTGATCTTACCCATCGCGACTTTCGCAGCGGCGACCTATGTGACCAACCGTCTGTCGACCGAAAGCGAGTTGGTGGTCATGCAGTCCACGGGTTTTAGCCCTTGGCGCTTGGGCCGCCCGTTTTTGATCTTTGGTTTATTGGTTGGCGCAATGATGGCCGCTCTGTCGCTGTTTTTGGTACCATTGAGCTCCACCCAGCTGGATCAACGAGAACGAGAAGTGGCAGAGAACGCAACCGCCCGGCTTTTAACTGAGGGTACATTTCTTGAACCCTCGCCTGGTGTCGTTTTCTACATTCGAGAGATCGACAGCAGCGGTGTTCTAAGTGACGTGTTCCTAGCGGATCATTCCAATCCAGATCAAACGGTCACCTATACGGCGACCGAAGCCTACCTGATTAAGTCCGAGAATGGTCCCAAACTGATCATGGTTGACGGTTTAGCGCAAGTTGTGCAGGCCAGTGATAATCGCCTTTTTACCACCAACTTTGCTGATTTTACTTATGATATCAGTGGTTTTCTCTCTCAAGGCTCAAACCGTCGGAAGACCCTTGAACGGGCGAGTACCATGGAGCTGCTGACTGAGGGCGAAGAACTGGCTGCTCTGCTCAATTTGCCAAATGGCTGGATCAAAGCAGAGCTCCATGGTCGCATCACGCAAATTTTCATGTGCGCGATCGCGGCGATGGTTGGTTTCGCGACCCTTCTGCTCGGGGGATACAGTCGTTTTGGGGTTTGGCAGAATATTGTCTACGCCTTTATGATTTTGATCCTATTGGAAGGCATTCGAAATGGTGTGACCGATCCCGTGCGGAAAGATGAGGGCATCTGGCCGCTTATGTATCTACCACCAGCGATTGGCACGGCTGTTGTCGTAGGTATGCTGTTCTCTAAAACGAGAACCTTTCGCAGGCGCGGGGTTCCGGCATGACACTTTACTTTTATTTCGCGCGAAAATTTCTGTGGGCTTTCCTCGCATTGACCGGTGTTTTCGCTGCCATTCTGTTGTTGTTCGATTTGGTCGAGCATCTCCGTAGGTTTGACACCTCGACAGTAGGTTATGTGGCGATCTTCGAATTGATGTTGTTGAACATGCCAAAAGAACTTTATCAGATCATTCCGTTGATCATGATCCTAAGTTCGCTGGTGTTGTTCCTCAATTTAGCCCGCAGCAGTGAGCTTGTTGTCACCCGCGCCAGCGGACGCTCGGCATTAATATCGCTGTTGTCACCAGTAACCGTTGCACTTTTTATCGGCCTTTTTGGGGTCACAACTCTTAACCCGATCGTTGCAGCAACGACAAAACGTTACGATGACCAAGCGGCAGCCATTAGAAGCGGTGGCGGGAATGTACTTACATTCTCCAGAGACGGGATTTGGTTGCGGCAAGGCGGAGATACCGGCCAGACTGTTATCTTTGCCGAGGGAGCCAATCACGATGCGACGTCTTTGCGAGGCGCAATCTTCGTTACATTTGGCGATGGCACGGGCCCCGTGCGCCGGATACACGCAGACACCGCGCAATTAACCGATGGCGAATGGCGGCTGACAAACGCAAAAATCTGGCCACTTGCTATGGGAATAAATTCCGAAGCAGAATCCGAGGTCGCTGCTGAACTTGCCTTGCCGACCAGCCTTACTGCAGAACAAATTCGTGACGGTTTCGGCAAACCCCGCACGGTGTCCGTTTGGGAGCTCCCCAGACTAATTAATCAATTGGAAGACGCGGGCTTTTCGGCACGGCGTCATACCATGTGGCTGCATATGGAATTGGCGCAGCCGATTTTCTTGATCGCAATGGTGCTCGTCAGCGCTGCATTCACAATGCGCCATACGCGAATGGGTCGCACCGGGCTCGCTTCGCTTCTCGCGACCATGTCAGGCTTTGGACTCTACTATGTGAGGAACTTTGCTCAAATTCTTGGGGAGAATGGGCAAATCCCTATTGAACTCGCTGCGTGGACACCGCCTATTGCAAGTGTGTTTCTCGCACTTGGGTTATTGTTGCATATGGAAGACGGATGACGGGTTTGACGGCTAGAATATCAGCGCGCAACCGAGCATGGTTGGCGGCCATATCCATTGCGACCCTGACTGCGACGATGACAGTCCCCGCTCAGGCTCAGGACCAACGCGATGAACAAGTTATCCTCGTAGCTGACTCTGTGTTCCTGCAAGCCAATAATCTTTTGACTGCCACGGGCAATATTGAGGCGTTTTACGGCGACACCAAACTCACAGCCTCTAAAATCATCTACGACGGTGCAACTGATACGATCTCTATAGAAGGGCCGATCGAACTTACTGGTCCAGATGGCTTTCAGGTTTTTGCGTCAATGGCGGAGCTGGACGCTGATCTGAAGAATGGATTGATCAAGAGCGCTCGGCTGGTCTTAAACGAACAGCTCGAGGTCAGAGCGCAGGAAATGCGGCGCGTGAATGGTCGCCGATCTGAATTGCATAAAGCCACGGCTACATCATGTAAAACCTGCGAAAATGGAGAGCCCCCGCTTTGGCAAATCCGCGCGAAAAAGGTGACGCATGATCAAGACGAGCAACAGCTTTATTTTGATCAGGCGCAGTTTCGCGTTTTTGATGTTCCAATTTTTTATGTTCCCCGTCTGCGATTGCCGGATCCAACCCTAGAGCGTGCAACCGGATTTCTCATTCCCAGCATTAGGGCGCGGTCTCGTTTAGGGACTGGTATTCGCATTCCATATTTCATCGCCATAGGGGATCACAAAGACCTGACTCTGACGCCATATATCGCAACGAATACGCGAACCCTCGAATGGGGTTATCGGCAGGCCTTCCGAAACGGCGATATTTCCTTTGAAGGCGCAATTTCTAAGGACGACTTTAGCGGATACGACAGTCGGGCTTATGTGTTTGGATCCGGACAGTTCGATCTTAAGCGCGATTACAAACTCAGCTTTCAGATTCAGCGCGTATCCGACGCAAGCTATTTGCCGGACTACGACTACTCAAGTCAGGACCGCCTTAGCAGCGACATAACGATTTCGCGTGTCAATCGCTCTGAAAACACTCAACTTTCGATCACCAATTTTGAGACGATCCGGACAGGCGAAGACAATGAAACAATTCCTTCATGGGTTGTGTCAGCGAGAAAACAGAAACGATTCAGCCCCGCTTTGATTGGCGGCGAAGCATTGTGGGAATTGGAAGCACATAGCCACTACCGGATTTCATCGGCTGATACCGTTGGGCGCGATGTGAATCGGGTGAATGCCGCAATTGATTGGCGCAAGAATTGGGTGTTTGGGTCTGGATTGGAGTTGGGGACACAAGCGGGCATGGCGCTGGACGTCATCGACACGCACCAAGACAGTACGGTGAGCGACCGAAGCTATATGGAACTCACACCATCCACGTCAGTCACCTTGCGATATCCGTGGATCAAGCGCGCGGGGAATGGCGCGACCTATGTCGTCGAACCCATCGCGCAGGTCGGCTGGAGCGGTGGTACCCTGCGCGCTGGTAGCCCAAATACGATTGCAAATGACGAAAGCACTCGCGTTGAGTTTGATGAAGGCAATCTGCTGTCTTTGTCTCGTTTCCCTTCCGACGACCGCCGCGAACATGGTTTTGTTGCAGCCTGGGGGCTGAATTGGAGTCGATTTGCAGAAGATTGGTCCACCCACCTTACATTTGGCCAAGTGGTGCGGGACGAAACACATCCGGACTTCACCGCAAGCTCCGGGCTTCAGTCCACGACTTCGGATTTTCTTGTTGCCGCAAAATTCGAAAACGCGTCTGGATTGCAATTTAGTACACGCGCTTTGATCGATGGAATCGAAGGATTAAACAAAGCTGAAGCACGCGGTGGCTGGCACAATGATAAACTCGCATTGGACGCGACATACATCTGGCTTGATGGGGATCTTGAAGAAGATCGACCTAATGACCTTTCCGAATGGAATTTTGATGGGTCATACCGCATGGGCCAACATTGGACCGGATTGGCCAACTGGCGCTACGACGTGGCGAGTAGAGCGACGGCTGAGGCAGGGGTCGGCGTCCAATATCGCAACGAATGTGTGAAAGCGAAATTTGAAGTTTCACGTCGATTTACATCGTCGTCTGCGGTACAACCAGCCACGGATTACAGCTTTCTAGTTGAAATTCTCGGCTTTTCGTCGAAAACAATAGATAAAACCTATGCGCGGACGTGCAACTAGACGGCAGGATGAGGCTAAAATGAAGTTCAGAGCTTTGATTTTCGGTGCATTGACCATGAGCGCTGTT
This sequence comes from Cognatishimia activa, assembly GCF_001458335.1. Classification (GTDB taxonomy): domain Bacteria; phylum Pseudomonadota; class Alphaproteobacteria; order Rhodobacterales; family Rhodobacteraceae; genus Cognatishimia; species Cognatishimia activa. The sequence continues at coordinate 787,343 of NZ_CYTO01000024.1, forward strand.
GGATTGGCACCTGCGGCTTTGTTGGCACAAAGCCTTTTTGGTCCTGCTGCGACTGTGAATGACTCAGTGGTCACCAACTATGAAGTCGATCAGCGCGCAAAGTTTTATAAGCTGATCCGCCGCCTTGGGAACCTTGAGAAACTTGCGCTTGAAGATCTGATTGAAGATCGCCTGAAATCCCAAGCCGCAAGTTCCATCGGCATCGAAGTTGACCAAAATCAGCTTGAAGCCGGTATGACTGAATTTGCAGCACGTGCCGATCTTAAAACACCCGAATTCATCAAAGCGATTGCCTCGGAAGGCGTTGATGTTCACACATTCCGGGATTTTGTACGTACCGGTCTTCTTTGGCGCGGCGTTGTACAGGCGCGTTTTCAGGGCCGTGTACAGATTTCCGAAGCTGAGATTGACGCGGCACTTGGCAGTTCGGGTCAAGCAGGTCTGAGGGTTCTGCTCTCGGAAATTATCATTCCGGTCACACCGCAGACCGAAGAACAGGTACGCGATCTGGCCAACCAAATCAGTGAAATCAAATCCTACCGCGATTTTGCGGAAGCCGCGCGTCAATACTCTGCATCGGGTTCGCGCAACAATGATGGACGCCTCGAATGGCTCCCTCTGACGCGCCTGCCAGGACCTTTGCAGCCCGTCATTTTGGAACTGAAACCGGGTGAAGTCACCGCTCCTCTTGAATTAGAGGGCGCGATTGCTGTTTTCCAAATGCGCGGTATCGAAGAGGTGCCGGTCAAAAAGGCAGCAATCGCTGCAATCGAATACGGCGTGTTGCGCTTGCCGGGTGGTCGTAACCCGGAGACGATTGCCCGAGCAGAAGAAATTCGAGGCAATATCGACACCTGCGATGATCTGTATGGTGTGAATTTTGGTGGCCCAGAAGAGGCGCTCGCCATTGAAGCGCGTCAGCCTTCCGAAATCCCTCGTGGTGTTGCTTTGGAACTGGCGAAACTCGACCGGCATGAAGTGTCCACTGCCCTGACATCTCAGGATGGCAGCCAGCTGCTCTTCATCATGATGTGTGGCCGCACAGCGACTGTGAACGAAGAAGCGACCCGCGAAGACGTTTTGAATGCCCTACGCAACCGCCGTCTCAACTCCTATGCAGACGGCTATCTGGAGCAACTGCGTGCAGACGCGGTGATCGAAATCAAATGAACACACCCTCTTCGTCAGCGCCCATCGCGTTGACTTGTGGAGAGCCTGCAGGCGTTGGCTTAGAACTCGCTGAAGCGGCTTGGTTAAGGCTGAAGGGCGAGCTGGTTTTCTTTTTGATTGCGGACCCAGCGCATCTTACAGGCTCTGCCCCGGTTCAGATGATCGAAAGCCCTGCTGAGGCCGCTGCGGTGATGCCAACCGCCCTGCCCGTTTTACCGCATCAATTTGCTGGCAAAGCGACCAAGGGCACTCCTGATCCGGCCAATGCTCAGGGTGTGATCGATGTGATTGCACGAGCTGTCGATTTTGCGACGACTGGTGAGGCGTCGGCAGTCTGCACGGCACCTATTCACAAGAAAGCCCTGAAAGACGGTGCTGACTTCCGCTGGCCCGGGCATACTGAATACTTGGCCGACCTCGCCGGTGTGGATCAGGTAGTTATGATGCTTGCGAGCGACGAGCTGCGCGTGGTGCCCACAACGATCCACATTGCGCTCTCTGAGGTACCCGCCGAACTTACGCAAGACCTGCTGCGCCGCACCATTGAGATCACCGATATCGATCTGAAAAAATACTTTGGTATCAAAAATCCTCGCTTGGCGGTCGCCGGGCTCAATCCACATGCAGGTGAAGGCGGTGTGATGGGGTATGAAGATGCAACCGTCATTGCGCCGGTGGTCTCGGAACTGGTTTCAGAAGGTTATGATCTAAACGGGCCTCTCTCTGCTGACACCATGTTTCACGCCCGCGCGCGTCAGTCCTATGATGCAGCAATTTGCATGTATCACGACCAAGCGCTGATCCCGATCAAAACCTTGGACTTTGATCGTGGGGTGAACGTCACTTTGGGCCTACCTTTCATTCGCACGTCTCCCGACCATGGCACTGCTTTTGACATAGCTGGCAAAGGTATTGCCAATCCAACGAGCACCATCGAAGCGCTCCGCTTAGCTGCAAAAATGGCCAAGGCGCGCGAAAAAGCGGTTGTGGCTTAGGGGCGTTCTGGCCCAAAAGGACCTATGGCCGGTATTGATACACTCCCTCCGCTGCGCGACGTCATCGAAACTCATGGCATCGCTGCGCGTAAATCCCTTGGGCAAAACTTTCTGCTCGATCTCAACCTGACCGCAAAAATTGCCCGTCAGGCGGGGGACTTGAGCGAATGTGATATTCTTGAGATCGGTCCCGGTCCGGGGGGCTTGACCCGTGGTCTGCTGGCTGAAGGTGCACGCAAAGTTCTGGCGATTGAAAAAGACGAGCGCTGCATGGCGGCTTTGGCTGAAATTTCAGAGGCTTATCCGGGGAAGCTCAACGTCATAAATGGCGACGCGCTTGAGGTCGATCCGATGGCACATTTGACGCCGCCCATTCGAGTGGCCGCCAATCTGCCCTACAATGTGGGCACTGAACTCCTCGTCCGTTGGCTGACACCAAAAGAATGGCCGCCCTTCTGGCAGAGCCTCACGTTGATGTTCCAAAAAGAAGTGGCGGAACGCATTACCGCCCAGCCCGGCAGCAAAGCCTACGGACGTTTGGGTATCCTCGCCCAATGGCGAACCGATGCGCGCATCGTCATCAACCTGCCGCCAGAAGCCTTCAGCCCACCGCCAAAAGTCAGCAGCGCAGTCGTCCATCTCAAAGCACTGGAAAAGCCGCGTTTTGACGCTGACGCTGCAGTGTTGTCGAAAGTCGTGGCCGCAGCGTTCAATCAGCGCCGCAAGATGTTGCGCTCATCGTTGAAAGGCGTCGCGAGCGATATGGAAGATCGTTTGGTGGCTGCGGGGATCAAGCCAACGGATCGCGCGGAAGTGGTGCCGCTAGAGGGGTTTTGTGCCTTGGCTCGGGAGGTGGCAAAAGGTTAAAACAGACCCAAAATTGGGTCTGTTTGGGCTTTAGATCTTCTAACTAAGTAGCCGGGTTTGGCGCTTCCGAGTTGGCCTTTTTCCAAGGTGGCGTCTCGCCGCTCTCAAATTTTTGTTTTGGCTTCGATGCATTTTTGAAGCGTACCAATGCAAACATGTTGAAGAAGTGCATGCCACCGAGAAACAGGACGGCCATACCAACCTTCGTACTGACAAATTCGACAGAACTCACCACGTCGTGTGGACGCTGACCATATTCCAAAGCAACGGTAACAAATCCGATATTAACCAGATAGAAGCCGACCAAAAGTAAATGGTTGACGGAGTCGGCAAGCTGTTCCCTGCTCTTGAATGCATCAATAAGGAACATATGTCCGTTCTTGCTTAATGTACGTCCAACTAAGACCGTCGCGACAAGGCTGATCGCGATGTAAGCAGCATAGGTATATAGCATATTGAAATCTCCATAGGGTTTAGTATATTTAGTTAAGTAGCTAATTATCTATCGCATCGATTAGTTAATTAGTCAATTAGCTAATTGGAGAAATTCAAATGGATAGCGTATTTCAGGCCCTTGCGTCCGCTCCCCGCCGCAAGATTTTAGCCTACTTGTCGTCCACCGACCTGACTGCCGGCGAAATAGCGGAACGCTTTGATATGTCTAAACCCTCGATTTCCAAGCATTTAAGCGTCTTGGAGGCAGCTGGACTGATAAAAGGCACCAAGAAAGGTCAATTCGTGACCTATTCATTGATTTCAGAGAACATCACCAACGTTTTGAACGGATTTGTTCAAGATGTTTGTCCGGTTTCACGCCCACTTAAGAAGGAAAGTAAAGAAATTGCCGAAGGAAAATAGGGCGATACCTGAGTTGAAATTGCACGGCACCACCTGTTCCATGTTATGATAAGAGCGCAACAACTGATTGGTAAAAAAATGGCCCACGGTTAGCGGGCCAATATAAATTTAAAATTCTGACGTTTCTTTATTCTGCAGCTTTGGTTTCTGCTTCGGCAGGTGCATCCGCCTTAGGCTCTGCCTTCGGCTTGCGCGGTCGCCGCTGTTTCGGCGCCGGTTGCTCGCCACTTTCGGCGTCTGCATCTTGCTTTTTAGGACGGCGCGCTCGTTTCGGCTTTTGACCAGCCTCTGGCGTTTCCACTAGACCGTTATCGTCATCGCCACCAATTACATCCAGACCCGCATCCGATGGTTGATCCGCCTCGGCAGGATCAACAGCCGCGGTCGGCTGGTTGCTTTCGCGTTCCTGGCGTTCCGCGCGCGCTGCGCGTTCACGATCCCGCTCTGCTTGGCGTTCGCGGTTCTGACGCTCTTGTTCTTCGCGTTTGGCTTCCATTTCACGCTGCGCTTCGCTCAGCATCCGCAGATAATGTTCTGCGTGTTGTTGGAAGTTTTCAGTTGCAACACGGTCGTTGCTCAGCTGCGCATCCCGTGCCAGCTGGTTGTATTTGTCGATAATCTGTTGCGGCGTACCGCGCACCTTGCCTTCCGGACCGTTGCTGTCAAACACACGGTTTACGATATTGCCGGAAGGACGGTTGTTGCGGTTATTTTTATTCCGCGAACGGGATTTCTGAGATCTCATATTTGGAAGTCCAGCCCTGGATTCACTGCTTATGATGACCTTGCAGGTGCCTCATGCACATCGCGTCAGTCATACGATTTTCGGCTTGGTGTTCCGCGGGACCGCCTTCGCATCCACCGCTGGAACACTTAACGGTTACCGCTACATTTGGTCCCTTACAAGGGGGTCTATCAGTTTTTTGTGAAAAAACTGCAAAATAGACGTCGTTTTTCGCGTTATTGATGTGTTTTCAATGGGGTTTTCGTCCCAAAACGATACGATCTCGTCCATCAAGATCGGGCAATATTTCAACGTCAATTAGACCCGATTGAGAGAAAATCTCAGCCACATCAGCGCCTTGCTTCCAACCGATCTCGACCAAAATGCGTCCACCGGGCGCAAGGTGCATCGCAGTGCCTGTCGCCAAAATGCGATAAGGGGAAAGCCCATCGCCACCCGGGGTCAGCGCGAGATGTGGATCATGTAATGCAACATCAGGGCTGAGATGGGCCATTTCTTCTTCGGTGATATAGGGCGGATTAGACACAATCAGATCGAACGTCCCTGCGATCCCCTCAAACCAACTGGATGTCTGAACCTCAAGCCGGTCTCGAACGCCATGGGTGGTGGCATTGCGCGTGGTCACCGCCAAGCAGGGCTGCGAAACATCGGAACAAACACCCTTCGCCTGAGGCCATTCCGCCAAAAGCGTCACGCCGATAATGCCGCTGCCGCATCCAAGATCAATCAGGCGCTTCGGACTTGGGCCTTTTAAGGCCGCTTCAATCAGGCATTCGGTTTCGGGCCGTGGATCAAGGACATCCGGAGTGACCTCAAAGTCCCTGCCCCAGAAATTTCTCCGCCCCAAAATGCGAGAGACCGGCTCATTTGCCGAACGCCGTGCGAGATAGCCGTGAAATCGTTTGATTTGCTCTTCTGTGACGTCCCAGTCCGGCTCTAACGTCAATCGTCCAACGGACATGCCTAGGACTTCCGCCAGCAATAGCCTTGCGTCGCGCTCTGGACCGGCAATGCCTGCGTCGCGCAAGGCCCGTGTGCCTTCCATGAGCGCGACGCGCAGGATCATGATTGCATCTCAGCCAGCATCGCCGCTTGATCATCAGCTGTAAGCGCATCAACGATTTCGTCGATGTCGCCGCCCATGATCTGATCAAGCTTATAGAGCGTCAGGTTAATTCGGTGATCGGTCATGCGTCCCTGTGGGAAATTATAGGTACGGATGCGTTCGGAACGATCGCCAGAACCTACCTGCGACTTCCGATCAGCAGACCGTTCGCTGTCAATCCGCTGACGCTCCATATCGTAAAGCCGCGTTTTCAGAACCTGCATCGCGATCTCGCGGTTCCGGTGCTGAGATTTTTCCGAACTTGTCACAACGATGCCAGACGGCATGTGCGTGATGCGAACCGCAGAGTCAGTCGTATTCACGTGCTGACCGCCCGCACCGGAACTGCGCATCGTATCGATGCGAATGTCGCCGGGATCAATATTGATATCCACGTCATCCGCTTCTGGAAGCACAGCGACCGTGGCCGCGGAGGTGTGGATCCGTCCGCCGCTCTCTGTCGTCGGCACCCGTTGCACACGATGCACGCCGCTTTCATATTTCAGCCGCGCAAAAACGTTTTCGCCCTTAATGTGGGCAACGACTTCTTTGATGCCGCCAAGCTCCGTTGCGCTTTCTTCAATAATTTCAAAGGTCCAGCCACGGGCTTCGGAATAGCGCTGATACATACGCAAAAGATCACCCGCAAAAAGCGCCGCTTCGTCACCGCCAGTGCCCGGACGGATTTCCACCATGGCAGGACGCGCATCAGCCGCATCTTTCGGCAGCAAAGCGATTTGCAGTTCTTTTTCCGCTTCAGGCAGACGCGCCTTAAGCTCTGGCAGCTCTTCCTCGGCCAACTCCCGCATATCGGGGTCTTCCATCATCAGCTCTGCTTCTTCCAAATCAGACAACAGTTGCTTGTAGGCAGAGATCTGTTCGACCACAGGCTTAAGTTCGGAATACTCTTTGGCCAGCGCCGCAATATCTGCACCCGCTGCCCCATCTGCCATCTGCGCTTCAAGATACTCGAACCGCTGGGCAATTTGTTCTAAACGCTCGAAAGGAACCATGGCGCTACCTTCCTGATCCGCCGCGTTTGGTCAAGGGGCGATCCTGTGCTAGGCTCACTCCATGGGTCGAATTTTCATAGCACTGGCCCTTATCGGGCTGACTTCCCCCACTCTTGCAGACGAACGGTCTCAGCGTGGCGCCGGGATTGACTGCTTTTGCACGGATCGCTTGGGAAAACGCGTGGAACTCGGTGAATATATCTGCATGCAGGTGGATGGGCGCATGTATATGGCCCAATGCCAAATGTCACAGAACAACCCGATGTGGCGTGAAATTGCGCCGGGGTGTTTGAGCTCCCGGCTTTCAGTAATCCCGAGTATTCAAATGACTGAGCCACCGCTCGACGCGAGCTGAGTTCACTCCGAGATCTGATTTTCCAAACACCAAACGTGCGTAAATCCGCAAAGGCGCAGTCTCAGTCCCCAAGTCGGCCTGAACCGTCGTCAAATCCGGGAACCCCCAAAGTCTTGACCGCGTCACGTAGGTAATTCGTCCTTCTTTCAAATCACCGATCAAAACCCGAGTTCTTGGCTCAGAAAGAATGAGGTTGTGCAGGTCTTCAAAATTTACATCGGCGAGCCGTTCGACCCCACCTGCCAGCTTCGAATTTTCAGTAAAGCTCAGGGGGTGATGGGCGCGCTCTGTATCAATCGGCTTTAAGCGCACGAAAGCTGTCCCCAGCAGGAAAAGAAGGAGACCAAATGAAATTGCTGTTTTCATGGCTGCGTGTCCGCTGATTGCTGTTGAGTGCTAAAGGCGACTTAAATTCTCTCGACAGTTTTTCAAGCTATCGGTTGCGAGATTGATCTCATGTGCATGGCTGCGTTTCAAACAGACATCAGACAAAAATCTCAACAACAATAAAACTTAACAAAGACGCCAAAGGCCTCTGTATTTCCAAAGAAAATCGGTTAACAGAAACATAATACTCTAAGACGCAAGAAGGTGATCCATGCCCCTCAAACTGAAAACCGCTGCACAGTCGGTTCTACTCAGCCTTTCTTTGGCAACAACAGCCACAGCTGGCGCCCTCGGGGACCCGATCATCGAAAAACCTTTGGAATTGATTGAAGAACCAGATTGGCAAGGTTTGCGACTTGGTCTGACCTACAATGGTGAGATGTCTGGGAACACCACCGCAGCGTCTGAAGGCTTCCCATTTCTGGATACAGGCCATGCCAGCGATGGCAACCAGGGCGGGTTTGTAGGATATGACCTACAGCGCGGTAAAATGGTTTACGGTTTGGAATACCAACACATTATACGCGACAGCGCCGTTCAAGGCGATCCAAGCCGCGTCCATGGCGACATCAGCTCGCTTCGGGTGCGTATCGGCAGAACCGCGGGCAAGACTCTGTTCTTCGGCTCGATTGGGTCCGCTCAGAGCACCTTTGACGATGCAGGCACAAATATCGACATGGATGGCTTCGTGGCTGGCATTGGGATCGAGCGCTTGCTTGGAAAGAACGGTATCGTTGGTCTTGCGGTCGATCACTACGATCTTTCTGGTGAGCGGCTGGCCACAACCGTGGATTCAAATCACACCGTTCTTCAGCTTCGGGTTGGCTTCAAATTCTAATTTGACCTTTCGTTCTGCCGCGTGACGTCACATAAATGAGCCAGCAACGGTTGGCTCATTTTAGCTTATTCCTTTGCGTGGGCTCTAGACCAATTCAGAGGAATTAACCGTTGGCAAATTCAAACAGCGACGCGCTTATTCATGACCCCAAAGGCGGCATGCCTCGGCTTTTGGAAATCATGCGCCGTTTACGTGACCCAAAGACCGGCTGCCCATGGGATATTGAACAAGATTTCAGCACCATTGCGCCCTACACGATTGAGGAAGCCTACGAGGTCGCAGATGCGATTGAGCGTGAAGCATGGGATGAATTGAAGGGCGAGCTGGGTGACCTGCTTTTCCAATCTGTCTTCCACGCACAAATGGCTGCCGAAAAGGGATTGTTCGAATTTGATGACGTGGCGGACACCATGTCTGATAAAATGGTGGCCCGGCACCCTCATGTCTTCGGGGATGAAAGCCGTGACAAATCAGCGGATCAGCAGACCAAAGATTGGGAAACCATCAAGGCCGCCGAACGCGCCGGCAAAGCGCAAAAAGGCACGCTTGACGGGGTCGCGGTTGGCCTACCTGCCCTCCTGCGTGCGGTCAAACTTCAAAAACGTGCAGCACGCGTTGGGTTTGACTGGCCTGATACATCGCACGTCTTGGACAAAATTGTTGAAGAAAGCCAAGAGCTTGTCGAAGCGCGTGATGACCTGACGCAGGCGGAAGTGGAAGAAGAATTCGGTGATCTGCTGTTCGTGATGGCCAATCTGGCGCGTCATATGGGTGTGGAACCTGAAGGGGCACTGCGTTCCGCCAACGCAAAATTCACACGTCGCTTTGAAAAAGTGGAAGAAAAGCTTGCTGATCGCGGAAAGTCACCCGTCCAGTCTGACCTCGCCGAAATGGATGCTCTGTGGGACGAAGCGAAAGCCGAAGAAAAGGCGGCGAAACTTCGTAAATAAATTCCCGACTACATTATTCAGGTATTGACCCGACTAAAAGTGTCAGGTTAAACGACCCCCATTGAAACCCACAATGAATGATCAAACACAATGTCCGTGAATATCAAATCAACTCTCTTCGCAGCCGCCGCCACGATGATTGCCCTGCCCGCCTTTGCTGAAGAAGTGAACGTATATTCCTATCGACAGCCAGAGCTCATTAAACCTTTGACAGATGCCTTCACCGCCGAAACTGGCATCAAGGTAAACGTCGCCTACTTGGCAAAAGGTATGATCGAACGCTTACAAGCCGAAGGGGATCGCTCCCCAGCGGACGTTATCCTGACGGTTGATATCTCGCGTCTTGCAGGTGTTGTGAACGCAGGCCTTACCCAGCCGGTCGAAAGTGAAACGCTGAACGCAAACGTCCCTTCCGACTATCGCGATCCAGAAAACCACTGGTTCGGCCTGACAACCCGCGCGCGCATCGTTTACGCATCCAAGGACCGGGTCGCTGAAGGCGAAATAACCACCTACGAAGATCTGGCGGACCCAAAATGGGAAGGTCGTATCTGCACCCGCTCCGGCACCAACGCCTATAACGTTGCTTTGACATCTGCTGTGCTGCACCACAACGGTGAAGAAGCTACAAAGTCTTGGCTTGAAGGCGTTAAATCCAACCTGGCACGCAAACCACAAGGCAACGACCGCGCACAGGTCAAAGCGATCTGGGCCGGTGAATGTGATATTTCCGTGGGTAACACTTACTACATGGGCAAAATGCTGGCTGATGACGAGCAAAAGGAATGGGCCGAAAGCGTAAATATCGTCTTCCCGACCTTTGAAAACGGTGGCACCCATGTGAACGTTTCTGGTGTCGCAATGACCAAAGCCGCACCAAACAAAGACGCCGCTTTGAAAATGTTGGAATTCCTGACATCACCAAAAGCTCAGGAGATCTATGCAGAAGCCAACTTCGAGTATCCAATCGCAGACGGCACACAAGCTGCTCCGCTCGTTCAAGGCTGGGGCACATTTGAGGCGGATGACGTAAACCTCATGACCCTAGCGGGCAATCGCGACGCGGCTCTGAAGCTGATCGAGACCGTCGACTTTGACGGCTAAGGCCGAAACACATCCTTGAATTTGGGGGCGTTGGTCAAAACCAGCGCCCCTTTTTCTTGTCTTCTTTTTGGCAAAATTATCCTGGGGTGAAAGCGCATCGCGCTGAGGGGCAAAGCCCCTCTTCTCCCCTAGACAAGCACGTTGCCACGGCCCACACTTGGCGCAAATTCTTTAGAGCAGCTTATGACCACCCCACGTAAAATCATCATCGACACAGATCCGGGCCAAGACGACGCCGCAGCGATCATGCTCACCTTAGGAAGCCCTAACGAACTCGATGTGTTGGGGGTCACATGTGTTGCCGGCAACGTCCCTTTGCCGCTTACGCAAAAGAATGCACGGATTGTATGTGAGTGGTCAGGAAAGCCCGATACCAAAGTCTATGCAGGATGTGACCGCCCCATGAAAAGGCCGCTTGTCACTGCGGAACATGTGCACGGGAAAACAGGGTTGGACGGACCAGACCCGCTGCCAGAGCCCCAGATGACACTTCAAGATCAGCATGGTGTCGACTTCATCATCGAAGCGCTACGCTCAGAGCCAGCGGGCACAGTCACAGTTTGCACCCTTGGGCCGCTGACAAACATTGGAACCGCCTTCAACAAGGCACCCGATATCATTGAACGGGTGCAAGAAATCGTTATGATGGGCGGTGCTTATTTCGAGGTGGGCAACATCACGCCTGCCGCTGAGTTCAACATCTACGTTGACCCGGAAGCCGCTGATATTGTGTTTAAATCGGGCATTCCAATTACCGTGATGCCGCTTGATGTGACCCATAAGGCGCTCACCACAAAGTCACGCGTTGCTGCCTTCCGCGAGCTTGGCACCACTGCTGGGATTGCGCTGGCAGAGATGCTTGATTTCTTTGAGCGCTTTGACGTGGAGAAATATGGCTCTGAAGGTGGTCCGCTGCATGATCCTTGCACCGTCGCATATCTTTTGAAGCCCGAGCTTTTCAGTGGCCGACACGTGAATGTCCAGATTGAAACCCAATCTGAACTCACGCTTGGCATGACCGTCGCGGACTATTGGGGCGTCACTGACCATCCTCCCAACGCAATGTTCATGCAGGATATTGATGCGGATGGTTTCTTTGAGCTTCTAACCGAAAGGGTGGCCCGCCTATGAGCGCAGCGCTTCATCTTGCCAAGCCCACTGATTTAGAAAAGCTCACCCACTTGGTAGCAGCTTTTCATGCAGAAATTGGCATTTCCTCTGAGGAGACAGCGCGCGAGCGTGCTTTGATCCCGATGCTGGATGGGTCGCCCTACGGCATCGTGTACCTGATCGGCCCGACCCGTGCGCCCATAGGCTATATTGCGATCACCTTTAGCTGGTCTATTGAATTTGGCGGCATGATTGCGACTCTGGATGAGTTTTATGTCCGGCCCCAAATCCGCGGACGGGGCATTGGCACCGAGGCGCTATTGAGCTTACGCAAGACGCTCGCCCAATCCGAAGTGAACGCACTATTCCTTGAAGTACAAGACACCGATGCGAAGGCGAAACGGCTTTATCAAAAGGCGGGCTTCGGCGACCGAAAGGGCTATCAATCCCTTTTCACAGATCTTTAGCCCAAGCTTGCCCCAATCCCGCTCGACAGAGCGCAAAATATACCTATCTAGGATAGCATGACGCTCCATATTCCATTCGCCAACACCTATGGCACGCTTCCCGCTCAGCTGTTCACTCGGATGCAGCCGACATCAGTCACTCAGCCAAGCCTGATCGCCTTTAACGAAACCTTGGCATCTGAGCTTGGGATCAGCGCGACGAGCGATACGGAAGAGCTCGCTCGGATTTTTGGCGGCAACGCGCTGCCAGACGGTGCGGATCCCATGGCGCAGCTTTATTCCGGGCATCAATTTGGCCATTGGAACCCGCAACTGGGCGATGGGCGTGCACTGTTGTTGGGGGATGTTGAGACGCCAGAGGGCCGCTTTGATATCCAGCTCAAGGGATCCGGTCCAACGGTCTATTCCCGCAACGGAGACGGCCGCGCATGGCTCGGCCCTGTGCTGCGTGAATATGTGGTCTCTGAAGCCATGCATGCGCTTGGCGTGCCCACAACCCGCGCCCTTGCAGCAGTCGCGACGGGTGAATCCGTCTATCGTGAAACCGCTCTTCCCGGCGCTGTCATCACGCGCGTTGCGTCCAGCCATATCCGTGTTGGCACATTCCAAGCCATGTCCGCACGGCAAGACATGGAAGGCCTCAAAGCCTTGTTTGAGCACGCGGTGGAGCGGCACTACCCCAACGCGACCGATCCTCTTTCATTCCTTAAGGCGGTCATTGCCGCGCAAACGAAGCTGGTGAGCAAATGGATGTCGCTCGGCTTTATCCATGGGGTTATGAACACAGACAATTGCGCGATCTCCGGTGAAACCATCGATTATGGCCCTTGCGCCTTTATGGATGCGTTCCACCCGATGCAGGTGTTCTCCTCCATCGATCGCAACGGGCGCTATGCCTATGGTAGCCAACCGGACATTATCGTTTGGAACATGGCGCAGCTTGCCACATCTTTGATCCCTCTGATGCCTGACGCGGAGCAGGCCGTAGAGGTCTTCACAGAAGCTGTTCATGCAATGCCAAAGATGCTTCATGATGCGTGGCTGACAGAATTCCGCGCGAAGATTGGGATTTCCACGCCACACGCGGACGATGGCGCTTTGATTCAAAATCTCTTGGCAATCCTGGCCGAGGAAAAGGCTGACTTCACCAACAGTTTCCGTGCGCTTGCCGACAATATCGCCAACCCGCCTTTAGATCAGTCCGAGGACTTCAAGGCTTGGCAAACCCGCTGGCGCAAGCGGATCGAGAATGAAAACGATCCAGAAGCCTTGATGCGCGCGACGAACCCTTTTGTCATCCCGCGAAACCACCAGATCGAAGCGATGATCCAAGCCGCAGTTGATGGGGACTACGCACTATTTCACAAGCTCAATGACGTTCTGGCGACGCCTTATGAAACCTCAACAGACGCCTTGCCTTACACAACGCCGCCCACAGAAGATGAGCGTGTGAAGGCAACTTTCTGCGGAACCTGACCCGCATGACACGCTATTTCGTCTACGACGTTTTTTCCGATAAACCGTTTGGTGGCAATCAATTAGCAGTCATTCCTGATGCAATGGACTTGCCGGAAGCGGACCTTCAACGCATCGCGCGCGAGTTTAACTTTTCCGAGACAACCTTCGTTTTCCCAGCCGACGACCCCGCCAACCACGCCAAAGTGCGTATCTTCACACCCACGATGGAGGTCCCTTTCGCAGGCCATCCAGTCATCGGCACTGCCATTGCGCTTGCGGACAGCAGCGGCGGGCCTGAGGAAATGACCTTGGAGTTGGGTGTTGGTCCGCTTAGATGTCAGGCCGCTCAAGGGAAAGCGGCCTTCACGACCGCAGTTCCGCTGGAGATCATGGCTGAACCGGACTTGGAATTGGTGGTATCAACTCTGGGTCTTCAGGGCGCTGATATTGTGACCAACACTCATGTGCCAACTCTCGCCACTTTGGGCCTGCCCTTTACCATCACAGAATTGGCGAGCCGTGAAGCGCTTGCCCGCATCGAAATTGATATTTCAAAAATGCGGATCGGTGCAGCGGCGCACCCGGCGTCGTTGGACTTTGCTCAATTCGTGTATTGGGTCAACGGAGACGAAATCCACGCTCGGATGTTTGCCCCGCTGGACAATATCCCTGAGGACCCAGCAACCGGCTCAGCGACGGCTACATTGGCCGCACTACGCGCGCACATAACCGGTGAAGAGCAATCCTTCACGCTTCACCAAGGTGAAGATATGGGACGACACAGCGTGATTGGCGTGCGCACCACGAACGGTGCGATCACGATCTCTGGCGCTGCAAAACGGACCATGGAAGGTCAGTTGGTTTACTAGCTATTGCTGCCCGGCTTGCCGCCACGGCGTCCTTTACCGGGGCCTCCGCGTCGCCTTTGACCACCAGGTCTTCCACCCGGTTTGCCACCGCCCGGCTTGCCTCCGGGCTTGCCACCGGATCCACGATGGCCGCCGGCACCCTGCTCACCGCCTTGGTTGCCGCCGCCTTTATTCCCACCTGAGCGTCCGCCGGGACGACCACCGGGACGACCGCCCGGTCTACCGCCACGCCCGCGTCCGCCGCCACCACGCGGTTTGCGCGGCTCAATCTCGGCCCCCTCCCAAGGGCGACCCGAGGCCACCGGAATGGTGAATTTCATGGTCTTTTGGATTGCCTTCAATTCATCCACTTCATCGGGCGCACAGAAGGCAATCGCCGCTCCGTCCATACCCGCACGAGCGGTCCGGCCAATACGGTGAACATAGTTATCAGGCACGTTTGGCAGGTCGTAGTTATAAACGTGTCGTACAATCGGGATGTCTAGGCCGCGCGCAGCCACATCTGTGGCCACCAAAACGCGGGTTTCTTCAGCGCGGAAGGCAGCGATAGCGCGTTCACGCTGGCCTTGGCTTTTGTTGCCATGCACAGCCGCCGCCTCATAACCCGCTTTGATCAACGATTTCATCAACCGGTCGGCACCATGTTTGGTGCGTACAAAAACAATCGCTGCTTCATCGCGGTGCGTGTCCAGAAGTTCGATCAATAGGTTCGTCTTCTCGGCCTTCGCAATAAAATGAATAGACTGCGTGATCTTGTCGGCGGCTTTGCCCGGAGGGTTGACCTGAATTCGGATTGGGTTCGTCAGGTAAGTGTTTGCAATTTCTGCCATTTGTTTCGGCATGGTTGCTGAAAACAACATGGTCTGGCGCTCTTCCGGAAGTGCGGATGAGATCTGACGCAGTGCATGAATGAAACCCAGATCAAGCATCTGATCCGCTTCATCAAGCACCAAGAAATCAGTGTCTTCAAAGTCAATCGCGTTGCGTTCCATCAGGTCGATCAGACGCCCTGGGGTCGCGACAATAATATCGGTGCCGCGGGACACACGGTTGATCTGCGGATTAATCGCAACGCCACCCACCACAAGCCCAACTTTGAAATGAGTGCCTTCGGTCAACGATTTCAATGACGTCGCGATCTGGTTCGCCAGCTCGCGCGTTGGCGCAAGGATCAAAGCGCGCGCGGTTTTTGGCGCAGGTTTTGTACCGTAGCTTTGCAGCCGAGAGATAAGCGGCAGGCCGAAGGCAAGCGTTTTACCGGTGCCGGTTTGTGCCAAACCCATCACGTCTTGGCCATTCAGCGCATGGGGGATCGCGCGGTTCTGGATCGGGGTGGCTTCTTTCAGCCCCAGCCCTTCCAGTTTCTTCACCAGAGTTTTGGGCAAACCCAACTCGCTAAATTCCGCCATATCCTGTCCTTTTGGGGCTTATTTGGCCGCAGCTTCAGGCCAGGTGATCTATAGCCTGTGGCTAGTGCTTGGTTTTCAGGCATGCGTCAAGCGCGAAATGCGGTGGATATCTTGCCGAGAATGGTGGAAATTTGTGCGGGCCGACGATAGTAACTATGGCCAAAGAACATCGAGGCAAGCATGTCAGACACTATTATTTCCCGCTGTGAAGCCAAAGGGCTTCGTATGACGGAACAACGTCGCACCATTGCAGGTGTGCTTGAAGACAGCAAAGACCACCCCGATGTTGAAGAACTCTACGCCCGCGCAAGTGCGCGTGATTCTGCCATCTCATTGGCCACTGTGTATCGGACAGTGAAACTGTTTGAAGAAGCGGGAATTCTGGACAAACTGGAGTTTGGCGATGGCCGTGCGCGGTATGAAGACGCCGAACGGGACCACCATGACCACTTGATCGACATAAATTCTGGCGAAGTGATTGAGTTCATGGATCCTGATATCGAAAAGCTTCAGGAAAAAATCGCCGAAAAGCTTGGCTACAAGCTTATGGGCCACAAGATGGAGCTCTATGGCGTGCCGTTAAAGCGCGACGAGCACTAGCTTGGACAATCTGCGTGCCATGGGCCTCATGGGCCTGGCTATGGCCTGTTTCGCCGCTGGCGACGGCATGATCAAACTTCTCACGCAAAGCATCTCCCGTGGACAGGTAATGGTCTTTATGGGACTTGGCGGAGTGGTTGTATTCGCACTTTTGTGCCGGCAACAATCGACGCGGATCATTTCACCGCTGTTTTTCCGACCGATCATCGTTTTGAGGAACGTGGCCGAGGTGACCGCTGCGGTGAGTTTCTTTACCGCATTCACCCTTGCCCCCTTGTCTTCCATTGCAGCTATCATGCAGACCATTCCGTTGATCTTGACAGTCACTGCCGCCGTTTTCCTAAAGGAACATGTTGGGCCGCGCCGCTGGGGTGCTGTGTTTATCGGTATGATTGGCGTCATGATCATTCTTAGGCCTGACAGTGGTGGTTTGGATCCCGCGCTTTTGCTTGCTGTTCTTGGCACTCTTGCTTTGGCCGCACGCGATCTGGCGGCGCGTTTGGCCCCGCAAGAAGCCTCAACACCCCTATTGTCGCTTTATGCCTTTGGCGCGCTAATTCCGGTTGGGTTCGTGCTGTCTTGGGTCGGTGAAGGAAACCAACCTATTTCGCTGACATCTGCTTGGCACCTGATCCTGATGAACGCATTCGCAATTTTGGGCTATTTCTGCGCAACAAAGGCCATGCGCATTGGCGAAGTCTCTTCAGTCTCGCCAGTACGATACACTCGCCTGCCTTTTGCTGCGGTTGTTGGCTATGTTCTATTTTCAGAAATTCCCGATGCGCAGACCCTGTTTGGATCAGCGCTGATTATTGGGGCGGGATTGTTCGTAATGCTCCGCGAGGCGCAGATTAAGAGCTGACCGCTGGGAAACGGACCCAGAACGTTGCGCCATTGTCTTCGTTGTTGAAATAGCCAATTTGACCACCCATGCCTTCGGTCATCTGCTTACAGATGGACAAGCCAAGACCGGTAGACTTGAATTTGCGCTTTTCACCGGTCTTTGCCTGCGTGAAGCGCTGGAACATTTTGCCCTGCAGTTCGTCTGGAACCCCGGGCCCATGGTCGCGCACCGCAAATTGAACCATATCACCGTCAAGGCTGAGGCCCATTTCGATCTCTGCATCCGCCGGCGAGAATTTCGCTGCATTTGACAATAGGTTCGCAAGGATTTGCTGAAGACGGTTCACATCGGCCTCAACAACCAGCGTGTCGCCATCATCGCTCATCAGTTTGATGCTTTGACCATCTTGCAAATAGCCTTCCATCGACGCTGTTGCATCATTGGCCGCTTCAGTCGCATCGATCTTGGTCATCTCATAGGACATCGTGCCGCTTTCAAGCGACTTAAAGTCCAGCAACTCGTTCACCAAATGAAGCAAACGGTTCGCATTGCGTTGCGCAAGCTCCAACATGTTTCCAATTGGTCCCGGTAATTCACCAAGCGAACCGCTATTGGCCATTTTCAGCGCGCCGAGGACAGAAGTGAGCGGTGTGCGCAGCTCGTGGCTGATCATCGCAACAAACTCGTCTTTCGCGCGTTCACGTTCCATCTGGTCGGATACGTCAATATGAACGCCAGTGACGCGCAGCGGCATGCCGCTTGAATCACGTTCCGCAACACCGGCATTGGATTGGATCCAAATATAGTGCCCCTCGTCGTGACGCAAACGGAAGGTCGAGATGCTCCGTTCTGACGCGCCAGACAGCATTGCTTCATCCGCAATCTTAACCTTGCTGAGATCGTCGGGATGAATGCGGTCGAGCCATTCTGTTTGCCCGCAAATCTCTGCGTCGGCTGGCAACCCAATCAGTTCTTTCCAAGCAGAGGAGACACGGGAATGACCCGTCACAAGGTTCAGGTCGAAAACGCCAACATGTGCCGCTTCAATGATCCCTCCGAGATCAATTCCTGCTTCCGTGGAATCGGCCAGCGATTGTGCTTCAGGCACGCTGTCCTCCATTACTGCTCTTAACGTCATTTTGCTCGTTACAACTACTATTCAAATCCAAGAAACAACGCCAGCGAAAGCCGACTTTTGGCCCAATTAACCGTGAATTTCGACTAAATTTAGAACCAATTGGGGTCATTTCGCAGCCGAGAAAAACCTATGGTTGTGCGCAGTCTCAAACTGAGGTTTCGGCAAAATTAAATCTGTTTGCCCTAACGTTAGCGTAAAACCTCCGTTAGCGCTATCAAACACCGTTTACATTTTACAATTGCTTGGTATTAAACGCGCATACCTGACGTAGCACTAGGGACATCCTCCATGAGCACCATTATTGATATTCACGCCCGCGAAATTCTAGACAGCCGCGGCAACCCAACCGTTGAGGTTGATGTTGTCTTGGAAGACGGCACCATGGGCCGCGCGGCCGTGCCTTCTGGCGCATCCACCGGTGCCTACGAAGCAGTCGAAAAGCGCGACGGCGACAAAGCCCGCTATCTTGGCAAAGGTGTTCTGGAAGCAGTGGCCGCCGTGAACGGTGAGATCGCCGAAAACCTGGTTGGCTTTGATGTGACCGAACAGGAAGCCATTGATGCTGCGATGATCGAACTCGACGGCACAGACAACAAAGGTCGTCTTGGTGCAAACGCAATCCTTGGCGTGTCTCTGGCTTGCGCGAAAGCCGCAGCGGATTTCACCGCTCAGCCACTCTATCGCTACATCGGTGGCACGCAGGCGCGCGTTCTGCCTGTTCCAATGATGAACATCATCAACGGTGGCGAGCACGCAGATAACCCAATCGACATCCAAGAATTCATGATCATGCCGGTTTCGGCAACGAACGTGAAAGAAGCGATCCGCATGGGTGCGGAAGTCTTCCACACCCTTAAGAAAGAGCTTTCTGCAGCGGGTCACAACACCGGTATCGGTGATGAAGGTGGCTTCGCGCCAAACCTCGAAAGCACCCGCGTCGCGCTGGACTTCGTGATGGCTGCGATTGAAAAGGCGGGCTACAAGCCGGGCGAAGACATCTATCTGGCGCTGGATTGCGCGT
>NZ_CYTO01000024.1:806756-855763 GCF_001458335.1 Cognatishimia activa
AGGAAAACGTCGCTTACTTGGCGAAACTGGTGGAAGACTACCCGATCATTTCTATCGAAGATGGCTGTGACGAAGATGACTGGGACGGCTGGAAGCTGCTGACAGACACCATCGGCGACAAAGTACAGCTGGTTGGCGACGACCTCTTCGTGACCAACCCAGCGCGTCTGGCCTCTGGTATCGAAAAAGGTTCCGCAAACTCTATGCTGGTGAAAGTGAACCAGATCGGTTCCCTGTCTGAGACCCTGAAAGCCGTTGATATGGCCCACCGCGCGGGTTTCACCAACGTGATGTCCCACCGTTCTGGTGAGACAGAGGATGCAACCATCGCGGACCTCGCCGTGGCGACCAACTGTGGTCAGATCAAAACAGGTTCCCTGTCCCGCTCTGACCGTCTGGCGAAATATAACCAGTTGATCCGCATTGAAGAGATGCTGGGCGAAACCGCGGAATATGCAGGTCGCTCCATCCTGAAATAAGCGCTTCAGAAGAATTACCGAAAGCCCCGCTTCTCGCGGGGCTTTTTTCGTTTTATGGAAGGTCTATGCAAGAACCTTCCGTAGACAACCATTTCCAAGCGCAGCATGCTGAATTACTGCTGTCTTCTTTTCTCGGGTTTACCGGAATGCCACTGGTGCAAGAAGAGACTGCCGAAGCGGTCTACCAAGCGCCCTTTCCCATCCTATCGCACACGACCGACAACGATCCGATCTTGAATTACGGGAACCTTACGGCACAAAACCTGTTTGAAATGCCTTGGGCCAAATTCACGCAAATGCCGTCGCGCCTGACGGCAGAGCCCGGCCTGCGCGAGGAAAGGGCGTCGATGTTTGATTGCATGCGCAAAATCGGCTGGATTAACGACTACGAAGGCATTCGGATCAGCGCGTCTGGCAAACGGTTCCGCATGCGGGCTGGCATCATCTGGACAATCACGGACGCGAATGGCAATCGGGTTGGTGAAGCGGCAACATTCAAAGACATCACGCCACTCTGAAACGCTCTAAAACCATGGGTCGAGGTCACACATGCTAGAATCCGGATTTCACGCCATTCCCAAGGGCCATTTGGCGACCGTGGTCACGCATCTGCAAATGACCGCGCACCCTGCCCTTTCTGAAGTTGCCGCGCCAGCAGACCTGACTTTGGTTGAACACCAACGCTTTGCGTTAGAACCCTACCGCAAGCTCTTTCGGGCCGTTGGTGAAGACTATCTCTGGTTCTCCCGGTTGAACATGCCCGATGACGCATTGACGGCCATTCTGACAGATCCCAATTACAAGGTGTTCTCTCTCCAAAAAGACGGGGTCGACCTGGCGCTGCTGGAACTGGACTTCCGCCAACCAGACGAATGTGAACTTGCCTTCTTTGGACTGCACGCGGACCTCATCGGACAAGGTGCCGGGCGGTATCTGATGACGCGGGCCTGCGAAATAGCATGGTCACGCCCAATCAATCGTTTTCACGTGCACACCTGCACGCTGGATAGCGCACAAGCCTTGAACTTTTATATTCGCAGCGGGTTTGCGCCTCACAAGCAAGAGGTCGAGATCGCCCCCGACCCGCGCCTGACCGGCCAAATCCGTCCAGACGCAGCCCCTCAAATCCCTCTTATCGATTAGCCCCATGACCCAACTCACCGCAGAAGATATCATCGCAAAGTTTGACCTCACCCCGCACCCCGAGGGCGGCCATTACAAACAAACATGGATTGCCAAAGAAAACGGATCACGGCCCGCAGGCACTGCTATCTATTTTCTGCTACAAGAAGGCGAGACATCTCACTGGCACAAAGTCGATGCCACAGAGATCTGGCATTTTTATGCAGGTGCACCGCTCAAGCTCCACCTCAGTGAAACCGATACGGGGCCCGCAGAAACCCGCCTCCTCAGTCCTGACCTTTCCAAAGGCCACCAGCCACAAATCATTGTGCCCGAAGATCATTGGCAGGCGGCGGAGACCACCGGAGCATTTACACTTGTGGGCTGTACCGTTTCACCCGCTTTTCAGTTCAGTGGTTTCACACTCGCTGAACCGGGATTTGACATCCCAAAAGCCTAGTTTTCTTTTTGGTTTAAATATCCTGGGGTGAAAGCGCACAGCGCTGAGGGGCAAGGCCCCTAATCAGCGGACCCCGGATAACTCACCACCCCGCCGCCAACCAAAGCGCCCACGCCTGTTGTGCTTGGCCCGGAGGTCGGCAGGCCCAAGGCCACTCGCGCGGCAAGAAACGCAAAGGCTTGTGCTTCCAGCATATCACCGTCTAAGCCGACGGCTTCCACGGGTACCACAGGACAGGTCAGCGCAGCGCTCAGCATCTCCATCAACACCGGGTTTTTGCGCCCTCCACCCGTCACCAAAACCTGTACTGGCAGGCTTGGACAATGCTCAATGCCCTGCACCACCGCCGCCGCCGCCATGCCGGTCAGTGTTGCGGCCGCATCTGCGTCTGACAGCTCGTTGACCAAAGTTATCATCTCGGAAAAATCATTCCGATCCAGAGACTTCGGCGGCATACGCGCAAAGTAGCTCTCAGCCAAGAACAACTCCAGTGCCCCCGTCTCGACCGTGCCTTGTCGTGCCAATGCGCCGTCTTTGTCGTAAGACACGCCACAGCGCGCCCGCAAAAGATCATCAATCGGAGCGTTTGCAGGCCCCGTGTCAAAGGCCAATAAAGCCCCCTCTTCTTCCGGCGCGGATTTGCCTGGGTCGACCCAAGTCAAATTGCCCACACCACCTAGGTTCAAAAAGACGACCGGCGCCTCCGCCGCAATCCATTTGGCGCAGGCAAAATGAAAGAACGGCGCCAAGGGCGCACCCTCACCGCCCATCTGCACATCTGCGGACCGGAAATCCCAAGCCACTGGCACGTTAAGCGCCTCTGCGAGTTTCTGGCCATTGCCAACCTGCAAAGTGCCCCGCCCGCGAGGCTCATGAGCCAGGGTCTGACCGTGAAAGCCAACCAAGTCGCAATCCGTAAAATCTCGCAAAGCCTGTGTATGCGCTACCTGAACGGAAACCGATGCGCGGTCCACATCGGGACCATCCCACTGCCCCAGCGCTTGCAAAAGAACCCGCCGTTCGGCTACGCCATAAGGGCGATAGTCGCTCTCACCAAACCCAAAAATCTGCCGCCCATCAGTCTCAAGAACCGCCACATCAACCCCGTCTAAAGACGTGCCAGACATGGTGCCCGCCACGCGGATTGGGCCTTTGCTCAATTTGGCCTTCAACATGGCCTTTTCCTTTGCCGTTTGCCTGCTTATACAGCTTTCAACATCATATGAGACGGATACCATGACCTACCACCCCAAATCTGAGTTTATGCAGGTGATGATCGAACGCGGCTTCCTGGCGGACTGCACCGATTATCAAGGCCTTGATGACGCTTTGATCGCAGGTGTGGTGCCGACATATATCGGTTACGACGCAACTGCTAAGTCATTGCATGTTGGCCATTTGTTAAACATCATGATGCTGCGTTGGCTTCAAAAGACAGGCCACAAGCCGATTACTTTGATGGGCGGCGGCACAACCAAAGTGGGCGACCCTTCGTTTAAAGCGGACGAACGCCCCTTGTTGTCACAAGATGTGATTGATCAAAACATTTCAGGGATGCAGCAAGTATTTGCAAAATATCTGAAATATGGCGATGGGCCAACAGACGCGATCATGTTGAACAACGCCGAATGGCTGGACGGATTGAACTACCTTGAGTTTCTGCGCGACATCGGTCGCCACTTCTCGGTCAACCGGATGCTGTCTTTTGAAAGCGTGAAATCCCGTCTGGATCGTGAACAATCTCTGAGCTTCCTAGAGTTCAACTACATGATTTTGCAGGCTTACGATTTCCTTGAACTCAATCGGCGTTATGGCTGTTTGTTGCAAATGGGCGGCAGCGATCAGTGGGGCAATATCGTCAACGGAATCGACCTTACGCGTCGGGTAATTGACAATCAGATTTTCGGGCTCACGTCTCCTTTGTTGGCGACATCTGACGGCAAAAAGATGGGCAAATCTGAAGGCGGCGCTGTTTGGCTGAATGCGGAAATGCTGTCACCTTATGAATTCTGGCAATTCTGGCGCAACACGACCGATGCCGACGTTGGCCGTTTCCTCAAACTCTACACCGAGCTACCGGTTGAGGAATGTGATCGTCTGGGTGCCCTCGCGGGTTCTGAAATCAACGACGCCAAGATTGTTTTGGCAAATGAAGTGACCACTCTTTGTCACGGCGCCGAAGCCGCAGCAGCAGCCGAGGCGACTGCACGTGAAGTCTTTGAAAAAGGCGGTGTTGGAGCTGACCTACCAACACTTTCTTTGAGTAAAGAAGAGATTGGTGACGGAATTTCCGTGGTGCAGTTGATTGTGAAATCTGGCCTTGCGAAATCCGGCAAAGAAGCCAAGCGCTTGATTGCTGAAAACGGCGCGAAACTGGATGATCAGCCATTGACCGAAGTGAAGATCTTTGACGCCGCCGCTCTGGCTTCACCCATCAAACTAAGCGCTGGCAAAAAACGCCACGCTTTGGTTCAGTTGGCTGATTAAACACATCTAATAAGTTCGTTTGAGAGCGCCCATTGGGCGCTCTTTTCGTTTTGGGCAGTTAGGACGTGCCGTCATTATAGACACATGCGGTTCATTTCTCATATTTGAACATGTGTTCATAAAATCCGCCTAAACTAGGAATGCCAAACCATGCAGATCTCTGACACCAAAGCCGTCATCACCGGAGCCGCCTCTGGCCTCGGCGAAGCCACCGCACGCCACTTTGCGTCTCTTGGTGCACAGGTCACGCTCTTGGACCGCGATACCGAGCGCGGCAAGGTGGTTGCAGAGGGTATCAACGGCACCTTTGTTGAAACAGACGTCACGGATGAAGCGTCGGTGAAAGCAGCAATCGAAGCGGCGAAGAATGCTATGGGCGGTATCAACGCGGCGGTGAATTGCGCGGGGATCGCGCCTGCCTCAAAAACTGTCGGCCGTGATGGTGCGCATCCTCTGGGCCTTTTCCAAAAAACCATTGATATCAATCTTGTAGGTTCATTTAACGTGGCGCGATTGGCGGCTGAAGCCATGACGGAAAACGCGCCAGAAGCCGACGGTGCGCGCGGCGTGATCATCAACACCGCCTCAATCGCTGCCATGGACGGCCAAAAGGGCCAGGCAGCCTATGCAGCATCAAAAGGCGGCATTGTTGGACTGTCCCTGCCCATGGCACGGGATCTCGCGCGCTCTGGCATCCGAGTCATGGCGATTGCGCCGGGCATCTTTAAGACCCCGATGTTGATCGGCTTAGGCCAAGAGATCATGGATGGGCTTGCCAAAGACGTGACCTGCCCGCCGCGTTTGGGTGAGCCAACCGAATACGCGCGCCTCGCAGCGTTCATCGTTGAATGCGGTTATCTGAACGGTGAAGTGATCCGTTTAGATGGTGCGCTTAGAATGCAGTAATGGATGCAGAAGGGATTAGGCGGTTTCCGCCTTTTCCTCCAGCATTAACCATTCTTCTTCCGCATCCTGCAGCGCGGTTTGGCGTTCAACCAGCGCCTCGGTTGCCTTTTGGAACTTCACCGGCTCTTTGGTGAAGAGCTCTGGGTCCGACATAAACTCTTCCAGCTTCTCAATCTCTGCCTGAAGACGTTCCATCACGGCTGGCAAGGCGTCCAAACGCTTTTGTTCGGCAAAAGTTAGACCAACGGTTTCAACCTTTTCGGCCTTTGGCTTTTCTTTTTTCGCTTTCGGCTTGGACGCGATTTCAGTGTCTTCATCTGGCTGTCGTTGTGCGCGATAGTCGCTCCAACCACCCGCATAGACGACCGCCTCCCCATTGCCTTCCATCGCAATGGTTGTTGTGGCCACTCGGTCCAAGAAGTCTCGGTCGTGGCTCACCAGCAGAACCGTGCCGTCATAGTCATCCAGCAGCTCTTGCAGCAGGTCGAGCGTTTCTACGTCCAAGTCGTTGGTCGGCTCGTCGAGCACCAACAGGTTGCTTTCTTTTGCCATCAACTTGGCCAGCAGCAGGCGTGCCTTTTCACCACCCGACACGCTGCGCACCGGCGCGCGGGCTTGGCGTTCATCAAAAAGGAATTCTTTAAGGTATCCGACCACATGCTTGGGATTGCCGCGCACCATCACCTGATCCGCTTTGCCTGAAACACGCATGTCAGGATCACCCGTGAGGCTGTCCCAGAGAGACATTTCGGGATCGAGTTGTGACCGCGTCTGGTCAAAAATCGCTGGGATCAGGTTGGTGCCAAGCGACACGGTTCCTTCATCCGGCGTTTCTTGCCCCATCAGCATTTTGATCAATGTGGTTTTGCCAACACCGTTGGGGCCAACAAAGGCGATCCGGTCGCCCCGCTGAACCAATAGATCAAGCTTTCGAACGATGGTTTTGTCACCAAAAGCCTTGGCGAGTCCTTTGGCATCAATCACTTTACGCCCAGACTTCGGCCCCGCTTGGAAATCCATAGCCGCTGACCCCTGACGCTTGATCTGGCTTGCGCGTTCTTTGCGCAGTTCACCAAGTGCACGGACACGGCCCTGATTGCGTTTCCGGCGCGCAGAAATCCCTTCCACAGCCCATCGCGCCTCAGCTTTGATCTTACGATCAAGCTTGTGGCGAGCAGTATCTTCCTCGTCCCAAACCTTGTCACGCCAGGCCTCAAAGGCTTCAAAGCCTTTCTCTTGCCGACGCACCATTCCCCTGTCAATCCAGAGGGTTACGCGGGTAAGCTCACGCAAAAAGGCGCGGTCGTGGCTGATCAGAACATATCCCGCCCGGGTTTGTTTCAACTCGTTTTCAAGCCAGGCAATGGCTTCAATATCAAGGTGGTTGGTGGGTTCGTCCAAAAGCATCAATTCCGGCGCTTCCGCCATGAGTTTGGCCAAGGCAGCACGTCGTCGCTCACCACCGGACGCGGTTTCAACAGTGCGGGCTGGGTCAAATTTCAGCCCCTCACCGGCACGTTCAACTTTATAGAGCTCACCTGCGTCCAAACCAGAGGACGCAAAGTCGCCAAGTGTTGCATGGCCCGCCATATCCGGGTCCTGCTCCATATACCCCACGGAAATGCCCGGCGGCACAACGATGTCGCCTTTATCCGCTTCAACCAACCCGGCCATCACTTTCATCAAAGTGGATTTGCCAGAGCCGTTGCGCCCAACCAAGGCCACCCGGTCACCGGGCTGCACCACAAGGTCAAGCTGGTCAAAAACCGGATCCCCGCCGAACGTCAGCGAGATATCGTTCATTTGCAAAAGAGGTATACGTGCCATGGGGTTGGGCTACTGCGCCCTCCCCACAGGGTCAAGCAGGGAATGCGTCAGGACGACATCGCCCGCAGCAAACGTTTCCGCGCTGGCGGGATCGCGTTGATCTCTAGCCCCGTAAACACATGCATGGTGTTCATGTCATGATCAACCACAGCATGGTCAGACACCCAGCCACCCATCATCAAATAGGTACGTAGCAATGGAGGCATCTTCAGCTGCGCCCGCTTCAGATCCGGTTTGCGGCGCAGGCGCGCGGCGTATTGAAAGACCTTTGGTGCTTTGATGCGCGGCACCCAGCGTTTGGGGGCAAGGTGTTTGTCGCGCAGAACCGCAAAGCTATCGAGATATGGGTCAGCGTCAGTCCCCTTAAAGGAAGAACATCCAAAGAGCATTTCCACATTATTATCATCGACATAGCCGGTCATGGCCGCCCATGCGACACGCAAGATATCGGGATCGGTCCACTCTGGATGGATACAAAAGCGCCCCATCTCGACCATGGAGCCCTCAAAGTCCGCCAATGCGCTTAACTCATAAAACTGCGCCGAGTAGCTGCGCGAGATCTCATTGCCGGCCGCCAAGGGCAGCATTCGGAAGCAACTGACCAATGCTCCCGTTTTGCGTTCTTCTACAAAAATGTGACTACAGATGACGTCATATTCATCGGCGTCCAAACCCTCGGTGCCGTGAAACGCCAAATGGCGCAGCGCTTGTGCTGCTTGAATGTCTGCGTCAGTCTGGGCCAGTCGAGCGACGTATCGCCCCTTTTTCAAGCCGACCATTGTTCACCTCGTCTTGCTTGTGCTGACCTCGATATAGTGCAGCAAGCATGACATCTAAGTGACAGTTTTATTGCAAGATGCTCGATGGGTCAAAATTACCCAAGTTTCCAAGCAGTTGACGCAGGAATGAAATGTCGTTCAGACCATTGTCGGTGACACGGCGGGAAAGTCGAACCACCTGGCCATCCTCCAGACCAAACCGCTCTATATTTGCGACTGTCCCGTTTGATGTGAACGTCACGGCCAGCAACTCACGAGAGACCTCGTCAGGACGGAACGGACCGACAGTTTTGAATTGGCTTCGCACATAATAGAAACCACCGTCGTTCAAAACGCCGCCGGCGGTCGGACTTCCGAGCGTCTCCGCAACAGTCTCGCGCGTATCCACTCCGACAATGATGTTGGCGACATCCTCTTCTGAAGGCATATATCCGTGATTGCGATATTGGGCAGTACAAGCAGCCGCAAAAACACACAATGCCAGCACACTTGTTTTAAGTGGTTTTAGTTTAAGTTCCATCCCTGCCCTCTTGCCTTCGCACCGTTTGGCTTTTAACGGCTTACAGAATGATTGGACTTGGTTCAAGAAAGATGGGTTCAAGAAAAGCGGATCCAATAATGGGTTACACCGACGCACTATTAATCAATGGGCTGTTTCATGGCTGACAAGAATTCGACAAAACGCATCTTCCGCGTCGCGGACCTTGCCCAGAATCAGAAAACACCCTTTTTGATCGTGCCTGATGCTGATGAGCTTACGGAATTGACCAAAGAGATTGGCGTCAGTTCCCTTAAGAAGCTTCGTTTTGAGGGCTATATTGCTGCGCTAGGAAAACGTGACTGGCAGGTTCAAGCCGATCTTGGATTTACCGTGGTGCAACCCTGTGTCGTTTCTCTTGAACCAGTGACAAGCCGTGTCGACGTCCCTGTCGAGCGTCAATTCATTGCCGGTTACGAATCCCCGGATGAGGAAGAATTCGAGCTAACCGATGATGAGAATACGGAAAGCTTGGGAGCAGAAATCAATGTCGAAGATATCTTAAAAGAATCCCTCGCGCTTGCCTTGCCGCTCTATCCGCGAAAAGACAGCGCGTCGTTGTCCGAAAGCAACTTTACAGAACCGGGCAAAAAGCCCATGTCTGACGAAGATGCACGGCCTTTTGCTGGCCTTGAAAGCCTGCGCGACAAGCTTGCGCAAAAAGAGCAAAAATAGGGCTTGCGGAATTAAATTTTCTCACTATTTTCGCGCGCTCATCGGAATTTAGCGTTGGACTTGGCCGCGTAGACCGCGTAAAGCCTCGGAACGCTCTGTAAAACGGGCATATGGCCCCACAAATATTGAAGGTTGCGACATGGCTGTCCAGCAGAACAAAGTATCCAAATCGCGCCGCAACAACCGCCGCGCACATGACGCACTGGTTGCGGGCAACCCTAACGAATGCCCAAACTGCGGTGAGCTGAAGCGTCCACACCACGTTTGCGCGTCCTGCGGCCACTATGACGACCGTGAAGTCGTTGCGATGGCTGACGAGATCGACCTGGACGAAGACGCAGCATAAGACGGTTCGGATTGCGCGCGCATGTCCGCTTTAAGCGATAACGCCTCTGGTACAGAAACCACTAGCGATACCGCCAAAGCGGGTGCCGGGCGCACCATTATTTCCGTTGACGCCATGGGTGGCGATCGTGGGCCGGCAGCCGTAGTTGCCGGCATTTCGCGTTCTGCCAAGAAGAACCCTGACATCGGTTTTATTCTCCACGGCCCTCGTGAAGAACTAAAACGCCTTGTTGCACGCAAACGCCCGCTTGCCGGTCGCGTTGAGATTCGCAATGCCGAAGGCGTTGTCTCCATGGATGACAAACCGAGCCAGGTGATGCGCTCGGGCAAGTCGACCTCTATGTGGTCGGCGGTTGAATGCGTCCGCAACAAAGAAGCGGACGTGTGCGTCTCTTGCGGCAACACTGGCGCGTTGATGATGCTGTCCGTTGTGCGCCTGCGCAAACTTCCCGGTGTGAACCGCCCAGCTATTGCGATCCTCTGGCCCAGTCGGAACCCACAAGGTTTCAACATCATGCTGGACGTGGGCGCCGACATTCGTGCGGATGAACATGACCTTTTGCAATATGCCTTGATGGGTGCGTCCTACGCTCGCAACGGTATGGGGCTGGATCGCCCGCGCATTGGCCTGCTGAACGTGGGCACAGAAGAACATAAGGGTCGCGCCGAACTTAAAGCAGCGCATGACCTGATGGCCAAGAACGCAGAAAATTCGAACTTTGAATTTGTCGGCTTTGTCGAAGGCGGCGATATTCCAGGTGAGAAAGCGGACGTCATCGTGACTGATGGTTTTACAGGCAACGTTGCGCTGAAAACCGGTGAAGGCACTGCCAGCCTAATTGGTGAATTGCTGCGCGAAGCCTTTAAATTCACGCCACTTTCACGTTTAGCTGCTTTGCTTGCCTACACGTCACTGCGTCGTCTTAGCAAACGCATCGACCCCCGCCGCGTGAACGGCGGTGTATTCTTAGGCCTGAACGGCACCGTGGTGAAATCCCACGGCAGCTCTGACGCAACTGGCGTCTCTGCCGCGGTAAAACTGGCCTATACTTTATCTCAATCTGGCTTCTCAGAAAAACTGGCGGCTCGGGTTGCATCCGCTGTGCAAGTGCAGCAGGATGCCGAGACTTCCGGGGATGTTTCCGGCGAGAGGGACGGACCAAACACATGACAGTACGCGCTGTTGTCAAAGGCGTAGGCCATTACCTACCGGAACGTATTGTTCCAAATGCTGAATTCGAAAAGACGCTAGATACATCTGACGAATGGATTCGCACGCGCTCTGGTATCGAGCGCCGCCATTTTGCGGCGGATGGTGAGACCACGTCTGATTTGGCCGCAGCGGCGGCGAAAAATGCTCTGAAAAGCGCAGATCTCGAAGCAAACGACATCGACGCGGTCATTGTTGCAACTTCGACCCCTGACCTTACCTTCCCCTCTGTCGCCACGATGGTGCAAAACAAGTTGGGCATGACCCGTGGCTTTGGATTTGACGTGCAAGCGGTTTGCGCGGGCTTTGTCTTTGCCTTGGCAAACGCCAACTCTCAGATCCTGGGCGGTATGGCCAAACGGGTTCTGGTAATAGGCGCTGAGACCTTCAGCCGGATCATGGACTGGGACGACCGCGCAACCTGTGTTCTGTTTGGTGATGGTGCCGGTGCGCTGATCCTTGAAGCCGAAGAAGGCACCGGTGAGAACAGCGATCGCGGTGTTCTTTCTGCAGACCTGAACAGCGACGGCTCTTACAAAGAAATGCTCTTTGTGGACGGCGGCGTTTCCACCACTGGCACAAGCGGCAAGTTGCGGATGCAAGGTAATGCGCTGTTCCGTCAGGCGGTTGAGAAGCTGACCTCCACTGCCGATGCAGCTTTGCAGAAGGCTGGTCTTGCCCATGAGGACGTTAACTGGATCGTCCCGCATCAGGCAAATATCCGCATCATTCAAGGCACTGCTAAGAAACTTGGCGTGTCGATGGACCGTGTGATTGTGACCGTACAGGATCACGGCAATACCTCTGCCGCCTCAATTCCTTTGGCCCTGTCTGTAGGCGTGGAAAAAGGTCAAATTAAGCAAGGTGACGTGCTGGTCACTGAGGCGATCGGCGGTGGTTTGGCGTGGGGATCGGTGGTTCTGCGCTGGTAATTGGCGGATTTCACCCTCCAAACCACGCCTAAACCCTTGATTTCACATCATTGATGTTGACAGACAAATTTCGAACCCCCTATGTTTGACAAAACATTTCAATGGGGGACGTTATGGCTGGAAAAACTTTGACTCGGATGGATCTAAGCGAAGCGGTGTTTCGCGAGGTAGGACTGTCCCGCAATGACTCAGCCCAATTGGTCGAAAGCGTTCTTGATTATATGTCTGACTCCCTCGTGCAAGGTGAGCAGGTAAAGATCTCTTCCTTCGGTACGTTTAGCGTTCGTGACAAAGCAGCGCGCGTTGGCCGCAACCCGAAAACCGGCCAAGAAGTCCCAATCAACCCGCGCCGGGTTCTGACCTTCCGCCCATCACATTTGATGAAAGACCGCGTCGCGGCTGGCAACAAAAAGTAAGGCGCACCAATGCCCAAATCCAAAGACGCATTTCGCACGATCAGCGAAGTCGCCGATTGGCTTGAGGTCCAACCTCATGTGCTGCGGTTTTGGGAAAGCAAATTCTCTCAAGTACGCCCGGTAAAGCGCGCCGGTGGGCGACGGTATTACCGTCCGCAAGACATGTTGTTGATCGGTGGCATCAAGCAGCTTCTGCATGACGATGGCATGACCATCAAAGGCGTCCAGAAACTGTTGCGCGAAAAGGGTGTGAAAGAAATCAGCGCCCTCTCCCGTCCGATTGATGAAGAAGACGTCGTTCAAATGGAAGACCTGAAAGATCCGGCACCCGTGACGGAAGCGGATTTGATTGGCGACGTTAAAGAGGACGTGAAAGAGGACGTGGCTGAATCTGCGCCGACAGAGACACCGTCCGCAGCAGCACCCGCCGTTTCGGAAGAACCCGCACCGGTCGAGGCAGCTGTTGAAGAAACGCAGGAGGTTGACGCGCCTCCTGAACCGGCTTCCACTGAAGAGCCGGCCTCCAAGAAGCCCGTTAATCCGTTCAGCGACGATGCTCCTGGCTGGGAAGTGCGCCGCAAAGTCATCGCGCGGCTTACTGAAATGTCTGAAATTGACCCGTCTAAACGCGCGGCCATTGCTGCTGCGGTTTCTGATCTGGCGAAGGTGCAAGCCCGTCATCAATCCACCCCAAATGCTTGAGGCATAAAGTGGATTTAAGGACTTGCCCTTACCCACCAAACCGTTATGAAGATTTTTACCGTCGGGCTATAGCGCAGCCTGGTAGCGCGTCCGTCTGGGGGACGGAAGGTCGCAGGTTCAAGTCCTGCTAGCCCGACCAACAAAAACGCCCGGGGTTCGACCCTCGGGCGTTTTGTGTATCTGACGCACCGACCGGTTTTGAACACCGGGATATGAATTGGGGGATCATATGACAGGCGTTCTGCCAAGCCAAATCCTTGAAACCATGTTGAAAAATGGTGCTATCCGCGTGTCCGATCCCATTGTGGATGGTCAGGTGCAACCGGCAAGTCTTGATTTGCGTCTTGGCAAAGTTGCCTACCGCGTGCGCGCGTCATTCTTAGCTGGTGAAGGCAATTCCGTTGCCGATCGCCTGAACGAATTCGAAATGCATCAGGTTGATTTGAGCGATGGAGCAGTCCTTGAAAAAGGCTGCGTCTATGTCGTTCCTTTGATGGAGTCTCTTGATCTACCAAGCGACGTGAACGCGGTGGCAAATGCCAAAAGCTCGACCGGTCGTTTGGACCTTTTGACCCGCACGATCACGGATGGTGGCGTTGAATTTGACCGCATTCCAGCAGGTTATTCCGGCCCGCTTTACGCAGAAATCTGCCCGCGCTCCTTCTCGGTTCTCGTGCGTCCCGGCATGCGCCTGAACCAGATCCGTTTCCGCCAAGGTCAAAGCGTTCTGACGGATTCTGAATTGATCGCGGTCCACGCGGAAACCCCATTGGTCGATGGCGATGCGGTGATCGATGATGGTCTTGGGTTCTCAGTTGATCTAAAGCCTGAAGATGGAACATTGGTTGGCTACCGGGCCAAACCCCATACAGGCGTGATCGATCTGGAACGGATCGGCGAATACGACCCAGAAGAGTATTGGGAAGAAGTGCGCAGTGACAACGGCCAGATTATTCTCGATCCCGGCGCGTTTTACATTCTCGTCAGCCGCGAAGCGGTGACAATCCCACCACAATACGCCGCAGAAATGGCCCCTTACCTTGCCGTGGTCGGTGAATTCCGGGTTCACTACGCGGGGTTCTTTGACCCGGGCTTTGGCTTTGCTGATGCAGGCGGTGCGGGATCACGTGGTGTCCTCGAGGTACGCTGCCACGAGGCGCCATTTGTTCTAGAGCACGGCCAAGTGGTTGGCCGTTTGGTCTACGAGAAGATGGCTGCCCTGCCCGAGCAGCTTTATGGCGCGGGCATTGCGTCCAACTACCAAGGCCAGGGCCTTAAGCTCTCCAAACACTTCAAAATGAGCTGATCACTTCACGTGCTCACCTTCAGTGAGCTCATGGGTGATCTCTGCCTGCACGCCCCTCTCCATATGGGTGTTGAGCACCACATAGGTGTGCGTCCCACGCACCCCAGTCTTGTGATAGAGCCGCCAAAGAAAGCCCTCCATCGCTTGGGCGTTCTCGACACGCACTTTGAGAATCAGTGAGCTGTCTCCGGTGATCGAGTGAATCTCTTCAACCTCGGGCAATTCACCCAATTCAAACACCTCTTTGGTCTTTCCCCAGCCAGATGATTCCACGTGCACAAAGGCCAAGAAGTGCTTGCCGACGGCCGCGCCATTGAGCTGCGCCATGGTTTTCTCAATCGCGCCCGCTCTGCGCAAACGCTTCACACGTTCATGCACTGCAGGCGCCGAAAGACCCACGTCTTTGCCAAGCTCTGCGTAGCTCACGCTCGCATCCCGCGCCAAAGCGCCTAATATTTTTCGATCCAAAGCGTCCAAGGGCCGCTCACGCGGTGGGTTTTGCCGAAGATTATCTGTTTCTTTTACCATGTGTTTCTTTTCATTTGCCGAATGTTGTTCTGCATTTTTAATATCACGCTTAACAAACTTCTGAACATGTGAAAATTCGATGGTTTATCTTCTGATGATCGCGGTCGGCTTGATCGGCGCGAACTCTCTGATCCTTTCTCCAATAGCTGCTGAAGTGGCAGCTGGACTTGATGTGGCCAATCCTGCAGACGTCATGAGCGCCGCTGGCACGTATGGCGTCGGCGTCGCGGTCGCGGCTTTAGGACTAGCCCCGCTCGCCGATCGTTACGGGGCAGATAACACGCTGAAAGTTGCCCTCCTTCTCATAGCAGGCGCATTAGGTCTCAGCGCCCTTGCCCCAACACTGACCATCCTGATCCTTGGCCAGACGCTTACCGGCGTTGGCGTAGGGATTGCATTGCCCGCGGCTTACAGCATGGCCGCGCTGATCGCCGCGCCCGGAAAAGAAGCGCAGACCGTCGGTAAGGTCCTGACAGGTTGGATGCTCGCCATGGTCGGCGGCGTGACGCTGAGCGCTTATGGCGCGGAAATCTTCGGGTGGCGCACTGTCTTCGGGGTATTGGCGGTCGCCGTGTTCTTTGTTGTGCTGGTCATGCAGGTGATCAGCCTGCCCAAAGCACCGCGCACAGAGAAAGTCACGTCACCGATCAGTGCATTGCGCGTGCCCGGTATCCTTGGCGCTTTATTTTCCGTCGCAGCCTTCAGCTTTGCGTTCTATGGAATCTACAACTATCTCGGCACCCATATCACGGAACATCTTGGCCACCCGGTCTCTGATGCTGGCATCTACACGCTCATCTACGGTCTAGGTTTTGGATTCGGTATGTTCTTTGACCGCTTTTTCGAAGGCGTCGGCCCGCGCCGTGCCTTGGCAGCGATCTACGGAGCATTGGTGGTGTTTATGAGCGCAGCCTATCTAACCGTTGATTGGTTTCATGGTCTCGCCGCGTTGATGTTCGTATGGGGTGTGATCAACCATTTCGGCTTGAATATGACCGTAAACCGTTTGACGGCGCTCGATCCCGCTCAAAGAGGCGCGATCATGGGGCTGAATTCAGCAGTCATGTATCTAGGTGTTTTCGGCGCGACATTGGGGTTTGGTCCGCTGTTTGACACATGGGGCCTTCGCGCCTGTATCGTAACAGCCGCAATCATTGCGACCATCGGATGTCTGGAATCACTTTATGCTCGGCATCTCGACAATAGATTGAGACTAGCGTCGTAAATTAGAACCTAGAGGTCCGACGGATCATACGCATCGCTTGCTTAGCTTGTTTTGCGTTATGCTTTGGAGCTCCATTGCCTGCGCTGCGGCTTTCATCAGCATCACCGCGTTTGGACACCGCATCAAAGCCTGCATTGACGCCTTTGTTCACCAATTGGCGCATCACACGGCGCATGATCATATTGATAATTTGGTTCATTTTACTGCTCTTTTCCTGCGTTTCAGGGTCTTTTAGCTGCAAAATGGGGCGATTTAAGGGCAAATTAATGGACGGTTAATTGCTGATTTAATCCTCAAAAAGTTCGGACTGCCCTTCATTTGTTTCTTCAGCCAAATCCTCAT
Organism: Cognatishimia activa; assembly: GCF_001458335.1. GTDB lineage: Bacteria > Pseudomonadota > Alphaproteobacteria > Rhodobacterales > Rhodobacteraceae > Cognatishimia > Cognatishimia activa. The sequence continues at coordinate 823,036 of NZ_CYTO01000024.1, forward strand.
CTTCCGGCGATGTGGGCAAAGTTCCCGGTGGCAGACGGTTGTCGAGCAGTCCTGCAGCCCGAAGTTCTTTCAGCCCCGGTAAGTCACGCGCGCTTTCAAGACCAAACTGATCCAGGAACTGTTGTGTCACAACAAAAGTCACCGGCCGCCCCGGAGTCATTTTGCGACGACCGAACCGAATCCATTCCATGTCTAAGAGCTGATCCACGGTGCCACGGCTCACGGAAACCCCACGAATTTCTTCGATCTCGGCACGGGTGACCGGCTGGTGGTAGGCGATGATTGCAAGTGTTTCGATCGCCGCGCGCGAGAGTTTGCGTGTCTCAACCTGTTCCTTTTGCATCAAAAACCCAAGGTCTGGCGCCGTGCGAATGGCATAGGCATCGCCAACTTTCACGACACGCACACCCCGTCCCTCGTAGCGTTTGCGCAGATGAACCAAAGCCTCCGCCGCATCCGCACCATGGGGCATACGCGCGTTCAGCTCTTTCACCGTGACCGGCTCGGCAGAGGCAAACAGGATCGCTTCGACCATACGTTCTTGTTCACCCATGGGTGGCGCTTCAAAGAGACTTTCTTCTTGTACGTCAGGCGTGTTGGTCTCTTCAGCCATATCGTCAGCCACTTCATCAACCATGGTCGTTTTCTTTCTGTCGTAACTCGATCCGCCCGAACGTGCCGTCTTGGCGCAGATGCACTTTGCCTTCCTTGGCAAGTTGCAAGGAGGCCGCAAAAGTGGCTGCCGTGGCAGAGCGGCGGCGTTTGGGGTCGGCTTCCCATCCTTCAGGCAAATAGCTTAAGATATCCGTCCAAGTCCCTGCAAAACCAATCAAATTCCGCATTCTGTCTAGGGCTTCTTCCAACGTGTAGACGCTGTCACGATCCATCACGAAGGGGCGGAATTCGTCTTTGGTTTTCAGCCGCGCATAGCCCTGCATCAGATCAAGCAAGGTCGCCGTATAGGTCACGATCTTGGTTTTGGTGACATCTTCAGGGATACCGCGGGCAAAGAAATCTCGGCCCAACCGGTCGCGCGCCATTAATTGGGCGGCAGCATTTCGCATGGCCTGCAAACGCTCCAACTGGAACGCGAGGTGAGCGGCGAGCTCCTCGCCACTCGGACCTTCTTCCTCTGGATCGGGTGGCAGCAAAAGCCGCGATTTTAAGAAGGCAAGCCAAGCGGCCATCACCAGATAGTCGGCGGCCAGTTCAATGCGCAGCTCTTTAGCTTTTTCAACGAAAGCAAGGTATTGGCGCGCCAGTTGCAGGATCGAAATCTTGCGCAGGTCGACCTTTTGCGTTCGCGACAAGGTGAGCAGCAAATCAAGCGGGCCTTCAAAGCCATCGACGTCAATAATCAGCGCTTCAGCCGCGAGTCGATCGGCTACCGCCTCTCGCTTTGCCTGTTCGATGAAATCGTCCGTCATGCCCTACTCACTTAAGTAAGTTTCAAGCTCCGCTGTCAGGGCGTCAATGTCAACAGATTTGGGGGCTTTGCGCGCGCTCAACGCCGCATTCGCGCGGCTTTGGGTCAGTTCAGTCATGGTGCCACTTGCAGTGGCCACAGCGACCATCTCGTCCATGTCGCCATTGCAGTGCAAAACCACGTCACAGCCTGCTTTGATAGACGCTGCGCTTCGGTCTGCGACAGAACCGCTGAGCGCTTCCATGGAAATATCATCGGTCATGATCAGCCCATCAAAGCCAATCTCATTGCGGATCAAACCCATCATGGTTGGGGAAATGGTGGCAGGTTGATCGTCAATCGCCTCGTAAACCAAATGGGCCGTCATCCCCATTGGCAGATCATTCAACGCTTTGAACGGCGCAAAATCTGTGGCGAGTTCTTCACGGCTAGCTGCGACAGTCGGCAGATCCAAATGGCTATCAACTTGGGACCGTCCATGGCCCGGAATATGCTTCAAAACCGGCAACACGCCACCATCCAAGTGACCATCACTGACGGCACGCCCGATCTCAGAAACACTATCCTTATCAAACCCATAGCAGCGGTTCTTCAGGAACGGATGCGTTGCCTCAACAGCCACATCGACCAGAGGCGCACAGTTGCTATCAATCCCGAGGTCTCGCAACTCATGAGCCTGAATGCGTGAGCGGATGTACATGGAGCGGGCGGCGTTCTCGCCTGCTTTCATGATCTGATCAAGCGGCGGCAACCAATCCCGCGCGATAGGTGATCGCAGGCGTTGAACCCGGCCACCTTCCTGGTCAATCAGGATGGGGGCATCGTAGCCAACGGAAGCGCGCAACTCAGCACACAACGCACGGATCTGGTCAGCAGTGTCGATGTTGCGGCTAAACAGGATGAAGGCGAATGGCTTTGCGTCGGCAAAAAACGCTTTTTCATTGGCTGTAAGTGAAAGCCCCTCACAGCCCAAGATGGTTGCGCCAAATTGGGTCATCGTGCCATCAGCGCGTTACGACTGGGATACAATCGGCGTTCTCTGCCTTCAAAGAAGAACACAAACGGCGCGCATCGCTTAGGTCTGCAAAGCCCATGGCGCGCAGGCGATAGAAGGTTCGCCCGCCGCTGGTGGCCTTTTGGACGACGCGTTGCTTGTCACCAAGGTAGTCACCGAATTTCGTCTGCAGTTTATCCCACTCTGCGCGGGCAATTTCTGGGCTCGCATATGCACCCAATTGAACAAGGCGCGTGCCTGCTGGCAGGCTTTCAGCGGCCACTTCAAGAGGTTTCGCTTCTGGCGTTGCGGCTGCAATCGGCTGAGACCGCTGTGCTGGGCGCAGTTTTGGACGCAAAGAGGTGCCAAGACCCTCTTTGGCAACAACTGGAGTAACTTCAGGCGCAGGCTCCGTAACGGGCGCAACTTCGCCCAAAGGTTCTGCATCGCCGACCAGCTGACCAATCACAGCATCCACATTGCTTGTATCGAGCGCAGCCGGCGCAGCAATTGGCGCGGGCGCTTCGATCGTTGGTTCTTCGGTTACGACGGGTGCCGCCGCGATTTGCGTCGCACCGGATGGCGCATCGTTTTCGTTTAATTCAATCGGCGCTGGCGCGAGCACCAGACGATCTGCAGGTGCAGCTGCGGTGCCCTCAGCGGCAACGCCATTCACAGAAAGACCTTGGTGGGCGGCTTGGGTTCCTCCGGGATCAATAGGCTGTTCACGCATGGGCCCTTCAATGGCACGTACGACTGGGACACCCGTCACATCGCGTACCAAAAGCTTGTATCCCCAAACGCCCGCGCCAATCAGAAGGCCAAGCGACACAATTGCGCCGGCCCAATTGGCTATGTTTCCTGCAATTTGCGGGGAGTCCACCTGAGGACCTGTTCCGTCCATCGGAATTTGTGCCATGCTCGCCTCTTGCTCTTATTCTGCCCCCCTTTTGCCGCCATTTATTGGCGATCTTTGTGGTGCAAAATGATTGTCCAGCGAGTGGAATCGCCGGGGTTTCTTGCCATTGCCTCAACCCCGACGATCTGGTGCTTTATCGCATCTCTTGTGCCGGAGTTACCCCCAAGATACCAAGTCCTGAGGAAATAACAATGGCGACGGCACGTGCGAGGGCGATTTTTGCCTGCGTGGCTTGAGCGTTGTCTTCTTGCACAAAACGCAGTTCCGGCTTGTCTTTGCCGGTGTGATACAGGCTGTGCAGATCGCTGGCCAATTCATAGAGATAGAACGCCACCCGGTGCGGTTCATTTGTGCGTCCCGCGATTTCCACAAGACGCGGCCATTCGGCGACCTTTTTCGCGACAGTGACTTCCGCTGGGTCTAGCAAACCAGACAGGTCAGCACCTGAAATCGTTGCGTCAGACACATCAACGCCTGCCTCCGCTGCTTTCTTCACCGCAGAGCACACACGCGCATGGGCGTATTGCACGTAAAAGACCGGGTTGTCTTTGGACTGCTCGAGCACTTTGTCAAAGTCAAAGTCCAACGGCGCGTCGTTTTTCCGGGTCAGCATCACAAACCGGGTCACATCAGAGCCAACTTGGTCCACCACATCGCGCAGAGTCACAAAGGTCCCTGCCCGTTTGGACATTTTGAATGGCTCGCCGTTCTTAAAGAGCTTCACCAGCTGGGTCAGCTTGATGTCGATGGGTGTTTGACCATCAGACAGCGCAGACACAGCCGCCTTCATCCGTTTGACATAGCCACCATGGTCAGCCCCAAAGATATCGATCAACAGATCAAAACCTCGGGTGACCTTATCGTAGTGATACGCGATGTCTGGCGCGAAATAGGTCCATGATCCATCAGACTTCTTCACCGGGCGGTCAACATCATCCCCATGATCCGTGGACCGGAACAGGGTTTGCTCCCGTGGTTCCCAATCTTCTGGCTTTTTGCCTTTAGGCGGCTCGAGCACGCCTTCATAGATCAGACCTTTGTCTTCCAAAGACTTCAACGCGTCTTCAATGCGGCCGGTGCCATAGAGCGCTTTTTCCGAGAAAAAGACATCCATTTCGATATTGAGCTGTTTCAGATCCGCGCGGATCAGATCCATCATCTGTTCCGTCGCGTATTCGCGCACCTCTGCAAGCCAGACACTTTCGTCTTGGCCCACGTAAGCATCACCGACCTTGTCTTTCAGCGCTTCCCCGACTGGGATCAGATAGTCACCCGGATAGGTGCCATCCTCAAACGCGACCTCTTGGCCGTGCGCTTCCAGGTACCGCAGGTAAACCGACCGCGCCAGCACATCGACCTGCGCGCCGCCGTCATTGATGTAATATTCACGGGTCACATTGTAGCCCGCGTAATCTAGCAGAGATGCCAAAGCATCGCCGAACACCGCGCCACGGGTGTGACCCACATGCAAAGGACCGGTTGGGTTCGCAGACACGTATTCCACGTTGACCTTTTTGCCCTGGCCCATGGCAGAGCGACCAAACCCATTGCCATTCTCCAATACGGCTTTGACCAGATCTTGCCACAGCACCGGCGCAAGACGCAGGTTCAAGAACCCCGGACCAGCCACTTCGGCTGTCTCAACCCGCGCATCCGCACCCAATTTAGCGGCCAATGCTTCCGCAATGTCTCGCGGTTTCATTTTCGCAGGTTTCGCCAGCACCATCGCGGCGTTGGCGGCCATATCTCCATGGGCCGCATCCCGTGGCGGCTCAACGGCGACATTGGTGAAATCCAGACCTTCTGGCAAAGCGCCTTCGCTTTGCATTGCGGTCAGTTGCTCGATCACCAGATCGCGGATTTCCGAAAACAGGTTCATGACAGATGTCCTTTTGCTTTGGACGGGGTTTATCACTGACAGCGGTGCCGTCAATTGCTGGATTGCGGCAAGCTTTATCGAGAAGCGGCGCGAACAGGAATATGGACGCCGGTGAAATTGTTCCAACCCGCGCGCGCGGCGATGTCCACCGCCTTCGCCAAGGCATTGGCTGAGGCACCGGGTGCAGGCCGAACCACATTAAAGGTGACTCGTTGCGGTCCCCATTTCTCAGCCAAAGTCGCGGCCATCTGCAGACACGCCGCTTCTACCATTTTTGCCGTGGCATCCATGGAGTGGAAAGGTTTCGGAACAATTGAAACAACACAGCCATCTGCCGTGCTCAAGGCGGGCTCAAAAGCAGACATCAGCGCTTTGGATGTAAACGGCACATCTGCTCCTTCGCAACACTCGGACAACGCCAGTGCATCGATCAGAACGTCGATCGGCTCATCGCCCCAAATCTTTCCGACAACTTTTACTGTCTCTGCTTCCATTTTCTCGACCGGCAAAGGCTCAAGCAACGTAGGCGCGCGACGTGCCATGGACATCAATTCGTCTTCATCTTCATCCAGCAGAATGACCCGTGCACGGGCGCTCTCTAGCTGTGGCAGCAACCGCCACACCAGATCCGTCGCTGCACCGGCGATTAAGACCGTTTTATCCGCAAAGATATCCATAAGCCGGGCCATATCTGATCAGGCCCAACAGGAACAGTGATAATTATGTAATCGCCCTTATAATATGGCTTAGAGGGGCAACTTCTCGCCCATCAGACGCTCATATTCCGTCAATGCGTATCGATCCGTCATTCCCGCGATGTAGTCGGAGACTTTGCGCGCCAACGTCGTCTCATCGGGGATTTGCTTGATGTCTTCTTGCCATGTGAGAGGCAGGAGATCCGTACGTTCCATAAAGAGCGGGAAAAGCTGCTCGACCACCTTGGTGACCTGAGCGCGTTTTTCCATGACCGATGGAGCGCGGTACATTTGGGAAAACAGAAACTTACGGATGACATTCAGATCGGCTTGGAACCCATCGGAAAACGCAATAACCGGAGCACCATAGGCACGGATATCTTCGACGCTTTTCGCACCACACTCAGCCAAGAGATCGCTTGATGTTTTGATAACATCCGCCACCATCACCCCGAACACCCGGCGCAAACCCTCATGTTTGCGACGGTTCTGGCTGAGCCCCGGATAAGCTTTATCGACCTCGGCGAACGCTTCACCAATGACCGGAAGTTCTTCGATATCTTTTTCCGAGAACAAGCCAGCGCGCAGACCATCCTGTAAATCATGGTTATTATAAGCCACGTCATCCGCCAAAGCCGCCACTTGGGCTTCGGCGCTGGCATGGGTGTGCAGTTCTAGGTCATGCAATGTGTTGTAGTCAGCCAGCGCGTAAGGAATGTCTCCAAGAACCGGACCATTGTGTTTGGCAATGCCCTCAAGGCATTCCCATGTCAGGTTCAGCCCATCAAATTCTGCATAGTGACGTTCCAGCGACGTGACGATCTTTACCGCCTGTGCGTTATGATCAAAGCCACCATAGGGGGCCATCAAGTCATGCAACGCGTCTTCGCCGGTATGTCCAAATGGCGTGTGGCCGAGGTCATGCGCCAATGCGACCGCCTCGGTGAGTTCTTGGTTAAGTCCCAAAGCGCCGGCAATGGTCCGTGCCACCTGTGCGACTTCAATAGAGTGCGTCAGACGGGTCCGAAAGTAATCCCCTTCATGTTCCACAAACACCTGGGTCTTATGTTTTAAACGTCGAAACGCGCTGGAATGAATGATGCGGTCCCGATCCCGTTGGAAACATGACCGAAACGCGCTTTCTTCTTCTGAAACACGTCGCCCCCGAACTCTGCCCGGATCGGATGCAAATGCTGCGATCATCACGATTGTCCCTCTCGCTGATACATGCCGCTTGTACTTGTCGCCTGTCCTATGGCACCTTATATACTCCACTCTACCCGGAACGCCATGCTTCATGATCCGCTCCAGTAAACTGTCTAACCATTTGTCAGGAGTGACAAAATGCAACTGCCACCAAAGGTAACAGATCGTGCTTTTGAACGTCTCGCTGAAATCGGCGCGGGCGATCAGGGCCAGGCATTGCGTGTTGCAGTAGAAGGCGGTGGCTGTTCTGGTTTTCAATATGAAATCAAACTGGACGAACCGGCAGAGGACGATCTTGTGCTGGAAGGCCAAGGGGAAAAGGTTGTGGTCGATAGTATCTCCCTCCCTTTCTTGGCCGATGCAGTGATTGATTTCACAGAAGAATTGATTGGCGCACGGTTTGTGATTGAAAACCCGAACGCGTCCAGTTCTTGCGGCTGCGGTACCAGCTTCTCCATGTAATCAGCCGGCACACTGAGCCTGCCGAAAACGACAATTTTTCCCGATAAATCGCCAAAAGGTCGTTTCTCTACCGGAATGGGCGCTTATGGACTTTTCTTGCCTTTAAGACTTGCAAAAGTCCTGCGTGACGCTGACGCGATCAGCTAGACTAAAGCCCAATAAAACTCAGTACCGGAGGCCCGCCATGTCCCAATTCCCAGAACGCGCAAGAGTCGTGATCGTTGGTTTGGGAGGGATCGTTGGCGCATCAGTCGCCCATCATTTGGTGGAACGGGGCTGGGATGACATTGTCGGGATCGACAAGTCTGGTGTGCCAACCGACGTGGGCTCCACCGCACACGCATCAGACTTCTGCTACTGCACCAGCCATGATCCATTGACCACGTGGTCCACCATGTACTCGGTCGATTTCTACGAGAACCTCGGTCACTACTCTCGGATCGGCGGTTTGGAAGTGGCGCGTGTTGGTGACGATGAGCGCATGCAAGAGCTGAAGCGCCGCTGTGATTCCGGCCGCGCTTTTGGCACCAATGTGAAGATGATCTCCGCCAAGGAAGCGAAGGAAAAATTCCCGCTTTTGGAAGAGGATCAAATCCAAGGCGCCATGTGGGATCCAGACGCAGGTCTTGTGGTACCGCGCTCTCAGACCGTAGCGGGCAAGCTTGTTGATATGGCGGAAAAGTCCGGCAAACTCAAAGTCTTCGCAAATACGGCTGCCCTTGAATTGATCCACGAAAATGGCCGTGTCACCGGGGTGAAGACCCATCGGGGCACTATCATGGCGGATCACGTTGTGGTCTGCGCCGGCATTTGGGGGCGCTTGGTGGCCGAGATGGCCGGAGAAGACCTACCGGTCATGCCCGTCGATCACCCGCTGACTTTCTTTGGTCCTTATAACGCATACGAAGGCACCGGGCTCGAAATCGGCCGGCCTCTTCTGCGTGACCAAGGCAATTCCGCATATATGCGTGACACCGGCGATCCCAACACCACCGAAGGTGGCCAGATCGAATGGGGTTACTACTACGAAAAAGACGTGCGGATGGTGCACCCATCGGGCATCCTTTCCAAAGAAGAAAGCCGCTTGTCCCCGTCCCAGCGCGATCTTGAACTAGAAGACGTCATCGAGCCGCTTGAGCGCGCCATGGAGCTGACGCCCATCCTTGCGGAGCTTGGTTATAACGAAAGCCACTCTTTCAATGGTCTGTTGCAAACAACTTCTGATGGCGGCCCCTCCATGGGCGAAAGCCGCAAACTGCGCGGGCTATGGTATGCGGTGGCGATCTGGGTGAAAGACGGACCGGGCATGGGCAAACTGATTGCTGATTGGATGACTGACGGGCGGACGCATATCGACCATCACGCCATCGATTACGCCCGTTTTGACGACTATGCGCTGGAGAAAGACTTCATCGCCGGTCGCTGTAGCGAAACGGCAGCCAAAATCTACAACCCACCAGTCCACCCACGCGAACCCTTTGCAACGGGTCGCGACGTGCGTCGTTCACCCTTCTATGAGCGCGAAGTGGAACTGGGCGGTCATTTCATGGAACTCGGTGGCTGGGAACGGGCCCACGGCTACGCCGCAAACGAACATCTGCTCGAGAAATACGCAGATCAAGTTCCGGTGCGCGAGGCAGAGTGGGACAACCGCCACTTCTGGCGTGTTTCTAACGCCGAACAGCTGGAAATGTCCGCGGATTGCGGCATGATCAATCTATCCCACTTCCATATGACAGAGATTTCAGGCCCAGATCATGTGGCGCTTCTGGAATGGTTGTCTGCGGCCAAAATCGGTGGTGAGCGCAATATCAATCGCGGCATCTATACCCATTTCTTGGACGAAGAAGGCATGGTCCGCGCGGATTTCACGATCCTGCGCTACGAGGACAAATGCCACCTGATCAACGGTGCCGATGCAGGCCCGCGGGACTTCCAATACATGAAGCGCGTGGCGCAGGACAAAGGCTTTGATGTCACCATCACCGATGTCACCACTGCCAACACGACGATTGGCGTTTGGGGTCCAAATGCACGCGAGAACCTCAGCAAACTTGTTGATAATCCGGAAGAATTGACCGCCGAGAACCACGCCTTTGCGACCCTAAAACCCATCACCATCGCGGGTAAATCCGTAACGGCTTTCCGCATTTCATATGTTGGCGAACAGGGCTGGGAATTGCATATGGCCTATGAAGACGGCCTCGCAGTCTGGGACGCACTCCGCGAGCTTGGGATCACCGCCGTGGGCGTGGAAACCTACGCCAACTCCCGTCGGATGGAGAAATCCCTGCGCCTGCAAAACGCGGATCTTTTGACCGAATACAACCTGTTTGAAGCCGATCTGGCGCGACCAAAGATCAAAAAAGCGGATTTTGTCGGCAAAGCCAAACACGTGGAATTCCACGCGCGTGAGGCGCAACCCGCGATGCTGTGCACCTTGGTGATGAAAGACAATCACGATGCCAATGGCGTGGCGCGCTACCCGGTTGGCACTCTACCCGTTCTGAACCCGGAAGACGGCAAACCGCTGATCGACAGCGAAGGCCGCCGATCTTATATCTCATCCATGGCTTTTGGGCCCACCGTGGGCAAAAACATTGGTCTGGCCTACTTGCCGCAAGAGGATTGCACGCTCGGCAAAGTCCTCCACACCACTTACATGGATGAGGTCTACGAGGTTGAAGTGGCGGGCGTCGGCTATGCGCCGCTGTATGATCCAGAGAACCTTAAGCCGCGCAGTTAACGCGCCGCGTAATCTGCAAATGCTTTCATCAACCCTTGGGTCTGCGCTTGAAAGGCCTGAGGGCGAAGCATTGCAATCAAGTTATTGAAACCTTTTAGTTTCATCTCCAGATCAACGCGCCACAAAGTGCCGCCCTCTGGGGTTTCATAGAAGGTATTGCGCGAAATGCTGGCGGATTGATCAGAGACATAGGACACGGCGTAGCTGTCCGGCAGATCCTTGGCCAAAATGGTTTCGATCATCTCAAACGGGCGGTCTCCGAATTTAAAATTCAGCAAGCTTGTCGCGCCTATGGTGCCCGGTTCTCCGTCGAGCGGCTCCATGCTTTGAAACCCCGGCTGCCAGTGACGACGCTGGCGATGATCGGTCAAAGTTTGCACAACCTGGTCCCGGTGCAGGTCAATGGTCTGTTCGGCAAAGTATTTCATATCTGACACCTGAATTCGGGTTGAGCGCGCCCCTTGATAGCGCCATAGTCGCCACATGAAAATCGCGACTTTCAATATCAACGGCATCAAAGCCCGGATCAACGCCCTACCCGATTGGCTCGACGAAGCGCAGCCAGATGTGGTTTTATTGCAAGAAATCAAATCCGTAGACGAAGCGTTCCCGCGCGAGATCTTTGAAGATCGCGGCTACCGGGTCGAAACCCATGGTCAAAAAAGTTTTAACGGTGTGGCGATCCTGTCGAAATTGCCATTGGAAGACGTGACCCGCGGTCTGCCCGGCGATGATGAAGACGAACAGGCCCGTTGGATCGAGGCGACAGTCATGGGCGAGGTTCCTGTGCGCGTCTGTGGTCTGTACCTGCCCAACGGCAACCCAACCCCAGGGCCGAAATACGACTATAAGCTTGCGTGGATGGAGCGCATGCAAGCCCATGCCGAGGCGTTGCTTGAGGCGGAAGAACCATTCTTGATGGCAGGCGATTACAACATCATCCCGCAAGATGAAGACGCCCGCCGCCCGGAAGCCTGGCAAGAAGATGCCCTCGCCCGCCCGGAAAGCCGCGCGGCCTACCGACGCCTGCTGAATTTGGGTTTCACCGAAGCCTTTCGCGCCCGCACGTTTGGGCCAGAGCATTATTCCTTCTGGGACTATCAGGCTGGCGCTTGGAACCGCGACGACGGCATTCGCATCGACCACTTCCTGCTGTCCCCACAATGCGCGGATATGTTGGTGGATTGTCAAATCGACAAAGAAGTGCGTGGCCGCGAGAAACCATCCGACCACGTGCCGGTTTGGGTGGAGTTGGCGGCGTAACAGAGGTCAGCGCCCTCCTGGAGGAGGTCGGGCGCAGCCCGGCGCGGCCGGGCTATGGGTTTTCGGTCACGTCAAACCGATATATCCAATCAAACTGCCCCAGCAATTTCTTAGGCGCAGACGCACCCAACGCGCTCAGACCGGTATGCGCTACCCAGCGCATCGGTGGGAATGACAGGTGATATTTGCGAGCACTACCAGTGGCTTGCGCGACAACTTTAACGCAACGATCATATCGCTTCGCCTGATACGCGGCCAATCCAACCTCGGTGCTTTCCGACATCGCCAAACAATCTGCCAAGACCCAAGCGTCTTCCATCGCCATCACCGCCCCTTGCGCCATGAATGGCAAAGTTGGATGCGCCGCGTCACCCAAAATCGCAACGTTTTCACCAAACCATTTCGGTGCAACCGGATGACGGAACAGACCCCATAACCCGGTCTCGGTCACCTGATCCAGAAGCGCAGGAATAGGCCCGCCGAAATCCGAAAAAGCCGCGCGTAGGTTGTTGGGATCGTCCTTGTGGCTCCAGCCTTCCTCCACCCAATCCATGCGCTCTTGCACGGCGACAATATTCACCAAATCACCACCCCGGATCGGATAGGTCACCATATGCCGCTTTGGGCCCATGGTGAGCCGCGTGAGTGGTGGGTGATCCATTGTGTTTGGAACCGTGGCACGCCATGCGGTTTGACGGGTGAAAAACGGCGCAGTGGTACCATTCAGAGCTTTGCGAACGACGGAATGCAGGCCGTCCGCGCCGATGATCAGATCGGCGGTGAATTGTGAACCATTGGCAAGGGTGACCTTTGGCACAGCGCCCGGCACCACGTTTTCTGCTTTCTGCAAGAGCCGGATTTGCACACCCGATTCGCGGCAAGCGGATACTAAAATATCAATTAAATCAGCGCGATGGGCGAAGAAGTATTCTTGATCGGCGTCCAAAAGGCCCAGATCAAGCCGCGTGACCACGCGACCCGCCTTATAATCCCGCAGCTCGACTGCTTCGCCTTTGACCGCCTTGGCGCGCAAAGCGTCCCCCAGCCCCAAAGCACGCAACACACAAAAGCCATTGGGGCTGACCTGAATGCCCGCCCCGACTTCTTTGATGGCCTCCGCCTGCTCCAGCACCGTGACCTGCGCCCCACGCTGGGCAAGTGCCAATGCTGCGGTCAATCCGCCAATCCCGCCACCGAGGACGCCAATTTTCAAACCGAGTAATGTCATGTCACGCCTTACAAAACAAAACCGCCGGTGTGTTTCAACACCGGCGGCCGTAAATTTCCGTGATCTTACTCAGATCAATCGTCGCATTTAGTCGTCACGATGAACCTTCTCGCGGCGCTCGTGGCGTTCCTGTGCTTCCAAAGACATGGTCGCAATCGGACGCGCATCCAGGCGCTTCAATGAAATTGGGTCCCCGGTCACTTCGCAATACCCGTATTCACCTTCGTCAATTCGGCGCAGGGCAGAATCGATTTTGGCAACCAGCTTGCGCTGACGATCCCGTGTACGCAGCTCTAGCGCACGGTCAGTCTCTTCGCTTGCGCGGTCCGCAATATCTGGAATGTTGCGTGTGTTGTCTTGCAGGCCTTCAATTGTATCCCGGCTACCCGCCAGAAGTTCTTCTTTCCAATCAATTAGCTTGCGACGAAAATATTCAATTTGACGATCGTTCATGAACGGTTCGTCATCTGCTGGAACATAATCCTCCGGCAGGAAAACTTCAGCTTTCATATCCGCTCCCTCATCGTGGCGCATGCCTGATGCCCTAGCCGTTCAGACATGAACCCGGATTTACTTGCCGTGATGTATCGCAGTGATAAAGGAATGTCACTACCAGAAGTGACGTGTCGGCGAGATGAACGCCATCGCATTGAAGTGAACGCTTAAGAAAGCTAGGTTGTGCAAAAGGGATAAGCCACTAAAACCATGAAGAGGCGCGAAAAAATGAAATTTGAAGGCACAAAGGATTACGTTGCGACAGCGGACCTGACGATGGCCGTGAACGCCTCTGTAACCTTAGAGCGCCCGCTTCTGGTGAAAGGCGAACCCGGCACAGGTAAAACCGAGCTTGCCAAGCAGGTTGCAGCTTCTTTGGGGCTGAAAATGATTGAGTGGAACGTGAAATCCACCACCAAAGCGCAGCAAGGTCTTTACGAATATGATGCGGTCAGCCGCTTGCGTGACAGCCAGCTTGGCGATGAGCGTGTGCATGATGTGGCCAACTACATCCGTAAAGGCAAACTCTGGGAAGCCTTTGAGGCGGGTGAAAAAGTTGTTTTGCTTATTGATGAAATCGACAAAGCCGATATCGAATTCCCGAACGATTTGCTGCAAGAGCTCGATAAGATGGAATTCCATGTCTACGAGACAGGTGAGACCGTCCGTGCAAAACAGCGCCCGATCATCATCATCACGTCAAATAACGAAAAAGAACTGCCAGATGCGTTTCTGCGCCGCTGTTTCTTCCATTACATCAATTTCCCAGATGGCGAGACGATGAAAGCCATCGTCAAAGTGCATCATCCGGGCATCAAGGATCAGCTTTTGACCGAAGCGCTGACCCAGTTCTATGAAATCCGCGAAACCCGTGGGCTTAAGAAGAAGCCTTCTACCTCTGAAGTGATTGATTGGCTAAAACTTTTGCTTGCTGAAGACCTATCACCAGAAGACCTGAAACGAGACGGCGCGAATGCCCTGCCAAAGCTGCACGGCGCGTTGCTCAAAAATGAACAGGACGTTCATCTGTTTGAACGTCTCGCGTTCATGGCGCGGTCTGAACGGTGAGTTTTTCCGCCCTCAAATGGCTTTCTTTAGGTGCTTTCGTTGCGCTGACCGCTTGTGCGACCACAGGGACACAAAGCGCGCACCCGACGCGCGCAAAATTGGCTGAGACCAGCTTGCCACCGCTTAAGAGCTTCCGAGCAAGGCAAGAAGCGTTGCCCAACCGCTCTAACGCCGATATCGCTCGCGACTTCTTGGACCTGACCTTTTCCTTGGAAAGCGGGCGATCTTTGCCGGTTATGACCCGGTTTGAAGGGCCCATCACGGTGAAACTGGAGGGGCGCACCACCGCAACGTTACGCTCTGATCTCTCGCAACTGATTGGTCGCCTGCGCAAGGAAGCGGATATCGACATTCGTCAAATTAGTGAAGGTCGCGCGAATGTGACGATCCAGGCGGTTTCGAAAAGTGACATCAAACGTGCCCTGCCCCATGCGGCCTGTTTTGTGGTGCCCAATGTCACAAGCATCAGCGAGTATCGTCGTGCCCGTGGCGCGGCACGTACCGATTGGGCGGGCCTGACCCGGCGCGATCAGCTGGCCATCTTCCTGCCTTATGACACCAGCCCACAAGACATGCGGGATTGCCTGCATGAAGAGCTGGCGCAAGCGATCGGGCCGCTGAACGATCTTTATCGGCTGGATGACAGTGTCTTTAACGATGACAATTTCCACGTAACCCTGACCGGGTTCGACATGTTGGTCCTGCGCGCCTACTACGATCCAAGCCTGCGCAATGGCATGACACAATTACAGGTCGCTGAAAGGCTACCCGGCATCCTCAACAGATTGAATCCAAAAGGAAACCACGGCCGGATAGCACCGCTGACCCGCACCCCTCGTGCTTGGATCGACGCGGTTCAGGACGCTTTGGGGCCGACTGGATCAGCTGGCAAACGCATCGCCGCAGCGAACGCTGCCTTGAATATCGCCAAGTCCCAAGGCTGGACGGACCACCGGCGCGCGTTCAGTCACTACATGAATGGACGGGTGCAACAATTCCGCGACCCGAGACTGGCGGATCAGCATTATCGACTGGCCGATCAGTACTTCCAAGCGGCAACGCCAAATGGCCCGCACCGTGCGGCTGTTGCTGGACCCCGTGCTGCTTTCGCATTGGCGTCTGGAGATCCAAAGACCGCGTTGAAGATCGTCGATCGCCATATCTCTTCGGCAGAACGCTTTCAGAATGCGATCCATCTTTCGAGCCTTTTGATGATCAAGGCAGAAGCCCATGACGCCTTGGGTGAAAACGCCGCGGCCCAAGCTGCGCGACTGGACAGCCTTGGGTGGGCGCGATACGGCTTTGGGCCGGAATGGATCGTGCGCGCAAAATTGCGTGAAGTTGCACTCCTTAATCCGACAAACAGAACGAACTAGACCTCCAAAAGGCTCAGAATATGTATCTCATCACAGGCATCATCGGTATCCTGATCGGCGCATTCACCGCAAAACGCCGCAATGGCAAAACGCTCGACATCCTGCATTACGCGGCAGGCTATGGCATCGCCTTCGCCGTCGCCGGCTTCATCATTACCTTGATCATTGAAAAGAACTTTCTCTAACCGCGATGTTTCAGCCGCTTTTTGATAACCTTCGCTCTGTCGGTGTCCCCGTTTCATTGCGGGAATATCTGAGCTTTCTGGCGGCGTTAAAAACCGGTCTGGCTACTTACGATCCCGAGGCATTCTATTACCTGGCGCGCACAGCCATGGTGAAGGACGAACGCAACCTAGATAAGTTTGATCGCGCCTTTGCGGCGACCTTTGAGGGGCTTGATCATATCAGTGAGCAAGACGTGCTCAACGCCGTCGATATCCCTGAGGATTGGCTTCGGAAAATAGCAGAGAAACACCTTAGCCCCGAAGAAATGGCCGAAATCGAAGCGCTTGGTGGTTTTGACAAGTTGATGGAGACCTTGAAAGAGCGTCTGAAAGAACAGGAAGGTCGCCACCAAGGGGGCAATAAATGGATTGGAACCGCGGGCACCAGCCCTTTTGGCGCTTACGGCTATAACCCCGAGGGCGTGCGTATTGGCCAAAAAGAAAGCCGTCATCAACGCGCCGTAAAGGTCTGGGACAAAAGAGAATTTCGTAATCTCGATGACAGCGTGGAACTCGGAACCCGCAACATCAAAGTCGCCTTAAAACGCCTGCGCCGTTGGGCGCGCGATGGGGCGGCGGATGAGTTGGATCTCAACGAAACCATCCGCGCAACCGCGGAACACGGCTATCTCGATGTAAAAACCCGGCCAGAGCGGCGCAACGCCGTGAAGGTTTTGTTGTTTCTTGATGTGGGCGGCTCGATGGATCCCCATATCAAGGTCGTGGAAGAGCTCTTCTCCGCCGCCCGCGCCGAATTCAAACATTTGGAATATTTCTACTTCCACAACTGCCTTTATGAAGGCGTGTGGCGCGATAATGTGCGCCGTTGGAACGACCAGACCCCGACATGGGAGGTGCTGCGCACCTATGGCCCTGACTACAAATGTATTTTTGTTGGGGATGCCTCTATGTCGCCCTACGAAATCGCCTATCCGGGTGGCGCGAACGAGCATTGGAACCAAGAGGCCGGGCAAACCTGGCTAGAACGCGCGCGCGAGCAATGGCCCGATCACCTTTGGATCAACCCCGTGGCCGAGCAGCGATGGGATTACACCCATTCGATCCAAATGATCCGCGAAATATTCGAAGACCGTATGGTGCCCATGACCTTGCGCGGGCTTGAAGACGGAATGCGCGAGCTGACGCGTTGACGGACACCCTTCGCCATCCCATATCGTAAGCTATGTTAAAGTTTACACCGATCCTTCTGGCCATCATCTACGCCGTCGTCATGTACCGTGTGTCCGCTTGGCGCACGAAACGCATGTTGGATGAGCAATCCACTGAATTGGCTGATCCGGGGCTGAAAAAGCTCATTGATCGTATGGCTGCGAGTTTGGAATTGCCACGCATTCGGGTTCATATCTATGAGATTGATCCAGTGAACGGCTTGGCAGCACCCGATGGGCGGATTTTCATCACGCGCGGCTTTTATCGCAAATACACCAATGGCGAAGTGACCGGCGAAGAAATCGCGAGCGTCATTGCGCACGAATTGGGTCACGTGGCCCTTGGGCATTCTCGCCGCCGCATGATTGATTTCTCGGGCCAAAATGCGCTGCGGACCGCTTTGGCGATGGTTCTCACGCGGTTTATCCCAGTTGTTGGCCCTTGGATTGCCAACATGCTGACAACCATGTTGGCAGCGCGCTTGTCTCGTGGGGATGAGTATGAAGCCGATGAATATGCCGCCGCGCTGTTGACAAAATCCGGGATTGGTACAGGACCGCAAAAGTCATTGTTTGAAAAGCTCGAAGCGCTGACGCAAAGCCGTTCTGGTGCGGTGCCAGCGTGGTTGATGAGCCATCCTAAGACCGGTGAACGGATCAAAGCGATTGAAGGCCTCGAGGCAAAATGGGGTACGGCGTAGGGTGGGGTTTTACCCCACCGATTGGGCACCGTCTTTGCCGGGCTGAAGCCCGGCCTACCCCAGAGCCTTTGCCAATCTCGGCAACCGCGCTTTCTTTAACAATCCGCGCATATCCCAGTCTTGCCCAGACAAACGACAGGCTTCTTGTCTGACAGTCTCTGCAACCCCTTCTACCAGATCTGGCTGACCTTCCCAAAGGCCGCGAAGGAAACCATCTGGTTCAAACCGCTGAAGCCCCTCTTCCGCGAGAATATGCTTTGGGAAATCTTTGGCATTCACGGTAACAATGGCATCCGCATGCCCATCAATCGCGGCAGCTAAAACATGCACATCCGCCGCGTCTGGCAAATAAAGCCGCGCTTCCGTGCCTTCACGATATTTCACAGATGCTTTTGGCCAAGCAGCTTGTGCCAAGGCGATCTCGCCCCGCGCCTGCGCTTCGCCTGTGGGGCCGATTTTACGCGCCGCGCGCGCCCATTCTTCTAAGATGCGCTCTGACCAAAGCGGCTCAAACGCACCCTCTTTGGCGACACCCAGCAGCACTTCCCGCATCACGGTTGGGTAGATCACGCAGGTGTCGAGCAACAGTTTCATAGGCGGAAGAACAGCGCTTTCAGGTATCCGCTTTCAGCCAACTGCGGCATCAACGGATGGTCCGGGCCTGCAAAGCCCGTATGGATCAACTGTGGCCGCCGCCCTGCCCGGCCAATGCCGCGTGCTGACGCGTTGCGGAACAGGGACAGCTCTGCTGCGTGGGAACAAGAGCACAGCCCCAGATAGCCACCGTCAGCCACCAGAGGAGCCGCCATACGCGCGACCCGTTCATAGGCCCGAAGGCCTTTTTCCAAAGCAGGCTTGTTTGGAGCGAAAGCGGGTGGATCGCAGATGACCACATCAAAGGTTTCGCCTTCTTGCGCCAGCGCTTCGAGCACGTCAAACGCGTCGCCTTTACGCGTTGTGAACCGATCTTCAAATCCCGCAGCCGCAGCACCTTTTTCCGCCAATCCAAGCGCCGCAGCAGACCCGTCAACTGCCATAGCCGAGGTCGCACCACCTGCCAAAGCGGCGAGAGAGAACCCTCCCACGTGAGAGAATACATCAAGCACCCGCGCGCCATTGCTGAGCTTGGCTGCAAAGCCATGGTTGGCGCGCTGGTCAAAGAACAGACCGGTCTTCTGACCACCCGTCAGATCCGCCATATAGGTGGCAGCGTTCATTACGACTGGAACCGGCTCACTGGGTGCAGCACCTAGCAGAACGGTGTTTTCTTCGTCCAAACCTTCCAAAACCCGCGCGCGTCCAGATGCGTTTTTCAGGATGTTTTGAACACCAATAACCGAGGCCAAAGCGGCGGTCATTGGTTCAATCAAACGATCCGCCCAAGCCGCATTTGGTTGCACCACGCACGTGTCGCCAAAGCGATCAATCACCACCCCCGGCAGGCCATCCGCTTCTGCATGCACAAGGCGGTAAAACGGGGTGTCGTACAACCGTGCGCGCATGTCTAAGGCTTTTGCAAACCGCGCTTCAAACCACGCTTGATCGATTGATGCATCCATATTGCGATCAAGCATGCGGCAGAAGATTTTGCTGTTCGGATTGACCGCAACCAATCCCATTGGGCGACGCTCTGCATCTTCCAAAACAGCCAAAGACCCCGCTTCGATCTTTTTCGTGCGGCGATCGGTCACCAATTCATTTTCATAAACCCACGGAAACCCGTGACGAATGGCACGAGCGTTGGCTTTGGGTTTGAGGCGGACAGTAGGAAGATCAGTCATAAGGCCCTCCTACGCTCTCTGGCAGGCGGTGAAAAGACCTTTAGGGATCGCCCTACTCGCTTTCCGCATCCCAGCGCGGACGGCGGCCGGTGCGACGACGGCCATCGGCTTTGCCTTTGGTGCCATCAACCCCTTCGCGCAAGACTGCAGTCATCGGGTGATCTGGATTGTTAGGACCGTAATGGTCAAGCAGGATCTGAATATGATCACGCGCAGTCTCAAGATTGCCACCCAATGCCCAATCCATAAAGATCGAGCGGCATTGCCCCATATCAATACCTTCGATCAGATAGGCATCTTTGAATAAATTCCGAGGGTCTACGGCTTTCAGATCAGTCATTGATCGGTCCTTACTGTGTCGCGGGCCGCTCTAGCACCGCTTGAATTATTGCGCCAGCGTCAGCCGCGGCCTGCACCAGAGCCTCTTGCAGCGCGTCAAAAGAACTCGTCTGTGTTTCACGTAAGATGAAACCCACGCCTCCAGCGCCAATTGCATCCGGGTCCAGTGCTTTTTCACCCAAGAGACGTGTTGCCACCTGTAGCGTCCGATGCAGATCATAGCTTTGTTGCAAAGCTAACCGCTCCTGCTCTGTGATCCACCCCATGGAAACGCCGGATTTCAAACTGTCACCGACATCACGGTGCGCCGAGCCAGCAAGAAGGACCGCCGCTTGTGAGACCAGCTCGATGTCCTGCATGCGACCGGAGCCAATTTTGGCGTCCCAAAGCCCTTCGGGCGACTTTGCATCTGCGATCCGGACACGCATGTCGGCCACGTCTTGGCGCACTTTTACACTATCTGAGGGTTGCGCGAGCACTGATTGCCGGAATCGTTCGACCTCTTCCATCAATCCGGCCTCACCGGCCACCGGACGCGCACGTGTCAAAGCGAGATGCTCCCAGGTCCAAGCTTGGGTCTGCTGATAGTCTTTGAACGATGCCAAAGCCGTTGCCACAGGGCCTTGGTTTCCAGATGGGCGAAGGCGCATGTCTACTTCATAAAGCCGCCCTTCTGCCATGGGCGCTGTTAGTGCGGTTACCAGCGCTTGGGTCAGCTTGGCATAGTAAGCCCGCGCCGCAAGCGGTCGCCTTCCTTCTGAGAACTCCACCCCGTCCGCATCATAGATGACAATGAGGTCAAGGTCCGAACTGCCGTTCAGGCGTTGCGCGCCAAGGGAGCCCATCCCGAGAACCATGGCCCCACGTCCCGGCATCGGACCATGTTTGGTGGCAAATTGTTCGGTGACGACTGGCCATAGTCCTGACAACACCGCCTCAGCCAAGTCCGAATATTGTGCACCAGCTTGACCAGCGTCAATCAACCCCCGCAGATGATGCACACCAATGCGGAAATGGTATTCCTTCATCCAACGCCGCGCGGTGTCGAGCCTCGTTTCGTAATCGCTCTCTTTCATCAGCGCCGCCGAGAGCTCTGATTTTAAGTCCTCAACACCTGGCCAATCTGCAAAGAAAGAACCCGCGATCACTGCGTCCAAAACCGAAGAATTACGCGACAGGTAACGCGCAAGCGCTGGCGAGGTTCCGAAAATATCGACAATTAAATCAACAAGTTGTGGATTTGCTTCAAAGAGAGAGAAAACCTGAACGCCCGCAGGAAGTCCTGCAAGAAACCCATCCATTGCCGCCAGTGCTTCGCTTGGTTTCGCGGCTTCGGACAAACGCCGAAGAAGCTCTGGGCGAAGGCGGTTGAATATCTCAACCGCACGAGAAGACCGAAGTGCTGGGTAGGTCTGCCAGCGTGCCAAAATCTCTTCATCAAAGGTGTGATCCACAGGTGCAGGTGTCGCAGTAACCAGATCTGGCGCAAAGAAATCTTCGGTTAAGGCATGAACCTCTTCAATGCGCTCTGACCACTCTTGCTTCAATTCCGTCAGATCCTGCCCCATTAAACAAGCAATGCGTTCTAGTCCCTCGTCGGTTTTGGGGAGATCATGGGTTTGGGCATCGTTCAGCATCTGAATGCGATGCTCTAGTTCCCGATGAGCGCGGTAATGATCCGTCAGTTTCTCTGCGATTTCGGTTTCTATCCAACCTTTTTCAGCCAGTTTCGCCAGCGCGGGCACCGTTTCTCGCATCCGCAGTTCAGGGTCTCTACCTCCTGCAATGAGCTGGCGGGTTTGGGTGAAGAATTCGATTTCTCGAATGCCACCACGCCCCAGTTTCACGTTGTGCCCTTTTAGGTCAACTTTTCCACCCAAGCCTTTGTGTTCGCGTATCTTTAGACGCATCCCATGCGCTTCATGTATGGTTGCAAAGTCCAAATGCTTGCGCCACACGAACGGGCTCAAAGTTTCCAGAAATCGCGTGCCGGACTCCAAATCCCCGGCGGCCGGACGCGCCTTAATATAGGCTGCGCGCTCCCAAGTTCGCCCTAAGCTTTCGTAATATCGTTCTGCCGCTTCCATTGCCAGACAGACCGGCGTCACAGCAGGATCGGGCCGCAAACGCAGATCCGTTCGGAATACATACCCTTCGCCAGTGATGTCACTGAGCAAGCCCATCGCACGGCGAGTCGCGCGCACCAGTGACGAACGCGCGTCGTAAAAATCACTGGGATCAAACCGCGTTTCATCAAAAAGACAGATCAGATCAATATCGCTGGAATAATTAAGCTCATGCGCACCCATTTTCCCCATCGCCAGCGCAACCAGCCCACCACAGCTTTCGGTGTCATCCTCAGTCGCTCCGGGGAGCTTCCCGCGAGAGATCTCTTTGCCAACCATCGCCTGTAGCGCCAGATGCGTACTTAGATCGGCAAAATCTGTAAGGGTCCCCGTCACCTTTTCAAGCGGCCAGACCCCTGCGATATCTGCCAACGCAGTCAGTAGAGCGACCCTTCGTTTGGCCTGCCTAAGGTCATGGGATAATGCATCAGGCGACGCTGTTCGCAGATCCTTGAAAAGCTCAGTAATTGAATTGTCTGGCGCATCCAACGCAGCTTGAAGCCAATCCTGTTCCTTCTGAATCAGCCCACGCAAATATGGGCTCGTCGCCCCAACCCCAACCAAGAGCTGTGCCGACTCTGCTGAAAAACCTTGTAGTTGAGTTGATAAATCTGACCCAATTTCCCGGTCAAAAGCTCGGGGTAAACGCTTTATGTCATTGGCAAAATTCATAAGTCAAAGATGCGACGGCGTGAAACGAGGGTCAATCACAGATCGCCTAATTTGCGCTCATTTAGCAACATATTCATAGCGACACCCCACATCTTGTGGGTGCTGATTGACTTTAACCTGACAATAATCGGAGGCTCACCGGCAATTGACCAACCGTGGGGGACATTATGAAGAACACAATCGCAGCGCTAGCGCTGATCGCAACCTCTGTACCTGCCTTGGCCGGCGGCGTGGCAGATCCAGTTATCGAAGCACCCGTTATTGAAGCCGCAGCTGAATCAAGCACGCTGACTGCTTCTGCGGTTATGGCGATCCTAACGATCTCTATCCTTTGGGCAGCGCTCGACGACTAAAGCGAAGCCTGCTTAAAACGAAAAAGGCGCTCTGTTGAGAGCGCCTTTTCTATTTGTCGTGAACAATGCGCTTAGTGCGCGACTGCACCGGGATT
Source organism: Cognatishimia activa (assembly GCF_001458335.1). GTDB lineage: Bacteria > Pseudomonadota > Alphaproteobacteria > Rhodobacterales > Rhodobacteraceae > Cognatishimia > Cognatishimia activa. Next base: position 846,253 of record NZ_CYTO01000024.1, read on the forward strand.
ATCAGCAGCTTTCAAAGCCGCAGCCGCCGCCTCTTCTGCTGCTTCATCCCATTCAATCGCTTCCGGCTCTGACACCAATGCGTGCTTCAGAACCTCAGAGGCGTGCGTGACAGAGATAATATCCAAGCCCTCTTTCACATTGTCCGGGATCTCAGCGAGATCTTTTTCATTTTCTTCCGGGATCAGGACGGTTTTGATGCCGCCCCGAAGCGCTGCCAGTAGTTTTTCTTTCAAACCACCGATCGGCATTGCATTGCCGCGCAAGGAAACCTCACCCGTCATCGCGATGTCTTTGCGGATCGGAATACCGGTCAGCACAGACACAATCGATGTCACCATCGCAAGACCCGCAGATGGGCCATCCTTTGGTGTCGCGCCATCGGGCACGTGCACGTGGATGTCCAGCTTATCAAACACCGTTGGCTTCACGCCCACACTTGGTGCGATGGAACGCACGTAAGAGCTGGCCGCATCGATGGATTCTTTCATCACATCGCCAAGCTTACCGGTTGTCTTCATGCGGCCCTTACCGGGCAGTTTCAGAGCTTCGATATGCAGCAGATCACCACCGACGCTGGTATAGGCCAGCCCGGTCACAACCCCGATTTGGTCTTTGCTTTCAGCCAAACCATAGCGGAACTTCTTAACGCCCAGGAACTCATCCAAGTTCTCAGGTGTCACGGTCACGCTTTCCGCCTGATTGCGCACAATCTTGGTTACGGCCTTACGGGCCAGTTTGCCAATTTCGCGCTCAAGGTTCCGCACGCCCGCTTCACGGGTGTAGGTGCGCACAACTTCTTGCAGCGCTTCCGGCTCCAGAGTGAACTCATTCGCCTTCAGACCGTGGTTCTTTACCTGTTTCGGAATCAGATGGCGATGCGCGATCTCCGCCTTTTCTTCTTCGGTGTAGCCAGCCAATGGAATGATCTCCATCCGGTCAAGCAACGGCCCCGGCATGTTGTAGCTGTTTGATGTGGTCAGGAACATCACGTTGGACAGGTCGTATTCCACCTCAAGATAGTGGTCCACGAAGGTCCCGTTCTGTTCAGGATCAAGCACTTCAAGCATCGCAGAGGCTGGGTCGCCACGGAAATCCTGACCCATCTTGTCGATTTCATCGAGCAAGATCAGAGGGTTGGTGGTCTTCGCCTTTTTCAGCGCCTGAATGATCTTACCCGGCATAGAGCCGATGTAAGTCCGGCGGTGACCGCGGATCTCGGATTCATCACGCACGCCACCAAGCGAGATCCGAATGAACTCACGCCCTGTGGCTTTTGCTACGGATTTACCCAGAGAGGTTTTACCCACACCCGGAGGGCCCACAAGGCACATGATTGGGCCTTTGAGCTTTTTAGAGCGCTGCTGAACCGCGAGATATTCGACGATACGTTCTTTGACTTTATCAAGCCCGTAGTGATCCTGATCCAGGATCTCTTGCGCCTTGTTTAGGTCTTTCTTAACGCGAGACTTGGTGCCCCAAGGAATGGACAACATCCAATCCAGATAGTTGCGCACCACGGTCGCTTCCGCAGACATCGGCGACATGTTCTTGAGCTTCTTCAGCTCGGCATCCGCCTTCTCTTTCGCTTCTTTAGAAAGCTTGGTCGCGGCGATCTTTTCTTCCAGCTCCTGGATTTCACCAGAGCCGTCCTCGCCATCACCCAATTCCTTCTGAATGGCTTTCATTTGCTCATTCAGATAGTACTCGCGCTGGGTTTTCTCCATCTGAGATTTGACGCGGGTTTTGATCTTTTTCTCAACCTGCAGCACAGACATTTCGCCCTGCATCAGGCCAAAAACCTTCTCCAGACGTTCAGACACAGACAGGGTTTCTAGCAGCTCTTGCTTCTGGTCGACTTCCACACCCAAATGGCCTGCAACCAAGTCCGCCAGACGCGCTGGTTCCTCGGTTTCAGATACAGCGCTCAGCGCTTCTTCCGGAATGTTTTTCTTGACCTTGGCGTAGCGCTCAAACTCGTCACCCACAGAGCGCAGCAGCGCCTCGATGGTGGTCGCGTCACCCGGCATTTCGGTCAAGTATTCTGCGGTCGCCTCGAAATAATTGTCGTTTTCGAGGAAATCATTGATCTGCACCCGTGCTTGGCCTTCAACCAGCACTTTCACGGTGCCATCTGGCAGCTTCAGCAGCTGCAGGACATTCGCCAGCACACCGGTGCGGTAAATGCCTTCTGCCTCTGGATCGTCCTCAGCTGGGTCGATCTGGCTCGCCAGAAGAATTTGTTTGTCATCCTGCATGACCTCCTCGAGGGCACGCACAGATTTTTCCCGGCCCACGAACAGCGGCACGATCATATGTGGGAACACCACAATGTCGCGCAGCGGCAGTACGGGGTAGGAAGCGTTGAGTGGCTCTTGCATACTCGGTCCTTATCGTTGGCAAGACAGTCTGGCCCCGCTTGGCGGCAACACTGGCTGTCTCCTCTTTCGAGTTGTCTATCTGGTACGGCTCGGCATGGGTTTCAAGCATCCGCTCTACCCGCGCACCTCTTTTGTTGCTATGCAGCATGCCTTTTGCGCAGAGGGGACACAAGGGTGGAAATGGCGGAATTCACCGCAATTTAAGGTTTGTTATAGAGCGTTAACCAGAAAGCCAATTTAGCGGCAGTTTTCCGCTAAATCGGCTCAATATCACCAAGCGCCCGCATGGCATGGAACTCTTCTTCCCAAGCGTCAAAGGTCCCAGCCGCAATCGCGTGACGCATTTCATTCATGATATCCTGAAAATACCGCAAGTTATGCCACGTCAATAGCATGCCAGCGATCATCTCATTGCTGCGGAACACATGGTGCAGGTAGGCCCGCGAATAATTGCGTGCAGGCGAGTCCACGGATTCATCCAGAGGCCGAGGGTCATCCGCATGGCGGGCGTTTTTGATATTGACCACACCACGCTTGGTAAACACCTGCCCGGTACGGCCGGATCGTGACGGCAAAACGCAGTCCATCATATCCACGCCACGCTTGACCGCGCCAACGATGTCATCGGGCTTACCGACCCCCATCAGGTAACGCGGCTTGTTCACAGGTAGCTGATCAGGGGCGAAATCAAGCACTTTGAACATCGCCTCCTGCCCCTCACCCACGGCAAGGCCACCAATCGCGTAGCCATCAAACTCAATATCCCGCAGCGCTTTGGCACTTTCCTCGCGGAAGTCCTGCTCTAGGCCACCCTGCTGAATGCCAAACAGCGCATGACCCGGGCGATCGCCAAACGCATCTTTTGACCGCTGTGCCCATCGCATGGACATGCGCATGGACTCGACGATCCGATCCCGATCCGCTGGCAGCGCTGGGCACTCGTCAAAACACATAACGATGTCAGACCCCAGAAGCTTCTGGATTTCCATGGACCGTTCTGGTGTCAGCTCGTGCTTAGATCCATCGATATGGCTCTGAAACGTCACGCCCTTCTCGGTCAGCTTGCGCAATCCGGCGAGTGACATGACTTGAAAGCCACCGGAATCCGTGAGAATGGGTCGCTCCCAATTCATGAACTTGTGCAGACCGCCCAGACGATCAATCCGTTCTGCCGTTGGGCGCAGCATCAGGTGATAGGTATTTCCCAGCAGAATATCCGCCCCCGTCGCGCGCACGCTTTCAGGCATCATCGCTTTTACCGTGGCAGCGGTCCCAACCGGCATGAAGGCAGGCGTGCGGATCTCTCCACGGGGTGTGGAAATCACGCCCGTGCGGGCCTTGCCATCGGTGGCTTTCAATTCAAACGAAAAACGGCTGGTCATGGTCACCCTTTTTATCTTTGCGCTCTCCTTACGCTGACTTATCTTCATTGTAAAATAAGTCGTTCGCGCCCATTTAGAGGGCGTGTGATAATTAAAAAGGGACTTTTATGATCGAAGATATTCTGTCGGAAAACATCGTGCTGCTGGTTGCTGCGCTGTTTGTGATTATCGTTATTTTCAAAGGCGTTCGGATTGTCTCGCAGTCTGAAAAACACGTTGTCGAACGGTTTGGCCGGCTCCATTCCGTGCTTGGACCGGGCATTAACTTTGTGGTGCCTTTTTTGGATGTGGTGCGTCACAAGATATCGATTCTTGAACGTCAATTGCCCACAGCAAGCCAAGACGCCATCACCAAAGACAACGTTTTGGTGCAAGTGGACACGTCGGTGTTCTACCGCATTACCGAACCTGAGAAGACTGTTTACCGGATCCGCGATGTGGATGGTGCGATCACGACAACGGTGGCCGGTATCGTCCGCGCCCAGATCGGCAAAATGGATCTTGATGAGGTTCAAGCCAATCGCGCGCATCTGATTGAAACCATCAAAAACTCGGTCGAAGACGCCGTGGATGATTGGGGCATTGAAGTGACCCGCGCCGAAATCCTCGACGTAAACCTTGACCAGCAAACCCGCCAAGCCATGTTGCAGCAGCTCAACGCCGAACGCGCGCGGCGCGCGCAGGTGACCGAAGCAGAAGGCCAAAAACGCGCCGTGGAATTGCATGCCGACGCAGAACTGTATGAGGCGGAACAACAAGCCAAGGCACGCCGCATTTCGGCAGATGCCGAAGCCTACGCAACTCAAGTTGTGGCCCAAGCCATCAAAGAAAACGGCATTGAGGCCGCTCAATACCAAGTGGCGCTTAAACAAGTCGAAGCGCTGAACGCGCTGGGCAATGGCGATGGCAAGCAGACCATTGTGTTGCCTGCCTCCGCGCTGGAAGCCTTTGGTGATGCCTTTAAACTGCTGAAAGGTGGCTCATAATGGAGGCGCTCCTGACAACTTGGTGGGTCTGGCTCGCCGCCGCACTGGTGCTGGGCATTGTTGAGATGCTGATCCCGGGTTTCATTTTCTTAGGGTTCGCAATTGGCGCCGCCGTGGTGGGCATCGCCCTTCTCGGCCCGCTCGGCCTGCTATCGATCCCCGCAATCCTTCTCATCTTCGCGGTGATCTCTTTGATTGCTTGGCTGGCCTTGCGCAGACATTTCGCGCTGCCTAAAGGCCAGGTCAAAACATTTGACCACGATATCAACGACTAAACCAAAGACCCTTTCATTCACCTTTGCAAAAATACTCCCGCCGGAGGCTTCCGAACTCTCCTCCGGCGGGACGATCATTTTGACGCGCCTCTGGACGCCCCCAACCTTATTCCCTATATCAACACTCAGGAATAAATAGGTAAGCAAATGTCTCAGGAACAAACCCCGGCGGAAGGCACGCCTTTGATCCCTCCATCAAGCATTGAACATCCATTGTTTGATCAATCGATTGAGGCTCTGCGCAGCGTCTATGACCCGGAAATTCCGGTGAATATCTATGACCTTGGGCTGATTTACCACGTCGGTATCAATGACGAAAATGAGGTTAATGTCCTGATGACTCTCACCGCTCCGGGCTGCCCGGTTGCTGGCGAAATGCCGGGATGGGTCCAGGAAGCCATTTCTGGTGTTCCAGGCATCAAGACCGTTGATGTCGAGCTTGTTTGGGAACCTCCATGGGGCATGGAAAACATGAGCGACGAGGCCCGCCTCGAACTGGGCTTCATGTAACCGTCATTTCATCGCAATCCATTTGCAACAAATTTGTCAAATCCCTGTCGCAGGGATTTGACAGTCTCCGACCATCTTAACTTGACGGAGACACATCATGTTTCGCATGACCACCAAAGCAGCCATCAGCGCTGCTCTTTTTGTGCCTGCAATGGCCACCGCCGCAGAGGTAGAACTCGGCCCGCGCCCTTACTACCTGATTGACCAAATGGCTGATGGTGAGCTGAAAAGCAAACTGCAAGCCTGCGAGAATATGGCGTTCAAACAGCACCCATTCTCTATCGGTCACCGTGGCGCGCCAATGATGTTTCCTGAACACACCGTTGAATCCAACGTTGCTGCCGCGCGTATGGGCGCAGGCATTCTGGAATGCGACGTGACCTTCACCAAAGACAAACAACTGGTTTGCCGTCACGCCCAAAACGACCTGCACACCACAACAAACATTCTGGCCTCTGAGTTGGCAGGCACCTGCGTTAAAGGTTTCTCTCCTGCCAAAGACGGCGAAAAAGCCGTTGCGGAATGCCGTACGTCTGAAATCACGCTGTCTGAGTTCAAAACGCTGAACGCAAAAATGGACGCGGCGAATTCAAAAGCGACCACCGTCGAAGAATATCTGGACGGCACAGCAGGCTGGCGCACCGATCTGTATGCCACCAACGGCACTGTGATGACCCACGCAGAGTCCATCGCTCTGTTCAAAGATCTGGGCGCGAAGTTCACTCCAGAACTTAAATCTCCTTCCGTGGAAATGCCATTTGATGGCTACACACAGGAAGATTACGCTCAAGCGCTGATCGACGAATACAAAGCAGCGGGTATCCCAGCTTCTGACGTGTTCGCGCAGTCCTTCAATCTGGATGACGTTCTTTACTGGATCAAAGCCGAGCCAGAATTCGGCAAACAAGCGGTCTTCTTGGACGACAGCTACAATGAGGAAGGTTTTGACCACAACGACCCATCCACCTTCCGTCGTCCAATGGCAGAGCTGAAAGCGCAAGGCGTGAACTACATCGCCCCGCCAATGTGGATGCTCGTCACCACTGAGAACGGCAAAATCGTTCCGTCTGCTTACACCAAAGAAGCGAAAGCGGCTGGCCTGAAACTGATCACATGGACACTGGAACGTTCCGGCCCATTGGCAAATGGCGGCGGCTGGTACTTCCAGTCTGTGAAAGACGTCACCAACAACGACGCAATGTATTTCGAGCTGTTGGACGTTCTGGCGCAAGACGTTGGTGTTGAAGGTGTCTTCTCTGACTGGCCAGCAACCACTACTTACTATGCGAACTGCATGATGGGCCAAGGCTCTTAAGTTAAGCGCATTTGGTTACGAATTTGGCACGGCCCTGAAATTTCGGGGCCGTTTCGCTGTTCAACACGCAACCTAATTTGGTTGCACCTAACGTATAGCAACTAAAAAAGGTTGCAAAATAGGAATAGCAACCTAAATTGGTTGCGTTATGAGCGAAGACACACAGCAAATAGCCGTTTTGACCGGCGACATCGTTGGATCAACCCAACAGAGCAGCGAAGATCTTGCCGATATCTTCCAAGATCTGCACGAATGCGCCCTTGTGATTGAAACACTGTGCGGTGGGCCAATACACCTAACGCGTCACCGGGGTGATGGCTGGCAAATCGCACTGCCTCAAAAACGCTTTGCAATTCGATCCGCGCTTCTTATTCGAGCCAAACTCAAATCAAGAGAAGCCGGTCTTGATAGCTATATCGGTATCGCGTTTGGCGAGACCAATACCGAACTTCAGTCAGACCTTAATCTAGAAACGAGCGAAACATTTCAGCGTTCAGGCTGGGCGTTAGAAGACGTTAAATCAAGCAAGTGGGCAACGCGCATGATTACACAAGAGTCCCCTTCACACGATGCGATCTTAGCACTTCTGGATCATATGATACGCAGCTGGACACAGACCCAATCAGCCGAAATATATGAAAAGTTTACGCTTATCCCGACCAAATCTGACACGGACATTGCAAAGGCGCTGGGCAAATCACGTCAAGCGGTCTCAAAGTCATTGAAATCAACAGGTGCAGATCGGATCGAACTCGCACTTGGGGCATTGGAATTCAACGAAAGTCAGCGCCGATGATTGAAACCCTGATCGCCCTATTCGCGGCGCATGTCCTTGCAGATTACGTGTTTCAATCGAGCAAAGTTGCTGCCAACAAGCATCGCATTGGGTATCTCGCGATACACGGGTTTATTGTCTTTGGTGCAGCCGCTCTTCTGACCGGGTCGTTTACAACACCCATCTACGTCCTCACCGCCCTGCACATCACAACTGACTTCTTCAAGGCAAGTTACGAACGCAACGCCCTTAATCGGAACAAACCAAAGATCAACGCCCATGTTGCGGACCAGTTGATCCACATTGGAACTCTGACAGCCGTAGCCTATTTCGCGCCGACCCTATGGGGCACCGGATTGTGGGCGCAATCCCCAGACTGGTTGCCCCACCTCCTATTGCTTCTCGCAGGCGCGATCTACGCCACACGCGCGGGCGGCTTCGCCGTCGGGATATTGATGCACAGCTATGGGTCAGAGTTTTCCAAAGATAGCCTTCCCGGTGGCGGTCAGATGATTGGATTTCTCGAGCGCGGGTTAATCTACATCCTTATCCTTGCTGGTCTGCCGATCGGTATTGGCTTTCTTGTGGCCGCCAAATCCGTGTTAAGGTTTGAGACCGCAAAAGAGGGCGACGCCCATGAAAACCGGCGCAGATCAGAATATGTTATCATCGGCACCCTTGCCTCATTCGGGTGGGCTATTTTGGTCAGCCTCGCCATTTTGTTTCTTTTTGCACAGCTGCCAGACCTTGGCATCCCTATGCCTTCGCCCTAAATAGGATCCAAAGGAGCAACACATGTTCGGTATTCCCGGCAAACAAGCGGTCACTTTGACCCCCGCTGCGGTAAAGCAGATTGTACGACTGATGGAGCGTAAGGGCCATCAGGGGCTACGCCTTGGGGTGAAGAAAGGCGGCTGCGCGGGTATGGAATACACCATGGAATATGTGGATAACGTGAACCCAATGGACGAAGTCATCGAACAAGATGGCGCGCGGGTTATGATCGCTCCGATGGCGCAGATGTTTCTGTTTGGCACAGAGATCGATTACGAGACCTCGCTGCTGGAATCGAGCTTTAAGTTCAACAACCCAAATGTCACCGAGGCTTGTGGTTGCGGCGAAAGTATCAAATTCGCCGAAAGCTAAGACATTCTTAAGCGCCAAACGCCCTTCTATTCTAAAATCGTTATCGCTAACGGGTTGACCCCTGCCTGCTGATCGCTCACAAGATGCGCAACGTTTTTTCGTTTAATGCATAGGAGCTCGCATGCGCCGCAAACTCGCCGCTGGAAACTGGAAAATGAATGGCACCAAGGCCAATTTGGCCGAACTGGACGCCATGAAATCCACCGCTGAAACGGATCAAACCGATGTGTTGATCTGTACCCCGGCAACCTTGCTAAGCCGCGCTGCAGACGCCGTTTCTGGCAGCCCTATTGCCGTAGGCGGCCAAGATTGCCATGCGAATGCGTCCGGCGCGCATACCGGTGACATCTCTGCTGCGATGATCAAAGATGCTGGCGGCAGCCACGTGATTACCGGTCACTCAGAACGCCGTGTTGACCATGGCGAAACAGATGCTGTGGTTGCAGCGAAATCTGAAGCAGCTTACGCAAACGATCTTGTTGCCGTCATCTGCATTGGCGAAAGCTTGGAAGAGCGCGAAAGCGGGAAAACCTTGGATGTGGTTGGCACCCAGCTCGCTGGATCGACCCCCGATGCGGCCACAGGCGCAAACACGGTGATTGCTTATGAACCGGTGTGGGCGATTGGGACAGGCAAAGTTCCGACGCTTGAACAGATTGGTGAAGTTCATGATTTCATTCGTGAAACGCTTGTTGAGCGGTTCGGTGACGCGGGCAATGATTTCCGTGTCCTTTATGGCGGTT
>NZ_CYTO01000024.1:855866-888042 GCF_001458335.1 Cognatishimia activa
TCTTCTAAATCTGAAACAAAAAAGGCGCGCCTAGTCCGGCGCGCCTTTCTGTTTTGTATCTCGTCAGTGTCAGAACACCACGTTCATCATGGTCATTGAAACGATCAGGAACAGGATCGTCATGATCCCACCTGACTTCACAAAGTCGATCACCTTGTAGCCCCCCGGCCCCATGATCAACGCATTCACTTGGTGTGTTGGGATCAAGAAGCTGTTGGAAGTCGAAATCGCCACGGTCAGCGCGAAAATCGCAGGATCACCGCCCGCTGCAATGGCAATGGAAACCGCGAGCGGCACCAATAGAACCGTCGCACCAACGTTTGACATGACAAGCGTGAATATGGTCGCCAAAATCGCGACACCGGTTTGCAACGCCCATAGAGGCCAACCATCCAGCAAAGCTAACACTTGATGTGCAATCCACTCTGCGGTCCCTGTGTTTTGCACTGCCATCCCTAAGGGGATCAAACTCGCTAAGAGAAAAACCGAGGTCCAGTTGACTGCTTCATAGGCTTCATCAATGTCCAGAACACCAGTCAGGATCATCCCAACGGCACCGGTAAAGAGACAAAGGGACAGCCGGATGTCGGTGAAAAGGATCATCGACAGCGCGATCAGGAAGAAAACGACAGCAAATCCCAGTTTGCGAGGACGCAGCTCTTCACGCGGGAAATCTTGGGTCACCACGACAAAATCCCGGTCTTTCGTCAGGCGCGTCAAAGACTCCCATGTCGAATGAATGACCAGCGTATCGCCCACCTTGAAGGGCACTTTACCTACAGCCGTTGGCTCGTGATCTTCCGTGCTCATCCGGCTCAACGTGTCTTCATCGCGGTGGATGGCAAGCAAAGACGCCTCATAGGTCTTGCGGAAACTCACATCTGCAGCACATTTGCCAACAATGCCGGAGCCCGGCGGAATAACCACTTCGGCCACGCCGGATTTGGTCGCCGCATAATCTTCTGAGAAGACGTCCAGGTCCATATGAAGCGTAAAGCCTTCATTCAGAACCATTTCGCGCACTTCTTTTCGACCGCCCAAGATTGCAAGACGGCATGGGGTCTCCACTTGGGTTTCCACCGCAGGCGCAAACCAACGCCGGCCCTGCCAGGCAGAGCCGATGATGTAGACGTTGTATTCATTCATCAGATCGATGAAGCGTTTGTTGCCAACGGGGTGACCTGCTGGGATCGAAATCTCGTGAATATCGGTCTTCAGACCATAGATCTTGCGCAAGAATTCTTTCAGCGATTGGCCAGACGCCGCGCCATCATTGTCGGTTGCAGACGGCAGGACCCAACGGCCAAAGATCACAAAATACAAAATCCCGGTCAGCACCAAGCAGGCACCAATCGGAGTTACGGAGAAGAGCTCAAACGGCACCATTTTCTGCCCTTCAGGCAGGTTGGTATTCGCAGCCAATATGAGGTCGTTGAGAAGGATAAGCGGCGAGGAACCGACCAGTGTCATCGTGCCGCCCAGAATTGCGCAAAAGCCCATGGGCATAAGCAATCGAGACAAAGGGATCTCGGTGCGAACAGAAATCCGGCTGACCACCGGCAGAAACAGCGCAGCCGCGCCAACGTTCTGCATGAATGATGAAATGACACCAACGGTGCCTGAAATGATCGGAATAATCCGGCCTTCGGTTTTTCCGCCCCGTTTCAGAATAATTGCCGCGACTTTGCTCATCAGGCCCGTCTTGTCGAGCCCGGCACCAATGATCATGACGGCGATGATAGATATCACCGCATTTGATGCGAAACCATCAAACAGATGGGTCACGTCAGCCACGTTGGATGTCGCTGGGATTTGGGAAATCAAACCAAGCAGAACCATCACAAGCACTGCGGCAAGATCAATCCTAACAATTTCAGAAACAAAGAGAAAAACCGTAAATGCCAATAGTCCAAGAACCACCGACATTTCCAACGTCAAAGAAATGGCTTCCAAGTTTAGCTCCTCCTGACTTGTCTTACTCCCCTGATCCCATTGACGCAACGTGCACCTACAAATTTCCCTAACCATGTCGCAAATTCCGGTTGCAATCGCCCAAAACTCTGCAAAGCATGCGCCTATGCTAGACCTAAGACAGCTCCCAACAGATCCCGATTTTGTTCAGAATCCCTACCCTTTTTATGCTGATGCGCGCCGCGTAGGGCCGCTACAGTATTGGCAGGACTATGGGATGATGGCGGCCTTCTCTTATGCAACCGTCTCCATGCTGTTCAAAGACAAGCGGTTAGGTCGCGAGGTCCCTGCCGAGATGGCTGAGGCGCCAAAGCCGCATACCAAGCCCTTCTATGATATCGAAGCCCATTCAATGTTGGAGCTGGAAGCGCCACGCCACACGCGACTTCGTGGATTGGTCATGCGCGCCTTCACAACGCGGCGCATTGTAACTTTAGACAAAGATATCGAAGAGCTGTCACATCAGTTAATCGACTCATTTCCAGATGAGCCATTCGATCTTTTGCCCGCCTTTGCGACCAAAATCCCCGTGATTATCATCGCACGCATGCTCGGCGTCCCTGAAAGCATGGCTGATCAGTTGTTGAAATGGTCCAACGATATGGTCGCGATGTACCAAGCGTCCCGCACCCATGAAACCGAAGTTCAGGCCGCGACATCTTCACAAGAGTTCGCGGAGTTCATGCGCGGCTATGTAGAGGAAAAACGGGTTTCCCCGGGCGATGACCTTCTTACAGAACTTATTGCGGCGGAAGAGGATGGCGAAAAACTCTCAACCGATGAGATGATCAGCACCTGTATTCTTCTGCTGAATGCCGGGCACGAGGCGACAGTTCATACGATTGGCAACTCCGTCAAAACAGTGCTCGAACATGGGCTAAATGCGGATTGGTTTGCGCCAGAGAAAATCGACAAAACCATCGAAGAATTAATACGGCTCGACCCGCCTTTGCATATGTTTACGCGCTATGCCTACGAAGACGTAGAAGTCGGAAAATTCACACTCAAGCGGGGCGACCAGGTGGCATTGATGCTTGGCGCAGCAAACCGCGACCCAGACGCTTGGGAAAACCCTGATCAATTCAATCCATATCGCCCGATCAAAACAAATATGGCCTTTGGCGCAGGACGGCATTTCTGCGTTGGGGCTCCGCTTGCGCGATTAGAGTTGCGTATCGCCCTACCGATTCTCTTTGAACGCTGCCCAGACCTCAAGTTTTCTGCGCCGCCGCGATACGCCAACACGTACCATTTTCATGGGTTAGAACGGCTGATGGTTCAGACCGGGTAAAGTCCCTAAATCAGAGCGGCAGAAGCGTGGTAGATTTAAGCTCTTCCATGGAAAGCAATGCGGTCACGTTATAGACGCGAACTTCCGAAATCAGAGCTTGGTAAAACACGTCATAGGCACGGGCATTTTCCACCCGAACCTTGAGGATATAGTCGATGTCCCCAGCCAGGCGATGCGCCTCTTGGACTTCCGGGCGATCCTGTAGTGCTTTCAAGAACTTAGCCTGCCATTCCGCCTCATGTTCGCTGGTTCGGATCAGCACAAAAAAGCAGGCCTCAAAGCCCAGTGCTTCGGCATCCAAAACGGCTGTCTGATTTTTGATAATCCCGCCTTCGCGCAACTTGCGAATCCGGTTCCATACTGGGGTCTTAGAAGAGCCGACCCGGCGCGCAATTTCGTCCAAAGAGAGCGCAGCATCTCGCTGCAACTCGTTGAGAATCTTCCGATCCATCTCATCTATGCGTAATGCCATTCCAATTTCCCAATTATCGAGGAATTTTCGCCCATTTTGAATGCATTCATAGAATAATGATTTCTATTTTGCTAGACATATGGCGCTTTACTAGAATTATTTTCTATAATAAGCCAAGCCAGCATATCTCGAGAAGACCCAATGAAACACTACCCTGTCTATCTGTCCGTTCAAGGACAACACATTGCCCTTTCCGGCGGGGCAGATGCTGCGCTTGCGAAGTTGCGTCTGCTGATGAAAACCGAAGCGCAAATTACGGTTTTCGCACCCGAGGCAGCGGCAGAGATTCGAGACTGGGCGACGCAGGGCAAACTGACTTGGGTGCCCCGCGCTCTTGAGGATGGAGATCTCGGCAAAGAAGTGTTGTTCTATGCTGCCGATGAGGACGAAGCAGAAGACGCCCGCACCGCCGCGATTGCACGTAAGGCCGGTGTTCTCGCCAATATCGTCGACAATCTGCAGGACAGCCAGTTCATCACACCGGCAATTGTTGATCGTGATCCAGTCACAGTCGCCATCGGCACCGAAGGTGCTGCGCCTGTCTTGGCGCGCGCAATCAAAGCAGAGCTCGAAGAACGTCTGTCGCCAAATCTTGGCATGCTTGCGCGCATCGGCAAGACTTTCCGCAAAACCGTAGAGGTGCTGCCGTTTGGACGGGCGCGTCGTGATTTCTGGTCTGACTACTATTTCAACCTTGGTCCGCGCATTGAGACACAGGGCGAAAGCGCCGCGCAGCGCGCGTTGAACGAACTACTGGTGGATCACGTCAACATCTCGGACGCCCCAGGCCACGTGTCTTTCGTTGGCGCAGGCCCCGGCGATCCGGAACTGCTGACACTAAAGGCACGGAAAGCTTTGGATAAGGCGGATGTGGTTATCTACGATCGGCTGGTTGCGCCCGAGATTTTGGAGCTTGCCCGCCGCGAAGCTGTACTGATTGACGCGGGCAAAACGCCCTACGGGCAGCACACCCCGCAGGACCACATCAACGCTTTGATGGTCGAACACGCCCATGACGGACACCAGGTGGTCCGCCTGAAATCCGGCGATCCAACTGTGTTTGGGCGTTTGGATGAAGAGATGGATGCGCTTGATGCAGCCGAGGTGACTTACACCATTGTCCCGGGCATTACCGCTGCCTCTGCATCCGTTGCAGCAATCGGTCAAAGCCTAACAAAACGCGGTAGAAACTCTGGTGTACGTTTCCTGACCGGGCACGACGTCGAAGGGTTCGCTGACCATGACTGGCGCACTCTCGCGAGCCCAGGTGAAGTTGCAGCGATCTACATGGGCAAGAAGGCCGCGCATTTTATTCAAGGCCGCCTGCTCATGCATGGTGCAGATCCCGCAACACCCGTGACAGTGATCGAAAACGCATCTCGCGCAGATCAGCATTTGATTACGACAACGCTCGCGACCATGGCGCATGATTTGTCAGAGGCAGACCTGTCTGGCCCGGCCCTCCCCCTGATCGGATTAAACCCGCGGGCCGAAGCATTGGCGCATGCTGAAGGTCAGGCAAAAGCCGCGCACTAAACATTGATTTCGGATTTGCCGCCTGCGGCAACAAGATCCGCTGTTCAATCGTGCATAACCTGATACATCGAATGTAGGCAATCCCGCCTGTTTATTGATGCGAGCTGAATCCAGTGACCGAAGCCACAGCCCCAGAAGCGAAAAAACCCGCCCTGCCCGATGCACAGACGGTAACCCAGGTAAAGCACTGGACTGACCGACTGTTTTCTTTCCGTTGTACGCGTCCGGCGTCCTTGCGGTTCCGGTCGGGTGAGTTTGTGATGATCGGTCTGATGGGCGACCCGCACCCAAAGACTGGCAAACCAAAGCCTTTGCTGCGCGCATATTCCATTGCTTCCCCAAGCTGGGACGAGGAAATGGAGTTTTATTCCATCAAAGTCCCCGATGGTCCATTGACCTCGAAGCTTCAGCATATCGAAGTGGGTGATGAGATCATCCTGCGCCCGAAACCGGTTGGCACTTTGGTCCATGACGCATTGCTGCCCGGAAAACGCATCTGGTTTTTTGCCACCGGAACGGGCTTTGCACCTTTTGCGTCTTTGCTGCGCGAGCCGCAAACTTATGAAGACTATGACGAAGTCATTATCACCCATACCTGCCGCGAAGTTGGCGAACTCACTTATGGCGCTGAATTGATTGAGAGCCTCAAACACGATGAGCTGCTCAATGAGGTGATCGGCGAAGGCTTTTGGAAGAAGATTAAGTATTACCCGACCACAACGCGCGAAGAGAGCCCCAAAATGGGCCGGATTACGGATCTGCTGCGCTCTGGTGAAGCGTTCGAGGACCTAGGCGTCCCACCGCTCAAGCCAGAGACAGACCGCGCAATGATCTGCGGGAACTTGGCGTTTAACCAAGAGCTGAAAGCACTGTTTGAAGAAGAATACGGCCTAGAAGAAGGTGCCAATTCAAAGCCAGCCCATTACGTGGTTGAGAAAGCGTTCTTGGACTAACAGACGTCTCGCAACCGAAAACAAAAAAGCCGCGTCATGGGACGCGGCTTTCTTTTTTTAACACTTGATGGGCTTACAGACCCAGCGCCTGCTTCACCTGCTCCAGCGCCGCTTTCAGCAGTTCAGGATTGTCCTGCGCAGACTTCACCGCTTCGGTCAAAGCAACCTTTTGCAATGCACCAAGGTCAGAGCCTTCGATCAGTTCGCCGACTTTGTCCATGCTGAAGTTTTCAGGGTTAAGCAGGTCCAGAGCAGACATTCCTGCATCTGCTGCCGCTTCAGTGGCTTCAGCAGCGGTTTCGGTCGCTGCTTCAGTGGCCGTTTCTGTCGCCGCCTCGGTCGCCGTTTCCGCTGCATCTGTTGCTGCTTCGGTCGTCGCCGCTGCTGTATCAGTGGCCGCATCCGTTGCCGCTTCTACCGCATCACCTGCAGTTTCAGTCGCTGCATCTGCTGCGTCTTTCGCCATCTCAGTTGCGCCTTCAACAGCGTCACCAGCCGCTTCGGTTGCCGCGTCAGCAGCGCCAGTTGCCGCGTCTGTCGCCTCTTCCACCGCGTCGTTTACCGCTTCTTCGGCTGCGTCTTTGGCTTCTTCAACAGCGTTTTCTGCGGCGTCTTTCGCCTCTTCCACTGCTTCTTCAGCTGCGTCTTTCAAGTTTTCCAAAGCGTTACCTGCTTCTTTGGCAACGTCTTCAACTTTTTCTTCAACAACCTCTGCCGGGGCTGTGATTTCCGACGCCGGAGCTGCCTCTGTCGCTTCTTCTTTGGAGCCAGACCCAAACAACACAAAAGCACCCACAGCAACAGCCGCTGCAATGACAACCCAAATCAGATTCTTCATGGACATTCTCCCGGTCCGTTTCGCCACCGACTCGGGTGGCCTCATTTCGATGATGATGAAATGACCGCTCAGAGAGGAGGTCTCAAGGGGGAAAGACTTGCGTTTTGGCGCAGAACCGCTGATTAACCGCTTGAATAGGCAAGGTCTCGCATATAGTTTGCGACACCAAATCTGCTAATTATTGAAGGATTAAAACCATAGCCCGCAGACCGCATAATGCGCCTCCACAGCGCGACACTGGCCCTCGTATCAACGATCGCATCCGCGCACCGGAAATCCGCCTGATTGGCGCAGAAGGTGAAAACGTCGGTGTTGTTCATCCCGCGAAAGCCATGCAAATGGCGCGTGACGCTGAACTGGATCTGGTCGAGATTTCGCCAAACGCCAACCCACCCGTCTGCAAAATCATGGACTATGGTAAGTTCAAATACGAACAGCAGAAACGGGAATCTGAAGCGCGGAAGAAACAAACCACCATCCAGGTGAAAGAAGTTAAATTCCGCCCGAACACCGATACGCATGACTACGAAGTCAAAATGCGCAACGTGTTCAAGTTCCTGGAAAAAGGCGACAAAGTTAAAGTCACTCTGCGGTTCCGTGGCCGTGAAATGGCCCACCAGAACCTGGGTCGTGAACTGCTGGAACGTGTTGCAGAAGACACCAAAGAGATCGGTAAGGTGGAAAACTTCCCAAAAATGGAAGGCCGCCAGATGATCATGCTGATCGGCCCATTGCCGAGATAAGCGGACCCAAATAGCTTTCTCAGAAACCCGGCCATCGTGCCGGGTTTCTTTTTCCAACAAACGACCAAAGTGTTGCCCCGTGAAACTCTTGTTGCTTCCTGTCCTGTTGGTTTTTGCCTGCCTTCTTGCTGCCCTTTATGGAGCATTGCACAATCAGATCTCTTACTCGGTTGCGCCAGGGTACTTTCACGACCTTAAGTTTCAACAATTCCGCATTGATCCCAGCTATCACAACCGCCTCGGCGCCGCCCAGGTCGGCGTATCGGCGAGTTGGTGGATGGGCATTGTCATTGGCGTGCCAATCTATGTGGCTCTGCTTCGGATCTCGCCCTTGTCTTTGTTTATACAAAGCTTTCTGAAAATCGCGCTGACTGTTGTGATAATCACCTTGGTCGTTGGACTTATTGGGCTACTCATCAGCACCTATGCAATTGACCCACAAACACTCCTCAATATCTCGCCGGAGCGGAATACTGACGCCCCCCTCGCCTTCGCGCGCGCCGGTGCAATGCATGATTTCAGCTACATTGGAGGCATTTTAGGATTATGCGTCGGCCTATTTCACGCAAGGCGAATAGGCCGAAACCAGAGCTAGGACGCTATAACCAAAATCCGTCCTGCACCTCCGCTTTTCGAATGCCTTCAGACGTCTCAACGTCCAACAAAGTGCCCGCATCCCAATGGTCAGCCTCAACCATGCCGATCGCGACATTGGTTTGAAAGTCCGGCGACCATGCCGCAGAGGTCACCTGCCCCACGCGCATACCGTTTTTCATCAATGGCCATGCGGCGGCCGGCGGGGTCACGGCATCGCCCGCAATAGAAATCGCACGAATTTGCTGCTTTGGCCCGCTTGCTATTTCCGCTTCCAGCGCTTCTTTTCCGATGTAGTAAGTGCCTTCAGCTGCATTGCAGAACCGACCGAGCCCACATTCCAAAGGCGAATTCTCCATGGTCATGTCATTGCCATAGCTCAATAAACCACCTTCGATCCGTTCAATCAGGTTCGGGCAGCCGGGCCGCACGTTCAAATCAGCTCCTGCGTCAAACAACGCATCCCAAAGCGCCATGCCGTAGGAACTGTCTTCCAGATAGATTTCATACCCGCCCTGTTTGGAATAGCCAGAACGCGCCACAACAAACGATGTGTCTTTAAAGGTCAGCCGTTTGTGACGGAAGAACCGAATGTCACGGACCTGATCCCCAAAAACCCGCGCCATCAATTCCATCGCCTTAGGCCCTTGTACAGCCAATGGGGACACGTCCGGCTCAAACACTTTCACGTCCAGCCCTTCGCCCAAAGCCAGCCCCTTCACCCAGAATAAAAGGTCACTGTCGGCAATGGAAATCCACCAACGGTCATCTCTGTGCTTGATTGCCACCGGATCGTTGAGCATGCCCCCATATTGATCGACAATGGGAACGTAATAACATTGGTCATCCTGCATATTTGCAAGGTTGCGCGGCGTGAGGCGGCGCATCAGCCGGAACGCATCAGGCCCCACCAATTCAACCTGTCGTTCAACAGAAACATCCCAGACCTGCACATGATCCTTCAAGTGCCGATAATCCGCTTCGACGCTTTCAAAAACGGTGGGCAAGAGCATTCGGTTATAGACCGTGTAGGCCTTTACCCCTTGCGCCTCGACCCCCTGACTAAAGGGTGTCGGCCGCAGACGGCGCGATTTTGACAACATGCTCATGTGCAAGCTCCATAGGTATAGGGCGGCCCAAAGCGCCCATATCTACGACGCAAAAAGCCTAGCCGGTGGGTGTCGTCGAGTGGTCATGTCCACATGAAGCTTTCGCCTGTTGCGGGTGGTTTCCGCAGGTCAGATCTAAGCTAAAAAATACCCTTGCGAGAAATTTTCCTTGCGGCAAGCATTTTGAGTGTCTGCGATATTATGACGCTGCGTAACAATTCGCGCGACTTTTGCGCCATTTTCTAGCACGCATCCCCCAAATCCTCTGGAACCAATCCTTTATCCGGTGTAACTCGCAATTCATGACCCAAAGCATGACGATCACCCGCCCCGACGACTGGCACTTGCACCTGCGCGATGGCGCGATGCTGAAGGCCGTTTTGCCTGAAACAGCCCGCCACTTTGCCCGCGCGATTGTGATGCCAAACCTAATCCCGCCGGTGGTGACGGGCGCTCAGGCGGCGGCCTACAAAGACCGTATTCTTGCCGCCCTGCCTTCAGGCATGAGCTTTGACCCGCTTATGGTCCTGTACCTCACCGAAGACACGGATCCACAGGACGTTGCGGCCGCCCATGCTTCCGGATTGGTGAAAGCGGTAAAGCTTTATCCTGCTGGGGCGACAACCAATTCGGCATCTGGGGTAAAAGATTTCAACAAAGTCCGCCCGGTTCTTGAAAAAATGGCCGAGATCGGCCTGACCCTTTGCGTGCATGGCGAAGTCACAGATGGCGATATCGATATCTTTGATCGCGAAGCTGTCTTCATTGACCGCGTGCTGGATCCCATTCGGCAAGCCACCCCAGAACTGAAGGTTGTGATGGAGCATATTACGACCAAAGACGGCGTCGATTATGCAAAGTCCGGAGGTGATAATTTAGGTGCAACGATCACAACCCATCACCTGATCATCAACAGAAACCATATCCTTGCGGGCGGGATCAAACCACATTACTACTGCCTCCCTGTCGCGAAACGCGAAACCCACCGTTTGGCCTTGCGCGCAGCGGCAACCTCGGGCGATCCAACCTATTTCCTTGGCACCGACAGTGCGCCGCATACGGATGAAAACAAACTTCAGCCTTGCGGCTGCGCGGGCTGTTTTACCGCCACCAATACCATGGCGCTGCTTGCCCACGTCTTTGAAGAAGAAGGCGCGCTCGACAAACTCGAGGGGTTTGCGTCTCAGAATGGCCCTGCATTCTACGGACTGCCCGTGAATCAAGACACGATCACCCTAACAAAATCCGACCAGGCCACCGTTTTCCCTGAAAGCATTCAAACCAGCGATGGTCCCGTTACCGTGTTTGATCCGGGCTATCCGGTCTATTGGAACGTCACCTAACCCGCTTCTTCTTTGCCCAAATACTCAAAAATCCACCGCCACCACGCACGCCACACCAAAGGATAAAACGCCATGATCCCCACCAGCTACCCAGCAAAAGAAGAAATCGCCCGCCTCACCGCGCGCATGCTGCTGGAGATCAAAGCCGTTAACTTTAACACCCGCGAGCCCTTCATTTTGGCTTCGGGTCTTCCAAGCCCATCTTATATCGACTGCCGCAAACTGATCTCCTATCCACGTATCCGCAGCACTTTGATGGATTTCATGACCGTCACCGTCATGCGTAATGCGGGCTTTGAGGCGTTTGACAATATCGCGGGTGGCGAAACCGCGGGCATTCCTTTCTCGGCCCTAGTAGCGGAACGCATGGCGCTTCCCATGACCTATGTGCGCAAGAAGCCAAAAGGCTACGGCCGCAATGCGCGTATCGAAGGGGACATGAGCGAAGGCCAACGAGTTCTGCTGGTTGAAGACCTCACCACCGATGGCGGCTCAAAACTCTCTTTCGTTGACGCGATCCGTGAAACAGGCGCGACCTGTGGCCATACCGCGGTGATCTTCTATTACGACATTTTCCCAGAAACCACGAAGACCCTGGGGGACCACGGTGTCGAACTCCACTACCTCTGCACATGGTGGGATGTGTTGGCAGAAGCGCGTGCCCAAAATGCGTTTGATGCCGAGACTTTGGATGAGGTGGAAAAATTCCTCAACGATCCGCGCGCTTGGCAGGAAGCCAACAAACAGGATTAAATTGTAAGAATGCGCTGTGGAAACTCTGTGCATAAACCAAAGAGTTTCCACGATTCGCAGTCTCAATTTTTGACATATCTGGCGCCGACATGTAGCGTGGCTACAATATCTAGGCGAAACCTGTTATGGGGCCACCAAGCGCCTAATCCATCCACAGTTTTGTCCCGCTGGAAATCCACAGAGATTTCCAGATATGAGGACAGCCCAAAAACCGCTATCAAACCCCTGTTGGGGGCACGCGGATAAAAACAAGACCCGTGTCAGAAAATCCGGGGAGCAGTATGAACGAGCTAACAACAATAAATTCCGGTGTCCCCGAGGCTCAAAACGGCGAGGTTGGCGATCCGATGCCGCATTCCATTGAAGCTGAGCAACAGCTTCTGGGGGCGATCCTCACCAACAACGACATTTATGATCGGGTGGCATCGGTCATCAATTCCTCCCATTTCTATGATCCGGTGCATTCCCGCATTTACGAAGTTGCTGCGGCGCGTATTGCGAAGAACAACCTGGCATCCCCCGTCACTCTGAAAGCCTTCTTAGAGGATGACGAAGGGCTGAAAGAACTCGGCGGTCCGGCCTACCTCGCCCGCCTCGCCGCCTCTGCAATCTCTGCCTATGCGGCCAAAGACTATGCGCAGATGATCTATGACATGGCGATCCGTCGTGAGCTGATCGGTCTGGGCCACGAAATCTCTAGCCGTGCCCAAACCATGGATGTGGCAGAAGAGCCGCGCGAACAGATCGTTCAGGCGGAACAGCAGCTTTATAAACTGTCCGAGCAAGGCAAAACCGACAGCGGCTTTGTCTCTTTCCTGAAAGCGGTCACAGAGGCCGTGAACACCGCGAACGCTGCCTATCAGCGTGATGGCGGCTTGGCGGGTGTTTCTACCGGTCTGATTGATATGGATAAAAAGCTTGGCGGCTTGCACCCGTCGGACTTGTTGATCCTCGCCGGTCGTCCGTCGATGGGTAAAACCTCTTTGGCCACCAACATCGCCTTTAACGTCGCCAAAGCCTACAAGAAGGGCATTCGGCCTGATGGCACCGAAGGTACCGTCGAAGGTGGTGTGGTTGGGTTCTATTCCCTTGAGATGAGCTCCGAACAGCTAGCGGCCCGTATTCTCTCGGAGGCGGCTCAGGTTCCTTCCCAGCAGATCCGGTCCGGTGACATGACCGAAGAGGAATTCCGCCGTTTCGTGGACGCGGCGAAATCTTTGGAAGCTTGCCCTCTCTTCATTGACGACACCCCTGCGCTTCCCATCGCGCAGCTCGCCGCCCGTGCGCGCCGTCTCAAACGGACCCATGGTCTGGACCTCCTGATCATCGACTACCTCCAGCTCTGCCGCGGTACTGCTGAAAACCGGGTTCAGGAGATTGGCGAGATCTCGATGGGCATGAAAGCGATTGCCAAGGAACTCAACATCCCTGTGATTGCCCTCTCCCAGCTGTCACGTACGGTGGAAAGCCGCGACGATAAACGCCCGCAGCTGTCCGACCTGCGTGAATCTGGCTCCATCGAGCAAGACGCCGACGTGGTGATGTTCGTGTTCCGCGAAGAATACTACAAAGAGCGTGAAAAACCCGGCGAACATGATCTTGAAAAGATGGCCGCTTGGCAGGAAGAGATGGAACGTCTGCACGCCCGCGCTGAAGTGATCATCGGCAAACAGCGTCACGGCCCAATTGGTACCGTCGATCTGTCGTTTGAGAGCAAGTTCACACGCTTTGGCAACCTTGCAAAACCTTGGCAACAAGAACCGGAATTTTAATGGCAGCGGCGGAACGCCCGCGTTTGTTATTGCACGTGGGCACTCAAAAAACCGGCACCACGACCATCCAAGGTTTCCTGAAGAACACAACAGAGCCTTTGGCTGAAGCCGGTGTGCATTACCTCAATACCGGTCGCACAAACATTGCCCATAACGTGATGATCCAAATGATCCGCAAGGGTCGTGGTCCGGGGCTTGCCAAGCGGCTGATCAATGAAATGGGGCGTCATCCAGATAAGACCTGCGTGATCTCGTCAGAGATGTTCTTCCGCAAAGACATGGCTGATTATTTTGCCGAACATTTCCCACAAGAAATCCGAGAAGATACCAAGGTTGTGATCTATCTGCGGCGCCAAGACAAATTCGCAGAAGCCATGTGGAAACAACGGGTTAAAAACGGTCGCTATACCGGATCACCCCTCGATTACATGGGATCAAACAAAAACCTTAACTACCTGCCGACGCTTGATCACTTCGCTGACGTCTTTGGGAAAGAAAACCTGATCGTGCGCCCGTTTGAGCGGGACCACTTCCCGGATGGTGATGTGCTGCTCGACTTTGCCGGGCACTGCCATCTGCCCCTTGATCTGGCAAAATCCTACAACGTTCCGTCATCAAATTCGACGCTCAGCAAAGAGGTGTCCGAAGGCCTTGGGCAGCTCAACCGAGACAATTCAGGTATCAATACCAAGGACATTATCCGCACGCTCAGCCGTTTGCGCCCCGAAGGCGCGATCCGCAGCGGGGATTGCTACGACCTTTCAACGCGCCGTGCGGTCGCGAAAGAGTTTGCCGAGACCAATGACACGATCCGCGAGGCCTATTGCCCCGATCTAACTGCTCTCTTTGATCTCAGTGATTTAGACGACGATACAGCCTACGCTCTGCCAAGCGAAGACGAACAGCAATTACGGGCGAGACAGGCGAATGACGCGATTGCAATTGCCATGGAGGATATGGGCGTCAGCTAGTTCGTGCCCCCTTGGCTCAATTGGACTCTTTTGCGGACAACCGTCTAATTCCGAGCGCTTTATTTTCGGCACGCAAGAGCCTGAAAACGACCTGTTTCTGACTTCCCCCTTGACCTCTTCTGTGCATCGCTTCAACTAACGCTCATGGCTACTGCAACACTTACGATCGACCTTGGCGCATTGGTTCGAAACTGGCGCGCACTGGATGCAAAAACCAACTGTGAAACCGCTGCGGTGATCAAAGCCGATGGCTATGGGCTTGGCGTGGATCGGGTGGCAAAGACTCTCGCCCAAGCGGGCGTGCGCAAGTTTTTCGTCGCGGCGACCGAGGAAGGTGCTTTGGTGCGTCAAGCACTTGGCCCCGGTCCAGAGATCAATATCTTTTCCGGCCACATGCGCGGTGACACCGATATGATCAGCGATCTTGAGCTGACTCCAATGGTCAACTCCATCGACCAGATGTTGCGCCATGCAGAAAGCCTGCCGGGCCGCCCTTTTGGCGTGCAGCTCGATAGCGGCATGAACCGCCTTGGCATGGAGCCCGCCGAATGGGCCGCCTTGCGCGAGTTGGCGGAACAGCAAGGTCCGACACTAATCATGTCTCACCTTGCCTGTGCGGATGATCCTGAAAGCCCGATGAACCCGCAGCAATTGGGTGCCTTCCGGGCAATGACCGAAGGTCTCAATGTGCCCCGCAGCCTTGCAGCAACGGGTGGTCTGCTTCTGAGCAAAGAATATCATTTCGACCTCACACGGCCGGGTATTGGCCTCTATGGTGGTGCGCCTTTTGAAGGCGCGGAAGCGGTCGCCCATGTGTCCATTCCAGTGATCCAATTGCGGGACGTGGAAATCGGCGAAACCGTTGGGTATTCAAATACCTGGACCGCAGAACGCCCGAGCCGCGTGGCGACAATCGCTGCTGGTTATGCGGACGGCCTGCCCCGGATAATGGGCGAGAATATCTCTGTCTATCACGGCAGCACCGCCTGCCCGGTCATTGGCCGTATTTCCATGGACATGATCGGCGTCGATATCACCGACCTTGGCGAGGACCCAGCAGAGCTCGATATTCTCACCGAAGATCAAACCGTTGACATGCTGGCGGATGCCGCTGGCACAATTGGTTATGAAATCCTGACATCACTTGGCGGCCGATACACCCGGCGCTATACCTCATGAAAGTGATCACCGCGCCCCTCGCCCATCTGGGTCGTGCTGTGCTAGCGTTGCTGGCCATCACCGGGCGCGTGACGATCTTTGCCTCTGACGGCATTAGCCACTTTTTCCGCCCGCCGTTTTACTGGCGCGAGTTTTTGGTCGCTTTGGGTCAAATCGGTTGGCTCTCTCTGCCGGTCGTCGGCCTCACCGCGTTTTTCACTGGCGGCGCGCTGGCATTGCAAATCTACGCAGGTGGTGCGCGTTTCTCTGCCGAAGCGGTGGTGCCGCAGATCGTGGCCATTGGCATGGTGCGCGAGCTTGGCCCGGTTCTCGTTGGCCTTATGATTGCCGCGCGTGTGACGAGTTCGATCGCCGCAGAAATCGCGACCATGAAAGTGACCGAGCAAATCGACGCTTTGGTGACCCTTTCCACGCATCCGATGAAATACCTCACCGCACCACGTGTGCTGGCCGCTTTGCTGGTGGTGCCATTGCTGGTTGGCGTGGGTGACATTATCGGCATCTTTGGTGGCTACGTGGTCGGCACCCAGCAGCTGGGATTTAACCCAGCCAGCTATATCAAGAACACCGTGGACTTCCTTGAATTCACCGATGTCTTCAGTTCGATGGTCAAAGGCTGCGTGTTTGGCGGCATCGCGGCCACGATGGGCTGCTACTTTGGCATGCAGTCCGGGCGCGGCGCGCAAGGGGTTGGGCAAGCAACTAAAGCGTCTGTGCAAGCCGCTGCCGTTCTTATTCTGGCGGCCAACTTCCTGCTCACTTCGGTGTTTTTCTCATCATGATCACACTTGAGAATGTTCATAAATCCTTTGGCCCCAAGAAGGTCCTGCAAGGGGTTAATCTCGAGATCCCAAAGGGTGAATCCATGGTGATCATCGGCGGGTCGGGCACAGGGAAATCAGTGATGCTGAAATCTGTGCTTGGGCTCGTCACACCAGACAAAGGCACGATTACGGTTGATGGCCAAGATGTGACAAACGCCCAAAGCAGCAAAGAACGGGACGCGTTTCTTGCCCGTTTTGGCATGTTGTTTCAAGGCGGCGCGCTGTTTGACTCGATGAAAGTCTGGGAAAACGTCGCCTTTCGCCTGCTTCGCGGTTCATTGAAGAAGCCGCTTGCAGAGGCCCGCTCGATCTCAATTGAGAAACTGCGCCGCGTCGGCCTCTCCCCAGATGTGGCCGATCTTTATCCGTCAGAACTCTCAGGCGGCATGCAAAAACGTGTCGGCCTCGCCCGCGCGATTGCGGCGGAACCAGAGATCATCTTCTTTGATGAACCCACCACCGGCCTTGATCCGATCATGTCCGGCGTGATCAATGATTTGATCCGCGAAATCGTGGTGGAAATGGGCGCAACAGCCATGACCATCACCCATGATATGACCTCGGTACGTGCCATCGCGGACAAGGTGGCCATGCTGCATAATGGCGTCATTCAGTGGACTGGTCCGATTGTTCAGATGGATGAAAGTGGCGATCCACATCTGGATCAATTCACCCACGGGCGCGCTGACGGGCCGATTGAATCCATCCGTTAATTTCGGCATTTTTGGCTACTGTTTCGCGTCCAGAAACAAAGCCTCACCGCGCAACGCACTGTCTCTAAACAAAATTTTACTTAACAAAACCTTAACCAAATGGGATGATAGCCCATTAAGGGGACATTTTCATGGTTAACGGTTTTAACAGTTTTGCACTGTCAGTAGTGCGTGGATTACAGTCATTAGCATTGGTTTGTTTGGTCGCCGCAGCGTTGGCGATGGGACTTTGGACGTCCCTATCAGCCTTCGGGGTTTGGCCATGGTTGGTTGCTGATATTTCCCTTGGCGACACGGCGCTTACGAATGCTGGGCTCTATATCCAGATCGGTCTAACGGCTGTGACAATTGGCCTTTGCGTTTTCTTACCCGCCAATGCGCGGATCATGAAACTGGAGCAATCCCACCGGAAGTTTTCTGTTGATATGGAAGACATCGTGCGGGCCTATCAGATCAGCCATCAGTCTGATCGCAAAGGAATTTTTGCGCTTTCCAAAGAATTTGATTCCGTGCGGGAACGTCTGCTGCATCTGCGCGAACACCCAGACCTTGGGGATCTAGAACCAGAGATTTTGGACATCGCAGCGCAGATGTCTTTTCAGTCTCGCGACCTTGCGCAGATCTATTCCAAAGAAAAGGTCGATCGCGCCTATCAATTCCTGACCCATCGTCAAGAAGAGGCCGATAAAATGGCGGATCGGCTGGCCGCTGCGCGTCAGACTTGCGACGAGTTGCGCCGATGGCTTGAGGACGTGGAAGCGGAAGAACGTATCGCTGCGCAACAGATCACACGCCTAGAATCAGATTTGATGGAGCTTCTGCCAAGCATTGGCTATGAGCTGGATGGTGACCCAAATGTCGTCAAGCTCGAGACAATGAAAAGCAGCGACAACGGCAAAGACGCGGACAAAAATCGCCCGAAGCGTCTCAGTTAATTTTTTTCACCGTGAAAACCGCGCATTCAGCGCTTAGGTAGGCGAAAGCAAACCTAAGGAGAGCTGATGCTGCGCTATATGAATCTTGTCTTGCTGATCCTCTTTCCGATCAGCTGGTTTGCGCCGCTTATGCGAGCGGGGATCTTGCCGCTTTTCGGGCTTTCGGAAATCTCAGTTGTCTCTGGGCTGATAGAGCTTTTTCAAAGCGACATTTTACTGGCGCTCGTCGTATTTCTCTTCGCTTTGGTGGCCCCGATCGCCAAAACCATTGGCCTTGCTCTGATCCACTTCAACCGTATGTCAGCACGCGCGAAACCGGTGTTTGAAATCCTTGGCAAACTGGCGATGGCCGACGTTTTCTTGATCGCGCTTTATATCGTTATCGTCAAAGGCGTTGGCCTTGCCCATGTAGAAACCGCATGGGGGCTTTATCTGTTTACGGGCTGCATTTTGACCTCTTTTGCCATTAGCCATTTGACGCGCCCCGAATAAGGGGTAAAACGAGAACATGGCAAAGGCAAAAACCTCTTATTCGTGCTCGGCCTGCGGGGCAGTCTTCAACAAATGGTCCGGGCGCTGTGACGCTTGTGGCGAGTGGAATTGTATTTCTGAAGATACAGGCATTTCCGCGGGACCAAGCGCAGCAACCTTGGGAAATTCCAAGGGTAAGTCTGTTCATTTGACGGATTTGCGGACCGAAGAAACGCCACCGCCGCGCACCTTATCTGGGCTGGCAGAATTGGACCGTGTTTTAGGAGGCGGATTGGTACCTGCTTCTGCAATTTTGGTTGGGGGCGATCCGGGTATTGGTAAATCCACGCTGCTTTTACAGGCCGCTGCAGAATTCGCCCGTAAAGGCCTGAAAACAATTTATGTTTCCGGTGAAGAAGCAAGCGCGCAGGTCCGCATGCGGGCCCAGCGTCTGGACCTGACGGACGCGCCGGTGCAACTCGCTGCTGAAACCAACCTGCGCGATATCTTGACCACTCTGGATCAGGAAAAACCGCAACTGGCGATCATCGACTCCATTCAAACCATGTGGTCAGACAATGTGGGGTCTGCCCCCGGTTCTGTCAGTCAGGTGCGCGCCGCGGCCCATGAGCTGACGTCATACGCCAAACGCAAAAACATGGCCGTGATCATCGTCGGCCACGTCACCAAAGAGGGCCAAATCGCCGGTCCCCGTGTGGTCGAACATATGGTCGACACGGTGCTTTATTTTGAAGGAGAACGTGGCCACCAGTTCCGCGTCCTTCGCGCGGTGAAAAACCGGTTTGGCGCTGCCGACGAAATCGGCGTCTTCGAAATGACGGGCCGGGGTCTCTCGGAAGTCACCAACCCATCCGCATTGTTCTTATCTGAACGCGGCACCCCTGCCCCCGGCTCTGTGGTCTTTGCAGGCATCGAAGGCACGCGCCCTGTATTGGTCGAACTACAAGCGCTCGTCGCCCCAAGCCCCCACGCCCAACCCCGCCGCGCGGTGGTGGGATGGGACAGCAGCCGCCTTGCAATGATCCTTGCGGTGCTCGAAGCCCGCTGCGGCATCCCATTCACCGGGCTCGACGTTTACCTCAACGTTGCAGGTGGCATGAAAATCAATGAGCCGGCCGCAGATCTTGCAGTCGCCGCCGCGCTTCTGTCAGCACGAGAAGACGCGAGCATCCCTGCTGATACTGTCGTTTTCGGCGAAATCTCCCTCTCTGGTGCCTTAAGGCCCGTGTCCCAAACAGAAAATAGGTTGAAAGAAGCCCAAAAACTTGGTTTCACGTCTGCAATAGCTCCGAAAGGTGGCAAATCCCCGAGCGTGGCAGGCATGGCGCTCAACCAACTGGCGGATTTGACGCAATTTGTGGGCGACACATTCGGCGCGGGATAGGCGCTCGATACAAAGAGCCGAGAGGGACAGAAGACCAATGGAAGGTTTCACCATCATCGACGCGGTTGTGGCCGGCGTTATAATTCTGTCGGCTTTGCTGGCATATTCTCGCGGCTTGGTGCGCGAAGGCATGGCCATTCTGGGTTGGGTCGCTGCGGCGGTTCTGGCCTTTATCTTTGCCCCATCGGGGGGGCCTCCGGTGAAAGAGATCCCGGTTGTGGGCGAGTTCCTTGCCGATAGCTGTGAGTTGGCGATGATTGCCGCCGCCGGTGCAGTCTTTGCGGGCGCGCTGGTGCTAGTGTCTTTCTTTACGCCACTCTTTTCATCATTGGTACAACGCTCCGCCCTCGGCGGACTGGACCAAGGCCTTGGTTTCCTATTCGGCGTCCTTCGCGGCATCCTTTTGGTGGCTGTGGCCTTCTTTGTTTACGAGACAGTTGTGACAAGCCAAGACATTGCCATGGTGGATGACAGCCGCTCTGCCGCAGTCTTTGCGCGGGTCACTGGGCAGATCGAAGATCGCAACCCGACAGAAGCTCTTGGCTGGGTCACTCAGCAATATGAGGAATTGGTAGGCAACTGCAGCCAGTAACACATCCTTAAACGGGTATTTGGCGGGGCTTTCACATCGAAAGCCTCGCTTTTTTATGCGCTGCGACGCTTTTTCTAACCGGTGCAAAAAGGTTTGTGTTAGTTTCGTGACAAGACCGGCGCAACCCTCTAAGAGGTGGCCAGCGAGATGAACGGATTCGGAGCACCCTCCTTGTCAAGCCAGTGTCAGACTGCCCACGCAACTCACGGACATCCGTCCGGTCGCGTTGCTGCATCTTATGGCACCATCTTTGACATGAAGACTGTTACCGCTAAACACCTCCGCCCTATCCAGCACCTGCCCGTTTCGCGCAGGTGTTTTTTATTGGACGCTCGCTTAGACGACAGAACTACACCCCTTGAAATTGGAGCCAGCGCATGTGCGGCATTCTAGGCATCTCTAATCGCAACAGCGATGTTTTTGCAGAACTCTATGACGGATTGCTGATGCTGCAACACCGAGGCCAGGACGCTTCGGGCATGGTCACCTATAACGGCGAATTCTTCCGCGAGAAGAAAGCCAATGGTCTGGTGAAAGACGTATTTGGCCCGGAGCAAGCTGAAATGCTGACAGGCCGCACCGGTATTGGCCACGTCCGTTACCCAACCGCTGGCTCACTATCTGCCGCTGAAGCGCAGCCATTCTTTGTGAATGCGCCTTACGGCATCTACCTGGTCCACAACGGCAACATCACCAACACTGAAGAGCAACGCTCTAAAGTGACTGGGAAGTATAGCCGCCATCTTCGGACCACCTCTGACTCTGAAATCATGCTGAACGTGCTGGCCGACAAGGTCTTTGATGCGATCAAAGTGAACGGCAATGACGACCCCGTCCGCAACTTGTTTGCAGGTGTGAAAATGATGATGGAGCGCATCCAAGGCGCCTATTCTGTCATCACTATGGTCGCAGGGGTTGGGATGCTGGCTTTCCGCGACCCGCATGGCATCCGTCCCCTGTCTGTGGCCCATCGCACAAACAGCACAGGTGGCGACGATTATGCATTCGCCTCAGAAGATGTGGCGTTTGACATCAACGGTTTCAAAAAGCTGCGCGACGTAAAACCGGGTGAAGCGATCCTGATCGACTTGGACGGCAAGATGCACACGTTCCAAGCGGCAGAAGGTGACCTGACCCCATGCATCTTTGAATATGTTTATCTCGCACGTCCTGATTCTGTTCTGGACGGAATCTCTGTCTACAAATCCCAGATCCGCATGGGTCAAACGCTCGCAAAACAAATCCAAGAACTCGACTTGGAGATCGACAGCATCATCCCGGTGCCTGACTCCGCGCGCCCTGTGGCACTAGAGGTGTCAAACGCGACTGGCATTCGTTACCGCGAAGGTCTGGTGAAGAACCGCTATGTGGGGCGGACCTTCATCATGCCGGGCCAAGAAGAACGCCAAAAATCCGTGCGCCGCAAATTGAACGCCGTGTCGCTCGAGTTCAAAGACAAGAACGTTCTGCTGATCGACGATTCCATCGTACGCGGCAACACGATTAAAAAGATCGTTCAGATGTGCCGCGACGCGGGCGCAAAGAAAGTCTATGTGGCGAGCGCCTCTCCTCCGGTGAAATACCCGAACGTCTATGGCATCGACATGCCAACGAAACACGAGTTGATTGCCAATGGCCGCGAGATTGAAGAAATCCGCGAAGAACTGGGCTGTGACGCCTTGATCTATCAGCGCCTCGAAGATCTGGTTTGGGCGGCCCAAGAGGGTAACCCAGAGATCAAGCATTTCGATTGCTCATGTTTTGATGGCAATTACATCACTGGGTCCGTGTCTGATGCCTATCTGGATCAGCTGGAACAAAGCACTCGTGTGAGCGCAAAAATCAATGACATGCCTTCACCCAAGAAGGTTGCGAAAATCGCTTAATGGCGGGCGGTCGTAACCCCATACGGTTTCGGCCGCACCATTTTCTGTGCGCGCTAGGCTTTGAAGGCAACGGCTATTCCAGCGCCTTCACCGCCAATATGAGCGACATTGTAGACGGTCGGTTGCGCAGCCCCGGTGGCGAGAACACCAAAATCACGGTTACTTTTGTGGCAGACAGCATTTGCACGCCCTGCCCTGAACGGCGCGGCTTGGGCTGTGTAAAGCTACACACAATCAAACAGTTGGATGAACGTCACGCCAAAGCGTTAGGGCTGCGCGATGGGCAATGCATCACTTGGGGCGATGCCCTCAAACGCATAAAGGCCAACGTCCCGCCTGGAAACCTTTCAACGCTCTGTCAGAACTGCCAATGGCTTGAATTGGGCGCGTGTGAAAACGCGTTGGAACGGTTGCATCAAGCCGAGCCTGTTCTCTCTAGTGCAACTGGATCAGGCGAAAAGGCTTAAAGTGACAAAAGAACGTAACGCTCTTTTCAAGCGTTTCTTGTCGACCTCATCCGCTTAAGCCGCTAAACCACGTCGGAACTTTTTGAGATTGCACTTCAGCCACGTCGCTGAACACCACGAAAGAAGGAAAACCACATGTCGATCACTGAGACCGAAATCACCGCTGCCACCAAAGTTTGGGGCGATGCCTTGGTTGCCGTTTCAAAGGCCTACGAGGAAGACGGGATCGACGGCGCGCGCGCAGTGGCTGAAGGCGCGCTGGATGCGGCCTACGGTTACAACATGGGGCCAGTGCTGTTTAAGCCAACACTGGCGGGCGGTGAGCAAACCTTCCGGACAACGCGCAAGGGTGCGCTGTCCTATTTCGTTGGTCACGACGAAGAATATCCAAACGACGGCGGTTTTGGCATCAAAGGCTGGCGTACAGTTGTCTTTGACACGGCCGCAACGTTTTCTGAAGGGGATGTCGCCATGTGGATGGGCTGGGTGACTTTCACTGACAAAGACGGAAACGTCACGAAAGTGGACAAGAGCTTTGGCTACAAAAAGGACGCTGAAGGCACAGTCCGCATCGTGTTGCACCATTCCTCACTTCCCTATTCAGGATAATCTCCAATCTTCCGCTTTTCACAAGGCAGCCTGCGATTTGGGCTGCCTTTTTTATTAAGTAAAAATGGTCGTGTAGCCGTTACATAGGTCATGTCTAAGCAGCGCATGTCTGACCTTGAGCACTATATCTCTACTGCATTAAAACTCGCTGCAGATGCCACTGAAACGGCGCATCAAACTTGGTCCCAAGATCTTTTGGTTGACTACAAGGCCGATGGATCCGCGCTCACCCAAGCCGATTTGAACATCGAGATCCGTTGGCGCGAGGCGATCCGCAAAAACTATCCAAGTCACGGTATCTTGGGTGAAGAATTTGGGACAGAGACTGGTGACAGTGCTTTTACCTGGGTGCTCGACCCGATTGATGGCACCAGAGCTTTTGGAGCCGGGTTGCTAAATTATGCGTCTCTCATCAGCCTATGCCGTGACGGAACGCCAATCCTTGGCCTGATTGCCTTGCCCATGCCGGGATTGCTGTTTTGGGCCGCAGAAGGTCACGGCACGCATTTCGAAGGACGGCGGGTACACACGTCTGGGCGACAAGAATTGGATCACTCGGTGATCCACCTTGCAAATCCAGAGAGTTTTGGATCGGAGAGCCTGAGCCTGTACGACCAGCTCAAAACCAAAGGCAAACAACGGGTTTATGACGCCGGTTCCCCGGCATATGGAGCGCTATCGCGAGGCCTTATCGACCTATCCTTAAATGGCGACGACCTGGACGCCTTTGACATCTGCGCCCTTTGCCCAATTGTTCAGGAAGCCGGTGGTGTGATCTCTGACCTAAACGGCAAACCTCTGTCCATCCTGTCCAAAGGCGCAATTGTCGCAAGCGCGTCACCAGCGCTTCATCAACACGTGTTATCTTTATAGGGATCGCAAACCTGCGGCGTTTGTGCCCTTGACCATTCTCCGCCAAAGGATCACACCTTTGACATGACTGAGAAAATCGCACTTGTCACCGGCGCATCGCGCGGCCTTGGATATGCTTTCGCCGAGGCGCTTGCGCCCGACTATCATGTGGTCGCCGTTGGGCGCACCATCGGTGGGCTGGAAGAGCTCGACGACAAGATCAAAGCCAAAGGGGGCGATGCGACGCTGGCCCCAATGGACATCACCAATGTCGACGCCATGGCGCAACTTTGCCGGTCTATTTACGATCGTTGGGGCAAGATTGACCTGTGGGTTCATGCGGCCGTCCACGGCGCGCCCCTGACACCAACCAGCCATATCGACGCAAAAGACTGGGAAAAATCAGTCGCTTGCAACGTGACCGCGACCGGGCAGCTGATCCCGTTTATGGCGCCTCTCTTGGGTGAAACCGGACAAGCCGTCTTCTTTGATGACCCAAAAGCGGGCGAGAAGTTCTTTGGCTCTTATGGCGCAACAAAAGCCTCGCAAATCGCCTTGGCCAAAAGCTGGCAGGCCGAAACCGTGAAGACCGGTCCAAAGGTGCATGTCTTGGAACCAAACCCGATGCCAACCGCCACGCGCGCCCGCTTCTTCCCGGGTGAGCCACGCGACTCGCTTGCCTCCATCCATGACGAGGCGGCGCGGCTCATCAAAGAGCTCGCTCTTTAACGCCCAGTTTATCCAATTTCACCTGCGTTGCTCTGTGCGCTTGATGAGGGCCTGACACTCCCGTAGAGAGTGATAAAGCCTTTATTGACGACCGGAGCTCCCGCATGCGCATTCTCATCACCAACGACGATGGCATCAACGCGCCGGGCCTTTCGGTGATGGAGAAGATCGCCACGGACCTTGTGGGACCCGATGGCGAAGTTTGGACTGTGGCTCCGGCCTTTGAGCAATCGGGTGTTGGCCACTGTATCAGCTACACCCACCCAACCATGATTGCCAAATTGGGCGAGCGTCGGTTTGCAGCCGAAGGAAGCCCAGCGGATTGCGTGCTAGCGGGTATCCACGACGTGTTGAATGGGGAGAAGCCTGACCTGATTTTGTCGGGTGTGAACCGTGGCAACAACTCGGCTGAAAATACCATGTATTCCGGCACCATCGGTGGCGCGATGGAAGGGGCTTTACAAGGTGTGCCGTCATTTGCTCTTTCGCAATATTACGGTCCAAGAAACCTCGACCTAGAGGATTCATTTGAAGCCAGCGCCCATTTCGGAGTGGACGTCATTCGCAAGATTTTGGCCGCGAATATGGAAGACAACCAAAACTATCGCCTGTTTTATAACATCAACTTCCCGCCTATCCCTGCAAACGAAGTCAAAGGGATCAAGGTTGCAACCCAAGGGCGACGTCAAGGTGTAAACTTTGCAGTCAAAGCGGAAACCAGCCCCGGACGTCGGCGTTTTCTGTGGGTCACAGGCGGAGATCAAAGCGTCCCTTCTGGCGAAGGATCTGACGCGCAGGCAAATCTGAATGACTATATTTCGGTCACACCGATGCGCGCGGACCTGACGGCACATGACGCCCTTGAAGCGCTGAAAGTGATTGAATGACTGACGATCTCGCTGAACGCAAAATGCAATTCATGTTTGCCCTGCGCAGCAAGGGCATCACAGACATGGCTGTGTTGACGGCCATGGAGAAGGTAGATCGCGGGCTGTTTGTGAAGGGTTTGTTCGCCGACCGCGCCTATGAAGACACCCCTCTGCCCATCCCCTGTGGCCAGACCATCAGCCAACCCTCCGTGGTGGGCCTCATGACCCAGGCGTTGAATGTGTCCCCGCGGGACAAGGTATTGGAAGTGGGCACTGGCTCGGGCTATCAAGCAGCCATTCTCAGCCACCTGGCGCGTCGCGTGTACACGGTCGACCGGCATCGCCGCCTCGTGACGGAAGCCAAACAGATTTTTCAAGACTTAGATCTGGCCAATGTCACCGCCTTTTCAGCCGACGGCAGCTTCGGCCTGCCCGATCAAGCGCCCTTTGACCGCATCATCGTAACCGCCGCCGCCGAAGACCCGCCGGGCCCTCTTTTGGCACAGCTCAAGTTGGGCGGAATCATGGTGGTGCCTGTGGGCCAATCCGATGCTGTTCAATCTATGATCAAAGTGGTGCGCGGTGAGGACGGTTTTGATTACGAAGAGATCAGACCCGTACGTTTTGTGCCTTTGGTCGAAGGTATGGCCCGTGACAATTAGGCGAAACTCTGCCTATAAAGCGCCAAGGTATGTGACTGGACCGCAGAACTCTGCGACATCCAGTAGTGTTTACGCGTAACGAAACCCCACACATTAGAAATAAGGGGTTCGACGAGGATATCGAGATGACAGTTTCCCTGCGACGCCCTTTTGGATTTGTCCCAGCCCGCTTAGCTATGGCTGTGTCAGCCGCAGCCCTTGTGTCCGCTTGTAGCGGGCCATTGGATTTGGACCTTCGCGATGTATTTGGCCAGGGCCTTGATACGTCCGAGGCCGCAGTTGGTGCGACCGCGGATCGCCCTACACCGGATGCCCGCGGGATCATCTCTTACCCGAACTATCAGGTGGCTGTCGCCAAACGCGGTGACACAGTTGCTGATGTGGCCAATCGTGTTGGCGTGGATGCCACAGAGCTCGCCAGATACAACGCGGTGCAAGTCAACGATCCGCTTCGCGACGGCGAGATTGTCGCCCTCCCGACCCGGGTAGCGGAACCGGCTTCTGGGCAGGTCGTGTCACCAAGCAATGTCGACATCACGTCCCTTGCAGGCAATGCCATCGATAACGCGACTCCTGTGGTCCAAACAGATGAGCTGGAAGCAGCGCCCGTCCAAGTAACTGAGGACACCCAGATTGGCTTTGAGCCGATCCGCCACACGGTCCAGCGCGGCGAGACGGCGTTCACGATCTCGCGTCTCTACAATGTATCCGTGCGCAGCCTGGCGGAATGGAACGGCTTGGGCAAAGACTTCACCATTCGTGAAAACCAAATCCTTCTGATCCCACCGGCGCGACCTTCTGCACCGTCTGAAAGCGCGCGCCCTCAGGCGCGCACAGAGACAACCGCACCGGGCGAAGGCAGCCCAACCCCGGTTCCGCCAAGTGCAGCAACGCCTTTGCCGGATGAAACACCATCCGCACCGGTTGCAAAACCTGCGGCAGAGGATCTGTCCAAGCAACAGACCAAACCTGCCAATAGCAGCGCGAAGATGTCCTTCCCAGTGAATGGCAAGATCATTCGCCCCTACTCTAAAGGCAAAAACAACGGTATCGACATGTCTGCGCCCGCAGGCACTCCTGTTGTTGCAGCTGCAGATGGAACGGTTGCTGCGATTACAACGGACGCGGACGGGGTAAAAATCGTTGTGGTCCGCCACGCCGATAATGTCATGACGGTCTATTACAACGTCGAGGGTATCACCGCATCCAAAGGCGCGACGGTGAAACGCAACGCGAAAATTGCGGCGATCCCGGCGAAGGATAACTTCGTGCATTTCGAGGTACGAAAAGGGTTTGAGAGCGTCGACCCAATGCCGTTCCTACAATAACGCATTCAAAGAAAAAGGGGCCAAGCGGCCCCTTTTTTATGTGATCGACACGCCTTTGCGCCCCGCCAAATCCGTGAAGAATTGCCAGGCCACCCGACCTGACCGGCTTCCCCGTGTGGCCTGCCACTCAATCGCTTCGGCGCGCAGGGTTTCATCATCAATTTCAAGATCATAGGCGTCACAATAGCCACGGATCATATCAAGGTATTCATCTTGTGAACATGGATGGAAGCCGAGCCACAGACCAAAGCGATCAGACAAAGATACCTTTTCTTCGACCGCCTCAGACGGATTGATCGCTGAGCCACGCTCATTCTCAATCATATCCCGCGGCATTAGGTGGCGACGGTTTGATGTGGCGTAGAACACAACGTTCTCTGGCCGCCCTTCAATCCCGCCATCCAGCACCGCTTTCAGGCTCTTATAGTGCTGGTCATCATGGGAGAATGACAGATCATCACAGAACAGCACAAACCGTTCCTTCCGCCCGCGCAGATGGTTCAGTAGCCGAGACACCGTCGGCAGGTCTTCTCGTTGCAATTCAACGATCTTCAAAGACAAACCGCGGTTCAAAAGTTCTCCATGCACCGCCTTCACCAGCGAGGATTTCCCCATCCCACGTGCGCCCCACAAAAGCGCGTTGTTTGCTGGCAAACCACGGGCAAATTGTTCGGTGTTGGCAAGCAATGTGTCGCGGGAGCGGTTCACACCAATCAACAGCTCAATCCCAACCCGGCTCACCTCTGGGACCGGCTCCAGACGATCAGGATCTACATGCCACACAAACGCATCTGCCGCGTCAAAATCGGGTGCTGGCAAAGGCGCTGGCGCCATCCGTTCTAAGGCTTCTGCGATCCGGTTTAAGGTTTTGTCGTCCATGATCTTCTTCCGCTGTCTTCGCTCTTTTCAAACCACGTTCTGCGCGGCTCAACAAGGGCTTCGATCCCTAGCAACGAATGCGATTTTGAAATTTCCGCCTTTGGCACTACCATCCAATCAAGTCGATTAGTCAACAGATCACATTTGCCCCAACAGGAGACCCATATGCTCTACCCAATTGCTGAACTGGAAAACGAAAAGCTTAGCGCTTTACAGGCTTTAGAAAAAGAAATCGGAGGACCAGTGGTCGCATTAACACAGCTGGACACAAATGCAGCGGATCTTTCCAAAGAAAACTTGCAGAAGATCAAGGAAGCCGAGGAAGAGCTTGGCGTCGTGCTCGTGGCTCTGCGTCCGAATTGA
Source organism: Cognatishimia activa (assembly GCF_001458335.1). Classification (GTDB taxonomy): domain Bacteria; phylum Pseudomonadota; class Alphaproteobacteria; order Rhodobacterales; family Rhodobacteraceae; genus Cognatishimia; species Cognatishimia activa. The sequence continues at coordinate 884,976 of NZ_CYTO01000024.1, forward strand.
TTGTTCCAATCTAAAGGTCAAAAAAGAAAAAGGGCGCCCTATTGGGCGCCCTCTTTGGTTCTGGAGCCTGCGCTTTACTTCGCAGTGTCATCCGTGTCTGCATCCATCATCTCTTCAGGGTGCAAGTCATCTTCGTCATCGTAGTACCCTTCCGCGCGCAATTGCTCTTCGCGCTTCTTCTCCACACGACCCACGAGGAAGATGGACACCTCATAAAGCCCGTAGACCACCACAAATAGGATCACCTGAGTGATAACGTCTGGCGGCGTCACCAACGCTGCGAGCACGAGAATACCAACGACCGCATATTTGCGGACATTTCCAAGTCCTTCTGCGTTCACCAGCCCCGCTTTGCCCATCAAGGTCAAAAGGACGGGCAGTTGGAAACACAGACCAAAAGCCACCACGAATTTGATGGTCAGATTCAGGTATTCCTGCGCAGAACCTTGGAAAACAACGGACAGGCCTTGTTGCACTTCTTCATCTACAAGCGCTTCGCCTTCATTGCCAAACTGTTGGAACCCAAGGAAAAAGTCATATGCCAGCGGTGTCACCACATAGAACGCGAAGGATGCGCCAAGGATGAACATGAAGGGCGACGCAACCAAGAATGGCAGGAACGCCCCACGTTCATTTTTGTAAAGCCCCGGTGCCACAAAGCGCCACATCTGCAAGCCGATGTACGGAAATGCCAAAATAAAGCCGCCAAGGAACGAGATCTTAATAGCAACAAAGAAGCCCTCTTGCGGGCTGATGAAGATCAGGTCGCAATCCTGGCCCCGCTCACCCAGAACCTGACACAGGGGTGAGGTCAGGAAGTTAAACAGCGGCGTCGCAACCGTGAAACAAATCACCATACCAATGATGAATGCCACGACAGAATGGATCAGCCGTGTGCGTAGCTCCGCAAGATGTTCAATCAGAGGGGCCGAGCTTTCCTCGACCTCGTCCATTGGGTCTTCCGCCATGTGTTCGGACTGGCTCATTCTGCGTCTTTCTTCGTCTCAGCCTTAGGCTTGGCTTTTGGCTTGGTCGCCTTTTTGGGTGCGGCCTTAGCTGCAGGCTTCTTGGTGGCTGCTGGTTTCGCCTTTGTCGGCGTCTCCGCTGCTTCCTTGGCGGCCGCTGCCTTTTTCGCCGTCGCTTCTTGGATTTTCTTGGCCGCAGATGCTCGCTCTTCGCTCAAAGAATCTGTGCCTAAATCCAGTTTAAAATCAGTGGCATCCTTGACCTTGTCGCGCACCGCATCCGTGGCGGCTTTGGCAGGGTTTGCCATGGTTTTCAAACCGTCAGTGGCTGACTTGAACCCCTTTGTGGCGTCCTTCACCCCTGCCTCGTCAGCCGCTTGGTTCATGGCATAGGAAAACTCCCGTGCCATGCCCCGCATGCGCCCGACAAAGCGGCCCACTTGCTGGAACATCACCGGCAAGTCTTTGGGCCCGATGACAATCAGGGCCACAACACCAATGATCAGAAGTTCGCTCCAACCGAGGTCAAACATAGATTAGACCTTGTCTTTTTCGTCTTCCGGAGTGACGTCTTTCGCCACCTCTGCCGCGTCTTCTTCGATCTCTTTTGCGCCGTCATCGACACCTTTTTTGAAGGCTGTGATGCCTTTACCCACTTCGCCCATCAAAGAGCTGATTTTGCCGCGGCCAAACAGAACCAGAACCACAACAGCGATAAGCAAAAGACCCGGAAGGCCGATATTGTTGAGCATGAAACTTCTCCCAATGCGTGCCCGATCACGGGCGTGATATATGCTGAGGATAGGTTTAAGGGCTGAATTCAGCGCTTTGAACCAACAAAACCTCTGGAATTCGGATGATTTACCCTCAATACTGACTCTAAACTGTCAGTATTGGAAATGATCAGAAATGACCGCTGCAGAATCAAGAAAACACCCCGGCAAAAGCGCACGTCTGAGCGCGATAATGCAGCGCTTGTCGTCTGGTGACGTGGTGCGTGCAGAGGACCTAGCGGAGGAGTTTGGTGTCTCGGTCCGAAGCATCTATCGCGATATGGACAGTCTGAAAGCCAGCGGCATGCCGATTGAGGCCACCCAAGGCACCGGCTATCAAGCAAAAGCCGTCACCACCCTGCCCCCGCTCCATTTGACCGAAAGCGAGCTGGAAGCCTTGCACCTTGGATTACTAGCGGTCGCCGCAAGTGCCGATGAAGACTTACAAAACGCGGCACAGACCGTGTCTCAGAAACTAGAAGACGCTTTGCCTCAGGGCGCAGAGACGCCATCGGGTGCTTATGCGGTCTACCCATTTGATGATGCCGGCCGCGCTCTTCAGCATCTGGCTACGCTGCGCTCTGCGATCCGGTCTCGACAGATGTTGCGGGTCACCATGGGCAGTGGCGCCAAGGAAGATGTGCGCCCCTTGCGGTTAGAATATTGGGGGCGCGTTTGGACATTGCTGGGTTATGCAGACGGAAGAAAAAGTTTCGTGAAAGTGCCCGTTCACGACATTCTAAACATGATCGTTTTGCCAGGCCTCTTTGTAGACGAAGGCGGAAAAGGCGCAGATGATCTGCCGCGAGCGACGCTCACCACTTTGCGTTAAAAGACTTCCATAGAAGACTGAATTTATTTTGAAATTCACCGTTGCGCAGATCAGATTTTGCAACGGCGTCAGGGTTCTTAGCTGCACGTTTTAAGATCGCCTCAGACTGCCACGTAAGCCTTAGCACTGCACAAACCTCTTTGTTTTGACGCCCGAGTTTGCGCCTTGCAGTGCGCCGTTTCTTAAGCGCATCAAGCGCAAGGGTCCGAACGGTTTCGGCACGCCCGTCCACTAACGGAATGCGCCCTGCTGCTTCCAAAGCTGGAATGGCCAAAAACCAACGCGCCAAACCATCCACTTCGCCAACCTTGCGAACGCTCTCTAAATCAGTTGCACCGGCGACCTCGGCGGCCACCATCAACAATTGCCCTGCGGTCGCTGAAAAGTGACTTTGAAACGCGTCTTCATCTTCAAAGGGATCGCGGTAAATGTCCCACCGCCGCGCTTCGATCAATGCGTCCAGCGATTGCGCCTGTGTTGGGGTAAGAATGCGGGCC
>NZ_CYTO01000024.1:888112-899598 GCF_001458335.1 Cognatishimia activa
CCACCATTGCAGGCGCATTTCGGCAATCATGCTTTCTTCCGTCACCCATGGCGCGCGGGCGACTTCGACGTTCATCGCATAAAGTGGGAAGAGCTTTTCGCGCAAAGCGACGGGCGCGGACATGATCGCCAAAAACCGGTCAGGATCGCCCTTTTCTACAATCCCAGCGCAGGCGGCGATGTCAGCGTCCATGCACCCTATTCCTTAACTGACAGGCGTCGCGCCGTCGTTCACGAGCTTCCAAAGGGTCGTGTCCACAAGCGCTTCAAAGGATGCATCCACGATATTTGCGGACACACCCACCGTGGACCATTGCTGGCCCTGACTATCGATACTGTCGATAATCACACGGGTCACCGCCTCGGTGCCGCCCTGAGTGATGCGCACCTTAAAGTCCACCAGACGCATATCGTCGATCACGTCCTGGTATGGGCCGAGGTCCTTGGCCAAGGCTTTGGACAAAGCGTTCACCGGTCCGCGGTCTGCGCCGCTTTCATCCATGGATTCACTGACGCTCAGGTGTTTTTCATCACCCACTTTGATGACCACAACCGCCTCAGAAAGGCTGACCATCTTGTTGTATTTGTTTTTCCGGCGCTCGACCGAGACGCGGTAGCGTTTCACTTCAAAAAAGTCAGGTAACAGGCCCAACTCGCGACGTGCAAGCAGTTCAAAGCTCGCCTGAGCCGTATCGAAAGAATAGCCAAGCGCTTCTTTTTCTTTGATTTTCTCAAGCATTGCGCCAAGCGCTGGGTGGCCCTTCTCGACCTCAATACCAGCTTCTGCCAAACGACGGCGCAGGTTGGACTGCCCCGCCTGATTGGACATGGGAATGATGCGTGCGTTACCGACGGTTTCCGGCGGCACATGTTCGTAGGTGGTCGGATCTTTCAGGATCGCGCTGGCATGCAGGCCCGCTTTATGGGCAAAGGCACTGGCCCCCACAAAAGCCGCTTGCTTGCTCGGCACGCGATTCAAGATATCGTCCAGCATCCGGCTGGTTCTGGTAAGCCCCTGCAACGCGTCTTTCGTGACCCCAATCTCAAACTGGCTGGCATATGGCTCTTTGAGCAAGAGCATCGGGATCAATGTGGTCAGGTTCGCATTGCCACAGCGTTCGCCCAGACCATTCAAAGTCCCTTGAATATGCCGCGCGCCTGCATCCACAGCCGCCAACGAGTTGGCCACGGCTTGCTCTGTGTCGTTATGGGTGTGGATCCCCACATGATCGCCCGGGATGCCTGCCTTGATGACCGCTTTTACGGCGTCATACACCTCACTGGGCAACGCGCCGCCGTTGGTATCACACAACACCACCCAACGGGCACCCGCCTCATAGGCGGCTTTAACGGTCTCAATCGCATAAGCTGGATTGGCCTTAAACCCATCAAAGAAATGCTCTGCATCGAACAGCGGCTCACGGCCCTGTTTCTTAAGATGCACGATGGATTTCTCAATGTTTTCCGTGTTTTCCGCCAAGGTGATGCCCAAAGCGGTTTCCACGTGAAAGTCATGGGTCTTGCCCACCAAACAGACCGCAGGTGTGTCCGCGTTCAGCACGGCAGCCAAAACGTCATCGTTTTCCGCCGACATCCCTGCCCGTTTGGTCATGCCAAAGGCGGTAAAGGTCGCTTTTGTTGACGGGCGATCCTCAAAGAATTCGCTGTCGGTCGGGTTCGCACCGGGCCAGCCGCCTTCAATGTAATCTACGCCCAGCGTGTCCAACGCCCCGGCTATCTGTTGCTTTTCAGATGTAGAGAACTGAACGCCCTGGGTCTGCTGTCCGTCCCGGAGCGTCGTGTCGTAGATATATAGACGTTCTTTGGTCATCGCTCGCTCTCGCTGGCTTTTATTGTTTTATTTCAGAGCATCTAGCTTTGAAGCATCAAACCCCGCGCCGGGCAAAAGCTCAACCCCTGCCTTGCTCATACGCACTTCGACACCTGCTTCTAGCAACGCGGCCTTCACGCGATCGACTTCTGAGAAATCTTTGGTTTGCATGGCTGTTTCACGGGCAGTGGCAAGCAGAGCCTCAAACTCGGAAAGGTCAGCGGTCGGCGCTGTGGCCCATTCGGGAGTTGTACCGTTGAAAAGGCCTAGCAGTAAAAGTGAGGCTCGTAGGCTTGGGGCGTCCTCAGCATGAGCAAGCTGGTGAATCTCAGCTAACGCCTGTGCAGTATTCAAATCGTCCGCCAAGGCATTCACGACACCGATATAAGGCTCCTCGTTATCCAATGCGGTTTCAGCAATCGCGTACCATTTCTTAAGAGTTTTCTCCGCTTCTTTGGCTTTCTTCGCTGTCCAATCCATCGGCTTGCCATAATGCGTCGACAGGAACACAAAGCGTATAACCTCACCTGGAATACCCTGATCGAGCAAGTCGCGCACGGTAAAGAAATTGCCCAGGGATTTGGACATCTTCTTCCCTTCCACCTGCAGCATCTCGTTATGCATCCAGTAGCGCGCGAATTCGCCCTCTGGGTGCGCACAGCAACTTTGCGCGATCTCGTTTTCATGATGCGGGAATTGCAGATCGTTGCCGCCACCGTGAATGTCAAAGCTTTCGCCCAACAAATCATGCGCCATGGCTGAGCATTCAATGTGCCAGCCGGGACGACCGCGTCCCCATGGGCTCTCCCAACCCGGCAGATCTTCTGTTGATGGTTTCCAAAGCACGAAATCCATCGGATCGCGTTTGTTATCAGCCACTTCGACCCGTGCGCCTGCAATCATGTCATCGACAGAACGACCCGACAGTTTGCCATAGTCAGGATAGCTTTTCACCGAAAACAACACATGCCCCGCCCCATCTGGATACGCATGTCCGCGCTTGATCAGATCCTCAATCATCACAATCATCTGTGCGATATAGCCGGTTGCGCGCGGCATGTGGTCGGGCTCCAAAGCTCCCAGCGCACCCATATCTTTGAGATACCAATCGATGGTTTCCTCGGTGCGCTCGGCGACCAGCTCTTCCAGAGTGCCCTCAGCCCCCGCTTCTTTGCGCATTAAAGCGGTCGCGTTAATCTTGTCGTCAACGTCCGTAAAATTGCGCGCATAAGTGACGTGTTCATCGCCATATGCGTAGCGCAACAGGCGGTTCAAAACATCAAACACAACAACAGGCCGAGCATTGCCCAAATGCGCACGATCATAAACCGTTGGCCCACAGACATACATACGCACGTTCTTTGGGTCCAAAGGCTCAAAAACCTCTTTCTTACGGGTCTTCGAGTTATGAATTTTGATCGTCAGATCAGAATGAGTCATGGCGCGTCCTTACACGGCTATCGTGCTGGCGGGCTTAGCAACTTCAGTGATGTTTTGGAATAGAAGAACGGCCCGCCAAGTTGTCTTAGCAGGAAATGCAACAAATAATGATGGTGCATACAGTGTTCATGGGTTCGACCTATTAAATTATCGCGATTTGGTCAAGGCTCGCCCCCTCAAATAGAAATAGAATGATCCGTCTAAACCTTTTCCTTGCGTCGGTTTTTTGCTCATCATGTCGTTAACGTCTGGACGCAGTCTGAGCGCGAATGGCATAATCCTTGTATGTTAGGAAAACGTCATAGCAATCGCTGGAAAATCAGCCTGCTAGAAGCAACGATCGGCGCTGATCGAGGCAAAGCTGCACGTGGGGCACCTGCGCTTTAAGGCTCTCACTCACCTTAACGCACACATTCTAACAGGACCCCGAAACCCATGACACGTACCAGTTCGCGTCGCTCTGGCGGCCGCAATGCCCGTCGCGAAATGCGCGCAGCCGCCCTTACTGAAGATCAACGCGCCATCTTTCCTGGCATGTCTGGCGGCACCTATAAACCGCTAAGCCCTTCTGACATTGAACAAATCCACGAAGCCGCCCTGAAAGCTTTGGAAGAGATCGGCCTTGCTGACGCGCCCGAAAGCGGCGTGGAATATATGGTGAAAGCCGGTGCTATTTTGGGTGACGATGGCCGCCTGCGCTATCCGCGCGCAGTGGTTGAGGACGCGCTAGAAAAATGCGCCAAAACAATCACCCTTTACGGACGCGACCCAAAACATGACCTTCAGCTCTCTGGCAACCGCGTGCATTTCGGCACCGCTGGCGCCGCTGTGAGCATGGTTGACGTGGAAGGCAAAAACTATCGCGACAGCACCCTGCAAGACTTGCACGACGCTTGTAAGATCGCAGATCAGCTAGAAAACATCCACTTTGTCCAACGCCCATTGGTGGCGCGCGATATTGTGGACAACCTCGAGATGGACCTGAACACCATTTACGCGTGTTGTTCTGGAACCACCAAACACATCGGCACATCTGTGTCAGAACCGCAATTTGTGCCAGAAATTCTTGAGCTTTTGTATAAAATTGCCGGCAGCGAAGAGGCTTTCCGCGCCCGTCCATTCATGGCGAATACCAACTGCTTTGTTGTGCCGCCGATGAAATTCGCAACCGAGTCATGTGAAGCCATGGAAGGATGTATCTTGGGCGGTATGCCTGTGTTGTTGCTGTCAGCATGCATGTCGGGCGCAACCGCACCTTCCACAATCGCCGGTGCTATCGTGCAATCCGTGGCGGAATGCCTTGCAGGTCTGGTTTATGTGAATGCGATTGTTCCAGGTCATCCAGCAATCTTTGGTACATGGCCATTCGGCCTCGACCTGCGCACAGGTGCAATGACCTCTGGATCAGGCGAACAAGCCCTGCTCTCTGCGGCCTGTGCTCAAATGCACCAGTTCTACGGCCTTCCCGGCGGCGCGCCTGGCGGCATGACAGATTCTAAACTGCCCGACATGCAAGCAGGCTGGGAACAGATGTGCTCCAACCTCATGTGCGGTCTTGCAGGTATGAACATGGTTTACGAGGCAGCGGGCATGCACGCGTCTCTGCTCGGTTTCTGCCACGAAAGCTTAATCCTTGGCGATGACCTGATCGGCCAAGCAATGCGCTGTCTGCGCGGCATTGAAGTGGACGAAACCACGCTTGCAGTAGACCAAATCAGAGACGTTTGCATTGGCGGTCCAGGCCACTATCTTGGCACCGGAGAAACTCTCTCCAGAATGCAAAAAGATTTTGTTTATCCGACATTTGCGAGCCGTACTTCACCTAAGGAATGGGATGAGGCTGGCAAGGATGAATTGGTGCCAAAGGCCAAAGCGCGCAAAGAAGAAATTCTTAATGCGCCTTCACCTGCAGCCTTTGATCCAATCTTGGATGCAGAGCTGCGAGAAACCTACAACATTCACCTCCCGTCGGTATAGGCACACATAAAATTGGGGGGCCACAGCCCCCCAAGTTTCGCCGCTTAAGCTCACTCTTGTACCGCTCGATTGTTTTTTACCTGCGGCCTAAGCGTCGTTTCAGGGTGGGCGCACCCACCCTAGAACGATTGAATTCGTGGCGGATATAAACCCTCCGCCGGGGGAACCTGTACGGCGCAATGGCCGCCCCCAGGTTAACTTCTAGCTACATCCCGACGTCGCACCGCATGTGTTGCATTTCATGCAGGTTCCGTTGCGCACCAACGTGTAGTTTCCACATTCGCCACAGGCCTCGCCCTCGTATCCCTGCATCTTGGCCTTTGTCCGTTCATCCATCACCGCGACCGTGCCTTTATCACTTCCGCTGGCGACCGGCGCTGTCTCTGGAACCAATGTGTTCAAGGCCTCCTCTGGATCCAACCCGCCCTGGAACATGGTCAGGTCCTGTGGCAGACGTTTACGGAGATAGCCTGTGGAAGAGACTTGTTTCAGCATCTCTAACGACCGGGTCGCCGCGCTGTCGCTGAGCTCTTTCAGGTTTGACACGCCTTCTTCAACCCCGCGACCGAGATCATCAAAAGATGCGCCCTCAGGTTTCACATGAGCCAAGTCTGTTCGATCCAGATAAGAAACCGCCAGTTCCCGGAAGATATAATCCAGTATTGATGTTGCATTTTTGATAGAGTCATTTCCCTGCACCATGCCCGCAGGCTCAAATTTGGTGAAGGTGAAGGCGTCCACAAACTCTTCCAGCGGCACACCATATTGCAGCCCAACGGATACCGCGATGGCAAAGTTGTTCATCATCGCCCGGAAGCCTGCGCCCTCTTTATGCATATCAAGGAAGATCTCGCCCAGAGAGCCGTCCTCATATTCCCCAGTGCGCAAATAGACTTTGTGGCCGCCAACGATCGCTTTTTGGGTATACCCCTTGCGACGCTCTGGCATCCTCTCGCGTTCCCGCTTCTGCACTTCCTTGATCACCACCTTTTCGATGATCTTCTCTGCCAAAACGACGGCTTTTTCTTGTGTGCTGCCGCTTTCTAGAACCTCTTCCGCGTCTTCATCATCCTCAATCAACGCCGCAGCGAGAGGTTGTGAGAGTTTTGAGCCATCGCGATAGAGCGCATTGGCCTTAACACCAAGTGACCAGCTGAGTTCATAGGCCTTTTGGCAATCCTCGATCGTAGCATCGTTTGGCATATTGATGGTTTTGGAGATCGCACCGGAAATAAAGGACTGCGCTGCCGCCATCATGGTGATGTGACTGTCCACTGACAGGAACCGCTTGCCTTTCTTCCCGCAAGGATTGGCGCAATCAAACACCGATAGATGTTCTTCTTTCAGATGCGGAGCCCCTTCTAAGGTCATCGTCCCGCAAATATGGTCGTTCGCCGCATCAATATCGGCTTTGGTGAAGCCAAGATGGTTAAGAAGGTTAAACTCTGGGTCGGTTAGCTTTTCAGCAGGCACGCCCAACGGGCCAGTGACAAATTCTTCTCCAAGCGTGAAGTGATTGAAAACAAATCGAATATCAAAGGCCGTTTCCATCGCTGCTTCGACTTTGTCGATTTCAGTCTGCGTAAATCCGTGTTGGATCAAAGACGTCGGATTGATCGCGGGCGCATTGCCTAGAGTGCCGTGCCCCACTGCGTAAGAGATGATCTCTTCAACCTGCGCTGATCCGTAGCCCAGTTTTTCCAGTGCAGCAGGGACAGATCGGTTGATTATCTTGAAATATCCCCCACCGGCGAGCTTTTTGAACTTCACAAGGGCGAAATCAGGTTCAATCCCCGTAGTATCGCAATCCATCACCAATCCAATGGTGCCCGTTGGTGCGATCACAGACACCTGCGCGTTGCGGTAACCATGTTGTTCGCCCAGTGCCAACGCCTCATCCCAGCAGGCCATGGCAAGCTTTGCCAGTTCCTGATCTGGCACATTGGCCCAATCCAGCGGCACAGGTTTCACGTCGAGCGCCTCATAGCCATCGGTTGCCCCATAAGCGGCGTTGCGATGATTGCGGATGACCCGCAACATGTGATCTGCATTGCGCTGATATCCGGCAAAGGGTCCAAGCTCCCCCGCCATTTCCGCAGATGTGGCGTAGGACACCCCTGTCAGGATCGCGGTCAGCGCCCCAGCCAGCGCGCGGCCCTCATCGCTGTCGTAGCTCAGGCCAAGGTTCATCAAAAGGCCGCCGATATTGGCATACCCCAAGCCTAGCGTGCGGAAATCATAGGACAATTGCGCGATTTCCTTAGACGGGAACTGCGCCATCATGACGGATATTTCCAACGTCACGGTCCACAAACGGGTTGCGTGCACATAGTCCTCGGACTGGAATTTGCCGTCTTCAAGGAAGGTCAGCAAATTCAAGGACGCTAGGTTGCACGCCGTGTCATCCAAGAACATATATTCAGAACATGGGTTCGAGCCGCGAATGGCCCCATCCTCTGGGCAGGTATGCCAAGCATTCACTGTGTCATGGAATTGAATACCCGGATCGGCGCAGGCCCAGGCGGCATGGCCCACCTGCTCCCACAAATCCCGTGCCTTAATGGTCTTTGCCACCGCGCCATCGGTGCGCCTGATCAGCTCCCAATCTCCGTCTTCACGCACGGCCTGTAAAAAGGCATCGGTCACGCGGATCGAGTTGTTAGAGTTCTGACCCGACACCGAGGCGTAGGCTTCACTGTCCCAATCAGTGTCGTAGGTGGGGAACTCGATGCTGGCGTAACCTTGCTTGGCATAATCCAGCACACGCTTTACGTAAGTCTCTGGAATTTTTGACTTTCGCGCCCCCCTGATCGCTGTTTTTAGCTGATCATTCTTCTTTGGATCTACCGCGTCCTCAGTTGCGCCATCCCAGCCACGGATGGCCGCGAAGATCTCGTTCAGCTTTTCTTCATGAACTTTCGATCCCGCGACGATAGACGCGACTTTCTGCTCTTCTCTCACTTTCCAATTGATGAATTCTTCGATGTCGGGATGGTCCGCATCACAGATCACCATCTTGGCTGCCCGACGGGTTGTCCCGCCTGATTTGATCGCACCGGCGGCGCGATCCCCTATTTTTAGAAACCCCATGAGGCCAGACGACTTTCCGCCGCCGCCCAAAGGTTCATTTTCCGCTCTGATGCTTGAGAAATTCGTACCGGTGCCCGAACCGTATTTGAACAACCGCGCTTCGCGCACCCACAGGTCCATAATGCCGCCGTCATTAACCAGATCATCGGACACGGATTGAATGAAACAAGCATGCGGTTGCGGGTGTTCATAAGACGAGGTGGACTTGGTCAATTCGCCTGATTTGTAATCCACATAGTGATGCCCCTGAGCGGGGCCATCGATCCCGTAAGCCCAGTGAAGGCCGGTGTTGAACCATTGCGGAGAGTTTGGCGCAGCGCGCTGGGAGGCCAGCATATGGCGCATCTCATCATAATAAGCCCGCGCGTCCTCTTCAGTGGTGAAATAGCCACCTTTCCATCCCCAATAGGCCCACGCCCCGGCGAGACGGTCAAACACTTGTTTGGAAGAGGTTTCCCCGCCAAACTCAGCACCATCTGCGGGCACAGAACGCCATAGAAATTCTGGAACCCCCTTCTCTTTCACCGTTTTCAGCTTTGATGGGACACCAGCTTTGCGAAAATATTTCTGGGCAATCACATCAGAGGCCACCTGGCTCCATTTCGCCGGGATCTCGACATTCTCAGCCTGAAAAACAATGGAGCCATCCGGGTTTCGAATTTCTGATGTGGTGGAGATGAAGTCTAAATCTGCATAAGCGTCTTGGCCGGCCTTGGTGAATTTACGTTCAATCTTCATGTTCTGCCCCGAAGTCTTGTTGTCATTCTTCGTCATGTGGCGGGATCAAAGCTCTCACCTAGCGCCAGCGATGGGCAAAACCTTCTTAGGCGGGCGCAAAACTGCGCACGCAGATGCCAGAAAACTCTGGTTCATCATGTGATTTTTGGTTCTTTCCCCCGCGGCGCAAAACACAATATATGGTGTTTAGTCAATCCACTCATACAATCTGGCGTATGAATAGCGGTTCGGTCAACGGTTTTTTTTGGACCAGCGCGATTGCACTTGGCATTGCGCCATAGCTTTCAGGCCACCCAATCCGTTCCTTAATAATTTGTTTAGAATTGACGGCGCACCGCAATGTTTGAGCTCTGATCAAGAAGCCCCTCAAACAAAAGCAAAATTCAAAAACGGTTCATTGAGTGCTCGATGCGTGTCGGTGCGCAAAGGTTAAGAAGCTCTTAATAAGGATCACGCCAAAGCATCAGAAAAAAATTTTGTTTCGCGCAGGAAAATCCCGCCGTGAACGATGCAACGAAGACGATCGCTGAGACGCGAGGTTCTTTATAAAGTGAAAAACTGAGACTTTGGAAAAGTGGTCGGGGCGGCGAGATTCGAACTCACGACCCCCTGTACCCAAAACAGGTGCGCTACCAGACTGCGCTACGCCCCGGACCGTTCGCACCGTTTAAACATCGTGGACAGGAAAGGAAAGAGGAAAATCACAGAATTTGTAAGTCGTTTTGTTGATCAGCTTTTAGCACGAGAAAGCCATCCTGTTCGCGTCAGTTCAAGGTAGATGCTGTCGCACCATTCATCGCCCAAAAGAAACGTCTTTTCTGCGCGACCAACCTCGCAAAAGCCAAATTTACGCAACACGGCCAAGGACGAAGCATTCCTCGGATCAACATCCGCTTCAATTTTCTCCATGGGCAAGGTTTCAAACGCGTGTGGGATCGCAGCAGCCAAAGCCTCTGTTGCAAAGCCCTGCCCCCAAACATCGGGGTGAAAAATAAAACCTAACTCGCCAACACGCCAGCAGCCTGCTTTGCCCACGACCCGCCCTTCAAATTCGACCGCGAAGTCGTCACTGAAACTATGATCGGCCTGAACCATGGCTGACACAATTTCTTCTGTCTGCTGAATGCTCTCATGGGGCAAGGCGCTCCAATATCGCATAGCTTTTGGATGGGTGAAGATCGCATGGAAGTCATCCAAATCGCGCATCTCTGTGCGCCTTAACAAAAGCCGTTTTGTTTCAATCATAAACGTCACCAATCACGCGCACGAAAAACGTGAGCTCAACAGCATATATATTGAGATGTCATTTAGGAGGAAAGTGGTCGGGGCGGCGAGATTCGAACTCACGACCCCCTGTACCCAAAACAGGTGCGCTACCAGACTGCGCTACGCCCCGGACCGTGACGGGGGAATTAGTCCCTACGGCGCGGAATGAAAAGAGCAAAATCGCAATTTATGAAACTTTTTTATTCCGGATCAGCGCAGCGCCAAGCGGCGTTGGTTTGGACCACAGAGGGATGGCGCAATTCCGTCCCCTTGGTAATGCCTAGGGCTTTTGAAAGCCCCGCATTCACTTCGAGCACGTAGCGTGTTGGCGCACGGCTTGGGATCAGGGTTTCATCTAAAGGGATTGCGTTGTGGTGCACATTCACCACGACCCCGTTTTCATCCAAGAAGATCATATCCAAAGGAATCAAAGTGTTGCGCATCCAAAAAGAGACAGGCCGGGTTTGGTGATACACAAACAACATCCCCGCGCTCAACGGCATTGAGGGACGTTCCATCAGCCCTCTTGCACGCTCTGAGGCGTTATCAGCCACTTCGACGCTAAAACGTGCTTTCCCCCAATCGCCACGCAAATGGACCGTGTCAGGGCGACACTCTGCACCAGCTAAATTTGCTGCAAACATCAGGCCCAAAACCACCGTCACGGATTTTAAAAGACGGTGGCGATGGAACATCATTCGTTTCCGTGCATTGCGGCGTTTCAGAGGTTTTAGGATTTGTCGCCGTAAGACGCCTCCCAAGAGCAAACTTGCGCGGCCATATAGCCCCGCTGGCCTTCTATCACACGGATAGCAAGCGCTTCACCAGGCTGCAACTCTGCGAGCCCTTGGCGACGCAAAACTTCGACGTGGACAAAAACATCATCTTCACGACCAAACACATTGGCGAAACCGAAGCCTTTGCCTTTGTCAAACCACTTCACGCGCGCGGGCTCAAGCGGCAAATTTGCGATGTCCGGGGCATCCAGTTCTTCGAAATCTGACAAGGGTGCTGCTGTCTCTGATTCTGGCACATTTATGCTAAGAACTTCGACGGCCTGAACACCGCGTTGCGTCTCTTGAGCCAGCAATTCCACTTTGGCCCCATCCGCCACAGAACTCTGCCCAAAATTGCGTAAAACATTG
>NZ_CYTO01000024.1:899658-913513 GCF_001458335.1 Cognatishimia activa
ACCAAACCCTTTTACAGGATCGAACCACTTCACCTGCCCGCCGATCTTCTGGGCAGTTACATCATCCATTCTCACGGCCTTACTCTGCGCGACCCCATCCCCAGGGTCATCCCTTTACTGCGACAATTCCTTACGCGCAGCAAGGAAAAAAATCGCAGTTCTTTCATAGGGTTGCATTTTACGTCACGTGGATGTCAAGGGTTCAAACGTATAATTTCCCATGCATCAGAAGGGGTTGCGCGGCGCCAAACGAAGCGGTCGTGCAAGCGAAAAGCACCATCTGCCCAGAATTCGATTTCCACCGGAACGATCCGAAACCCACCCCAGAACGGTGGCCGTTTCGGTGCTGTTCCGTGCACAGTGGACATTTTGGCCGCCTTTGCGACCAAGCTCGCCCGAGAGGGGAGTGGCTGAGACTGATCACTCGCCCAAGCACCCAAGCGGCTCTTAAGCGACCGTGATTTGTAATAGGCATCCGCCTTCTCTCCATCTTCGCGACTGACGGTGCCACGCACACGGACTTGGCGGCGCAATGATTTCCAGTGCATGACAAAAGCGGCCTTCCCCGCCTGCTCAATTTCCTGCGCCTTCGCAGAGCCATAGTTGGTGTAAAACACGAAGGCATCATCTTCGACATCCTTCAAAAGCACCATCCGGGCATTTGGGAGCCCATCTTTGTCGACGGTCGACAAAGCAATTGCATTGGGGTCATTTGGCTCAGCAGTCTCCGCTTCCGCCAACCAACTCCGGGTCAATTCAAATGGGTTGTCACCAGCAAAAATTCCGCTGCGATCTGACATGTCTTTCTCCGATACCATTTGCGCCACGCTCGGTTCGAGTGGCCTTGATGATGTGTAACCTATCGCCTAAAGGTCATTTAAAACGGAATAAGGGACGGAGTAGTCCAAATGTCAAATAATCTGATGGCTGGTAAACGCGGCCTCATCATGGGCCTTGCGAATGACAAATCCATCGCATGGGGTATTGCGAAGGCTTGCGCCGACGCGGGCGCAGAGCTGGCTTTCTCTTATATGGGCGACGCCTTCAAAAAACGCGTGCAGCCACTGGCCGACCAATTGGGTGTCGACACACTGATCGATTGTGATGTGTCTGACCCAGCTTCCATCGACGCGGCTTTTTCGGAAATCGAAGCAAAGTGGGGCAAGATCGACTTTATCGTTCACGCCATCGGTTTCTCTGACAAGAACGAGTTGCGCGGCCGTTACGTTGACACCAGCCGTGACAACTTCCTGATGACCATGGACATCTCTTGCTACAGCTTCACAGCCGTGATGCAGCGTGCAGAGAAGTTGATGAAAGACGGTGGTTCTGCTCTGACGCTGACCTACTATGGCGCAGAGCAAGTTATGCCGCACTATAACGTCATGGGTGTGGCCAAGGCCGCTCTGGAAGCCTCTGTGAAATATCTCGCAGAAGACTTGGGCAAAGACGGCATTCGCGTGAACGCGATTTCTGCCGGTCCTATCAAAACCCTCGCAGCATCCGGTATCGGCGACTTCCGCTACATTCTGAAATGGAACGAATACAACTCTCCTCTGCGTAAAACCGTCACCATCGATGAAGTCGGCAACTCCGCGCTTTATCTGCTAAGCGATCTGTCCTCAGGCGTGACCGGCGAGAACCTGCACGTTGACTCTGGCTACCACGTGGTTGGCATGAAAGCTGTGGACGCCCCGGACATTGACGCGGGCAAAAAGTGACAAGACCCACAGAGTTTTAATTCGAGAACGGGCCAAGTGATCACTTGGCCCGTTTTGTTTTTATCCGTAAGCTGAATAAAACCCTCTCAGCAATCGAAGGGAGCTTAAGTGGAACTCTCTCATATCATTGCGTTTAATTTGACATTGGCCGTGGCGATCCTAAGTCCCGGCCCCGCAATGTTGATCTCCTTGCGCCAGACGCTGTTGAACGGGCGCAGCACCGGGATATTAACAGGACTTGGCCTTGGCACCATGGCTGCGATCTGGACAATCTTCGCCCTGCTTGGTTTGGAAGGCCTGTTCCAGCTCTTTCCCTGGGCCTATGTAACGATGAAATCCATTGGCGCGCTCTATCTCATCTGGATTGCTTACAACACGTGGCGCTCTGCCAAAGAGCCACTGCGATCCATCGCAGCACCGCCCAAAGGCCGCGCTTTTCTCACAGGTCTTTCCGTGAACTTCGCCAACCCCAAATCCGTATTGTTTGCTTCAGCAGTGCTCTTGGTCATATTTCCGCGCGACATGAGCGTCGCCGACAAAAGCTTTGTCGTGATCAATCATTTGCTAGTGGAATGGAGTTTCTACACGGGTTTTGCCCTGCTCCTCTCGACCAACCGTGCCAAAAACGGCTATCTCCGCCTCAAACCGATATTTGACCGAGTCGCCGCCCTTGTGCTGGGCGCACTTGGCGTCCGTCTGTTGCTTGACCGCAGCTAAGGCGCAAGAAAGGATAAAAACATGAGTGAACGTCTCCCCCACGAAAAGGGCTTTCATATCAGCTGGGACCAATTACACCGCGATGCGCGTGCATTGGCATGGCGTCTTGATGGGAAAGGTCCCGACAATGGCGCGTGGAAGGCTGTTGTCGCCATTACCCGAGGCGGCATGGCGCCTGCGATGATCGTCGCGCGCGAACTTGATATTCGCGTGGTGGATACGATCAGCGTGAAATCCTATCACTCCGGCGGCGGCGCGGCGGATCAACGTCGCGAAGCGGAAGTGCTAAAAGCGCCATCTGACGACATTATGGGTGACGGCGAAGGTATTCTGATCGTGGATGATCTGGTGGATTCCGGCAAAACTCTCGAATTGGTACGGGATCTTTATCCCAAAGCGCATTTCGCCACGGTATATGCGAAGCCCCAAGGAGAACCGCAGGTGGACAGCTTTATCACCGGTGTGTCTCAGGACACATGGATCTTCTTCCCATGGGATATGGCACTGCAATACGTTCAGCCTTATCGCGGCACCGATTAACCTCAGCCGCAAATGACGACGACCCGTACAAAAACAACTTTTGCGCCGCCGGTGATGGAAGCCCGGCGGTGGATTGCGGGTCGAGAATTCCCGTCCAGCCGACCATTGATCAATGTGAGCCAAGCCGCGCCTCTTGATCCGCCGCCGGATGGATTGCGCCGTCATATTGCGGAAACATCCATCAATATGCCCGAGGCCCATCTTTATGGGCCAGTGCTGGGTCTGCCGGAGCTTCGCGCAGAAGTAGCAACCCGCTGGCAAACCCATTATGGCGGCGAAATTGCCTCGGATCAGGTGGCCATCACCTCGGGTTGTAACCAAGCCTTTGCGGCGGCAATCTCTTCGATCACCAGTGAGACTGACGAAGTCATTTTGCCTACCCCATGGTATTTCAACCATAAAATGTGGCTGGATATGCAGGGGGTTCAGACCGTTCCATTGGCGACAAGGGACGGCTTACTGCCCGATCCAAAAGACGCCAAGGCGCTGATCACAAAGAAAACACGCGCGATTGTTTTGGTGACCCCGAACAATCCGGGCGGTGTGGAATACCCAGCGGAGCTCGTAAAACGCTTTTATGCCTTGGCGAAGAAGGCCGGCATCAAGCTCATTGTGGATGAGACCTACCGGGACTTTGACAGTCGATCCGAGCCCGCGCACGAGCTTTTTAAAGACCCCAAGTGGGATCAAACCCTGATCCACCTTTATTCTTTCTCCAAAGCCTACCGCCTCACCGGTCACCGTGTTGGCGCGATGATCACCAGCGCGGACCTGCTTACCGAGGTAGAGAAGTTCCTAGACACCGTTGCGATCTGCCCAAACCAATTGGGTCAACACGCAGCGCTATGGGGGATGCGTAACCTGGGCAATTGGTTGGCAGGCGAAAGAGAAGAAATCCTCGCCCGGCGCGACGCGATACAGACCAATATGCCATTGCTTGAAGCCAAAGGGTGGAAGCTCTTGGGGCTTGGCGCTTATTTTGCCTATCTTGAGCACCCGTTTGAAATGGCATCAGATGATCTTGCCCAAGATCTGGTGAAACGCGCCCACGTGCTGTGCCTACCCGGTACAATGTTTCATCCAGAAGGCAGCCTCGATGGCAAACAACAGCTGCGCATCGCCTTTGCCAATATTGACGCAGCCCATATCACCGGCCTTTTTGCCCGTTTGGCGGCCTATGACCCGCCTGCTGCGCGCTAAATGCGCAACGTTTCCTCCACGCCAAAAAGCGCTTTCTTTTTGGTCAAAATATCCTGGGGTGAAAGCGCAAAGCGCTGAGGGGCAAAGCCCCTGAGGTCGTTAAGCAATCTTATCGCTTGCCCCCCTTCCCGCCGCGTCGTAGACATTCGCCACCGAAATATTGCCTAAAGCGCATAGCACCAGAGAGAACAGCAATGGCCGTACAAAATTCCTTCACCAAAACACTGGTTTGGATCCTGATGGGCATGCTGATCCTTGGCCTTGGCGGCTTTGGCATCACCAACCTTGGTGGCAATGTGCAATCGGTTGGCAATGTCGACGGCAAAGCGATCTCCGTGAACGACTATTACAACGCCGTTCAACGTGAATTAGACGCGTTCCAAGCCCAAACAGGACAGCGCATCACCTTTGCGCAGGCCCAGCAAATCGGGCTGGCGCAACAAGTCCTGTCTACACTGGTGTCTCAGCGTGCTTTGGATGTGGAAGCCGAGCGTCTGGGCCTGTCGATGGGTGACGAAAACCTGCGCGACCAGATTGTGACCATTCCAGCCTTCCAAGGCTTGGACGGCTCTTTTGATCGCGAAGCCTATCGCTTTGCCCTACAAAACTCTGGTTTGAACGAAAGCGCGTTTGAAAATTCCCTGCGCGAAGATGCGGCGCGCACCTTGCTGCAAACCGCTGTGATTGGCGGCATTGAGATGCCAAGCACCTATGGCAAAACACTAACCGAGTTTCTGGCCGAGACCCGCAGCTTCTCTTATGCGACCATCACCGAAAGCAATCTGGATGCCGGCGTTCCAGCGCCTAATGATGTGGACCTGCAAGCCTATTACGACGCAAACACCGACAACTTCATGCAGCCCGCTACCCGTGACATCACCTATGCATGGGTCGCGCCATCCATGATTTTGGACACGGTTGACGTCGATGAAGACAGCCTGAAAGCGCTTTATGAAGAGCGCAGCGCTGAGTTCAATCAGCCAGAACGCCGTCTGGTCGAACGTCTGGTTTACGGCACAGAGGCCGATGCTGCTGCTGCCCTAACAGAAATCACTGCAGGCAACTCAAGCTTTGAAGCTGAGGTCGAAGCGCGTGGCTTGGCATTGACCGATGTGGATATGGGCGACGTGACCAAGTCCGCGCTCTCTGCCGCTGGCGACGCAGTTTTCGCGGCGGGTTCCGGCGATGTGGTTGGCCCGCTGCCAACAGATCTCGGCCCAGCCCTTTTCCGGGTGAATGCCATCTTAGAAGCGCAAAGCACCTCTTACGAAGATGCAAAACCTGCCCTGCGCGACGAGCTGGCGACCGATCGCGCCCGCCGTGTGATTGACGCGCAGATCAACACCGTTGATGACCTGCTTGCGGGCGGTGCGACTTTGGAAGAAGTCGCTGATGAAACCGATCTTGTGCTGGAAGCCATCAACTTCCACGCAGGCTCCACAGAAGCCATCGCAGGCTATTCCGATTTCCGCGCAGCGGCGCAAGCGGTTCAGGATAGCGACTTCCCAGAAGTGGACACGCTGGATGACGGCGGCATCTTTGCGCTGCGTCTTGATGGCACATCTGAGGCTGCTCCGATCCCATTTGCTGAGGCACGCGACGCGGTTGAGGCTGCTTGGCGCGCAGAACAGGTGCAAGTCGCACTCGAAGCCAAGGCAGAGGCACTGATCGCTGAGATGAAGTCAGGCAAAGACATCATCACCCTTGGTCTGAACGTGGCCCAAGAGCAGGACACAACCCGTCAGGACTTTTTGCCAGACGTACCGCCTGCCCTGCTTCAAACCGTGTTTGAAATGGCAGAAGGTGACGTAAGTGCAGTCGAAGGTGTTGGCAGCTATCTGATCGTCGAACTGGACGCTGTCGCTGCGGCGGATCTAAGCTCTGGCGAGAATACCTCGATCCAAAACCTGGTGAACCGTCAAGCCAGCCAAGCGCTGACCCAAGACATTCTAGAAGCCTATGCGACCTATGTGCGCGCTGGTGCCGAGATCGAAATTGATCAAAGCGCACTGGCCGCGGTGCATTCGCAACTCCAATAAGGACGCTGACCCGTGGCTTTGACCCCTTCCTTTGACGCCTTTGAGGCGGATTTCGCTGCTGGCAAAAACCAAGTGGTTTACACACGGCTGGCCGCTGATTTGGACACGCCCGTTTCTTTGATGCTAAAGCTGACCGGCGCGCAGAAAGACGCGTTTATGCTCGAATCCGTGACCGGCGGCGAAGTGCGCGGTCGCTATTCCATCATCGGCATGAAGCCTGATGTGATCTGGCAGTGCCACGGCACAGACAGCCGCATCAACCGTCAGGCGCGCTTTGATGCGGACGCGTTTGAAACCCAAGACGGCGATCCGCTGGCCAATCTGCGCTCCTTGATTGCTGAAAGCAAAATTGACCTGCCTGACGACCTTCCACAGGCCTCTGCTGGCCTCTTTGGGTTCTTGGGCTACGATATGATTCGTCTGGTCGAGCATTTGCCAGACATCAACCCTGACCCGCTTGGTCTGCCCGACGCCTGCATGATGCGCCCTTCTGTGGTTGCCGTGCTGGATGGTGTCAAAGGCGAAGTTACCGTTGTGTCGCCAGTATGGGTCAGCGAAGGCCAATCCGCGCGCGCGGCTTATGCGCAAGCGGGCGAACGGGTGATGGATGCGGTGCGCGATCTTGAACGAGCCATGCCGCAGGCAAGCCGCGATCTCGGCGAAGAGCTGCAAGTGGGTGAACCTGTCAGCAACTTCACCAAGTCTGGCTATTTGGCTGCGGTTGAAAAGGCTAAGGATTACATCAAAGCCGGTGATATTTTCCAGGTCGTGCCAGCACAACGCTGGACCCATGACTTTCCGTTGCCACCCTTCGCACTTTACCGTTCCTTGCGCCGCACCAACCCGTCGCCCTTCATGTTCTATTTCAACTTCGGCGGCTATCAGGTGATCGGCGCGAGCCCGGAAATTCTGGTGCGGGTCTTTGGCAACGAAGTCACCATCCGCCCGATCGCTGGCACCCGCCCCCGTGGCGCGACACCAGAAGAAGACCGCGCCAATGAGGCGGATCTTTTGGCGGATAAGAAAGAACTGGCGGAACACCTGATGCTGCTGGATCTGGGCCGGAACGATACGGGCAAAGTGTCTAAAATCGGCACCGTGCACCCGACCGAACAATTCATCATCGAACGCTACAGTCACGTGATGCATATCGTCTCAAACGTGGTGGGCGAGCTTGCCGATGACCAAGACGCCCTCAGCGCCTTCTTTGCAGGCATGCCTGCGGGCACAGTGTCTGGCGCTCCAAAAGTGCGTGCGATGGAGATCATCGACGAGCTAGAGCCTGAAAAGCGCGGCGTCTATGGCGGCGGCGTGGGCTATTTCTCTGCCGGTGGTGACATGGACATGTGTATCGCCCTGCGCACCGCGATTGTGAAAGACAAGAAGCTCTATGTGCAGGCTGGTGGCGGTGTCGTTTACGACAGCGATCCAGAAGCGGAATACATGGAGACCGTGCACAAATCCAACGCCATCCGCCGCGCCGCAGAGGATGCGGGCCGTTTTGATGGGCATGGCAACTAATAACGTAGGCCGGGCTTCAGCCCGGCTTTTTTTTGCGCATGTGCCGGGCTGAAGCCCGGCCTACCCGATTTACTTTACCGACATCAACAACGCTGACACTGGCGCAATGCTTACGGTGCTCGCCCGATCCTGCAACGCCCAGCTTGCCAGTGCTGCAATGGTGCTCTCTTGCAAACGGCCAAGCATCAGAACCGACTCACTCTGGCGCGCCTTAAAGGCCGCTTGGTCCAAGAAGCGCCGGATCACCACATCGGTCTGACCATTGCCATCAAAATCGCGGAATACGGTTACAGCACCGACCCCTTCAAGCACTGCCAGTTTCTGCGCTGTGTTCAAACCTTTTGGCTGAAAGACCAAACCATGGCCGCTCGCCAATGCATACTCAATCACCTGATCGGCAACCGGGCGTGTTTCCTGAATGCCACCTGAATACCCATCCATAAACGCAACCGCCTCGGGAACATTGGCTAACTGACCTTCAATATTCAAAGCCACATCGCTAGCGCTGGCGCCTGCTGGGAAATTCATCAAAGCAATTACTTCCAGACCAGCCGCACGCAGCTCGGCGGCGCGGGTTGATGCATTGGCCGCTTGCGCGTCCACCGCAACAGTCATCGGCAATGGGAACTCTGCCAATGTCTGCAGATCGATCCCAGACGCTGGATCATCAAGCAGAGCAATAGACATCAAAGGTTTGTCGGATTCAGGCTCAAACGCCACTGCAAAGGCTTCAAGCGGTGCTTTTGCGTCTTCCGCAATTGTCTCTTCAACGGCCTCTGGTGGCGCCGCGCCTGCACCAACCGTCGGCAGACGTGTCGACGTGCGCTGTTCGAATGTCTCATCAAATCCAGTGACAGGTTTCAGAAGTGACGCTGTCTCTTCCTCCGCTGGCTGCTCTGGCGCAGTTACGTCAACCGTTGGAGCTGCATCAGCCACCGCTCCCGTATTTTGTGAAGGCGCTTCGCCGCTTGGCGACGCTTCAGCAGTCGTCGCTGGCACTGTTGGGGATGCTTCAGTTTCAGGCGCGTCAAAGGCTTGGGTCTCTCCGCCACCCGGGCTTTGCGGTTGCGCCGGGTCAACGGAAATCGAGGGTTCGTCTTCCGCGCCCGGACGCTCGATTGGGCGTGCTTGCGGGTTTGGCAGTACCGGGCTTTCGGAATTCACCGCCAAGTCAATCGAACCATTTTCGCTTGGTGCGGCGGGTGTCGCGTCTACAGTCGCCGTATCTGGTCGTGGTGCTGACGTTTGATCCGCAAGCGGCGCGCCATCTGCACCGGTTGTGGATGCGGGCGCTTGCGCCACCGAGTCAGCTTGCACAGGGGCGTCCGTATCCGAGGTTTCCCGCAACGACTGGCCTTCAGTGGGCGCAGGTGACGCGGTGGTCTGTTCTACGGTTTGCGGAGGTGCCACCCCACCGGATGGCAAGGGCGACAGCAAGGACACAATCCCCGCCAGCATCAAACCCAATACACCACCAAAGAATAACCCAGTGATAATCCCGCGTATCATCGCTCTTGCCCTCTTCTTCGCCTTGCGCCTTGACCTCGTCAGCCCGTTTGGCCTGCACATCGACGCCGACTTCGATTTTTCATCGTATTTTTAGACTGCTTTTTGGGTCTTTGTCCCCCGGCAGCCCTTGACCCTTCCAGCCAAGCCTGTCCATGTATAGCCCGTCTATGGGCCGGGTTCCTACCCTGTTCTTACTTTGAATGAAAATGAGTGCCGCTATGCTGCTTCTGATCGATAACTACGACAGCTTTACCTATAACCTCGTGCATTATTTGGGCGAGCTGGGAGCCGACGTACAGGTCTGGCGCAACGACGCGCTCAATACTCAAGAAGCGATGGCGATGAACCCTGCGGGGATTCTCTTGTCCCCCGGTCCATGCACCCCGAATGAAGCAGGCATTTGCCTGTCCTTGGTTGAGGCCGCGGCAGAGACAAAAACGCCGCTGATGGGTGTCTGTCTGGGTCACCAATCCATTGGTCAAGCCTTTGGTGGCAATGTGATCCGCTGCCATGAGATTGTGCACGGCAAAATGGGCACCATGCATCATATGGACAAAGGGCTGTTCAAAGGTCTGCCAACGCCGTTTGAAGCAACCCGTTACCATTCTCTGGTGGTAGAGCGCGAAACCCTGCCCGATTGTCTGGAAATCACCGCAGAGCTGGAAGACGGCACCATCATGGGCCTTCAGCACAAAGAGCTTCCGATCCAAGGCTGCCAATTCCACCCGGAAAGCATTGCGTCTGAACATGGTCACGCCATGCTGCAAAACTTCTTAGACACGATGAAGGTGCCGGCATGAGCGACGCATTAAAGCCGTTGATCAACGCGGCCGCCGAAGGACCTTTGTCCCGCGCCCAAGCGGAAGAGGCATTTACGATTCTGTTCAACGGTGATGCGACACCAAGCCAGATCGGTGGATTGCTCATGGCGCTTCGCACGCGGGGCGAGACCGTGGACGAATACGCCGCCGCCGCCGCGGTGATGCGCGCGAAATGCGTGCCGGTGAATGCACCAGACGGTGTCATTGACATCGTGGGCACCGGTGGTTCTGGCAAACACACATTGAATATCTCAACCGCGTCGATCTTTACCGTTGCTGGCGCAGGCGTGCCGGTGGCCAAACACGGCAACCGCAAGGCCAGCTCAAAATCCGGTACGGCGGATGTTCAATCCGAGCTCGGCATCAACGTTATGGTTGGCGCAGATGTGGTTGAAAAGGCGCTAGAAACCTGCGGCGTTGGCTTCATGATGGCCCCAATGCACCATCCGGCTATTGCCCATGTGATGCCAACCCGCTTGGAGCTTGGCACACGTACGATTTTCAACATTCTCGGGCCGCTGACCAACCCTGCTGGCGCGAAACGTCAGATCACGGGGGCGTTCTCTCGCAATCTGATCCGACCGATGGCTGAGACTCTCGGCAAGCTGGGGTCTGAAAAAGCGTGGCTCGTGCATGGCTCGGACGGAACAGATGAGCTGACGATCACCGGCGTCAGCTACGTGTCTGCGTTGGAAACCGATGGCTCGGTGCGTGATTTCGAATTGCACCCGGAAGAGGCTGGTTTGCCGGTGCACCCATTTGAAGAAACAGTTGGTGGCACGCCGGAATACAACGCGAAAGCGCTGCGTGCTGTTTTGGATGGGGAGAAAGGCGCTTATCGTGACGCGGTTCTTCTGAACTCTGCGGCGGCTTTGGTGATTGCCGATAAGGCGAACGATCTCAAACAAGGTGTTGAAATTGCGGCAGAAAGCATCGACTCAGGCAAAGCCAAGGAAAAGCTGACTTGCCTCGCAAAGCTCACTTCGGCCGCCGCAAACTGATCATTCAAATGGCACCGCAAAGCTGGAAACATCTTCCGTTCTTTACTGAAAACCTCCCTGTAATCGATGCCACATTGGAGGAAGACAAAAGGGATATTCTCCCCCCAGCTGACCAACGCTTTGCGGCGCTAGAGGCCTGCGCACCTTCGCAAACGCGCGTTGTGATCATGGGCCAAGACCCTTACCCGACCCCGGGCCATGCCCACGGGCTCTCTTTCTCGGTCGAACCCGAAGTCCGCCCCTTGCCGCGCAGTTTAAACAACATCTTCAAAGAAATGGTCGACGACCTCGGCGGCGCCCCATTGACCGGAGACCTGCGCGGATGGGCCTCGCAGGGCGTTTTACTTCTGAATACGGTGCTTTCAGTGCCCGCGGGCGAAGCCAACGGCCACAAAGATCTTGGCTGGCAAACCCTCGCCCATCAGGTGCTCGAGGAAGTCTCAAAAAAACCCACCGCTTTCGTGCTTTGGGGCAAACAGGCGCAAAACCTGTCAAAGCATATTCACCCCGGCGACCATCTCATGATAGAAACCGCCCATCCTTCGCCCCTTTCGGCAAGGCGCGGTTTTTTTGGCTCTAAACCGTTTTCGCGTATCAACACTTGGCTTGCCGACCGTGGCGAGCACCCCATCGACTGGACCATGCAATGACCACGACCGTTCTGGATAAAATCAAAGCCTATAAACTGGAAGAGGTCGCCGCCGACAAAGCCGCGAAACCCTACGCGGATGTGGAGGCGGAAGCGAAAGACGCAAGCCCAACCCGTGGGTTCGCCAATGCCCTGATTGAAGCGTCCAAAACCGGCTACGGTCTGATCGCCGAAGTCAAAAAGGCTAGTCCTTCCAAAGGCTTGATCCGCGAGGACTTCAACCCACCGGTGCTGGCCAAAGCCTATGAGGATGGCGGCGCAACCTGTTTGTCCGTACTCACAGACACCCCATCCTTCCAAGGCGCTAAGGACTTCCTGGTGCAAGCCCGCGAGGCCACCAACCTGCCCGCCCTGCGCAAAGACTTCATGTATGACACCTATCAGGTGGCCGAAGCCCGCGCGCTGGGGGCCGACTGTATTCTGATCATCATGGCTTCCGTGTCTGACGACCAAGCTCAAGAGCTGGAAGACGCAGCATTCGCATGGGGCATGGATGTGCTCTTGGAAGTGCATGACGCGGAAGAACTGGAACGCGCCAGCATGCTCAAATCCCCCCTAATGGGCATCAACAATCGCAATCTGAAAACCTTTGAAACAACACTCGACACAACCCGCATTCTGTCCAAAGACGTGCCAGAGGATCGTCTGATCGTCTGCGAAAGCGGGCTTTTCACACCCGAAGACCTCTCGGACATGGCGCGCTACAATGCGCGGACCTTCCTGATTGGTGAAAGCCTGATGCGTCAAAAAGATGTGACCGCAGCGACCAAAGCCATCCTCGCCAATCCGCTTATGCCAGAGGCCATCTAATGACAGAGAACAAAGGTCTCACCCATTTTGACGCCAAGGGCGATGCCCATATGGTCGATGTCTCAGACAAAGCTGTGACGGACCGCATTGCGACTGCTGTTGGCCAAGTCAAAATGAACAAAGAAACCTTTGATATCATTGCAGAAGGCCGCGCCAAGAAAGGTGATGTGCTGGCGGTTGCTCAGCTCGCGGGCATCATGGGCGCAAAGCAATGCAGCACGCTTATTCCGCTTTGCCATCCACTGCCAATCACCAAAGTCTCGGTCGACCTCGACCTCAATGCCCACCTGCCGGGCGTGGACATCACGGCCACGGTAAAAACCACCGGCCAAACGGGCGTTGAAATGGAAGCTTTGACCGCAGTCAATGTCGCTGCTTTGACGGTCTATGACATGTCCAAAGCCGTGGATAAGACTATGGAGATCACCGGCATCCGCGTGGTTCTCAAAGACGGCGGAAAATCCGGACGGTTTGAAGCCAAATGATTTCAGTCGCTGAAGCGCTCGCCCATCTCTTTGCCCTTGCCAAACCATTGGACACAGAGGTTGTGCCGCTGAAGCATGCCGGTGGTCGAGTGCTTGCCCAAGATGCCTCTGCCCGTCGCGACCAACCGCCCTTTTCCGCCTCTGCCATGGATGGCTATGCGGTCCGTGATAAAGACGTCAAACCCGGCGCGGTGTTGACCATGATCGGTGAAAGCGCCGCTGGCCACCGATTTGACGGCAAAATTAGTGCCGGAGAATGCACCCGCATCTTCACCGGCGCGCCTTTACCCAAAGGCGCGGACCGGATTGTGATCCAAGAAGACGTCATCGTAAATGGCAACCAAATCACCATTGGCGATAACCTAGACAGCAACCACTATGTCCGCGCCAAAGGCTTTGATTTTAGAGATGGCCAATCCATTGCAGCCCCCAAAAAGCTAAGACCATCTGACATCGCTCTGCTCGCAGCTATGAACGTCCCAGAGGTCTCCGTCACCCGCAAGCCAAAGGTGGCAATCCTCTCCACAGGCGATGAACTGGTGATGCCGGGCGAAACACCAAACGACGACCAAATCATCGCGTCAAACAGCTTTGGCCTCTACGCCATGCTGCAAGATCTCGGTGCCGACCGCCGACTGCTTCCAATTGCGCGTGACAGTGAAGAAAGCCTCAGGACGGCTTTTGAACTGGCAAATGACGTCGATCTTCTGCTCACCATCGGCGGCGCATCGGTTGGCGACCACGACCTCGTCGGCAAGGTCGCCGCGGATCTGGGCATGGCGCGTGCGTTTTATAAAATCGCCATGCGACCGGGGAAGCCCCTTATGGCGGGTCGTCTAAAA
>NZ_CYTO01000024.1:913650-1011114 GCF_001458335.1 Cognatishimia activa
GAGCACTATATGCGCGCGCAACTAACAGACGGCCAGGTCACCGTCTTTGATCGCCAAGACAGCGCGCTGCTCAGCGTGCTTGCGGACGCCAACATCCTCGTAATCCGCCCACCAAATGACCCCGCCCGCAAAACAGGCGAAGTCATGCGCTGCATCACGATCTAGCACCGCACCCTCTGCCTTCTTCTTTGCAAAAATACTCCCGCCGGAGGCATCCTGCCTTTGCGGCGCACGTAACCTTTCGCGGAACAAATCCCAAACACTTGACACAAAACAAGAACACAAATAGAACAAAAGGGAATACCTGCCCGATATAAAATGAGGCGAGCACATGCTGACCAAAAAACAAAAAGACCTTTTGGAGTTCATTCACAAGCGGCTTCAAAAGGACGGCGTCCCGCCCAGCTTTGACGAAATGAAAGATGCGCTGGATCTTCGCTCAAAGTCCGGCATTCATCGATTGATCACCGCTTTGGAAGAGCGCGGCTTTATCCGTCGACTTGCTCACCGTGCCCGCGCGATTGAGATTGTGAAATTGCCCGATGGAATGGCGGCTCCAGGGTTTGAGCCCAAAGTCATTGAAGGCGGCGCAGCAGAGCCCACGCCTGCCGCCCCGACCGCCTCTGCAGCGGCGGCACAGGAACTCGCCGTGATGGGTAAAATCGCCGCCGGTGTCCCGATTGAAGCGATCAGCCATGCCCACAATCACGTTGCCGTACCCGGCCAGATGCTGAAATCCGGCGGCCAGCACTACGCGTTGGAAGTGGAAGGCGACTCCATGATCAATGCAGGGATCAACAACGGCGACATCGTGATCCTGCGCGAGACGGCTACGGCGGATAACGGCGACATCGTCGTGGCGCTGATTGAAGAGGAAGAGGCCACGCTGAAAACATACCGTCGTGTTGGCAGCTCTATCGCGCTTGAAGCGGCAAACCCGGCCTATGAAACCCGCGTCTTTGACGATGACAAGGTGCGTGTCCAAGGACGGCTTGTGGGCCTGATCCGGAATTACTGATTGAGCAATTGTTCGGGTGGCGACCAAAGTCGCTGCCCGCGTTTCTCTGCGACCGTTTCGATCTCGATTCTTTCATCATTCAGCCAGAGCGCCACAGATCCGGTGTGAGAAAGCCTCTCGCGGTCAAAAACCCAGCACTGAAGCTCTTGTTCAAGCATCTGATCACTCACCAGAATTTCGTCAGATGCGCAGCTCTCAAACGCCTGAAATCCACGCTTTCCTTTTAAATGCACCACCGCGTACTGCCCCAGCGACGCGGTGAAAACCGGTCCACTCGCGCTATCGCCACGCGTTGCCGCTTCCGCCTGTGAGGCAGCATCCCCATCATTTTCGAGCCAGGTTCGCGCAACAAAGCCTTGCCCTTTGGGTTTACTCAGCACACGTTGCCCATCCTGCATCACACCAACCAGTTGCCCCTGATCTGAAATCAACACATCAGGCCTTTCCGCATGCGTCCAAGCGAGCATCGCGGTGCAAAGGCCAATCGCACCTAAAAACCGCCCGACCCCTTGCCAAAGGATCAGCCAGCACCCGGACAAAGCGATGAGCGGCAGCCCGAAACTTTGGGGCGTGACAACTGGGATGCGCGCACCCTCCAGCGCGCTGACCCAATGGGCCACCCAAAGAATCCATCTCAGCCCCAAACCCATGACTTCCAGCCCCAAAACCTCCCAACCAAACGGAGCGAGAATAGCCGCCAAGACCGCGCCGGGGATTACAATGGTTCCCATGACCGGCACGGCCATCACATTCGCCAATAACCCATAAGCCGCCCATTGATTGAAATGCGCCGCCGCAAAGGGCGCGGTTGCGATCCCCGCAACAAAGGACGACAGTACCAAACTTAACACATTGGTTTGCCAACGTTTCAGACCAACTTCAGGCAAATCCCGGATTTGAGAGAATACAAAAACCAAAGCGGCGGTCGCCGAGAAAGACATTTGGAACCCCGGCGACAAAAGGCTGTAAGGTCTGATGATCATCACGATCAGCGCCGCGATCGCGACGGCCCGCAATGTCAGCGCCCGTCGATCCAAACAGATCGCCACCAAAGTAACCGCTGCCATAATATAGGCCCTTTGCGTCGCGATGCTCGCCCCGGACAACAAGAGGTAACCGGTCGCACCAAACAGAGCAGCCACCGCTGCAAGCTTTTTGACGGGCAATCGCAACGCCAATGGTTGCCACAGTGACAGCCCAAACCGGATCACACCAAACAAGAACGCCGCCAAAAGCCCCATATGCAGACCTGAAATCGCAAGTAGATGAGCGAGATTTGACACACGTAGCGACTGCAAACCTTCTTGCGAAAAAGCGCTGCGATCTCCGGTGGTCACCGCTGCAGCAAACCCACCTACATCACCGCCTAGATAACCGGCGACCCGCGCGGAAATCTGGTATCTGAGCCGATCAATCGCCTTTTCCCCGTCTGGCGGCTTCATCTCCAACACCGGCGTACGGGTATAACCCACAGCCCCAAGCCGCAAAAACCAAGCATGACGTTGAAAATCAAACCCGCGCGGCTCGACCGGCCCATTGGGCGAAGACAAATGCCCGGTCAGCCCCACGAACTGGCCTGGCATGGGATCAAACCAGTCCTGAGCCCCATGCAATGACACGCGCACCCGCGTTGGGCTTTCCTCAAATGGGACATCAGACAAGAGCACCTCATCCAATGTCAGGCGCAGGGCGTGTGAGCCTGAGCGGTCAATATCAACCACCCGCCCATAGATCGGCCCATAGTAATGAAATGTTAGTCTCGGCGCTTCATGCCAATGGGCATTCAACGCGGCCCAAGAAAACCCAACACCGCAGGTCATTAAAAAAACCGGGACAACACCAAAAACCGCGCGAAAACCCAGCGCAAGGATCACGCCAATCATCGAACAGGCCAAGCCCGCGAACACCACCCAGACGTTTGGTTCAAATCGCAGCGAGAAATACAGCGCTACACCAACGCCAAAGCCAACAGCGATCCATGGGAACCATGCACCATATTGTTTGTCGATCTGAGAGTTTAGAAAGGCCAAGACGCGCAAGGCTTGTCCTCTTTCCCGGTGGGGGTTAGACAGGCGTCAAAACTATTCCATCCTTGGTTATCGAAAGGTTAAGCCTGTCATGTCCGGCACGGTTGTCACGCGGTTTGCACCATCCCCTACTGGGTTCCTTCATATCGGCGGCGCGCGCACCGCTTTGTTCAATTGGCTCTATGCCCGCGGGCGCGGCGGTAAATTCCTGCTGCGTATTGAGGACACAGACCGGGAACGCTCTACCCCAGAAGCCACCGATGCAATCCTGCAAGGCATGGCGTGGTTGGGGCTGGATCATGACGGCGATATCGTCAGCCAGTTTGAGAACGCAGACCGCCATGCGGAAGTCGCGCTGCAGCTGCTCGCAGAAGGCAAAGCCTATAAGTGCTTCGCGACCCAAGAAGAAATTGCCGCATTCCGTGAGCAAGCGCGTGCAGAAGGCAAATCGACGCTTTATCGCTCCCCTTGGCGGGACGCAGACGCATCAACTCACCCGGATGCCCCTTATGTGGTGCGCATTAAAGCGCCACAGGATGGCCAGACCATCATCAAAGACGAAGTACAGGGCGATGTGACGATCAAGAATGATCAGCTCGATGACATGATCCTGTTACGCTCTGATGGCACGCCTGTGTACATGTTGGCTGTTGTTGTGGATGACCATGATATGGGCGTGACCCATGTGATCCGTGGGGATGACCATCTGAACAACGCTGCCCGTCAAATGCTGGTTTATAACGCCATGGGTTGGGACGTTCCGGTATGGGCCCATATCCCGCTGATTTTTGGACCCGACGGCAAGAAGCTCTCTAAACGTCACGGCGCAACCGGTGCGCAGGAATACCAAGCGATGGGCTATCCTGCGGCAGGGATGCGCAACTATTTGGCGCGGCTTGGCTGGAGCCATGGGGATGACGAGTTCTTTACCGACGCCCAAGCCAAAGAATGGTTCGACTTACCAGGAATTGGCAAAGCGCCAGCGCGATTTGATTTCAAAAAGCTGGAGAACATCTGCGGCCAGCATATTGCCGTCGCAGACGATGCCGCACTGCTGCAAGAGATCGAAGCGTATTTACACGTTAAAGGGGAAAAATCCCTGAATGACGTCAAGTCCGTACTTTTACGGGACGCAATGTACTGCCTCAAAGATCGAGCCAAAACTTTTGGCGAACTCCTTGTAAAAGCTGAATTTGTTCTGGCTGACCGCCCTCTTGTTCCGGATGAGAAAGCCGCAAAAAATCTCGATTCTGTATCCCGTGGTATACTCAATGAATTGACGCCGCAGTTGCAAAATGCTAGCTGGTCGCGTGAAGGGCTCGAGGCGGTCACCAACGCCTTCGCGGAAGCGAAGGAAATCAAATTCGGCAAGATGGCAGGACCGCTCCGCGCGGCACTCGCAGGCCGGGCGGTGACCCCAAGCGTGTTTGATATGATGCTCGTTCTTGGGCGTGATGAAACCATCGCGCGTTTGAACGACGCAGCCGAAGAAACGTAAGACGGAGATCCCTTCGTCTTGCGCACGAACGACTGCCCAGGGCGGTAATCCTGGGCCACGAGAGGAAGGGAATCTTATGACCGACAGCACAAAATCCGCCACACTTACATTGGATGGCGAATCCTACGAGTTGCCGATCTTTTCACCCACCGCAGGTCCAGACGTTCTAGACATCCGCAAACTGTACGCACAGGCGGGTGTCTTTACGTATGATCCGGGTTTCACATCAACCGCGTCTTGTGACTCCACCATCACTTTCATCGATGGCGGTAAAGGCGAGCTGCTGCACCGCGGTTACCCAATCGACCAACTGGCGGGCAAGTCCCACTATCTCGAAGTTTGCTACCTGCTGCTTTACGGCGAACTGCCAAGCGCAACACAGCTGGAAGACTTTGAAACACGCGTGACAAACCACACGATGGTGCATGAGCAAATGCACAACTTCTTCCGTGGTTTCCGTCGTGACGCACACCCAATGGCGACATTGGTGGGTGTGGTTGGCGCGATGTCCGCGTTCTACCACGACTCCACCGATATTTCTGACCCATGGCAGCGTGAAGTGGCTGCGATCCGTCTGATCGCGAAACTGCCAACCATCGCAGCGATGGCCTATAAATACTCTATCGGTCAGCCATTTGTGTATCCACGCAACGATCTGGATTACGCGGCGAACTTCCTGCACATGTGTTTCTCTGTGCCTGCAGAAGACTATGAAGTGAACCCAATCCTGTCCCGCGCGATGGACCGGATTTTCACTCTGCACGCGGACCACGAGCAAAACGCTTCGACCTCTACAGTTCGCCTTGCGTCTTCTTCTGGTGCAAACCCATTTGCATGTATCGCAGCGGGTATCGCTTGCCTTTGGGGCCCTGCCCACGGTGGTGCGAACCAAGCATGTCTGGAAATGCTGAAAGAAATCGGCAGCGTTGATCGCATTCCAGAATTCATTGCACGTGCGAAAGACAAGAACGATCCGTTCCGTCTGATGGGCTTTGGCCACCGGGTCTACAAAAACACCGACCCACGCGCGAAGGTTCTGAAACAATCCGCAGACGAAGTGCTTGAGCTGCTGGGCGTTGACGACAACCCACTGCTTCAGGTCGCAAAAGAGCTGGAACAAACCGCTCTGAACGATCCGTATTTCGTCGAGAAGAAACTCTTCCCGAACGTGGATTTCTATTCCGGTATCATTCTGGAAGCGATGGGTTTCCCAACCTCGATGTTCACACCGATCTTCGCCCTGTCCCGCACAGTTGGTTGGATCTCTCAGTGGAAAGAGATGATCGGCGATCCACAAAACAAAATTGGCCGTCCGCGTCAGCTGTACCTGGGCGAAACCGAACGCGATTACGTGGATATCGAAAACCGCTAATTGGTTCGAAAAACATTCTAAAAGCCGCTCCTTTGGGGCGGCTTTTTTTATTGCCAACACGACGGAATCTAGCTGAAGCTATGGGTTTAAGAACGACGTGAAACTTTGGATGACATGTAATGTTTGATAGATTTGAGAGCATTATGGTTGGGGTCGAAACGGCAACAATCCATGCTAAAATCGGTGGCGAAGGCGCGCCTCTTCTTCTTCTTCATGGGTACCCCCAGACCCACATGATGTGGCAT
The DNA here is from genome assembly GCF_001458335.1 of Cognatishimia activa. Lineage (GTDB taxonomy): Bacteria > Pseudomonadota > Alphaproteobacteria > Rhodobacterales > Rhodobacteraceae > Cognatishimia > Cognatishimia activa. The sequence goes on from NZ_CYTO01000024.1 coordinate 919,811, forward strand.
CCATTTGTCGATGAATTGGCCAAAACCCATCGCGTCGTGGTCGCTGATTTGCGTGGTTATGGCGACTCTATTGCGCATGACGCTGATTTCTCATTTCGAGCCATGGCGCGGGATCAGGTTGCTCTCATGAACCATCTTGGGTTTGAGAGTTTTCATGTTATTTCGCATGACCGAGGCTCGCGCACAGCCCATCGCATGGTTCTGGATCATCCAGAAGCGGTGAAATCCATAGTTTTAATGGATATCCTGCCGACCTTAGACGTCTGGCGTACAATGGATGATTGGCTCGCCAAACGGTATTATCATTGGATGTTTCTCGCCCAACCCGGCGACATGCCACAGCGTTTGATCAACGCAGAACCGATCACATTCCTTCACGCAGCCCTGCTCGGCTTGGCAGGCTCAAACGAGATCTTTCATCCCAGAGCCATGGCCGCTTATGAACGGGCGGCACAAAATCCGGACGTCGTGGCCGCATGGTGCGGTGACTATTCTGCAGGTGCCAGCATCGATCTTGAATCTGATCGCGCAGATGAAGGCAAAACTCACGACCTCCCCTGTTTGCTTCTCTGGGGCAGCAAAGGGGCAGTTGATCACCACATGGATCCACTAGAGGCTTGGCGAAAGTGGTTCCCACAAGTGCAGGGTCATGAGTTAGAGGCAGGCCATTTCATTGTTGAAGAAAAGCCTGAAGAGGTTTTGGCTGCTCTTCAGGTTCATCTCAATGCTTTGTGTTTGAAAGGTTAGATACAGAGGCCTTACCGACCTTCATATTTCGCCGGTCGTTTCTCTAGGAACGCCACAACCCCTTCTTGGAAGTCCCGCGTCTTTCCACAAGCGCCTTGCAGCTTCGCTTCTTGTGCCAATTGCGCGTTCAGGTCGTTGTCCCAAGACGCGTGCATTGCCTCTTTGATCCGCGAATAGGCTGCTGTGGGGCCGTTGGCCAAATGCGCTGCGCGGGCTTTCCAGTGGGATTCAAATTCCGCATCCGGAACATGTTCCCAGATCATGCCCCAATCATCCGCTTGTTTGGCACTGATCGTGTCCGCAAAAAGCGCCGCACCCATGGCCTTTGCCATGCCCATTTGCCGTGGCAGCAAGTATGTACCGCCAGCATCTGGCATCAGGCCAATCCGGGTGAAGGCTTGAATAAAGGATGCGCTTTCTGTGGCGATGACCACATCTGCAACCAAGGCAAGGTTCGCCCCTGCCCCAGCGGCGGTGCCGTTGACGGCTGAAATCACCGGAAATGGGCAATCCAAGATCGCGCGGATCATCGGGGTGTATTCATCCCGCAGGGTCCGCTCGATATCCAGCGTCGCTGCGTTCCCGCCGTCACCCAGATCTTGGCCGGAACAGAACGCCTTGTCGGTGCCGGTGATCACCAGAACACGAATGCCCTCTGCATGGCCATGCTGGCCCACGTGACGCACCGCGTGGGTGATCTCTGCACGCATCTGCGCGTTCAGAGCATTCATCTTTTCAGGTCGGTTAAGTGTCAGAACCGCCACGCCATCGGTGACAGAGAATGTAATCGCTTGATAGTCCATGGGGGCCCCTTATCGCTTTGCGCTCAAGATAAGGTCATTGTCGGCGCTGTGAAGGGGGACCGGGCGTCAATCCTTTAAGATTTCTGCAAGCCGCGCCTTTTCATCCTCTGACAGCGCATCAACCTTGGCAGGTTTCGCCCGTGAACGGCGGCGCAGGTAATAGCCAGACAGGCCCAAAGCTACTATCAGCATCGCCGGTCCAGCGCCCCATAGCAGCAGGTTGCTGCCGCCAGTTTGTGGCCGAAGCAAAACATATTCGCCATAGCGGTCCACCACGAACGCAACCACTTCGGCATTGCTATCGCCGGCCTCAAGGCGCTCGCGCACCAGCAGGCGCAGATCCTTTGCTATTCCAGCATTGCTTTCATCGATGCTTTCATTTCGACAAACAAGGCAGCGCAGGTTCTTTGAAATAATCCGCGCGCGGGTCTCCATCGCGGGATCATCCATGATCTCGCTTGGCTCAACCGCCGCGACTGGAGAAAAGAGCAAGCCAGACAGCACCGTTGCGATGATCAGCAGGCGTTTCATTCTGCGGGCACCCCATCGGTTTTCTTAGGCGTCTTACGCGCCCCGGCTGCGACGCGATAGCGGCGGTCGGTTAGGCTCAGCAAGCCCCCGAAAGCCATCATTGCACAGCCAAACCAAATCCAATTGGTGAAGGGTTTGATATAGGTGCGGACTGTGTGGCCGCCGTTGCTTTGCGCATCTCCAATGACAACGTAAAGATCGCGAAGCGCGCGATAGTCAATCGCCGCCTCTGTCGTTGGCATGCCCGCAACCGGGTAGACGCGTTTTTCAGGATGAAGCACGGTCACAAGACGACCTTTCCGGGAAATCTCGATGTCCGCCATGGTCGAGAGGTAATTCGGGCCTTGCGTGTCTTGCACCTGTTTCAGCGTGATCTCGTAGCCACCAACCGCAAAAGGTTCATCAATCTGCGCGACACGGATGTCTTCCACTTCCCACGCCATCAGACCAGCGATGGCAAACATGGTCACCCCCAGCCCTGCATGGGCGGTAAGCTTACCCCAATCAGCGCGTGGAAGCCGCGTCAGGCGCGACAGACGCGCGCCAATGGACCCACCACGTCCGGTCCGGCTTAGCACGTCAATCACAGCGCCAACCACGATCCACGCCCCGAGCAAAGCGCCCACAGGACCCAGCAGGGTTTTCTCAGTCTGCACACTCCAGGCAAGCCCCGCAACGGCGACAGCCAAAACTGCAGCAGGCCAAAGTTTCGGCACAACGCGACCCATTGCAGCGCGCTTCCACGGCAGCATCGCACCGATGGGCAGGATCGCCCCCAGTGCCATCATGAATGGCGTAAAGGCGACATTGAAAAAAGGCGGGCCAACGCTGAGCACGCGCTCAAAAAACAGCTCAGACAGCAGCGGCCAGATGGTCCCAATAAAGACCACAAAACAGGCGACGGCGAGGAAGACATTGTTCAGCACCAAGGCGCTTTCGCGGCTGACGACGCCAAACACACCTTTGGCTTCCATGGCACCGGCACGAGCTGCAAACAAAGTAAGAGCCCCGCCCATGTAAACGCCAAGGATCAAAAGGATAAACACTCCGCGTTCGGGGTCATTCGCAAACGCATGCACGGATGTAATGACGCCAGAGCGCACAATGAAAGTGCCAATCAGAGAGAAACCAAAGGCCAAGATCGCCAACAAGATTGTCCAGCTTTTCAGGCTTTCGCGCTTCTCAACCACGATTGCCGAGTGCAACAACGCCGCCGCCAGAAGCCATGGCATAAAGGACGCGTTCTCTACCGGATCCCAGAACCAGAAACCGCCCCAGCCCAGCTCGTAATAAGCCCACCAAGATCCAAGCGCGATGCCGATGGTCAGGAAAATCCAAGCAGCCAAGGTCCAAGGCCGCACCCAACGACCCCAAGCGGCGTCGACACGCCCTTCGATCAGCGCAGCCACTGCGAAGGAAAACGCCATCGAAAGGCCCACATATCCCAAATAAAGAAACGGTGGGTGCAGTGCCAAACCGGGGTCTTGCAGCAATGGGTTCAACCCGCGCCCATCAAAAGGAACGCCCGCGATATCAAGGCGTTCAAACGGGTTGGAGGTGAACAAAATGAATGCGAAGAAGGCAACCGCGATAGCCGATTGCACTGCCAAAGCACGCGCTTTCAGGCCCGGTGGCAGGTTGCCTCCAAACCAAGCAAGGCACGCGCCAAACAGGGTCAGGATCAGCAACCAAAGCAGCATCGACCCTTCGTGGTTGCCCCAAACGCCGCTGATTTTGTAAAGCATCGGCTTAAGCGTATGGGAATTGGCATACACCAACCGCACCGAGAAATCCGAGGTGACAAATGCATGGGTGAGCGCAGCAAATGCCCCAGCCGTCAGAAGAAACTGCGCCGTCGCAGCCGGTTCTGCCATGGCCATCCAGCCAGGCCAGCGTTTCTGCGCCCCGATTAGCGGGATAACTGCCTGAACCACCGCGACCATTGCCGCAAGGATCAGAGCAAAGTGACCTAGCTCATGTATCATGGCCTAGATATACGCCGCGCTTCGCTTAAGGCCAATTCAAATCGGCGTTTTTTGCAAACGCGGATTGTCGCGGACTATTGCGTCTTTCGCCATGCGGTCAGCGCGGCATTTGTTTCATCATCACTGATATCCACTTCGCTTTGGGCTGCCTCACGTAGTCGCGCAATCTGGCCTAAGCTCGCTGCCATAGAGCGTTGAAACTCCTGCCCTTTCATCTGATGACGCGCCCCAAAGTAAAAGCTCACGATCACCCCCAGCAACCACCAAAGCGGCTCCGGCACCAAAGCAATTCCTTGCATGCGCGTAGCAAACCAAACCGGGTCGATCATGGCAGAGACAAAAAGCCCCAGGCACCCCAGCGCCATCATCGGGCGTGGCAATCGGTTCACGGCGTCCATGATCCGGTCAAACAATCCTCGTTGTCCCGGCAAAAACTCCGCTCCAAATTGCGCCATGGTGGCCGCATGGCGCAAATGATCACGTACTGCCGCCCCTTCTGCGTTCTCACGGAACACTTCGGCGGTTTCCGCCACCACGTTACGCCCGCCCCCGAACACCAATTCAAACAGCCGCGCGATCATGCCCATGACGCGGTCCTTTGCTGAAATTCCTGATCCGTCATGTGATAGCGCGCGGACATGAATTCTTCGGCGCGTTTAATCCAACCGCCCTTCCCGCCGCGCCGCGTTCGCGCGTACTTTCGAGAAGCAGGACGTCGATCAGCGATCTTGAAATAATAGTTTCTCCGCGCAATCGCGTAAGCATCCGCCAAATGCGCCGGGGCAAGCGCCGCAGCCGCTTGGCTTGCTTGATTGGTTTGCGGGCCTAACACACCATCTACAGTCACGGATTGGCCCATTTGATTGAGCAACCGTTGTAGGATCTTCACCGCATTGCCGCCTGCATTCACGTACATATCAAAAACGCTCGCCTGCAGCGCTTCTGGCAAGGCCGCGATACCCGGCGTTTGAAAGTAATGTTCGAGATAGATATTGACCGCTTGGTTCTTGGAAATGCGACGCACATCCTGCACATCAACATCCCCGTCGCCATCCAGATCCAAACCCAGCCGACGCAGGGTGCCAAGGGTCACCCCGTATTTCGTGGCCCCACCTAAATCATCAGGATCGTTCACGTAGCCACCCTCGCGGGCCACAATTTCCGAGGCAATTTGCCGGACATCCAACATGCTCTACTCCCCCATTTGTCACGAGAAAGCAGAGTGTGTTTTGTTTAATTTTGGAGAGTTTGTGCGTGCGCTGGACACGCAACAGGCAGGTTATGTGTCAGCATCTGGATCTACATAAACACCCTGTTCTTTCAGCGCATCCATGACTTCTTTGGGCATGTAGGTTTCGTCATGTTTCGCAAGAATTTCAGAGGCTTGAAAGACGTTTCCGATGTACTGACCGGTGCCAATCATACCCTGACCTTCTTCAAACAGATCAGGCAAAACACCGGTGTAAGACACCGCAACAGTTGCCCCACCGTCGGTCACATTGAAGGTCACGGTCTCCCCTTGGCCACGGATCAAGCTGCCCGCCTCCACAAGACCACCCAAGCGGAATTTCTCATCAGAGGCTGGCGGCTCGGCCACCACCTCAGACGGAGAACGGAAATAGTTAATCCCGTCGCGCAAAGCGTATCCGATCAATGCCGTGGACAACACCAAAGCCACCGCGGCAACGACCACGATCTGGATACGTCTTTGTTTCTTGAGGCCCTTCATCGCCTCTCCTTTAACTGGCAAAGGCAGCGCCCTAAGCGCCGCGCTTGGCTAAAACTTATGGGAAACAAGGGGCAAGCATCAGCCCGGCATTTTCCTCTTCTCCCAACATCAGGTTCGCGTTTTGCAACGCTTGCCCGCTGGAGCCTTTGGTCAGGTTATCAAGCGCCGCCGTCACAATGGCCCGGCCCTCGATGCGATCACCGCTGACGCCGATATGGCAGAAGTTGCTGCCCCGTACATGGCGTGTGCTTGGAACCTTGCCGAAAGGCAGAACCTGAATAAACGTTTCATCTGCATAGGTTTTTTGCAACGTGTCATAGATCGCTTGCGCATCACCCTGCACGTAAACAGTCGCCAGAATGCCCCGGTTCGCAGGCACCAAGTGTGGAGTAAACTGCACCTTCACCGGCCGACCCGCAATGGCAGAGAATTCCTGATCAAACTCCCCCAAATGCCGGTGCGTGCCGCCGATGGCATAGGGATGATAGCCTTCGCTAAGCTCCGCATGCAGCAAGTTCTCCTTCAAGGACCGTCCTGCCCCGGAGACTGCACATTTTAGATCCAAAATGATCTGATCCAGATCAATCACGCCAGCTTCAATCAATGGACGCAACGCATATTGGCCCGTCGCAGCGTTACAGCCGGTGCCCGCCACCAGACGTGCGTTTTTAATATCGTCCCGGTAGAACTCGGTCAGACCATAGACAGCCTCTGCCTGACACTCCAAAGCGTCATGCTGACCGCCATACCATTTGACATATTCTTCAGGGTCGCGAAGACGGAAATCTGCCGACAAATCAACGACCTTCACGGATTTCGGCAGCGCCTTAATCACCGATTGGCTGGTCGCGTGCGGTAGTCCGCAGAACACCAAATCGACGTTATCAAAATCGATCTCTTCGATCTTCACCAGATCCGGCAAGGCCAAATGGCGCAAATGCGGGAACACATCTTCATAGGCCATCCCAGCTTTGGAGTTCGCCGCCAATGCAACAATCTCCATAGAGGGATGGGTTGCGATCAACCGCACCAGCTCCGCGCCGGTGTAGCCAGATGCACCAAGAATTGCGATTTTATGGGTCATGTCAGACCTTTCACTACTTACAGGCCAAGATATGTGGCCAAACGGCCAATTAAAGCCGCAAAATGTCACAGTTAAGTGGGGTTTTACGAAGGCAGCCAATGAACTTCAATAGAGCAGCCTTCAATGCGCTTTACGCAGAGATGAACTCGACCCGTCGTCGCAGGAACTGAGTGGCGTGGTCAGACACCCGTTTTGGATCACCGGTGGTCAGGAACATGCTTTCCTGCCCTGGCCCACGCATCGCAGGGTGGCGTTCCAAATAATCCCCAAGGCTTGCGGCAACCAAAGACGCTTGGCTGTACACTTTCACATCCGGGCCAAGCGCGCTTTGGAATGTGTCTTCCATCCAAGGGTAATGGGTACAGCCCAAAATTGCGGCTTCAGGGTTTGGCATCTTGCGTTTCAACGCTTCTACATGGCTGCGCACCAGAGCTTCTGCCAGAATGGTATCGCCATCTTCAATGGCATCCACCACACCGCCGCAGGCCTGCGCCTCAACATCGACACCAATCGCGCGGAACGCCAGTTCCCGCTGAAATGCGCGGCTCGACACCGTGGCCGGCGTTGCAAACAGAGCCACGTGTTTCACAGCCACTTCCCGCGGTGGGCTGTTGTCGCCCCAATTGCGTTCGGTCAGCGCTTCGATGAGCGGCACAAACACCCCAAGCACGCGTTTGTCTTCTGGCAACCAGCTTTCCTGCATCCGCCGAAGGGCAGCCGCACTGGCGGTGTTACAGGCTAAGATCACCAGATCACAGCCCGCATCCCAGAGACGTTCGACGGCGAAAGTGGTTTTTTCAAAGATGTCATCGGCATCGCGCACGCCATATGGCGCATGCGCGTTGTCACCGAAATACACGATTGGCTGATCCGGCATTGCCTTATGAACGGCGTCATACACCGTTAATCCACCCAATCCGCTGTCAAAAATACCAACTGCCATGGCGTCGCCTTTTGTCTACCTGTGGTGTGGGCCGTTTTCTGACCCTTTTTATGCTTTATATTTCTCTTCGAATTCAAACCCATAGGCCGAAGCATCGAGGGGTCTTGGGGATAAATCATAGGTACGGCGCCGCAGGAAGTCCATGAGATGCTTGCGATCCCCTTTGAAGGCGTCAATTTCTGCGCGCTCAATCGGTGAGCCGACAACGATCCGCACGGATGTGCCTACCCTTTTACGGAACTCACGGATCAGAAAACCCATGCGCAATGTGTAGTGCAAGTGGCTTGCCAGCTGGAAAAGCCGCGACGTGGTGCCGTCAAAAAAGATTGGCACGACCTGCGCTTCTGACTTCGCAACCATCTGACCGGTGAATCCGCGCCAGACCGGGTCCATCGGCATGCCAAATGGCTTCACGGCGGTAGAGACTGTGCCACCCGGGAAAATCCCAATGGCCCCACCCTCTTTCAGGTAGTTCAGCGCCACTTTCCGCGTTTCAATATTTTGTTTCAACGCGTCTTTGGTTTCATCAAAGCTAATCGGCAGAATGATCTTGTTCAGATCTTCAGCCTTGCGAAAAACTTGGTGGGCGAGAATGCGGAAGTCGCCGCGCAGCTTGCTCAAAAGGTGCCCCATCACCAAGCCATCCAAAATGCCGTATGGGTGGTTGGCGATCAGCAAAAGTGGGCCTTCGCGTGGGATCAAATCCAGAGATCCGCCAATCACTTCAACCTTCAACCCGTAGCGATCCATCATGATCTGCCAAAAGTCGCCCCCTTGCGCGACTTCTTTCTCGTAGCCGTCGGCGCGTTTGATCAGGCCCAACCGACCGGTGGTGTTCTCCATCAAACGGATCATCTTCTCACCCGCCGAGGTGGACGCAGAATGAGCGTAGCTGATGTCGCGCACCATTGCTCGTTTTGTGGGCTGGATATTCAACGGTTCCACCTTCACCGGACATCTTGGTATTGCAGAGCAAAATATGCGCATCTGAGATTAATTTCAGCCGCTCTTAAGGGGTTTTTTGCGTTTTTCCCAGCTAAAACACCCCACAAGTTGCGCAAAATGCCTCTTGAAGCATCCCCACAGGCAATGACGACACTCTAAATCAAGAAAAGAGAGCCCCAAAGCCACATCCCAAGCGAAAAACCGCAACTGTCCACAAGAAAGTGTGCTTGGATTGTTCCGTTTATTTCTAAATTCTATTATGGGTTTAGGGGTAATTCGAAAGGTGCCGTTATGGACTGGGATAAGCTGAGAATTTTTCACGCTGTGGCCGATGCGGGCAGCCTGACCCATGCGGGCGACACACTGCATTTGTCCCAATCCGCGGTCTCTCGTCAGGTGCGTGCGCTTGAAGAAAGCCTAAACACCACCCTGTTTCACCGCCATGCCCGTGGGTTGATTCTGACCGAACAAGGCGAGCTGTTGTTTGACGCGACACGTTCTATGTCCAAGCGCTTGGACGCCGCTGCCGCGCGTATTCGCGACAGCGAAGAAGAAGTGTTTGGTGAATTGCGCGTCACCACCACGCTTGGCTTTGGCACTCTGTGGTTGGCTCCGCGCCTTCACAAGCTTTATGAACTGCACCCAGATCTCAACATCGACCTGATGCTTGAAGAAAAGGTTCTGGATCTGCCGATGCGTGAGGCTGATGCGGCGATCCGCATGAAAGAGCCAAGCCAAGCGGACCTTATTCGCAAGCGCTTGATGAGCGTACGCATTCGTTTGTTTGCCACACAGAACTACATCGATGAACATGGCATGCCGGAAACCTTGGAAGATCTGGCCAAACACCGTTTGATCTATCAACGCACTGAATCCATTCAGGTCGGCGCAAGTTCATCCCTGACCCATCAACTGCTTGAAACCGAAATCCCATCGCGCCTGATGGTGAACAACTACTTCGGCGTTCTTCAAGCTGTTTTGCATGACCTTGGGATTGGCGTTCTGCCAAATTACGTGGTTGAAGAACATCCAGAGCTGGTGCGCGTGTTGCCTGACATCGAAAGCGAAGACGTGCCGGTCTACCTAGCCTACCCAGAAGAGCTGCGCCATTCCAAGCGCATTCAAGCGTTCCGGGACTTTGTTCAAGACGAGATCGTGGATTACCGCAAGCATCTGCGCGAACTTTCGGCTTAAGTCGCACCTCTGATCCCCCGTCCTGTCAAAGAGTGTCAGGGACCTTTGTTATTCAAATGTCGAGAAACGCGCAGAGTCTGCGCGTTGATTTTTTTAAGTTAACAGAGGGAAAGCTCATGAAACTCGACTACTTCGTTGCGGGCACCAATAATCTGGCCGCTGCGATTGCATTTTACGACCAACTCTTTGAGGGATCCCCAGTCGCAAGCCTCGGCGGCAGCGACCGCATGCATTATTGGGGCAATGAAAACTTTGCCTTTGCGGTTGCAACCCCGTTTGACGAGGCCCCTGCAACTGTCGGAAATGGCATGATGTTTGGCTTTGACATGGGGACTGAAGCAGACGTCACGCGTCTGTATCAGAAAGTGTTGGAATTGGGCGGGACCTGCGAAGGCAAACCCGGGCCGCGCGGGCCACGCTTTACCGCATATGCGCGAGATCTGGACGGCAACAAGCTCTGTTTTCACACCTGAACTACGTTCTGAAACCTACAGCCATGCACCCATTGCATAACGGGTTTGCACCAACGCACCTTGCTCGTTTCAACTCTGCCCACTATTTCATCTCTCGAAGACGGTGATTGCCTTTTAGCGCATCATCTTCATACCTCCCTGTTGGACTAAGGCCGAGCTTATTGCTCGGCCCTTTTTTTTGGAATAAGCGCCCGCGTCCTTCTGGACCTCTATCGAGTCGCTTTAAATAATGCCCTAGACGCATCCGCCCCTTCCCCTTTGGGCAACCATGTCGTAAAGAGCGCGCAAACCAACCTGCGCGCCACTACAGGGGACACATATGCAAGACCCAGAAATCACCGAAGACGTCATTGCGGCACACGGTTTCACACCTGAAGAATACGCCGAAGTGATCAACATTCTGGGTCGCGACCCAACCTTCACCGAGATGGGTATCTTCTCTGCAATGTGGAACGAACACTGTTCCTACAAGTCCTCCAAAAAATGGCTGCGCACCCTGCCGACCGATGGCCCTCAGGTTATTTGTGGTCCGGGCGAAAACGCGGGCATCATCGACATTGGTGATGGCGACGCGGTGGTCTTCAAAATGGAAAGCCACAACCACCCGTCTTATATCGAGCCTTACCAAGGCGCGGCCACCGGTGTTGGCGGCATTCTGCGCGACGTTTTCACCATGGGCGCGCGTCCTATCGCGGCCATGAACTCCCTCTCCTTCGGTGAACCATCCCACCCAAAGACCAAACAGCTGGTGAATGGTGTGGTTGAAGGTGTTGGCGGTTATGGCAACTGTTTCGGCGTTCCGACCGTGGGCGGCGAAGTGCGCTTCCACCCAGCTTATAACGGCAACTGCCTTGTGAACGCCTTCGCGGCGGGATTGGCTAAATCTGACAGCATCTTCTACTCCGCGGCGTCCGGCGTGGGTATGCCGGTTGTTTATTTGGGCGCAAAAACCGGTCGCGACGGCGTTGGCGGCGCAACCATGGCGTCTGCGGAATTTGACGACACCATCGAAGAGAAGCGCCCTACCGTTCAGGTCGGTGACCCGTTCACCGAGAAACGGCTGATGGAAGCAACACTCGAGTTGATGCAAACCGGCGCCGTGATCTCCATCCAGGACATGGGAGCGGCGGGTCTGACCTGCTCCGCAGTGGAAATGGGCGACAAAGGTGGCTTGGGCGTGAAGCTGAACCTTGAAGATGTGCCACAGCGTGAAGAGAACATGACAGCTTACGAGATGATGCTGTCTGAATCCCAAGAGCGCATGCTGATGGTTCTGAAACCAGAACTGGAAGAAGAAGCGCGCGCCGTGTTCGTGAAATGGGATCTGGATTTTGCCATCGTCGGTGAAACCATCGCGGAAGACCGTTTCTTGATCCTGCATAACGGTGAAGTCAAAGCCGACCTGCCATTGTCCAAACTGTCCTCCACTGCACCTGAATATGACCGCCCTTGGGTGGAAACGCCTGCAGCAGAAGAGCTGGCCGAAGTGCCACAAGTGGACGCGATTGACGGGCTAAAAGCCCTGATCTCCTCCCCGAACTATGCGGGTAAGCAATGGGTCTACGATCAGTATGACTCCATGGTGATGGCAGACACCGCGCGCGGTCCGGGCAAAGGCTCTGGCTTGTTGCGTGTGCATGGCACTGACAAAAAGCTGGCCTTCACCTCTGACGTGACACCGCGCTACGTGAAAGCAAACCCGGTTGAGGGCGGCAAACAGGCCGTTGCTGAAGCCTATCGTAACCTGACATCTGTGGGCGCGCTGCCACTAGCAACCACCGACAACCTGAACTTCGGCAACCCGGAAAAGCCTGAAATCATGGGCCAATTCGTGGGTGCGATCAAAGGTATCGGCGAAGCCGTCGCTGCACTGGACATGCCAATCGTTTCCGGCAACGTCAGCCTCTACAACGAAACAGACGGCAAGGGAATCCTACCGACCCCGACGATCGGTGCCGTTGGTTTGGTTGCGGCAGATGAAGAACCAATCGACGGTGAAGTCCGCGAAGGTCATGTGGCCCTTCTGGTGGGCGCAGCTGGCACACATCTAGGTCAATCTGCGCTACTCGCAGAAGTCTTCAACCGCGAAGAAGGCGACGCTCCGACCGTTGATCTGGCGGAAGAGAAGAAAAACGGCGAATTCATCCGCGCAAACCGTGCGTTGATCAAAGCCTGCACCGACATCGCAGATGGCGGCTTGGCATTGGCAGCATTCGAACTGGCGGAAGCAGCGGGTGTTGGGGTTCAGCTCGATAGCGACGTGACAGCAGAGCTCTTTGGCGAAGACCAAGCGCGTTATCTGGTGGCATGTAACTTCGATCAAGCCGAAGCCTTGATGCTGGAAGCAGGCAAAGCGGGTGTAACCATCCAATCCGTTGGTAAGTTCACCGGTGACACCGTTAAGTTCGGCAGCTCTGAAGCACCACTTACAGAACTGGCAGAGATTTTCCGCGGCAGCTTTGCCGCGGCTGTCGCCTAACCTATGGCGGGGGAAGCTTCCCCTTTCCCCGACCTTACGGCTGATTGCTCTCGCTGCGCAGCGATTTGCTGCGTGGCCTATCCGTTCGACGACAACGACGAATTTGGCTTGCTTAAAGCCGCGGATGCCCCCTGCCCGAACCTGTCAAATTCTTGTTTTGACTGCACAATCCACAAGGACCTGGACCGCAAGGGCTTTAAGGGTTGTGTCGCATATTCCTGTGCCGGCGCGGGCCAACGCATTACCCAAGAGCTGTTTGATGGCGAGAACTGGCGCGATGACCCTGACTTGCTGACCCATATGACCTATGCGCTTCGGGTCCTGCGTCCGATTCACGAAGCACTGCTTCTGCTGAAAGAGTCCGAGAAACTGCCGGTCCCTAAGTCTGCTCTGGCCAAAGGCGCCACCCTCACCGCTGCTTTGTGCCCCGAAAACCCAACATCGATTTACGATTTTGAAGACCCTGAGGTGCAAGACGCCTTAGCAGAAGTGCCAAATTACCTGCAGTCTTTGGCCGCATATCTCTAAACCCGCTTGCAGCGGTATAGGGCGCGCCCTAGATTGGTATTCAAACATATACAGGAGCAAAAATGGCCATTCTCGCCTCTGACATCGAAGCTATGATCCGCGCAGGCTTCCCTGACGCCCAAATCACCGTCATGGGCGATGATGGTCAGCATTTTGCCGCTGAAGTGGTGGATGCAAGCTTTAAAGGCATGAGCCGCGTGCAACAGCAGCGCGCCGTGAATGCCACCGTTAAATCCGCCATCGACAGCGGAGAGTTACACGCTTTGGCCCTAACAACCAAAGCCCCGGAGTAAAGGAAACGCGCAATGAGCGACGTAAAAGAACGTATCGACGAAACCGTCAAAGCCAATGACGTAGTGCTTTTCATGAAAGGCACAAAAGAAATGCCGCAATGTGGGTTCTCGTCCCGCGTTGCTGGGGTCTTTAACTACATCGGCCTGGAATTCACTGACATCAACGTGCTGGCAGATGAAGACGTGCGTCAGGGCATCAAAGATTACTCTGACTGGCCAACCATTCCACAGCTTTACGTCAAAGGTGAATTCGTTGGCGGCTGTGACATCGTAACCGAAATGGTTCTGTCCGGTGAGCTTGACACTTTGTTTGACGACAATGGTGTGGCTTACGACAAAGAAATGGCGAATAAAATCCGCGAAGCAAACGCGTAAGTCATTTTAAAGATGTAAGAATTTAAGAGGCGGCCCTAAGAGGTCGCCTTTTCTTCTACTGTGCTTGCTAGAGCTTCAGCGCGCGCGGCCAACTCGCCAAGCGCGTCAGTCACAGAGTTTGGCACCACTGGCACTTCGACCTTCTCAGGCAACGGAAGTGGCGTATTTTTCAAGCTCTCAATTTCTTCCGCCTGCTCTGCAACCTTGGCCTCAAGCTCGCGCATTTTGTCGTCCAAACCGGCAGTTTTGTCCGCTAGCATCAAGCCTGCCATTAAGAGCATCCGCGCCTCTGGAATGCGTCCGATTTGGCTGGTCAAAACACGCGCTTCATCGTCCAGCATCTTGGCTGCAGATTGCAGGAAGTGTTGTTCACCCTCCTGGCATGCCACTTCAAAGGTGCGGCCCCCGATTGTGATATCAACCTCTGGCATCAGACCGCCTCCTCTGTTTCAGCCGCGTCGAAAGTGGGGTCGCCTAAGAGAGGCTGCAGAGTTTTCAGGATCACATCCGTCTCTGCGCGCTCAACCTCATGTGTCGCGCGTAAAGCTTCCAGTTCCGCCTCAAGCGAAGCGTTGATTGCACCAGCATCTACGACATTTTCCGCCGCAGCCTTACGGATCTGAGCGGCATTGTTGCGCATTAGGCGATTGGTTCGACGCAAACGCACGAGGCGACTGTTTAGCCCCTTCCAGGCTTCACGCTCTGCATTTGCCACTGAACGCATATATTCCAGTTCTTCCTCATGGGCGCGGTTCACAGATTCAATATCCGCGCTTTCAGATGGGGCATCAGGCTTAACAGATGTTGCAGCGGCAAGCTCAGCTTCAAGTGCCGCTTTTGCTGTTTTCTCAGCCTCCAGTGCTGTTTCAAGCTCAACAATCCGAGCTGCTTGATCTTGGATAACGCTTTGATCTTCTAAGCTTTCTGAAGATTCTTCAGCAACGGGAGCTGCGTCGAGTTGATCTATGCCTTTCGCAATCCGATCCAACGCCGCTGACAATCTGTTTTCGAGATCTGCAATCTCTGTCATCCCTGCCGTCCTTTCGTCCGTCCCACCTTACTGCGCCGTGCCGTTCACAATATGAACAGTTTCCAACGTCCGATTCGACAAAATGTTTGCGCTATCAATTTTTAAGCAAATCGCATCAAAAAGAAGCGCTACGAATCGAAAGCCGCAGCTTATTTCAACCAGTTTAAACGAGCTTCACTGAAATTGCTCCCCCTTTCATTTCAAAGACTTGCGGACTGCGCTTAATCCTGCCGATCCCACATTCCGTGGAACTCAAACCGATGGTCAGCTTGATATTACGTAGAAGCCTGTTAAAGAGCGGTGACGCACACACAAACCGAAGGACGTTGCCCCGTGGAAAACGCCGACATCGCCGCTTTGAAAGCAAAAAACCCAGACCATTGGATGAAAGCCACCGCGATCCGCGCCCTAGCGCTGGATGCGGTTGCCGCTGCGAATTCCGGTCACACCGGCATGCCAATTGGCATGGCCGACGTGGCAACAGTGCTGTTTGAAAAGCACCTGAAATTTGACGCGGCGAACCCGCAATGGCCAGACCGCGACCGGTTCATCCTGTCCGCAGGTCACGGCTCTATGCTGATCTACGCCCTGCTCTATCTGTCCGGCGACAAGCAAGTCACTTTGGATCAGATCAAGAACTTCCGCCAGCTTGGCGCATTGACAGCGGGCCACCCGGAAAATTTCTTGATCGACGCGGTTGAAACCACCACGGGTCCACTGGGCCAAGGTATTGCGAACTCTGTCGGTTTTGCGATTGCCGAAGAAATCCAGCGCGCTCAATACGGCAAGAAAATCGTTGATCACAACACTTACGTGATCGCGGGCGACGGCTGCTTGATGGAAGGTATCTCTCAAGAAGCAATCGGCATCGCAGGTCGCCACTCTTTGGGCAACCTGATCGTCTTCTGGGACAACAACAACATCACCATCGACGGCACCGTGGAACTGTCTGACAAGACAAACCAGGTTCAGCGCTTCAAAGCATCTGGCTGGCACGTTCAGGAAATCGATGGCCACGATCCAGAACAGATCGACGCAGCGATTACTGCCGCGAAGAAAACCAAAAAACCATCCATGATTGCCTGCAAAACCCACATCGCTCTGGGCCACGCAGCACAAGACACTTCTAAGGGCCACGGCGCACTGACAGATCCAGAGCAGCTGAAAGCGGCCAAGGATACTTGGGGTTGGGATTACGGTTCTTTTGAAATCCCAGCGGACATCAAGGCGCAGTGGGAAGCGATCGGCTCCCGTGGCGCAGCAGAGCGTGAAGCATGGGAAGCGCGTTTTGCCGAAGTTTCAGGCCAAAAACAAAAGCGCTTTAACCGCGCCTATGCAATGGAAGCGCCAAACAAGCTGTCTGCAGTGATCAAAGCGCTGAAGAAAGAAGTCTCGGAAGGTCAGCCAAAAGTGGCCACCCGGAAGTCTTCTGAAATGGCGCTGAAAGTGATCAACGCTGTGATGCCAGAAACCGTTGGCGGCTCTGCGGACCTCACCGGGTCCAACAACACCAAGACCGATGATCTTGGCATGTTCGACACCAACAACCGCAAAGGTCGCTACATCTACTGGGGCATCCGTGAACACGGTATGGCCTCTGCTATGAACGGTATGGCCCTGCACGGTGGCATCCGCCCATATGGCGGTACATTCATGGCCTTCACCGACTACGCGCGCCCTGCGATGCGTCTGGCGGCTCTGATGAAGATCCCAACCGTGTTTGTCATGACCCATGACTCCATCGGTGTTGGCGAAGACGGCCCGACACACCAGCCGGTCGAACACGTGGCGATCTCCCGCGCGACTCCAAACACCTATGTGTTCCGTCCAGCGGATACGGTCGAAACAGCAGAAGCTTGGGAAATCGCGGTGACAACCAAGACAACCCCATCTGTGATGGCCCTGACCCGTCAAGGCCTGCCAACTGTGCGCACAGAGCACAAGCTCAAGAACCTGACCGCACAAGGTGCCTACGTTCTGGCGGACTCCGAAGGCAAACGCGAAGCAATTCTGATCGCAACTGGGTCTGAGGTGGAAATCGCCCTGAAAGCCCGCGACATCCTGCAAGCAGAAGGCATCGGCACACGGGTAGTCTCCATGCCATGTATGGAACTCTTTGCAGAGCAAGACGAAAGCTACCGCCGCAAGGTCCTGCCAGCAGGTCCAGTGCGCGTTGGTATCGAAGTCGGCGTGCGCCAAGGTTGGGATCAGTGGCTCTTAGGTGAGCGCGGCAAGAACGGCAAAGCAGATTTTGTTGGCATGGACAGCTTCGGCGCCTCTGCGCCAGCGGGACAGCTTTACGAGAAGTTCGGCGTCACAGCGGAAAACGTGGCCGAAAAAGTCAAAGCGATGTTCTAAGCATCTCAGCATACCAAACAGCAAGGGCGCCCCAATCGGAGCGCCCTTTTCTTTTCACAAACCCGCATTTCTTCTTTGTACAAATACTCCCGCCGGAGGCATCCAACTTCTCAGCGAAGTCTCACGCTTTCTTAGGCCGCAGCGCGGTCCACACAGGCGCAATCACCCGAGACGCCACGGGGATCAGCACAAAGCCCAAGGCCAAACCAAGGATCCCATCCATGGTCGCGGTGCTCAGCCATTTCACAAAGCCTTCCCAGGCTTCCGGCACCATATGGGCAATTGCGTAGGCCCAGTCATGGATGTGGTGCGCGGGCCAGCCAAAGCCCATCTCTTTCAAAGCATGTACGATAATCGAGCCACCCACCCATAACATCGCCGCGGTTCCAACAATGGTGAGCAATCGCATAAAGCCGGGCATAGCCCGTACGATCCCCCGCCCAAGTGCTTTTGTCAGTCCGAGGCGACCGTTTTTCGCCAACCACAGCCCCACATCATCCGCTTTCACGATCAGGGCGACAGAGCCATAGACCGCAATGGTGATGCCAATCCCAACCATGGCCAAAGTTGCCGCTTCCATCCAGATGTTGCTCTCTGGGATCGCTGCGAGGGCAATGGTCATGATCTCTGCAGACAGAATGAAATCGGTCTTAATCGCGCCGGCCGCCTTCTCTTCTTCCAAATGCGCCGGATCGCCTTCGACCTCGTCTTCTTTAAAGACGTGATGGCCTTCATCGCTGTGAAACAGCGCATGGGCAATCTTTTCAGCGCCTTCAAAACAAAGATACGCGCCGCCCAGCATCAGCAAAGGCGGGATCATCCACGGGGCGAAATTCGCCAGAAGAAGCCCTATGGGCAGAAGGATCAGCAGCTTGTTTTTGAAAGAGCCTTTGGCGATGCGCCAAATGATCGGCAATTCACGCTCTGCACGGAACCCATGCACGTATTTCGGCGTCACAGCCGCATCGTCAATCACAGCGCCCGCTGCTTTGGCCCCTGCCTTAGCGGCATTGACCGCAACATCATCAATGGAGGCCGCCGCCACTTTGGCAATGCCTGCCACATCATCCAACAATGCCAAAAGACCGCTCATATTACCCTCATCGATGCACGCCTTCTTGTAAGGCCTGCACCCAAGATAACCGCCATCGCGATAATGCCAAGGGGAAGTCAGCGGGGGGAATTAACCGAGGCGTGCTTTCAGAGCAGCATTAACGTCAGGTGTTACGAATTTGCTGACATCCCCACCAAGGCGCGCGATCTCTTTAACGAGTTTGCTGGCAATCGCCTGATGCTGCAGATCCGCCATCAGGAACACGGTTTCAATGCTTGCATCAAGCGCGCGGTTCATACCAACCATCTGATATTCATACTCAAAATCCGTCACTGCCCGCAGGCCACGCACAATGGTCTGAGCGCCGACTTCTTTGGCGCAGTCAATCAAGAGGTTTTCAAAAGGATGCGCGACGATTTCAATGCCTGTCTCTTCAGACAGCTTGCTGCATTCCGCCTCAATCATTGCAACGCGCTCTTCCAGTGAGAACAATGGGCCTTTGTCGCGGTTGATCGCCACGCCGATCACCAAACGATCCACCAGAACGGTTGCCCGGCGAATGATGTCCACATGACCCAGTGTGATTGGATCAAAAGTTCCGGGATATAGGCCGATACGCATTCAATTTCTCCAGCTTCCGTTGCGCCGCACGCAACAATATTGCGCTAGGAATTGCAAGCGGTGATACGTCGCATACGGAATACTACGGGACGTCAACCGGATGTCAGCGGCCCATGACCATGCCTTCAAGCGCCTCTTTTTCCAAAGACAGCTCAGAAAGGCGCGCTTTGACCACATCACCCAAAGTGATCAGACCGACCATTTTGTCGTCATCCATGACAGGCATATGCCGAAAACGCCCTTGGGTCATCGTCGCCAAGATATCCACTGCGTCATCCTGCAGTGAGCAGGTGATCAATTCCTTAGTCATGATTGCATCGACGGTTTGGGCCATGCATTCGGGACCCTGAACGGCGATCTCACGAACAATGTCGCGCTCTGACAAAATGCCGTCTGCGGCTTCGCCGTCTGTTGAAATCACAACCGTACCAATATGACGTTCTGCAAGAATTTGCGCCGCATCACGTACCAAAGCTCCGGGCTGGACGGACACCACGTCGTTGTTTCCTTTATCTTTAAGTATTTGCCAGACCAGCAAAGCGAGAAATCTCCTTGAACAATTATTGCGTTCCATAAAGTCTCGGCGCAATATCTGCAAAAGTCAATAATTTCGCATCCTTGCCACCTATTTAGGGCGAAACGAGCGTTTCCAACCGCGCCACTTCTTTGCGCATGCCCTCTGACAGCGCTGCCGCAAATCGGTTCATGCGCTCAAGTCGACTGTCATCTTGATGGCGTACCAAGTAAAATGATCGGGTCAGGCGCACTTGATCCGTCAATATCCGCCGCACACTTGGGTTCATCGGCAGCGAGAAGTCATGCACAAAGCCGATGCCAGCCCCCTGCCTGACCCAGTTGATCTGAACCGATACAGAGTTTGACCCGAAATCAGGTTTCTCAATGCCAACTTGACCCAAGTAATCCAGTTCTTTGTCAAAGATCATATCTGGAATGTAGCCGACAATCTTATGGGCTTTCACATCCTCAATGCTGCGGATCTCTGGCTTGCCCTCTAGATAGCTTTCTGCCGCCGCTAGGCTAAGCTGGTAGTCGCATATCTTTTGCACCATCAAACGGCCAGCCACAGGCGGGCTGACGGCGATTACAAAATCCGCTTCGCGCTTGGAAAGGTTAATAACCCGCGGCAAAGCAACGATATGGATTTCGAGTTCGGGGTTTGCCCGAGATATCTCCGCGCAAACTTGCGGTAGCAGGAAGTTCGCAGACCCATCTGGTGCCCCAATACGGATGTGGCCTTTAAGGGTGCCCTTACCGCCGGACACCTCTTCTGCGGCCGCTTCCATGGACTGTTCGATCTGAACCGCATGTTCAACCAGTCGCTCCCCCAGATCTGTAAGGGCATAGCCTGTGGGCGACTTCCCAAACAGCGGAGCACCATAGCTAGCCTCTAGCCGCGCAATGCGCCGACCAACCGTTGCTGGGTCCATCTTGAGCTTCTTGCCTGCCCCAGACAGGCTTTCATCCCGCGCGACGGCTAAAAACACCCTAATATCATCCCATTGCGGTTGCATGGATTATATCCTTTGCATTTTTGCAAAACCAATTTGGATTACTTCACCTTTTACATGCGGATTTGCAAGACTAAAGTAACGCAAAGGCATTTGATGGAGGACTCGATGCAAGAGCTCACACACCTGATCAACGGTGAAAAAGTCGCCGGCACTTCCGGACGTTTCGCAGAAGCGCGCAACCCTGCAACGGGCGAAATCATCACCAAAGTCCCGCTGGCCACAAAAGCCGAGCTGGACGCAGCTGTTGAGAAAGCAGCCCAAGCACAAAAAGCATGGGCCAAAGTGAACCCGCAGCGCCGCGCGCGTATCTTCATGAAGTTTGGCGACCTCTTGAACCAACACATGGACGAGCTGGCTGAAATCCTGTCCAAAGAGCACGGCAAAACCATCCCTGATGCCAAAGGCGACATCCAGCGTGGTTTGGAAGTGGTTGAGGTCTGCATGGGCGCACCAGCGATGCTAAAGGGCGAATTCACTGGCGACGCCGGTCCTGGCATTGATCTCTACTCTATCCGTCAGCCTCTGGGCGTGGTCGCAGGCATCACACCGTTCAACTTCCCAGCGATGATCCCGCTTTGGAAAATGTCCCCTGCGATTGCATGCGGCAACGCGGTTATTCTGAAGCCATCAGAACGCACGCCGAACACCGCAAACCGCATTGCAGAGATCTTCCGCGAAGCAGGTCTGCCAGACGGCGTTCTGCAAGTTGTCCATGGCGACAAGGAATGTGTTGACGCGATCCTGGACAATGAAACCATTCAGGCGGTTGGCTTCGTTGGCTCCACCCCGATTGCGCAGTACATCTATGGCCGCGCGGCGACCAACGGCAAACGTGCCCAGTGTTTTGGTGGCGCGAAGAACCACATGATCATCATGCCTGACGCGGATATCGAAAAAGCCGCAGATGCGCTGGTTGGCGCAGGTTTTGGCGCAGCTGGCGAACGCTGCATGGCGATTTCTGTCGCTGTCCCCGTTGGCAAAGAGACCGCTGACAAGCTGGTTGAACATCTGGTTCCAAAGATCGAGTCTTTGAAAGTTGCCCCTTACACCGGTGGCGATGATGTGGACTTTGGCCCAGTGATCACCGCGCAAGCAAAAGACCGCATCGAAGGCCTGATCACCTCGGGCGTTGATCAGGGTGCCAAACTTCTGACCGACGGTCGCGGCTTGTCCATCCAAGGTTATGAGGATGGCTACTTTGTGGGTCCAACTCTGTTTGATGATGTCACCCCTGACATGGACATCTACAAAGAAGAGATCTTTGGCCCTGTCCTGTCCATGGTGCGCGAAGACAATTACGAAGACGCATTGCAGCTCGTCGTCGAAAACGAATATGGCAACGGCACAGCGATCTACACCGCGGACGGCGATGTAGCCCGTGACTTCGTGAACCGCGTAAACGTTGGCATGGTTGGGGTGAACTTCCCGATCCCAGTTCCATTGTCCTACTACTCTTTCGGCGGCTGGAAGAAATCTGGTTTCGGCGATCTGGACCAATACGGACCTGACGCCTTCAAGTTCTACACAAAGACCAAAAAGGTTTCCTCCCGCTGGTTCTCTGGCATCAAAGATGGTGTGGCGCTGAACTTCAAAGCGATGGATTAAGCTCACATTCAGCCTAAAGAATAAGCAAAGCCCGCTCTTTGAAGCGGGCTTTCTTTTGCTTGCCGCACAACACTCGCTAAAGTTGTGTTTTTTATTTGGACCTGTGTGGGTAACCCTGTTAACAAAATGGTAAGCAAATGAAATAATTAATTAATGAACATTGGTTATTCGCCCTAAAGTATAGTTACATGCCACGCATATTGTATAATTTACCTGAGCATAATGTTTTATTCGCCCGATGTTTTGGGCAAGTTTCACCCGATGATGTCATAGATTGGCATCTGGACTCACAAATCACCCAAACAGCAAAGTTTGGCTTTTTAACCGTCATCGATCTGTCTGAGGTCACTGGAACAGACATGACGTTTGACGATCTAAATTCGATCCACGCTAGATTGGTGCGCCACTATGGACCGCGCCGGCAAAAACTAACAATTTTCCTCTACGCGCCGGATGACCTCACCTTTGGAATGACCCGCATTTTGCAATCGATGTCGACCATGACCGATCACGTGAATGTCCAAGTGTTTCGAGACTGTGAAGCGCTCAATTCCATTTTGCCTGAAGTGGGCAAATCCCTATGCGAGCTTCGAACATCGTTGCACGAAAACTGCTGACGCTAATTCGCCAAAATCTATTTCACTTGTTGTGAACCGACCAACTAAATGCGCGTTGTGCCCGGTTTCGCGCCCGCGAACCGCGTTTGGTTAACAGACGCAAAATCGCGATTTTCCACGCTCAAGTCTACTCAAAATCCGCTTAGAATCCACTGCGCCAAAAACCATAAAAAACTCGCTCATCCGGACCAAAATATGTTATAAATCAATATCTTTTTGCAAAAGGACGCCACGTCGCAAACCGGTTTAACCCATGACATAATCTGGAAACAAAGCTATTATAAGAACAACTGTTCAATTGCGGTTTTCAGGACGATGAGGAGAGACCCAATGGACTTCGCTTTGACCGAAGAACAAACACTGATTTTCGATATGGCCAAAGGATTTGGCGCAGAACATATCGCCCCTTTTGCTCAGCAATGGGAGCAGGAAGGGACCATCCCCAAAGACCTGTGGCCCAAGCTCGCGGAATTGGGTTTCGGTGGGCTTTATGTCTCCGAAGAATTCGGTGGATCTGGGCTCTCACGTCTTGACGCCACACTGGTGTTTGAGGCCCTCGCCATGGCCTGCCCCTCTGTCGGATCCTTTTTGTCGATCCACAATATGTGCGGCGGCATGATTGATAAGTTTGGCTCTGATGATCTGAAAAACCGCGTGCTTCCAGACCTTTGCACGATGGAAAAGATCTATTCCTACTGTTTGACGGAACCCGGCAGCGGCTCGGATGCAGCAGCGCTGAAAACGCGCGCTGAGAAAACCAACGACACATATGTCCTTAGCGGCACCAAGGCATTTATCTCTGGCGGGTCGTATTCGGACGCCTATGTCGTCATGTGCCGAACCGGCGAAGACGGACCGAAGGGGATTTCCACAGTTTTGGTAGATGACGGGACTGCCGGGCTGTCTTTTGGTGCGCTGGAACAAAAGATGGGCTGGAAAGCCCAGCCCACCTCGCAGGTACAGTTTGACGATTGTGCCGTGCCCCACGAAAACCTGGTCGGTGAAGAAGGCCGCGGGTTTTCTTATGCAATGGCTGGGCTTGATGGTGGCCGATTGAACATCGCCGCAAGCGCATTGGGCGGTGCCCAGCAAGCCCTTGATCAAACAGTACAATATATGTCTGAACGCAAAGCATTCGGTCGCTCTATTGATCAATTCCAGGCGCTGCAATTCCGTCTCGCCGAGTATGAAACCAAGCTACAGGCAGCGCGTGTCTTCTTGCGTCAAGCCGCATGGAAACTCGATAACAAAGACCATGAAGCGACCAAGTCCTGTGCTATGGCCAAGCTCATGGTGACCGATGTGGCCTTTGACGTGGCCAACGGATGCCTGCAACTGCATGGGGGCTACGGTTATCTCGCGGATTACGGAATAGAGAAAATCGTCCGTGACCTGCGCGTCCATCAGATTCTCGAAGGCACGAACGAAATCATGCGTCTGATTATTGCGCGGGACTTGGTGACCTCATGACAGACACCCCGGTTCTGATCCGCAAATCCGGAAAAGGTGGGCATATCACGCTCAACCGCCCCAAAGCCCTGAACGCTTTGAGTTGGGACATGTGCCTGACAATCGAGAGAGCATTGGATGAATGGGCGCAAGATGACGAGGTCTCTTTGATCGTCATCGACGCAACCGGTGACCGCGCCTTCTGCGCTGGCGGCGACATCACGGATATCTACCAGAGTGGCTTAGACAAAGACTTTGCCTATGGGCAAAAGTTCTGGGCGGACGAATATCGCCTCAATGCCAAGCTCGCCAACTACCCCAAACCGATTGTCAGCTTTGTGCAAGGCTTCGTTATGGGTGGTGGTGTTGGTGTGGCCTGCCATGTTGCCCACCGCGTCGTGGGTGAGACGACGCAATTGGCGATGCCCGAATGCGGTATTGGATTGGTTCCGGATGTCGGTGGCACCTTCATTTTGGCCAACGCACCGGGGCATATCGGGAAATACTTCGGTCTCACTGGCAGCCGTATGAACGCAGGAGACGCAATCTATTGTGGATTTGCAGACACTTATGTGCCGGAAGCGGATTGGAACGATCTCAAGTTGGCTTTGTTGAATACGGGCGACCCATCCTTAATCCACGCAAACAAAGGTATCGCAGAGATTGCCGAACACGCGACCGAGATCGACAGGCATTTTTCTGGGGCAACCTTGACTGACATCATCAAAAGCCTGGAGACGGCCAGCGATGGTCTGTCCGTAAAGGCGCTCAAAGCGCTCAGAAGGAACTCCCCGCTTGCCATGGCCTGCGCGCTTGAGCTGCAGACCAAATGGCAAAGCGGTGGACGCATAGAGGACGCGTTGGAGCTGGAGTACCGATTCACTGCACGGGCGCTGGAACATGGGGATTTCTTAGAAGGCATCCGCGCAGCAGTGATCGACAAAGACCGGAACCCGGTCTGGCAAAACACCCTTGCGGACGACATTGCGCAGAAAACTGCCTTTATGCTGTCACCCTTGGGCGAAGACACATTGAATTTGGAGGAGCCATCATGAAAATCGGATTTATCGGGTTGGGCAATATGGGAGGCCCCATGGCCGCCAATCTCGCCAAAGCGGGCCACGACGTCGTGGGCTTTGACATGGCGGATGTGGCGATTGAAGGCGTTGCTTTAGTGGGCTCCGGTGCTGAAGCAGCCAAGAATGCAGATGTGGTCATCACCATGCTGCCCAACGGGCAAATCCTACGTGCTGTTGCAAATGAAGTGATCCCTGCCATGAACACCGGCGCAGCGCTGGTTGACTGCTCTACCGTGGACGTAGAAAGCGCGAAAGCCGTCGCACAACAGGCTGAAGACGCAGGGCTTTTGTCCGTCGACGCCCCTGTATCAGGCGGCATTGGCGGCGCCGCGGGAGGAACGCTTACCTTTATGGCAGGCGGCAGCGCGGAAGCCTTCGCAAAAGCCGAACCACTGTTTGACATCATGGGCCAAAAAGCCGTGCACTGTGGCGCTGCAGGAGCTGGTCAATCCGCGAAGATCTGCAACAATATGATCCTTGGTGTGACCATGATTGCCACCTGTGAAGCCTTTGCTTTGGCCGACAAGCTCGGTTTGGATCGTCAGAAGATGTTTGATGTGGTCAGCACCTCTTCAGGCTACAGCTGGACCATGAACGCTTACTGCCCTGCCCCAGGCGTTGGGCCGCAAAGCCCGGCTGATAACGATTATCAACCAGGGTTCGCGTCAGAACTGATGCTGAAAGACCTTCGGCTTTCCCAACAAGCCGCCGAGTCTGCGAATGCCGACACCCCAATGGGTGAAATCGCCAGCAAGCTCTACGCACAGTTCGTGGAAAACGAAGATGGGCTGGGCAAGGATTTCTCTGCCATGCTACCGCGATTTGAAAAGCGTGGGCGGCCCTAACCGCCCGCCTTTTTCGCCGACATTTCCCAATTGCCTTGGGCCGGCGCGCATACCGTCAAAACCGCTACATAACGGCTCTTTTGTCGTGTGAGCCCGGCCCAACGCCGCGATAAGCAGCTTCGTCTTGGCTCAATTTCTCCAGCCGAATGACGTCCTCAAACACACCGCCTCTGAGGCGTCTTTGGGGACCAGCCAAACCACTTGATCCAGATCAGGGCAGAAAAGCGCAGTTCTTGTAAGTAAACATCATCAGTTCAACAAAGGATTTGACGATGTTTACCAAAAACATAGGTACGATCGACCGCGCAATTCGGATCATTCTCGGCGCACTTCTGATGATCGGAGCAATGCGCACCGGCCAACTTTGGATGTGGATTGGCATTATCCCATTGCTCACTGGATTGATCAGCAGTTGCCCGCTTTACACAGTCTTCGGCATAAAAACCTGCAAAACTGAGTAGACGCAAAATCCTCCCATTCACCTTTGGGAAAATACTCCGGGGAGTCGCCAGCTTTTCCAAAAAGTTGGCGACGGGGCAGAGCCCCTCTCCGCCTGCCTACTCAGCAGCGACACGCGTCGGGTTCAGCATCTCTTTTAGGTAACGCCCCGTATGGCTGCGCGGCTCTTGGGCGACTTCCTCTGGCGTGCCTTCGGCCACGACCTCACCGCCGCCATCGCCGCCTTCCGGGCCAATATCGATGATGTGATCTGCGGTCTTCACCACGTCCAGATTGTGCTCGATCACCACAACCGTGTTGCCCTGATCAACCAATTCATGCAGCACTTCCAAAAGCTTACGCACATCTTCAAAGTGCAAACCGGTGGTCGGTTCATCCAAGATGTAAAGCGTGCGACCGGTCGAGCGTTTTGCCAATTCTTTGGACAGTTTCACGCGCTGCGCTTCACCACCGGACAGGGTCGTCGCTTGCTGGCCCACCTTGATATAGTCCAGACCAACCCGGCTCAGCGCTTCCATCTTATCGCGGATCGACGGCACTGCCTTGAAGAACTCTTTGGCGTCCTCCACGGTCATATCCAGCACGTCGGCAATGGACTTACCCTTGAACTTAATCTCAAAAGTCTCGCGGTTATAGCGCGCGCCCTGACAGGTCTCACAAGTCACGTAAACGTCGGGCAGGAAGTGCATCTCGATTTTGATGACCCCATCACCCTGACAAGCCTCACAGCGCCCACCTTTGACGTTGAAGCTAAACCGTCCTGGCTTGTAGCCGCGTGTCTTCGCTTCTGGCAGCCCGGCAAACCAATCCCGGATCGGCGTAAAGGCTCCTGTGTAAGTCGCAGGGTTGGACCGTGGCGTCCGCCCAATAGGTCGCTGGTCGATGTCGATCACTTTATCAAGGTGCTCGAGGCCCTTAATGGTCTCACAAGGCGCAGGGGTCTGACGCGCACCGTTCAGGCGCATAGAAGCTGTCTTGAATAGTGTCTCAATCGTCAATGTAGACTTACCGCCACCGGACACGCCCGTCACGCAGACAAATTTACCAAGCGGGAAATCGACGGTCACGTTTTTCAGATTGTTGCCTGTCGCTTTCACGACGCTCAGCTTCTTGCCGTTACCCTCGCGCCGTTCCGTTGGCACCGCGATCTCCCGCGCGCCGGACAGGTATTTCCCGGTCAATGAGGCCGTATCCGCTTGGATTTCCGCAGGCGTCCCTTTTGACACCACCTGCCCGCCATGCACACCGGCACCTGGACCAATGTCAAAAACGTAATCCGCCTCGCGAATGGCCTCTTCATCGTGTTCCACCACGATCACAGTATTACCCTGATCGCGCAGGTTCTTGAGTGTACCTAGCAGCCGATCATTGTCGCGCTGATGAAGGCCAATGGACGGTTCATCAAGCACATAAAGAACACCGGTCAGACCAGACCCAATCTGGCTCGCCAAGCGGATCCTCTGGCTTTCGCCACCCGACAGGGTGCCACTTGAACGAGACAGCGTAAGATATTCCAAACCAACATTATTTAGGAATCCCAGCCGCTCGGAAATCTCTTTGATAATCGCCCGCGCGATCTCTTGCTTTTGTTTGGTCAAAGAGGCTGGCACCTCTTCCATCCAAGCCGCCGCCTCACGGATCGACATCTCAACCACATGACCGATATGTTTGTCCGCAATCTTGACCGCCAGCGCCTCTTCCCGCAGGCGATAGCCGTTACAAGATCCGCAAGGTCGGTTGTTTTGGTAGCGTTCAAATTCCTCGCGGATCCAGTTGGAATCCGTCTCACGATAGCGCCGCTCCATATTTGGAATGACGCCTTCGAAGACGCGGGTCACCTCATAGACTCGACCGCCTTCGTCATAGCGGAATTTGATCTCTTCTTCACCAGAACCGTAAAGGAACACCTGCTGCACATGTTTTGGCAGCTTTTTCCAAGAAGTGTTCTTGTCGAACTCATAATGCTTTGCGATGGCTTCAATGGTTTGCAGGAAGTAGGGCGACTTGCCCTTCCGCCACGGGGCCAGCGCACCGTCATAGACTTTCAAAGTGGCGTCAGGCACTACGAGTTTTTCGTCGAAAAACAGCTCCTTACCCAATCCATCACAGTCCGGGCACGCCCCAAATGGAGCGTTAAACGAGAACAAGCGCGGTTCAATTTCTGGAATTGTGAAGCCAGAGACGGGGCAAGCAAAATTCTCTGAAAACGTGATACGCTCCGCATCACCCTCTTTCGGCGCGGTTTCCAGGACCGCAATCCCATCCGCCAAATCCAAAGCCGTGCGGAAACTGTCCGCCAGTCGGGTTTCCATGCCTTCACGGATCACAATCCGGTCCACGACCACATCAATGTCGTGGCGGTATTTCTTGTCCAGCGTCGGCGGCGTGTCGAGCTCATAGAACTCGCCATCCACTTTCACCCGCTGAAAGCCCTGTTTGCGCAGCTCAAGGAACTCTTTTTTGTATTCACCTTTGCGATCGCGCACGATTGGGGCCAGCAGATAGCCGCGGGTGCCGTCGTCGAGCCCCATGATGCGGTCCACCATGTCCTGAACCTGTTGGGCCTCAATCGGCAGTCCGGTCGCCGGTGAATACGGCGTGCCGACACGCGCAAAAAGCAGGCGCAGGTAGTCGTAGATTTCAGTGACAGTGCCCACAGTCGAACGCGGGTTTTTGGAGGTGGTCTTCTGCTCGATCGAGATCGCAGGGCTCAGGCCAGCAATATGATCAACGTCAGGTTTCTCCATCATATCAAGGAATTGACGGGCGTAAGCGCTGAGGCTTTCCACATAGCGGCGCTGGCCTTCGGCATAGATCGTGTCAAAAGCCAAAGAAGATTTCCCCGACCCAGACAGACCGGTTATCACAACCAATTGGTCGCGCGGAATGTCCACATCGATGGACTTCAAATTATGCTCGCGCGCGCCGCGCACCTCAATGTTTTTTAACTCGGCCATCAGGGTCCTCAAATACAGCCCCTTACACATAGTTCAGCGGGGATGAGTCTCCAATATCAAAAAGTGAACAAAATATGAACACGTAAAGAATTGCGACAGAAGATTGGTCCCCTGAATTCAAAAGATTCTCAAGGCAGAAACCAAGAAAAACGATGCGTTAGGCAATTAGGTGCCAGAATTTGTCAGGATGGAGTGCCGTTTTTGCAGACGAACCGGCGTTACGCTGGGGCAGCGATTACTTGCTCGGAGTGTTTACTCCGCCGGAGTCGCAGAACACGAAAGGAGTGGTCTAAGCCGGAAATCAACTTGAGAAACCCGTAACGATCGACGGCGAGACACAGCCTGAAACCCTTCTAGGACGGCTTAGCGGAACGCACTTGATCACGCACAAGAATGAGCTCTGTGCGGCTCACCGTCTTAATATTCTTAAAACGGTGGTCCTTCTGAACAACAGGAATTTTGGTTTACTCTGCGTTGAACACAAACAATGTTTCGCCTTTGATTTTATAGTTGTTTATCAAAGATTTGGCCGCGTCTGAAACAAGCCAAGCTTCAAGTTGGGTTGCAAGCTCTGATTTCACATGTGGGTGTTTGTCTGGATTCACAGGGAGGAACGCGTATTGGTTGAACAGAACCGGATCACCTGCATAAACCAGTGCCAGATCGCCCTTGTTGCCAAAGTTCAACCAACTTGCCCGATCCGCCATGATATAAGCGTTCAAACCCGCGGCTGTGTTGAGCGCGGCGCCCATGCCGGCCCCAACCGCGTTGTACCATGCCCCTTCGGGGGTAACCTCGGCGGCGGCCCACAAGCTCAACTCTTTCTTATGTGTCCCGCTGTCGTCCCCACGGCTTACAAAAGGCGCGGCACTTTCGGCGATGCGCTTTAACGCATCAGCCGCGCTGCTGGCATCCGCCAGATTCGCCCCATCATCGGAAGGTCCGATAAACACAAAATCATTGTACATAACTTCCCGGCGGTGCGTACCAGAGCCACCCGCAAGAAACGCGTCTTCGGCTTTGCGTGAATGAACCAGGATGGCATCCACGTCGCCCGCCTCGCCCAGCTTGATGGCTTGCCCAGTTCCCACGACCAATAGCTGAACCTCAATCCCAGTATCCTCTTTGATATGAGGAAGCAGAATGTCTGAAAGGCCCGAGTTGTGAAACGATGTGGTCACGGCAAGTTTCATCTCTTGTGCGACGGCCACTCCGGTTAGCAATGTCGACGTGATAGCGGCAAGGATGGTCATTTTCATTCGACAATATCTCCATTTAGGAAAGCTTGGGCTTTTGCGGTTGATGCGCCGCCAAAAAAGGCCTCGGCAGAGCTGTGTTCATAGACGTTACCGTTCAATAGGAACAATACTTCAGTCGCCAAACGTCGCGCCTGCCCCATGTCATGGGTCGACATGATCAGGCGCGTTCCATGACCTGCGGCACGGTTTAGAATTTCCTCGATCTCACGGGTGGCGCGACCATCCAGAGACGCACAGGGCTCATCAAGAAACAGCAGCTTTGGCTTGGTAACAAGCGCCCGAGCAAGCGCAAGTTTCTGGCGCTCTCCACCGGATAAAAAGGGGGCGGGCCGATCGAGCATATCACCCAACCCGACATCGGCAGCCGCTTGTGCTGCAACGACCTTTGCCTTCACTCGGGATAGGCCTGACAAGCGTAATGGATAGGCAATATTGTCCAGGACCGACCGACGCATCATAATCGGTTGCTGAAAAACAAACGCCTGTGATACGCGGGCTTCTTCAGGCGAACAGGCCCAATCAATGCGGCCGCCTCCAAGCCGCGCAATGCCGTGCATCATGCGCAGAAGTGACGTTTTCCCCGCGCCATTGGGTCCAAGCACGACGGTCACCCCGTTGGCCTGCAGCTCAAGGTTCAAAGGACCAACAAGAGTCGTGCCAGCACGGCGCACCAATGCACCCTCAAGTTTGACAGGGAAAAGATTGCTCACCAGCGACCTCCTCTCTCCGTGCGGCTGATAACGTGGATCGCAAGGTTGACAGCAATGGCCATGGCAATCAGCACGAAACCCAAACCAAGGGCCAATGCGAACTCGCCTTTGCCTGTTTCAAGCGCAATCGCGGTGGTCAGAACACGCGTGTGATGGTCGATGTTTCCCCCGACAACCATGATCGCGCCGACCTCACCGATCGCACGGCCAAATCCGGCCAGCGATGCCGTCAGCAACGCACGCCGTCCGTCCCAAAGCAGCGCCTGAATGCGCTGGGTCTGGGTCGTATTCATAGAAATCAATAGGTCGTGATAGTCAGACCAAAGCTCGCGCAGTGCCTGATGTGCAATTGAAACAATGAGCGGCACGATAATGATGACCTGCGCAATGATCATGGCCGTCGGCGTGAACAGTAACCCCAAGACACCAAACGGCCCAGAGCGGCTCAACATGACATAGACAATCAGCCCGACCACAACGGGAGGCAAGCCCATCAGTGCATTCAGTACAGCAATCGTAAGCCGCCGCGCACGGAAACGACGTACGGCCAACAAAGCGCCAAGCGGAAGCGCAATTGCCGACGCAATTAATAGCGCTGTCAGGGTAACATATAGCGATCGCAGCGTGATCTCGACCAGATCCGCATCCAATGTGATCAGCAACCAGAAAGCCTCAGTTATCCCGGCCCATATTTCCAAGACATCATTCCTTAATGCGATTTTCAGGACCGAGGCCCGTATGGCCAAATTGTCCGATCATCTGAAGACTGATCAAACACATCATCCGCAATGTAAAAACAGATTTCTTGGCAAAAAGTGGCAAACTGGACATTTTGACCATCCAAATTGCCAGGCTCGCTGAAATGCGCCCTAATTCGACCAAGCCTCGTGTTCACCACCGTCATTGGGCTGGTCTGCGTATCCGAGTCTGCTAAGCTCGTATCAGCTGCTATACTCTTGTCGGAAAGGCATAGATTTGAATTCGGTCCGCCTGAAGCTTTTGGTGTTGGCATTGGCACCTCTTGGTATCCTGCTACCTTTGCTGATGCTGTTGGCGATGGCTCGCTGGACAACAGATTATGACCAACTTCTCATATCGAAGGTCGACAGCGATTTACGCATTGCGGAGCAATACCTTGGACGTATCCTGACGGGTACCGGCGCAGGTGTAGAAGCGATTGCTGACTCGCGTAGTTTTGAGACTGTTTTATTGAAATCAGACGACAGTCGCGCGGAATATCTTGAGCAGATGCGTAAGGCACAAGCACTGGATTTTCTTTATTTTCTGCCGGAAGGTGAAGCGCCTCCAACGCGCCGATGGCCGGTTATTCGGTCAGCAATGGAGGGTCAGAGGTCCTCTCAGATCGACATATTCTCGGCCGAGGATCTCGCGGCCTTCCCTTTGCTTGCAAACCGTGCCCGTATTGACTTGATCGAAACACAGGCCGCTGTTCCAACGGATCGCACGGTCGAGGATCGCGGCATGGTCGTTCACACCGCAGCACCTGTGAATTTGCCGGATCATCGAGGCGTACTGGTCGGCGGGATCCTATTGAATCGCAATCTAGACTTCATCGATACAATCAACGCACTGGTCTATCTTAATGCTGCAACCAATGGGGGCAGACAGGGCACCGCAACGCTGTTTCTTGAGGACGTGCGCGTATCCACCAATGTAAGATTATTTGAGGATGTCCGCGCTCTTGGAACCCGTGTTTCAGCTGAAGTACGCGCCGCTGTATTGAACGAAGGGCAAACATGGCTGAACCGTGCCTTTGTGGTGAACGATTGGTACATCTCTGGCTATTTACCATTGATCGACAGCTATGGTGAAAGGGTCGGCATGCTATATGTCGGTTTTCTG
Organism: Cognatishimia activa; assembly: GCF_001458335.1. Lineage (GTDB taxonomy): Bacteria > Pseudomonadota > Alphaproteobacteria > Rhodobacterales > Rhodobacteraceae > Cognatishimia > Cognatishimia activa. Next base: position 953,358 of record NZ_CYTO01000024.1, read on the forward strand.
GAAGAGCCTTTTGCAAATGCAAAACGCGCCGCCTATTTGACGATGCTGGCATCAATGGCAACGGTTCTAATTCTGTCCGCGCCTTTATTTCTAAGAATGGCCCGCGGTATCTTTGCACCCCTCGAACAGATGACCCGCACCATGAAACGGGTGGAACGGGGTGATCTTGCCGCGCGCATTGGAGACGTCGGCCAGAAGGATGAAATCGGTCAGGTCGCCACCCATCTTGATACGCTCCTTGATCAGGTACAAGAACGTGACAGTGCGCTGCGCAGCTGGGCAGAAGAACTCAACGATCGTGTCGACCGACGCACTGCTGAATTGCGGGCAGCCAAAGACAAATTGGAGGAGACGTTTCAGCAGCTGGTCACCTCGGAGAAACTGGCGTCCATCGGTGAAATCACTGCCGGCGTCGCCCATGAGATCAATAACCCAGTGGCTGTCATTCAAGGTAATGTTGACGTGATGCGACAGACCCTTGGCGCGGATGCTGAGGGGCTGAAGACCGAACTTGATCTTATCGATCGGCAGGTGCAACGGATCGACGGTATTGTTGGCAAATTGCTACAGTTTGCACGCCCGACCGACTATACGGCAAGTGGCGGAGGTGTAGAATTGGCGCAGTTGGTCGAGGATTGCCGCGGCTTGATTGCCCATGTCCAGCCGCAGGAAAATGTTCGTGTCACCACCGAATTTGCGCCTGCGCCGAACGCTGCAATCAGTGCCGGTGAAATGCAGCAAGTGGTGGTCAATTTGATGATAAACGCAGTTCAAGCGATGAATGGCGTAGGAGAGTTGGCGCTGACCATTCGGCCCGCCCAAAATGACGCACAAGATGGGGTTGAGCTGACGGTGGCCGATAGCGGGCCGGGGATCGACACCGACAACCTGAACCAAGTGTTTGACCCATTTCATACCACGAAACTAGGTGAAGGCACTGGGCTGGGCCTCTCAATCAGTCAGACGTTGATCCGACAAGCCGGCGGAACGATTTCGGTCTCGAACCGGCCTCAAGGTGGGGCGATTTTTTCTGTTTGGCTGCCAGCTGCCGCACGAGATGTTGCGCAGTAACTCTGTCTGTCACATTCCCCAAGACGCGCATTTGCGATCAATGGTCTTGCGCGACACTCCCAAGCGGCGCGAAGCCTCGGCCCGATTGCCATCGCAGGCATCAAGAACATGTAGAATGTGGCGTTTGGTGACCAGATCAAGCGTTTCAATTGCCCGGTCTCCCGTCATATGCCCGCCTCCCGCAAACTCTTCTGGGAAAGCGCCAAGTATCACGGATCTCTCGATCATATTACGCAGCTCGCGGACATTGCCTGGCCAGTCGTAGCGGCTGATCTTCAAAAGCGTGTCGTCATCTAATTCCAAGCTCGGCAAGGCAAGCGTTTTTGAGAATTGATCCATGAATAGCGCCGCCAATTCGACGATATCCTCCGCCCGCTCCTTCAAAGGAGACATCGCGATGTCGACAACATTGATCCGGTGATAAAGGTCCGCGCGAAAAGTGCCATCAGCCACCGCTGCTGAAAGATCAGCGTTTGTGGCAAAAAAGAACCGTAGATTCAATGGAATATCACGCTCTGCTCCGACTGGTCGGATCCGTTGATCTTCCAGAACGCGCAAAAGACCGGCCTGCATCTTCATTGGCATCTGCGCGATCTCGTCGAGGAACAATACGCCTCCGTCAGCCAGCAGAAACAGCCCATCCCGGCCTTGTCCGTCTACATTGATCTCGCCGAATAGGTCCTCGGCACATCTATCTTGCGATATAGCCGCACAATTTACCGCGACAAAGGGCTTGTCGGCGCGGTCCGACATGGCGTGCAATGTGCGCGCCGCGACTTCTTTGCCCGTGCCGGATGCCCCAGAGAACAGGACCGGAGTCGGCATTGGGGCCAACCGCGTCAACATTTCGCGCACATTGTTTATTGGGATTGAGTTCCCCAGTAAACGACTGCGTGCGGAGCCGCCTTCCACAGACAATTCATGCTTTAAGAGCGAGTTGTCCCGGCGGAGGATCTTGCGATCAAGCGCACGCGCTACTGCATTCAAAATCTGGTTGGCGCGAAATGGTTTCAGTACAAAATCGGCAACCCCTACGCGAAGCGCTTCGATCGCGGTCTCTAGGTCAGCGTAAGCCGTGATCAGAATCGCGTCCGAGAACAGACCTACTTTGCCCTGTTCCTGCAACCAATCCAGCCCGGTTTTTCCCGGCATGATGTTGTCCAGGATCACAAGGTCGAAATGGTTCCGATCCAGCGCGGCGGAAGCTTCAACTGATGATCCTGCCTGTTCAACCCGCTTGCAGCGGGGCGTCAGGATTTTGGTGAGAAAATGTCTCATGCCGGGTTCATCGTCGATCACAAGGATCGACGCGCCAGCAAGGCTTTCTCCGTATTCGTCACGCATTGTCGGGCCTTAGTTTCTGACTGCTGCACCAGAATAGCGGTCAGACGAGGAATAGCCTAGTGTCCCAAGAATGTTGCTGGCACCGATGGCAATTACGATGATTGCCACAAAACCAAAAAGCATCGCTTTCATCTTTGTTTCTCCGTCATGGCATCCAGATGTGTGGTCGCCGAATGTTTCTGATGTTCACCGCAGCGCCCCAGGCTATGGAGGCAGCGGCGAACAGATTACTCAGCAGCGGTTGGGGCACCTCTTCCGTCCCCTTCCCGCTCGGCGGCTTTGTATTCTTCCAGCCAGATCGAATGGTGTTGTTCAGCCCAAGCTTCATCCACTTCGCCGGTGCCCATTGCATCGTATGCTCCTTCCATACCAACAGAGCCGATATAGATATGCGCAAAAACAATGGCCATCAGAACGAAAGCAAGGATTGCGTGCCAGGCTTGCGCCAATTGCATTTCCTCTTGTGGCGCTAGTTGGATGGGTAACTCGCCAAGACCGATCGCTTGCGGCAATCCCGTCGCGTTCAGAAGGTGGAACGACTTGGCAAAAAGCGGCAGGTCGAACGGAAACAGCAGCGATATACCTGTAAGGGAAATTGAGCCACCAAACAGTATTACCGACCAAAAGATCATCTTCTAACCGGCGTTGAATTTCTTTGCCGGCGGGTGATCACCCGCGAAAAGAATGCCACCGCCCCTCCTCAACCAATGAAGGTCGGTCCGATTTGGGATGTTGTGAACAACCCACATCACAAAAACCATCACGAGACCAAGAATGAAGGCCCAGGAGACGTTGTTATGAATCCACTTGGACCAGACCAGCAGAAACGCATTTGCTTCCTTGCCAAAGAGAGGCACGAGAACCACGCGTCCGAAAAGGACCAACACTCCGGTAATCCCCAAAAGAATGAAAGACCCAGCCATAAGCCAGTGGCCGAACCGCTCGATCGCTTTGAAGCGGGTAACCGTTCGTCCAGCGCGCCCCTCGTCGATCTTGATCCGGCCTTTCAGCAGATAAAAGACCAAAAGAGCGGCCAATGTACCGACAAGCAGCCAGCCGCCATAGGTTCGAAGCGTGGTATCGCGGAATTCATGCCAGCGCATGCCGCCGTCCTGAACCATAACAGTCGCGACGTCCCCGCCAGCGGACACCTTCACATTCGCAGATCCATAGCGCAGAGCGCGCCAAGTTTCTGCGTCCGAGACTCCACCCAACGTGCCAAGCTGGGCAGCGATACCTGCCGCATTGTCGGGATCGCCTATTGCGTCGGACCTGAAGCTATCATCAAGTTTCTGCCCGGCCTGACGGGCCAGAATGTCGTCCAGCGTCTGCGCGCCGCCAGTAGCGGATCGGTCAATTGCCGGAGTGCCTTCTTCCTGCGCGAACCCAACCGAAGTCAGTGTCACCATCAGGACAAGTGCGAGTGCCATGCGCAGCATGGTCGCTCCTCCTTGAAACTAGTGTTAAAGTTGAGCGGCCCCAATACGGGGCCGCTCGACGTCGTGATCAAACGCGATCAGCCGCCTTTGCGCTGGTAGGCCGTACCCCAACCCCAAGCGCCAGAACCGAAGCCACGGGCCACGACACGCTCGCGGTAGATGTCGGACACTTCGTCGCCATCGCCAGCCAGAAGCGCCTTGGTCGAACACATTTCGGCACAGATCGGCAATTTGCCCTCGGCCAGACGGTTGCGACCATATTTGGCGAACTCGGCTGTTGAATGGTTTTCCTCGGGGCCACCGGCACAGAAGGTACATTTGTCCATCTTTCCACGGCTTCCGAAGTTGCCAGCTTGCGGGTATTGCGGCGCACCGAAGGGGCACGCATAGAAGCAATAACCGCAGCCGATGCACAGGTCTTTCGAGTGCAGAACCACACCATCATCGGTTTGATAAAAGCAATCGACCGGGCAAACGGCCATACAGGGCGCATCCGAACAATGCATACAGGCGACCGAGATCGATCGTTCGCCGGGCTTGCCATCTTCGATGGTCACAACACGGCGACGGTTGATGCCCCAGGGCACCTCGTGCTCGTTCTTACAAGCGGTCACACAGGCGTTGCACTCAATGCAGCGCTCGGCGTCACAGAGAAACTTTGCTCTTGCCATTCTCTTTCCTCCTTACGCGGCCCAGATTTTGCACAGAGTTGTCTTGGTCTCTTGCATCTGGGTTACTGAGTCATAGCCATAGGTCTGCGCAGTATTGGTGCTTTCGCCCAACACATACGGATCGGCGCCGTCAGGATACTTGTGCCGAAGGTCTTCGCCCTGGAAATGGCCACCGAAGTGGAACGGCATGAAAGCAACGCCTTCGCCGACCCGCTCAGTCACCATCGCCATAACTTTGACTTTGCCACCTTCCGGGCCTTCGACCCAGACTTGTTCCCCATCACGCAGGCCAAGATTGTTGGCGTCACGCGGGCTCACTTCAACAAACATGTCCTGCTGAAGCTCGGCCAGCCACGGATTCGATCGGGTTTCATCCCCACCTCCTTCGTATTCGACCAAGCGCCCCGAAGTCAGAATGATCGGATACTCTTTGGAGAAATCATTCTTTTGGATCGAGGCATAGAGCGTCGGCAAACGATAGTCGTGACGGTCCTCATAGGTCGGATAATCCGCAACGAGATCACGACGCGGCGTATATAGCGGCTCGCGGTGCAGCGGGATTGGATCTGGGAAGGTCCAAACCACAGCTCGGGCCTTGGCGTTACCAAAGGGTGCACATTCGTGCTTAATAGCGACCCTTTGTATGCCACCCGAAAGGTCGGTTTTCCAGTTGGTCTTCGGACCAGCTACGGCCTCGATCGAGGCACGTTCCTCATCCGTAAGATCACCATCCCAACCAAGATCCATCAGCATCTGCATCGTGAACTCCGGATATCCGTCCTGGATCTCAGAGTTTTTCGAATAGACGCCTTCGGCGAGCAGGTTGTCACCATCGCGTTCGACGCCAAAACGGGCGCGGAACGTCAGGCCGCCTTCGGACACGGGTTTGGACATGTCATAAAGGTTCGGCGTTCCGGGGTGACCCATCTCCGCCGTTCCCCAGCACGGCCATGGCAGGCCGTAATAGTCACCATCGGCTGGACCACCCACAGCTTTCAGGGTGGTGCGGTCGAATGTGTGCTGGTTTTCCATGTGCAGCTTGATCCGTTCAGGACTTTGACCTGTATAACCGATCGTCCAAAGACCACTGTTGAATTCACGCGTGATGCTTTCAACATTGGGGGTGACATCGTCTTCCATCTCGATGTTGCGGAAAAAGCGATCCGACCAACCGAATTTCTTGGCAAACATCCCCATGATGACATGGTCTGGCTTGCTTTCGAACAATGGATCGACGACCTTTTCTCGCCATTGAAGCGAACGGTTCGAAGCCGTGACAGAACCATGAGTTTCGAACTGCGTCGCAGCCGGAAGCAAATACACGCCGTCGGTACGATCATGCAGAACAGCCGAAACAGTTGGATAGGGATCGATCACGACCAGCATATCCAGCATCTCCATGGCAGTCTTCATTTCTGCCTGACGGGTTTGCGAGTTCGGTGCGTGTCCCCACAGAACCATGGCGCGTACCTTGTTGGGATTGTCCATGTTCTCTGGATCTTCCAGAACGCCGTCGATCCAGCGACTGACAGGGATCCCTTTTAGGTTCTGCAGGCTCTTTTCCTTGCCGTCTGCGCCGGTCACTTTGGCAAATTGACCGGCCAGCCAATCGCCATCTTCGCCCCATACACGTGCCCAGTGGGCCCATGCACCACCCGAAAGACCGTAATAGCCCGGCAGGGTGTGGCTGAGAACGCCAAGGTCGGTTGCGCCTTGCACATTGTCGTGGCCGCGGAAGATGTTGGTTCCGCCACCCTCGGTGCCCATGTTCCCCAGAGCGAGCTGAAGGACGCAGTAGGCGCGGGTGTTGTTGTTGCCGTTGGTGTGCTGCGTGCCACCCATACACCAAATCACGGTGCCGGGGCGGTTATTGGCCAGCGTATGCGCCACGCGGCGAAGCTGTTTACCGGGGGTGCCGGTCACGCGCTCGACTTCTTCAGGCGTCCACTTTTTCACTTCATCACGGATCTGGTCCATGCCCCATACACGGGTGCGAATGAACTCTTTGTCTTCCCAACCGTTTTCGAAGATGTGCCACAAAATACCCCAGACCAGGGCGACGTCCGTACCTGGACGGAAGCGAACATATTCATCAGCATGGGCGGCCGTGCGCGTAAAGCGCGGGTCGCAGACGATCAGCGGAGCGTTGTTTTCTTCTTTGGCTTTTAACACGTGCAGAAGCGACACAGGGTGTGCCTCAGCCGGGTTGCCGCCAATAATGAAGATCGCGCGGCTGTTGTGAATGTCGTTGTAGCTGTTGGTCATGGCGCCATAGCCCCATGTGTTCGCCACACCGGCAACAGTCGTGGAGTGACAGATACGCGCTTGGTGATCCACGTTGTTCGTGCCCCAATAGGCCGCAAACTTTCGGAACAGATATGCCTGTTCATTCGAGTGTTTTGCCGAACCCAACCAATAAACGCTATCTGGTCCGCTTTCTTCGCGAATGTTCATCATGCCGTCGCCGATCTCGTTGATCGCTTGCTCCCAGCTGATGCGTTTCCACTCGCCACCCTCTTTCTTCATCGGATACTTCAAGCGGCGTTCGCCATGTGCGTGTTCGCGTACTGACGCGCCTTTTGCACAATGAGCTCCAAGGTTGAAGGGGCTGTCATAACCGGGTTCCTGACCGGTCCAGACACCATTTTGAACTTCGGCTACAACGGTGCACCCGACCGAGCAGTGCGTGCAGACCGATTTCAAGGTCTCGACTGCGCCGTCAGCAGCCGTAGCAGCTGTAGCTTGCGTCACCGTTCCTCCGGTGGCGCTGATTGCGGCAAGACCACCAATGGCCAGGCCGCTGCCACGCAGAAATGCGCGGCGGTCGACAGATTTCTCTGCGACATCGGAAAGGATACTTGTCCGCTGGGGGCGTCTCGCAACCCCGTTGGTCTTTTTCCTCAACATGTTAACCTCCCTTGCTACCCCACTGGGGCTGGCTGGGTTGATGTGTAACCTTCGGCAGTCGGGCCAATCGCAACCAGTCGTCGAAGGAGCGGATCACTTGGCCTGTCAGAAACGGGCCGACGCGAAATAGGCGCGGGTCTGCGCCGTGTCCTGCAATTTGGTCGACTGCAGGTCAGGCTCGGCGGCTGCTTCAGCCTCTTGCCCGCTAGCCATGACGGTGACTGCAGCCGCAGGGGCTGCTGTTCCGGCCAATTTCAGAAAGTCGCGGCGGCTTTTCGCTTCCTTGTCCTTCTGGGTCATGAGAGTTCCTCCTCTCTGTTGGTGGCGGTTGCCCGCCGGGTCTTGCGGATCACTCCGCGCTCATCCGAAAGCCCTCGGCCTCGATCTCCATGAACACGCGGCCAACCTGACCGACAGCGGCATAGAGAACCGAGTTTTTTGCAGCTTCCAAATCTGTGAAAAAGTGACCCGCCCACGGGCCGATATGGGTGTTGAAGAATGCTTTCTGGTCGGCAACATCACGCGCCTGCCCAAAGCGGCCCACGATCATCGCGCCCATCATTTCCATCAGCGACGCGATGTTGTCTTCCGGTTCATAGATGTTTTCGGCACGTGTTAGCCCACGCGCTGCCATGTCCTGACGGAGCTTCGCTAGGGGTTTTTCATTTAGAAAACCGGTTAGATAATAGCTGGCATAGGGCAATAACTCGCCCCGACCCAAGCCGATAAACAGCTTGTTGAATTCACTCTCAACACCCTCAGCTTTTGACAATTTGGCGATCTTCGCCAGCGCATTTATCGCCACACCCAATGGCGTGTCATCGCCGGTAAGCCCTGCCGTCATCGTTAAGGTGTCGGCGTTGGCGGGTGCCGACAGAAGAAGTCCAAGATAGTTGTAGAGGTCCGCGCGTAGACGATCTTCTTCAGTCACACGGATGTCTTCAGCTGCACTCATATTCATTTCCTTACTCATGCGCGCCCGGCGTCTTTGCGCGCGCCCTCTGGTGTCTCAAATGCAAAGCGCATTCGGCGTGAGGGCACGAACGCGTCAGGGTCGTCTGCAATATCAATGGATTGGGGCAAGTCACCGGTATCTATTGTGGCTTCGGCGACAAGCACTGGTGACTTATCTTCGATGTCTTGTATGTCGGTTTCTGTTTCGGGGGCGGATCGTTCCGGAACGGGGTCATCTTCTAAGGTGTCGATGTCATTGGCTGCGGCAGCTTCTTCCGCGCGGCGCGCCAGTTCGAGCACGTGTTCGGTCATTCCCTTACCAACCTGATAGGCGGTCTGCAGGTTCTCGACCACGCAATTGGCGTCGGTGAAATCATCACCGTAGTCGACCAATCCGTCGACATTGGCCAAAATCGGATTCAAACGCCACAAACGGCGCAAAGCACGCGTGCGAATGCGGGCGGGAACCGCTTCACTGAGGAACGCTTTGAAATCGTCACCTTCTTCAAGAGTGTCAGGGTCGGGTAAATCGAGCTCAGCCAGAATGTCTTCGTCTGTACGTTCAGCCATTGAGGCTTCACGTTCGGCTTGTGCTTCGGCCTCAGCAAGGCGCGTTGTTTCTTGGTCTTCAGCCAGAACAGCAGCTTTACGACGGGCCCAGAAATCGCTCATTGCAAACGCTCCTTCTTGGCTTGAACAGGCGAGCGGTACACATCGGCCAATTGCGAGATCCGAGCATCCCCGATCCCATCTTCCACAAGCCCAATGTCCTTCTTGTCACGCTTGCGTTTCTTGAACACTTCTTCGCGGTGATGAGCGTCAACGAAATCACTGACCCACATCCGAACGCTTGGCGGCATGGCGATCTTTTCGACGATATCCTCGCCATTATCCGCGTAATCTTGCGCCTCGTAGGGCGAGGCGGTCAGCAGCACCACATCCAAAGGACGGGACTCATCGCCGGTTTCGCGCAGGACTGTGTAAAGGGATGGGGTCACGGCATTCAGTCCGTGCAGATAGGCTTCGGTATCCGCGCCGTGCAGTTCCAGCGTTGGGGTGGCGACATGATAAAATGTCATTTCGCCCTCTTGGCGCAAAACCCGCCAATCTGCTTGGCCTGCACCAGGCAAGACATCCACAACCTTCCAAACCCAAACAGCCCAACGGGTCACACCCGGCATGCGCCGCATGACGACGCCAACTGGCATCATGTCAAATCTGTTCGGATCATGGATCATGATCTGAATGTCCTCCCTCACAATACCCTGCTGCATGCTTGACCACCCGCAAACGTCTATTTGCGGCGTGACGGCCATTCAGGACAAATTGTCGACGCTCTGGCGAGCGGGAGGACTGCATGGGTCGAATTGTCTATTCCGACCAAATTAATCGGATTTTTTGAATACGTCCCAAACAGCGAATCATTGTCGAATTTTCGACGTCTGAGGTCGGGCCTACATCGAAAAAAACCAGTTTACGCCCGTTCGAAATCATGGCTAGTTGAACCCCGGTCGACGCCCCAAAAAGGGGCTAAATTGCTCGACAGTAACGCGGGGAGAAACATGTCTAAGACACTGATTTTATGCGATTGTTCCGGAAGTCAATCCATAGATTCCACCGCGCTTTCGGATGCGACCGGCGCACCGGTTTCAAAGCTACATAGCAACCTTTGCACCACACAGATCGAACAGGCCGCTGCTGCCATTTCTGGGGGAGACGCAATTATTTGTTGCGCCCAAGAACGGCGATTTTTTGAAGCATTGGCGGACGAAATTGATGCCCCTGCTCCGCCCGTTCTCGATCTGCGCGACCGGGCCGGATGGTCCAGTGATCCGGCCTCCAAACTACCCAAAATGGCCGCGCTTGTGGCGGAGGCTTCGTTGTCAGCCCCAACGGAAAAAGTGGTGGATATTCGGTCCGAGGGGCTGTGCCTAGTCATCGGATCTGAGTCTGTCGCGATCCCTGCAGCTGAGGCTTTGAAGGACCATCTTGGGGTAACTGTTTTGCTGACGGACGGCGCAGATCTGCCGGTCACGCGCGCCTATGACGCAATACGTGGGCGTCTTAAGACAGCCAAAGGTGCTTTGGGGCAATTCAGTGTCCAGATCGACGCGCTTGAAAAGCTAGAGCCTGGAGGACGAGGTGCCCCCCGCTTGACTGCGCCACGCGATGGTGGGTCGTCAGAATGTGATATCATTTTAGACCTGACTGGCGACGTGGCCCTGTTCCCTGCCCCGGAAAAACGCGAAGGTTATCTGTGCGCCGATCCCGCTCATGCGCCGTCGGTTGCCGAGGCCGTTATGAAAGCCTCTCATCTGGTCGGGACTTTCGAAAAACCCCTTTATATTAAATCAGAGCCAGCTCTTTGCGCCCATTCTCGCGCAAGCCAATCTGGCTGCTCACGTTGTCTAAACGCGTGTCCGACAGGAGCCATCCAACCCAACGGGGATCACGTTGTGATCGATCCAATGATCTGCGCCGGGTGCGGCGCATGTTCGTCGCTTTGCCCATCAGGGGCGATCAGCTATGATGCACCGCCTGTTGATCTGACCATCCGGCGCGCGCAGACACTGGCCCGCGCCTATCTGGAAGCCGGCGGCGAAACGCCACGTCTTCTCGTGGTGAACGATCATGGGTCCGAGATGATACGACTGTCTGCTCGGTTTGGGCGCGGTCTTCCTGCTGATGTCATTCCGCTGGAAATCCCTGCCCTTGCTGCATTTGGCCATGCCGAGATGCTGACCGCATCTGCCGCCGGGTTTGCCGATGTTACCCTTCTTATGGCCCCTGGCGTAGATGCAGACATCATCGCCCACGAGGCCAGTTTGGCACGCGCCATGGGTGCCAAGGTAACACTGTTGGACACCAGCGACCCTGATGTCATGTCAGACGCACTCTATGACTCCCAAGCCCCGGCCTCCATCGCCGCTCCCATACGCCCCGTCGGCAGCCGTCGCCAAGTCACACGACAAGCCGCCATCGCCCTGAACCCCGACGCCGAGAACTTACCGTTGCCGGATGGAGCCCCCTATGGCGCGACGGTGGTCGATACAGACGCCTGCACGCTCTGCTTGTCCTGTGTATCGCTTTGCCCGTCTGGCGCATTGGGTGACAATCCAGACCTGCCGCAACTGCGTTTTCAGGAAGACGCTTGTTTGCAATGCGGCATCTGCGTCTCGACCTGCCCAGAGAATGCAATCACGCTGACCCCACAGATGAACCTCACCCCAGCCGCGCTGGATCAGCAGGTGCTACACGAAGAAGAGCCGTTTGCCTGTATCGAATGCGGCGCGCTGTTCGGTGTGAAATCGACCATCGAGAAGATTTCTGAGAAGCTGGCGGGGAAGCATGCGATGTTCGCCAACTCGGAAGCCGCAAAGATGATCCAGATGTGTGACAATTGCCGCGTGAACGCTCAATATCACGCGAAAAACAATCCATTTGAAGGGGGCGAACGGCCCCGCCCGCGCACCACGGAAGACTATCTGTCTAAACGGCGCGATCACTGACACAGGAGCCCCCATGAGCGATGATTTCAATATGTCCATGCGCAAATTTTTGAAACAGGTTGGCGTAACCTCGCAACAAGCGATCGAAGACGCATTACGGGCAGCCCCCGTTACAGAAGGCAAAAGCTTTAAGGCCCGCGCGGTCATCACCATCGACGAACTGGGAATGACCCACGAAGTCGAAGGCGACATCAAGGCACAGGAGTAAACCTTGACCCGAGAACAGGTTCTAGATGCACTTAAAGGCGTGAATGATCCCGCTGGTGGCAATATCGTATCTTCGGGCACGATGAGAGCACTGAATGTAGATGGCACTTCGGTCAGATTTGTGTTGGAAATCGACCCGAAGCGCGCACAAAGTTATGAGGCCGTAAAATCACAAGCCGAGAGCGCTTTGGCCGCTATCGGTGCTTCCGCAAATATTGTCATGACAGCGCATAGCACCCCGGCAGCGCCGCCTGATCTTAAACCAAAATCTGCTGCTGCCCCTAAGGGGCCGGAGAAAATTCCTGGCGTGGATCGTATTCTGGCTGTGGCGTCTGGCAAGGGCGGCGTTGGAAAGTCGACCGTTTCCGCCAACCTAGCCTGTGCTTTGGCCGCAGAAGGTCGGCGTGTAGGGCTGCTTGATGCAGATGTTTATGGCCCATCTCAACCGCGTATGCTTGGCGTTTCAGGGCGCCCTTCAAGCCCGGATGGCAAAACGATACTGCCGCTGCGCAATCACGGGGTCACGATGATGTCCATCGGCCTCATGACAAATGATGATCAGGCCGTGGTGTGGCGCGGACCAATGCTTATGGGTGCGCTACAGCAAATGATGACGCAGGTGCAGTGGGGCGCTTTAGACGTCCTAATTGTCGACCTTCCGCCGGGCACTGGAGACGTGCAAATGACACTTGCTCAAAAGGCTCCGGTGGACGGGGCCGTGATCGTATCGACGCCACAAGACATCGCCCTACTGGATGCGCGCAAGGGGATCGACATGTTTAAACAAATGAACGTGCCCATCCATGGTATGATCGAAAACATGTCAACGCATATTTGCTCAAATTGCGGTCACGTAGAACACACATTTGGTCATGGCGGCGTTGCTGCCGAAGCCGAGAAATTGGGCGTACCGCTTCTCGCTGAAATCCCGCTGGATCTACAGATCCGCATGGCCGCTGATGGGGGCGCACCGATTGTGACCAGTCAACCCGACAGCCCGCAGACCGAAGCCTTCCGTAAAGTAGCGCGTGCACTGATCGACGGGGGCAATGCATGAGCGATCAGGTGGTTTTTCCTCCTTTGATGTCGGGCCACGAGGTGACAGGCCCAAACGACGCGTTCGCCACAGCACAAGCCAAGGCCGCGATGGGCTGTGATGCAGGATTGATAGTCTATAATCTGGGTGCCAATAGCCTGTCCGCGGCTTTGGTCCTTACACCTGAAGTCCCATTGTCGCGCGCCATGACAATGCTTCCCACCTGTGCGATCGGGTTTCAGAATGCCCTTGGTGCACTCGCCCCACCGGAGGTTGCGGTGCATTTGGAATGGGGCGGCGGCATCCGAATAAACGGCGCGCGATGTGGTATGTTTCGCGTGGCTGCTTCAAACAGAGAATTGGACCAAATATCCGACTGGCTGGTGGTCGGATTCACTTTACCACTCTGGCCAGACAACAACCGCCCGGGAGACACACCCGATGAAACAGCACTCTATGCCGAGGGTTGCGTTGACGTTGAGGCTCCGCGCCTCGTGGAGGCTTGGGCGCGCCACACGCTGAACTGGATCAACCGTTGGGAACAGGATGGCCCGCGCCCATTGCACGAAGAATGGCGCGGGTTGGCCCATGCTATGGGCGAGGATATCATCCAAGACGGTTTGACAGGCATTTTCATGGGCGTAGACGAAGACTTTGGCATGCTTTTGCGAGATCGCGATGAAACAACCCATCTCATTCCTCTGACCACACTACTGGAGACTCGCTGATGAAACTTGCGATTGCCACACATCTGGATGATAGCGACACTCGGGTCTTCTCCAAACATGCTCGGACCGGAGAATGGTGCATTGCGGGCGGGTTTGAGTTCTCGAACTGGGCCGAGGGCGATCTGGTCGGCAAAGCAAGGCAAGCCTTTTCAAATGGTTGGTTCGGTATCGAGACAGGCGGGCGCGTTACATTTGTGGCGGTCACAACTGTCACGACGGCAGAAGTTCAGCGGCTGACCGACCAGCTTGCACAGCACTTCGTCACCTACTACGGCGCGCCTGATGTGGAGGCCGCCCGTCCGGTCGCGGCTGAAGAGATCACCCAAATGGCCGAACTCTGCGAAGAACATACCGATGGCACTCTACTTACTCTTTCACGTGACCTAACAGAGACCGGCGTACGCGAAAGCTACCGCGCCATTGAATCTCACAAAGCCGATCTGGACCAATTTGCCGTACATGGCTCTTTGGATGATTGATCAGAGGGCCGCAGGAAACCATCGATTGAACTAATCCAGCGGGTCGTCGCAAAAAAGGGTCGGGCTTTCCCAAGAAACGGTATTTCTTACGTCAACTTATCGACATCCAGCGCGACGTTTGGGGTAGCACGGCCGGTCAAATTGAGATTTTCAGCCCAGACAGACCGATAATCACCACCAACTGATCGCGCGGAATATCCACATTGATGGACTTCAAATTATGCTCGCTTGCGCCGCGCACCTCGATGTTTTTCAGCTCAACCCTCAGGGCCCCAAAATACAGCCCCTTGCACAAAGCTCAGCGGGGATGAGTCTCCAATATCAAAAAGTGAACATTTAAAGATTTGGGACAGAAGGTAACTCCCGTGAACAAAAAGGATTCTCAAGGTAAATATTGCGAAAACGGATAAGTCCGGCGATTAGGTGCCAAAAAATTTCATGATGGATGTCTGCTACGCGGACTTTGCAGCCGTACCACACAGGTAAATCAACGTCAGATAACCAAACCTAAGCTGCCATTCCCTTGTAGGACCAGAATAAGCGCTCTTAGCCTGAATCGGAAATGGGTTTCGCAGAGACATTCAAATAAATCTCGTTGTCAAACGCTGTGCGGTGCTTAAGCTTGACAGCCTTGGGCCAGTATATTGAACCTGCCTCTATGATAAAGTTTGAAAACTTCACCACGCATCAATTGCGAGTCCTAGCTCATCTTCTGTCGAGCAAGAACGTAACGGCGACCTCGCATTTCTTTGATACCTCTCAACCAGCAGTCAGTCGTTTACTTGCAGAAATGCGCCAGAAATTCGGAGATGCCTTGCTTGTTCGAGGTGGTGACGGGATGGTTGTTACCGACCGCGGCAAACTCGTTCTGGCAGAAGTGGAGAATATCCTAGACCGGTTGAGTGAGTTGGTGCAGCCTGAGAGTAGCTTTGCGCCGGAAAAGTCAGATCAAACCTTTTCCTTAGGTTTCACAGACAGCAACATGGTAACTCTTGTTCCACCGCTTGTTGTAGCCATCAAGCGGGCGGGTCCAAACTTGCGTACGCATATACGTGCGATCGAACCTGAGTTTGATGTCGTCAATGCATTGGCCAGCCGAACCATGGACGTGGTGGTCGACTGTGTGAGCGAATTCACTCGGGGTACGTATGACACATTGCGGTTTATGCCATTGGGAATGGATGATGTCGTTCTGTTGGTTCGTGAAGGGCATAGTATCGTTGATCGACCGCCGCGGACTGCGGAAGAGTATCTTAGTCTCAAGCACGTTGCGCCATATCCAATTTCAAGAGCTGACAAAGGACCAATCGATGGTGCCTTGGTCGCGCAAAAGATTCCAAGACAGACGCAGTGCCTTATCCCCGAATACAATCTCATCCCTCAAGTTCTCACGGGATCGAATCTGGTTTTTACAACATGCCGCCAGTTTGCCGAGCATTTTTCGACAACTATGCCGCTTGAGGTTGTTCCGGCGCCGGATTTCTTTCCGCCGATGGAATTTAGGTTGCTTTGGCATGAAGCCACTCATCGTGGTCCATCGGCCGTCTGGCTGAGAAAACAGATTCAAAGTGCAGCGAAACTAAGCGGCCTGCCGGAATCCGTGTGAATTTCAGCTTATAAAATAAGCGAAATGATTATGCCTGAAGCCATATCAAATTCGATATGACTCAAATACTGCTGCGGTCATTGATCAAATCCAAACCGGTTGGCTAGCATTTACAAATCGCAATCGAACGAAACGTCTCGGCTGCTATCATGAAACCGCGGATGGCTGGGGACTCTCAATTATCCGCAATATCCGAAAGGGGCTCTTTCATGTCCTACTTTAAGACCTCAAAAGTCATGCTTTCCACCGCGGCGGCCCTTATGCTTGGCACGGCCTCTACGGCTAATGCCGAAACCACTGTGGCGCTGGTCTTGCCAGGTTCAATCGCTGATGGCGGGTGGAACGCTGGCGCCTATCAGGGGCTGCAAGCACTAAAAGCTGACGGTTTCGACGTGGCTTTCTCAGAGAACGTTAGCCAAGCTGATATTCCGGCGGTTGTTCAAGGTTACGCCGACGATGGTTACGATCTTGTGATTGGCCACGGTTATCAGTTCGGAAGCCTGTTTGCGGAGATATCCGAAGAATACCCGGAGCAAGCATTTTTTGCGACGACATCTGCGCCTGGCAATACCGAGATCCCGAGCAATGCTTTGTATGTAGAATTCCGTTATACGGATGCGGCCTATGGTATGGGCGCACTTGCAGCGCTGATGTCTGACGGTAAAGCCGTTGGCGTCGTTGGCGGTGGGGACAACCCGACCACTCAAGGTATGGCCAAAGCATTTGTAGAGGCTGCTGAAGCAACCAAAGATGGCTTAAAAGGCTATGCGATTGTGACAGGCGATTACAATGACGCTGCCAAGGGTCGTGAAGCAGCCTCAACCATGATCGGCAACGGTGCTGACGTTATCTGGCACACCGCTGACATCACGGGCATCGGCGCGATCGAGGGTGCTTCGTCACAGGGCGCGAAAGTTATCGGCATGTTCGCCGAACAAACCGAGCTGGCTCCGAGCGAAATGGGCACCAGCCTTTCTGCGAACAACGCGGGTTTGGTGCAGGAAGTGGCCAAAATGGTTGCTGATGGCAGCTTTGAAGGTGGTGGAATGTGGGAACCTGCACTCGGGTTCTCTTGGCTGCCGCTCTACGGCGACACCACCTACAATACGGACCTGATTAGCGAAGACACATGGGCAAAGTTCCTTGAGATCTGGGCCAAAGTCGATAGCGGTGAAATTGAACCGGCGTCCTAATTTGCTCAACTGATCTAACAAAAGATGGGTGAGGAAGCTCCTCCCCCTGGTTCTCCCCGGAAGTGCTATGACCAACGCCATTACTCTCCTGCGCATGCAAAAAATCACCAAGCGCTTTGGCGCTTCGGTGCTGGCAAATGACAAAATTGACTTTGACTTACATGCGGGCGAGGTCGTGGCACTTCTCGGAGAAAACGGAGCGGGCAAATCCACTCTAATGAATATCCTCTACGGGCTATACGAACCCACCGAAGGAAAAATAGAATTTAGCGGGGTTCAAACATCATTCCGCGATCCAGCGCAGGCCATCGAACACGGTATTGGCATGATCCACCAAGAGTTCATGTTGGTGGAACCTTTCACAGTCGCTGAGAACCTATTGATGGGTACGACAACGTTGCCCGCAGGTGCCGAAAATCTGAATACGGCACGCCAATTGATCCGTGAAATCTCTACGGAATATGGCCTGCAAGTCGACCCAGATGCCCGCATTGAAGATCTATCCGTGGGGCAACGTCAACGGGTGGAAATCCTGAAGTTGCTGTTTCGCCATGCAAAACTTCTAATCTTAGATGAACCGACAGCGGTTCTGACACCCCAAGAAACTGACGCCTTGTTTGAGGTACTCAATCGTTTGCGGTCAAACGGCCACGCAATCGTCATCGTCACACACAAGATGCATGAAGTGATGGCCATCTCAGACCGTGTTGCCGTTATGCGCGCAGGCCAGATGGTCGCGACCGTAAATACATCAGAGAGCACCGAGGCGGAGCTAGTACGCCTGATGGTCGGGCGCGATTTGGACCTATCGGTTGACCGCACAGAACCCAAAGGACGCAAACGCGCTCTAGAGTTGGTGCAGCTGCAGGTCGAAGCGCGCGTTGGCGCGAAGGCGACGCCGCCAGTGGCCCTTGTTTTGCGCCATGGTGAAGTGCTGGGCATCGCCGGTGTAGACGGCAATGGACAGACTGAACTCATCGAAACAATATTTGGCTTGAAAGAAGCTCAAAGTGGGTCAATTACTCTCGAGGGTCGCGAAATAACAAACCTCACCACCGTCGAACGGCGTGCGGCTGGAATCGGCTATGTCCCGCCGGATCGGCGCGGAGTCGGTGCGTTGGTAACACTGTCGATCGAAGACAATGTGATCCTGGGTGCCTCCAAAGAATTTACGCAATTTGGCCTTCTAAATAGGTCGCTTGCTCGTATTGCAGCTGACAATGTTATTGATCGTTTTGGCGTAAAGACTCCGGACGCAGAATTTATTTCCGGCAATCTGTCCGGAGGCAATCTGCAGAAACTGGTCTTGGGACGTGAGGTCTCACGCGACCCCAAAGTGCTGCTGATCGAACAACCAACGCGCGGGCTGGATGTTGGAGCCATTGAATTGGTTTGGGGCGAGATCATCGAGCAGCGCAACCAAGGTGCTGCTGTCTTGCTGGCCTCTACCGAGCTCGAAGAAATCCTGGCTCTTTCGGATCGCATCGCGGTGATGTTCGAAGGTGAAATTATGGGCATCGTTCCTCGTGACAAGGCAACAACACCGATCTTGGGTGCAATGATGGCTGGGCGCCAATTGGACGAGGTGGCGGTATGAGGTTTTCCTTAGAAAAAAGAGATACGCCTCTCGTGAGTGGTTGGTCGATTGTCGCGATGTCCGTGCTGGCCGTGCTGATCGGTATGGCTTTGGGCGGGATATTATTTTTGCCATTTGAGGCGAGCCCATGGGAGGGCTACCAATCCTTGATCGGCAACGCGTTCTTTTCGAAACGGGGCTTTGGCTACACATTGGTGACGGCGACGCCGCTGATGATGGTGGGCTTCGGAACGATTGTCGCCTGGCGCTGTGGATTTATTTTTCTTGGGTTCGAAGGGTGCCTGTTGATCGGTGCAATGGGCGGTACAATGGTGGGCCTTGGAGCACTTGAAGGCGGCATACTAAGTAGCACGGCGCCAGCGCTTGTGATCGCGATTGCCCTGGCTTGGGGCGCAACGCTTGGTGCACTATGGGCCGGTCTGGTTGGTGAGCTGAAGATACGCTTTGGTGGCAATGAAGTTCTGATCGCACTGATGATGAACTTTTTAGCGATCTACCTTGTCCAATACCTTGTCGCCGGGCCTTGGCGTGTTGTCGGCGATATGCCTCAGACCGAGAGGCTCCCGAAAGACCTATGGCTTCCCTACATCGTTAGCGGAACGCGTCTGCACGCAGGTTTTCTGGTCGCGATTGCTTCCGGTGTCGTGATCTGGGTGGTCATGGCCAAATCCAGAGCGGGGTTTGAAATGATCGCCAGCGGTTTGAATCCACGTTCGGCGCGCTACGGCGGCATCCAAGTTGCCATACGCCAACGACAGGCCGCTTTGATTGCAGGTGGATTGGCCGGTTTGGCTGGCGCGATCACCATTTACGGTGTGCATCACCGGTTACTTGATGGTCTTTCAGATGGAACAGGTTTTGTAGGAATCGTAACGGCGCTTCTGGGGCGGATGTCGATTCCTGGCACAGCAATCGCCTCTGTTCTTTATGGCGGCTTATCGGTCGGCGGAGACGCCATGCAGCGCCAGACTGGTTTGCCCTCGTCCATTGTTCTTATCGTACAGGCCAGCATCGTGTTGCTGCTATTGGCGACCGAGGTATTGCGCACTCATCGCATTGTTTTCTCTCGCAAAAAGAAGATCTGAAATGGATATCCCTGAGCTTGCATTTCTGACCACTTGGATCGCCGCTTCAGTCCGGCTGACTGGCCCATTGCTCTTGGCAAGTCTGGGCGAATTGATCAGCGAGCGCGCAGGCGTTTTGAACGTGGGAATTGAAGGCACAATTCTACTGGGCGCTTTAGCGGCATACCTCGGAGCGATCTGGAGTGGCTCACCTTGGATTGGGGCGCTGGCGGCGGCGGGTATTGGCATTCTTGTAAATGCCTTTCTCGCTTGGATGTATGTTATCGTAAAAGCAAGCCAAGTGGTTGTCGGCATTATCTTCAATGTGCTGGCGATGGGCATAGCAAGCTATGCGTTTCGCACCATCATGGGGGATGTCCCGCGTATTCAAACAGCGCCGATGATGCCCGAAATCTCTATTCCCGGTCTGAAAGAGCTCCCACTAATCGGGCCAGCACTCTTTGGCCAATCCGTCATGTTCTATATCACGATCCTGATCGCGCTAGGAACCGGTTGGCTGATGTTCCGCACGCGGTTTGGGCTAAACCTGCGGGCTGTTGGAGAGTACCCCAAAGCGGCGGCCGCTGCTGGCATCAACGTGGTGCGGATGCGCATCATCGCTGTGCTGGCTTGCGGGCTAGGCGGAGGATTGGCCGGCGCTTACTTTGTGCTCGTCCAGATCGGCTTGTTCCGTGACACAATTGTCCAAGGTCGAGGCTTCATTGCACTGGGGATCGTTATCTTGGCGCGCTGGAACCCATATCTGGCCATCCTCGCGGCCTTTGGCTTTGCGTCAATGGACGCGCTCGCATTGTCCCTGCAGCTTTTCGACCTGCCTCTCCCGACGCAAGCGCTTGTAGCGCTGCCCTACCTGCTTACGGTTCTGGCCGTGTCAGGCGTCTTTGGTCGATCCCGTAACCCAGCGGCATTGATGATCCCCTATCACGCCGATCGTTAACTCAAAAATCTCTGACACCTTTCAAGGAGACCTCTCATGCTATTACATCAGCTCATCACCGATGGCGCCAATCGCCGCCCCGACCACACAGCATTTCACTGGGTCGAACGTGACAAGTCCCTGACTTACACGCAGGCGTACCAACAGATCGAGGCGACTGCAGGCGCGTTCCACGACCTGGGCGCACGTAAAGGGGATCGGATCACAATCTTTGCGCACAATGGTATGGACTATCTGCTGTCAATGTTCGCGGCGTGGCGGATTGGCGCGATTTCTTCGCTGGTGAATGTAAAGCTGGCCGATGATCTGGATTACTATTTCAACGACCATAAACCAACGCTGGTTGTCTATACACACGACAAGCTTGCCGAGACTATCGCGGCTTCCAAAAAAGTCGGCACAGTAAAACACCTGATTTGCATGGACGGTAAACAAGAGGGCGCGTTGAGTTTCCCTGAACTGTTGGAGGCGAACCTGCCAGCGCCGGTTGACCCGGGTGACGAAAGCGCAATCGCGCACTTGTCGTACACCTCTGGCACGACGGGTCAGCCAAAGGGCGCATGTCTGGCGCACGAACCAACGATGGTGGCATCGTCCTGCATCGGTGAGCGTCTGCGCTATTCCCGCGATGACATTTCTTTTGGCCCTTCGGCCTTGTCATCATCCTACCAGCTGGTCGCCAACATCCTGCCGCCGTTGAAAAACCTGGCCACTTGCATCGTCATGAAAGACTGGGCCGCAGATACGGGTTACAAAGCGCTTAAAGACACCAAGGCGACGATCTTTGTTGGTAATCCGCCAGTACTGACCGATGTTCTTGAACAATCGCGGCTACATGGCGGCGCGCCCGAAAACCTGCGCCTTGGCACCTCTGGTGGTGGACCCGTTCCGCCGACTCTGAAGCAAGCTTGGCGCGACGAACTAAAACTGCCCTTGGTCGAAAGCTATGGCCAAAGCGAAATCGGGGGCTTCTTTGCTCTTGGCGACCCGACCCTTCCGACAGACGAACATTTTGGCGCTGTCGGCCGTCCTCTGCCTGACAAAGAAGTGCGTATCTTGGGTACCGATGGGACAGAGCTGCCTCAGGGCCAAGTTGGCGAAGTTTGTTTGCGCGGTGGCTTCATGGCTGGTTATTGGGAAAAACCAGAAAAAACGACTGAAGCGACAGCGGATGGCTGGTTGCACTCCGGTGATGTGGGCCAGATGTCTGAAGATGGCTATCTGACTATGCGCGGTCGGGTGAAAGAGCTTTTGAACGTAGCTGGCGAGACTTGGTTCCCGCGGGATGTCGAAGAAGCCTTGATGCTGGTTGAGGGCATCCGTGAAGCGGCAGTCATTGGTCTGGATCAGGCGGATGGCACGCACAAGCCGGTGGCCTTTGTCACAGGCGAAGGCATTGATCCGGAAGCTGCAATTGCTGCGATTGAAGGCAAAACACCCTATACGCTAACAAGCCTGACAGTGCGCGCGATTGACGAGTTCCCAATGACGCCAACCGGAAAAATTGCTAAAGCAACGCTTAAAGCACAGGCCATGGAGGCAGCATGAACCGCAATATCAACGAGCTGACCTGGCAGGAGGTGGCCGCGCTGGACCTCTCCAAGGATGGCGCTATCGTCTTGCCGATTGGATCAATCGAGCAACATGGCCCGCACCTGTCCACGGATTGTGATCTGGTCTTTTCTGAAAAGTTCCTCGAAATGTCTCTGGCGCAGCTTGCGCCAGAGGTCAAAATCTGGCGGCTTCCGATGTTGCCGATTTCCAAATCCAATGAACATGTCGGATTTCCAGGAACTTGGTCTCTGTCGGCAACCACGCTGATGGCGGTGATCAAAGACATCGCTTTAAGTGCGAAGGCGAATGGCTTTCGCCGTATTGTCCTTTGGAACTGTCACGGAGGCAACAGGGCTTTGCTGGAAGTGCTCGCTCGCGACATTCGAATTGAAACTGGCTTGAT
This sequence comes from Cognatishimia activa, assembly GCF_001458335.1. Lineage (GTDB taxonomy): Bacteria > Pseudomonadota > Alphaproteobacteria > Rhodobacterales > Rhodobacteraceae > Cognatishimia > Cognatishimia activa. The sequence goes on from NZ_CYTO01000024.1 coordinate 976,078, forward strand.
GACGTTCCAGATATTCGCATCCGGTGCGACACCGGACCCATTGGAACCGCTTGATCCCCGCGAGCCAGATTACGGTATTCATGCAGGGGAATGGGAAACGTCTATGATGATGGCCGTGTCCCCGGACCGTGTGCGCGAAAACAAACGCGACTGCGCTTTCCCAGATTTTCAGTCAGAAACTTTGGCGTTAGAGCTGACCGGGGCCACCATTGGATGGGTGACGTCTGATTTCATGACGTCGGGCACTTGGGGGGACGCGACGGCGGCGTCGCTTGAGCGCGGAGAAGCTCGTTTAGGGCCGCTCATTGAACGTTTGACAACTGTACTTGCGGAAATCGCGAGCTTTGAAATCAAACAGAATTAGCGGTAGCTGTTTCCCCAGCGGTCACCAGAACGGCCTAACGTGCCTAAACACTATTAAATTCCATCGCCTCCGGGTAGATGAGATCTTCAACATTGGAGACAAGTTAGGACTTCACCCGTATTGTGTGAGTTGCCTTTAGCCTGATTTGATGGGTGCTGCGAATTTCCGATATGTGATCTGAAGCCTCAAAGAGCTGACCCGCAACCTACGGTGGCTTTGGTCCGTTTTCCAATTACTACCAAGGTCCGCGTACTGTGTTTGGCGGGCCTTCGTACCCCACGCAACATCCGTAGGTTTTGGGCTCCAAGCTGCCATTCGCTGCAGATGCACTGGCGATTGCACCCAACCAAACCAGACTATTCCAAGTGTTAGCTCAAGCCTTACGCGCCAAAGCCCAAGCGACTATCGGAAAGTTCCGGTCGTTGTCCAAATTGTCAGTCTCTTTGACATGCTCTGGCGGCCAATCAGGCTCTAGGTTGCGCATCGCCGCTTCGCGGTTGCCCCATTGGGCGGACCGCACCTGACCCTCTTCAAACCCGCCTTCAATCAGCAGGTTCTTCAACCCCCGCGCAGACCAGCGCGAGCAATCATGAGGGGCTGCGTGGTAAGGAATGTGAAACGGCACGGCGAGCCAGAAATAGCCGCCCGGGCGCAGCATTTCCATCACGTGTTTGACGGCTGCATAGGGGCGATCCAGATGCTCCCACACTTGGTTGGCGAGGATCAGATCGTATTTCAGCACTTCCCCATCTGCGTATTTCACGGGACCCTTACAGATGTCATGGGCCGGATACTTGTATTGCACATAGGATTTGGTTTTGAGGTTCACGCCCCATTGGCCGGAAATCTCAGCAACATCCATGTCTTCAGCACCGATCTCTTCCATCATACGACGGCTGCGACGGTTCATAATGATCCGGTTTAGGCTGGGCATTCTGCACGTGTCCTCTAATGGGGCCTCAGATTATATATGCAGCGCTCTTCCATAGGCGTCGAGAACGCTTTCGTGCATCATTTCAGAAAGCGTTGGGTGCGGGAAGACGGTTTGCATTAAATCTTCTTCGGTTGTCTCCAATTGGCGACCAACCACATAGCCTTGGATCATCTCTGTCACTTCAGCGCCTACCATGTGAGCACCGAGAAGCTCGCCTGTTTTGGCATCAAAGATGGTTTTTACCATGCCCTCGGCTTCGCCCAAGGCGATGGCCTTGCCGTTGCCAATAAATGGGAACCGACCGACTTTTATGTCATACCCGGCATCTTTGGCTTTCTCTTCCGTAAGCCCCACTGAGGCCACCTGTGGGTGGCAGTAGGTGCACCCAGCAATGCTCTCTGGCTTCACCGGATGGGGTTTGCCGCCTGCAATGAGTTCGGCAATCATCACCCCTTCATGGGAGGCTTTGTGCGCCAGCCAAGGCGCTCCGGCCACGTCACCAATCGCATAGACCCCATCCACGCCGGTTCGGCAGTATTCATCGGTAATGACATGGGTGCGGTCGATCTTCACACCAAGTGCTTCAAGCCCCAAGCCTTCGACATTGCCCACGATGCCAACGGCGGATATTACGCTGTCAAAGTCATGTTTGGTGACCTTGCCGCCAACCTCAATATGAGCTGTAACTTTGCCTTTGCCCCGATCCAGCTGCTTCACCATGGCTTTTTCCATGATGGTCATGCCTTGCTTTTCAAAGGACTTCTTCGCGAAGGTGGAAATTTCGGCGTCTTCGACAGGCAAAATCCGATCCATGACTTCGACGACGGTCGTGTTAGCCCCAAGCGTGTTGTAGAAACTTGCAAATTCAATGCCAATCGCACCGGATCCGATCACCAAAAGATTCTTTGGCATCCGTGGCGGTTGCAGCGCGTGTTTGTAGGTCCAGACCAGATCGCCATCCGCCTCAAACCCCGGCAACTCTCGCGCCCGCGCTCCTGTCGCCACGACAATGTGTTTCGAAGTCAGTTCCTCAACACCTTTATCGGTTTTGACCGCCACCTTGCCCTTGGCCGGTATGGTCGCCTCTCCCATAAAGGTGGTGACCTTATTTTTCTTCATCAGATGGCCAATGCCAGAATTCAGCTGCTTGGCCACGCCGCGCGAGCGTTTCACGACGGCGTCCAGATCGTAAGAAATATTCTCCGCGCTCAGACCATAGTCTTTGGCATGGTTCATCAGGTGAAAGACTTCAGAGGACCGCAGCAGCGCCTTGGTCGGGATACAGCCCCAGTTCAGACAAATCCCGCCCATATGCTCGCGTTCAATGATGGCGACCTTGAGACCAAGCTGCGCGCCACGAATGGCGGCCACATAGCCTCCGGGCCCTGCCCCGATCACAATCATATCAAAGGATTTGGCGGCCATGGTCTGCTCTCCCCTCAGGTTTGACTTTGGAGAGAACCTTAAAAGGGCCTCAGGGAAGTGCAACGAGGTTTTTCAACCGACACCTGAAAATACCAAGTCCGTCACTGTTCACTTCGTGACTTTCATTGGAAGAATGCGCCCCCAATCGCTGTCAAATGGATCCGCATAGGCACTAAAACCAATCCTTTCAAAAACCGCAATCGCGCGGGTATTTTCTGGATCTGGATCAGTGGCCACAACTGGTGCACCTGAATTAAACAAATTGGCCACATGCGCAGCGATGAACGCACGGCCATGCCCCTGCCCCAATAGATCAGGCTCGCCAATGAATTGATCGATGCCACGCGATCCTTCGGGCAAATGTGCGAAATGGTGGTCAAACGGCCAGCCGTGCACCGCGTAGTCTTGGATATATGCGAAGGGCCTCCCGTTGAGGCGAACAATCCAACGTTTCACGAGCGGCGAAGCAATGGCCTCTTCGTCTTCCTCATCATCTTCTCCCCACCATTCCAGAACATGGGGCTGCGCTCGCCACCTGTTGAACAAACCGGTGTCGGCTTGCTGCATGATGTGGAACTGGTATAGGGCGCGCTTTGACATCCTCCCAAGCCTGCGCTGCGTACCCCTTTCGTGCAAGGTCTATGAGCGAAATCGATCGCAACAAACAAAAACCGCGCAAGGAAGGACCCTCACGCGGTTTCTAATTCAAAGAGATGGGCGGGCGGCTGTTAAGCTGCCTGCATGGCTTGAACGGTTGTCCCGTAACCACCCTTGGCCAAGTATGCCAATTCCAATTGGGTACTCTTACGCCCCAGATCATCGTTGCGATGGGGGAATCGACCGAATTCACGGATCACTTCGCGATGCGCTCGGGCATGCAAAAGGTTCGCTTCCGAATTCTCTAGACGGTCTTTGATCAAGCGCACACAGCGGTCCTGATCGCACTGGTTTTCTGAATGCATCAGCGGCATGTAGAAAAACATCCGTGCGGGCTGATCGATGCGCGTGTCCCACTTTTTGGAAATCGCAGTCTTGGCCGCGCACAGCGCTCGGCGGTCAGAGGCAAATGACTTGCCATCCCCGCGGAACATGTTGCGTGGGAATTGGTCCATCAGAATGACATAAGCCAAAGACCCAGTGGGGTATGTAAGCCATTGCCCCAAACCACCGGCCATACCTTCTTCCCAGGTGCTTAAAAACCTGTCGCGAATGGTCTGATCCAGCTCATCTGAAGCAACGTACCAGTCCTTGGGCTCGACCTCGTCAAGCCAGAACTTCAAAATCTCCTCAGGCCCTGCCATAGCCCAACTCCTTTTCAGAGACATAAATCCGTTACAAAAAATTTACGCACGAACTGCCCCAAGGTAAAAGTCATAAAATACTTCAAAACCGCAATTTATCTCTCATTTTCGCTTTCTAGCGCTTCTTCGGCAACAATTTGGGCAACCTCAAAAGCGACCGGCGAGGATGTTGGCGCTATCGGCGTGTAGCTTGCGGTATCGTCCACCGATGGAGCAGGACGTTGCGCGGTTCGATAGGCCGCGTAAGCGGCGAGAATCGCCATCAAGCCGACCATGTATCCAAAGTAAGAAACCGGTCCAAACTGGGTCATGAGCCAACCAATCACCAGCGGTCCTGAGATAGCGCCGAGCCCGTTGATGAATAGAAGACTTCCCGAGGTGCCCGCCATCTCTTCCAAAGATACGAAGTCATTGGTGTGAGCCAGAAGCAGCGAATAAAGCGGGTTGGCCGTGCCCCCCAAAATGAACCCCGAAACCAGCATCAGAGCAAAGTTGTCGAGCGACAGCATGCCCGCAATCCCGCCGACGACACTGACCAGCGACACGACAAGAATCAGAAAACGTCGATCAACGCGGTCAGATATCCAGCCGATAGGGAATTGAGTGAGCATCGCGCCAATGTAAATCGACGCGACAAACATGGTGATCTGCGGAATAGTCAGCCCGGCAGTCGTTCCAAAAACAGCGGCCATACCAAATTGAGCGGCAAACATCCCCCCCAGCAGAAATATCCCCACGAAGCCCAAAGGCGATACCCGCCAGAGATCGCGAAAGCTCATATTGTTGGTTTGCTCAAACGCCGGTGTCGGCGTGATCGACAAAAGGATCGGAGCGAAGGAAATAGAGATCAAAACCGATGGGATCACAAAAAGCACAAAGCCTGACGGATCGCCAAGCAACAGCACAGCTTGCGCAGCAATGATCCCCACCATCTGAACGATCATATAGAATGACAGCGCCTGGCCGCGGTTTTCATTACTGGCGGCGTTGTTAAGCCACCCTTCGGCGGTCACATACACACCCGAGAAGCAAAATCCGATGATGATCCGAAGAACCACCCAGGCCCATGGATCTGACACGACCGGAAAGAGGATCAGACAGGCTGAGATGAAAGAGGCGAGCGCCGCAAAGACCCGCACATGTCCCACGCGGCGGATCATTTCGGGCGTCAATTTAGAGCCTCCGAGAAAGCCAACAAAATAAGCGGACATGACAAAGGACATTTCGGCGGTCGAGAACCCTTCGATCTCGCCACGCAGACCCAGCAAGGTGCCGTGCATACCGTTGCCCAACATAAGCAACAAAATCCCAAGCAATAGCGCCCAGGCCCCGGAAAGGAATTGGATCATTCAAGTCACTCCGAAAGATCAGCTAAGTTTTTGTGCGCTTAAATTCTGATTCCGCCAAGCGAGAAATGAAACGCGCCGCCAACTATTCTGGGTGAAACCAATCCTGCTTCACCTTTGCAAAAATACTCAAATCCGCGCGCTCAACAGGCGGCAAGGTTCAGGGTCAGCGTTAAGGCAGTAAAAGCGATGAATCCCCATAGGAAAAGAACCGATAGTCGTTCTCAACCGCATGGGCATAGATCTCACGCACCCGTTCTTGCCCCATCAAGGCAGAGACCAGCATCATCAGCGTTGACTTCGGCAAATGGAAATTTGTCATCAGCGCGTCGGCCACATGAAATTCAAACCCCGGATAGATGAAGATATCTGTCTCCCCCTCCCAAGGGGCGATCTCACCATCTCTTGCGGCGCTCTCGATCAAACGCAGGGCTGTTGTGCCAACGGGGATCACGCGCCCTCCGGCGGCTTTGGTGGCTTTAATCTCAGCGGCGGCCTCTGCGCTAACGCGTCCCCACTCGGCATGCATTTTATGGGTGGTGACGTCCTCTACCTTCACAGGCAAAAACGTGCCCGCCCCCACATGCAAGGTAACATGCGAAAACTGCACGCCCATTTCGACGAGACTCGCCAACAGTGCTTCGTCGAAATGCAAAGATGCAGTCGGTGCCGCGACCGCCCCTGAATGACGCGCAAACACAGTCTGATAATCGGTCTTGTCCTGATCATCCGCTGCCCGTTTGGCCGCAATATAGGGTGGCAACGGCATCGCACCAGCAGATTGCAATGCCGCCTCAAATGCATCCCCATCAGCCTCAAATTGCAGAATTGCCTGACCGTCTTCTTTGCTTTCAAGCGTCGCCGTGAAATCCTGAGCGAAGTGGATCACTTCCCCTTCATTGATCTTTTTCAGAGGCTTCAGCAAAGCACTCCACTGCCCTTCCCCCTTTGGCTCAAGCAAGGTGACTTCGATCTTGGCTTTGACGGCCCCTTGCGCACTGTCGCGATGGCGATAGCCCGTCAGGCGCGCAGGAATGACTTTCGTGTCGTTAAGGACAAGGCGGTCACCGGGACGAAAAAACTGAGCGATATCTGAAACACGCGCATCAATGAAACGATCCGGCGTCGCCACCAAAAGCTTTGCTGACGTGCGCGGTTTCGCAGGCCGCGTCGCGATCAAACGATCCGGCAAGTCAAAATCAAAATCCGATAGCTGCATGGGGGCTGATCCGCTGCTTTGGGTCCGTTCGTTTACTGGCTGTCCGACCCTTCGGTCTGCGCCTCAGATGGCACCTGAGTCGGACGGCGGAAAATGTCTCGCAGGAAGCCGGGCGTCAAGACGGAAAGCGGGTTCACAGAAACCGATGGATTCTCTGATGACCCGCGCAGCGAATAGTTAAACCCAAACAGACCCTCACCGCGTTTAGATACGGGACGTCCGATGGCATTGATCAGGTATATTGGTGACACCACACCCTGCATGTCCAGCTGCCCATTGGTGAGGTTATAGATGCCATCCATGGAAATCCCCATCGACGGGCCGGCAGCGCTGCCTTGTGTCAAATGGGCATAGGTTGGAGTGAGTTTGAACTCCGCATTTACATCGGCAAACGCGATGCCTTCGCCGCCCAGTTGCTCAATTAAGCCCACAACACTAATTGCATTTAAAAGTTCAGCCATTGCAGGGGCATCTTTGACACGAACTGAAGACGCTTTGAGACGCCCGTCAAACTCTCCGTCGGCACCTGTTGGGATCAAAGTCACATCTAGATCACCACCAACCGCTTGCTTCAGAATACCTGCAGAGCGAAGCGTGCCGCCCGCATCATTTGATCTAATTCGAACAGCACTGCGTCCATTGCGCGGAACGATAACACCGTTGATCTGCGCGCCACCGTTTACACGGGCGTTGAGTTCGCCATTGAACCCACCGCCCGTCGCAAAGGTTCCGCGCAGATCCGTCAAAGTGATCCCATCTGAAATCGTGACGCGATCCAAAGCTGCTTCAATCCGTGTGCTTTGCGCTGCGCCACCCGGATTACCTTGCGCGGCCGGCGCGTTGCGGAGATCCAGCGTGCCAGAGCGGATCGAAATATTGGGTGTCGCACCCGCTCTTCCGATCAAATCAGCGCTGCCATTCAACCAATTTCCAACACGTACCTGGCTCAATGACACCCGATCCAATCCGCCAGCATTTTTAAGCGAAATCGTTCCCTCGGCTTCGAGTCCCGGCGTCGCCAGAGCAAGCTTGGTCACCTCAAGAGGCGTGCCCAATCGGCCCACCACTTCAAGTGTTCCAGAACGGTTCGCCGATTTGGACCAGCCCAAAGAAGGGATTCCCATCCGCAAACCAACCAGATCTGAAGACACTTCAAAGCGGCCGATTTCACCGCGTTTGAATTTCAAAGCAAACTCGCCAGTGCCCTGCCCTGAAATCATATCAGGCGTGAGCCCGATCTTGAATTCATCGACAAAAGCCTGATTGAGATCGAGCGTCCCAGTCACTGAACTTCGTCCTTCGTTCTCAGGTCTTAGCCCGGCTTCAAATCGCGCTTGAAATGGCACCGCACCAATGCGACCTGATCCTTCCAGCGTCAGTTTTTCATTATTGGCAACCGCCCTCAGTCGCGGTGACGAAATGACTTTGTCCTTAACAAAATGCCCGGTTTTGACATCGGTCAACTCACCCTGCATCGCGAAAACGACATCCTCGGGTGGTAGCTTTTTCTTAAGAGGAAGCTTTAACTGCCCTTCAATCCGCGCATTCCCCTCCGCCAGATCGACCGGAAGCTTGGCCTTTGAAATGAAGGACAACGGTGGGTAGTCCAACAATGCAAGCGTTGCAGTCACGCTGGCATCGGTCTTCAAATTCACTTCTGCAGGTGTTGGTTTGACGCGGGTGTTGGGGATGACAAAGCTGGTCCCCGACACATCGATCACGCCACCCTGTCCCGGCGCAACAATACCCTCATGGGCCATGACCACGAAACGGTCGCCCTCAAGAACTGCCTGACCTCGTCCGCCGGTCACAATCGGCAAAGTCTTAGAATAGCGCACCGAGGCGTCGCGAAACCCAAAATCTAGATAGACATCCGGGCGTGAACCGGGCACCGAGCGCACCGCTAAATTGATGTTTTCAAGCCAACCGGCATAGATATTCTCAGCCACAAATTTGCGCGTTTTTGGCACCGCGTTTTCTGGCCACCAATCAACGACCCGACTTGCTTCTAACGCATCCATGCGCCCGTTCAGCGAGAAAATCCAATCGTCCTCAGTCGCTCCAAGCTTGGCATTTAAGACCAACGATTGGCCCCGATCCTGAACCAGCATTTCGCCAATATGCAGTTCAAATGGATCAAGCTGCAGTCGGAAATCTGCTTGTGCGTGCTCAAGCGCAAAGGGTGCATCAAACAGATCCGCCGGATTGCCAGAAAGCTCTGTCATCGTCATCTGCAAAACCAATGCGTTTGGCAGACCTGTCTCAAAGTCTTCAAGCAATGCTTTGCCTTCCGCGCGCGCCGTCACCCAAGGGCTGTCCACATATAGCTCGTTAAAAACGATGGTATTGGTCTCTGGCGCAAAGGTCAGATAGGCCTGCGCAGCGTTCAAAGGAATTGCACGTGCACCCTCTTCTGGCTGAATGACACCTTCATCAATCTGCAAGGTCGCGCTCAGCGGGCCGATATTGCCATCGTCATCAATCGCAACCCGCATCGCCCCAGAGATCGGCGCATTTATCAGATTGAGCCAGGTCAACGCTGGCGATTGGCTGGCAATATCCTGAGACACCACGTCTTCAATGTTCACGCCAAAGGCGGCTGATGTTTCTCCTAAGGTGCTTTCGTAGTTGAACTCGATGGTCGAGACGTAATCACGCCCCCCAAGTAGCGCCAGATTAGAAGACATCCGCAATTGATCGTCGTCCCGGCGCATCTGCATCTGACCGCCATCCACGGTCCACGACCGATTGGCGCGCAGGTCATCAAACTGAACCGTTAAAGCATCGACATCGACGGAATTGAGCCGTTCAAATTGCGGCAAAGTCAGCCAGTCGTCGATTTGGTTCACAACATCAGAAAGCGCGGTGCTGCGGCGGTCGGCAGTATTGGGATTACCCACAGAAACCGCGACCTCGCCTTCTGCCTCGCGACGCGCGGTCAAGAAAACGCCTGACAAACGGATGTCACGCGGCGCGACCTGACGTTGCAAAAGCCGCGTGTAAGACAGTGACGTTTCCGCCTCAGAAAACTCGATCGCTGGCCCACCATCCTTTGGGGTGATCACCACACGTTCCAGCAAGATCCGAGGATGCCAATCCGCCTCAACTTCAATTGTCAGATTATCAAAGCTGACATCCGCATCTGGCAATGCTCTGGAAAACTGATCGACCGCCATGTTGCGCAACCAGTCCGGCGCTTGGATCGCGCGTTCATGGCTGTAAAGTAGCCCAACAACAACGCCGACACACAACACCAGCACAAACACGACAGTGCCCAGCACCGTCCACCAGCTCCAATGGCGCTTGCGCTTTGGCTGGGAAGCCTGATCTGGTTCAGCGGTTTCGCTGTCAGAAGGTTGAGTTTGCGTCATAAATGCCGTGCGGGCCTGATTGGGTTGCTTGTCGTCCTGTCTGCCCTAGCATATAGCGGGATGCAACATTTCCCAAGGAGCGAACATGCTGAATATCGGCGATAAAGCGCCCGACTTCACCTTGCCAGAAACTGATGGTGAAGCGGTCACCCTGTCTTCCCTGAAACCGAGCCCGGTCGTGCTGTTTTTCTATCCACGCGACAACACCAAGGGCTGCACAGTTGAAGCGATCGACTTCACCAATGCAAAAAGCGAATTTGACGCTGCCGGTGTAAAAGTTTTCGGTATTTCCAAAGACAGCCTAAAAAGTCACGCGAATTTCCGGGACAAAAAAGAGCTGACCGTCCCATTGCTTTCCGATGAGGAAAACACGGTGTGCGAAGACTATGGCGTTTGGGCCGAGAAAAGCATGTATGGCAAAAAATTCTTTGGCATCGTGCGCACAACAGTCTTGATTGACGCCGATGGAAATGTCGCCAAAGTCTGGAACAGAGTAAAAGTGCCGGGCCACGTGGATGAGGTTCTGGCGGCAGCGAAGGAACTGACTGCATGAAACCGCTCGCGGAGATGGCCGCAGAGGTCTTAACAACTGCGGACGGCCGCGAAAAAACCGCCCTCTCCCGCAAATACGCGGCAGAGTGGTTTGAGGCGCGCAAAGAAGGTCATGACGTGGTGATTGGCGCAGCCAACCCGCCACTTCAGCCTGCGCGCCCCGAGAAACCCGACCTGCTATCACCACGGGATGTGCCCCGCCGTCGCCCCGGCTCTCGTCCCGGTCAAATCGCGCTTTTGCATGCGGTTGCCCATATCGAACTCAACGCGGTGGATCTCCATTGGGATCTGATCGCACGCTTCACCGACGTCAAATTCCCAATGGGATTTTATGACGACTGGGTCAAAGCCGCCGATGAAGAAAGCAAACATTTCAATCTGATGTGCGACTGCCTCGAAGAACTGGGCAGTTTTTACGGCGAGCTTCCCGCCCATGCCGGCATGTGGCGCGCGGCTGAGGACACGGTCGATGATCTCATGGGACGACTGGCTGTGGTTCCAATGGTGCTTGAGGCGCGTGGGCTGGACGTAACGCCGGGTATGATTGAGATTTTCAAAAAGGCGAAGCTCGACAATGTCATTGCCGCGCTCGAGGTGATTTACGCCGAAGAAGTGGGCCATGTCGCCTATGGTTCCAAATGGTTCCACTTTCTTTGCGGGCGCCATGATTTGGACCCCAAAGAGGAGTTCCATGGTTTGGTACGCAAGTACTTCCACGGCGCCCTGAAACCACCGTTCAATGAGGAAAAGCGCGCTGAAGCAGGTTTGCCGCCGGATTTCTATTGGCCGTTGGCGGATGAAATCCCAGCCAAAACCACCTAAGTCACCCCTTTTAATGGCAAAGACCTGCCGATTATTGCGGGAAAATCTGCTCAAAGTTGTACTGCCACGCAAATTCCTTGCGACGTGCCCCCCTGCTCGGTAATGAACATCTGGATTGAGGATACGTGTTGCTGGGGACAGTGAATGTAGTGCGTATCAAGGGACTAATAAGGGACGGGATGTGAGAACACGTCTGGCTATCCATATTCACGCGTTTCTGGAACGTTTTTTTCCGGAACGCCGCCTTTTCCTTCGCTCTGACACGGACACGCGTTTTATCCGCCTCCGGCCTGGCACCCAGTTGACGGCCTTCGTTGGCGTTGGGCTGGTGATTGCTTGGTCTATCGTTGCCACCGCCATTCTGGTCATGGACAGCATCGGCTCTGGGAATTTCCGTGAACAGGCGAAACGCGACCAGCAAACCTATCAGCTGCGCTTAAACGAGATTTCCGGCGAGCGTGATCTGCGTTCTGCGGAAGCGGTTGCGGCGCAACAACGGTTTAGCGCGGCACTCGCGCAGATCTCGGTCATGCAGTCAGAACTGCTTGAATCTGAGACCCGTCGGCGAGAGCTGGAGACCGGTATTGAAGTGATCCAAGCAACCCTCCGCCGCACCATGAAAGAGCGCGAAGACGCGCGCGGCGCTTTGGCCTTGGCGCAAGGCGAAGCGGCTGAAGGCACCGGCGCCGGCGCAACCGAGCTGAACGCAGCAGGCGTTGACGCTCTTGCGCTGGTTCTCGCGGAAACCGCGAAAGAACGCGACGATATGGAAGCGGAAGCGGCGCTTGCGATTGCCAAAGCCGAAGACATGCGCCTTGAGCTGAAACTTTTGGAAGAGAAAAACGAACAGATTTTCACCCAGCTCGAAGACGCTATGACCGTTTCCGTCGAACCGCTTGAAAAGATGTTCAGCCAAGCGGGCCTGTCTACAAAATCGCTTCTTGAAGAGGTGCGGCGTGGATATTCCGGTCAAGGCGGGCCTTTGACCCAAATGTCAATTTCTACATCTGGCGGCGATCTTGACGCCAATGCAGCCCGCGCCATGGGGCTGCTAAACGATCTGGACCGCTTGAACATGTACCGGATCGCAGCCGAGACGGCACCCTTTGCACACCCGGTACAAGCCGCAAACCGCTTTACAAGCGGATTTGGCATGCGCTGGGGGCGGATGCACAAGGGTTCTGATTTTGCAGCGCCACACGGCACAGCGATCTATTCTACCGCTGATGGAGTGGTCGTCGATGCGGGCTGGTCATCTGGATACGGGCGCCTCATTAAGATCAAACACGCCCATGGAATTGAAACTCGTTACGCCCATTTGGCAAAAATCCGCGTAAAAGAGGGCCAAAGGGTCTCGCGCGGGGAACGTATTGGTGATATGGGCAATTCTGGACGGTCTACCGGCACGCATCTTCACTACGAAGTGCGCATCAATGGTAAGGCTGTGAACCCAATGAATTTTATCAAGGCTGCACGAGATGTTTTCTAAAAGCAAAATCAACGAGCCCGGCACCAAAGCCGCAGAAACCGCGAAACCAGCAGCACCTGAAGCTGCCTCTCCAATCCCGGCAGCCCCTAAGGGAGCAGACATGAATCCGACGACGCCTAAGGCAAAGCCACCAGCATCCGTGCTGTCCTCTGACCTGCACATCACTGGCAACATGAAAACCACTGGTGACATCCAAGTGGAAGGCACTGTCGAGGGCGACATTCGTGCGCACCTGCTGACCATTGGCGAAAGCGCGACAATCAAAGGTGAAGTGGTTGCAGACGATGTTGTCATCAATGGCCGTATCGTTGGTCGTGTCCGTGGCCTGAAAGTCCGCCTGACATCTACCGCACGTGTTGAAGGCGACATCATCCACAAGACGATCGCTATCGAATCCGGCGCACATTTCGAAGGGTCTGTGCAACGCCAGGACGATCCATTGGCCGGCAAGTCCAAGGCCCCTGCTCCGAAACCAGCTGCGGCCAAACCGGCCTAAGCAGTTTCCACAATTGCAGAGTTTAAGAGGCACCTTTAGGGTGCCTTTTTTATTGGACAGCCTTTGGCTGTGGAGGGCTTAGGATTAGCACATGACGAAAAGAACGCTTCATCCCAATGTGGAGGGAAGCCTGTGGATGGTTGCGGCCATGCTTGGCTTTGCTTTGGAAGACAGCTTCTTCAAGGCCAGCACAGAAACGCTTCCCATTGGGCAAGCCATTGTCTTGATGGGTGCGATTGGCGCTTTGATATTCTCTCTGCTTGCCCGCCGCACGGATCAAGCGCTGTTTGTTCCAGAAGTCACATCCCGACCAATGCTGATCCGCGTGGTGTTTGAGTTCACCGGACGTTTGTTTTTCTTCTTGGCGATTGCCCTTGCCCCTTTGTCATCCGCAACAGTGATCCTGCAGGCCACACCAATTGTTGTGGTTGCTGGAGCCGCACTTTTTCTGGGTGAAACCGTGGGTTGGCGACGTTGGGTCGCGATTGCAATCGGTATGGTGGGCGTTCTGATTGTCTTAAATCCACAAGGCGACAGTTTTACATGGCTGTCGGGTTTCGCTGTTCTGGGCATGTTGGGCTTTGCCGGTCGTGACCTTGCCAGCCGCGCGGCACCGGCGTCTTTGACCACATGCATACTTGGCTTTTACGGATTTCTGACCATCGTGGCGGCCGGTGTCGCCTATCGTTTTTGGAGCGGCGAAACCTTTATGACCGTGACCTATGAGAACGGTGTCCAAATTGTTCTGTCCGCCGTATTCGGCGTTCTGGGCTACAGTTCTTTGATGAAAGCCATGCGCACGGGCGAAATTTCGGCCGTAGCGCCTTTCCGCTATTCGCGCCTGTTGATGGGCTTGGCAATTGGCGTCTTGTGGTTTGGCGAAGATCTGACCCTGCGGATGATGATCGGCAGCGCAATCATCATCTTTTCGGGGCTTTTCCTGCTTTGGCGCGGAAAGCGCGCTTAACCCACCCGGCGGGCAACAATAAACACGCCCGCACTTCCGTCAGGCCGCCAATCGAACTCCAATTCGAAACCATGCGAACGCAAAAGGCTTTTCAAGTCTTCACCACTGAAAAACCTGATCTTCGGAAGAATGCCAATCGCGCTCAAAGGCGGTAAGAAAAAGCGTTCTAGACCCTTGCTATCGCCAAGGCACACCGTGGAGGAGAAAAACAAACCACCGGGCTTCAAAGAAGCATGCAACTTGTCCAGCGTCGCTTCGGCATCTTTGACCAAGTGCAGAATGGACATGCCTAGGATCGCATCATAGCCATGGCCAGAAACAGGGGTTGGCCAATCTTCGAAACTTGAGACTTCAAAATTCACGTTTCTAGCGCTGCGCTCCCACAGCTTTTCTTTAGCAATGGCGATCATCTCAGACGAAAAATCAATCGCATCTATCTGGGCAACGCGCGGCGCATGGATCAGCGCCGTTGTGCCCGTCCCGCAACCAAATTCAAGTACTCGATCCGTCGGCTTCAGGTACTCGGCGGTTTTGTCCAATTTTACTTGATATGCATCTGGGTTGGCGACCGGTCTTTTGGCGTATCCACGCGCCATTTTGTTCCAGAAAAAAGTCGGGCTTAACAGCATGATAAAGGTCCTCTGCTCGCGCTCTTATTGCGCGTCGGTGATGTCAAAAACCTCTTCCAGAGGTTTTCCAAAGACCCGCGAAATCAGGATCGCGAGTTCCAGAGTGGGTGAGTATTTTGAATTTTCGATGGCCACGATGGTCTGACGGGTGACGCCAACGCGCTCTGCAAGATCCTTTTGCGTCATTTCATCCGCGTCAAAACGCAACCGCCTGATATTATTCGTGATCTTGAGCTTTGACTTTCCCATCGCTCAGTACCCCCGGCGATAGCTTGCAAAGCGGACAAGATCCGATCCAAGCGCGCCAGCCGCCATGCCAAAATACATTATGTTGAAGCCAACCAAGGCCGAGTAGTTCATGGCAAGCGCGATAATTGCACCGACAAAACCAACCCCTGCGCCGCCGATGACCGCAAAAGCACCGCGGCGTTCAAACATGCGGTCACGTTCATCGACCACAAAACTGGGATTGGCCTGGTTCGTGACAATAGAGTGCACGATATTGAAAAGGATGGTGCCGACGATGGTTGCCACAATGGAATAGCCGATCAGCCAAATCACCATTCGCGCCCAGACATTCACCGCATCCGGGCCGTCAAAGGCGCCTGCGGCATTCATCGCGACCAGCTTGTAAATGACGTAGGTGATCATGGTGAGGTTCACAAAAATGGAAACCACTGTGTTGCGATCCGTAAAGTTCATAGTGCGGCCTCCTTCGGCCAAGTCCGTTGTCTCTTGTGTCTAGTATTTCAAACTTGATGTATGATTTTCAATACATCGTGTATAGTTTTTTTTACACATTAAAGAATAACAAGGACTTAGCCGTCATATTTTTGCGTTCATCGCTTCAAAGAAAGCCAATACCCCGCTAAATGTGACGTGTTTCAAACCAACAGGACCCGCAAATGCAGCCGCGCAGAATCATCGTCATGGGCGTGAGTGGCGTTGGGAAAACGAGCCTTGCACAGGCCCTCGCTGCACACTTCAATGCGGTGTTCATAGAAGGCGATGATCTTCACCCCGAGGCCAATGTGCAGGCGATGCGCGCAGGCCAACCACTGACGGATGAAATGCGCGCGCCTTGGTTAGATGCGGTTGGACAGGCAATTTCGGACATCGACGGCGACGTGGTGGCCACCTGCTCCGCATTAAAACGCGCCTATCGCGACACGTTGCGGGCACAGGTCCCGGACCTTGTGTTTCTTTGCTTGGAAGCGGGCGAGAAAAGTATTCGCGACCGCTTGAAAACCCGAAGCGATCACTTCATGCCTGCCGCTTTGCTAACGTCCCAATTGGAAACTTTCGAACCGCTTACGGATGACGAAAACCATCTGATTATCGAAACGGACTGCACAGCCGACGAAGTGATTGCGAAAGCAATCAAGACCTTAATTAGCTAACCTTTCAGTCAGCCACCCAGCATCCACTCTCCTTCGGGCCAGAACGCGTGGTAGGCAAAGGCAAACATAATGTCGTGGGGCAAATCCTTGCCATTCCCGTCACGCACGCGGATTGATCCAACGTCTTTGCCCTTTCCGATCCGGCTTGTATCCAAAGCCGAGGCCTGCCCTGCCTGCCAGCTGATCTCGACGCCCGCTTCAGTAATCACCGACGTCTCGCCAAATCGACTAAGGGGCCACGCGCGATCTCCGACACGCACAACTCTTTCCAAAGCGCCGATCCCATGCGGCGGCATCTCTCCGTTGTAAAGGAACGGCTTACGCGAGCTGTCATAGCCTTGATATGGGTTGCGCCCATAGGATCGGTTGTATCTTGGCTCATCCATCACTGCGCCGTCTGGGTTACGAGCCACAAATTGTTCCCAACTTTCCATCCAGGTCGGTAGGGTTACCAATTTCTCACCGTTCATCTGACCTACAACCCCCTGCCCGATGGCTTGTTGCCACCAGCTTTGAGTTTCGCGGTCATACATGATCATGTCGGAATTGCGCAGCTTGCCAGACACGCCAAAAGTCAGAACACCGGCAGAGGTGCGCCGGTCAAAAGTGATGCCTGAATTACAAAGCGGACAAAAAGTGACGGCAATCGGCACATCACCCACTTTGTCATTCACGATCTCATGCCATGTCAGATAGCGGATCGGATAGGCCCGTGGTACTTCCCCTTCGATTTCAACCGTGATGACCGGCTCTAACGCATCGATGCGGGTTTCCTCAGCTGCTGCGATAAAATTAGGATCGCTTAGCGCCGGAATACCATCTTTTGGCGGGCCGCCCGACATGACCTCAATCCATTCGACGCTCGTGTTGGTGAAATCAGTCTCTGGCCATTCATGTTTCCAGAAATTCGGGTCAGCGGAGACCGCACTTGTCGCCAGCGACAGACCAGCGGCTGCAATAAAAGTGCGAATAAAATTGGGACGGATCATAGGGCGCTCCAGTTTGCTTAATCAAACTGTGCGCATGTGTGGGGCATTTTCATAGCCCCACACACGGGTTTGTGACCAAGTCTTACTCGGTCACAACCACTTTTGTCATTGCGTCAGGCTGGCCGGTGACGGCACCGGAACGCGGGTGGCCGCGCTTGATCGCGTCCAGAACGTCCAGACCTTCAGTGACTTTCCCCACAACGGTATATTGACCGTTCAAGAAGTAGCCTTGATCAAACATGATGAAGAACTGAGAATTCGCAGAGTTCGGGTTCTGGCTGCGCGCCATACCAACAACACCGCGATCATAAGGCACATCAGAGAATTCCGCAGGCAGATCTGGGAAGCTCGAGCCGCCGGTCCCTGCGCGACGCATGTCACTGCCCATCTTACCATTCTCGACATCACCAGTCTGCGCCATGAACCCATCAATCACGCGGTGGAAGGCCACGTTGTCATAGGCACCCTGCTCTGCCAAAGTTGTGATCCGATCCACGTGCTGTGGTGCCACATCTTCCAGCAGATCGATCTTGATCACGCCATTGGCTTCGCCCGCGACGGTGATCTCAATACCAGAGGCAAACGCTGGTCCGGAAACCAGCGCAGCCATGACTGCAAGCTTAGGCAACATCAGCTGCAACCTTTACAGAGATCATACGGTCTGGGCTCGCCGGTGGCTCACCACGCACAATCGCGTCCACATGCTCCATGCCTTCGATGACGCGGCCATAAACGGTGTATTGACCGTTCAGGAAGTGGTTGTCGTTGAAGTTGATGAAGAACTGAGAGTTCGCGGAATCTGGCATCTGAGAACGCGCCGCACCCAATGTGCCGCGGTCGTGTGGCAGGCTGGAGAATTCCGCCTTCAGGTTTGGCAGATCGGACCCACCTGTACCTGCACGGCTCAGGTTGAAGCCGTTTTCCATGTTGCCGTTTGCCACGTCGCCGGTTTGCGCCATGAAGCCATCAATCACGCGGTGGAAGCAAACGTTGTCATATTGACCGGAACGCGCCAGCTCTTTCATGCGCTCAGAGTGACCCGGCGCCACGTCAGGCAGCAACTCGATCACAACGGTGCCGTCTTTCAGTTCCATCAGGATTGTGTTTTCGGGATCTTTAATGTCGGCCATCTGGCGCTCCTATTGTCTAATTTGAACGCAACCTAGTCATCAATTCCCCGAATGCCAAGATAACAAAGCCAGCATGCCATTGACCTGTCACACCTATCGGTTATTCAGCACCCATACCTTTACGTATAGGAGGCCCAGAATGGCTTGGAAAACCCTCGATGATATGGATCTGAACGGCAAACGTGTGCTGACCCGCGTGGACATCAATGTGCCCATGGAAGACGGCAAGGTCACCGACGCAACTCGGATCATGCGCATCGTGCCAACCATCAAAGACATTCTGGCCAAAGGGGGCTCCCCTATTTTGCTGGCGCATTTTGGCCGCCCAAAAGGAAAACCGGTTCCTGAAATGTCTTTGTCCCCATTGGTGCCGGAGCTTGCGGATGCCTTTGGCACAGAGGTGACTTTCATCGAACGCCCAAGCCGCGACGCCATTGACGCGTTGCCAGCCGATGCGGTTGTGCTGGTGGAAAACACACGCTTTACCCCGATGGAAGAAGCCAATGATCCGCAAATGGCGGGCTTTCTGGCGACATTGGGCGACGTTTACTGCAATGACGCATTCTCTGCCGCGCACCGCGCGCATGCGTCTACTGAGGGCGTCGCCAAACTGCTGCCAAACTGCGCAGGCCGTTTGATGCAGGCAGAGCTTTCCGCGCTTGAAGGCGCATTGGCGACACCACAGCGTCCCGTTGTTGCAGTCGTCGGTGGGGCAAAGGTTTCTACCAAGCTAGAACTTCTGGGCAACTTGGTTGCGAAAGTCGACCACCTTGTGATTGGCGGCGGCATGGCCAATACATTCCTTGCAGCGCAAGGCATCGCTGTCGGCAACTCTTTGTGTGAACACGACCTCGCCGACACGGCCCGCGAAATCCTGTCCAAAGCGGAAACTGCAGGATGCGAGATTGTCCTGCCCGCAGATCTGGTTGTCGCGCGCGAATTCAAAGCGGGTGCTGACAATGAAACCGTCGCCCAAGACGCCTGCCCTGAAGATGCTATGATCTTGGACGCAGGTCCTGCCTCTGTCGCAAAGATCGCAACCATTCTGGAGAACGCCAAAACGCTGATCTGGAACGGGCCGTTGGGTGCGTTTGAAATTGAGCCTTTCAATGCGGCAACAAATGCCGCTGCCGCAAAGGCCGCGGAACTGTCCAAAGCGGGCCAGCTGATCTCTGTTGCCGGTGGCGGTGACACGGTTGCGGCGCTCAACGGCGCAGGTGCGGCAGATGATTTTACTTATATTTCCACCGCCGGTGGCGCGTTCCTTGAATGGATGGAAGGCAAAACTCTTCCAGGCGTCGCGGCGCTGGAAGGCTAAAGTTGCGTTTTCATCGAGCGTCAATCAAAACATCCAAATGTACGAAATTTAAGCGGGCTTTGGCCCGCTTATTTTTTTCGAAAAGCAAATAAAATCAAAAACGTACAAAATCGCACCCAAATTGAGTTTTGTTAGCGATACCTACATTGCATCGTTACATGACCCTCGCATAGAACCCTAAGTAAGGGTGGGAGTCCTGTATATCTAAGTTTTTAAGGCGGAAATTCATGTCGAAACAATCTCAGACTGATCTCATCAAAGCTGGTAAAGGCTTCATTGCGGCACTGGACCAATCCGGCGGTTCCACACCAAAAGCACTGCGACTGTACGGTGTCGAAGAGAGCGCTTACACGAACGAAGACGAGATGTTCGCCCTGATCCATGACATGCGCGCGCGGATTGCGCAGGCCCCGGAATTCACCGGCGATAAAGTGGTTGGCGCGATCCTGTTTGAAAAAACCATGGACGGCGAGATCAATGGCAAACCTTCTGCCACATACCTCTGGGAAGAGCGCGGCGTTGTACCATTCCTGAAAGTCGACAAAGGTCTGGCTTCCGAAGAAAACGGCGCGCAGGTCATGAACCCAATGCCGGAACTGGATGCCCTGCTCGACAAAGCCAATGAAAAAGGCATCTTCGGCACCAAGATGCGCTCTGTCATCCACGCGGCGAACCCTGAAGGGGTGAAAGCGGTGGTTGGCCAGCAGTTTGACGTTGCAAAGCAAATCCTCGCGAAGGGCCTGATGCCGATCGTTGAGCCAGAAGTCACCATTTCCATCGCCGACAAGTCCGAAGCAGAAGAACTGCTGCGTGACGAGATCCTGGCGCAGCTCGATGCGCTGCCAGAAGATCAAAACGTGATGCTGAAACTAACGTTGCCAAACATGGCAAACCTTTATCAGCCACTCGTTGATCACCCACGGGTTCTGCGCGTTGTTGCCCTGTCCGGCGGTTACTCCCGCGAGCAAGCCAATGACATGTTGTCCCAAAACGCGGGCATCATCGCATCCTTCTCTCGCGCATTGACCGAAGGCCTGTCTGCCCAGCAAGACGATGCGGCTTTCAACAGCGTGATTGCGGGCACGATCGACGACATCTATGCGGCCTCTGTCGCGGGCTAAGCCTCCAAGCACCAAATTCACAAAAAGCCCACTGCAATCGCGGTGGGCTTTTTTACTTCACGGATCAGGCGCGCTTCTTCTTCGAGATCTTATCCAAACCTGCTTCAAACTCATCTGGCTTCATCCCTTCGGCCAGCGCACGAAAGAAGAACGCCGCCTGCGTTTCTGGAGCGAGCCCTCCGACTGGCGGATCTTGATCCAAATTGGTCGGGAAAGAATACCCTTCCGCCGATGATGCGATGGCCGCGGCGAGTGCACTCTCCCCCATATCCCCTGCCTTTTTTTCTTTCAAAGCAAATGGATAAAGCAGCCGGCACATCTTGTCTCGATCAACCGTTTCCATAGCGCGCCCAAAGGCTGAGGAAACCTGCAGCAAATTCACAAAGCGATGCACATCTTCGCTTGAGTTGGCACCGGCCGCGTGAAAGAGCGCCGGATTAAAGAACACACAATCCCCTTTGTTGAGCGGCAGCTGCACATAGCGATCTTCAAACAAAGCTCGGAAATCATCGCGTCGCCATGCGGCATAGCCAGCGCGATAGGCCTGCGAAAATGGCAGGAGTTTCGTTGGACCGCTTTCAAGAGACATATTGCAATGAGCAATGCCGCCTTGGAGCGTCAAAATCGGCGACACATCATGCACATGCGCTGGGTAACTTGCGCTGATCTCTGCGGTTTGGAACCCTAGATGATAGTCCCGATGCGCTTGCTGCGCCGCGCCACCCGGATGCACAAGGTTGACTTGCGCTGTCATCTGATAATTTGGGCCGAGCCAGGCTTCGCAAATCGCGGCAATCGCGGGGTTGGCAAAATAGCGCAAGAAAACCTCTGGATCTGCCTCGCAAAGCTTTTGCAGCGCGTTCCACACGCGATCATTTGCTCCAGACGCTGCAAAATGATCGCCAGCACCGCCGTCACCTTCTTTTTCGGATGCGATGATTTCTTCATAGATGCGCGTCGCGTCATCAAGCACCTGCGTGTCACCATAGGCGTTCTTCAGCACCACCACCCCTGCCCCAACACGCAAAACACGAGCCCATTCTCCCATCAATGCGCGTCGCTGCTGCGGATCCGTCAAATCGCCCGCAAGCGCCTGCACATCGTAAATGGGAATGTTTTGCTGAACATCGACCGCCCGGGGAACGTCTGCTGGCTGAGTTGTTTGCTCAATGATCTCGGCGAAATCCTCTAGCCGACAGGCGTCTGGATCGTAATAGGCAACATTGGCTTCTGGCATGTCTTTCATGACCGGTCCTCCCTTATCTAATGACAAAGTAGCGCGCAAAACCCTTGCGCGGCCGCCCAAAACGCATCAAAAACACATCAAATGACCCATCGCTTTCCAATCAAAGAGATTGCCCGGCAGGCAGGCTTGGGACCGGCAACCGTTGACCGTGTCCTAAACAACCGCGCCCATGTCAGCGCGCAAACCCGCATGCGTGTCGCCGCCGCGATCGAAGAACTGGAAGGCCAAGAAGCGCAACTTGCGGCCAAAGGAAGACGCCTGTTCTTTGATGTTGTGGTGGAAGCCCCCTCTCGGTTCAGCACCGAAATTAGGTTGGCAGCAGAACAGGTTATTCCAAGCATTGGACCGGCGATCTGCCGCCCGCGTTTCATCATGCAAGAAATCATGGAAGAGCAAGACGTCATTCAGGCTCTCAATCGTATCGCGAAACGCGGCAGCCATGGGGTTTTGCTAAAAGCGAAGGACACTCAGAAAGTCCGAGATGCCGTCGATCAACTGACATCCGCGAAAATCCCAGTTGTGACGTTGGTCACAGATATCGACGTGAAAAGCCGCCTGGCCTATGTCGGCGTCAACAACGCTGGCGCGGGTCGGACCGCTGCTTTCTTGATTTCTAAACTGTTGCGAAATGCGTCCGGCAAAGTTCTGGCAACGCGCAGCCACGAACGTTTCTTAGGTGAAGAAGAGCGCGAAGACGCCTTTGTCGCCGCACTCAAACACAGCCATCCGCAGCTTGATGTTGTTTCTTTGCAAGGCGGCAGCGGTGTGAACCGGGAAACCTCCAAGCTTATTGAAGCGAGTGCGGCAGACTTGAACAATCTGCGCGCGGTCTATTCCATGGGGGGTGGCAACCAATCTATTTTAGGGGCTCTGGATGATCGCGGATTGAAACCAGACGTCTACGTCGCACACGATTTAGACCGCGAAAACAGAGAGTTGTTAGAGCAACGCAAGATCGACTTTGTTTTGCATCACGATCTTTCAGGCGATATTGCAAATGCTTTCCGAACATTTTTGTCCTACCATCGCCTCACCTCAAGTTTTGAAGGCCCCACCATCTCAACCGTAAATGTTGTTACGGCGGAGAACATTCCAACATCTTCACCGCATTTACAGCAAAGAGCATTGTTATGAGCGTCCCAAGTTTTGAAGACTTCACGAAGCGTATATCGGCGCTGCCCGACGTCACTGTGGCGCAATGGAAAGACACGGAACTGCTTTGCGTTTTCCACAATGACAAAGAACTGGGCCATTTCCACGGCCAAACTGTTTTAGACATTCGCCTGACGCCCAAGATCATCAAAGAAGAAGGCCTATCTCGGGCCATCTCGGCGCAGATCCATCCGAAACGCAGTGCCAACTCTCGTTGGATCGGAATTCCAGTGGAAAACGAGGCCGATCGAGCCATGGCGCTGGGGTTGATCGAACGCGCGTGCAGCTTATGAACGCAGGAACAGAGGCAGACGTTAAAGCAGTCCTAACAAACTGACTCTATTCACAAAAAAACGAATCATTTTTGCATTTTGGGGATTCACAAGGCGAATCACCTGTGGCATAGTGTTTGCATAGAGGGTCAAAAAGGCCCCAAGTTACTGAGGCAGACGTGGCGAGTACCATGGCAGTATCCAAATCCCGCCCGGCGATTGGCGCAGCTCTTTTCTTTGGGGTTGCTTTCAGTCTAGCAGTTTATTTCACCTTTGCCGCTGTGCAGGGGGATTATGGACTGTTCCGCCGGGCGGAGATTTCGGCTCAGACGCAGCTACTGGAAAAAGAGCTGGTCATGATGCAGGCGGAAGTCGCGCGTATGGAAAACCTCACCAAACGTCTCTCTGACGACTATCTGGATCTGGACCTTGTCGACCAGCAAGCACGCTCTGTGCTGGGCATGCTGCGTTCGGACGAGATGGTTATCCGTTAAGTCCCTTCACCCCCTGACAATTTTCCGCTGGCGCAATTCCGCTTGCCGTGGTTTCATGCTTCCAACAATAGTTTAATGCTAAACTATAATGCTAGGGAGGCGCGCAACCGATGGCTGCGAAGAAAGCGACCAAGAAGCCGAATGTCAGCGGTGAGGAACTCAAAGAGTATTACCGGGAGATGCTCCTGATCCGCCGCTTTGAGGAAAAAGCAGGCCAGCTATACGGCATGGGTCTGATCGGCGGTTTCTGCCACCTTTATATCGGACAAGAAGCGGTTGTTGTGGGCCTAGAGGCGGCAGCGGAAGAAGGCGACAAACGCCTGACCTCTTATCGCGACCACGGACATATGCTTGCCTGTGGCATGGACCCGAACGGCGTCATGGCCGAATTGACGGGCCGTGAAGGCGGCTACTCAAAGGGTAAAGGCGGCTCGATGCATATGTTCTCGTCAGAGAAACATTTCTACGGCGGCCATGGCATCGTGGGTGCACAGGTCCCGATTGGGGCTGGTCTTGCATTCTCTGACAAATACAAGAAAAACAACAGCGTCACCTTCACCTATTTCGGCGATGGCGCTGCAAACCAAGGTCAGGTCTATGAGACCTTCAATATGGCCGCGCTTTGGGATCTTCCGGTAATTTTTGTCATCGAAAACAACCAATACGCCATGGGCACGGCGCAACAGCGCTCCACCTCATCGCCTGACATTTACGTGCGCGGCGAAGCCTTCGGCATCCCCGGTGAAATCGTCGATGGCATGGATGTGCTGGCGGTCAAAGAAGCCGGCGAAAAGGCGGTGATGCACTGCCGCGCGGGCAAAGGCCCCTACATTCTCGAGGTCAAAACCTACCGTTACCGCGGCCACTCCATGTCAGACCCTGCCAAGTACCGCACTCGTGAAGAAGTCCAACGTGTTCGCGAAGAAAGGGACCCGATTGAGCGCGTGCGCGAGATGCTTTTGACGGGAAAACACGCCTCTGAAGAGGATCTGAAAGCCATCGACAAAGACATCAAAAAGATCGTCAACGAAAGCGCGGAATTCGCCAAATCCAGCCCAGAGCCAGCGGTCAGCGAGCTCTATACAGACATTTTGGCGTAAGGAGACACTGAAATGGCTATTGAAATCCTTATGCCCGCCCTTTCTCCGACCATGGAAGAAGGCACCCTTGCCAAATGGCTTGTTAAAGCAGGTGATACCGTCAGCTCTGGCGATATCATTGCCGAGATTGAAACCGACAAAGCCACCATGGAATTTGAAGCGGTGGATGAAGGTGTGATTGGCCACATTCTGGTGCCTGAGGGAACCGAGAATGTGAAAGTAAACGTGGCGATTGCGACGTTGTTGGAAGACGGTGAGGAAGCCGGCGCGGCCCCTGCCCCGTCCGCAGCCACTGAGGCTCCTGCGCCGGCGGCAGAACCTGCGCCCGCGACGCCTGCAGCGGTTTCTGAAGCGGTGCCAGTCATGAACCTCGCGCCCGATTGGCCAGAAGGCACTGAGCTCAAGCAGCAGACAGTGCGCGAAGCGCTTCGCGACGCTATGGCCGAAGAAATGCGCTCTAACGAGGATGTCTTCCTCATGGGGGAAGAGGTCGCCGAGTACCAAGGCGCTTATAAGATCAGCCAAGGCATGTTGGATGAATTCGGCAGCCAGCGTGTGATCGATACACCGATTACCGAACATGGTTTTGCGGGCATCGCCGTGGGCGCGGCCTTTGGCGGACTGAA
This sequence comes from Cognatishimia activa, assembly GCF_001458335.1. GTDB lineage: Bacteria > Pseudomonadota > Alphaproteobacteria > Rhodobacterales > Rhodobacteraceae > Cognatishimia > Cognatishimia activa. The sequence goes on from NZ_CYTO01000024.1 coordinate 1,001,841, forward strand.
CCCGATTGTGGAATTCATGACGTTTAACTTCGCCATGCAAGCCATTGACCAGATTATCAACTCTGCTGCCAAGACGCTCTATATGTCCGGCGGCCAGATGGGTTGCCCCATTGTGTTCCGCGGCCCCAATGGCGCTGCGGCCCGCGTGGGTGCGCAACACAGCCAAGACTATGCCGCATGGTACGCGCAGATCCCCGGCCTTAAGGTCGTGATGCCCTACTCAGCAAGCGACGCGAAAGGCTTGCTGAAATCCGCAATCCGCGATCCAAACCCAGTGATTTTCCTAGAAAACGAGATCCTTTACGGTCGCTCCTTCGATGTGCCAGTGCTGGATGACTTTACCGTTGAAATCGGCAAGGCCCGCGTCTGGCGTGAGGGCGAAGACGTGACCCTCGTCAGCTTTGGCATCGGCATGCAATATGCGCTTGAGGCTGCCGACAGGCTGGCGGAAGACGGCATCTCTGCGGAAGTCATCGATCTGCGGTCCTTACGCCCGATCGATTACGACACAGTGCTGGCCTCCGTGATGAAAACCAACCGCTGCGTCACGGTTGAAGAAGGCTTCCCGGTCGGCTCCATCGGCAACCACCTGTCTGCCACCATCATGGAACGCGCTTTTGACTATCTGGACGCCCCGGTGATCAACTGCGCGGGCAAAGACGTGCCCATGCCTTATGCAGCCAACCTCGAAAAACTCGCCCTTGTGACCACCGACGAGGTGGTCGCAGCGGTCAAACAAGTGACCTATCGGTAAGGATCCCCCATGTTCTGGAAGAAAAAAGAACAGACCCAAATCCAAGAGCCGATGCTGATCGCGCTGCGGGTCGAAGACGCTGAAAGCACCCTTGCGGTGCATGTGGATCCTGTCCAGCTCAAGAACCCGTCCGAGGCGGGCTTGATGCTGGCTGACATTGGCCGCCACATGGCACAAGCGCTCGCCAATGCGGGCTATGAAGGCAATGAAGAGCAAGCCTTCAACCAGATCATCACCATCTTCAATGCGGAAGCCAATTCCCCGACCAAGCCGATCGCTGCCCCGATCAATACGGGCAAGGTTCAGTAAGGAGACGCCGAAAATGCCAATCGAAATACTGATGCCCGCCCTATCGCCAACCATGGAAGAAGGCACGCTTGCCAAATGGCTGGTGAAAGAAGGCGACGAGGTCAATTCCGGCGACATCATTGCTGAAATTGAAACCGACAAAGCCACAATGGAATTTGAAGCGGTGGACGAAGGCATTATGGGCCCGATCCTGGTTGCGGAAGGCACCGAAGGCGTCAAGGTTAACGCGCCCATTGCCATGCTGCTCGAAGACGGCGAAGACGCCAGCGCGGTCACCGCCCCTGCCCCTGCAGCGACAAACGCACCGGTCGTTGAAGCCCCCGACACCCCTGCTTCTTCTTTGCCCAAATACTCAAACAACGCAGCGCCTGCGGCCCCCACTGCCGCTGATGGCGCACGTATCTTCGCCTCCCCGCTGGCCCGCCGCATCGCTGCGGACAAAGGGATCGATCTGGCAAGCTTGCAAGGCACCGGTCCCAAGGGCCGTATCGTGAAAGCCGACGTGCTTGGCGCAAAACCAAGCGCCGCAACTCCGGCCGCAACATCCACGCCAGCCGCAAGTGCAACTGCGATGCCATCAAGCCCATCCGCTGACATGGTCGCCAAAGCCTATGAGGGCCGTGAATTCGAAGAAGTCTCGCTGGATGGCATGCGCAAAACCATCGCGGCGCGGCTCACCGAGGCGAAACAGACCGTGCCGCATTTCTACCTGCGCCGGGACATCAAACTCGACGCACTTTTGAAATTCCGTAGTGAAATCAACGCGCAACTGGAAAGCCGTGGCGTCAAACTCTCGGTCAATGACTTCATCATCAAAGCCGTGGCCCTTGCCCTTCAATCGGTTCCTGCTGCCAACGCCGTTTGGGCCGGCGACCGTGTGCTGCAAATGAAAGCAAGCGACGTGGCCGTGGCAGTCGCCATCGAAGGCGGTCTCTTTACACCGGTGCTTCAGGACGCGGATCAAAAGTCTCTATCTGCCTTGTCGAGTGAGATGAAAGACCTCGCCACCCGCGCCCGGGATCGCAAACTTGCGCCCCATGAATATCAAGGCGGCAGCTTTGCCATCTCTAACCTTGGGATGTTCGGCATCGACAATTTCGACGCCATCGTGAACCCACCCCATGCGGGTATTCTCGCGGTGGGTGCAGGGGTCAAGAAACCGGTGGTGGATGCAGAGGGCAACCTTGCTGTGGCCACGGTGATGAGCGTGACCATGTCCGTAGATCACCGGGTCATTGATGGCGCTGTGGGGGCGGACCTGCTGAAAGCGATTGTTGAGAATTTGGAGAACCCGATGGCGATGTTGGCATAGCCAGCAGAGACAAAGCCAAACTCCATTTAATGGTGCACTTTTTGGTGGATCGGGGAACGTCCATCCTGCGAACAAAGCGTTAGTTTGTTAACAAACGCCCTATTGCAGCGTCCCGGGCATTGCATCACCGGTGCGGAGGGTTGCGGTTCGCTTGGATTTTCTGAACACGTTCAGGCCAAGTGGAGCGGATAAAGGCAAGAATGTCCCAAATATCATCTTCCGTGAGGGCATCTCCAAACCCGGGCATACCACTTTTAAAGCCATCGATGCCACGTGCGACTAACGCCGCCTCGCCTCCCAGTTGGGTGTATTCGAACAAAAGCTGATTGTCGTGGTGCCAAGTATGTCCGGTCGCGTCATGTGGCGGCGCAGGACGAATGCCATTGTCATTAGGCGTCTGCCAATTTGGTTGCCCTTCGAGATTAACACCATGACACGACGCACATTGTTCCGCATACAGCGTTTGACCATTGCTCAAATCACGGTCGTCCAATTCGTGACCAGCACTTGCTCCTGTAGCGAAGCCAAAAAATAGGACGGTCAAAAAGTCCCGTTGGAACATAGGATACCTCAGTTCGGAAGGGTTAAAACGCTGGTGAGCGTCGCGGTTGCCGCAAAAATCACCAGAAGGATCAAAGCTTCGATTTCAATGGAGCGCACCAAATGGTGTGCTGCTTTAGTGTCCCCAGAAAGCATAGCCGGAACGAACCGCAGTTTGTTTGCGGCGGCCAGCGACAGAACGACACCTACAAATGCGAGTTTGATCAGAAGCGTTTGCCCATAGCCAGTTGCCACGAGCGCCCGGACATCGCCCAGCAACATCCAAGCCATTAAAAGTCCCGCCAAAATCAACGCAGGGACAATAACCGAAGCCAGCCGGCCGAACCGATGCCCCAACATAGCAGCACTGCTGAGATATTCTGGTCGTTGCGAAAGCGCACGCAAGGGCACAAGGATACCGATCCAAAACGCGCCTCCCAGAAGGTGTAGGAGTAACAGCAAACGGGCTCCGGTGAACTCCAAATCCGGCACATGCCCGATTTGGCAGAATGACCACAATGCAATCATTCCACCGGCAAGCGCGATCCATTGGCCGACGAATGGTATGAATACCGCAGCGATCATTAGGGTCGTCCCGACAGCTCGATAGATCAATACGTCACCAACCGGAGTCTGCCACAACAAACCGAGCATTTCTGGATCGGTCATACCATCAATTCCGCCCGTCAGAGCTGCACCGCGAAGCATAAAACTGAGGACAGAGCCAACAAGCGCAAGCCCCGCCATCAGTGCAATCCGACTGCGCATCATATCAGCCAGAGGCGACACCAAGTCAGCAAACACAGCTCGAGTGATCAAAAGACCGGTCGCACCACTGACGCCGACATACAGCATCAACTTGGATAATATCGCGCCTATTCCCCAGATATCGGGCATGCTCAATCAACCGTGAACGTAAATTCGCCCCGCATGGCGTGCCCATCTGCGCCTAACCCCCGCCATTCGATGCGATAGCTGCCTTTACCCATGCTTTGAATCGGCAGCGTAAACTCGCGACCAAAACTTGTGTGATCCCCAAGATCGAGTGTAACGCTATCAGCCTCCTGATGGATCATGCTGACCTTTGTAAGGCGAATGTCATCAGCGAAATTGAAATTGATCTCAGAGGGCACTTCGGAAACCGTCGCGCCGTTTTCGGGTTTGGTGGTATCCACGTTTGAATGGGCGAACGCCTGAGAGGCAAGCATGGCAATCAACGCAAATGTGGTAAGCTTCTTCATAGGGTATTCCTCAATTTATTCCATTGGCGCGCTGAATTTCGCGGATGTATTGGATGACCATCTCTGTGTCACCGCGGGTCAAACCTTCAACCGGAGGCATGTTGCCAAATTGCCAGTGGTGGCTTCTGACCCCCGTTGCCACTGCGCGTTGGAAAGACTCGTCTGCGTGATGGCTGGATTCGTAAATAACATGGATCAACGGCGGCCCTGCACCTTCAACCCCGACCGCGTTGCTGCCATGGCATGCGGCGCATGCGTTTTCGAATATTCGTTGCCCAATGACCGCGTTTCCTTCGAGACGCGGCATTTGTATGGCAACAATTGCGGTGCCCACAGCAGGTGTAGACCGCGAAGCGTTATCAGCTGGGGCGGGTCTTAGATTGATGTAGGTCGCGACGCCTACCAAGGCGCATAGTCCGATCAGGAGAGACTTCTGTTTCATGTTCTAGTCCTAACTTGTATTACAGATCAGCGCCGCAAATAAACTGCAGCAAACTGGAACGAGTTCGCTGACGCGAACAGCGTTGGAAATCTGTATTATGCGTTAGGTGGCCTGTCCGGGTTGTCCGGTTCATTGAGTGTAAACAGGTTTGGGGCTTGCCACGCCGCGATAATCTCTGATCGGTTGGGTGTTGACGGGAAATCCTGCGCGGTGAGAGTAGCGGCATTGCAAATGGACGGATTACATCCATCGTGCGCCGTGCTGTCAGACCCATGTATCCCATGTGTTGCGCTTCCATTTGGTGAATTTGAGGCGTGGCCAACATGGTGATCGACTAAAGAGGTATTAAGGTGAATTTCGCAATGCCCACCTATGCATTTTTCTAGCATCACATGCGCCCGATCGCCGAGCCCTGCGATCAGGCTTAGCACTAAAACAAGAAGTGTCGCAGTTATGGTTCGATGGATCTTCACACCGAAAATCTAGCGGAGATATCAATACAATGAAAGAAGACATTGATCCATCAAGCTGCGAATTGACAAAGATGGGCTGGAATTTCCCACTTAAACAAAAAAGGCCACCCGATCGGGTGGCCTCTCAATCATCATATCAAGACAATTAGTCCAGCTGATAACCCGGTGTGGATTGCATCAGAGCAATCTCTTCTGCGTCCATCTCTGCCTCGACCCCATCAAACAACGGCGTGGAAAGATACCGCTCGCCTGTGTCTGGCAGCATGCAGAGGATGTTTGACCCGTCCGGCGCTGTTTCGGCCACTTTCAGAGCCACAGCAAAGGTAGAGCCACCAGAGATACCGGTGAAGATACCCTCTTTCTGCGCCAGATCTTTGGCCGCTTGGATGCCATCAGGACCCGCCACAGGCAGCAGCTCGTCATAGCCGCCATTGTCCAGCGCCTCTTGCAGGACCAATGGAATAAAGTCCGGTGTCCAACCCTGAATTGGGTGGGCTTGCCAATCCGGGTGACCCGCCGCTGGCTGACCCGCTTCATTGCGCTCTTGTGGTGTGCCGCCACCCACCAGCGCCGCATTGGCTGGTTCGGTTAGGATGATCTTTGTGTCCGGGCTTTCTTTACGCAGAACGCGCGCAACACCGGTCACGGTGCCGCCGGTGCCATAGCCAGACACGAAGTAGTCCAGTTTTTGGTCGCCAAAGTCCGCCAGAATTTCCCGCGCTGTGGTGTTCTCGTGAATATCCGCATTTGCCGGTGTTTCAAACTGGGACGCCAGGAACCAGCCATTGGCTTCCGCCAGCTCTTTGGCCTTTTGGAACATGCCAAAGCCTTTTTGCGCCTTTGGTGTCAGAACCACTTTCGCACCAAGCATACGCATCAAGCGACGACGCTCGATCGAGAAGGTCTCTACCATTGTGATGACCAATGGATAGCCCTTTGCGGCACAGACCATAGCAAGGCCAATGCCGGTGTTGCCAGAGGTCGCTTCAACAACGGTTTGACCCGGCTTCAATTCACCACTGGCTTCCGCCGCTTCAATGATGCTCAGCGCCAGACGGTCTTTCACGGACGCGCCCGGATTGAAGGCTTCGGCCTTCACAAAGACATTCACATTCTTTGGTGCCAAGCGGTTGATGCGGATCACTGGCGTGTTGCCAACAGTGTCCAAAACGCTGTCATAGATGCGGCCCAAACCTTCAGTGGAGCGAGTCATGTTGTTGTCCTTTCAAGGGAAACGCCCGAGCAGGTCTCGGACGCAAACATATTGATATTAATTAGGTATCCTAGCCTTCGGGGATCTGATCCATACTGACCGCAGGTTGCGAACAGCCCGCATCCCCAACAATTCGTGCAGGTACGCCTGCCACCGTCTTGCAGGCTGGTACCTCTTCGAGCACCACAGAGCCTGCCGCGATACGCGAGCAATCGCCAACTTTGATATTCCCAAGCACCTTCGCCCCGGCACCGATCAGAACACCGTCGCCAATTTTCGGGTGACGGTCCTCTTCTTCTTTGCCGGTACCGCCAAGGGTCACGGAATGCAGCATAGAGACATTGTCACCGACCACAGCGGTCTCGCCAATCACGATAGAATGGGCGTGGTCGATCATAATGCCTTTGCCAAGGCGCGCGTTCGGGTGAATGTCGATGCCAAACACTTCAGAGCAACGCATCTGGAAGAAATACGCCATGTCCTTACGGTCTTGCATCCACAGCCAATGGGCCACGCGATAGGCCTGCACTGCTTGGAAACCCTTAAAGAACAGCATTGGCTGGATCAGCCGGTGGCATGCCGGATCACGTTCAAACACTGCGGTGAGGTCGGCACGGGCCGAAATCGCAATGTTGGGGTCACTTTTATGCGCCTCATCGCAAATCTCGCGCAGAAGCTGCTCTGACATCTCGCCCGAGGCAAGTTTCAAAGACACGCGATAGCTCAGCGCTTTTTCAATCGACTTGTGGTGCAAGATGGAGGAGTGGATCAACCCACCCAAAAGTGGCTCATCTTGCAAGGCGTCTTGGCCTTCCCGCAGGATCTGTGTCCAAACTGGATCAAGTTCCTGAATTTTGGGGCTTCGTTCTGCCATTGGATCTTCCTGTGAAGCTTGCTCTTTGTCCTAATAGTACAACAGTTAGGGATTTCAGAGCAAATTCAAGCTTGTGATGAAATGGATAACCGTCCCGAATGCAAGATATCGACCTGCATTCAAGGAGAGTTTCCTACGAATTCTGCGTGATTTGGACGATTAGACCGGTGCAAAACCGAAGGCTAGATTGGCGTCCTTCGGGTTTTGCGACCTTTGTCTTAGCCGTGTCGACCTTAGCGAGGTCGACGGCGATCCCGACGCATGGAAACGGACTGATTTGCCACTTCCAAACATGGTTTACAGTAAGGTTTGCCCGGCTCTGTTGGCAGGCCACAGAACCAGAAATCGTCAGTCGCAGGGTCACCAAATGGCCATTTGCACGTGCGTTCTGTCAGTTCCATGAGGCTGAGTTTCAACGCTTTTTTCTGCACTTCACGCTGTGACGCAAGCGCTTCTGGGCTCACTTCATTGGCAGAAGGCTGTGGAGGCAGCGGTTGGTTTGCCGGAATGATCTTACGGCGCGCGGGCACCACTTCTTTAGATGCTGGCGCAGCGGCAGGCTTTGCTTCCGCTTCAGGCTTTGGCGCCTTTGGCTCCGCTGCTTTGCGTGCTGGCTTTGGCTTGGCATCCGCTTTTGGCGCTTTGGTCGTTGCGGTCTTCTCCGCACGGTTAGACAGGCCCAGACGATGCACCTTACCGATTACCGCGTTACGGGTGACCCCGCCGAGTTCTTTGGCGATTTGGCTGGCCGACTGACCCTCGCCCCACATTTTCTTGAGAATTTCGACGCGCTCATCGGTCCAAGACATAGATATTTCCTATTTATGCGACGGCCCCGTCGGGCTCATCAAAAGGTTCAGCCGTATATAATCCAGATTTGAGCGGAATTCACAATGGCAATCCGTGCTTGATTCCCAATCAAGTTGCGAAAAAGTGTCCTTTTGGCATGACTTGGCCGATCAAATATCTGACCCAAAGCTTATGGCACCGCCTGCGACCCACTTTGAAACCGACGCCAGCGCGCCAATGCGTCAAGTGCATGGCTCAAAGCACAGCAGAACTCAGGGTCATCAAATGCGGCAGAACACCTCAATGGCGCCGGCAAACACCCCACGCGCCCCATTACACTGCCATTTCCAAACGCCTTATGCGCTTTAGAAAACCGTTTTCGAAACTTGTCAGCAGAATGCGCTTCCGCAAAAATCCTTGCGCAAGTGCCCCCCCAATAGCATCGCGGTTCTCGCGTCAAAACATGGGCCAGCGCAAAAATGTCACCGGGCAAAACGCGGCGCATTAGGAAATGGCAATCTGCGTCCGCGCTGCATGGCCCGGACCATAAAGTGCCGACACCTGCGCAACGTGGATTTCGATGACACCATTGACCCCATCATCACTTTGATCTGACGCCGAATAGGTCCAGCGCGCTTCTTTGAGTTCTTCTCGTCTCAAAAGCAGCTCACCTGAATATATCTCGACCACATAGGCTTCGACCTCCTCGCCAAGCGGCACTTCAGTGACACCCCAACTGTCCCCGCCGACACGGGTTCGCCGGATCCAGCCTATCTCAATGTCTCCAGAGACTTGCGGGATCGCCCTTAGGTGCACCGGCGCATATGGCCTTAGTCCATTTCCAGCAAAAGTATGGCTTTCCTGAATGTAGATTGGGTCGCTCAAGGGTCGTGACGCTGGACCCACGCGATATGTGCGCTCCAGACCTATTGATGCCGCGGGCAAGTCCAGTTGCTCTTTGTTTTGATCGAGAAGCACAAACCAAGACCCGGCGGGCCAACCAGAGGCATCGACGCGCTCGCTGCCATTTTGCCATCGGAGACAAATGGAAACCTCATAGGTGTCAGGACCAACCAACTCGGCTTCGGTGAACTGCAGCACTTCCCAATTTCCAGGGGTGCCATCACCGATTGCGGCCACATTCGCCCCTTCCAAAACCGCACTCGGGTCGACGCTTTGCAAATGTCCTGTGATCATCCGCACCCGGAAAGGCGCGGATCGATCCCAAGCACCGGGCGTGCCGGGCCTCAATTCGGTTTCCAACACACCAACAATGGGCGCGTGTGACAAGGTCGTGTTCAGCCGGAAATCGTTGTCCCCCACCGCG
>NZ_CYTO01000024.1:1011124-1023200 GCF_001458335.1 Cognatishimia activa
GCCACCGCAACCACATGCGGGCTATGGGGCAGCTCATCCCCAGTGATCAATGGCAGGTCCATGAAGAGCGGCGTCATTGGAATCGGCGTGTTGAAAGCAGGCAAAACGCCCTCCTCCAATTCAAGCGAACGCGGCTGATATACGCGCTCTGAGACCCGTGTCGCCTCACACTGGATGGCCTCAGCCGCTTCCATCCGGTCAATGCGATACGATTGCGGAGCACCATTCGCGTCCAGCAAAGACACCACATCCCCGACACGCGCAGCTAATTTGGACATTGGCAGCGCAAAGCGCACCGTATCCTGCGCCAGTCGAGATTCCGCCAACCACCGCTCTGCCACCTGCCGCGCTTCGCCACGTTCCATCACGATATTCAATTCACTTTGAGACACGGCCTCGCTCGGGTCGTCAGCAAAAACGCCTTCCTCGGCAAGCGTCTCATAATCCGCAAGCGCGCTGACTGCTTCAAGCCGCACGCGCCCAACGGTCTCAGCCTCAGCCTCCCGCATGCGCTCTGGGCCCACTGGCAGGTCCGCTGTCACCGCTAGCGTTTCTTCATCAAGCGCCAACACCGGCGCCTTGCCCCGCATCACAAAGGTCAAAACCCCCGCGCGTTCCACCACATCAAACCCATAGCGCAGCATCAAAGGCTGCAGGCTCCGTCGCAATTCACCAACCTCATGGGTTGCAAATCCACGCACCACACCGTGTAGCCCCGACACATCAAAAGCCCGCACCCCCGCACGTTCACAAATCTCACGTACCACCGACGCCAAACTGCGATGGCTTGCGCGCCCAGACAGCCAATGACCGCGCCGGAAATTATCCCCATCACTCCAAAGGTCGCTGTTACGCGGAAACCAAGGAAACGGCCGAGAGTCCCAAGCCCAGACAAAGGCACGTGACATATCAATCATCGGGCCACCATAAACCTCTGAAACTGGGTTGTTTGTCTCATCGCCCCAATAGCGGTACTGCGCCTTAAGATATTGATGTTGAATATATTCGTCCGGCTGACCATTCGAATAATGTGGCGCGGTACTTTCGGACGATTTCGGATCCAAAAACTTGTTGGGCTGATTGGTCCCCTTATCGATGGCCGCACAGCCCAATTCCGTGAACACAATGGGTTTAGACCGAGGCTCCCATTCCGTCGCCTCCTCCAAACGCACGCCGCCAACCCGCTCATGATGCGCATTCTCCCACCAATTCCGCACGTCCTTGTAACGATAGATCCAAGGCTCCCCATGTGCCCCATCCGTTATAGGCGTACGTATCTGCGCCTCTCGCGCCTCTTCAGAGTGGTAATACCAATCATAGCCCTCCCCGCCTTCAATATTGGCGCTCAGGTAATCCAGATCATAGATCGACCCAAAACCCGCATCCGCGTGTTCACTGCCGTCACGCCAATCTGAAAGAGGCATGTAATTGTCGATCCCAATGAAATCGATATCCTCATCGGCCCACAGCGCATCCAAATGAAAGTACCTGTCGCCACTGCCATCCTGTGGCTGATACCCAAAATACTCGCTCCAATCGGCGGCATAAGACAGCTTCACATCAGGGCCCAAAACCGAGCGAACCTCTTTCAGCAAATCGATCAATGCGTTCACCGCCACAAAGGCGCCACCCGCACCGCGGATCCAAGTCAGCCCGCGCATCTCAGAACCGATACAGAAGGACTCAACCCCGCCAGCCGCCTTACACAATGCCGCCTGATGCAAAATGAACCGGCGATACCGCCACTCATTGGGGCCTGAATACGTCACGTTGCCGTCGCTCACCGCAAAATCACTGGCAGCAGCCGTTCCAAAGAAGTCTGCAACTTCCGCATCAGCCACAGCCGTGCCGTCAGGGCTGCCCGCCTTCCCCGGCGCAACCAAAGGCGTCACGCGCCCCCGCCACGGCAAAACCGGCTGATCGTCCGCACCCGTCCACGGATCAGGCAACCCATTCTCATCCAACTGATCCATCAAAATGAATGGATAATACATCACCGCTTTGCCTTGGGCATGCATGTGCTCAATCGCCTGAATGACCGATTGATCGGTTGGCGTACCCCCATAGATGGGCCGTTCATCTTGCGTCGGCATCGCCTCGGCAGACCCACGCGTCAGCCCAGCCACTCGCCATGGCATCGAGCCTTCAAATTCATCCTTTTCAACCATGGGGCGGATCAGACACTCGCCACACCGCAGGTCATTACCAAACCAGCTAACGATCAAAGACGCTGCCTCACAGTTTGGCAGATCACCCTCCAAGACATTCAAAGCACTTACAAAATCCGCCTGCCCCGAAGGCGAGTTCACATTCGCCGCCCATTTCCGCCCTGGACCATTCTCATAATAGACCGGCTCCGTGGCCAAAGCGTATTCCCCGGTACCGGGGATCAAAGCAACCGCGCGCGTTGCCTGCGCCGGTTCAATATCCGCTTCAAACTGGGTCTTAGGAGAGGGTCGCGACACTTCAAAGGAAAACTGAGGGATACGGTTGCCGAACTGACCCAGCTCGAGATCTTCAAAGACCACATATGCGGTACCGCGATAGGCCGGGACAGTGCCGGCGCCTTCAACTGCCTCAATCTTTGGGTCCGGCAATTGCGTGTCATCCCCTGGATAAACTCGCATGGTCACATCCTGCATTGAAATCTCACGCCCATCCGCCCAAAGCCGCGTGACGCCCGAAATCTCGCCTTCACACAGCGCAATTGCCAGCGACACTGAATAGCTAAACTCAGTCCGTTTTGGTTGCGGCGGCGCGCCCTTGCCGCCGCCGGAGGTCGTTGCGGCTTCCTGAAACCGCGTCGCCCATATCACATGACCGGCAATGCGCATGCGACCATAGACTTGGCTGACGGCACGCCCCTCCGCGGATCCAGTGATGCGATAGCGATCAATACGCCCGGTCTCGACGGCCGCTCCTCCCGATCCCAAAATCCGCTGATCAATGGCACGGCCAGCCACGCCACCCACAAAGCGGCCAATCGCAACCGAGGACAGCCCGAAAACCGACCCCCCAATCGCCCCACCAATCGCAGCGCCCGCTGCGGAAAGCACCATAGTAGTCATGATCAGACCTCCTGAATTGGAAAGGCAAACCGCGCCACAATCCGGCGCGACCAGGGTTGGCTTAGAGGGTTCTCAATCACCGCATGGCCCGCAAATGCATGAATAAATTTGGGCTCAGCCCCGATGGCTGACTGAATGCCCAAATGCTTCGCCACGGCTCCATCACGCATGCGAAACAGCAAAATATCGCCGGGCTCGGCTTTTCTAAGATCCTTAGAAATCAAATGCCGCAAAGACGCCCTCCACAGCGCCTCATCTTGCGCGGTCTCAGACCAGTCCTGCGAATAGGCGGGGATCAACTCAGGTTCGCTCCCAACCACCTCTCGCCAAATCCCGCGGATCAGGCCAAGACAATCGCACCCAGCCCCTTTGACCGAAGCCTGATGTACATAAGGCGTCCCAATCCAAGAGCGCGCGCTCGCCACGACATCCGCCCTCATCGCAGGCTGCCGCCATCATTGACCCCATCCTTGCGCGGCACATGGGTGATCCAATCATCCCCGGGGATATCTGGAAACCCTCGGAAATTGAGCACATCATCAAACTTGAAGCGCGCAGTGGCAAAGGACCGGTCATGACCTGCAACCAAAACCATGCTGTCACCAATCGCGACTGGGACATCTATTGGGGTCCACAGCTCAACAACGCGCTGCCCATCAACCACCTGATCTGACTTAATAACCCCGCGCAGCCCCGACCCTTCGTGGATCAAATGCCCATGTGTGAACCAATCCGCATCAAACGCCACTGCCCCGTCCAGCTCAAACACCATGTTTTCCTGCACAGAAACCACCAACGCGGCGATGCGAAACGCTGGATCGGCCTCGTCCACAGCGCATCCATCCACCCCCCCCGGACAGCTTTTCTGATAAACGCGCCCAACCGGCTGATTAAGCGGTTCACTCAAGCCCCGAAGCTCCGCTCGAAAGGCCCCACCACTGCGGGTCACCTCACCAATCTGGCCCGCGAAAAGCACCAATCGCTGAGACACATCAGCCCAATTCACCAACCAACACGTGACCTCAGCGCCATCATATCGCCCGGCGGCAATGTCCTCTTCGGTAATCGCATCTGCGGACAAAGCCCCAAGCGTTTCGGTGTTATCCACCCCAAGCCCAGATCCCTGCTCCAGAGCAGCAGCGGTCAAACCGCTATCGGCCAGAAATCCCGTATTTTCAAAGGACAAGGCACAATCGTGATCCGTAAACCCAAACACCACCCCATCCTCGCGTGCTACACGCCAGCAACGCGCCAAGGTGGTCAGACCGCTCGCTAAATGCGCCGCGAATTCCTCCGATAAACTCATCACACACGCACCTCCACCACCGGCACGTTGGGCATATCGCCTGCCTGAAAGCTCGCCACGCTGGTCTGAATACGATCCGTGTCAAACCGAACCGGCACATCAAACTCAAACCCCGCTGTCACCTCTTCCCCCGGTGCAGGCGCTTGCACCAAAGTGATCTCACCACTTTCCAAATTGACCGTAAAATCAACCGCTTCGAGCTGCTCGGTGTCGGCAACCCCAACACGCACGGTCCCAGCGACAGGCTTAAAAATCGGCCTCTGATAAGACGCATCGCCCGAACGATACGTCTTGTGCAGCCGAAACACATGGGTCTCGCCATCCCCGGTCGCAATCACCTGATCCCGGTAATGCACATCGCCTGAAGCCTTCGCCGATTTAAAATCCGACCAATCCTTCCAACGAAATCCATAAAGCTGTCCACGCCGCGCCTCAAAAAACGCAATCAACGTCTCGATATCATCCAGCGAGCGCATCCCAACCCCCGCATCATACCGTCTTCGGGCATGCGCCCAGGGCGTGTTGCGCTCTTCAAATCCATTGGCGAGCGTCACAATATCTGTCCGCCGTTCTGGTCCGCCAATGGACCCAAAGCTCAGGTTCGCCGGAAATCTTATCTCATGAAAATTCATCGCCTCGATCCTCACAAATTTCGCTGGCCACGCGCCACGGCACGGCTCATCTGCGCCGCGATCTGCCCCTGAGAGCGACGGAACCCTTCCACATCAGATGTCTGGATGTTCATGACCACCTGCACAGGCCGCGCACCCCCGCCGCGCACGCCCAGCTTGCCGTCAGCGCCGCGCGCCAAAGGCATAATCGCCTCAGGCCCTGCCTCGCCCATCAAGCCCGTGCCCCCTCGCATGGGAAAAGCCGTCGCCTGGCTCACGATGCCACCATTGGCAAATGGCATGACACGTCCCTGGGCAAAACTCGCCCCATCCGCAAAGGGGCTCAAACCGCTAAACAACCCGCCAACCCCACGGGCAATCAACGACCCAAAATGATTGGTCACCGGCGTCACCGCCGCTTGATAGGCTGCATCCATCACGCTCTTGAACACGGTCCGCACCGCGTCACTCAGGCTTTCGCCATCCAAAACCAGCCCATCGACTGCTTTTTTCAGCCCCTTAGACAAGCCCTTCTCAAAAGTCTGAAAATCGCCGCCCGCCATTTGCAGGCTTTGACGCACCCGCTGTAGCTCGCCATCAAATGCCGCCAACATGTCGCTGGTCGCCACAGCGCTGTCGGCAACCCCTTCAAGGTGATCCTGCACATCCCCAAGGCTTTCAAAGTCAGTCATCTCTCTTTCCTTCCTGATCGGGATAGGCCGCCAGCAACTGATCCAATTGCCCCCGGCTCATGGGGGCAACGCCCTTGGATTGCCCCAACATCATCGCCAACTCTGCGGGCGTAAGCGCCCAAAATTCACAGGGTTTAAGCCGCAACCCATGCAACCCCGCCCGCATCAAAGCTGGCCAATCAAACCCCGCCATCAGGCGTGTCTCCCGGCACCACAAACGCCACCGCCAACAGCCGCGCCGCCATTTGTGCCGCCACCATCGGCCCGCCTTCAATCTCTGCCGCAGCCAGATCGCTCTCAGAGCCATCCCAGCCGCACGCCGCCAACCCCGCATGCAGCAAAGCAATCACATCAGAGGCCGAAAACGCCCCGCCCTCAAACCGCTCCACCAGCGCCACCAAAGACCCACTTTCAAGCCGCGCCTCCAAAGACGCCAAAGCCCCCAAAGTCAGCTTCGCCAACCGCCGCTCACCATTCACAACCAGCGCCACTTCACCTGCATGAGGATTGGCCATCGCTTAGTGCGCCACAAAGGTCAGAGCACCGGCAGAAGCCAAGGCCAACTCATAGGTCGCCTCGCCATTATGGGTCCCCGCATATTCCAAAGACGTCACCTGAAACGGGCCTTCGACCACTCCAAAATCGGGGATAATCACCTGAAATCCCGGCACTTCTCCGTCAAAGAACAATTGCCGCGCCCTCTCATCGGTGTCTTCGTCTTTGAAAACGCCAGAGCCCGAGATAGACGCCGACTTCACCCCGGCACCCCCAAGCAGCTCGCGCCAACCGCCCTGGCTTTCTAGCGAGGTCACATCCACGCTTTCCGCGTTAAAACTAATCCGAGTGGCGCGTAATCCTGCCAGCGTCACAAAGCTGCCGTCGCCCAAAATATCCACCTTGATCAACAGATCCTTACCGTTCTGTGCCGCCATCTGACCGGCCCCTTTCTGTTAGAAAATCAATCGTCCTGAACCCGCGCCCCAAAGCGCAGATCAATCCGGCGTAGGTTCGCCGCCTCTTCCCGGCTCGCCACCGCGCGTTCAAAGCGCAGAGCCACCAGCTGCCCCCGCGCAAGCGTCAAATCCGCATCTGTGAGCGCATCGCTCACCGCCACGGCCACAGCCTTTGCGCCCGCAAACCCGCTCACATCGGACACCACGGAGACCTCAAAGCGATGCAACGCCCCGCTGCCATCGCTATCCGAACGATCCAGCACGGTTTCCGCACCCAAACTCACGTAAGTCGAAGGGATCGTGCCATTAGGCACTTCGTCATAAATCGCGCTACCCACTAGATCGCTCACGCCCGTGTCGCTCAACAAATGCTGATACACCGCTGCCTGAAGGGCCACCGCCACGCCGTAACTCATGCCGCCACCTCTTCACGCGCCAAACAAGTTAGGTAGCGTCCAGCCACGTCCGGCTCGGTCACCGCCATAATCCGAAACACCCGCGCCCCTTCGCGAAACCGTTGCCCAGCAACCGGGCGCTTCATTGACCCCACCGGAGCACCCCGCACCGTCACTTTCACATCCAGCCGAGACACGCCCACATCTTCACGATCGCGCTCACCGCCGGACCTCGGCCGCACCTCCGCCCACAGCTGACCCAAAGCATCCCAGCTCTCCACAAAGCCACCTGCCCCGTCAGAGTTCCGCGTCACCGCTTCCAAAACCATCAATCGGTTGAGCATTGGTTGTCTCATCGCGCACCCTCCATTCCAATCCGAACCGGCCGATAGCGCGCAATCAGACTGCTGACCCCAAAGGGCATACAGCCCGTGTCCAGCGTCGTTTCATTGCGATATTCATAATAATGCGCCGCCAACATCATGACGGCCTGCTGTAGATCCGCAGGCACGCCCGACCATTGCGCCGCAAAGCCCACGCTGGCCACAATCTCGACTTGACCGCCCAACACCGGCGCAGGCAAACAGGCTCCCGTCGCCCGCAGCATCGGAAAATGCGCATCCATCTCAAGGCGATAGCTTGACGCTGCCACTTCACTGGGCACGCCCTCGCCATCCAACAACCGCACCGCTTCCACGGCCCTCACCGGCGCCAGAGGCAAAACCTCGCTCTGCTGGTTGCGCCATTCATGCAACCGCCAGGTCACAACCCGCGCAATCAAAACCTTACTGCAGCGCACCTCCACCGCAGCCAGGGCCGCCCGCAAAAAACTCTCCAGAACCACATCCTGCAGACTGTCTTCCGCAAACCCTGTACCCAGTCGCAAATGCGCCCGGAACTCCGCCATGGGCAAGGCCGATACCGGCAATTCTGTTTGATCCATCACATACATGGAGTTCCCCTAAACCTATCGCTCCCCTCACTCTCCCCATCGTTCTGGGGCGCGCACCACGCGTCACTCAGTGGGAGGGGAGCAGCCAGAAACGCGTCTGGCGCACGCCCCGGTGAGACAGCCGCGCCATCTCACCACTCGCGATGCACCCTTAGGACACCGCGAAGCGCAGCAGCTTGATCGCAGCGAAATCGCTCACGTCACCGCCCACCCGTTTGGTGGCGTAAAACAGCACATGAGGTTTCGCAGAGAACGGATCACGCAGCACCCGCAGGTCCGGGCGTTCCGCAATGGTGTAGCCTGCCGCAAAGTCGCCAAAGGCAATGGCATCAGCCCCGCTGGCAATATCCGGCATATCCTCGGCAATCAGCACCGGATAGCCAAGCAAACGCGCAGGCTCACCCGCCGCCAACCCATCAGACCAAAGGAAACGGCCGTCTGCGTCCTTCAGCTTGCGCACAGCCCCCGCAGTCTTTGAATTCATCACGAAGGACCCATTGGCGCGATATTCCGCCCCCACCGCATAGACCAGATCAATCAGCGCATCGCCGCCGTTGAACGCCGCATCCATGCCCGTGGCCACATAACCAATATTGCCCCAGGACCAGCTGTCATTCGCGACCGCCGTGTGGCTCAAAATGCCCACCGGCTTGTCGATCCCATCCCCGGTAATGAACGCCGCCGCTTCCGCACGGGCAAACTTGTCCGCAATGCGTTTGGCCAGCCAGCCTTCCACATCAAAGGCGCTGTCATCCAACAGACGCTGCGACGCTTTCGGCAAAGCCGACAGCTCATGCAAAGGAATGGCAATCCGCTCAATCGTTGGCGTGCCGGTCTCCGACGTGGCAGATGTTTCATCCGCCCAGCCAGCCCCCATTTCAGAGCTATCAATCAGCACGTCATAAGACGTCGCTTCCACATTCACCACATTCGCAATCGCCCGAATAGACGCGGTAGACGCAAGCACAGAGTTGATCTCCTCCGACGTCACCGGATCGACCAAATACCCGCCATCGCTATTGATGACCGAGGACAGCGCCTTCTCTTCCAACTCCAGCCCACGCAGCCCATCATCATCACCGGTGCGCAGATAGGCCGCCATCGCCTTCTTATGCGGAGCCTCATAATCCGTGCGCTCCAAAATCGGGCGCGCCGCCATCATCGTCTTTTGATCCAACTTGTTCATTCGCTCGTCCTGCTGTTGCAATTTCTTCTCAACTTCACCGCGAAAGCCTTTGAAATCAGAAGCAAACCCTGCCACTGCGGCCTTCACACCCTCCACCGGAGACACATCTTCTCCGTTCCGGGCCATCAGCCCGGTTCCCGTCTTGGTCATTCTTGTCCCTTTCGACGTTAGCGGCGCTTAGTCCCGCGCCATCTGAAGGCGTGCATCCTCAAAAACACCCGCCAAAGCGCGCAACATGTTAGCGTCAGGATCTTCCTGTTTCGCCGTCACCCGCGCGGTGGGAAGCATCGGAAAGGTGACCAATGACACCTCCCAAAGCTCCAATTCGTGGAGGACCCGCTGGCCCTTCTCATTCTTCACAGCGCGCACCGTGCGATAGCCAATCGACAACCCATCAATCGCCCCCGCCGCAATCAATGCCGCCGCTTCCCGGCCTTTCGTGACCGTGTCCAGCAAACGACCCTTTACGTACAAACCGCGTTCATCCTCACGCACCTCATCCCAAATCCCGATGGGCTGGCTTGGGTCATGCTGCCAAAGCATTTTCACCGACCGCCCCGCCGCCGCGAGCTCCTTGAGGGACGCCGCATAAGCACCTTTCTCAACAACATCGCCACCCTGATCAGACGCACCAAACAACGAGGCATAGCCTTCAATCACATTGCCCGCGTCAACCGTCAGACCATCCCCGAACCGGGCAAATTTCCGTTCCAATTCCATATCCATGCCTCTCACAATCCGGCCTCAATCAACGACTGAAACGCCTGCGCCAAGATCACTCCAACCACGCCATAAACCGTCAACCACAACCGCTTCTCCAGCCGTTCAATCATCGCCTCAATGCGATCTAACCGTTTGTTCAGGCTTTCAAATTGCAGCTTCGCCACCCGTTCATGGGCCTCCAGCCGCAACGCCGGCGCACAATCAAAAGCTTCGAACCCATATCGATCCCCTTCAGCCATCGGCGCCCTCCATCACCGGAGGCAGCCCCAGCATCCGCCGCTTCTCAGCAGCCGTCAGAAAATCCGCGCCTTGAACGCGCTGCCACTGATGATCCCGCTCAGCGCTCAACGCAGGCACCTGATCCAGATCCGGTTTCAGCCTCAAAACCTCGCCAGAAAATCCACTCAACCAATCCGCCAAGCGCCCCGCCACCCGGCTCACCAATGGCAAAACCGTCAGCCGGAAAAACGCCCGATGCGCTTCTTGATAATTCGCGTAAGTCGCATCCCCTGGAATGCCCAACAACATCGGCGGCACCCCAAAGGCCAAGGCAATCTCCCGCGCCGCCGATTCTTTGGTCTTCTGGAACTCCATATCGGACGGCGAAAACCCCATGGGTTTCCAATCCAAACCACCTTCCAACAGCATTGGCCGCCCCGCATTGCGCGCGCCCTGATGGTGGGTCTCCATCTCAGACACCAAGCGATCATATTGATCTGAGGCCAAGCTCCCTTGCCCATCTGCCGACTTATAAACAATCGCGCCCGAAGGCCGTGCCGCATTGTCCAGCAAGGCTTTAGACCAGCGAGACGCGCTATTATGCACATCAATCGCCATGGCCGCCGCTTGCATGGGCGAAAACCCATAGTGATCGTCCTGCGGATGGAAGTTTCGCAGATGACAAATCTGCGGATGCCCTGAAACGTCAAACCGATGCTTGCGCCCACCCACCGCATATTCATAACCAGCAGGCCAACCATCAGCGCCGGGAACAACCCGCATGCGGTCCGAACGCAGCACATGCAGCTCAGTCGGCAAACCGACCTCGCCCACAGCCTCCACATAGCCATCGCCTGACAGCATCAACTGCGCCACCAAGGCTTCCACAAACTCCGCCTGCCCCTGCGCCAGGTTCGGATGGGACAACAGCGACAAAACCGGGTGCGTCTCAAACCGCGTCTCGGCATTCTCAAGCACCAAAGGCACCGCCGCCGCCGCCTCTGCAATCAACTTCACACATCGAAACCCAACCGGGTTCCCCGCATAGCCTGTCTTGGTCAATGATACCGTATCCCGAGGAGACCAAGCCACCCGGCCCGACGACTGATAGGCCACCACAGGCGCGGTCGCGCTGGCTTTTTGTTCCGGCGCTTTGCCATCGCCGCGTTTTAAAAACTCAAACACCATCCGCCTCGCCTTCATGTGTATCGCTTCGTTGAAAACCAATCTGCCAAGAACCTGTTAAACCCCTGACAAATGGCCGTTCTCACCGGATGCAACACCTCATAAAGATCTCACAGAAGGCCGCGCCCAACCCTGCGATGGCTCCAACATCAAATCCGTCAATGCCCAGACCAGAGCATCCACCCGATCGGGCGAGCCATCCCCTTCAAAGCCTTGTCGTCCCATCAGGCACATCTGGTCTTCTAGTTCGCCAAGCCCACGCACATGATGCACACGGCCCTGCTCATAAAGTGCCGCCACCGGCTCTGCGCGCACCACCTTTCCGCGTTTCGCCCGCACCGCCCGATAGGCCATCAAAGGATCGATCTGCCGCACAACACTCTCCACTAGGTCGCCGCCCTGATTGACCTCTGCCACCAACCGATCCGCCTCCCAGCGCCGCGCCGCATCACAGGCCGCCTCAGCCCAGCCCTGCGGCGACAAACCCTGCACCGATGCATCCTCCAGCACGAAAGCGCGCCACTCCTGCGGAGGCCCCTCCAGCACCGCCCCAACAACAACGATCCCGCAGGCATCAGACTGCGCCGTTCCCGTCACCGGCGGATCAACCGCCACGACAATCCGGTCCAAATCCGGCACGCGCGACACCTCAGCCGCATCCACCAAAGACCGCGTCCACAACGCGCCCTCAATATCTGCCATCAACACGCCTTCCAGCTCCTGCCGCCCCAACCGCGTGCCCTTGTAGTGAATAGCCCCTAGAATTGTAGACGCCTTCTGCCCTAA
>NZ_CYTO01000025.1 GCF_001458335.1 Cognatishimia activa
CTCTTGCGGCTATGGTGAGTTACTCTTAGAACCCCCTTCACCGGCGGCGCTGAGTGAGACACTGAGGCGCTAACGGGGAGCTAGACGGACCGGATGACACGCTGAGAAGCGGTGATTTGAGGGGAAGTTTGGTTACAATATCGAGCATGATGACGCGGGATGCGCCTAGTAAGTTGGGTGCTTTCTGTTGATTTTTGTCTCTGGTGATTGGGTTTTTGGTCTG
>NZ_CYTO01000026.1:0-12697 GCF_001458335.1 Cognatishimia activa
CAAACAAGAAGGCGTCTAGGAAACTAGGGGCTATTCAAACATCGTGCAGGAGGTGGCCTCGGAGTATTCCCCGATGGTGAAGCTCTTGCCATAGCGATGCCCCACGACGCCTTCGGAAAGCTCAAAATGATCCTCGAGGAAGGTCACGCGGGTGTTAGCGACGTTGAAGGACAGGAAGCCGTATGTATTGGCGGGATAGAGCGGCAGTTCTGTCCCCGTGTTGAGCGCCCCGAGAAAGCCGATGAGCTCGCCGCTCTTCGCGGAAAGGACATGCGGATTCAGCTCCGTCAGGCCCGAGAGGAAGACATTCACGGCCTCGCCCAGGCGGCGCAGGCGTTTCTGGGTTTCTTCCTTGAAGCGATCCGGCGCGCTGCGGCCCATGAACGGCAGGAAACTCTTCGGGGGAGGGCGGTGGATCACCGTTAGGGTAAGCGTCTTGTCCCGCAGCCCGCTCGTCTCAAGTTTCTTGCGCCAAAGCCGGTCCACCTCGCCTGCGAAGCTGTCCTCGCGCACCGGCTCCAGCTCCGGTGCGATGGCCTTGGATACCTTGTGGACATAGTAGCTGAACTCCGGTCCCAATTGCGCGATGATCCGGGCAAAGAGCGCCGTCACCTTGTCGAGATAGGCATCGTCCGTCGTGTAGCTGTTGGCCCCGTCGAGGCGGATGCACTTGAAAAGCTCGTTCACCCGCGTCCGCACGGTCCGATCATCGACCAGGCTGACATATGGGAGCATATGCGCGAGACGGGTTTCGCGCGCATACCAGTTCGGCGTCAGAGTGCGGGGATCGAGCGTTTCGCCCAGGCCTTCATTATGGCGCATAGCTGTCCCCGCCATGGATGCTTCTGTTCCGCGTGGGCGGCGTCTCTTGCAATGCCGTCATCATCACGTCGATGAAGCGCGGGTCCCAATCGGCGGCCTTCCAAAGCAGCGGGTAGAGCAGGGCGGCCACGCCCAGCACGGCGATGTGCTGGACCCAGACGAACAAGAGCACCGAGCCGAAGAGCCAGACCATCGCGTACATGATGGGCAGGCCCAGGAGTTTGGGCGGCCGCACGAGGCCCAGAAAGAGAGGCGAGCGCTCAGCCACCGGCAAAGACCGCGGCAACGATGGTGGGGGCGGCGGCAACACCGGCGATCCCGACCAAGACCCAGAGTGCCTGGCGGAGATCGATGATGTTGAAGAACCAGCTGAGGAAGACGCCAAGAACAGCGAGTGTCGCAATGACCACGCCAAGGGGTCCGGTCAATGCATCGACGATGCCCTGCAGCAGGCTCTGAATAGGGGAGAGGTCGATGCTTTGGGCAAGGGCCGGTTCCGCAATGACCAGAAATATCGCCAAGCTGGCAATGAAGAGCGTTGAAATCTGTTTCATGAATTTGATCCTTCCAATCGGGTCACGGCGGCCATCACGCGGGCCACGTGGTTCTGGGTTTCTCGGTAGGGGGGAATGCCGCCGTATAGGCGCACGGCATCGGGTCCGGCGTTATAGGCAGCCAGCGCCAGGCGCGGATCGCCGAACGTCTCCAGCATCATCGCGAGGTAGCGGGCGGAGCCGTCGAGGTTCTGCAGCGGATCACGCGGGTCGACGCCCAGATCACGCGCCGTCGCTGGCATCAATTGACCAAGGCCAATGGCACCTGCACTTGAAATCGCATCCTGCCGGTAGGCGCTCTCAACCTCGATATTGGCTCGATAGAGAGCCAGCCAATCCGTCACGGAAAGCCCCGCGCGACGCAGGCCGGGATGGCCGGCATAGCGCAAGGCCGTGGTCTGAATCCCGGAGAGGACATCGGCGCGGGGCAGGGGAGTCGGGCGGGCAAGGGCCGCGACTTGGACGCCCTCTTGCTCGGCCTCTACCTCGCCGAAGATCGCGATCCCATCGGAGGCCGAACTCTGACCAATCCCGTCATTATAGTTCCGGGCAAAACCGCTCTGAGACCGTGACGGGGTCAGAGAGCCGTCGCTATCCATGACCAGCACCATTTGCGCGGAGGCAGGTGCTGCGCCCAGCCAGAGGCAGACGAGTTTAGTTGTCAGCGCCCTTGTCTGATGGGGCTTTGTCTGACGGCGCAAGTTTGTGCGTACGGCTTGTCCCCGCCTCAAGCGGCAGGTCGACATGCGCAAAGCCAAGGCCAATGAAGAAAGACACCACGCCGGAGATCGTCTTGAACTCGCGGATCTTGATATCGTTGTAGGTCGTCCGCGTGCGTGCGGTGACGAGGAGCTTTTCCACACCGTCAGCAGAGACAACGCGCATGATCCAGACCCCGTAATAGCTGGGGCCTTTCTTATGTGCCGACTCTTGGCACAGGATTTCTGCGCTATAGCCGCTTTCCACGAGTTCGCGGAACCTGGCTTCCGTAACCACATTTGGTGCTTCGATGTCCCAGTTCATGGCCCGGCTCACGCTTTCTCCAATGGCGTGACCCCAGGCATTCCTACTTGAAGCCCAGAGTTACGATAGTATACTATCAACCGCAAGATGTAATATCGTGCTTTAGCTGTAGTTTGGTTACGCAAACACTAGTCACGGCCAGTGTCCGCGATCAAGGAGATAACAGGTTTGAGAAACCCAAGGTTGACAGGCCTGCTCCCATTACAAGCTATGGCCCTCCTGATCTGCCTCTCTGGGCCGGGTTTCGCGGAATCCTGCCTCGCGCCGTCCCGTCCCTTCCTGCCAAGCGATTCGCAGGCAGCGCGGGACTATGCGGACATCATCCGTGGCGATTTCGAAGACTACATTCAGGATATCCAGCGCTATTTCCGTTGCCTCGACGGCGAACGGGCCCGTGCCTTCGAGGAAGCGAGGGAGGTTAGTGAGGACTACGGCCAATTTCTGCATTTGGTAGGGGATTGATGGGCAACCTCGGGAGCATCAGACTTGCAGCCCATGGAAACCAGACGCCGATAACACCCTTATATATCTACTTTTTAGATAACAGATTTCATCCGCTAGCGACGTCACAAAAGGTATGTGACGCGTGGCAAAGACAATCAGAAGCAAGGGACAGGTGGCACTCTGCCAGGCGTTGGTCGACGCTCGCATCGATGCGGGCCTTGGCCAGGAAGACTTGGCGGACAGGCTCAGATGCCACCAGTCCCTCATCGCCCGCCTTGAAAGCGGTCAGCGCCGGGTCGACGTTGTCGAGTTGGTCGTTCTGGCGCGCGCCATCGGATTTGACCCGTTCGAGGTTCTGGCGATCGTTGAAGCCGCCACGGAGCCCGACCACAGGATTTGAAGCCAATGAATTGTTGAGAAAACCGGAACCCATTTTCCCGGTCTGGTGATCATTCCCTCATCGAGGACCAGGTAGCCAAAACCAACGAAGTCCGGCGCGCGGTCGTAGTGAACGCTCTGCAATTCCACGCCGCAATTCGCAGCGCCACAGTGCAGGAAGTCAGTAAACAGTGAACGATGATAAGGGTGAGGGCGTCGCGATCGCCAATCTGATCGGGACCGATGGGTGCAGTGTTGTTGGTTGGGTTTATCGCTGGAGCACAGGATCACATGCGGTGATGTGGGACGTCCAAGGGCCCCAGCCGGTATCGGAAACCCGGCCGGATTTAAGTGACGAACAGAAGCAAGAAATCGACTTCGATGCGCTGACGAGGATCGGAAGAAGCGACGACGGGTGAACAGAGCGAACCCGCGGTGTTTGCCTAAACGCCAAACAGCATGTGGACCGCGAAGCGTATGCGGTGAGGTCGTGCAAGCCAAAGAAGCCGTCTTCCATGACAAATCTACGTGGCGGCAGGTCAGTAGTTCACCTGCTCGAACCCGTAGTTGCCGTCATAGTCACGCCAATCGACGAAGACGGATCGGTGATAAATGCCAGGGCAATGCTCGCCCCAACGTTCAAGGCCCATATGGGCCTCGGGCAGGGCAGTTATCGAAGATCGCTGCCATGAGAAATCGCCTTGGGTCCCGTAGGTGCCGAGGACCACGGTCGCGCTTCGGTTACAATCCCCATCGCGCCCGGACTCGTGCTGTCGTGCATACCGTACATCGAAGACGCGGATGGACCGCACGAAATTGAACTCTGGCCCGCTGATATCGATGTCCGCGCGGTCCTGAACGAGCCGCAGGGCGAGGTCGGTGAGAACGAGATTATCTACTGGCAAGGATTGAAGCGGTCGACGGGTGTCGGTTCGGTACAAGGCTTCAAAGATGCGGTCAGCGTTGTTTGATTGCCGATCGCTCTCATAGGACGCGCCCATGGGACAGCGCCAGATTTGCAGCGGCGGTTCCACTGGCCAAGGCGTAATCCGCCGGATGAATTCAGCGCGGGCTCGGGCGCAAGGGACGGAAGCGGGCCAGCCGCCAGACAGACACAAGAGGATCGCGCAATCGATCGGGTAGGACTGCGCGCGGGCGGGTATCGGTAGAGAAGAACCTATCACGGTCAAGGCGACTGCGACCGAGGGGAGGAGCTTCGTGAGTAAATGGCGCATGCTGAGGAACCTCCGTGAGAGGAGTTCAGCATACATACAATAGTATACTATCGCAACATGAAGTATAAAGTCGCATAATCAATCTTATGTTAATAATTGAACAAACGGCGCAGAGGGTTTATTATGTAAAATTGGGATACTTGAATGGTGTTTTTGGCGACTGAGCCTCAGGGGTCATGGTGAAGTGAGACTTGGCCCGGCGCTGTTACTTTGACGCATCGCGAATGCGAACACCCATAGCCCCGCAAGCACCAGACTTAACAATGCGTTCCAACTGGCCATCGACAAAGTTAGAAATTCCCATGCCACCTGATCGCACATGACTAAGTTAGATGCCCCATCGGTAGACAAAAGGTCCTCGGCCGACATTGAGCTCATGTCGAGCCCGGATCCCGTACAGGACGTAGGCCCTTCCCACCAATCCCGTTCGACACCCGTGTGGAAGACGCCGAGTGCCGCAGTCGTTGCCGCAGAAGCTGCGCCGATGAGCAAGAGTGGAATTATCGGTAGCCCCATCGTCAAAAGCAGACCCATGCCGATTGCAACTACATGCGGATACCGCTGCCAAATGCACATCGCGCAGGGTGCATAGCCCAAAGCCTGAAACACGAAAGCTGCAAAGAGCAAAGCCGCCGACCCAGCAGCCGCGAGAAGACCAATTTGTTTTCCCGAATAGCTCAAGCTTTAATCCGTTCATGACAGCAATATCGCCAGAGGCTGAAGATGCATTTGCACTCAACCTCCGATCGCTTGACTATCTCCGCAATGCTATGTTTTCACGAATAATATTGTATCGGTTTGTAAAGTTGACGCGTCGCAAGTTGAGACGGTATGATTGACCGCCAATGCGACCCCAATTTACGGCTGAGGATGGACACCAAGAAGCAATCAACGCTATTGACGATCGGTGCGATCTTAGCGGGTTACACTGCCCTCCGTACGGTGCCCTCTTTGCTGCCCGAAAGGCTCGAACTCGTTCCGCTCGACACTCCGATTGGTTTTCGAAAATATGTGGCGGGAGAGACTTCAGGCGGATTTGACCCATTCGTAGGTTTGGGCAACGTTGACAGTGCTGAGGCGACAGCACGGAAAGCCGCGGCCCTGAAGAGGGTTTCCGAAGATATTTGTGGTGCGCTCTATGGGGGTCTTGAAACGACTGCATCGAAGATTCCGATGGCCTCGTTCTCAGATTATTACTGTCCTTTCTGCCGAGTGCAAACCAAACGTCTGGCGGATATGTCACAAGAGATGGATGACGAGGTTGTGGTCGCATGGCATGAGCTTCCGTTGCTCGGAGATAGCTCGAACCTGGCCGCCAAAGCCGCGTTAGCGGCAAAACGACAAGGGGCCTACGTCGCGTTCCATGAGAGGTTGATGAAGAGCCCATTTCAAGCAACGCCCGAGTATCTCCGTCGACTTTCGGATGATCTTGGTGTTGATGGCACCCAATTGGTTGCCGACATGGAAAGCGCCGAGATTGCCCAAGAACTGGAAAATAGTGCGGCTCTTGCCCGGGTCTTTGCCTTTGTAGGCACACCTGCGCTTGTGATTGGTCGTACCGTCGTTCAAGGCCAGATCAGCGACAAAATGATCGGACAGATCGTCGAACTGGAACGCGAAGAAGGTTGGGGCGTGGTATGTGTTTCAGTGTAGAGCCTAATTGGATTTGCCATGCCCGTCTCCTTCGGGGCCTTAGGAACTGTCGCAAAAATTCCGCCGCCAATAGGTTGGCCCAGGGATCTGCGCCTGCTTTTGAGCAACAACGACGAAAGCGCCCCAAATGATGTTGCGAGCCCCGTGGTGTCTTGTTTTGGCGTTGATGGCGTGTCTCTGGGCATCCATGAGCGTCGCAGCGTCAACTGATACTTACGAGAACACGGCGATTTCAGCGCGGCTTATCTCTGTCGAAAATGGCGTTGCGACGAATTCCGGAACTTTGTCACTCGGCCTCGACATCAAGCTGGCCGAGGGCTGGAAAGCCTATTGGCGCTCACCCGGCGAGGTCGGTCTGCCGCCTGAAATCTCGTGGGATGGATCGACAAACCTGGCGACGGCACAGATACTCTGGCCTGCGCCTGAGCGTTTCACAGCATTCGGGATCGAGAATTTCGGGTACAACAAACGTGTTGTCCTTCCCATCCAGGCGGTTCTTGAAACAGCCGGACAGGCGGTCGAGCTTCAGGCGGGAGTCACGCTGTTAACCTGCTCGACCGTGTGCGTGCCCCATGATTTCAACCTAGCTCTGACGATCCCGGCTGGCGCTGGAATTGATGCGGCCTCCGCTGCGCTTATCTCCGAGTTTGCCGAACGGGTGCCGCTTGGTCCCGATGCGGCTGACATCGAGGTCGAGACGGCTGTAATCGCCGATGGCGCGCTCTACGTCACAGCGCGCAGTGCAAACGCCTTTGTGAACCCGGACGTATTCCCGGAAATGGGACCGACATTTACCTTCGGAAAGCCGGACATCCGAACGAATAACGCGGGAACGGAACTTTGGGCAAAATTGCCCCTCTTGGCCAGTGAAGAACAATTGCCACCGTTGCAAGTTACGGTGACAGACGGGTCACGCGCCGTGACGGCCATGCCTGAGTGGTCAAATACCGTCCCGGATGCGCCTTTCGAGCTTGTGGCGAACCTGCCTGATCTGGCGCAGATACTGGCGATCGCCGCCTTTGCTCTCCTCGGTGGTTTGATCCTGAATGTCATGCCCTGCGTTCTGCCCGTCCTGTCCATCAAACTGACATCGGTTCTCAATCATGGAGACAAACCATCACACGAGGTTCGGAACGGATTCCTGATGTCGGCGCTTGGCGTGCTGGTGTTCATGTGGGTGCTGTCCGCTGGAATTTTGGTCTTGCAGTCCGTCGGGATCACGGTGGGATGGGGTCTGCAATTCCAAAACCCTATTTTCCTGACAATCATGTTTCTGGTCCTGACTGTCTTTGCCGCCAATCTGTTCGGGATATTCGAGATTTCGCTGCCTTCCGGGTTACAGTCGCGGCTGGCCAGATCAAGCGGTCGGGACGGTTACATCGGGGATTTCGCGACGGGTGCCTTTGCTGCGGTACTGGCAACGCCCTGTTCAGCCCCCTTCCTTGGGACGGCGGTGGCCTTTGCCCTGTCCGGTCGCCCAATTGATGTCATCATTGTGTTCACGGCTTTGGGCCTTGGGCTGTCCCTGCCCTATCTGCTGTTTGCCTGGAAGCCCGGCATGGTCCGACTGTTGCCCAAGCCCGGCCGATGGATGCTTGTCGTTAAGTGGGTGCTTGCCGGTCTTTTGGCGGGCACCGCGATCTGGCTGCTCTGGGTCCTGATGGGCGTGTCGGGAGTCCGGGTTGCCGTCTCGGTTCTAGTACTTGCAGTGTTCTTCGTTCTCTTTGCCACCATTCGGCTGCCAGGGAGATTTACGCGACCTGCCGCGCTGGCTGCCGTTGCCGTTCTCAGCCTTGCACTTCCGGGTACCATGGCCCCCCCGCCAACGATAAAAGAGATTGGTCAGGATTGGGTCACATTCGACCGCTCCGAAATCCCAAGACTGATCTCTCAGGGCCAGACGGTCTTTGTCGACGTCACCGCAGATTGGTGCCTGACCTGCAAGGCAAACAAGACGCTTGTTCTGGACCGAGTGCCGGTCGTTGGCCGATTGCGAGACGAAAAAGTCGTCGCAATGCAGGCCGACTGGACGCGGCCCAATCCCGATATTTCGCGATATCTGGAGGCCCACAACAGGTTTGGGATACCCTTTAACATCGTCTATGGGCCGAATGCGCCGGACGGGATCATATTGTCCGAAGTCCTGACATCTGACGCTGTTCTAAACGCATTGGACGCCGCCGCGCTCGCCGTAGACAAATAAGGTCAGGATCCTTTGGCGAGGTCCTCCAGTATAGGACAGTCTGGCCGATGATCGCCTTGGCACGCGTCAACGAGGTGCGATAGCGTCTTTCGCATTGACTTGAGTTGGGCGATTTTGCTGTCAATGGCCGTAAGATGCTCTTTCGCGACCGATTTTACTTGCGCGCTTTCCCGCGTCTCATCTTCATATAGACCAAGAAGCGTGCGGCAATCTTCAATCGAAAAACCCAGTGTTCGGGCACGGCCCAGGAACGCCAGCTTGTGAATGTCGCTCTCCCGAAAGGCGCGGTACCCGTTATCGCTGCGCAGCGGTCGAACAAGACCGATATCCTCGTAGTAGCGGATTGTCTTTGGTGGCAAGCCCGCGCGTTCTGATACTTCCCCGATATTCACCTTGGTCTCCTATTCTGCTGGCTGCGTTGTGAGTTTCGTTGCGGGTTGATGGGGCGCGTCACCTTCTGCCATCGTCGGTTTGATACGGCGCAGACGAAGCGCATTGCTCAGAACCGATACCGAAGACAGCGCCATGGCCCCGGCGGCAAAGACGGGTGACAACAGCAGCCCAAAGCCGGGATAGAGTGCGCCCGCCGCAACAGGGATAAGCGCAACATTATAGCCAAAGGCCCAGATGAGGTTTTGCCGGATGTTGCGCATGGTCGTGCGAGACACTTCAATGGCGTTCACCACGCCGCGCAAGTCCCCGGACATCAACACCACGTCGGCACTTTCAATGGCCACATCCGTGCCGGTTCCGATCGCGATGCCGACATCGGCATGGGCCAGCGCTGGTGCGTCGTTGATGCCATCGCCGACAAAGGCGATCTTGCGATTACCCTCCCGAAGCTCATCCAGCGCTGCAACTTTTCCATCTGGAAGCACCCCTGCAACGACGTGGTCGATCCCGACTTCGCGGGCAATCGCGTCTGCCGTGGCCTTCTTGTCGCCAGTGATCATGGCGACTTTGATTCCGCGATCATGCAGGGCACTGATGACATCGGCGCTGGAGGATTTAACCGGGTCAGAAACAGCAATCACTGCCGCAAGGGATCTATCAACGGCGGCAAAGAGCGCGGTACGTCCCTTGTCAGCCAATGCCCGCTCCCGATCTTCCAACGGGCCAATGTCGATGCCTTGCTGTGCCATGAAGCGATCGGCGCCGACACATACTTTGCGACCCCGAACAAGAGCTTCAACGCCGTATCCCGTCACGGACCGGAAATTCGTTGCATCCGGCCAGGACACGCCTTCGTATTCCGCAGACTTCATAATGGCTTCGGCCACGGGATGCTCGGATTGCGCTTCGACAGATGCGATGAGGGCGAGTGTCTCTGCACGATCAAAGCCATCAGTCGTAATGAGATCGGTCAGGCTTGGCTGACCTTGTGTGACGGTTCCCGTCTTGTCGAGCGCAACAATATCAACTTCGTCCAGATGTTGCAGCGCATCTCCCTTGCGAAAGAAAACCCCCATTTCAGCGGCGCGCCCGGTGCCCACCATGATTGAGGTGGGCGTGGCCAATCCCATGGCACAGGGGCACGCAATGATCAAAACGGACACGCCGGCGACCAGGGCAAAGGTCAGGGCTGGATCAGGGCCAACCAGAAGCCAGACACTCACCGTCGCCATCGCCAAAACCAAAACGGCTGGTACGAACCACATCGTCACACGATCCACCAACGCCTGGATAGGCAGCTTCGCGCCCTGCGCTTCTTCCACCATACGAATGATCTGGGCGAGCGTGGTATCGGCCCCGACCCGAGTGGCCGCGATGGTCAGGCTACCGATTCCGTTCACGGTGCCGCCGGTCACTGGATTGCCCGCCGTTTTCGGAACGGCAAGGGGTTCGCCAGTGATCATGCTTTCGTCGACATTGCTTGACCCGTCTGCCACGTCGCCATCGACGGGCACCCTTTCACCGGGACGCACCAGGACCAGATCCCCGATCCGCAGTGCCTCGATCTCAACCTCGCTGGCCTGTCCGTCGCGCAGAACCCGCGCTGTCTTTGCCTGCAAGCCCAAAAGCGCCTGTATGGCGGCACCGGTCTTACCCTTTGCGCGGGCTTCCAGAAAGCGCCCCAGCAGGATAAGCACGACAATGACCGCAGCCGCCTCAAAATAAACGGCTCGAACGCCGTCGGGCAGCAGGTCGGGCAAAAACGTCGCCACGACTGAATAGCTCCATGCCGCACCCGTGCCGAGTGCGACAAGGCTGTTCATGTCCGGAACACGTCTGAGCAACGCCGGAATGCCTTTTTCGAAAAAGCGCCAACCCGGTCCAAACAGAACCACCGTAGCAAGTGTGAACTGGATCAACCAAGAGGTCTGGATGCCGATTGTACGCTCGACTAGGGCCTCGAAGCCCGGGATTGTGTGTTTGCCCATTTCCAGAATGAACATCGGAACGGTCAGGATAGCGGCAAATACGACGCGGCGCGCCAGTGCCTGTGCCTCGTCGGCCTTGCGTTCCGATCGGCTGACCCGTGCATCTGCATCTGCAACTTCGGCAGGGTATCCTGCAGCCGTGCTGATCCCGGCGATTTCTTTAGGTGTGATGACATCCGGCAGATAGCGGACTGCCGCCGTTTCGGCAGCGAGATTGACGGCCACGTCCAAAATACCCTGCGCGGCCTTTTGGGCCTGTTCAACCCGACCCACACAGGATGCGCAGGACATCGCCCCCACATTCAACGTGACCCGGGCCGTTCTGGCCGGATAGCCAGCAGCTGACAGGGCCTCGATTGCGGCACCTGTGGCGGCAGGAGCATCACTTTCGAACCGCGCCGCCTCATTGGCAAGGTTCACGCTTGCGCCCGAAATACCAGGTACATCATTCAGGGCATTCTCGACCCTTACCACACATGACGCACAGCTCATCCCGGTGATTGAAAGCTGTATGGAACTGGAACCAGTCATCAAAGCATCCTCTACCAAGTTGCTTTCAATCTAAGGCTTCCAGTTACAGGAAGCTCAAGAGGGGAACCAAATTTTTTGCGGTCAAAAGTGTCTTGACCTTCCCGCCAGTGGAACCAGCAACAGTCAGGTCGAGTTGCAAATGAAGACCCTCATGATTTTTTCCGTCCCGAAAATGACCTGTGGACACTGCATTTCCGCTATTGAAAAGGGAATCAAAGCGAAAGGCCCGTCGGCCGTCATTGCGACCGATCTGGACCTTTACCTCGTCACTGTCCAAAGCACATTGGAACAGGCCGCCGTGCGGCAAACCATCGTTGACGCAGGCTACGACGCTTCAGTCGCGTAGGCTTGTCCTTATTCGGCGGCCCGGGCCTGATCGACAAGTTCGATCATCTGGTCCGCCTGAATCAGGCCCGGCGCAAGACTGTCGCCGATCACGAATGAAGGTGTGCCACTGAACCCCAGCGATTGCGCAAGCCGCATGGAAGTTTGAATGTGCTCTTCAATTTCCGGTGCGTTCATGTCGCGACGCAGCTGTGCAACATCAAGGCCGATGTCTTCCGCAACGCGGATAATCGTTGCTTCCTCAGCGCGTTGCTTTAACTGCATCATTGCCCAGTGGAATTCTTCATACTTGTCCTGATTGCGCGAAGCCAATGCCGCGCGGGCAGCAAACACCGAACCCTCCCCCAAAATCGGCCACTCTCGATACACAACCCTGACGTTGGGATCGGCGGCAAGCAGTGCCTCCATTTCAGGTTTGACCCTACGGCAATATGGGCAGTTGTAATCGAAGAATTCCACAACCGTGACATCGCCCTCGGGATTGCCCAGAACGGGTGCGTTTGGATCATTTTCAAGCGTGGCTTTTTCAGTATCGAGAACCTCCGCTGCGGCTTGCGCCTGCAAAGCTTGTTGCTGCTCTTCGAACAATTGGGCGGCCTCGAATACAATGCCCGGATTCTCGCGAATGGCTTCCAGCACCAGTTCCTTGATCCGGTCTTCGTCCATGCCGTCTGCCATCGCAGTGATGGGAAGCATCACAAGTGCAGCGGTGGCTAAAAATCTCTTCATTACCCGTCTCCTTTTGACGCTATGTCCTGTGCCGTTCGATCGGCCTGCGCGGCGCGTTCACGCTCCGGCCAGATTGATTTGATGTATGCGAGGATGTTCCAGATGTCCTCGTCGCTCAGTTGTTCGCCGAAACCCGGCATGCCGCTGTTGAATTCAATGCCTTGCGCGGCGAGCGTCGCCTGGCCCCCTTGCTTGGTGTAGGTAAAAAGCATGCTGTCAGGATGATGCCATGTATGTCCGGTCGCGTCGTGCGGAGGAGCTGGCAGGCTTCCATCTTCGCGCGGCGTGCGCCAGTCTTCCTCGCCCTCTAGGTTTGCACCATGGCACGCGGCGCAGTTTTCCGCGTAAAGGATCTCACCTGCGGCTATGTCGACCGGGCCGGCGCTCGCGGAGTTTGAC
>NZ_CYTO01000026.1:12769-15686 GCF_001458335.1 Cognatishimia activa
AGCCCGAGATATGCAGATCGGGTCATCATCCAACAACGATCTTGGTCATCATGCCCGAGGCCGCATGTGACAACATATGGCAATGCAGCAGCCACTGGCCAGGATTGTCCGCCACGAACGCGACTTCACGCGTCTCTCCGCGTTCAAGGAGCGTGGTATCACGTAGTGGTCCAAGCGTGCCATCCTCTGCCACTTCATGAAAGTGCATACCATGCAGGTGCATGGCATGTGGGAAAACCGTATCGTTCACCATCTTCAAACGCACATTCTGCCCTCGGTCCAATCGCGCGAAAGGTTCGCCGTCGATACCGTCAACTTTCCCGTTGAACGACCAGAAATACCCGGCTTGAACAAGCTCGCCCATCGGCTTGATTTCCCCACCAAGAGAAGCGGAACTCAAACGGCCCATCGCACCCCCTTCCATACTCAGACTGAGAGTTGTGGCGTCCTGCAGATCAACCATTGCGTGGTCATTCGGAGGCAGGGCCGCGGGCGCATCCCTGCGGTTTACGGTGCCACCTTCCTCGACCTCGAAAGCGACCTGGCTAAAGGCCTCTTCGCGACCAACCTGAACGATATGGGCCGTTTCTCCGACGTTTGCCGTTACATCGACGATCAGGTCAATACGTTGGGCCGGTGCAAGGGTCATGGTGTCAGTTACCTTCAACGGTGCAGTCAACGGCATCCCATCAAGGGCGACCATCCACCCGTCGAGGCCATCGAGGCTCAACTGGAAATTACGCGCGTTGGAGGCATTGACGAGCCGCAAACGCAGGCGTTCATTCCTGCGCGCAGACAAAGCGAGATTAAAAGTCCCGTTGGTCGTAATCAGGTTGCCGAGCCTTCCCGCGTGGCTGAGATCACGAGGCGCACCAAAGTCATTCTGGATCTGGGCGGTTTCGGGATTGATGCGCCAATCATCAAGTATCAAAACCTCCTCCCGATCAATATCGAGGGCCTCCGCTTCTTCAACGATCAGGGCGCCATAGAGTCCCCTGGCCACCTGTTCCAACGAACGGTTATGCGCGTGATACCAGTAGGTGCCAGCATCCGGGACAATAAAGTCATAGTCGAAGGCATTCCCTGGCTGGACGGCATCCTGCGTCAGGCCCGACACGCCATCCATGGCGTTGTCGATCCGGATTCCGTGCCAGTGCGTTGAAGTTCCTTGGGAAAACCGGTTGACCAATCTGCGCTGCACCCGACCTCCTTGGGCGACACGGATTTCCGGGCCCGGTGAACTCCCGTCAAAGCACCAAAGCGAAGTTTTGCCATAGTCACCAGGCAGCAACTGCACGTCGCTCTTTTGCGCAATCAGGTTGGTTGGCGGCGAATTGGCAAAACCAGCAGAGGCTGACATCCCGGCAAATGCGCTGGATGTGGCGAGAAACTGCCGTCGATTGAGCGTGATCATCTGTTGATTTCCAGTGCTATATATCGTTGTCCATAAGGTAGGTGGCCATCGCGGTCAGGTCTGCATCGCTTAGGAAGCTCGTTCCATAGCGTACAACTTCGGCCATTGATCCTCCAAAGACATCACCCGAAGGCGTGATGCCAGATCGCAATGCATAAGCCAGATCGTCTACTGTCCAACCTTCTGACAAAAGATCGCCGGAACGGATCGATGGGGCCTTGCCGCCTCCAGGCAAGGCATCGTTGCCCGAAAACCGTTCTGCCACAATGCGTGCACCTACAACGTTCCGCGTCGTATGACAGGCAGAGCAATGTGCGGCACCGTTAACCAGCAGCTTGCCCCGGTTCCAGACGTCGCTTTTCTCGGCTTCGGGTGCCGTAAAGGGTTCCGTCAAAAACGCCGCTCTCCAAAGCTTCATCCCCCATCGTTGATCGAACGGAAAAGGGACGTCGTGGGCTGGCGCTGGCACGTTCACGGCTGGCACGGTCTGGAATGCGGACCACAGGTCAGCAATGTCCTGATCCGTGAAATTTGTATAAAACGGATACGTAAAGGTCGGATAGTAGGGATCGCCGTCAGGAGAGATACCCTGCCTCACTGCTCTTGCGAAGTCCGCCACGGTCCAGTTTCCCATTCCATGTTCGGCGTCGGTTGTAAGATTTGGCGGGTAAAAGGTGCCAAAGTCTGTCTTGAGAGGGGCGCCCCCGGCCAGCGGGGCACCTCCGGATTCAAAGTTGGTGTGGCACGCGATACAACCGCTGGCCCGTGCCAAATACGATCCCCGGTCAACATCCCCGGCCAGACTTATCTCTGTCTCGGATGCTCCGATCGGCCAGGCTATCGTTGCCGCGACAACTCCGATCCCACCGACGCACCCCGCGCCAATAATCCAATGCCACCAGCGCACTTGCTTACTCGTCTTCTTTGCGGAATTTCTGATGACAGGCCGAACATGTCTGAGCAACCATTGTGAACGCCGCGTCTGCGGGCATGTTGGCAAACATCTCGCCCGTCATGACCTGGTTCGATCCCATCATACCTCCACCCATCATGGAGGCAGCGCCACCGCCCACCATCCCGCCGGTTGTACCGCCCATCATTGATCCACTGTCGTTGCTTTGTGCTGTGGCCAGCCCATTACCTGCGCTTAATTTCAATCCTTCTGCGGCTGTTTTCAGGTCTTCCGCGAGGGCCGCGAACTGTTCGCTGTCTTCCCACACTGACGGCAATGCTTTGGACACGCCCCCACCCGACCCCTCGGGAAACAGCCGGGCCATCTGTTCACCCGAATGCCCGACCATTGCGTCTGCCTCACGACGTACCAGATCGGCATCGTATGGAACTTGACCCCGCATCATCGGGGTGAGTGTCTTAATGGATTCTCCCATCGCAGACATGCCTTGCATGCGCTCCAGGACAACACCCGTAGCCCCAGTATGCGCCCAAGCCGCGACGCCGATCGTCGCAATGACCGTGGATGTGATCCAAACCTTTATTCGCATT
>NZ_CYTO01000026.1:15771-25738 GCF_001458335.1 Cognatishimia activa
TGCCAGATCACAGGCGCCCCCCGACAACCAGGACCGCCACGATGAAAATGCCGGATCTCGCCATCAGATTAGCTTGACTTGAGTGCCAACTGGCGTCCGGTCATACACTTCGATGATTTGTTCGTTAAACAGACCAATGCAGCCGTTTGATGAGCGCCGCCCGATCTTGCGTGTATCGTTTGTCCCGTGGATTCTGTAATACTGCCATGTCAAATGCATGGCCCGGATGCCCAAAGGGTTTTCCGGTCCGGGGGGCACATAGGATGGCAGAGTGGGGTCTCTTTCAAGCATGGACGGTGTTGGCGCCCAGTCCGGCTCTGGATCCTTGAAGACGATTTCGGTGTATCCGCGCCGCGTCAGCTCGTCTGTCATCGGCACGGACGTTGGATATATACGCATTTCGCCGTCTGCCGTCCAATGCTGCAGAACACGTGAGACCGTATCCGAAATGATGATGCCATTTCCGAGCCGATCAAAGTGATCCTGCCAAGCATGCGTTCGGAACGAAGACATGTTGCGCCGAACCGGAGCTTGTTCTTGAGCGCCCAGAATAGAAGGCGCTGCGAATGCTGCCGCCCCTACCCCGGTAGAGAATGAGCGACGTGTCAAAACTGTTTGTTTTTGGGTCATGGAACCAACCTCGATTAGGGTACCTGCTTCCGCGTTAGATTACCCAATCGCATGGTTTCCCTGAATAGCTGGGCGGTTGGTTTTTTGTAACTATATGTATCGCTATCAAGGCTCTGCGAGCGTTTTTGCTATTCTCACGTGGCGAAAGGTTTGAGCACAACACGCGTCTGGAGCGGGACTTGCTCGTATAACTCGACAATTTGGTTGTTCGTAAGCCTCGCGCAACCGTTCGAGACGCGTCGACCGATCGTCTTCGGGTCCGTGGTTCCGTGAATCCTTAGGTATGTGTCTCCTCGACCCGGTTGAAAGAGGTACAACGCTCTTGCACCCAGTGGATTTTTCAGTCCCCCAGGAACGCCGCCGGCAAAACGAAGATATCGGCCAGGCTCTCTGCTTATCATTGCAGGTGTCGGCGTCCAGCGCGGCCACTTTTGCTTGCGCGCGACATAGAACTCGCCGGATTCATAGAGGCCTTCCCTGCCAATTCCGACCGTGTACCTGACCGCCCGATGGTTCGGCAAAGTCCAAAACAACGCGAACTGGTTCGGATCGACATGTATTTCTCCCGGCTTCCCTGCCTCGGAATACTCAACTTCGCGCGGCAAATGCTCAGGAGGCACGACAGATGGTCCGATGCGGCGATCATGCTCTGCGTCACTATGTGCAAACGCAGTTTTTCCGCACACCGAAAGAGCAACAGCAGACGTCAAAAAATATCTTCGTTTCATATTCGTACCTTGGGATTTATTGTGTTTTGAGTTTAGTTATAGCATGCGCTATACGTGGCGAAAGTGACTCTTGTCGCGAGGTGCCGGCACCCGGCCTGATTGGCAGCGTGATTTCTGCGCGGAGCCCCGCATCAACGCGATTTTTCAACAAAATGGAACCGCCGTGCTCAAGGATGATACTTCGCGCAATTGATAGCCCCAAACCATGACCGCCCGTTTCTTGTGATCGCGACGTCTCAAGTCGGACATAAGGCCCGAAGACGGCCTCTAGTTGATTTTCGGGGATGCCGGGCCCATTGTCGTCAACGGCGATCACTACCTCATTGCCCGACCTTTCCCAAGATACTCTGGCCTCGTCCCCATAGCGGATCGCGTTCTCAATCAGGTTTCTCATGGCGCGCCCCATCGCACTTGGCTTCACAGATGCGATCAGGGGCCCTTCGCTGTTCATTTGAACCTTGTCCAACCCCATACCGATAATCAGATCATGAAGATCAATGGATTGGACGTCTTCATGCTGGCCCACACCCTTCGCGAAATCCAGAGTTGCATCGACCATCTGTTGCATCTCTTCGCTCGATGTCACTAAGGATGCGCGTGTATCCTCATCATCTACCATCTCTGCCCGCACGCGAAGAGCGGTCAGAGGGGACCGGAGATCGTGCGCAAGCGCCGCAAGCATCTGGGTTCGGTCACTGACAAAACGCGTCAGGCGATCCTGCATAGTATTGAACGCATGGGTCAGGTCTTGCACTTCCTTCGGTCCCACAACCGGCAAGTCCCCCTCTCCGGCACCACGCCCCAAGCGTTCGGATGCGTTTGCCAGGTTGTTGAGCGGGCCGGTCAATCTGGAGAGAAGAAACCAGAAACTGGCAACCAAGAGAAGGCCCGCAGTCACAGCAAATGATATGTTGGAGGCGAGGGACCATTGCAGCGGCGGCCTTTCAAATCGCGTACCGACGTTGAGCCAACTTCCACCTGCCAATGCAATAGAAAGCTCCATTTCAATGGCAGCAAGGCTGCCTTGCATCATTTCAGCATGCATTTCCGCCATTTCCGGTGACAGATTTGGAAGTGGCAGCAGGCCTCCTTCAATTTCATGAACCTCAACCCGAATATCACGGCTGTAACTCTCTCCCAGCAATGCCCGGATCCGTGCCTCAACCGCCCCGCCTTCATCATGATCTCCATGGGGGACCGTAGGAGCATTTGCCAGATCGAAACGCACAAGCGGTGAGGTTGCAGCGCGAATGATCTGCGCGTGCAGTTCCGGGGGAGCCCCTTCAATCAACTGAGCGACGTTTGCCGCGCGCGCCGCTGCTTCGGCACCGATCGCAGCCTGTACGGCAAGCGATCTTTCATCAACAAAGAACCACATGCTTAGGGCCTGTGCGAGGGACAATACGCCGAGGACCAGAAGCGCAATCTGCGCGCGCAACGTCCGTGGTAACATCTTCATGCGCATATCTCGACATCGCAAGACAGGCTGTATCCACCATTACGCACAGTCGCGATGACCCTGGGCCGCAATACATCCTGCTCGATTTTCCGGCGCAATCGACTCACCTGATTGTCTATTGTTCGATCCAGTGGCCCCGCTATGCGTCCTGTGCTGAGTTCAAGAAGCTGGTCTCTGTCGAGGACGGCCCTCGGCCTTTTGAGGAACAGCGTTAGCAATTTCAGTTCCCCGGACGTGAGTTGCGTGCGGGACCCAGTTTGGTCAATCAGAGTGCGACCGTCGACATCTAGCTCAAGATGCGCAAATTTGACTGTCTTCCCGGCAAAGTCGTCGATCTGCGGGATTTGCTGCGTTCGTCGCAGAATTGCATTAATCCGCGCCAACAGTTCTTTGGGGTTGAAGGGCTTCGCAAGGTAGTCGTCCGCCCCGCCGTCCAGACCAGCTATGCGGTCGTCATCGTCTCCCAATGCGGTCAGCATCAGGATCGGTGTATGTCCTTCCCTGCGCAGCCGCCGACACGCGGACAACCCGTCTTCCCCCGGCATCATGACATCCAACACGATGAGATCGAAATTGGCTTCTGCGAGCTTACTGTCCATCTGTTCGGCATTCTCTGCCGCAGATGCACGTAGTCCGTTCCGTTCCAGATAACTTGTTACGGATTTTCTGATCTCTGAATGGTCGTCGACGACCAGTATACGTGGTTGCTCTTTCATATTGTCTTTATAGACATTCCGGCTCAGGAACGCCCATCCCGTGATTGTAGCCAAATGTAACAACGTCTACCGGTCGACTCCCGAACGCATGTCAAGTATCAGAACCAAGAGAAAAAGGAGTTCGAAATGGACAGACGCCAATTTGTCTTGACGGTCGCCAGTGCGATTGCAGCAGGTCCCGCATTGTCACAGACTGCTACCCCGATGTTGCAGGTAACCAAAACACCGACCTGCGGCTGCTGCGGTGCGTGGGTTGATGAGATGATCTCTGCCGGGTTCAAAGCATCAGTTGAAGACGTCGACTATGACACCCTTCAAGTGTTGAAGCAGAAATACGGCATCGCGCCAGAGCTCGCCGGATGTCACACGACTTCTGTGAGTGGCTACTTCGTTGAGGGCCACGTGC
Organism: Cognatishimia activa; assembly: GCF_001458335.1. Taxonomy (GTDB): domain Bacteria; phylum Pseudomonadota; class Alphaproteobacteria; order Rhodobacterales; family Rhodobacteraceae; genus Cognatishimia; species Cognatishimia activa. The sequence goes on from NZ_CYTO01000026.1 coordinate 19,711, forward strand.
CTGCCTCCGACATCGCGCGGTTGCTGCAGGAAAAGCCTGCGGCGCGCGGCGTGACAGCGCCGGGCATGCCTATGGGGTCGCCCGGTATGGGCACCAGGGGCGATCCGTATGATGTGATGCTTGTGCTTATGGACGGATCGACCCGGGTTTTCGCGACACACGGCTGACGTGCTTTCTCCCGATACGTTCCGACAAAGCTATTCTCCCGCGCTGCCATTTGGTAGGTTTTGTTGGAACGTATCCCTTCTGAGCATGGCAAGCATCCTGCCGTTTCTGTTTGTCTACGTCGTCAGCACGCCCAATTTTGCGGCGATGCTCGTGACGAATTCCACAGCGCTCGGGCGGTTTCTGCGTCAGGTGATGACAAACGGGCTGCCGGTTGTATTTATTGTCAACTATATCGGGTTTGTCTTCGCACATAACACGTTGAATAATCCCGACCGCTCGGAGATCGGGTATATCGTTCTGGATGGCCTCCTTCGAAGCGCCACTTTCATCGCGATTCACATTCTCGTTTATGTACTGTCGGCTGACTTGTTTGGCTCCTTCAGCGGCAATCGCGCAACCGCAGTAAGCGTGGTTGGACCAACGCTTGAGCGGTCGTTCATTTTTCACAACATCTCTGGCGTGTATCTCTACGCCGTTGTGCCGGGCGCATTCATCGCGCTTCTGGCCGTTCTGACAAAACGTTCAGGCGAGACGTCTGATACAAGCAAATCCAAAACGAGGAATATAGCTCTGCTCTTCAGCCTGGTCTCGATCCCCGGTGTGACAGTCTTGTCTTACGCGCTGAATTCGGCAACCTGACTGATTTACCCGGACAACTATTCGTAGACCGTCATCTGATCAAGTGTATCGAAATGTACCCTTGACCTTACCTCACTGGAATGTTGCACAGACGTCCGAGAATGTCTGGAGAGCTACATGTCTGACACTCAAAGCCAAAAACCCACCTGGTCATCGAAACTGATGCACTATGGCATGGTGGTCTGTTGTGCCGTCATGCTGTTGCCGATCGCGGCCTTCTTTGTCGCTGGGGGTACAATTGCCGGTCTGTGGACCAACGTCGGGCTTTTTGCGCCGATCGCACTCTGCCTCGGGGCACACGTTGTGATGCACAAATTGATTGGAAAGTCGTGCCACGGGTCAAAAGATGAGCAGGCGCAAGAGGATACATTGGATGCAGAATTCCGCGATGGACAGGTTCCTGCTCGGGACATTGCACGCTCGCGCTAAGCGTCGTCTGGCCCTCAGTTCCACCATCGTCGGTCTGCTTGTCCTGGGCGGATGCTCGACGTCAGGCGGGATTTGTCCGTTAGAGCCTCCGTCGGTTACACGGGCCGCTGCCGACAATGTGCGTCTACCCGATGGTTGCCGACTGGTGGGCCTGTCTGGAAAGGGCGTTCAAAAAGTATCCTGCGACGATGGAAGGAGCGGGTTTGCTTTCAATTAAGGCATCTTGCAACACGCTGTAGTGGTTGCCAGAGCCTCCAGTTTTTTTGCCGATCTGTCATCCCGCGCAGCAGCTCAGCTTCGCCACGTCCATGTCGAAGGTTTGCGCCGCCAACTTCAGCCCTTCCACGGTCGTCAGATACGGGAAGATCGTCTCGCCGAGCGCCTTTGTTGTCATGCCGAACTTCAGCGCCATGACGAGGGTCTGGATCGTATCGGACCCCTCGGGCGCGATGATCTGGCCACCAAGCAGCCGGTCGGTCTTTCTGTCCGCCACCAGCTTGATCAATCCGCGCGTGTCGCGTGCGGCCAGCGCGCGCGGCACTTGATCGAGCGGCACGATGGACGTCTTGACGTCGAAGCCCGCGTCCCGAGCCTGGGTTTCACTGGGACCGACGCCCGCGACCTGCGGGTCGGAAAACACAACCCAGGGCATCGCGGCGTTGTCGTAACGATGGTCCTCACCAAGCACTGCGTTTTTGGCTGCGAGCTTTGCACCATAGGCCGCCATATAGACGAACTGGTCACGGTTGGTCACATCGCCCGCAGCATAGATGCCGGGCACCGATGTCTGCATGTCCTCGCCGACGACGATGGACCCACGCGCGTCGGTTTCCACGCCGATTGCGTCCAGGCCCATATCTTCGGTATTGGCCCGCCTGCCAGCGGTCGAAACGAGGTGATCCGCCGTCACTTCGACAGGCTTTCCGTTCTGGATCACGCGCAGTGTCACGCCCGCGTCGTCGCGGCGCACAGTGTCGTAGCTTAACCCGGTCAGAAGGGTGATGCCTTCGGCCTCGAACGCCGCCGCCAATGCCTCCGAGACCTCTGGTTCCGCGCCGGGCAACAGATGCGAACGGGCAACAAGCGTGACCTTCACGCCCATGCGGCTCATCATCTGGGCCAGTTCCGCGCCGATGTAACCCGCGCCGATGAAGATCAGGCTTTTCGGCAGTACTTCGAGCTCCAGAAGACTGGTGCTGTCGAGCGCGCCGATTTCCTCGATGCCGTCGATGGTCGGCAGGACGGGACGCCCGCCCGTGGCGATGATGGTCCTCGGTGCTTTCAGGGTTCGCTCACCGACTGTCACGCCACCTTCGATCAGCCGCGCGGGACCGGCGTCGATGTAATCGACACCCTCATATTCCGGCAGAAGGTCCGCGTATTTCTTCTGGCGCAGGGTCTCGACCAGATCGTCCTTGGACTGAACGAGCGTCTGCCAGTCATCGACTTGCGCGTGGCCTGATAGACCGGGGAACCGTTTGGCAGCTCCCGCACCGTGCACGGCCTCTGCCGCGCGGATCATCGCCTTGGACGGCACGCATCCCACGTTGACGCAGGTTCCGCCGATGGTGCCATGTCCCACGAGAGCGACGCGCTTTCCGGCATCCGCGCCGGTAATTGCGGCGGAGAACCCCGCCGATCCGGCCCCAAGAACGATCAGGTCATAGCCGCCCTGTCCATCGTCGTTTTTGTTCAGGTCTTTCATCTCAGCGCGCCTCACCATACTCGGGGTTGTTCGATTTGGCAGCGAACAGATAAATGACCGCGCCGATTGCGATCAGCGGTGTGAGCATGCCGAGAAGACCGAAGAACATACCGGTGGCGGTGCAACATCCCATCATCATGAGAGCGTTCCTTTCTTTTGCGCACGGTTCAGCAGAACCGCGTAGAGTGCTGTGGCGGCGAAAACGCCGATTGTGATCCGTATTGCGAACCTGAATTCGAGAAGAATGATCAGGATCGACAGGGCCACCGCGAGGCCGGTGGCCCAAAGTTTCGGGGCCGGTCCCGGCTTGCCAGCGCGCAGCCAAAGGGCCTGTGCCACCACGGCGAGGCTGAAAAACAGCAGCGGGAACAGGGCGTAATCGAGCCAACCCGTTAGGGCCGACAATCCGACGCCAGCGACGATGACGACCAGAAGCGGCGTAAAGCAGCAGAGCGCGGCGAAGAGCGCACCGCCAAGCCCCCATTTCAGCAGACGGTCGGAATTTTCAGGTGTGCCAGTCAAGGAGCCGTCTTTCTCTGTGATGGGTCGGGGCCGGAGGCGCGTTTCATTTGCGAACGACGCAATGCGCGGACGATCAGGTAGGTCAGACCCGCCAAAACCAGCACGGCAATGCCACTCATTCCAGAGAGCCAAGCCCCAACGCCGCCGAACAACGCTGCAAGCACGGCAGTTCCGCCGCCGCAGCAGACGACCACGACCGGAGCTGCTATTCCGAAGGCCAGCAGGCCACCCATCAGATTGTCACGCATTGCAGGCGGCTCAGGAGGCTGTGTCGGGCAGCACCTGCGCCGGATAGCCATTGGCCGTCACCGCGCCGATGATGCTTTCGATGGAAGTTTCGGCGTCATCGTAGGTCACGCTGTAAACACCCTGCCCGTATTCGGGGCCGTCCTCGAATGCGGCGATCTCGACCGACGGAACACCGCGCATCGAGCTGGCGACGATGAATGAACAGGACGGGCATGTCAGTTCGCTGACGGCGATCTCGACCTGGCGCTCTTCAGCGAGGGTCGGAGTCGAGAGTGCGGCGATAGTCAGGGCGGATAGCAGAAGATGCTTCATGGTCATTGTCCTCGTTCAGAATTTCAGGATGAAGGGGGTGATGTAGGGAAAGATCATGGCGACAGCGACAATCGCGGAAGCGGCCCAGAGGGTCGCCCGCATGATTTGGCGGTCGATGGGGCGGGCGCAGGTGCCATCGGCACAGGACTCGGCATCTACAGGCTTGTAAGCCTTGTAGAAGCCGTATCCCAAGAACGCGGCGCTCAGCGCGAAGGTGTACCACTTGTAGGCATAGAGGGCCCCGAGCTGCGCGATGAACACGCCCGTCACGCCAAAGCTGACCAGAACAAGCGGCAGAATGCAGCACGAGGTCATCGCCAGCGCACCGAGGACGCCGAGGCCGGTCACGCCCCATCCCTTGGTGGTTTCGTCGCCAATTTTCTGCGACCGAGATTGCGGAAGTTCCGCCAAATTTTGTTCCATCGAATCTTCCTTGAACAGATATTTCCACCGTTCTAGGGTCTGTAGTTGATACAGGCTCAAGGGGTTTTTTTGCGAAATGAGTAACACAAGCGTGAGTTCAATTCGGCGGGGTGATTTGGCACGAGCGACGGGCTGCAACCCGGAAACCATTCGCTATTATGAGAAAATCGGCATCATGCCGGACCCGCCGCGCAGTACGAAGGGCTATCGAAGCTACGATGATACCCATGTACGACGATTGAAGTTCGTCATGCGGTCCCGAGCTCTCGGTTTCTCGCTAGAAGAGGTTCGCGGGTTGCTGGGCTTGGTTGATAATCGGATCCAGACTTGCGCCGAAGTCCAAGCCATGGCCGAAGTACATCTCGGAGAAGTGCGCGCAAAAATAGCCGATCTGACACGGATAGAACGCGTCTTATCAGAAACCGTCGCGCGCTGCACGGGCGATGCGGCACCCGACTGTGCCATCATTGATGCGCTTTTCGATGCATGAGCACGAAAACAGGTCTGGAAAGATGCTATTGGCGCATCCTGGCCAGTGCCTCTTGTAGAGTTTGCCGCCGCGGATCGTTTTGCGGAGCTACTGATAACAGTACTTCAGCACGTTCAAGTGCGGCGATTGCCTGTTCCCTATCACCCAAGACGGAGAAAGCGTTGCCAAGCCGCATCCACCCGTCAAAGTCATCCGGCTCATCTTCAAGACGCGCAGCCAGCCGTTCAACCATCGACATGATGAACGCCTGTCTCTCCTCCACGGTCAGGTCTAGAGCGTCTTCTATATCTTCCTGAGAAGGCCCGGGTGCACTGACCAACGGTGCAAAATCAGCCAGTGAGATCGGAGCTCTGCTGATCTCGGCGCCAATTCGGTTTGCTTCAGCAACAAAGCTTTCCATCCAGGGATAGAAACTGTCCGCGTTGTTCAGTCGTCTTATCAGCAAGTCATGTGCCTGCGCGATGTCGCCCTTCTGTCTCAATGCGACTGCCTTGTAGAAGACCGCCGCGGGATTGGACGGGTCCAGTTCCATCGCATGCTCGATTGCGGTCACCGCAGCCGGTGTCACAACACCTTGCTCTGCCGAGATAAGGGCCTCTGCAAGCATGGAGAAAACGGCCGAAGTGGCTTCTGGTCGTTTGGCGACAATCCCGAAGGCCTCGGCAGCATCTGCGAACCGACCCATTCTGGAATAGGTTTGTCCCAGAAGCATCCAGCCTTCTGACGGTCCTCCGGAGGGATCAGTCGTGAGCCGATCATAAAGCTGATTTGTCAAATCTGCGACTTTCGCCGTCTCTTGACGTTCAGCTGTCCGCTCGGAAAATGCAATGCCGGGTATCTCCGGTGATCCCATGACCGCGTAGTAACCGAATGCGAAGGCCGGAACGAACATAGCACTCAGAACAATGGCAAAGCGACCACCCGATGTCAGTTCCTTGGTCGCCTGAGCAGTCTTGCGCGACTGCATGAGAATCCGTCTCTTGATCTCCTGTTCTGCCGCGGTGGCTTCTGCGCCAGAAATGACACCGCGCTCAAGGTCCCGTTTGACCTCATCCAATTGGTCCAAGAGAACGGCGGGGGTTGTATCCGCC
>NZ_CYTO01000026.1:25838-40851 GCF_001458335.1 Cognatishimia activa
CATCAATTGTCCTTTGGAGTGTTAATGTCGATGAAACGCGCAATCTCGGCTTCCTCAACTTCGGAAAAATCCGCCACGACGCCTTTGCGCCGGCTTTTCAAAATGATCGCCCAGCCCGCCAGGAGAGAAACGACAGCCAAAACAAAGGGCGCCAACCAAAGGGCCAGGGTGGAGGCATTGAAAGGCGGGCGCATCAGAACGTAGTCGCCATAGCGCGCATGAATAAACGCGATGACCTCTTCATCGCTGTCGCCAGCGACCAACCTTTCACGCACCAAAATCCGCAAATCCCGCGCAACGCCAGCATTGGAGCTGTCGATATCCTGATTTTGACAGACGACGCAGCGCAGTTCCTTTGAAATCACCCGCGCGCGCTCTTCAAGCACCAGATCCTGCAACATCTCGTCCGGCTCGACGGCAAAGGCCATCACCGGAAGAAGCAAAAAAAGCGCGATGATCACATGCCTCATCCGTTCTGCCCCCTCGGCAATGCGCCTGCCTGTTCGAGCGCCTCTCTGAACCTAGCAATGGCTTCATCACCAACAACAGGCCCGACGTATCTGAACAACACAGTTCCATCGGGTCCGACAATGAACGTCTCGGGTACGCCCGACAGGCCCCATTCAATGCCAGCCCTTCCACTCAAGTCTGAGCCAATCTTTTCATAGGGATTGCCAAGCTCCGCCAGCCATTTTGTCGCATCTTCCGGCTTGTCCTTGTAGTTGATACCGAACAGCCTCAGCCCATCTTTTTCGACCATTTGGGTCAGTATGCCATGCTCCGCCCGGCAGGGTACGCACCACGAAGCAAACACATTCACGATGACCGGTCCGGCGTTATCCACGAGATCGGCGCGGGACAAGCCGGGCGTCTCCAGCCCCTCAATGGCAGCCAGATCGAACTGGGGCGCAGGCTGGGAGATCAAAACAGATGGAATGTTGTTTGGATCCCGATCGGGGTTCAGCCCCCATAGGAAGAACCCGCCAAATACCGCCGCGATCGTAAGCGGGATGAATGCCAGTATACGTCCCATCGTTACTCTGCCGGAACCCGAGCGGTCACAGCTGCTTTGCGACGAGGTGCACCGACGCGCAGCCGACGATCCGACAGCGAAAGACCGCCGCCTAGAACAAGCATCGCAGACCCGATCCAGATGAAATTGACCAACGGTTCATACAGAATTCGAAGAGTCCATGCGCCTTGTGTACTGGCGTCCTCCGAGGCCGGGTTCGCGATGGACGTATAGAGATCTCCTGCCAGTGTGGAGCGTATCGCGCTCTCGGTCGTGGTGCTTTGAGCAACCGGGTAAGTCCGCCGCTCCGGGAAGAGATCGGTCAAGTATTTTCCATCCCTCGAAACGGTCAATTCACCGCGATCCGCAAAGTAATTGGGCCCACGCACCCGTTCGACTCCGTTGAACCTTACATCAAACCCGCCGATACTGATGTCAGCGCCGGGCTGGACAAACATAATTTCCTCGGATTTCCAAACTGTTGAGCCAATGAATCCGAACATGGCAACAGCAAGACCTGCGTGAGCCAACGTCATGCCATGCGCAGATCTGGGCAGATTTGAAGCCCGGCGCCAGGATGTTGAAACCGGGCCCTCAAACAGCTTGATCCGCATCGTCCATTCCCGCACCGTCGCCATGAACAGCCAAAAGGCGAGCATCAGAGACAGATAGCCCAACACCGGGCCACCTTCCGCCAAATACCAGACCGCAAGCGTCCCCAGAACGGCAAGAAGGGCGACAAAGCGCAGACGTTGCAGGACGCCCGGCAAATCCGCGCGCTTCCACGACAAGAAGGGTCCACACCCCATTGCAAAGACAAGCGGCAACATGACCGGAATGAACGCAGCATTGAAAAATGGCGGGCCTACCGACAGTTTTTCGCCGCCTGTCATTGCTTCGTAGAACAGAGGGTACAATGTACCAAAAAGGACGACGCCAGTGGCCGTTGTCAGAATCAGATTGTTTACCAACAGGCCCGCTTCACGGCTGATCGGTTTGAACAGCCCACCCGGTTCCATCATCGGCGCGCGCCATGCAAATAGCGCGAGCGAGCCACCGATTGACACCGCCAGCAGTCCCAGAATGTAGAGGCCTCTTTCGGGATCAACCGCAAATGCATGCACAGAGGTCAGCAGCCCCGACCTGACGACAAATGTTCCCAAGAGGGACAGGGAAAAGGTCAGGATCGCGAGGAGAATTGTCCAGCTTTTGAAGGCGTCTCTTTTTTCCGTCACGATTGCGGAATGCAGCAGTGCCGTGCCCATCAGCCAGGGCATGAAACTGACGTTTTCGACAGGATCCCAGAACCACCAGCCGCCCCAGCCAAGCTCGTAATAGGCCCACCAAGACCCCAAGGCGATGCCCGCGGTCAGGCTCATCCAGGCGGCCAGTGTCCACGGACGCACCCACCGCGCCCAGGCGGCATCCACCCGTCCTTCGATAAGGGCTGCAACGGCAAAAGAGAAAACAATCGAAAACCCGACATATCCAAAATAAAGGAGCGGTGGATGCATCGCGAGGCCAACATCCTGCAGCAGCGGGTTAAGGTCTTGGCCGTCGCTGGGTGGCGGGAAGACGCGATCAAAAGGGTTGGACGTAAACAGCATGAAGGTCAGAAAGCCGACACTGATCCATGCCTGCACCGACAGCGTTCGCGCCTTCAGTGCTTGCGGAATATTGGATCCAAACAAAGCAACAGCAGCCCCGAAAACCGTCAAAATGAGTGTCCAGAGCAAAAGCGAGCCTTCATGGCTGCCCCATGTGCCCGCCACCTTATACAACATCGGTTTGAGTGAATTCGAATTCTCAACAACATTCTTGACCGTAAAGTCGCTGGTTATGAATGCCTGCATGAGCGCAAGGAATGCAACGGTGACGAAGAGCACCTGTCCAAACGCGGACCATCGGGCCGATTGCATCCAAAGAATATTCCCACGTTTGGCACCGAGGATTGGCAATACACTTTGAACAAGCGCCAGAGCTAAGGCCAAGGCCAGCGCGAAATGACCAACTTCAGGTGTCATCTGATCATCCACCCCTTCGATGAACTCACCGCTTTGTGCGGTTCGTACCATTCCTATCAAGTCGGCCTGCAGACCGTCAGGGGTTGCTTTGTCACCGTTTGTAACAAAGAGCCCTGTGACATATCATTACAAAACACCCCCTCCCCCGGTCTTTATCTGATCCGACATAATAACGATGTTTCGAGAGTAAGTTGGAAAGGAAAGACCGATGGCAAATAGAAGCATTTTTGCACTTTGCGTGCTGACTACCTTTGGCATATCGCAAGCTGCGTTTGCGGAGTCGCATGTCGGCGGCGAAACTCAGCCTGATACGGGCGCAATGTCCAACATGACAATGGGCGATGGTGCCGCGCAAACTGGTATGATGAGTGGGGACATGATGTCCATGATGCAGAACATGATGAAGATGCACGCATCCAGGATGGGTGGCCGCGGCGGTATGATGGGTATGATGGATCGTGATATGATGGCCATGATGATGCCCAGCGGTGATCCTCAGAACATGCGCGCACACATGGGCGTGAAGTTGCGAGAATTTGATTCCGACGCCGACGGTGCGCTGACCCTCGAGGAATTCGAGACCTTGCACATGAGTGTCGTTCGCGACCGCATGGTTGACCGATTCCAGCATCTGGACGCGGATGCCGATGGTCAGATCACTCAGCAAGAAATGGACGCCGCCGGTACACGGATGGGCGACATGCAAACAACGTCGGATGCGTCCGGATCTGCCGATCACCATGGTAGCGACAATGAATAAACAAAGCCTCAGGCCTGCCTATTCCAAAGGAGGCCTCCGATGCCATCCGATCTGACACGTCGCACGGTCGGATTAGCCTTGATCGCTGCAGCCGTCTCACCAACTTTAGCCGTCGCACAGACAGCCAAGATTTGGTCATCTGACTCCGCGTATAATGCGCTGCGGCAAGATCGCGTCCGGATGATCGACGTCCGTTCGCGGCCGGAATGGGCCGACACCGGGATTGCTGAAGGAGCCTGGCCGATCAGCATGCACGAAGACCGGTTCCCCGAGCGGCTTTTTTCAGCCCGTGCAATGGCTGAAGGCCGGCCTGTCGCCCTCATTTGTGCAACTGGTGGTCGGTCAGGAAGTGTGATGCGGAGTCTCCAGCAAGCTGGGTATAGTGACTTTGTTGATGTATCCGAAGGAATGCTGGGATCTGCCGCCGGGCAAGGTTGGATTGCAGCCGGCCATCCGGTTGTCAGCATGGAAGCTGCCCTGGCGGCCCTTCCGGAAGGCTTGGCCTGACGTGCGCCTCTTGAACCGCCGTGAAGCAATTGGATATGCCGCAGGTTTCGGAGCCGCCGCTGTGCTGCCATCTGCTGCGCTATCCGGCACAGGGCGGAAGCTTGAATACCCAGAGCTTCTGGATGCAACAACATCGCGACGATTTCAGCTGAAAGCTCAATCTGGCGCGACCCGATTTCGCGGCAGTTCCGCGACCGAAACCATCGGTTACAACCAAGGCTATCTTGGACCAACGATCCGGCTTTTGACCGATGCAGAGACTTTGGCCGAGGTGCAAAACACTCTGGACGAACCCGTCTCGTCGCATTGGCACGGGTTGCTTGTTCCAGGCCCCTTCGATGGTGGGCCGCATCAGGCCATCGCGCCCGGACGATCATGGGACCCGGTACTCAACCTTGATCAGCCTCCAGCAACAGCATGGTACCACAGCCATGTGCACGGTTCGACAGCCCGACAGGTCATGTTCGGACTGGCAGGTGTTCTGCATGTTACCGATGGGGAAGACGATGAACGTGGTCTGCCGTCCACCTATGCGGTTGATGACTTGACCCTCGTGCTGCAGGACCGTCAATTTAATTGGCGCGGTCGCATGACATACGATGTCGGCATGCATCAATCGATGAATGGTTTTCGAGGTGACACAATGCTCGTGAACGGGCAGGCAGGAGCCTCAGCTGCGGTTCCCAAGGGGGTCGTGCGGTGCCGTCTTGTTAACGGTTCGAATGCGCGGATTTACCGACTGTCCTTGGCCGACGATCGGCCACTTCACCTCGTGGCGACGGATGGCGGATTCCTGGATCGACCGGTTGCACTCACTCGGATGGTGCTTGCGCCAGGAGAAAGGGTCGAAGTTCTCATTGATTTCACGGATGGCAGGGACAGCGTCCTGGTGTCCGACGATATTGCAAACTCCGCCATGGGTGGAATGATGGGAAGTGGTTCTGGCGGTCGTTTTACGGTGCTGCACTTCGCCGTCGATACAACCCTCCCCGTCCGTATCGACACCCTGCCCGATGCCATGGATGGCCCGTTGCCTGACCTTTCTTCCAACAATATCCCAGTTCGGCGTCTAACTCTAGACATGTCGATGGGAATGGGCATGATGATGTCCCGCTCCGGCAATCAGTTTTCAATCAATGGCGCGCCCTATGATCAAAACGCCCTCAATTTCTCTACCAAGCTCAACAGCACCGAGCGCTGGATTGTCCGCGGCGACATGATGATGCACCCGTTCCATATTCATGGGGTGCGCTTTCAAGTCTTGTCCGACAACGGACGCCAGCCGCGGGCAGAGAACAGGGGCTGGAAAGACACCGTTCTCGTGGCTGGCGAGGTTGAACTGGCGATAACGTTCGAAAAACCGGCGCCATCGTCGGCACCGTATATGTATCATTGTCACATTCTTGAACATGAAGACGGCGGCATGATGGGACAATTCAGTGTCTCATGATGAAGAATGTGCTTGACCCTCTACTCGCTGGAACCATGACAGTTGTGCTTGGCCTTTATTGAGGGATCAAAATGGATAATGGATCGAACATCGGGCGTCCTTTTCACGTCGACGTTGTAGCGGTTTTCGTGGCGCTCTATGCGATCGGGTAACACGCATCCCCGTCACTTGGGACTAGTTCTGATCGCAGTGCTTGCGGCGCTGCTCACTGGCATGTGGGCCTTGGATTATTGGCCGAACATAACCCGGGAAACCGTCGAGGGCTGGATTGATGGTGCCGGTCCTTGGGGGCCACTTCTCATTGTTTTGCTGATGATGGGATCAATCGTTGCAAGCCCCATTCCCAGTGCCCCGATCGCCCTTGTAAGCGGAGTTGCCTATGGCCACATGGAAGGAGCCATCTATGTAGCCATCGGGTCGGAACTGGGTGCATTGTCCGCGTTCATCATCGCGCGTTACCTAGGGCGCGTCTACGTCGAGCGATGGCTAGGTAACAAGGCCGCTTATGGTTTGCTCGGGTCTCAAAATTTGCTTACTTTGACGGTGTTTGCTTCCCGTCTTTTGCCCTTCATCTCGTTTGATGCAATGAGCTATGCTGCGGGCCTTAGCCGCCTTCACCTTTGGCGTTTTTTAATTGCAACACTCGCCGGAATTCTTCCTGCGAGCTTCCTGCTCGCGCATATTGGAGCAGAAGCGATGTCAGGGAGTTTCGACGCCGCTGAGTGGGTCATCGTTGGTCTCGGAGTGATGACAGCAACACCGTTGATTCTGGTGGCGATTTTGCGCCCCTCCGGCCGAAACAAAGCTTCCTGAGTTTGGATTACCGACTAGAGCAACTCCTTCACCCGCCTTGCTCAACATTGACCTTCCCACGCAGGAAGCCCCTACAGTCGAATCATGACAGAGTTGCAAACCGAACAGCATCGCCGGGATTTTCTTTACTATGCGACTGCCGGAGCGGGAGCAGTTGCCACTGGCTCGGCAGTTTGGCCTTTGATCAATCAAATGAATCCATCTGCAGATGTTCGGGCTCTCTCAAGCATCCGGGTCGACATTTCGGATGTAGAGCCTGGAACACAACTGACAGTAAGTTGGCGGGGCAAACCGGTCTTTATCCGCCACCGAAATGAAGAAGAGATCGCTCAGGCGCGCTCCGAGGACGTGTTGTCATTGCCCGATGCAGTGGCTCGAAATCCAAATATTCGTGGTGAAGATCCGGCCACAGATGAAAATAGAGCACTGCCCGGACATGAGAATTTCCTGGTTATGATTGGTGTTTGCACACATCTCGGTTGTGTGCCCCTCGGTGATGGTGCCGGCGACTTTGGCGGCTGGTTCTGTCCGTGTCATGGATCCCACTACGATACTGCGGGACGTATCCGGAAAGGGCCGGCACCAGAGAACCTTCACATTCCCACATTATCGGTTTCGGAAGGTATGATATTGACACTGGGCTAGCGGGTTTCACGGGCGGAGACCGAAAAATCTCGAACCCGATACGAATTGTTACATATGCAGGTTGAGTCTGCCTTGACCTTCCAGCTACTGGAGGAGCTAGTTGTCTGATCGTCTTGAATATCAAGGATTGAGACGATGAGCACGGATCAAGATCAACACCACAACACCATGCAGGCCGCGACCGCTTCGAACGCCACGACAGTGATCGATCCGGTGTGTGGCATGACCGTTGAGGTCAACGAAAATCCCCGGAATACTGAATTTGGAGCGGAGACCTTCCATTTTTGTTCAGAGAACTGTGAAACGAAGTTTCGCAGCGACCCATATTACTACGCCTCGGGACATGCGCAAAAGGCGCAAACGCATAGCGAGGTAAGTACTCAATGGACGTGCCCGATGCATCCCGAAATCCTCAGGGACGAGCCCGGCGCGTGCCCGATTTGTGGTATGGCGCTTGAGCCAATGCTCCCTTCGGATGAGCCGTCCGAAGAACTCTCCGATTTCACGAAGCGCATGTGGATCAGCGCGGCAGCCGCAGTTCCGCTGGTCATCTTGACTATGGGCGAACTGGTCGGTCTGCCCGTGCGCGCGTGGATCGGTCATCAGACTGCAGTCTACATCGAATTCCTCCTCGCAACGCCGATCATTCTCTGGGCCGCGCTCCCGTTCTTCAAAAGGGGGTGGGATTCCATAAGGACTCTATCCCCAAACATGTGGACGCTGATCGCGCTCGGGGTCGGAGCCGCCTACACCTATTCGCTTGCCGCGACCTTCTTGCCTGGAATTTTTCCTGCGGCGTACCAAACCGGCGAAGGCGTCGGGACTTATTACGAAGCCGCAGTTGTGATCGTCACATTGATCTTTGTCGGTCAGGTGCTTGAATTGCGTGCACGGGAACGAACGGGTGATGCAATCCGCGCCTTGCTTGATCTCGCACCGAAAACAGCCCGCCGTATCATGCCGGACGGGACCGAATACGACGCACCGCTGGAGCATATCATTGCTGGCGATACGTTACGCGTGCGACCCGGTGACAGCATCCCAGTGGACGCTGACGTGCTTGAGGGGCGTTCATCCATCGACGAAAGCATGATTACTGGAGAGCCGCTTCCCGTTGAAAAAACACAAGGGGACCGGGTCACGGGCGGGACAATCAACAAAAACGGCACATTGATGGTGAGGGCCACACAAGTCGGGGCGGACACAGTCCTTTCTCAGATCGTGGATATGGTCGCTGGAGCGAAACGGTCGCGCGCGCCAATTCAGGGACTAGCAGATCGTGTGTCGTCAGTATTCGTGCCAACGGTCGTTCTCATTGCGGTCACATCATTCATCGTTTGGCTCATGTTCGGGCCAGATCCAGCACTTGCATTTGCGATAACAGCTGCGGTCTCTGTACTTATTATCGCCTGCCCTTGCGCATTGGGTCTCGCAACACCGATCTCGATCACCACAGCTGCGGGCCGCGGGGCACAAGCAGGTGTCTTGATCAAGGATGCAGAGGCACTGGAGCGGATGGCGCGCGTCGATACGGTCATTGTTGATAAGACTGGCACCCTCACCCAAGGGCGTCCGAAGCTCACAGATTTGGTGGTCACGGGTGGGCACTCTGAAAATGATGTTCTTACCCTTGTTGCAGCCTTAGAACGAGGCTCAGAGCACCCCCTTGCGGAGGCGATTGTGGAGGGTGCACGAGAGCAAGGCCTGTCGCTTTTTGAAGCAACAAACTTCGAGGCTATCACTGGCAAAGGTGTCAGAGGTCAAGTTGACGGCCATGATGTCGCTCTCGGAAATCCAGCACTGATGGACGAAATCAATGTGGACCATTCGGTTGCTGAACATGCTGCAAATGACCTCAGGGCTTCTGGAAAGACTGCCATGTTCATAGCAGTCGATGGTAGGTTCGCCGGGATCGTGGCAGTCGCTGACCCGATCAAAGAAACCACGGCCGGTGCCATTGACGATCTTCATCGCCTCGGGCTCAGGGTCATCATGGCGACTGGTGACAATCAAAAGACGGCGGAAGCCGTCGCTTTGAAGCTTGGAATAGATGAAGTTCATGCAGGGGTTTTGCCGGAAGACAAGAAAGCCCTGGTGGAAAACTTGAGGCATGAAGGCGCCCAGATTGCCATGGCCGGAGATGGCGTAAACGATGCGCCTGCCCTAGCGGCTGCCGATGTCGGGATTGCGATGGGTACCGGTGCCGACGTTGCCGTCGAAAGCGCTGGCATCACACTATTGGGAGGCGATCTGGTAGGCATTGTCAGAGCCCGCAGGCTCGCAAAAGCAACGGTTCGAAATATCAAACAGAACCTATTTTTTGCGTTTGCCTATAACACTGCAGGTGTTCCTGTCGCGGCTGGCATTCTCTACCCCATTTTCGGGTTGCTTCTTTCGCCAATGATCGCTGCCGCAGCCATGAGCCTGTCGTCAGTATCGGTCATTGCGAATGCGCTTCGATTGCGGCGTGCCGAACTTTGACCCCTGTATGCGAAATTGTCATCAGATTCTTGAGCTTTCCACCAAGCCGCAACTCAAGAAGGACAGGTCCAATCCCGCCTTCATGGTCCAGATTGCCATTGTGCGGCACAATAGCTCTAAGTATCTGTGGTGCAGGAAAGCCGGATTGCCTTCATTTCATTCAGTTGCGCTGTGGCAGCAGACTTGTCGTTCCCACCGACCCGGCATTCACGAGTTGTCGCTCAAGATACATAGGGACATACTCTCCACGCCGCCACAATCGACCAAGATCATCGTAAAAGCGGCTGAGAAAATGGCCCGACTGTCCGGTTGATGCTATGTATACCGAACTGTTTGGATCAGAAAGGTCATAGACCCCACGGAAAGTCGATCCAAAATCAGCTTGGAACGGGTCCTCGGATGCACCCGCAGAAAATCCAAGGAAAAGAGTGGTGTCGCCGCCTGAGAACGGAAGTCGAATGTTTGACATGAAACTGAAACCTCGAGACCAACTCAGGATAGGATGATCAAGTGCGGTTTGATGGGCATCTCCCCACCTCAAAGTACTCAAATCGCCACGCCCAAATGTTTCTTCGAGCCATAACAGTGAATCGTCGAGCGCGAGGCTAGCGATCTGATCACAGGTCTCGATTTCTTCCGATTGAACTACGTCGCACCAGATTGAGGCACCATCGACATCGCGGAACACGCGCTCGAGAAAAAGTGTCTGAATGACAGGCAATCCCTCAGCCATTTTGCTCAACTCGTCGTTTATCAACCGTTGCTGGAGGGCGCGCATCCAAGCGGTATAGATCAGGGGTTCCGCCATGTGCTCGTTCATGTCGCCGTTCCAATCTGCCAGCATTTGCAGAGCTTCGGCACGCCGTCGGGCAAGAGTTCCTTGGGGCGCGGGTGGTTCTGAAAACCACAAGTTCTTGGCGATGAGTGGCAACAGGCCCCTTGCGGCCGGACTGATAGTGTCTTTCTGATACTCAACGAAACCGTCCCGGGTGTGGACGTCGCGCGCCTCAAGCAGCCTCGTAAGGCGACCTAACCTAAAGCTTCGTCCGTCTGCCCAAACAAATTCGGGAGAGGGCGCTTGATTGTCTATGTCGCGATCAATTTGTGTCTGGGAGTTTGGATCGGATAACTCGGCGTCCTCCGAGGTGTCACCTGGGCCAGTCTCAAGCCAGCGGCTTTCCGACAGCCATCCAGGTGCTGGCATAGACCCCGCAAACGCATTTCGAGGATCTCGAATTGGTTGGACGCCAACAAACTGACTTGCGAGATTTTCCTCGTCTGCAATGATCATCTTCATAGCGGGTGCGATGAAGGATCGCATTGCCAAGAACCCTTGATCTGTACTCTTTGCAGTCATCAAACCCATGAGCGCACTTATGGAAGTGTCATTTGTGGACAGGCCGGTCCATGCCAGAGAGGCAATGTGCCCTTCTGGAATGACCGACGATAAACCGAACAAGTCAGATTGAACGATCGGACCGTTTTCGCTTCGCTCCAAGCGAATAGTCACGGGCGCTTCGCCCCGAATGCGTATAACGGAGGGGCGCGAAACGATTGGCCGGGGTCCCGCCGGTGTCAGTACCTCACGAGAGCCTGTGTCGAGTAGCTTCTCAATAAAAAGATCCTGGTCGTCGATGTTTGATGTGGTTCCAGACCATGCCAGACTGCTGTTACGACCTGACAGTATGACCGGCAACCCAGGTATTGTCGCACCGATGACGCCACCGACTTGAAGCTCCAACCCAGCGAGGTACCAGAGCGAAGGTATGGCCAGCTGAGTGTCGAAAATACCGGCAACTACCGCGTTGCCTGAAACGGTTCGGTTGCGGGTGGCAGCCCAGGCAAGCATCGACGAATTGAGATTGGGACTTCTAAGAGGCGACAATCTGCTCAGTTCAGCGGGTTCAAATCGAATGGCGCCGAGACGAGCATTCGGAAACTGGTCAAAGTACCTTGGTATGTTGCGATCATCATTGGCAAATGACGCCGGGAGAAGATCAGAAACGCGTGCGGGGGGAATGAGCATAGAGAGGCGAGCCCTCAAAACCTCTTCTTGGAATTGACCCGAGCTCTGTAACGCAAAAAGCTTGAGAATTGCGATGCTGTCCTCTGGTCTCCATGGCGCGATGGAGCTTTCAAACAGAAAGAATTCTGGTGCACCTCGCCCCAACGCACCTTTGTTGATTTCCTCAATCCACGCATTCACCCCTTCCGCATAGGCGTTGAGAGCTTCACGCGTTTTGTCGTCCTGGGCGGAAAGCGAAGAACGAGCGGCCTCGGCCAGATCAAGTCTGCGCATGAAATCGTCATAGGCCAAAGTGCTTCGTCCGAAGAGTTCAGACAAGCGTCCTTGGGCAATTCTTCTCAGAAGGGTCATTTGCCACAGCCTGTCTTGCGCGTGAGCGACTCCAAGCCCAAAAAAGACATCGGGGTCGTTCGTTCCAAAAATGTGTGGAACTGCGTAAGCGTCTCTCACGATATCGACCGGTGCCGATAGACCCTCAACATTGAAACTTGCCGTGTAGTCTGGAATTGATCGAGTCATCAGCCAAATCGCCAACGCGGTCGCAACTATTGTTATGATTGCTGCGGCGATGAACCCTCTAAGCAAAAGTCGGAATAGACGTCTCATCCGTACCATGCCCGCTGACGGTAGCTTCGCAGAACATTCGTCCTTTCAGTAAAGCGCGTACCGAAAAAGGTCGACTTCCAGTTCTTTTTATACGCGAGGTCACAGCTCCGTCTTGAAGATCGGGCGTCGGCTGGCGAGTTCAATATGGCGATTACTTCCGGTTTCGGTCTTTCCATCGCTTGCAGATCCAAAAGACACAAAACAGAGCCAAAATCACAGCTAATACAAAAGCCGCCCATGTGATGCCAATAGTGAATATGGTTGTCGTCCCGTCGCTGTCACCTTGCATCAACTTCTGCCTCCAAGAAAGAGGTAGAGCAACGTCGATCCACGGCAGTTTCTATCATGAACCCTTGGCTGTTTCGCAGTGCATAAGATCTTTGCAATACACTTGAGATTGGCGGCCAAGTCGCCCGCTGCTATCACGGGGCAATCAGTGAACTAAAAGAGTCTGACTTGGGTGCCGACTTCCGCCAGATCGAACAACTCTGCGATATGCTCGTTGTACAGCCCAATGCACCCATTGGAAGACTGACGCCCGATCTTGCGTGTGTCGCCGGTCCCGTGGACACGGTAATATTGCCAGGAAAGATAGAGCGCGTGTGTGCCGAGAGGGTTGTCCGGGCCCGGTGGCCAGTAGTCAGGCCATTCAGGATTACGCTCCTTCATCGAAGGTGTCGGTCTCCAACTCGGACCTTCCACTTTTTGAACGACCCTTGTGTATCCCCGCCGGGTCAGCTCTTCTGATTGAGGTACGCTCGACGGGTAGAGCTTGTAAATACTTTCGTCCTCAGACCAGAACTGAACGGCTCTTGAATTGATGTCGCAGAGGATCGCCCCATGCTCGAGATTGTCAAAGTGGTCTTGCCATGGCTGAGCGCTGAAGGACGAGATATTCCTGCGTACCGCCGTTCCGGTCGGTTGCTCCACAGACTGGGCCTTTACCAAGGCCGGAAGTCCGATGACGGCGGCGGCTGTTGTTGATAGAAACTGCCTGCGGTTCTTAATTATTCTGCTCACAGCTTTCCTCCATTTTTTTGAGTCGTAAGACCTCTAGTAGCTAGAGGGTCAAGCGATCCGGGAATGACATTTTTGTGAAGCGATTTAGAGAAAGCGGCGGGTTGAAGCCCGATACTCTTCAAATTCAGAACCGTACAGTTCCTTTAGCCACGACTCTTCTGCGAATGGCGCGGCTATCAGAACAAGGATGGCGGCTGTTCCTACAGTGAGCGCCGAGGGTGAAGATGTAAGGATCATCCACCCACCGACAATTGCCATATCGGCCATGTACTGAGGGTTTCGAGAGTAGCGATACATGCCGGTAGTCCTCAACGTGCCTTTAGCTCCGCCAGTTTGCGCTAACCCGAAATGAGCGACTTCAGTCCAGACGACAAAATTGCCAAACAGAATGAGAGGTATCCCGACCCCGAACCGAAGCCAGTTGGGAAGCACCAAAATGCCCCACCCCAAGACGCCAAGCAAAATGAGTACGCCAAACAACGAAAACGTTGGCACCCAGACCAAAATTGGCGTGATCGCCGTGTAACGTTGGGGCGGCCAGATACGACGCTTTGGGAAAACAATTGACCAAAGGATCGAAGCCAGTGTTGCTGCAGCGATTCCCAGACCAGAAAGAATAAGCGTAGTTTCCATCATGCTTTTGTCTGCTCGTGCCCATAGAGTCGTGCGCTCTCATGAGCATTCTCCAAGTCTTCCAATTCGAGCGTGGAGTGCTGGATGCCGAACTCTTCGGTGAGGCGCGCTTTCACGGCAGCCTTGAGCCCTTCGCCGGATGCGCCATCAATGGTCACGACATGGCAGTCCAATGCCGTTTCGTTTTCTTGCATCTGCCACAGATGAACGTGGTGGACATCATGGACCCCGTCGACCTCCCTGATTGCAGCAACAACGGCATCATTGTCGATGTCGGGCGGGCTTCCGAGCATCAGGATGCGGATAGGCCCCCCGATTTCAGTCACGGCGAGATAAAGAATGTAGAGCGCAATGCCGATGGTGATCGCCGGATCGACCCACCACATATCATAGAGCAAGATGAGCGAGCCGCCGATGATCACGGCAACAGAAGCCAACGCGTCCGACAGGTTGTGCAGGAAGAGCGCCCGGATGTTGACGCTGCCCTTTTGCATCGAATACGTCAGCAGCGCTGTCAGTGTGTCGACAACCAGCGCCACCGAGCCCAGGATCACCACGGTCCAACCGGCGACTTCGGTCGGTTCGATGAGCCGCATCCCGCCCTCGTAGATCAGATAGACGCCGACGAGGATGAGGGTGGTGTAGTTGATCAAGGCGGCCACAACTTCGATCCGGCCATAGCCGAAGGTCATGCGCTCGTCGGCCGGGCGTCTCGCGATCTTTCGTGCCGCGAAGGCGATCACCAAGGATGCCATGTCCGAGAAATTGTGCAGCGCATCGGCAATGAGCGCGAGACTGCCGGACAAGATCCCACCGACAATCTGCGCAAGCGTCAGAAGAGCGTTGGCCCAGATCGCGATGGAGACACGGCGGTCGCCTGACGCAGGATCTATATGCGCGTGGCCGTGATCATGAGGCATGCCGGGATTCCTCGTGCTGATGATTGGGCAAAGCCAAGCCGGGGATTTGCGGCACTTTACCGGACCTGATCCGGCGCACGCGGGCATTCATCCAATGGCGGATGATGTGGCGGTAC
>NZ_CYTO01000026.1:40990-41092 GCF_001458335.1 Cognatishimia activa
TGCCGAAGTCCTGAACAATACCAGTCTTCTGGATGTAGGTGTCGCCACCTGTCCACTCCACTGGCGGCGCCTGCAGGCAACCGGTCCCTGCCCCATAACCGC
>NZ_CYTO01000026.1:41102-53503 GCF_001458335.1 Cognatishimia activa
ACCCTTCGAGGTTTGCCCAACCCGTCTTGGTCTCCACCTCAACCCATGAGTGAATGATCTCTTCCGGGGCGATCGGATAAACGAGTTCAGGTACGACGCCCCGTTGCAGCTCTTTATGAATCGTGAAGCCGTGAAGGCGGCACCGTACACCGACTGCACGCAACAGGGCCATAAGAAGCGTGCCCTTGGTGTTGCATTGACCAAAACCGTCAGCGAGGACTTCGGCGGCCGAGATGTTGTCTGCGCGGTTGTACCCGAAGGCAATTTCATTGCGCACGAAATCATAAACGGCGCCGATCCGGTCATATGGCGAAAGAGTTTTCCATCCTTTGTCTTCAACCAGTCGTGCAATCGACGGATGGTCGAAATTAAGGATTGGGGTGGCTGCAACAAGCGGGTCACTGGCGGTCAACTGTCATCTCCTCGAATCGTCTGACGCAACATGTAATTGCTATAGTGACTGTAGGTTCAAGCTTAAATATTCTCGCGACGATTCCAACACGCTGTCACAAATCTGATGCGAAAAAGTAGCATTTTCGACCCAGACCCAACCCTCGTTACTGGAGCGAAAGAATGAAGACATTAACAGCGGTATCTGCCCTTGCTATCGCGGTATCAGGCATGGCGACAGCACAAGACCTGCCTCAGGCCGAAAACGAATGGTTCGTATCCGGACAGGAGCGTCTGGCCGAAGAACTGGCAAAGCAGCCCAATACTAACAGGGCTCTCAACATCATTTTGATGATCTCTGACGGCAACGGCGTTGGTACAAACTACGCATCGCGTCTGTTTGCAGGCCAGCAAGAGGGCGGCTTTGGTGATGAGTATGTTCAACCCCAGGAGGCCTTTCCAAACCTCGCTCTGGTCAAGACCTACAACGTCAACGCCCAGACACCGGACAGCGCTGGCACGGGCACGGCCATGATGGCCGGGATCAAAACCAAGGCAGGCATCATCGGTGTGAATGAAAACGTGAACCGCGGCGACTGTTCGACGCTGCCGGGCAATACCGTTTCCTCCATGAACGAACTTATGAGTGAGATGGGAAAAGAAACCGGCATTGTCTCCACAGCGCGCATCACACATGCGACACCGGCCTCGGCCTACGCAAAGACAGTGGACCGCAATTTCGAGGCGTCAGTGCCTGAAGGTTGCGACACCCAGACTGACATTGCGACGCAGCTGATCGAGGCCATGCGTTCCGGGATGATCGACGTCGCCATGGGCGGCGGCATGCGCAACTTTCATGGTGACGAAGGCGGGCGCCGCGAAGACGGGGTCAATCTGATGGACGTAGCCCAAAGCGAACTAGGCGCTCATTTGGCGACCGATCAGGCGTCTTTCGAAAACACCCCTTTGGATGGGACCCCGATCCTCGGGTTGTTTGAAAGCAGCCACATGATGTACGAAGCTGACCGCGAAGACGAACCCAGCCTGGCCGACATGACCGGTGCGGCCATCCAGGCGCTTCAGGCAAAATCGGGGGACAATGGCTTCTTTCTTCAGGTCGAAGCGGGTCGCGTGGACCATGCCAACCACGGCGGCAACCTTGCACGCGCGGTACGTGACCAAAAGGCGTTCTCCGACGCCGTCGCGATCGCTGATGAACTGACGGACGATGCCGACACCCTGATCATCGTGACGGCTGATCATGAACATGCGCTTGCCTTCAATGGTTATTGCGGGCGTGGGTCGGACATCCTTGGCCTGTGCATGGGCATCGACGGCGAAGGCGTGGCGCATACCGGAGAGCCCGAATTGGGAGCCGACAATAAGCCGTTCACCGTCGCCGGCTACCTGAACGGTGCGGGATCGGTTCTGACCGAACAAGCGGATGGTTCTTTCTTTGGTACGCGTCCGGCGCTCACCGAAGAGGCCGCGACAGACCTGGACTATTTGCAGCAGGCGGTGGTTCCCAAGTCCTCCGAAACCCATTCGGGTGAGGATGTCGCCGCCTATGCCAAAGGCCCGTGGGCACACCTTGTCGATGGCACAATTGAACAGAACATGATTTTTCACATCATGAACTATGCCGCGACGGCCGAATAATCTGATTTGGTCTGATCACGACATCCCCAAGAGTTCCGCTCTTGGGGATGTTTTGCTTTTTCGGATGAAGACCAGGGAGATCCGTCCTGGGCTTAGTTTTTCTCGGAAAGTTGAAAAGATGAGTTGATGTAACTAGCTGTTTGATGGAGTAGTTTTGTGTTATCTCGCATCATACTAGGGCTAAATGTGGTCACCACAGCGACTACGCACCAACTGCATTCTACAAACCATCTTGACTCATGCAGGCCGAGGATATCAGGTGCTCGGACTTGGTCCCAAAGCCGATTTGCGGCGGCGGGGTAAATGGGAACGCGGTAGGGACATCAAGTCCTGTCCTGATCCGAGACTGCCCACGCAACTGTGAGCGTTAGCTGCATTCCGAATACCACTGGAGAGATCCGGGAAGGTGGAAATTGCCGCGATGAAGCGCGAGTCAGGAAACCTGCCAGGTACACTGTGACGCCTCTAGGGAGGCATCTTGCACGATGGGTGCAGAAAGGACGAACTAATGCATATTGAACCTGGCGTCGTGGACGGCGCAAAACTCGTACTGGGAACCGCGACTGGCGTTGCCTCAGTTGGAATTGTCGCCAAGCTCGCTGTTGATCACGTGAAGCAGAACGGTAACATCTTAGCTTTGGTCGGACGCTCCGCTGCGGCAAGCGCGATGGTGCTCGGATTCTTTGAATTTCTGCCGCATCCACCTGTTGGAGTGTCAGAAGTACATTTGATACTTGGAACCACACTTTTCCTGATCCTCGGCACAGTTCCAACAGCTATTGGTCTGATCTTTGGTCTTGTCGCGCAAAGCTTCCTGTTTTCACCTTCCGACATTCCGCAGTTGGGAATGAACTTGACTACGCTCATTCTACCAGTTTTGGCGATGGCGGCATTGGCTCAACGAATTATACCGGCCGACACCCCTTACACTGAAGTAACCTATGGCCAAGCCGCGAAGCTATCTGCGGTGTTCCAAGGTGGAATTGTCGCATGGGTGGCATTCTGGGTATTCTACGGGCAAGGATTTACAGCAGAGACCTTAGCAAATGCAGGTGCATTCGCCTCAGTCTACATCATCGTTGTATTGCTTGAACCTATCATTGACCTTGGTGCTCTGGCTTTGGCAAAGACATTCCGGAGGTTCGAGAACACAGGCCTTCCGCACGCCCGGCTCTATCAACCTGCCTAAGGTAATTAGTAACCAAGTACGACCGACCATTGTGGTTTTACACACCGTTTTGGAATGCGAGCAATTGGCGCGACTATGCGCCGATTGCATCGTGGTCGGTCAGACACTCTGAGTGATCGCGCAAGACCTCGAGAACCTTGCAGTCCGCCGTATTGCCTCCGCTGCATTCGTGGATCATGCGCTTCAGCTCGGTGCGAAGCGCTTTCAGCCGATCCATCCTTAGTTCTACTTGTTTGAGTTGTCGCCGGGCGATGGAATCCGCCTCATGGCAGGAGCGGTCGGGATTGTCGCTGAGATCGAGAAGCTCGCGGATCGCTTCAAGGGGAAACCCCAACTGGCGTGCGTGCCGGATAAAGGACAAGCGGTCAACTTCCGCATCCCCGTAGCGCCGCTGCCCGCCTTCAGTGCGACCCGGTTCGGGCATCAACCCGATCTGTTCATAGTACCGGATGGTCTGAACTTTCGTTCCGGTTTTCTTTCCCAAACTTCCGATCGTGAGCATGAAACCTCCATATCTATAGTGGTGGTAGCTATAGCTATTGGCATGCGCAAGCCAGCACTGTAATCACAGGTCCGTGACAGGCTGCCGCAATGCCGAAAAACAACTTGAACCTCTAGGGGCTAAACATTTAGAAAGCTCTAAAAATGGGCGGACTCGGGCGCAACACGACCAATGAGATTATCTGCGTTACAAAAAGTGCTTTGGGGACTCGCCGCGATCGCGATCGCGGGGTTCGTCTGGCTGCAAGTCTCGACCAGAAATGAACAGCGCGCTGATGATCCTGCGTTCCGGGCTGATTTCGAACTGACCGATCATCAAGGCATGGTGCAGACGGACGAAGACCTCGCCGGGCGCTGGATGCTCGTGTTCTTCGGCTTTGCGAATTGCCCCGATGTGTGCCCCACGACCCTGGCCGAGGTTGCCGCTGTCATGGATGCGCTCGGCTCCGATGCTGCCAAAGTCCAGCCGCTCTTTATCTCGATTGACCCCGAACGCGACACGCCTGAACAACTCGCGGAATTTGTACCGGCATTTGATGCCAATATCATCGGTCTCACCGGCACGGCAGATCAGATCAAGCGAACATCGGAAACCTTCCGCGTGTACTTTGAGAAGATCGAGGAGGCGGCTTCGCCCGACGGATACACGATGGGGCATTCGTCTCAGCTGTTCCTCTTTGATCCGCAAGGCGGATATGTGGGGGCCTGGACATATGGCACGCCGGCAGAGGAGATCCTTGCCGATCTGAAGGCGCGGATGTCGCTATGAGCCGGTTGATGGCAAAAGAGACGGCTTTGGCCGCCGCGTGGATCGTCGCTTTGGGAAGTTCCTTGGCCGTGCTCTATATCGGTGAGGTTCTGGGGCAGGCTCCGTGCAGTCTGTGCTGGTTTCAGCGTGCGTTTATGTTCCCTCTGGCCGTCGTGTTGGGCCTCGGTCTCTGGTGGGAGGATCAACGGGTCGGTCGCTACGGCGTTGCGCTCGCCCTCGGTGGCGCTGCCATCGCGCTTTGGCATCTTGGTCTCTATACTGGAGTTTTGCCCGAGCCGATCCAACCCTGCACGGCGACTGGCCCATCCTGCACCGGCGACAATCAGCTGTTTCTTGGAATCCCTATCCCGCTCTTGGCGCTGATTGCCTTTGCGTTTATCGGCTTCTTGTCATTTTTCTCCCTGAAGGAGCCCCGTCCATGAAAAACAAATCCATCGTTCTGTCGGTCTTACTTGTCGGCCTTGCAGTCTTTGCCGCCGCCGTTTGGTATCAGTCCCGCCCTGCCCCGGTCGCTCAGGTTGATCCGGTCCAACCCGAAATCGCCGAAGCACTCATGCGTCCCTACTCACCCATCATGGGACCAGAAGACGCGCCGGTTACAATTGTGGAGTTCTTCGATCCCGCTTGCGAAGCTTGCCGTGCTTTCTATCCGATCATAAAGGACATCATGGCGGAACACGGCGATCAGGTCCGCGTCGTATTGCGATACACCCCATTTCATGGCGCTGCATCGGAAGAGGCGATCCGGGTGATGGAAGCGGCGCGCATGCAGAACGTATATATTCCGGTCAAAGAAGCGATCCTCGAATTTCAGCCACGATGGGCATCCCACGGTGAACCAGCGCCGGGATTGATCCTTGGCATTGCAGAGCAGGCCGGTCTGGACGTAGAAGCCGCACAAAACCAGATGAAAGCGCCCCAGACGCTCGCAATCCTTAATCAGGATCGTGCGGATGTGGAGACAATGGGCGTGCGTCAGACACCAACGTTCTATGTGAATGGCAAACCGCTTGACCCGTTCGGAGCCGACGAGCTGCGCGCCTTGGTTGCGGCCGAAGTCGCGGCGGCCGGGTCGTGATCAAAAGACTGACTTTAGGAGCAAACCTGTGAACTCAACCGTTGCAGCCATCGCACTTGCATTCAGTGCGATTGTCGGATTACCGACCACCTCTTCTGCTGGCTCTGAGGATATTGTCGTTGACGACGCATGGGCCCGCGCGTCCATCGGCATCAACCGTCCAGGTGCGGCCTACATGACACTGCGCAATACCGGCACCGATCCAGTGACATTGGTGGGGCTGGAAACGCCGCTCGCCATGATGCCTGACATTCATGAGACCAAGACGGACGCCAATGGTGTGAGTTCCATGGGCCCAGTCGGTGAAATCACCATCCCAGCGGGCGAAAGTGTTTCGCTGGAACCAGGTGGCATGCATGCCATGCTGATGCGGTTGCAAACCAAGATGGTGGAAGGCGAGACCTTTCCGCTGACATTGACCTTTGCCGATGGCGGGACGCTGACCGTTGATGTGCCCATTCTTGGCATTGCGGCACGTGGGCCGGAGGGCTGATGAGCCGAAGAACTCTCCTTGCTTATGGTGCCGCAATTGCCGGAGTGGCTGCGCTGGCGCTGTTCATCGGCTGGTGGCAGGTGGATGGTCCCGGCGCGCCTGAACCTGTAGCTCAGCGACCCTTGCCGCTCACCCAGATGGACTTTCAGATGACCGATCAAGGCGGTGAAACTGTCGGACCTGCGTCGCTTCTGGGCAATCCATCCATGGTGTTTTTTGGCTTCACATACTGCCCCGATGTGTGCCCCACCACATTGTCGGATATCTCTGGCTGGCTCGACGACCTTGGAGATGATGTTGCGGACATGAACGTCGTGTTCATCACGGTCGATCCAAAACGCGACACTGTTGCGGCTATGGCGGAATATGTCAGCTACTTCCATCCAGCCATCCAGGGTTGGAGGGGTTCACAGGATCAAACAATGCGGGCCGCAGAGGGATTTCGCGCGAGTTATGAAAAGGTCGCCACCGGTGGTGATGACTATACCATGAACCATACGGCGAGCGTCTTCATGTTCGATGCTGAGGGACAGTTTGCCGGCACAATCGATTATCATGAACCAAGAGAATTTGCGGTGCCGAAGATCCGCCGTGTCCTCGCAAGAACCGAAGAAGAAACATCATGAAGCTGAGATATCTCGTCGCAAGTATCGCCGGAACAAGCCTTGCCATCGCATTGATGTTTGGTTTCCAAACCGACTGGAGAAAGGCTCCCGTTCCGGAGGCGCTGGCAGCAGTGTCTGATTGGCAACCGTCACCAATGCGGATGCCCGCACCGCCGGATCAATTGCTTTCAATCTATTCGAACGAGACTTTTGAACCAGTGACAGTCGCATGGAGGCCAGAGCCCCCTGCCTTGCAATTGGCCAGTGTCGCTTTGCCTGAAGTAAAGCCCCCAGTTGAAATCTGGTCAGGGACATTGTCCGCCGGCGAAACCTTGGATGCACTGCTCTCCAAAGCAGGTCTTACTGCAAGCGACCGCGCTGAGGTCGCGCTTGCCTTGGCTGCAGAATACGATCTGCGAAAACTGAAACCCGGATACGGCATTGAAGTCGAAACTTCCTTGTCGGGCACCCCACGCCGCGTCGCGCTTTCGGTGGACGAAGGAGTTCGGATTGAAGCCACGTTTACAGATGAGATTGCGACACGCAGGATTGTTCCCGAGCCAGACTTGATTGTTCGCGCCGCCGATACCACCGTTCAGAATTCGATCTTTGCCACCCTTGCGTCAGCGGATGTCCCGGCTCGGTTTGCAGTGGACCTCGCCGAGATGCTGGGCGGCACCGTGGATTTCCGACGGGATCTGAAAGGGGGCGAACGGCTACAATTGATGTGGCGTGAAACGGTGTTCGAGGATGAAGAGATTAGGCAACCCAGCCTGTCCTTCGCCGCGCTGACGATCGAGGAGACGCTTTATGAAGTCGTCTGGCCCGACGACAAATCCGGAAACGCGACGATTTTTGTTGATGGGGAATTGCTACGGGTGTTTGCACAACCCGTGAAGGGCGCGCGGCTGAGTTCGGTATACGGCAATCGCAGGCACCCGGTTTTTGGGGATGTGCGCATGCACACCGGGGTTGATTTTGCGGCGCCCCAAGGGACGCCAGTCTACGCAACGGCACCGGGCCGCATCTCGTTTATTGGGCGACGCCGCGGCTATGGGCGCGTGGTCGAGATTGCACATGGTTCAGACACCATGACACGATACGCACATCTCAGCGACGTCCCGGAGGGACTGGGCGTTGGAGATAGAGTCGCCGCAGGTGACAATATTGGCAGTGTCGGCGCCACCGGGACCGCGACTGGTCCAAACCTGCACTACGAAGTGCGCGTAGACGGTCGCCCGACAGACCCGATGTCAGAAGAACGGCTTGCCGCGGCGGCAAGCCAAGTCGAGACCAACACCAGCATTTTGGTCCGTCTTGAAACTGTTCGCGCGCAGTTCACGGGTTTGCTTGACCAGGAAGTTGCCGCCGCGACTTCAGAAAGACTGTAGATCATGAAACTATTCACGTTTGCCACAGTGTTCTCACTCAGCCTCGCCGCGCAGGCGATCGCCGAAGCCACGCCGATTGATGTCAAAAAGACCAATGGCTGCGGGTGCTGCCTCGCCTGGATGGATCATCTTGAGGAGAACGGATTTGCGCCGAGTGGACAAGATATGTTTGCAGGGCTGCTTGTTCGTTTCAAACTCGACAGCGGAGTCCCCCAACGCATGGTGTCCTGTCATACAGGCCTTATCGACGGGTACGTGATCGAGGGCCATGTGCCCGCAGATGATATTCGCAGGTTGCTCAGCGAGAGACCGGACGCTGTCGGCCTCGCGGTGCCAGGGATGCCGCTTGGCTCCCCCGGCATGGACCAGAGCCGCTGGCGCGAAGCTTATGACGTGTTTCTCATCAACAACGATGGAACGACGGAAGTGTTTGCCAGCTATCCCGGCGATTGAGGGCTCGCACTATTCAATTCAAAGACGCCCATTCCCGCGTCACTTTGCGGTCCCTGAGCAGCGTGAAGGCCAGAGCATGAAACACACGATAACTCTCGGGCTGGTGAGCACACTCAGTGCTGTCGTCGTGGATCAGGCGAGTAAAATGGCTGTCGTCGCAAACGCTTCTACACTGAGCTCCGGTGTTTCCGTCTTTCCTGGTTTCAATCTAGTCTACCATCGCAATGATGGCGTGACTTTTGGTCTGTTAAATGGTGCGCCATGGTGGGGGCTAGTATTACTGGCAACGGTTGTATGCCTATGGCTCGTAGTCCTGATGTTCAGAACGAAAGAAGAGGGCGAGGCCGTGGCCCATGGCCTGATCATTGGCGGAGCCTTGGGGAATGTTATTGATCGGATCAGAGTAGGCTCCGTCACCGATTTTCTGGACTTTTATGTTTGGGATCTGCATTGGCCAGCCTTCAACCTCGCAGACACCGCTATTTTTTGCGGTGTCGCCCTGCTGCTGGCCTGGCCGGGGTTGAAGAAAACCCAGACCGAGCAATGACAGAAACCGCCGGAGAGAAGGCCGCATTTCGGAAGGTCGCCCTTGTGCTTTCGCTAGCTCACGCCGCAGCAATTGTTTGTCTTGGTGCGCTGACCGTCCTGACCCTTCCGCCTTTCTCATTTTTGATACTTGCTCCGGCGACCTACGGTGGCTTATTTTTTATTTTGCGAGGGCTTCGCCCATTTCGCGCTGCGGTCACGGGTTGGACTTTTGGTCTGGGATATTTCGCCGGTGGGATCTTCTGGATCGCGGAGAGCTTTTTTGTGGATGCGGATCGCTTTGGTCTGCTTGCCATACCTGCCGTCGCTGGGTTGAACGCGCTGCTTGCGTTCTTTCCCGCGCTGGCCTCGTTCGCGTTTGCTCTGCTGGCGCGGTCGCGATTGTCTGAAGGTCTGGCCAGCCCTCTGCTCTTTGCAACATGCTGGACCGCCGCCGAATGGTTGCGCGGGCATGTCCTGACGGGATTCCCCTGGAACCTGTCAAGTTATGCGCTCGTCGAATATGAGCCGCTGCGGCAACCGGCGGCGTGGATTGGCAGTTACGGTCTCGGCTTTCTCTTTGTTTTTCTGGTTGTTCTGCCAACCCATCTGATTGCCAGTCGCAATAGTAGACGTCCGTGGGGCCTGGTCTTGGCGCTTGGGTTTGCCGCAAGCCTTTGGGGTGCAGGGCAAACCCGTCTCTGGCTTGGCATAGAAGAGCCGACGAACATCACTGTTCGGATTGTTCAGGGAAACGTGCCGCAGCAAGACAAGTGGCGTCCGGAACTGCGAGAAGAAACCGTATCACGGTACATTGACCTGTCGAGCCAGGGTGACGTTCCTGACATCGTATTGTGGCCTGAAACGGCCTATCCGGGATTTCTGGACGAAGTTGAAGCAGATCGTCAGAGGATCATGCGCGCGCTCCCCCAATCAAGCATCCTCATGACCGGTGTGCCAGACCGGGTCGCGTCGGGCGCCAACACCCTCTACTTCAATACCGTCCAGGCATATGACACAAAGGGGCGCAGCCTTGGTGGCTATGCGAAACACAAACTGGTTCCTTTCGGCGAGTATGTTCCTTTTCGAGAGTGGTTACCGTTTGAGCGTCTGACCAAAAGTCTTGGAGATTTTACACCGGGCCCAGGGCCACGCACCTTAGCCTTGCCTGGAATACCTTTTGTTGGCATTGCGATCTGCTACGAGATCATTTTTCCGGGTCACGTGGTCGACGATGCCATTCGACCGGATTGGATATTCAATGCCACAAACGATGCATGGTTCGGAACATCGATCGGACCGGAGCAGCATATGGCGGCCGCACGGATGCGCGCCGTCGAAGAAGGCTTACCAGTGCTTCGCGCCGCGAACACTGGCATTTCCGCAGTCATTGATGCCAGAGGCCGCGTCTTGGCCAGTCTGGGCCTTGAACAGACGGGAGTCCTAGACCTACTTCTGCCCCCTGCCCTGCCACGTACACTTTATGCGCGCTTCGGTGACTGGACACTTTTGCCACTGGTTTTGGCATGTTGGTTTCTTTTTGTCGGCCTCCGCGTGATCCCGTCTCTCACAATGCGGTTTTTTAGCCACTTGGAAAGGAGGCTGACGTGATTGTAATCGTCATGACATTGTTAGGGGCGTTTTGGGGCGCATACCTCGCAAAAAAACGCAAAGGCAATCGACTTGATATTGCTCAACATGCGGCGAGCTGCGCAATCCTATTTTGTTTGATCGGATTGTTCGCCACGATCATGATCGCCCGGGCTCTAGGATAGTCTGGTCGTTGGGCGGCGTTGTGGACATGGACCATTTTGGAGCGCTTCTAGCAACCCTCGTAAGTTTGAGTGTGTTGGTCGTTCTTACAATACGCGGATATCCTATTTACAGTCGTTCGGTCAGGCCAAAGTCGCATGTGCGCCTCGGTCTTTTTTTGGCGGGTCTAGGCATAGCAGGTGGTGCTTTTTTTGGTCCCCTCCCTGATCTTGGTCATCAATACTTCTTCGTGCATCAAGCCGAACACTTGGTGGCAAGGCTGCTAGGACCGATGCTCATCGCCTTGTCGCAGCCGGGCGGTTGGTTAGCCGCCGGTCTTTCAAGAAGATGGCGGAGTCAGATCAACAGAGTTCTGTGCTCGCAGGTGGTGCGTGCAGTGCGAAGTCCAGTCCCAGCAACGTTTCTGCTCATCGCGTCACTCTATATTTGGCAGCTGCCCGGGGCCTATTCATCTGCCCAAGCCCGTGAGACACTAGAATTCGTCGCTCATTTCGGCATGGTTGCAGCTGGAATATCATACTTTTCAGCAGTATTCGGTCCCGGTAGCGTTGTCGGCGGCTGGCCCTATGGCGCGAGACTGATTACTGCATTCGTGGTCATTGTATCGAACATACTTCTTGGCGCACTAATCACTTTGAAAGAGGTCTCTTTGTACAGCGGCGCACCGATGTCATTTTCGGCTGGCACGCGTTTCGGATTGTCGGACGAAACCACAGGTGGCTATATCATCTGGGTCCCCTCTTCCATGCTCATGATCGTCACGGTTCTGCTCATCATGAATGGATGGAACAAGTTTGAAGAGGTGCGATGGCAGCGTCGGCATGAACGGCGTGATTCCAATTCGGCCGTGCTGGAGTTTCCTGAAACAGCGTATGAGTTGAAACTCAAGACCGCCGGGCCCAATCGAAGGATGGGGCGAACCCTTGCGATCGGGTCCCTTTCGATGTTCGCGATTGTTCTGGCGACGGCGATAACCGTGCTGCAACTTTACTGAACACCGCGATTTGATGGCACAGCCTGTCTTTGGCCAAGGATCAACCGGGCCTCTTAATATGTTTCTCAAACGCCAACAGCGTCGCCTCGCTGACGTGGTGTTCGATGCCTTCGGCATCACGCTCGGCCGTTACTTCGTCAATCCCGAGGCTTTGCAGAAATGCGACCACGATCCTGTGGCGCCGGCGGCAGGCCTCAGCGAGAGCCTGGCCTCTTTCGGTCAGGAAAACCGAGCGATATTTTTCACGGCGCACCAGCCCTGCTTGCTTCAGGCGCGAGATGTTCTTGGTCACCGTCGGTGCTTTGACCCCCAGCCGTTCGGCAATGTCGACCGGTCGCGCCTCCCCATGGGCTTCAATCAACTCCGCGATCAGCTCCACATAATCTTCCGCCATCTCGCTTTCATGCGCATTGCGCACATGCGCGAACCCGTCGGCCTGGGCTTCGGGATCGCGGGAATCAGGCATGAAATCTTCACGCGTCTGTGATGCGCCGGGCGACATGACAGGACTTTGCCTGAAGGTTGATGGATTGACAACAAGTTGGCTTTGGGTAGATAAGTTAGACGCGTCTAACTTTTTG
>NZ_CYTO01000026.1:53605-54051 GCF_001458335.1 Cognatishimia activa
GAAGCCCCCTGGCTGCCCGAAGCGGCAGCCTATCGGTTGACGCTGTTTCTGGGCAATCTCGCGCCGGTCCCGTGGTATAAGGTGGAGCAAGCCTGGTCCGAGCCCTATCATGGCTCGGAGTATCGCCTCGGAGCACTTGCCTGGTTGGACCGAGAAAGCGCCGTTGATGTCGGTGACTTGACCGACGCTATCGGCTGGCAGGATCGGCATGCCGTTCATGTGGCGGCCACCCGCCTCATTGCGCTGAGAATCGAAGAAGAGCTGGACGCGGCCACTGCTGCAGACAACCCGGCGGTATCGCAACGGGCAGTGGCAACTGCCAAGGAGCTCTACCGCGCGTTCGCTGACCATATCAAAGCCGCGGACCCTGATGCGGCCCGGACATTGGGTCGGGCGTGGTTGGAACTCAACAATGCCACAGGCTCGGCGGGCGTGCTCGGTGCCGG
>NZ_CYTO01000026.1:54160-63534 GCF_001458335.1 Cognatishimia activa
CCGTGCCCGAGGCGATTGCCCGAACCGGACAGCCGGTTGAATTGCCCGCCGCTCTGCCCCCCGGCTCAGACATCTTCGATCAGGACCCTCTACCACTTCTCGTGCTCAATTTCGAGGAGCAGGGGATCGACGAAACCGACCTGCCCCTCATCGCCTACGGTGACATGCTGTTCGACAGTGCCGAGATATTCGGCGGACCGGCCCGCGATCTGGGCATAGCCTGTTCGACTTGTCACAATCGCTCGGACATCAATCAGCGATTTTTCATTCCCGGTGCCAGTCACCAGCCCGGAGCAGTCGACGTGGATGGCGCTTTCTTCAACCCGATGTTCAACGACCGCCGCGATGATCCGATCGATATCCCAAGCCTGCGCGGGCTGCGCTTTACCGGACCTTACGGGCGAGACGGTCGTTTCGCGTCGCTGCGGGATTTCTCCCGCAACGTGATCGTCAATGAATTCGCTGGCGAAGAACCCACACCCTTCATGCTGGACGCACTCGTGGCCTACATGACCGAGTTCGATTTCCTGCCCAATTCCCTGGTCACCGGCGACGGCCAGTTGACGGAGGCCGCGCCGGATGCTGCGCGGCGTGGCGAAGAGGTATTCAACCGCCCCTTCGTCGGAATGGGCAACCAATCCTGTGCCAGCTGCCATACGCCATCCGGCAACTTTCTTGATCGCAAATCGCACGACATCGGATCGGTGGCTGCGGCTTACGAAGGGTCACATGCAGGTGCCCTCGACACGCCCACCTTGCTCGGTACGCTCTACACAGCGCCGTATTTCCACGACGGTGCCCTGCCGACGCTGGCAAGTGTTGTGGATTGGTTCGACGAGACAAAGAACCTTGGCCTGACCGATGCCGAGCGGTCGGACCTGACCGCCTATCTGGAAACGGTTGGCGCAGCCGATGAGCCATACGAGGCTTTCGATACCGCGAACACGCCCTTCCGTCTGGCCTTCGCCGAACTCACGACCTTTGCCTCGACGCTCGACACGCTTCTACCGAAACGCGATGCGCAGCACATCCTGGTCCTGACCGACACGGTTGCGGCCGATCTTGCGGCCGATGCAGGCACGATGGCCAATCTTTCGTCGCGGCCCGAGGTCTACGCACTGGCCGAGCGCTTGGCAGAGGTCGGCGCAGCCGTTCGGGCAGAGAACTGGGCGGCCGCGGAAACGAGTTGGAGTCTGTTCAAGACGGATGCCGCCGCCATAGAAGAAAAGGCGTTTTGATGATGCCTCGCTTGAATCGCCGTCACCTTCTTATTCTCGCAGCGGCCGGTCTTGTCTCGCAGCCGATGCCTGCTCTGGCGCAGTCTGACCCGTTGCGCCTGGCCTTTATACCGCAGGAGAACCCCGACAAGCTTCTGGGCGATATCAAGGCGATCACCGCCTGGCTTTCGTCTGAAATCGGTGTGCCAGTCGAAGGGTTCGTTACCATCGACCACGCGGCGGCCGTCGAAGCATTGCGCAACGGCGATGCCGATATTTCCTTTATGGGTGCCCTACCCTTCGTTCTGGCCGAAAGGGAAATCGGTGCCATCCCGCTCTTGTCAGAGGTCTACCGCGATACGCCCAGTTATACGGGCCGCGTCTTTGTGCGCCGTGACAGCGGCTTCAAGATGCTGGCCGATCTGGAAGGTCGCGACATCGCCTTTGCCGACCCGATTTCGGAATCGGGATACATGTACCCCCTGGCCGAGTTTGAGCGCGCAGGCCTGGTATCCAGCCCGGATGCGGCAGAGGACTTCTTTGGCCGCATTTTCTTTGCCGGTGGCTACCAACAGGCAATGCAGGCGATGGCGGAGGGCCTGGTCGATGCAGCCGGGGCCAGCCAATACGCCGACCTTCTTCTCACCCCCGAGCAGCAATCTCAGGTTACTTGGATCGCGGAAAGCGATGCCATTCCAAGCCATGTCGTCATCGCACGTCCCGAACTGGACGCGGAGCTTCGCGAGAACTTCGTTGCCGCGATGATGAAGCTCAACATGCCAGAACACCGCGACAAACTCCGCTATCTCTACGGCCCGGATGGCTATGTCGAAGCCGACCCTTCGGTGTTCGACGGTGTGCGGACTATGGCGCAGCGCTTCGGATTACTATGATGCAGAACGCCATTCACATCGACGATCTGAGCTTCGGCCATCACGGTGCTGAGCAGCGCGCCATCGATCAGGTGTCCCTGCACATAGCCGCCGGGGAGTGCGTTGCCCTTCTTGGTCCTTCCGGAGCAGGCAAGACCACGCTTTTGACGTTGCTGGATGGACGGTTGCGCGATTGGCAAGGGCGGGTCTCTGTCCTTGGTGTACCATTCGAACCCAACCGTGCGCTGCCCTTGGAAAAGCGCGCTGAAACAGGTTTCATCTTTCAGGAGTTTGCGCTTGTCGAACGATCGACAGTGATGCGCAACGTCTTGAACGGCAGGCTGGGCCGGATGCCCGGCTGGCGCGCGTTGCTTGGCAACGTGTCGAAGTCCGACATGGACATAGCCCGATCGGCACTCTCCGACTGCGGCATCGCGGACCTCGCAGACCGGCGCGTGGACTCGCTCAGTGGCGGCCAGCGCCAGCGGGTGGCAATTGCCCGTTGTCTCGCACAAGAGCCTAAGCTGATCTTCGCGGACGAGCCGGTCAGCAACCTTGATCCGTCCAGAGCAGCGGACATCCTGACACTTCTCACCAGCGCCGCCCAGGCACGTGGGGCAACGACTGTGTTCTCGTCGCATCAACCGGAACTGGCACGGCGTTTTGCCGACCGTATCATCGGAATGCGCAACGGGCGGATCGTCTTTGATGTCGCGACGCACGATCTGACGGATGACGCGACGGCGGCGCTCTATGACGACACCGACCCGGCATCCGGCGCACGGCTCAAGGTCGTAAGCTGATGCGGTCGCGCAATCTGGGCGGGTTCTGGGCCGGGATGTTGGTTGCCGGTGTGGTGCTGTGGTCGCTGATCACCACCGATGTCGAACTGTCCCGACTGCTGTCTGCAGGCCCTCGCATTGCGGATTTCCTTGGCCGCATGTTCCCGCCGGATCCGACCGTTATGGATGAGATCTGGAAGGGGAGCGCCGAGACGCTGCGGATCGCGATCCTCGGTACTGTCGGTGCGGTGATCCTTTCCGTTCCGCTTGGCATCCTCGCCTCCGAGACGATGGTGTCGGCAACGGTGCACCGGCCGATCCGCACTGTTCTGGCATTTATTCGCGCGATCCCGCTGATCCTGGTGGCAATGCTGATGGTGGGCGCGGTTGGGCTGGGGCCATTGCCCGGCATCATCGCGGTGGCGCTCCACGCGACAGGCATGCTGGCCAAATTCTACGCCGAAGCGATCGATGGTGTGTCCCGCGCTCCGATTTCCGCTTTGGAAAGTGCCGGAGCCGGGCCGTTGCTGCGTTTACGCCATGCGATCTGGCCGCAAATGGCCCCTGTTGTAGCGCGGGACACGATCTTTCGGTTCGAGCTGAACCTGCGCGAGTCTCTGATCCTTGGCATTGTCGGGGCAGGTGGAATCGGGTTCTACATTCAGACCTATGTGCGCTCGTTCCAATACGACAAGGCCGCAAGCGTGACGATTGCAGTGGTCATCATGGTGATCGCCATTGAAGGGATCAATGTTGCGCTGCGCCGCCGGTTTGCCTGATCCGGTTGAGCTTCAGTGAGTCTCAGAAGCTGCTAGGCATAAATCTCGATAGGTGTCCCATCGCGCACCATTGCATAGACATCTTCGACCTGCCGATCGGTGACCGAGATGCATCCAGCCGTCCAGTCCCGCTTGTTCATCGGGTCGATGCCCTTTCGGGGACCGCCATGGATGAAGATATCACCGCCAGGAGATTTGCCCTGCGCTTCAGCAAAGGCGATATCCTCCTCGTTCGGATAGGAAATTCCGACAGACAGATGAAACAGGCTGTCCGGATTGCGACGGTCGATGGTGTACGCACCTTCAGGCGTGCGTCCATCGCCCTCGAATTGCTTGTGTCCTTCCGGCGCGAACCCCAAGCCAACCGGATAGGTGCGCAAAACGCCCTCCGTGCCATCAAGCACCAGCAGTCTTTGCGACTTGTAGAGGCGCACGCGCGTCACTTCTGGACCGTTGTACGAGCGAAACTTGCTGGCGCATCCCGAGAGAAAGGCCGCCACGCCACCCAAGAGAAAGAAACGTCTCGGAAGTCTGTCAATCATCACTGCTCGATGCCCCTTTTTCGGACTAATTGATTAAGGCAAGAATATTAAAAAGTTGATTTTGGATCAACCGTTGCCAGCGAGCGAAAGACTTTCCAACTGCTGCGGGCGTGCATGAATGTCAACAAGCTCAACTGCCGTAAACATGGCAAGAATCCAGCTCCCTGTCCGGCGTTTCCATCTCGAGCGTGCTGTGTTCTACTCCGAACTTGCGGATTAGAATCGCTTCAATGTGATCCCTGATGGCTTCGGCTCTAGGCCAATTCGGCACTGTAACAACGATATGAGCGTCGATGGCCAGCCCCTGTTCCGGGAGCCGCCAGAAGTGTAAGTGATGAATATCTTGCACCCCTTCGACAGACATTATTTGTTGCACAACTTGTACCGCATTCAGGTTTGATGGCGCTCCAAGCAGCGACGATCTAAGCGCCTCCCCAATACCGCGGAGGGCGAACCAAAGAAGCGCGCCGGACAATAAAACTGCAATAATCGTGTCAGTTCGCCCGGAACCAAGCAACAAAATAGCTACGCCGCCAGCGAGAACTGGTAGCAAGAACGCTAAACGGTCTGACCATAGGGGCGGTGATGTGCCGATTTTACGTCGGCGCCACGATGTTGGTGCCGGTTTCGAGAACACCAGTAACTCAATCCCTATCAAGACAGAGACGAGCACCACTATGATCCAGCCTTGCGCCAGATGAGGGGAATTTAGGCGCATAACGCCGTGGTAAATGACCGAAGCGGATAGCAGTACCACAGCAACACAATTCGCCAACTCTGTCGCAATTTCCAATCGCCCATATCCTAGAACAACGCGGTCCTCTTTCTGACGTCGTGTCAGCCTAGTCGCCGCTGAACTCATCAACAACTCGACCACGTCCGAAGCGTAGAGCAATGCGATGGCAATAAGGGCAAGGCTTCCAGAAAAAAGGCTGCCGACAGACAACGCCAAGGCAATCGGCAAGTACAACCACTTGTTCCATCGCGCTTGCCTCTGACAACTGGCGACGCCCGCGAACACTTCGATTTGCTTATCGCTCTTCATGTACCGGCCAAACCTTGTCCGGCCGAGCACTCTGCTCGACCAAAAATACTGCCGCTGATCTCCTTGCGTCGATGCTCTTCTTGCAACGCAGGAGACGCTCTACTTCTCTTGTCACTCTCTCTAGGACACGATCAGAAGATCTTTGAAACAGGCGAGATTGCTATCGCAAGTCTAGCTCCTCCACAGCTCAACACACATGCTACAACCTCTAGCAACTAGAGGTTCAAGCAATTTCGCTCCCAATAGGATCAATCACAGCCGATACCCAAAGTATGCAACATCTGTCACCGCTGTATCAGCTGCGGCATATCTGCGGTCCCAAGGGCCATCTCAGGCAGCCAAGTGATAAGCTGAGGAAACGAGATCAGCGCCACGATCAATACAATCTCAATGGCAACAAGAGGTACCGCTCCGCGATAGATATCGGATAGGTTGATACCCTTCGGTGCCGCCATCTTAGCAAAAAACAGGGCATAGCCGAAAGGAGGCGTCAGGAAGGACGTTTGCAAGGCCAACGCAATCAGGCCAGCGATCCAGATCTGCGCAAAGTAGGCAGAGCCGACGTGATCTGCGAAGTCGAGCTCTGAAATAATCGGCATCAGTACGGGTACAAAGACCAGCAGCACCTCGATCCAGTCAAAAACAAACCCAAGCATGATGATCACGCCAAGGAGGATCGCCAACAGTTCCCACCGGGTGAGATCGAATGCGGATATCCACTCGAAGATGACGTCCGGTCCACCGACTAGGTGGAAACTGAGCGAGAATACCGATGCGCCCAATACGATGAAGAAGACCATCGACGTCATCGTGCTTGTCTGCACCGTGACAGAGTTCAACGATGAGAAAGACAAGCGCTTTCGCGCCAGCGCGACCAATAGCGCGCC
The DNA here is from genome assembly GCF_001458335.1 of Cognatishimia activa. Lineage (GTDB taxonomy): Bacteria > Pseudomonadota > Alphaproteobacteria > Rhodobacterales > Rhodobacteraceae > Cognatishimia > Cognatishimia activa. The sequence goes on from NZ_CYTO01000026.1 coordinate 60,285, forward strand.
AAAAACCCCTACTCCAGCCGCCTCTGTTAGTGTCGCAAAGCCCAGAATGATGCTGAGCGGAATGGATGCGATGACCGCGACAGACGCGAGTACAAACAAGAGGTCTGACACAAGATTGGTCTTGGGTGTGTCCAGCGGGATTTCGACCGTTTTTCTCAAGGTGACCGCAAAGTAGACCGCGAAGGCCATGACCATCAGAAGCACAGGTACGATGAGGGCCACATACATCAATCCGATGCGCAGATAGAACACGTTCGAGATGAAGAACAGCATCACGGCTGGCGGGAACACGACACCCAATGCTCCAGAAGCTGCGACAGCGCCTCCTGCGGTTCGCGGTGCGTAGCCCGACGCCATCATCGGGGCATAGGCCACCAACGCCACAGTTATGACGGAAGCACCGATCACCCCGGCGGCGGGCGCAAGAACGAGGCCGATCAGCAAAGTCGCAATGGCGTAGCGACCGGGAACGCCTGTCAGAAGACGCCCCAGCAAGCGAAACATGGTTTCGGCAATCCCGCTGGCATTCAAGATCAGGCCAAGAAAAATCAGCATTGGAACGCTGGTGAATTGGACTGATTCATTGGTCAGTACACCACGGGCCCGCAGGTAGATCAGCCCCAGATGCTGAAAATCAGTGATCCCCACCCAAACCGCAGCGACAAACCCCAAGAAGCCTGTCCCCGCGAGCACCAGAGCCACCGGAAAGCCGCTGAAGACCCCGATGGCCATCACGACAAGCATGGCAACCGTGAAGACCTCATTCACCATTGTGCAGGCCGCTTGTTTGTTCCGGTGCACCTTGCGCACGTCTCCCTGTCAGAAAGGCGATGTTGCGAAGGGCTACAATCATCCCGGCAAGAGCCAGCAAGATCGGGCCGATGACCCCGGCAATGCGTTGTGCCCACAACTGGGTTTCCGCGAATTTCGTGGTGCGCATCAAACCGTCCCATCCGTAGTAGGTCAGGATGGCGGCGAGCGGCAGAAGGACAAAAAGGCCGCCAATCAGTTCGATCCACGCAATGCGGCGGGCGGACCAATGTCTGCGAAGAACATCAACGCGCACGTGACCGTCGCGCAGATAGGTATACCCAAAGGTCAAGAAAATCAGGATGAACAGCAGTGACGTGGACAGGTCGGGCAAATAGCTTGACACGCCAAGTTGTAGCTTGCGATCCAGCATCTGAAGCGCGCCATAAGCAGCAATCGAAACAACTGTCAGCCACGCAGTCACGACGCCGATGCCGCGAATGCCACGGTCAATCCAATCCAAAAATCTCAAGCCGAATTCCCTCCCAAAGTTCTTTGCCTGTTAGCTGTTATCCCCCCGTGACATCTCCCTTGCGATTGTCTTGTTCCCGATTTTCCGGCCTGACTTTCGAGGTGCGAAAGCTGTCCCAGAACAGCAATGCTGCCCCACAAAAGATCGCCACGTCAGCCAAGTTGAAGGACGGCCAGTGGTATGACCCGTAATGGAAGTCGAGAAAGTCAGGGACGGCCTGATAGCGCAGACGGTCAAGGATATTGCCAAGCGCGCCTCCGATGATCAGACCGAGCGCCGCACCTGTCAGCCTGTCCGGAGCCTTCCACAGCCAGATCAGCAGCCATGCCACGACCACGGCAGCAAGTGCGACCAGACCCCACCAGGGTACGACCCCGCCGAGCATACCGAAGCTGACCCCATCGTTCAAAACCCGCACGAGGTTGAGAAAGGGCAGAACCTCGACCCCGTTCTCAAGCGCCGGGGAGTTCAGGGCAAGAGCCTTGGTGCCCTGATCAACACCAAACGCGGCGATGGCGCAAAGCCCACCGAGAACGCGGCTGTTCATGCCACCGCCTTCAGATCGGCCCGCGCGTCGCGGATGATCGCCCATGACGAGTGCAGGAACAGTCCGGCGATCCCGAAGGCTACGATGAGATCGGGCCATGCGCTGCCTAGCCAAACCACCAGCCCGGCGGCGATAACGACTGCGGCGTTGCCGATGGCGTCGTTGCGCGAGAACAGCCAGACAGCGCGCATGTTCGCGTCGCCCTTGCGGTACCGCAGCAACGGCAGCACGGAGATGACATTTATCACAAGAGCAATCAGGCCCAGAATCCCCATCAAAGTGGCGTCTGGGGTTGTCGGCTCGAATGCCCTTATGATGGTCGTGCCAAAGACTCCAAGACCAAGCAGGCCGAGGAAGATGCCCTGGATCAGGGCCGACCGCGCTCGCCAAGCGAGGCTCCAGCCGATGGCCAACAGGCCGAGGAAGGTGATTGCGCCGTCGCCGATGAAATCCAACGCGTCGGCCTTCACGGCCTGTGACCCGGCAATGAACCCGCCGATCATTTCAAGAACGCCATAACCAACATTCAGGATCACAACGATCCAGAGCGCGCGGCGATAGCCAGGGTCCTGATGGGCCGCACCTTGCTGAATATCTTCGTCGCTCTCGATGCGGTCAAACCCATACCCTGTTGTCTCGACGGCTTTTTCAATTTCCGGCAAGCGCGCTTCGGGAGCTGTCAAAGTCATTATGTGCGTTGCAGTAGACACTTTCACGGCGTCAGGCGCGATACCTGCAGATTGCGCCGCCCGCTCGATCTGGGCGGCATCCTTGGCGCAATCCATACCGGAAACGCGGTAACGGAAGGATGGGATATCTGCTATCGCGCTTTCTGCGTTGGCCATGATCGCAGTTCTCCTGCTAAAGTGGGAAAAGAAATAATATATCAGTGAGTAGTGATATGGACCAAATTGTCGCCTGCTGCAATAGTGGGACAACCGCTATTGAGAGAAGAGCGAAGCTGTTTCGCGGTTTTGCGGACCCAAGCCGCCTCGCGATCCTCGACGCCTTGCGCGAAGCGCCGTTGGCCGTTCATGAGATTGTGACGTGCACGAAGTTATTGCAGCCAAACGTCTCCAACCATCTCAGGTGTCTTCTGGATTGTGGGCTTGTCGCCAGCGACCGCGACGGACGTTTTATCCGCTACCGTATAAGCAGTCCGCGCATTACAGCTCTCTTGAATGATGTGGACGTCCTTCTCGATGTGGTCGCAGAAGGTGTTGATGCTTGTGACAATTATCGCGGGACATAAGCGACCTTTTTTGCTGCTCTGCCCTAACCCACCCCATGCCAGGTCAATTGCTTAGTCTGGACAAAACCCCGGCAAAACCCTTGAGGATTTGGCGGTTTTTTTGCCCTTGCCGGTTCAGGGTACGATAAGGTCGGTAGTTCCAGACAGACCGAACTCTAGCTACGGCGGG
>NZ_CYTO01000026.1:63605-64620 GCF_001458335.1 Cognatishimia activa
CCGCCTGCTCCCACTGGTTCTTGCCAGTCACATTGCTAGTGACCGTGCGCCAGTGCCGCCTTTGCCATTTCTTCGCCAACCTCATCGCCACCACGCGGTTCATCGTCGTTGTCGCGCGCGCGCAGCAACCGCAAGGCGTTGGTGACAACGAGAAGGGAAACGCCAACATCGGCCGCGATCGCGCCCCACATCGAGGCCATGCCGAAGGCTGTTGCCACCACGAATGCAGCCTTGGTCGCAAGCGACAGCCCGATGTTCTGCTTAATAATTGCCATGGTCCGGCGGGAATGCCCGATAAGCCATGGCACTTTGCCAATGTCGTCTGTCATCAGCGCGATATCGGCCGTTTCAATTGCGGCGTCGGATCCCACGGCTCCCATAGCGATGCCGTAATGCGCGCGCGCCATCGCCGGAGCGTCATTCACACCATCCCCGATCATCGCGACAGTGCCATATTGTGTCACCAGTTCCTCAATGGCGGTGACCTTGTCCTCGGGCAGCAGTTCCGCGCGCACCTCGTCGATGCCGACTTGGGCAGCCACAGCCTTTGCCGTGGCCGTGTTGTCGCCGGTGAGCATCACGATCTTTTTCACGCCTTGTGCGTGCAAGCGGGCAACGATGCCCTTGGCATCAGGCCGGATCCGGTCGCGCAATTCCAATACGCCGCTGACGCCAGCCGCGTCCCCAACGGCGACCAGTGTGTTGCCTGCCCCTTCGATGCGGTCGCGCAAATCAGATGGAATTGCGGACCCGAACCCTTTTTCTTCGGCAAATCGGTCTGACCCCAGCCAAATGGACTGGTCGCCCATGTCTCCTTCGAGGCCGCGGCCCGGCACGGTGCGTGTGTTGTCGGCTGCGGAAACGGAGAGGCCGTCTTGTTCTGCACGGCTCAGGATCGCGCGGGCCAGCGGGTGTGACGATCTTGCTTCAAGCGCGGCGGCGCGCATAAGCAGGTCGCGTTCGGACGTCTCGCCAATCGGATAGACCGCAGCGACTTCCGGTTCTCCCATCGTGA
>NZ_CYTO01000026.1:64711-67723 GCF_001458335.1 Cognatishimia activa
CATTGCGCGCTGCGGCCGCAAGGGCAGCGACAATAGAAACCGGCGTTGAGATCACCAAGGCACAAGGGCAGGCGATGACCAGCAGAACCAGCGCGTTGTAGAACCAAAAGCCCCAGTCACCGCCTGCGACAAGCGGTGGAACCAAGGCAATTAGAACGGCCAGCCCCATTACAACCGGTGTGTAGATGCGCGCGAACTTCGTCACCCATTGTTCAACCTCGGCGCGGCGTGAATGTGCATCGCTTACCATGCGGATGATTTTGGACAAGACCGTGTCGGAGGCAGTTTTTGTTGCCCGTACAGTTAAAGTGCCCTCGCCATTGATGGTGCCGGCGTAGACATCATCGCCCGCTTCTTTTGGCACCAAGGCGCTTTCACCCGTAATGGGGGCCTGATCGACGGCCCCTGCCCCGTCGACAACTTCCCCGTCGAGCGGAATACGGTCGCCACCTCGCACGATGAACCGCGCACCGACAGCTACAGCCGCGGCGGGAACGTCGGCCTCTGAGCCATCGTCATAGAGCACCCGGGCTGTCGGTGGTGCGAGGTCGAGAAGCGCTGACACAGCATTGCGCGCGCGCCCCACGCTCCAACTCTCAAGATAGAGCGAAAGCGAAAAGAAGAACGCGACCGTCGCGGCCTCGAAAAACTCGCCAAGCCCGATGGCCCCGGCCACGGCGACCACCATCAACAGGTTCATGTCCGGAGAAAGCCGACGCGCCGACGACCACGCTTTGGGTGCGACCAGCCACACGCCCAAGAGGATCGCTATTGCGAACAACCCTGCTTCGGCAATGGGCATCGGCGCTTCACCATGGCCCGAGAACAATCCGATGGCGCCGCCGAACCCAGTCTCAATGACGTGGTAGATGAACCCTGCCGCCCAGAATCCGCCACTAAGCAACGTGAACAGTTTTTGTTTTTTCAGATGTGCGGCCTGATCCGCGCTGGCATCTTCGGCATCCCAGGGTTTGGCCGTCATCCCGGTGGTCGCAACCAATTGAAGGATCTTGTCCGAAGACGGGTTCGTCCCGCCATCCAGAACCGTCATCCGCGCATTGATGACGTCAAACGCAAGATACTCCGTGCCACCAACTTCCGGTCCGACGACCCGGTTCAGGATCGAGACCTCTTCGGCGCAATCCAGGCCGCTGACATGGAAACTGCGGCCGTCCGAGGCTCGAACGTTGGTTGGCTCAATGGCCTGTCCTCCGCAACAACTGCCGCACGCGCCCTCAGATACGGGAGAATGGTCTTGGCTGTTTTGAGCACCGTCATGTGGCATGGATCATCCTCGGATTCGCTATTGTAGGGAGGTGATACGCCCTACAGCAACTAGAGGTTCAAGAGAAAAGTTCGGTCTTCCATGTAGCCGCGTGGTTAATGGGGTGATCGCAGGCGGTTTGGGTCGAAACCATTGAGTTTCGATCACTTTCCTCAGGAAATTCGCCTGTGATCTTGCCTTTGCGTTGCACCACATGCCGTCGGATGCGAGAAAGACGCATCTAAGAATTCAAAGCAGCAGGACAGTGAGTTTATGTACACACGGAGCGCAATTTTTATCCTTCTCGGCGTGGCGCTCGGAGCCTGCTCGGAAACCCTCTCGAATTCACAAGGCTCGGGTGCGCTGCCGCCGGTCCCGGAGCAAATCGTGGCGCTCGCGGCTCCAAACCAGGATCTCTCGACCGCACGCTTGCGGCCGGCAGACAATTGCTATTGGTACATGCATTCCGGGCCGGTCGAGGACACGCTCCTGCCGCTCAGGACATCGGGCGGCAATCCGATCTGCGTCAAGCCGGCAGCGTAGCTTTGGCGGCTCGACGGGCCTGACCGTCAAGTTGAAGGTTAGCTGCGGGCCGTGACACTGTCTTCCGCCGAATAAAGGAATGCGGTGGAGCCGATAGCAACACGGGGATAAAGCTCATTGATATGCGCCATAACCATGCGAACGCATCCGGAGCTGGCGCGCCCACCAATTGATCTGGATTGCGGTGATCCGTGTATCCTCAGATATGTGTCACGCTGCCCGACGAACAAATAGATTGCGCGAGATCCCAATGGGTTTTGCGGGCCTGGTTCCTGGCCATTTGCATACTTTTCAAGCGACGGATCGCGCTCGATCATCGATTTGGTCGGTGTCCAGTGTGGCCATTCCACCTTTCGGCGGATCGAGTAGGTCCCCGGCTCGTAAAGATTGCCGCGGGCAATCGCCACGCCGTAACGCATCGCGGTGCCGCCTTCCTCGATATGATAAAGATACCGCGCGACCGCATCGACATGAATGTCGCCGGGTGTCAGACCAGACCGGGCTTCAACCCGACGTGGCAGGAAGCGCGGTTGCAATCCCCAAGGGTTCGACGTCTCGAGATCGAAGTTTGCAGGTGTCACTTGCGCATCCCAAGCCGCCTTTTGCGATGTCGTTGGCCATGTACTGGCAAACACAGGGTTTGAAATCGGCGCAGAGAACACAGCTGCGCTGGTCGCGATGAAATGGCGTCTCGTCAACATATTTGGTTTATCTCCTACGCGGTCGGTTTTTTATAGCTTCGCTTTACACGTCGATAGAACTTCTAGCAACTGGAGCTTCAAGGGAAAAAAGACCAACCTACGCAAACATGTCTGCACTAGAAAGCGAGTCGCAGGGATGAGCAGTGAATACATATCGGAATGCGTCCAAACACATCCATGAAAACCGCATCGACCACGCAAGTTGGATCGATCAATTCTGAACAAACTATCAAACGGTCGTTTAGTAACGGCATATGAAATTGCAATCGGCCCCGTTTTCATGCCCCTGATAGGCTATGCCCGCGTTTCCACGGAGGATCAGACCCCCCTGCCCCAGTCTGAGGCGCTGCAATCTGCGGGCTGTGCCGAGATCTTTGAAGAGCACGCCTCAGGCGGCAATCGCGCGCGTCCTGTACTCGCGCGTTTGCTCGAACGCGTCCAGAGCGGCGATACGCTGGTCGTTGTGCGGATCGACCGGCTTGCGCGATCCCTGTCGCATCTGCT
>NZ_CYTO01000026.1:67788-71790 GCF_001458335.1 Cognatishimia activa
TCCCCTCAAGGAAAATTCACATTGCAGGTTCTGGGCGCCGCGGCCGAGTTCGAGCGCGCGCTGATACGTGAGCGGACAAAGGCCGGGCTTGCCTCTGCGCGCGCCAAAGGGCGCGTTGGTGGCAATCCTGGGCTTCGCACCAAAGACCCCGCCGCGCTGCGCAAGGTGCGGCTGGCACGACAGGACGGCTACATGGAGCGCCTGAGCGAAACCGCGCAGGATTGGGTGCCCCACGTGCGACGCCTACGGCCGGATATGGCCTGGGAAGATGTTTTGCGAATCATTAATGGCCCCCTGCCCCACGACCGGCACTGGACCCAAAGCCGCCTACTCCGTGCTGTGAAAGCCTATGTCCGCGACGGGTTTCTACCAGATGAAGTGCTTGGCCGCGCCGGACGCCGCGAAACCGATGACCGCCTGCCAGCTATCGTGGCTGCCATCAAAGGCTCGGACCCCGAAATCACACTGCAGGCGATCTGCGACCGGCTAGAATCGATGCGTGAGCGCACCCCTCGAGGCCGTACTAGCTGGCAGCCTTCCTCTGTGAAGATGCTGCTGGAGCGTGCTGAAAAGCTGGGGTTGCTGAGGTCCGCGCACTAATCGCAACCTTGTAAATCTTCCACGCCATGGAACGATTGCATTGTTGCAGCGCACTTTGCGGGCAGGTGAATGGGTTCACGAAGCGCAACAGATGTTCCACGCGCAATCCGTCGTGCATTTCCCCGCTCCAAAATGCTGGCACCCGGCGATCAGTGGGCCAGACACAAACGCCGTACTATAGACAGATAGATGATATGTCTCTGCCGGGGCGCAACCTACCTAATGCGTTTTGACCTGCAAACCCTCGACCGGGCACGAACCTGTGGTGGCGTCGAGTAAAGGTACGGTGCGCTCCCAACGGTTTCGACTTGTCTCCAGTAGCTGACAATCGATTTAGCCAAGACCGGGACAATGATCGAGGTCCCTGCCCTAGTATTTCTCGACGACGGTTCCTGAACCTGGATCTTCGGAAAGTATCAGCCATGGATCATTCTACGCGGATCATCTGAACAACAAAACTGGGCGCAATTTGCCCTCAGAGAATCGGTGACGGGAGCCATAGGTTGTGCTGAAGCAAAAACGTGGTCCGCGGTTGCTTTCCAGTGGTCTTCGAAGCCGTCGAGTGAGCGCATCGGCTTCTTTGAGTGCTGAACTTATGATCCCTGAACAATCTCTTGAACCCAGAATGTCACGGATCGCACCTCCTCCTTCTATGATTTGGTCTCATCGGATAGGTCTCGCGGTTAGGTGAGGCGTGGTTGAATTGGTCCTGTCTACGCTGTGCTTTGTGCCGGATACTGTTCCCGCGACGCGAGAAGCCGCGATGCCCCCTACCCTGCTGGGGATCATTGACGCCTCAGACAACAGGGCCTTGTGCATCCATGCGCATGAAGTGCGTTTGATCTGATCGTTTGGGCCCGGCACCCAAGTATCAATGTAGCTTTGAATGTCGATCCAATTGGGCCTTGGGTTTGCCGTAAGTCTGTCGGTGCGTTGTCCGATCCGGCCTGAGTTCGCTGTATCTCTCGCTAATCGGATTTTCGGTCAAGACACCATTGAGAAACCGTGCGCTAGCGACACCCAGTCTGCGCCAGATGCACTCGTGAACCACAATTTTGTGAGTGCTGTTAACAGCTGTTAACTCTAGAGGGTGCGTGGCTTCCCTAGTAGACCTTTGGTCCGACAGCACAATTTGTGGATAAAATCCTTGACTTAACATGGTGAATCACGGCCATTAGAGTCAAGTTGCGCAAATAAGCGCGTTCGAGCAGAGAAATAGCAACCATGTTTCAGACGGCACCAATCGAAGCGGCGTCTCAATCCGAGCTTACAAGCCAGATGGCGGCGCGTCTACACACCGCGCTCACGACGCATCTTCAACAAGCCTACGCGCCCGATCAACGCAAGAATTTGAGACTATTCAGCGCTACAGAGACTGCTGATCTTCTAGGGGTGACCGGGCAATTCTTGCGCAAGTGCCATAGCGACGGGTCCTTGCCGGAGCCTGAAGTAATCAAGAACGGACGGCGCTTCTATTCCGGTGATGAGATCCTGCAAGCGCGCCATTTCCTGGAGGCAAGCTCTCGAAAGCCGGGTAAGTATCTTCCTGGGCGTCGCGAGGGTGACAAGCTTCAGGTTATTCAGCTGATGAACTTCAAAGGTGGATCTGCAAAGTCCACCTCTGCGATCCATCTGTGTCACTACCTTGCTTTGAGTGGTTACCGGGTGCTGGCGATTGACTTGGACCCACAAGGGAGCCTCACTGGCTTTTGCGGGATTCAAACTGAACTGGAGTTTGAAGGCGCTTCGATTTACGACGCACTTCGTTATGACGATCCAGTACCGATGTCGGAAGCTGTTGTGGAAACCTATTTCCCTGGATTGCACTTGGCACCTGCCCGCCTTGTGCTGAGCGAATTTGAGACTGAAACAGCGGTCAATGCAGGGCGCGGTGTTGCGTTCTTTGAGAAGCTCAGTCTGGCGATCCAGTCCGTTGAGAGCGACTACGATGTAGTGGTGATCGACAGCCCGCCAGCTCTCGGATTCTTGACTTTGACCGGCCTCTACGCTGCGACCTCGGTCATCGTGCCGATGACGCCGAGCATGCTCGACCTTGCTTCCACCCAGCAGTTTGTCGAAATGACTTCTGCTTATCTTGGTGTGATCGAGGACACGGGCGTCAAACTCGATCATGATTTTTTCTCCTTCCTCATCACGCGGGACGATCCGAGCGATATCCCAAGTCAGCAGATCGTGAGCCTAATGCGCGCTCTGTTCCAGGATCGTGTCGTTGGGGCGACCGGACTACGTAGTACGGCTATCGGCGACGCATCGATGCTCAAGATGTCGATCTACGAGGTTGCGCGCTCCGAGATGACAAGGTCGACCTATGATCGCGCAAAGAACAGCATGGATGCGGTTGGTTCGGAGATTGCGGGAATGCTTCAAAAGGCTTGGGGGCGGTAATCATGGCAATGGGTAAAAACAAAACCGGCATCATGGCTGCGATAACTGCGGCGACTGAGGGGTCGAAAGACGGGGCTTCTGATAGAGCTCATCGAACATTGCCGAAAGGAACTATCGGCTCTGTTCGTGCGGGTCTCGGCGGCATTCAGGAAATCGACGCCAACTTGATCCTTGCTTGGGGTCCGAAAGACCGACTGGATATTGAGTTAACAGCTGTTAACAGCGCCGCACCGAATGAATCGATCAAGGATCTCGCAACCAGCATCGCTGATGCCGGGCAGCAAGTCCCGGTGCTTCTACGTCCTTCGAAGGATCGTGACGGGCATTTTGAGATCATCTACGGCCAGAGACGAATACTTGCGTGCCGCTATCTGGGGATACCAGTGCGGGCTCTGATACGGACGCTCGATGATACCGATGCATTGATGGCGAAAGGCCTCGAAAATGCCGGCCGCGCGGAGCTGAGCTACTATGAACGTGTCCGGTTCGCGCACGCGATCCTGGAGCAGGGCTACTCGCGTGCGGAGGCGTGTCAGGCTTTGGCTATCAGCAAGAACACTCTTTCGCAGCTTGAGCGTATCAATCGGCTAGTGCCCTTGGCTGTCGGTGAAGCCATCGGCGCAGCTCCAGGGGCAGGGCGCCCGAAATGGACCACACTCGCAACGGCGTTTGAGAAAGTACAACTCTCGGAGGAGGGTGTTCTGGGTGTTCTTGGTCAATCTGGTGATCTCGACTCCGACGGACGGCTGGACCTCGTTCTCAAGGAAATTGGCAAGCGAGGTAAGCAAGAACGATCTGTCGAGGAGCGCTCGCCCGTTCCCGGTGTGCAGATCAAAAGTGGTAAATCGGGGCTCTCAGTCACCGTCAAGCGGGCAGGGGAAAACACGAGATTCGCGAATTGGCTGGATCAGAATCTGGACCAGCTCATTCAGGATTCCTTCGATCGGTTCCAATCAGAGAGCCACGAAGGATAGCGGCGGTTAACAGCTGTTAACC
>NZ_CYTO01000026.1:71858-75901 GCF_001458335.1 Cognatishimia activa
CAAGGCGCGATTTGTTTTCACACCACAATCCTAGCAGCCCGCGAATCGCTAAACAACGAAAAACGTCTTCGGGCGAACAGGTTTTCTGTGCCTAGCTAAAAAATGAAAAAATTCAATGATGCTCCGCATGGAGCGACTGGGACAGTCATGCCTCAGAACGGTGGAGGTATGTCCAATATCAACCAACCCTCGGGGTGGCGCAAAGCGACGGCCGGACTCGCGGTCGCTGAACAGCACGCACAAGCTGGTGAAAGAGCAGCCGTGCCCAAGACACGGGCCTTTGTTGCCGTGAAACGCGTTGGTGCGCATATTGGCCTCAAGGCTGGCGACGTACTGCTTCTCGACACGCTTGGGGCCTTCACTCGGGCCCAGGACTGGGAAGAGGGGCAGCGTCCGATCGTCTGGGCGTCCAACTCTTACCTGATGGAGCAAACAGGCTTCTCGCTCTCGGCGCTCAAGCGCCATGCACGGCGCCTGGCTGAGATCGGCGTGATAGCCTTCAAGGACAGCCCCAATGGCAAGCGTTGGGGCAACAGGGACGCAGAAGGCCGTATCATCGAGGCCTATGGCTTCGACTTGTCGCCGCTCTCGGCTCGAGCCGAAGAGTTTGAGCAGCTACACGCAGAACTGCAGGCCGAGCGCGAACTCTGCCAGCGCCTGAAGCGCCAGATCACGGTTGCGCGCCGAATGATCCGCGCCAGGATCGAAGCGGCCCTCAGCGGCGCTCTGAGAGGCCCCTGGACACAGCTCTCAAGCCTCTTTGAGGATCTTTTGGACCGCCTCCCACGCCGGAACACGGCCTCTGAGACGCTTGCGCGGCTTCTGGAATGGTTCAGGGAGCTCCAGGAGCGTGTCGATGCGACCTATCTCAAAGCAGCTCGAGCGGATGAAGTTGTGGAAAACACGCCGGCAACCACTGAACAAGGGCTTCAAAAGACTCAAGAAATGGACCCCAGGGAGGTCATTTCTGATCCTCATATACTAATTACAAATCAACTTAATCCTGTAACCTGTAATTCCTCAGAAAAAGAGGAAGCGGCGAGCGTGGTGCCAAATGCGCCACCGGAAGAGCGAGTTGATAGGGAGTTGGAAGATTGGGTGGCCGAAACGCGCAAGAAGCGCGGGGCAGCTCTTGATCTGCCGACAGTCATGCAAGCCTGTCCTGAATTTGCGTCGTGGGCGCGCAATATGGGCGGATATCTGAAGGATTGGGGCGATCTGCACCGTGTTGTGGGGCAGTTGAGGCCGATGATCGGCGTTTCTGAACACGCCTGGAACCTCGCGCAGGACCGACTTGGGCCACAAATCGCGACTGCGGCGCTGGTTCTCACGTTCGACAAGCATTGCGCCGGCGAAGTGGCGTCACCGGGCGGATATCTGCGTGGGATGGTCGAGAAAGCCGGGGCAGGGGAGCTGCATCTCGAGCGCAGCTTCTATGGTCGATTGAGCGGGCAGGCTGCATAATGGGATGGGGACGCAGTTTTTGCACGTTGAGAGTTCCAGGTGGGGCATGCGGAGATTGCCGCCTGTATTCTCCGCAGATTTTGCGGCAGTTATTGTTGTCTTGACGAGATTATGCGGTATAATCTCCGCAAGGAATGCGCAAAATATGACCTACATTCACGAAATCACTGACTGGCCGCAGTTTTCTTGGGACAAGGCCAAGCTGTCTTCACAACTTGCCGCTGTCCGCCACCGACAAGGCAAGCTCTTGGGACGCATGGAAGGCCTTGGCTTTGATCTTCGAAACGAAGCGATGTTGCGAACTCTCACCAGTGATGTCGTCAAGAGCAGCGAGATCGAAGGCGAGACGCTCGACAAAGATCAGGTTCGGTCGTCTATCGCAAAACGGCTGGGGCTCGAAATCGGCGGGCTGATCCCGTCTGATCGCCATGTCGATGGGGTCGTCGAGATGATGCTGGACGCGACGCAAGCGTATGACCAACCACTGGACGCAGAGCGATTGTTCGGCTGGCATGCCGCCCTTTTCCCAACCGGGCGAAGCGGAATGACCCGGATCACCGTGGGGCAGTGGCGTGAAGGCCCTATGGAAGTTGTTTCAGGACCTATGGGTCGTGAACGCGTGCATTTTGAGGCGCCGGGAGCGGCACGGCTTGATACAGAGATGGGGCGGTTTCTGACCTGGTTCAATCAGGTCCCTGACACGGATCCTGTTATTCATGCCGCAATTGCACATCTGTGGTTCGTCACGATCCACCCCTTCGACGATGGCAACGGGCGCATTGCGCGTGCGATCGCGGATATGGCGTTGGCGCGATCCGAACGCAGTTCACAGCGGTTTTACAGCATGTCGACCCAAATCCGGCAGGAGCGGAGCGCCTATTATGATATGCTCGAGACGACGCAGAAGGGCGGGCTTGATGTCACCGCCTGGCTCAATTGGTTCCTCAATTGCCTCGACCGTGCTTTTGATGGCGCAGAGATCATTCTGGAGGCCGTGTTTCAAAAGGCGCGGTTCTGGGAGAAATACGGAACGGCCAACATAAACGACCGCCAACGGGACATGCTTAACCGCCTCCTCGATGGGTTCGAAGGAAAACTCACGACGTCGAAATATGCGAAGATCGAGAAGTGCTCACAAGACACCGCATATCGCGACATCCTCGACCTGATCGATTTGGGAGCACTTGAGAAAGATGACGCTGGTGGACGTAGTACCAGCTATTCCCTGGCAGCGAAGTGAAGAGGCTTGTCGCATCCGGTGCTCAGGACATGCACCGCATGGATTTACCAGAGAAAATTGCCGATCTGAGTTTTGCTATAATATATTGATATTATTAAAAAATTAGAAATCGTAGGTAAGACCTTGCCGATGTTCGTTGCCGATCTGGAGTTTCTGCGTGCAATGAAGAAAACTGGGGCTGTGCCGGCCCCTGAAGTTCTTTTCCCGGGCTGGTGGGGCCGGGAAAAGTGAAAGTGTCCTTCGGGTTTTGTGACTGACGGATGAGGGCCTTTGGGGTCCCTCGGACGGGTCCGGGCCGGGTTCCGGTCTGTCTTTCCTGATGAAGGGCATTCCCATGCAAACAGGTATCTTGCGCGTGCTGCGCGCGACCGCTGCCTCGTGGTGGCGACACAAGGAACTGCGCCGAACCGGCCAGTCGGCGCGGGCGCGGCAGCTCGAACGCGAGACCGTCCTGCGTGATCTCGGCTATCTCCGGCAGGCAGCGACATTGCCGAATGCCCATGTAATCTGCGGCGAGGGCGGGACGTTCATCTATCTCGGTTGGACGACTGTGTCGACCTTCGCGCCGATCGAACGCTTTCCCTTGGCCACTCTTGCGGTTGCAGGTGGCACGCCGTTCATCGATATCCGACCCGTCAACAATGTCATCGCCTTCGCGAACCTGCCCCGCGTGAAACGGGGCGGATCGGTCGACCCTGAACCTTGCGGTCCTGGCAGGTCCGTCTCGCTGACCACCTACATCGACATGGCTGAGGAGCTCGGCGCCAGGATCGTCAACGATCCACGCGCCAGTCGGCCAACCTGATCACTATCCCCTCACACCAACACTCGAAAGGAAGCCAGCCATGGCCAGATCCCGCACGCCCAAATCTGATGCCTCCGAGGTCATCACAAACGAAATCATCCGTATCATTGAGCGCGGCGTCCTGCCGTGGCGCAAGCCCTGGACGGCTGGTGGCAGTACACGTCCCCTGCGCGTGGGCGGCGAGGCATATCAAGGCGTCAACAACTTCCTGCTGACCATGCGGACCGTGATGGCGGGCTACAGCTCGCCCTACTGGATGACCATCCCACAGGCCAATGCCCTGGGTGCCAAGGTCCGCAAGGGCGAGAAGTCCTCCGTGGTGGTCTATTACGGCCAGAGCCGGAAACAGGACGAGGCGTCTGGAGACGCCGACGAGGCAGATGGTGACGAGGCCCGCGTCTTCCGTTTCCAGAAATCCTATCGCGTGTTCAACGCCTGCCAGATCGAGGGGTTGCCGGATAGCTTCCATCCCGAGCCGGACCCGGTGCCTGAGCATCCGCCCGCTGAACCCATTCCCCATATGCAGGCTTTTTT
>NZ_CYTO01000026.1:75943-80527 GCF_001458335.1 Cognatishimia activa
TAGCGATGCCTACTATCTGCCGCCGGTAGACAAGGTCTACATGCCGCCGATTACGCGGTTCCAGAACCCGCCAAATTTTTACGGGGTTTGGGCCCATGAACTGGGCCATGCCACAAAGGCGCGCCATCGCTTGAACCGCGACTACGGTCTTTCGCGGTTTGGCAACACAGCCTATGCGCGCGAGGAGATCGTGGCCGAGCTCACGTCCTGCTTTCTGGGGCAGGAACTTGGGTTCACGTCGCATACGCTCGAGATGAATGCCGCTTACCTCTACAACTGGCTGCGGGTGCTACGCTCGGACAAGCAGGCGATTTTCAAGCACGCGGCCGATGCGCAGCGCGCCTGTGAGTACCTTATCGCGCGATCGGAGGCGGGCAGGGCAGAGGAGGTCGACCAGGCCGCTTGAGGGGATGTGTGTCGGCAAAGGGAAAGCAGGCTTTGGGAAGGGTGTTTCAAACTTCTCGAAGGACAGACCCATGACCAACGCAGCACAGCCTCTGACAGACCGCCCAGACCCCGCCGTAATCGCCGCTCAGAATGACGCTTTCCGCAAGCTCGCCTGCCTCGGGATAGCACCAGAGGCGCCCATCCAAGGCCGGATGCATGTGACCCGCTCGCTCATGGAGGCGGGGGACGGTTTCATGGCCGAGGCGGTGAATGTCACGGGGGCGTTCGACACATTCGAACCCGAGAATGACCCGGAGGGCTGGCATGATTTCGGGGCGGTCGAGATCCAGGGTGAAACCGTATTCTGGAAAATTGATCTCTATGAGGCAGATTCCGATTTTCGCTACGGTGCCGAGGCCCCGGATAACCCGGAAACCACCATTCGCGTGCTGACCATCATGATGGCGCGCGACTGGTAGAAGGGCAGGGGACTCCTCCCCCTGACATCCGAGACGATGAAGGCCCACTGACCCCTCAAAGGGAGAGTGGGCCTTTTGTCGTGGTGATCCCTGAAGCCGGGGATTGGTCACGCGCGTGAGCGCGCGGGCCACACCTCACCCTCCTGGAAGGATATCCCATGACCACAAGCTTTGCTCCCCTTACCGTCGCTATCGGCGATCTCGTCCCGCATCCCGCCAATGTGCGCAGCAACGCGCCGGAAACCTATGACCCCGAGAACATCGCCCATCTGAAGGCCAGTATCGCTGTGCTGGGCCTGCTCCAGCCGCTCCTGGTCCAGAAGCTTGACGGCAAATATGCTGTCCTCGCCGGTGGCCGGCGCCATGCCGCGCTGAAGGAGCTGGTCGCGGACAAGGCCGCGAAGGGCTTCACCGCCAAGACCAAGGTCGAGTGCCGCCTCGTGCCGGAGGATTGCGATGTGACCACGGCGCTGTCGCTCGCCGAGAACATCACCCAGGCGCCGATGAATGCCATCGACGAGTTCGAGGCCTTCGCGCGGATGATGGAGGTCGACGGCCAGACGCCTGAGACCATCGCAAAGACTTTCGGCACGACCGTTGCCGCCGTGAAAGGCCGGTTGCGCTACGGGCTGATCCACCCCGATATCCGCGCCGCCGCTCGGGCGAAGACGATCACGCTCGACACGATGAAGGCCTTTGCCGAGCATCCGAGCCAGGAGGTTCAGCGCGAGGTCTATGAGGCGCTCACCAAGGAAGACAGCTATCTGCAGGCCTATACCGTCCGGCAAGCGCTCAAATCCCGCGGCGTGCAGGTCAGCGACGATATCGGAGCCTTCGTGCGCGCGGACTACGAGGCGCGTGGCGGTGCCGTCGCGGCTGACCTTCTGGAAGAGCATTCCGTGCTCGAGGATGCGGCGCTGGTCGAGACCATCCTGCTCGAGAAGCTCGGGGTCGCCGCCGAGGAGGCTCGCGCAAAACTGGGCTTTGCCTGGGCGGATGCGATGGTCCGCTACGATTACGCGACCATGGCGGACTATGGCCGGGTCTATCCCGGCCCGATCGAGCCGGATGAGGCTGCCCAGAAGCGCATCGATGAGATCACCGCCGAGCTTGAGCAACTGCAACTCGAGATGGAAGATGAGGGGCTCGACGACGGTGCCTACAACGCCCTTTACGACCGCGTCGACGCTCTGGAAGAGGAAGCCCGCGACCTGCAGGAGGCCTATAGCGCCGAGGATCTCGCCCGTGCAGGCGTGATCGCGTCCTGGTCCAACGGGCAGGTGACGCTCCATGTGGGCCTCTTGCGCCCGGAGGACATCGTGAAAGAAGAGGGCGCGCGCGCCGCCTCAGCCAACACGACCGGGGAGGAAGCCCCCGACGCCGGCGAGATCACCTATCCGGCTTCGCTGGCCGAGGATCTCAAGACCGAACGTGCGATGGCCCTTGGCGCCGCGATGGCGTTGCAGCCCGAGGCCACGCTCGATCTGACCCTCTTCAAGCTGGTCAGCGACGTTCTGGACAGCGGCATGAGTGTCACGCAGGCGATCAAGATCGATGCCCGCAAGGAATACCGCAGCCACGCCAAGATGGACGAGATCGACGGCACGTCGCTCGAGCAGGTGGCCGCAGCCCACGATGTGCTCGATCTGACGTGGCTCGATGAGGCCCGGTCCCCAGCCGATCAGTTCGCGGCGTTTCGCGCGCTCGAGGCAGGGGAGAAGGCCAAGCTCGTCGCCTATGCCACAGCAAGCACCACGCAGTCCTGCTTTGCGCGGGACTCTCGGCGCGACAGCCTGATGCATGATTTCGAGATCGAGATCATGCCCGACATTCGTGCACATTGGACGCCGAACGCGGCGCTGTTCAACCGCCTCAAGAAGGCCTGGCTCCTGAAAATCCTCGGCGAAGATCTGGGTCTGGCCCAGGAGGCGGTGACGCTGGCCTCGTCGAGCAAGAAGGAGATCGTCGCCTTCTGCGACAAGCTCTTCGCCGAACCCTTCGCCACGCTCACCGACGCGCAGCGTGCTGCCGTGGCCACCTGGTGCCCGCCGATGATGCAGACCGCCGGTGTCGCCTGTGATGAGACGGCGCCCATTGCGGAAACCCCGGAGCCTGACAGCGAGGTCGCGCAAGCGGCCTGAGCCATCACGCGGTCCGCGCGAGGCATTCCGCCCGCGCGGGTCGACCCTCCCACACCGAACAGAAAGACATCCCCATGGCTATTCTCAAGTTCTCCGCGTCCGCTGTCGCGGCGCAGATCGGCCTTGCGCGCGGCTGCAAGACATTCCTGCCCAACTGGAATGGACCCGTGGACAGGCCCGCCCTGATCCTGATCGTCGGCAATGGCGTGCATCTGCGCTCGAACGGCATTGATGACACAACAACCCGCATCGTCACGACTGAGCAGGCGGATCCCTCCTTCGCCTTCGCCGATGGCATGAACCCGTTTCGGGACACCGACTGGATGGCGCAGCGCCGCATGGCGTTTCGCGATCTGACCGGGCAGTTCTACACGGACATCCTGGACGACGTTCAAGTGCTCATCGACCGGGGGCAGGGCACGATCCGGCTCGCCACGGATGGCCACAGCATCCGCGTCTTCGTGCGCCGCGCAGCGGATTATCTCATCGGCGGAGCCTATGACGTGCCCTCTGGTCTCGGGGGTACCTTCCGAGTCATCCTCAAGGACGCCTGTGACACGTTCGCGATCGTGCAGAACTGCGGCAATTGCGAGGATTTCGACGCCATGCAGCCCTATCGCGTGCCGCTCGATGCGCTCATGGAGCTCGATGATCGGAGGGCGGCATAGTGGGATGGCTCTTTTACACCGACCGCCGAGTCCAGACCTACGCGGATGAGAAAGCGGAAATCACACGGCTCTGTACCTTCGAGACCGACATCCGAAAGACAGAACCGCTCAAGGCCTGCAAGGTGGGGTCGACCTGGTACACGGCAGCGAGGGTCACAAACCTCCACGGATCTTCGGTCGAGGATGCGACCTATGTCACTGACGCCGATGGCTCCATCACCTTCGGTGCCGTATTCCTCACCCGATACGACGACGGCTGCTGGGGTTACAAGGACATGGAGGAAAGCGCTGGTCCCGTCGAGTCCCGCGCGCCACTCAACCTCCTCGCCCTGCTGTCCGAACTCAAGGACCCCGACAGCTATGCCCATGCCTGGCGCCGGCGCTGCCGGGACTGGGCGGCGATTCCGGACTACCAGGAAGGTGACAGGATCAAACTCGCCGCGCCCGTGACGCTCTCCGACGGCAGCACCTGCCAGATCGTCACCGTGACCCACTACAGGCGCGGTCGCTCGAGACGCCGCTGTTACCGCATCGAGGAAACCGGCGGTCTCGTGCGCCTGTCGAAAGCCTCGCTTACTGGATCGGTGCTCCTCAGCTCCGCAAAGGGCGCGGCCAGCCCGGTGTTGGCGGAGTTCCTGGCGGGGTAGGAGGATTGAACGACTGGACCATCAAGCACCGGCGCTTCCTTCGAGACCTCTCTGCTCTTACAAAGTGTAGAGGGGGCTTTTTGTCTTTTGGAACTCAGACCCTGATCCAAAGGACAAACCCCATGGCCAAGCCAACCCCAACAAACCCAGTTCTTAACGTCTCCGATCCCGATCTTTCCACCGCTCTGAGGCAGGTGGGAGCGGAGATTGATCACCAGCCCCTGCGCAGTTCGGCGCTTGCCCATATCATGCGGGAGGCGTT